>NZ_LMLP01000019.1 GCF_001421965.1 Sphingomonas sp. Leaf67
GTGTCCCCTCGCGCCCCGGGAGATAACCAGCAATCCGCTCCCATTGCTCATCCGTCAGCGTGCGTCTGCTCAAGGCTCGGCTCCTTCGCCAGCCTTGAATCAGAACTCAACCCGAATGGGAATCCTGCAAATGCAGACACCGCCTAGAGGTCGTCGATCGCCTCATGCAGCTTCGCCAGCACGGCCGTGTCGCCGGCCGGAGCCGCCGCAGCCGCCGTAGACAGTCCCATCAGGTCGACCGCGCCGAAGCTGGCCGCCAATCCCTTCAGCCGGAATGCCGCGGGCTGCCACCCTTCGGCATCGGCGGCATCGAGTGCGCTGAGCGCCTTTTTCGCGCTTTCGGTGAAGGCACGGCGCAGCTCGGCGATCAGTTGGGGTTCGTCGCCCAACGCCGCCGCCAGCGCCGCATCGATTGCTCCGGGATCATAGACCATGGCTGAAGAATACGCCCCAAAAGGTTAAGAAAATGTTACAGCTACGTCGGTTCGACCGCTCTGTCGTTCGGATGACGACCATGGTAGACGGTACGTCATGAATGGGGGTTCGATCACGGAGCTGCAACAGCACCACCAGCATTCCGATGGCGAACAGGTCGCGCAGGACGAGGCGCAACACTGGCTGGCAGAGGCGGTCCCCGAACCCGAACCGATCGGGCGCAACTGGATCGCACCGACGCTTGCCGGCGTTGCCGTGCTCGGCTGGGCGGGCGGGATGCTGGCATGGAGCGCGCCGTCGCTGCCGGCGCTGGGGCCGATCGGGCTGATATCGTTCATTGCCGCCCTGTGCGTGCCGCCGATGCTGCTCGGCGTCGGCTGGCTGCTGCTTCGTCGGAACAGCCGGGCGGAGGCACGGCGGTTCGCCGCCACTGCGCAGGCGATGCGGGCCGAGGCACAGGCACTGGAGGCGGTCGTTGCCAGGGTTCGACACACGCTGTCGGAATCGCGCAGGGAACTGGCCGAACAGACGCAATCGCTGCTGACGCTGGGCGACAGCGCGACCGACCGGCTGCGCGGCGTCAGCGCCGGGATGGGCGAACAGGTCGAGGCGATCGGCACGACTGCCGGCCGGCTCGATCGGGTGGCCGATGCCACGCAACAACGGCTGGCGACCGTGCTGTCCTCCCTGCCCCGCGCCCGTGCCGAAGCAGCGGAAATGGCCGCGCTCGTCGAGGCGACCGGCCTGTCGGCCAGCGAACGGGTCGCCGCGCTCGACGCGCAACTGGTCGTCGTCGCGCAACGCTCGCGCGAGGCCGATCAGCTGGCCGGGGGCGCGGCGCAGCGGTTGGCGGCGCATATGAACCGGATGGAAGCAACCAGCGAGAGTGCCGGCGTCCGCCTCGAATCGGTCATCGCCACCATGTCCGAAGCGATCGACGCGGTGCTCGAACGCGCTGCCGCCGCGATCGACGAATCGCGCAAGGCGATCACCGCGCAGGGCGATGCGACGATCGCGATGATCGAGGCGAATGGATCGGCGATCGAACGCGCCGGACGCGAGGGTGCCGAGCAACTCGCCGATCGCGTCGCCAGGATCGATGCCGCGATCCACATGCTGGCCGAACGGCTCGACGATCGGCGTCGCGATGGTGAGGCGCTGTTGACCCTGCTGAACGACGGACTGGCCGGGGTCGACGATCGCTTCGAACGCTTGCGGGTGACGGGGGTCGAACGGACCCAGGCGGTGGCCGGATCGGTCGCTGCCTTGACGCAGGTGGCCGATGCCCTGGCCGACGCATTGGCCAATGGCGACGGTACCGCCCGCCGCGTGATCGCCAGTGCCGAGGAAGTCTTGACCGCGCTCGACGCGGCGGCGCGCGAAATGGACGAAACGCTGCCGGGCGCGCTCGACCGGCTCGACAGCCGCATCGCCGCCAGTCGCGCCGTCGTCGCCCAGTCCAAGCCCGAACTGCTCGCGCTGGTCACCGCTGCCGAGAGCACGCATGACGCGATCGAGGCGATTGCGGGGGTCGTGGCAATGCAACGGGACACGTTGTCGACGGTGCAGCAATCGCTGCTCGACACGCTCGACCGTGGTGCCGACCGGATCGAGAATGTCCGCACTATCGTCGACGAGACCATCGCGACGACGATCCATTTCGCCGAAGACTCCGCGCCGCGCCTGACCGAAGCGATGCTCCGCATCCGCGATACCGCCGAAGCGGCGAGCGAACAGACCCGCGAGACGCTGGCGAAGGTCCTGCCCGATGCCGCCCGCGATCTCGAGGCACGCGGCGCGCGTGCGCTCGCCAACGCGGTCGACAGCGCGGTGACGGGGCAGGTCGCCGAATTGTCCGCCATCGCCAATCACGCCGTTGCCTCGGCGATCGAGGCTTCGGAGCGGCTGTCACGGCAGATGCTCGACATCGCCGACACCAGTAAACAACTTGACGAACGCATGGCCATGGCCCGCGCCGAACACGAAGCCGCCGACAGCGATCAGTTCTCGCGCCGCGTGTCCTTGCTGATCGAGGCGATGAACTCCGCCGCGATCGACATCGCCCGTTCGCTGTCGACCGATGTGTCCGATACGGCATGGGCCGCTTATCTGAAGGGTGATCGCGGCGTCTTTACCCGGCGCGCGGTGCGGCTGGTCGACGGGACGCAGGCCCGCGAGATTGCCGCCTTGTACGATGCCGATCCCGGCTTCCGCGATCAGGTGAACCGCTACATTCACGATTTCGAGGCGATGCTGCGTCAGATCCTCGGCTTGCGGGACGGATCGCCAATGGGCGTGACCTTGCTGTCGTCCGATATGGGCAAGCTGTACGTGGTGCTGGCGCAGGCGATCGAGCGGTTGCGCAACTAGAGCATGATGACGTAGATCTGAATCGCTAGGGATTCCCGTTGGGCTTGCGATCTGATTCACTGTGCCGGCTGGCGAAGGAGGCCAGCCAGCATGTCAAAGCCATATTCGATGGACCTGCGGGACCGGGTGGTCAGGGCGGTAACCGCTGATGGCATGTCGTGTCACGCGGCCGCTTCACGCTTCGGGGTGGCGCCGAGTTCGGCGATCAAATGGGTGCGGCGCTTTCGCGATACGGGCAGCGCCGCGCCGAGCCGGATGGGTGGTCGCCGATCCAACATCCTGTCCGGCGCGACACGTGACTGGCTGCTGGAGCGGATGACCCGCGACTTCACCTTGCGTGGACTGGTAGCGGAGTTGGGAGGCCGCGGCGTGAAGGTCGACTATGTTCAGGTCTGGCGGTTCGCCCATGTCGAGGGGCTGAGCTTCAAAAAAAAGCGTGCTGCCCGCCGAGCAGCTCCGTCCCGCGATCGCCCGGCGTCGGGCGCAATGGAAGAAATACCAGGGCCGGCTTGATCCGGTGCGTCTCGTCTTCATCGATGAGACGTGGGTCAAGACGAACATGGCCCCCTTGCGCGGTTGGGCACCGGTCGGCCAGCGGCTCCATGCCAAGGCGCCCTACGGCCACTGGCGCACGATGACATTCCTGGCCGCGCTGCGCTACGACCGGATCGACGCGCCGTGCGTGCTGGACCAGCCGGTCAACGCGCAAAGCTTCATCGACTATATCGAGCAGTGCCTCGTGCCGACGCTGTCGCCCGGCGACGTCGTCATCATGGACAACCTCTCCAGCCACAAGAAACCCGCTATCCGCAACGCCATCCGTGCGGTCGGTGCCAGGCTGCTGTACCTGCCGCCCTACAGCCCGGACCCGAACCCCATCGAGCAGGTTTTCGCCAAGCTCAAGCACCTCATGCGCAAGGCCACCGAGCGATCCCACGAGGCAACATGCAGACGCGTCGGCACGCTTCTCGATGCCTTCTCCGCCGCAGAATGCCGCAACTACCTCATCAACTCCGGATATGGGTCAGCTTGATGTCATCCGACTCTAGTGGGGTTTGCCGGGGAGGTCGTTGTACGCCAAACGGGAACGAACTCGCTTACCCCGCCCTTTTCGAAGCATTTCTGGCTGCCGACGATACGTTGGCGACACGCGACCAGACTGCCTACTACTTCTCGCTGCCGAACGTGTTCGGCCGTGATTTCGATCTGAAGTTCGAAAAGTCGGTCTGCATCCTGATCGGGGAGAATGGTTCGGGAAAGCCGACGCTACTCGAAATGATCGTAACTATGGCGCGTTCTGGCGAAGGCGGTGGTGCGCAGGGAACGACAGTGGTGGGACCGTCGCGCGGGGCAGGCAAGGACGCCGACCGGCTGGGCGATCTGCCGTGCGCGGCAGGCTGCCGCGGCGGGCCGATTTCATGTCCGTGGCGGCGTTCTTCGTGGCTTACGATGCTCGGTAGCGCGTTCCCGACACCTTGCCACGCGCTGAAATTCTCACCGCACTGATGATGCGGCCTGATCGGAAAACGCCTTAATTATAGAAATTCAGCATGTCGGCGGTCACCCAACCATAAACGTAGTTGAGGTAGAACCCGCCAAACAAGACCCCGGATACCAACGTCGTCCGCCAAGCCATCTGCCCGAAGCGGAACCCAGATGGTGCGCTGTCGGCCTGTCCCGGCACCGGGGGTTCGCCCGCTTCATGCGTCGTGCGAACCCCGAACGGCAACACCAGAAACATCGCCAGCACCCAGAACAGCAGGTAGATGGCGAGCGCCGATTGCCAGGTCATGCGCCGCTCGTCAGGCCGGAATGATCAGCACGTCGACGACCGGCTTCTTGCCGGTCCAGCGCGTCGCGACGCGGCGGACCGCAAGGCGGATCGCCTCGGGCAGCTTGGACCGCTCACGCCCCTTGGCCGCGACCGTCTCGGCCGCCGCATCGACCGCTTCCTCAAGAAAGGGTTCGCGGTCTTCCTCGACCGGCACGCCCTGCACCCGGATCTGCGGCTGACCGATCAACTGCCCGCGCCGGTCGATCGCGACCGCTACCGACATATGGCCAAACGCCGCCAGCTTGCGCCGTTCGTTGATCGTCGTGCCGTCCGCCGGCAGAATGACGTCGCCGTCCAGCGCAAGTCGCCCAACGGCCGCCTGCCCGACCTTGGTCGGATTGCCCGGTGCCAGACGCACGATATCGCCGTTGGTCTGGACCAGCGTTTGACCGATGCCCTGCGACAGGGCGAACCGGGCATGTTCCATCAGATGGCGCATCTCGCCATGGACCGGTACCATGACTTTCGGACGCAACCAGCCGTAGAGCTTGGCCAGTTCCGGCCGACCGGGATGCCCCGAGACATGGACATGCGCCTGCCGGTCAGTAACCATTTCGATCCCGGCCGCGGCAAGCTGGTTCTGGATGCGACCGATCGCAACTTCATTGCCGGGGATCTGCTTCGACGAGAAGATGACCCGGTCGCCGGACTGGAGGCTGAGCTGATGCTCCCGATTGGCGATGCGGGCCAACGCCGCGCGCTGTTCTCCCTGCCCGCCGGTCGCGATGATCAGAACCTGATCGCGGGGCAGGCGCATCGCGGTGTCGAAATCGACGGTCTGCGGGAAACTCTTCAGATAGCCCGTTGCCTTCGCGACCTTCAGAATGCGGTCAAGCGAACGACCCGCCACGCAAACTTTGCGGTTGGTGTCGCGTGCGACCTCGCCCAGCGTATGCAGTCGCGCGGCGTTGGACGCGAAGCTGGTGACCATCACCCGCCGCCCTTCGGCAGAGGCAATCTGTTCGAACAGCCCCTTGCGAACATCGGCTTCCGATCCCGATGCCTCGGTGTTGAAGACGTTCGTCGAATCGCACACCAGCGCGAGGATACCCTCATCGCCGATCGCGGTGAGTTCGGCCGGGCTGGCCGGCGTCGCGACCATCGGTTGATCGTCGAGCTTCCAGTCGCCCGAATGGAACACCTTTCCATGCGGCGTGGAAATGACCAGCGAGGTCGATTCGGGGATCGAATGCGCCATCGGCACGAAGCGGACGCCGAACGGACCGACATTCACGTCGCCGCCCAGCTGCACGATCTTCAGCTTCACCCGATCGGCAATGCCTTCTTCATCGAGCTTGCCGCGGATCAGCCCGGCAGTGAACGGCGTTGCATAAATCGGCACGCCCAGATCGGCAGCCAGATATGGCAGCGCGCCGATATGGTCCTCATGCCCATGGGTGATGACGATGCCGAGCAGCTGGTCGCCGCGTTCCTCAATGAATTGCAGGTCGGGCAGCATCACGTCAATCCCGGGATAGCCCGGATCGGCGAATGTCACGCCGCAATCGACCATGAGCCATTTACCGGCGGTCCCGTACAGGTTGACGTTCATGCCGATTTCGCCCGACCCGCCAAGCGCGACGAACAACAATTCTTTCTTTGGTGTCACTCAATCTCTTTCAATGCCCGCGCCCATTCGCGGGTTGGGTTTCGTTCAGTACGTTGCTGCAGAAATATGGGTGCGGCGCCACAGCATCGCCAGTCCCGTGATCGTCAGGTCTTGTTCGATCGAATCGAAGACCTGCGTGTGTTTCTCGAACAGGATCGCCAGACCGCCGGTGGCGATCACGCGGACGGGGCGGCCGATTTCCGCCTTCATCCGCGCGACCAGCCCCTCGATCATCGCAATATAGCCCCAATAGATGCCGATGTGCATCTGATCGGCCGTATTACGGCCGATCACCGTCTTCGACGCTGGCGCCTCGATCGCGATACGCGGCAGCTTGGCTGCCGCCGTTACCAGCGCATCGAGCGACAGGTTGATGCCCGGCGCGATGATCCCGCCTTTGTATGCCCCTGTATAATCCACCACGTCGAATGTCGCGGCCGTGCCGAAATCGACGACGATCAGGTCGCCGGGATGAGCCGCATGCGCCGCGATCGCATTCAGTGCGCGATCGGCACCGACCGTATGCGGCTCCTCGACATCGAGCGCGATGCCGAATGTCGCCGCGCCGCGCCCGGCAACGAGTGCTTCGACCCCGAAATATTTGCTGGCGAGCACTTCGAGGTTATGCAGCGCACGCGGAACGACCGTGCCAATAATGACCGCCTCTACCACCGCCCGGTCACGTCCGCCCAGTGCCAGCAACTGGCTGAGCCATACCGCATATTCGTCCGCGGTCCGACGGGGATCGGTCGCGATGCGCCAGCGCGCGACGATCGTTTCGTCGTCGACCAGCGCGAAGACGATGTTGGTATTGCCGGCATCGATCGCAAGCAGCATCGAACTTCCCCGTCACGCCCGACCGGCGTGGTTCCCCTTCCCGCTAAAGGGTGCAGCGGGCCACGACAAGCGCTCCGCCATGCCGCACACGCATTGTAACGACCGCTTCACGCCGAAACATCGCCAGCGTGGACGATTACCGGCTTGCCGCCCTGATCGATCAACCGCAACGCTCCATCGACTTCAAGGCCTGCGAACCGTCCCGATTGCTCACGACCGTCGGGCAACCGCACGCGAAGCGACGTGCCGACAGGATGCGCCATCTTTTCCCAAGTACTGCGGACGATCGACAGATCGCCCATCCGCCACCGCGCGACCCAAACCGCAAAACGGTCGCAAAGCTTCACGAGCAACGCGTCTGGCCCGACGCTGAAACCTTCCGCTGCGAGGGAGGTCGTCGATCGGTCGGGAAGCATTGGATGCGAGGAAAGATTGACGCCGAAGCCGATGACCACCGCATTGCCGGATCGTTCGAGCAGAATACCGGACAGCTTCGCATCGCCGACCATCAGATCGTTCGGCCATTTGATCGTCGCGATCCCCGGCGCAAACGCCGCAACCGCTTCGGCCAAGGCGACTGCGGCGACCAGCGTCAGGGTATGCGCCGGCGGATCATGAGGACGCAACCGAACGATCGTGCTGGCAAATAAATTGCCCGCACCGTCCGCCCAGTTCCGCCCCAACCGACCTCGCCCCGCCGATTGACGTTCGGCCCGCAACCAGAGGCCTTCCTCGGCTCCGGTCGCGGCAGCGGCGATCAGGTCGGCATTGGTCGACCCGGTCTCGCCGACAACCCGAATCGTCAGAACAGTGCCCGAGCCGCCGTCAGCGACCACGCCGACAGCGCCGGGATCAGGAACAGGCTGACCGGCGAGATCACCACCGCCGCAGCAAGCGTCAAACCGCCCTCAACCAACGCCGGTTCGCGCAGGAACTCCGGTGCCGGTTCGTCGAAGTACATCGTCTTGACGACGCGCAGATAATAATAGGCACCGATCGTCGAGGCCGCGATTCCGATGACCGCCAGCGGGAACAGGCCAGCCTGCACCGCCGCATCGAACACCGCGTATTTGGCCCAGAAGCCGAACAACGGCGGGATACCGGCGAGCGAAAACATGAAGATCGCCAGCGCCAGCGCGAGGGCCGGGCGCGTCCGCGACAGGCCCGAAAGGCTCGCCAACGTTTCCAGCGGTTGCCCGTCGCTGCCCCGCATCTGCAGGACAACGAGGAACGAACCCAGCGTCATCACGACATAGACGGCGAGATAGAACAACACGCCCGCCACGCCCTGCGACGAACCGGCGGCCAGTCCGATCAGCGCGAAGCCGACATTGTTGATCGACGAATAGGCCAGCAGCCGCTTGACGTTCGTCTGACCGATCGCGCCCACCGCGCCGAGCAGGATCGAGGCGAGTGCAGCAAAGACCACGATCTGCCGCCACTGGTCCACCGCCGGACCCATCGCCTCGACAGCGACGCGCAACGCCATCGCCATTGCCGCGACCTTGGGTGCGGACGCGAAAAACGCGGTCACCGGGGTCGGTGCGCCCTCATACACGTCCGGCGTCCACATGTGGAACGGCACTGCCGCCAGCTTGAACGCGATGCCCGCGAACACGAACACCAGCCCAAACAACAAGCCCATGTTGCGCGGCCCGGCATAGGCCGTCGCGATATCGGTGAACAGCGTCGTGCCGGAAAAGCCATATACCAGGCTGATGCCATAGAGCAGGATGCCCGATGCCAGCGCACCGAGCACGAAATACTTCAGGCCCGCCTCGGCCGAACGCGTATCACGGCGCATGAAGCTCGCCAGCACATAGGCCGCAAGGCTTTGCAGCTCGAGCCCGACATACAGGAGCAGCAGGTCCGACGCCGAGACCATCATGCCCATG
Source organism: Sphingomonas sp. Leaf67 (assembly GCF_001421965.1). Taxonomy (GTDB): domain Bacteria; phylum Pseudomonadota; class Alphaproteobacteria; order Sphingomonadales; family Sphingomonadaceae; genus Sphingomonas. The sequence continues at coordinate 8,981 of NZ_LMLP01000019.1, forward strand.
CCGCAGGCCGACAACAGGATCAGTACCGGATATTCGGGCTTCAGATCGTCGCCGCTGGTCCGTTCGAAGAACCGGGGGGCGATGATGATCGCGACGGCCGATGCGAAATAGATCAGCACCTTGGCAAAAGCCGCAAAGGCATCCGCGCGATACATGCCACCAAAAGCCGTACCACCCGACGATCCATTACCGATCAGCGCGACGCCGGCCCCCGCCAGTACGAAGACCGCCGCGATGCTCACGCCGCGCGTCGCCGCCTGCTTGCCCCATGCCGATACCAGCATCAGGACGATCGCCCCGACCGCGAGAACCAACTCGGGCAGGGTCATCGAAAGTTGTTCGGCGTAGCTCATCAGTGCGATTCCCCGTGCGCCGCTTCACCGCCGCCCGTTCCATGTTCCGCGGCCTGCGCCGCCGCCGCCGCCGGATTGCCGGCAGTCGACTGTGAGTCCGAAGCTGGAGCTGCCCGTTCGATGCGAGCGAGCAGCACGCCGACATCCTTGCGCATCGGTGCAAGGAAACTCTCGGGATAGACGCCCATCCACAACACAACCGCTGCGATCGGTGCCAGCATCGCCAGTTCGCGCATCGACACGTCGGGCATCGTCTTCACATCGTCATGCACCAGATCGCCAAGGGCAATACGGCGGTAGAGATAGAGCGAGTAGGCCGCACCAAGAATGATGCCGGTCGTGCAAATTAATGCCGCCCACGTCGAAACCCGATAGGTACCGGCAAGGCTCAGGAACTCGCCGACGAAACCCGAAGTGCCCGGCAGACCGATCGACGCCATGGTGAACAGCAGGAAGAACACGGCATAGCGCGGCATATTGATCGCCAGACCGCCATAGCGCGCGATCTCGCGGGTGTGCAGCCGGTCGTAGATGATGCCGACGCACAGAAACAGCGCGCCCGACACCAGCCCGTGGCTGAGCATCACGATCATCGCGCCTTCGATCCCCTGCTGGTTGAAGGCGAACAGGCCGATGGTCACGATCGCCATGTGCGCGACCGACGAATAGGCAATCAGCTTCTTCATGTCCGACTGCACCAGCGCCACGAGCGAGGTGTAGACCACCGCGATCGCCGACAGCGTCAGGATCAGCCAAGTCAACTCGCCCGAGGCCTCCGGGAACATCGGCAGCGAGAAGCGCAGGAAGCCATAGCCGCCGAGCTTCAGCAACACGCCCGCAAGAATGACCGAACCGGCGGTCGGTGCTTGCACGTGCGCGTCGGGCAACCAGGTGTGGACCGGCCACATCGGCATTTTGACGGCGAACGACGCGAAGAAAGCGAGCCACAGCCACATCTGCACCTGCACAGGGAAATCATACGCCATCAGCGTCGGGATATCCGAGGTACCGGCCGTGCGGATCATGTAGATCATCGCGATCAGCATCAGCAGCGAGCCGAGCAGCGTGTACAGGAAGAACTTGTACGATGCGTAGATGCGGTTCGCCCCGCCCCAAATCCCGATGATCAGGTACATCGGGATCAGGCCGGCTTCGAAGAATACGTAGAACAACAGCAGATCCTGTGCCGCGAAGGTGCCGATCATCAGCACCTCGACGCTCAGGAACAGTGCCATATATTCTGGCACGCGATTGGTCACCGACTTCCACGATGCGCCGATACAGATCGGCATCAGGAAGACGCTGAGCATGATCAGCATCAACGCGAAACCATCGATGCCGAGCGCATAGCGGAACACGCCGAAGTCACCGAGCGCCGGTGCCTCGACAAACTGCCACTGCGCGCCGCCGATATCGTAGTTGGCCCAAAGGATTACGCCCAACACGAAGTTGACCAGTGTGGCGATCAGCGCCGTCCAGCGCGCTCCGTTCGCCGATACGAACAGGCACAGCATCGCTGCGACCGCCGGTACCAGCAGCATCACCGACAGGATCGGGAAGCCGTTCACGAGTTATTCCCCCGAACCAATTGCTTGAAACCGCGCATCACGACGCGATCGCCCAGGTAACTGCCGCCGTCAGGCCGATCAGCATGACAAAGGCATAGGTGTAGAGATAGCCGGTCTGCATTCTGACCGCGAGGCGGCTGGAAAAGCCGACCAGTGCCGCCGAACCATCTGGACCGAAGCGGTTGATCGTCTGTTCGTCGCCGCGCTTCCAGAAGAAACGGCCAAACGCAAAGGCCGGGCGGACGAAGAGCAAATGATACAACTCGTCGAAATACCATTTGTTGAGCAGGAAGCGGTGCAGCACGCGGAACGTGTCCGCAATGGCCCCTGCCGTGCCCGGCCGCAGGATATAGACGTAGAATGCACTCACCAGCCCGATCAGCATCACGATCGTCGCGGCCAGCTTCACCAGCACCGGCACCTCGTGCATCGCGTGCATCAGATGCTCGTTGTAGAACAGACTGCCCTTCCAGAAGGCCTCGCCGGCGTCCCCGCCGATGAACCAATGATTGAATACATAGCCGGCAGCGACCGCACCAACCGTCAGCACGATCAGCGGGATCAGCATTACGATCGGGCTTTCATGCGGATGATAGCCCGCCGTACCTTCGACGACATCGGTCGCATGGGCGTCATGGGTCGACGGGGCATGACCCGCGTCTTCGGCGGCCGGATGTGCGTCGTGATGCGCATGATCGTCGTGCCCGTGATGACCGTGCGCATCATGGACCGCGTGCTGGATATGCTCCGACCCGGCCCAACGAGGCTTCCCGAAGAAGGTCAGGAACATCAACCGCCACGAATAGAAACTGGTGAGCAGCGCCGCGAAGGTACCGACATAGAAGGCACCATAGCCGCGCGGACCCGCCGCCCAGGCTGCTTCAAGGATCGCATCTTTCGAGTGATAGCCGGCAAAACCGCCCACCTCGTAGATACCGACACCGGTGATCGCGAGCGTACCCGCCATCATCGCCCAAAAGGTCAGCGGGATATGCTTCCGCAGGCCACCATAATACCGCATGTCCTGTTCATGGTGCATCGCATGGATGACCGAGCCGGCACCTAGGAACAGCAGCGCCTTGAAGAAGGCGTGCGTGAACAGGTGGAACATCGCCGCGCCGTAAGCCCCGACGCCCGCCGCAAAGAACATATAGCCGAGTTGCGAACAGGTTGAATAGGCGATGACGCGCTTGATGTCGGTCTGGACCAGCCCGATCGTCGCAGCGAACAGGCAGGTCGCAGCACCGATGCCCGTCACGACGGCTAGCGCCGTGGGCGAGGTTTCGAACATCGGCGACAGACGGCACACCATGAACACGCCAGCGGTGACCATCGTCGCCGCGTGGATCAGCGCCGACACCGGGGTCGGGCCTTCCATCGCATCCGGCAGCCACGTGTGCAGGCCAAGTTGCGCCGACTTGCCCATCGCACCGACGAACAGCAGCAGGCAGAGCACCGTCATCGTGTCGGCACGGAACCACAGGAAACCAATGGTCGAACCGGCCATCGACGGCGCGGCTTCGAGAATTGCCGGGATCGAAATCGTACCGAACACCAGATAGGTGCCGAAGATGCCGAGCATAAAGCCAAGGTCGCCGACGCGGTTGACGACGAACGCCTTGATCGCGGCGGCATTTGCCGACGGCTTCTTGAACCAGAAACCGATCAGCAGGTACGAAGCCAGACCGACGCCTTCCCAACCGAAGAACATCTGAACCAGATTGTTCGCGGTCACGAGCATCAGCATCGCGAAGGTGAACAGCGACAGATAGCTGAAAAAGCGCGGCTGATCGGGGTCCTCGCTCATATAGCCCCAGCTATAGAGGTGGACGAGCGCGGACACACTGGTGATGACGACCAGCATGACCGCGGTCAACGCATCGACCCGCAATTCCCATGCGATGTCCATGCCGCCCGACAGAATCCAGGTCGACACCGGGGCCACATTCGCCTGCGCCGCGCCGGTCAGGAACGGGATAAAGATCGACCACGACAGCGCGGCCGCGATCAACAGCCCGGCGGTCGTGATGATCTTCGGCACCGCGATACCGAAAGCGCGGTTCAACAGCCCCGCGACGATCGATGCCAGCAGCGGCAGGAACACGACGATATGGATGGCGCTCACGAAAGCACCCCCGAAACCCGAAAAGCCACCGGCATCACCCCTTCATCCGGTTGACGTCGTCGACCGCGATGGAACCGCGACCACGGAAATAGATGACCATGATGGCCAGCCCGATCGCGCTCTCCCCGGCGGCGACGGCCAGTACGAACATCGCAAAAATTTGACCGACGAGGTCGCCCAGCTGTGCCGAGAAGGCCACGAAATTGATATTCACCGCCAGCAGGATCAACTCGATCGACATCAGGATGACGATCAGATTCTTGCGGTTCAGGAAGATGCCGAGCACCCCCAACGTGAACAGGATCGCCGCGACGACCAGATAATGGGTCAGTCCGATCACAGCTCCACCCCCTGCCCAATGGGCTGATTGACGTTGCGAACGGCATCCTTCGCACGACGGTTGATCTGGCGATTGATGTTCTGCGCCTTGGCATCCGCCCGCTTGCGCTGCGTCAGCACGATCGCACCGATCATCGCGACCAGCAGGACCAGCCCGACACCCTCGAAAACATAGAGATAGCGCGAATACAGCAGCCGACCGATCGCCTCGATATTCGGCACCGCCGCTTCGGTCGGCGCGATGCGCCGCGCAAGGTCGATCCGGGCCGCCGTCCATGCATAGGCACCGACGATGAGTTCGACGGCGAGCAGCACCGCCAGCGCCAGCCCGGCAGGCAGGTACCGGACGAAGCCGGCGCGCAATTCGGTGAAGTCGATGTCGAGCATCATGACCACGAAGAGGAACAGGACCGCGACCGCGCCGACATAGACGATGATGAGGAGCATCGCGATGAATTCAGCTCCGCACAGGACCATCAGGCCCGCCGCGTTGAAGAAGGCGAGGATCAGCCACAGCACCGAATGGACCGGGTTGCGCGACGTGATCGTCAGCGCGGCCGATGCCACCACGACCGTGGCGAACAGATAGAAGGCGAGTGTCTGGATCACGAGCGCTGCTCTTCCCCCTGCCCGCCCCGCGTGTTGCTGCGGGACGAAACGCTAATCGATTGGCCGGCGAAGCGAGGTTTCTCGTCCCCGCCGGTACGGAATATGCGCGCCATTACCGATAGGGCGCGTCGCTCGCAAGGTTCGCGGCAATCGCGCGTTCCCAGCGGTCACCATTCGCGAGCAGCTTGTCCTTGTGATAGATCAGCTCCTCCCGCGTTTCGGTGGCGAATTCGAAATTCGGCCCTTCGACGATCGCATCGACCGGGCAAGCCTCCTGACACAAACCGCAATAGATGCACTTGGTCATGTCGATGTCGTAGCGGGTCGTCCGGCGACTGCCGTCCTGGCGCGGCTCGGCCTCGATCGTGATCGCCAGCGCGGGACATACCGCCTCGCACAGCTTGCACGCGATGCACCGCTCTTCGCCATTGGGATAGCGACGCAGCGCATGCTCGCCGCGGAAACGGGGCGAGATTGGATTCTTTTCGTACGGGTAGTTGATCGTTGCCTTGGCCTTGAAGAAGTACCGCAGCGTCAGCGCGTGCGCCTTCACGAACTCCCACAGGGTGAACGATCGGATGGTCTGGGCGATACTCATGCTGGCAATCCTACGCGCTGGATCATCAGCCAGCCCGACACGAGGAATACGAAGGTCAGCGACAGCGGCAGGAAGATCTTCCAGCCCAGCCGCATCAGCTGGTCGTAGCGGTACCGAGGCACCGTCGCCTTGATCCAGCTGAACACGAAGAAGAAGAAGAAGGTCTTCGCAAGGAACCAGATGATGCCCGGCACGAAATAGAGCGGAGCCCAATCGACCGGTGGCAGCCACCCGCCCCAGAACAGCAGGGCATTCAGCGCGCACATCAGGATGACGTTGGCATATTCGCCGAGCCAGAACAGCGCGAACGCCATCGACGAATATTCGGTCTGGTAGCCCGCGACCAGCTCCGATTCCGCCTCGGTCAAGTCGAACGGGGCGCGCGCCGTCTCGGCAAGCGAGGAAATCAGGAACACGACCGCCATCGGAAACAGCAACGGGTTGAAACCGAAACCATTGATGAAGCCGAAGATATGCGCTCGCTGTTCGAGGACGATCGTCGTCAGGTTGAACGATCCGGCCCACAGCACCACCGAGAGCAGCACGAAGCCGATCGCGACTTCATAGCTGACCATCTGCGCGGCGGCACGCAGCGCCGAATAGAACGGATATTTTGAGTTCGACGCCCAACCCGAAATGATGACGCCGTATACGCCCAGCGAAGAGGCGGCGAGAATGTAGAGCAGACCGACATTGATGTCCGCCACCACCACCCCGACGTCAAACGGGATTACGGCCCACACGATCAGCGCTACGGTGAAGGTGATGATCGGCGCCAGCAGGAACAGGCCGCGATTGGCCGACGACGGCACGATCGTTTCCTGCAGAAACACCTTCAGGCCGTCGGCAAACGACTGGAGCAGCCCGAACGGGCCAACGACGTTGGGACCACGCCGCAGCGCCATCGCCGCCCAGATCTTGCGATCGGCGTAAATGATCATCGCCACCGCCAGCATCAGCGGCAAGGCGATGACCAGAATGCCGATCAGCGTCGCAACGGTCCACGCCCAGCCATAGGGCATGCCGACAGTAGTTTCGAAAAACGAGGTCACTCGGCGGCCTCCGCGAAATCCTGGCCATGGACAAGTTCGGCCGAACAACGCTGCATCGTCGGGCTGGCCCGGCAGATCGCGTTGGTCAGATAGAAGTCGGTCACCGGGTAGGTCACCGTCCCCGAGGCCTTAACGTCGAGTACCGGCGGGTTCCAGTCAAACCGTACCAGACCTTCCTGACCCAGTTCGGGCACGGCCGCCGCCATCGCCGCACGGACGCCGTCGAAATCATCGAACGGCAGCGTCACGCCAAGCACTTCCGCCAGCGCGCGGAAAATCGTCCAGTCCTCGCGGGCGTCACCTGGCGGGAACACCGCGCGGTCACCCCGCTGCACACGGCCTTCCATGTTGACGTAGGTGCCGGCCTTTTCGGCGTAGCTCGCCCCCGGCAGAACGATATCGGCCGCCGCCGCGCCCTTGTCGCCATGATGGCCGACATACACCTTGGTCGCGCCAGCGAACTTGGCGAAGTCGACTTCGTCGGCACCGAGGAAAAATACCAGCTTCGGGTTCGCCGCGACGATATCGCCGATGCCACCCGGCTGCGCATAGCCGAGCATCAGGGCGCCCATGCGCGCGGCAGCGAGGTGAACGACGTTGAAGCCGTTCCACGTCGTGCCATCCTCGAGCGCCCGGACCAGATTGCCGTCCTGCGCCAGCTTCAAGGCCGCGCCGTGACCGTTCCGGAGCGCGGCGGGACCGACGATGACCATCGGCCGCTTGGCCGCATCCATCGCTTCGGCCGCACGGTCGGGCAGACCACCGAGCAGACCGAGATCGTCGCCCAGCCATTCCGCCTTGTAGGTCAGATCGACATTGGGGCCGATCGCGAACACCCGTGCACCCTTCTTGATCGCCTTGCGGACACGCGTGTTGATGAGGGGGGCTTCATGACGCAGATCGGTCCCGACCAGCAGGATCGCATCGGCATCCTCGACACCGGCGATCGTCGAGTTGAATGCGACGGCACCGAGATTGGTGACGTCGTAGTCCATGCCCGTCTGCCGCCCTTCCAGCAGCGACGAACCCAGTGCATTCACCAGCGCCTTGGCCGCGAACATGGTCTCGCAATCGAGCAGGTCGCCCGCGATCGCCGCAACCGACGATCCCGCATTGACCGCCGCGATGGCAGCGAAGGCGTCGTCCCATTCGGCCGCGACCAGCTTGCCGTCCTTCCGGACATAAGGCTTGTCGAGACGGCGACGGACAAGACCGTCGACGGCATGGCGCGTCTTGTCGTGCGCCCATTCCTCATTGACGTCTTCGTTCATCCGCGGAACGCAACGCAACACCTGCCGCCCACGGCTGTCGAGACGGATATTGGTGCCGACCGCGTCCATCACGTCGATGGCGAGCGTCTTCTTGAGCTCCCACGGACGCGCCTCGAACGCATAGGGCTTCGACGTCAGCGCACCGACCGGGCACAGATCGACGATATTGCCCGACAGCTCGCTCGATACCGCCTGCTCGAGATAGCTGGTGATCTGCATATTCTCGCCGCGATAGATCGCGCCGATTTCCTCGACCCCGGCGACCTCTTCAGCAAAACGGATGCAGCGCGTACACTGGATGCAGCGTGTCATCACCGTCTTGACGATCGGCCCCATATATTTTTCGGTGACCGCGCGCTTGTTCTCATCATAACGCGACTGGCCCCGACCATAGGCGACCGACTGGTCCTGCAGGTCACACTCGCCGCCCTGATCGCAAATCGGGCAATCGAGCGGGTGGTTGATGAGCAGGAACTCCATCACGCCCTCGCGCGCGGCCTTCACCATCGCGCTGTCGGTGCGGATTTCCTGGTTATCGGCGGCGGGTAGCGCGCACGAAGCCTGCGGCTTGGGCGGTCCCGGCTTCACCTCGACCAGACACATCCGGCAATTGCCGGCGATCGACAGCCGTTCGTGATAGCAGAAGCGCGGAATTTCCTTGCCCGCCGCTTCGCAAGCCTGAAGGACCGTCGCGCCCTGCGGCACTTCGACTTCGACCCCGTCTACTTTTACCTTCGGCATTATTCGGCCGCTTCCATCATGGGCGACATCCCGCCGCCGTTCTTCTCGTTGATCCGCCGCTCGAGTTCGGGGCGGAAATTCTTGATCAGGCCCTGGATCGGCCATGCCGCCGCGTCGCCCAGCGCGCAGATCGTATGGCCTTCGACCTGCTTGGTGACCTGTTGCAGCATGTCGATTTCGGACAGCTCGGCGTCGCCGGTGCGCAGCCGCTCCATCACCCGCCACATCCAGCCCGTGCCTTCGCGGCAAGGCGTGCACTGGCCACAGCTTTCATGCTTGTAGAAATAGCTGAGCCGGCTGATCGCGCGGACGACGTCGGTCGACTTGTCCATGACGATCACCGCCGCAGTGCCGAGACCCGATCCGACTGCCTTCAGGCCATCGAAATCCATCGGCGCGTCAATGATATGCTCGGCCTTGACCAGCGGCACCGACGATCCGCCGGGGATGACGCAGAGCAGATTGTCCCAGCCACCGCGAATGCCGCCGCAATGCTTGTCGATCAGCTCGCGGAACGGGATGCTCATCGATTCCTCGACGACACACGGCCGGTTCACATGCCCGCTGATCTGGAACAACTTGGTCCCGCGGTTATTCTCCGCACCGAAGCTGGCGAACCATTCGGGACTGCGGCGCAAGATCGTCGGCACGACCGCGATTGACTCGACATTGTTGACCGTCGTCGGGCAGCCGTAAAGTCCGGCCCCGGCCGGAAAAGGCGGCTTCAGACGGGGCTGGCCCTTCTTGCCCTCGAGGCTTTCGAGCATCGCGGTTTCTTCGCCGCAAATATACGCCCCTGCGCCACGGTGCGCGAAGACGTCGAAGTCATAGCCCGAGCCGCAAGCATTTTTGCCCAGCAGACCTTTGGCATAAGCTTCGGCGATCGCCGCGAACAGCGTTTCGGCCTCACGAATATATTCGCCGCGAATGTAGATGTACGCCGCCCGCGCACGCATCGCGAAGCCTGCGACCAGCGCGCCTTCGATCAGCTTGTGCGGATCGTGGCGGATGATCTCGCGATCCTTGCACGAACCCGGCTCGGATTCGTCGGCGTTGATGACGAGGAAGTTCGGCCGGTCGGGCTTGGGAGCCTTCGGCATGAACGACCATTTGGTGCCGGTCGGAAACCCTGCACCGCCGCGTCCGCGCAAGCCCGACGCCTTGATCCGGTCGATGATCGTGTCGGGACCAAGCTGCAACAGCGCCTTGGTATTGTCCCAGTCGCCCCGCATCACGGCGGCGTCGAGGTTCCATGGCTGGAACCCGTACACGTTGGTGAAGATGCGATCCTTGTCGGCCAGCATCCTTATCGTCCCTTCCCGATCGCCTTTTCGGCGACAAAATAAACGGCAACCATCGCAGCGATGCCGATGGCGACGCCGAGAAGTTTCAGCGCGCCAACGAACAGTTCAAGCGCGATCCACAACACGACGACACCGACCAGTGCCGCAATCAACAGGCTGCCCAGCGCCCTCACGAAGCCGTTCCCCATTCGGGTCGGTAATCGTGGTTCTCGGTCATCATCGCGGCGAGGTTGGTCGGTTCACCGACCGGTTCGACGGTGTGCCGGCCCGGCTCCTGCGTGCCGGGCTTGGGCCATTCACCCTTGCCCAACGCCTCGAGGATCGCGGTCATACGATCATAATCGAGATCTTCATAATTGTCGTCGTTGATCTGGACCATCGGCGCCGACGCGCAATTGCCCATGCACTCGACCTCGGTCAGCGTGAACAGGCCGTCGGGCGTGGTTTTACCCTTGGTCAGTCCACGATTCTTGCACGCCGCGAACACGTCGTCCGATCCCCGCAGCATGCACGGCGTCGTGCCGCAGACCTGCACATGATAGCGGCCAACTGGCGCGAGATTGAACATCGTATAGAAGGTCGCGACCTCGTACACCCGCATATAGGCCATGCCGAGTTCACGCGCGACGAACTCGATTACCGGTACTGGCAACCAACCCTGGGTATGCGTCTCGGCTCCGACCTGCCGCTGGGCAAGGTCGAGGAACGGGATGGTGCACGACTGCTGCCGCCCTTCAGGATAGCGCGCGACGATCTCGCGTGCCTTCTCGGCGTTGGCGGGGTTCCAGGCGAAATTGCCCCAGCGCGCGCGGACCTCCGCTTCGTCGGGGATGTTGGGGGCGTCGGCCATCAGCGAATAAACTCCACGCGGCTGACTTTGTCGCCGCTGAACGAATAGACGGTCATCACGTCGAACGGTTCGGCGTCGGCCGAACGGCGGACGCGTTCGTGCAGTACGACGCGCTCGCCCAGTTCGAACGACTGCAGGACTTCGGCATGGTTCTGCGGAAATTCGGCAAAGACCGTCGCCATGCCGCTTTCCACGCCAGCGCGGCCGTCACGAACCACGTCACCACGGTACTGGGCTTCATAGCCGTCATCAGCGAAGAAGGCGGCATAACCGCCCGCGTCGCGCGCATTGTAGCGCTCCATCATCGCCATCACGGTATCGAGGCGGCTCAACGGTCGCACTCCCCGAACACGATGTCCATCGCACCCAAAATGGCGGTGATGTCCGCGAGCATATGCCCCTTCGACATGAAATCCATCGCCTGCAGATGGCTGAACGCGGTCGGTCGGATCTTCACCCGGTACGGCTTGTTGCTGCCGTCCGAAACCATGTAGATGCCGAATTCGCCCTTGGGGCTTTCGGTCGCGACATAGACTTCGCCGGCGGGCACATGATAGCCTTCCGTGTAGAGCTTGAAGTGATGGATCAGTGCTTCCATCGACTGCTTCATCTCGCCACGCTTGGGTGGCACGACCTTGCGGTCGTCGCTGGCGATCGGCCCTTCGGGCATCTGTGCCAGACATTGTTTCATGATGCGTGCCGACTGGTACACTTCCTCGACGCGGACCATGAACCGGTCGTAGCAGTCGCCGCGCGTGCCGACCGGCACGTCGAACTCGACCCGGTCATAGGCGTCATACGGCTGCGCCTTACGGATGTCCCACGGGATACCCGCGCCACGAATCATCGGGCCGGAGAAGCCCCAGCGCACCGCGTCCTCCCGGCTGACGATGGCGATGTCGACATTGCGCTGTTTGAAGATGCGGTTTTCCGCGACGAGGCTGATTGCATCGCCGAACAGACGCGGCAGACGCGTGTCGAGCCATTCGGCGATATCGGTCAGCAGCTTGAGCGGAACGTCCTGACGAATGCCACCCGCACGCAGGAAGTTCGCATGCATCCGGGCGCCCGATGCCCGCTCGTAGAAATTCATCGTATCTTCGCGCAGCTCGAACATCCACAGGTTCGGCGTCATCGCGCCCACGTCCATGACATGCGAACCAAGGTTCAGCATGTGGTTCATGATACGGGTCAGCTCGGCAAAGAACACACGCAGATACTGGGCACGCAACGGCACCTCGATATCGAGCAGCTTTTCGACCGCGAGGACGTAGCTGTGCTCCATGCACATCGGCGAGCAGTAATCGAGCCGGTCCATGTACGGTAACGCCTGCGCGTAGGTCTTGTACTCGATCAGCTTTTCGGTACCACGATGGAGCAGACCGACATGCGGGTCGATCCGTTCGATGATCTCGCCGTCCAGTTCAGTGACGAGGCGCAAAACCCCGTGCGCCGCAGGATGCTGCGGACCGAAGTTGATCGTGTAGTTCTGGATCTCGACATCGCCAGGCGTCGGGTTCGCGGCGTCGATCTGGTGATCGTAATCGGCCATCACTTATTCTCCGCGGACGAAGCCGTCGCATCGGGCGAGGGAACGTCGGGATCGACCGGCTTGCTGTCGGCCTGATTACCGGGATGCGGCTTACCCGCGCCGGTATCGGCCGAACCTTCGGTCACCTTGGGCTTATCGACCTGCGGCGCAGCATCCTTGGTCCGTTCATCGGCGCGCTTGACCTGATCGGCAGTCGCCGTCGACTGTGCACCGGGAGCCTGTCCCACGGCAGGCTTCGGCTCGGCAGCCTTCTCATCACCCGGCAAGACGTATTCGGCGCCTTCCCATGGGCTCATAAAGTCGAAGGTGCGGAAATCCTGTGCCAGTTTGACCGGTTCATAGACGACGCGCTTGGCCTCTTCCGAGTAGCGCATTTCGACATAGCCGGTTAGCGGGAAGTCCTTGCGCAGCGGATGGCCGCGAAAGCCGTAATCGGTCAGGATACGGCGCAGATCGGCATTGCCCGTGAATAGTACGCCGTACATGTCGTACACTTCACGTTCGAGCCAGCCGGCATTGTACCAGATGCCAGTTACCGACGGCACCGGCAGTTCCTCATCGGTCGTCACGCGCACACGGATGCGATGGTTCCGTGTCATCGACAGGAGATGATAAACGACGTCGAACCGTTCGGCCCGCTCGGGATAGTCTACGCCGGCAATCTCGGCCAGCATCTCGTATTTGAGCCCCGGCGTATCGCGCAACGTTTCCATCGCAATGACCAGTCGATCGCGATCGACGGTCAGCGACACTTCGCCGACCAGATCCTGCGCGTGGACCAGCATATCGCCAAGTACCGCCGTCGCCGTCTCGACCACGCCGTCATTGGGTGCGTAGCGGGGTGCAGGCGCCCTCACCGTTCGATGCTCCCCGAACGACGGATTTTCCGCTGCAGCTGCATTACGCCGTAGAGCAACGCTTCTGCGGTTGGCGGGCAACCAGGAACGTAGATGTCGACCGGCACCACGCGGTCACAACCGCGAACGACGCTGTAGCTATAATGATAATAGCCGCCGCCATTGGCGCAGCTGCCCATCGAGATGACGTACTTCGGTTCCGACATCTGGTCGTAGACGCGACGCAGTGCCGGGGCCATCTTGTTGCACAGCGTACCGGCGACGATCATCACGTCCGACTGGCGCGGCGATGCCCGCGGGGCAGCGCCAAACCGCTCCATGTCATAGCGCGGCATGTTGACGTGGATCATTTCGACCGCGCAGCAGGCGAGGCCGAACGTCATCCACCACAGCGACCCGGTGCGCGCCCACTGGAACAGGTCCTCGGCCGAGGTGACCAGAAAACCCTTGTCAGTCAGTTCGCCGTTCAGGTCGTTGAAGAAACCCTGATCGGGAGCCTGCACCGGCACGCCGGCCGCGTTGCCCGCGCCAAATCCATGCGGCGGCGTCGTCAGTTCTACTCCCATTCGAGAGCTCCCATCTTCCAAGCGTATACGAGACCCAGCGCCAACTCGCCGATGAAGACCATCATCGACACCCACGCGGTCCAGCCAAGGTCAAAAACCGAGACTGCCCAAGGATATAGGAATGCTGCTTCCAGATCGAAGATGATGAACAGGATCGCGACCAGATAAAAGCGCACGTCATATTGGCTGCGCGAATCCTCGAACGCGGGAAAGCCGCATTCATATTCGGTCAGCTTTTCCGGTGTCGGCTTATGCGAACCGGTGAAACGCGATGCCACCATCGGCAGTACGACGAACGCCGTCGACAGGACCAAGGCAATGCCCAGGAACATCAGGATCGGCAGATATTGCGACAGGTCGACCAAGGCAGGGTCTCTCGCGGTTGCGGTATGGATGGAGCCGGCTTTAGGCCGATGCCGCGGGGGCATCAAGGGCGGAACAGGGTGAGAATCACTCTCATCTCCGCCGATGCCGGATACGGTACGGTTCACACCCCCGCGCAGGTACCGCACGGGGGTCAACGCGCTTGCCGTCGGTGCCCGACCACGCGGCCGGGCAGATCTTTATCTGCTCAGCGAAGGGCGCCGGCGACCAGCTTGTGCAGACGCGTCTGCATCTGTTCGTTGCTGGCCAGCACCTCACCCTTTTCATAGGCGCGATCGGCGCCGCGGTAATCGGTGACGAAGCCGCCCGCCTCGCGCACCAGCAACATGCCAGCGGCAATATCCCACTTCTGCAAGCCCGATTCCCAGAAGCCGTCGAAACGGCCCGCTGCGACATAGGCGAGGTCGAGAGCGGCTGCCCCGAAGCGGCGGATGCCGGCGACTTCCGGGGCGACCGCACCGAAGATCCGGGTCCACTCGGTAAAATTGCCATGGCCGAGGAACGGGATGCCGGTCGCGATCAGTGCCTCCGACAGGTCGCGACGCGACGATACGCGCAACCGTTGCCCCTGCAGCCATGCGCCCCGGCCCTTTTCGGCCCAGAAGCCTTCGTCGGTGATCGGGTTGTAGACCATCGCGGTCGTAATTTCAGGCTTGCCGCCCGCGCCGTTCGGCTCCTCGACCGCGACCGAGATCGCGAAATGCGGGATACCGTGCAGGAAGTTGGTGGTGCCATCGAGCGGATCGACGATCCAGCGCGGCTTGGTCGGGTCGCCCGCAACCTCGCCGCCCTCTTCCAGCAACATGCCCCAGTCGGGCCGTGCCTTGCGCAGTTCCTCGACCAGCGTTTCCTCGGCGCGCTTGTCGGCCAGCGACACGAAGTCGGCCGGCCCCTTGCGGCTGACCTGCAGATGCTGCACCTCGCCGAAATCACGGCGCAGGCGCGGGCCGGTCTTGCGGACGGCGCGTTCGATGACGGTGATGAGACCGGACTGGGCGGACATTTCTTCTGTTCCTATGACTTCTTTGCAGCGACACGGGCAAAGCCCGTGCCGTCGGTCGCAGCTATGCGCGCCGGCCGGGCTTGCGGATCGGGGAGTTAGCTACGCTAGTCCCTCTCGTCCGCTGCGCCTCAATCCGCCCTTCTGACATACGTCTGCTCATACACATCGACCACGATCCGCGTACCCGCAGCAATGTGCGGCGGGACCATTACGCGAACGCCGTTGTCGAGGACGGCCGGCTTGTACGACGACGAAGCCGTCTGCCCCTTCACCACCGCGTCGGCTTCGACGATTGTCGCCTCGATCGTGTCGGGCAACTGGACGCTGATCGCTTCCTCGTCATACATTTCCATCACGACGTCCATGCCGTCCTGCAGAAACGCGGCAGCGTCGCCCAGCAGGTCGCGCGGCAACGACACCTGATCGTAGGTAATCTTGTCCATGAACACCAGCATATCGCCTTCGGGATACAGGAACTGGAAGTCCTTGGTATCCAGCCGGATTCGCTCGACGCTTTCGGCGGAGCGGAAACGGACGTTGTTCTTGCGGCCGTCACGCAGGTTCTTCAGCTCGACCTGCATATAGGCGCCGCCCTTGCCCGGCTGTGTATGCTGGATCTTCACCGCGCGCCAGATGCCGCTTTCATACTCGATGATGTTGCCGGGGCGAATGTCGACGCCGCTGATCTTCATGACGAACCATACCTGTTGGAAAGAGCGAAGCAGCGCCCTTACCGCTCAGTCCGTCCGCGGGCAAGCAGCGGATAGGGATCGATCGCGCGGCCCTGGTGCCAGGCTTCATCGGGCAGCAGCCGTTCGATGCCGAAATGCAGATGGGTGTTTCCCGTTCCGGCGTTGCCGGTATCGCCGACCGTCCCGATCGTTTCACCGGCGCGCACCGGCATGCCTTCGCGCAGACCCGGCGCGTAGTTGGCGAGGTGCGCATAATAATAGGACAGCCGCCGGTCGGGAGCCCGGACATAGGCGGTCACCCCGCCGCCCCCGTCGCTGTAGAACAGCTTCTCGACGACGCCGTCCGCTGCCGCGACGACGGGCGTGCCGCCGGCGGCCATGATGTCGGTGCCGGTATGGCCGCGCGATCCGCCGCTGCGGCTTTCGCCCCAGCTGTCCCGGATATCGGTCCAGCGCACGCCCCGTACCGGCAGGACCAGCATTCCCGTCGGAGCCTTTTCTATCGACACCGGTGGGTTTGCGGCCCGCCGCGGTGCCGCCGCTCTGCCGAAATCGACCAGTAGCGCGGCGAGCGCGGCGAGCGCGAAGAAGAGACCGAGAAACGTCCAGCCGATCCGGTTCATAGCCCCTTGCCCTTATGGCTGGAAGATCGCCGGAGTGCCAGGCTTGACCATCAGCGACAGGCGGGCCGCGTCCCAGTTGGTCAGGCGGATACAGCCATTGCTTTCGGTCTTGCCGATATTCTGCGGCTCGGGCGTGCCGTGGATGCCGTAATGCTCCTTCGACAGGTCGATCCAGACCACGCCGACCGGATTGTTCGGACCGGGGGGCACGATCTCCTTGCTGTCCGATTTGTCTGCGTGGCGAAGAATGGCCGGATTATACTGCCAGTCGGGATTGGGAGCGACACCCTGAATCGTCCACTTCCCAATCGGCAGCGGATCGTGCGACGACCCCATCGTCGCCGGAAACTGGGCGAGGATGCGGTCGCCGGCATAGGCGCGCAGCCATCCTTCCGACTTGTCGACGACGACGCGGTCGGCCTGCGGCTGACTCGCATCGACGTTCAGATTGGCGAGCGTCTGGCGATATTCGGGCGACCAAGTGTCGGGATAAGCGCGCGAGGCGGGGAGAATATTGGGGAAGACGACGCGGGTGCCGGGGCTCAGCATCGTTTCCCGGCTGTTGAGCGCCACCAGCGTAGCGGGCGTGGTGTGGAACATCTCAGCCAGCTTTTCGAGCGGGGAGCGATAGCCGAGCGTGGTCAGCTTCGCCTGATCGGCATATTCCTTCGGGATCGGGTTGGTGTACGGACCGGCGAGCGCGCGGTCGGACAGGGTCAGCGTGACCGTCGCCGGGCGCATCCCGGGGTTGAGCGCGCGCAGGGTCGCAGGGTCGAGCTTGCCGGTGACGGGCAGATCACGGGCCGACTGAAAACCGCGCAACGCCTTGGCGAAGGCCGGGCTGTCCCGACCGTCGATCGTGCCGACGGTGAAGCCGTGCCGGTCGAGCAGGACCTGCGCATGCAGGACATTCCGATCGATCGCCGGGAGCCCCTGCGTTGCGGGCTTCGGTGCCGTGGGTGACGACGGTGCGGACGTCGGTGCCTGCGCCATCGCCGCGCCGCCCATCAGGATCGCCGCCCATGCCAGTCGCTTCATCACCCGTCCCCAAAGTCGTTGAGGCTGGATAACGAACGGACGGCAAAGACGTTTCCGACTATCCGAGAACCTCGGCAAAGGCGCGGACGGCGGCGGCTTCGTCGCCGCTCCACACCGCGCCCGAGACGGCGAGGAAGTCCGCGCCGGCAGCGACCAGCGGCGCCGCGTTGGCGGGGGTGATGCCGCCAATCGCGACGCTGGGCAGTTCGAACACCGCCGACCACCACGACAGGATCACCGGTTCGGCGACGTGCCGCACGTCCTTGGTCGTGGTCGGGTAGAAGGCACCGAAGGCGACATAGTCGGCACCGGCCTCCCCGGCCTCCATCGCGAGGTGGCGGCTGTCGTGTGCGGTCACGCCGATCTGGGCGTTAAGGCCGAGCACATCGCGCGCCTCACGCGGGTCGCCGTCCTCCTGTCCCAGATGGACGCCATCGGCACCCAGCCGCTTGGCTAGGCTGATGCTGTCGTTGACGAGGAACGCGACGTCCCGGTCGGCGCAGATGCGCTGGAGCGGTTCGGCCAGACGCGCGGCGGCGTGCTGGTCGATGTCCTTTACCCGGAACTGGAAGGCGGCGACGGGGCCGGCATCCAGCGCACGGGCAAGCCGGTCGGGAAAGGTGCCGGTCACGTCGAGCGGCGAAACCAGATACAGTTGGCACGGCGGGCGGCGCACGTCGCGAACGAACTGCTTCGCGAAATCGGGGGACAGCGGGCCGAGCGGATCTTCGTCAAGGGTCATGCCCCCTCCCTGCCCCAGCCGCGCGGCGGGTGGAAGGGCGCGTGGAGGCCAAAGGTCACAAAAGTCACACTCGCGCGGTTGGCGCGGATGACGAATGCGGGCCAAAGGTCACGAAGGTCACACTTGCACATTGTTGGTGCGGGTGTCGCAGTGCCGGGCCGATTGGTGATCCTCACCCTGGGTTCCGGATCGAGTCTAGGGTGACGGTATGGCACCGCGTCTGGCTACGATGGCAAAGAGCACCGGACGCGCGAACGTCCGATGCCCTTTTGTCACGGTTCGCGATCGGTAGGAAAGCGTTACGCGGCGACCAGCGTCTTTTCGGTCGAGGCGCAGTGGATTTCGTCGATCGCTTCACCCAGTGCCGCGTCGAATTCGGCGTCGGCCATCTGGTGACGCAGGTCCGACAGCAGCGCGCGGCTGAAGCTGGCGATGATACCGGGGTTCTTGGCCAGTTCGGCGCAGGCTTCGGTGCGGCCGAACCCGCCCGACAGTGCCACGACGCGCAGCACGCGCGGATGATCGACCAGCGGCTGGAACAGGCCCGGCGTGGCCGGCAGCGACAGCTTCAGCATGACCTTGTCATCGCCCGGCATCGCGTCGAGCGCCTTCAGCGTTTCGTCGAGCAGGATCGCGTCGGCTTGCGCACGCTCGGCACTCTTGATGTTCACTTCCGGTTCGATGATCGGCATCAGCCCGGCGGCGAGCACCTGCGCCGCGACCTCGAACTGCTGCTGGACGACAGCGGCAATGCCTTCGCGGTTGGCGAGGTTGATGACCGAGCGTTCCTTGGTGCCGAAGATGCCGAGCGCGGCGGCATGGGCGAGCAGTTCGTCGAGACCGGGGTTCTGCTTCATCAGCTGCACGCCGTTCGCTTCGTCCTCCAACCCCTTGTCGATCTTCAGGAACGGCACGACGCCCTTGTCGGCCAGCGCCTGCGGCACGGGCTTGCCTCCCGCCTGCCCATTCATGGTGCGTTCGAACAGGATCGCGCCGATCACCTTGTCGCCGGTGAACGCGTCCGACAGGATGATACGGGCCCGCATGTCGTGGATCAGGCCGAACATCTCCTCGTCGGTGCTCCACGCATCGTCCTCGACGCCGTAACCCTTCAGCGCCTTCGGCGTCGAACCGCCGCTCTGGTCGAGCGCGGCGATGAAACCCTGTCCGTCGGCAATCTTCGCAGTCATATCAGCGGTGTTCATGTCGATCCCCTTGGGTTCTCAAGAAAATGTCAGAGGGCGAGCCAGCGCCGTAGCGCCTGATCCACCTGCTCCATCGATGTTGCCGTCGCCTGACCGAGGACGCGGACGATGCGGCTGCGGCGCAATGTCTTGATCTTGTCGACCTGCGCCTCGCTTTCGACCGAGACCCCGGTCGCGTCGGAGGGCGCGAAGGGCACGCGGAACAGCGTCTCGCCGCCGGTCAGGCTGGTCATCGGGATGAGCGTAACTGAGGCATGGGCTTCGTTGAACAGGTCGGATTGCACGACCAGAAAGGGTCGGCGCTTGTTCGCCAGTGCCTCGGGTCCTTCAACCAGCACGATCATGCCGCGGCCTATTTCCACCGGCCATCCTCCGCTTCGACGCGATCGAAAAACGCCCAGTCGGCACCGTCGTCGCGGGCGGCGGCGCGTTCGGACTGGCGACGGGCTTCGGCGCGAAACGCTTCGTCATGGAGTTCGACGTACCGACGGACGGCATCGCGGGCGATGTCGCTCTTGGAACGGCCCTGCGACCGGGCGACGTTGGCCAGCCGCTCTTCCAGCTCGGTATCGAGTCGTACGCCTAGCACCCGGTGCCACCTCCGTTTAACGTGTTGAACGGGTACGGCAGGTTGCGGTTGGGATCAAGCGGGTTGTTTTGCGGGTGGCTGTTTCAGAAGAAGTTGGTTCGCGCGAAGGCGCGAAGGCGCAAAGAGAAGAATTGGTTCGTGCAGAGAGGCGGAGACGCGGAGGGGTTGCGGTCGCGGTACCGTCTCGCGTCAGCGAGACCTTCATTCTTTCGGCAACGAGCAGATTGGAGGCCGCTGGTGCGGCAGTCCGATCCGCAAGGACGACGTCCTCTACGCCTCTGCGTCCCTGCGCGAACCCTCTTCTCTTTGCGCCTTCGCGCCTTCGCGTGAACCAACTACCTTCCTGAAACCGAACGCCACAGCGCGTCGCCCCGGCAACAGTCCGGGGCGACGGCCTGCCGACAATCGTCAGCGCGTCAGGGCAGCAACGCCGGGCAATTCCTTGCCTTCCATCCATTCGAGGAACGCGCCGCCGGCAGTCGACACGAAGCTGAACTGATCGGCGACACCGGCCTGATTAAGCGCGGCGACGGTATCGCCGCCGCCCGCGACCGACACCAGCGATCCGTCGGCGGTCAATGCCGCCGCGGTCTTGGCCAGCGCGACGGTGGCGACGTCGAAGGGCGGGGTTTCGAACGCGCCCATCGGCCCGTTCCACACCAGCGTGCGGCAATTCTTGAGCACGTCGCCCAGTGCCTCGGTCGCGGCGGGGCCGACGTCGAGGATCATTTCGTCGGCAGCGACTTCGTGGACGTTGACGGTCCGGGTCGCGGGGTTCGGCCGAAATTCGGTCGCGACGACGACGTCATAGGGCAGGTGGATAGTGCAGCCTGCCTTCTCCGCCGCTTCGAAGATCGCTTCCGCCGTGCCGGTCAGATCGTGTTCGCACAGCGACTTGCCGACATTCACCCCGCGCGCGGCGAGGAAGGTGTTGGCCATGCCGCCGCCGATGATGAGGTGATCGACGCGGGTGACCAGATGGCGCAGCACGTCGAGCTTCGACGACACCTTGGCACCGCCCACCACCGCCGCGACCGGGTGCTGCGGGTTGCCCAGTGCCTTGTCGAGCGCATCGAGTTCGGCCTCCATCTGCCGTCCGGCAAAGGCGGGCAGCTTGTGGGCCAGCCCCTCGGTCGAGGCATGGGCGCGGTGCGCGGCGGAGAAGGCGTCGTTGACGTAATAGTCGCCCAAGGCGGCGAACCGGTCGATCACCGCCGGGTCGTTCGTTTCTTCACCAGCGAAGAAGCGGGTGTTTTCGAGAACGGCGATGTCGCCGGGGTTGAGCGTCGCGACATTCGCCTCGGCCCCTTCCCAATCGACATAGCGCACTTCGCGGCCGAGCACCGCCGACAGCGGCCGGACGACCTGCGACAGCGAAAACTCGGGGCTCGGCTGGCCCTTTGGACGGCCGAAATGGGCGAGGATCAGCACGATCGCGCCACGATCCGAAAGGTCGGTGACGGTGCCGACGGTGGCGCGCAGGCGGGTGTCGTCGGTGACGGCGCCATCGGCCATCGGTACGTTCAGGTCCTCGCGGACCAGCACGCGCTTGCCGGTGAGGTCGCCCATGTCGTCGAGCGTCTTGAAATTGCGGCTCATGTCTTCGCTCCCTAATGCCGTTCGGTTCGAGCAGCGTGCGAAGCGAGCGAGAGGCGTCCGTCGGAAACGGTTCTCGACAAGCTCGAACCTAACGCGTTGTTTCCAGTGTAATCGCATCGCCGACGGTGAGGACGCCGCCCTCGATGACCCGCGCCAGCGCGCCACCGCGCCAGTCGGGGATGAGCGCGCCGCGCAGCCCCTCGACGATCGTCTCCATGCGGCTGCATGGATCGCATTCCTTGGTGATTTCGAGCAGTACCGGTCCGACGCGGACGTACGCGCCACACGTTTGCGGCAGGTCGAAATCCTCGACCAGCAGGTTCGCGCGGCGTTCCCACCATGGCAGGTCGTGACCGACCTCGCGCATCGCCTGCGCCCAGTCGCCGACTTCCATCAGCGAAACCTGCCGATTGTTGCGGCCGGGTTTGAGCGCACCGCGGAAATCGCCGTCGAGGCCGGTTTCGACGGTGACGCGCACCGTCTGCACCAGCTCGATCGGCCCGCGCGAAAAGGCGTGGCGGGCGATGCCCTTCAGGATACCGCCCGCCACCGGATCAGCCCAGCTTCGCCATCGCGGTCGCGGTGTCGACCATGCGGTTCGAGAAGCCCCATTCGTTGTCGTACCACGAAACGACGCGGACCAGCTTGCCGTCGAGCACCGCGGTCTCGAGGCTGTCGACGGTCGACGACGCGGGGGTATGGACGATGTCGATCGAGACCAGCGGGTCTTCCGAATAGACCAGCACGCCCTTGAGCGGACCCGATTCCGACGCCGCCTTCAGGATCGCATTGACCTCGTCCTTGGTCGTGTCGCGCTTCGGGGTGAAGGTCAGGTCGACGAGGCTGCCATCCGGCACGGGCACGCGCACGGCCGAACCGTCGAGACGGCCCTTGAGTTCGGGCAGCACTTCGCCGACCGCGCGGGCGGCACCGGTGGTGGTCGGGATCATCGACATGGCCGCCGCACGGGCGCGGCGCAGATCGGGGTGGATCTGGTCAAGGATCTTCTGATCGTTGGTGTAGGCGTGGATCGTGGTCATCAGGCCGCGTTCGATGCCGATCGAATCGTTCAGCACCTTGGCGACCGGGGCAAGGCAGTTGGTGGTGCACGATGCGTTCGACACGATCGTGTGGCCGGCCTCCAGCTTGTCGTGGTTCACGCCATAGACGACGGTCAGGTCGACGTTCTTGCCGGGTGCCGAGATCAGCACGCGCTTGGCACCGGCGTCGATATGCTTCTGGCACGACGTCCGGTCGGTGAAGAAGCCGGTGCATTCGAGAACCAGCTCGACGCCCAGTTCCTTGTGCGGCAAGTTCGCCGGATCACGCTCGGCCGTGACGCGGATGCGCTTGGCGTCGATGACCAGATCGTCGCCCTCGGCGGCGACATCGCCCGGATATTTGCCATGGACCGAGTCGCGGCTGAACAGCCACGCATTCGACTTGGCATCGGCGAGGTCGTTGATCGTGACCAGTTCGAGGCCGCAGTCGGGGCGTTCGAGGATCGCGCGCGCCACCAGGCGGCCGATGCGCCCGAATCCGTTGATCGCTACTTTCGTCATATCCGCGTCTCCCTCAATGTCCGAGCCGTGCCAGCACCTTCGCGGTGACGGCATCGGTGGTCAGGCCGAAATATTCATAAAGCTTGTCGGCCGGGGCGGACGCCCCGAACCGGTCAATGCCGAAGCGAAGGCCATCGACCATCGTATAGCGTTCCCAGCCGATCGTCGTCCCGGCCTCGATCGAGACGCGCAGGATGTCGTCGGGGCGGGCATGCGGCAGCACGTCCTCGCGATAGGCGGCGTCCTGCGCATCGAAGCGCGACCAGCAGGGCATCGACACGACATCGGCCCCGATCCCCTGCCCTTCCAGCTTGGCGGCGACGCCCAGCGCGATCTCGACCTCCGAACCGGTGGCGAGCAGGATCACGCGGCGGTCGGCCTCGGCGCCCTTCAGGCGATAGGCACCCCTGGCGCTGCGATTCTCGGTGGCGTCGGTGCGGACTTGCGGGAGGTTCTGGCGCGACAGCGCGAGCAGCGACGGACCGTCGCGGCTCTGCACCGCCAGTTCCCAGCATTCCGCCGTCTCGACCGCATCGGCCGGGCGATAGACGTCGAGGCCAGGGATCAGGCGCAGGCTCATGACATGCTCGATCGGCTGATGCGTCGGGCCGTCCTCACCCAGACCGATCGAGTCGTGGGTCATGACGTAGACGACACCGGCATTTTGCAGCGCCGACAGCCGGATCGCCGGCCGCGCATAGTCGGCGAACACTAGGAAGGTCCCGCCATAGGCCAGCACGCCGCCATGCAGCGCCATGCCGTTCATCGCCGCCGACATGCCGAATTCGCGGATGCCGTAATGGATGTAGCGGCCCGAATAATCGTCGGCGGTCAGCGGCACCAGCGCCTTGGTCTGGGTATTGTTCGAGGGGGTCAGGTCGGCCGAGCCGCCGATCGTTTCGGGCAGCGAAGCGTTGATCGCTTCGAGCGCCAGCGACGATGCGACGCGGGTCGCGATCTTCTTCGGATCGGCCAGCAGCCCGTCGACATGGGCCTTGAGCGACCAGCCCTCGGGCAGCTTGTTCGCCATGCGACGCTCGAATTCAAAGCGATCGAAATGGCTTGCGAGGCGATCCTGCCATTCGGCGCGAACCGAGCCACCCTTCGCACCGATCGCCTTCCACGCATCGGTCAGCGCTTCGGGCAGATGGAAGGCTTCGTGCTCCCACAGCAATGCAGCGCGGGTGGCGAGGATTTCATCGGCGCCGAGCGGCGAGCCATGAACCTTGTGGCTGCCACCCTTGTTCGGTGCGCCCTTGCCGATGACGGTCCGGCAGCAGACCAGCGACGGACGGGGATCGGCAGCGGCTTCGGCGAGCGCGCGGTCGATATCGGCAAAGTCGTGGCCGTCACAGGCGACGACGTGCCAGCCGGTCGCCGCATAGCGGGCCGCAACGTCCTCGCTGGTCGACAGGTCGGTCGAACCGTCGATGGTGATGCGATTGTCGTCCCACAGCACGTTCAGGCGGCCGAGCTTCAGATGCCCCGCCAGACCGATCGCTTCGTGGTTGATCCCTTCCATCAGGCAGCCGTCGCCAGCGATCACCCAAGTACGGTGGTCGACCAGATCGTCGCCGAACACGGTGTTCAGGTGGCGCTCGGCCGTCGCCATGCCTACCGCCATCGCCAACCCCTGCCCCAGCGGACCGGTGGTGCATTCGATGCCCGGCAGCTCGAAATTTTCGGGATGGCCGGCGCACGGGCTGCCCAGCTTGCGGAAATTCGCAATGTCCTCGATCGTCGGCTGCGCATAGCCGGTCAGATGGAGGAGCGAATAGATCAGCATCGACCCATGGCCAGCCGACAGGACGAAGCGGTCGCGATCGGCCCAGTTCGGGTCGGTCGGATCGAACTTCAAATAGTTCGACCACAATACCGTCGCCACGTCGGCCATGCCCATCGGCATGCCCGGATGGCCGGAATTGGCGGCCTCTACCGCATCCATCGACAAAACGCGGATGGCGTTGGCGAGTTCAAGCTGGGATATGGTCACGCGCACTCCTGTTGGGCGCCAGAGTACTAAGGTTCGGGCGAGCCTTTGGAACCGTCACGCCCCACAGTCAACCGCCCAGACGAAGGGTTGTTTAACATGTATAGCAAGCGGAGATGTATCCGATGAACGAGGACGCCCACGAGGCCGCTGTCGCGCGCATCGAACAGGCGCTGGTGCGGATCGAGCGCGCGTCGGAGTCGCAGGCGTTCAAGAATCGGACGCTTGCGACCCGCCACGCTGTTTTGCGATCGAGGATCGGCGACGCGATCGGCGCGATCGATTCGGTAATTACGCGCGAAACGGAGGCGGATTGATGGGACAGATCGCGTTGAACGTCGCCGGACGCGAATATCAGGTCGGGTGCCGCGACGGTGAGGAGCCCAAGCTGCGGGGTCTGGCGACTATGCTGGAACGCCACGCCGACGCAGCCCAACGCGCGGCGCGCGGATCGACCGAACGGACGCTGCTGTATATCGCGCTGATGATTGCCGACGAGCTGGCCGATCGCGAGGCGAGCGCCGCCGGAGGACACTCGGCGGCGATGCTGACGCAAATCGCCGAACGGCTGGAGATGGTCGCATCAGCCCTTGAGGAAAGTCCGTCGAATCCTTAGATAGGTCTTGGCGGGAACTGCCCGGTGCGAGCCTTGCATAATCCCTGAGGCTATTTCTTCATCCATGGGGGTTGTCCCTGCGCAGATCCTGGTCTGACGTACATGATCCCCACCTGACGTACCGTGCGTCAGTGGATAACGCGGCAAACGGCCCATGGTGGTCCCGCCACCCCATGTTTCGCCCATGACGATCGACAAATCCAGCCTGCGCGGTGAACTCCGCAGCCTGCGCCGGGCGTTCGTCGCCGCTGGACAGCCGGCGCTGGTGCCACCGAGCCTGTTTTTGAACGCGCTGCGCGAAGGGATGATCGTCGCAAGCTATGTCCCCGTCGGCAGCGAGGCCGACCCGTCCCGTTTCGAGGCGGCGGCGCTTTATGCCGGTGCGACATTGGCATGGCCGGTGGTCGTCGACCGGGATTCACCGATAACGTTTCATCCTGCGCCGGGGGGACAAATGGTGGATGGTCCGTTTGGGCTGAAGCAACCGTCGGGGGACACGGCGCCGGTCGTGCCGGATATCATCCTGACCCCGCTGCTCGGCTTCGATTCGCGGTGCAATCGGCTGGGTCAGGGCGCGGGACATTACGACCGGGCGTTTGCATCGTGGCCGGAGGCGCTGCGGATCGGTATCGCATGGTCGGTGCAGCAGGTCGCCGACCTCCCTTGCGACGCGTGGGATATGCCGTTGGACGCGATCGTCACCGAAACCGAACTGATTCTGCCAGGAGCCGCACGATGAACGAACCGACATGGCGCAAGCCGGCCGGGGTGCTCGCGATTCTTGGCATGCTGATCTTATGGGCGATCGGCGTCGCGATGCTGTCGGATGTAGTAGGCGGCTGGCACTGGCTGTCGCAGCTCGGTTTTTATCTTACCGCCGGTATCGCGTGGCTATGGGTATTGCCGATGCGAGCAATGTTGCGCTGGATGGAGACCGGCCAGTGGCGGTAGCGCACATCGCTTCGTGCGCAATGGCGCGAGTGACGGGGCTCGAACCCGCGACCTCCGGCGTGACAGGCCGGCGCTCTAACCAACTGAGCTACACCCGCTCTCTAGCGAGGAGGCGGCGTTTAGGTCAGCGAATCGTTGCTGTAAAGCGGCTATTTGGAACGGGCATGATTTTGTCGCGCGGCTGGCGCACGGGCAGTCGTTGACGCGCGAACCCACCGGTCGGGAGGATACCGGGGACCACCGCATCCTTTACGGTCGCATCGAGACCGGGATTTGAGGACATGTCGGAGCACGCCCGGGAATAGCTAGGGCGAGGCCGCTGTCATCGGCAGCGCGATTGGAAGCAGGCGATGCCAGACGACGCGGCCCGACGCGAACCCCTCGGAAAGGTCAGCGCGGGCGGTCGCCCCGCCGGTGCCGGCGTGGCCCCCGTCGTCGGTTCGAGCGGCAGCGGCGCACGCGTCGGCCAGCGGCCGGATCCTGTCGAGTTCGACATCACCCTACCCGATCAGCAGGTGCCGTCGCCGTACAGTACATCGCCGGACGTGCCTTACACTAAGTGCCGCCACCTGCGGTATGGCCAGTCGTAAGGTAGAAAAGCAAACGCCAGCACGCGCCTTGCGACGCCGGCCCAGATCGCCCGGCTCCACATCACGATCACGTCGCCCTGCCATACGTCAGCGCCATCTTGCTCGTCGGACGTGAGGTCGACACCCGAACGCAGCCGGCGGAACAGCGGGTCACGTTGCGATGTAATTGTATCTGCGTGGATCGTGCCGTCCGTACCGGCACCCGGCGCATCCAAACGATGCGCCATGGCGCGAGTGACGGGGCTCGAACCCGCGACCTCCGGCGTGACAGGCCGGCGCTCTAACCAACTGAGCTACACCCGCTCTCTAGCGAGGAGGCGGGCTTTACGGAGCGGTGCCGGGGCTGTCAACGGCGCTGTTGCCATTTGGTGCATTTCGTTGCGCGGGCGGCACGTCCTGCACCAGCGTGCCGTGTTCGAACAGGAAGCCGGCGATATCGGGTTTGCCGGCACCTTTCAGCACCGTCTGGATGATGATGAGCAACGGCACCGCCAGCAATGCGCCGGGCGTACCCCATACCCAGCCCCAGAAGCTGAGCGTTATCAGGATCATCAGCGGATTGATGGTCAGGCGGTGCCCGACGACCAGCGGAGTGATGACGTTCGCCTCCACCAGATGCGCACCGACCATGATCGCAGCGGGCAGCAACGCCCACCAGATATCGGTAAAGGTCATCAGCCCGCCGACCGCCAGCAGCAAGGCGGCGAAGATCGGGCCGAGATAGGGCACATAGTTGAGCAGCGCGACGAGGCCGCCCCACATCAACGGCGTCGGCATGCCGATATACCACAGGGCAAAGGCGACGATCACACCGAGCATCAGATTGATGAAGGTGATCGTGCCGAGATAGGCCGAAGTGTCGTCGACGACGTTCTGGATCACGCGCGCGGTCGCCATCGCGCCGCCGAAGCTGCTGCGCCCGGTGATCGCGGCGCGACGCAGATTGGTCCAGCCGGCGAGAAAGAAATAGATGACGAGAATCGCGAAGAACATCTCCAGCAAGGCCGACGGTGCGGAGGTGGTGACGACGTCGAGCAGCGATTGCGGCGGGGCAACGCTGCTGGTCGTCTGGCGCGCCGGCGCACTGGCAACGTTGGCGATCAGGCCGTTCACGAATTTTTCGAGGCTGGCATAGAAATCGATCAGCGGCGCGATATTTTCCTGCACGCGGTCGATGCGGTCGGGGAGGATCGCCGCCCAGCCCCATGCCGGCACGACGATCGAGGCCAGCGCGCCATTCGCGACGATCAGGAACAGGAGCACGCAGACCAGCGCGGCGAGCGGGGCGGGCACCCGGTGGCGCTCCTGCCATTCGAGCAGCGGCACCAGCGCGATGGCGATCACGATCGCGGCGGTCAGCGGCAGGAAAAATCGCGCGCCCGCCTGCAACGCGAAGGGCAATGCCAGTACCAGCCCGACCCCGGCGATCAGCGTCAGCGCGGCGAGCAGCCGGTCGCGACGCAATTCCTCGGTCGGGGCATCGACCACCGCGTCGACCGGATCGGACGGCGGCGTTGCGGCGGTGCCGGTCGCACCGACCCGGTCGATGGTCGCGGATTCTTCTGTGGTTTGTACCATGTGCCCTGATCACCCCCTGCGCCGTCGCGGACCGTATCGGCAACGACGATCGACGCATCGGCCCTTAACGCGCAACGACGCAATTTGCGCCATGCCGATGTCGCGGATACAGGCGACGCCCGGCATGGAGTGGAGAAGACAGGGCGTGGGAGAAGGAGCAGCGATGATCGACGATGGCCGCCTGCCCGCCCCCGCGCTGCGCCCGATCGCCGCCGATCTCGACCGGCTGTCGGCGATCGACCGGCGGCGGCGGTTGATCCCGATCGCGGGCCGGGATTTTTCCTCGAACGATTATCTGGGGCTGAGCGGATCGCAACACCTGCGCGATGCGGTAACCGACGCCATCGCGCGCGGCGTGCCGGTCGGGTCGGGCGGATCGCGGCTGCTGCGGGGCAATCATGCCGAGCATGAAGCACTGGAGCGCGAGGCGGCGGCCCTCTTCGGGAGCGAGGCGGCATTGTGGTTCGGCAGCGGGTTCGCGGCCAACGCCGCGCTGCTGGCGACATTGCCGCAGCGCGGCGACCTGATCGTCCACGACGCGCTGATCCATGCCAGTGCCCATGACGGGATGCGCCTTGCCCGTGCGCCGGCGGTGGCGGCGGGACATAATGATCCGCAGGCGATCGAAGATGCGATCATCGGCTGGCGGCGCGACGGCGGGACCGGTTCGCCATGGATCGCGGTCGAAAGCCTGTACAGCATGGATGGCGACCGTGCGCCGCTCGACGACCTGATCGCGCTCGCCGACCGGCATGGCGCGATGTTGCTGATCGACGAAGCCCATGCGACCGGCGTGTTCGGACCCGATGGGCGCGGGCTGGCGGCGGCGTTGGAGGGGCGGCCGAACGTCGTCACGCTGCGCACCTGTGGCAAGGCGCTGGGCAGCGAAGGCGCGCTGGTATGCGGGCCGGCGGTGGTGTGCGACTTCCTGATCAACCGGGCGCGCGGGTTCATCTTTTCGACCGCGCCGTCGCCGGTGATGGCGGCGGCGGTCCGGGCGGGCCTGCGGGTGCTGCGCGACGAACCGGAGCGGCGGACGCGGCTGGCGGCGCTGATCGACCATGCGGGCAAGCGGCTGGGGCGGGTCGGCGCGCGGGTCAGCGGGTCGCAGATCATGCCGCTGATCGTCGGTGACGATGGGCGGGCGATGGCGCTGGCGGCGGCGGTGCAGGCGGCCGGGTTCGACGTGCGTGGTATCCGCCCACCGACGGTGCCGGCCGGTACGGCGCGGCTACGTATTTCGTTGACGCTGAACGTCGATGCGGCCGCGATCGACGGTCTGGGCGATGTGCTGGAGCAGTGGTCATGACCGTGGTCGTCGTCACCGGGACCGATACCGATGTCGGCAAGACCGTGTTCGCCGCCGCGCTGACCGGGGCGCTCGGCGCATCCTATTGGAAGCCGGTGCAGGCCGGGACCGACGACAGGACCGATCGCCAAAGCGTCGCCCGGCTGGCGGATGTCGCGCCCGAGCGTATCCTGCCCGAGGCCTATGCCCTGACCACCCCCTGCTCGCCGCATCGCGCCGCCGCGACCGACGGCGTCACGATCGATCTCGACCGACTGGCGCTGCCGCAGGTCGAGGGGCCGCTGGTGGTCGAGGGCGCGGGCGGCGTACTGGTGCCGATCGTCGGGCGCACGACGTTCGGCGACCTGTTCGCACGCTGGCAGCGGCCGGTCGTGCTGGTGGCGCGCACCGCGCTCGGCACGATCAACCACAGCCTGTTGTCGATCGAGGCACTGCGGACGCGCGGCGTGCCGTTGCTGGGCGTCGCCTTTATCGGGGACAGCGTGCCCGACAGCGAAGAAACGATCGTTCGACTGGGCAATACGAAGCGTCTGGGGCGTCTGCCACGGCTAGATCCGCTCGACCCTGCGACCTTGGCGGAGGCCTTTACCGCCCATTTCGACATGGAGGATTTCCAGTGAGGTCGTCGCCCGTCTGGCATCCCTTTACCCAGCATGGATTGCAGGAGCCTGTCCCACAGATCGTGCGCGGCGATGGCGCTGCACTGTGGACGGCGGACGGGCGGCGGATCGTCGATGCGATCTCCTCGTGGTGGGTGACGACGCACGGCCACAACCATCCGCGTATCACCGCCGCCATCGCCGAACAGGCCGGGCGGCTCGATCAGATCATCTTTGCGGGATACACGCACGAGCCGGCCGAAACACTGGCGGCGGGACTGTGCGCTCTGCTGCCCGATGCGCTGACCCGCGTGTTCTTTTCCGATTCGGGATCGACCAGCGTCGAAGTCGCGCTGAAGATGGCGCTGGGATATTGGCGCAACCGGGGCGAGGATCGGCACCGCATCCTCGTGCTCGACCATGGCTATCACGGCGATACGATCGGGGCGATGTCGGTCGGGGCGCGGGGGGTGTTCAACCGGGCCTATGCGCCGCTGCTGTTCGATGTCGGGTCGATCCCCTTCCCCGATGCCGGGCACGAACAGGCGACGTTCGACGTGCTGGAGGCGGCGTGCCGGGCCGGGGCGGCGGCGTTTATCGTCGAACCGCTGGTGTTGGGCGCGGGCGGGATGCGGCTGTATGCGCCGGCGGTTCTGGCGGAGATGCTCCGGATATGCGCGACATACGGCGTCCTGTTCATCGCCGATGAAGTCATGACCGGCTGGGGCCGCACCGGTACGCTGACCGCGTGCGAACAGGCCGGGGTGGTGCCCGACCTGATGTGCCTGTCAAAGGGATTGACCGGTGGTGCCATTCCGCTGGCGGTGACGATGGCGAGCGAACCCGTCTTTCAGGCGCATTACGGGCCGGACCGGGCGACGATGTTCTTTCATTCGTCGAGCTATACCGCGAACCCGATCGCCTGCGCCGCGGCCAATGCCAATCTGGCGATCTGGCGCGAGGAACCGGTGGCCGAACGGATCACGTCGCTGACCCGGCGACAGGGGGCGCGGCTGGCGGCGCTGGCGACGCATCGGCGGGTTGCGAACGCTCGCCAGCTCGGCACGATCACGGCGTTCGAACTGGATGGCGACGAAGGCTATCTGTCGGACCGCGCGCCGAGACTGCTGGCGCGGTTTAGCGAGGCGGGCCTGTTGCTCCGCCCGCTCGGTTCGACGCTGTACGTCATGCCGCCCTATTGCATCGACGATCGCGATCTCGACGCGATCTATGCGGCATTGGGCGAGGCGTGCGACGACGCCTGATCGAGGCTCAACCGCCGAGGATCGAGCGGTATAGCGCGTGATAGCGTTCGGCCATCGCCTCCACCGAAAAGCGCTCGGCGACGCGGGCTCGGCAGGCGGCGCGGTCGATCTCTCCCACGCGGTCGATCGCGGCGATCGCTTCGTCGAGCGTGTCGACGAGGAAGCCGTTGACGCCGTGCTCGATCAATTCGGGCATCGACCCGCGGTCATAGGCGATGACCGGCGTGCCGCAGGCCATCGCCTCGACCACCGACAGGCCGAAGGGTTCGTCGAAGCCGATCAGGTGGAGCAGCGCGCGGGCACCCCCCAGCAGGTCGGTTCGCGCCGTGCCGCCGACCGCGCCGTGATAGACGATGCGTGTCCCATCAATATGTGGCTCGACCTGTTCGCGCCAGTAGCGGTCGTCCTGAACGATGCCCGCCATGTGCAGCCGGCGGCCGCTGGCCTGTGCCGCCGCGACCGCTTCGGCCGCGCCCTTGTCGGGGTGCATCCGGCCGAAGAAGAGCAGGTCTTCACTGCCCTTGGCATCGAACGGAAAGTCGTTCAGCGGAATGCCGTGATGGATCGTCGCCGCATAGCGCAGTGACGGGTGGCGATCGGCGTCGCTGATCGCGACATACCGCACCCGGTCCTGATAGGGCGCGTACATCGGCAGGATGCGGTCCGATGAAAAGCCGTGGATGGTGGTGACCATCGGGGTATCGACCAGCCCCGAAAAGGCGTGGGCGGGAAAGTCGGCCTGATTGTGGATCAGGTCGAATTCGCCCGCGCGTTCGAACAGATGGGCGAGATGCGCGAACTCCCAGACCTTCGCGTCGATCGACGGGTCTTCGCTGTAGGGTGCGGGTACCACGCCGGCGAGCGTTGCCGAGGTCTGGCTGTCGAGCGTGGCGAACAGCGTCACGTCGACGCCACGCGCGACCAGCGCCTCGGTCAGCAGGCTGGTGACTAGTTCCCACGGGCCGTAATGTCGCGGCGGCGTGCGCCACGCGATCGGGGCGAGCATGGCGATACGCATCAGTCGACTTTCAGGATCAGGCCTTCGTCGGGGCGAAGGGAGGAAGCGGTGGCAGCGTCATGGGTCGAGAGGATGACCGCGCCGGGTTCGAGATCGATGGCGGCCGTTCGGTGGCCAAGGTTGAGCGCGATGCGATAGCGATCGGTGCCGTCACTGCGCAGATAGGTGAGGACGTCGCCTTCGGCACGGACGTCGCCGATCGTGCCGGTCGCAAGCGCCGGCGTGGCGCGGCGTAGCGCCAGCAAGTGGCGGTACAGGGTCAGCATCGATTCCGGATCATCCACCTGCGCAGCAACGTTCAGCGGCAGATGCGCCGGGTCGATCGGCAGCCACGGCTCGCCGGTGGTGAAGCCGCCCTCCCCCGTCCATGGCAGCGGAGTCCGGACCGGATCGCGGCCCAGCCCCAGCCCCGGTTCGCGCAGCTCGCGCGGGTCCTGAAGCTTGTCGGCAGGAACCTGCGCGTCGGGAAGGCCCAGTTCATCGCCCTGATACAGCGTCGGCGTACCGCGCAGCGTCAGCAACAGCATCGCCGCCACCCGCGCCTGTGCCGCGCCGACGCGGGTCGTGATGCGTGGGCGGTCGTGATTGCCGAGCACCCAGTTGGGCCAGCCGCCGGTCGGCAGCGCCGCTTCATATTCAGTCATGCGTTCGGCGAGTTCGGCGGCGTTCCAGCGCGCCTCGATCAGCTGGAAATTGAACGGCAGATGCACTTCGGGGGCGTCGGCCGGGCCGTAATAGGTCATCAGCCTCGGCACGGGCAGATAGATTTCGCCGACCAGCACCGCATCGTAACGATCGGCCAGTTCGCGCATGTCGGCGGCGATCGCGTGGACTTCGGGCTGGTCGGTCGAATTCAGCTGCAGCACGCGGTGCATCTCGCCCATGTCGTCGCGATAGTCGGGGTTGGGCGGATTGTCGGGGAAGCCGGCGTGCTTGACCATGTGCCACAGCACGTCGATGCGAAACCCGTCGACGCCGCGGTCGAACCAGAAGCGCATCGCGTCGAGCATCGTCGCGCGGACGTCGGGGTTGCGCCAGTTCAGATCAGGCTGTTCGGGCAGGAAGGCACGCGAATAATATTGCCCGGTTGCGGCGTCGAACGTCCATGCCGGTCCGCCGAAATCGCTGATCCAGTTGTTGGGCGGGCCACCGTCCGGTGCGGGATCATGCCAGATATACCAGTCACGCCGGGGATGGTCGCGTGACGACCGGCTTTCGGCAAACCACGGATGCTGATCGGAACTGTGGTTCGGCACGAAATCGAGCAGCACGCGCAGGCCCAGTCCGTGCGCCTTGGCGAGCAGCGCGTCGAAATCAACGAGCGTGCCGAAACGCGGATCGATGCCGGTATAATCGGCCACGTCGTATCCGAAATCGGCCATCGGTGACGGGAAGATCGGTGAAATCCACAGCGCATCCACGCCGAGCGATACGAGGTGATCCAGCCGGTCGGCGATACCGCGCAGGTCGCCGATTCCGTCACCGTCGCTGTCGGCGAAGGACCGGGGATAGATCTGGTAGATGGTAGCGGCCTGCCACCATGGTTGCGGAGGAGTAACGATCACCCGCCGACAAGCCGCCAGCGGGCAAAACGTTCCGTTATTCGAACTCCATGATGACGGCATCGACCGCCAGACTGTCGCCGGGCGCATGGCGGACGGTGGCGACGGTGCCGGCGCGTTCGGCGCGCAGGATGTTTTCCATCTTCATCGCCTCGACCACCGCCAGCGGCTGTCCCGCCTCAACGCGCTGCCCCTCGGCCACCTCGACCCGTGTGAGCAGGCCCGGCATCGGGCACAGCAGGAAACGCGACAGGTCGGGTGGGACCTTTTCAAGCATGTGGTGCGTCAGCGCCGCGATATGCGGGGGCAGCACGCGGACGACATGGCTGCCGCCGCGAGCGGTCAGTTTCCAACCGCCAATCGCCCGGGCGATGCGGACGGTCCATTCCTCGCCGTCGATGCGCGCGGTTACGACCCGCTGCGACGGACGCCAGTGCATCACGACATCGAGCGGCGCGGCGTCGTCGATATGGACCAGCATGCCGCCATCATAGCCATCGACGCAGATGGCGTACCGGCGGTCGCCGATCGTGACGATGCGCTCGTTCGACGGCGCGATAGCCGTGCCGAGTTGCCCGTCGATCGAGCCGGCGCGGCGCGACTGTTCGCAATCGGCGACGACCGCGATCGCGGCCAGCCGCCGCAGCAACGTTTCATCGGCGGGCGCGCCGTGAAAGCCCTCGGGATATTCCTCGGCGATGAAGCCGGTGGTGAGCGCCCCTTTGCGGAAGCGCGGATGCTGCATGATCGCCGACAGGAAGTCGATGTTGTTGCCGACCCCGGCCAGTTCGAACCGGTCGAGCGCCGCGACCTGCGCAACGATCGCCGCCTCACGGGTCGGTGCCCAGGTGACGAGCTTGGCGATCATCGGGTCGTAGAACATGCTGACCTCGCCGCCCTCGGCGACGCCGTCGTCGACGCGGGTGCGGGGCGTGCCCTCCCCGTGCCGGGGAGGATTATATCTGGTCAGGCGGCCGGTGCTCGGCAGGAAGCCGCGATAGGGGTCTTCGGCATATACCCGGTTTTCGATCGCCCAGCCGGTCAGCTTCACCTCGTCCTGACCGAAGGCCAGCGGTTCGCCGGCTGCGACGCGCAGCATCTGTTCGACCAGATCTAGGCCGGTGATCTCTTCGGTCACCGGGTGTTCGACCTGCAACCGGGTGTTCATTTCGAGGAAGTAGAAACTTTCCCCCGTCACGTCCGCGCCCGAGACGATCAGTTCGACGGTGCCCGCCGAATAATAGCCCACCGCGCGGGCCAGTGCGACGGCCTGTTCGCCCATCGCCTTGCGCATCGCGGGCGTGACGAAGGGCGACGGCGCTTCCTCGACGACCTTCTGGTGGCGGCGCTGGATCGAGCATTCGCGCTCGCCGAGATAGACGATGGTACCGTGCTGGTCGCCCAGCACCTGAATTTCGATGTGGCGCGGGCTTTCGATGAATTTCTCGATGAAGACGCGGTCGTCGCCAAAACTGGCCAGTCCCTCGCGCTTGGTCGCTTCGAAGCCCTCGCGGACGTCCTGTTCGCTCCACGCTAGGCGCATCCCCTTGCCGCCGCCGCCGGCCGACGCCTTCATCATCACCGGATAACCGATATCGCCGGCGATGCGCACCGCTTCCTCGGTATCGGCGATCTCACCCAGAAAGCCGGGCACGACGTTGACGCCGGCGGCTTGCGCCAGTTT
Source organism: Sphingomonas sp. Leaf67 (assembly GCF_001421965.1). GTDB lineage: Bacteria > Pseudomonadota > Alphaproteobacteria > Sphingomonadales > Sphingomonadaceae > Sphingomonas. The sequence continues at coordinate 45,365 of NZ_LMLP01000019.1, forward strand.
CTTCGATTCGATCTTGTCGCCCATCGCGGCGATCGCGTTCGGCGGCGGGCCGACGAAGGTGATGCCGGCATCGGCGCAGGCGCGGGCGAAACTCTCGCGCTCCGACAGGAATCCGTAGCCGGGATGGACGCAGTCCGCGCCGGTCGCCTTCGCGGCGGCAAGGATGAGTTCGGGCACGAGATAGCTTTGCGCGGCGGGTGCCGGCCCCAGCCGCACGCGCTCGTCCGCCATCAGGACGTGCGGTGCGCGGGCGTCGGCATCGGAATAGACCGCGACGGTCGCAATCCCCATCCGCCTGGCGGTGCGCATGACGCGGCAGGCAATTTCCCCGCGATTGGCGACCAGAATCTTTTTGAACAACTCGCTCTCCTGTCCGCCCCGTTTGTCCGGGGTCAGCATCATGTTTCGCGGCGCAGATCGCGCAACTGCTGCGCCCGTTCCTTCGTCAGTCGTTCGAGGCAGTTGGCGCGCGCCAGCGGCTGCATCGATCCGCCGGCATAGCGTCCCGCTTCGAGGACGCACTGCGTGTCGCGGAACTTCAGCCATGCCCGCTGGCTGGCGAGTGCCGCCGCCGCATAGCCGAAGCCACCGCCGCGCGAGGTATCCGCCGCGTCCTGCGCCTTCATCCGCGCATAGCTCGCCTGCCATTCGCGGGTCATCGCCGCGTCGGCGCGCTGCAACGCCGCCTGTGCACAGCGGTTCATGTCCACCTGCGTCGTGGCGCTGGCGCAGCCGCCCTGTGCGGCGGCGGCCGCGAGGAGCAGGGTCAGCAGCATGAGGATTTCCGCATCGGTTCTTCCGCCGCCATCGGCGTCAGCCCAAGCTTCGCCAGCAGCGCGGCGTCGGCGTCGTCGCCGGCGTTGCCCGTAGTAAGCAACCGGTCGCCGGTGAAGATCGAGTTGGCACCGGCCATGAAGCACAGCGCCTGCGTCGCATCCGACATGCTTTCGCGCCCCGCCGACAGGCGAACCATGCTCAGCGGCATGGTGATGCGCGCAACGGCGACCGTGCGGACGAATTCGATATCGTCGAGCTTCGCGAGCGGCGTGTCAGCCAGCATATTACCGAGTACCGTGCCCTTGACCGGGACCAGCGCGTTGACCGGCACGCTTTCGGGATGGCGGGGCAGCGTGGCGAGCGCGTGGACGAAACCGACCCGGTCGGCGCGGGTCTCCCCCATGCCGACGATCCCGCCGCAGCAGACGTTGATCCCGGCTTCGCGAACATGTTCCAGCGTGTCGAGCCGGTCGTCGAACGTCCGGGTAGTGATGACGTTGGCGTAGTTTTCCGGCGAGGTGTCGATATTGTGGTTGTAGTAATCGAGACCCGCCTGCCCCAGCCGCTGCGCCTGATCCGGGGTCAGCATGCCGAGCGTCATGCACGTTTCCATGCCCATCGCGGCGACACCCTCGACCATCGCCACGATCCGGTCCATGTCGCGGTCCTTGGGGTTGCGCCATGCCGCGCCCATGCAGAAACGCTGCGATCCCGCCGCCTTGGCCTGTGCCGCGCTGGCAAGGACGGCGTCGACGTCCATCAGCTTTTCGGCCTTCAGCTGCGTGTCGGCACTGGCCGATTGCGAGCAATAGCCGCAATCCTCGGGACAGCCGCCGGTCTTGATCGACAGCAAAGTGCAGAGCTGGACCTGCCCGATGGCGTGGTGCGCGCGGTGGACGGTCTGCGCGCGGAACATCAGTTCGTCGAACGGCAGGTCGAACAGGTCTGCGATTTCGGTGCGGGTCCAGTCACGCCGAACTTCTTCGGCGTGCCCCCGCGCAGGCGGGGGCCCAGAGCCCAGGGTATCGCGCTCGTTACCCTGGCCCCCCGCCTGCGCGGGGGTAGGTCCATCGATGGGGGCAACCGAAGCAGTCATCACATTCATTCGACAGTTTCTCCGACCGGCGGGAGGTTGTGGCCGAGCAGTTTCAGCACCTCCGCCGCTGCATGGACCAGATTGGTACCCGGTCCGAAAATCGCCGCCACCCCGGCGTCGCGGAGCAGCGCATAATCCTGTGGCGGGATGACCCCGCCGGCGATGACCCGGATGTCGGCGCGACCGGCATCGGCCAGTTGCGCGATCAGTTCGGGGATCAGCGTGTTGTGACCGGCGGCAAGACTGGAGGCACCGACGATATCGACCCCTTCGGTGATCGCCAGTTGCGCGGTTTCCTGCGGCGTCTGGAACAATGGACCCGACACGATGTCGAACCCTAGATCGGCAAAGGCGCTGGCGACGACGTTCGCGCCGCGATCATGCCCGTCCTGCCCCATCTTGGCGACCAGCATCCGGGGTTTGCGGCCCAGCCGCCGTTCGACGGCGACGACGCCCTCACCCGCGCGTGCCCAGCCTTCGTCACCGGCATGCGCGGGACCATAGATCCCCTTGACCGGGGTTACCGAGACCGCGTGGCGACCGAAGGCGACCTCCATCGCCGCCGACATTTCACCGAGCGTCGCCCGGGCGTGGGCAGCGGCGACGCACAGCGCCAGCAGGTTCGCGTCGCCCTTGGCACCCTCGCGCAACGCCGATAGCGCCACCTGCGTCGCGGCTTCGTCGCGGTTCGCGCGGACCTGCTCGATCCGGCGGATCTGGTCGGCGCGGACCTTCGCATTGTCGATCGAGAGGATGTCGATCGGCGTCTCCTCGGCCAGCCGATATTTGTTGACGCCGACGATGACGTCCTCGGCCCGGTCGACGCGGGCCTGCCGGGCGGCGGCGGCGCGTTCGATATGCTCCTTGGGCAGGCCCTTGTTGACGGCGTCGATCATGCCGCCCGCCGCTTCGACCTCCTCGATCAGCGCCCATGCCTTTGCGGCGAGTTCGTTGGTCAGCGCCTCGACATAATAGCTGCCGCCGAGCGGATCGACGACATGGGTCATGCCGGTCTCTTCCTGCAATATCAGCTGCGTATTGCGGGCGATGCGGGCCGAGAAGTCGGTGGGCAGGGCAACGGCTTCGTCAAGCGAGTTGGTGTGGAGCGACTGGGTCCCGCCGAAGGTGGCGGCCATCGCCTCGATCGTGGTGCGGATGACGTTGTTGTAGGGGTCCTGCTCGGTAAGCGAGACGCCGCTGGTCTGGCAATGGGTGCGCAGCGTCTGGCTGCGGGGCGAACCGCCGAAATCGGCGATGATCCGGCTCCACAGCATGCGCGCCGCGCGCAGCTTGGCGATCTCCATGAAGAAATTCATACCGATGCCGAAGAAGAAGGACAGCCGCCCGGCGAACGCATCGATATCCAGCCCGCGCTCGATCGCCGCGCGGACATAGGCCATGCCGTCGGCCAGCGTGAACGCCAGTTCCTGCACCGCCGTCGCGCCGGCTTCGTGCATATGATAGCCGCTGATCGAGATGCTGTTGAAGCGCGGCATGTGCTCGGCGGTATAGGCGATGATGTCCGACACGATCCGCATCGATGGCTCGGGCGGATAGATATAGGTGTTGCGGACCATGAACTCCTTGAGGATGTCGTTCTGGATCGTGCCCGACAGCTTTTCGGGGCCGACGCCCTGTTCTTCGGCGGCGACGATGTAGAAGGCGAGGCAGGGCAGCACCGCGCCGTTCATCGTCATGCTGACCGACATGGTGTCGAGCGGGATGCCGTCGAACAGGATCTTCATGTCGTCGATCGTGTCGATCGCGACCCCCGCCTTGCCCACGTCCCCCGCCACACGCGGGTGATCGCTGTCATAGCCGCGATGCGTGGCGAGGTCGAAGGCGACCGACAGCCCCTTCTGCCCCGCCGCCAGATTGCGGCGATAGAAGGCGTTCGATTCCTCGGCGGTCGAGAACCCGGCGTACTGGCGGATCGTCCACGGCCGGCCGGCATACATCGACGCCTTCACCCCGCGGGTGAACGGCGCAAAACCGGGCAGGCCGGGGTCGGGCGCATCGGCGGCGGTGTAGAGCGGCTTGACCGCGATCCCCTCCGGCGTGTGCCAGGTGAGATCGGCGTCCTTCACCTCACGCGCGGCGAGCTTCTGCCAGTCATCGATCGTCGGGCCGGTCATTCGTGCTTCCCTAGCGCCCGGTGGGGGGGCAAGTCGAGGTGGGTCATGTCAGCGGCCTTCGAACCGGGGGGAACGTTTGGCGAGGAAGGCGGCGGTGCCTTCGCGCGCATCGGCGCTGGCGGCAGCGCTGCGCTGTGCCTCCGCCTCGCGGACCATCGCCGCCGGATAGTCATGGTCGAGCGCGTAGGCGAGATTGCGCCGGGTCAGGCCGAGCGCGACCGTCGGTCCCGCCGCCAGCCGCCGCGCGAGCGCCATCGCTTCATCGTCGAGCATCGCGCCATCGACCACCGCATGGATCATGCCCCAGTCGAGCGCGGTCGCGGCGGCGACGCGTTCGCCGAGCAGCATCATCCGCGCCGCCCGCGCCCGGCCGATCAGGCGCGGCAGCATCCAGCTGGCCCCGCCATCGGGGACGAGGCCGATATTGACGAAGGCTTGCAGGAAATAGGCGTCGTCGGCCGCGACGCAGAAATCGGCGGCGAGCGCGAGGCTGCACCCGATGCCCGCCGCCGCACCGCGGACCGCGCTGACGATCGAGACCGGCAGGTCCGCGATCGCCTGCAGGCAGGGATTGTAGTGATGGGTCAGCGCATGGTGGGTCGCCGCCGGTCCGTCGTCGGCCGCCTGTACCGCTGCCACGTCCGCGCCCGAACAGAAGGCGCGGCCCTCACCGGTCAGCAGCACCGCGCGCGCACCATCGAGGTCCGCCAGAGCATCGCGGATCGCCTCGAACATCGCCGGCGGCGCGGCGTTCAACCGGTCGGGCCGGTCGAGCGTGATCCGCAACACGTCGCCGTCGCGCGCCACCCGGATATCGCCTGCCATCGAATCGCTCTCCCGTATCTTTTGATACGGTTTGCGGAAAGGCCGCTGCGATTGCCAGCGCAAACGAACCGCGGCGGGGGATCACCCCGCCGCGGACCGCTTACCAGAAGATGTCGTATTCGACGTCGACCACCTGTCCCGTTCGGATGTCGACCAGCATCGCGTCGTTGTAATAGCGGACCCAGCGATACGGCCCCCATGTTTCGGGCAGGCGATAGTAGAAGGGGTCGTTGATCCAGTAGTTCGATCCGAACAGGAAGGAATTCAGCCGGACGCCGACGCCGAAGCGGCGATAGCCATAGCCCCAGCCCTGCGGCGCATAATAGCGCGGCAGGCGGTACAGGCTGCGGTTGCGTTCGCGATACCGGTTCCAGTCATAGCGGTCGTCGCGCCGCCAGCCGCGATCCCATTGGCCGTCATTGCCCCACCGGTCGCGTTGCCACCCGCCCTGGTTCCGGCCATCGCGGTTCCAGTCGCGGTCGCGCCGCGCCCAGCCGTCGCCATCCCATTGATCGCGACGCAACTGTTCGCGCCGCCATTGTTCCCGGCGATCGCGGTCCAACGTGCCGCGACCGTCGCGACGCGGCCAGTCGCGGCGCAGTGCCTCGCGGTCGATCTGGCCCTGCGCATCGCGCGGCGGGTCGCGCCGTTCGAAGCGGTCGGGCGTGTTGGGCTGGGCGGGACGCTGCCAGCCGCGATCGGGTTCGCCCGGCTGCGGCCCGCGCCGCCAGCCGCGATCCTCTCGCTGTTCGCGTTGGTTGCGCTGCCATTGACCGCGCAGCGCGTCGCGATCGATCTGGCCCTGCGCATCGCGGGGCGGATCGCGCCGGTCGAAACCGGGACCGCGATCGGGCTGGTCGCCGCGCGGTTCGAACCGGGGCGATTCACGACGTTGTTCGGGGCGCTGTTCGGGGCGGGGTGCCGGTGCCTCGACCCGGATGTCGTTGCGGAACTCGGCGCGTGCCTGCGGCGTCTCGCCGCCCGGTCCGCGTTCGATCCGCTCGCGCATGCGGGGCCCCCGCCCCTCGCGCTCGGGCTGTGCCATCGCGGCGCTCGGGACCAGTGCGGTCACACTCAGCAACGCCAGCAGGAAACGGCTCTTCATCTCGGCTTCCCTCCACCGCCGGATGTCGCCGGCTTCGATGGTGCCGGCATACGACGGATGCGATCAACCGTGGCTGAACGGCGATGACAGCCGATTGAAAGAATAAGCGCCTATGGTTTGGGCGGCGTCAGTGCCGGTGTTTCTCGCGCTGCCTCGGCCGGATCGATGCCGGGTCGCGGCGGGGGTGCGAGCGTCGCGTCGCCCCGCGCGGCCGCCGCGGCCTGTCGCACCGCATCGACCAGCCGGGGATAGATGCCGCAGCGGCACAAATTGGTCAGGGCGGCCGTGATCGTCGCTTCGTCGGGATCGCGGTTCGCGCGCAACAGCGCGGCGGTCGCCATGACGAAGCCGGGAATGCAGAAGCCGCATTGCACGACCTGTGCTGCCAGGAACGCGGCCTGTACCGGGTGGCTGCGGTCGCGCGCCAGCCCTTCGATCGTGGTAACGAACGTGCCCTCGATACTGCCGATCGTCACCTGGCACGACTTTACCGCGCGTCCGTCGATATCGACGGTACACGCCCCGCAATGGCCGGTGCCGCAGCCATATTTGGTCCCGGTCAGGTTCGACACGTCGCGCAGTGCCCACAGCAACGGCGTTTCGGGGTCGAGCCGATATTCCTGCGGCAGGTTGTTGACGGTGAACCGGGTCATGGCGTCGGCCTTGTAGGGAGGATCACGCGGCCACGCCAACCCCATGGATCAGGAAACGGGTCGTTTCCCCCCGCGATCTTGTCGGTCGATCGGCGCGACGCGATCTTCGCTCCCATGACCTTACCATCTTTGTTCGTGCCGCATGGCGGCGGCCCCTGCTTCTTCCTGAACCCCGGCGAAGCGCCCGACCCGATGTGGCGGCCGATGCAGGCCTATCTGGCCGGCCTGATCGCGTCGCTGCCCGAACGGCCGCGCGCGATCCTGATGATTTCGGGACATTGGGAGGCACCGGTGCCGACCGTGCATGTCGGCGAACGGCCGGAATTGCTGTTCGATTATTACGGCTTTCCCGAACATACCTATCACCTGCGCTGGGATGCGGCCGGTGCGCCCGACGTTGCGCGGCGGGCGGCGGGGCTGTTGCAAGCTGCGGGCTTCGCGACGGCGGAGGAAGCCGGGCGCGGATGGGATCACGGCGTGTTCATTCCGATGATGGTCGCGGTGCCCGATGCCGAACTCCCGCTGATGCAATTGTCGCTCGACCGGTCGCTCGATCCGGCGGCACACATCGCGATGGGCCGGGCACTCGCTCCGTTGCGCGACGAAGGGGTGCTGATCGTCGGGTCGGGGATGAGCTTTCATAATTTGCGGGCGCGGGGGCCGTCGGTCACGCCGGTGGCCGACGAATGGGATCGGGCGTTGACGGCGGCGGTGACCGATGCCGATCCGGCGCGGCGTGCGGCCCGGGTGGCCGATTGGGAAGCCCTGCCCCATGCCCGTTTTGCGCACCCGGAGGCCGAGCATCTGTTGCCGCTGATGGTCGCGCTGGGTGCCGGCGGCGATGATCCGGCGGTCTGCGACTATCGCGACACGGTGATGGGCTGGGTCGTTTCGGGCTATCGGTTCGGCTGACGCAAGAATGTTGCGCTTTGCCGCGTCCTGCTGGCACAAGGGCGGAAACGCCCATGAAGGGGCCAAGGAGAGACGATGCTCGGAGCACTCGAAGCGTTGGAACAACGACGCGCGGCGGCGCGTGCCGGCGGCGGTGAAAAGCGGGTCGCGGCGCAACATGCCAAGGGCAAGCTGACCGCGCGCGAACGGCTGGACGTGTTCCTCGACCATAGGTCGTTCGAGGAACTCGACATGTATGTCGAACATAATTGCGTCGATTTCGGCATGCCCGATCAGGTGGTTCCCGGCGACGGGGTGGTCACCGGATCGGGGACGGTCAACGGCCGGCTGGTCTATGTCTTCAGCCAGGACTTCACGGTGTTCGGCGGGTCGCTGTCGGAACGGCATGCGCAGAAGATCTGCAAGATCATGGATATGGCGATGAAGGTCGGCGCGCCGGTCATCGGCCTGAACGACTCAGGCGGGGCGCGCATTCAGGAGGGCGTCGCTTCGCTGGGCGGTTATGCCGAGGTGTTCCAGCGCAACGTGCTGGCGTCGGGCGTGGTGCCGCAGCTGTCGCTGATCATGGGGCCGTGCGCAGGCGGTGCGGTCTATTCGCCCGCGATGACCGACTTCATCTTCATGGTGAAGGATTCGAGCTATATGTTCGTGACCGGGCCGGACGTGGTGAAGACGGTCACCAACGAGGTCGTGACGCAGGAGGAACTGGGCGGCGCGATCACGCACACGACCAAGTCGTCGGTCGCCGATTGCGCGTTCGAGAACGATATCGAGGCGCTGCTGGCGGCGCGCGACTTTGTCGACTTCCTGCCCGCCAACAACCGCAGCGGCGTGCCGACACGGCCGAGCGACGATCCGTGGGACCGGCTGGAGGACAGCCTCGACACGCTGATCCCGCCCAGCGCCAACCAGCCCTATGACATGCACGAGCTGATCGTGCGGACGCTGGACAATGGCGACTTCTTCGAGCTTCAGCCGGCCCATGCCGGCAACATCATCATCGGCTTCGGCCGGATCGAGGGGCGCACCGTCGGCATCGTTGCCAACCAGCCAATGGTGCTGGCCGGGTGTCTCGACATCAATTCATCGAAAAAGGCGGCGCGGTTCGTGCGCTACTGCGACGCGTTCGATATTCCGATCGTGACGTTCGTCGACGTGCCGGGGTTCCTGCCGGGCGTGGGACAGGAACATTCGGGGATCATCAAGCATGGCGCGAAGCTGCTGTTCGCCTATGCCGAGGCGACGGTGCCCAAGATCACGGTCATTACCCGCAAGGCCTATGGCGGCGCGTATGACGTGATGGCGTCGAAGCATCTGCGCGGCGATTTGAACTATGCGTGGCCGACCGCCGAGATCGCGGTGATGGGCGCGAAGGGCGCGGTCGAGATCATCTTCCGGTCGAAGGACCTGGAGGAGGTCGCGGCACGCACCGCCGAGTATGAGGCGCGCTTCGCCAACCCGTTCGTCGCCGCTAGCAAGGGGTTCATCGATGAGGTGATCCTGCCGCATTCGACGCGGCGGCGGGTGGCGTTGGGGCTGCGCAAACTACGGAACAAGAAGCTCGAGAACCCGTGGAAGAAGCATGACAATATTCCGCTATGAGCAATGACACGCTTGCGACGGTCGGCAATATCGCAGCATTTCTGTTGTTCGGCTCGGTTGTTATACTTACGCTTGCTTTCCTGCAGCGGACGCGTTTCCGTCCGGTGATGCGCGCAGGTTCAAACCGCATTTTGCGACGGTTGATCCGATTGGCATGGATCGGCGTGCTGGCGAGCCTTGCCATGATAGCCGGTGCCTTCTGGAGTAGCCTGTAATGACCCTCGGTCGCCTGAACCACGTCGGCATCGCTACGCCGTCGATCGAAACATCCGTTGCGATGTATCGCGATCTGCTCGGCGCGGACGCGATCGGCGAGCCGTTCGATCTGCCAGCGCAGGGGGTGAAGATGTGCTTCATCGATGCGCCGAACACCCAGATCGAGCTGATCGAGCCGTATGACGCCAGCTCGCCGATCGCGGGGTTCCTTACCAAGAACCCGGCGGGTGGGCAGCATCATCTGTGCTTCGAGGTGGCCGACATCCATGTCGCGATCGCCGACCTGACCGCCAGGGGCGCGCGGGTGCTGGGCAGCCCGCGCATCGGGGCGCATGGGACGTTGATCGTGTTCGTCCATCCGCGCGACATGGGCGGGGTGCTGATCGAGTTGATGGAGACGCCGGCGGACCACTGACCGGTCCCCCTCGACACCTTTCGCCCTATCTGGTTGAACGAAGGCCATGAACACGCCGATCCGTAAAGCCGCCGGTAGCCCCTCCCCCGTCCGTGCCGAATGGGGCCGCAGCGTCGAGGCGACGCTGGCCGCGATCCCCGGCATCCGTCGCGCCAAGACCGACGCGGCGGTGCTGTTCGCGCTCCCCGATTTCCTGTCGGAGGACGAATGCGACCTGCTGATGGCGACGATCGATGCCGGGCGGCGCAAATCGACGTTGCTGACCAGCAGCAACGACCCAAACTTCCGTACGTCGGACAGTTGCGATCTCGATCGCTGGCATCCGGACCTGCAGCCGATCGACGAACGGATCGCGCACCTGCTGGGCATTCCGCCCGAATATGGCGAGACGATGCAGGGGCAGCGCTATGCGCCGGGCCAGCAATTTCGGGCGCATGCCGACTATTTCAACGAGAACGAGCATTATTGGGCGCCGATGGCGGTGCAGGGCGGGCAGCGGACCTGGACGGCGATGGTCTATCTGAACGAGGTCGAACAGGGCGGCGCGACGTGGTTTCCGGTCGCCGGGGTCCGCTTCAATCCGCGGCCGGGCATGCTGGTCGCGTGGAACAACATGAACGCCGATGGCAGCCCGAACCTGTCGACGCTGCATGAGGGCATGGCGGTGGTCGAGGGGACCAAATACATCGTCACCAAGTGGTTCCGCGAGCGGCCGTGGACGCCGACCGTTCAGCCCTGAACGGCCAAAGGTCACAAAGGTCACACTTGCCGCGTTGTTTGCGCGAAGTGGTTTTGGCTGGTTCAAAGAGCGAACGGACCGATCGTCCCGAATGGCGCTGAGCGAAGTCGGAGGAGCGGATCGAAGCGGCACTAGGCATGCTTCGATACGAGCATTCGACTTCGCTCGGTCTCTACTCTGCACGAACGGACAGTACAGTAATCCTATCCGCGCCCTTGTAGGAAAGCGCAAAAGGAAGGGCGGCGAGCCGAGGCGACCCGCCGCCCCCAGTATCACGCCTTCTTGCGGGCCCGCTTCGGGGCGGCTGCGGCTTCAGTGTCTTCGGCCTCGTCGGGCGACTCTTCGCCCGCTTCGCTCAATGCTTCGCCCAGTGCACGCAACTTGTCCTGCGACTTGTCCGCCTTTTCGGCGATCTTGGTCGTCGCGGCACCCAGACGGTGGAGCAGGTCGTGGACCCGGTCGCTGTCGGGCGCGTCCTTTTCCAGTTGCTTGCGCAACGAGGCGAGGTCGCGCAGGATACCCTTGGCACCCGACACGTCGGTGTCGGCCAGCGCTGCTTCCCAATCCTCGATGATCGTCGCGCCCTTGGCGGGCTTGGTATCGTCCAGTCCGCGATTGATCGCGTTCATCGTTCCGGCGAATTTAACGGCCATGTCAAGGCTCCTCGAAGGGCAAGCTGCACGCGCAGCCGCCGGACAACGAGCGAACCGAAACCCGGCCCCGGCAAAAACCAACTATATGTTTTTGCAGGGGTTCGGAACCTTCGTCAGTCGACGCGGATACGGGTGCCGCTATCGAAACCGTCGGTCATCAGCTGGACGATCGCATCGGCGACCCGCTCGGGCGGCTTGACGCTTTGCGGGTCTTCGCCGGGATAGGCGCGCTCGCGCATCTTCGTCCGGGTCGCGCCGGGATCGACGATCGCGGTGCGGACCGGAGAGATGTTGGCCATTTCCAGCCCGTAGCTGGCGATGATGTTGTCGAACGCCGCCTTCGACGCGCCGTACATGCCCCAATAGGCACGCGGCGCGGCCCCGACCGACGAGGTGACGCCGACCACCCTGCCCGACCGCGCCAGCCGCAGCATCGGCGAGAAGGCGGCGATCAGCGCGGCATTGGCGGTGACGTTGAGCGTCATCACCTTGTCGAACTCTTTCAGGTCGAACGACGGCACCGGCCCCAGCGTGCCGAGCGCGCCGGCGTTGAGCACGAGCATGTCGAGCGCGCGCCAGCGTTCGGCGATCGCCGACACCAGTTGCGGGATGGCGGTGCGATCATAGAGGTCGATCGGCGCGATCGTCGCCGATCCGCCGGCTGCGTAGATCGCGTCCTCGACCTCCTCCAGCCCGCCGGTGGTCCGCGCGGTCAGGATGATGTGCGCACCCTCCGCCGCGAGGGCGATGGCGGTCGCGGCACCGATCCCGCGGCTGGCACCGGTGACGAGGGCCAGCTGCCCCTTCAGACGCTCCGTCATCCGACCCGTTCGGCCAGAACCGCGAACTGATCGACCGAGCTGGTCTCGTCCTGATCGGTCAGCGGCGTCGGATAATCGCCGGTGAAGCAGGCATCGCAATATTTCGGACGGACCGAGGTGCGGTTGGCTTCGCCGAGCGCACGATACAGACCGTCGATCGAGATGAACGCGAGGCTGTCGGCCTGGATATAGTCGGTCATCCCACCCAGGTCGTACTTGGCAGCCAGCAGCTTCGCGCGTTCGGGGGTGTCGACGCCGTAGAAGCAGCTGTGCCGGGTCGGCGGCGATGCGATGCGCATATGCACCTCTGCCGCGCCGGCATCGCGCATCATCTGCACGATCTTCAGCGAGGTGGTGCCGCGCACGATCGAATCGTCGACCAGAATGATGCGCTTGCCCTCGATCAGCTTGCGGTTTGCGTTGTGCTTCAGCTTGACGCCAAGATGCCGGACCTTGTCGCCCGGCTGAATGAAGGTGCGGCCAACATAGTGCGAACGGATGATGCCCAGTTCGAACGGGATGCCCGACGCCTGTGCATAGCCGATCGCGGCAGGAACGCCCGAATCGGGGACCGGGATGACCAGATCGGCGTCGACCGAATTTTCCTGCGCCAGTTCGGCACCGATCGCCTTGCGCACCGAATAGATCGAGCGGTCTTCGGAGATCGAATCGGGGCGCGAGAAATAGACCCATTCGAAGATGCATGGGCGTGGGGACAGCGGCGCGAACGGACGGATCGACCGCAGCTCGCCATTCTTGACGATGACCAGCTCGCCCGGTTCGACCTCGCGCACGAACTCTGCCCCGACTACGTCGAGCGCGACGGTTTCGGAGGCGAAGATATAGGCCCCATCGCCCAGCCGGCCCATCACCAGCGGCCGGATGCCGAGCGGATCGCGACAGGCGATCATCCCCTCGGGCGTCATGCAGATCAGCGAATAGGCACCTTCGACCTGCTTGAGCGCATCGATGAACCGGTCGAGCAGCGTCCGGTAATTGGACGTGGCGACCAGATGGATGATGACTTCGGTGTCGCTGGTCGACTGGAAGATCGATCCGGTGCGGACCAGATCCTTGCGCAGCCGCATGGCGTTGGAAAGATTGCCGTTATGCGCCACCGCGAAACCGCCCGACGCCAGTTCGGCATAGAGCGGCTGGATGTTGCGGTTCGACGTTTCGCCGGTGGTCGAATAGCGGACATGGCCGCAGGCGGTGGCGCCGGGCAGCGATTCGATGATTTCGGGTCGATCGAAATTGCCGGCGACATGGCCCTGTGCGCGCTGGGTATGGAACATCGCCCCATCCCAGCTGCAGATGCCGGCCGCTTCCTGACCGCGGTGCTGGAGCGCATGGAGGCCGAGCGCCACGAGCGCCGCAGCGCCGTCCGCGCCGGATACACCGAAGATGCCGCATTCTTCACGCAGCTTGTCGTCGTCGAATGGATGGGTGGTGAACATAGGCCCTTCCGGGGATAAGCGTGTCACGCGGCTGCCATATAGGCAGGCAAAATCGGTTTGTCGCCCTTTGATCGTCGATTGCCGAGGAACCGCGATCGGCGATAGGAGTTGCGGCGATGGAAAATCGCGATACCGGACTGGTGCTGAACCCGAAATTCGATGCCGATGGGCTGTTGACCGCCATCGCCGTAGACGCCGCCAGCGGCGAACCGCTGATGGTCGCCTTCATGAACGACGAGGCGTTGCGCCTCACGCTGGCGACGGGCGAGGCGACCTTCTGGTCGCGGAGTCGCGGGCGGTTGTGGAAGAAGGGCGAGACCTCGGGCAATGTGCTGCGCGTGGTCGAGGCACGGATCGACTGCGATCAGGACGCGCTGTGGCTGCGGTGCGAACCGGCGGGGCCGGCGTGCCATACCGGGGCAGACAGTTGTTTTTTCCGGCGGATCGAGGGCGATCGGCTGGTGCCCGCAACGTGAGGCTGTGGCTGGCGGCGGCGCTGGTGCTGGCGGGATGTTCGCCGGGGGCGGCACCCGATCGCGACGAAGCGACGCTGGAACAGGCGGCGATCGCGCGCGGCGTGGTGCGCGATCCGGCGGCGGCGACTCCGGTCGGGCTATATGCGCGTGAGGGCGACCGGCTGTGCATCGCCGGCAGTCGCATCGGGATGTTCGTCGACTATGGCGACGATATCGGGTGCAGCGGGCATGGCCGCTATTCCCGCGAGGGCGAAACGTTGCGCGCCGACCTGGGCAATGGCTGCACGTTCGAGGCGGCCTATGACGGCGGCCGTATCCGGCTGCCGGGCAAGCTGCCCGATGGCTGCAAGCGGCTGTGTACGCAGCGCGCGTCGCTGGCCGGGTTCGCGGTCGACCGGTTGAGCGACAGCGGTTCGGAGGCGGCGGCGCTGCGCGATCCGAAGGGGCGGCAGCTGTGTGGGTCGTGAGTTCGCCGGCCTGATCGACATCACACGCCGCGCGCCGCCGCCAGGGCACGCTCGCGTGCCTCGCGATGCTCGACGAGCTTCGCGGGATAGTCCTTCGGCCGACATCCGGCGGCGTCGGGGTCGTGGATCGCCGCGTCCGGCAGATGGGCCAGTTCGGGGACCCAGCGGCGGATATAGTCGGCGGCGGCGAATTTTTCGGACTGGGTCAGCGGGGCCATGATCCGCCCGAACATGTTCGAATCGACACCGGTGCCCGCGACCCATTGCCAGTTGACGGCATTGTTGCCGAAATCGGCATCGACCAGACAATCCCAATACCAGCGTTCGCCCTCGCGCCAGTCGATCAGCAAATGCTTGATGACGAAGGACGCGGCGATCATCCGCACCCGATTGTGCATCCAGCCGATCTGCCACAGCTGGCGCATTCCGGCATCGACAATCGGATAGCCGGTACGGCCCTGTTGCCACGCCGTCAGGTCGCGGGTCGCCTCCGCACCGCTGCGCCATTTCAGCTTGTCGTAGCGCGGGCGGCCATTGGCATCGGCATAGTCGGGCATCGACAGGATGACGCCGCTGGCGAAATCCCGCCATGCCAGTTCCTTGCGATAGGTCGTCAGGCTGTCGCCCTGCCCGTCGAGCGCCGCCCAGACCTGTCGTGGTGAGATCTCGCCATGGTGGAGGTGCGGCGACAGGTTCGAACTGCCATCGACCGACGGCAGGTTGCGCGCCTCGTCATAGTCGCCGAGGCGCGCGGCGAAGGATTTGAGCGCCTTCGCAGCACCATCCTCGCCCGGCTGCCATGCTTTGGCGAAGGCCGTCGACCAGTCGGGCTTGGTCGGAAGCAGCTTCCAGTCGGCGAGCTTGTCGGACTTCGGCCATTTGGACGGAGCGGGAATCGTGTGCGGCATCGCCACCGGCTCCTCCGGCGGGAGCATCTGGTTCAGCGCCTTCCAGAAGGACGAATAGATTTTGAACACGCCGCCAGAGCCGGTGCGGACGCACTCGGGCGGGCGGAGATGGTTGCCGTCGTGCAGCGTCAGATCGTCGCCCAGCGCGTCCTGCGCCTTCACCCACCATGGTTCGTAATGGCGCATCGCATGAATGTGGGATGCGCCGGTCTCCTCCATCAGCTTGCGCAGTTCGGCCACCGCCTCGCCCCGGCGCAGGATCAGGCGCGATCCCTTTGCCTTTAGCGAGTCGTCCAGCGCGGCGAGGCTGTGATGCAGCCACCAGCGCTGCGCACCGCCGATCGCCCAGTCGCCCGGCGCGTCGTCATCGAGGACATAGACCGGGATGGCTGCGCCGGCGTCGATGGCGACGACGAGCGCGGGCTGGTCGCGCAGGCGGAGGTCCTGGCGGAGCCAGAGAAGGACGGGTTCGGTCATGCGACAGGCGTTACGCGTGCGCGACGATCCCGGTTCCCTGCGCCACCGCGACGATCGACGCGACGTGGCGATGTGCGACTTCGAGCAGATCGCCATACCCACCGCCGAGCGCGCTCGCGATCGGCAGGCCGCGTTCCCGCGCCAGCTGCCCGATCCAGCGGTCGCGTTCGTTCAGCCCCGCCTGGGTCAGCGACAGCCGCCCCAGCCGGTCGTCGGCGAACGGATCGACCCCGGCCTGATACAGCAACAACGACGGCGCGAAGCTGTCGAGCAGCGGAACCAGCGTCGCCCCCAGCGTCGCCAGATATTCGTCGTCGCCGACCCCATCGGGCAATCCGACATCCAGCGTCGATCGCGCCTTGCGCGCCGGAAAATTCTTTTCGGCATGGATCGAATAGGTCGCGAGACCGGTGCGCCCGGCGAGCAGCGAGGCGGTGCCGTCGCCCTGATGCACATCGACGTCGATCACCAGCACCCTGGCGCAGGCGCCTTCGTCGACCAGCCGGTTGGCGGCGATGGCGAGGTCGTTGAACACGCAATAGCCCGCCCCGGTATCGGCGAGCGCGTGGTGGCTGCCGCCGGCGGTATTGGCCGCATAGCCGCGCTCCATCGCCACGCGCGCGGCGTGATAGGTGCCGCCGGGCACCGCGACCGCGCGCAGTGCCATCGGCGGGGTGACCGCGAAGCCGATGCGGCGTTCCTTGGCCGGCGGCACGCGCGCCTCGATCACCTCGGCGACGTAATCGTCGTCATGCACCGCCTCGATCCACCGACGCGGCATCGGTTCGGGTTCGTGCCAGTCGATTGCCGATCCCCGGTCGCGCAGGAGATCGCGGACGAGGCCGTTCTTGCCCCAGCGATAGCGGCTGCCCGGCGGGCTTTCGGCGACGTAGTGCGGATGATGGACGACGGGGATCACGCGGCACAGATAAGATGCCGTTGGTCCTCGCAAAAGCGGCACGGTGCCGATAGGAAGCGGCGATGGACAAGACCACCCTCCCCTATCGCCCCTGCGCCGGCGTCATGCTGCTGAACCGCGACGGCCGGGTGTTCGTCGGCCAGCGGCTCGATTCGACGCTGGAGGCATGGCAGATGCCGCAGGGCGGGATCGACGAGGGCGAGGAACCGGTCGATGCGGCGGTCCGCGAACTGCGCGAGGAAACCGGGGTCCTGCCCGACAAGGTCCGGCTGATCGCCGAGGCGCCGGGCGAATTCCTCTACGACCTGCCCGACGACATGATCGGCAGGATCTGGAAGGGGAAATGGCGCGGGCAGCGGCAACGCTGGTTCCTGTTCGCGTTCGAGGGCGAGGATGCCGATATCGACATCGAGACCCCCGAACCCGAATTTCGCGCATGGCGCTGGGCCGAGCCGGCCGACCTGCCGACGATGATCGTGCCGTTCAAGAAGACGCTGTACGAACAGGTGCTGGCGGCGTTTGCGGATCACCTGCATCGGTGAAGCGCGCGAAAGTCGGGGTGAATGGTTCAGCCCGACGACAGGCAATCGGCTATAGCGGGTGATGATGCCCAATCCCGCGCTCCTCCTGCCGCTTGGCCTATACTTTGCGGAACCGCCGCCGGAACCCGATCTGCCGATCGAAATCCGGACGATGCTGGAAGAGGCGATGGCGTCGGGCAACGACAACGATGTCGCGACGATCGTCCGCTATGCGCGTAAGGCCGCGCCGAAACATTCGCAGAAGATCGCCGATCTGGCATCGCATTATACATTCGAACGCACCGAAAAGACCGAGAAGCGGCTGCGCACCGCGTCGTTCGGCGCGCTGGTGAAGGGGCGTGCGGAAGTCGGCGGCTGGATCAACAGCGGCAATTCGGACAGTCTGGGCGTCACCGCCGTGCTCGACCTCTCGCGCGAAGGCTATCGCTGGCGACACAAGCTGAAATTACAGGCAGATTATCAGGAAAATAACGGGATTCCGACGCGCGAACATTATCTCGGCGCATTCGAACCCAACTACAAAGTTGACGACCGCCTGTATATCTATGGCGCGGCGCAGTATGAGTCGGACAAGTTCTTCGGCTATTACGATCGATATTCGGCGTCGAGCGGTGCGGGCTACACCGTCGTCGCACGCGGACCGGTCACGCTCGACCTCGAACTCGGCCCGGCATTCCGGCATACCTCTTTCACGACCGGCGATGTCGAGCGCAATCTGGCGGCGCGTGGCTCGGTCGATTTCGACTGGCGGATGACGCCCGCGCTGACGCTGCGGCAGGATACGTCCGCCTATGTGCAGGCTGCGAACAGCACCGTCACGAGCCTGACGGCGGTCGATGCCAAGCTGCTGGGTCCGCTGTCGGCGCGGCTGTCGTACAACGTCCAGTATGAAAGCCGCCCGCCGGTGGGACGCATCAACACCGACACGACCGGGCGTGCCTCCCTGGTCTATGCTTTCTGAACGCATCGATCCCGGTTACACCGGGGCATGGATCGGACGTATGAAGAAGCCGGATTGAGGGACATGATCGACGGCGCGGCGATGCTGCCGCAGGTCGAACGATGGGTCGCGGTCAACAGCGGCACCCGCAACCTTCGCGGACTGGCGACGATGGCCGGGCTGCTCGCCGACGATTTCAGCGCCCTGCCCGGCGCGATCGAGATGGTCGACCCCGAGCCGGTCGAAACGGTCGACAGCGACGGGCAGGTGTGCGCGATCGACCATGGCCGCCACCTGTTGCTGCGCGTGCGGCCGGATGCGCCGCTGCGGATGTTGTTCACCGGGCATATGGACACGGTCTATGACGTGGATCACGCGTTTCAGACCGCGCGCTATCTGCCCGATGGCGCGCTGAACGGTCCGGGGGCCGCCGATATGAAGGGCGGATTGTCGGTGATGTTCACCGCGTTGAAGGCGGTCGAGGCGGCGGGGATCGGCGATCGCTTCGGCTATGACGTGGTCATCAATTCCGATGAGGAAACCGGCTCGTTCGCCTCTGCCCGGCTGATCGAGACGATGGCGGCGGGCAAGGTCGCGGCCTTTACCTACGAACCCGCTCTCCCCGACGGGACGCTGGCGGGCGCGCGGGGCGGGACCGGCAATTTCTCGATCGTGGTCAGCGGGCGCAGCGCCCATGCCGGACGCAACCCCGAGGAGGGCCGCAATGCCATCGTCGCCGCCGCCGATATCGCGCTGCGGCTGAATACGGTGAAAGGGCCGCGGCTGGCGGTCAATCCGGCGCGGATCGAGGGCGGCGGGCCGAACAATGTCGTGCCCGACCATGCGGTGCTGCGCGTCAATTTCCGGCCGCATGGGACAGACGAGATCGCTCGCGCCCGGTCGCAGATCGATGCAATCGCGACGGCGGTGGCGGCCAGCCACGATGTCGGGGTCGCGGTGCACGGCAGCTTCAACCGCCCGCCCAAGCCGATCGATGCCGGTGCCGCGAAGCTGTTCGCGCTGGTACAGGCGGTCGGCGGCGACCTGTCGATCCCGATCGGCTGGCGCGATACCGGCGGGGTGTGCGACGGCAACAACATCGCCGCGCAGGGCGTGCCGGTGATCGACACGATGGGGGTGCGCGGCGGCGCGATCCATTCCCAGCAAGAATATATGATCGTCGACAGCCTGGCCGAACGTGCCGCGCTGTCGGCGATCGCCATCTCGCGTATCGTGGCACAGGGGGGATTGTGACGTTTCGTATCCGCGCAGCACGTGAAGACGACCTGAAATATCTCTATGAGATGGCCAAGCTGACCGGGGGCGGTTTCACCAACCTGCCGCCCGATCGCAGCGCGCTGCTGACCCGGCTGGAGCGCAGCGCCGTCGCCTTCACGCATGACGAGGATACGCCGCGCGACGAGGTGTTCGTGCTGGTGCTGGAGAATATCGACACCGGCGAAGTACGCGGGACGTGTCAGGTGTTCACCAAGGTCGGCCAGCGCTGGCCCTTCTATTCCTATCGTGTCGCGACGCTGACCAAGCATAGCGAGGCGCTGGGACGGACGTTCCGGGCCGACATCCTCAATCTGGTCAACGATCTGGAGGGAGCGAGCGAGGTCGGCGGGCTGTTCCTGCATCCCGGCGAACGGGCCGGCGGGCTGGGGCTGTTGCTCGCGCGGTCGCGCTACCTGTTCATCGGGCGGCACCGCGGGCGTTTTGCCGACCGGGTGCTGGCCGAATTGCGCGGGATCATCGACGAGGCGGGTGGATCGCCGTTCTGGGACGGGGTCGCCGGGCGCTTCTTCGGCATGACCTTTCAGGATGCCGACCAGTTCAACGCGATCCATGGCAACCAGTTCATCGCCGATCTGATGCCGCGCCATCCGGTCTATATCGCGATGCTGCCCGACGCGGCGCGCGCCGTCATCGGCCTGCCCCATCCGACCGGGCGGGCGGCGATGCGGATGCTGGAGAATGAAGGCTTCGCGTACGAGAATTACGTCGACATCTTCGACGGCGGGCCGACCATGACCGCACGCACCGACCAGATCATGACGATCCGCAACCGGCGCGAGGGCAAGGTCGTGGCGATCGACGATCGCGGCGGCAGGCCGTCGTTGCTGTCGACCGGGCGGCTGTCGGATTTCCGAGCCTGTCTGGGCGAGGTGACGGTCCGCGACGACGGCATCGCGATCGATGCGGAGGCGGCACGCGCGCTGGGTGTCGTGGTCGGCGACACGCTATGTCATGTGGGGCGGTGACGATGGTGCGGGAAATCAATTTCGACGGGATCATCGGTCCCAGCCATAACTATGCGGGGCTGAGCCACGGCAATCTGGCGGCGACGCGCAATGCCGGCGAGGTGTCACGCCCGCGCATGGCGGCGTTGCAGGGGATCGCCAAGATGCGCGCGAACCTCGCGCTGGGGCTGACGCAGGGCATCCTGCTGCCGCATCCGCGACCGGACACGCGCTGGCTGGCGCGGCTGGCGACCGATTATGCGGGCGCGGCAGCGCATGTGCGGGCGCAGGCGTTGTCGGCCTCGGCGATGTGGGCGGCCAACGCCGCAACCGTCTCCCCTGCGGCCGATACTGGGGACGGCCGCTGTCACCTGACCGTCGCCAATCTGGTGACGATGCCGCATCGCAGCCATGAATGGCCGGCGACGCTCAAGCAACTGGAACTGGCCTTCGCCGATGCGGCCTTTGCCGTGCACGGGCCGGTGACTGCGCCATTCGGCGACGAAGGGGCGGCGAACCATATGCGGCTCTGCGAGGCGCATGGGACGGCGGGGGTCGAGGTGTTCGTCTATGGCGTGAGCGGCGGCCCCTTCCCCGCGCGCCAGCATCGCGAGGCGTGCGAGACGGTCGCGCGGGCGCATCGGCTCGACCCGGCCCGCACCCTCTTCGTGCGGCAGTCGGACGCGGCGATCGCGGCCGGGGCGTTTCACAATGACGTCGTCGCGGTCGCCAACGAACGCGTGCTGTTCGCGCATGAACAGGCGTTCCACGACAGTGACGGGTTCTTCGCCGATCTGCGCGCGGCGATGCCGTCGGTCGAGATCGTCG
The DNA here is from genome assembly GCF_001421965.1 of Sphingomonas sp. Leaf67. Taxonomy (GTDB): domain Bacteria; phylum Pseudomonadota; class Alphaproteobacteria; order Sphingomonadales; family Sphingomonadaceae; genus Sphingomonas. The sequence goes on from NZ_LMLP01000019.1 coordinate 66,571, forward strand.
AGGTACCCGCCGATCGCGTCAGCCTTGCCGATGCGATCGCTTCCTATTTGTTCAATGCGCAGCTGGTGACGCTGGCCGATGGCGGCATGGCGCTGATCCTGCCGGCCGAGGCGCAGGCGAACGTGCCGGTATGGACGTGGTTGCAGGAGATGGTCGCGGGTAATGGCCCGATCCGGCGGCTCGAGGTCGTCGACGTCCGCGAATCGATGGCCAATGGCGGTGGCCCGGCCTGCCTGCGGCTGCGCGTGGTGGCCGATCCGGCGACGATCGACCCGCGGTTTCTGGTCGACGGAGCCACGCTCGACCGGATCGCGGCGGTGGTCGAGGCGCATTGGCCCGAGCGGATCGCGCCGGCCGACATCGGCGATCCGGCGCTGATCGATCGGATCGTCGCGGCACGGCGGGCGTTGCTCGAAACGCTCGACCTTGTCGGGTTAATTGACAATTAACTACGTGCGACCGTCCGAACCTCGCGGAAAACCGTCGGTGGTACGTATGTTGCGTATGGTGCCGCCATGCTGACCCGACTGAAGAACCTGTTCACGATCAAGTCGAAGTTCGAGGCGTTCCTCGTCATCTATGGCCTTGCCGTCGGCGCAGTGGAGCGCGGGTTTCATTATCTGCAGCTATATCCGGGGATCGCGGGAAAGCTAATGTTCGCGGTCTGCCCGATCGCGGTATTCATGGCGGGCACGCGCATTATCGATTCGATCGACGCGGAGCGCGCGGCACGCTAGGCGAAACCATGCCTCGCGAGATTACCGCTTTTTCGAACCCGATGGTGAAGGCCGCGCGCAACCTGCGCGAGAAACGCCATCGCCGGGACCAGCGCCGCTTTCTGGCCGAGGGTCTGCGCATCCTGACCGAGGCGCGCGAGACTGGCTGGCTTCCCGCCGAACTGTATTTCGCCAGCAGCGAGCAGCATCCGTTGTTGCAGGTGCTGATCGAGGAGACCGAGGCGTCGGGGGGCACCGCGATCGCGACCACGGTCGACATCCTGTCGAAGCTGTCGGGCAAGGACAATCCGGGGTCGGTAGTCGGCGTCTATGACGAATTCTCGACCGAGCTTTCGGGCATCGACCGGCGCAACGCCTCACTGTGGCTCGTCGCCGAACGGCTGCGCGATCCCGGCAATCTGGGGACGATCCTGCGCACCGCCGATGCGACCGGTGCCGGCGGACTGATCCTGATCGACGAATGCGTCGACCCGTTTTCGGTCGAGGCGGTGCGGGCGAGCATGGGGGCGATCTTCACCGTCGCCGTGGCGCGGGCCGACTGGGCGACGTTCCAGAGCTGGCTGCGCCGTGGTCCGGGGACGCTGGTCGGCCTCAGCCTCGATACCGAACAGGATTATCGCGCGGCGACCTATCCCGACCCGACGTTCCTGCTGACCGGGAACGAAGCGCAGGGAATGCCCGACCATATGGCCGCCGAATGCGACCTGCTGGTCAAGCTCCCGATGCTGGGCAAGGCCGACAGCCTGAATGCGGCGGTGGCGACGGCGGTGATGGCGTACACCGTGCTGGGGCAGCACCGCCCCTGAACCTTTCGGGCGGGGTACGCATTCAGCGGGGATGACCCGTCCGACCTTCGCCGCCCTGCCCGCCGCCGACCTCGACACGCTCGACCGATCCAGCATCGTGCTGTTCGGCGCGAGGGAGGCGACGCCCTATGACGATGGCGAGCCGAGCCATTCGGCCGACGCGCCTACCGCGATCCGGGCGGCGTCGCAGGGGTTTGCGCGGCAATTGTCGCAGATCGATTTCGACCTCGGCTTCACCCCGTTTCCCGACCAAGCCGATGCGCGCGGCGTCGTCGATCTCGGCGACGTCGATACCCGGCCCGAGGATGCAGCGGGCAATCGCGAGCGGATCGAGACGACGACGCGTGCGGTGCTGGCGGCGGGCGCGGTGCCGATCGTGCTGGGCGGCGACGATTCGGTGCCGATCCCGTTCGCGGCGGGCTTTGCCGATCACGGGCCGCTGACCGTCGTGCAGATCGACGCGCATGTTGATTGGGGCGACGATATCCGGGGGCAGACGCTCGGTTATGGATCGCCGATGCGGCGGCTGGCGGAGATGCCGCATGTCACGGGCATGGTGCAGGTCGGCGTACGCGGTCTGGGCAGCGGCGGCGCGTGGCAGATCGAGGATGCGCGGGGCTGGGGCAGCCGGATCGTCACCGCCTATGACCTGATCCGCGGCGGGATCGATGCGGCGATCGACGCGGTGCCGGCGGGCGGGCGGTATCTGGTCGCGATCGATTGCGACGGAATCGATCCGGCGGTGTTCCCGGCCGTGGCGATGCCGACACCTGGCGGGTTGCGCTACGAAGCGGTCATCCTGCTGTTGCGGGCGCTCGCCGAAAAGGGCGAGATCGCCGGGCTGGTGCTGGCGGAATATGTCCCGGCGCGGGACGACCCGCACCGGCTCTGCGCGATGATGGCGGCGCGGATCGTCGCGGTGACGATGGGACTGGTGCTGGGCGACGACGGTCAGACGCCGCCGCGACCGGTTTGACGCAGTTACTCCGCCGCGGTCTCGTGCGGCTCGCTGCGCTCTTCGACCGCTTCCTCGGCCTGTGCGATCGCCACGGCCAGCTTCGTCAGCGGACGCGGCGATTGCTCGACGACCGGGAGCGGATCGATCGACTTGCCGCCGGTGTCGATGTTGAGCGTCTCGAACCGCTTGGCCGAGGTCATCACCTGCGATTCGAGGCTGCCGACGAACGCGTTATAGGCAGTGTTCGCGCCCTCCAGATTCTTGCCGAGCTTCGCGACGTGATCGCCCATCTTCGCCAGACGGGCGTGAAGTTCGCGGCCGAGCTGGCCGATCTGCCGCGCCTCGCCCGCCAGCTTTTCCTGCCGCCAGACCGCCGCGACGGTGCGGGCAATGGCGATCAGATTGGTCGGCGTTGCAATCAGCACGCGGCGGTCGAAGGCATAGTCCCACAGGTCGGGCGCATGTTCGAGCGCGGCGGCAAGGAAATGCTCGCCCGGCACGAACATCACGACATAGTCGGGCGTATCCTCGAACTGCGACTGGTAGCTCTTGGCCCCCAGCGCGTTGACGTGGTTCTTCATCGACGCGACGTGCGCGGTCATGAAGGCGGCGCGCTCGACCTCGTCGACCGCACCATGCGCGTCCTGATAGGCGTTGAGCGAGACCTTGGCGTCGATGACCAGGCTCTTGCCGCCGGGTACCTTGACGATCGCGTCGGGGCGCAGCCGCCCGTCGCCGTGATCGACCGAAACCTCCATCTGGAAATCGGTATGTTCGGCAAGCCCGCAGGTTTCGAGCACGTTGCGCAGCTGCTGTTCGCCCCAGCGGCCGCGGGCCTTCGGCGCGGAACGGAGCGCGTTGACCAGCTTGGCCGCTTCGCTCTTCACCGATTCCTGACCGATACGCATCGCGTCCATCAGGCCCTTGAGCGTGCCATAGGCTTCCTGCCGCTCGCTCTCGACCTTGCCGATGCTGGCTTCGTAGCGTTTCAGCGTCGCCTCGACCGGGGCCAGCAGCGCCTTCAGCTTCATCTCGTTGGTGTCGCCCGCCTGCGCGAAGCGTTCCTGTGCGCGGTGCAGGAAGGATTTCTGGGCACCGTCGAGCATGACCTGCGCGGTTTCGCGGAACTGCGATGCCATCGCCTCGCGCGCGTCCTTGAACTCGGCCAGCCGTTCCTCGAACGCCGCGGCATTGGCTTTGAGCGCAGCGTGGTCGAGCCGCAATGCATCCCGATCGGCGCGGAGTTCGATCAGCTCCTCGCGCAGCGTCGGCACTTCCTTCGCGCGTTCGCTGGCCAGCGCCAGATCGGCGATCGCCTGTTTGAAATCGCCCTCGCGCTTGTCGCGCTCCTCACGCAGCGACTGTACCTGTCGGCTGCCCATCAGCCAGCCGATCGCCAACCCCGCAAGCAGGACGGCGGCGACGATGACGATGACGAGCGGGTCCATGCGATACTCCGGGAGGAACGGACCCGGAACTTACCCGCGCCCCGCCTGCCGGACAAGGCGAACGGGGATCGGTTCGTCGCTTACGCCGCCTTGCGCGCCTTGTTCAGCTTCTTGATGACCATGTCGCGCTTCAGTCGCGACAGATGGTCGATGAACAGCACGCCGTTCAGGTGATCCATCTCGTGCTGGAGACAAGTGGCCATCAGCCCGTCGAGCCATTCGTCATGCTGGTCGCCCTTCTCATCCAGCCACGTCACGCGGCAGCGCGCCGGGCGGACGACGTCGGCATATTGTTCGGGGATCGACAGGCAGCCTTCCTGATAGGTCGACAGCTCTTCCGACTCTTCCTCGATCACCGGGTTCACGAACGCCCTGGGTGCCTTGATCGGCTTGCCCTCTTCGTCTTCCTCGTCCTGCAGGTCGATGACCAGCACGCGCTTGGGCACCGCGACCTGGATCGCGGCGAGACCGATGCCGGGGGCGTCGTACATCGTCTCGAACATGTCGGCGATGAGCGTCTTTACCTCGTCGGTCACGGCCTCGACCGGTTCGGAGACGAGGCGGAGACGGGGATCGGGGATTTCGATGATCGGAAGAATGGCCATAGCGGCTAGCTAGGTAGCATATTTCCGGCGGTCAAGCGACCGGGCGTCGTGCCCGCAGCGCCTGCGCCAGCGTACCTTCGTCGAGATAGTCGAGCTCGCCGCCGACCGGCAGGCCGTGCGCAAGCTGGGTCAGGCGGACCGGATATTTCTCGATCCGCTCGGCGATGTAATGGGCGGTGGTCTGCCCCTCCAGCGTGGCGTTCATCGCCAGCACGACCTCGTCGATGCCGCCCGCCGCGACGCGGGCGACCAGCGAATCGATCGCGAGGTCGTCGGGGCGCACGCCCTCCAGCGCCGACAGCCGTCCACCGAGCACATGGAAGCGGCCGGGGAACAGCCGCGCCCGGTCGAGCGCCCACAGGTCGGCGACCTCCTCGACCACGCACAGCGAGCGATCGTCGCGGCGCGGATCGGTACAGATGCCGCAGGGATCGGTGGTGTCGACATTGCCGCAGGTCGAGCAGGTCGCGAGATTGCGCGCCACCCGGTCGAGCGCGACCAGCAGCGGGTCGAGCGCAGTCTCCCGCTTCTTGACCAGATGCAGCACCGCGCGGCGTGCCGAACGCGGGCCAAGGCCGGGAAGGCGGGAGAGCGCCTGCGTCAGCGCGTCGATTTCGGGAGAGGCCATCGCACCCAAGATAGGGGGTTGCGCGCGCGGACGCCACGGTGTCGAGAGGGGCCATGCGGATCATCTTCATGGGCACGCCCGATTTTGCGGTGCCGATCTTTCAGGCGCTGGTCGATGCCGGGCATGAGATCGTCGCGGCCTATAGCCAGCCGCCGCGTCGCGCCGGGCGCGGCAAGGCGCTGACCCCCTCCCCCGTCCATCGGCTGGCCGAAACGCTGGGGATCGCGGTGCGGACGCCGGAGACGTTGCGCGATCCGGCGGTGCAGGCGGCGTTTGCCGCGCTGAATGCCGACGTGGCGGTGGTGGCGGCTTATGGGTTGCTGTTGCCGCGGGTGGTGCTGGATGCGCCGCGGCTGGGATGCCTGAACGTGCATGGCTCGCTGTTGCCGCGCTGGCGGGGGGCGGCACCGATCCAGCGGGCCATTCTCGCCGGGGACACGGAGACCGGCGTCGGCATCATGCAGATGGCGGCGGGGATGGATACCGGGCCGGTGCGGCTGGAGGGGCGGACGCCGGTCGATGGCAAGACGGCGGGCGAACTGGCCGACGAATTGAGCGCGATGGGCGCGCGGCTGATGCTGGCGGTATTGGCCGACCCCGACGCCTATCCGCCGGTCGAACAGGCCAGCGACGGCGTCACCCATGCCGCCAAGATCGACAAGAGCGAGGCGCGGTTGCGCTTTAATGGGAGTGCGGTGGAGGCCGAGCGGCAGGTGCGGGCGTTCAATCTGGCACCGGGGGCATTCTTCGAGCTGAACGGCGAGCGGGTGCGGGTGCTGGCGGCGGAGGTCGTCGATGCGGCAGGCGCGCCGGGCACGGTGGTCGACGCGGCGCTGACCATCGCCTGTGCCGAGGGCGCATTGCGGCCGACGCTGGTCCAGCGGGCCGGCCGTGGCGCGATGACCCCGGCCGAGTTGTTGCGCGGCTTTGCGATCCCCGAGGGTACGCTGCTGGCATGACCCGCTTTGCCCTGACGGTCGAATATGACGGGCGGCCGTTCGTCGGGTGGCAGCGTCAGTCCGAGGGGGCGAGCGTACAGGGTTCGATCGAACGTGCGCTGTTCGAGGTGACCGGCGAAACCGCCGCCGTCCATGCCGCCGGGCGGACCGATGCCGGGGTCCATGCCACCGCGATGCGGGCGCATGTCGATGTCGCCAAGCCGCTGCCGCCGTTCCGGTTGATGGAGGCGCTGAACGCGCGGCTGCGGCCCGATCCGGTCGCGATCCTCGATTGCCGGGCGGTCGCCGACGACTGGCATGCGCGGTTCTCGTGCGTGCAACGCGCCTATGTCTATCGTATCGTCTGTCGGCGGGCGCCGCTGACCCATGAGCTGGGGCTGGCGTGGCGTGTGCCGCAGGAACTGGACGCGGTGGCGATGGCGGTGGCGGCGGCGCGGCTGGTCGGGCGGCACGACTTCACGACCTTCCGATCGGCGCATTGTCAGGCGGACAGCCCGCTCAGGACGCTCGATCGGCTGGAGGTCGAGCGCCAAGGCGACCGGATCGCGATCCATGCCGCCGCGCGGTCGTTCCTGCACCATCAGGTGCGATCGATGGTCGGCTGCTTGGCGTTGGTCGGACAGGGCAAGAGAACGCCCGACGATCTGGCCGACATCCTCGCGGCGCGCGACCGGTCGGCGCTGTGGCTGAATGCGCCGCCCGACGGGCTGTATTTTGTGGGTGCCGATTACCCCGGCTGAACGTCAAAGGTCACAAAGGTCACACTCGTGCGCCATTCGCGCGATGACCGGATTTGCCCTTCGCCTGCCAACGATCCTGGATGGCAGATCCGGGGTGTGTAGGAAAGTCAGCGCACCAGCCGCGCGACCAGTTCGACATGGGTCGACCAGCGGAATTGTCCGACCGGCTGTACCCAGTTGATGCGATAGCCAGCCTGAACCAGCGTCTTAGCATCGCGGGCGAAGCTGCTGGGATTGCAAGAAACATAGGCGATGACCGGCACCTGTGCCTCGGCCAGTGCCAGCGCCTGTTCGCGTGCCCCGGCGCGCGGCGGATCGAGGATGACCGCGTCGAAGCGATCCAGTTCGGCCGGCGTCAACGGACGGCGAAACAGATCGCGATGGTCGGCGACGACCGACCGTCCGGCGCGGGCGGCGGCGAGCTTCAGCGCCATGATCGCTTCGCGCCCCGCCTCGCCCGCATAGGTGCGGACCCTGGCACCGCGCGACAGGGTGAAGGTGCCCAGACCGGCGAAGAGATCGGCGACGATCCCCGCATCGGCGACCGCGTCGTCGACCGCCGCGATCAGCGCGGCCTCGCCGTCGCCGGTGGCTTGCAGAAAGCTGCCCGGGGGGAACGACACCGGCACGCCGCCCAGCGTCACCGTGACCGGTTCCGGTTCCCAGCGCGCCTCCGCCCCCATGCCGTCGTCGATCGACAGCCGGGCCAGACCCTGTTCCTGCGCAAAGATCGTCAATGCTTCGGCGGCGGCCAGCCCCTCGGCGACCTTGCCGATGATGAGCACGTCGACGCCCTGATCGACGCGCGCCAGATGCACGTCGGCGCGCGAGCGGTCCTTGAGCGCGACGGCGAGCAGCCGGCGCAGCGGGCCGATCGCGTCGAACAAGTCGGGCAGCAGCACATGACATTCGCGGATGTCGACGATGCGATGGCTGCCCAATTCGGTGAAGCCGAGCGTCACCTGCTTGCCCCGTCGATCGGCGTGGAGCGTCGCGCGACGGCGGGTCTTCGGGGCCGACAGGATGGCCGGACGAACGGTCGCGGCCAGCGACTGTGCGGCGAGCGCCCCGGCCACCCGGTCGGCGACGAACCCGGCTTCGGTTTCGAGGTCGAGATGCTGGAGCTGGCACCCGCCACAAGTCGGGAAATGGCGGCAGGGCGGCTCGGCGTGATGCGGCCCCGGCGCGATCGATCCATCGCCGAGCAGGCGGTCGCCCGGCGCGGCGAAGGGCACGTGACAGCCATCGCCGGTCACCCCCTCGCCCCGCGCAGCGACGCGGACGATCACATCGTCATCGGTCAGCGACATTCGGCGATCGCCTGTCCCAAATGGTCGATCAGCGCATCGGCGACGAACGCCGGGCCGGCGAGCCGGGCGGCGCGGCCATGCAGCCACACCGCCTGTTCGGCGGCGGCCGCGCCACCGGGCCGCAGGCGCGCGGCGAGCGTGCCGGCCAGCACGTCGCCCGTACCGGCGGTCGACAGCCATGTTGGGGCGTGGGTGGACAAAATGGCGGTGCCTTGCGGGCAAGCGATCACGGTATCGGGGCCTTTATGAACGATGGTCGCGCGCGCCTGTAGCGCAGCGTGGCGGGTGCGGTCGATCTTGTTCCCGCCCTTGGCCGGAAACATGCGGGCGAATTCGCCTTCGTGGGGGGTCAGCCAGGTCGGGGCGGTACGGGTAGCAACCCGCTCTGCGCCAGCCGCACCGAGCAACGAGATCGCGTCGCCGTCGATTACCAGCGGCGCGTCGGTGGCGAGCGCCGCATCGAGCAGGGTGCGGGCACGATCGTCGCGACCGAGGCCCGGCCCTATTAGTACCGCCGCCAGTCGATCGTCGCCGAGTAGCGCCGCCGATTCGGCGCGTCGGACCAGCGCGTCTGGACCACCCTGCCCCGCATCGTCGCCGGTCAGCACGACATAGCCGGCACCCGCTGACAATGACGCGCGGGCGGCAAGGCGGGCGGCCCCCGGCATGGCACCGCCAAGGACGGCGATCAGGCCGCGGGTGTATTTATGGGCGTCGCGCGCGGGCGGATCGATCGTCGGGCGGCGGATCGTGCGGACGGTGGCAGGGATCGGAATGCCAAGGTCGGCCAGCACGACATGCCCCATGCGGCCGGCGTCGGGGCCGGTGCCGTGCGCAGGTTTCAGCGCGCCCAGCGCCACGGTCAGGTCGGCACGACCGGCACCGGCAAAGGCGTGTTCGGCGTCGCTGTCGACCCCGCTGGGCAGGTCGATCGCGACGACGAAGGCGTGGTCGGACAGAGTGGCGAGGCGATCGGCCAGTGTCGGATCGAGCGGGCGGGTGACCCCGGTGCCGAACAGGCCATCGATCAGGATCGGTCGGGGTTCGGCTTCCTCGATCGATCGGATCGGACCGGTCCATGCGGACCTCATTCGGGCAGCTGCGCCATCTGGCTTGGCGGGGAGCGCCGCCATGGTGACGTCATGGCCCCATTGGTGCAAAAGTCGTGCGACAACAAATGCGTCGCCGCCATTGTTACCGGAGCCTGCCAGCACGAGGATCGGCTGACCGAAGGCGATCCGGCGGACCTGTTGCGCGACGGCAGTGCCAGCGCGCTCCATCAGCGTGTCCTGCGAAACCCCGGTAGCGAAGGCCGCTTCCTCCGCTGCGCGCATCTCGGCGGCGCGAAGGACCGGAGCGTCGGCGGGGAAGTGCGTCATCGCGCGACCGGGCCGATCGTGGCGGGCAGTCGATACCGCGCGTCGCCGATTGCGACCTCGATCCGGTCGTTGCCGATGACCGTCACCCGCGCCGCCCCCGCACCGTCCGCCGCGACGACGCCGCGGCCGTCACGGGTGATCCGCAGCCGGTGGAAACCGCCATCTGGCTGGCGCAAGGTCAGGATGGTGTCGGCGCCATCGGCGGTTCGTTCGATCGTGCAAGCGGCCGCGACCGGCGCTGCGCCGGTGGCACATTCTATACGGCCGGCATCCGCCGCGGCGGCGCGCTGCCCGGCCTCGACATTGGCGAGGACGTCAGGGTCGGGTCGTCGATCGCATGCCGCCAGCAGCAGGGCGGGGATCAGGAGAGCACGTTTGTCGATCATTTGCGGGTCGATAGCATATGCCGGTCGACGGGTATCGTCGCGTATGTTGCCGTTCTCGCCGTTTACGGCCGCCCCCCGGCGATGGCGAAACCTCTGCGAAAGTCTCAGACTCAACCACAAAACCGACGTACCCCCGCGTAGGCGGGGGTCCAGAGCCAAACAAAACAGACACTTGCGCTAGAGATGGACCCCCGCCTGAGCGGGGCTACGCAATATCGCGGATCGCGACGGCCAAGGGTATCCCCCTGCCCCCAGCTAAATGGGAGTACGGCACAAGGCGGGAGGATGAGGACCTTCGCAGATCCCCCGCCCTCGCCGCATTACGAAATCGGCAAGGCAACCCCGTCAGATGTCGGCGTAGACGTGCCGTTCGGCTTTGGCGCCCGGATGGGTCACCGCCCCCTGATAGGCTGGGCCGACCGTGGTCGAGTAGCGCCACAGTGCACCCGCCTGATAGTCGTTGACGCGCGGTTGCCATTTGGCGCGGCGGTCGGCCAGCACGTCGGGGGCGACGTCGAGGTCGATGGTGCCGGCTTCGGCGTCGATGGTGATGATGTCGCCTTCCTCGACCAGCGCGATCGGACCGCCCTCGGCTGCTTCGGGACCGACATGGCCGATGCAGAAGCCGCGGGTCGCGCCCGAGAAGCGGCCATCGGTGATCAGCGCGACGCTTTCGCCCATGCCGAGGCCGTAGAGCGCGGCGGTGGTCGACAGCATCTCGCGCATGCCGGGACCGCCCTTCGGCCCTTCATAGCGGATCACGACGACCGATCCTTCCTTGATGCTGCGCGCTTCGACGGCGGCGAAGGCGTCTTCTTCACAATCGAAAACCTGTGCAGTTCCCGTGAATTGCAGACGTTTCATGCCAGCGACCTTCACGATCGCGCCATCGGGGGCAAGCGTTCCGCGCAGGCCGACGACGCCGCCGGTCGGCGACAACGGCGTCTTCACGTCGTAGATCACCTTCTGATCGGGGTTCCACGTTACTTCGTCGATATTCTCGCCCAGCGTCTTGCCGGTGACGGTCATGCAGTTGCCGTCGAGCAGGTCGTTGGTCAGCATCGTCTTCATGAGCATGTAGACGCCACCGGCCTCGTACATATCCTTGGCGACATACTTGCCGCCGGGCTTGAGGTCGGCAACGTACGGCGTTGATTTGAAAGCCTCCGCGACGTCGAACAGATCGAAGTCGATACCGGCCTCGGACGCCATCGCTGGCAGGTGCAGCGCGGCGTTGGTCGAGCCACCAGTCGCGGCGACGACGCGCGCGGCGTTGATGAAAGCGGCGCGGGTGGCGATGTCGCGCGGACGCAGGTTCAGGCGGACCAGTTCCATGACCTGCTTACCCGCCGCAATCGCGATCTCTTCCCGGCTGCGATAGGGGGCGGGCACCATGTTCGAATTGGGCAGCGACAGGCCGATCGCTTCGCCGACGCATGCCATGGTGTTGGCAGTGAACTGGCCCCCGCACGCACCATGGCCGGGGCAGGCAACCTTTTCGAGCGCGGTCAGATCGTGCAGCGGACAGGTGCCGGCGGCGTAGCGGCCGACCGCTTCGAACACATCGACGACGGTGACGTCGCGATCCTCGAACCGGCCGGGCAGGATCGATCCGCCATAGACGAAGATCGACGGCACGTTCAGCCGGAGCATTGCCATCATCATACCCGGCAGCGATTTGTCGCAGCCGGCAAAGCCGACCAGTGCGTCGTAGCAATGGCCGCGCACCGACAATTCGACAGAATCGGCGATGACTTCGCGACTAACCAGCGAGGATTTCATCCCCTGGTGACCCATGGCGATGCCGTCGGTGACGGTGATGGTATTGAACCGGCGCGGCATCCCGCCGCCGGCCACCACGCCTTCGCGCCCGGCATCGGCCTGAAAATCGAGCGTCGTGTTGCACGGCGCGCTGTCGTTGCCGGCCGAAGCCAGCGCGACGAAAGGCTTGGCGATGTCCTCTTCGGCGATGCCCATCGCATAGTAATAGCTGCGATGCGGCGCGCGTTCGGGGCCGACGGAAACATGGCGGCTCGGCAGCCGCGACTTGTCGAATTGCTGGGTCATGGCGACAGCCTATTGCGCAAGCGGAGCGTTCAGCGCAAGTCCGTTACGTACGGCCGCGATCATCTCGGTCAGGACGGCGCACCAGCGGGCGACGCCGGCGGGATCGGCGATCAGGTCGTTGCGAATTTCGACCGATAGCGACGCAATCCCCTGCCCATCGGCATGACGGTCGAGCGTCGCGTTCAGCAGGCGGCCGGAATAGGGCTGCTGATCGCCGGTCGGAATGCCGCGTGAGCAGAGGAAGTCGATGGCGATACGGGCGGCGCGGTCGTCGCGGCCGTAGAGGATGCCCGCTTCCCACGGGCGTGGGCCGTCGCCGGTTTCGAGCTGGCGGGTGAAGCTGTGGATCGCGACGATCAGGCGCGGGCGGTCGCGGCGGACCTGCGCACGGATAGCGCGGTGATAGGGGGCGTGGAAGCGGGCGATGCGACCAGCGCGGTCGGCATCGATATTGGCCGGGATGGCATGGCCGTCGGAAACGGTGGGAATCAGGCCGGGATGGTCGCTCTGGCGGTGCAGGTCGATGACCAGCCGCGAGACGGTGCCGAGGATCGCGGGCGCATCGAGACTGGCCGAGAGCGCATGGGTCAGCGGTCCTGCCCCGATATCGACGCCGATATGCAGCGACAGCAATGCGGGCGCGATGGCGATGTCGGGCGGGACGAACGCCGATGCGTGATCGCCGAGCAGCAGCAGCGATGTGTCGCGGCCGGGCAGATGATCGGTCATGGAAACTCCGGCGGGCGGCGGGACTGGAAGGCGGCGGTCAGGCGGGCGATGTCCGCGGGTGGATAGAGGATGCCGAGCCGCGCGGGGGGAACGGCGAAGCGCGCGTCGTCGCCGGCGACGACGATGTCGCAGGCGAGGATCAGCGCAACCGCTGCGCCGAAACAGCCGCCATCGACCGCGGCGATGACCGGCATCGGCAGCGCGGCAACGCCCTCGATCGCCGCGGACAGTGCTTCGCGAAAAGCAGTGGCGCGGTCGGGCTGACGTTGCAATTCGGCGAATTCGGCGATGTCGGCGCCCGCCGAAAAGATGCCCGGTTCGCGCGAGGCGATCAGGACGGCACGGGCGTCCCCGGCGGCAAGATCGGCAACCGTGGCGGCAAGGTCGTGCCAGTGCGCGATCGACAGCGCGTTCCTCGCGCTCCCACGGGACAGCCAGATCGTGGCGATTTGCCAGCCCTGCGTACCCTCGATCATCGGGAAAAAGTGGGCGGCGTCCGGAGAGACCGCCCACGGACGATCCGCTCCTGGCGTTTGATCCGCGCCCCTTGCCCAACAAACTTCGTGCCAGGTGCATCGTCGAGCACGAATGACCCGCCCTGCCCCGTTCCGATACGAACCGCCGTCACGCGAGGTTCGTTTCGAGACACCACCAGCCGGGCTGTGCGGCCCGGATGGCGGTGGCGGCATGGGCGCGGGCGGCTTCGTCGTCGAACAGCGCGAAACAGGTCGCGCCCGATCCCGACATGCGGGCGAGCGTGACGCCCGGCGCGGCGTTCAGCAGCGCGAGCACCTTGTCGATCGCGGGTGCCAGCGCGCGGGCGGGCGGTTCGAGATCGTTGCGACCGGCGAGTGCGATCGTCAGCGCATCGCCATCGGCGATCGGACCGCGATCGATGCGGTCCCAGCCGGCAAAGACCTTTGCGGTCGACACCGCGACACCGGGATTGACCAGCAATGCCGGCCGCTTCGGCGCATCGATCAGGGTAAGTTGCTCGCCGCGCCCGCGCCCGATCGTCGTCCGCCCGACCAGACAGGCAGGAACATCGGAACCGAGCCGGTCGGCGATCGCCATCAGCGCCGGATCGTCGAGCGCCACGCCGTGCAATCGCGCCATCCCGCGCAGCGTCGCGGCGGCATCGGCCGATCCGCCCCCGATGCCCGACGCGACCGGCAGATGCTTGTCGAGCAGGATCGCGAGCTGGTCGCCGGGACCGAAGGCGTCGCGGAAAGCGTCGCGGGCGCGGGTGACCAGATTGTCGCCCTCCCCGCTCAAACCGGCGGCGAACGGGCCGGTGATGGTGAAGCCGTCGTGCGCCGCGGGGGTCAGCATCACCGTGTCGCCATCGGCGACGAACGCGAACAGCGTTTCGAGTTCGTGATAGCCATCGGCGCGCCGCGCACGGACATGGAGCGCGAGGTTGAGCTTGGCGGGAGCGGGTTCGACGATCATCGGATCAGCGTTGCGACGAAGCGGGTCCGTTCGCAAGCTTGCTCGCCAATCGAGCCGCGTCCGCGCCCTCCGCCTCGACCGATGCCGCCCGCCATGCGTAGCGCGCCTCGACCCGGCGACCGGCGCTCCAGTAAACATCGCCGAGATGTTCGTTGATTTCGACATCGTCGGGCGCTTCGCGCGCGGCCCCTTCGATCAGCGGCAGCGCGGCGGTCGGGTTGCCGGCCCGGAACCGCGCCCAGCCGAGCGAATCAGCGATCGCCGGGTCCTTGGGCGCGAGCGCATGGGCGCGTTCGAGCATGCGCGTCGCTTCGACGACATTCTCGCCGCGATCGACCTGTGCATAGCCGAGATAGTTGAGCGCGGCGGGTTCCTGCGGGGCCAGCTCGACCGCGCGGCGCAGCATCGGCAGCGCCCCCGCCCAGTCGCCCGCGCGGTCGAGCGCCGCGCCGCGTTGCAGATAGAGCGACCAGTCGTTCGCCGCGTCCGGCCGGGCCATGGCGCGGGCATAGACGGCGGCGGCTTCCCCGGCCCGACCGGTTTCGAGCAGCAGGTCGGCGTAGCGGCGCAGGCCGGCGGTGGTCGCGTCGGGGCGATCGGCCTGTCTGGCGGCCAGCGCCAATGCCGCATCGGGGTTGCCGGCGCGCTGCTGGATGACGATGGCCAGCGCGGCGGCGCTGGTCGCGAAGGGATCGTCGGCGGGGATCGCGGCCAGCGTCGCCTGCGCCTCGGCGGTCGCTTCGCTGCGGGCCAGCGCATCGGCCAGCGCGAGACGGGCGCGCGAGTATCCGGAATCGAGCAACAGGGCCGACCGGCTAAGCATGATCGCCAGCGGTTCGGTCCCCTCGGCCGACAGGTCGCCGGCCATGCGCGCGAACAGGCGCGAGATGCCGAAGCGGGCATCGCCCCGCCGGCCGCGACCGAGCGTCGCGGCGCTGCGCGACAGAACCGGGTCGCTCCCGGCAAGCAGCGACCGCGCCGTCGCACCATCGCCTGCCCGGGCCAACAGTTGCGCGGCGTTCAGGCGAAAATCGGCGTCGTTGCCGCCGGTGGTCAGGAGCGCACGGACCGCGGCGACGCCTTCGTTCGCCTGCCCGGTCGCGAGCAGGCGGAGCGCGCGGTTCTCGGCGGCATAGCGGCGGGGGATCGCACCGCCGTCGCTGGCGATCGCCGGCGCAGACTGATCGACCCATTCGGCCAGCAGCGGCGCGAGGAAGCCCAGCGGCGATCCCGCCAACCGGGTCAGCGCCGTCCGCTGTCCGGCCACATCGCGCCGGACGACGGCATCGGCGAGGCCGAGAATGTCGAGATCGGGCGGCGCGACATCGGCGGCGCGCAGCACCGCCCCTGCGCGGCGGGCAAGCGCCAGGTCGCCACTCGCCAGCGCCTCCCGCAGCGCGCGCACCGCGATGACCGGATCGGACGGCTGTGCCGCCAGCGCCAGTGCATAGCCCTGCGCCGCGATCGTCACCCGGCCATCGGCATCGGCGGCGCGAGCACGGGCATAGGCGGCCAGCGGGGTGTCGGCGGCGGCCGGCGACGCGACCAGCGCCGCCACCAGCAGACCGATACTACATGTTCGGATAATTCGGTCCTCCGCCGCCTTCCGGCACGACCCAGTTAATGTTCTGCGTCGGGTCCTTGATGTCGCACGTCTTGCAATGGACGCAGTTCTGCGCGTTGATGACGAATTTCGGATCGTCCGTCTCCGCCCCGACGATCTCATATACGCCAGCCGGGCAATAGCGTTGCGCGGGTTCGTCGTAGAGTGGCAGATCGTATTTTACCGGGACGTCGGGGTCCTTCAGCGTCAGATGGACCGGCTGATCCTCCTCGTGATTGGTGTTCGAGAGGAACACCGAGGACAGGCGATCGAAGCTCAGCACGCCATCCGGCCTGGGATAGGCGATCGGCTGCACCTGATCCTTGCGCCACAGGCTTTCGTGATCGGGATGATGGCCCATGGTGAACGGCATCCGCAGCCCCCAATGCTCCGCCCACATCGTCACGTTGGCGACGCCCGACCCGATAAAATCGCCGAATTTCTTGACCAGCGGCACGACGTTGCGGACGGTGCGCAGTTCCTGATACACCCAGCTCGCTTCATAGGCGGCGGTATAGGCGGTCAGTTCGTCGCCCTGCCGCCCGTCGCGCACGGCGGTAAAGGCGGCTTCGGCGGCCATCATGCCCGACTTCATCGCGGTATGGATGCCCTTGATCCGCGGCACGTTCAGGAACCCCGCCGAACAGCCGACCAGCACGCCGCCGGGGAAGGTCAGCTTCGGCACCGACTGCCACCCGCCATCGTTGATCGCGCGCGCGCCGTAGGACACGCGCTTGCCGCCCTTCAGGATCGCGGCGATCGCCGGATGGGTCTTCCACCGCTGCATCTCGTGGAACGGCGAGAGATAGGGGTTGGAATAGTTGAGCCACGTGACGAAGCCGAGCGCCACTTGCCCGTTCGCCTGATGATACAGGAACCCGCCGCCATTCGACCCGCGCGTTTCGCTCAGCGGCCAGCCCTGCGTATGGATCACGCGGCCGGGGACGTGGTTTTCCGCCGGAATGTCCCACAATTCCTTGATCCCCAGACCATAGACCTGCGGCTGGCTGTCGCGTGCCAGATCGAAGGTACGGATGATCTGTTTCGAAAGATGCCCGCGCACTCCTTCGGCGAAAAACGTATATTTGGCATGGAGTTCGAGGCCGGGCTGCCAGTCGGGCTTGTGCGTGCCGTCGCGCGCCACGCCCATGTCGCCGGTCGCGACGCCCTTTACCGAACCATCCGCATGATACAGGATTTCGGCCGCCGCGAAGCCGGGGAAGATCTCGACGCCCATCCCCTCGGCCTGTTCGGCCAGCCAGCGGCACATATTGCCGAGCGACCCGGTATAGGTGCCGGTGTTCTGCATGAACGGCGGCAGGATGCGGTGCGACACCTCGCTGCTGTCGGTTTCCGACAACAGCCAGTGGTGGTTCTCGGTCACCGGAACCTCGGCCATCGGGCAACCCATCGTCCGCCATTCGGGCAGCAGTTCGTCCATCGCGCGCGGATCGAACACCGCGCCCGACAGGATATGGGCACCGACCTCCGATCCCTTTTCCAGCACGCACACGGCCAGTTCCTCGCCCGTGTCCGCCGCCATCTGTTTCAGCCGGATCGCCGCGGACAGGCCGGCAGGCCCCGCGCCGACGATCACGACGTCATAGGGCATCGATTCCCGTTCGCTCATCTTCCATCCTCATCGCGGGCGCTGCGCACTGCCCGTATCGTCGCGTCGCTGCAACGCCCTGTCCTCCTCCACGATTTGGGCAGATTGACGGGGAGGTCAAGGAGAGCGTTAAAGGCGATATGGGGGCGGACCAGCATATCCAGTGGCACGAAGCCGCAGCCAGCGCACTGGAATGGTGGCAGGATGCCGGTGTCGACACGCTGGTCGAGGACAAACTGCGCGACTGGTTCGCGGCCCCCGTCCCGACGCGAGCGCCCGCTGCCGTAGCGTCGACGCCCGCCGCCGACCTGCCACCCGACACGCTTGATGCGTTTCTGGCATGGCGCATGGGCGATGCCGCGCCCGAGGCGGGATGGAATGGCGAACGCCTGGCCGTCGCGGCGACAAAAAATCCGGCACTGATGATTTTGACCGATCTGCCCGAAGCCGATGATTCGGCGGAAACGGGCTGGATGACCGGCCCGGTCGGCATGCTGCTCGACCGCATGCTCGCGGCGATCGGGCTGGACCGGGGTGCGGTGACGATCGCCGGGGTCGCACAGGCGCGGCCGCTGGCCGGACGGGTGCCGGACGAGGCGCAGGCGACGCTCGACGATCTGGCGCGGCGGCTGGTGACGCTGGTCGCGCCGCGCAAGCTGTTGTTGTTCGGCGCGGAACCGTGCCGGGCGTTGCTGGGGCCGGACGGGCAACGCGGTGGTTTACGGACCCTTCACCATGATGGCATAGACTGCCTCGCCATCGCCACTTTCCATCCGCGCTTCCTGTTGGAGCGGCCCTTGGCCAAGGCGGAAAGCTGGCGGCATTTGCAGTTGCTTACCAGGGAAACGATCACGTGAAGCTGACCCCCATCGTGTTCGCGGCGCTGATGCTGCCCGCCCTCCCCGCTTATGCCGGCGAGGCGCCGACGCTGGCGAGCGTCGCCCGGACCCCGGTCGAGGCGCGGGTGCCGCCGCAATTGTCGGCCGAAGATCGCGATGCCTATACGCAGGTGTTCGCGGCGATTCGTGGCGGGCGCTGGGCCGATGCGCAATTGCGGCTCAGTGCGATGAAGCCGGGGCCGCTGCATGCCGTCGCCCGGGCTGAACTCTATACGGCCAAGGGATCGCCGAAGGTCGAGCTGCCGCAGTTGCTGGCGCTGCTGACCGAGGCACCCGACCTGCCGCACGCCCCCGATCTTGCCCGCCTTGCCAAGCTGCGCGGGGCCGAAACCCTGCCCGAATTGCCGATGCAGCAGAAGCTGGTGTGGTTCGATGCCGCGCCAGTGCGGCTGCGCGCCAAGGCGGCGCGCAGTGACGCGGCCGCCGCGCAACTGCTCGACGCGATGAAGCCGTTCGTGAAGGTCGATGACGGTGCCGCCGCCGAAGCGCTGATCGCCACGCGCGAGTCGGACCTGACTCCCGAGGCGCTGACCGAGATGCGCGGGCGGGTCGCGTGGATCTATTTCGTGGCGGGCGACGATGCCAATGCCCGCCGGCTGGCGGCGGTGGCGCAGCGCGGCTCGGGCGACTGGGCGGCGCAGGCCGACTGGACGCAGGGACTGGCGGCGTGGCGGCAACAGGATTGCGCGGCGGCCCAGACCTCGTTTGCCAGCGTCGCGCAGCGCGCGGGCGATACCGAATTGCGCTCGGCCGGGTTGTACTGGGCGACGCGTGCCGACATTGCGTGCGGGCGGCCCGATCTGGTGCAGGGGCGGTTGCAGACGGCGGCGCAATATGGGGAAACCTATTACGGGTTGCTGGCGCGGCAGGCGCTGGGGCTGATCGACGGGGCCGATGCGGCATCGCGCGCGCCGGCGACCGACGACTGGCGCGCGCTCGAGCGCCGGTCGAACGTCAAGGTCGCCGCCGCGCTGACCGAGATCGGCGAAGGCGCGCTGGCCGACAAGTTGCTGCGATATCAGGCGCGAATCGGCGGCGCCGGCGACTATCCGGCGCTGACCCGCTTGTGCGGCAGCCTGAACCTGCCCGCGACGCAATTGTGGCTGTCGCATAACGGACCGCAGGGTGCCCGGCCGCTGGTCGAGGCGCGCTATCCCGCCCCCGACTGGACGCCCGAGGGTGGCTGGCGCGTCGATAAGGCGCTGGTGTTCGCACACACGTTGCAGGAATCGCGCTTCGATGCCGGTGTCGTCAGCCCGGCCGGCGCGACGGGGCTGATGCAGATCCGGCCCGGTGCGCTGACCGATTACGCCCGCGCGCACGGGTTGCAGCTGGAAAAGTCGGCGCTGTCGAAACCGCAGGTCAATATGGCGGTGGGACAAAGCTATCTGGAGCAGTTGCGCGACCGGCCGTTCACCGGCGGGCTGCTGCCGAAAATCATCGCGGCCTATAATGCCGGGCCGACCCCGGTCGAAGCATGGAACGTCCAGTTGCGCGACGGCGGCGATCCGTTGATGTATATCGAATCGATCCCCTATTGGGAGACGCGCGGCTATGTGATGACCGTGCTGCGCAATTACTGGATGTATGAGAAGCAGGCGGGCAAGCCGTCGGCCAGCCGCGCCGCGCTGGCGCAGGGGATGTGGCCGAAATTCCCCGGCCTGCCGGGTGCCGCCGCGATCCGCGTGAGCAAGACCGGCCGGACGCGCGTCGCCGATGCCCATTGATGCAAGCCGGGCCTTCGTGCCCGTGCGGATCGCGGTACTGACCGTATCGGACACGCGGGGGCTGGCCGAGGATCGGTCGGGCGACACGCTGGTCGCGCGGGTCGAGGGCGCGGGCCATGCCCTTGCCGACCGCGCGATCGTCCGGGACGATATCGACACCATCGTCGCGCGACTGAACCAGTGGATCGACGACGCTGCGATCGACTGCATCATCACCACCGGCGGCACCGGGGTTACCGGCCGCGACGTGACGCCCGAAGCGGTCGAGCGGATCGCGACCAAGCTGATCCCCGGTTTCGGTGAGCTGTTCCGCTGGCAAAGCTATGCCAAGATCGGCACCTCTACCATCCAGTCGCGCGCGACCGCCTGTGTCGCGCGCGGCACCTATGTCTTCGCGCTGCCCGGATCGACCGGCGCGGTGAAGGACGGCTGGGACGGCATCCTTGCCGAACAGCTCGACAGCCGCCACCGGCCGTGCAATTTCGTCGAGCTTATGCCGCGCCTGCTCGAACGATAGGGGTTATTCGGGCACCATCGCCGCCAGCACATGCCCGTCGGGATCGCGGAAGTGGAACCGGCGTCCGCCGGGGAAAGCGAAGATCGGCTCGACGACCGTGCCCCCGGCGGCTTCGACCGCAGCCAGCGTCGCTTCGAGGTCCTCGACCTGAATAACGGGCAGCATGACCGTCAATCGCGTATCGGCGTCCAGCCCCAGATCGGTATCGCCGGTCGTCGTCGCGGCATAATCCGTGCCGTAAGCGGTAAAGGTCCAGCCCATCACCTTCGCGTAGAAATCCGCCGCTGGTCCGGTCTCCGCCACCGGCAGTTCGAGATAGTTCAATCGCGCCATTATAGCCTTTCTCCCTTGTTCTTGCTTCGTTCTAATGGAAGCGATAGGATCGCGCAATGCGCAACCGTCCTGCCCGTGGAGCGACCGAGAATGCGGTGAGCAACCGTTTCGCACTGCCGTCTCGCGATGCGGACGGCGACTGGCTCGATTGGCGGGAGACAGTCGATGGCGCGGAGCCGGTCCTGCGGACGACGGTGACGATCGAACAGCCACGCACGATCATCGCCCGGAACTCGTCGCCGGACATGCCGTTCGATCGGAGCATCAACCCGTATCGGGGCTGCGAACATGGCTGCATCTATTGCTTCGCGCGGCCGAGCCATGCCTATCACGACCTGTCGCCGGGGCTGGATTTCGAGACGAAGCTGTTCGCCAAACCCGATGCGGCGGCGTTGCTGCGTGCCGAACTTGGCAAGCCCGGCTATGTCGCGCAGCCGATCGCGATGGGGACCAACACCGATCCCTATCAGCCGATCGAGCGCGAATGGCGGATCACGCGCGACTGTATCGCGGTGCTGGCGGAGACGAATCATCCGCTGACCATCACGACCAAATCCGACCGGGTGGTGCGCGACATCGTCCTGCTGGCACCGATGGCGGCCAAGGGGCTGGTGAGCGTCACGCTGTCGGTGACGTCGCTCGACCCGGTGATCGCGCGGACGCTGGAGCCGCGTGCGCCGCATCCGGCCAAGCGTCTGGACGCAGTCGCGAAGCTGAGCGCGGCGGGGATACCGACCTATGTCTCGATCTCGCCGGTCATTCCCTCGATCACCGATCACGAGGTCGAACATCTGATCGAACGCGCGGCGCAGGCGGGGGCGAAGGGTGCTTATTTCCTGCCGGTACGATTGCCGCATGAGGTGGCGCCGCTGTTCCGCGCATGGCTGGAGGCGCATTTTCCCGATCGCGCGGGAAAAGTGATGGCGATCGTCCGGTCGCTGCGCGGCGGGCGCGACAATGATCCGGGATTCCATTCGCGGATGCGCGGGCAAGGCGTGTGGGGACAGTTGCTGGCGACGCGCTTCGCCATCGCCTGTCGTCGGCACGGATTGACGGGCGGCCACGCGCCGTTGCGCTGCGATCTGTTCCGCCCGCCGGCCGGGGCGCAGGGCGAGTTGTTCAGCTGAGCGACGGAACCGTTGTCGTATCGCAACGTATTCCGAACGAGACTGAACGGGGGACTGCCTAAGATGACGAAACGGATCTGGACCGCGGCCATGCTGTGCGCCGCGACGATCACGACCCCGGTGGCGGCGCAGACGCGATCGATCTCGCAGAACGACCGCGCACAGGGCGCGCAGGCCAATCCGCAGTTGCTGGCGCAATATGGCGGCCGCTATTCGGGGCCGCAGTCCGCCTATGTCGAGCGCGTCGGCAAGCGGGTGGCGGTGCAGTCGGGCCTGTCGAACGCCAGCGGCGACTTCACGGTGACGCTGCTCAATTCGCCGGTCGAGAACGCCTTCGCGATCCCCGGCGGCTATGTCTACATCACGCGGCAGTTGCTGGCGCTGATGAACAGCGAAGCGGAACTGGCGGCGGTGATGGGACATGAGGTCGGCCATGTCGCCGCCCGCCATAGCAATTCGCGCAGCACGCGTTCGACGCTGGGCACGCTGGGCGCGACGCTACTGGGGGCGGTGACGGGCAGCGATCTTGTCGGGCGGATCGCCGGGGTCGGGTCGCAGCTCTACACCCTGTCGTACAGCCGCAATCAGGAATATCAGGCCGATCAGTTCGGCGTCCGCTATGCGACGGCGGCGGGCTATTCGCCGTCGGGCATGGCCGACGCACTGGTCCAGCTGAACGAAGCGCAGGCGCTGGCGGCGCAGACCAGCGGACGGGGCGGCAATGCCGTACCGACGTGGATGAGCACCCACCCCAATGGCGCCGATCGCGTCCGGCGCGCACAGGCACTGGCGCAGCAGGCGGGCCGCGCAACGACGCAGCCGGCGCAGGACGTGACCTATCTGCGGATGCTGGACGGGCTGCGCTATGACGATGATCCCGCGCAGGGCGTGATCGACGGCACGACCTTCAAACACCCCGCGCTGCGCGTCCGCTTCACAGCGCCTGCCGGCTATGCGTTGCAGAACGGCACCGATGCGGTGACCATCGCCGGGCAAGGCGGACAGGCCGAGTTCCGAATGGGGCCAGCGGGCGATCCGGCGAGCATCGTGCGCCAGCGGCTGACGGCGCTGGGCGCGCAGAATGTCGGCGAGCCGGAGCGGACGCGGATCAACGGCACCGAAGCGGCGATCGGCACGGTGCGCGCGAACGCGAACAATCAGGCGGTCGACGTCACCGTCGTCGCCTATCGCTATCCATCGGCGACCTATTATTTCCAGATCGTGACGCCCGCCGGACGCGGCATCGGCCCGTTCGAATCGCTGCTCGACAGCTTCGGCACGCTGAGCCAGGCCGAGGCGAATGCGATCGTCGGCAAGCGCATCCGCATCGTCACGGTAAAAGCGAGCGACACGGTAGACTCGCTCAGCCGGCAGATGGCCTATCCCGATTTCCAGCGCGACCGCTTCCTGACGCTGAACGGACTGGAGGACGGCGCGCGGCTGGTGCCGGGACAGTTGATGAAGGTCGTGGTGCGGGGCTGACCCCTTCACCTCACCTGCCGCCCGTGCGAAGGGCCGGGGATGACCAGTCACGACGCCATCATCCTCGGCGCGGGCGGTGCGGGCCTGTTCTGCGCCGGCATCGCCGCACAGCGTGGCCGGCGGGTGCTGGTCGTCGACCATGCATCGGAGCCGGGACGCAAGATCGTCATTTCGGGTGGCGGGCGCTGTAACTTCACCAATATCGGGACGAATTGGGACCGCTATGTCTCGGCCAACCCGCAATTCGCGCGGTCGGCGCTGGGCCGCTATACCGCCCAGGACTTCCTCGCGCTGGTCGACCGGTACGGAATCGCGTGGCACGAGAAGACGCTGGGGCAACTCTTCTGCGACGGATCGGCCCGACAGATCGTGGCGATGCTGCTCGAAGAGGCGGCGGGGGCGGACATCCGGTTGGGCCAGCCGATCCGCGACGTGACCCATGCCGATGGCGTCTTCACCGTGCGACATGGCGATCTCGACGCGACGGCACCGGCGCTGGTCGTCGCGACCGGTGGGCCTTCGATCCCCAAGCTCGGCGCGACCGGCTTTGCCTACGACCTTGCCAAGCGCTTCGGCCTAAAGCTGGTCGAGCCGCGGCCGGCGCTGGTGCCGTTGACGCTGCCGCCCGGGGACGCGCTGTTCCGCGACTTGTCGGGGGTCGCGACCGAGGTCGTTGCGGGCGCGGGCAAGGCGACGTTTCGCGAGGCGGCGTTGTTCACCCATCGCGGGCTGTCGGGGCCGGCGATCCTGCAGGCATCGTCCTATTGGCGGCATCGCGAGGCGGTGACGATCGATTTCGTGCCCGACCAGCCACCGGGCTGGCTGCTCGCCACCAAGCGGGCGCGCCCGCGTGCCGGGCTGCGATCGGCATTGGGCGCGGCCCTGCCCGACCGACTGGCCGAGGCACTGGCGGCAAAATTCGAGGTGACGGGCGAACTCGGCAATGCGCGCGATGCGGTGCTGGGCGATATCGAACGCCGGCTGTCGGGCTGGCAATTCCATCCCGACGGTACCGAAGGGTTCGCCAAGGCCGAAGTGACCGTTGGCGGGGTCGCGACCGATGGCCTGAACCAGAAGACGATGGCGGCGAAGCACCTGCCCGGCCTGTATGTGATCGGCGAGGCGGTCGACGTGACCGGCTGGCTCGGCGGCTATAATTTCCAATGGGCATGGTCGAGCGGCTGGGCGGCGGGACAGGCGGTGTGACGCGCAAGGCGTCGTTCCCGCCGGTGGTCGATGCGGGGACACGCGTGCTGATCCTCGGCAGCCTGCCGGGTGATGCGTCGCTGGCGGCGGGGCGCTATTACGCGCATCCGCAGAACCAGTTCTGGCGGTTGCTGTCGCCGGTAATCGGGGTCGAGCTGCCTGCGCTTGCGTATGACGATCGGTTGGCGGCGCTCCGGACGGCGGGGATCGGGCTATGGGACGTGGTGGCGAGCGCGACCCGGCCGGGCAGCAGCGACGCCGCGATCCGCGATGCGACCGCGAACGATGTGGCGGCGCTCGTCGCGACCCTGCCCGCGTTGCGGCTGGTGGCGTTCAATGGCGGGACGGCGTGGAAGGCCGGACGCGGCATGGTGGCCGGCGTCGAGACGCTGGCGCTGCCGTCGAGCAGTCCGTTGCATACGGTGGGGGTGGCAGCGAAGCAGGCGGCTTGGGACGCGATCGGGGACTATCTTTCAACCGAATAGCGATACCTGCATTCCGCGCTCCTACAGCGGCGATCGGTCGGCAAGTAGATGGCGCTGGCGAGCCTCCGGCCTGATCCGGTAAGTTTTGCCGACCAGTATCAAATCTTTCGCGAAGGGCAGCGCGCCTGTCGGAAGAATAGGAATAGCATGACTAGCCGGCTAATGCCGATCGATGTCCGCGATTAACGCTTCGCGAAATTGCGTGGCACGGTCCGCATCAGCCCCTTTGGGAAACGTAATCCATATCCGTCCGATATGACCCCGATCGTCCGCCAGCATCTGGTTCTCCTCATCATCAGCCCCCTGCCAGACCCCTACGTTAAAACTGCTATGGAATGACGGAGGAAGGGCGGATGTCCGTTCGAACTGCTGCCACTTCCGCGATACGTCATCGACATGAAAACCAGCCGCCAGCGCATGGCGGCGGAAAATCTCCACGAGCAAACGGCGATCCGCTTCGTCACGCGGCACGACCTCCAAGGCGGCTACGGTGCGGATCCGTTCCTGATCGACGGGTTCGCAGGCGGTCATCAGCAATAGAAACGCTATGCACCGCATCCTGTTCATACCGTCGCCCTGGATCACTGCCATCGACCAAAACGCATACCAACCCCGGCTCCCCGGTTGCAATCGCCCTGCCCCCTGCCCCATAGCGTCGCCTATGTCCGACGAACGCGATGTTTCCGCCCTGTCCTTCGAAGATGCGCTCCGCGAACTCGAGGGAATCGTAAGCCGGCTGGAGACGGGTCAGGAAGACCTCCAGACCGCGATCGACCTGTATGCCCGGGGCGACCTGCTCCGCGCGCAATGCGCCGCGCGGCTCGATGCGGCGCAGGCGCGGATCGAGGCGATCCGGGTCGATGCCGAAGGGCGCGCCTCGACCCAGCCGTTCGACGCACAATAATGGCGACGATCGCGCCGCCGGTGTCGCTGAACGCCGCCCTTCGGGAAGTCTCGGCAGAGATGGATCGCCAGTTCGACGCGCTGCTGCCGGTTCCCGGCGATCCGCGCGCGAACCTGTACCGCGCGATGCGCCATGCTGCGATCGGCGGCGGCAAAAGGCTGCGGCCGCTGCTGGTGTTCGCGACCGCGCGCCTGTTCAATGTCGAGCGGAGCCGCGCCGCGCGCGCCGCGCTCGCGATCGAATGCATCCATGTCTACAGCCTGATCCATGACGATCTGCCGGCGATGGATGACGACGACATACGTCGCGGCAAGCCGACGGTGCACAAGGCGTATGACGAAGCGACCGCGATCCTTGCCGGCGATTGCCTGCACGCGCTGGCGTTCGAGATTCTGGCGCACGAGGCGACCCATCCCGACAGTCATGTCCGCATCGAACTGATCGCCGATCTGGCGCACGCGTCCGGCCCGTCGGGCATGGCGGGCGGCCAGGCGATGGACCTCGAGGCCGAGGAAACGAGCTTCGACCTGAACACCGTCACCCGGTTGCAGGCGATGAAGACCGGCGCGCTGATCGCCTGTTCGGTCGAAGCGGGCGCGATCCTCGGTCGGCTGCCAGCCGATCAGCGCACCCCGCTGCGCGGGTTCGCGCGCGACATCGGCCTCGCCTTTCAGATCGCCGACGACATTCTCGACGTCGAGGGCGACGAGGCGGCGGTCGGCAAGGCGCTGCGCAAGGACGGCGAGGCGGGCAAGGAGACGTTCCTGTCGCTCCTCGGCCTCGATCGTGCGCGTGAACAGGCACGGATGCTGGTGGAGCAGTCGATCGAGCATCTGCGCGATTTCGGCCACGAAGCCGACCTGCTGCGCGCTATCGCCCGCTATGTGCTGGAGCGTGATCGGTGAGGATCGGCGTCTATCCCGGCACTTTCGATCCGATCACGCGCGGGCATATGGATATCATCCGGCGCGGCGCGAAGCTCGTCGACCGGCTGGTGATCGGGGTGACGACGAATCCGTCGAAATCACCGATGTTCTCGCTCGACGAACGGCTGGCGATGGTCGAGCGCGAGGTTGCCGGCGTTGGCGGCGACATTCGCGTCGTCGCGTTCGATGCGCTGCTGATGACCTTTGCCGAGCGGCAGGGCGCGAGCGTGATCGTGCGGGGGCTGCGCGCGGTCGCCGACTTCGAATATGAATATCAGATGGCGGGCATGAACCAGCAGTTGAACGACCGGATCGAAACGGTCTTCCTGATGGCGGACGTCTCGCTGCAACCGATCGCGTCGCGGCTGGTCAAGGAGATCGCGATGTATGGCGGATCGATCGCCAGGTTCGTGTCCCCGGCGGTGTGCGAAGAAGTGATCGCCCGGGTAGAGAAACTGGGGCGCAAGGGCGACTGATATCCTTCCCGTACCGGGAGGAATTAGCTGCGTCGTTTCCACCACCAGGTCAGGCCGGCGATGACGGCGAACGCGATGCCGCCGCCGGCCAGCACCTGCCACGACGGCAGCCAGCGTCCGATCAGTTCGCTCAGGCCATGCCCGAACCAGTAGCCGATCGACACGAAGATCGTCGCCCATAGCAGCGCCGCCGATCCGTTGAGGATCGCGAAGCGCGCCAGCGGCAGGCGGGTAGTGCCGATCGCGACCGGGCTGACGGTGCGCAATCCATAGAGAAAGCGGAAGGCGAAAACGAATAGCGTCGGATGCCGCTCGAACGTGGTCAGCGCACGGACGAAGGCCGGCTTGCCGCGCCAGCGCACCACGCGCGGATGATCGCGAAACCGGCGGCCGGCAGCAAAGAAGAGCTGGTCGGCAATGAACGAGCCGATCGCCGCCGCGAGGATCGCGCCGACATAGGGCAGGCTGCCGCGCTGGACCATGATTCCGCCGAGGACGACGACCGTCTCCCCCTCCACGCCCGCGCCGAGCAGCAGCGCGGCAAGGCCGTAGCGCGCGACCAGCGCTTCGATCGTCATGGGCGGGCTTTCGGCATCGCGGCACCGTAGCGGCAAGCCGGGGCGGGTAAAGCGAAACACGCCCCTTTCGAACGACCCACGCGAACGCTAAATGCCGACGATGCTTGCTCCTCCCCTCCCCTCGCGCGCCCGGCCGGGTGCAGTCGCCCGCTGGCTGTGGTGGGTGGCCGCACTGATCGTCGCGATGGTCGTGGTCGGGGGCATTACCCGGCTGACCGAATCCGGGCTGTCGATCACCGAATGGAAGCCGTTGTCGGGCACGCTGCCGCCGTTGAACGCCGCGCAATGGGAGGCGGAGTTCGCCAATTACCGGCGCATTCCCGAATATCAGCTACTCAATCAGGGCATGACGCTGGCCCAGTTCAAGGGCATTTTCTTCTGGGAATATATCCACCGCTTGCTCGGTCGTGTGATCGGGCTGGCATTTGCGCTGCCGCTGGCGTGGTTCTGGGTCCGACGGGCGATCCCGGCGGGGTATAAGGGGCGGTTGCTGGCGCTCCTCGCGCTGGGCGGCCTGCAGGGGGCGATCGGCTGGTGGATGGTCGCGTCGGGGCTGTCGGTGCGGACCGACGTGTCGCATATCCGGCTGTCGGTGCACCTGCTCAACGCGCTGCTGATTTTGGCGGGGACGGTGTGGACCGCGCTCGATCTGCGCGAACTGGCGGCGGATCGCCATGCACGGCCGGCGCGGATGACTACGGTCGGGGCGGTTGCAGGGCTGGTGCTGTTCGTCCAGCTGTTGTTCGGGGCATGGGTCGCCGGGCTGAATGCCGGGCTGGTTACCGACCAGTGGCCGCTGATGAACGGACGGTTCTTTCCGGCGGACGAATGGGCGGCGCGCAACCCGTTGGATGCGATCGTCAACGATCCCTATGTCGTTCACTTCATCCACCGCTGGTGGGCGTGGGTGACGGTCGCGGTGCTGATCGTGCTGGCGCGCGCCGCCAAGCGTGCCGGGCACCCGAAGGTGGCGAAGGTTGTACATATCGCGTTCGGCTTTCAGATCCTGCTGGGCATCGCGACCGTCATGACCGGGGTCCGGATCGAGGTGGCGGCGTTGCACCAGTTCGTGGGCGCGATGCTGGTCGTCGCCACCACCTGGGCGGCGCACGCGACCGGCCGGCGGGCATCAGGTATTTAGGTACCCGTCAGCAAAGCCGCTGTTTGCTTGACTTCCGAGGCTCCTTTCGGCATTTGGCCAGCGTTCGCACCGCTCCGGTTCGGGGTGGATGCGGTTAACTTCCGAAAGGTCCAACGCCCATGAAGGCGCTCATGAAGACCACCAAGTCGGCCAAGCCGCACGAGGTGGAGAAGAAATGGCATATCGTCGATGCCGACGGCCTGGTGGTCGGTCGCGCTGCGTCGATCATCGCCAACGTGCTGCGCGGCAAGCACAAGACGTCGTTCACCCCGCACGTCGATTGCGGTGACAACGTCGTCGTCATCAATGCCGACAAGATCCGCTTCACCTCGAACAAGGCGAAGACGAAGACCTATTACAAGCACACCGGCTATGCCGGCGGCATCAAGGCGGTCACCGCCGAGAAGGTCCTCGAAGGCCGTTTCCCCGAGCGCGTCCTTGAAAAGGCCGTCGAACGGATGATCCCGCGCGGACCGTTGGGCCGCGAACAGATGCGCAACCTGCGCATCTTCAAGGGCACCGAGCATCCGCACGGCGCGCAGAACCCCGAGGTTCTCGACATCGCGGGCATGAACCGCAAGAACAAGGTGGGCGCATAATGTCCGACAACCGCCAGTCCCTTTCCGACCTCGCGAACCTGACCGGCCAGCAGGCCCCGGCAGCTCCGGCCGCCGCACCGCAGGCTTCGGCCCCGCAGGCCGATGGCGCGGAAGCACCCGCCGCTCCGGTCGAACCGCCCCGTCCGACCATGCCGCTGCGCGCGCAGGAAATCGACGCCTATGGCCGCGCCTATGCGACCGGCCGTCGTAAGGACGCCGTTGCCCGCGTCTGGATCAAGCCGGGTTCGGGCAAGATCACGATCAACGGCCGCGACCAGGAAGTGTATTTCGCACGTCCGACGCTGCGCCTCGTCATCAATCAGCCGTTCGGCGTCGCCGACCGCAATGGTCAGTATGACGTGATTTGCACCGTCAAGGGCGGTGGCTTGTCGGGTCAGGCCGGCGCGGTCAAGCATGGCATCAGCCAGGCACTGACCCGCTACGAGCCGATCCTGCGGGCGCCGGTCAAGGCCGCCGGGTTCCTGACCCGCGACAGCCGCGCGGTCGAGCGTAAGAAGTACGGCAAGGCGAAGGCCCGCCGCAGCTTCCAGTTCTCGAAGCGCTAAACGTCGTCTGGAAGCGCGCCCGGTCGGGTGCGCTTCGCAATCCCGGCCCGTTTTCTTGTCCTGTCACCCACGGCGTATCGTGTTCGGGTGGTCGGAAGGGAAGGCGGGCCGGACTTGCGTTCGGACAACATCGCACGCACGCGGTACCGAAAGGTTCCGGTTTGCGGCCAGTTGCGATCCCGATGGGGCGGTCCGGTATCGGGCCGCCCTTTTCGTTTGGGTCATAACCGTATAGCGAGTGGCCGTCCGCACGCTGGCGGAGCCGAAAACAAGAGACGCCATGACCTCGCGTGCCAAGACTTCGTTGCTGCCGCTTGCCGATTCGGACCTGTGGCCCGAGGAACTGCGCCGCAGCCTGTCCGACAAGCTGTTCACCATCGCGTTCGGCGCGATCCAGTGGCCGTGGCTGCTGCGCAGCCTGTCGGGCGGCAAGCGGGCCGACAAGGCGCGGTTGATGGCCGAACTGGGCCTTGCCCCCGACGCGCTGCCCAATCTGGGAAGCTGGAAGGCGGATACCGGGTATCTGTCGCTGATCGTCGAGCAGATCGCCGACAACCGGCCGCGCACCGTCGTCGAGCTGGGCACCGGCGCGTCGAGTCTGGTGACCGGCGCGGCACTGGCCAAACATGGCGGCGGGCAGCTGATCAGCTTCGACCAGCATGCCGGCTTCGTCGACGCGACGCGCGAATGGCTGGCCGAACACGGTATCGCCGCCGATCTGCGCGCGGCACCGCTGGTCGAATCGCCGGGGGACTGGCCGGGCGTCTGGTACGATATCGATGCGCTGCCCGATCAGGTCGACCTGCTGCTGATCGACGGGCCGCCATGGACGATCCATCCCTATGTTCGCGGCGCAGCCGAGACGCTGTTCGATCGTTTGCCGGTGGGTGGCGTGGTGATGCTCGACGACGGCGCACGGCCGGGCGAGCGCGTGGTCGCACAGCGCTGGCGGCGGCGGTGGCCGAACTTCCGGTTCGAACTGGTCAATCGCGGGACCAAGGGTACGTTGATCGGGCGGCGCTTGTCCTAAGGGCTGGTTTCGAAGCGGCGGGGGGCAGCTTCGGCTGCGGTTTGCCGTCGCTCCCTGCCTGCGCGGAACGTCTGCGAAAGTCCTCTGCCCCTACCCTGGCGAAGGCCGGGGTCCAGTCGGGAGGACATTTCCGTAAGTCACCAGCGTCCCCCAACTGGGTCCCGGCCTTCGCCGGGGTTACGCCAAGAGGTGGCTCCGTTCGCGACGTTCGGAGCGGTATCGCCCGAGAGGCTTTTCGGCGAACCGAACAGGGGAGTCTTCTAGTCGCCCATCGTCACTGGTTCGTCCGCCGCGCCCATTTTGCGCGCGATGGTCTCGAACGCACCGCCGTCGATCCGGATCTCGTTGAACGACGGTGGATCGCGACGGGTGCGGGTCGACAGCGTGCCGGCGCCGATCATGCGCAACCGCCCCTTGGCCGTGCGATAGGGAAGATCGAACGGGTCGTGGACATGGCCCGACAACACCGCATGCGCCCCCGCTGCCACCACGGCGTCGAGCGCGGCGGGGCCGCCATCGGTCTCGCCGCTGGATTTAGTGCCGACATCGACGAGGGGGTGGTGCGCGGCGATGAAGATCATCCGCCCCTCCGGCACGCGTTCGATCAACCGCAGCGTGCGCGCCAGCGCCTTCGGCCCGACATAGCCTTTCGACCAGTCCCAACGGAACTGGAAGCGGGCGGTCGTCTTGAGTGGCACGATCGCGACGCCGTCGATCTCCAGCGGGCGTTCGATCATCCGTTCCAGTCGCTTGTAGCGTTTGTACGGCCGGACGAAGCGGGCGAAGAGATTGTAGAGCGGCAGGTCGTGATTGCCGACCTCGACCGTGACCGGACGACCGAGGCTTTCGAGCCATTCGGCCGCCGCCTCGAACTCGGCGGTGCGGGCGCGCATCGTCAGGTCGCCGGTCATGATGATCGCATCGGGTTGTTCGCGCGCGACCGCTTCACCGAACCATGCGATCGCGTCCTTGTCCTCCGCACCGAAATGGACGTCGCTGACATGGAACAGACGGATCATCGGGCGCTCCCCTAAAACTGCAAGTGCAGGCAACGCGCGACGGGGCCTAGCGCTCCGACCGGATCGCCAGCGCGGTCAGCCCGCCACCCGCCGCGACCAGCGCCAGCACGACGAACACCGCGCCCAGCCCTGCCCCTGCCGGCACCAGCGCCGCCAGCAGCGGCGGAACGCAGGCTGGCAGCGTGTTGGTGAGGTTCAGGATCGCCAGATCGCGCCCGCGGGTCCGTGGCGAGGGCAGCAACTGCATCGCCAGCGCCGAATGCAGCGCGAGGAACACCGACAAGCCGGTCTGGGTCACGCCATAGCCGATCGCCGCACCGACGAAGCCCGGCGCGATTGCCATGCCGATCAGTCCGGCCACGACCAACAGCGTCGCGCCGCCCAGAAACGGCTTGCGCCCGCCGACCCGGTCGGACCAGCGCCCGGCGACAATGGTGGCGACGACCACCACGGCGGTGACGATCGCCATCGCCCGCGCGACCGGTCCGGCCGCATCGCCGTCGCCCCGCCAGCGGTCGGCGAAATGGAAGAAGGCGTAGGCGGTCAGTCCGTTGCCCGCGACCTGCATCGCCAGTCGTGCGACCCAGGCACGGATCAGGTCGCCGCGCGGCACGACGCTCGCCGCTGCTGCGTCATCGTTCGACGCCCCATCGCCCGCCCCCCGCTCGCGCACGAACAGCAGGAACGGCAGGATCATCACTGCCGCCAGCACGACGTTGGCGGCGAAACGTGCGCCTTCGCCGACGAACATCGGGGCAGTCACCGCTGCCGCCGACAACACCCCGATCGGGTGCGAAATGCCGAGCAGGCCCGACACCCGCCCCTTGTCGGCATCGGGGACCTCGTCGGCGATGACCGCCACCATCGGCGCGAACATCAGGTTGAGCGCGACCTGCCAGAAGGCGATGGCCGCGAACAGCCAGCCAGGCGTCTGCGCGCAGTGGATCGCTGCGAAAGCGAGGGCGATCAGCACCAGCCCGACTGCGATCGGCGACCGCCGGCTGCCGCTGCGCCGCCAGCCGATGTCGCTCAGCCAGCCGGCGGCGATATTGGCGATGCTGGCGATCAACGCCCCGCCCAGCACCACCTGCCCCAGCAAAGCGACCCGGTTGGCGGGGTCGATCGCAGCGACCTTCACCTGCAACAGGATCGATACGAACGGCATGAATGCGACGAACAACCCGCAATAGGCGAGCGTATAGAGTGCGACGAACCCGCGCGGCGTCGCGACCGGGGGTGTGTTCAACGTCCCGCGGTCCGGCGCAGCGCGACGACCAGCCGGCGGATGGTATAGGGTTTGTGCAGCAGATCGAACCCCATCGTGCCGTGGCGGACGATCACGTCGCTATAGCCGCTGGTCAGGAGCACCGGCAGCTGCGGATACCGATCCCGCACCCGCGCCGCCAGTTCCATGCCGTCGATGCCCGGCATCATCACGTCCGAAAACACGACATCGAAACCCTGCGGGTTGTCCGCCAACAGGTCGAGCGCCACCTGCCCGTCGGCCGCGTGGACGGTGATGAAACCCTGCGCCTCCAGCGCATGGGTGGTGGTGGTGCCGACCGCGTCGTTATCCTCGACCACCAGCACGCGCAGCCCGTCGCCGCCGCCCGGCTCGATATCGTTGCGGAGCGGGGCGGCATTGCTGGTCGGCGCGGCGGCGCGCGGCAGGTACAGGATGAATTCGGTATTGCCGGGCACGCTGCGCGCGCGGACCTCGCCCCCCGATTGCTTGGCGAAGCCGAATACCTGGCTGAGCCCGAGCCCGGTGCCCTTGCCCAGCGCCTTGGTCGTGAAAAAGGGTTCGAACATGCGCCCGAGCGTTTCCTCGTCGATACCGCTGCCGGTGTCGGCGATGGTCACCGCCACGAACCGTCCCGGCACGGCGGGGGCGGCCGCGCTGGCGGGAATGCCGTCGATACACCCGATCGACAGCGTCAGCCGCCCCTCCCCCTGCATCGCGTCGCGGGCATTGGCGGCGATATTGACGATGGCGGTGTCGAACTGGTTCGGATCGGCATCGACGAATGCCGGGTCGGCGCTGGCGTTGATCGTCACGTCGATCCGGGAGCCCGCCAGCGTGCGGATGATGTCGCCTAGTGCCGCGACCGCGACATTGGCGTCGAACGTCTCGGGCTGGAGCGCCGAGCGGCGGGCGAAGGCGAGCAGTTGTCCGGTCAGTTTCGCGGCCCGATCGACGGTATCGCTGATCGCCGAGAGATAGCGTTCGCGACGTTCGGGCGCGAGCGAAGGCTGGCGGAGCAGATCGACCGAGGAGCGGACAATGGTCAGCAAATTGTTGAAGTCATGGGCGACGCCGCCGGTCAATTGTCCGATCGCCTCCATCTTCTGGCTTTGGCGCAACGCATCCTGGGCGGTGACCAGCGCCCTGGTCCGGTCGACCACCTGTTCCTCGAGCGACGATGCCAGCGCCGCGAGTTCGTGTTCGGCGCGGCGGCGTTCGGTCGCGGCGCGGGTGCGTTCGGCGACTTCGCGAATAAAGGCGATTTCGTCGTCGCGCCAGACGCGCGGCTCGCCGTGGTTGGCGTACAGCAGCGCGACCAGCCCGCCGAGTTCGGTGAGCGGCATGTTGATGAACGCGCGGGCATTGATCGATTCCAGTTGGGCGGCGGTGTCGGCAGTGCGCGGATCGACCCGGGCATCCTCGACCACCGCCGTCTCGCCGCGTTTCAGATCGTCGATATAGTGGCCATAATCCCGGAACTGGAGCACCCCGGCCAGACTGGCCACGCCCGGCGCGTTCCAGTCGCGATCGATGGTGATCGTCTCGGCAGCGCGATCGACGATGCCATAGCCGACCCGGTCGACACCCAGCGCCTCGCCGATGATGCGCGCGGCGGCGGCGGTCATCTCGATCGGGTCGTCGGGCAGGCGCAACATCTCGTTCAGCTCGGCCATCGCCGCGCGCATCCGTTCCAGCCGCTTGTACGCGGTGACGTCGATCGACACGCCGGTCAGTCGCGTGATCTCGCCCGCGGCGTTACGGGTCGGCTGCCCCCGGCTGGCGATCCAGCGCGTCTCGCCATCGGGCACGCGGACGCGAACCTCGATCTCGAGCGCTTCGCCAGCAAGGCTCGCCTCGATCGCGGCTATCGTCGCAGCGTGATCGTCGGGGTGGAGGATCGCGGAAATTTCGGCAGGCGATGGCGGATAATCGGTGTCGAAACCGAAATTGGCGCGGCAGATTGCCGACATGCTCAGCTGTCGCGTGATGCGGTCGAAGGACCATGTGCCGAACCGCCCTGCCTCCAGCGCGAACAACATCTCGCGTTCGCGCTCTTCCTGTTCGCGGAAGCGGCCTGCCAGTTCGGCGAGCAATGCGGCATTGGTCGATTCGAGTCCGTCGACCCGGTCGCGTTCGGCGGTGACGTCGAGCTGGCTGGCGAAGAAATAGGCCAGTTTGCCATCGGCGTCGGGGACAGGCGCCAGCAGCAACCGGTTCCAGAACGCCGTCCCGTCGCGGCGATAGTTGCGGATGTCGATCTCGATCGACTCTTCGGCCGCCACCGCCGCGCGGATCTGCGCGACCGCCGCGGGGTCGCTGTCCTCACCCTGCAGAAAGCGGCAGTTGCGGCCGATCACCCAGTCACGGTCGTAACCGGTCAGGCGGCAAAAGGCGTCATTGACGAAGACCAGCGGATTGTCCGGCAGCCGCGGGTTGGTGACGACCATCGGCATCCGGGTCGCGCGCACCGCTGCGACGAACGGGTCGGTGCCGCTGTCGGTACCGGCAATTTCCAGCGCGATGCGATGATCGTCGCGCCGCGCCCGTTCGCTGCTGCCCCCGTCCAGATCCACGTCGCCTCGCATCGCCCACACAACGTGGCCCGACGGCCGCCGTTCCGCAGCCGTGCCCCCGGGCACATCCTATGATCGGATCAGCGGCGGACGTCCAGCCCGCCGGCAAGAAACGCATCGATATCGGATTGATGAAACAGGCTAAAATCGCCGGGCAACGAATGCTTCAGCGCCGCGACCGCAAGGCCCCAGCGCGCTGCCACGTCCTCGCTTTCACCCGACATCAGACCGTGCAGCACGCCGCTGGCAAAGGCATCGCCGCCGCCGATCCGGTCGACGATGCCGGAAATCGAGACTTCCGGGGTCTGCACCGAACCGCCCGGCATATCGATCCGTGCCGACAGCCGGTGATGGTCGGCATCGATGACATGGCGCGCCGTCGAGGCGATGTGTTTGAGGTTCGGGAACGCCGCGAACGCCGCTTGCGCAGCTTCGCGCCGACGATCTTCGCCATCGCCCGAGAAATCCTGTCCGAGCAGCAGCGACACGTCGCGGTGGTTCCCGAACAACAGATCGGCAAGGCCGACCAGCCGGGTCAGCACGCTGCGCGGGTCGCTGTCCCATGCTTCCCACAGGCGGGCACGGTAATTGCCGTCGAACGAGATCGTCAGCCCCCTCGCGCGCGCGGCTTCGGCGGCTGCGATCGCGGCGTTTGCGCTTTCCCGCCCCAAAGCCGGGGTAATCCCCGACAAGTGCAGCCGGGTGCAGCCGTCGAGCAGCCGGTCCCAGTCCCAGCTGTCGGCCGGTGCAGTCGCAAAGCTGGAGCCGGCGCGATCATAGACAATGTCCGACGCGCGCAGCCCCGCCCCGACGCTGAGGAAATACAGGCCCATACGTCCGTCACGGGTCACGACCCGCGAACAATCGACGCCCTGCGCGCGGAGCGCCGACACGGCTCCCCGTCCCAGCGGGCTGTCGGGTACCGCGCTGGCGCAGGCGCTGGCATGACCAAGATTGGCGAGACCGACCGCGACATTCGCCTCCGCCCCGCCGACATTCACATCGAACCGGCCGCTCTGCATCAACAGCTCGCGGCCCGGCGCGGTCAGCCGCAGCAGCAATTCGCCGAAGCAAAGGATCATCGCGCCAGCCATCCCCCATCGACCGCAAGGACATGGCCGTTGACATAGTCCGACGCGGACGAGGCGAGAAAGACCGCCGCACCGCCCAGATCGTCGGCCGCACCCCAGCGTCCGGCCGGTATCCGTTCGACAATCTGGCGGTTGCGGGTTTCGTCGGCCTGCAACGCGGCGGTATTGTTGGTGGCGATATAGCCCGGCGCGATCGCGTTGACGTTCACGCCCTTTGCCGCCCATTCGTTCGCCAGCAGCTTGGTCAGGCCGCCGATCCCGGATTTCGATGCGGTATAGCTCGGCACGCGGACACCGCCTTGAAAGGTCAGCATCGACGCGATGTTGATGATCTTGCCCTGCCCCTGCGCAATCATGTGGCGGCCGGCCGACTGGCAGAGGAAGAACACCGATTTCAGGTTGGTGTCGATCACCGCGTCCCAATCGGCTTCGGTGAAGTCGAGGCTGTCGGCGCGGCGGATGATCCCGGCATTGTTGACCAGAATATCGAGCCCGCCCAGCGTGTCGACGACCTGCGACACGACCCCGTCGACCGGTGCGATGGTCGACAGGTCGGCGGAGACGATTTCCGCGCGGCGACCCATCGCCTGCGCCCGTTCGGCGGTGTCGGTGGCCGGGGTGCGACCGATCAGCGCGACATCGGCGCCAGCAGCGGCGAGCGCCAGCGCGATGGCCTGTCCGATGCCGGTATTGGCACCGGTGACGGCCGCGACCCGGCCCGAAAGATCGAAGGGATTCATGGCAATTCCTCCTGGCCCCGCCGCGGCGGGGAGGCAATCTTCTGCATAGCTGCGATGACGGCGTCGGCCCCGCCTGCGCGAGGGCCGCCGCGGATCACGCCAGCTGACAGATGTCGAGCACGTTCATGTCGGTATAGTCCTGGTTCTCGCCCGCCATCGCCCAGATAAAGGCATAGGCGCGCGTGCCCGACCCCATATGCACCGACCACGGCGGCGAGATGACCGCTTCCTCATTGCCCATGACGATGTGGCGCATCGCTTCGCCCTCGCCCATGTAATGGAACACCTTGTCGTTGTCGGTCGGCAGTTCGAAGTAGAAATAGATCTCGCTGCGACGCTCATGGATGTGCGGGGGCATGGTGTTCCACACGCTGCCGGGCTTCAGCACCGTCAGCCCCATGACCAGCTGCGCCGAATCGCATACGCCCGGAATGACCAGCTGATAGATGGTACGTTCGTTCGATTCCTCGAGGCTGCCACGGTCGAGCGCATTGGCGTCGGCGATGCCGAGCTTGCGGGTGGTGAAGCCCTTATGCGCCGGGCAGGACGCGATATAGAAACGCGCGCCCGTGCCGCCGAATTCGACGTCGGTGGCGCCCATGGTGACATAGACGCAGTCCTTGTTGCCGAGCGTGAACGTCTCGCCATCGACGGTCAGGGTGCCTTCGGCCTCGCCGACATTGACCACGGCCATTTCGCGCCGTTCGAGAAACGGATGCCCGGCGGCCGATTTCGGTTCGGTCTGCGCGGGCAGCTTCACCGGCGCATCGCCCACCGCGACGCCACCGATCACGAACCGGTCGGCATGGGTATAGTTCAGGACGCATTCGCCTTCGCGGAACAGGCCCTCGATCAGATACCGGTCGCGCAGTTCCTCGTTCGAAACGCATTCCATCATATCGGGATGCGTTGCGTAATAGGTGCGGTCGAACATGAGTCTCTCCATCAGGTAACCGGTATCAGCAGACGCTCGCTGCCAAAGGGTCCGGCGGTTCGATTTCGTTGCTACTGTCCTACCCCCCCTGAACCGTCCCGTCGACCGGTTTTTACGAGGCAGGAATGGCGGATTTGCGTCGGATCGAACCTTGGCGGCTAAAGGAACCTACGCGCCTTGTCGTTCCGTAATGTGATTATCCTGTTCGACATGCGGACATTCCGTTGTCACAAACACGGCTATCAGTGGCATATCTCTTGATTATGACACCGGTTCCCTTGCCGGGTACATCCGGTAGATATCTTCCGTCCTCTTGCCCCTGCCCGCCTCGCCCGGCAAAGCGATGGTCATGCAACCGCTCGACCCCCAGCAACAGTCCGCCCGTACCTGGTTCGAATCGCTGCGTGACCGT
Organism: Sphingomonas sp. Leaf67; assembly: GCF_001421965.1. Lineage (GTDB taxonomy): Bacteria > Pseudomonadota > Alphaproteobacteria > Sphingomonadales > Sphingomonadaceae > Sphingomonas. The sequence continues at coordinate 105,998 of NZ_LMLP01000019.1, forward strand.
ATCTGTGCGTCGTTCGAAGCGATCGAGCGCGAGGGCGGGTCCGACGCGACCTTCGACTATACCCGCTGGGACCGCACCGATCCGTCGGGCGAACCCGGCGGCGGCGGCGTTCGCGGGGTGATGAAGGGCGAGGTGTTCGAAAAGGTCGGGGTGAACGTCTCAACGGTCGGCGGCACATTCGAAGGCGAGTTCGCCAAGTCGATCCACGGGGCCGCCGACGATCCGCGGTTCTTCGCGACGGGTATCAGCCTCGTCGCACACATGGCCAATCCGCATGTCCCGGCCGTCCATATGAACTGCCGGTTTCTGGTGACCACCAAGCGCTGGTTCGGCGGCGGCGCGGACCTCAATCCACCCATCCCCTATCCGCAGGATACCGCCGACTTCCACGCGGCGATGCAGACCGCCTGCGACGCCCATGATCCGGCGCATTATCCACGGTTCCGGCAATGGGCCGACGACTATTTCTACATCCCCCATCGCGGGGTGCACCGGGGTGTCGGCGGCATCTTTTATGACCATCTGTCGAACGACTGGGACGACGATTTCGCCTTCACCCGCGATGTCGGGGAAGCATTCCTGTCGATCTATCCGCAACTGGTCCGGCGGCGGATGAGGATGCCGTTCGACGATGCGGATCGCGCACGCCAGCTCGAATGGCGTGGGCGCTATGCCGAGTTCAATCTGGTCTATGACCGGGGGACGCTGTTCGGGCTGAAGACCGGCGGCAATATCGATGCGATCCTGATGAGCCTGCCGCCGCTGGCGACGTGGAGCTGACGGAGTGGCGCTGATCCCGGTCAAGCCGGACGAGGTGGCGACGATCGTCACCTCGCTCGAAATGCTCGAACGGCCGCGTCCGGCCCCGCTACCGGCGTCGCCGCTGCAACTGGTGCGCTGGGACAAGCCGGGAATCGATCGCTATCGCGCGCTCTTCCGCCGGATCGGCCAGCCATGGCTGTGGTTTTCGCGTCTGGTGATGGCGGACGAAACGCTGGCCGCGATCCTTCGCGGCGATGCGGTCCGCATCTGGGCGGTGGTCGACCGCGCGGGGATCGAGGTCGGGATGCTCGAACTCGACGACCGGAAGGCGGGCGAGTGTGAACTATCCTATGTCGGGCTGATCCCCGAACTGACGGGACAGGGCCATGGACGGTGGCTGATGGCGCAGGCGCTGGCGCTGGCCTGGCGCAGGGACGTGCGCCGGGTCTGGGTCCATACCTGCACGCTCGACCATCCCGGCGCGCTCGCCTTCTATCGGCGCTCGGGGTTCGTGCCGTACCAGCGGACGATCGAGACCTTCGCCGATCCGCGTGCCATCGGCATCCTTCCCGCCGACAGCGCGCCGCATTATCCTTTGCTCGCCAACCGTCGATAGACGGTCGCCCGGACCAGCGCGAAGGCGGTCGACATCGCTGCCCCGACAAAGGCGATGGCGGTCGCGAGCATCGCCATGGTCACCGGATTGCCGCCGCTGCGCGATACCGCACTGGCGGTGCTGGTCAGCAGCAACGCAATCAGTTGCCCGCCGAAATACAGCAGCGCCGACAGCGACAGCAACTGCAGCACATGGCCACGGGTCAGCGCGAGCGCCCGGCTCATCGCATCGCCGAAGCGCCGCTGCGGCTCGGCCAGCAGCACCGGCATGACCACGAACACGCGGCCGATCACGTACAGTGCGGGCAGCACCAGCAACAGCAATCCGCCGAGCTTCGCCGCGTTGACCAGCAGCATCGCGACGACCAGCACCGGCAGACGACGGAAGACGCTGCGCAACGCCGCGCCCACCGTCGGCCGCGCGGGATCGAGCAGCAGCGCCAGCAGCACCGCGATGCCGATCAGCTCGGCCAATGCCTGCACCGCCAGCCACGGCGCATTCTCGATCAGTTGCGCCTGCAACGCCGCGACGAGCGCACCGTTGTCGGCCGTTGCCGGATCGGCGGACACCGGCGCGCTGTCCATCGTCAGCAGCAGCGACAGCATCAGATTGGGCAAGAAGAAGAATATGCCCGCGACCGCCACGATGACGTCGCGATCCCGCCGCCAGATCGAAACCGCTTCACGTACCGCCGCAGCGACATCCAGCCTCATGCGAAGACGGCCAGATCGTCCTGCTCGCCGACGACGGCGCGATACAGCTTGCCGATGAACGCCGACTGGAACAGCGCCAGCACCGAACTGACCGCGGCAACGGCGACCGCGCCGGCGATGGCCGCGATCGACAGGCCGCCGGTATCGCCGGCGATCAGCGCAACGACCGAACCGAACACGAACTGTGCCGCCGATACGGCGATCCCCGCGACAATGGCGTACAAGATGATGAGGCCGATCAGCTTCCACGTCATCCCCCGCGTCAGCGCGAACGCCCGACCGAACGCGCCCAGCCCCCGCCGCTCCATCGCCACGACGGCGTTGATCGGCAGCAACCGTGCCGACAGCCACAGGACGAACAGCGCAAAGACGAGGAAATAGAGCAGCGCCGAGCCGAGCTTGCCGAATTCGGACGGCTGTAGCGACGTGCCGTTGGCGATCGCCATGAAATCGAACCCGCTGGCCACCGCCAGCAGGATGCCCGGCAGCGCAAGGATGCCAAGCGCGACCAGTACGACGACACTGAGCCCCACGAGCGGCACGAACCGGGTGGTGGCGATGGTCATCGCCGCATGGCGATCCTCACGCCCGCTCGGCTGCGCGGCAAAGCCGATCAGATACAGCGCTCCCCAGAGCGAGATCAGCGTGGTCGCAACCGACAACAGCCCGAGGCCGGCGGCGGTACCGCCGGTCGCGTCGGCCCGCACCCCGGCCAGGCTACCGCTGATCGCCGGAGCAGCGAACTGGGTCACGATCAGTACCGGCATCACGGTGCCAAGATGTTCGCGGACGAAATCGACCGCCCGGTCCCACACTGTTCCGACACTTACCATCGTTGCGCTCGCTCCCCATTTGATCGATGGACCTCGCTCTACCCCTCCTCTTCCCGAATGAAAATGGCTACCCACTCCTTCATCCCATCCATCGCAACCGAACAGCAGATCGAATGGCGCCGCTCGCCCGGTCGCATCGAATATCCTGCGGCGCTGGCGCAAATGGAGGCACGCGCGACCGCGATCGCGGATCGCACTGCGGATGAACTGGTGTGGCTGCTTGAACATCCGCCGCTCTACACCGCCGGCACCAGCGCCGACCCCGCCGAGCTGCTCGATACCCGGTTCCCGGTCCATGCGGCGGGACGCGGCGGTCGCTATACCTATCACGGGCCGGGGCAGCGGGTCGGGTATCTGATGCTCGATCTGACCCGGCGCGGGCGCGACGTCCGGCGGTTCGTTCATGCCGTCGAGTCATGGGTCATCGGCGCGCTCGGTGAATTCGGCATTCATGCCTATGCCGTGCCCGATCGGATCGGCATCTGGACCAGCGATGGCGGGACCGAAGCCAAGATCGGCGCGATCGGCGTTCGGGTGCGGCGATGGGCCACGCTGCACGGATTTTCCGTCAACCTCGCCCCGGATCTGACACATTTTGGTGGGATTGTACCCTGCGGCATCGCCGAATATCCGGTTACGAGCGCGCAAGCCCTTGGCAGACCGATCGATGCGAGTGATTTTGATCGGGCGTTGGCAGACGGTTTTCCCGTCTTCCTCGACGCCTTGTACGCTGGTGCACAAAACTAGGCTTGAGGGGGACGGGCGGTTCGACTATCGTCCAGAGCGGATTGGGTATGAACGGCTAAGAACGCCGCCTACTCCACAGCTTAGGGAGCTTACCATGCGTGCATTTTCGAAGATTCTGACCGGTTCGATCGTTGCCGGTGCAGCGCTGGCGCTGTCGGCTTGCGGCGGTAACACCGAAACCACCGCCGATAACGCGACCGTCACCGACCTGAACTCGACCGATATGATGGACGGGACGATGTCGGACAACATGACCGCCGTTGACGGCGCCATGGGCAACGACACCATGATGATGTCGAACGACAGCATGATGTCCAACGACAGCATGATGATGTCGAACGAAGCCGGCATGACCAACGCCATGTAATCAGCCGTTTCGGCTATTCTGGCGAAGGGGCCGTCCGGGCGACCGGGCGGCCCTTTTTCGTTGCGCGATCGGATAGCGCGACGATCGTTACGCGGTCGTGCGGCGAAACGTGGCGGCGATTGTAAAATCGGGCTTGGGTCGCTGGGCAAAACTGCCTAACCATCGCGCTCGCCCAAGGCGCCGATGCGCCGTGAAAGAAAGAGATGAGCGTAGTGCGTACTCTGGTTCTGGCCGCTGTCGCCGCCCTGACCGTCGCGGCAACCCCCGCGTCGGCACAGTTTTATCTGAAGCCCGTCGATATGGACGGCCCGCGCGTTACCGGCGAGGAAACCGGCGTCGCCACGCAGGCGCTGCCCGGCGCGACTCCCGCCGAACTGCGCGCGGCGGTGCTATGGAACCTGCGATCGGGACTGAACGTCGCGGCGCTGCAATGCCAGTTCGAACCAACGCTGCTGACGCTGCACAATTACAATGCGATGCTGTTCGATCATACCGACGAACTGAAGCAGAGCTACGACGCGCTCAGCAAATATTTCATCCGCACCGCCGGATCGACCAAGGCCGGCCAGACCGCGCTCGATCAATTCGGCACCCGAGTCTATTCGAGCTTCTCGACGGTTTCGGCGCAGCTCGGCTTCTGTCAGGCGGCAAACGAAATCGGACAGGAAGCGATCTTCGTGCCGCGTGGGTATCTTGGCGAGTTCGCCGAGATGCGGATGCGCAAGCTGCGCAACTCACTGGTCGCGTACGGCGATCAGCAGTTCACGCGCGCCATCCCCTATTATGTGCGTCCGGTGCGGCTCTACCAGTTCGAGAACAAGAAGTGCTGGCGCAAGGGACTGTGGCAGACGAAGCGTTGCGGCGAGTTCCCCGCCTGATCGCCACGGGCCGACACTTTCAAAAAAAGAAGCGGATCGGTCGGAACCAAGCATCGGGCATCCCGTTATCACCCTCGGATAGCGAATTTATGCCCCCCCGCTCTCGCTATCCAAGAACAGGGCCCGGTTGGTGTGAACCCTCCCCCCCCCGGTAACACCGCCGGGCCCGAATTCCAATTTCGAGTTGAACAGCCCGTCGGCGAATGCTGGCGGGTTGTTTTTTGTCAGCTGCACGGAGCAGTTGCTGAACCGGAACGAACCGGCGGGTTAGACATTCTCGTGTGGAGCGGCTCAAGCTGCCTGTCCATCGGAGGTCCTTATGCGAAAGTTTTTTAGCCTGGCCGTGGTTGCCGGCGCCCTCGCCATCAGCGCGTGCAACACCGTCGAAGGTGTCGGTCGTGACGTTTCTTCAGCAGGCGATGCCGTCACCGGCGCGGCGAAGGATTCGAAGTAAGTTCTTCGAACGGACCAAGGTTGGGGGGGTGGTTCGGGTGTCATCCGAACCGCCCCTTTTCTATGCGCGTTACCCGGTTCACAACGACCGACGGCACTGCAAACCTTGCCGATCGGCCCGGCGCTGGCGGCAGGGACAAATGTGTAGAGGTGGCTCCCGGCGTGGGCGGTGATCGCTGCACCGGACAAGATGCTCCGCGAAGACCCCAGTCCTACGCTCCGGCCGCACCGCGCGCCCGCAGCGCGCTGTTACGGCATGTGGCGGATGTGACCGGCACGAGCGGCCGCGGTGTGGGTCGTCACGGCACCTTGTAGACCTTCAGGCGACCTCTTCGTCGGTGTCAGCGTCGGGATCGCGCTTCGCCCGACGTTTCTCGGTGAACCAGATCGCGATCAGCGCCAGTTCGTAGAGCAGGATGAGCGGCACTGCGAGCAGGACCTGCGACCCAATATCAGGCGGCGTCGCAACGGCGGCGATGGCGAAGGCCGCGACGATCGCGTAGCGCCGCGCGCCGACCAGTTGCTTGCGGGTAACGATGCCGGCCAGTTCCAGCAGCATCAACAGGACCGGCAACAGGAACGCCAGACCGAATGCGAACAGGAACTGCATCACGAACGACAGATAGTTTTCGACCGACGGCAACGCTTCCTGCTGCACGCCGCCCAGATTGCCCTGATAGCCGAGCAGGAAATGCAACGCGACCGGGATCGTCGCGTAATAGGCGAGCGCCGCGCCAGCGATGAACAGCACCGGCGTGGCGAGCAAGAACGGGAACAGCGCCTTCTTTTCGTTCCGATACAGCCCCGGCGCGACGAACTGCCACAGCTGGTTGGCGATCACCGGAAAAGCCAGCATCATCGCGGCAAAGAACGCAACCTTGATCTGAACGAAGAAGGCTTCGAAAATCTGCGTGAAGATGACTTTCTTCTGTCCGGCCGCCAGCAATGGCTGGACGAGGAACGACAGGATCTGTTCGGAGAAATAGAAGCAAAGGCCGAAACACAGCGCAACGGCGATCACCGAGTAGAGCAGGCGACGGCGAAGCTCGATCAGGTGATCGAGCAGGGGCGCCTGACTATTGTCGATATCGTTCATGACGCAGCCTTGCCGTCGGCAGCGGGCGGTTGGTCGGCCGGACCCTCGCGCAGTTCGGGACGCTCCACCATGACCGGCGCTGCATGATCGACCGGCTGCACCGGGTCATGGACCGGCGGTGGCGGCGACGGCGCGCCGGCCGGATGGACGGCAGCATCCGAGGTCGGATGCTCGCGCATGATCCGGGCGTTCTCTTCCGCCCATTTCTTTTCCATTTCGGCCAGTTCGGCCTCGCGGACCATCGTATCGAACCCCGATCGGAACTGCCGCGCCACGCCACGCGCCTTGCCGACCCAATGGCCTACAAAGCGCATCGCTTTGGGCAAGTCCTTCGGGCCGATGACGAGCAACGCGACGAGCCCGACGAGCAGCAATTCGGAAGAATCGATATTGAACATCGGTGCTCGACTTCAGGCGGACCACCGGCCCGCCGGTTGGCAATGGATCAGCGGTCGCCGTGCGGACGGTCGGTGTCGCGCACGATCGGATCGCGCTGCACCGGATCGCGCGGGGCGGGATCGTGATCATATCGATCATCGCCGGGACGCTGTTCCAGCCGTTCGCGCGGACGAACGGGCGGCGGCGGTACGTCGTCGTCCTCGGCCATCCCCTTTTTGAAGCTTTTCAGCCCCTTCGCCACATCGCCCATCATGTCGGAAAAACGCCCCTTGCCGAACAGCAACAGGACCAGGACGCCGACGATAAGCCAGTGCCAAATACTAAGACCACCCATCGTCCACACTCCAAGCGAAACGGATCGTGCGCTTCACTTAGTCGCTATCGTCGCCGCTTTCCAGCATGGTTGCGAAGGCATCGTCGATTGGTTCGAGTAAACCGGCGGCGCGCAGGTCGTCGATCCCGGGCAGGTCGCGCCGGCTGTCGAGGCCGAAATGGTCGAGAAAGGCGGGGGTCGTGGCATAGGTCAGCGGTCGTCCGGGTACCTCGCGCCGTCCCGCCGGCCGGATCCAGCCGGCGGCGAGCAGCACGTCGATCGTCCCCTTCGAAATCTGTACGCCGCGGATCGATTCGATGTCCGCGCGGGTCGCCGGCTCGTGATAGGCGATGATCGCCAGAGTCTCGATCGCCGCACGCGACAGCCTGCGCGATTCGTCCCGGTCGCGGCGCAGGAAATGGGCGAGGTCGGGGGCGGTCTCGAAATGCCAATGCTCGCCGCGCCGGACCAGTCCGAACCCCCGCCCGGCATGGTCGGCCTGGATCGCGGCGAGCGCCGCCCGGACATTGCCGTCGCCGACATAGGCGGCGATCATGCCGGCGGTCAGCGGCGTCTCGCTGGCGAACAGCACCGCTTCCACCGCCCGGACGAACGGATCGGTCATGCGATCCGCCGGATGTCGATCGGGCCGAACGGCGCGTCCTGCCGGATCGCCACCCTGCCCTGCCGCGCCAGTTCGAGCGCCGCGAGAAAGGTCGAGGCCAGCGCCGAGCGACGAAAGCGTTCGTCGGCGTCGCGGGGCAGGAACGTGCCGATCGCGGTCCAGTCGATCCGGGTGCCGAGCATCGCCTGCACCCGTTCGATCGCGACCTCCAGCGTCATGACGGGCCGGTGCCGTACGACATGCAGCACCGGCCGGGTCCGTGCGCTGACCCGGCCATAGGCACCGATCAGGTCGTACAGGCTGGCATCCCAGCGCGCCTTGCGCACGACATGCAGCCCTTCGGGATCGCCGCGCATGAACACGTCGCGGCCGATCCGGTCGCGCGCCAGCAGCCGTGCCCCGGCCTCCCGCATCGCATCGAGCCGTTCGAGCCGCAGTTGCAGGCGCAGTGCCAGCTCCTCTGGGTCCGGGTCCATCTCCGGCTCGCGCGGCAGCAGCAGTGCCGATTTGAGATAGGCCAGCCATGCCGCCATCACGAGCCAGTCGGCGGCCAGTTCCAGCCGCACCGCCGCCGCCCGATCGATCCAGCGCAGATATTGCTCGACCAGCGCGAGGATCGAGATGCGCCGCAGGTCGACCTTCTGCGTCCGGGCGAGCGCCAGCAACAGGTCGAGCGGCCCTTCCCATCCGTCGAGTTCAATCGTCAGTGTCGACGCGTCGGCTTCCATAGCGGTGATCCTATCCGCGCGACGCAGCAGCGTCAGGCGAGCGCGAGCAGTTGGTCGCGGGTCGCGATGAGATCGGCGAACGGTATATCGGTCGTCTTCCCGGCACCGGCCATCGCGCGGTCGAGCCGCGCCCGCGAACCGGCGGCGATGCTGTCGAGGCGGTCGGCGATCGCCACCATCTCGTCCATGCGCGCCCAGCAATCGAGCACCACGTCGCAGCCGGCGGCGATCGCTGCCGACGCCTTGTCCGCCGGTGTTCCCGACAACGCCTTCATATCGATGTCGTCGGTCATCAGCAGGCCGTCGAACCCGATCCGATCGCGGATGATCCGCTGTATAACGGTCGGTGACAGTGTCGCCGGACGGCCGGCGTCCCACGCAGAAAACACGACATGCGCAGTCATCGCCATCGGCGCGTGTGCCAGCGTGCGGAATGGTTGCAGGTCGATCGCCAGGTCAGCGTCCGATGCATCGACGCGGGGCAGTTCGAGATGGCTGTCGACCCGTGCCCGGCCATGACCCGGCATATGCTTGACAATGCCGATCACCCCGGCCGACGCGAGCCCGTCCAGCGTGGCGCGACCAAGGGCGGCGACCTGCATCGAATCGGCACCATAGCTGCGGTCGCCGATCGCCCCGGTCATGTCGGGTTGGGCCACGTCGAGCAGCGGCAGCGCATCGACGGTTACGCCGACCTCCGCCAGCATCGCGCCGATCGCCTGCCCATTTGCCCTGGCCGCCGCAATCGCCGAGGACGGCGCGCGGTCGTAGAGCGCGGCGAACGCGGCAGGGGCCGGAAAGGCGGGCCATTCGGGCGGCCGCATCCGCGCGACGCGACCGCCCTCCTGATCGATCAGGATCGGCAGATCGGCCCGCCCCGACAGGTCGCGCAACGCATCGGTCAGCGCGCGCATCTGTTCGCGATCGACGCAATTGCGGCCGAACAGGATATAACCGAGCGGATCGGCTTCGCGGAACAGCGCGGCTTCGTCGGCGGTCAGCGTCGGGCCGGACAGGCCAAAGATCACGGGCTTCATACGGGCCGGGCTACCGCAGGCGGCCCGGCGCGACAACCGGCGTATGTCACCGGGCGATGAAGCAATTCTCCCCGGCCAGTTTCAGCTTGCCGCACAGGTCCGATGCCTGATTGGCGCTGCCGGCATTCACCCGCAGGCGATGGACGGTCTTGCCCTTTACCTCGGCGACCTGCACCGATTTGCCCAGCGGAGCGAGATAGGCGAAGCGGCGCGACAGCTGGTTCCAGGCGGTGTTGGCGACCGCTTCGCTGGGGAACGACCCCAGCTGTACCACCGAACCACCCGCCCCCGCCGCCACCGGCGCGGGTGCCGCAACCGCCGGGGCGCGTGCCTCCAGCCGCTGGGTGGTGGTGGGTACGGCCGTGGCGACACGGCCGGTGCCGCTGTTCGCCGGGGTATTGGCCGGGGCGGCGGCGCTGCCCTGCACCGGTGCCTCGGGGACTGCGTTGAGATTGACCGAGGCATTGCCGCCGGTCGCCCCTTCGCTGGTCGCGATGGCGGTGTCGCTGTCGCCGGTCACCTGCATGCCGTCGCTGCCTTCCGCACGCGTCTTGTACGGCTCGTTCGGCGCGGCGATCAGGTCGCCGGTGCCGCTGGCGGTCGGCGCATCGCGTTGCCGCAACAGGGCAAAAACGATGGCGGCGACCATCAGCAGCCCGATCAGCACCAGCAATACCGTCCGCCAGACCGGGCGCGGCGCGTCCGGTTCCGGATCGGCGCTTTCGAGCCACGGCAGGCGTTCGTGGTCGGGATCGCGCGATGCGATCGAATCCGCCATTATTTCATCTCCTCAACCGCCTCGACCCCCATGATGGCGAGGCCGTTGCGGATAATCTGCCCGATCGCGCGCGCAAGGAAAAGCCGTGCCTGCGTCAGTGCCACATCATCGGGCTGAAGATAGCGGCGCGACGGGTCGTCATTGCCCAAATTCCACGCCGCGTGGAATTCCGCAGCCAAGTCATACAGGTAGAATGCGATGCGATGCGGTTCCCGCACGGCGGCCGCGCTTTCGACCATGCGCGGAAACTGCGCCGCGCGCTTCACCAGCGCCAGCTCGACCGTGTCGAGACGGGACAGGTCGGCATCGTCGACCACGGCAATCCCCGCCTCGGCGGCACGCCGGGCCAGCGAATGGACGCGGGCATGGGCATATTGGACGTAGAAGACCGGATTGTCCTTCGACGCCTCGACCACCTTGGCGAAGTCGAAATCCATCTGCGCATCGGCCTTGCGCGTGAGCATGGTGAAGCGGACGACGTCCTTGCCGACTTCGCTCACGACATCGGCGAGCGTCACGAAGTTGCCGGCGCGTTTCGACATCTTGACCGGCTCACCGCCGCGCAGCAGCCGCACCATCTGCACCAGCTTCACGTCGAAGCGCGTCTTGCCTCCGGTCAGCGCCTGCACCGCCGCGACGATTCGCTTGACGGTGCCGGCATGGTCCGCGCCCCAGATGTCGATCAGCTGGTCGACGCCCTCCGCCTTCTGGAAATGATAGGCGAGGTCGGCCCCGAAATAGGTCCAGCTGCCGTCCGACTTCTTGATCGGACGATCCTGATCGTCGCCGAACTTAGTCGAGCGGAACAGCGGCAGTTCGACCGGCTCCCAGTCCTCGGGCGTCTCGCCCTTGGGCGCTTCGAGGACGCCGTCATAGACGAGGTCGCGTGTCCGCAGCCATGCCTCGGCGGCTTCGGGCTTTTTCGCCGCCTGCAACTCGGCTTCGGACGAGAAAACGTCATGTTCGATGCCGAGCAGCTTCAGATCGGCGCGGATCATGTCCAGCATCGCCGCGACGGCACGGGTCCGGAACAGCACCAGCCACTCCTCCTCCGGCGCGTTCACATACCGGTCGCCGAATTCGGCAGCCAGCGCCTGCCCCACCGGGACCAGATAGTCGCCGGGATACAGACCCTCGGGAATGGTCACGGTTTCGCCCAGCGCCTCGCGATAGCGCAGATGCGCCGAACGGGCGAGGACGGCGACCTGCCCGCCGGCGTCGTTGACATAATATTCGCGGACGACGCGCGCGCCGTTCCATTCGAGCAGGCTGGCCAGCGCATCGCCGACGACCGCGCCACGGCAATGGCCCATGTGCATCGGCCCGGTCGGATTGGCCGAGACATATTCGATGTTCACGACCGTCCCCGCCCCCGCCTGCGACCGGCCATAGGCGTCGCCCGCTTCGGCGATGGCGGCAAGTTCGGCGCGCCACGTCGCTTCGGTCAGCGTGAGGTTGATGAAGCCCGGCCCGGCGACCGACGCGGCGGCCACTTCGGGCAGGCCCGCCAGTTCGGCGACCAGCAATTCGGCCAGCGCGCGCGGGTTGGTCTTCGCTGGCTTGGCAAGGACCATCGCCGCGTTGGTCGACAGGTCGCCATGGCTGGTATCGCGTGGCGGCTCGACCGTGATCGCCCGTCGCTCCAGCCCCGCCGGCAGGTCGCCACGTGCCACGAGCGTGTCGAGCGCGCGGTCGAGATGGGCGAAGAAACGGGGGTACAGCGTCATGGCGGTTCCGGTCGGTTGGTGGAACCGCGCCGCTTAGCGGAAAGGACCGGCTTAGGCAAAAGCTGCTATGCGGTCAGCGTGTGTTTGAAAACGCGCGGCTGCGCGTTTTGCGGTACCGGCCCGCTCCCCCACCCGGCCACCCATTAAGCGTACCCTGTGGGTGGCCGGGTGGGGGAGCGGGCCGGTACCGCCTTGAAACTCGCCCTTTCGCGAGTTTCCAAACGGGCTCTCAGAACCCTTCGGGCAGGTCGATCGGGCCGACGACCTCGCGATAGCAGCGGACGGCGAAACGGTCGGTCATGCCGGCGATGTAATCGGCGATGTGGCGGCTGCGATCGGGCTCGCCTTCGGGCAGGGTCGTGCGCCAGCCATCGTGCATCGCGTGCGGATCGGCATGATAGGCGCTGAACAGCCCGGCGACGACCTGCCCCGCCATCTCCGCCGCCGCGAGCTGGCGCGGGTGGTGATACAGATTGGCGTACATGAAGCGTTTGAGCACCCGCTCCTGTTCGGCTATTTCGGGCGAGAAATGGGCGAGGCACTGGCCGGCGGCGCGCACATCGGCAACGGTCTCGACGCCTGCCGTCGCGACCCGACGGTTGGTCTCGGCGATCAGGTCGTTGACCATCGAACCGATCTGCGACCGGGTCAGTTCGCCGACCAGTCGTTCGGGCGGCACATCGGGGAAGCGGTTGCGCACCGCATCCCATCCGGCGGCGACGAACGGAACCTCAAGCAACTGGTCGAGCGTCAGCAGCCCGGCGCGCAGGCCATCGTCGATGTCGTGATTGTCATAGGCGATATCGTCGGCGATCGCAGCGACCTGCGCCTCCAGCGACGGCCATTCGTTCAGCCGCAGGGCGTGCGCCGCATCCGCCTGTGCCAGCGCCCATCCCGGCGTCGGGATCGGGCCGTTATGCTTGGCCAACCCCTCCAGCGTATCCCAGGTGAGGTTCAGCCCCCGCCAGCGCGGATACGGGCTGTCGAGCCACGTCAGCGTCCGCAGCGTCTGCCCATTATGGTCGAACCCGCCATGCACGACCATCGCCGCTTCCAGCGCATCTTCGCCGGCATGACCGAACGGGGGATGGCCGATGTCATGGGCAAGGCACAGCGCCTCGGTCAGATCCTCGTTCAGCCCCAGCGTGCGGGCGACCGCGCGACCGATCTGCGCGACTTCGAGGCTGTGGGTTAGCCGGACGCGGAAATGATCGCCATCGGGGGCCATGAACACCTGCGTCTTGTGGCGCAGGCGACGGAAGCTGATCGAATGGATGATGCGGTCGCGGTCGCGCTGAAACGCGTCGCGCGGGCCACGCGTGGCGTCGCCGGGTTCGGCGTGCAGGCGGCCGCCATGGGCGTGCGGATTCGCGGCGTAGCTTGCGGTCACTTGACCGGGACCCGTGCGACCTTCTGGCCGACTTCGCTGGTGAAGGCGAAGGCCTGTACCCCCGATTTGCGCAGCGTGTTGACGAAGGCCTGCGCCTCGTCATCGGTCTTGAACGGTCCGGTCAGCAGGCGGTTGGTCGCGCGCAGCGAGGTGGTCCATGCCTGTCGCCCTTTCAGCGCAGGGGCCTTGTTGGCCATGATCGCCCACGCGGCGGGCAGGCCGGCGACGTTGGCACCGCCGGCGATCTGCACCCAATGGCGTTCGGGATCGGCCCGCTTGGCCGCGGCGAGCTTGGCAGCCTCGGCGGCTTCGGCCTTTTTCTGGTCGGCGAGCTTCTTCGCCTCGGCAGCCTTTTTGGCGGTCGCGGCGCGGGTGTCCGCCAGTTTCCTGGCGGCAGCGGCCTTGGCAACGTCTGCGGCGCGGGCATCGGCTTCGCGTTTTTCGGCGGCCTTGCGCGCGGCGGCGGCATCGGCGGCGAAGGCGGCGGCGCTGGTCGGGATGGTGGCGACGGGCGGCGGGCCGACGCCGAGTTCGGAGGCCGGAATGTCGAGGTTGCGGATGATGCGGGCAAGGACGTCGTCGTTCGTTTCGCGCCGGGCGGCGACCGTCGTGGCGGCGGTCGAAGCGGCCGGCGTCGCCGGGGGCGGCGTTTCGGGCGGGCGGTCGACGACGGTGACCGGCACGGGCGCGGCGGCGACCTGCACCGGCGGACGGGCGGCCTGTGCCAGCCGGTCGCGTTCCGCCAGCGCGGCGGCGGCGACGCGGCGTTCCTCGGCCTGACGCGCCGCAACCCGTTCCGCTTCCAGTCGGGTTGCCTCGGCGATACGCGTCTGTTCGGCCTGTTGCGCGGCGAGTTGCTGGGCGTCGCGTTCGCGTTGGACCAACGCCGCCTTTTCGGCATTGGCACGGGCCAGCGATTCGCGGCGCGCGGTTTCGTCGGCGCGGGCCTGAGCAAGTTGCTGTGCCTGAACCTCGGCCACGCGGCGCGCCTGTTCGGCCTGCGCCTGACGGCGACGTTCGCCGCTCGACAGCGGGCGGACGGTCGCCGGAACGGTGGCTCGGGTCACGGCGGCGACGGCGACCGGTGCGGCAGTGCGGACCGGCGCGGGCAGCGGCGGCGCGAGGCGCGCGTCGGCGATCCGCTCGGGCGAGGGTGCCAGCCGGCCGAAATGCACCGCGAACGCGCGGTCGGCGCCGGCGAGTTGCGGCAGGCGGCGGAAGAAGGGCGACAGGCTGCTGGCGAAGCCCGGTAGCATGCTGGCGGTGATTTTGTCCGCACCGGTCGCATCGCCGGACATGGCGAGGACGAAGGCGCGTACCCGCCACGCGGCGCGATCGTTCTTCAGCAGCAGCGGGTTCAGAACCCGGGTCGCCTCGGCCAGATTGCCGTCGATCCCCAGCGACAGCGCGAGGCGGCGGGTGATCTCGTCATCCTCACCGGCCCGCAGCGCCTGCCGGTAATCGGCCTGCGCCAGCGTACCGCGCCCGAGCAGATCATAGGCGAGGCCGCGTTCGGCGAGATAGGGCGTCATCGCGACCCCTGCCCGCTCGGCGGAGTTGAATAGCGCGAGTGCTTCACCGGGCCGTTCCATCGTCACCAGCGCGACGCCCCGCGCGGCGCGGATGCGGGGGTCGCTGGGCGCGACCTTTTCGGCGCGGGCCAGGAACTGCATCGCGGCGTCGGTGTCGCCGAGCTTGCCGCTCAGGCGACCGGCCTCGACCAGCGCCGATACGTCGTTGGGGCTGCGGCCGAGGATGCGCATCTGTTCGGACAGGCGATCGGCATTGGGAGTCGTCACCGACTGGACGATCGCGCCGGACTGGGCCGCCACGGGCAGCGGGGCGGCGGAGGCGAGCAGCAGGGCCGTCGCGCGGAACATCGGGAATCGGGTCATGGGCGACCCCGCTACACCATGTCGGGGCTGAACCGGCTATGGTGGTTGCGCGCGGTCGGCGACGAAGCGAGTGGTCGTGGCGACGAACGGGCGGCGAAGGTGACGAAGGTGCCACGTATCGACGTACTTCCGGGCAAGTCGGGTGCGCGGCGGGTGCCGGTTTCGAGTCTGACAGGGTTGCGGGGTGTAGGAAAGTTTCTTCGGTTCCGTATGCGGAGGCCCCCCTCCCCGCGGAGCGGGGAGGATTTGGGACTTCAGGAACTGTCGCCCCGCGATGCCGGTCGCGGGGCGGGTTGCTTACTGGTTGTTCTGGCGGTGGAGGAAGCGCGGGATGTCCAGCGGTTCCTTGCCATCGTCGGTGCCGCGCGCGGGTGCGCGGCCGGCGTTGGCCATGCGTTCGAACAACGTGCCGCCGGGCTTGCGGGTCGGTGCCGCTTCTTCGCGCGGGGCCGGTTCGGCGGGCGTTTCGGGGGTCAGCCAGCGGCGACGGCCTTCGCTGGACGACGCGTTGAAATCGCTCGCCGGGGTCGGTGCGGGCGCGGGTGCGGCGGCTTCGGCACCGAGCACCAGTTCGTCCTCATCGGCGTGCGAAGGTTGCACCGGTGCTTGCGGAGACATGTGCTGCGGGGCGTCGTAGGTCGAATGCGGCACGATCCGTTCCGACACCGACGGCTGGCTGGCCCCCTGCGGAAAGCGTTCCATCGGTGCGGGCGCAGGCGCTTCCTGCAGATGCTCGGCAGCGGCACCGGTCGGCGCGACCGGAGCGGACGTGGCCGGACGACGGGGCGCATTGAACGAGAAGGCGCGGGTCGGTTCGGGCTGGGCCGGAGCGGGCTGTGCCTGCGACGGGACTTCGTCCTCGATACCGGTCGCGACGACCGATACGCGGATCTTACCCTCCAGCTCGCTGTTGAACGCTGAACCCCAGATGATGTTGGCGTCTTCGTCGACCAGTTCGCGAATGTGGTTCGCGGCTTCATCGACTTCGAGCAGGCGCATGTCGTCGCCGCCGGTGATCGACACGATCACACCCTTGGCACCGTTCAGCGATACGCCGTCGAGCAACGGGTTGGCGATCGCCTGCTGCGCCGCCTCGATCGCGCGATTGTCACCTTCGGCCTCGCCGGTGCCCATCATCGCCTTGCCCATCTCCTGCATCACCGAACGGACGTCGGCGAAGTCGAGGTTGATAAGGCCGGGCATGACCATCAGGTCGGTGATGCCGCGCACGCCCTGCTGCAACACTTCGTCGGCCATTTCGAAGGCCTGCTTGAAGGTCGTGTTGGCGTTGGCGATCAGGAACAGGTTCTGGTTCGGGATGACGATCAGCGTATCGACATATTTCTGCAGCTCTTCGATGCCGGCCTCGGCCGACTTGCCGCGACGCTTGCCCTCGAACGCGAACGGACGGGTCACGACGCCCACGGTCAGGATGCCCATCTCGCGCGCCGCCTTGGCAATGACGGGGGCCGCGCCGGTGCCGGTGCCGCCGCCCATGCCGGCGGCGATGAAGCACATATGCGCGCCCTCAAGGCTCTTCTGGACCGCCTCGATGGTTTCCTCGGCAGCGGCGCGGCCGATTTCGGGGCGGCTGCCCGCGCCCAGACCCTGGGTGATCTTCGCACCCAGCTGGATACGCTGCGGCGCGGACGACTGTTTCAGCGCCTGCGCGTCGGTATTGGCGACGAGGAACTCGACCCCCTGCACCTCGGCACGGATCATGTTCGCGATCGCGTTGCCGCCGGCACCGCCGACCCCGATCACGGTGATGCGCGGGGTCAGTTCATCCACGTCGGGTGCCAGAAATTCGATGCTCATACTCGGTCTCCCTGTCCCGGCCGGCACCGGGCACAATTACCATGCCGTTGTGCATCAAGCAGCGAGGCGATCCTAGTCCCCCGCGGCCCGATGGGTAGAAAAAGTCAATAGTTGGTGCGGAATGCGGTCATCAGCCGCTGGAACAGCGCACCCGTGCTGGGACGCGATACCATCTGCTGCGTGGGTTGTAACGCGCGCAAATCGACCGGGTTCGATGCGGCGAACATGGCCAGACCGGCCAGCGTCGCGAAGCCGGGACCCGAATGCGCCTCCGGCAACGCCGTCAGCCCGCGCGCCCGACCAACACGGACCGGGCGACCGAGTGCCTGTTGCGCGTAATCGGCGATCCCCTTCAGTTCGGCACCGCCGCCGGTCAGCACGACCTGTCGCCCGACCGGATCGTCGAAGTTCAGTCGGCGCAACTCCTTGCCGATTTCGCCGACCAGCCGTTCGAGCCGCTGGCGGATGGTGGTGATGAGTTGCGCGCGGGTGATGCGCGTCCCTTCCGCATCCTCGTCCGCGCGCACCGCCGCGACCTCGATCATGTCGTGATTGTCGCGCGGGGACATGTTGGCCGAACCGTAGAAGCATTTCAGCCGTTCGGCCTGTGCCCGACTGGTGCCGAACGCCGACGCGACATCGTCGGTGATGTCGCTGGCCCCCATGGCGATCGAGGCGAGGCCGGTCAGCACGCCATTGGCGAAGACCGAGACGTTGGTAATCCCCGCGCCGATTTCGACCAGTGCGACGCCCAATTCGCGCTCCTCCTCCGACAGGCAGGCAAGGCCGGTCGCGACCGGCGCGGCGACGATCGATTTGGTTTCGAGATGCGCCGAGCGGACGCACAGGTCGAGGTTGCGGACCGGCGAGCCTTCGGTGGCGACGACGTGGATCTCGACGCCGAGGCGATCAGCGTGCAGCCCCTTCGGTTCCTGCACCCCGCCAAGGCCGTCGAGCGTGTAGCGCATCGGCTGCGCATGCAGCACCATGCGCTGACCCGGATCGATCGCGTTGCGACCAGCCTTCAGCAGCGCATCGATATCGGACTGTTCGACGCGGTGGCCGCCCAGATCGACCTCCAGCTTGACGATATCGGACACGAGGCCACCCGCCGAAAAGCTGACCCACACATCCTCGATATTGAAGCCGGCGATGCGTTCGGCCTGTTCGACCGCTTCGCGGACCGCGGTCTCGGTCGCTTTCATGTCAGCGATATAACCGCGCTTGACGCCGCGACTCTCCCGCTGACCGGTGCCGAGCACGGTCAGTTCGCCGCTGTCGTCGACGCGCGCGATCAGTGCCGATACTTTCGACGTGCCGATGTCGAGTGCGGTGATGATTCCTTCCGGTGCCGTTTTCGCCATATGCCCTGCCCCCTGTTCAGTCGCCGTCGGTCGGCGGTGCCGCCGCCGTCGCATTGTCCGACCCGTCGTCCTCGACCTCGTCCGGCGTCGCGTGCTTCATCCGCACGACCAGCTTGGTCGGATCGCGCAGGTCGAACCGATCATAGCCCTTGCCGAGCAGGCCGAGCGTACCGTCGAGCTGCGCGAACTTGATGAGCGCCTTCGCCGAATCGGCCTCGCCTTCGGGCAGGACCAGGCGTTCTCCGGTCTGGAACAATATGTCCCAGCGGCGATTGCCGACCCATATCGCCGCCTTCACCACGGGTTTCAGCGCGGGCGCGGCGGCCATCAGCTTGCGATAGGCCGGTTCCTGCGCATTGGCACCGTCACCGATCACCAGCGGCAGGCGCGGCATCCGGTTGGGCTGAACCCCGTCGAGCAGCACGCCGCCCTCGTCGATCAGCATCAGTTGCCCCTTGTTCTGCCATACCGCCGCCGGATCGCGTTCGACAACGTCGACGACCAGTGTGTCGGGCAGGCGGCGGGAAACGCGGGCATCGGCGATCCAGCCATAGCCGAGCAGCTTCTGCCGCGTGGCGTCGAGATCGACCAGCGGCATCGCCCGCGACCGCTGGTCGAGGGCGACGGCATAGACCGAGGTCGCGTCCATGCGCTTGAGGCCGGTCACTTCGATCTGTTCGACGCGGAAGCCGGCCGACCCGACCGCCTCGGCAGCGGCCACGCCGACCATGCCGAACAGGCCGAACCAGTTGGCGAGCGCGATCACGATCGCACCGGCCCCGGCGGTCAGGCTCCAGCCGACGATGCGGCGCGCGGTCGCGGCACCGCCGGGCAGCGCGGCGACGGCCTGATCGAGGACCGAGGCGCGGACCGGGCGCTTCTGCTGCACACGGCGCTTGGGCTTGACGGTGCGGGTCTGCACGACGCGCTTGCCGGTCTGGGTCATCGCATCGCCTCTTCCACGATCCAGCCGACAAGGGCTTCGTAGCTCATGCCGACATGGCGCGCCTGTTCGGGGACGAGGCTCAAGGGCGTCATGCCGGGCTGGGTATTGGTTTCGAGGACGAACAGGCCGTCGATGCCGCGTTCGTCGTCCCAGCGGAAATCGGTGCGCGACGCGCCCTTGCACCCCAGCACGCGGTGGGCGGTCACGGCATAGGCCATGCACGCCTGCGCGACATCGTCGGGGACGTCGGCGGGGCAGACATGCTCGGTCAGGCCGTCGGTATATTTGCTGTCGTAATCGTAGAAGCCGCTCTTGGGCTTCAATTCGGTGACGCCCAATGCGCGGTCGCCCAACACGGCGGTCGTCAGTTCGCGGCCACGGATGAAGGGTTCGGCGAGGAGTTCGTCGAATTCCTGCCACGGGCCTTTGGCGTCCGCCGCGATCGGGTTGCCGACATTGCTATCGTCGGTGACGATGGCGACGCCGACCGAGGAGCCTTCGCTGACGGGTTTGAGGACGTACGGGCGCGGCAGCGGGTCGCGTTCGTGCAGTTCGGCGGTCTTGACGATGCGGCCGCCGGGCATCGGCACGCCGGCGGGGACGAGCGCGTGCTTGGTCAGCACCTTGTCGATCGCGATGACCGAGGTGGCAAGGCCACTATGCGTATAGCGCAGGCCCATCAGGTCCATCATGCCCTGCACCGTGCCGTCTTCGCCGGGCGATCCGTGGAGCGCGTTGAAGACGAGGTCGGGCTTCGCTTCGGTCAGGCGCGCGGCGATGTTGCGGTCCATGTCGATGCGGGTGACCGTATGGCCGAGCGATTCGAGTGCGGTCGCGACGCCAGCGCCCGACATCAGCGAGACTTCGCGTTCCGACGACCAGCCGCCCATCAGGACGACGATGTGCAGGGGGTCGGTCACGCGGTCGGTTCCTTGTCGTATCCGATTAAAACAAAACCGTTTGGTTCGAGCAGCTTCGAGCGAAGTCGAGAAGCGTCCGTCGAGAACCAGTCGCCCCAAACGACGCCTTCTCGACTGCGGTTCTCGACTTCGCTCGAACCTCCGCTCGAAGCAAACGGGTTGGGGTTGGAGAGGGACAGGTTAGTCACGCCACCCCCACCCGCTGGATTTCCCACTCCAGCGTGACGCCCGAGGCGGCAAGCACCTTTGCGCGGACGTCCTCGCCCAGCGCCTCGATATCGGCACTGGTCGCGTTGCCGGTGTTGAGCAGGAAATTGCAATGCTTTTCCGACACCTGCGCATCGCCGCGCATCAGGCCCCGGCAACCGGCGGCATCGACCAGCGCCCATGCCTTATGCCCATCGGGGTTCTTGAAGGTCGATCCGCCGGTCTTCGAGCGCAGCGGTTGCGATGCCTCGCGCGCGGCGGCGATGCGGTCCATTTCGGCCTGGATCGCTTGGGCATCGCCCTGCTCGCCGCGAAACGTGGCGGAGACGACGATCGCGCCATCGGGCAGGTCGCTGTGGCGGTAGCGATAGTGGAGGTCGGCATTGGCGAGCGTCGTCAGTGTGCCCTCGCGGGTCACGACCTGCGCCGCGACCAGCACGTCCGCCACCTCGCGGCCGTAAGCACCGCCGTTCATCCGCACGAACCCGCCGACCGTGCCGGGGATCGAGCGCAGGAACTCGACGCCCGCAATGCCTGCGTCGCGCGCGGTCGACGAGACGAGGATGCCACTCGCCCCGCCGCCGCAGATGAGCGTCAGGCCGTCGGCGACGACCCTGGCGAAGGGTTTGCCGAGG
Source organism: Sphingomonas sp. Leaf67 (assembly GCF_001421965.1). Taxonomy (GTDB): domain Bacteria; phylum Pseudomonadota; class Alphaproteobacteria; order Sphingomonadales; family Sphingomonadaceae; genus Sphingomonas. The sequence continues at coordinate 127,245 of NZ_LMLP01000019.1, forward strand.
CGGACGACGACACCGGGGACGCCGCCGTCGCGGACGATCAGGTTGGAGCCGAGCCCCAGCCCCATCACCGGCACCGATGCGTCGAGCGCGCGGAGGAAGTCGCACAGGTCATCCGTGTCGGCCGGTTCGAACAGCCACTGCGCCGCGCCGCCCGCCTTGAACCAGACGAGCGGTGCAAGGGGTGCGTTCGCGGTCAGTTTGCCACGGACCGGCGGCAGGGTCATTTGCCGCCGCCCCAGAACCGTGCCCACGCGGTCCACGCCTCTGCCTGCGCATCGGCGACCTGCTTGCCGATTTCGGTCACGTCGCGCTGTTCGGCGGTGTCGAGCAGCTTCTTGGCGGCGTCGAGCTGCGCCTGCTGCGCGCGCAGGATTTCGCGCTGCATCTCGATCGCGGTGGAGAACCAGTCGCTCATGCCAGTTTCTCGCCGATCGCGGCGGGCAGGCCGGCGGCGATCTTGGTGATGTCGCCAGCGCCCAGACAGACGATCAGATCACCGTCCTGCCCTTCGGCGGCGAGCGCGGTGGCGAGCGCGTCCTTGTCCGCCGCGACCTGTGCCGAACGGTGGCCGCGCAGGCGGACGCCGTCGACCAGTGCCTCGGCGCTGACGCCGTCGACCGGGGTTTCGCCGGCGGCGTAGACGGGCAGGACATGGACGGCATCGGCGTCGTTGAACGCCTGTGCGAACTCGTCCATCAGCGCCCCCAATCGCGAATAGCGGTGCGGCTGGACGACGGCGATGACCCGCCCGCCGGTCGCTTCGCGCGCAGCCGACAGGACGGCGCGGATTTCGACCGGGTGGTGGCCGTAATCGTCGATCACAGTCATGCCCGCCACTTCGCCGACGCGGGTGAAGCGGCGCTTCACGCCGCCGAACTTGGCGAAGCCCTGCGCGATCGTCGCATCGTCGAGGCCGAGCTCGACCGCGACGGCGATCGCCGCCAGCGCGTTCTGGACATTGTGGCGGCCGGCCATCGGCAGGTGGATGCCCGAGATCGTCCGGGTCTGGCCGTCACGGTCGCGCACGACGCAGTCGAAGCGGTTGCCGTCGCGGCCCGCCGTCACCTCGACCCCGCGAATGTCGGACTGGGCCGAGAAGCCATAGGTGACGATCCGGCGGTCGCGGATGCGCGGGATCAGCGCCTGCACTTCGGGGTGATCGAGGCACAGCACCGCCGCGCCGTAGAAGGGCACGTTTTCAATGAATTCGACATAGGCGTCCTTGGCCCGGTCGAAGCTGCCATAATGGTCTAGATGTTCGGGATCGATGTTGGTGACGACCGCGATCGTGCCGTCGAGCCGCAGGAAGCTGCCGTCGCTCTCATCGGCCTCGACCACCATCCAGTCGGAGGCACCCAGCCGAGCGTTCGAGCCGTAGCTGTTGATGATGCCGCCATTGATGACGGTCGGATCGACGCCGCCGGCATCGAGCAGCGCAGCGATCAGCGAGGTCGTCGTCGTCTTGCCATGGGTGCCCGCAACCGCGACGGTCGATTTCAGCCGCATCAACTCGGCGAGCATTTCCGCGCGGCGCACCACCGGGATGCGCTTGGCGAGCGCATGGTCGCGTTCGGGATTGCCGGGCTTGATCGCGGTCGAGGTGACGACGACCGCCACACCCTCCACATTCTCTGCCTTGTGGCCGATATGCACGTCGATGCCGCGCGCGCGCAGCCCGTCGACGACATAGCCCTCGGCCACGTCCGATCCCTGCACCTTATAGCCGAGATTGTGCATCACCTCGGCAATGCCCGACATGCCGATGCCGCCGATGCCGACGAAATGGATCGTGCCGATATCGGTCGCGACCCCCTTCATCGGAGGCCTCCGATGAAGGGGGTCGCCCGTCCTGAGCTTGTCGAAGGGCCCTTCACGCAAATGCTTCCTTCTGTCGTTTGGCGGGAGCGTGTCTGCCCACTTTCGCCTTGGGTGCGTCGATGCTTTCGACCAGATCGGCCATGTCGCGGACCGCGAACGGCCGCCCGCAACTGCGCGCCCGCGCCGCTGCATTGGCAAGCGCAGCGGGATCGAGGCCGAGTTTCTGGATCTGCTTGGCCAGTTCGCCGGCGGTGAAGTGCGACTGGGCGATCGCGCGGGCACCGCCGGCCGCAACGATCTCACGGCAATTCGCCGTTTGATGATCGTCGGTCGCGCTGGGGAGTGGCACGAGGATCGCGGGGCGCCCGGCGGCGGTCAGTTCAGCGATGGTCGAGGCACCGGCACGCGCGATCACCACATGCGCCCATGCGAGCCGGTCGGGCAGGTCGGGCAGATAGGTCGCGATCTCCGCCGGAATGCCGTGTTCGGCATATTTGGCGCGCACCACGTCGATATCCTCGATCCGCGCCTGATGCGTTACCTGCATCCGCCGCCGAAACGCCACGGGCAACAGCGCAAGCCCGTCGGGCACGACCTGGCTGAGGATGCTTGCCCCCTGGCTGCCGCCCGTCACCAGCACGCGGAAGATCCCCTCGGCATCGAGCATGGGATAAGGACGATCGCGCAGCGCGAGCACGCTGTCACGCACCGGATTGCCGACCAGATGCGTCTTGGGGACATGCTTGTCCTTCAGCCGGTCGACCTGTTCGTAACTGGTGGCGATGGCGTCCACGCTGCCCGCGACCAGCCGGTTGACCCTACCCAGCACGGCATTCTGTTCGTGGACGATCGTCGGCACCTTCTGCGCGAAGGCGGCGAGCAGCGCCGGCAGTGCCGGATAGCCGCCGAAGCCGATCACCGCCGACGGCCGGAACGTCCGGTACAGTTCGATCGCCATCGATCGCCCGGCCAGCATCTGCCGCCCGGCCTTCAGCCAGCCGATCGGCCCACCGCTCAACCGACCGGCGGGCAGGACGTGGGTCTGGATGCCGTCGAACAGGTCGGGAAAGCGCACGCCGCGTTCGTCGCTGACCAGCGCGACGCGGTGGCCGCGCCGGGTAAGTTCGACCGCCAGCGCGGCGGCAGGAACCATATGTCCCCCGGTGCCCCCGGCGGCGAGGACATAATGTTTGCTCATTTCGCTCCGCTCCAGCGCTGTGGGCCATAAGGTGAGCGGCTCAGATACGGGTTCCGGCGGGTGAAAGCGAGCAGCAGTCCCATCGCCGTCGACAATGCGATCATCGACGACCCGCCATAGGAGATGAACGGCAGCGTCATCCCCTTCGACGGGGCGATGCCGACATTGACCGCCATGTTGATGAGCGCCTGCGCCCCGAACTGCACAGCGAGGCCGGCGGCGGCGAGCAGCTTGAACGCGTCCTCCTCGTCAAGCAGGCGCACGAAGACGCGCACGACGATCGCGAGAAAGATCAGCGCGATGATCGCGCAGGCGATCAGGCCGAATTCCTCCCCGACCACGGCAAAGATATAGTCGGTATGCGCCTCGGGTAGCTTGAACTTCACGCGCCCGCCGCCGGGACCAGTGCCGATCGCACCGCCGGCGGTCAGCACGGCATGGGCCATGTCGACCTGATAGCTGTCGGTCGCGGCGCTTTGCGGATCGGGGAACAGGAAGCCGTCGATGCGAACGCGCGCCGTGCCGTAGAAGGTGTAAGCAGCGGCGACGAGTCCGACCCCCGCCCCGCCCAGCAGCGCCATGGTACGAACCGAAATGCCCGAGATCACCAGCAGCGCCGCCCAGGTGCAGCAGAAGATCACCGTCTGACCGAAATCGGGCTGCAGCATCAGGCAGCCGGCGATGACCGCCGTCAGCGCGCCGGTGACCCACAGCATCGGCAGCTGCGGGTCCTTGGCGCGCAACGACAACAGCCATGCGGTCGTGACGATGAACATCGGTTTGAGAAATTCGGACGGCTGGAACTGGCCGATGCCGAGGCTGACCCAGCGCCGGGCGCCATTCGCCTCGACCCCCACGAACGGGGTGACCATCAGCGCCAGCAACAGGACGGCGGTCCCGAACAGGCACAGCCGCCGGGCGAAGGTGACCGGCAGCATCGATACCGCGATCATGACGGGGAAGGAAAAGGCGATCCACCCCGCCTGTCGCCAGAAATACATCATCGGCGGCACGGTGACGTCGCCGCCCGAGTACCGTACCGCCGAGGCAGGCGACGCGGCGGCGACCGCGACCAGCCCGATGGCGATCAGCACCATCGCGATCAGCAGCAGCACCCGGTCGACTTCGCGAAACCATGCGCCGATCGGCGAACGGGCGCTGCGGCCCTGCAGCGTTTCGACCCGTTGCCGCAGCGCGCGAACATCCCGCCCGCGTCCCATATCGGTCATCGCAAAGCCTCCACCGCTGCTGCGAAGGCGCGGCCGCGCGCTTCGAAGTCGCTGAATTGATCGAACGAGGCGCAGGCGGGCGACAGCAGCACGGTGTCGCCGGGTTGCGCCTGTTCGGCGGCGCGGCGGACCGCTGCGTCGAGCGTGCCCGCGATTTCGACGGCCATGTCGGGTGCGAGCAGTTCGGCGAAGCGTTCGGCAGCAGTGCCGATGGTATAGGCGCGCACGACATTGCCGAAGCCGGGGCGACACGCGTCGAGGTCGTCGGATTTGGCGAGGCCGCCGAGGATCCAGTGGATGCGGCCGAACGCGCTGAGCGCCGGTGCGGTGGAATCGGGGTTCGTCGCCTTGCTGTCGTCGACATAGGCGACGCCGTTGACGTCGGCGACGTGCGCCATGCGGTGCGGGAGCGCGCGGTAGGTTGCCAAGCCGGCGCGGATGGTGTCGGCGTCGAGGCCGAGCGCCTCGCAGACTGCGATCGCGGTCAGCGCGTTCTGCGCATTGTGCGGGCCGGCGAGCGCAGGGCCATAAGCGGTCGCGCCGGCGGGCACGGCGATGCGAGTGGTGTGCGGCAGGGTGTCGGCGATGGCGGCCGATGTCGCGTCGCCGGTGCCGATGATCGCGGCATGGCCGTCGGACTGCATCGCGAACAGGCGTGCTTTCGATGCGGCATAGGCTTCGAACCCGGCATAGCGGTCGAGATGATCGGGGGTGATGTTGAGCAGCACCGCAACGTCGCAGTCGAGGCTGGTGGTCAGGTCGATCTGGTAGCTCGACAGTTCGAGGACGTACACGCCACCCGCCGGCAACGGGTCCTGCGCTAGGATCGGGAGGCCGATATTGCCGCCCATGCGCGCGGGGATGCCGGACTGGGTCAGGATGTGGTGGATCAGGGCGGTGGTGGTCGATTTGCCGTTGGTGCCGGTGATACCGACGACCTTGTGCGGCGGGAGGTCTGTGCGGGCTTGGGCGAAGAGTTCGATGTCGCCGATGATGGGGGTCGAAACGGCATGGGCAGCGATCGGGTGGCGGTTGATCGGCACGCCGGGGGATACGACCACGCCGTCGAAACCGGCGAGGTCGATCGCGAGCGGGTCGGCAAACACCAAAGCCCTCTCCCCCATGGGGGAGAGGGTTGGGAGAGGGGGTGTCGCGAGCGCTGTCGTAGAAGAAGAAGCCCCCTCTCCCCGACCCTCTCCCCGCAAGCGGAGAGAGGGAGAGCGGCGCGCTTCGTCGCTGTCCCACGCCACGACCTCCGCGCCCCCCGCCAGCAGCGCGCGCACGGTTGCCGCGCCGGACCGGGCCAGCCCCAGCACCGCGAACCGCTTCCCCGCCCAGGCGGTGGCGGTAATCACCGCAGTTTCAGCGTCGACAGGCCGGCGAGCGCCAGCACGAACGCCACGATCCAGAACCGGATCACGACCGTCGCTTCCGCCCAGCCGAGCTGTTCGAAATGATGGTGGATCGGGGCCATGCGGAAGATGCGCTTGCCGGTACGCTTGTACCAGAACACCTGGATGATGACGCTCAGCGCCTCGACCACGAACAGCCCGCCGATGATCGCCAGCACGATTTCATGGTGTGACGACACCGCGATCGCGCCGAGCGCGCCGCCCAGCGCAAGGCTGCCGGTATCGCCCATGAACACCGCCGCCGGGGGGGCGTTGTACCACAGGAACGCCAGCCCCGCGCCGACGATCGCGCCACAGAACAGCGCGAGGTCGCCCGCGCCCAGCACGTGCGGGATGCCCAGATACGCGGCGAACTTGGCGTTGCCGACCATGTAGACGATCAGCATCAGCGCGACCGAGGCGATGATGACCGGCATCGTCGCAAGACCGTCGAGCCCGTCGGTCAGGTTCACCGCATTGCCGAACGCGACGATCGTGAAGGCGGCGAAGACGATGTAGAAGGGTCCCAGATCGATCGCCACGCCCGAAAAGAACGGGACGTAGAGCATCGTGCCTGTCTGGCGGATGATGATCCAGCTGGCGATGCCGGCGATCAGGAATTCGAGCAGCAGCCGGACCCGACCCGAGACGCCGGCGGTACTGGCCTTTCGCACCTTGTCGTAATCGTCGAGGAAGCCGATCGCGGCGAAACCCAGCGTCACGAACAGGCAGGCCCAGACGAACGGGTTGGCAAGATCGGTCCACAGCAGCACCGCGACCGTCAGCGAGGTGAGGATCATCAGCCCGCCCATGGTCGGCGTGCCGCGCTTGGCAAGGTGGGTCTGCGGCCCGTCGAGGCGGATCGGCTGCCCCTTGCCCTGTCGCACGCGCAGCCAGCCGATGAAGCGCGGACCGATGATGAGGCCGAGGAACAGCGCCGTCGCCGTCGCCGCGCCGGTACGGAACGACAGATAGCGGAACAGGTTCAGCACACCGGGAAAGCCGAGATATTCGGCGATTTCGTACAACATCAGTTCTGGCCCCACAGGTCGGCGACGACCCGCGCCAGCCCCACTCCGTTCGATCCCTTTACGAGTACCGCATCGCCAGGCTGCAGCAGGTCCGACAGGACCCGCACGGCGGCGGCGGCGTCGGGCACATGGACGGTTTCGACGCGCCCCTCAAGCGCCTTGGCGAGGGGGAGCATCCCCTGCCCGACCAATATGGCGCGCGAAACGCCCGCTTCGTCGATCGGGACCGCAAGGGCGGCATGATAGGCGCCGGAAGATTCACCCAGCTCACGCATTTCGCCCAGCACCGCGACGCGGCGCTCGGCCGCTTCGGCGGCCAGCACCTTCAGCGTCGCGCGCATCGACGCGGGGTTGGCGTTGTAGCTTTCGTCGATGATCAGCGCCTCACCATCGCCGACACCGATCCGGCGACGCGCACCGCGCCCGGCAAGACCATCGAGATCGGCGAGCGCCAGCCCGGCAACGCCGAGATCGCCGCCGATCGCATCGACCGCCGCGATCACCGCCAGCGAATTGGCGACCCAATGATCGCCGGGCTGGGCCAGCGTGTAGCTGACCTCGCGCTCGCCCAGCCGTGCGGTCACGAAGCTGTCGCCCGAGGACAGGCGGACATGTTCGATCGCGCGGACATCGGCACCCTCGCGCAGGCCGAACGTCACGATGCGACCGGCAAAGGGCTTGGCCGCCGCGATCAGCGTGTCGCGGTGCGGGCTATCGAACGGCACGATCGCGACCCCGCCGGGGGTCAGCCCTTCGAAAATCTCGCCCTTCGCGCGGGCGATCGCATCCTCCCCGGTGAAGAATTCGGTGTGGGCGGGGGCGATGGTGGTGACGATCGCGATGTCGGGCCGGACAAGCCGGGTCAGCCGCGACAGTTCGCCCGCATGGTTCATGCCCATTTCGAGCACCGCCGCCCGCGTCGTCGCGGGCATCCGGGCGAGGCTCAGGGGTACGCCGGTATGGTTGTTATAGCTTTTGACCGAGCGATGCGCCTGTCCGAAGCTGACGCGGTCGAGCGCGGCGAACAGTGCTTCCTTGGTGCCGGTCTTGCCGACCGATCCGGTCACGCCGATGATCCGCCCGGTCGTGCGTGCGCGGGCGGCATGGGCAAGCTGGTCGAGCGCGGCGATGGTGTCGGGTACCAGCACGTGCGGCCCGTCGATCGGCTGCGATACCAGTGCACCCGCCGCCCCTTGCGCAAATGCCTGCGCGACGAAACGATGGCCGTCGGTCGCCTCGCCCGACAGCGCGACGAACAGGTCGCCGGGGCCGACCTCGCGGCTGTCGAAGGCGACGCCGTTCGCGTCGAAGTCGGCCGAAGCGATACCGCCGGTCGCAGCGGCGACCGCTGCCGATGTCCAGAGCGGACCGGCTTCGTCAGCCTGCACAGTCACGCGCCACCTGCACGTCGTCGAAGGGCAGGAACCTGTCGCCGACGATCTGGCCCTGTTCATGGCCCTTGCCCGCGATCAGCACGATGTCGCTCGACTGCGCCATCTCGCACGCGGCGCGGATCGCGGCGCGGCGGTCGCCGATCTCGGTCGCGTCCGGCGCGCCGGCCAATACCTGCGCGCGGATGCTCGCGGCGTCTTCGGTGCGCGGATTGTCGTCGGTAACGATCGCGACGTCGGCATGGGTCGCCACGACCTCACCCATCGGCGCGCGCTTGCCGGTATCGCGGTCGCCGCCTGCCCCGAACACGACGATCAGCCGCCCGGCAGCGTGCGGACGCAGCGCGGCGATCGCGGCCTCCAGCGCGTCGGGCGTGTGGGCATAGTCGACATAGACCGGTGCGCCGTTGGGCAGGATCACCGCACGTTCCAGCCGCCCGCGCACCGGCTGCAACCGCGCCAGCCCGGCCAGCGTCGCGGCGAGCGTACCGCCGGTCGCCAGCACCAGCCCGGCGGCGGTCAGCGCGTTCGCCGCCTGATAGGCACCGATCAACGGCAACTGGACCTTGTGCGCCTGCCCCTCGGCCTCGATCGTCAGCGCCTGTCCCAGCAGGCTCGGCTCGCGCGCGGTCAGGCGCAGCGTATCGCCATGTTCGCCGACCGTGATCAGCGCATTGCCGCGCACGCGCGCCAGATCGATCACCCGGTCGGCATGGGGATCGTCGACCCACACCACCGCCGTACCGTCATCGGCCAGCATTTCCGCGAACAGGCGCAGCTTGGCGGTGAGATAGGTTGCCATGTCGCCGTGATAGTCGAGGTGATCGCGGCTGAGATTGGTGAAGGCGGCGGCACGGACCGGCAGCCCTTCGGTGCGGTATTGCGACAGGCCATGGCTTGACGCCTCGAACGCGACATGGGTCACCCCCTCGCGCGCCAACCCGGCAACGTTCGACAGGAAGGTGACGATGTCGGGCGTGGTCAGCCCGGTAGTGACGCGTTCGTCGGCGGTGGTGACGCCCAGCGTGCCGATCGACGCGGCATGATGCCCCTGCATCCGCCAAAGTTGCCGCACCATTTCGACGGTGCTGGTCTTGCCGTTGGTGCCGGTGACCGCGACGCAGGTCGGCGGGAACGGCGCGAAGAACTGCGCGGCGGCACGGGCAAAGGCCTCTCGCGGGTCGCGCACGGCGATATGGACCACGCCCTCGACCACGGCTTCGGGTCGGGCGACGACGGCGATCGCCCCGGCGGCAATCGCGGCGGGAATATAGTCCTCGCCATTCACCCGCGCGCCTTCGAACGCGCCGAAGACCGTGCCCGGTGCGACCTTGCGATGGTCGATCGCAAAGCCGGTCACGATCTGCGGTTCGTCGCCGCCGGTAATCGTCCCTAATTTCATTCCACGTTCGCCAGTTTCTTCGCATCACCCGGCGCGTGCCAAAGCAGCCCGCGCAGTCCGGCGACGTCGATATCGGCATTGGCGTCGGGAATCACCCCCAACAATGGACCGGTCCGCGAGATGACGCGGCTGACGACCGGCGCGGCGGTCCATGCCGCACTGGTGAAGCCGAACGTCTCCTTCGTCCCCTTCGGGCTGTCGAGCATCGCGATCACGACATAGCGCGGGCGATCCATCGGGAAGACGGCGGCAAAGGTCGATACGTTCACGCGCTTCGAATAGCCGCCATGCGCGCCGACCGTCTCGGCGGTACCGGTCTTCCCACCGACGCGGAAACCGGGGGCTTCGGCCTTCTTGCCGGTACCATCGGTGACGATCAGGCGCAGCAGCCCGCGCATCTTCGCACTGGTCGCTTCGGAAAACACCCGGCGACCCGTTGGAGCCTGTCCGGGCTTCAGCTTCAGGATCGTCGCCGGACGCCAGATGCCGCCATTGACCAGCGCGGCATAGGCGCTGGCGAGGTGGAGCGGGGTGACGGCAATGCCATGCCCGAAGGCGGTGGTCATGGTGGTGGTCCGGCCCCAGTACCGCGGCCAGATCGTGCGCGCCTTTTCCAGTTCGATATCGGGCGCAGCATCGAAATGCAGCGAGCGGAACAGCTTTTCCATCCGCGCCTGCCCCATTTCGTCGGCGATACGCGCGGTGCCGATGTTGGACGAATGGACGAGGATTTCGGGGACGTTCATCCAGCGCTTCTGCGCGTGATCGTCGCGGATGCGGAAGCCGCCGACATGCAGGGGCTCGGTCGCGTCATACCGCTTCGACAGCGACGGGACGACACCATCGTCCAGCGCCGCCGCCATCGTCAGCGGCTTGAACGCCGACCCGAGTTCATACACGCCCTGCGTCACCGTATTCATCTGACCGGTGTTCGCGGTGACGTGGTTGGGATTGAAGGTCGGCAGCGACGTCATGGCGATCACCTCGCCGGTATCGCTGTCGAGGACGATACCGCCTGCGCCGCGCGCCTGGAACACCGCCATCGCATTGGCGAGTTCGCTTTCCAACGCGGCCTGCACCCGTGTGTCGAGGCTGAGCGCGACCGGCCGTCCGCGCTCGGCCGGATCGATCAGCCGTGCGTTCAGGAACTTCTCCATGCCGCGCACACCGCGCCCGTCCATGTCGAGATAGCCGAGCGCATGTGCCGCCATCGCGCTTTGCGGATACAGGCGTTCGGGTTCCCGGCCCAGCGCGATGCCCGGCTCGCCCAGCGCATTCACCGCCTGCACCAGTTCGGGCAGCGCACGACGGCGCAGATAGACGAAGCCACGGTCGAGGTTGAGCTGCGCGTGATAATAGGCCGCGTCGTGATCGGGCATCAGCGCGGCGAGCTGTTCTGCCAGTTGCCGCTTGTCACCGATTACCTTGTCGGGGCGCACCGCGATCGACCAGGCATCGATGGTCCGCGCGAGCGGGGCGCCGTTGCGATCGACCAGATCGCCGCGCAGCGGGACCAGCGCCGATTCCGCCGCGATCGCCGAACGCGGTTCGGCCATGACGCCGAGCAGCATCAACCGCACGAGAATTGCCGCTACCCCTGCCGCGAACAGCAGCATCAGCACCATCAACCGGTAATGGGCGACGTTCACCAGCGTATGCCGCGCGCCATCGGCACGCTGCTGGTTGAGCGAAGGAGCGACGACGACGATCACGGGCGGGCGGCTTCCTTGCGGGCGGAGCGGGCCAGATCGGCCATCGTCGCATCGCTCAGCAGGGTTCGGTCGAGCATCGCCACTGCCCGTGCCTTTGCCGGGATCACATCCGCCCGTGCCGTCTGGACCGGGCCGACCGGCTTCACGTTGCGCGCCGGTTCGACCCTGGCAGGCGCGGACGCGGCGACCGGCGCTGCGGCGGCGAGCGCCGGTTCGGGGGCGGGCGCGGCCTCCATCGGCGCGCTGGGCACGACATAGGCGAGCGCGACATTGCCGCCCTCCGTCCGGCCCGGCAGCGACGCCAGCTGATGCTCGCCACCGACATATTGTTCGGCGCGCGGCGCGGCGAGCGACAGCACGTCACCGTTCCAGCGTTCGAGCTGCGCCATGTTAGCGCGGGTATCGAATTCGGTTTCGAGCGATCGGATATCCTGTCGCGCCTGCACGATCGAACGCTCGATCGCCTCGACCCGCCCACGCTCCGCCGCGCCCTGCGAGATGACGAGGTAGAAGGCAGGCGCCATCACACCCAGTGCCACCAGCTTCCCCAATGCTCCGAACCCGAACGCACCCATCACATCGCACTCCCGGTCGAATTCCACGGCGCAGACGCCGTGCGAAGCCCCACGCGCAACGTCGCCGAACGCGCGCGCGGATTGATCGTCACTTCTTCGTCACTCGGCCGCATCGCCTTCGCGATGTCGCCGAAACTGGGCGCCGGCCCCTGCACCACCACCGGGCGGTGCCGCGAACCGGCAGGCATCGCGCCGCCGCGTTCGCGCAGGAAACGCTTCACGATACGGTCTTCGAGGCTGTGGAAGCTGACCACCGACAACCGCCCACCGGGACGCAGCACCCGCTCCGCCGCGTCGAGCCCGGCGGTCAATTCGCCCAGTTCGTCGTTCAGATGGATACGGACCGCCTGAAACGCTCGGGTCGCCGGGTCCTTCTTCTCGTGCGGGCGATGGCCGAGTGCCCGGCGGACGACGGCGGCCAGCTCGCCGGTGCGCGACAGCGGACGCGCGCCGACGATGAAGTTCGCGACGCGGCGGTGGCGCGGTTCCTCGCCATAGCGGTCGAGCACGTCCGAAATCTCGGCCTCGTCGGCCGTGTTGAGCCATTCGGCCGCCGTCATGCCTTCGCGGCTCATCCGCATGTCGAGGGGGCCATCCGATTGAAAGGAAAAGCCTCGATCTGCCTGATCGAGCTGCATCGAGGACACGCCGATATCCATCACGACCCCGTCGACCGCGTCAATGCCGCGCGCCGCCAATTCGCCGGCCATCGCCGAAAAAGGCGCCTCGATCAGCAGCAACCGGTCGCCGGCTTCCTCGATCAGCGCCTTGGCGGCGGCGTGCGCGGTCGGATCGCGGTCGAACGCGATGACCCGCGCGCCGGCGGAGAGCATGGCACGCGTATAGCCGCCCGCACCGAACGTGGCGTCGACATGGGTTTCGCCCGGCTGGATCGCGAGCGCCGCGACGGCCTCTGCCAGCAGCACCGGAATGTGGGGAGCGGCGGTCACTGCAGCCCCTTCTCTTCCATCAGGAATTCGCACAGTTCGCGCGTGTCCGCGTCGATGTCGGTATCGGCGATCAGGGTGAACGGGTCCCAGATGTTGAAGGTGTCGCCGCGCCCGTGGAAGAACGCCCATTTGTCGATCTTTGCCCGGCGACGATAGAAGGTCGGCAGCACGAAGCGACCGGCACTGTCGAACGGCGCCGATTCGAGGTTGCCGAACGCCTTGCCCGCGACATTGTAATCGGTGTCGACATCCTCGTCGCTGCCCTGCGGCCGGCGCGAATACAGGATCTTGGGCCAGGCGGTGTCGAACGCGCTGAGGCAGACATGCTTGCCGTGCCGCTTGATGAGCAGTTCGCGGGCGTCAGCGTTCTTCTCCAGCACCGAGCGCAGCTTGGCAGGCACTGCGACGCGACCCTTCGCGTCGACCGCCTGTAGCCCATAGCTCAGGTAGAGTTCCCTGTCCGACACATCGCCCCTGTTCGGTCACGCAGGAGAAGCGTCGCGCCCGGCAAATACGCGCCGCGCGAGAAGATTCGACGATCCCAGGACCTGCCCCCTGTGACGGTTAAGGAAGTATCAAAACTAGATGTGGGTCACAATGGGCGAAGTTGGGTGAGGATGGGATTTTACCCCACCGTCGGGTCGATTCATGGGACGTACGTTGTTTGTTCTTCAACGTTTTTTCGCGTCGCCGGGCGCAGGGATGGGAGCGTACCCCGTTCGGGGTAGAGCGCGGTGCGCGGTGGATGCGAATGGGTGATCCGGGAGAGGCTGGCCCGTGCACACCACCTCGACCCCGGACAGGATCGCTGGCTCCTCCGCCACGTTGGCGGCGGCGAACGACTGCCGTCAGGATAGCGATTCGCGCGGCTGACGTTGCCGACGCGACCGGGGTTCAGCGCGGTTCGGGGGACGCCGCGTTATCGCCCGGCGCGGTGCCGGGTGAGATGCCCAGTTCGGCGAGCGGCTCGTCGGGATTGCTCGCGGCGAGATTGGCGAGCGCGGCATTCGCCGAACCCTCGACGGTCGCCACATCCTCACCGATCGGCGGTTCGTCGATGGCGGAGCGGAACAATGCGCTGGCGAGCACGATCAGAAACACGACCAGCACGAGACCGGTCGCGCCGACGCGCAGGCGTTGCAGCAGTTGCGATTGATCGGACCGTGGCAACATTCGCAGGCTTGTTAGGCCGAAGTCTCCGCGCTGTCGACCACCAACCCCTTCGCCATTAACCATTCGGGATTGTACAGCGTCGACAGGTACCGAAAGCCGGTGTCGCACAGGATGGTCACGACGCGGCTGCCCGGCCCCAGTTGTCGCGCGAGCAGCACCGCGCCCGCGACGTTGATGCCGGACGACAGGCCCAGACACAGCCCTTCCTCGGCCAGCAGGCGGCGGACCCAGACCATGCCTTCGGCGTCCGATACGCGGAACTGGGTGTCGATCGGCGCGCCGTCGAGATTGGCGGTGATCCGCCCCTGCCCGATTCCTTCGGCGACCGACGATCCTTCCGATCGCAATTCACCATGGGCGTAATAATCGTAGAGCGCCGCGCCGTGCGGGTCAGTCAGCGCGATGGTGACCGATTCGTCCTTTTCCTTCAGACCCAGCCCGACCCCGGCCAGCGTCCCGCCGGTCCCCGCCGCACAGGTGAACCCGTCGATCCGCCCGTCCATCTGCTCCCAGATTTCGGACGCGGTGCCGGTGATGTGGGCACGACGATTAGCGATATTGTCGAACTGGTTGGCCCAGATCGCATTCGGCGTTTCCTCGGCGATCCGCCGGCTGGTGTGCACGAAATGGCCGGGGTTCGAATAGGGTGCGGCCGGGACCAGCACCAGTTCGGCCCCCAGCGCGCGCAGCGTGTCCATCTTCTCGCGGCTCTGCGTCTCGGGCATGACGATGATCGTGCGATAGCCCTTGGCATTGGCGACCAGCGCCAGCCCGATGCCGGTATTGCCCGCCGTCCCCTCGACGATCGTGCCGCCGGGCTGGATAGCGCCACGCGCCTCGGCATCCTCGACGATCGACAGCGCGGCGCGATCCTTCACGCTGGCACCGGGATTGGCGAATTCGCACTTGGCGAAGATCTCCGCCCCGGCGGCCTCGCTCGGCCCTTTCAGGCGGACGAGGGGCGTGTTGCCGATCAGAGCGAGGGTGTCATGGGCGGTATGCATGGCTTGCAGATGGCCCGGACCGCGCACCGGGGCAAGCCGGTGGTGCGGTAGAATGGATTGGTCGCGGGCAATGGGGGCTTTGCGCCTACCCCGCCAACGCGTCGACCAGTGTCTTCACCTTTGCCTGCCGCCACTGCGGCAACGGCGCAACCAGCCAATAGCCCTGTCGCCCACCCTTCGGTTCGCCGACCACCGTTACCCGTCCGGCGGCGATATCGCCGCGTGCGAGCAGTTCGGGCACCGTCGCCCGTCCCAGCCCCGCCACCGCCGCGTCGATCGCAAGGCCGGCATCCGCTACCCGGACCAGCGCCGATGCATCCTCCGGATCGCAACCAGCCCAGCCGATCCGCGTATCGGCGCCGCCGCCGGCGCGTTCGATGGTGACCATGCCGTCCGATTCGAGCGCCTCGCCCTCATGCGCGCCCGGCCCGTCGCCCCAGCGGATGGCGAGGTCGAGATTGGCTTCGGTAAAGTCGATCGCATCGTCGGACGCGACGAGGGCGAAGCGCAGTTCGGGATCGGTCGTCGCGATCCGCGACAGGCGCGGCAACAACCATTTCTGGGTAAGGTCACGCGGCGCGGCGATGGTCAGCGACTTGGACGACTGGCCCGCCTGCATCGCGCGGACCGCTTCCTCGAATTGCAGGAAGCCGCCGCGCAGCGCGACCAGTCCGGCCTCCCCCTCGGGCGTCAGCTCCAGACCACGGGTGGTGCGCCGGAACAGGACGACGCCCAGCGTATCCTCCAGCGCGCGGACCTGCTGCCCGACCGCCGCCGGCGTCACCGCCAGTTCGTCGGCGGCGCGGGTGAACGACAGGTGCCGCGCGGCAGCATCCAGCACGCGCAAACCGTTCAGCGGGAGGTGCGTCCGCTTCATGCGCCGACTGCCGGTGCAAGCAGCGCAAAACGCGGAATCGCCACGTCGAACGTGTCCCCGTCATCGGCGAGCATCTGGTAGCTGCCCTGCATCATGCCGCTCGACGTCGAGAGCGGACAACCCGACACATAATCGAAGCTGCCGCCCGGTTCGATCACCGGGAGTTCGCCGATCACGCCCTCACCCTCCACGCTGTGCCGTTCGCCGCGTCCGTCAGTAATGATCCAGTGGCGGGTCAACAGCTGGACAGTACGATCCGACCCGTTTTCGATGCGGATGTGATAGGCCCAAAACCAGCGACCCTGCGCGGGCTGCGATTGTTCGGGCAGAAAGGTCGCCGATACCCGCACCGCGATGCCGGCGGTCGTCGCCTCGTGCGGGAACAGCGCCTTCATAAGGCGACCGCGTGCAACGCCTGATCCAGATCGGCGATCAGGTCCTCGGGATCTTCCAGCCCGACATTGATGCGGATCATCCCTTCGGAGATACCCATCTCGATCCGTTTTTCCTCGGCCACGCCCGAATGGGTGGTCGAGGCCGGATGCGTCATCAGCGAGCGCGAATCGCCGATATTGTTCGAGATATCGATGAGTTGCAGCGCATCGAGCAGGCCGTGCGCCTGCTGCCGACCGCCATCGAGTTCGAACGAGAAGATCGGCCCGGCCATCTTCATCTGGCGCATGCACAGCGCGTGCTGCGGATGGCTGGGCAGGCCGGGTGCGTTGATTTTCGGCACGCGCTGTTCGAGGAAGCTGGCGACCTTCAGCGCGTTCTCCGACTGGCGCATCACGCGCAGGTCGAGCGTTTCCAGCCCCTTCAACACCACCCACGCGTTGAACGCGCTCAGTGTCGGCCCTGTATTGCGCGTAAACGGCAGCAGCACGTCGTCGATGAACTCCTTCGTCCCGCACACCGCCCCGGCCAAGACGCGGCCCTGCCCTTCCATCAGCTTGGTCGCGCTATAGGCGACGACGTCCGCACCGAACTCCATCGGCCGTTGCAGCGCCGGGCTGGCAAAGGCGTTGTCGACGACGGTGACGATCCCTCGCTCGCGCGCCGCCGCACAGATCGCGGCCAAATCGGCGACGTCCATCGTGGGATTGGCCGGCGTCTCGAAGAACCAGACCTTCGTATTGGGGCGGCTGGCGTCGATGAACGCCTGTGTGTCGCGCGCATCGACAACGTCGGTCTCGATCCCGAACTTCGGCAGGAGCGTGTCGGTCAGCCACCGACACGATCCGAACGCCGCGCGCCCGCCGACCAGATGGTCGCCCGCCGACAACTGACACAGCAGCGACGCGGTCATCGCCGCCATGCCGGTCGCCATCGTCCGGCACGCTTCGGCACCCTCCAGCAGGGCGATGCGCTCTTCGAGCATCTCGACGGTCGGGTTCTGCAACCGCGAATAGGTCATGCCGACCTGCTCACCCGCGAACCGCGCGGCGGCATCGCCCGCGCAATCATAGGCATAGCCCGAGGTCAGGAACAGCGCCTCCGACGTTTCGCCATATTCGCTGCGCGCGGTGCCGCCGCGCACGGCCTGCGTTGCGGGACGCCAGTTGGCGGTGATGCTGCGGTCTTGTCCGGTCTTGCGCTTCATGCGTGGGTCTTTGCGCGCTTGAGCCGAGAATTTCCAGTGCCGATGCGGCGCGGGGCGTCCTGCTGGACCCGCCGCCCCCGCGACCTTATTAGACGTCGATGCGTTCCGTTCTCAATGTGCATCGTTCGATCCTCGGCCAACCCTGGCGCTGGCGGGGGCTGGAGGGCGATGTCTGCGACGAAGGGTTCGTCGCAGACGACCTCGTCACCCGCATCCTGCTGGCACGCGGTTGCCCGCGCGACGGGCTGGACGCGCACAAGACGCCGAGCATCCGGGCGTTCATGCCCGACCCGTCGATCTTCCGCGACATGGACCGCGCCGCCGACCGGCTCGCCGATGCGGTGATCGCGGGCGAACCGGTCGCGATCTTCGGCGATTACGATGTCGACGGGGCGACGTCGGCGGCGTTGCTGGTGCGGCTGTTGCGCGATCTGGGCCTCGCCGCCCGCCCCTATATCCCCGACCGGCAGCTGGAGGGCTATGGCCCCAATGCCCCGGCGATGCTGCGACTTGCGGGCGAAGGCGCGACGCTGATCGTCACCGTCGATTGCGGCGCGCAGGCGTTTGACGCGCTCGCCGCCGCGCGCGATGCCGGGGTCGATGTGCTGGTGGTCGATCACCATCAATGCACGACGCAACTGCCGCCGGCGCTGGCGGTGGTGAATCCCAACCGCCTCGACGAAGGCGAAGGCGCGGCGCACGGCCATCTGGCGGCGGTCGGCGTCGCGTTCCTGCTGGGCGCGGCGCTGCTGCGGACGTTGCGGGCGCGGGGCTTTTTCGTGGGCCGGGCCGAACCGCGTCTGCTCGACCTGCTCGACCTCGTAGCGCTTGGCACGGTTGCCGACGTCGCGCAGTTGCGGGGCTTGAACCGTGCCTTCGTCGCGCAGGGGCTGAAGGTCATGGCAGGGCGGCGCAATATCGGCCTCGCCGCGCTGATCGAGGCGTCGCGCCTGACCCGCGCGCCGACCTGTACCGATCTCGGCTTTGCGCTGGGGCCGCGCATCAATGCCGGCGGGCGGGTCGGAAAATCGGACCTCGGCGTCCGCCTGCTCACCACGCAGGACCCGGAGGAAGCGCGGGCACTTGCCGTCGAACTCGACCGGCTGAACGAGGAACGCCGGCTGATCGAGGGCGATGTGCAGGCGGAGGCCGATCTGGCGGCGCGGGCGCAGGACTCGCGCGGCTGCGTGGTCGTGTCGGGACGCGGCTGGCATCCCGGTGTGATCGGCATCGTCGCCGGACGGTTGAAGGAAAAGCTCGGGCGGCCGGTACTGGTCATCGCGATCGACGAACATGGCGTCGGCAAGGGATCGGGCCGCTCGATCCCCGGCGTCGACATGGGCGCGACGATCCTTGCCGCGAAGGAACTGGGGCTGATCGACGCGGGCGGCGGCCATGCGGCGGCGGCGGGGGTGACGGTGGCGGAGGCGGCAATCCCTGCACTCGCCGATTTTCTGCATGCGCGCATGGCCGAGCCGGTCGAGCGCGCCCGCGAGGATCGCGCGCTGCTGGTCGACGCGGTGCTGGCCCCCGGCGGGGTCAGTCCGTCGCTGATCGAAGCGCTGGAGGCCGGCGGCCCGTACGGCATGGGCTGGCCCTCCCCCCGCGTCGCGGCCGGGCCGGTGCGGATCGTGAAGGCGGACATCGTCGGCAACGGCCATGTCCGCGCGATCCTGACCGGCGACGACGGCCGCAGGTTCAAGGGGGTGGCATTCCGCCAGGCCGAAACCGATCTCGGCGTGGCGCTGCTCGGGGCACCGCCGCACCGCAAGCTGTGGCTGGCGGGCCGCGCCAAGCTCGACGACTGGGGCAGCCGCCCGGCGGCCGAACTGCACATCGACGACATGGCGTGGGCGGATTGATAGAAAAATACGAAAGTGTGTTGACCGATTGCGAACCCTCCCCTAACAGCCCGTCCACGCCTTCACGGCCCCTTCGTCTAGCGGTTAGGACGCGGCCCTTTCACGGCTGAAACACGGGTTCGATTCCCGTAGGGGTCACCATCCGGTATGGGTGGTACGGCATTCCAATCCACCCGTTGATGTCACTGGTCGCTCAGTTCGCGGCCAGGCAAGCGCGTGGCGTACAGCAGGCTACGCGTCGTCGACCGGCTTACAACGACCGGACCTTGGGCTGCAGTTCTCTCGTCACAACGTTGGTTCGACCGGAAGTTGATGACGTTGCGCTCCGGCATTCTGACCAAAACACGCCCCTCGCCCAAGCCGTGCAATCAACCGACTGCGCCCCGTCCATTGTGCCGACCGTCTGCGATAGGGCGAGGCGTATCAGCGGCGCGGGCATCCCGATCACCGGCGGACGGACGTTCCTGCCACGGCGTTACTGACGACGACCGGTCAGGTCGTCGTCACCCAGCCGAGGCGGAGCGCACCCCCGGCATTGCCCTCCACCGCAGCACCCCCACGACTGACGATCCCCCGTGCAACCGCGCGCCGCTGGCTGGCGCTGCCGCCATCGACCGATATCTGCCGCGCCAACCGGCTCGCACCCCATGCCGCCGCATCGAGCGCGACGCTGTCGATCACGCCCGCATCGATCGCCACGGTCGGTAACGGGGTATCGGGCGGCGGGGCGAGCCGTACCTGCCATGATGCGAGCGTCCCCCCGGCGCGGGCCTCCAGCGCCCGGTACCCGGCCATGCCGAGACCCGGCAGCGCTGCGGCAGCGGCATGGATCGTACGGCTCGCCGAATCGACCCGCGCCGACGCGGCGTCGCTACCCGCGATCAGCGCAAGGTCGGCGAGCGCGCGCTGCTGTTCCCGGTCAGGATCAGACGTCGTCGTTCCGGCACGCGCGATCTGCGCTGCCTCGACACCGCCCGCATCCGGGTCGACGCGCAACTGGTCGACGTGCAGGTCGATCCGCCGCCCCAAGCGCTTTTGCAGATCGGCGGCGAGGACGCGATCCGCCTGTGGGTCGAGCCTGGGGGTCAGCACGACCGCACGGACCCGGATCGGTGTCGCGGCATAATCGATATCGAGTTGTCCCAGCCGCGATGCGTCGGGAAAGCGTTCGCGGATCGTATCGCGGACCTGTCGCTGGGCGACCGCTTCGAACGCGATCTGGCGCAGGCCGGCACCAAGCGGAACCGACAGGACGCCCAGCGCGACGACGAACAGCAGCAACTGCCAACCGGTATGCTGCGGCGACAAATGGCTGCCGAACCCATAGACGCGCGCGACGAGCGCCGCGGTCAGGGCGATGGTGATGGCGTTGGTCAGGAACAGCAACAACGCCCCGGAGAACACCGTCCAGTTCCACGTCGCGATGCCGAAACCGACCACCGCGAGTGGAGGCATCAGCGCAATGGCGATGGCGACCCCGACCACCGCGCCGCCCCGGCCACGGATCAACGCATAGGCGCCCGCAACGGCCGACAGCAGCGCGACGAGCAGATCGAACAGGGTTGGCCGGGTCCGGCCGGCGATCTCACTGGTGATCGTCTGGATCGGGGACAGGCTGACCAACACCACCGACAGCGCCACCGCGATCGCCGCGCCGGCCGCCAGCGCGATCGCTGCCCGCCGGATTTCGCGCGTGTCGAGCGTGGCGATCCCGAACCCCAGGCCGATGATCGGCATCATCAGCGGCGACAACAGCATCGCGCCGATCAACACCGCGACCGATGGCATCAGCAGGCCCAGCAGCGAGATCGCCGCCGATATCACGATCAGGAACGCATAGCGTCCCGTCCAGCCGGAATCCTCGGCGATCTGGCGCAGCACCGCGTCGTGATCCACGCCACCGACCACCCACATCGACCACCAGCGGCGTGCCCTGCCCCGACCGTCTGTCGTCGTTGCCGTCATTCCCTTCCGTTCTCCCGCCCGCTCGAACCGCAACGATGCAACGTGCGATGCGGCATAACGTCGCACGGGCGATCCCGGTCGAACAGACACGTTGTCGTTGCGCTCAGCGCCCGTCCAGCGTCAGCAACGCGACGCCCTGCCGCGGTAGCAGGACGGTGACCGACCGCCCGCCCCGGCCGTTGGCGGTCGATGACACCGCCTCTTCCTGCATCTTCGAAGCTGCTTCCAACCGGGCATATTGCTTTTCGTCGGGCGACTGCGGCGAGCCCATGCGCTGCCACGCGGTGAAGGCGTTGGCGTGGCTGCCATCGACCCGCCACAGCCGTGCCGGTCCCGCCTTCGCGCCGGCGATGTCGAGCTTCACCTGCGCGACCGGACCTGCGACGTCGTCGTCGTGATAATGCCAGAGCAGCACCGCGATCTGCCCGTCGGGCGTCCGCGTCGCCAGCGCGCCGATATCGGCTTGCCCGCGCACCCCGTCCTTGACGACGGCATCCAGCGGCACTTGCGCGCTGCTGGTCGCGGCGATGCGTTCCGGGCCCATCTTTGCGAACATGCGGAAAATGTTGAGCACCGGCAGGTCGACCCCGTTGGTCGACAGCTGTCGATACCCGGCGAACCACGGCTGATCCTCGAATTCGAACGACCATGACAGGATGCCGTCGATCGTCACCTTCCGCCTGGCGGCAAGGTCCCAGATGCGCGCGAAACTGGCGGCGGTGTAGCTCGAATACATGGTGCCGTTGCGATAGGCGTTTTGCGGCCCCGGACAGGCGGCGCAGCCTTCGGGATCGCTCTCCCCGATCACGATCGGTTTGGCGGCGAGGGCCGGGAAGCCAGCGACTCGGGCAAATCCCCGGTCGACATTGCGCAAATGGGTCGACAGCCCCATGCGGACGTGGCCGTCGACGAAGCTCGGCGCGCCCTTGGCATGGAACGACAGGAAATCGGTCGGCGTGCCGGTCTGGCCCGTTGCATAATTCCGGCCGGAGGAGACGTGGCGCATGAAGCCGTCCATGAACGCGCCCGCGCCTGCAACATCGGGTCCGCCGACCTTCGCCGTCGGAAGCGCGCGGCGGACGGCGTCGATCGCGAAGTCGTGCAGCTTGTTGAATTCCTCCGGCGATGCCTGCCAGTAGAATTTCGAATCCGGTTCGTTCCAGACTTCGAAATACCAGCGGTTCACCTCGTCCGCGCCATAGCGTTCGACGTTATGCCGGGTCCATTGATAGACCAGTTCGGCCCATTTTTCGTAGCTGTCCGGCGGATAGGTCCATCCGGTCGCGATCAGCCGATAATCGAACCCCGGTCGCCAGCTATGCTGGTACGGCGTGCCCTTGGGCGCGGTCGACAATGCCTCGGGCATGAACCCGATCTGGAGATAGGGGCGGACGCCGCGCGCCAGATAGGTGTCGATGATGTTGTCGACGATCGTCCAGTCATAGACCGGCTTGCCGTCCGGACCCTCGCTATACGCGTTGGTGCTGCCCCATTTGAACGCCGCCGTGCCGTCGCCGGTGTTGAGCAGGTTGTGCGCGCGGAAGAACACCTCGCCATGCTTCAGGTCGCCCAGTTCGACCAGCAATTTGCGCCCGTCCTTCATCGTCGCGTAATTGGGCTCGTCCGCGCCGAAGAAACGCCACGCCGGCGGCAGCGGCCCCAACGACTTGCGGGCGTCGACGGTGACCGAAACGTCGCGGACCGGCACGGGCGCAGTTGCGTCCGCCGGTGGCGTCTGCGCGATGGCGACCGTGGCGGACAGCCCTGTTGCGGCCAAAGCCGTCAGTGCGGCGAAACGGATCATGGCCCTCTCCCTTGTACGATCTTTCTCGACCCGTCTCGCGCGGGCTTTGCCTGAGCTTGCCTTTACTCCTACAAGGTTCCGTGTGACCGCAAGCGGAAAGTGCGAAGAGCGTTGATCGGGATCGCGACGTAGGCTGTTGACTTTGAACGGATGACGTCGCCCTCTCCGTTCCGGCGCGGTCGTGCCCGCCCCCTTTGTTCGAAAGGTGATTTGTGCTGCGATTTTCCCTGCTATGCCTCGGCACCGCGCTGCTGACCGGCTGCGGCGCGACGGACGCTATCCAGAATGCGACCGCATCGGCACCCCCTGCGGCCGGGCCGGTCAATTACGGCGGGTCGACGCCGACCACGACCAAGCCGTTCAAGACCAGCACCGTCGCGACGTTCGACAATCCATGGGCGCTGGCGTTCCTGCCCGATCAGCGGATGCTGGTGACCGAAAAACCCGGTCGGCTCTGGCTGGTAACGACGGCAGGTGCCAAGGCTCCGGTCACCGGCGTGCCAACGGTCCATTTCGAGGGACAGGGCGGACTGTTGTTCGTCGCGACCTCGCCGACCTTCGCGCAGAGCCGGCAGGTCTATCTGACCTATTCCGAACCGGGCGAAGGCGGCGACGGACTGGCGCTGGCGCGGGCGACGCTGGACGTGATCGGTGCGCAGCCGGCGTTGCGCGACGTTCAGGTGCTGTGGCGACAATTGCCGCGCGGGGCCGGCGGGCAGTTCGGCGGCTATATCGCCTTCTCGCCGGACGGGCAGTATCTGTTCCTGACCTCGGGCGAGCGGCAGCGTTTCACCCCGGCGCAGGACCCCGATCAGGCGCTGGGCAAAATCCTGCGCCTGACGCTCGACGGCAAGCCGGCCCCGGGGAACCCGATGGCGGGCAAGACCGGCGCGACCACGATCGGCATCATCGATCCACCCGAAAACACCGGCGCAGCGGCAGAGGCAGCGGTGCGCAAGGCGCAGATGCCGGCCCCCAATCTGACGCCGGCCGAAACATGGTCGACCGGCCATCGCAATCCCTATGGTCTCGCCTTCGACGCACAGGGGCGGTTGTGGGAGACGGAGATGGGACCGCAGGGCGGCGACGAACTGAACATGATCGATGCCGGCGGTAATTACGGCTGGCCGGTGGTGTCCTATGGCAAGAATTACGACGATACGCCGATCGCCTCGCCCGCCGGCAACGGCAAGTTCCATCAGCCCGCGCTCTACTGGACGCCGGTGATCGCGCCGGCGGGGCTCGCCTTTTATGACGGCCGCATGTTCCCACAGTGGCGCGGCTCCGCCTTTGTCGGCGGGCTGGCCGCGACCGCGCTGGTCCGGATCGCGTTCGACGGCACGACCGCACGCGAGGCGGAACGCTGGGACATGGGAGCACGCATTCGGGCGGTCATGGCGGGGCCGGACGGCGCGCTATGGCTGCTGGAGGATGGAAACGACGGGCGTCTGCTCCGGCTGACCTCGCCACGGGCGGGGTAACGCCAGACGCTTACGCAACGGCGGAGAGCCGTTCATCCGCGGTTGGTTCGCGACGCCTGTGCCGTGCTGATGCTGGCGAGCATCGTTTCATATTGGTCGGTGTTGAAGCCGGCGTCGAAGAATGCCGCGAGTTCGTGAACCGGTACGGCATAGCCGCGATGCCAGCTGAGCACCGCCATGCGCCGCAGCGCCTCCAGCTTCGGATCGGCGAGATTGGGATCACGGCGGCGGGTGCCGAAGACACGGCCGAGCGCGATCGACAGCGGCGACGGTTCGCGCAGCGACGCCATCCGGTCGCGTTGCGCCAGGGCGACGACCGACCATTCCAGCGCGGTCAGGCCGGTCGGGGTCGGTTCGACGATAACGGGCGCGACAATGGCAGGTGCGGCGGCGGGGGTGGCGAACAGCGTGTCGCCGGAGAAATCGACATAGGCCATGAGAAATCCTCCCTTGGGTTCCAAGGCATCCAGCAGCGGGCGCACGAGGGCGACCGCAAAAGGCCCCCCTTTCGGAGCCGAGACGCTGGTGCGGGGACGCAGATCGCCGACGCCTGCGACGCGGAGGTCGAGCGGAAGCAGTCTGCGGGTCGTAAAGTTGATGAAGGTTACACGTACCGCCGAATTACGGGGCGGTCACGACGCGACGTCAGGTTCGGGCATAGCGGCATCCTTGCGAGCGCCGGGACATCAACGCGATGCCCTCTTCTATACTGACCGGTATATTAAGCAGCGATCGGTCCGTCAACGCCTTTTGTACCGGTCGGTAGAATAATTCTACGAAGCCGGCCACATCAGCAGGCTGGTATCGACGATGCGTTCGAGGTCGGCGCGGGTCGCGCCCGATCCGGCCTGTACCGCCATTCCCTGCACGATCGCGTAGAGATAGCTGGTCAGCCCATCGATATCGACATGACCGGGCAGGTCGCCGTCGCGCTTGGCCTGTTCGAAGCGCTCGAGCAATGCCGCCTGCGACGAGGCACGACGCTGCATCACGTCGGCCTTGATCGACTCCGCTTCGGCACCGCACGCGGTCGCGCTGATGACGCCGAGGCATCCTTTCGGATCGCAACTGCTCATCTGCGCATCGATCGCGCCGCGCATCAGCCGTTCGGCGACGGCACGTGCGGTCGGCTGGCGCAGCGCCTCACGCATATATTCGAGCTTTTCGGATTCGTAGAGTTCGAGCGCCTTGTGAAACAACGCTTCCTTGTTGCCGAACGCCGCGTACAGGCTGGGTTTGGTGATCCCCATCGCCTCGGTCAGGTCGCTCATCGAAGCGCCCTCATACCCCTTCGACCAGAAGACCCCGAGCGCGGCCGCCAGCGCCTTGTCGACGCAGAACTCGCGGGGCCGGCCCTTGGCGGCAATCGTCAACGTCTTTTCCATAACGAACGGTACATATTCTATTCGGGCCGTGGCGCAAGGGGAGTCCCGATCGACGGGCGCGGACAAGCTGCCGGCGATCGACGATCCGCCATCGACCGTCAGCGGCGCCCCGGGGCGGGGCGCCGCCGATCGTCAGGCCGTTTCGATCCCCCGCGCCCGGTCGAGGGTGACGCGGTGGCGGGCGACGACCTGCCGATCGAACGGTTTGGCCATCACCGTTGACACCGCGACATGCTCGGCGACCGCGGCATCGGGGGTGAGCGTCAGCAGCGTATAGCCCTTGTGATCCTGATCGCAGAACACGACCTCGCGGTTCGCCTCGGCGATATACTCGCCGATGCCCGGCAGCACTGCGCCGAACGACGGGCTGGAGATCGCGGTGCAGCCGAATTCGGCCGCGACCAGCTGCCCACCATCGTCGTACAAATCGTTCGACCATGCGGCATGGCTGTCGCCCGCCAGCACGATCGGCCGGCTGCCCGCCCGCCGGAACGACTGGTACAGCCGTTCGCGCGCCGGCGGATAGCCATCCCACGAATCGAGGTTGAACGGCGCGCCCGCACGATAGCCCGCAATCGCGGCGGTCATCCGCGCCCGCCAGGCATCGGACAGCTTCGCCATGGTCGCCGCGAACCGCTCCGCCCCCATCAGCTTCGGCAGGTCCGGTCCGTCGATCCGCGCCATCACCACCTGATTGCCGAGCAACTGCCACGGCTTGCCGGCCTGAACCGACCGGGCCAGCGTCTCCTGCAGCCAGCGTTGCTGGGTCGCGCCCAGCAATTCGCGGTCGGGCCGGGCGCGGGCAGCAAGGACCGCCGCGACCTCGTCGGGTTCGCGCGTGTCGCCCTTGAACGCCACCTGCTGCGATCGGGCGAGCAGTCGCGTTTCGACCATGGCCAGCGTGGCGAGATCGCCGAATTCGAAGCTGCGATAGATCGCCTCGCGCCCCAGTCCGCGGCGCGATTCGCGGATCGGCATCCATTCGAAATAGGCCTGCATCGCCACCGCTTTGCGCGCGCCCCAGTCGCCCTCGATCGCGGGATCGTGGTTCTCGGCACCGCCGACCCAGTCGTCATTGGCGACTTCGTGATCGTCCCACACGCAGATGAAGGCGGCACGGGCATGGGCCGCCTGCATATCGGGATCGTGCTTCACCTGTGCATGGCGGCGACGATAATCGTCGAGACTGACGATCTCGTGCGACGGATCGGGCAACCGGTCGAGCTTGCGCCCGATGTCCGCGCCATATCCGTCCGCGCCATATTCATAGATGTAGTCGCCGAGATGGACGACCGCATCGAGCCGCGGCAACGCCGCCATGTCGGCATAGGCGTTGAACAGCCCGCCCGGATACAACTGACACGACGCCACCGCGATCGTCAGCCGGTCGACGCGCCCGCAGGGCAGTGTCCTGAACCGCCCGACCGGCGAACGCGCCCCGTCCGGACCCGCGAACCAGAACCAATAGTCGCGCCCCGCTGCCAGCCCTGACACCTCGACCTTCGCCGTATGGTCCGCCGCCGCCCGCGCGGTGATCTTGCCCGACCGGAGGGGCTTCGCATCGGGGCCATCAGCGACATGCCATTCCAGCGCCACGTCGCCTCCCCCGTCCACGACCGTGGCGCGGGTCCATAACACCGCCCCGTCCGCCGCCGGATCGCCGCTGGCGATACCGTGGTCGAACCGCGCCGTGCGCGCGGTCGCCGCCGTGGCGAACCCCGGCAGGGCCAGTCCCGCGCCGCTGCCCAGCAGTGCCAGCGCCCCGCGCCGTCCGATCGTCGTCATAGGAAGGTTCCTGTTCGTAAAGGGGTCAGAATCACACCGTCCGCTGCGCGACTAGGACACGCGGCTGAACGGCGATGAGGGAGGGATTGCCGAAGCCGCCGCCGGTGCTGCGGGCGTCGAAGTTCGATATCCGGCGCGGAGACGGCGCCTGCGCCCGTCAGCGAACCGGATACCAGCAGGCCCGCGAAGAGAGGGCCATGCGAAACCGAAACCATGGAAGCTCCCTTTCTACAGGGGCAAGCCATTGGCGACGGTTGATGAAGCTCCCGCGACGTCGTCGTGACGCGGGTGTTACAGATGCCGGTTTAGCGCGCCTCGTCCTCGCGATAGGCGAAATATCGGAAATCGGCGGGCGTGCCCTGCCCCGACATGTCCTGACACGCCATGCCGACGAACGCGCCGGTGAAGTTCGGCAGGCCGGTGATCGTCGCTTCGTCGGACAGGAGGCTGGCGTCGAACACGCCGTCCAGCCATTGCCAGTCGGCCAGTCCCGTCGCGCGAAAGGCGAAGCGCAGCCGTTCGTGATCGACCTCGGCGCGCAGTTCGATCGGACCGGTGGGTATGGCGATCGACACGGACGCGCGGCTGCGCCCCTCGCCGATCGGTTCGACCGACAGGACCTGCAACCGGCGTTGTCCGGCATCGTCGGCGGTCAGGTGCAGGAAATGGAATTTGGTCGAATTGTAATAGCAGACCAGCCCGGCCGCCTGCTGGAAATCGGTCGGGGTGAAATCGACCTCGGTCTCGGCGGTGTAGCAGAATGCCTGTTGCCGGCGGGCGACCAGCGCCTGTTCGAAATGGCTGCCGATCGTTTCGCGGCCGTGGAGGCGCAGATGGCCGGGCCGTGCGGACAAGCTGAACAGGCGGTCGGGATAGGGGGTGCGCAGCCACTGGAACGGTTCGGGCAGGTCCGGGCCGTCGAACATATCGCACCGGTCGATGGCGGGCGTGTCGGTCGCGATGCCCGGGACCGTCGCCTGTGGCAGCGCGGGTCGCAGCCAGCCGTCCGCACCCCACGTCATCGGCTGGATCGCCGTTTCGCGGCCCAGTACGCAGCGGTCGCTACCGGGCAGCGGACGGCCGCATAGATAGGCGAGCCATGTCTCACCGGTGGGTGTCTCGACCAGATCGCCATGGCCGGTGCGTTGCAGCGGCAGGTCGGGCCGGCCGCGCGCGGTCAGGACCGGGCCATCGGGATGGACGTCATAGGGGCCGAACAGGTCGCGCGAACGGGCCATGACCACCGCATGGTTGCGTTCGGTACCCCCCTCGGCGACGAGCAGGTGATACCAGCCGTCCCGCTTGTAGAGGTGCGGGCCTTCGGTGAAGCCGAGCGATGTCCCTTCAAAGATGGTGCGGCGTTCGCCGGTCAACCGCCCGGTGGCGAGGTCCATCTGCTGCACCACGATCCCGGCGAAGCGTTTGCGGTCGGAGCGGTGATCCCACAGCATGTTGAGCAGCCAGCTGCGCCCGTCCTCGTCATGGAACAGGGCGGGGTCGAAGCCGCTGCTGTTGAGATGCACCGGATCGGACCAGTCGCCATCGATCCGGTCGCTCCACACCCAGTAATTGTGGAAATCGCGCAGCGACGCGCCCTTGGCCCCGTCGACGGTGGTGCGACCGTAACGCTTCACGTCGGTGAAGATCAGGTGGAAGCGGCCGTCGGCATAGCTGAGGTCGGGTGCCCAGACCCCACAGGAATCGGGGTTGCCGCGCATGTCGAGCTGGCCGGGGCGGCGCAGCGGCCGGGCGACGAGCCGCCAGTAGGCGAGGTCGCGCGAATGATGGATCTGCACGCCCGGAAACCATTCGAAGGTCGAGGTGGCGATGTAATACTCCTCGCCGACGCGGACGATCGACGGGTCGGGATTGAACCCGCGCAGGATGGGATTGCCGATGGTCATACGGACTTTCGTATCAGGGTCCACAGCAGCGCGGCACCGACGAGGTCGAGCAGCCCGAGCAGGATGAAGAAGGGTTGATAGCCGACGCTGTCGACCATCGAGCCGAGCACCAGCGTGAAGATCAGCACGCCGAGATTGGCGGCGGTGCCCGATACTCCGGTTGCGGTCGCCACCTGATCCTGCGGGAACAGGTCCGACGTCATGGTGATGACGGTCACCGACAACGTCTGGTGCGCGAACCCGCCGAGGCAGAGCAGCGCGACCGCCGCCAGCGGGCTGCCGACCGTGCCGACGAACATCATGCCGGTCATCAGCACCGCGCCCAGCGTGAATGCCCAGCGGCGGGCATCGATCAGGTCGACCCCGCGCCGCTGCAACCATGCGACGACTGCCGGACCGGCCAGACAGCCGAGATCGGCGGCGAGGAACGGCAGCCATGCGAACATCGCGATCTGCGTCAGGTCGAACTGCCGCACCTGTACCAGGTACAGCGGCATCCACAGCGACAGCATTCCCCATACCGGGTCCGCGAGGAAGCGCGCGGCGGCGATCGTCCACAGGTTGCGCCGGCGCAGCAGTTCACGCAGCGGCGGACGGCGACGCTGTTGCGCCAGTGCCGGCTCCTGCCCGCCGAGGATCAGGTCGCGTTCCTCCGCCGACAATGCGCGATGCCGGCGCGGCGGGGCATACCAGGCCAGCCACGCGCAGACCCAGAGCAGCCCCAGCCCACCGGCGACGAAGAACGCCGCCCGCCAGCTATAGTTGAACACCGCCCATGCAACGAGGACCGGCGCCAGCACTGCGCCGAACGACGCACCGATCTGATAGATGCCGCCCGCCACGCCGCGTTCGCGCGCGGGAAACCATTCGGCGACGACCTTCATTCCCGCCGGCTGCGCCGATCCCTCGACCAGCCCCAGCGCACCGCGCAGCGCGGCGAAGCCGAACCAGCCCGCCGCCAGCCCATGGCCCATGGTGATGAACGACCAGACCGCGACGAACAGGGTGAAGCCGATCTTCAACCCGATCAGGTCAAGCAGATAGCCCGCGACCGGCTGGAACATGATTCCGAACTGAAAGGCGCCGGTGATCCACGAATATTGCGCGGACGATATCCCCTGTTCGGTCATGATCGCGGGTGCGGCGACGCCGAGGATGCTGCGGGTCAGGTAATTGATGACCATCGCGCCGACAAACAGCGCGATGATGGTCCAGCGCACCGATTTGAATCGCGCCAACTTACCCCTCCCGGTAACGTTACCATTATTGGGTAGGCGCTTTCGGTCGGGTGGCGCAAGCCCGATATCGGCACTTGCCGGGCGTGGTCCGGCACCGATACGGTGCGCCGATGGACGACCGCGTATCGCGCAGCGTGCGGCGTCGATCGGCCATCGCGATCCGCAATCCATCGCAGAGAGACGCTTGACCCAACCCCCTCGCCGACGTCGCAGCGTCACGATCATCGATGTCGCGAAACACGCCGGGGTATCGCCGATGTCGGTGTCGCGGGTCATCAACGGCGACAGCGGCGTGCGCAGGGAGACCCGCGCGATCGTCAACGATGCGATCCGCGAACTGAACTACAAGCCGAATCTGATGGCACGCAGTCTGGTGACGTTGCAGGAGATCCGCATCGGCGTGATCTATTCCAACCCCAGCGCCGCGTTCATGAGCGATTTTCTGGCCGGCGTGTTCGAGGAGGCATCGAACCGCGCGGCGCAGTTGATCCTGCTGAAAGGGCAAGCCGGCGGCGCGCCGACCGCCGATGCGGTCAGGCGGTTGCTGGGTTCCGGCATCGGCGGTGTAATCCTCGCTCCACCGCTGGGCGAGGCGGAAGGTCTGCGCAGAATGCTGCACGATGCCGCATTGCCGGTGGCGGTGGTCGGTGCCGTCGCCAGCGACGCGATCTCGGTCGGGATAGACGATCACCGCGCAGCACGTGACATGACCCGCCACCTGATCGCGATGGGGCACCGCCGGATCGGCTTCGTCGTGGGCAATCGCGGACAGCAGGCGAGCATCGCCCGGCTCGACGGGTTCCGCGCCGCCGTCGCCGATGCGGGCGACGTCACGGCGACGATCGTACATGGGGATTTTAGCTATGCATCGGGCCTGATCGCGGGCGAGCGACTATTGGGGTCGGACGATCGCCCGACAGCCATCTTCGCCAGCAACGACGACATGGCGGCGGCGGTGGTTTCGGTCGCGCACCGCCGCCACCTCGACATCCCCGCCGACCTGACCGTCACCGGTTTCGACGACAGCACGGCAGCGGTCACGCTGTGGCCGCCACTGACGACGATCCGGCAACCGGTACAGCAGCTTGCCGCCGAGGCGTTGCAACTGCTGATCCGCGAGATGCGCGCCGGCAAGCCGCTGCCCGCCGAGGAACGGTTGCGGGTGCTGGAGCATGTGTTGGTCGAACGCCAGTCGACGGCACCGCCAGCCACCTGACGTTGCGCGGCGTCGCCCGCCATGACGCGCTGCCCACGGTGAACACCGCAGCTAAGTCCAGTACAATACGCGCGCGGCCGGGAGGGTCGTGGCGATCGCTTCGGCAAAAAATTCCCGCAGCGCCCGCATGGTTTCGGCGTCGTACACCTGCTTCTCGGTGCCGAACTTCGTCCGCTTGGTCGTCCGGTTCGCCGGCCCCATGTTGAGCGACGATCCGGGATACCAGCGGTCCAGCACCGCTTTCGAACCGGCGGTGAAGCGATGGGTGATGAGTTCGATCGTCAGGTCGAGATCGGGCACCGCCCCCAGCGCGGCCGCCGCATCGGCCAGCAACGCACCATAGGCTTCGCGCCACCCGTCGGCCGCGATGATCGGTGCGATCGTCAGCCCGACCGGATATCCGGCCATCGCCATCCGCGCCAACCCCGCCAGACGCGCGGCGACGGGATCGGTGCCCCCTTCGAACCGGGCGAAGGCCCGCGGGTTGATCGACGCGCGCATCCGCGTTCGACCGCGATGGTTCAGGCCGATCAGCGGCTCGACGCCGGCGAACTTGGTCGTGAAGCGCAGTTGCACCGGCGCATCCCACCGGCCGAACCACGCGATCGTCGCCGACAGGGCACCGGTGATCGGTTCCAGCGCGAGCGGGTCGGTATAGCAGGACGCCTCGAACGTCGTGCCCTCCCCGGCGCGATCGCGATTGCGCGAGGTCACGCTGCCCTGCCCCAGATAGTCGGGCAGTCCGTCCAGTATCTCGTCGAGATTGGCATAGACCCGCGTGATCGGCGGCCCCTTCAGCGACCCGGCCAGGTAACAATAGCCGCAATGCGCCGGGCACCCCTCCGCCAGATCGACCCGCCAGTCGGCGCTGGGCGCGATCGGTTGCAGCCGACGCCTGGACGGCGGCGCGACCACCACCGCCAGCGTCGCCTTCGCCGCGGCATAGGCGCGACGCGGATCGTCGGGCAGGT
The DNA here is from genome assembly GCF_001421965.1 of Sphingomonas sp. Leaf67. Classification (GTDB taxonomy): domain Bacteria; phylum Pseudomonadota; class Alphaproteobacteria; order Sphingomonadales; family Sphingomonadaceae; genus Sphingomonas. The sequence goes on from NZ_LMLP01000019.1 coordinate 160,207, forward strand.
CGAGCGCGAGCCGGTCGCCGGGCAACAGCACGACCTCCACCCCCTGCGCCGCTGCCCGCTCGGCGATGGCGCGCCCATGGGCGAACGTCATCGACGACCGGGTGACCAGCAAGCGGCGCGGTCGCCATGCCAGCGGCGCCGGCGACGGCGGGAGGGGGACGACAGCCATCGCCCCCCAACGATCCACACCGGCAGACGGTCCGGTACGATCGCCCTGCGTTGCGTCGTTACCGGGCCGAGCGGAAGCGAACGATACAGCTGTCCCACGGGGCCAGTACCATACCGCCCTGCCCCGTGCCCGCAGCACAGGTGCGTTCGCCATAGGTCGGCGCGGGACCCGTCCAGCCGCTCGGAGCCGCCGTCCGCGCCGTCGCGCTGATATTGGCCATCACCAGCGCGCCGCTGCCGTCGGGATTGACGCGGGCAAAGGCGAAGACGGCCGGATCGCCGCTTTCGAGCGGAACATAGCGGCCGGTGCGGAAGGTCGGATCGGTACGGCGCAGTCTGGTCAGGCTGCGATACCAGTGGAGCAGCGACTGCGGATCACGCTCCTCGGCCTCGACGTTGCGCGTCCGATAGCCTTGCGCGGCCGGCAGCCACGGCGTGCCAGTGGTGAAGCCGGCGGCCGGCGCGGCACTCCACTGCATCGGCGTCCGCGCCCGGTCGCGTTCGTCGGTGCGCGGGCGTTTCGGCCCGATCGGTGCCTGCGCCAATGTTGCCTTGTCGGCGTCGCCCATGCCGATCTCCTCGCCATAATAAAGCAGGGCGACACCGGGGTTGAGCAGGGTCAGCGCCGCCGACAGCTTGGCGATCCGGTCGTTGTTCACCCCGTCGCCGAACTCGCTCCATTGGCGCGACTGGTCGTGGTTGCTGAAGAATTCGACCGGGGTCAGCCCGTCGAGCTTGGTCGCGGCCTCGTCATAGCGACGCTTCAGTTCGCCGGCGTCCAGTTTGGTGATGTTGCCGACGAGGAAGTTCATCGGCAGGTGGATCTCGTCCTTGTCCTTCCCATACACGGCGCGCAACTGTTCGATCGACCGGGTCGAGGATTCGCCCAGCAGGATCGGATTGCCGGGATAGGAATCGATGACCTTGCGCATCTCGCGCAGCACCTGATTGGTGCCGGGCAATTGCGAGTTATACGGCTTCAGCCAGACCGGATCGGCGGCGGGGTTCGGGTCCTGAGGCCAGTTGCTGTCTTCGAACAGATAGGGCGTCGCATCGAGGCGGAAGCCCGACGCGCCATGGTCCAGCCAGAAGCGCACGACGTCGAACATCGCCTGTTTCAGCTGCGGATTGGCCCAGTTCAGATCGGGCTGCTGCGACAGGAAGATATGGTAATACCATTGCTTGCGCGTCGGATCCCATGTCCAGCTGGGACCGCCGAAGATCGATTTCCAGTTGGTCGGTGGCTTGTCCGGCGTGCCGTCGCGCCAGACATACCAATCAGCCTTCGCATTGGTGCGCGAACTGCGCGATTCCTTAAACCACGCATGTTCGGCCGAACTGTGGTTGACGACCAGATCGACCAGCACGCGAATGCCACGCTTGCGCGCTTCGGCGACCAGCGTGTCCCAGTCCGCCATGGTGCCATATTGCGGATCGATCGCGGTATAATCGGACACGTCATAGCCGAAATCGGCGTTCGGCGATTTGAAGAACGGCGTGATCCAGATCGCGTCGAGTCCCAGCGATTGCAGATAATCGAGCCGCGACGTGATCCCGCGCAGATCGCCGATGCCGTCGCCGTTGCGGTCCTGAAAACTGCGCGGGTAGATTTCGTAGATCGTCGCGTGCCGCCACCACGGCTCCGCCGTCGGCGAGGTCGCCTTGGCCGGACCGGATACGCGTGGCTGGTCCTGTGCCCACGCTCCGGTCGACGGCAGAACGGTCGCCGCAAGCAACGCCGCGATGCATATGCTGTTGCGCATATCAATTCCTCTCCTCGTTACTCTACGGGTACAATGTGCAATCGATTGTCGCAAGCGTGGTTCTTGGCGTGTCGTATATGCAACAGCCTGACAACGTTACGAATACGTATGCGTACATCGGCAGTTGCAAACGATTGTGGTATTGCATATCCGATCCGGAAAGCGGGAAGTCGCCTCGGCACAAGACCGCGTAAAAAGAAGCTTCAGGAGAGGAATACACATGCATTCACGGCATATGCTCGCGTGCTCGACCGCCGCGTTGGCGCTGCTGGCGGCGACGCCCGCGCTGGCGCAGACCACCGGCACCACCATGGTACCGCCGGTCGATCCCGCCGCACCGGCGACGCAGCCTCCGGTCGGAGACCAGAGCGACACCGCACCCGCCGCCGGGGAAGCCCCGTCCGAAGACATCGTCGTCACCGGCCTGCGTGCCAGCCTCGAACGCGCGCAGTCGCTCAAGCGCAACAACAGCTCGGTCGTCGAAGCGATCTCGGCCGAGGATATCGGCAAGCTGCCGCAGTCGAGCGTCGCCGACTCGCTGGGCCGCCTCGCCGGTCTGGCGGGTGAGCGCCGGTCGGGTCGCATCAGCGGCATTTCGGTCCGCGGCTTCCGCGAAGACTTTGTCGGCACCACGCTGAACGGCCGCGAGCTGATCGGCATCGGCGACAATCGCGGCGTCGAATACGACCTGTACCCCGCCGAAATCGTCAGCGCCGCCGTCGTCTACAAGACGCCCGACGCCGCGCTGACCGCGATGGGGGTCGGCGGCACCGTCGACATCCGCACCGTCCGTCCGCTGGAGCGCAAGCGCGCGCTGATCGCGAACGGCAGCTTCGAACAGAATGGCCAGCCGTCGCGCAACCCCGATTTCAGCAACCGTGGCTATCGCTTCGCCCTGTCGTACAGCGACAAGTTCGCTAACGACACGATCGGCGTCGCGCTGACCGCCGCGACCACCTCGTCGCCGGTGCAGAATGAATTCTCCAGCGTCTGGGGCTATGACGATGGCGCGATCACGTCCGGTCCGAATGCCGGCAAGCAGGTCGTGTCGGGGTACGAAGCGGCGGCGCGCTCGCGCGTCCTGAAGCGCAACACCGTGGCCGGCGTCGTGCAGTGGCGCCCCGACGAAAAGTTCACCGCCACGGTCGACGCGCTGTACATCGATTTCGCCGACACCGGCATCTCGCGCGGCTTCATCGAACAGCTGCCGGTCGCCGCCGACGGCAGCGGTGTGTTGAGCGCCGATGGCGATCTGGTCACCTCGGCCCGGACCACCGGCTATAATTCGGTGCTGCGCAGCGATCCGCTCGACAAGCAGGGCAATCTGTTCGTCATCGGCGGCAATTTCGACTATGCCGCGACCGACAATCTCGACCTGAAGTTCGACGTGTCGCGCTCGACCAGCAGCAAGAACGATACGCGTGGCGAAAGCTATTCGGGCCTCGGTCGTGCCGGCCTGCGTTCGCAGGGGCCGAACACGATCCGCGAATGGACCTATACCGATCGCGGGCTGATGTTCGCGAACAACAGCCAGTCGTTCGACAATTATGCCGCGGTGAAGCTGGCCGGGCCGCAGTCATGGGGCGGCAGCCTCGCGCCGATCACCGAACTCGACACCCCCGCCGCCCGCGCCGCCGGCATCGGCTTTGCCCAGGCGCAGGACGGCTTCGTCAACTCCGCGCTGTTCGACGAATATCTGAACTCGGCGCGGATCGATGCGACCTATCGCTTCGACGACAAGTTCCTGAAGTCGATCAACATCGCGCTGCGCTATTCGGACCATGAAAAGTCGAAGACCAATCAGGGCTTCTTCCTGACGGCCGAAACCTATCCGTCCGACGGCCCGATCCCCGAGGACGCTCGTCGCGGCGTCGCCGACCTCGGCTGGGCCGGGCTCGGCAACGTCGTGGCCTATGATGCGCTCGGCCTCATCAACAGCGACTTCTATCGCCGTTGGGATGCCGGTTCGCTCGAACCCGATCGTCTGGGCGACACCTATTCGATCCGCGAAAAAGTGTGGCAGCCCTCGATCAAGGCCGATTTCGAGGTCCAGACCGACTTTGCGCGCGTGTTCGGCAATATCGGCGTGCAGGGCCTGATCACCGACCAGCGCGGCACCGGCTTCACCTCGCTGATCGCCTCCAACCTGCGGGTGCAGGCGACGCCGATCTCCGACGGGGCGAAATATACCCGCATCCTGCCCAGCATGAACGTGAACTTCGATCTGGGCAGCGGCCATACCCTCCGCTTCGCCGCATCGAAGGTCGTCAGCCGGCCGCGCATCGACTTCCTCAACCCCGGTTCGTCGGTCAAATTCCGCAACAACGTCGCCGAAGTGACCAGCACCGATCCCGAACGCGGGCCATGGCTGTCGACCGGCGGCAATGCCCGGCTGCGCCCGTACGAGGCCAATCAGGCCGATCTGTCCTACGAATTTTATTTCGCCAGCGACGGCTTCGTATCGGTATCGACCTTCTACAAGAAGTTGACGAACTGGAACGTCCAGAACAGCACGATCCGCGACTATACCGAATTCTACATTCCCGGGTATCACCGCGCGGTCAGCAGCGACGGTCAGACGGTCTTCACCCCCGCCACCTTCCTCGGCGTGGATACGACCTATACCGGCGGGCTGAAGGGCGATGTGAAGGGCGTCGAGGTCCAGGGATCGGTCCCGCTGCGGTTGCTGACCGGCGCGCTCGACGGGTTCGGCCTGACCGGGTCGGCGGCGCTGACCGACGGTCAGCTCGACAATGGCAGCGACATTCCGGGCCTGTCGGCGCGGGTGTTCCAGGGCACGGCCTATTTCGAGAAATACGGCTTCTCGGCGCGGGTATCGGCGAACAACCGGTCGAGCTGGCTGTCGGAGGATCGCGGCGGCAGCAACACGCTGGGGCCACTCAACCGCGCCGGGCAGACGCTGGTCGATGCACAGATCGGCTACGACTTTGCCGGGTCGGGCGTCCGCTATCTCGAAGGGCTGCGGATTTCGCTGCAGGCGATGAACCTGACCAACGAACGCGACACCTATCGGGACTCGGGGACCGGTCTGTTCCTGCGCAACGAACAGTTCGGGCGCAACTTCATGGCGAACCTGACCTACGCCATCTTTTAAGCACGGTTCACGACAATATCCTCGCCGGCAGCGTCCGGCGGGGATAGGCCGTGCCGGCACGAAGGAGAGACGCGCATGGCCGCTGCGATCAAGCGGGTCGTCATCGTCGGCGGCGGGACGGCGGGCTGGATGACGGCGGCGCTGATCGCCAAGGTCATCGGCCCGCAGGTCCGCATCACGCTGATCGAATCCGACGAGATCGGCATCATCGGCGTGGGTGAGGCGACGATTCCGCCGATCCAGCACGTCAACGCGGTGCTGGGCATCGACGAAGCCGAATTCCTGCGCGAAACCCGCGCGACGATCAAACTCGCCATCCGCTTCGACGATTGGGGCGCGATCGGCCAATCCTATTACCACAGCTTCGGCGCGGCGGGCCGCAACACCGCCTTCTGCTCGTTCCACCATTACTGGAACCGGGCGAAGCGTGCCGGCATCGCCGCCGATTACTGGGACTACGACCTCAACTATCTGTGCGCGCGCGAGGGCAAGTTCGCGAAGATTCAGGTCGACGATCCGCTTTGGCACCTGCCCTATGCCTATCATTTCGATTCCGCGCTCTATGGGCAGTATCTGCGCCGCTACAGCGAAGCGCGCGGCGTCGAGCGGGTCGAGGGGCTGGTCGAACAGGTCGCGCGGGATGGCGAGACCGGCCACGTCACTGCACTCACGCTGCGCGACGGGCGCGTGGTGAACGGCGATCTGTTCATCGACTGTTCGGGCGGGCGCGGGCTGCTGATCCAGCGGCAGTTGAACGTCGGCTATGAGGATTGGGGCCATTGGCTGCCCTGCGACCGCGCCATGGCGGTCCCGACCGCGCGTCACGACGACACGCCGCCCTATACCCGGTCGACCGCTCGCAGCGCCGGTTGGCAATGGCGGATTCCGTTGCAGCACCGGGTCGGCAACGGGCTGGTGTATAGCAGCCGCCACCTGACCGACGATCAGGCGGCGGACCTGCTGCTCGGCAATCTCGATGGCGACGTGCTGGCCGACCCGCGCATCATCCCGTTCCGCACCGGCCGCGCCCGGCGGCAATGGCACCATAATGTCGTCGCAATCGGGCTGTCGAGCGGGTTCCTCGAACCGCTGGAGTCGACCAGCATCTATCTGATCCAGTCGGCGATCGTCCGGCTGCTCCACCTGTTCCCCCATGCCGGGTTCGACGACCGGCAGATCGCCGAATATAATCGCCAGTCGCGCACCGAGTTCGAAACGGTGCGCGACTTCATCATCCTTCATTACCACGCGACGCAGCGGGACGATTCCGACTTCTGGCGACATGTCCGCACGATGCCCTTGCCCGACCGGCTGGCCGACAAGATCGCGCTGTTCCGCGCGACCGGCACGTTGACGCAGGACCCGCTCGACATCTTCATGGAAGCGTCGTGGGTACAGGTGCTGATGGGGCAAGGTATCGAGCCGGCCGATTATCACCCGCTGGCCGACGGACCGACCGATGCCGAGCTGGCCGAGCAGCTGCGGCAACTGGCGGCGATGAAGCGCGAACCGGTGCCCAACATGCCCGCCCATGATCGCTGGCTGCGCGGGTTCGGCGGGACGGCCGGGTGAGCCCAAGCTTCGTCATCCTGGGCGGCGGCACGGCGGGATGGATCACCGCGCATCTGCTCGAACGCGCGTGGCCCGACGCGACGATCACCGTCGTCGAATCGCCCGAGATCGGCACGATCGGCGTCGGCGAAGGGTCGACACCCTCGCTCAAGCGCTTCTTCGAGATCATCGGCGCGGCGGAGGCCGACTGGATGCCGCGCTGTGGCGCGACATACAAGGCCGGCATCCGCTTCGTCGACTGGAGCCCCGCCGCCCCGTGGCGCGACTATCGCCACCCGTTCACGACCCAGATCGACGTCCATACCGAGGACGCGTTCATCCTGAATTGCCGCAACCGACGCCTCGGCCATGACGTACCGGTCCGGCCCGACGACTTCCTGCTGAACGGGGTGCTGTCGGCCAAGGGCCTCGCCCCGGTCGCGCCGCCGAACTTCCCGTTCCGCATCGAATATGGCTATCACTTCGATGCCGGCCTGCTCGGCCAGTATCTGCGCGAACTGGCGGTCACACGCGGTGTCGTCCATCGCCCTGCCACGGTGACCACGGTCCGACGCGCCGAAAATGGCGACATCGCCGCGCTGGTGACGGATCGGGAAGAAACGATCGCCGGCGACATCTTCGTCGATTGCAGCGGCTTCAACGGCCTGCTGATCGAACGCACGCTCGGCGTGCCGTTCCACAGTTTCAAGGACAATCTGTTCAACGACGCCGCCGTCGTCGTGCCGACCGAGATGACCGGCCGGCCGCCGGTCGAAACCGTCGCCACCGCGCTGTCGAACGGCTGGTGCTGGTCGATCCCGCTGCGGCACCGTGTCGGCAACGGTTATGTCTATGCCCGCGATTGCCAGTCGCCCGACGCCGCCGAGACCGAATTGCGCCGGACGCTGGGGGTTAGCGATGCGGTGCCGGCCCGCCATCTGACCTTCCGCGTCGGACAGGTCGCCCGCCATTGGGAACGCAATTGCGTCGCGGTCGGCCTGTCGCAGGGGTTCATCGAACCGCTGGAGGCAACCGCGCTGCATCTGGTGCTCGGCACCGTCGAACAGTTCATCCGCCATTATCGCGACGGCGGCTGTACCGACCGGCATCGCGCCGCGTTCAACACGGTAGCAGCCGAGCGGATGGACGGCGTGCGCGACTATATCGTGGCGCATTACAAGCTGAACACCCGCACCGACACCGACTATTGGCGTGCCAATGCCGCGAACGAAGCGCTGTCCGATCCGCTGCTCCACATCCTCGACCGCTGGTTCCGGCGCGGCGACATCGCCGAGGAACTGGCACGTCAGGGACAGCGCAGCCATTTCGGCACCCTGTCATGGCATTGCCTGCTCGCCGGCTATGGCGCGTTCCCACCGGTCAGCGAGGCGCGACGCGACGACATGGACTTCTACGCCGCGCGACGGGTCGGCGCGTTTCTCGAAGGATGCAGCCGGAACTTCGCCCCGGCCTGACTCAGCGTCCCGCCTTCATCGCCGCGACGACGGCTTCGAGCTGCCGGTCGAGCTTGCGGTTGTTATAGTCGTTCACGACCCTGGCGAACGCGGCCCGACGCAGCGCCACCGCATCGACCTCCCCCCGCGCGATCCGGTCGAGCGTCGCGGCGATGCCGTCGCCGTCGCGCTCGTCGACCAGCAGCCCGCAGACGCCGTCCTCGATCAGTTCGGGAATGCCGCTATGCCGCGTGGCGAGGACGAGGACGCCCTTGGCCATCGCCTCCATCAGCGACACCGGAATGCCCTCCATATCGCCATTGGCGGCGGTGACCGACGGCAGCAGGAACACGTCCGACTGTTCCAGTTCGGCGAACACCCGTCCGTGCGGCTGCGGTCCGAGAAACGCGATCGCATCGCCCGACGGTCGTGCCGTCGCCTGCAGTTCCTGTTCCAGCGGCCCGGTGCCGATCACCTGATAGCGGATATCGGCCTTCGCCCCGGCGACACCGTCGATGGCGTAGGCGATGCCCTTCTTCTCGACCAGCCGCGCGACGCTCAGCACCCGCAACGGCGACTGGATCGGCGCGTCGAACGACGGCACCGCCGCCTCGTCGATATCGACCCCCATTCGCAGCACGGTGATCCGCGCATCGTCGGCACCCCAGCCCATCAGCCGCTCACGCCACAAATTGCTGATCGGCAGCAACCGTTCGGTCCGCGCGAACAATTGCTGGTAGAACGGCTTCATCTGCTTGATGAGCGCGATCTCGGTAATGTCCAGCCCGTGGAAGATCGTGGAGATCGGACCGTCGATGACGCCCGCCGACCGCAGGAACTCGGCGCGAACGCCCGGCGGGCCGAAATGTGCGATGATCGCGTCATAGCTGCCCAGATGCCGCCCGATCGTCCCCGCCAGATCGGCGAGCGGCGCGTTGTAGCCGCCCTTCGCCGCCTTGATCGCGCGGAGCAGCGTGGTGCGGAAACGACGGCCGAGGATCGCCGTCGCCCCCCGCCCGATCCGTTCCGCGATCGAGCGATGCGGATCGCGCGCGGTGCGGATGGCGCGCAACCGCACCTTCCCCGCCAGCGGATCGGCCACGTCGGGATGATATTTTCCGGTCACGACGGTCACTTCGTGGCCGAGGTCGATCATGCCGCGGATCTGGCGGATCACGAAGGTTTCGGACAGCACCGGATAGGCGGCGAGGAAGAAAGCGATACGCATCGGCTGGGCCATGGTCAGCCGACCAGCGACCGCAGCTTGCGGGCGATCCGCCGTCCGATACCCGGCCGTTCGACCGGTGCCGGCGCGGAGGTCGTCGGCATCGGCATGGTTGCGGCCAATGCCTGCGCGCGCTCCGGATCGGTCTTCGCCAGCAGATGCAATGCCAGCGACGGGATCAGCACCTCGCGCCGTTTGAACGCGCCGGTGACGTGATAGATATACGTATCGTCGTCGTCGCTCAGATAGGGCGTCGCATCGGTCATGTCGGCCCATTCGCCCGCCGGCAACGTCGACGCCGGCAGCCGGTTGAACGCCTTGGGCAGGATCGTCAGCGGCACTTTGGCACTGTTGAGCAAATAATAGGTCAGCGTCTGGTGCGGATATGCCGCGAACAGCATCTCCCGTGCCGCAAGGATGCGTTCGGGCGAGATCGCGTCGGCCATCCCGCGCGTGTAGAGCATGACGCCCGAGTTCATGTAATGCTCGGGGTTATAGGGAATTTCCGGCTCGCCGCGTGCCTTCAGATATTTGCGGATTTCCTTGAAGCTCAGCTCGGCATGGGCATGGCTGGTTTCGGTCAGGCCGACCGCGCCCGGTTCGATAAAGTCGAACACATTGGGCGCATCGTGCTTCACGCAGCAGGAATCGTCGACAACCAGAACCCGGTCATACCCCTCCAGCGCCAGCAGGCGCCATGGCAGGAACGCCTTCAGCGCATACACGCGCTTATGGGCGCGGCCGGGGCTGTCAGGCAGCGCCGGCAGCGGAAAGTCCTCGTCCGACGGTTCTTCGGTCTGGAGGATGAAGGTTGCCCCGCACCGCTTCGCATAGTCGCGGAACAGCTCGGACGTGACGCGCGACCATGGCCGTGCGCCGATCGCGATCATCAAAATGGCAAGCCGCTCGTTCGATCCAGCCACACTCATGGTCGAACACCTCCCTGTTTAGATCCGATCGAAACCAGCCCCCGGCACGGTACGGATCGAACCGAATTTCATGCTGCAAGTGCGAACCAATGGAGCAACCGCAAACCGATGCCAAGCCGTTTCCAGCCCCCTGCTGGTACAGGCAAGACGCGCGCAGGAATATAGCGAAATGCAGCCAAGGCACCGGCGGATCGGGAAACTATCGGGGCGCGCGCCGTAAAACCCTTTCGCTGCGGTGCGTGGTAGGCTAGGCGAACGGCCATGCAAGCTGTTTCCGTCGTGATACCTACGCACTTGCGTTCCCATCTGTTGCGCGAATCGATCGCCAGTGTTGCGGCCCAGACGTTGCAGCCGGCCGAACTGCTGATCGTGGACGATGCGAACGATCCGGCGACGCAGGCGGTGGTTGCCGAAGCCGACGCACGGCTCCCTTTTGCAGTGCGGTATATCGCGAACGACGCGGGCGGCGTCTGTCATTCGCGTAACAAGGGCGCGCAGGCGGCTACGGGCCAGTGGGTCGGCTTTCTCGACGATGACGATCTGTGGCATCCGCCATTCCTCGAACGGCTGGTCGGACTGGCCGGGCAGAAGCGGGTCGGCCTCGTGATCAGCGGCCTGTTGCACCATGAGGACGAACATAGCGTCAAGCCGCGCGCGCAGTTGACCGGCCTGACCGCCGACACCGCCCTGCAGCAGAACGGGTCGATGACGGGCAGCAACTTCGTGATCGATCGGGCCGCCTATCACCGGGTCGGCGGGTTCGATCCGGCGGTGACCGTGTTCAACGACTGGGATTTTTTCGTCCGCGTGCTCGACGCCGGTGTCACCTATGCCGTCGATCCCGAGCCGCTTGCCGAATGGCGCTTCCATCCGGGCGATCGCATCGCCACGCCGTCGCTGCGCCGGGCGGCGGGCATCGGCTTCTTCCTCGACCGGCATGGCAAGCGCATGTCGAAACAGGTGTGGCGCGATCTGGAAACGACGATGCTCGGCATCCGTCGCATCCATACGAAGAGCCGGTTCGAAAAATTGATACTCAGCGCGCAGCTGGTGCGCGCGCACGGGCCGGTGCGCTATCTGAAGCGCATCCTGCACCGCTGACGCATGGTGCCGGACGACCGACGATCGGATCGCCGGCCAGAATTACGATGAAAGTGAGACAGACTGGTGGATATCGCTGAAGCCAAACGGCGGGCGCAGGTCGGGCCGAAAGCCCTGCTGGCGCGGCGTGCCTTCACACTGACGATCTCGCTGGTATCGACCTTCACCATCGCCCGGCTGGTGTCGCCGACCGATTATGGTCTGGCGAACATGTCGCTGATCATGCTCGCCTTTGCGGTGACGCTGCGCGATTTCGGCATGACCAACGCGTTGATGCGCAAGGGCAGCATCAGCCAGGCGGAAATGAGCTTCGTCTTCTGGTTCAATTCGACGACGACGGTGCTGCTGACCGTCGCGATCGGGATCGCGTCGCCGTGGATCGCCGACTTCTACGGTCAGCCGATCATCGTCTGGACCATCCTGGCGTCGCTCGTCGGGTTCCTGTTCAGCGGCATCGCGTCGCAGTACAAGGCGATGCTGTCGCGCAACCTGCAATTCAAACGCCTCGCGCTGATCGATTCCGCGTCGCTGTTCATCGGGTTCCTGTCGACGCTGGTGCTCGCCTATCTCTACCGCAACGTCTGGGCCATCGTGCTGGGCAACGTCGCCCAGCTGGTCAGCGGCGCGATCATGTATGTCGGCAGCAACCGGTGGAAGCCCGACCGTCCGGCGAGGCCCGAAAACCTGCGCGAATTGCTGGCATTCGGTGCCAACACCTCGATCTATTCGCTGGCGCTGTTCGCCGCCGGCAACGCCGCGCCGATCATCATCGGCCGGTTTCTGGGGGCGGCACCGCTCGGCCAGTTCAACCGGGCGCAGGCGCTGTTCCAGATTCCCACGCTCAACATCGTGCAGCCGATCGCACAGGCCACCCTGCCCTTCCTCGCCCGGATGCGCCCGCATCCCGACGAATATCGCAGCGCCTATCTGGGGCTCGTCCGGCGGCTGTGTACCTTCCTGATCCCGGCATCGGCGGCGCTGTGCATCGTCGCGGTGCCGCTGGTCCGCACGCTGCTCGGCGACCGGTGGCATGATGCCGGGCTGGTGCTGGCGCTGCTCGCCCCGTCGCTGGCGGCGGTCGGGTTCGGCTATGCCGCCGGCGACCTGTTCGTGTCCCAGAACCGGTCGAGCGAGCTTCGGACGCTGGGCGTCGTCGACATGATCGTGCGCATCGTCGCCATCCTGATCGGCGTGCAGTTCGGCATCGCCGGCGCGGCGGTCGGGTTTAGCGCGGCATCGATCTTCATGGCGTTCGTCCGCGTCTTCGCATCGGGCCGTACCGGGCCGGTCGGCGGGCGGGATCAGCTTCGCTCCGGCCTGCCGGGCCTGCTGCTCGGCATCGTCGCCGCGACCGGCGCGGGGCTCGGCCTGCTGCTGTCCTATCAGTTCATGTGGTCCGATGCGGTCACGTCGATCGTCGGCTTTGCCGTCGGCGGCGTCTGCACGCTGGCATTCGGTCTGATCGTCCGGTCGACGCGCGTCGCGCTGATCGATCTGTTCGACGCGATCGGGCTGGGCAAGATCGTGACCCTCACCGGCCTGCGACGGTTCGCGGTGAAGTAACCGCCCACCGAACCCCAAGGAGACCCGGACCATGAAGATCGCCCCGCTCCTCCTCGCCCTGTCGGTATCGGCCATGCCGGCCGCCGCGGCACCGCGCCGCGACAGCCATGCGTTTCTGGAACAGGGTCGATGGTGGGGCGTGAACGTCAGCAGTCTGGAGTTCAAGGAACCGCTGCCGGTCCGGCCGCAGGACATTGATTTCTACGCCAATGCCGGCGCGAAAAGCATCCGCCTGCCCGTCAAGCGCGCCCGGCTCGACACGCCGGAGAAGCTGGCGGCGCTCGATGCGCTGATCCAGCGCGGGACGGCGCGCGGCATGTTGATGGTCATCGACGAACACAGCTATGGCAATATCGGCGACCCGGACATCCGCGACTTCTGGCTGCGGATGGGACGCCGGTATCGCGGCCAGCCGCTGGTCGCGTTCGACCTGCAGAACGAGCCAAAGGGCGGGACGTGGGTAAGCTGGGGCCCCGACGCCCGCGACCTGATCCACGCGCTGCGCAAGGCCGGGGTCGACAACCAGCTGATCCTCGAATGGCGCGGATGGTCGGGGTTCGGTCGGGCCGATCGCGGCGAGCCGCCGAAACGGGCCTGCGAAAGCGCGCTGTGCAGCCTGAACCGCGGCGGTATCTTCACGCTGGCCGATCTCGATCCGCTGAAGCGTACCTGGCTGTCGCCGCACCGCTACTTCAATCGTGGCGGCTCCGGCGCGACGCCGGAATGCCGCCCCTATCCGGCGACCGGGCCGCTCGGCAATTCGGTGAAGGCGGCGCGCAAGCTCGGCATGCGGCTCTATGTCGGCGAATTCGCGTTCGGCCGGGCCAAGACGGTGCCGAAGACGTGTCAGGCGATGGTCGACGACATCGTCGCCTTCTTCCGCACCACGCCGGAAGTGGTCGGCGGCGCGGCATGGGGCTGGGGTCCGCGCTGGTCGAAAACCTATCTGTTCCGGGGCGAGAGCATCGGCGACCGCACGAAGAGCTGGGACACCGAAAATGGTCGGCTGATCCGCTCGCTCTGGGCGAAATAGCGCGCTGTCGGCAAAGCGGGACGCAGCACGCGCCCGCCTCCGTCCGGCTGGTCCGGAACGATCAGCCGGTTGCAGAGCGGTGCGACGTTTCCCCATCCCGCATCGCCGCGCTGCGGATCGCAGCTGCCAGCGTGTCGGGTGCGCTCGGCTTGGGACAGACCATCGCCTTCGGATAGCGTCGCCGTAAGTCGGCATCGTCGGCATGGCCCGAATGGAAGATCAGCGGCACCCCGGCGGCGTGGAGCCGGTCGGCCGCCTCGAACACCGTGCCATCGGCCAGACGGACATCGAGCACCGCTGCGGCAAATGCGGCGTTGAAGCGATCGACAGCCTCCTGCGCCTCGACCAGCGTCATGCAAGGCCCTTCTACCGCGAAGCCCGCCGCTTCGATGGTCGCCTGTACGTCCAATGCGATGAACAGCTCGTCCTCGACGAGCAGAACCGGATCAGTCATGCCGCAGCACGGCGGCAGGCAACCGGATTTCCAGACGGAACACCCCGTCCTCGACCACATGGCGCGTCGTGCCGCGCAGCTGTCGCACGCTGGTTTCGACCAGCACCGATCCGAAGCCGCGCTGGCCCGATGCCGGTTGCCGGGTGTCGTCCGTTTCCTCGGTCCATGTCAGTTCTATTCCCCCGTCCCCGACCTGCCACCGGACTTGCAAGTCGCGTTGGCCGTCACTGCCCAACGCCCCATATTTCACCGAATTGGTTGCCCATTCGTGTAGAATGAGCGCCAGCGGTGACAGGCAGTTTCGGTTGAGTGCAACGACCGGACCATCGATTTCGATCCGTGCATGGTCGCGATAGGGCGCGAGCGTCGTTTCGACGATGTCGTCCAGCCCGACCGCCTGTGGCTGACCCGCCGGCGATGCCAGTGAATGCGCCGAGCCCAGCGCGGCGATCCGGCGGCGGATATCGTCAGCAAACCCTGGAACGTCGTCGTAGCTGCGCGACGCGATCGTAATCATGCCCGCGATCACCGCGAACAGGTTCTTCACCCGGTGGTTCATCTCGCGCAACATCAGCTCGCGGGTTTCGGCGACGGCATATTCGGGCGTCACGTCGATCGACACCCCGACCAGCCGCTTCGGCGCGCTGCCCGCGACGATCCGCCCGAACCCCTTTACCCAGCGCGTTTCCCCATCGGGTCGATCGACGCGGAAGGTGGCCTCGTAATCGCCGCTGCGTTCGATGGCGCGACGCAGCGCCGCCTCGACACTGATCCGGTCTTCCGCATGGATCCGGTCGAGCAACGTCGTGATATTGTCGGCATCGTCGGTTTCGAGCGAGAACAATGCGCGCTCGACCGGATCAAGGACCAGTTCACCGGACTCGGGCGCATATTCCCATACGCCGATGCCAGCGGCCTTGATCGCGATGTCGAGCCGCTCACGCTCGGCCGCCAGCTGCCGTTCCAGTGCCAGCGCCTCGGTAATGTCGGTCAGCACCAGCGTCGCGCCATCGACGGCGCCGCTCTGCTTGCGATAGGGCAAGGCGCGCATCGAAAAGATGCGCTGGCCGTCATGGGTATGGACCCGACGCTGGCGGGGCGCGGCACCGCTCACGACCGCACGGGCATCGTCGAGATGGTCGGACCCCTGCAACCGGCTGGCGACATCGGTCAACGGCCGGCCGCGATCGGCGGGCTTGAGCGGGAAGATCGTCGTCGCCGCGTCGGTATAGCTGCGCACCTTCATCTCGGCGTCGAGGACGACCACCGCGAGTTCGGTCGATGCATAGAAGTTGCGCAGGTCGGAATTGGCGACGGTCAGCTGATCGACCTTGCTTTTCAATTCGTCGTTGACGGTCGTCAATTCCTCGTTCGTCGATTGAAGCTCCTCGTTCATCGACATCATTTCTTCGTTGGAGCTTTTCAGCTCCTCGTTTGCAGTCTCCAGCTCCTCGATCGCCGAGCGCAGGCGGTGACGGGTGAGGCGCAGATCGTCCTCCAACGCCTCCATATGGTCCTGCCCCGCTTCCAGATCGCGCATGTCGTCGCCATCGACGGGCTGGAACGGACCCGTTTCGCGGAACACGAACAGCAGCGTGCCGTCGCCCAACGGGTCGCAGATCACCTCGATCGGTTGCGTCCCGTAATCGGTCTCGACGGTCACGTCGCGCGCGACCGTGCGCCGCTTTTCGTCGCGTGCCTGCCGCAACAGCGGGCCGATGACGGTGCGCAATCCCGGACGCGCCAGATTGACGGCGCTGCTGCCCCCGGTCCGCGTCACCGGAAATTCGAAATAGCGGCTGAGCTTGCCATAGGCCGACACGATGCCTCCGTCCTGATCGACGATCAGGCTGGGCGGTGCATAGCGTTCGACCACGCGCCGGATCGCCGTCGCCTCGCTGCCCAGCGACCGGCTGTCGGTCCGGTCGCCGCGCTCGCGCCGGACGACCGGCGGATAGGTGTTGGCCGGCAGGTCGATGGGATAGCTGGTCGCACCGGCCGTACGGACGAACACCCGCGCCGATGGATCGACCGGCTGGAACAGGTGTTCGAACCGGCCGACGCTTTCCGACGGCCCGAGGAACAGATAGCCCCCCTCGCGCAGCGCGAAGTGGAACAGCGGCACGACCGATCGCTGCAACCGATCGTCGAAATAGATCAGCAGGTTGCGACACG
The DNA here is from genome assembly GCF_001421965.1 of Sphingomonas sp. Leaf67. Taxonomy (GTDB): domain Bacteria; phylum Pseudomonadota; class Alphaproteobacteria; order Sphingomonadales; family Sphingomonadaceae; genus Sphingomonas. Next base: position 176,738 of record NZ_LMLP01000019.1, read on the forward strand.
ACACCAGGTCGATCCGGGAAAAGGGCGGATCCTTGACCAGGTTGTGGTTGGAAAACCGGATCATGTCGCGGATCTCCGGCGTGATCGAAAACCGGTCGGTATGTGGCACCGTATAGCGTTCGCGCAGCGCCGGGGGCAGGTCGACCAGCGCCGAGATCGGATAACTGCCCGCGCGGGCGATGCCCAGCATCTGCTCGTCGATATCGGTCGCGAAGATCTGCACCGCCAGCGGCTGGCCGCTCGCGCGCGCGGCCTCGGCGAACAGCATCGCGATGGTATAGGCTTCCTCGCCGCTCGAACAGCCGGGCACCCAGACGCGCAGATCCTCGTCACCCGGACGCAGCGCCATCAACGGTTCGATGACGCGCACCCGCAATTGCTCGAACGCTTCGGGATCGCGAAAAAAGCGCGTGACGTTGATCAGCAGATCGCGGAACAGCGCCTCGCATTCGCCGGCATCGCCGCGTACCCGCGACAGATACGCCCGGCCGGTATCGATGCCCAGCACATGCATCCGCCGTTCGACCCGGCGGTCGAAGGTCGATCGCTTATACCCCGAAAAATCATGGCCGATCGCCGATCGCAGTACGCGGCACAGTTCGTCGACGTGATCGGCGACGACATCGGCCTCGCGCTCGGCCGGATCGCTGCGCCGCCGCGCAAAAAAACGTTGCAGGCATTCGAGGATTTCACCCGGCGGCCGGACGAAATCGGTCATGCCGGTGCCGACCGCCGACAGCGGCATTCCGTCGTACCGCGCGCTTTCGGGCTGTTGCACGACGCAGACGCCGCCATTTTCCTTGATCGCGCGCAGCCCGGTGGTGCCATCGGCGCCGGTGCCCGACAGGATCACGCAGGCGGCGTTCGATTGCTGGTCACTGGCCAGCGACAGGAAGAAATCGTCGATCGGACGGCGAAGCCCGCGCGGCTGCTGGAATTCGGTCAGCTCCAGCACGCCGTCGCGCACGGCAAGGCCCCGGCCGGGCGGGATGATGTAGACGGTGTCGGCCTCGACCCGCTCGCCGCCCGCACTTTGCAGCACCGGCAGTGCGGTGGTGCGGTCGAGCAGTTGCGCCAGCATGCTTTCGTGATTGGGGTCGAGATGCTGGACGATGACGAAGGCCAGCCCGGTCGGCAGCGTCGCCGGGGCCAGCATCTCGCGCAGGGCCTCCAGCCCGCCGGCCGACGCACCGATGCCGACGATCGGCACCGCCGTCGTCTGCGGCGCGGCATCGGGCCGCGACGTCGTTCCATCATGCACCGGGGGCGGACTCCAGATCGGCGAGCATCATCTTCGCCTGTGCCACGATCGCGGCGCTGTTGGCGATGGTCAGCAACGTACCCTCGACCACGATCCCGGCATCGCCCGCGATCGGGACCAGCTTGCCCAGCGTGGCGCGCAGTTGCTCGTCATATTCGGCCAGCAATTCGGGCTGCGACCGGCTGACGTCGAACTGCGACGCGAAGACGAAATCGCACCGCCCGTCGATCCCGCGCAACCGCGACATATACAGCAGGTTGACGAACGGCCTCCCGTCCTTGCGGAAATTGACGATCGGCGTCCGCACGTTGGTCTGGTCGGGCTGCACCAGGAAATCGCGCAGCTTCGCACGCGGCTGAACGTTCGGAGCGTCGCGCTGAAGCATACGGCAGTTGCGTCCCACCACATCGTCGGCGGTATAACCGGTCAGCGCGGAGAAGGGGTCGTTCACCATCAACAGATGATTGTCGTCATGCGCGGAAGCGACGGCCAGGGCGACGCGCGACTGTCGTAGATAGTCGACGAGCGACCTTGGCAGTTCCTGTTGCACGCGCACTCCTCTTCAATTCCGGATTACCCGCAAATCCGGGAAGATAACAACCCGGTTGCGGACGGGGAACGAACGGCGACGCCGATCGACATGCCATTGCAGCCACCCCCTTGAACGATAATGCAATCCGGATCGTATTTCCGGCAGGAACACTGTAGATCACTGCGGTACTTCCGACCTATTCGGCGGGCCATGCCCAGATCAGGACTATTTACCCGCATGTTGGACATTCCTGCCGCTCTTGCAAAAGCCTCGCGAGCCCTGCCCGGTTTCCTTGCCGGTGGCGGGGACTGCGGCGCGATGATTGCAGCGCACGACTGGGCGCTGACGCCGCTCGGACCGATCGATGGCTGGCCGCAGTGTTTGCGCACGACGCTCGCCATGACGCTCCGCTCGCCGGTGCCGATCGTGCTGTTGTGGGGCGCGGACGGCGTGATGTTGTACAACGATGCCTATTCGGTCTTCGCCGATGCGCGGCATCCGTGGCTGCTGGGGGCGAACGTCCGTGAGGGCTGGCCGGAAGTCGCCGCTTTCAACGACCATGTCATGCAGGTCGTACTGGCCGGCGGAACGCTGCGCTACCGCGATCAGGAAATGACGCTGGCACGCAGCGGCCGGCCCGAACGGGTATGGATGGACCTCGATTATTCGCCGGTGCTCGACGAAGCGGGGGTGCCGGCGGGCGTCATCTGCATCCTCGCCGACACGACCGAACGGTTTGCCAGCGTCCGCCACAGCCGGTTCCTGCTGTCGCTGTCCGATGCGCTCCGGCCGCTGGCGACGCGCCGCGAGATCACGACCGTCGCCTGCGAACGCATCGCCGAATGGCTCGATGCATCGCGGGTATTCTATGCCGAGATCGGCACCGACGGGCGGATGGTCGTCGAACGCGACTATTGTCGGGGGGTGCCGTCGCTTGCCGGGGTCCATTCGCTCGAAGCGTTCGGCCCCGGCCTGCTCGACGCCTATCGCAGCGGCGTGCCGCTGGTCGTCGCCGACGTGGCGGGCGACATGCACCTGAACGACGCAGCCCGCGCCGGTCTGGCCGAACGGCATGTCGGGGCATTCGTCGACATGATGCTGTTCGACAAGACCGATCGCGTCGGCGTGCTGGCGGTCCAGTCCGCCCATCCCCGCGCATGGACGGCGGCGGAGGAACATCTGGTCCAGGAGGTCGGCGAACGCGTCAAGAATGCGGTCGAACGCGCCCGTGCCGAAGAGGGCCTGCGCCGGCTGAACGAGACGCTGGAGGAACAGGTCGCGATCCGCTCCGCCGAACGCGACCGGCTGTGGAACCTGTCGCAGGACATGCTGGCGCGTGCCGATTTCGCCGGCATGATGTCGGCGGTCAGCCCGGCGTGGACGCAGATACTGGGCTGGAGCGAAGCCGAATTGCTGTCGCGTGGGTACGCCAGCTTCATGCATCCCGAGGATACGGCCCACACGTTGGCGGCGATCGCGGGCATGGCGCAGCGGCGGCAGCCGACCCGATTCGAAAACCGGATCCAGACCCACGACGGCGACTGGAAGCATATCGAATGGACCGTCGCCCCCGAGGCCGACGGCATGAATTTCGTCGCGGTCGGCCGCGACCTGAGCAATGCCAAGGCACGCGAAGCCGATCTGGAAGTGGCGCGCGACGCCTTGCGCCAGAGTCAGAAGATGGAGGCGATGGGCAGCCTGACCGGCGGCGTGGCGCATGATTTCAACAATCTGCTGACTCCGATCATCGGCTCGCTCGACATGCTGGTCCGCAAGGGGGTCGGCAGCGATCGTGAGCGGCGGCTGATCGGCGGTGCCCTGCAATCGGCCGAGCGTGCCAAGACGCTGGTCCAGCGCCTGCTGGCCTTTGCCCGCCGCCAACCGCTGCAACCGACCGCGGTCGATGTCGCGCGGGTGATCGACAGCATGGCCGGGCTGATCGGATCGACGCTGGGACCGACGATCGCGATGCGCGTCGACCTGACCGACCTGCCCCCGGCGCGTGCCGACCTGAACCAGCTCGAAATGGCGTTGCTGAACCTGGCCGTGAACGCGCGCGACGCGATGTCCGAAGGCGGCACGCTGACGATCAGCGCGCGACACGAAACCGTCCTATCCGCGAACAGAGGCGACTTTGCACCGGGCCGGTATATCCGGTTGAGCGTCGGCGACAGCGGCATCGGCATGGACGATGCAACCCGTCGCCGCGCGATCGAGCCGTTCTTTTCGACCAAGGGCGTCGGCAAGGGCACCGGACTGGGACTGTCGATGGTCCATGGCCTGACCGCGCAGCTGGGTGGCGGGCTGACGATCGACAGCACGCCCGGCCATGGCACGGTGGTCAGCCTGTGGCTTCCGGTCAGCGAGACGGCGATCTGCGCCGACGAACCGGTCGTCGACGTCCAGCCGCTATCGGCGCGGCGCGGTACCGCCCTGCTGATCGACGACGAGGAACTGGTCCGCATGAGCACGGCGCACATGCTGGCCGATCTCCAATACCACGTGGTCGAAGCCGCCAGCGCCGAGGACGCGCTACGGATGATGGGCGACGGGCTGCGCCCCGATATCGTCGTTACCGACCATCTGATGCCGGGTATCAGCGGCGCGCAACTGGCCCGGATGCTGAAGGCCAGCCATCCGTTGCTCCCGGTATTGATCGTATCGGGCTACGCCGAGGAAGCCGGCATCGATTCGGATATCCCGCGCCTTACCAAACCGTTCCGCAACGACGAATTGCAGGCCAGTCTGACGGCGCTGGCCGCCACCGCCGCGGCAGGCGAGGACGTGATCGAGGTCCTCGAACTAACCTGATCCACCGCGCCAATGCCGGTTCGCAAGGGGACGGTTCGGCGAAGGACGACCATGACCCTGCGGCCGGTGAAGTCTATCGTGTCGGGCGCGAGAGGATGTAGGCGGCACAGCCCGCCATCAGCACCGCCACGCCGCCGCCGAGCAGCAGACCCGGCCCCGCGCTCCACACGAACAACCCATATCCGACCGCGATGCCGCCACACGCCATCGCCTTTGCTCGGCGGCCGATCGCCCCGTCCTGCCGCCATGCGGTCAGCGTCGGGCCGAAGCGCGGATGATCGAGCAGCCACCGCTCCAGCCGTGGCGACCCGCGCGCGAAACAGGCGGCGGCCAGGATCAGGAAGATCGTCGTCGGCATCACCGGCAACAGCGCACCGACCACCCCCAACAGGACGAAGCACCAACCAAGCACGATCCAGCCGAACCGCACCAGCCGTATCCGGCGCTTCATCGGTTCAGGAAAAACGGGCGGGACCATGATCGGCACCCTACCGTGTGCCCGACGATCCCGATACCGCCGAAGCTGAACGGAAGGTTGATCGGGCATGACTAAAGTCGATTCGCGACAATCGCGCGACGCCGGTCATGGTTTAAATCGATTAACACCTGCCGAGTTCATCGTTTCGGCCATGGATTGATCGGATACCGCGAACGGTTCATCGCCGATGAACGGCGGTTGCGTTGACACTTCGCCGCATCACGGCGAAGAGCCGGTCCGAGTTTAGCCGGTCCGGCGATCTGCGCTTTCGAGAAGCAGGTAACGGACGGCGAGACGTGGGGGTTCCTGACGGCCGCTCTATTTTGTCCGCGTTTCTGCGGCCGATGGCGGGCACCCTTGCGCACAAGCAGTGAGTGGGAATGAATAAGCGCTGGTCCGTATTGGTTTTGTGGAGCCTGACCGCAGTAAGCGGCGTCGCGAGTGCCCATGTCGCGATGAGCACGGATTCCGAACCAGAGGTTGCCCTGCAATCGACACCAGTTGCCGACGTCCCTGCCCCCGTCGCTTTTGCCGCACCCGCCCCGGTGGTGCAGGCCCTTCCTAAAGCCGAACCGGCCCTTACCGAAACCGAGACGACCCGCCTCGACAAGCGTGAAGTCGAGTGCATCGCCAAGGTCGTCGTACACGAAGCCGGCAACCAGCCGCATCGTGGACAGGTCGCCGTGGCGCAGGTCATCCGCGCCCGCGTCAACAGCGGCCGCTTCGCCGACAGCGCCTGTGGCGTCGTCAAGCAGCGCGGCCAATTCTTCAACGTCGACGCCTATGACCCCCCGCGCAACAATGGCCGCTGGGAAAACGCGGTCGACATCGCCAAGCGCACGTTGAGCGGCAAGGGCGAAGACGTCGCCCCCGGCGCACTGTTCTTCCATTCGGCCGGCGCGTCGATGCCCAGGCGCACCCGCGTTACCCAGATCGCCGACCACACCTTCTACCGCTGATCGACGCCGCCTGCCCCGGCAGGATCGCGTTTCCGCAACGCCCGCGCTGAGCAAGGCTCGCGCGGGCGTTGCTGTTTGTGGGGTAGCGCGGTGACTCTACCGCCTTTCATTGCCTTCACCGTTCGCAGCCTCGGCATCCCTCCCTCTCCCTGCGGGAGAGGGAGGGAGCGGCGCAGCCGCGGAAGGGTGAGGGCGATCAGCCTTGATCGAAAGCGACTCTGGAAAAGAAACGGACATCCCCCCGCCCGTTCTCAGCGCGCGCTGCCATCCTCGCCCGGCTGCTCGTCGCCGAACCGTGCCGCCTGCGCCGCTTCCCAGCGCCTGCGCACCGCCGCGCGCGGCGCGTCGAACCCCAGCTTCCCCGTCAACGCCACCCAAGACGCGATCGGCGCGCGGAGCGGCTCGGTGAGCGGCGACGGCGGCAATTCGTCGAACCACGACCCGATCGCGTGTGCGTTGAAGACGCTCAGTAGCAGCGCTGCCGTCGCGATGACGCCGGTCATCCAGCGCCACGGCCGCACCGTGTCGATCGGGGCCGCCGGCACCAGCACCGGCGATCCGACCTCGGCGATCTCTCCCTGTTCGGCACCGGTGGTCATCCTCGCGCTCCGTCAGAACTGGTAATAGATGAACGGCGCGACCCCTTCGGGCCGCATCGCGTCGACGATCAGGATCAGGGCGCCCAGCGCCAGCCCGATGACCGGCGCGGCATGCGTCCGCACGCGCGTCGCGATGCCCGGCAGGATGCCGACCGGCACGGCATGGATCGCCAGCCCCAGCGCAACCAGCCCCAGCGACAGCGGCGTCACCAGCGTGTTGCGCCAATCGCCGGCGAACAGCTGACGGAGATAGGCGAACGCCTCCCCCTCCCCCTGCGCACGGAAGAATATCCAACCAAGCACGACGATGTGGAAGGTCAGCAGGATGCCGGCCCAGCGCGGCGCCATCGGCAGCCCGGCCGGGCGATGCCGCGACCAGAACCGTTCGATCGCCAGCCAGCCGCCATGCAGCGCGCCCCAGATCACGAAGCTCCAGCTGGCACCATGCCACAGCCCGCCGAGCAACATGGTCAGGAACAGGTTCAGATAGGTGCGCACCGGCCCCTTCCGACTGCCGCCGAGCGGGATGTAGAGATAGTCGCGCAGCCAGCTCGACAGGCTGATATGCCAGCGCCGCCAGAAATCCTGCAGCGAAGCGGCACGATAGGGCTGATCGAAATTGCGCGGGAACGTGTAGCCGAGCAGCGCTGCCAGCCCGATCGCCATGTCCGAATAGGCGGAGAAGTCGCAATAAATCTGCACCGCATAGCCATAGGCCCCCATCAGCAGGTCGAGGCTCGACCGGCTTTTCGGATCGAAGAACGCCGGATCGACCAGCGCCCCGGCCAGCTGCGACGCGATCACCGCCTTCTTGAACAGGCCCCACAGGATCAGCAGCAGGGCGGCGGCGGCGGTGCCGCGATCGATCGTCGGCACGCGGCGAAACTGCGGCAACAGGTCGGCACCGCGCACGATCGGCCCGGCGACCAGATGCGGGAAAAACGACATCAGCAGCGTCAGGTCGAGCAGGCTCGCGGCGGGCACCCGGCGGCGATGCACGTCGACCAGATACGAGATCGCCTGAAAGGTGAAGAAGGACACCCCGACCGGCAGCACCACCTGCAACAGCGGCAGGTCGCGGCCGAAGCCCAGCGGCTGCAACAGCGCCGTCAGTTGTTCGAGGAAGAAGCCGGCATATTTGAAATAGCCGAGCACGCCCAGATTGGCGGCGACGCCGAGCGTCACCAGCGCCCGGCCGCGCCGGTCGTCGCTGCGCACGATCGCCGCCGCCAGCGCCCAGTTGACGAACGCCGATACGAACAGCAGCGCGACGAACCGCGCATCCCATGCCCCGTAGAAGAACCAGCTTGCCAGCAGCAGCGCGATCTTGCGCCACTCGTTCGACCGCCCGAGCGACCAGGTGATGGCGTAGACGACAAGGAAGAACAGCCCGAAGCTGAGCGTGGGAAACAGCATTTAGCGAACCGTCAGCGCAGGGACCGTGGGTGCCGTCAGGCTGGTCATGGCAAGGTCGAGATCGGCTTGCAGCAGCCGCGCGATCTCGGCCCCGCCACGGCTGGTGAAGTGCACATGGTCGCCGCGCATCAGCGGTGTCGCCCCCTGCGTCCAGCTATCGGCGACACAGCGTCCGCCCATTGCCTGCGCCCAATCCCAATAGGCGATGCCGAACGCCCTTGCCTGCCGCCGCTGGATCGCCTGAACCGATGCCAGTGCCGCCGTCGGTCGCCACAACGCGGAGGATGCGCAGGGCAGGCTGGCACCGCTTTCGCCAATCTGGAGGCTGGGAATGCGGGTCGCGGAATCGGGCGCACCGAACAACAGCATCGGGACGCCGGGGGCCAGTCGCCGCAACCGGGTCAGGTCCGACCGCAGCGTCGTTTCATAGGCTGCGGCGGAAAATCCGGGACGAAACGCCTCGTTGGTGCCGAACGCGACGACGATCAGGTCGGGGCGATAGGTGGCGAGTTCGGTCGCGACGACGCGGTCGTCGGTGCGATTGAAATGGGTGAATTGCGCACCGACGGTGCCAAGGTTCGACAGGATCACCCCGCCGCCCACGCTGCGTTCGGTGCTCCACGATGTCAGCGTCACCGGTCCTGTGACGACGGTGGCCGATGCGATCGCAGCGTCGGCACCGGCGTCGAGCATACGGCAGCGGCTGCCGGGTTCGAGCGCCGCCAGCGGCCATTCGACGACCGCGGCCCCAATGCCGAGTTGTACCGTCCCTGCCCCCGGCCCGGTCAGCGCACAGACGGTCAACCGGTCGAATGTACGCCCGTCATCGGCACCAAGGGTAATCGTTGCACCCGGCGTGTCGCTGGAGAGGCTGTACGCGCTGACGCCCATCCGCACGCTGCCGGCCGACTGATAGGCCGATCCGAAAATACCGTTGACGCTCCACCCGGCTGATTGGGTCGCAGTGACATCTCGTGTGAGATAACCGGCGTAAGGCCTTCCAGCTGCAAGCGTTCCGCGCCCTCCACGGCCATAACGGGTCTGCAACAGCGTTCGCCAGCTTCCCGTGATCTGGTCACCCGCGGTATGGCTGTCGCCGATCTGGAGGATGCGGACTGGTGCCAAACTGCTGCGGGCCGTCGCCAGCTTTTTGAGAAAGGGGCGGATACGGTCGGCGTCGCACAACGCGCCATGACAGGTCGATGTCGCCATGGCCTGCGCCATGGCCCAAGCGAGCAGCGCGGGCATTAGTTGCCGCTCCCGGTCGGCTTCGCCGCCAGCGCGGGGCGGCCGGCGGCCTGTCGCACCCGCTCGGCATAGCGCCGCAGGTCGGCAGCGACGCCGTTCGTCAGCCGCTGATACCCGACACCGATCATGTGCAGCCCGTCGCCGGTCCGCATCAGGGCAGGCTTGCCGGTTTTCAGGTCGGGCAGATAGGCGTTGTACTTGCCCTCCGCATCTAGCGTCAGCGGCCGCGAATCGATGAACGGCACGCCCAGACGACGCATATGCTCCTCGTAGAACGAGTCCATCGCTTGCATATCCGCATCCAGTTGCGCATCCCGCATCACCGGCAACCCCACCCAGTAGACGACTGCGCCGGACGAACGCACCGCCGCCACGAACTTGTCGACGCGATCGCCAATGAACTGTTTCCAGCCATCGCTCATCAACGGATGGAGATGCCCGTCGGCGAACACCGCCTGATTGTCGTTCGCGCCGAAGCTGATGACCGCCGCGTCGACCGGTTGCTGTCGCAACTGTTCACGGGCACGCTGTTCGAGGTCGAGGGTGCGATAGCGGGTGAAACCAGTGGCTTCCTTGGCGAACTTCAGAACCTCGAACCCGTCGCTCTTTGGTAACTGCCGGTACAGCGCATCCCAGATGCCATTGCCGAAACTGTCGCCGAACACGCCGACCCGCAGCACGCCGTCCCGCCGCATCCGGTCTATCACGCGCGGGTCGAGCGGGCTGTCGACGGTGCGGGCGTTTGCCGAAGGCGGTATTGCCGCCGGCGCGACGGTATCGCGCCCGGTAGAGGATGCGCCGGGGGCCAGTGGCGGCGTCGGTGAGGTCGTCGGTGCGGGCGCGTCGGGCAACTCGATCCGCCCCTGCCCGGCGAAGGACAGCCCGACCACGAACCCCGCGATCAGACCAAGGACGAGGACCGCCATCCGGTCCCCCAGCCACCACAGTCTGGAATCCGTCGCGCGAGAGACAGCAGTCACGTTCGATACTCGTTCAGGTAAGAAATAGGCGCGCATCGCAGCGCGCGGGTGATGCGATGCGCGTACCCCGTCCCGCAAATCCCGGCAAGCCGACCCAGCGCGACCCAACCGGCAGACCGGGCGATTGATCGTCGCAGAGACTAGCTGGACGACGGTGGGGAATAGTGCGTTGGTCGAAAAGAACCGATGAATGCGCGGCGAAATCCATGGCTAGTGCTGGTTTGCAGCGGGTCGGAAAGCGGCATGCGCTATACTAGGCCAACCGTTAATGGGTGTTCGGTCGACGTCGACCGACGACGCCGTCGGATCTACGCAAACCGTCCGATCGGCTATTTCCCAATCGCGCAACGCCCCGGTCCGGCATATCCAGTACATCCCGGTTGAGCCGGAACCGCAGAATAAACGATAGCAACGTACTGATAATCCAATATCAATTCGCCATCCATTCGATGCTTTTCGATATGGGACCAAATCAACAGGGGTACGTGAAACCGTCGGGCCGATTGTGATAACAGTGTCGGGAATTGGGTTGGGGAACTGGAAATGAGGATGTGCAAGTTACTGGGCGCGGCCGTTGCACTGGCGACGGTGGCGATGCCGGTGCATGCCGCACCGTGGGTCGCGGGTTGGACGACGTCGCCGATCAAACGGAGTGCCGAACAGGGCCTGATCGACGCGCAATATCGCGGCGCGACGGTGCGGCAGGTGGTCCGGGTGACGATCGCTGGACGGGCGGTGCGGGTGCGATTCTCGAACCGGTTCGGCGCGACGCCGTTGCGCATCGCCGGTGCCAGCATTGCGCTGGCGACCGGTCCGGCTGCCGCGTCGATCCGTGACGGTAGCGACCGGGCGTTGACGTTCGGTGGCAGGGCGATGGTCGAAATCCCGCCGGGGGCCGACTTCTGGTCCGATCCGGTCGCGTTGCCGGTAACGGCACTCGCCGATCTGGCGATCAGCACTCGCTTCACCGACCTGCCGCTACAACAGACCGGCCATCCGGGCGCGCGGACCCGCAGTTGGATCGCGCAAGGCGAACGGCTGTCCGATGTCGCCTTTGCCGGTGCGGTGCCGGTCGAGCGATGGTTCCAGATCGCGGCGGTCGAAGTCGATGCCGCGCCGACCGCGCGCGCCATCGTCGCGCTGGGCGATTCGATCACCGACGGGTACGGCGTGAAGGACGGTGGTAACCAGCGCTGGACCGATGGCCTTGCCAGACGACTCGCGGCGAACCGGGCGACGCGTGAGGTGGCGGTGCTGAACCACGGGATCGGCGGCAATTGCCTGCTGATCGAATGCCTCGGCCCCAACGCGCTGTCGCGGTTCGACAGCGACGTGCTGAGCCAGCCCGGCGCGCGCTACCTGATCCTGCTCGAAGGGATCAACGATCTGGGCGGCTTGGCGCGCGAAAAGCCGGCGAGTGCCGACGAGCGACGCGCGCATGTCGACCGGATGATCGCCGGCTATGCGCAGGTCGTCGCCCGCGCCCGTGCCAAGGGGCTGAAGGTCATCGGCGGCACGGTAATGCCGTTCATGGGCAACGAATATTACCACCCCGATGCGGCGGCCGAGGGTTCGCGGCAGGCGGTCAATGCGTGGATCCGTACGGCGGGCAATTTCGACGCGGTGATCGATTTCGACCGCATCGTTCGCGATCCTACCCAGCCCGACCGGCTGTTGCCGGCATATGACCTGGGCGACCATTTGCATCCGTCGACGGCGGGGTATCAGGCGATGGCTGATGCCGTCCCGCTGGCATTGTTCGCGAGGTGACATCGACGCTCGATCACGACGGCGCGATGCTGCTGCCGGGTGCGGCGGCGAGCGTCCTGCCGGCGATCGAGGCGGCGCTCAACACGGTGCCGATCGAACGTGCGGGCGTGCGGCTGCACGGCGTTGCGGCACTGCGCTACCTGTTGGCACCGGGCGGCGCGATCGGTGCGGTCGCGGGCGATGTGCTCGGGCCTGAATCCCGGCCCGTCCGCGCGCTGCTGTTCGACAAGTCGGCGGCGACCAACTGGGCGCTCGGCTGGCATCAGGACCGGACGATCGTGGTGCGCGAACGGCGCGATGTGGCGGGTTTCGGTCCGTGGACCGTCAAACAGGGGTTGCAGCATGTCGCCCCGCCCTTCGCGCTGCTCGAAACCATGGTGACGTTGCGGGTTCATCTCGATCCGGTTCCGGTCGATAACGCACCGCTGCTGGTCGCGCTCGGGTCGCACAAGCTCGGGCGTATCGCGGAGAGCGCGGTGGAGGGGGTCGTCGGTGCCAGCAGCATCCTTGCCTGTCTCGCGCGACGTGGCGATATCTGGCTCTATGCGACGCCGATCCTGCATGCGTCCGACGCCGCCATGCGTCCGGCCCGACGGCGGGTGTTGCAGGTCGATTTCGCCGCGCAGCCGCTTCCCGGCGGATTGGCGTGGCTGGGCGTCTGACCCTTGGCGCAAGCGGGAGCGCCCCCCATGTGCGGCGCGAACCAATCGGAGCCTGCTTCATGATCGACCTGCACTACTGGCCGACGCCCAATGGCCACAAGATCACGCTCTTCCTTGAGGAAGCGGGGCTGCCGTACACCATTCATCCGGTCGACATCGCCAATGGCGAGCAGTTCCGCCCGGAGTTCCTGGCCATCGCACCCAATAACCGGATGCCGGCGATCGTCGATCACGAACCGGCGGGCGGCGGCGGCCCACTGGCGATCTTCGAATCGGGTGCGATCCTGCTGTATCTGGCGGAAAAGACCGGCCGGTTCCTGCCCGCCGACCTGCCGGGGCGCTATGACGCGATCCAGTGGCTGATGTGGCAGATGGGCGGGCTGGGACCGATGGCCGGGCAGAACCTGCATTTCAACGTCTACGCGCCCGAAAAGATTCCCTATGCGCAGGATCGCTATATCCGCGAAACGGCGCGGCTGTACGGGGTGCTCGACAAGCGGCTGGCCGACCGATCGTTCGTCGCGGGCGACTATTCGATCGCCGACATGGCCGCCTATCCATGGATCGTGCCGCACGAAGCGCAGGGGCAAAAGCTGGACGACTTCCCCCATCTGAAGCGCTGGTTCGATACGATCGCCGCGCGTCCAGCGACCGTTGCCGCCTATGAGAAGGGCAAGTCGGTCGGCTACCGCGAGCAGCCGATGACCGACGAACAGCGTCGCGTGCTGTTCGGCAAGCCGGCTACAAGCTGAGCGAGCGTTGCGACAAACTGCGACAAAAAGGTGCCGCGGCGACATAGGCTGACGACAAGTCGCGGCGATACGGGGGCATCATTTACCGGGGTTGCCCCCGTTTTCGAAAGGTTCGTCATGCGATCGTTCATCATTGCCGCTTCTTTGGCCGCCATCGCCCTGCCCGGCATGGCGTTCGCCGCACAGACCCCGCCGCCCGGTCCCGACCGCGTCGTCACCCGCGCCGATGCAATGGCCCGCGCCGACCAGCGCTTCGACGCGCTGGACACCGACCGCGACGGCAAGATCAGCGCGACCGAACGTGCCGTCGCGGCAGGTCCGGCCGGCGAGGACGGAGCACGCCGTCGTGGTGGTGGGCGGATGCTCGAACGGGCCGATGCGAACCGCGACGGCGTCGTCACCCGCGGCGAGTTCCGCGCGATGGCCGCTGCGGGCTTCGACCGGCAGGACGTCAACCGCGACGGCAAGGTCGATGCGACCGAACGCCGTCAGGGGCGCGAACAGCGGATGAGCCGGCAGGGACAGCAGGGCGGCACCATCACCCGCGCGGCGTTTCAGGCGCGCGCGCTCGCCCGGTTCGAGCGCATGGACGTGAACAAGGACGGGCAAATCGATCCGGCCGAACGCTTCATGGCGCGTGAAAAGCGGATGCAGCGCCGCGCGCCGCATATCGCCGGCTGATCTCATGCCGGACGGCGGGTGTCGCCCGCCGTCCGGCGTTCCTTTCAGGAGCTTGTGCGCCTAGCATGTCCGACATGGCCGATATCCCGCACCTCCTGCTGGTCGACGACGAACGATCGATCCGCGAACCGCTTGCCCAATATCTGACCAAACAGGGGTTCCGCGTGACCCAGGCGGGCGATGCCGAGGGCGCGCGGGCGCGGCTCAATGCCTATGCCATCGACCTCGCCATCCTCGATATCATGATGCCGGGCGAGGACGGGCTGTCGCTGTGCCGCCATATCCGCGAGACCAGCGAAACCCCGGTCATCCTGCTGACGGCGCGCACGGAGGAGACCGACCGGATCGTCGGGCTGGAAATGGGAGCCGACGATTATGTCGTGAAGCCCTTTTCCCCGCGCGAACTGGCGGCACGGGTCAAGGTGGTGTTGCGGCGTACCGCCGGCGGTACGGTCCGGCAACACGCCCCGGAGGCGGGGTCGTTCGCCTTTGCCGGTTGGGTGCTGAAGACCGGGGAACGGGCGCTGGTCGATCGCGAGGGCGTGTCGGTGCCGCTGTCGACCGGCGAGTATAACCTGCTTCATGCGCTGGTGACGCGCCCGAGGCAGGTGCTGACCCGCGACCAGTTGCTCGACCTGACCCAAGGGCGCGAGGCCGCCGCCTTCGACCGGGCGATCGACAATCAGGTCAGCCGGTTGCGCAAGAAGATCGAGACCGATGTCCGCAACCCGGAGATCATCAAGACCGTCTGGGGCGGTGGTTACACGCTGTCAGCCGAGGTGACGCGCCTGTGAGGCGGCTATGGCCGACGAGCCTGCCCGGCCAGATCGCGCTGCTGGTTGCGGTCGCGCTGTTCGTTGCGCAGGCACTCAATTTTGCGCTGCTGCTGCGCGAGCGGCGTGCATTTCGCTTTGCCGAGATCACCTTGCCTGCGGTCACCCGTTTGATCGACGCGGCCGAGCGGACGACCGCGCCGCGCCGGATGGCCGGCGAGGACCGGATGCGCGGCGTCCGGCTGGTTACCAACCGGGTGCCGCCGCTGCGTGGTGAAGCCGAAACCGATGTCGAGCAGGCGATCCGGGGGGGCTTTGCCGATGCCGGTATCCGCGTCGGGCACATTGCGGCGCGCATCCGCCCGATCGACGAGGCCGAGATTCGCGAGCGCGGTATTGCCGGACGGCGGGCCGAGCGGTTGCGGCGGATGGGCGCGGTGCTCGACGCGGCGGTCGAACTGCCTGGGCGCGGCTGGCTGGTGTCGCATACGCCGTGGCCGATGGCCGAGCGCGGGCTGTTGTGGCAGCTGCTGGCGCAGACCTTCATCCTCTACGTCATCGTCCTGTTGCCGGTGTTGTGGATCGGACGCCGGATCGCCAAGCCGCTACGACAGCTGGCGGTGGCGGCGCGGGCGTTTCATCCTGCCCGTCCCCTGCCCGCGATCGAGCCGTCGGGGCCGCAGGACGTGCGGCTGCTGATCTCCGCCTTTATCGACCTGGGGCAGCGGGTGAATGCGATGGTCGATGAGAAGGACCGGATGCTGGGCGCGATCGGCCATGATCTGCGCACGCCGCTCGCCGCGCTTCGCGTCCGGATCGAGTCGGTAGAGGACGATACCGACCGCACGCGCATGGCGGAAACGATCGACGAGATGAACGCGACGCTCGACGATATCCTGTCGCTGGCGCGGCTCGGCCGACCGAGCGAGGCGGCGACCGATGTCGACGTGGCCGCGCTGGTCGATGCGGTGGTCGACGATTTCCGCGACCTTGGCCATGACGTCGATTTCGTCGAAGCGGCGCGCGTGCCGCTGCATCTGCGCCCCAATCTGATGCGGCGGGCGGTGCGCAACCTGATCGAGAATGCCATCAAATATGCCGGGGCGGCGGAAGTGCGGGTCGAAACGGGCGCGCAAGCCGTGACGATCGTCGTCGCCGATCGGGGGCCGGGCATCCCGGTCGACCGGCTGGACGCCGTGTTCGATCCGTTCATCCGGCTGGAAACGTCGCGCAACCGCGATACCGGCGGCATCGGTCTGGGGCTGGCACTGGCGCGGGCGATCGTTCGGGATGCCGGTGGCGAGATCGCGCTGGCCAACCGCGACGGCGGCGGGTTGAACGCGACGATCCGCTTGCCGCGCTGACCGCCCGAGAAACGAAATACGGTACCGCGACGTTGTGCGCTGAACGATGATCAAAGTAGCCAGCTACAACATGCGCAAGGCGATCGGCACCGATCGTCGCCGGATGCCCGAACGGACGCTGGAGGTGCTGCGCGAGATCGATGCCGATATCATCGCGTTACAGGAATGCGACCGGCGGCTGGGCGAACGCGCCGGCGTGATTACGGCCCATCTGCTGGACGAACACAGCCCATGGGTCGCGGTGCCGCTGGCGATCCGGGCCCAGTCGATGGGATGGCATGGCAACGCCCTGCTGGTACGCAAGGACGCGACGGTCAGCGGCCCGCGACGGATCGATATCCCCGCACTCGAACCGCGCGGGGCGGTGCGCGCCGATGTGACCACCCATGGCGTAACGCTGCGGGTGGTCGGCATGCATCTCGACCTGTCGGGGCTTTGGCGGCGCAAGCAGGCCCATGCGATCCTGAGCGAGGTCGAGGACTGTACGCCGAAACTGCCGAGCGTGCTGATGGGCGACCTGAACGAATGGACGCCGCGTTCGGGGTGTCTGCGCGATTTCGGACGGACGCATTGCTTTGCAGAGACCGGTCCCAGCTTTCACGCGCGCCATCCGGTCGGTCGGCTCGACCGGATCATGGTGTCGGGCGAGTTGAAGATCATCGACGCCGGCGTCCATCACAGTGCGGCCGCGCGCAAGGCGTCCGACCATCTGCCGATCTGGGCGACGCTCGCGCCGGCATGAGCGATGCCCCGCTGCACGAACGCGAACTGCGCCTCGCGCTGGTCTGCTATGGGGGGATCAGCCTTGCCGTCTATATGCATGGGCTGGTCAAGGAAATCTGGCACATCGCCCGCGCCAGCCGGGCGGTGCAGGATGATGGCGAGCCGCTGACGGGCAGCGCGGGCGTGTATGAGGCGATGCTGACCGATCTGGCGGCGTTGACCGGCATCCGGCTGCGCGTGCTGGTCGATATCGTCGCCGGGGCGAGTGCGGGCGGGATCAACGGCGTGTTTCTGGCGCAGGCGGTGTCGACCGGTCAGCCGCTCGATCCGCTAACCGACCTGTGGCTGAACGGTGCGGATATCGAGGCGCTGATCGATCCGGCGCAGAGCCCGGCCAGCGCGCTGTCGCGGCCATGGGCGCGGCCGATCGCGTGGATGGCGCTGGGCCGCGAGGGCGAGGATGCGTCGAGCGTCGATATCGCCGCGCGCGACGAATTGCGCCAGAAGCTCGATCGGTTCGTCCGGGCGCGCTGGTTCCAGCCGCCCTTTGGCGGGCGGGCGATCGTCGACATGCTGCTCGACGCCTTTGCCGCGATGGCGGCAGCACCCGCCGGACCGAGGCTGTTGCCGCCGGGCCAGCCGCTCGACCTGTTCGTGACCGTTACCGACTTCGCCGGCCATCCCGAGGTGCTGCGGCTCAATTCGCCGAAGGAAGTGGTCGAGACCGAACATCGGCTGGTCATCGGTTTCCACGACCATGGCGGCGACCGGCTGGCCGACACCGCCGAACTGGTGTTCGCGGCGCGCGCGACGTCGAGCTTTCCCGGCGCGTTCCCGCCATTCCGCGTGGGGGAACTGGATGCGGCACTGGCCGATCGCGCGGTCGACTGGCCGGGACGCGATGCGTTTCTGCGCCGGGTGCTGCCGCGCCAGTCGGCGGTGGGGATGGCGGATCAGGCGACGCTGATCGACGGGTCGGTGCTGGCCAACGCTCCCTTCGCCCCCGCCATCGATGCGCTGCGCGAACGGCCGGCGCGGCGGCAGATCGACCGGCGATTCGTCTATCTCGATCCGGCACCCAACCATAAATTCGGCATCGGTACCGCCGCCGAAGGACCACCCGGCTTTTTCCAGACAATCCTCGGCGCGCTGTCCGAACTGCCGCGCAAACAGCCGATCCGCGACAATCTGGACGCGATCCAATGGCGGTCCGAACGAATCGAACGGATGCTGGCGATCGTGGACAAGCTGCGTGCCGGGGTCGAGGCGGAGGTCGAGCAGCTGTTCGGCTATACGCTGTTCCTCGACTGGCCGACCCCGGCGCGGCTGGTCGGCTGGCGGCAACGGGCGCAGGTGCAGGCGGCGAAGCGTGCCGGATACGGCCATGCGGCGTATGGCCTGTTGAAGGTCGATCAGGTGCTCGACCGGCTGGCCGATCGTGTCGCGACGCTGGCCGAGGATGCGTCGCCCGACCGGGTCCGGTGGTTGCGCGAAGGATTCGCACAGGTGGTCGCCGACAGCGATGCGGGCCGGTTCGACGGTGACGGCGCATCGGAAGCGGCGATCGGCTTTCTGCGATCGCATGACCTCGCCTTTCGCATCCGGCGGTTGCGGTTGCTGGTTCGGACCCTCTCCGCGATGGAGCCGGAACAGGATGCGGCGGCGCTGGCCCCGGTACGCGAGGCGATCTTCGCCAGCCTGACGCCGTATCTGGCGTGCGAGAATGCCGACCATTTCGCCGAAGTGCGGACGCTGGTCGGGGACAAGCGCACCGATCCCGGCGCATTGCTGGCGGCGATGGCGGAGGCGATGGACCTGACCACGCTCGACGCGCGGACCGATGCGCGGTTGTCGGAGGCGCTGGCCGCCGCCCCGCGCGATATCCGGCGGCCGATCCTGCTCGCCTATCTCGGCTTTCCGTTCTTCGACATCGCGACGCTGCCGTTGCTCGGCGGCGAGGGGCTGGACGAATTCGATCCGGTGCGGGTCGATCGCATCGCGCCCGACGACGCGCCATCGATCCGGGCGGGCGGGGCCGAGGCGACACTGAAGGGGATTCGCTTCAACAATTTCGGCGCGTTCTTCAGCCGGTCCTACCGCGAGAACGACTATCTGTGGGGGCGGCTGCACGGGGCCGAGCGGATGATCGACATCGCGCTGTCGACCCTGCCGCCCGAGGTTCATCTGCCGCCGGGGTGGCTCACCCGGCACAAGCGCGCCGCGTTCCTCGCCATTCTGGACGAAGAAGAGCCACGGTTGCAGGCGATCCAGCCGCTGTTCGACGAATTGCGCGCCGAAATCGGCTGACCCCGTCGCCTATTGGAAAAGCCGGCGCGACGGGCGTAAGGAAGGAGCGACGACAACGACGAAGGCTCCCCGAGCAATGCAGTTCCTGAAAACCCTGTTCTGGGCATTGCTGGTGGGGGTGATCGTCGCCTTTGCGCTCAACAACATGACGATGGTCCCGCTGAAGCTGTGGGGCACGCTGTACGCCGATGTGAACCTGCCGCTGCTGCTGATCGTCACGTTTCTGGCCGGGTTCCTGCCGACGTTCGTCGCGCTGCACCTGACGCGCTGGCGGTTGCGGCAGCGGATCGCCGCGACCGACCGGACGCTGGCCGATCTGCACCGCGTCGAGGCGGCGCCGGTCGCCGATCCCGTGCCGACCATCACGCCGGGAGGGATCGTATGAGCCGTTCGCCGATCTATGTCGCGATCGACACGCCCGATCTGGACCGGGCCAAGGCGCTGGCGCAGGCGGTGCGCGGCCATGTCGGCGGGCTGAAACTGGGTCTCGAATTCTTCATGGCGAATGGCCGGGCGGGCGGTCGGACGATGGCAGATCTGGGCCTGCCGATCTTTCTCGACCTGAAATTCCACGATATTCCGAACACGGTGGCCAAGGCGATCCAGGCGCTGGGGCCGCTCGACCCTGCGATCCTGACCGTCCATGCCGCGGGGGGGCGGGCGATGCTGGAGGATGCGAAAGCCGCCGCGCCGCTCGGTACCAAGGTCGTCGCGGTGACGATGCTGACCAGCCTCGACGCGCACGACCTGTCGTCGATCGGCCTCGCCCCCGATCCGCATGCGCAGGTGGTACGGCTGACCGAACTGGCGAAAAGCGCCGGGATCGACGGTGTCGTCTGTTCGGGGGCCGAAGTGGCGGCCGCGAAAAAGGCGTGGCCGCAAGGGTTCTTCGTCGTGCCGGGGGTGCGGCCGGCCGATGGTCCGGTCGGCGACCAGAAACGCGTGGTGACGCCGCGTGCCGCGCTGGATGCCGGGGCATCGGTGCTGGTGATCGGACGGCCGATCACGCAGGCGGAAGATCCCGATCAGGCAGCAAGAGCGATCGAAGCGACACTTTAGACGCGTCGGGCAAGGTCGAGCGCAGCAAGACCGCCCGCACAAGGCCTGTCCAGCCGGTGAAGCCGACAGCGCGGGCTCCGCCCGCGGCACGCCCGAAGTTTGCGAAGTTGACACGTATCCAGTCGTCGAGGCGGGGCGGCGTTTAAAAATAGCCTATCATTTACAGATACTTGCGTCAGTCGCGGTGTAAACTTCGGCGGTGAAAGTTTGTCGGGATTGCCACATGCGGGGCCGACAAGCGCACGAACGTTTCAAAGGGTTCGGACGATTCAAGGAGCAGGGGCCGCCGATCGGCCCGGCGCGAACCTTGACACTGCCGCGCCGCGTAGGAAACCGATCAGCCGCCGACGCGCACCCACAGCGCGGTCGCGTCGTCGCTGACCTTGAACCGGGCGAA
This sequence comes from Sphingomonas sp. Leaf67, assembly GCF_001421965.1. Taxonomy (GTDB): domain Bacteria; phylum Pseudomonadota; class Alphaproteobacteria; order Sphingomonadales; family Sphingomonadaceae; genus Sphingomonas. The sequence goes on from NZ_LMLP01000019.1 coordinate 197,510, forward strand.
GCGCAGGCAGGCGGCGTTCTCCTGTTCGATCCGGCGCAGGTCGACGCCGAGTGCCGCGAGGCCACGGGTTCGCACTGCGGCGAACAGGCTGTCCGCGTCATGGACGCCGTAGGAATCGACCAGCGCCACAAAGCCGTCGGTCATCAGCAGCAATTCGTCGCCGATCGCGATGTCGAACCGGGCGGTGGTCATCGCCGCCGCGCTGTCGGCGGCATCGACCCCCAACACATGCTGACCGGCGCGCGAGCGGGACTGGCGACGGTCCTCCAGCACGGCGGCGCTGCGCAGCTTCACCGCGCCGATGCCGGGGCCGAGGGCGGCGGCCTGTGCGCTTTCGCGGGTTCGGCTGGGGGCCGGGGTGCGCCACGCCACCCTGTCGCCCGAAGCATGAAGGATCGAACAGTCGCTGGCCCATGCCACGTCCAGACCGGCATCGACCAGTTGGACGGCGGCGAAGGAAGCGCGGGGCAATTCCCATGGCCCCTGCGGGTCGCGTTGCCGCTGTCGGTCATAGGCGGCCTCGACCGTGGCGAATACCTGATGGCAGGTGTAGCGCAGGTCGGCACCCTCGATCGCAGCGAAGGCGGCATCGGCAGTGGCGGCGAGCCATGCCGCCCCGCCCTGCGCCCCCAACAGGCCCGGCGGGGACAGGTCGGTCGCACCGTCGATCACCCATGCATGACGCGCCCGCACCCCGGCACGATCGTCGTTCGGAACATGGGTGTCCCCGCACAGGCCGAGCGACTGGATCAGATCGAAATGCATGGCCGCGCTGTAGGGGAAAGTCGGCTGACGCTCCAGATGGACATTGGGCGGATCACATGCCCTATCGTCATGGCCGATCGCCCGCTAAGCCGCCCGGCATGACGCTCATCAAGATCTGCGGCCTGTCGACGCCTGAAACGCTGGCCGCCGCACTGACCGCCGGAGCGAGCCATGTCGGGTTCGTGTTCTTTGCCCCCTCCCCCCGCAATCTGGCGCTCCATGCGGCGGCCGGGTTGGCGCAGCAGGTGCCGGGACAGGTCGCGAAGGTCGGCGTGTTCGTCGATCCCGACAATGCGTTGATCGACGCGGCGATGGCGGCGGGACAGCTGGACGTGATCCAGCTGCACAAGACCGCGCCGGATCGCATCGCGGCGATCCGCGCGCGAACCGGCAAGGAAGTTTGGGGCGCGGTCGCGGTCAAAACGCGGGCCGACCTGAACGAGGCGAGGACGCTGGTCGGTGCCGCCGACCGGGTGCTGTATGACGCGAAGACGCCGCCGGGGGCGGCGCTGCCGGGTGGCATGGGATTGCGGTTCGACTGGGGCCTGCTCGACGGGTTCGCCCATCCGCTGCCATGGGCGTTGTCGGGCGGACTCGACGCCGGGAACGTCGCGGAGGCGATCCGCGTGACGCGTGCGCCGCTGGTCGATGTTTCGTCGGGCGTCGAAAGCGCACCGGGCGTCAAGGATGTCGGCCGGATCGCCGCGTTCGTGCGTAGCGTGACCGGCGGCTGATACTCGACAGCGCCCGCCGCCGGGCGTAACGAGCGGCCTATGAACGCTCCCAACAGCTATCGCGCCCAGCCCGACGATCGTGGTCATTTCGGCGCCTTTGGCGGCCGCTATGTCGCCGAGACGCTGATGCCGCTGATCCTCGACCTCGATCGCGAATATAAGGCGGCAAAGGCCGATCCCGCCTTTGCCGCGCAGTTCGACGACCTGATGACGCATTATGTCGGCCGGCCCAGCCCGCTCTATCATGCCGAACGGCTGTCGGAGACGCTGCGCGCGTCAGCCGAGCCGGGGATGGGCGCGCAGGTGTGGTTCAAGCGCGACGAGCTGAACCATACCGGCGCGCACAAGATCAACAACTGCATCGGCCAGATCCTGCTGGCGATCCGCATGGGCAAGACCCGGATCATCGCCGAGACGGGCGCGGGCCAGCATGGCGTGGCGACAGCAGCGGTCTGCGCGCGCTTCGGCCTGCCCTGCGTCATCTATATGGGCGCGCGCGATATCGAGCGGCAGCAGCCCAACGTGTTCCGCATGAAGCTGCTGGGGGCCGAGGTCCGCCCCGTGACCAGCGGCGCGGCGACGCTGTCCGACGCGATGAACGAGGGGTTGCGCGACTGGGTCGCCAACGTCCACGACACCTTCTACATCATCGGCACCGCCGCCGGCCCGCATCCGTATCCGGAACTGGTCCGCGATTTCCAGAGCATCATCGGCCGCGAGGCGCGCGCGCAGATGCTGGAGCGGACCGGACGCCTGCCCGACCTGTTGGTCGCGGCGATCGGTGGCGGATCGAACGCGATCGGGCTGTTCCACCCGTTCCTCGACGATGCGGATGTGCGGATGCTGGGTGTCGAGGCGGCCGGCCATGGGCTGGACAAGGACCATGCCGCGTCGCTGGCCGGTGGCTTCCCGGGCATTCTCCACGGCAACAAGACCTATCTGTTGCAGGACGAGGACGGGCAGATCGCCGAGGGGCATTCGATCTCCGCCGGGCTCGATTATCCGGGCATCGGGCCGGAACATGCGTGGCTGCGCGATATCGGGCGGGTCGAATATGACAGCGCGACCGATGTCGATGCGCTCGACGCGTTCCAGATGCTGTGCCGGACTGAAGGGATCATCCCCGCGCTGGAGCCGGCGCACGCGATCGCGGCGGTGGCGCGGCGGGCGAAGACGATGCGGTCGGATCAGATCATCCTCGCCAACCTGTGTGGGCGGGGGGACAAGGATATCTTTACGGTGGCGTCGGCGTTGGGGGTAGAGATCTAAAAGCCCTCTCCCCTTCAGGGGAGAGGGTTGGGAGAGGGGCAGTGCGCGACGCTGGTTTGATTGAGAGAGCCAAGGCGGCGCGCAAGGCTCCTACTCCGGCCGAACAGCGGTTGTGGTTCGCGTTGCGCGCCGAGCGGTTGACTGGCGTCAAATTCCGCCGCCAGAAGGTCATTGGCCCCTACATTGCCGACTTTGCGGCTAACTCTCCGAAGCTGGTGTTGGAACTCGACGGCCACCTGCACGGCGACACCGCCGCTTACGACGCCGAACGCACCGCCTATTTGACGCAAGCCGGCTATCGGGTAGTGCGGTTTACCAATGCCGATGTGATGTACAATCTCGACGGCGTGTTGAGACAGTTGGAAGACGTTGTGAACAATCCCCTCTCCCAACCCTCTCCCCTGAAGGGGAGAGGGCTTTGACCCGCCTTGCTGCTGCGTTTGGCAAGGGGCGTCCGGCGCTCGTCTGCTTCGTCACCGCAGGTGATCCTACGCCCGACGCTACCCCCGCCATCCTCGACGCGCTGGTCGCCGGGGGTGCGGATGTGATCGAACTCGGCATGCCGTTCACCGATCCGATGGCCGATGGCCCCGCGATCCAGTCGGCGAACATCCGGTCGCTGGCGGCGGGCACGCGGACCGCCGATGTGTTGCGCATCGCGACCGGCTTTCGCGAACGCCATCCTGACGTACCGCTGGTGCTGATGGGCTATGCCAATCCGATGGTCCGGCGCGGGGCCGACTGGTTCGCGCAAGCCTGCGCCGCCGCTGGCGTCGACGGCGTGATCTGCGTCGACATTCCGCCCGAGGAGGACGACAGCCTGGGCGAACAGCTGCGCGAGCATGGCGTCGCCGCGATCCGGCTGGCCACGCCAACGACCGACGCGGCACGGCTGCCACAGGTATTGGCGGGGGCCGGCGGTTTTCTCTATTACGTCTCGGTCGCCGGGATTACCGGCAAGCAACAGGCGGTGCAGGCGTCGATCGACGATGCCGTCGCCCGGCTGAAGGCCGCGACCGACCTGCCGATCGCGGTCGGCTTCGGCGTGCGTACCCCCGAACAGGCGGCGAATATCGCCCGCGTCGCGGACGGCGTGGTCGTCGGATCGGCGATTGTTGAAATTGTCGCTGAACATGGCGCGCAGGCTGCCGCCCCCGTCCAATCCTACATCGAAAGCCTCGCCGCTGCGATCGCAACGGCGAGCAGGGAACCCGCATGAGCTGGCTCAACCGCGTCCGCAACGCCCTGCCCTTTGTCGCGCGCAAGGAAACGCCCGATCACCTTTGGCATAAGTGCAAGGGCTGCGGGCAGATGATCTTCAACAAGGAATGGGAAGAGAATCTGCACGTCTGCCCGCAATGCGACCATCATGGCCGCATCGGGCCGAAGGAGCGGTTCCAGCAGCTGTTCGATGACGGCAGCGTCGAGATCCTGCCCAATCCGAAGGTCGCCGAAGACCCGCTGAAGTTCCGCGACAGCAAGCGCTATGTCGACCGGCTGAAGGCGGCGCGGACCGATACCGGCGAACAGGACGCGTATCAGAACGCGTACGGCACGATCGCCGGCCGGGCGTGCGTGATCGGCGTGCAGAATTTCGCATTCATGGGCGGGTCGATGGGCCAGTTCGTGGGCGAGGCGTTCATTGCCGGGGTCGAGGCGGCGATCGCGCGCGGTGTGCCGTACATCGTCTTTACCGCCAGCGGCGGCGCGCGGATGCAGGAGGGCATTTTGAGCCTGATGCAGATGCCGCGCACGACCGTGGCGATCGAAATGCTGCACGATGCCGGGCTCCCCTATCTGGTGGTGCTGACCGATCCGACGTCGGGCGGGGTGATGGCGGCCTATGCGATGCTAGGCGACGTGCAGATCGCCGAGCCGAAGGCGACGCTGGCATTCACCGGGCGGCGGGTGATCGAGAGCACGATCCGCGAGAAGCTGCCCGACGATTTCCAGACCAGCGAATATTACCGCGATCATGGGTTGATCGACCGCGTGACGCATCGCCGCGATCTGCCGGCCGAACTGGCGCAGTTGATCGAGTTTCTGGGGCGCAAGGAAGCGGCTTGAAGTAGCGCCTCCCCGCTCGCGGGGAGGGAACCATGCGCAGCATGGTGGAGGGGGATCGCCATGGGCGGAGCGTGTGCGGCGACGCCCCTCCACCATCGCTTCGCGGCGGTCCCCCTCCCCGCGTAGCGGGGAGGATTTGGGTTGCCCGATTTCGCTGTTTCGACCGATCCTGCGGTACAGGCGCAGCTCGACCGGCTGACGTTGCTGTCGCCGGGGACGGATATCCTCGGCCTCGACCGCATCACCCGGCTGTTGGCGCGGCTGGGCGATCCGCATCGGCATTTACCGCCGGTATTCCATGTCGCTGGCACCAACGGGAAGGGATCGACCTGCGCCTATCTGCGCGCGGCGATCGAGGCGGCGGGGTTGCGGACGCATGTCTATGCCAGCCCGCATCTGGTGCGGTTCAACGAACGCATCCGGCTGGCCGGCACGCTGATCGACGATGCGGCGCTGGCGGTGCTGCTGGGCGAGGTGCTCGATGCCGCCGACGGAATCGGGGCGAGTTTTTTCGAGATCACCACTGCGGCCGCGTTCCTTGCCTTTGCCCGGACGCCGGCCGATGCGTGCGTGATCGAAGTGGGTCTGGGCGGGCGGCTGGACGCGACCAACGTCCTGCCTGCGCCGGTTGTTTGCGGCATTGCGGCGCTGGGCATCGATCACGAGGCGTTTCTGGGATCGTCGCTGGTCGGTATTGCCGGCGAGAAGGCCGGCATCGCCAAGCCGGGCGTGCCGGTCGTCACCCTCGCCTATCCGTCCGAGATCGCAGCGCGGATCAAGGCGACGGTCGATGCCGTGGGCGCGACGCTGATCGCGCGGGGGCCGGCATGGGAATCGGTCGACGGGCGGTACCGCGACGCGATGGGCACGCTCGACCTGCCCGAACCGGCGCTGGCCGGGGCACATCAACGCGACAATCTGGCGCTGGCGGCGGCGATGGTGCGGCATCAATCGGCAGTGGCGATTTCCGATGCGGCGATCCGCACCGCCGCCAGTACCGCGCGCTGGCCGGCACGGATGCAGCGGCTGCGCCCGCGCGGGCCGCTGACCGGACGGGTCGATCCGCGCCATGGCGTGTGGCTCGACGGGGCGCACAACGAATCCGCCGCGATCGAGGTCGCACGCGGCTGGCCCCGGATCAGCCGTGGCGAGCGATCGGCGCTGGTGCTGGGGATGCTCGCCAACAAGGATGCGGGGGCGGTGCTGCGGCACCTGGGCGAGGTGGTCGATCAGGTCGTCGCGGTGCCGGTATCGGGTCACGCCCATCATGCGCCGGCCGATCTGGTACGGCAGGCGCGGGCGATGGGATTGCGGGCCGATGTCGCGACCGATCCGGCGGCGGCGCTCGACGTGCTGGCGCGGTCGGAACCGGAGGCGGTGTTGATCGCCGGGTCGCTGTATCTCGCCGGAACCGTGCTGTCGGCGAATGACGAGGTGCCGGTTTAAGTTGGTTCACGCGAAGGCGCGAAGACACGAAGAAGGTTTTCAGTGCGCAAAGGCGCAAAGGACGCTGAGAGCGTGTCGACTTGGCCGGCGTCGTCGCTCCGGCGAAGCCTCTTCGCGCATCGCAGTGAGACAGAGCCGCTATCGCGGCAAACAGTATCTCTCAGCGTCCTCTGCGCGAAAATCTTATCTTTCTTCTTCGCGTCTCCGCGCCTTCGCGTGAATCAACCCCTCCGAAGTTCGCGCCGCCACCGCACCCATTCGAGCAGCACGAACACCACCGCCACCAACCCCAGCGCGGCGGTGAAGCGGAATACCGGGGCATAGCCCATCTGTTCGACCGCTTCGCCAAGGCCGGCGCGGCCGAGCGAGCCGACCAGCAGCGTCAGCGACGACAGCAGCGCATATTGGACCGCGCTGTGTTCCTTGCTGGCGATCGAGGAGAGATAGGCGACGAATGCCGCGCCGGCCAGGCCGCCGGCGATATTCTCACCCGAGATCGCGACCATCAATCGCATCATCCGCGCGTCGACGCCGAGGTTCAGCAGCCCGGTTGCACCCGACACCGCATCGATCACCGGTGCGCCCGATGCGAGATCGGCATAGAGCAGGTTGCTGGCCGCCGCGACGATCGCGCCGATCAACAGCGTCGGCATCCGCCCGAGCACCGCGAACAGGATTCCGCCCAGCGACACGCCGAGGATCGTCATGCCGACGCCGAAGATCTTGGAGGCGAAGGCGACCTCGGCATTCGTGTAGTGGAGTTCCTCCAGATAGAAGGGATAGGCGAACGGCCCCCAGATCGAATCGCACAGCCGGTAGCTGAGGATCAGCCCCAGCACGATGACCGCGCCGAACCCCAGCCGCCCGACCAGTTCGGACAGCGGCAGGATCAGCGCCCGATAGCCATGTTCGATGAAGCCGGGCGTCGGCCCCTCTGCCCCGTCCCGGTTCCAGCCGAGCCATTCGGCCAGTTGCGTCTGCCGGTTCAGCCAAGCCGCAACCAGGGCGGGCACGACGACGGTGATGACAATGATCCACGGACCGGTCAGGCGGGTGAAATCGCCGACGCTGGGCGGGGTTTCGCCGGGCGCGACGTTCAGCACACGCACCATGAACGCGCCGATGGTGAGGATCGCCCAGCCCCAGCACAAGCCGACGATGATGAGACCGGTACGCTTGTCGCGGCGGCTGGGGCCGATCGCGCCCTCGACCGCCCGCTCCACGACCGGGCGCGGCGTGTCGGGGGCGAACAGCGTCACGACCAACAGCGCGGCCATGAACAGTCCCATCACTGCATAGACCATCGGCCATGTGATCGCATCGGCCAGCACCAGCGCCAGCGCCCCGCCGATCAGCGTCGCAAGGCGGTAGCCGAGCTGGTAGATCGACGACAGGATGCCCAGCGTCGCGCGTTCGTCGGCGACGTCGATCCGCCACGCATCGATGACCGTATCCTGCGTCGCCGCCGCGAACGCGCCGATGACGGCGACCAGCGCGAACCAGCCGATCGCCACCGCAGGATCGCTGAGCGACAGGGTGAGGAACGCCGCGACCAGCACCGCCTGACACAGCAGCAACCACGATTTCCGCCGCCCGAAGCGTTCGAGCAGCGGCAGGCGAAGCCGGTCGACGACCGGCGACCACAGGAATTTGAACGCCGCGATCAACCCGATCCACGACAACAGGCCGATCGTGGCGAGATTGATCTTCGCTTCCGCCAACCATGCGTTGAGCGTGCCGAGCAGCAGCGTGAACGGCAGCCCGGCGGCAAGGCCGAACGCGAACATCGCCGCCGTCTTGCGATTGCCCAGCCCCATGCGGATCAGCGCCAGCCCCTTGGGCGCGGCTTCGGTCATTCATGTCCTCCCGGAAGGGGCGCGACCGTAGAAGGGGTTGGCGGTGGCGGCAAGGCGGGGGTGTGGCGACGTCGTTTTACCCCCTACTCCTCCGTTTGGTTCGAGTAGCGATCGAAGGAAGTCGAGAGCGCGTATCGAGAACGGCGTTCCGCTGGACAGGCGTTCTCGACGGACGCTTCTCGACTACGCTCGAAGCTGCTCGAACCAAACGGGGAGCGAACCGGTAGGAACCGATAGGAAGTTCTACGCCGCGGTTCGGAACAGGTTGAACCCGCTCGGCAACCGCCGGGGCAGTTTCGCCCCGCCGATGACCGCGTCGATCGCTTCGATCGCGCTCAGCAGATCCTTTTGCGGATAGGGTTTGGCGAGACAGCCGGCCGCGAACACCTGCGCCTCCAGCGGGCAGGCACCGGTCACCAGCAGTACCGGCATGCCGCGTTCGTGCGCGGCACGCGCGACGTCGAGCCCGCTGCCGTCCGACAGGTTGATGTCGACCAGCACCAGATCGATGTCGCCGACCGACTCCAGCGTCGCCAGCGCGCCGGCGACGGTATCGACCGTCGCCGCGATCTCGAAACCCGACGCCCCGAGGAAGTGTTCGGTATCGAACGCGACCAAGGGTTCGTCCTCCACGACGAGGATCCGGTTGATGTGCCGCTTCTTGCGCCCGAACAACATTGCCCCACTCGCTTTCCACCGGGATGCTTACAGCTTATACGAACCCACAAACTCGCGAAGGCGACGAAGGAACCGCTTCGGCTGAAACTTTCGTCGCGTCGCCGCAAACGGAAACCCTGACCATCGTTACCCCACCCGAATCCACGAACGAATCCCCCCGTGAAGGCCAGCGAATCGCCAAGTTGCTGGCGCGTGCCGGCGTGGCGTCGCGCCGCGACATCGAGCGCATGATTTCCGCCGGGCGCGTCGCGCTGGACGGCGTCGTGCTCGAAACGCCGGCGACCATCCTGCCCAATCTGAAAGGCGTGACCGTCGACGGCGCACCCGTCGCCGCGCCCGAACCGACCCGGTTGTTCCGGTTCCACAAGCCGGCCGGCACGTTGACTGCCGAACGCGATGGCGCGGGGCGGCCGACGATCTACGATCGCCTGCCCAAGGACCTGCCGCGGGTGATCCCGGTCGGTCGGCTCGACCTGAATACCGAAGGGTTGTTGCTGATGACCACCGACGGCGAGTTCAAGCGCCGTCTGGAACTGCCCGCGACCGGGGTCGAGCGAACGTATCGCGCGCGCGCCTATGGCGAAATCAGCCAGCAGCAGCTCGAAGACCTGATGATGGGGATCGAGATCGAGGGGGTGCGCTATGGCCCGATCAACGCCAATCTCGAACGCCGCACCGGCACGAACACCTGGATCGAGATGACGCTGACCGAGGGCAAGAACCGCGAGGTTCGCCGCGTCCTCGAACATCTCGGGCTGAAGGTGTCGCGCCTGATCCGCACCCGTTATGGCCCCTTCTATCTCGAAGACCTGCCCGAGGGCGAGGTCGACGAGATCAAGCAGCATGAGCTGGTCGCGTTCCGCAAGACGCTGACCAACAAGCCGACCAGCAAGCCTGTGCCGGACGGTGCCGATCCGGCGGCGCTGAAGGCGTGGCGGCGCGCGACGCCGCTGCCGCGTCCCGAACCGGTCGCGACATCGCGTTTCGACGAACGCCGCCCGCGCACCGAGCGCGACGGACAGCGTTCGGGCTTCAGCGGTCGCCGTCCCGATCGCGATGGTCCGAACCGGCCGCAGGGTGACGGCGAGCGGCGCAGCTTCGGCGCGCGGCCGCAGGGTGATGGCGAGCGGCGCAGCTTCGGCGCTCGGCCGCAGGGTGATGGCGAGCGGCGCAGCTTCGGCGCTCGGCCGCAGGGTGATGGCGAGCGGCGCAGCTTCGGTCCGCGGCCGCAGGGTGATGGCGAGCGACGCAGCTTTGGCGCGCGGCCGCAGGGCGATGGCGAACGGCGCAGCTTCGGCGCGCGACCGCAGGGTGATGGCGAGCGGCGCAGCTTCGGCGCTTGGCCGCAGGGTGATGGTGAGCGACGTAGCTTCGGTGCACGGCCGGAACGCCCCGGGTTCGGCGATCGACCGCGCGCTGCCGACACGCGGGCGATCGGTCCGCGCACCCATGCGACCGAACGGCCGGTCGACCGCCGCGATAACTTCGATCCGCTGGCGCAGGCCGGACAGACGCCCGCCGAGCGACGGCAGCCGGGGCTGGGCGACCGACGCGCTTATGGGGAGCGCACCGACAATGCCCGCACCCGCCGCGCCGCAGCCCATGCCGACCGCCCGGGCTATGACGGCGTCGCGCGCCGGCCACAGGTGGAGCGCACGACCGAAGGCCCGCGCGGTCCGGTCGAAAAGCGGATGACGCGCGAACAGGCGTCCGATGTCGACCGGGCGAGCTTCGTCGAACGACCGAAGCGCAAGCCGACCGGCTGGGCCAAGGCCACGCCGTCGACCAAGCCGGCCAAGGGCAAGCCGAAGGGCGGTGGCCGTCCCGGCGGGGGCAAGCGCTGATGCGGGTCATTTCGGGCCTGTGGCGCGGTCGGCCGATCGTCGCGCCGAAGGGGGACGCGACCCGTCCCACCGCCGATCGCACGCGCGAGGCGTTGTTTTCGATGCTGGCCAGCCGCGTCGGCAGTTTCGACGAACTGGCGGTCGCCGACCTGTTCGCCGGATCGGGCGCGCTGGGTATCGAGGCGTTGTCGCGCGGTGCCGCGACCTGCCTGTTCGTCGAACAGGACCGCGCCGCGCTGGATGCGCTGCGTGCCAATCTGACCAAGCTGGACGCGGCGGGCGGGGACGTGCGCGCGACGTCGGTACTGGCGCTAGGACCGGCGCCGCGTCCGCTCGACATCGTCATGATGGACCCGCCCTATGGCAGCGGGGCCGGCGCGGTGGCGGCGGACAAGCTGGCGCGGCTCGGCTGGATCGGGCCGGCGACATGGGTCAGCATCGAGACCGCGAAGGCCGAAGTGCTGGACTTGCCGCGCTTCACCGTCGATGCCGAGCGCGTCTATGGCAAGGCGCGGATCACGCTGTTGCGGCTGGCCGACGAAATCGATTGATTAACCTTTTAGGGGTGAATCTTCGTTAGTTCGAAAGGATGGCGAAGCGAATGGAAACGGATCGATGGACAGCGCGCTCTACGCTCTGATCGTCAATGCCGTGGTCGCGGGGCTGTTCGCAGTCACCTTTGCGATCATTCGCCTGTCCTATCCCGGACAACGTCATGTGACGTGGTTCGTGCTAACCTTTCTGATCGGCGGACTGGCGCCGATCAGCGAACTGGGCGTGCGGCTGACGCCGTTCACCACGCCGTTCATGCTGTTGAGCTATGGTTCGTTCCTGTGCAGCGTCGCGTTGCTGCCGTTGGGGTTGGCAGCGATGGCGGGGCGGCGGCGGCCGGGGCGGTGGGCCGCGCTGCTGGTGCTGTTCGGCATCGTGGTGCGCGCCGCGATCTGGAACGGACCACGCAACGAACTCTGGTATGAATTCGCCTATCAGGCCCCCTTTGCGATCGGGTCGGGGTTGGCGACGGCGCTGGCGGTCGATGCGGCGCGGCGACGGCGCGAGGGATTGTGGCTGGCGCTCGGCATCGCCACCGGGTTGATGACGCTGCATTTCCTGATCAAACCGCTGTTCGCCGTGCTGTTCGGATCGGGGGCGTCGGCGAAGGAATATGCCGCGAGCAGCTATGCATTGTTCTCGCAATCGATCGGCGGGATGCTGATCGTCAGCGTCGGGCTGCTGATGTTGTTGCTGGTCGTACAGACGGCGATGGGCCGATCGATCGCGGAGGCGGAAACCGATCCGCTGACCGGTATCGCGAACCGTCGCGGGTTCGACCGGCGGGCGCAGGCGATGATCGCCGATGCGCGCAGCGATGACCAGCCATTGGTGGCGATCCTGTTCGACCTCGACCATTTCAAACGGGTCAACGACAATTACGGTCACGCGACCGGCGATGCGGTGCTGCGCGCCTTTGCCCGGCTGCTGGTCGACCGTTTGCCACGATCGGCGGCGATCGCGCGGCTGGGTGGCGAGGAATTCGTCGCGCTGCTCGATCGGACGACGTTGCGCGGGGCGTGGCTGGGCGCACAGTCGGTGCGCGCGACGCTGTCCGAAATCGCCGGTCATCTGCCGGCGATCACGATCAGCGCCGGGCTGGCGGAACTATCGGCCGACGACGATCTCGACCGCCTGCTCGAACGCGCCGATCGCGCGGCCTATGATGCCAAGCGGGCCGGGCGCAACCGCATCCTGCCGGTGCCCGATCCGGTCAGCGCCCTGACCGATCGCGCCGGGTGAACACGCAACGTTCGCGCGGAGCCAGTGCCAGTCCGATCAGGCTCGCCACCCCCGCCCCGGCCAGCACGACGCCGACCGACCACAGGCCGTAATCGATCGACAGCGCCTGCGCGATGCTGGGGGTCAGGCCGCCACCGATCACACCGCCGACGTTGAAGCCCATCGACGCACCCGTATAGCGGACCCGCGCGGGGAACAGCGCCGGCAACCACGCGCCGAGCGGGCCATAGACGAACCCCATCATCAGCAGCGCGAACGACAGCCACGCGCCGATCACGAACAGCGATCCCGCCCCGACCATCGGCCCCAGCAGACCGCCGGCGACGACGACGCCGATGCACCCGCCCGCCAGTACCCGCGCCGGGGTCGACCGGTCGGACAGCCATCCGGCGAGCGCGATGCCGGCGGCCATGAACAGGATCGCGATCAATTGCGTCTGCAGGAATGCGCCACGCGCATAGCCGAGCGTGTTCGTGCCATACCCCAGCACGAAGGTCGTCGCGATGTAATAGAGTGCGAAGCAGGCGACGACGCCGAACGTTCCGGCCAGCGTCGCCCGCAAATGGCTGCCCGCCAGTTCGGCGATCGGCACGCTCGGCGGCGCTTCGTGCGCCAGCGCTTGGGCAAAGGCGGCGGTCTCGGTCAGCTTGACCCGCACCCAGAGGCCCAGCCCGACCAGCGCAACGCTGAACAGGAACGGCAGCCGCCAGCCCCAGGCGAGAAAATCCGCCTCCGACAGGGTCAGCCCAAGCAGCAGGAACAACCCGTTGGCGGCGATGAAACCGACCGGCGCGCCCAGTTGCGGGACCATGCCGAAGCGGCCACGCCACCCCGGCGGTGCATTCTCCACGGCGAGCAACGCCGCCCCGCCCCATTCGCCGCCCAGCCCCAGCCCCTGCGCGAACCGCAAGGTGCACAGCAGCAGCGGCGCGACCCAGCCGACCTGCGCATAGGTCGGCAGGAACGCGATCAGCAGCGTCGAGCCACCCATCAGCATCAGCGACGCGACCAGCGTCGATTTGCGGCCCAGCCGATCGCCGAAATGGCCGAACACCACCGCACCGAGCGGCCGGGCGATAAAGGCGAGGCCGATCGAAAGATAGCTCGCCATCAACTGTGCCGACGTGCTTTCGAGCGGAAAGAACAGCGAGCCGAACACCAGCGTCGCGGCGGTCGCATAGATATAGAAGTCGTAGAATTCGACCGAGGTGCCGATCAGGCTGGCGATCAGGATGCGGCGATGGGCACGCATGGGATGTGGTTGGGCCATGCGCCCGCCTACCGATTTGCAGCTTCGGGGCAAGAAGCTTTCGCGCGGATCGACCGTCGCGCAATTATCGGTGATACCGCCCCGGACATCGTGTCCGGGGCGGTAATCCCGTCGAACGGTTACTTGGCGCTGGCGACCTTCACCGGCGCGATCTGCGCGACGCGAACCTGCGCGTCGCGGCGCATTTCGTCCCGGCAGCGGTTTTCGTCGGCGAAACGGCGCAGGCCGGACACGCCCGAACGGCACGCGATCAGCGATGCACGATCGATCCGGGCGTCGAGGGTCCGGCGATCCTCCATCCGGTTGAGGTCCAGGCCGGCATAGGACACGCGTGCGGTGACCCGCTCGCGGACTTCGGCATGGGCGGCGGACGACAGGCATGCGACAGCGGTCGCCGCAAGGGCGATGGTACGAAGGGTCATGATGGTAGCTCCTGCGGATACGGTGCCCGTCGCAGCAGCGGTCGCCCGCGATCCGGGTGCCGCCGTCCACCGGCAACGCGCTGGTACGGCGTAATTATTGCAACGCAGCGAAGCGTCGATGGCGGGACGATGACGGTTCCGAAACAATTTCCTTGCTTGTCGCTTAACGCTTCGTTCCCTACCTGTTCGACGATGTCGCTTGCCCTTACCCCTGCCGATCCGCCCTATTTGCGCGGGCTGAACGAACCGCAGCGTGACGCGGTGCTGACCACCGATGGCCCGGTGCTGGTGCTGGCGGGCGCGGGTACCGGCAAGACGGCGGCACTGACCGCGCGGCTGGCGCACCTGCTCCACACCCGCAAAGCCTATCCGTCCGAAATCCTGTCGGTGACCTTTACCAACAAGGCCGCACGCGAGATGCGCGAACGCGTCGGGCGGCTGGTCGGCGATCTGGTCGAGGGGATGCCGTGGCTCGGCACGTTCCACGCGATCGGCGCGAAGATGCTGCGGCGGCATGCCGAGCTGGTCGGGCTGCAATCCAATTTCACCATCCTCGACACCGACGATCAGCTGCGCCTGCTCAAACAGCTGATCCTTGCCGCTGATCTCGATGAGAAAAGGTGGCCGGCACGCAGCCTTGCCGGGCTGATCGACGGGTGGAAGAACAAGGGCATGACCCCTGCCGATGTCGATGCGGGGGAAAGCGAACGCTTCGCCAACGGCCGCGGCGGGGAGATGTATCAGCAATATCAGGACCGGTTGAAGGCGGTGAACGCCTGCGACTTCGGCGACCTCTTGCTGCACGTGCTGACGATCCTGCGCACCGACCGCGCGGTGCTGGCGCAGTATCAGCAGCGGTTCCGCTACATCATGGTCGACGAATATCAGGACACCAACAGCGTCCAGTATCTGTGGCTGCGGTTGCTGGCGCAGGAACGGCGCAATTTGTGCTGCGTCGGCGACGACGACCAGTCGATCTATTCGTGGCGTGGCGCGCAGGTGGAGAATATCCTGCGCTTCGAACGCGATTTTCCCGGCGCGAAAATCATCAAGCTCGAACAGAATTACCGGTCGACGCCGCATATCCTTGGCGCGGCATCGGGCGTGATCGCGCATAATGGCGGACGGCTGGGCAAGACGCTGTGGACCGAATGCGATGTCGGCGAAAAGGTCCGCGTGATCGGCGTGTGGGACGGCCCGGAAGAAGCCCGCCGGGTCGGCGACACGATCGAACAGGTACGGCGCGAGGGCAAGAGCCTCGACGATTGCGCGATCCTTGTCCGCGCACAGCATCAGACGCGCGAGTTCGAGGAACGCTTCATCGGCATCGGCATGCCGTACCGCATCGTCGGCGGCTTTCGCTTCTACGAACGCGCCGAAATCCGCGATGCGCTGGCGTATCTGCGGGTGGTCAACCAGCCGGCCGACGACCTCGCGTTCGAACGGATCGTCAACGTTCCCAAACGGGGTTTGGGCGACAAGGCGGTGCAGACGATCCATCGATACGCCCGCGCGACGGGGTCGTCGCTGATGACCGCCGCCGCCCGCATCCTCGACACCGACGAACTGACCGGGGCGGCGCGCAAGTCGCTCGGGCGGCTGGTCGGCGACTTCGCCCGTTGGCGCGACATGGCGCGCGACCTGCCGCATGCCGAGCTGGCGCGGCAGTTGCTCGACGAAAGCGGCTATACCGCGATGTATCAGGCGGAAAAAACGGCGGAAGCGGCCGGGCGGCTGGAAAACCTGACCGAACTCGTCCGGGCGATGGAGGAGTATGAGTCGCTCGGTGCCTTCCTCGAACACGTATCGCTGGTCATGGACAACGAGGCGTCGGCCGAGGAGCCGAAGGTCACGATCATGACCATCCACGCCGCTAAGGGGCTGGAATTCGACACGGTGTTCTGCGTCGGATGGGAGGAAGGGCTGTTCCCTTCGCAACGCTCGCTCGACGAAGGCGGGACCGCGAGCCTCGAGGAGGAACGCCGCCTCGCCTATGTCGCGATCACGCGCGCGCGGCGGCTGGCAGTCGTTTTCCATGCCGCCAATCGCCGCATCTATGGCCAGTGGAATTCGTCGCTGCCGTCGCGCTTCGTCGGCGAATTGCCGGCGGAGCATATCGATACGGAAACGACCATGGCAGGGGGCGAAAGCCTGTGGCGGGCAAATTGGAGCGAACGCGCCGATCCGTTCGCCGATGTCGCACGCGGCACCGGGCGGGGTCCGGGCTGGCAACGCGCCGCGTCGCAAGGGTCGACCTTCACCACCACCCCGGCGCGCGTCGTCGAGGCGCGGGCAAGCGCGATCAGCCTCGGCAACAAGGGGCGCAGCGACCTTTCGACCGGGCAGCGCGTGTTTCATCAGAAGTTCGGGTACGGCACGATCGAGACGATCGAGGGCAACAAGCTGGAGGTATTGTTCGAAACCGCCGGTCAGAAGCGCGTTCTGGACAGCTTCGTCACGCCGGGGTGAAGGTTCGTCCCGACTGAAACTGTCCTTAACGTATGTAATCGACCGAATAATCGGTTCGGTATATTGATCGGTCCACCAGGTAAGGACAGGCAGGAGGACCAGATGTCGATCGTCGACAATGCCGAATATTACCGCCGCCGGTTGGGCGAGACACGCACCCAGGCCGAGAGTGCGCAATTGCCCGAAGTGCGGCGGGTACATCGTGAGATGGCAGAACGCTATTCGATGATGTTGCAGGATGCCGAACGGGGAAACATCGCCCGCCCGACGCTGGGCATCGTTCCGCGCGACTGACCGGCCATACCGATCGGGGTGCAGCGAGGCAACCGCGGCGCGTGTCGGTCGTTCAGGTCGGACAATTCCCCGACGAGGATCGATCAATGCCCTATGTAAAGACCCGCGACGGTACCAACCTGTTCGTGAAGGATTGGGGACAGGGTCGCCCCGTCGTGCTGATCCATGGCTGGCCGCTGTCGGCCGACAGCTGGGACCCGCAGGCGATGGCGCTGGCCGATGCCGGTTACCGGGTCGTCGCCTATGACCGGCGCGGTTTCGGGCGGTCGGACCAGCCATGGTGGGGCTATGACTATGACAGCCTTGCCGACGATCTGGCCGACGTGATGGCCGAAACCGGCGTCACCGACGATGCCGCGCTGATCGGTTTCTCGATGGGCGGCGGCGAGGTCGCGCGGTACATGTCGCGCCATGGCGGCAAGGGGGTGACCCGCGTCGGCTTCATCGGCTCGGTCGTGCCGTACATGCTCCAGACCGACGACAATCCCGATGGCGTCCCACAGGACCAGCTTCAGGAGATCGCCGACAATATCAAGTCGGATCGCCCGAAATTCTTCCGGACCTTCTTCGACCAGTTCTACGGCGTCGGGTTCATTACCAGCCCGGTGAGCAAGGAAGTGCTCGACCTGTCGTGGAACACGGCGATGCTGGCGGGGCTGAAGCCGACGCTGGCCTGTGCGGAATCGTTCGGAACTACCGATTTCCGGCCGGACCTGCCGTCGATCACCGTGCCGACGCTGATTATTCACGGTACGTCGGACCAGACCGTGCCGATCGATGCGACCGGGCGTGCATTGGCCAAGGCGCTGCCGAACGCCGATCTGATCGAATATGACGGCGCGCCGCACGGCCTGTTCGCGACCGAGAGCGAGCGGTTGACCGACGATCTTCTGTCGTTCCTCGGTCGGCGGTAAGCCGCTACACCTCTGCCCCGTCATTCCCGCGCAACCGGGAATCCATAGACACTGTCGTCGTGATCGATCGATAACGCAGTGTTTATGGACCCCCGCCTTCGCGGGGGTGACGAGGGGGAGGCATGAAGTCGCTTCACAATACCCCCCAAGCCGATCTGCATTGCCCCGGCCCAACAGCGGACCTAAACCCCCACTCCATGTCCGCGTTTCCGCACCCCTTCGCCATTCCTGCGTTTCGCGCCTATTTCCTCGCGCGGCTGTCGAACACGCTGGCGCAGATCGCGATGGTCGTCGTCATCGGCTGGCAGGTGTACGACATCGCGCGCGAGACGATGACGATCCGGCAGTCGGCGTTCCAGCTGGGGCTGATCGGCGTTGCGCAGTTCCTGCCGCTGCTGGTCCTGTCGCTGGTCGCCGGATGGGTCGCCGACCGGATCGACCGGCGCTGGATCGCGCGCGGATCGGTCGCGCTGGAGGGCAGTTGCGCGCTGCTGCTGGCATGGCTGACCTATAGCGGCGCGATCACCCTGCCGTGGCTGTTCTTCGTCGCGGCGATGCTGGGCGTCGCGCGGGCATTCGCCGGACCGGCGTTGCAGGCGCTCGCCCCCAATCTCGTCCCTGCCGCCGTGCTGCCGACCGCGATCGCGATGAGTTCGATCGCGTGGCAGGGCGGATCGGTACTCGGGCCGGCGATGGGTGGCTATCTCTACGCGGCCGGTCATTATGTCCCCTATGCAGTATCGGCGGGGCTGTTCCTGTTCGGCCTCGCCATGTTGTTCCTGATCCCGCCGATCCCGCGCGCGGTGATCGCCGGGAAGGCCAATCCGTGGCGGCAGATGCTTGACGGACTGTCCTATGTCCGGCGCAACCGGCTGGTGTTCGGCGCGATTTCGCTCGATCTGTTCGCGGTGTTGCTGGGCGGCGCGACGGCGATGCTGCCTATCTATGCCCGCGATATTCTGCAGATCGGTGCGGACGGCCTCGGTCATCTCCGCGCTGCACCGGCACTGGGCGCGGTGGTCGTCGCCGCGGTGTTCGCGGTCAAGCCGCTGTCGAGGGACGTCGGTGCCAAGATGCTGTTGTCGGTCATGGGCTTCGGAGCGGCGACCGCGTTGTTCGGACTATCCGCGCCGCTGCTGCTTCCGGTGTTCGGACAGGCTGCAATCGGCAGCGACTTCGCGCCGGCCGTCCTGCTGGCGTTGGCGGCACTGTTCGTCGTCGGTGCGACCGACATGGTGTCGGTCTATGTCCGCCAGTCGCTGATCCAGTTGCATACGCCGGATGCGATGCGCGGGCGGGTCGGCGCGGTATCGACCCTGTTCGTGTCGGGATCGAACGAGCTGGGCGAGGCGCGCTCGGGCTTCCTCGCCGCGCTGGTCGGGCCGGTCGTCGCGGTTGCCGGCGGCGGCATCCTCGCGATAGGCGTGACCATGCTTTGGTCGCGGCTCTTCCCCGAACTACGCGCCGCGCGTAGCTTCACGCCCCCCAAAGACCTCGAAGTCATCCCCAAGGAGACCCAGCCATGAAGGCCGATACCATCCTGCAAACAATCGGGAATACGCCGCATATCCGCGTCAAGCGGCTGTTCGGCGATGCCGAGGTCTGGATCAAGTCCGAACGATCGAACCCCGGCGGATCGATCAAGGACCGCATCGCGCTGGCCATGATCGAGGCGGCCGAGGCGTCGGGCGACCTGAAGCCCGGCGGCACGATCATCGAGCCGACCAGCGGCAATACCGGCGTCGGCCTTGCCATGGTCGCGGCGGTCAAGGGATACAGACTGGTGCTGGTCATGCCCGAGAGCATGAGCATCGAGCGTCGCCGGCTGATGCTGGCGTACGGTGCCAGTTTCGACCTGACGCCCCGCGAAAAGGGCATGAAGGGCGCGATCGAGCGCGCGCATGAGCTGGCTGCGGAAACCCCCGATGCGTGGATCCCGCAGCAGTTCGAAAACCCGGCGAACATCGACGTCCATGTCCGCACGACCGCGCAGGAAATCCTGAACGATTTCGCCGATACGCCGATCGATGTCATCATCACCGGCGTCGGCACCGGTGGCCACATCACCGGCGTCGCCGAGACGCTCAAGGAGAAATGGCCGGACCTGCAGGTCTATGCGGTCGAGCCCGACCTCTCGCCGGTCATATCGGGCGGACAGCCGGGGCCGCACCCGATCCAGGGGATCGGCGCGGGCTTCGTCCCCGCCAACCTGCACACCCGCGCGATCGACGGCGTCATCAAGGTCGACGCGGCGGTCGCCAAGGACATGGCCCGTCGATCGGCAAGCGAGGAAGGCATATTGGTCGGAATCTCGTCGGGCGCGACGCTGGCGGCGATCCTGCAAAAGCTGCCCGACCTGCCCGATGGCGTCCGCGTGCTCGGCTTCAACTACGACACCGGCGAACGTTATCTGTCGGTTCCCGACTTCCTCCCCGAACAATGAGCGAACCGGCGGTGGCCGAACGCAAGGGATTAGGGAGCGGATCGGCCGCGATCGACGGCGTCCTCGTGGTGTTGTCGATCGCGGCCGTCGCCGTGCCCGCGATCCTGATCCGATCGACCCCGCCGATCCAGCCGGCGGTGTATTCCGCCGGACAGGGCCGTCAGAGCGTTGCGCAAACACCGGAAGCGCCGCCGCCCCCGGTCGAGCCGATCGAGTATCGCGCGTTGGAGCCGGAGGACGCCCGCGCCTTCAATGCCAAGGTGCCGTTCGTCACCGGCCCCAACCCGGCGGCGCGACCGTTCCGCTTTGCCGGCGACCTCGACAACCGCACCCGCGCGACCGACTGTCTCGCCGCCGCCGTGCTGTACGAGGCCGGCGACGATGCGAAGGGGCAGCGCGCCGTCGCGCAGGTCGTGTTGAACCGGTTGCGCCACCCCGCCTTTCCCAAAAGCGTTTGCGGCGTGGTGTTTCAGGGGTCGGAACGCACCACCGGTTGCCAGTTCACCTTCACCTGCGACGGGGCGTTGGCGCGCGCCTATCCGCAGGCCTATTGGGATCGGGCACGCAAGGTCGCGGCGGCGGCGCTGGCGGGCAACGTGTTCGCGCCGGTCGGCTATGCGACGCACTACCATACCGACTGGGTCGTCCCCTATTGGCAGTCGAGCCTCGACAAGATCGCGGCGGTCGATACGCACCTGTTCTTCCGCTGGGCCGGATGGTGGGGCACGCCCGGGGCGTTCCGGCGCGTCGTCGGCACGGTCGAACCGCGCATCGAACAGCTCGGCCCCTATTCCGCCGCGCACAAGCTGCCCGAGGTACTGGCGGTCGAGCAGGAGGCAGGCGTGCTGACCGGCAGTTTCGCCCCAGCGGCGCTGCCGCATCCGAGCAGCGACGATCCGGTCACCTTCCTCGTCCCACTCGATACGCTGACGCCCGACAAATGGCCGGCCTTCGCGCAGGCTACCTGCGGCGAGCGGACGCGGTGCAAGTTCCTCGGCTGGCGCGATCCGGCGGCGGTCCCGGCCCGCGCCGGGCTGGCATGGGAACCGGCTGCACTGAACGCCATGTCGTTCAGCTATCTGCGCGACCGGGGCGCGGGCGTCGAAAAGCAGTTGTGGAATTGTCAGCTCGTATCGCGGCCCGCTTCGTCGTGCATGCGCCGCGCTATCCCCGCCCCGCCGCCGGCAGCGCCCGCAACCAATATTCGCAGCGACCTGCCGCCGCTTACCGGCATCCGGCGTAGCGGTGATACGGCGCCTGCCCCCGGCCCGTCAGCGGAGTAAGGCGGCGGACAGTCGCTCGGCATCCTCGACCGCGACATCAACGACGTTCGGCCGGCCCATCCCCTTGGCACCGGCGGTGTCGACATGGAGGGTGGCGAGCCCGAGCAACCGTTGCAGCGGCGAGCGGCGCACCGATACCGCCTGTATGCGCGCGATCGGTACGATCCATACCTGTTTGGCGAGCACCCCGCGCATCACTTGCAACGTGTCGCCGACGACCGCATAGCGGTGCCGCCGCCGCGCGAGGATCGCCAGCACCACCGGGATCGGGACCAGCAGCAACGCCAGCCCCGCCAGCGGCACGAAGAACGCAGCGATGGTCACGACGATGAGCGGCACCCCGCCCCGCACGATGCCGGTCCGCACGACATGCCCGAACGCGACCGGACGCAGCGGAAGCGGATCGAACGGCGCATAGCCCGCCGCCGCGAGCACGTGCGCAATCTCCGCGTCGCGCGCGAACGGGGCGACGCTCTGCCGCCCGCCGACATCGTCGCTGCCGCCCAGCGTCTGCAACCGCAGGCTCGCCCAGCCCAGCCGTCCGCTGACCATGCCACGTTCGATCAGTGCCAGCTGGACGCGGCGCAGGCTGAGCGCGATTTCGGTCCGGGTGGCCAGCCCGCGCACGCGGCGCAATCGGTCGCCTTCGCGCTCCAGCCGAAATCCATGCTCGACCAGCACCGTGCGCAGGACGCCGCTGATCGCGCCGACGGCCAGCGCAACGACACCCGCCATGGCCACGAACACCGGCGTGGCCCATGCGATCGCTTCGCGACGCGCAACGCCAGCCCAGTCGCGGACATCGACCCAATTCCATCCGATCAGATCGCCGACCTGATTGAGGCCGGCGAACAGCACCCCGACCCAGACCAGCGAAAAGCCGAACAGACCCATCGTCAACACGCGGCCGGGCGACATGGTGAAGACGACGTCGCGCGCCGGTTCGTCGGACACCGCGTCGGTCGAGTTCGTCTGCGGAACTGCCCCGCGCAATATCGCGCGCAGCCGGGCCGCCTCCGCGAGCGTCACGCTGTCGAGCTTCGCCTCGTCCGCCTCGCCGCCACCCGTCTCGACCCGCACCCGCGCCAGACCGAACGGGCGGGCCAGCAGCTTCTGGTCGATCGACACGTCCTGAATGCGGTCGAACGGGATCGATCGCCGCTTGCGGTTCAGCACCCCGTCGGCAATCACCAGTTCGCCGTCGCCGATCGTGTAGGTGAACGACCGCCACCGGATCCACGCGAACAGCGCCGTCCCGACCACCAACGCCGAAACGATGCCGATCATCGGCCACAACCCGCTGCGCGACGTGGCGGCGGCGAGCGCGACCAGCCCGGCGATTTCCTGTGGCGCGCGCGAGACGATCCGCAGGGCGATGGTGCCGGGGTGCAGCCGGCGCGGACGCTCGGTCACCATGGCGACGCTTCGATCGCGCCACGGATACGGTCGCGCACCGCTTCGGCCTGATCGCGGGCAAGGCCCGGCACCGTGACCAGACTATGGTCGGTGCCGGCGGTGTGCAGCACCAGCGTCGCGACGCCGCAGCCGCGCTCGATCGGCCCCTGTGTCAGGTCGATATGCTGGACGCGGCCGATCGGCACGATGGTATGCACCCGCGTCAGCCAGCCATGGCCGATATGCAATTCGTGCTCGTCCAGCGCGAACCCCCAATGCGCGAAGCGACGCGGCGGGGCGACCACCACCAGCCATAGCGCGATCAGGACTGCCACCACCGCGACGATGCCACTGGGCCAATCCTGCTGATACAGGATCGCTTCCGCCACCCCGGCGATGGCCAGCACGATCAGGGCGACGACGGCCGCCCGCCAGCGCAACACGGTAACGAACCGACGGTCGAGCGGCGCGAGCGAAAGGGGCATAGGGTCCATGGCAGTGTGATAGGCAGGCAATACGGCGCGCTCAAGCGAATCCGGATGCGATGGCCCCGCGCCTCTTGTGCGCGGGCGCGGGCGGGGCCATAGCGCCCGCGACAAACCCAATTCGGACTTGAGGCAAGCTGCATGAAACTCCGCATCGTCGTGACGCTCAAGAACGGCGTACTCGATCCGCAGGGCAAGGCGATCGAACACGCGCTGGCCTCGCTCGGCTTCGCGGGCGTCGGCGAGGCGCGGGTCGGCAAGCTGATCGAGCTGGACGTCGCCGACGGCACCGATGACGAGACGATCGACGCGATGTGCCGCAAGCTGCTCGCCAATACGGTCATCGAAAACTACCGGGTCGAACGCGCATGAAGACCGCCGTCATCGTCTTTCCGGGGTCGAACTGCGACCGCGACATCGCGGTGGCGCTGGAATCGGTCACCGGTACCGCGCCGACCATGGTCTGGCATCGCGACGCCGATCTGCCCGACGATATCGGTCTGGTCGCCGTGCCCGGCGGTTTTTCCTATGGCGACTATTTGCGCTCGGGCGCGATCGCGGCACGGTCGCCGGTGATGCGCGCCGTGGTCGATGCGGCGGGCAAGGGCCTGCCGGTGCTCGGCATTTGCAACGGGTTCCAGATCCTGACCGAGGCGGGACTGCTGCCGGGCGCATTGATGCGCAACCGTGGCCTGTCCTTCGTCTGTCGCGACGTGGCGCTGCGCGTGGGGGAAGCCAGGTCGGCCTTCACCAGCGGATATCGCGCGGGCGACACGATCCGCGTGCCCGTCGCGCATCATGACGGCAATTATGTCGCCGACGAAGCGACGCTCGACCGGCTGGAGGGTGAGGGTCAGGTGGCGTTCCGCTATGCGGAACCGGTCAACGGCTCGGCACGCGACATCGCCGGACTGGTCAATGCCGGGGGCAATGTGCTCGGCATGATGCCCCACCCCGAACGCCGCATCGAAGCGGCACATGGCGGCCGCGACGGTCGCGCCCTGTTCGAAGGATTGCTGGCACGCGTCGGCGCCTGACCTAGCGCGACCGGCCGCCTCCGGCGAAGGGGGAGAAGTCGGTCGCGGCATCGAACACATCGACCCCCTCGCGCCGCTTCAGCCAGCCGACCACGGCATAGGTGACCGGGGTCAGCACGATTTCCCAGCCGACCTTCATCGCCCAGTTGGTGACCAGGACGGTCAGCACCTGACCGGTCGGCCAGACGCCAAGGAACGCCAGCGGGTAGAAGATCGCGCTGTCGACCGCCTGCCCGACGATCGTCGACCCGACCGTCCGCGTCCAGAGCGCGCGCCCGCCGGTCCAGATCTTCATGCGGGCAAGGACATAGGCGTTGACGAACTCGCCCGCCCAGAACGCGGCGATCGAGGCGAAGACGATGCGCGGCACCTGTCCGAAGACCGCTTCATAGGCACCCTGCCCCGTCCATCCGTCCGCAGGCGGCATGGCGACGACGACCGCGGCCATGAACGCCATGAACAACAATGCGGCAAAGCCGACCCAGATGCACCGCCGGGCCCGGGCATAGCCATAGACTTCGGTCAGTACGTCGCCGATGACATAGGATACCGGAAAGAACAGGATGCCCGCGCCGAACACGAACGGCGTGCCGCCGATGTCGATCGCCGCCACCTTGCCCGCGCCGATGATGTTCGACAGCAACAGGATGGCGACGAACGCGGCCATCACGATATCGAAATGGCGGAACCCCCGCGCCGGAAGCGTAGCGGCGTCGATTCGGGGCAACGCGGTATCGGACAGGTCGGGCATGGCCGGGTTATGATAGCGGTTCCGCTTTGCCGCAATGCACGCTAACGAAGCAACGGGCACCCGTAGCTCAGCTGGATAGAGCAAGGAGCTTCTACCTCCTTGGTCGGGGGTTCGAATCCCTCCGGGTGCGCCATTTCCGTGTCCTTTGCCACGCACGACGGACGTTCCGTCCGACGTGGTGGACCGCGGCGACACTGAGTTGCCTGCCCTGCCGGAGCATTGAGCAGGCCATTCAGCGCCGCTTAGCATTGCCGTCCAAACCGGCCTGTTCGGCAATCCGTTCGCTGATGCTGCGGCGTCGACAAAGGCACCGGCCGACATCGCACGGTTCGAATCGAACAGCGCAAAGCATTAAATAAGTTCCTTATTGCCTTGCCCGGACGCAATTATCATATATTTACGAACAAACGATTGCACATGAGGTGGTCGGTAGGAGGGGGTTGCGATGAAGCTGAGCAATGTGCTTCTCGCCGGACTGATCGGGGTTTCCGCGACGACGCCTGCCTTTGCGAAGGTGACGGCCACGCAGGCTGCCCGCGTCTTTCGCCTCGATGGCGACGGCATGACCTGTGCGCTCGGCGTCGACGACAAAGGGTATCTGCAGCCGCTCTACTGGGGACAACCCTCGCGGCGGGTGATCCGGGCCTCAAGACCATTTTTGCCGACGGCAATCGCGACCTCGTGCCCAAATACAAGTCGCACCGGGTGCAGGGCGAGACGCTGCTGGTCGACTTGGTCGATATCCGGCGGCCGCTCGGCGTTACGTTGCGCTACACGATCGATCCAGAAACCGGCGTGCTGGCACGGTCAGCATCGGTCCGCAACGGAGATCGGCGCGCCGTGCGCGTCGACCAGATCGCATCGGCGGTGTTCGCCCTGCCGGTCGGCGACGATTATCGGTTGCACTATCAGACCGGCTGCCATGCCGCAGAATGGACCGGGAAGGACGTGGCGATCACCCCCGGCGCCGACGCTGCTGGAAAGCCGACGCGGTTCGACCGGCCACGGTAACAATCCGTATTTCGCCATCGGTCGCGAAGGGGTCACCAGCGAGGACGCCGGGCCGGTATGG
This sequence comes from Sphingomonas sp. Leaf67, assembly GCF_001421965.1. Classification (GTDB taxonomy): domain Bacteria; phylum Pseudomonadota; class Alphaproteobacteria; order Sphingomonadales; family Sphingomonadaceae; genus Sphingomonas. The sequence goes on from NZ_LMLP01000019.1 coordinate 223,798, forward strand.
TACGGCGCGCTGGCATGGTCGGGATCGTTCCGGATCAGCGTGGGACAGGACAATCTGGGACGTGTCCGGGTCATGGGTGGCTACAACCCCTATGACTTTTCGTGGTCGTTGAAGCCCGGCGAGACGCTGGACACCCCTGTCTTCTACGCAGGCTATTCGGACGGCGGCATGGGAGGCGCTTCGCGCACCTTCCACCGCTTCCAGAACGCGAACATCCTGTCCGACGGCGAACGCGCCAAGCCGCGCCCGGTCGTCTACAACAGCTGGGAAGCTACCGCGTTCGACGTGACCAAGGCGGGACAGGAAGCGTTGGCGGAGAAGGCGGCGAGGATCGGTGTCGAACGTTTCGTGGTTGATGACGGCTGGTTCGGCGCGCGCAACAGCGACAAGGCGGGGTTGGGCGACTGGACCGTCAACCGCACCAAATTCCCCAATGGCCTGAAACCGCTGATCGACAAGGTGCATTCGCTCGGCATGGATTTCGGTCTGTGGGTCGAACCGGAAATGGTCAATGTCGACAGCGACCTGTACCGCGCCCACCCCGATTGGGTTCTGCATTATCCCGATCGTCCCCGGACCGAGGGCCGAAACCAACTGGTGCTCAATCTCGCGCGGACCGACGTGCGTGATCATCTGCTGGCGGTCCTCGACAAGCTGGTCGCGGAGAACGACATCGCCTTCCTGAAATGGGATTACAACCGCAACTGGACCGAAGCCGGATGGCCGGCGGTACCGGTGCAGGATCAGCAGCGCGTGTATGTCGAATATGTCCGCAACCTGTATCATATCCTGTCCGAACTGCGGCGGCGTCACCAGAAGCTGGAGATCGAGGGTTGCTCGGGCGGCGGCGGTCGTGTCGATCTGGGCATCCTCGGTTTCTCCGACGAAGTATGGCCGTCGGATAATACCGACCCGGCCGACCGGTTGATGATCCAGGACGGTTTTACCCAGGCCTATCCGGTGTCGGTGATGATGGCATGGGTGACCGACAGCCCGAGCTGGGCGAACACCCGCGCCACCTCGCTCGACTATCGCTTCCTGTCGTCGATGCAGGGCGGGCTCGGCATCGGGGCCAATCTCGACAAATGGCAGGCGGAGGATTTCACCACCGCCGCCAAATGGGTCGCCGCCTACAAGACCATCCGTCAAACCGTGCAGCGCGGGCAGCTCTATCGAATCGATCCGCCGACCAGGGACAACGCATCGTCCGCGACGATGTATGTCGAACAGGATCGGCGGCAGGGCGTGATGTTCCAGATGCTCCATTCGTCGATGTGGCGCGACAATCCGGTCGCCGAGCATCCGCAGGGGTTGGACCCGGCACAGACCTATACCGTCCGCATCCTAGGTGGCGGCAAGCTGCCCGAAGGTGTGCCGGCGCGGGCCAGCGGCGCCTACTGGATGGAGCGCGGTCTGCGCGCACCGCTCAAGGGTGACTTCGTGGGGTCCGCTTTCGTGTTCGACGCCGTGAAATAGTCGATAGAATCGAGGGGACAGAGTCCATTCAGAAGGCTCGCCCCTCCCCGACCACCATCCATTCTCAGGGGGGGATATCTATGCGTACGTCATTCAAGACCGTATTGCTCGCAGGCGGAATGCTGCTGGCCGGACCCGTGTTCGCGCAGGACGCCACGCAGCCGGAAGCGGGCGCGCCGCAGACCAGCCCTGCGGGCGCCGTGCAGGAACCGACCCCCGTTGCCGCACAGGTCGGCCCGGACACCCCCGAGGTTGCCGACGATATCGTCGTCACCGGCATCCGAAGCAGCCTCGCATCGTCGGCGCGGGTGAAGCGGGAATCGCAACAGATCATCGATACGATCTCTGCCGAGGATGTCGGCAAATTCCCCGATGCGAACATCGCGGAGTCGCTGCGACGGATCACCGGCGTCGCGATCGACCGGTCGGGCGGCGAAGGCCAGTTCATCACCGTTCGCGGGCTCGGGCCGGAATTCAACACCGTGCGGGTCAACGGCCGGGTGATGGCGACCGACAATCCGGTCGTGAATTCTCGTTCGACGTCCTGTCGTCGAACATGATCCAGCGCACCGACGTGTACAAGTCGAGCGTTCCCGAACTGCAGGAAGGCGGCATCCGCGCGACGGTCAACATCATCACCGCCCGGCCGCTCGATGGCCGCAGCGGCTTCCACCTCGCCGCGTCGGCCGGTGGCATCTACGACACGCTGCGCGAGAAGCTCAGCCCCGACCTGTCGGCGGTCACGTCGCTCACCAACGATGCCAAAACGATCGGCATCGTCCTGTCGGGATCGTACACCGACCGCCGCAGCCAACTGGACTATGTGCAGACCGATGGTTGGCTGTTCGGTCCGCAGAACGTCGTCAACGGCAACGCGAATTCGACCGGGCTGACCACCGCCGCGCTCGGCAATACCGGCGCGACGGTCAACGTTCCCCAGAATCTCGCCTTCGCACGTCAGGAGGACCGGCGTCGGCGGATCAATCTGGCCGGGGCGTTGCAGGCGAAGCTCCGCGACCAGCTGTTGCTGACCGTCAACGGGATCTTTTCAAAGTTCGATGTCTTCACCCACCGCAATATCTTCGCGAATTTCTATTCGTCGCCCCATATCGGGTTGCAGGTCGACGAGACCGGCACGGCGACCGGGTTCAACCGCCCCGGACAGTAGTTCCTTGCCGCCAATCCGTTGCTGTCACAGCGGGTGTCGCTGTCGCAGGACGACAATATCGTCAACAACAACGATCGCCGCACCGAAACCTATCCGGTCGGCCGCAACCTGAAATGGAACCCGGCGGACGATGTCGAGGTGCGGTTCGACGCGTCGACGTCGAAGGCGAAACAGCGTAACCCGATCCAGTTCGTCGTTGTCGGGTCGCTGGCACAGACCAGCCCGCGTTTCGACCTGAACAAGGGCGAGGATCTGCCGACCGCGTCCAACTTCGGCAACATCACCGATGCGTCGCTGATGCGGGCACATTATACCGGCGCGGAGAACAACCGGGTCAGCGATCGCAGTTCCGAATTCCACCTCGATACCGACTATCAGATTCAGAACAGCATCCTGAAGACGGTACGGATCGGCATGGCCTATTCGGACCGGACGAAGCAGCGGCGCTTCTTTTACAACTTCGACGGGGGTTGCGCCTATTGCGGCTACGACATTCCGATGGATACGTCGCTGCTATCGCCGTTCAAGCTCGACAACTTCCTGCCCGGCGTATCGGGCAGCCAGAACGTGCCGCAACAATTCTTCACCTATGATCCGAATGCGGTGATCGCGTTCTTGTCGAACCCGACGAACCTCGCCCGGGCGCGTCAGGGGCGGACGGCGGCTGAACAGGCTGCGGAGGCTGCACGGCTGCTGGCATTGCCCGGCGGTCCGTACGGGGTCCGCGAGAACCCCGGCAGCCAGCTGAACGTCAACGAACGGCTGCTCGCGACGTACATTGCCATGTCGTTCGGCGGCGATAACTGGAGCGGCAATGCCGGTGTCCGCGTCGTGCGAACCCAAACGGAGTCGCGCGGCTTCGCGCAGCCGGTCCTCGACATTACCAACACCCGCGGCGACGATACGCTGGTCTTCACCTATGGCGCGTCGACGCTGGTCTCGGTCGGCAACAGCTATGTCAACGCGCTGCCATCGGCCAACATCAAGTTCAATGTCACCGACAAGCTGATCACCCGCGCCGCCTTCTCCTAGACGATGACGCGGCCGACGCTGACCGACCTCGGGGTCGACAATTCGTTCGGCCGCCGCATTTCCGTACCGCAGTCGAGCGGCGGGAACCCGACGCTCGAACCGTTCAAGTCGACGAACTACGACATTTCGGTCGAATATTATCTGAATTCGATCAGTTATGTAAGCGCCGGCGCGTTCTACAAGAAGCTCGATAACTTCCTCGAACTCCAGACGCTGCCGATCCAGCGGTTCGGACGGACGTTCCAGGATACCCGGACACGTACCGGGCAGACCGGCTATATCCGCGGTATCGAAGTCGGGGGCCAGTACACGTTCGACTGGTTGCCGAGCGTGCTGTCGGGCTTCGGTGTCGCTGGCAACTATACCTATGTCGACAGCAAGGCCGAGCGTGACTCCGCGCTGGCCGATTACGACTGCGGCTATAACGGCCTGTCGCCACATTCGGCGAATGGCAGCGTGTTCTTCGAGAAATACGGCATCTCGGCGCGTACATCGTACAACTGGCGATCGGAATATCTCCGCGCGTGTCGTTCGGATCATGGTCGTCCGCGCAATCGTTCGGCCTATGGGCAGCTCGATTTCAACGTCGGCTATGACTTCACGCCGAACGTGCAGGTCTATGTGCAGGGGGTGAATGTCACCAACCAGCGGATCCACGAATGGTCGGCGATCAAGGATCGCTTCCTGCTGCTGCAGGAGACGGGCGCGCGGTATAATTTCGGCGCCCGGGTGAAGTTCTGACGAACGGACACCCGCCGGCCGTTCGTCGGCGGCTGGCGGGTGTCCCGATCGGTCGCCGCGTTACCGCGATCGGTCAGGCATAGGCGTAGGTGCCGCCCGCCTTCAGTGCTGCCTGATAGGCGGGACGCGCGTGGATGCGATCGAGCCAGGCGATGGTGCGGGGGCGGGAAGCGTCGAGGCCAGCGCGGCTGCGCGCGGCTTCGAGGGGGAAGCTCATCATGACGTCGGCGGCGGTCATCTCGTCGCCGGCGAACCATTCGTTCGCGGCGAGATGCGATTCGACATAGTCGAGATGGACGTCGATCATCGGCTGGATCTTCTTCTGCGCGGCCTTGCCCAGCAGCGGCACGCGGCCGAGCACCAGCTTTACCAGCAGCGGCGGCATCAGCGAGCCTTCGGCATAGTGAAGGAAGTGGCGATAATGGAGCGCGGCGCGGCGATGGGCGGGCGTGCCGAGACGGCCATCCGCCTTTTCGACCAGATATTCGACGATCGCGCCAGTTTCGGCGACGACCAGCGGACCGCCGCTGCTGCCGGCATTGCTGTCCTCGATCACCGGCGACTTGCCCAGCGGATGGATGCGGCGCAATTCGGGCGGTGCCAACATCGTCGCCTTGTCCCGCTCATAGCGCTTCACTTCATAGGGAAGCCGCAATTCCTCGAGCAGCCAGAGGACGCGTTGCGAGCGGGAATTTTCGAGGTGGTGGACGACGATCATCGGAACATCCCTGTGTGCGGTCAGCGGCTTGGCCGAACCAATGCCGCATGCCGACGTAGGTTGCACGATAGGGAAACGGGATCGGCGGAAGTTGGCGAAGGTTACACGAAACGAGCCATCGCAGGCCCCGTCCCGTTCAAGAAAAATCGTTTCATTGCAGTCGTTAAGCTACAACGCAAAGTGTATCGGGCGGCACGTTGGCCGCCCGATATTGGCACCGATTACAGGTCGTCGTCACCATCGTCGGCGTCGGGACCGGCCATCATCTCCTCCGCGACCTTTTCGGTGCGCTGGCGGATCGCGGCCTCCAGCTTGTCGCGCAGTTCGGGATGTTCGGTCAGGAAGTTCTTCGCGTTCTCACGCCCCTGCCCGATCCGCACGCTGTCATAGCTGAACCACGCGCCCGATTTCTCGACCAGACCCGCCTTCACACCCAGATCGAGGATCTCGCCGATCTTCGAAATGCCCTGCCCGTACATGATGTCGAATTCGACCTGCTTGAACGGCGGTGCGACCTTGTTCTTCACCACCTTCACGCGGGTGGTGTTGCCGATAATCTCGTCGCGATCCTTGATCTGCCCGGTGCGACGGATGTCGAGGCGGACCGACGCGTAGAATTTCAGCGCGTTGCCGCCGGTGGTCGTCTCCGGGTTGCCGTACATCACGCCGATCTTCATGCGCAGCTGGTTGATGAAGATCACCATGCAGCGCGAGCGGCTGATCGAGCCGGTCAGCTTGCGCAGCGACTGCGACATCAGACGCGCCTGCAGGCCGACATGACTGTCACCCATCTCGCCTTCGATTTCCGCACGCGGGACCAGCGCGGCGACCGAGTCCACCACCAGCACGTCGATCGCGTTCGAGCGGACCAGCGTATCGACAATTTCGAGCGCCTGTTCGCCGGTATCGGGCTGCGACACGATCAGTTCGTCGATGTTGACGCCCAGCTTCTTCGCATAGACCGGATCGAGCGCATGTTCGGCGTCGACAAAGGCAACGGTGCCACCGCCCTTCTGCGCCTCTGCCAGCACATGCAGCGCCAGCGTGGTTTTCCCCGAGCTTTCCGGGCCGTACACTTCGATCACGCGTCCGCGCGGCAGGCCGCCGACGCCGAGCGCGATGTCGAGGCCGAGCGAGCCGGTCGAGATCGCCTCGACCTGCATCGCTTCCTTCTGGCCCAGCTTCATCGCCGAACCCTTGCCGAACGCCCGATCGATCTGCGCCAGCGCGGCGTCGAGCGCCTTTTGCCGTTCGCCCGCCGCCTTGTCGTTTGCCGCCGCCATCTTGCTATCGACCGCCTTCAGATTTGCCGCCATGTCCAGCCTTTCGCGTAGAGCAACCGCGTCGAGGGTTCAACGCGTCTGTTGGATTTGCATGTATTCGTTTTGTTCCCGTTCCGCAATAGGGCGGTGTATCCTTTGCGGGTAGCGGATGACCGGATTTGAGAGAGAAAACGCTCGCTGACGCGAGCGTGCAAGCCTTCGGGCTCGCTTCGCCCCTCTCCCGACCTGCGCTAGCCAGCTTCGCTGGCAAGCTTCGGTATCCCTCTCCCCTTTCCAGGGGAGAGGGCTGGATCAACTGCCATGGCCGATCTGGCCATTGTCGGCGTCGAGGTCGCGCAGGTCGCGACCGCGGGTTTCGCGGCCGAACCACGCGACCAGCATGAGCGACAAGGCGGTCGGGACCATGACCATCAACGACGACGCCCCCATCGACAGTGCGATGCCGGCGATCGTCAGCCCCTGTGCGAGCAGGCCGCCGGCCTTGGTACAGGCGGCGACCCAGCCGGTCGCGCGGCCCCGGACGCGCATCGGGAAACTCTCGGCGGCATAGGGCAGGACGATGGCGATCATGCCGTTGGTGCCGACGATCAGCAGCGCGACCGGCAGAACCGGACTGCCGCTGCCCGCCAGTTCCAGCCGCAACACCAGCAACAGCCCGGCGAGGGTCAGCGCGATCATGACGGCGAGCGACCATTTCGTGCTCCACCGGCTGTAGAGAAAGGCGGCGAGGAAGACGGTGGGAAAGGCGATCAGCGCGCTTTCGGCGAGCAGGCGGCTCGACACGCCGACCGAATATCCCTTCGCGACCAGATCGGCGGGCAGCCACAGCAACAGGCCGAAATTGACGAGGCCCCAGGATAGCGCACAGATGCTCAGCGCGGCGAGCTTGCCGTAGAGCTTGACCCCGGTCAGCGCGGCCGCACGCGGGCCGGTAATCCGGACGGACGCGCGGGTGGCGGTCGCGCCGAAGCGGCGCATCACCGCCTCCGCCTCCTGCACCCGGCCGCGCGCCAGCAGGAACTTGGCGGATTCGGGGATCAGCGCGCCGAGCAGGACCAGCGTCAGCCCGGTCGGCAGGTTGGCCAGCCACAGGATACGCCAGCCGAAGATCGGTTGCAGGATCGCCGAAATACCGCTGGCGGCGAAATAGCCGCCAACCGCGCCCAGCCCGCCAACCAGCACGAGGCTCCAGCCGCGATGGCGGTTGGGCATCATTTCGGCAAGCAGCGCATAGGTGACCGGCAACATGCCGCCTGCCGCCGCGCCCATCATGAAACACATGGCGATGTTCCACGCGAGGCTGGGCATCGCCCCGCAGATCGAGGTGCCGACGAACATCACCGCCGACAACAGGATCGACGCCTTTCGCCCATAGACGTCGGCGATCCAGCCCCACAGCACCGATCCGGTGACGGTGCCGGCGAGCGCGAAGAACGGCACCAGCGACACGGTGCGTTTGGGAACGCCATATTCGGAAATCATGCCGGGCACGGTGAAGCCCAGCGAGGCGGGCTTCATCACGTCGATGACGAGCGCCACGACCAGGACCGCCATCAGGCCCCAATGGGCGGGGCTCAATGCGGCATCCTCGGGCGCGGCGACGACGATGTCGGCAGCCGCGGCGCGCTGGGCGGCGAGGTTGCGCGGGAGCAGGCCATAGGCGGCGACCAGCGTGCCGAGCACGATCAGCACCATGCCACCGATCATCATGCCGTCCATCGGCATACCTGCCAGATGATAGCCCATCGACCGCGCCATCGCGAACATCGGCAGATGCGCGACGACCCCGATCGTCACCGCGACGCAGCCGAGCGCGAACGCCCAGACGGCCTGCCGGTCGGACAATGTACTGTTGATCGAACCCATCGCCTGTCACTCCCCGATGCCGGGGTAGCGGGTGGCGGTCCTGCCGAGAAGGCGGAATTATCGGAGTGGCGGCATCCGGATCAACCGGTCGTGGTTTGCTGCGCCGTGCGGCGTTTGTGGATGTCGCTCAAAGCCTCGGTCTCGGTAAGGTCGACGATGTGGGTGGTGAGCGTGCCCATGCGTCGCTGGATCCGTGTTCCAATGGGCGTGCCGATGGTCGCGCGCACCGTGAAGCGGTCGATGCGATACAGGCCGGGATGGTCGGCGGTGACGCTGAGCGGCACATAGCGACGGTCGGCGACCTGCTTGACGATGCCCGAACGCCATTGGCCGAGACCGGCGTCGCGCAGCACCTCCACGCCCGCGGTACGGCCATCGGGGCGTATCCAGTATCCGACATCGGCAAAGCGGATTTCCGAATCGTGCCACTGGTCCTGATTGCTGGCGAAATTGATGTCGAATACCGGTTCGGAAAAGAGCAGCCGCGGTTGTTCGTCGACCGACTGACGCAACCTGGCAGCCAGCGCGTCGATCGCGCCGTCATCGCCCCTGGTTACGGCGATACGGGCGTCGAGCATCGCGCGCAGGTCGGCCAGCCGCCGGTCATCCGGCCCGGCCAGCGCCACGGCGTCGTCGGCGAGGCGGCGTGCCGTCCGGTAATCGCCGCGTGCCGTGGCCACCAACGCGCGGCGGAAAACGGCACCGGCCGCCATCGCCGGGTGACCGGCGGCAAGCGCCAGCCGCTGGACCATGCGATACGCGTCGTCGGCCGCGTGGCTCTGTCCGATGCCCAGCATCGTGTCGCCGAAGGTCAGCTGCTCGGTCAGGGTCGCGAGGTTGGCAGTACCGAGATGGCGACGCAGGATCAGCAGGTTGTTGCGCGCCGACGCGGTCCATAGTTCGCGGTCGCCCTCATGCTCGGCGACGGTCGCCAGCGTCGCATACAGGCTGGAGACCGGACCGGGCAGCTGCACGGCATGGTCGCGATTGCGCCGGATCGCCGCCTGCAACGTCTTGCGCGCGACGCCGTAGCGGCCGCCGGCAAATTGTTCGACCGACGCCTGGAGCGATGCCTCCACTTCCTCGGCGGGCGAGCAGCTGCGCGCGAGGCAGGCAGCGAGCGCGTCTTCGGCACGGTGGCCGACGACGACGATCTCGTCGGGGGCTGCCGCCGGAGGCTGGGCGATCTGGGCGAGCAGGAGCAGGGCCAATCCGGACATGACCGCAGGCTCGTTCCGGCCCCGCTGCTTGTCAAGCGGCGGTATACGAAATCAGTACGGCTTTCGATCCTGTTGCAACACTGTCATCGCCCTGCGGGCGACCAGTGGAGTCCGTTTGAAAACGCTCGGCTGTGCGTTTCGAACAGCTAGCCGAGGTCGTTCAGCGCCTTTTCGACGGCGTCCATCGTGAACGGTTTCGAGAGGACCGGACGATCGCGGTGCACGGGCTCGATCATGTCGCCCGACCCGCCGGTCGCCAGCACGAACGGGATGCCCGCCGCCGCCAGCCTGTCCGCGACCGGCCAGCTTTTTTCCCCGGCGCGCAAATGCACGTCGAGGATCACCGCATCGATACCGCCGCGATCGACGGCCGCCAGCGCCGACCCGACATTGTCGGCGGTACCGGTGACGGTTCGACCGAGCAGGTCGAGGAAATCCTCGAGCATCATGGCGATCAGGGGTTCATCCTCGACGACGAGGATACGCGCGGGCGAAGTCATACGACGCGGTCCTTAGCGGTCAAAGCGGGAACACCGCAACATGATTCCACGTCCCGTCAGCTATTTGACAACGCATCGCGCGCCGCCGTGGCAAGTTGCTGAACGGAAAACGGCTTCGGTAGAAACGAAACTTGATCCAGATCAATCGATCGGCGCAATTGCTCTTCGGCGTAGCCCGACATGAACAGGATCGGCAAGGTGGGATAGACTTTGCGTACGTGGCCGACCATCGTCGGGCCGTCCATCGTCGGCATGACCACGTCGGAGATGAGCAGATCGATGTGCGGCCGGTCGGCGAGCAGTTCGAGTGCCACCTCGCCATTTTCGGCGGTCATCACGGTATAGCCCTGTCGGGTGAGCGCGCGTTCGGCGATGGCGCGGACCATGTCCTCGTCCTCGACCAGCAGGATCGTGCCCGATCCCCATGCCGGCACGGTTGGTTCGGTCTTGAGCTTCGGATTGGTGCCGAGGCGCGGCGGTTCGGCGGCGGCGGCATGAACCGGCAGGTGGATGACGAAGGTCGCGCCGCGCCCGGCACGCGATTCGGCAAAGATATAGCCGCCCGACTGTTTGATGATGCCATAGACGGTCGACAGGCCGAGGCCGGTCCCCTTGCCCACTTCCTTGGTGGTGAAGAAGGGTTCGAAGATCTTCGACAGGATGTCGGGCGGGATGCCGGTGCCGGTGTCGGACACCTTCATCGTCACATAATCGCCGATCGGCAGGACGTCGTCGTCCATCGCGCGGACTTCCTGCGCGCTGGTCGCCAGCGTTTCGATGGTCAGCACGTTGCGGCTACCGCCCTGCGACAGCATCGCGTCGCGGGCATTGACCGCAAGGTTGACGACGACCTGTTCGAGCTGCCCCGGATCGGCGCGCACCGACCCGAGACCGCGACCGTGGTTGACGACCAGTTGCACCGTCTCCCCCAGCAGCCGCTTGAGCAGGTTCGAGACTTCGGAAATGACGTCGGGCAGCTGCAATACCTGCGGGCGCAGCGTCTGCTGGCGCGAGAAGGCGAGCAGCTGGCGCGTCAGGCTGGCCGCGCGGTTCGAATTGGCGCGGATCTGCTGGATATCGTCATAATCGCTGTCGCCGGGCGAATGGCGCATCAGCATCAGGTCGCAATGCCCGATGATCGCGGTCAGGATGTTGTTGAAATCATGCGCGACGCCGCCGGCGAGCTGGCCGACCGCCTGCATCTTGGTCGCCTGCGCCACCTGCCGCTTCAGCTTGCCCTCCTCGCCCGTATCGCGCAGTGACAGGACGACGGCCGCCTCGCCAAGGCCGCGCGCACCGGCGATGGTCAGCGCGATCGGTTCGTCGGAACGATCGGCCAGCCGTACCGCCATGTCGGCATTGTGCTGCGCACCACCGGCGAACCGGCGGACGGCATCGGCCAGCGCCGCCTTGTCCTCGCGCACCACCAGATCGCCCGGATAGAGCGGCGGCGCGACCGGATTGACGCCGGTCGCGCGGATGAAGGCGTCGTTCATGTGCAGGAAGCGCCCGTCGCGATCGACCAGCGCCATGCCGACCGGCAGCAGCGACACGAGCGCGCGCACCTGCCCCGCCGATCCCGGCGCGGCGATCGGCATCAGCCCGACCGGCGCCTCTTCCTCGTCGAGCAACGCCACCAGCATCGGCCCGGCGGGATCGTCGGTGATCGGGACCTGCACGATGCGCAGCGGATCGCCGCCCAGCCCCTCGCGTTCGAAGCGCACCCGACCGCGATGGTCGGTGACTAGGAACCGCGCGAAATCGCGGCCTTCGATCGCAGCTTCCTCATTGCCCACGGCGCGGGCGCGGAACACGCGGTTGGCGGCGCGGATACGGCCATCGGGGCTTAGCAACGCAAGCATCACCCCGGCGACGCCCAGCCGGTCACCGGCGGTGCCGGCGATCATGGTGCGCATCGTCATCGCCTCGGCAATGACCTGCCCGCCTTCGAACTGCCAGACGAGCATGTTGTCGCCGGCGCGGCTGATGGTCACGTTGAGCGGGGCATCGCCCTGTCGCACCATGGCCCGCGCCTCGCCATCGCGCCATGCCGACCGGGCGGCCCCAGCCAGCGTGTTGGCATCGACCCCGTCGCCCAGCACGCCCGGCGGCGTCGGATATCCGCCGAACATCGTCGCGAACCTGTCATTAGCGCTGACCAGCCGCCCGGCGCGGTCGGTCACCGCCAGCGCGAGCGGACAGGTGGCGGCGATCGCCTGAACCAACGACCAGTCGACGCTCGGCTCGACGGGTTCGCGGGTGTCGGTCCAGTGCAGCACCGCCTGCGCCACGCCGGCCAGCACCACCGCAGCCGCAGCGAAGCCGGCCGCTACGGCCACGCTGCCGATCATCCACAGGACGATGGCACCCGCAACGACCCCGGCGGCAAGCGCGGTGATCAGCGGCAGGACCGGCGACGGGCCAGCGGAAAATTTCGGCAGCATGATTAGGCTGTTGGGGTGGTTGGCCCCCGCACGTCAAGCGTTGTGCGGGTGACAGGGTGTGGCGCGCCGGCCGGATGGCGGCAAACGGAATGTTTGCTAGTGGAAATTCGCGTTCGTCGCAGTTCGGCCCCTCTCCCCTGGATCGGGGAGAGGGATACCGGAGCTTGTCAGCTTGGCTGGCTAGCGCAGGTTGAAGCGGGGCGAGCCTTGCGGCTCGCGCGCTCGCTCAGGCGAGCGGATCCCCTCTCCCAGCTTCACCAGGCCTTTGCTCGCGCAAAGACCAAGTCTGCGCATCCCTCTCCCCTGACGGGGAGAGGAAGCGGGCTTACCAGATGCGGACGCGCTGTTCGGGAGGGAGGAACAGATATTCGCCCGCCGCCGGCTTGTAGCCCGAATACCACGGGTCGAGATTGCGGACGACCCATGCGCGCTGTTCGGACGGGCTGTGCGGATCGGTCAGCAACCGCTGGCGCAGATTCGCCTCGCGGTAGCTGCGCCGCCACACCTGCGCCCAGCCGAGATAGAAACGCTGTTCGGGGGTGAAGCCGTCAATCGCCTTCTGCTCGCCCGGATAGGCATGGGTATAGGCATCCCATGCCGCGGTCAGCCCGGCCAGATCGGCAATATTCTCGCCCAGCGTCAACTCGCCCTTCACATGCATACCGGGCAGCGGTTCATAGGCGTCGTATTGCTTGACCAGCGCGGCGGTGCGCTCGTCGAACCGCTTCACGTCCTCGGCGGTCCACCAGTCGGTCAGGCTGCCGTTGACGTCGTATTTGCGACCCTGATCGTCGAAATGGTGGCTGATCTCGTGCCCGATCACCGCGCCGATCGCGCCGTAATTGACCGCCGGATCGGCGTTCGGGTCGAAGAAGGGCGGCTGCAGGATCGCGGCGGGGAACACGATCTCGTTCATGACCGGGTTCGCGTACGCGTTGACGGTCATCGGCGTCATGAACCATTCCCATTTCTGGATCGGTTTGCCGAGATGCTGGACGTTGTAGCGCTGCTGCCACTGGTTCGCGCGGACCATGTTGCCCAACGCATCGCCCGGCGTGATCGTCAGGTCGCTCATGTCGCGCCACTGGTCGGGATAGCCGATCTTCGGCGTGAACGCGGCCAGCTTGGCCCGTGCCTTCGCCTTGGTCTCGGGCGCCATCCAGTCGAGATTGTCGATCCGGCGGCCCATCGCCTCGGTCACGTTGCGGACCAGTTCGTCCGCCGCCGCCTTGGTCGCGGGCGGGAAGAACTTCGCGACATAGGCCTTGCTGACATCGTCGGCTACCGCGTCCGACGTGAAATCGACCGCGCGCTTCCAACGTTCCTCCTGCTGCGGCGTGCCCGACAGGACGGTGCCGTAGAAGGCAAAATTCTCGGCATCGAACGCCTTGGGCAGCACGCTCGAGAAATTGTCGAGCGAGCGGAGCAGCAACTGGTCCTTCAGCACCGCGATCGGTGCCGCCCCGATCACCTTCGCCATGCCGGTGAAGGCGGTCGGCTGGGCAACGATCACATCGGGCGTGTTCGCGCCGAGATCACGAAAATAGGTCGCGAAGTCGAAGCCGGGCGCCCGCCGCTGCAGGTCGGCGACCGTCATTTTGTTATAGGTCTTGTTCGCGTCGCGGCTTTCGATCCGGGTCCAGTGCGCGCGGGCGATCTTCGTTTCGAAATCGACGACCGCCCTCGCACGGGCGGCGGCATTCGGCTCGCCGGCCAGCGTCAGCACCTTGGCGAGATGGGCCTCATAGGCCTTGCGCGTTTCGACCAGCTTCGCGTCGGTCGACAGATAATAATCGCGGTCGGGCAGACCGATACCGCCCTGCGCGGTCTGCAGCGCATAGACCTGAGGCTGCTTGTCGTCGGGACCGACATAGGCACCGAACGGCCCACCGACGCCGGTCTGCGATGCCTTCGCCGCCAGCGCGGCATAGCCGGCCTTGGACGACAGGCCCTTGATCTCGGTCAGCCACGGCTGGATCGGGGCCAGCCCCTTCGCCTCGATCGCGTCGCTGTCGAGGAAGGTCGCATAGGCGACCCCGATCTTGGAGTTGGGATCGCCCTTCGCGGCATCGAGCAGCTCGCGGGTCCGCGTCTTCGACAGGTCGTCCAGCGCGGTGAACATGCCGTAGCTCGACTTGTCGGCGGGGATCGGCGTGATCTTTTCCCACGTGCCATTCGAGTATTTGTAGAAATTGTCGCCCGGCTTCACCGCGCGGTCCATGCCGGTGACGTCGAAGCCGAAGTCGCCGATCTCGGGCTTAGGTGCCGGCGCGGGCTCGGCCATGGCGGTCGCGGGGGTCGGCGTGGCCGTCTCGACGGGCGGCGTGGTCGCGCAGGCCGACAAAGCGGAAGCCGCGAGCAAGGTGGTCAGGACGAAACTACGCCGCATCGGGAAAGCCTCTTCGTATCGGGTGATACGGTCATGCTGCACCCCGGCATATCGATCGTCAATATCTGGTTTGACCCAAAAGGCCCTCTCGCGTCCTTTCCTTCTCCGTTTGCTTCGAGCGCAGGTTCGAGCTTGTCGAGAACCGTAGTCGAGAGGGGGTTGCCCCAAACACAGGGTTCTCGACGGACGCTTCTCGACAAGCTCGAAGCTGCTCGAACCGAACGGAGATGCTATAGGGAAGCCCGCGCTCCATGCCCCCGCCGCTTCCACTTGGCGGCGATCCACCATCGCCAGCCGAGCGCCGCGATCGCATAGCCGAGCACCGCGCCGATGACCGAACAGACGACCATGCCGAGCGCGGTCGCCGGGCCGACCTCCGCCACCAGCCATTCGAGCCAGCCCGGCGGCGTGGCGACGGCGTCGCCGATCGGCCGCCCCGGCACGACGCGGTCGAGGTGGAGCAGCCATGCCCCGACCTTGTAATAGAGGATAAACAACAGCGGCGTGGTGATCGGGTTGGTGAAGAAGGTGGTCAGCGCCGCCGCGGGCACGTTGGCGCGCAGCGGCAGCGCCAGGACCGCCGAGGCAGGAATCTGGCCCAGCGGGATCAGGATGCCGGTAAACATGCCGAGCGCAACGCCGCGCGGGACCGAGCGGCGGGTGAAGCGCCACAATTCGGGCGCGAGGACACGGTGTGCGACCGGCCGCAGGAAGCGGTTGGCCTCGATCGATTCGCGCGTCGGCAGGTTCGCGCGGACCCAGCGCAACGCACGGCTGCCCAGCCCCCGGTCCTCACCAGCGGGATCAGCCACGGTCGCGGAGCAACCTTCCCTGTTCACGCTTCCAGTCCCGCTCCTTGATGTGCTCGCGCTTGTCGTGGGTCTTGCGCCCCTTGGCCAGTGCCAGTTCGACCTTCGCCCGCCCCTTGCCGTTGAAATACACCGATAGCGCGATCAGCGTCATGCCGTCGCGCGCCACCGCGCCGTGCATCTTGTTTATCTCACGCTCGTGAAGCAGCAGTTTACGCGGGCGACGCGGTTCGTGATTGAAGCGGTTGCCGTGGCTGAATTCGGGGACGTTCGAATTGATCAGCCACACCTGTCCATCGCGGACATCGGCATAGCTTTCGGCAATCGATCCCTCGCCGAAGCGCAGCGCCTTCACCTCGGTACCGGTCAGCGCGATGCCGGCCTCGTACACGGTGTCGATCTCGTAATCGAACCGCGCACGGCGGTTTTCGGCAACGGTCTTTTTCTTGTCGAACAGCTGGGGACGCGGACGGCTCATGCGGGGGACATAGGAGGTCGGGGCGCGCAGGGGAAGCGGACGCTGAAAGATCCTCCCCGCTCCGCGGGGAGGATTCAGGCGTCCAGCGCTTCCCGCACCTTCCTTGCCAGTTCATCGACGTCGAACGGCTTGGGCAGCAACCGCGTGCCCGGATCCAGCACGCCGTTATGCACCACGGCATTGCGGGTATAGCCGGTGGTGTAGAGCACGCGCAGTCCGGGCCGCATCGCCAGCGCCCGGTCGGCCAGTTCGCGGCCGTTCATGCCGGGCATGACCACGTCGGTGAACAGCAACGTCACGCGAATGCCGGTTTCGAGCAGTGCGATCGCCTCCGGTCCGTGCGAGGCGTGATGGACGGTATAGCCCAGATCGCGCAGCACCTCGACCGAGAAGCTGCGGACGCGCGATTCGTCCTCGACCACGAGGATCGATTCATGCGCCGCGCCGCCCCGCACCGGGGCCAGCGCGGTGCGCGCGGTCGGGGTAGGTGCCTCGCCATAGAAGCGCGGCAGATAAAGGCGAACGGTCGTGCCGACATCGGGCTCGCTATAGATGCGGACATGCCCGTGCGACTGACGGACGAAACCGAACACCTGGCTGAGCCCCAGCCCGGTGCCGCGCCCGACCGGTTTGGTGGTGAAGAACGGGTCGAATGCCTTGGCCAGCACCTCGGGCGGCATGCCGGTGCCGGTATCGCTGACCGCGATCAGCACATATTGGCCCGCCGCCATGTCCGCCTCGCGCGCATAATCGTCGCCGACATGGGCGTTGGCGGTCTCGATCGTCAGCCGTCCGCCGTCGGGCATCGCGTCGCGGGCGTTGACGGCAAGATTGACGATCGCATTTTCGAGCTGCCCGCGATCGGCCTCCGCCCGCCACAGGCCGGCACCGAGCACCGTTTCCACCACGATGCGTTCGCCAAGCGTCCGTGCGAGCAGGTCGGTCAGGTCGGCGATCAGGCGGTTGCCCTCGACCGGTTCGGGCGACAGCGGCGACTGACGCGAAAAGGCGAGCAGGCGCTGGGTCAGCGCGGCGGCGCGGGTCGCGCCTTCCTTCGCCGCCTCGACATAGCGGCCGACATCATTGCGGCCGCTGGCCAGCCGCCGGTCGATCATGTCGAGGCCGCCGATGACCACCGCCAGCATGTTGTTGAAATCATGCGCGATGCCGCCGGTCAGCTGGCCCACGGCCTCCATCTTCTGCAACTGGCGGACCTGCGTTTCGGCAGCGGCGCGGGCGGAGGCAGCGTCGTGGAGTTCGGTCGCGACGCGTTCGAGCTGCGCGCCCTGCCGCCCGACCTTCGCCTCCAGCCGCAGCAGCGCATCGGCGCGCTGGATCGTGACCCAGCTGATTTCCGCCACCTCCTGCACCAGCGCGATTTCGCCGGGCAGCCAGTGACGGGGCTCGGCATGGCCGATGATGAGCAGCCCTTCGAGCCGCCCGTCGCGACGCAGCGGTACGGCAAGGCCCGACCTCGCGCTGTAGCTGGCGACGGTATCGGGTTCGAACCGGTTGTCCTGTGCAAACGCGTCGGACACCACCGTCCGGCCGGCGCGCAGCAGCGTCGTGTTGCTGCGTCCCATCCGGTCGATCGAATGATCGCCCCGCAGCGGCGGCAGCGCGCCGTCGTTCCATCCGGCGATATAGCGGACCTGATTTTCGCCGACCCGCGCAAAGCAGACGCGGTGGACGTCGAGCCGTTCGCCGAGCGCGCGGGCGGTGAAACGCATGATCGTATCGGGATCGGTCGCCGCGCGCTGGCGGGCGCTGAGCGACAGGACGAACTCGCGCTCGACCCTGGCCGCCAGCGCCGCCAGTTCGGCCTGTTTGCGGTCGTCGATATCGTAGCTGACGCCGGGGAAATGGGCGGGGCGGCCTTCGTCGTCGAAGCTGCACCGGCCCTGCGCCGAGACCCAGCGGCTGGTCCCGTCGGCGCGCAGCACGCGATATTCGGAGATGAAGGTGCCGTCGCCCGCCGGGTCCATCGCCGCCGCGATCTGCCGTTGCGCATGCGGCAGGTCGTCGGGATGGATGGCGGCGAAGAAGGTGCCGATCGGCGCCCCCGCCTCCGCCTCCGCCGGGTCGACGCCGTAGAGCAAGGCGAAGCGGGAATCGGCGCGGACGATGTCGCCCTGCACGTCCCAGTCCCATGCGCCGATATTGCGGCCCGCCGACAATGCCTGTTGCAGCCGTTCGTCGGCGGCGGCGCGCTCGCGCTCGGCCACGACGCGCGCAGTCGTCTCTCCGGTGACGCAGAGCAGACCCGCGACCCGGCCGTCGTCGTCGAAGACAGGCGAATAGGTGAAGGTCCACCAGCTGTCCTCGGGCTCGCCGGTGCGGGCGAGGTCGAGTTTCATGTCGGTCGCGGTGATATTGCCGCCGGCCATCGTCTTCTCGACCAGCGGCAGCAGTTCGTCCCAGATGTTCGACCAGACGATGTCGAACCGCTCGCCCAGCGTGCCGGCGATGCGAATGCCGAGCAACGGTCGATAGGCATCGTTATAGAAGCAGCGCAGCTCCGGCCCCCACGCGAGGAACATCGGCGTGGGGCAGGACAGCATCATCGCCAGCAGCGAGCGGAGCGACACCGGCCATGATTCGACCGGACCGAGCGGCGTGCTCGACCAGTCGCAAGCGGCGATCTCGCGACCGGTGACGGCTTGCTGCGACAGGTGTCCGTCAGGCATATAACCGACATTTTACGATCGGCGTGGCGCCGCCGCAATACCGTGTATCGAACCCGGACTGCATGTCAGCCGACCAGACCGGCATGGGCCAGCGCGGCATCGACCGCCGCCCGCGACGCCGCCGACGGTGGCGTCATCGGCAGGCGCAGATCGGTCGGAAAGCCCGGACGGACCCGACCCAGCGCGTATTTGACCGGTCCCGGCGAGGCATCGCTGAACAGCGCGGCGTGGATCGGATAGAGCCGATCCTGTATGGTCAGCGCCCGGCCATAATCGCCCGTCGCACACGCGTCCTGAAATTCGGCGCACATCGCCGGCGCGACATTGGCGGTGACCGAGATTGCGCCGACCCCGCCCATTGCCATGAAGGCGAGCGTCATGTCGTCATTGCCCGACAGTTGCGCA
The DNA here is from genome assembly GCF_001421965.1 of Sphingomonas sp. Leaf67. Lineage (GTDB taxonomy): Bacteria > Pseudomonadota > Alphaproteobacteria > Sphingomonadales > Sphingomonadaceae > Sphingomonas. Next base: position 243,014 of record NZ_LMLP01000019.1, read on the forward strand.
AAACCGCTGCCGCAGCGGGCGCGATGTTCGGACACCCGCGCCATCTGTCCGGTAGCGTCCTTGATGCCGACGACGACATCCGGAAATGCCTTCACGATGCGCTCGACTGTCTCGACCGCGATGTCGGTGATGGTGCGACCGGGGACGTTGTAGAGGACGATCGGCAGCCCGCCCCCCTGCGCCAGCACCTCGAAATGGCGGAACACGCCCTCCTGATTGGGGCGGTTGTAATAGGGCGGGACCAGCAGCGCGGCAGCGGCACCCGCTGCCTTGGCGGCATGGATATGGTGCAGCGCGACCGCGGTGTCGTTCGATCCGCAACCGGCGATCACCGGCACGCGCCCTGCGGCCTGATCGACGCAGACGCGCACGACATGGTCATGCTCCTCGATCGTCATCGTCGCCGCTTCGCCGGTGGTGCCGCACGGGACCAGCGCGCTAGACCCGCTTTCCACCTGCCAGTCGACCAGCGCGCGGAACGAGGCTTCGTCGAACGTGCCGTCCGCAAACGGCGTGACGAGCGCCGGGATCGAGCCGGAAAACATGGTGGTTGCGCTCCGTGGACAGGGATTCGAGCCGAAAAGGTGGCGACAGATAGGGCGGGCTTCCATATCATGTCCAGTATGCTGACCACCGTGTTCAAGAGCGCGTTCCTGCTCACCGGCGTCGCGAGCGCCGCCATGGCCACCGGGCTGTTCCAGACCGCTCCGCAGATGCCCCTGCCCGCCAACCCCCTGCCCCGCGCGCAACCGGCCATGCCGGTCGCGCAGCCGATGGTGCAGCCGGTACCTGCACCGGTCCCCTATGATCCGATCCAGCCGGTGCTGTCCGAATGGAAGCGCCTGCAACAATCGGACAATTATCCGTTCGCCGACTATGCCCGGTTCCTGCTGGCGCATCCGGGCTTTCCGGGCGAGACCAGCCGGCGCGCGGCGGCTGAAACGGTGCTGCCCGATGGCGGACAGGATGCGGCGACGGTGCTGCGCTTCTTCGACAAGTTTCCGCCGCGGACGGCCGCCGGACAGTTGCGCTATGCCGAGGCACTGTTGACAACTGCCGAGCAGATGCAAGCCGATCTAAATAACGATTTGCGAACTCTGTCAGATCCTAACAAGTTCAGGATGAGACAGCATTCAACAAACCTCGTAATAGGCGGTACCTTAGATGCGGCATATGAAGCTGCCGAAGCGGCTTGGCGGCGGGGCGTGCTGCGCCCAACGGACGAAACGAAGTTGCTCGCGCGGTTCGCGAAGGGACTGAGGCCCGCCGATCACGATGCGCGAATGGACAGGCTGTTGTGGCAGGGGGCGACGACCGCTGGCCTGCGCCAGATGGCCTATGTTTCGGCGGCGATGCGGCCGACGTTCGACGCGCGCATGGCGTTCCGCACCAATGCCGCCGATGCCAGCGTCCGCGCCGAACAGCCGGGCGTCGATCGCGCCGATCCGGGCTATATCGCCGACCGCGCCAGCTGGCTGCGCGGATCGGGCCAGTCGGGGGCGGCGCGTGCCTATCTGGCGCAGCCGCGCCGGTTGTCGCGAAGCCCGGGCGATGTCGAGGAATGGCTCGAAGTCCTGCTGACCAATGCGCGCGCGGCACAGGCGGACGGCCAATATGATCTCGCCTATCGCATCGCGTCGCAGATCGACGATGCGTTTCCTGCGGGCACGGTCGTCGCCGATGCCGGCTATGGCGAGCGCGACGACTATACCAGCCTTGCGTGGCTGGCCGGCACCGTCGCGCTCCAGCAGCTGAACCGTCCGAGCGATGCGACCGGCATGTTCGCGCGCTATGCCAGCGGATCGCGCACCCCGACCGTACGGACCAAGGGCTATTACTGGGCGGGTCGCGCCGCGGAGGCGGCGGGCAATCGTCCGACCGCCGATCGCTGGTATGCGCAGGCCGCCGATCTGGGCGACCTGTTCTATGGCCAGTTGGCGAGCGAACGGATCGGTCGTCCGCTGCGCGCCCCGCCCGCGACCGCCGTCGCCACGGCGGTGCCGGCCGATCTTCGCACCGCCTATATGAACGGCGAGATCGCGCGGGCCGTCCGCTATCTGGGCCGCACCGGCCAATATGCCGACCAGAGCCTGTTCATCCGCAAGATTGCCGAGGATGCGCGCAGCGACACCGACCATGCACTGGCGGTCGAACTGGCCAAGACGATCGACCGGCCCGATCTGGCGGTGATGGTCGGGCGCAGCGCGCTGCTGAACGGGCATAGCGACTATACGCTGGCGGGCTATCCGTCGGTGCCGGTGGGCGGGCCGCAGCAGGACCAGTTCACGCTGATCCACGCCATCGCCCGACAGGAAAGCCAGTTCGACCGCACCGCCGTCAGCCGCGCCGGCGCGCGCGGGTTGATGCAGTTGATGCCCGGCACCGCGCGCGAGACCGCGACCAAGCTGGGCCTGACCTATAGCCCGACCGCGCTCAACGACCCGGCGTTCAACATGGCGTTGGGGTCGAGCTATATTCAGCGGATGCTCGATTATTACGGCGGCAGCTATCCGCTGGCGATCGCGGCATACAATGCCGGGCCGGGCAATGTGAACAAGTTCCTGCGCGCCAATGGCGACCCGCGCACGCCGGGCGTCGACATGGTCGAATGGATCGAGAAGATTCCGCTGTCCGAAACGCGCGGCTATGTGCAGCGGGTGCTCGAAAACGCCGTCGTCTATGACCTGATCCATACCGACAAGGCGCGGTCGCGCGGGCCGAACAATCTGAGCTGGTATCTGGGGAAGAACCGACCGGGATGAACGAACCGCGTCCGAACTATATCACCCCGGCAGGCTATGCCGTGTTGAAGGCCGAATACGACCAGTTGCTGGGCAGCGAGCGACCGAAGCTGGTCGATGTCATCGCATGGGCCGCGGGCAATGGCGACCGGTCGGAAAATGGCGACTATATCTATGGCCGCAAACGGCTGCGCGAGATCGACCGGCGGCTGGGGTTCCTCGCCAAGCGGATGAAGGCGGCACGGGTCGTCGACCCCGCCGCCCAGACCGAACGCGGGCGGGCCTGGTTCGGGGCGACAGTGGTCATCGGCGACGAGGACGACAACCACCGCACGCTGGAACTGGTCGGCGACGACGAGGCCGATGCCGGCCGTGGGCGGATCGGCTGGAATTCCCCGATGGCCCGCGCCCTGCGCGGCAGCGCGGTCGGCGACGTTCGGACGGTGGTGCTGCCGGCGGGCGCCAAGGAATATGAGGTGATGGCGATCGTCTATCCCTGAGGATGGGCTCCCGCCCCTTCGTCACCCCGGATCAAGTCCGGAGTGACGGGCGAGCGTTCGGCAGGCATGGCGGCGGGCGGATACCTGGGCTAGACCGTCGGGCATGATCTACCTCCCCCACCCCACCGGCAACGTCGCGTTGCTGATCGATGCCGACAATGCCGGTGCCGCCTATCTCGATTCGGTGCTGACGGTGCTGGCCGAGTTCGGCACGGTCAATGTACGCCGCGCCTATGGCAATTGGGAAAAACCGGGGTTGAAGAGCTGGAAGGCGCTGTTGATGCGCCACGGAATCGAGCCGTTCCAGCAGTTCGACATCACCAAGGGCAAGAACGCGACCGACATGCGCATGACCATCGACGCGATGGACCTGCTGTTGCGCGGCCGTATCACCGGTTTTGGGATCATGTCGTCGGACAGCGACTTCATGCCGCTGGCGCAGCGCATCCGGCAGGAAGGGGTACCGGTCTATGGCTTCGGCACCGACCGCACGCCCGAGGGCTTCCGCGAAAGCTGTACCCGGTTCATCGATGTCGGGTCGCTGGATGTCGAGGATGTCGCGAACATGCCGCTGCCGCCGGCCATCGGCGGTGTGCCGGCCGCGGCGGCAACGCCGGCAGCGAAGCCGACCCCCGCCCCGGCGCGCAAGCAGCAGAAGATCGACGCCGCGCTCGTGAAGCTGTTGTCGGACGCCTATGACGCGTCGAAGGTCGACAAGCGCGGCTTTGCCAGCCTGTCGGAAGTCGGGCAGCGCGCCGCCAACCGGTCGAGCTTCGACACGCGCAATTACGGGTTCAAACGCTTGTCCGACCTGATCGAGAAGGTGAAGGCGTTCGAGGTCGAGCGGCGCGATACCGGGGTGTTCGTGAAGCTGGTTTGAGGGGGCTTGCCTCGGTCTATCCGTTTGCTTCCCTGATCCCTCCGCTTGCTTCGAGCAGGTTCGAGCCTGTCGAGAACCGTCCGTCGAGAAGGGGTTCGTACTTACCCTTCCGTTTGTGCTGAGTAGGGACTGAGCGAAGTCGAAGGCCCGTATCGAAGTACCTGCCGCGCACAGTCCTTCGATACGCCATTTCAACAAGCTCAATGGCTACTCAGGACGAACGGTGAAAAGCGTTGAGAGGACTTCTCGACGGATAATTCTCGACTTCGCTCGAACCTGCTCGAAGCAAACGGCGGCAGGCAGGGAAGCCCCTAAACCTTCTCCGGCAACGGCATCGAAAACACTGCCCGCGTCCCCGGCCCAGCCTTCTCGAACGCCAGCGTCCCGCCCAGCTGCCTCGTCAGGCTGGTCACCATCCGCATGCCGAGGCTGGTCGGCCGCGATGCGGTCGGGTCCAGTCCTTCGGGTAGCCCGATACCCTGATCCGCGACCGTCATCGTCAGCGCGCCATCGGCGCACCGCGTTTCGATCCGCACCGGACCGCCACCCTCGCCATAGGCATATTTGACCGCGTTGGTGACCAGTTCGGTCAGCAGCAATCCCAGCGGAATGGCGGTGTCGCCGCTCACCACCAACGGCGCGATGTCGCACTCGATCGCATGGTCGGGGGCCTGTTCGCGCAACTGGTCGACGATGCCGCACAGCAGCCGTTCGAGCGCGACGATGCCGACGCGCTCGCCCTGCCACAACTGATCGTGCGCCTGTCCGATCGCGACGATACGGGCCTGCGCGTCGCCCAGCATCCGCTGCACGCGCGGATCGTCGTCCTCACGCATTTGCAGGTTCAGCATCGCCGACACCATGGCGAGGCTGTTCTTGACCCGGTGCGACGCCTCGCGCGTCAGCAATTCCTGATGCTCGATCGCGGCGCGCAGATTATTCTCCGCCTCCAGCCGTTCGATCGCGACACCGATCAGGTTCGCGAAGCCCTGCATGAAGGCAAGGTCGTCTTCCTCGAACCGCCCGTCCTGCCGGCTATCGACCTCCAGCACGCCGAAGCGCTTGCCATTCGCCTCCACCAGCACGTTGATCGCGCGCTTCACGCCGTGGTCCGCCATGAAGTCAGGGGTACGGAACCGCTTCTCGTCACGCAGATGATTGGAAATCACCGGTTCGCCGGTCTGGAACGCAAAACCGGCCGGCGACCCGAGATCGTCACCTATCTCCGCCCCGCCGACGACGCCCTCGTTCCAGCCCACCCCGGCACGGACGATCAGCCCGCCGCGCGCCGTGTCGTGATGCAGGAACTTCGCGAGCCGCGTCCGCATTCCGTTCGCGGCCAGTTCGACCGCAGCACGGACGATTTCGTCGATATCGCGGCTGCGCAGCGCGACCCCCCCGAACCGGGCGAGAATGCGCTGCTGGTCGAGGCGATACCGGATCGCATCGGCGGGATCGTCCGACCCCGCCCCGTTTTCCTCGACCACCGGCATGCGCTCAGCGGGTCAGTTTCTTGTAGGCGAGACGGGTCGGACGATCGGCCGCATCGCCCATGCGGCGACGCTTGTCGGCCTCATAGGCTTCGAAATTGCCTTCGAACCATTCGACATGGCTGTCGCCTTCGAAGGCGAGGATGTGGGTGCACAGGCGATCGAGGAAGAAGCGATCGTGGCTGATGACCACGGCGCAGCCTGCGAAGCTTTCCAGCGCCTCTTCGAGCGCGCGCAGCGTCTCGACGTCGAGGTCATTGGTCGGTTCGTCGAGCAGCAGGACGTTGCCGCCCTCCTTCAACATCTTGGCGATGTGGACGCGGTTGCGCTCACCGCCCGACAGCTGGCCGACCTTCTTCTGCTGGTCCTGCCCCTTGAAGTTGAACGCGCCGACATAGGCGCGCGTGCCCAGTTCCTGCTTGCCGAAGCGGAACACGTCGAGGCCGTCCGACACTTCCTCCCACACATTCTTGTTGGGGTCGAGATCGTCGCGCGACTGGTCGACATAGCCGAGCTTCACCGTCTGACCGACTTCGATCGTACCGCCATCGGGCTGTTCCTGGCCGGTAATCAGCTTGAACAGCGTCGACTTGCCGGCACCGTTCGGGCCGATCACGCCGACGATCCCGCCCGGCGGCAGGTTGAAGTCGAGATTCTCGAACAGCAGCTTGTCACCATAGGCCTTGGTCAGCCCTTCGGCCTCGATCACCTTGCCACCGAGGCGTTCGGGGATCTGGATCAGGATCTGCGCCTTGCCGACCGCGCGATTCTCCTGATTCTTGACCAGTTCGTCGAAGGCGCGGATGCGGGCCTTGGACTTGGTTTGACGCGCCTTGGGCGTCTGCCGCATCCATGCCAGCTCGTCCTGGATCGCCTTGGCCTTGCCGGCTTCGTCGCGCTCTTCCTGTTCGAGGCGCTTGGCCTTCTTTTCCAGATAGCCCGAGTAGTTGGACTCATAGGTGTAATAGCGCCCGCGATCGAGTTCGAGCACCCAGTTGACGACATTGTCGAGGAAGTAGCGGTCGTGCGTCACGAGGATGACGTTGCCGGTATATTCCTTCAGGTAATTTTCGAGCCATCCGACGCTTTCGGCGTCGAGGTGGTTGGTCGGTTCGTCGAGCAGCAGGATCTGCGGCTTTTCGAGCAGCAGCTTGCACAGCGCGACGCGGCGCTTTTCACCACCCGACAGGTTTTCGACCGACGCGTCGCCCGGCGGGCAGCGCAACGCCTCCATCGCGATTTCGAGCTGGTTGTCGAGGCTCCAGCCGTCGACGGCGTCGATCTTCGCCTGAAGCTCGCCCATTTCCTCCAGCAGCTTGTCGAAATCAGTATCGTCCTGCGGATCGCCCATCTCGGCCGAGATGGCGTTGAAGCGATCGACCAGATCGGCGACCGGGCGCACGCCGTCCTTGACGTTCTCCATCACCGTCTTGGTGTTGTCGAGCTTGGGCTCCTGCGCCAGATAGCCGACCTTGATCCCGTCGGCAGCCCACGCCTCCCCGGTGAACTCGGTGTCCATCCCCGCCATGACCTTCATCAGCGTGGACTTGCCCGCGCCGTTGGGACCGATGATCGCGATCTTCGCGTCGGGCAGGAATTGCAGATGGATGTTGTTCAGCACCGGCTTGTTCGCGCCGGGGAAGGTCTTGGTCAGACCCTTCATCACATAGCTGTACTGTACGGCCATTGCCGAAGGCTCCGTTTCGAATGTCGGGATGGGGTATAAGCGTCTGCCGCGATGTAGCGACGGGCCGGTGACTTGGCAACGCGGGGGCATTCGGGCGAGATGGACCGAACGCCCTTTCCCCACGCCCGCAAGGATTTGCGTTCTTCCAAGCTGACCGTATGGAACGGCGCAGAACCAAAAAGGGGAACTCCATGCGCCGCCTGCTCCTAGCCGCCTTTGCCCTACCCCTTCCCGCCTTCGCCCAGTCGATCGACGTCGCGGCGCTGCGCGATGCCGCGCTGAACGACACCGTCGCATGGGACATTACCGAAGGCCTCACCACCGAGATCGGCCCCCGCCTTGCCGGCACTCCCGACGAGGCACGCGCCCGCGACTGGGCGGTGGCGCGGCTGAAGGCATTGGGGTTCAGCAATGTTCGCATCGAACCCTATCAGATGCCGGTCTGGGTCCGGGGCGAGGAGCGCGCCGCGATCGTCAGCCCCTTCCCCCAGCCGCTGGCCATCACCGCGCTCGGCAATTCGGGAGCGACGCCAGCGAGGGGACTGGAAGCGGAGATCGTCTATTTCCCGACGCTCGACGATCTGAAGGCGGCGCCGGACGGTAGCCTGAAGGGCAAAATCGCGTTCGTCAGCCACGCCATGGCCGCGACGCAGGACGGGTCGAGCTATGGCGCATTCGGCGCGGTCCGCCGCGCCGGCCCGGCGATCGCTGCGCAGAAGGGGGCGGCGGCGATCGTCATCCGCTCGGTCGGCACCGATCATCATCGCAATCCGCATGCCGGCAGCACCAGCTTTCCAGCCGGTACGACGCCCATCCCGGCGGGTGCGCTGTCGGTGCCCGACGCCGAACAGCTCGAACGCGTGCTCAAGCGCGGACAGCCGGTCCGGTTGCGCCTGACGCTGACCCCGCGCCAGATCGGCATGCGCGAATCGGGCAATGTCATCGCAGAGGTTCCGGGCAGCGATCCGGCCGCCGGGATCGTCCTGATCGGCGGGCACCTCGACAGCTGGGATCTCGGCACCGGCGCGATCGACGATGCCGCAGGTCTGGGCATCACCACCGCCGCCGCCAAGCGGATCATGGACGCCGGCCGCCCGCTCCGCACGATCCGGGTCGTGTGGTTCGGCGCGGAGGAAGTGGGCGGCGTCGGCGGTGCGGCTTATGCCAAAGCGCATGCCGGTGACCGCCATGTCGTGGCCGCGGAAAGCGATTTCGGGGCCGACCGGATCTGGAAGTTCGACGTCGCCCTGCCCCCCGAATCGGCCGCGATCGGAGACCGTCTGGCGACGGCGCTCGCGCCGCTTGGCATCACGCGAGGAACCGCCGTGGCCGGGGACGGAACCGACATCGGACCGACGCTGGCGCAAAATGTTGCCGCCGTCGATCTGGCCCAATCGGGGCTGCGCTATTTCGACCTGCACCACACGCCGGACGACACGCTGGACAAGGTAGACCCCGAACAATTGCGTCAAAACGTAGCGGCATGGACGGCGATGCTGGCAGTCGTTACGAACGCGCCGGAGCCGATCGGACCGTTTCGTCGCAAGTGACCACCGGTTCGCCATTGGTCGCAAAGCCCCATTCTTGCCACAATTGGCGATTGACGGCGGCGTGGAAGGCGCTATTGCGGCAACTTCGCGACGGCGGTGACGCCGGCCTTTCGCGAAATGGATTTCTCTGGGAGTTACCCTTATGAAGAAGATCATGCTCGTCGCCGCCGCAGCCGGCCTCCTCTCGGTCGCCGCTTGCAAGAACACCCCGACCGACAACGCCGCGGACGCAGCGTCGGACAACCTGGAAATGCTGGCCGACAACCTCGAAGCGCAGGCTGAGAACACGTCGAACGAAGCCGTTGCCGCCGACCTGATGAACGCTTCGGAAAACGCCGAAGACGCGTCGGACGCGATCGAGAATTCGGCCGAGCTGAACGGCATGTAATCCATGTTCCCGCGCCCTTCGGGGCACGGGAAACCGGATTTCGGAAAGGGCGCCCCGGCAACGGCGGCGCCCTTTTTCGTGTGCGTGGAATCGTTACGCCGCCGATCCCACGATGGCGCGATTGAGGCATCATTGCGGCTTACTCGTTGTCGGCTTCCAACGGGCCGGACCCGTCGTGGATGGCGGGGTACCTACCGATGGATCGCAACCTACTCCAAATAGGTGACAGGCGGCGGCAGCGGATCGCGCTATGGTTTGGGCCGTAGGCGGGAGGCAATCGATGACCGGACATGCGGGCAATTTGGGGAACTGGATCCTGCCGATGGCGGCGATCTTGCTGTCGGCATCCCCCGCCCTCGCGCAACCGGCACCCGGGATCGCCATGCCGCCTGAAATCGGTGCGGCCTATGGCCGGTTGGGCAAGGCGATGATGGCGCATGACGCCGCCGGGGTCAGGACCGTCTGGGCCGAGGATTTCGTGGTCAACGCGCCGAACAACGCCGTCCTGCGTCGTGAGGAAGTGATCGCGGTGATGGCACAGGACCTGATCGACTATCGCGATTTTCGCAAACATATCACGCTGATCGACCGCAAGCCCGAGGTCACCGTGGTGATGGGCTATGATACCATGGTCCCGATCAAGGGACCGGGTGCCGGCAAGCAGGTGTTGCGCCCGTTCACCGATGTCTGGGCGAAGCGCAGCGGCAGCTGGCAGCTCATCGCCCGGCAGGCAACGATCGCCGCAACGCAGTAAGCCGGCACCGGCTCGTCGTCGCCACTTCGGGAGGTCTCATGCCCTATCGCCACGCGCACCGATGGCTGATCCTGTTGTTTCCGATGATCGCCCTCGCCTTCTGGCCCGGCTATTTCGGACGATTGGGGACCGCACCGTTCGCGCTGCATGCGCACGGCATCACCGCGACCGCATGGCTGGCGCTGCTGACCATGCAAAGCTGGTCGATTGCGACCGGCCGCATCACGTGGCACCGGGCAAGCGGCCTCGCCACGTTCGTCGTCCTGCCGCGGTTCGCTGCGGCAGGTCCGCTCGCGCTGCACAGCATGGCATCGTCGTGGCGGACCGATGCCGATCCATTCCACCCCGCCTATGGCGCCCGGTTGGCGATCGCCGACCTGATCGCCGGAGCGGCCGTGATCGCGATGGTCGCCTATGCGCTCTGGCAGCGGCGTCGGGTGGCGGTGCATGCGTCGGCGATGCTTGCAACGGCGCTGCTGGTGCTGCCGCCGATCCTCGGGCGGTTGCTGCCGGCGGTCCCCGGCTATCCGAGCGGCGGCGTGGCGGGGTTCGACGGATTTCACCTGTCGTTCGAACTTGCCAACCTCCTTACGCTGCTGATCGCGATCGTCCTTGCGATGCGCAGGGAGGCGCGCGGTGTCGGCTTCGCCTTTGCCGCGATCGCAACCGCCGCGCAGATGATCGCGTTCGAGACGATCGGCGATACCGCCGCGTGGCATCGTTGCGTGATGCTGCTGACCGACATGCCGCCGGGGCTGCTGGCAGTCGCCGCGATGGTGGCGAGCGGGGCGCTGCTATGGTCGGCATGGCATCTGGTCCCGCCCCGTACCATAGTGCAGCAAGACGTTGCTCCTGCCGGTCTTTAGCGATCGATGATGCGCTCCCGTCACCGTCCGCCATCCTGCGCAACGGGGTGGTAAGGTCGGACGGAACAAGCTCGGGCGGCGGTGACGCGTGACAAAGACGATGCCGCAGCATTCGCGCAGCTTGACCGGGAGGCGTACGCGACCGACGTAGCGCGTATGACCGATCCACGCGCTGCGATACTGGACCTTCTCGCGCAGCGCGCGGCAGGCGCGACGATCTGCCCAAGCGAAGTGGCACGTGCGCTGTCGCCGGAGGACTGGCGCAGTATGATGCCGTCGGTCCACACGGCGGTCGACGGGCTGGTCCGCGACGGATCGGTGCGGCTGAGCTGGAAGGGGAAGCCATTGGCGACGCGGGCGGGACCGTACCGGATCGGCCGTTTCGACGACGATTGAGGTCAACTCCCCTCCCACACCGGTCGGCAGTGCGCTACCCTGCGGACATGGCGAAGAAGAAGCGCTACCTGACCGCGACGATGGCCGACGGCTATGTGAAGACGATCGGCCCCACCGCCGCGCCGTTCACGCATTACTGGCGTATCGTCGCGCACCTGCGCGACGGAAAGACCGAGGTCTTCTGGGGACACGCCACCTCCGTCCGGGAAGCGGCGAGCAAGAAGGCGCTGACCGAACAGGCCGCGCGGCGGCACGGCTGGAGGGGCTTCGATTTCGAGATCGCCGAGCTTACCGAACATTGATGCGCTGCGTCCGGCGGGCGGCTGATTGTGGCCGATCGGACGTTCGTGATCGCCGGTCGCATCGGGCACCGAGCGGCGCTAAAGCGGAACGATCCCGGGCAGCTTGCCTGCCGACGCGCCTCGAAGGATGCCGATCATCTTCCTCGTCTTCCTGATACCCGCGATCTACGTCGCGTCTCGCACCCTCTGGCCGCTGGCGTTGTCGCTCTGGAGCAAGATCGTCGTGGCGCTGCTCCTGCTCGTCATATCGCAATATCACCTCTGGAGCAGGCTGTCCTCGGGTTCGGTCTTCGCACCCGAGTTCCCGCGCCCGGTCGTCATCCTCTTCAACTGGGCGTTCGGGGCGCTGGTACTGCTGTGGCTGGTTCAGATCTTGCTCGATCTCGGGCTGCTGGCAACGGCAGTCGTCCGGTTGCAAAGCGTCAGGCTGCCGGATGCGGCGCGATATGGCGCGACCGGTCTGGCGGTGGTGGCCAGCGCGATCGGCGTCGCCAATGCGGTGCGGGTCCCGCCGATCCGGGACGTCGACGTGCAGGTCGCGGGTCTGCCGCCGCAATTCGAAGGATATCGCATCCTTCAATTGACCGATCTTCACATCAGCAAGCTGTTCCCCGGCGCCTGGGCAAGCGCCGTCGTGGCGCGCGCCAACGCGGCGAGCAGCGACGTGATCGTCGTCACCGGCGATTTCATCGATGGCTCGGTCGATATGCGACGCAAGGATGTCGAGCCGCTTCGCGCGCTTCGGGCTCCTGATGGCGTCTGGGCGATCCCGGGCAATCACGAATATTTCTTCGACTATGGCGTATGGATGCGGCACCTGACCGCGCTCGGTTTCCGGATGCTGCCCAATGCCCATATGGTCATCCGGCGCGGCGGCGCGGAACTGGTCGTCGCCGGCGTGACCGATCTGTCCGCCCCAAGCGTGGGTGAGGCAGGCCCGGACCTCGGTCTGGCGCTGCGCGGCGCACCGACCGATGCGCCGATCGTCCTTCTCGATCATCAACCGCGGCAAGCGCCGGACGCCGCCGCAAAGGGTGTGTCGCTCCAACTGTCCGGCCACACGCATGGCGGCATGATCGTGGGTATGGATCGGCTCGTCGCCCGCGCAAACGGCGGTTTCGTCGCGGGCCGCTATCAGGTTGGTGACATGACCCTGTACGTCAGCAATGGCACGGGGCTGTGGCCGGGGTTCGCGCTCCGCCTCGGCGTGCCATCGGAGATGACCCGCTTCACCTTGCGGGCCAAGACGTAACGGGCTGATGCAGCCATCAAGATTGATGGTAGCGCCCGATCACCATCATCAACACCGCATGACCATGTCGCTGGCCGTTGCGCGAGGCATGGCCCTCAAGGCCAAAGGCTATCGCACCGGCCCGTTCCAGACCGAAATCGTCAACGTCCCCCTCCAGCGTGCATTACCTGCCGCCGTTCTCCCGGCTTGGCGGCTCTGATCGATCACTGCCCGAACGTGCCGCCTTGAGTTCGGCGCGGGAGCAGCCGTCCTTCGAATATCGGGCAGACAAGGCGTTGTTGCTGCCGCTCGATCTACATCCGCTCCTGCGGTGATGGATGGCGCGCGCTGAGCCACATGCGGTTCGATGTCGCGATGAGCGAGCGGCGGGCGGGCATGGTCGTCGAGGCGGACCGCACGAGCATGCGGTATCACGAGTTGACCGATCTGATCCTCGAGCGTGGCAAGCCGAACATGATGGTCAGCGCCAACGAGACCGAATGACCACACTCGTCACTTGGCTACGCTACCCTGGTCGCTGTGGCAGCCCGCAGATGACGCGCGAAAACGGCTTGCGCCGCTGGCAGAAGCGGGGGGGGGTCAAGCGAACCACCGACCGCGAGCACGCATGGCCGGTCGCATCGAACACCATCGGCCAGGACTTCACCACGACAGCACCCGACCGGAAATGAAGCGTGGGCCTCTCCTGCACCTAAACGCGGGCGGGGGTAGCCGATCACGGTTTTACAACCCGGTGCAGCGCCATCCCGCGCTCGACTACATCAGCCTGGCGCAATGCAAACCAACCGTACCGAACGGAGCAAATACCTCACCACGCAAGCGGGGCAGGTCCACCTAGACCTTGATCCCGTCGAGCGGCATCTTGAGCAGGCGTGGTCGCGTTGCGGCGATGTGCAGAATCAGTTCGCCGAACAGACCATTGGCCCATGCGAACCAGTCGCGGCTGAACTTGGCGGCATCGTCCTTTTCAAACGCCTCGTGCATGAAGCCGGTGCCGGCGTGGGTCCGCTTGAGCGTGGCGAGGCATTGCAGGATGGTCGCGTCGTCGGTCGTGCTGAGCGCACGCACGATCAGCGACATCGGCCAGATATAGTTCACCCCCTGATGCGGTCCACCAATCCCCTCGCCCGCCGTGCCCTTGAAGAACCATGGGTTCGCCTCGCTCCACGCGGCCTTCGCGGTACGCTGCCACCGCGCGTCGTCGGCGGGAACGCAACCGAGCCAGGCAAGGCTCGACAGCGACGGCACATTGGCGTCGTCCATGAAGATCGCGTTGCCATAGCCGTCAACCTCATAGGCCCAGACGTCGCTTCCATCGGCCAGCCGCATGATACCATGCTGTGCGGTCGCGGTGGCTACTTCGTCGGCCAGTCGAACGGCGTCGTCCGCCAGCGCAGTGTCGCGACGGGCTTCGTTGGCGACCTGCGCCATTTCGCGCAGCGTCGTCACCGCAAACAGGTTGGCTGGCACGAACAGCGAATATTGGCAGGCATCGTCCGACGGGCGGAAACCCGAATGGATCATGCCGTTCTTGCGCGTCGGCGTGCCATAGCCGGCGAGCAACGTCTCGGTCGGCTGGCGGCTGGCGCGCTGGAATTTATACGGACCAGGGCCGTCCTTGCGCTGCTGTTCGCGGAAGGTACGGACGATCGCGCGCATCGCATCGGCCCATTGCATGTCGAACGGCGCGGCATCGCGAGTCGCACGCCAATAGCCGTGGGACAGCCGCATCGAATAGCAGAGCGAATCGATCTCCCATTTCCGCTCGGCGACGCCGGGTCGCATCTCGGTATCGTCCGCCTTGGCCCAGGATAGCGCAGTCGGCGCGCTCGGGTCTTCCATGAAGGCGTTGGCATAGGGATCGATCAGAACACTGCGCGCATGGCGGGCGATCAGTCCGCGGAACAGTTCGCGCAGCTTCGCATCCTGCCGGGCGAGATGCAGATAGGATTTTACCTGCGCAGCGGAATCGCGCAGCCACAGGCACGGAATGTCGCCGGTAATGACGAAGCTGTCGGGTTTGCCGTCGACCGTCGCCATCCGCACCGTGGTGTCGAGCGTGTTCGGATAGCAATTGGCGAACAGCCACGCGACTTCCGGATCGGCGATCATCCGGCTGACCCGCGCAATTTCCTGTTCGACCGCGCTGCTGACGAAGCGACGGTCGGCGGGCGCGGGACGCTTGCTCGGGAAGCGAGCGCCCGTTCCCTGCCCCGCCGCGACCGGTGCGATCCCGGCGCTTGCGAGGCCGGCACCCAGCAGCGCACCCCGCACCATCAGATTACGTCGGTCGGTCGGCATCACGGTCCTTTCATAAGCATCACGGGACCGTTGCCCTGCAATGGCCGCCGAGGAAAGCCTGATGCGACGGCTTCGCCTCGTCAGGAACAAGGAGGCGGTCCGATCGTGCCGGTCCGGCGCGTTGCGTCGCCATCTTCGCCATGTCACAACCGCGTCATCCCGTTGCCCCGGAGGTTCGATGCGTTCGTTCTTGCTTGCCCCCTGCCTGACCTTCGCCGCATCGGCGCTGGCCCAGACGGCACCCGCCCCCATCTCGATCGAGACGGTCAAGGAAGCGACGCGCGTCCTGTCGTCGGACGCCTTCGAAGGCCGCGCGCCGGGCACGCCGGGCGAGGAAAAGACGCTCGCCTATCTGGCGCAGCAATTCGCCAAGGCGGGGCTGAAACCGGGCAACAAGGGCAGCTGGTTCCAGGACGTGCCGCTGGTCGAGATCACCAGCCGCAACGTTTCCCCGCTGACCTTCACCGGTGCCGGCAGCCCGATTGCGCTCAACTATGGCCCCGACATGGTCGTCGGCACCTATCGCGTGACGCCGAAATCGACGGTCGCGAACAGCGACGTCGTGTTCGTCGGCTATGGCATCAACGCCCCTGAAAAGGGGTGGAACGACTATGCCGGCACCGATGTGCGCGGCAAGACGGTACTGATCCTCATCAACGATCCCGATTATGCCAGCCAGACGCTGAACGGCCCATTCGGCGGCAAAGCGATGACCTATTACGGACGCTGGACCTACAAGTTCGAGGAGGCGGCGCGGCAGGGTGCGGCGGCGGCGATCATCATTCACGACACCGTCCCCGCCGCCTATGGCTGGAACGTCGTCCAGTCGAGCTGGACCGGCCCGCAACAGGTGGCCGACGCCGCGAACAACCATATGGACCAGAGCGAGGCGATCGGGTGGATACAGTTGGCTGCCGCCAAGCAACTGATCGGTGCGGCGGGCAGGAATTACGATCAACTCGTCGCTGCCGCGCAGACCGAGGGCTTTCGCGCCGTGCCGCTGACGGGCGTGAAGGCGAGCGTGTCGTTCGACAATCAGGTCCGGCGTCACGCATCCAAAAACGTGGTCGGCATCCTGCCGGGCACCAAGCGTCCCGACGAAATCGTGCTGTTCACCGGCCATTGGGACCATCTCGGCCGGTGTGAGGCAGCACCCGATGGCGACGATATCTGCAACGGCGCGATCGACAATGCGACCGGCACCGCGGCGCTGATCGGGCTGGCCGAGGCCAATGCGAAGGCGGGGGCGACCGAACGCAGCCAAGTATATCTGGCGGTGACCGGCGAGGAATCGGGCCTGCTCGGATCGGCCTATTATGGCGACCATCCGATCTATCCGCTCGCGATGACGGTCGGCGGGATCAACATGGACGCATTGTCGGTGGCTGGGCTGGCACGCAACATCGTGGTCGTCGGCAAGGGCAAGTCGGAACTCGACACCTATCTGGACCGCGCGCTGACCGCGCAGGGCCGGGTGGCGGAGGCCGATCCGATGCCGCAGAACGGCTATTACTATCGCTCCGACCATTTCAGTCTCGCTAAGCATGGCGTGCCGATGCTCTATCTCGATTCGGGCGACGATCTGGTGACCGGTGGCAAGGCGGCGGGAGAGGCTGCGGCCAGGGACTATACCGACAAGCGCTATCACGGACCGAAGGACGAATATGATCCGAACTGGAACTGGGCGGGTGTCGCGCAGGATCTGAACCTGTTCTATACGATCGGGCGCGAGTTAGCGAACACGACCGCATGGCCCAATTGGGTAGCCGGCGACGAGTTCCGCGCCATTCGCGATCGCAGTCGCAGCGGCAAATGAGCGCCCGAACGCGCTGAGATCGCGTACCATGCTGCTTTGGCGGGACCATCGCGATCCGCCGAACGGTTCGGCGGGCGTGCGGCGGTGGACGGAGCGACGCGGCCCCGCCGCCACGGCCAATTCCGACTATCGTCGATCGATCGATGGAGCCTAGCCCGCGCCCCGGCGTTCCGCTTGCGCAACGACCAATTCCGGCACAATCGCCGGCCGTAATCAGTAAGGCAGTACAGCATGGCAATTGTTCAACAGCGCGTGGAATCCGGTGGGTTCGTCATGTTCCTTGCGCTGGTGACCATCGGATTGACGATGGTCGTATCGAGTTTTGCCAGCGCGCTGCTGTGGGCCGCACTGGCGGCGCTTCTGTTCCAGCCGCTGTTCCAGCGCCTGTTGTTGTGGCGGCCGGGGCAGCGCAATCTGGTTGCGGCGCTGACGCTGCTGATCATCACCGTCGCCGTCGTGATTCCGGCGGTCATCATCGCCGGCATGGTCATGGATCAAGCGGCGGGCGTCTATACCCAGTTGCGCAGCGGCCAGATCAATTTCGCGACGTATTTCGAGCAGGTGCACAGCGCCCTGCCGCTGCGGGTCCAGCATGCGATCGACAATGCCGGCTTCGGCAGTTTGGAACGGGCACAGTCCCGCATTTCGCAGGCGATCGGCGCGAGCGCCAGCGTGCTTGCCCGCAGCGCCTTGTCGATCGGCGCGAATGCCGCTGCGTTCCTGCTGGCATTCGGCGTCGGACTGTACGTGACCTTCTTCCTGTTGCGCGACGGGGACCGGATCGGACCGGCGGTGGTTCGGTCGCTGCCGCTGGAGCGCGACGTCGCGTGGCGGCTGGCCAACAAGTTCGACGCCGTCGTCCGCGCGACGGTCAAGGGGTCTGGCGTCGTCGCTCTGGTGCAGGGCGCGCTGGGCGCGATCACCTTCTGGATCGTTGGCTTGCCTGCTGCCTTGCTATGGGGCCTCGTGATGGCGATCGCCGCGCTGCTGCCGGCGGTCGGACCGGCGATCATCTGGACCCCGGTCGCGATCTATCTGCTGGCGACCGGTGCCATCTGGCAGGGGGTGGTCGTGATCGCATCGGGTGTGCTGGTGATCGGCCTCGCCGACAATATCCTGCGGCCGCTGCTGGTCGGGCGCGATACCGGCATTCCCGACTGGCTGGTGCTGGTGACGACGCTGGGCGGTATCGATCTGCTGGGGTTGAGCGGGATCGTCGTCGGTCCGCTGGCAGGTGCGCTGTTCATCACCGCATGGAGTATCCTGACCGAGCAACGTGCGGCGCAGGCCGACGCCGAGGAAGAGAAATCAACGGCATAGCTTGTAACGGCGGTCGGGTCCGGTCATCCTGCGGCGATCGTTGTCGGAGAGCAAAGCCATGGAAATCGGCCGTCGCGAACTGATCCTTTCCGCCGCCGCCCTGTCGATCGCCCCCGGTTGCGCGTCGTTCGGTCAGCCAGGCCGCAAGCTTGGCTATGCCATCGTCGGTCTGGGAGGATATGGGCTGGGGCGGATCATCCCCGAATTCAAGAATTGCGAGCATAGCCGCCTTGTCGCCGTGGTCAGCGGCGACCGGGCGAAGGCCGAACGGGTGGCGACCGAATACGGACTTCCCGCCAGCGCCATCTATTCCTACCAGAATTACGACCGTATCCGCGACAACCCGGATATCGACATCGTCTATGTCTGCCTGCCCAATGCGATGCACGCCGAATACTCAATCCGCGCGTCGCAGGCGGGCAAGCATGTCCTGTGCGAAAAGCCGATGGCGGTATCGGTCGCCGAATGCGAAGCGATGATCGCCGCCGCGCGCAAGGCGAACCGCAAGCTGATGATCGGCTATCGCAGCCATTTCGAACCGCATAACCGCGAAGCGATGCGGCTGGCCCGCAGCGGCGCAGTCGGCCGGACGCGCTATGTGCGGTCCGAACATGGCTTCAATTTCGGCGACCCCGCGGCATGGCGGCTGAAGCGCGCATTGTCGGGCGGCGGGTCGCTGATGGATATCGGCATCTATGCGTTGCAGGCGGTACGCTACATGACTGGTGAAGAGCCGATCGCCGTAACGGCGCGCGAATCGACCGACCGCCGCGACCCGCGCTTCCGGGAGGTCGAGGACATGATCGATTTTACGCTCGACTTCCCTTCCGGGGCGATCGGCAGTTGCCAGTCGATGTACAGCGCCAACCGCAACCAGATCCTGCTGATGGGCGAGAAGGGCCGGATCGAGATGGAGCCGGCGACGGGCTATAGCGGGCAGCGGCTCTGGGTGGGCGGCGATCGCGAGCGGCAGGTGACCCCGCCGCCGGGGCCTGGCAAGAACCAGTTCGCCGCGCAGCTCGATCACCTGTCGCAATGTGCGATCGGCGGCCGCGAACCGATCGTGTCGGGGGAGGAAGGGTTGCGCGATATGCGGATCATCGAGGCGATCTATCGATCCGCGCGCGAAGGGCGAACGATCCGGCTGGAACCAAGGACATGATGCTTGCCGCGTTCGCGCTGTTGCTCGCTGCACAGGCGACGGACCCGACCAGTTTCGCGAGCGATGCGATCATCGCCGCCGAGGTCGAAGCAATGGGCAAGGCGATGAAGCCCGATCAGGGCTTTGCCTGGAAACCGCTGGTCCGCGATGGCGATCGGGTCGCGGCACTGGAATATTGGAAGGCGCCGGGACGCCCGGCAGTCCATCCCGATCAGGCCGAATATGCGATCGTGATCGCCGGTGCGGGTACGCTGCGATCGGGTGGCACGATGGTCGGCGGTCGACAGACCCAGACGGGCCTGATCGAGGGCGACCACATCGTCGGCGCTACCGAGCGCCAACTCAAGCCCGGTGACGTGATGCTGATCCCGGCGGGCGTGCCCCACTGGTTCGGGATCACCGGCGACCGACTGGTCCTGTTGGGGACCAAGTTGCCGACGAAGTGAGCGGGCAGGCGCGGTGCCCCTGCCCGCCCGACCCAATCAGAACTTCACACCGGCGCGGGCATAGAGATACCGCCCGTTGAACCCGAACGGCGAGAAGCTGGAATAAGGAATGAAGTAGTTGTTGATCGCCGTCGCGCCGAGGATCGGGTTGCGCGTCGGATAGACGTCGAACAGGTTGTTCGCGCCGATCGCCAGTTCGAACTGACCCGGCGTCGCGCGGATTTCCAAGTCGGTCAGCCACTTGGGGGCCAGTTCGACGTCGGTCGCGGCCGCTCCGCCCGGCGACAGGGTGTTGCCGAAGCGGTTGGTCCGCGCGGTCACGCCGAAGATGCCCTGCGACCAGTCGAGACCGGCATTGACCTTCGACCGCGGCTGTCCGTCGGTCAGGCGCAGCGATTCCTGCCGTCCGAACAGGGTGACACCGGGGATCGCCGACAGCGTCGAGCGATCGGTGATGTCGGTCTGGTTATAGTTGTAGCCGGCGGTCAGCGTGACGCTGCCGATGCCGAGGTCGGGCACACGGTAGGTGCCGACGACTTCGACGCCCTGCGTCCGGGTGTCGATGCCGTTGATGAAGAACCGCGCCGAGGTGATGTCCTGAATCCCGGCACCCCGCAGCACCGCGACGACCGCCGCCCCCTGAAGATTTTCGGACAGGATGACCCGGTCGTCGATCTTGATGTTGTAATAGTCGGCGGTCAGCGTCAGCCCGCGGATCGGCGACAGGGTCAGGCCGCCGCCGATATTGAGCGACTTTTCGGCCTTCAACTGGCGCGAACCGAGCGCGCGGGCGACCGGGTCGCCGACGCGGAACGTCCCGATCTCCACCAGCGTCCCGCCGATATTCTGCGTGGCGAACGACGAGAAGAACTGCTGCGCAAGGCTCGGCGCGCGGAAGCCGGTCGAGATCGACCCGCGCAGGGCCGCCCATTCGACGGGTGCGAAGCGCGCGGCGAGCTTGCCGTTCACCGTATCGCCGAAATCGCTGAAATGTTCGTACCGGCCTGCGGCGACGACATTGAACGCATCGCTGACCTTGCCGTCGAGTTCGACATAGCCGGCAAAGCTGTCGCGCGACGCGTCGACCGCAGTAGTCGGCGAGAAGCCGGGGAACCCCTGCGACCCAGCAGCGGCACCATTGCTGAACGCGAACGGCCCGGCGGCGTAACTTTGGAGTTCACCGGCGACGATCTTGTAGTTCTCGTTGCGATATTCGCCGCCCAGCGCCAGCGAGAGTTGCGACAGGAAGCCGACGGCGATGTCACGTTGCAGGTCGAGGTTTACGGTCTGCTGCCCGAACCGGGTCCCGCCGGCATTGAACGCCCGTTGCGATTGCGGGCCGAACGACGCGTTATAGCTGTTCTCGATCCGGAAATCGAAGCTGTTGGTGCCATAGACATAGGACAGATCATAGTTGAACCCGGCCACATCCCCCTTCACGCCCAGCGCGCCGGAGAAATCCTCCATCTGGCTGGTGATGAGCGGCAGGAAGCCATCGGCGTAGAAGGGCGTGCAGACCGTGCCGGTGAAGGTGCAGTTGCGCAGATCCTGGATATTGCCGTTGGCATCGCGTCCCGAGGCGCGGCGATAGAAGGCGGCGCTTTCGCCGTCGCGAACGCCGTAGCTGCCGAAGATATAGAGTTCGGACGTCGCACCGATATCGACGCCGCCGTTCAGGAAGAAGTTGAAATCGGTGGTCTTCGCATCGCCATAGCGGTGGTTGACGCGGTCGTAGCTGAATTCGCGCGGATCGACGCCGCCGGTCGACAGCAGCGGATAGTTGCGGCGTGGGTCATAGCCGGCGCGGTCGGTGGGTTCGCGGTCGCGATATTCGCCGGTCAGGTTCAGATAGGCGGTCTCGCCCATCGGCAGGCCCATGTTCGCGGCGAAGGTCACGGTGCGCCCGTCGCGCACTTCGCGGTCACGCCCGGTCTCTTCGAGCACATAGGTGCCGTCGGCGCGAACCTGCGGCTGACCGTTCGATTGCCGCGCGATTCCCGATACCTCGGCAACGCCCTCCATCTGCGAGATATACTTGCCATAGGTCATGGTCGCGCGACCGCCTTCGCGGCGCTTGAGCTGGACGTTGATGACGCCGGCGATCGCGTCCGAACCATATTGCGACGAGGCCCCGTCGCGCAGCACGTCGATCCGTTCGATCGCGAGGCTGGGGATGGTGTTCAGATCGACCGCCGACGATCCGCGCCCGACCGACCCGTTGGCGTTCAGCAGCGAGGTGGTGTGGCGACGCTTGCCGTTGACCAGCACCAGCGTCTGATCGGGCGACAGGCCGCGCAGCGTCGCCGGACGGACCACGTCGGTGCCGTCGGTGATCGACGGTTGCGGGAAGTTGAAAGACGGGACCAGCTGGTTCAGCAGCTTGTTGGTTTCGGTATAGCCCGCATTGACCAGCGCATCGCCGGTAATGACGTCGACCGGCACCGGGCTTTCCGCGACGGTGCGGCCCTGTGCACGGGTGCCTACGACGACGATCTCTTCGCCGGAGGGTACATCAGCGGCGGGCGGCGGCGCATCGGCAACCTGCGCGAAGGCCGGCATGATAGTCATCGCCGTCGACAAAAACAAGGCGGTAAAAACCCTTTTACGCATGAAAATATTCTCCTGAGCCGGCGTTTAGGGCTATTTGTTACGCGACCTAGTTCGACCCGGAAATTTTCTGGCGCAAGCCTACTCCATATGGCGTAATACGATTGTCACGTCGCTGTTGCCGCGCCGCAACATCGGTTTCGCAGGCGAATCGTCGGTTCGGCATTGACACGGACGGATCGCTTGCCTAGTCACGATCCACTTGCCGTGTGGGGTATCTCCACGCGGACATATTGTATTTGGGAAAGAAGCAAGGGCCATGTTCGCAATCGTGCGCACGGGCGGCAAGCAGTATCGCGTTGCCGCAGGAGACAAGATCGTCGTCGAGAAGCTCGATGGCGAAGCTGGCAGCAACGTGACGCTCGGCGACGTGCTCCTTGCCGGCGAAGGTTCGGAACTGAAGTCGGTCGAAGGGCTGACGGTTTCGGCGGAAATCATCGCGCAGGCGAAGGGTGAAAAGGTCATCGTCTTCAAGAAGCGCCGCCGGCACAACTACCGTCGCAAGAACGGTCATCGCCAGCAGCACACCATTCTGAAGATCACCGCGATCGGCGACCAGCGCGCCGACGAAACCGCCGCCGCCTGAGCGCATACGAGGAGTTTGAACCATGGCACATAAAAAAGCAGGCGGTTCGTCGCGTAACGGTCGTGATTCGGCCGGCCGTCGCCTTGGCGTGAAGAAGTTCGGTGGCCAGGAAGTGGTCGCGGGCAACATCATCGTGCGCCAGCGCGGCACGAAGTTCTATCCGGGCGTGAACGTCGGCATGGGCAAGGATCATACCCTGTTCGCACTGGTCGATGGCCGCGTGGCGTTCAAGGAAGGCAAGCTCGGCCGCAAATTTGCGTATGTCGAGATGCCGGCGCTGGCCGCAGAATAACGGGCTACCAACCGGGTCGCCCACCAGGGTGACCCGGGTTCCGGCAACGGAACCAGCCAACAAGAGGGAGGCGGGTCACCCCGGCTCCCTTTTTTAGTGCTCTCTCCGGCCCCTGCCCGCTTCCCCGCGGAGGCGCGGCGCATTGGAGAGACGCCGATGTTCGCCCGTACCGAACGCCTGACCCTGCGCCCCGGCTGGATCGAGGACGCCCCCGCGCTTGCCGCCGCGATCGGCCACGACGCGGTCGTGCGCAATCTGTCGCGTGCGCCTTGGCCGTACACGCTGGCCGATGCCGAGGCGTTCGTGGCCGGATGGCAGGGCGATCCCGGTCCGAACTTCCTGATCTTCGCTCATGATGGTGGCTGCTGCGACCTGATCGGCGGGGTCGGGATCGGTCCGCTCGGCGATGTTCCGTACATGATGGGATATTGGCTGACGCCGTCGGCATGGGGACGCGGCTATGCGGTCGAGGCGGGACGTGCCGCGCTCGACGTCGCGGCGACGCTGGGCATCGGGCGGGTCGTTGCCGGGCATTATGTCGACAATCCGGCGTCGGGCGCGGTGCTGCGGCGGCTCGGCTTCGTCGCGACGGGCACGCGTAGTTCGATCCATGCGCGCGCACGCGGCGTCGATGTCGAGACGATCGACTATGCGATCGATCTGGCCGAGCGGCGACAGGATCGACGGCTGGCAGCCTGAACCGGCGGAACGCTCGCATCGTCCGGCTGGTTGAGGGCGGACGGCGCTGTTGCCGCAGGAGAGGACGCCCGCGATGATCGATCCCGACACGCCCGAACAGGAAGAAATGGAAGAGGTACAGGAAGAAGCCGCCGAGGAACGCGAGGAAGAGGGCGGCTATCAGTGATTGGTCGGTCGGGGCGCGGCATCCTGCCCGCCTCGATCATCCGTCGAGCAGGTCGAGATAACCGACGACGTCATTGCTCGTCTGCAGGTACAGACCAACCTGTATTTCCTCCGGCTCGCGCGCCGCTGCGGCCATCGCTTCAGCGAGCGTGCCGTACAGGATGGTCGTCGCCACGCCGCCTTCATCGTCGAGGTGATAGAGGCGGACCGCCGCTTCTTCCGATACCGTTCGCATCAGTCTGTCCTGCCCCGGCGGTGTCGCCGGGGCAAGTGGTCAGGCGCGCGCCAGCCGGGCCGCTTCGAATTCGCTGTCGACCAATCCGATCAGTTCGCGGTCGTCGTGGTTCCACGGATGGAAGCCCGGCAGGAAGAAGGCGAGGTACATGCCGAGTACCTTGCGCGCCATGCCGGGTCGACCAAAGGCATAGGCGAACAACCGCCATTTCAAGCCCGCGCCCCGGAACCCGTCCTGCGCCAGCAGATCGAGCATTCCCGCCGAGCGTCCGCGAAAGAATTTAACGGTCACGATCAGCATCACCAGCGCCTTGACCCGCCAGCGGTTGAATCGGGTCCAATGCCGCGTGGCGTGGAGCCACGTGTCATAGGCGACGCCCTTGTGCTCGATCTCCTCAATCGCATGCCAGCGCCACAGATCGGCGGCAGCCTGATCGCCGCCGGCGAGATGCGCGGGGTTGGCGACCAGTTCGTGGGCGAGGATCGCGGTGAAGTGCTCGAGGCACATCGTCGCCGCCAGATTGGCGATCGGCGGCCTGCCGCGGGTGATCGCCAGTTCATGGTCGACTCGTGCCTCCAGCCGCGACGCGTCATACCCTTGGTCGGCGACGTGGCGGTTGAACGCGAGATGCTCGCGGGTATGGATCGCTTCCTGCTTCACGAAAGCGCGGATCTCGGCGGCGAGGCGCGGCGGCACGTCGTCGCGATACTGGCGGACACTGTCGATGAAGAACCCCTCCCCCTTCGGAAAGGTCACCGACAGCGCATTGTAGAAGGCGGTGGCGATCGGATCGTCGTTCAGCCACCACCGGCGATACCCGGCCTCGCGCCCGAAGCGCAGGTCGCGCGGAGTGATGGTCAGATCATCGGGAGTCTTTGCTTTCGCCACGGTTCTGCTCCAACTGATGCCATGCCAGATGCTGACTACTTACAGATATGTCAATAGCGCGTCGTCGCCTGTCGCCCGAGGCGTCGCGCGACGCGGCGCTCGATGCCGCCCGTGACCTGTTGATCGAGGCCGGGCCGCTGGCGGTGACGCTGAAGGCGGTCGCAACGCGGATCGGACGGACGCACGCGAACCTGCTTCACCATTTCGGTTCGGCATCGGGGCTGCAAAAGGCGCTGGCGGAGCGGATGGCGACGACGATCACCGCGACGATCGGCGCGGCAGTGCTTCGCGCACGGGACGGCGATCATGATCCGCGCGAGGTGGTCGACCTGACCTTCGACGCATTCGACCGGGAGGGTGCCGGCGCGCTGGCGAGCTGGATGATCCTGTCGGGCAATGACGACGCGCTCGACCCGATCCTCGATGCGATCCACGCGCTGGTCGACCGGCTGGGCAGCGAACAGGCGCTGAGCGGCATGCCGCTGGCGGAGGAGACGCTGCAACTGGTGCTGATGGCGCTGGGCGATGCCTTGCTGGGCGGGGCGATGGCCAAGGCGTTGCGATTGCCGCGCGACAAGGCGCGCGACCTGGCGGTGCGCAGCCTGATGGCGGTGCGGGCAGGCAGTTGATACCGGTCCGCCCGGCAACGGCGAGCGACGCGGCGGCGATCGCGGACATCCTCGTGCCCATCGTCCGGGCGGGGGAGACCTATGCCCTCGACCGCGACAGGACGTCGGAACAGATACTCGCCTACTGGCACGCGCCGGGCAACAGCGTGTTCGTCGCCGAGGTCGATGGCGAGGTGCTTGGCAGCTATTATTGTCGGGCGAACCATGCCGGCGGCGGGCGGCATGTTGCCAATTGCGGCTATGCGACCCACGCCGGAGCGACCGGGCGCGGCATTGCGCGCGCGATGGCGGTCCATTCGCTGGAATATGCGCAGGCGGCCGGGTTTCGGGCAATGCAGTTCAACTTCGTGGTCGCGAGCAACGTCCGTGCGGTTCGGCTGTGGCGGTCGCTGGGCTTCGAACAGGTCGGGTGCCTGCCCGGCGCGTTCGAGCATCCGACCCTGGGCGAGGTCGATGCGCTGGTGCTGTACCGGCGACTTCGACCATAGCCCCTTCCCCCTTGCAGCGAGTCCGACTAAGCGGACGACATGCATTTTCTCGATCAAGCCAAGATCTTCGTCCGGTCGGGCGGGGGCGGCCCCGGCGCCGTCAGTTTTCGCCGTGAAAAATTCATGGAATATGGCGGCCCCGACGGCGGCAATGGCGGCAAGGGCGGCGACATCATTTTCGAAGCGGTCCCCGGGCTGAACACGTTGATCGACTTCCGCTATACCCAGCATTTCCGCGCACCGCGCGGATCGGGCGGATCGGGTTCGAACCGGACCGGTCCAGGCGGGCGCGATCTGGTCATCCGGGTTCCCATCGGTACGCAGGTGCTGGCAGAGGACAAGGAAACCGTCCTCGCCGACTTCACCCGCGCCGGCCAGCGCGAGGTGTTCCTGCGCGGCGGTGACGGCGGGCGCGGCAATGCCAGCTACAAGACGTCGACCAACCGCGCGCCGCGCCAGCACGGCACCGGCTGGCCGGGCGACGAGGCGTGGGTCTGGCTGCGGCTGAAGCTGCTCGCCGATGCCGGGCTGGTCGGGCTGCCCAATGCCGGCAAATCGACCTTCATCAACGCGGTGACCAACGCGAACGCGAAGGTCGGCGACTATGCGTTCACCACCACCCGGCCGCAGCTGGGCGTGGTCAGCCACAAGCAGCGCGAGTTCGTGATCGCCGACATCCCCGGCCTGATCGAAGGGGCTGCGGAAGGTGCCGGGATCGGCGACCGGTTCCTGGGGCATATCGAGCGGTGCCGGGTGCTGCTGCACCTGATCGACAGCCATGTCGACGATCCGGTCGCGGCGTACCGGATCGTGCGCGGCGAACTGGAAAATTACGGCGCGGACCTTGCCGACAAGCCCGAGGTGATCGCGCTGAACAAGGCCGATCTGCTCGACGAGGAACTGACGGCGGCGCTGATCGCCGAACTGGAAGCCGAAAGCGGTGCCAAGGTGCTACCGCTGTCGGGCGCGACCGGACAGGGGCTGGAGGCCGTGCTCGACCGGCTGATCGAGGCGATCGGGCCGAGCGAGATGCACGCGCAGGATACGGGCGACGATGAGGAACCGGCCGAATGGTCGCCGATCTAGGTCCCTCCCCGGTCGATGGGGCGGCGGGGGTGCCGCGTACCGCAGCCGGTGCGGAACAGGACATTCCCCTCCACCAGCCTGCGGCTGGTCCCCGTCGGCGTGCCGGGGAGGATGTATTCTCTCCGCAGAATTGCCCCCGCCTGATCGTGAAGGTCGGGTCGGCGTTGCTGGTTGCGTCGGACGGACAGCCGCGGCGGGACTGGCTGGCATCGTTGGTGGCGGATATCGCCGCGCGGGTCGCGGCCGGACAGCAGGTCGTGATCGTGTCGTCGGGCGCGATCGCCCTTGGCGCGCGGCGGCTGGGGCTGCCCAAGGGCGGTCGCGCCAGTCTGGAGGACGCGCAGGCGGCCGCCGCGACCGGGCAGATCGCACTGTCGAGCATCTGGGCCGAGCTGCTCGCCAGCCATGGGCTGACGGCGGCGCAATTGCTGGTGACGCTCGACGATCTGGAGGATCGCCGCCGCTATCTGAACGTCTCGGCGACGCTCGGGCGGTTGCTGACGCTGGGCGTGGTGCCGGTCGTCAATGAAAATGACAGCGTCGCGACAGAGGAAATCCGGTTCGGCGACAATGACCGGCTGGCGGCGCGCGTCGGCGCGGCGGCGCGCGCGAACGGCGTCGTGCTGCTGTCCGACATCGACGGCCTGTATGATTCGAACCCGCACAGCAATCCGGACGCCAGGCTGGTCCCGCACGTCGCGCAGATCGATGCGGCGATCATGGGCATGGCCGACGGTAAATCGTCATCGGGCATGGGATCGGGCGGGATGGTGTCGAAGGTGGAGGCGGCACGCATCGCGACCGCCGCCGGGGCGAACCTCGCCATCGCCAGCGGCCGGATCGACCATCCGCTGGCCACGTTCGGAGAGACGGGCCACGGTACGATCTTCGCCACCGCCGGCAATGCGCCGGCGCGCAAGGCATGGTTGTCGGGCGGGCTGACCGATCGCGGGGCGATCCGAATCGATGCCGGCGCGGCCCGGGCGCTTGCGACCGGGCGCAGCCTGCTGGCGGCCGGCGCGGTCGGTGTCGAGGGTGATTTCGTCCGAGGCGACCTGATCCGCATCGTCGACGCCGACGACCGCACCATCGCGCGCGGGCTGGTCGAATATGACGCCAGCGAAGTCGTCCGCATCGTCGGCCGACGCAGCGACGAACTGACCGATCTGCTCGGCTATGCCCCGCGATCGGCGCTGGTCCATCGCAACCATATGGCCCTGCTGTGAAGACGATGGCGCTGACCGGCGGGACCGGTTTCGTCGGGCGTCGCGTGATCGCGCAGGCCATCGGCCAGGGCTGGCACGTCCGCGCGCTGACCCGCCGGGCCCAGCCTGCCGAGCCGAACGTCAGCTGGGTACGCGGCGCGCTCGACAAGCCCGCCAGCCTGACCGAACTGGTCGCGCAGGCCGATGTCGTCGTCCATGTCGCCGGCGTGGTGAGCGCGCCCGATGTGGCCGGCTTCACCGCCGGCAATGTCGCGGGCGCGCGGGCGATGCTGGATGCGGCGCAGGCGGGCGATGTCCGGCGGTTCGTCCACGTCTCCTCGCTGTCGGCACGCGAACCGCAGCTTTCGACCTACGGCGCATCGAAACGGGCTGGCGAGGACCTGATCGCGGCCAGCGATCGCGACTGGACGATCGTGCGGCCGACCGGGGTGTACGGGCCGGGCGATATGGAGATGCGGGACATGTTCCGCATGGCGCAGAAGGGGCTGGCGCTGCTGCCCCCGCAGGGTCGGGTCGCGCTGGTCGCGGTCGACGACCTCGCTCGGTTGCTGCTGGCGCTGGCCGACACCGATGGTCCGCGTGCGATTCTGGAGGTCGATGACGGCAATCCGATGAGCCATGCCGAGCTTGCCCGGATGATCGGCGACGCCGTCGGTCAACGGGTGCTGCCGATGCATCTGCCGGCCGGGCTGTTGCGACTGGGCGCCAGGCTCGACCAGACCTTGCGCGGATCGGCAGCCAAGCTGACCGAGGATCGGGCGCGCTATCTGGTGCATCCCGACTGGACCGCCGACCCCGCACGGCGTCCCCCCGCCTCCCTGTGGGAACCGCGCATCGCGACGGCTCGCGGGCTTGCCGACACCGCGGCATGGTATCGCGCGCACGGTCTGCTATAGCCCCGGCCAGACCCGTATTTTGGAAAGACCCGCATGAGCGACCGTGCTGCCACCCTTGCCGCCATCACCGGCCTGATCGACCCGTTCAACAAGAAGGGCGTCGCGCTGACCGAGGCGACGACCTTTGCCGGCGATCTCGAATGGGACAGCCTGACCGTGATGGACTTCGTTGCGGCGGTGGAGGACGAATTCGACATCGTCATCACGATGAACATGCAGGCCGATATCGAAACCGTCGGCCAGCTGGCCGATGCCGTCGAAAAGCTCAAGACCGCCTGATCGCCCCGCCCGGCCCCGAAAGACCGAACCGATGACCGAAGCCGCCGCCACCGCCCACGCCCCGTCCGAGTCGCCCGAAACGGTGGCACCCGAACGCGACCTGATGAGCAAGTTCGATCCGCTGATCGCCGAACGCGAGGCGCTGCTTGCCACCGGGGTGCGCGATCCGTTCGCGATCGTGATGGACAAGGTGACGTCGCCGACCCAGGCGGTGATCCGCGGCAAGGACACGATCCTGCTCGGTACCTATAATTACATGGGCATGACCTTCGACCCCGACGTGATCGCGGCGGGCAAGAAGGCGTTCGACGATTTCGGATCGGGCACGACCGGCAGCCGGGTGTTGAACGGCACCTACGACCCACACAAGGATTGCGAAGCGGCGCTGCGCGAATTCTATGGCACCGACCACGCCATGGTCTTTTCGACCGGCTATCAGGCCAATCTGGGCATCATCTCGACGCTGGCCGGCAAGGGCGAATATATCATCCTCGACGCCGACAGCCATGCGTCGATCTATGACGGCTGCTCGCTCGGCAATGCGGAAATCGTGCGGTTCCGCCACAATTCGGTCGAGGATCTCGACCGGCGGCTGGGTCGATTGCCCAGGGAACCGGGCAAGCTGGTCGTGCTGGAAGGGGTGTATTCCATGCTCGGCGATATCGCGCCGCTGCCTGAAATGGTGGCGGTCGCGAAGAAGCACGGATGCATGGTGCTGGTCGACGAAGCGCACGGCATGGGCTTTTTTGGCCCCAACGGGCGCGGCGTGTATGAGGAACAGGGCGTCGAGAAGGACGTCGATTTCGTCGTCGGCACTTTTTCGAAATCGGTCGGTACCGTCGGCGGTTTCTGCGTGTCGAACCATCCCAAGTTCGACGTGATGCGGCTGGTGTGCCGCCCCTATGTGTTCACCGCGTCGCTGCCGCCCTCGGTCGTCGCGACCGCCGCCACGTCGATCCGCAAGCTGATGCATGCCGGCGACAAGCGCGCGCATCTGTGGCGCAATTCGAAGCGGCTGCATGGCGGCCTCAAGGATCTCGGCTTCAAGCTCGGCACCGATACGCCGCAATCGGCGATCATCGCGGTGATCCTTGAGGATCAACGCCAAGCGGTGGCGATGTGGCAGGCGCTGCTCGACGGCGGGCTGTACGTCAACATGGCCCGCCCGCCCGCGACGCCGGCGGGTACGTTCCTGCTACGTTGCTCGCTGTGTGCCGAACATAGCGCCGAGCAGGTCGAGACGATTCTGGGGATGTTCGAGGCAGCCGGTAAGGCGGTCGGGGCGCTCTAAATCCTCCAAGGTACGGGGAGGATTTGTGGGGGCTAGCTTCCCTCCGCACCTTCGCTATAGCCTGACCCCATGCCATCGATCGATCGCTACATGGCCCGGCTGATCGCGGTGCCGCTATTCTCCACGCTGCTGATTTCGGCGATGCTGCTCGTCCTCGACCGGATGTTGCGGCTGTTCGATTTCGTTGCGGCGGAGGGCGGCCCGGTCAGCGTCGTGTGGCGGATGCTGGCGAACCTGCTGCCCGAATATCTGGGGCTCGGCATCCCGATCGGGTTGATGCTGGGCATCCTGCTCGCCTTTCGCAAACTGGCCACGTCGTCCGAACTGGATGTGATGCTCGGCGTGGGCATGAGCTATTGGCGGCTGCTCCGCGTCCCCTTTATCTACGCCACGATATTGGCGGCGGCGAACCTCGCCATTGTCGGCTATGTCCAGCCGCTGGCGCGCTATAATTACGAAGCGCTGCGCTTCGAACTGCGCACGGGCGCGCTCGGTGCGTCGATCAAGGTCGGCGAATTCACCAAACTTGGCGAGCGGATGACACTGCGTATCGAGGAAAGCCGCGACTCCGGTGCCGATCTGCGCGGCATCTTCGTGCAGGCCAGCCGCCCCGACGGCCAATGGCTTGGCGTGACCGCCGAACGGGGCCAGTTCCTGCGCACCGACGATCCCAACACGATCATCTTTCGCCTGACCAACGGCACGCTGATCCACAACGCCCCCGACTTCCGCGTCCCCCGCACGCTGACCTTCACCGCGCACGACCTGCCGATCGATTTGCCCAAGTTCGGTAACTTCCGTCCACGTGGCGGTCGCGACCTCGAACAGACGCTGCCGCAGCTTGCCATCACCGGCCATGATCCGAAGGTCAGCGAGGAGGATCGCGACGCCGCGCGCGCCAATTTCCACTTCCGGCTGGCGGAGGTCGCGACGATGTTCCTGCTGCCGATGCTGGCGCTGGCGCTGGGCGTACCGCCCAAAAGGTCGTCATCCGCGCTTGGCGTGTTCCTGTCGATCGTGATGATCGTGACCTATCACAAGATCAACGAATATGGCGAAGCGGTCGGCGGGCTCGGCCGGATCGATCCGATCATCGCGCTGTGGGTGCCGTTCCTGCTGTTTGCGGCACTGGTGTTCCGCCTGTACTGGGTGATCGCGCGCGTACCGGGCGGTGAACCGATCGGCGGTCTGGAACGGGGTGCCGCCAAGATCGGCAAGTTCATCGGCCGCTACCTGCCCGGCCGGCGCAAGGCCGTCGCCTGATGCGCGCTATCTTTCCCTCGACCACCGTCGCGATCTATATGGCGCGGCTGTTCCTGATCCGCACCTTTGCGATCCTGTTTGCGCTGGTGCTGGTGCTGCAGGCGCTCGACCTGCTTTCGGAGAGTGGCAAGATCCTTGCCCAGCCGGGTAACGGACAGGCCGAGATCCTTCGCTACGTTTCGCTACGCGCACCGCAGATCGTTGCGCGGTTCCTGCCCTTTTCGGTCCTGCTCGGTACGATCCTGACGCTGACCCAGCTAAACCAGAATAGCGAGATCATCAGCCTGAAAGCGGCGGGCCTGTCGGCGCATCAGGTCCTTGCCCCGCTGATCGTCGCCAGCTTCGGCGTCGCCGCGCTGTCGTTCGTATTTAACGAACGGGTGGTGGCCCGGGCGACGGCAACGCTGACCGTGTGGGACGATGTCGATTACGGACCGATGCCGGTCGATCGCGGCGACCGCACCAACGTCTGGGTTCGGGACGGCAATAATTTGATCCAGGTGGCGCGCGTGACCGGGCGCGGCGAACAGACCCGCCTGCGCGGGATCACCGTCTATAACCGCGAAGGCTCGTCGCTGCGCGAACTGGTCACCGCCAGCAGCGGCTGGCGCGAAAACGGCGCGTGGCGGATCGAGAATGCGGAACGCTTCACGGTCGTGACCGGAATACGCGAACGGCTGGGCACGTTGCGGATCGCCGGTGGCGTGCGCCCGGACCAGTTCACGCTCCAGAATGTCGACCCCGACGGCTTGTCCTTCACCCAGTTATCGCGCGCGATCGACGATCTGGTCGAGGCCGGCCGCCCGACCAAGGCGCTCGAAGGCGCGCTGTGGCACAAGCTGTCCGGGCCGTTATCGGCGGTGCTGATGCCGTTGCTCGCCGCGGTCGCCGCGTTCGGCGTCGCGCGTTCGGGAAAATTGTTCGTGCGCGCAGTCATTGGCATGGCGCTCGGCTTTACCTATTTCGTGGCTGACAATTTTGCGTTGGCGATGGGCAACCTTGGCGCCTATCCGCCGTTCCTTGCCGCATGGGCACCGTTTCTGCTGTTCTTCCTGATCGGTGAGGCGGTGCTGATACGAACCGAGGAATGACGCAGGATCGTCGTACTTTGGCCGCAAATCATCCCCAGATGCGGACGATGCGCGGTTGCGCACGATAGGTGAATGAGTTGAGGAAGTTGGCCCGATGAACGCGATCACCGAGAAGCAGGGCTTCTGGAAGAAGTCGCACCATCTCGACAAGATGACCTTCAGGGAACTTGTCGGCGCGTATTTTCAGTATCCGGCGATCATCGCGTATATCGCCCTGTCGTTCGTCGCGATCGGCCTGTTCGCCTGGTCGCCTGCGCCGCTGGTGCCGACGCTGGTGTCGGTCGGCGTCGCGATCGTTGCCTATCCGCTCGTCTGGTACGTGTTGCACCGGTGGGTGCTGCATTCCAACTGGATGTTCAAGATCTCGCCGCTGGCCGCGACGTGGAAGCGGATCCATTACGATCACCATCAGGACCCCAATCACCTTGAGGTGCTGTTCGGTGCTCTGCACACGACCCTGCCCGCGATCGCAGTTGCGACCGCGCCGATCGGCTATCTGATCGGCGGGTTCGGCGGTTCGATGGCGGCACTGGCAACCGGTCTGTTGACGACCTGCTTCTACGAATTCTGCCATTGCATCCAGCATCTGGCCTACAAGCCGAAGAACAAGCTGCTGATCGCATGGAAGCGCAAGCATATGGCGCATCACTTTCATGACGAGCACGGCAATTTCGGCATCACCAACTTCTTTTGGGACAAGGTTTTCGGGACGCATTACGAACGGTCGGAGCGCCCGGAAAAGAGCGCGACGGTCTTTAACCTCGGCTATACCGAGGATGTCGCGAAGAAATATCCCAAGGTGGCCGAATTATCGGGTGGTGTCGCCAAGGGGCATCCCCGCTATCGCGGATGACCGATTTGTCATTTGAAGTTTGACACGGGGCGGCGCATTGCCGCCCCGCTGCGTTTTGGGGGAAACCATGTCGATCACCATCCGTCCGGTCGTTACCGCTACCGATCGCAAGGCGTTCATCGCGCTGCCCTATCGGCTCTATGCCAACGACCCGCACTGGGTGCCGCCGCTGAAGAGCGAGGTCGCGGCGACGATCGATCCCAAGAAGAACGGCTGGTTCAGCCATGCCGAGGGACAGTTGTTCGTCGCCGAACGCGACGCCAGGGTCGTCGGGCGCGTGTCGGCACATATCGACACGTTGGCGCTGACCATGCCGGCGGACAAGGGATTTGGCCCCGGTGTCGGCTTTTGGGGAATGTTCGAGGCCGAGGACGAGGCGACGGCCAAAGTGCTGATCGCGCAGGCCGAGCAGTGGCTGCGGGACAAGGGCATGACCCGGGCGATCGGTCCGTGCGCGCTGTCGATCTGGGAAGAGCCGGGCTTGCTGATCAAGGGGTACGACCACAGCCCGACCGTGCTGATGGGCCATCACCTGCCGCAATATCGGGGCTGGATCGAGAATGCCGGCTATGCGCCGGTGAAGCAGCTGGTGACGTATGAGCTGGACATCACCGGGGATTTTCCGCCGATCGTCCAGCGCATCGTCGCGGCCGGGGAAAAGAACGACCGTATCCGCATCCGGCGCGTCAACAAGGCGAAGTTCGCCGACGAGGCGACGATCATCCTGCGGATCCTGAACGATGCGTGGTCGGACAATTGGGGCTTCGTCCCGCTGACCCAGCCGGAGGTCGACGATGTCGGCAAGAAGCTGAAGCCGCTGGTGTTCGAGGACCTGATCCGGATCGCCGAACTGGATGGTGAACCGGTCGCGTTCATGATCACCCTGCCCGACATGAACGAGCCGCTCAAACCCATGGGCGGATCGCTGTTGCCGTTCAACTGGCTGAAACTGCTGCTATGGCTGCGCGCGCCAAAGGCACGGACGATGCGCGTGCCGTTGATGGGGGTGGTCAAGCGGTTGCAGGCATCGCGCATGGCGAGCCAGCTGGCCTTCATGATGATCGAGTATATCCGCCGCGATGCAGTGGCCAAGTTCGGTGCGACCCGCGGTGAGATCGGTTGGGTGCTCGACGACAATCAGGGCATGAACGCGATTGCCACGACCATCGATAGCAAGATCAACCGCGTCTACCAGATGTACGAACGCACCCTTTGATGATGACAGCCGCCGGGCACCCCGCCCCGGCGGCGATCGTCATCGATCATCCGCGTGCCAGTACCAGTACCGGATCGAAGCCGCGGGCGCGCCATTCGTCACGCGTCCGGCAGATCTTGCCCCGTTGCCGCGATCCCTCCCGACGGTCGACAATGCAGTAGCGCTTGACGCGTGGCGTGGTGACGACCGGGCTCGTCGCCTGCGTTGCTGGTTCGGCGACCGGCGCAGTTGCGGTGAACAGCGCCGCGATCAGTGTTGCGATCATCATGCTCGTTCCTCCCGTTCGGTACGATCAGCGGCCAGCCAGCGCGGCGTCGAGATCGACACCCATCGCCGTCCAGTCCTTGCGGGTCTTGCAGACACGCGGCGTGATGCGCGAACCGGTGCGTTCGGTCCGGAAGCAATAGCGGGCGTTCGGGGCGGCCTTGTACCCGACCGCAGCGGGACCGGCGGCCAGCGTGACGGTTAGCGGCAGGGCCGACATGGCGGCGCTGCTGACGACGGGGCTCGGCGCGGCGGCGGGCGCAGCTTCAGGCTCGGCGGCAAAGGCCGAGGTGCTGGCAACCAGGCCGAGAATGATCGAAGTGGCGAAGCGAATGGCGGTCATGATGCTGTCTCCCTGTGCGTTCCGGCGCGTTGCCGGACATGCCAGTTACTCTGCAGCGACCGTGCCAGTTTTAATAATCACTGTTTTTCAGATATTTAGCAAATGACTACAGTTGTAGATGTGGTATTTGCCACCAAAACGCAGGAATTTTTACCATCGGTTGGGATGGTATCCTCCGGATCGATCGGCGCGCTTCAAAACCGGCGCGATATCCCGCTGTAGAGGCGCAGTCCGGGCGTATCGGCGTCCAGTCCGGCGACCCCGCCGGCGTCGATCGCGAAGTCGGGCGACACCTGCCACGCAATCGATAGCGCAAGGCGGTGCTCCGTCGTTTCGTCATCGTGCGACAATTGACCTTCGGCGGTGAGCTGGCAGCGATCGGACAGCGTGATGCCGAGACCGATCGTCGCTGTCGCTGCGATCCTATGGCCCGGTGCCTCCTCCCGTGGCGTCCACGCCAGTTCGGGTGAGAATTGCAGGTTGAGCGTCTTGCTGAGGTCATAGGAGATCGGGGCCACCATGGCCGCGCCCCAGCCATCCTGTCCGATCGGCGCGCGGCCGACAGGCACGGTGATCGAGGGTTGCA
This sequence comes from Sphingomonas sp. Leaf67, assembly GCF_001421965.1. Classification (GTDB taxonomy): domain Bacteria; phylum Pseudomonadota; class Alphaproteobacteria; order Sphingomonadales; family Sphingomonadaceae; genus Sphingomonas. Next base: position 279,848 of record NZ_LMLP01000019.1, read on the forward strand.
ACCCGTAGGACAGGCCCTTGCCATCCGGATTGCGCAACGCGATCCGCGCACCGATTTCCACGTCGCCGCTCCGTGTCGTTCGCCCGCCGCTGGTTCGATCGCGCTCGATGCCGAGCGGCGTCCAGTTCAGTTGCGCCTCGATCCGGTCGGTCAGCCCGAGCCGGAACAGGGTATCGCCGAACAGCACGGTGTCGGTGTCGTTACCACGCTCCCAATCCGCCAGCGCGGCCTCGACCGCGACCCGGCCGGGATCGAGCACGCAAGCCGACTGGCCAAGGCTGGGGCGTGTCGAGCAGTAATCACGGGCCGAAGCACTGCCGATCGCAAGATACGCCGCCGCGACCAGCGCGCCCGTACGGATCATCAACGCAGCCGCACCCAGGTCGGCGCATGGTCGCTGGCCTTTTCGCGGCCACGATACGCCTTGTCGACGCCGGCATCGACCATGCGGTCGGCGGCGATGGGGCTGAGCAACAGATGATCGATGCGGAACCCCGCGTCGCGTTGCCATGATCCGGCCTGATAGTCCCAGAAGGTCCAGACACCCCCGTTGGGAAACCGCGTGCGCAGCGAGTCGGTCCATCCCTGTGCCAGCAACGCCCGGTAACCGGCCCGTGACTCCGGCTGCATCAGCGCGTCGCTCTGCATCGCACGGACCGAGAAGGTATCGTCGTCATTAGGAATGACGTTGTAGTCACCTGCCAGCACCACGGCGCGCTCCTCGGCCAGCAATGCCGCCGCCCGATCGCGCAGGCGATCGATCCAGCGTAGCTTATAGTCGAACTTCGGACCCGGTTGCGGATTGCCGTTGGGCAGATAGATCGAGGCGACGATCAGGCCGTCGACCTCGGCTTCGAGATACCGGCTATGGTCGTCCTCCGGCTCGCCGGACAGGCCGCGCTGCCGCTCGACGGGATCGGCACCGCGCGCCAGAACGGCGACGCCGTTGAACCCCTTCTGCCCGTGCCAGAGCGCGCCATAACCGGCGGCGCGAATATCGGCTTCGGGAAAGGTTTCGTCGCTCGACTTCAGTTCCTGAAGACAGACGATGTCCGGCTGTTCCTCGTCCAGATATTCGAGCAACCGGGGCAGACGAGCCTTGATACCGTTGACGTTGTAGCTGACGATCCGCACGTCAGACCGCAAAGCTGGTGCCGCAACCGCAGCCCGACGCTGCCTGCGGATTGGTCACCCGGAACGCAGCACCGCCCAGCGATTCGATGAAATCGACCTCGCTGCCGCGCACCAGATCGAGACTGACCGAGTCGACCACCAGCGTCACGCCATCGGTTTCGGCGACGCTGTCATCGGCTTCCACCGTATCGGCCAATCCGAAGCGATACTGGAAGCCCGAACAGCCACCTCCTTCGACCGAGAGACGAAGGATGGCGGGCTTGGCCTGCTTGGCTGCGATCGCCGCGACGCGGTGGGCGGCGGTGGCGGACAGGGAAATATCGGTGCTGATCGTCATCCCGTTCAGATAAGCCCGGCGCGGTCGATCGGCAACGGGTCAGTCGGCGACCGGGCCACCCATCGCCACCCGCTGACGCTGTGCACGGTCCGCCGCCATCGCCAGTTCGCCCGCCTGCAGATAGGGGGCCGGATTGACCGCGGAACCGTCGATACGGACTTCGTAGTGCAGGTGGCTGCCGGTCGAACGGCCGGTCGACCCCATTAGTCCGATCAACTGGCCGCGCCGTACGCGCTGGCTGTCATGGACGATGATCTTCGACAAATGGCCATAGCGGGTCGCGATGCCCTTGCCATGGTTCACTTCAATCAGATTGCCATAGCCGCCGGCGCGTTCGGCGCGGGCGATGATGCCGTCGGCGGTGGCATAGACCGGGGTCCCGATCGGGCCGGGGATATCGACCCCGGCATGCATCGCGGCGGTGCCACGGAACGGGTCGGAACGGACGCCGAAATTGCTGGTGAAGGACAGCCGCTCGACCGGCTGATAGGACGGGATCGAGATCGCCGCCTGCTCCAGCGTATCCAGCTTCTTCCAGCTGAGGAACAAGGCGCGGAACTGGGCGTCGGCCTGTGCATCAGCGGTGGCGGAAGCGGCAGTCGCCGCAGCGGCGGTCGCGGCATCGACCGGCTCATACGGGCCACCCATCGCCGGCAATACGCGGCGCGGGTTCAGACCCAGCTTGCGGATGGTCCGGGTGGCATCGGTATAGCGTGCGTCAGCGATCGCCTTGGCCTGCGACGCCATCGTTGCCTGCTGACGGGCGACGCGTTCGAACGGGCGGGTGACGAAGTTCGCACCGGTGGCGGGTTCCTGATCGAGCGCGGCCAACGCCAGCGCGTCGGCATCCTCGTCACCGGTCAGCACCGCGGCCAATGCCGCCTGCCGCTTGTCGAGCCGCGCGGCGTGAGCACGGGCATCGGCGTGAAGGCGGGCAACGTCGGCGCGCATCGCGTCAACCTGCTGCTGCATCGCCATAACCTTTTCGTCCGACGTCGCCACCGCGCCGGTCGCCGCCTGGCTCATGCCGAATGCCGAGAAGGCGATCGTGACGGCGGCAAGGCCAGCGGCCGCAACCTGGTTACGGCCGGTGATGGTGTGGCGACGAAGCTGGCCACCGTCATGGACCAGAAATTGCCGCGTGCGGAAAATGGAACGGAACCCTGCGAACGGAGCGTCGTTATTTTTGAATACCGAAGTAATCGACATTATGTCCCGCTACCCGAGCAATATGCGCATGCCGGAAGCGCCGACACGAACGATGAACTCCCATGTCCCGACGGTTTTGCCCCACCGCGCGTCGACGGAATGAGGAAGTGCCGGATAGCAGTACCATTGTGCAAGCGTCCGGCCCCGAGCACGCGGTAAAGCGTCGTACTGGCGCGGTCAGCCGTTTAACCATCTGATCGGACCAGCCGCGTTCAGGGTGGACGGTGCGTTTGGTACCCATGCAATCGATTCGCCGGGATTACGATCGAACGGCGGAAAGGACGTCCGCGGCGTGGCCGGCGACCTTCACCTTCCGCCATTCGCGGATCAGGCGACCGTCCGCGTCGAACAGGAATGTCGTCCGCTCGATGCCCATATAGGTCCGGCCGTACATCTGCTTTTCGCCCCATACCCCGAACGCTTCGCAAACGCTGCCGTCCTCGTCGCTGGCGAGGGTCAGCGTCAGACCATGTTTCTCGGCAAAACGTGTCAGCTTGGCCGGCGTATCGCGCGAGATGGCCACGACACCCGCTCCAGCCTGTTCGAATTCGTCGGCAAGTGCCGAGAAATCCTGCGCTTCGCGCGTACAGCCGGTCGTGTCCGCTTTCGGGTAGAAGTACACGATTAAGGGACGTCCGAGCCGTTCCCGCAACGACAGCGACGTGCCATCCGCCAGCGTCAGCTTTCCGTCGGGCAGCGTTTCACCGATCGCCAGTGCCATTCACAATCTCCTGCCAGGTCTGATGGACCACCTGCCGTGCGGCATCGAGTCTGACAAGCAGCGCGGGCCAGTCGCTGCAGCCCAGTGCTGCTGCCAGAATAGGCTGCGTCGTTTCGGGCGGGACCTGCGCGTCGGGCGCGACCAGCCGCATCGTGACGATCAGGCGGGTGAGAAAATCATGGGCGTCGTGCAGCCCGGCGGGCAACCGCCCGATCGCGACCAGTGCATCGATCGCCTCGCCGAGACGCGGCGACAGCCCCTGCCCGCTCAGCAACTGGGTGACATGCACCGCAAATTCGAGATCGACCAGACCGCCGGGCGACAGCTTGGCATCGAGCGGCCCCGCCGGCGGCTTGTGTCGTGCCATGTCGGCACGCATCGCGACCGCTTCCGCCACGATGTCGCGATCGGGCCGGTCGCCGGCGAGCACGCGGGCGATAATCGCCGCCGCCGCCGCGCGTCCATCAGGTGATCCCATGATCGGTCGCGCGCGGGCGAGCGCCATATGCTCCCATGTCCACGCATCCTCACGCTGATAGCGTTCGAAGCCGGCGAGCGAGACGACCAGCGGCCCCTGTGCCCCCGATGGCCGCAACCGCGTATCGACTTCGTACAATGGTCCCGACGCGGTCTGTACCGACAGGGCTGCGGTCAGACGCTGCGCCAGCCGGTTGTAGTAGAGCACCGCCCCCAATGGCTTCGTGCCATCCGATTCGGCCGAGAAATCGCCGGTGAAGCAATAGACCAGATCGAGGTCGGAGGCGTGGGTCAGCGCCCCGCCGCCCAGCCGCCCCAGGGCCAGCACGATCAATTCGCTGCCAGGCACCCGGCCATGCCGTTGCGCGAATTCGTCGACCGTCGCCGCCGCCAGCACCTGTACCGCCGCCTCCGCCACCCGCGCATAGCCGTCGGCCACCGCCAGCGGATCGCCGGTCCCGGCCACCACCTGCACCCCCAGCATGAACCGCTTTTCATTGACGACGTCACGAACGTGGTCGAGCAGCCGTTCATAGCCTTCCTGCCGGGCCGACATCTCGGCGGCCAGTTCGGCGACCGATCCGACCGGCTCGAGTGCGCGGGCGTCGATCAGCCCGTCGAGCAGCGTCGCCCGGCGCGCCAAGGCCTCCGCCAGGGTCGGCGCATGGCACAGGATCGTACTGAGCAACCGCGCGAGGGCGGGCTGCGCCTCCAGAAGGCGGAACAGATTGATCGCACTCGGCAGCCGCGCCAGCATCGCGTCGAGCCGAAGCAACGCCGCATGCGAATCCGATGCGGTCGCCAGCCCGGCAATCAGGCCGGGCAGGCTGTCTTCCAGCGCCGCGCGCGCCGCCGGGCTGCGCAGTGCCGGATAGGCCCCGCTGCGCCAGTCGGCGATCCGCCGCGCCACCTGCTCGCCCGATGCGAAACCAAGCGTTTCGAGCCGGTCCGCAAGCGTATGTGGATCGACAGGCAGGCCAGGTGTCGATGCGCCATCCAGCCGATCGTAGACAGCCCCTACCGCGGTGACGTGCGGCGCCATCAGGTCCAGCAATACCTGCCCGTCGTCCATCCCATGCAGCCGCGCGACCCGGTCGAGTGCGTCGATCTGGTCGGGCAGGCCGTGGGTCTGTCGATCGTCGACCATCTGCAATCGGTGCTCGATCGTGCGGAACAGCGTGTAGCCACCGACCATTACCTGCGCCTCATACCCGGAAATCCGCCCTCCGGCCGCCAGCGCGGACAAGGCGTCGAGCGTCGCCGGCGCCCGCAGCGCCGGATCGCGCCCGCCATGCACGAGCTGATGAACCTGCGCGAAAAATTCCGCCTCCCGGATGCCGCCGCGCCCGCGCTTCAGGTCATAGCCGGGTCCGAATGCCTGACCCTGCGCATAATGATCGCGGATACGGCGCGTGATGTCGCGGATCTCCCCGATCGCACCGTAGTCGAGCGCACGCCGCCAGACGAACGGCCGGATCGCGTCGAGAAAGCGATTGCCGAGCACAGCATCGCCCGCCACCGCCCGTGCACGGATGAACGCCGCGCGTTCCCATGGCAGTGCCGACGATTCGTAATAGGAGACCGCCGCATCGATCGGCAGTGCGATCGGCGTCGCTTCGGGCGAGGGCCGCAACCGCAGATCGACGCGCAGGACATATCCGTCGCCGTCGCGCGCCTGCAGCAGTTCGACGACACGCTTGCCGATCCGCACCGCCGCTTCGACCGGATCGTCGCGCTCGCGCCGCGGCAAGATCGCCGGGTCGTAGAGCAGGATCGGATCGATATCGGACGAATAGTTCAGTTCATGGCTGCCCTGTTTGCCCAGCCCGATCGCGGCGAACCCGACCGGCTCGGCCCCCGGGGTTCGCTCCTCGATCGCCGCCACGATCGCCCGGTGCAACGCGCTGTCGGCAAAGTCGCTCAGCGTCCGCGTCACGCGCCGCAGATCATAGGCACCGGACAGGTCGCCCAGCGCCACCAGCAGCGCGATCCGCCGCCGTTCGATCCGCAAGCGTTGCGCCAGCGGGATATCGGAATCGGCGGTGACCACCGTCAGCGCATCGACCTCGAACCCCGGCAACCGATCGAGAAACGCCGCTTCGCGATCGAGCAGGACCGACAGAAAAGGTGAACCGTAGCGGATGCGATCGGTCAGGTCGGATGGCAGGTGCATCGCTGGATCGTGCTCCACGGACGGGAAAACTTAACCCAAGCTATCGCCGCACGCTTTGAAACGAAACACGTATGCGCACGTTGGAAACATTATGGCAACACGACCGACCCCTGGCGCTTCAGCATCCGATGCCGGGCAGGTCGTGCGCGGTCCGTTTCCCACGGATGGCATCGGACGCGCATTGCGGCAGGTGTTCGACCGCGATAGCCAACTGCCGGCGCGGTGGGTCGAGTGTCTCCGGCGTCTGGAATAGGCAAGCCGTTAAGGAAACTGGACTGGCCGGCGTCAGGAAGTCGCACGCATCCTTATCGCCGCGCGATTTGGTATTGGGGTACCAGAAACTACCGCCTTACTTTCGAACATATCGATAATCTGTTGATCGCTGTCGAAACGCTGGCGAGAATATACAGGTGATGTCGGCACCGATCGATATTCAATGACGGCGATACAGAAATTGGCCGGTATCATCTCGATGAAGCAACGCATGCCGCTGCGCTCAGATGCAACCGTAGGCAAGCATCTTCAGCGATCGCGACTCAAATCGTCGACCTCACCCATGATCGTATCCAGCACCGTCTGCCCACCATTGTCCGGCTGTTCAGCGCGTGACGGCAGCTTGCCCTCGGTCATCAGGGCTTCAAGCGCAACGCGACCACGCGCCACCCGGCTCTTGATCGTGCCGACAGCGACATTGCAGATTTCGGCTGCCTCTTCATAGGCGAACCCACCTGCGCCAACGAGGATCAACGCCTCCCGCTGCGGCTGCGGCAGATGGAGCAACGCCCGCTGCATATCCGCCAGCTCGACATGGCGATCCTGACTAGCCGGCGCGGCAAGAATGCGGTCGGCAACCAGATCGTCCCACTCGCCCTTGAAGCGTGCGCGACGCATTTGCGACAAATACAGGTTGCGCAGGATGATGAAGGTCCAGGCGCGCATGTTGGTGCCAGCCTGGAACCGCTGCCGTGCCGCCCACGCCTTCAACAGCGTTTCCTGCACCAGATCATCGGCCAGATCGCGGCTGCCCGATAGCGAACGGCCGAACGCCCGCAGATGCGGAATTACCTGTGCCAGTTGCTTCTTGAACTCGGGATCGGAAAGGGCGACGTGCTCCTGCACCTCGCCTGCCGCGTCCTCGGTCATGTCGGATTCAGTCATTCTTATCCGTTCGATACGCAGTCGGCCCGATGTCGGGCGAAGCCGAACATAGGAAGCGCGTGAGACGATTGCCAGCGGAACCGGGACGAACCGTTTCGCCCCGGACCGCGCGAGCGGCATCAGGCCAGCAGGATATACGCCATGACCGCGATCACGGCGACCAGCGATACGCCCAAAACGTAGCGGGTGACGCCGGGCGTCGAACCGGCTCGCGCGTCGGTTGCGCTGACATGGATGCGTTCTTGATCGTCTGCCATCGCGTATCAATCCCCGAAAAACGTTTTGGGTCCGTACCGTTATTCCGCTGCTTCCGGCACGGTCGCTTCATCGAAGAACAGCGCTTGGCTGATCGCCGCCTTCACCGTCGACCGCTGGAACGGCTTTGTGATCAGGAAGGTTGGCTCGGGGCGTTCGCCGGTCAGCAGACGCTCGGGGAATGCCGTGATGAAGATCACGGGCACGTTGAATTCGGACAGGATATCCTTGACCGCATCGATGCCCGAGCTGTCGTCGGCCAGCTGAATGTCGGCAAGGACAAGGCCCGGCCGATCCTGCATCGCGAGCGCAACCGCTTCGTCACGCGTAACCGCGACGCCGGTGACTTCATGCCCCAGATCGCGAACGATCTGTTCGAGGTCCATGGCGATCAACGGCTCATCCTCGATGATCATCACGCGCGACCGGGTCTGTTGCTCGATCTCGCGCAATGCCTCGGCGACCAGTTCCTCGACTTCGTCCGGCGTCGCTTCGATCAGATAGGCGGCATCTTCCGTCGTAAAGCCTTCCATCGCCGTCAACAACAACGCCTGCCGCGACAGCGGGGCGATACGGGAAAGCCGCGCCTGCGCGATCGCCTCTATCTCGGTACCCGATGCGCTGGCGGCGCCAAATGCTTCGGGCTGCGACGACGCCCAGATCGCTTGGAAAGTGCGATAGAGGCCGAGACGAGGATCGACGTCCCGCGGAAATTCTTCCGGTGCCGCTACGATCGCTTCCAGCGTGGCGCGAACATATTGATCGCCCTCGCTCTGGCTACCCGTGAGTGCTCGGCCATAGCGCCGGAGGAAAGGAAGATGCGGCGCAAGCTGCTGTCCGAGCGACATGGTCAGATAGGTCTCCTTCATCACGATCCGGCAGGAAAGCCGGTTCGCGCACTGCGTTCTAGAACGATACGGCGCGGGAAAGACGGCTCCCCCGAGTTCGCGTCGTGGCATGGAACCAACGAGCACGTCTTTTGTTTCCTGTCCGCCCGACATGTTGAATCAAGCCAGTCTTGATGCCGGTCGGCAATCAGATTTTCGTGCCGGCGTATGTCCGGGCGTCGGGGGAAGGCACAGGTTCGTGAAGGATGGCGAAAAGTCGGTTCAGCGGTCGGCCGCAAAATCCGCGGTGACGACGCAACCGGACAAGAAGGACACGTCCAGCCTGGGGAACGCGTTGCGTGCCGTATATCAGGATGCGGCCGGTGAATCGGTTCCCGACGAGATGCTCGATCTGCTGAACAAGTTAAAATAGCCTCCGCAGTGTGAACACCCCCGTACCAGTCAAGCGGAAGTCGCCCAGCGCGGCGGCCGCGCTTCGTCGAGTTCCGACGGGAGCGAAGCTGATGCTTGTCCTCAGCGCAGCGCTGCTCCCGCTCGCGCTGATAGCGCTCTTCGCTACCTTGCAGACGTCGCGGATCGCAGATGTCGACTTGCGCGCAAGGCTTCGGGTAGCGGCGACCGAGGCGTCGCGTGGCATCGCCATCGAACTTGGCGGTGACATGACCGCATTGCGCGTTGCAATGACGGCACTGTCATCCGATCCCGCCAATTCGCCCAGTTGCGCCCGGGTCGAGGGGGTGTTCGCAGAACAGGCTTCCGCCGGTGCGCGCTTCGGCATCTATTCCAGAGACGGTCGGCTGGTTTGCGGGATCGCTATTCCGATCCGGATGGTCGGTGCGCCAGACGCCGGTGGTGTGCGCGCCCAGGTTGTGCCCGACACGGGGGTCGTCCTAGACATCCGTGGCACCAATGAGTCGCGCGCCGTCGCGTTCTTCCCGGTTGCACTCCTGCGCGACAAATCACAGCCGAGCGGCTTCGCCTTGCCGTTCGAAAGCGGCGTCGCGCACGGCAGCGAAGCCGAACTCAGTCTGTCGGCACTGCCGCCCGAGACGGGGATAGACCGGCTGGAGCAGGTCCGTATTCCGCTCAGCATCGACGACCTTGCCTTCACGATGGCCGTGCGTCGCGCACCGATTACATCGTCCATCATTGTCGCGATGCTACTGCCGTTGGTGATGTGGTTCGCGGCGACCGGCATTGGCTGGTTCGTGGTCGATCGGCTGCTGATCCGGCCGCTACGGCAGCTGCGCGACGATATCGAGCGGTATCGTCCGGGCCATCCGATGGCCGACGTCAACCTGGGCGCGATTCCGGCGCAGGAGATCGCGGAGCTTGGCGAGACGTTTCAGGAGCTTACCCACACCGTCGAACGCCACGAGCAATCGATGGCCGACGGCCTGGTACGCCAGACCAAATTGACGCGTGAGGTGCATCACCGCGTTAAGAACAACCTGCAAGTCATTGCCAGCCTCATCAATTTCCATGCCCGCAGTGCGCACGGTGCGGCCGCGTCCGATGCCTATGCCACCATCCAGCGACGGGTCGATGCGCTCGCCGTCGTCCATCGGCATCATTATGCCGAGATGGAGGAAAATCGCGGGCTGGAACTGAAATCGGTCATCGGCGAGCTAGCGTCGAACATCCGCGCAACCTCCTCGACCGACGCGGCCAAGATCGGCATCACGCTGAACGTCGAGCAGGTGCTGGTGACGCAGGATGTGGCGGTCGCGGTATCGTTCCTGCTGACCGAGCTGATCGAGTTGGCGGCGTCGGTGAACCCGCAGGCGCAGATCGGCATCTCGCTGCGTCCGGTCGGCGGAAGCGACACCGCGGTGCTGCGTGCCAGTTCGCCGGCGCTGGTCGAGGGCGAGCAACTCGATGCGCTGGTCGCCACCCGCTATGGGCGGATCATCCTCGGTCTATCACGACAGTTGCGCGCACCATTGCACCACGATCCGCTGATCGGCGCTTACGAAATTACGATCGCGGCAAAGGCGGCGTAAAACGGTCCCCCATCGCTGGCCCGGATCGAAACCGAAGCGGCGATCGGTTCAGCGCAATCCCAATAGCTTGTGGGTTTGCAGCGACAGTCGCCAGCGCGGGCGAGCCATGGCAAAGGCGACGGCTTCGTCGCGGTTGAAGGCTTCCTGTCCGATCGCGTCCATCGGCTGGACGAGATGATGGGTGAAATCCCACTGCTCGATCGCATCGACATCGATACCGGCTTGCGGCCAGACCAGCTTCAGTTCGTCGCCGTTACACTGCACGACGTCGCTGCCCGCCTTCGGACTGATACAGACCCAGTCGATGCCGGGATGGGTGACGATCGTGCCGTTGCTCTCGATCGCAATCTCGAAACCCTCGGCATGCAGGGCGTCGACCAGCGCATCGTCGATCTGCAACATCGGCTCGCCACCGGTCAGCACCACGAAACGCCGCGCCGGCTCCGGTCCCCAATGACTGGCGACTGCTGCCGCCAATGCCATTGCACCGGGAAACTTTCCGCCGCCAACCCCGTCGGTGCCGACGAAATCGGTATCGCAGAACCGGCAGATCGCACTGTGCCGATCGACCTCCCGACCCGTCCACAGATTGCAACCGGCAAAGCGGACGAACACCGCGCGTCTCCCGGCATGCACCCCCTCCCCCTGCAAGGTGAGGAACATTTCCTTCACCGAATAGGTCATCGGCTGGTGTCGGGGGTTTCCGCGTAGCGGGTGGGATCGGGCAAACCTGCCTCGACAAAGCCACGCGCGCGCAGGCGGCAGCTGTCGCAGCGGCCGCAATGCAGATCGCCGACCGGATCGTAGCAGGTCCAGCTCATCGCGGCGTCGAGACCCAGTCGATCCGCTTCGCGCGCGATGTCGGCCTTGGTCATGTGTTGCAGCGGAGCATGGATACGGAAGCGGGCACCGTCGCTGCCGGCGCGGGTCGCCAGCTCGGCCAGCGCCTCGAACCCAGCAATGAAGTCGGGGCGGCAATCGGGATAGCCCGAATAATCGAGCGCATTGACCCCGATCCACAAATCGCGCGCGCCCGCCGCTTCCGCCCATCCGAGCGCGAGGCTGAGGAAGATGGTGTTGCGCGCCGGGACGTACGTGACCGGAATATCGTTACCCACGCCGTCCTTGGGCACGTCGATCGACAGGTCGGTCAGCGCCGATCCACCGAATGCCGACAGGTCGAGCGGCAGGATGACATGGCGTTCGACCCCCAGCGACTCGGCGATGCGCTTGGCCGCGGCCAGTTCGATCTGATGGCGCTGGTTGTAATCGATCGATAGGGCCAGCAGCCGGTGACCCGCCTCGCGTGCCAGCGCCGCCGACACCATCGAGTCGAGTCCGCCCGACACCAGCACCACGCTGAAGGGAGAATTCGTCATGCTGCGCTCGCTAAGACTTTCGGGAGGTCAGGGCAACCGCCCGAAAAAGAGCGGGCCGCGATGACGCGGCCCGGAGGGTTCCATGCTTTAGGGGAAACATGCGTGCCCAACCGGACACGTAATTCGTATAACGCGCTTGGCCTAAACATAGGGTTAACGCGAACGGCGGGCGCAACTGCCGACCCGCCGCGCTTCATAGGCATCCGCAAACGGCATGCCGTCGGCGATGCCCTCGCTCTCGATCCGTAGCGAGCGCGGCGTATCGACATGGACCGTCGTGCGGATGTGGCCGATGCCGGGGCAGGTATAATGGACGGTCGATACGCGGGCCGTATCCTCGATCACGAACCGGCTGCATTGCGCACTGCGCAACCGCAGCCGCAGGAAAGCCGCCGGATCGGCAAAGCAACTTGTCCGTGCAACCTCGGGCGATCCGGCCTCGCGCAGCGACCAGTCGCCCGGCGCGACCGCGCGCATCGCCGCCAGCGTCGGTGCGGCGGCAGGCTGCGCCATCGCCGCACCCGATGCCAACACCAGCGCCGCCACGACCCGGTATATCGACCTACTCGCCATCACGTCCCCCTTACCGCTCGCGTCAGGATGCGATGTCGGCCACCGCCAGCGGAAATTTCGTCGCGCAGAAGGCGCAGTCGACGGTGATGATGCCGTTCTCATCCGCCATCGCCGCGCGTTCCTCTTCGGGAAAGCGCGAGATGACTCCCGCGATATAGTCGCGGTCGCAGCGACACCCGCGCGACAGGTCGGTGGTCGCAAGGATGCGGACCTCGCGTTCTTCATTGAACAGCCGCCAGACCAGCGTTTCCAACGGCACCATCGGATCGGCGAGTTCGTCAGGTCCCATCGTCGAACCCAGCGCCTCGACATGATGCCATTCGGGATGGTCGAGGCGAACGTGCAGCCGTTCGCGACCTTCCTCACCCTCAGGCAGATGTTGCAGGAAGATACCGCCCGCAATGCGCTGCCCGTTATCGTCAACGCCGATGCCGAGGCGAACCAGCGACGGAATCTGTTCGGATTGCAGGAAATAGCTTTCCGCCGCCGCCGCGATCGAGTCACCGTCGAGGGGAACGATACCCTGATAGCGCTCACCCGACGTCACCTGGTCGAACGTGATCGCCAGATAGCCCTGACCGAACATGGCGAACAGTGACGGGTCTTCGCCCAACTCCGCCAGCCGATCTGCATCGAAATCGACATAGCCGCGCAGTTCGCCATGCTTGTAGTCGCAGACCATCAGGCGGATGATCCCGCCCTGCGTCTGCGCCTGGAGCGTCAACTGCCCCTCGGCCTCCTTCAACGTCGTGCCGAGCAACGCCGTCAGCGCCAGCGTTTCGGCCAGCAACTTTTCGATCGGCGCGGGATAGGCGTGCGCGGCGAGGATCGACTGCGCCACCGGCCCCAGCCGCACGACGCGACCGCGCGCGTGATGATCGGGCAGCGTGAACCCGATCGCACGATCGAGGTCAGGCAGACGGACGGTATCGGACAAAATCAAGCTCCCCATGGCCCGACATTCGGGCAAACTGTGATCGATCACTCACATGGTAGCCCGTCGGCGATTCCGCAAGCGCTTTGCGCTATGTTGCGACTGCGAAATAAACAGGTTGGGACGCTTCGATTTGTGCCCTGATAGCTGACCGCACCGCCCTGCCGCTGGTGAGCGGACACGACGGGATTCTCGGCTGCTGCGGCGGACGTGAATAGTGGCTTCCGCCCGAAGCCGGACGAATTACCGAATAGAGTTCTATCACAAACCGCGCTGGCGGTCGGCTTAGCCTACCAGACCGAAACACCAGCGCAGGATCGCCTTCTGGGCATGCAGCCGGTTCTCGGCCTCCGGCCAGATCAACGACTGCCGCCCGTCGATGACGTCGGGCGCAACCTCCTCGCCACGATGCGCGGGAAGGCAGTGGAGGAACACCGCATCGGCCTTGGCATGCGCCATCAGTGCCGCGTCGACCTGATACGGGGCCATTGCCGCCAGCTTCTGCTCGGCGTGCGCCTGTCCCATCGATATCCAGGTGTCGGTAACGACGACATCCGCGTCCCGCACCGCCGCGACGGGGTCGCGGGTGACGGTCGCGCGACCGCCTGCCGACGACACGACGTCCGCCGAGGGATCATAGCCTTCGGGACAGGCGGCGACGACATCGAACCCCATCAGTGCGCCGGCCTCGACGATCGAATGCAGCACGTTGTTGCCGTCGCCCAACCATGCCCATTTGGTGCCCGGCAATGCCTTCCCGTCTTCGATTACCGTCAACAGGTCGGCGACGATCTGGCACGGATGCGAATGGTCGGTCAGGCCGTTGATGACCGGTACCGAGGCATAGCGAACCATCTCGTCCAGCTTGGCGGGATCGTCGGTGCGAACCATGATCGCGTCGCAATATCCCGACAGCACGCGCGCGGTGTCGGCGATGGTCTCGCCGCGGCCCAATTGGGTGGTGCCGGCGTCAAGCACCAGCGCCGACCCGCCCAGTTGCCGCATCGCCATGTCGAACGACACGCGGGTACGGGTGGACGATTTTTCGAACACGCAGGCGAGCGTATGCCCGGCGAGCGACGCATAGGCATCGGCGCGGCCCTTCGGCCAGCCCTTGCGCGCGGCCTTCGCATCGAGCGCGTCGTTGAGAATGGCGGCGATGCCATCGGCTCCGGCCGAGGCGAGATCGAGGAAATGGCGCATCGTGGGTAAATCCTCCCCGGCACAGGGAGGAGGACCGTCCGCAGGACGGTGAAGGGGGTGCTCCACCAACGCTGCGCTTCGGGGCGGTCCCCCTCCACCATGCTTCGCATGGTCCCCCTCCCCGTGCCGGGGAGGAGGGTTCAATCAATCGTCGGCGACGGGCACATAGACCCGGGCGGCGGCGGACAGCTTTTCGACGGCTTCCGCGATATGGCGCTCTTCGATCACCAGCGGCGGCAGGACGCGCACGACATTGTCGCCGGCCGCGACGGTCAACAACTGGTGCTGATCGCGCAGATGGGCGACGAAGCGGCGGCTGTCGGACTTCAGCTTGATGCCGAGCATCAGCCCCTTGCCGCGAATCTCCTGAAACAGGTGATCGTGGTTCGGGATCATCTGTTCGAGACTGGCGCGCAACCGGTCACCCATCGCCTTCACATGATCGAAGAAGCCGGGTTCGAGCATGACGTCGAGCACCGCCTGCCCCGCCGCCATCGCCAGCGGATTGCCGCCATAGGTCGAGCCGTGCGTGCCGAACACCATGCCCTTGGCCGCTTCCTCGGTCGCAAGACACGCGCCGAACGGAAAGCCGCCCCCGATCCCTTTGGCCGACGAAACGATGTCCGGCGTCACACCATATTGTTCGTGCGCAAACAACGTACCGGTCCGGCCATAGCCGCACTGAACCTCATCCAGCACCAGCAACAGGCCGTGGTCGTCGCACGCCTTGCGCAGACCCGCAAGGAACTCGGGCGTCGCGGTACGCAGGCCGCCCTCGCCCTGAATCGGCTCGACGAGGAACCCTGCCGTGTTGTCGTCGATCAGCGCCAGCGCGCCTTCGAGATCGTTGAACTCGGCATAGTTGAAACCCGGCAGCAGCGGTTCGAACCCGTCGCGCATCTTCGCCTGATTGGTCGCCGAGATGGTGCCGAGCGTCCGGCCGTGAAACGCCTGATTGAAGGTGATCAGCGTGTGCCGCTGCGGATTTCCGTTGGCAAAGTGGAAACGGCGCGCGGTCTTGATCGCGCACTCGACCGCCTCGGCTCCCGAATTGGTGAAGAACACCGTGTCGGCAAAGCTGTTGTCGACGATCCGCTGCGCCAGTGCCTCGCCCTGCGGGCTGCCGTACAGGTTGCTGACATGGATCAGCGTCGCGGCCTGTTCCTGGATCGCCTTGGTCAGGTGCGGATGGCCATGGCCGAGCGCGTTGACGGCGATGCCGGCGGCGAAATCGAGATACTCGGTGCCGTCCTCGCCGTACAGGTAGCAGCCCTCGCCTCGGACCGGACGCACGCCGCACCGTGGATAGACGGGCATCAGTGCGGGGGTCGTCATCGAACTGCTCCTTTGAGAAATATCGGCGCTTAAAACGCAAAAAGGGCGGTCAACCGGACCGCCCGGAGCGGCGCTGTACCGCCCTCAAGGGGCTTTCGTCAATTCTTGAGCTTCCACCCCGACCGCAGCAGCGCATAGCAACCGATCGCCATCGCGATATCGACCGCCAGGATCACCGCACCGCCCAGCAGCACCGGCGAATCGGCGCGCTCCAGAAAGCCGTAGCGGAAGCCCGAGATGATATAGAAGAACGGGTTCAGGTGGCTGATCGTCCGGAAATGCGGCGCCAGCGCCCCGACCGAATAGAAAGTGCCCGACAACAGGGTCAGCGGCCCAATCACGAAATTGGTGATCGCCGCCGCATGGTCGAACTTCTCCGCCCAGATCGAGGTCATCACCCCGGCGAGCGCGAGGAAGGTCGATCCGAACAGCCCGAACCACAGCACTGCGCCGGGATGCCGCGGCATGACATGCACGCCCGGATAGAGCAACATCGCGAACCACAGCACGATCCCGACGAGGAACGCGCGCGTCACCGCGCCGCCGACCAGCGCCGCCAGCAATTCACCGGTGGACAGGGGCGGCATCAAATAATCGACCACCGTTCCCTGAATCTTGCCGACCAGCAGCGCGAAGCTCGAATTGGCGAAGGCGTTGTTGAGCATCGCCATGGCGATCAGCCCCGGCGCGACGAAATCCGGGAACGGCACACCCAAAACCGACCGCCCGGCCCCACCCATCGCCACCGAAAAGATGACGAGGAACAACAGCGTCGTGACCGCCGGTGCCCAGATGGTCTGAAGCTGCACCTTGAAGAAGCGGCGCACCTCCTTGATATAGAGCGTGCGCAGGCCGCCCCAGTTGACGTTCCGGATGACCGGCACGCCGGGGTCGGCAAGGACGATTTTTGCGCGCAACGGGGATTGTTCCTGCATGGCTGTGTCGCCTAATCGCTGGCGAGGGCGGCGGCAAGGATCAAGGTCGTCCGGGCGCCACTGGAATATGAAGGACAAGGACGGGCATGAGCTGGACCGAAGAACGCATCGCGACACTGGCCAAGATGTGGAAATCGGGGATGACCGCCAGCCAGATCGCCGAGGAGCTCGGCGGGATCAGCCGGAACGCGGTGATCGGCAAGGCGCATCGTCTCGGGCTGCAATCACGCCCGTCGCCGGTGCGGTCGAACGACGCGTCGAAGGCCGCCGCCGCTGCGCCCAAGCCCGCCCCGGTCGAGCCGGCTCCGGTGGTCGAGGCTGCCCCGCCCCCGCCCAAGCCCGCACCGGAGCCAAAACCCGCGCCCGAACCCAAGCCCGCGCCGGTGGTTGCTGCCGAACCGGTTGCGCCCAAGCCGGTCGCCCCGAAACCTCCGGTCGAGGACGATCCGTTCACGCCCCTTCCTGTTAGCGCCGATGACGCGGACGAGGAGGATGAGGAAGAAGCGGAAGACGACGCCCCCGCTGCCCCGAAGCAGCGCGACATGCCGGTCATGCGCTCGGTCGGTCCCGGCGGCTTCCTGCGGCAGAATCCGGGTGAGCAGACCGCGCCGCTGACCCCTGCCCCACCGCGCCGTCTGGTTCCCGCCCGTCCGAGCGACGCGATCGCGGGCAAGACGACGTTGCTCGATCTGAACGACCGGATCTGCAAATGGCCGATCGGCCATCCGGGCGAACCCGATTTCCATTTCTGCGGTGACAAGGTCAATCCGGGCTTCCCGTACTGCGTCGCGCATTGCGGCCACGCCTATCAGGCGCAGCTGCCCCGCCGCGACCGCCGCCCGCCGCCGCCGCTGCCGTACGGTGGGCCACGGGTTCGCTGATGCCGAGCGCTCAAGTCCGGGCTTGAGCCCGGACGCGCACCGGCGCTCGGCCGGCGGGCGTGGCCAAAGCCGCGACCGACGGCATGGGCTTCGCCCATGCCCGCCCGAACTCCCGACGCCACCCCCGCTTTGCGGATGACCCCGTTTCGTTCTATACGTCGCACATGGCCGAAAATCTGTTCGAAGCGAACGTCCCCTCCCAGCCCGCCTATGACGCGTCGTCGATCGAGGTGCTGGAGGGGCTGGAGCCGGTCCGCCGTCGGCCGGGCATGTATATCGGCGGCACCGACGAACGCGCGCTGCATCATCTGGCCGCCGAAGTCCTCGACAACGCGATGGACGAAGCGGTCGCCGGCCATGCCAACCGGATCGAAGTGCAGCTGGATGTCGGCAACCGGCTGACGATCATCGACAATGGCCGCGGCATCCCGGTCGATCCGCACCCGAAATTCCCCGACAAATCGGCGCTCGAAGTCATTCTGTCGACGCTGCACTCGGGCGGCAAGTTCGCCGGCAAGGCGTATGCGACGTCGGGCGGCCTGCACGGCGTCGGCATCTCGGTCGTCAACGCGCTGTCGATCGATACGGTGGTCGAGGTCGCGCGCGACCGGCAGCTGTATCGCCAGCGTTTCTCGCAGGGGCAGACGCTCGGCGCGCTCGAACATGTCGGTGCGGCCCCCAACCGGCGCGGCACGCTGGTCGCGTTCACGCCCGATGCCGAAATCTTCGCCGATCTGCAGTTCAAGCCCGCACGGCTACACAAGCTGGTACGGTCCAAGGCCTATCTGTTCGCCGGCGTCGAAATCCGCTGGAAATGTGCGCCCGAGCTGGTCGCCGGCACGGACGTACCCGCCGAAGCCGTCTTCCAGTTCCCCGGCGGCCTTGCCGACCATCTGCGCGAACAGATTGGCGGCCGCGAATGTGCGACCGCCGATTTCTTCACCGGTCGACAGGATTTTCCGGGCGAACAGGGCCGGGTCGAATGGGCAGTCGCATGGCCGCTATGGAGCGACGGCAGCTATAGCTATTATTGCAACACCATTCCGACGCCCGATGGCGGCACCCATGAACAGGGGTTGCGGCAGGCGCTGGTCCGGGGCCTGCGCGGGTTCGCCGATCTGGTGGGGAACAAGCGCGCCAAGGACATGACCGCCGACGACGTGACGGTCGGCTGCGAACTGATGCTGTCGGTGTTCATTCGCGAACCGCAGTTCCAGAGCCAGACCAAGGACCGCCTGACCAGTGTCGAGGCGGCAAGCCTCGTCGAAAAGGCGGTGCGCGACCATTTCGACCATTTCCTCAGCCACAATATGGACCGTGGCAAGGCGCTGCTCGGCCTCGTGCTCGACCGGATGGACGAACGCCTGCGCCGCAAGGCCGAACGCGAGGTCAAGCGCAAGACCGCGACGTCGTCGCGCAAGCTGCGCCTGCCCGGCAAGCTGACCGATTGTGCTTCCGACGATCCCGCCGGCACCGAGTTGTTCATCGTCGAGGGTGATTCGGCGGGAGGTTCGGCCAAGCAGGCGCGCGACCGCAAGACGCAGGCGATCCTGCCGATCCGCGGCAAGATCCTGAACGTCGCTTCGGCGACCAGTGCCAAGATTCTCGCCAATCAGGAAATTGCTGATCTGGTCCTCGCCATGGGGTGCGGCACGCGCAAGGACTGTCAGCCCGATGCGCTGCGCTACGAACGCATCGTCATCATGACCGATGCCGACGTCGACGGCGCGCATATCGCGACGCTGTTGATGACCTTTTTTTTCCAGGAAATGCCGGAGGTCGTGCGGCGGGGGCATCTCTATCTGGCGCAGCCGCCGCTGTATCGGCTGACGGTGGGCGCCAAGTCGCTCTATGCCCGCGACGATGCGCACCGCGCCGAACTGGAACGCACCGCGTTTCGCGGCAAGAAGGTCGAGGTCGGCCGGTTCAAGGGGCTGGGCGAGATGAACCCCGGCCAGCTTCGCGAAACGACGATGGACCCGAAGACCCGCAGCATGATCCGCATTACCCTGCCGCAGGAATATGAGGAGCGTGCGGCGGTAAAGGATCTGGTCGACCGGTTGATGGGCACCAATCCCGCGCACCGCTTCGCCTTTATTCAGGAAAATGCCGCTCGGCTCGACGACGAGGTGATCGACGCCTGAGGCTTGGTTGACGGCCCCGACCGCATCCGCCACCCTTCAACGACGAGGGATGAGGGGGAAACCGGATGCTGGCGGCAGCAACGTTCTTGATGGCAGCGGCAGCACAGACGGCACCCGCGCCGACACCGGCTGCAAATGCCGAGGTCGAGCGCCGGGCGCGCGACGTCGTGTCGATCCTGTCGGGCCAGGGCGACTATGATGCGATCTTCGCGCCGTCCTTCCGCACCGCCGTGCCGCGCGCGCAATTCGATGCGATCGGCGCGCAATTGTCGCAGGCACTCGGCAAACCGACCGGTGTCGAGGCCGTGCAGCCGACCGGGCCATGGTCGGCGCGCATCCGCATCGGCTATGATCGCGGCATCCTGAACGCCGACCTTGCGATCGACCCGAACGGGGCGCACCCGATCACCGGCCTGCTGACGCGCGGCGTCGATGCGCGCGGGCCCGTCGCCGCCACGACCGATGCGGTCGTCGAACAGGTCGCAGCCCTGCCCGGCCATAGCGGCCTCGCGCTGGCAAAACTCGGCAGCGGCGCGCCGCAACTGGTCAAAAGTCATGACGCATCGACCCCGTTGGCGATCGGTTCGGCCTTCAAGCTGGTAGTCCTCGCCGAACTGGTCCGGTCGATCGAAGCAGGGGAACGCAAATGGAGCGATGTCGTGACGCTCGACGGTTCCGCCCTGCCCGGCGGCGGCTATGCGCAGCAGCCAAAGGGAACGCGCGTTCCGTTCCGCGAACTGGCCGAACGCATGATCTCGGTCAGCGACAACAGCGCGACCGATATCCTGCTGTTCCATCTCGGCCGGCAGAAGGTCGAGGCGATGCTGCCGGTCGTCGGGATGACCGATGCGGCTCCACGCAACGTCCCGTTCCTCGGCACCCTCGAAATGTTCAAGCTGAAGGGCGTCGAGGGCGGCGCGCTGGGGTCGAAGTATCTGGCGCTGCCGATCGCGCAACGTCGCGCGTTTCTCGACGGACCGGTGCGTGACACGACGATCGCGGCAATTCCCAAGACCTTGTTCCAGGACGGCAAGCCGTTGCGCGTCGAGCAGATCGAATGGTTTGCCAGTCCGAACGATCTGGTCCGCACGATGGACTGGCTGCGACGCCATTTCGATGGGCCGGCGGGGGCGGACCTGCGCGCGGTCCTGTCGAAAAACCCCGGTCTGCCCGAACCTGCCACCAACTGGCGCTATGTCGGGTACAAGGGCGGGTCGGAGCCCGGCGTACTGACCATGACGTTCCTGCTCCAGGGCAAGGACGGCAACTGGTACGTACTGTCGAGTGGCGTCAACGATCCGACAAAGGATGTCGATACGCTGCGCTTCACCGGTTTGATGGGTCGCGCGCTGGAACTTGCCGCGCCGCGTTAAAGGTGGGAGCCGGACGACCCGCTGCGAAATCGTTGCGGCTGCTTCCTTCCGGACCTGACCGGGTTGGCGACGGCATCGTCCGCCCGACTCCCGCGCGCCATATGGGCGAAGCGCCGCGCCAACGCAAGAGCGTCAGTTCGCCTTGCGCGGCAGCCGCGAATAGGGAACGAAATCGTTGAGCGACAGCGATCCGCTGAACATCTGCGAATTGCGGTCGACCAGTGTAACGATATCGATCCGGCACAATCGCGTCCCGATCGTCCGGGTGACCAGAATGTCGTCGCGGTCGGCGATCGTGCCGCCCTCCGGTCGATTGACCATCAATGTGCCGTTGTTCATCCGATACACGACACCGACATCCGGCACGATCTCGGTCGACCGAATGTCGCGCAGGTTGATGCAATCAACCGGCTTGCCCATGGTCCGCCCCTCGACGATCCGCGCCAACGCTGCCTCTCCGGCAGCGACGCGATCCTGCGCGACGACAGGGGTGGCGATCAGGGCGGAAGCGAGCATCAGGATCGGCAGGCGCATGGCGAAAATCCCGGATAGAGTGATGGACACGTTCATTAGCCATCGGCAGCTGAACGCGCGCTGACGAACGGTCAACGCAGTCGACCATCCATCCGCTCCATCCGCCCCTTACAGCGCGGCGGCGGCTTCGATGATCGGCACGAACTTCGCCGCGGTCAGGCTGGCACCACCGACCAGCGCCCCGTCAACGTCCTCGATCGACAGGATCGATCCGGCATTGGCGCCGGTGACCGAACCGCCATAGAGGATGCGGATGCCGTCGGCGGCATCGCCGACCATCTGGCGCAGCTTGGCACGGGCGATCGCATGGACCTGCGCGATTTCGTCCGCCGACGGCGTGCGGCCGGTGCCGATCGCCCAGCGCGGTTCGTAGGCGAGCGTGAACCAGTCGCCGCTGGCACCTTCGGGGACCGACTTTTCGATTTGCGCCTGCACCACACGTTCGGCGCGGCCGGCGTCGCGTTCCGCTTCGGTCTCGCCGCAGCACAGGATTACGGCCAGCCCCTGCCGCCGGGCGGCGGCGGCCTTCGCCCATGCGTCGTGGCTGGTTTCGTTCTGATCGGTACGGCGCTCGCTATGGCCGACGATCACGACCTGTGCCCCGACCTCCCGCAACATCTCGGCCGACAGACAACCGGTATGCGCGCCGCGTTCATTGGCATGCACGTCCTGTCCGCCGATCTGTACCGACTTGGCGATCTCGGCCGCGTGGTGGACCAGCGTGGCCGGCACGCACAGCGCGACATCGACGCCCGGCGCGGCGGCGGCGGCGGCATCGATCGCCTCGATCTCGGCCAGCTGAGCCCGCAGCCCGTGCATCTTCCAGTTCCCCGCGACCAGCTTGCGACGACTCATCGTTCCGGCTCCCAGCCCGTTTTACATGTTCTACAGCCGATAGCGTGTCTGGCGGTCCGCGCAACCTTGAAGCGGCGGCGGCCCGTCTCTAAAGCAGCCTCCTTTCATTCCTCGCGATCGGTTGTACGGATGCTCGGTTTCTTCAGGCGCATGACCAAGTCGAAGGTCGGCATCTTCATCGGCCTGCTGCTGCTGGTGACCATCGCCATCGGGTTCGCGATGGCGGATATCCAGAGCCTGCGCCCCGCATCGATGGGCGGTGGCGGTGCGGCAGTGGCGAAGGTCGGCGATCAGGAAATCGGCGACGTCGCACTGCGCGAGCGGATCCAGAACGACGTCCAGAACGCGGCGCAGCGTCAGCCCGGACTGACTGCCGCGCAGTATATCGCGGCCGGCGGGTTCGAAGGATCGCTGGAGCGGGCGATTTCGGATTCGGCGCTGATGCAGTTCGCCAAGGATCACGGACTCGCCGTCAGCGACCGCTATATCGACGGACAGATCGCCAGCCTGCCGGCGTTTCAGGGCCTGGACGGCAAGTTCAGCCAACAGGCGTTCGATCAGGCGCTGGCCCGCGCCCGGATCACCCCGCAACAGTTGCGCGACGATTTCCGCCGGACGGTGCTGACCCGGCTGATGCTGGCCCGCACGGTCGAGAACAGCTTCATGCCGCAGCAGCTGGCGCTGCCCTATGCCTCGCTGTCGAAGGAATCGCGTACCGGACAGGTGGCGATCGTGCCAACCGCGGCGCTGCCCGCACCGGCCGCGCCGACCGAACAGCAGTTGCAGGCGTATTACAACGCCAATCGCGGCCGCTACACGATCCCGGAACGGCGGGTGATCCGCTATGCGATCGTCAGCCCGGCGAGCGTCGCGGCGCAGTCCGCACCGACCGATGCCGAGGTGCAGAACGCGTATCGCACCAACGCCGCACGATTCGCACCGTCGCAGACCCGCGCCATATCGCAGGTGGTCATCGCCGATCAGGCGGCGGCGAACCGCGTCGCGCAGGCGGTTCGCAGCGGCCAGAGCGTGTCGGCCGCCGCCGCGCCGCTCGGGCTGGAAGCGACCACGCTGACCGGCCAGACCCAGGGTCAGTTCGCCGCGCGGACCTCTGCCGAGATCGCCGCCGCTGCCTTCGCCGCGCAACAGGGTGCGGTGGTCGGCCCGGTCCGCTCGCCGCTGGGCTTCGTGGTGCTGAAGGTCGATACGATCACGCAGGTGCCCGGCAAAACGATCGAGCAGGCCCGCCCCGAACTCGTTGCCGAACTCACAAAGACCAAGAGCGCGACGGCGCTGGGCGCCGTGCAGGAGAAGATTGACGGCGGCATCACCGATGGCGCGACCTTTGACGAGATCGTTGCCGATGCCAAGCTGACCGCACAGGCAACCGCGCCGGTCACCGCGCAGGGTATCGACCCGATGAAGCCCGGCCAGCCCGACCCGGCACTGGCCCCGATCATCGAAGCCGGCTTCGCGGCCGAGGCCGGTGACGCGCCGCAGATCGTGCAGACCCAGGCCGACGGCACCTTTGCGCTGGTCGCGACCGGCGACGTGACCCGTGCCGCACCGCGGCCGCTGGCCGACATCCACGCGCAGGTCGTCGGCCAGTATCTGAAGGATCAGGCGATGAAGGCGGCGCGGATGATCGCGCAGCAGATCCTGACCAAGGTGAATGGTGGCGTGCCGCTGAACACCGCCGTGGCGCAATCGGGGGCGCGCCTGCCCGCTCCGCGTCCGGTGACCGCGTCCCGCCTGCAATTGTCGCAGCTGGGGGCGCAGGTGCCGCCGGCGCTTTCGCTGATGTTCTCGATGGCGCCGAAAAAGGCCCGGCTGACCGCCGCGCCCGATGGCGAGGGCTGGATCATCGTCTATCTCGATTCGATCGCCCGCGGCGATGCGAGCGGCGACAAGGCGGCGATCACCGGCGTCGGTCGTGAGCTGGGGCGGATCAGCGGCAATGAATATGCCGAACAATTCGTCGAGGCCGTGCGCCGGCAGGTCGGTGTGACCAAAAATGCTGCCGCGATCGGTCGTTTGCGGGGCGAACTGGCCGGAACGGCCGCCCCCACCGCGCAATGAGCGCGGTTTCGGGGGTAGCGGCGGCGCAGGTCGCACTGACGGCCGGCCGTCCGGCGCTGGTGTGGACGACCCGCGTCGCCGATACTGAAACGCCGGTCGCCGCCGCGCTGAAACTGATCCAGCCGGGACGCGGTGACTTCCTGCTCGAATCGGTCGAGGGCGGATCGGTGCGGGGCCGGTACAGCCTGCTCGGCCTCGCCCCCGATCTGGTGTTCCGGGCGCAGGGGCATGATGCGGCGATCAATCCGCACTGGCTGAGCGACCGCGACGCGTTCGTGCCCTGCACCGAGCCGACGCTGAGCGCACTGCGCACGCTGGTCGGGGAATGCCGGATGGACGTGCCGGCCGCGCTGCCACCGGCGCTGGCGTGTCTGGTCGGCTATTTTGGATATGAGACGGTCGGGCTGGTCGAGCAGTTGCCGCAGGCCGCCGAGGATGCGCTGGGCCTGCCCGACATGATGTTCGTCCGGCCGACGGTGCTGCTGGTGTTCGACCGCCTGTCCGACACGCTGTTCGTCGTCGCGCCCGTCTGGCCGGGGGCGTCGGTCGAGCGCGCGGTCGAGCGGATCGAGGAGACTGGCGCCGCGCTCGACGCCGCCGCCCTGCCTGCGCCCGCGCGGCTGGCGGAAGCGCCGGAAATGGCGCTGACGCCGACGCTGCCCGCGGGTCGCTATGGCGAGATGGTCGCCGCGGCGAAGGAGTATATCGCGGCGGGCGATATTTTTCAGGTCGTGCTGGCGCAACGCTTCACCAGCCCGTTCCCGCTCGAGCCGTTCGAATTGTATCGGGCGCTCCGGCGGATCAACCCGTCGCCGTTCCTCTACCATCTCGACCTGCCGGGCTTTGCGCTGACCGGATCGAGCCCTGAAATTCTCGTCCGGCTGCGCGACGGCGAGGTCACGATCCGGCCGATCGCCGGTACGCGACCGCGCGGTGCGACGGCGGCGGAGGACGAAGCGAACCGGACCAGCCTGCTCGCCGATCCCAAGGAGCGGGCCGAACATCTGATGCTGCTCGACCTTGGCCGCAACGATGTCGGGCGGGTCGCATCGACTGGCAGCGTGCGGGTCACCGACAGCTATACCGTCGAATTCTACAGTCATGTCATGCACATCGTGTCGAACGTCGTGGGCAAGCTGCGCGACGACGCCGATGCGCTCGATGCGCTGTTCGCCGGCTTCCCCGCCGGTACCGTATCGGGCGCGCCCAAGGTGCGGGCGTGCCAGATCATCGCCGAACTGGAACGCGAACGTCGCGGTGCCTATGCCGGCGGGGTCGGCTATTTCAGTCCCGACGGGTCCATGGATTCGTGCATCGTGCTGCGCACCGCCGTGGTCAAGGACGGGGTGATGCACGTCCAGTCGGGGGCGGGCATCGTCGCCGACAGCGTGCCGGAATACGAACAGCGCGAGTGCGAGGCAAAGGCCGGCGCGCTGCTCGCGGCGGCGCGCGAGGCAGTGGCACAGGCGACCAAGGCGCGTTTCGGACAATAGTCGCGGAAGTTGGCGAAGTTTGCGCTACGTTAAGGTTGCACGGCGTAGTCGTGTGGCCGGGGGTTTCGGTTAAATCGTTGATACTAAACGATTCCCTGTAGCAAACGTGATTCGGCATGTGCGCGGAAGTTGACACCGACGCGCGGTCAGCGAGGAAAGCCATGGGTACGATCCGGCGTGCGACGTTGCAGGATATCGATCGCATCGTACCGTTGTTCGACGCGTATCGGCAGTTCTACGAGCAGGAAAGCGATGTCGATGGCGCGCGCGCTTTCCTGATCGAGCGGATCGAGCGGGCGCAATCGGTGATTTTGCTCGCCGACGACGATTCCGGCTTCGCGCAACTATATCCGAGTTTCTCGTCGGTGCGGCTGCGGCCGACCATGATCCTGAACGACCTGTTCGTCCGGCCCGAATTGCGCAGCCACGGGATCGGGGCGGCGTTGTTGCATGGTGCCTGCGAGGTCGCGCGCGAGTCCGGCGCGGCGCGGATATCGCTGGCGACCGCCGTCGACAACAGCGCGGCACATGCGCTGTATGTGCGGGCAGGATGGGCGCGCGACGCGCAGTTCCATACCTATGCGATTGCGATCGGGTGAGTTGACGGTCGAAAGAGCGGGGATCGGGGTAACGCAGGGTCGGGTTTGTAGGACAGCCGCTTCGATGTTGCTCTCGTCATGGCCTGTCACCGCCGCAACGCGATCCAGCCGAGCCACAGCCAGCCGATCATCATCGCCAACCCGCCCAGCGGCGTGATCGGTCCCAGCACCCCGCGCGGGCCGCCCAGCGCCATCGCGTAGAGCGAACCGCCGAACAAAAGCCCGCCTGCGACGAAAAGCCAGCCCGGCCCGCGCGCGCCGAGGTTCAGCGCGACAAGCGCGGCGATGGCGTGAGCGAGTTGATACTGGCCTCCGGTCTTCAACCAGTCGACTGCCGGCCCCGACGCGCTATGGGCACCGAACGCACCGGCCGCGACGGCCATCGCGCCCGACAGGGCGGCGGCGAGGAGAAGAAGGTTCATGGGCGGCTCCGGGCGGTAATGATCGTTGGCTACCTTGGCGGAATAGCCATCGGGAGCCGGAAGTTGTTCCCTGCATCACGCCATTACTCGCAACGCCGCCAATCCGTACACCCGGCAGCAACCGCAGGAACAGGCTCGGCGCGGCGACGGACGGCAAGCGAGGCAGTTTGCCGAAGCTTTGCCGTTGCAGCGTTCATGGCATGAGGGGATGGTGGAAGGTCGTCGACGCGCGCACGACAGGCACGTCGCCCAATACCCCCTACCCGCGCACGATCCGCAGATAGGCGTCCAGTACCGCCTGATTGGCGCGGTCCCATTCATATTCCTTGGCGTCCTCATGGCCCGCCAGTCCCATGTGCCAGCGCATATTGGCGTCCTCGCACAGCCGGGCGATCGCATCGGCATAGGCCGGGACGTCGCGCGGCGGCACGAGGAAGCCGGTGCGCCGGTCGTCGACCAGCCCGACCGCACCCGACGCACGCGCGGCAACGACGGGAACCCCGGCGGCCATCGCTTCCAGCGTGACGTTGCCGAACGTTTCGGTGATCGAGGGGTTGAAGAACACGTCCATCGACGCGACGGCACGGCCAAGATCGTCGCCCGCCTGAAACCCGGCGAACACGGCATGCGGCACGCGTTCGGCGAACCAGTCGCGCGCGGGGCCTTCGCCGATTACGAGAATGCGATGCTTGACGCCGCGTCGTTGCAATTCGGTGGCGACGTCCGAAAAGACATCGAGCCCTTTTTCCAGAACCAGCCGCCCGAGGAAGCTGACCGCGACCTCGTCGTCGCCGATGCCGATCGAGCGCCGCCAGTCGACATCGCGCATCGCCGGATTGAAGCGGTGATGATCCACCCCGCGCGACCAGATACCGACCGGGCGGGTCACGCCCCATTCGTGCAACAGCTCCGCCATGCCGCGACCGGGCACCATCACCTGGTCGGCGCGGTTGTAGAAGCGTTTCGACACGCCGCGCGCAACGGGTTCGAGAAAGCCGATGCCATAATATTGCGGGTAGGTTTCGAAGCGGGTGTGGAGCGAGGCGAGCGTCGCGACCCCCTGCTTCCGGGCCCAGCTGAGCGCACGGTGACCGAGAATGTCGGGGGCCGAAACATGGACGATATTGGGCCGGAACCCTTCAAGGTCGGCGCGGGTCTTCGTGGTCAGCCCGCGGGCCAGCTTATATTCACCGCGCCCGCCGGGCATGCCATAGGCGGGCACGCTGACCAGATCGCCGGTCGGCGGGAATGCCGGATTGGCGACGGTCGGCGAATAGACGCGAAGCGTGACGTCGCGGTCGAGCAGATGCCGGGCGAGCCGGTTCAGCGCCTGGTTCGCGCCGTCGCGGACATAATTATAGTTTCCGCTGAACATCGCCACGCGGAGTTGGGAAGCCTTCATCCGTGGCCCATAGCGCGCACGCGCGCATCACGCCACCGGAACGCATTGCGCCTATGGACGGTTGACCGGGCCGACGACAGGAGTGGCCAGATGAGCGACAGTTACAAGACGGGTGCCAAGGTATCATGGTCGTGGGGCAACGGCACCGCCGAGGGCAAGGTCGAGGAACGGTTCGAACGGCGGGTGCAGCGGACGATCAAGGGCACGAAGATCACGAAGAACGGGACCAAGGAGAACCCCGCCTATCTGATCGAACAGGAAGACGGGGCCAAGGTGCTCAAGCGCGGCAGCGAACTGGACTAGGACCAATCGACATTCAGCGATAACCACCGAATTTCGTCATTCCCGCGAAGGCGGGAACCCATAGACGCCGACGGTTTGACCGGATTCGCGACGCTGGCGTATATGGATTCCCGCCTGCGCGGGAGTGACGAACGGGATGGAACGCTATTCCTGCGCCCAGCGAACTGAATGTCGATCCCGCCTAAGTCCGTCCCCCGGCGGGAGCGGTGCTGCGCGGCGATTCCCCTCCTCGTGCGGAAGAGGTCTCTTGCGATATTCCCCGTTCGTTCCGCTTCTGTTAGGGCGCTGCCATGGCAAAACCCCAGAAGCGCTATGTCTGTCAGCAATGCGGATCGGTTTCGTCCAAATGGGCGGGGCAATGTGCCGATTGCGGCGACTGGAACACGCTGGTCGAGGATGCCGGGGCGGTCGTTACCCCGTTTTCGGCGCGACATAACCTGCAAAGCGGCGGCAGGCCGATCCTGTTGTCCGGCCTCGATACCGACATCGCGCTACCCGATCGGCTGACGACCGGGATCGCCGAACTCGATCGCGCGCTCGGCGGCGGCTTCGTCGAGGGGTCGGCGACGCTGATCGGCGGCGATCCGGGTATCGGCAAGTCGACGCTGT
Organism: Sphingomonas sp. Leaf67; assembly: GCF_001421965.1. Taxonomy (GTDB): domain Bacteria; phylum Pseudomonadota; class Alphaproteobacteria; order Sphingomonadales; family Sphingomonadaceae; genus Sphingomonas. The sequence continues at coordinate 309,216 of NZ_LMLP01000019.1, forward strand.
TGTTGCAGGCGGCGGCGAAGCTGGCGCTGGCGGGCAAGGGCGTGGCCTATGTCTCGGGCGAGGAAGCGTCCGATCAGGTACGGTTGCGCGCGCGGCGGCTGGGGTTGGGCAATGCGCCGGTGCAACTGGCGGCGGCGACATCGGTGCGCGACATCCTGACGACGTTCGGCGGGGCGGCGGCACCCGATCTGCTCATCATCGATTCGATCCAGACGATGCACAGCGACCTGATCGAAGGCGCACCGGGCACGGTCAGCCAGGTGCGGGCATCGTCGGGCGAACTGATCCGGTTCGCCAAGGAACGCGGCACGGCGGTGGTGCTGGTCGGTCATGTCACCAAGGACGGGTCGATCGCCGGTCCGCGTGTGCTCGAACACATGGTCGACACGGTGCTGGCGTTCGAGGGCGAGCGCAGCCACCAGTACCGCATCCTGCGCGCGGTCAAGAACCGCTTCGGCGGCACCGACGAAATCGGCGTTTTCGCGATGGAAAGCGAGGGATTGTCCGAAATCTCTAACCCTTCGTCGCTGTTCCTGACCAGCCGTGACGAGAATGTCACCGGCACCGTGGTGTTCCCGGCGCTGGAGGGCACGCGGCCGGTACTGGTCGAGGTGCAGGCGCTGACGGTGCGACTGGCGTCGGGGGCCACGCCGAGGCGCGCAGTGGTCGGGTGGGATTCGGGCCGGCTGGCGATGATCCTCGCCGTGCTGGAGGCGCGGTGCGGCTTGGCGTTCGCGACCGCCGAAGTCTATCTCAACATCGCCGGCGGGTATCGGGTGACCGACCCGGCGGCCGATCTGGCGGTGGCGGCGGCGCTGGTCTCGGCACTGTCCGAACGGCCGGTGCCGTCGGATGCGATCGTGTTCGGCGAAATCGCGCTGTCGGGCGAGGTGCGGCCGGTGGCGCATGGCGCGCTGCGGTTGAAGGAGGCCGGAAAGCTCGGTTTCGGCCGGGCGCTGGTGCCGTCGTCACAGAGCGCCGAAGGGGGTGCGGTGAAGCTGTCGGGGTTCAAGGACCTGCCGCGCTTCGTGGATCATATGCTGGGACGGTAAGCGGGTTCCCGCGCGGATTATGCACGCAGCCGTAGCGTAGACCCGACCCAAATGAAAACGGCCCGGACAGTCGCCTGTCCGGGCCGAATTGCGCAACGTAAGCGATGCGATCAGTTGTTGCCGACGACCGGGGTCGAGGCGACGATGCGCGGCTGGTCGACGAACAGCGTCCAGAAGGTCGCGATTTCGCCGCGCGGGCCGGCGGTGACCTTGGCGAACGACGCCTTGGCTTCGGCGGCGTTGCCCGAACGGGCCTGCGCGATACCGATGCGCGTGTTCACTTCATCGGCATCGACGCCGCCCTTTTGCAGCGCCAGCTGGTACAGCTCGATCGCCTTGGCATTATTGCCGGTCGCCAGATAGACATTGCCGGCAGCGGCCGCCGCGCGGCCATTGGCACCCGCCTTGGCACGGGTTTCGAGCACGGTGACCGAACCATCGGCCTTGATCTGGGTCTGCGCGGTCGTCTTGATACCGTTGAACACCGCTGCCGATGCCGGGATCTTGCCCAGCGCGCGACCTTCGTCGATCAGCGTGACGGTTTCATAGGGCAGACCGATGTCCTGCGTGACCTGCGTATATTCGCGATAGTCGTTCTGATCGGCCAGCGACTTGGTATCGCGCATCAGGCGCAGCACGTCGACGCGCGCCTGATTGCCGAGCGTCGCACCGTTATTGTCGGCGCGGTCGCGGAAGAGGATCAGCACCTTGCGCCAATTCGCCTGCGTCGGATATTCGGTCAGCTGACGACGCGCCCACTGGCCGGCTTCGGCCGAACGCTTCGACTTGTACAGCTGCGAGATCATATAGTCGTACCACTGCGACGGCACCGGCTGACCGGCGGCCTTCTTCGCGGCGATGACCTTTTCCATGTTCTGGACGCCGGCATCGATATTGCCGCCCTGAATCTCGATCTGGGCAAGGCGCAGGTCGAGATCGGGGTCCTTATAGCCCGCCTGCTGCGCGCGCTGGAAGAACTGCTTGGCAACGTCGCCCTGCTTGGCGTCGAGCGCGAGGATGCCGCGGTTGAAATACAGGCCACCGCGATCTTCCGGCTTCAGCTTCGGGCTGGCCAGCAATTCATCGATCGCAGCGGCGAGCGCCGGACGATCATTCTTGCCCTGCGCGGCCTGTACCTTGGTCTGGGCGAGGAAATAGGCCTCGTCCTGATTGCCGGCGGTCATCGCGGCCTGCGCGGCGGCGAGCTGCGTGTCGGCCGTGGCGAAGTCCTTCGCCTTGATCGCCGCATCGGCCGCCAGTACCGCGACGCGAAATGCCTCGCCGACCTGGATCTGGGGTGCGGCCGGCGCTTCTTCCTTCTTGCGCTTCTGGGCATCGGCCGGCGGGGCGACGACCAGGGTTGCACCCAAGCCGAGCATGGCGGCGAGGGCAGCCTTGGAAACGAACGTCATGCCGTGATCTCTCCCGAAAACTGGTGCCGGAACAACGCCCGGCAGGCGCCGCTCCTCTAGGTCCTACGGCGCATCCGCACAAGCGGGCGCGCGCGTCGTCCGATGCCGGACACCGCGTGAACGCGCGTTGAACGGTTCGGCTCCCTGCCGCCCTTTGACGGCGGCTTTGCAGGCGGATAGGCGGCGGCGATGATCGCGATCCTCTCCCCCGCCAAGACGCTCGATTACGACAGCCCCCTGCCCGCCTTGCCGCAGCACAGCATGCCGCGCCTGCCCGATCAGACCGGACAGATCGCGCGGGGCGCGGCCCGGCTGGGGGCCGCGAGGCTGGCGACGCTGATGAAGATTTCGCCCAAGCTGGCCGAATTGAACGCCGGCCGCTATCGCGCCTTCGCCGATGCGCCCGAACGACCGGCGATGCTGGCCTTTGCCGGCGACGTCTATACCGGCTTCGACGCCAAGTCGCTGGAAGAACCGGGGTTCGCGTTCGCGCAGGACCATGTGCGGATCCTGTCGGGACTGTACGGACTGTTGCGGCCGCTCGACGTGATCCGGCCCTATCGGCTGGAAATGGGCACGCGCTGGGCACCGGGAAGGGCGAGCGACCTCTACGGGTTCTGGGGCACGCGGATCGCGGCGCTGCTGGCCGACGATGTGGCGGCAAGCGGGGATGCGGTGGTGCTGAACCTCGCCAGCCAGGAATATTGGCATGCGGTCGCGGGGAAGCTGCCGGACGGGGTTCGCGTGATCGACGTCGACTTCCGCGAGAACGGTCCGGACGGGCCGCGCTTCGTCAGTTTCCACGCCAAGAAAGCGCGGGGGATGATGGCGCGGTGGATGTGCGAGCACCGCGTGACCGATGTCGATGCGATGCAAGGGTTCGACAGCGACGGCTATCGCTTTGCCGATGCCGGGGGCGATCGCTGGACGTTCGTGCGCGGTTAGGTGAACAGCGACATAATCGCGAGGACGACCGACGACCCGGCAAGCGGGCCGATGAACATCACCAGCAGGAAGACCGCGATCGTGCCAATCATCACCCGTTCCTGCGGCGGGCTGAGCCGTGCGGGCGGCCGGGGCGGTTCGTAGCCGTCGGGCGGTGGTGGCCACGCGTTGGAGTCGTAGAACATCGCCCCTCCCCCTCAACGGCGCGCCGCGACGACGATCGCAGCACTCGACAACAGGATCGCCGATACCAGCGCCCCGATCGACAGCAAACCCATCGGCGTGACCGAAACCTCGGCCTTCAACCGCAGCTTGCGGCCGGCGCGCAGCGTCAGGGCGGCGTGATTCGGCTGGGTCATCCGCCTCACAACGCTGAAGTCGCGATTGTTATCCCCGGGGACGGCGAGCGTTGGGGAGAAACCGCGCCTACTTCCCGCGCATTCGGGGAAGACGTGCGGCCGTTACGGCTGCGGATCCCCGCCGATGCGGGGACGACGTCGATGTGGAAAAGGCGCCCCCGCTACGTGGCGGGGGCGCTCCCTCTCCTACCTCTTACGCGAGTTCGCGTGCCTTCGGTGCGGCATCGCGAACGCCGGCGTCGACCGCGTCGGCGAACTGCGCGAAATTGTGGTTGAACAGGTCGACCAGCCTGGCAGCCGTGCGGTCATAGGCATCGCCATCGGCCCAGGTCGAGCGCGGGTCGAGGATCGCGGCGTCGACGCCCGGCACCGAAACCGGCACCTCGAACCCGAAATTGGGATCGGTGCGGAATTCGCCATCGGCCAGCGACCCGTCGAGCGCGGCGTTGAGCAGCGCACGCGTCGCCTTGATCGGCATGCGGCGGCCTTCGCCATATTGGCCGCCGGTCCAGCCGGTGTTGACCAGCCAGCATGCGACATTGCCCTTGGCGATGCGCTCCTTCAGCAGATTGCCATAGACCGACGGGTGGCGCGGCATGAACGGCGCCCCGAAACAGGTCGAGAAGACCGGTTCCGGTTCGGTCACGCCGATTTCGGTGCCCGCTACCTTGGACGTGTAGCCCGAGAGGAAATGATACATCGCCTGATCGGGGGTCAACCGTGCGATCGGCGGCAGGATGCCAAAGGCGTCGGCGGTCAGCATCACCACGTTGCGCGGCGTCGGCCCCATATTGTCGGCCGACGCATTCGGAATGCAGTCGATCGGATAGGCCGCGCGCGAGTTTTCGGCGATGCTCGGATCGTCGAGGTCGAGCGTGCGGGTGTCCGGGTCCATCACCACGTTCTCAAGGACGGTGCCGAAGCGCTTTGTCGTCGCGAAGATTTCCGGTTCGGCCTCTGCCGACAGGCGGATCATCTTGGCATAGCAGCCGCCTTCGAAATTGAAGACCGCGGTGTCCGACCAGCCATGTTCGTCGTCGCCGATCAGCGTGCGGCTGGCATCGGCCGACAACGTCGTCTTGCCGGTGCCCGACAGGCCGAAGAACACCGCCGTGTCGCCGTTCGGACCGATATTGGCGGAACAGTGCATCGGCATCGTGCCGGTTTCGGGCAGCAGGAAGTTGAGCAGGCCGAACACCGACTTCTTCATTTCGCCGGCATATTGCGTGCCGCCGATCAGGATCAGCTTCTCCGTCATGCTGACCGCGATCACCGTCTCGCTGCGGCAACCGTGACGCTCGGGATCGGCGCGGAAGGTCGGCAGGTCGATGATCGTGAAGTCGGGCACGAACCCGGCGAGGTCGGCGACGTCGGGACGCACCAGCATCGTGCGGATGAACAGGTTATGCCACGCCAGCGTGTTGATGACGCGAACCTTCACCCGGTGTTCGGGCTGCGATCCGCCATACAGGTCCTGCACGAACAGCGTCGGTTCGGTGGTCAGCTGTTCGACGAAGTCCGCCTTCAGCGCCGCGAAATGTTCGGGCTGCATCGCGCGGTTGGTCTTGCCCCACCACACCGTTTCCTCGGTGATGGCGTCGCGGACCATGAACTTGTCCTGTGGGCTGCGGCCAGTATGCCGGCCGGTCGTCACGACCAGCGGACCGTCCTTTGCCAGCCGCCCCTCGCCACGGGCCACCGCCTGTTCGACGAGCTGCGGGGTCTGCAGATTCCAGTGCACATCGGCCCCGGTCTCGATCTCCATCGCAGCCAGTCCGTATTCCGGCGTCACGATCGCCATGCTGCCATTCTCCCTGTCGAATCACCGGCGGCGAACGCCCTGTCCATCGCCTCGCTATGTGTTCGCTATGCTTCCCCTATGCTTGCGATCGCCGTTCGTCAAACGCGTTAAACATCATTTTCGACGTAACGTTGATTACCGCCGATCGAACCGGGACGGTTGCTGTTCTTTGTCAATTATATGACTATTTGAGATGGACGGGGGCATTGAGCCGAACGCCCCTTTCCCGTAACCCTGCCGATGATGCAGACGGACCCGATGCAATGACCGCGACGATCGCCCTGGTCGATGACGACCGCAACATTCTGACCTCCGTCTCGATCGCGTTGCAGACCGAGGGGTTCGTCACGCGCGTCTATTCGGACGGCGAGGTGGCGTTGAAGGCGTTCGCCGAGAACCCGCCCGATCTTGCGGTGCTCGACATCAAGATGCCGCGGATGGACGGCCTCGAACTGCTCCGCCGGTTGCGCGAGCGCAGCCGGCTGCCGGTCATCTTCCTGACCAGCAAGGACGACGAGCTGGACGAGGCGCTGGGTCTCGCCATGGGTGCCGACGATTACATCGCGAAGCCATTTTCGCAGCGGCTGCTGATCGCGCGCATTCGCGCCATCCTGCGCCGTGCCGAACCGGCCCAGCCGGGGGAGGCGGGCAGTGCCGAGGGGACGCAACCGGTGCTGGAGCGCGGACGGCTGGCGATGGACCCGGCGCGGCACAAGGTGACGTGGCACGGCGAGAACGTGACACTGACCGTCACCGAATTCCTGATCCTCGAAACGCTTGCCAGCCGTCCGGGTATCGTCAAGACCCGCAACCAGTTGATGGACGCCGCCTATCAGGACGACATCTATGTCGACGACCGCACCATCGACAGCCACATCAAACGGTTGCGCCGCAAGTTTCGGCAGGTCGACAAGGAATTCGACGCGATCGAGACGTTATATGGCGCAGGATACCGGTTCGCCGACGATTAGGACGGGGAGCACAGGCGCGCCGCGCCAGCCCAGCCACTCCGCCGCACCCCCGCGCAGGCGGGGGTCCAGAGCCAGGCGGAACAACGGTCGGCGGGTGAAACGCTGGACCCCCGCCTGCGCGGGGGTACGGCTGCGGCATGTAGGAATGCCGAATGCCCGACGCTGACCCCATCGACCGTCCGCCCAACGAAGGCGCCCTGTCGCTGCGCTGGTCGGGGCGGGTGTCGCTCACCCCGCGCATCCTGTTCGTCAACATCTTCGCGCTCGCGCTGCTGGCGGGCGGGTTCTTCTATCTCGACAGCTATCGTGCGCGCATCGTCGACGGCCGGGTGGCGCAGGCCGAACGCGAAGTGCGGTTGATCGCCGAGGCGCTGACATTGTTGTCGCCCGACGAGCGCACCGACGAAATGGTCAATTTCGCGCGCAAATCAGGGCTGCGGCTCCGCATTTACGACCGGCGGGGGCGGCTGGTCGCCGACAGCCGGCAACTGGGCGTGCGCAATTTCCAGCTGCGCGATCCCGACAAGGATGGCTGGCAGCAGGATGCGGCGCGCGCGCTCGACGCGGTGATCGATACCGTGGTCCGCAACGATCGCGACCCGCTGTACCGCGAACGCGCGCCGGGTCGCGGCCTGCGCTGGCCCGATGTGGTGACGGTCCGCACCACCGGCGGCACCGCCGCGACGGTGTGGCGCGCGCCCGACCGGACGCCGGTCGTCACCGCCGCCGCGCCCCTGCCCGAGGACCGGGTACTGATGGCGACGGTCAATGCCCGCGACATCACCCAGACGGTGCGGACCGAACGCGCGCGGCTGAGCATGGTTCTCGCGGTCGCGGTGCTGCTGTCGGTGCTGCTGTCGCTGTTCCTCGCGCGCACCATCGTCCGCCCGATGCGGATGCTGGCGCGCGCCGCGATCCGGGTGCGGCTGGGCCGAGACCGGGAGGTCGTGGTGCCGCGCCTGCCCAGCCGCCGCGACGAGATCGGCATGCTCGCCCGCTCGCTGTCCGACATGACCGCCGCGTTGCGCAGCCGGATCGATGCGACCGAAGCCTTTGCCGCCGACGTCACCCATGAGCTGAAGAATCCGCTCGCCTCGCTGCGGTCGGCGGTCGACGGGCTGGCGACGGTCAGGGATCCTGATCTGCGCGACCAGTTGCTGGCGATCGTGCAGGACGACGTCCACCGGCTCGACCGCCTCATCACCGATATCTCCGATGCCTCGCGGCTCGATGCGCAATTGGCGCGGGCGAAGTTCGAGGATGTCGATCTGGCGGCGCTGATCGCGGCGCTGGTCGCGTACCGTGTCGATCGCGGGATCGACCGCGACGTGACGCTCCACTTCGATCGTGGCGACGTCGGTCCGCTGGTTGTGCACGGCGAGGGTGCCCGACTGGAACGGGTGTTCGCCAATCTGATCGACAACGCCATTTCCTTCTCCCCGCCCGGAGGCGCGGTGCGGATCGGCGGCGGAAACGACGGCGATCTGGTCGAGATCGAGATCGTCGACGACGGTCCCGGCGTGCCGCCCGAACAGCGCGAGGCGGTGTTCCGCCGGTTCCATTCGGTCCGCCCCGGCGGCGAGGCGTTCGGCCAGCATTCCGGCCTCGGCCTTGCCATCGCCCGAACCATCGTCGAAGGGCATGGCGGTATGATCGCCGCCGAATCACGCCGGGACAGCCGCGAAGGCGCGCGCTTCGTCGTACATCTGCCGATCGCCGGCGAATGACCGAACCGCCGATCCACGCCGGCTGCGTCGCGATCCGCGGCGTCGGCGTGCTGATCGCCGGCCCGTCGGGATCAGGCAAATCGGACCTCGCGCTCCGGCTGATCGAGCGCGGCGGGGTACTGGTCAGCGACGATTACACCCTGCTCCATGTCGAAGCCGGCACGCTCCATGCGACCGCGCCCGCCACCATCGCCGGCCGTATCGAGGTGCGTGGGCTGGGCATCGTCGATCGCCCGACCATCGCCAGCATCCCCGTCGCGCTGTTCGTCGAGGCCGGCACCCCCGATCGCCTGCCCGAACCCATGACGCGGACACTCGCCGGCATCGCCATCCCCGCCTACAGACTGGCGTTGCTCGAAGCCTCGGCACCCGCCAAGATCGACCTAATGCTTGACAGGATTCTCCGATGATGCGCCATGCCGATATCCTGCTCGTCACCGGCATGTCGGGTGCGGGCAAATCGACGGTGCTCAAGACGCTGGAGGACAGCGGCTGGGATATCGTCGACAATCTGCCGTTGCGCCTGCTCGGCAACCTGATCGCTGCCAGCCCCGCCGATGCCGAACGGCCGCTGGCGATCGGCATCGGCACCCGGACGCGGGGCTTCGACGCGCAACAGATCGTCGACCGCATTCGCGACCGCCCCAATCTGGGCGTCAGCGTGTTGTTCCTCGACAGCAGCCAGGCCGAGTTGGAGCGCCGCTACAACGAAACGCGCCGCCGCCATCCCCTTGCCACCGATCGCACCGCCGCCGACGGGATCGAGTCCGAGCGCGCGGTGCTCGAACCGCTGCGCGCCTTTGCGAACCGGCTGCTCGACACCACCCATTTCTCGCGCAACGCGCTGGCGGAATGGGTGCGCGAGACGTTCGCCGCGCCGGGCAGTGCCGATCCGGTGTTGTCGGTATATTCGTTCGGCTTTGCCCGCGGTGCGCCACGCAACGCCGATATCGTGCTCGACATGCGCTTCCTGCGCAACCCGCACTGGGACCCGGTGCTGCGGCCCGGCACCGGCCTCGACGCCGATGTTGCCGCCTATGTGCAGGCCGATCCCGCCTATGACGCCGCCATCGCTTCGTTCGAAACGATGCTGGCGACGCTGCTGCCGCGCTACAAGGCGGAGGGCAAATCCTATGTCACCATCGCCTTTGGCTGTACCGGCGGGAGACACCGGTCGGTCCATGTCGCCGAACGCATGGGGGCATGGTTGCGCGATCAGGGTTTTTCGCCCACGATAGAACATCGCGATCTCGGCACCGCGCCGCAGGACTCGCTGGAAGGCGCACGGCGCGCGCCATGACGGATGTAGGAACGACGACGAACATGATCGGGTTGGTTTTGGTGACGCATGGTCGTCTTGCCCAGGAGTTCGTCGTTGCGATGGAGCATGTCGTCGGCCCGCAGGAGCGGATCGAGACGGTGTGTATCGGTCCCGACGACGATATGGAGGAACGCCGCGCCGACATCGCGACCGCGATCGCCGCGGTCGATGCCGGGCAGGGCGTGATCGTGCTGACCGACCTGTTCGGTGGTACGCCCAGCAACCTTGCGATCTCGCTGATGGAAACCGGCCGGATCGAGGTGATCGCCGGCATCAACCTGCCGATGCTGATCCGGTTGGGGGGCGCGCGCAAGGCGATGAAGGTCGCCGAAGCGGTCGCCGCCGCGCGCGAAGCCGGCCGCAAATATATTTCGGTCGCCAGCGAGGTTCTGGGGGAAGCAGCGGCATGACCACCTCGCGCACCGTGCAGATCACCAACCGTCGCGGCCTCCACGCCCGCGCCTCCGCCAAATTCGTGACGATGGCCGCCGCGCAACCGATCGAGGTCAGCGTCGAAAAGGACGGATCGAGCGTCACCGGCACCTCGATCATGGGCCTGATGATGCTCGGCGCCGCCAAGGGCGACCATATCACGATCAGCGCGAGCGGCGACGGTGCTGAGGCGGTGGTTGGACAACTCGCGCAACTGGTCGAGGATCGCTTCGGCGAGGATTGAGCCGCGCCGCTTTCCCTTCGTCGTTACCCCGGACTTGATCCGCGGCCACGACGTATTTGGGACCACCGTCCTGCTTCCCAAATTTTTAGGGGTGGTCCCACCCCTGCCCCGGCCATAGGTCCCGCCGCATGACAATGCCGGACCATCCGGGCCTCACCGCCCTGACCGACAAGGAAAAGCAGACGCTGCGCCTGATCGTGCGCGGCCATGATGCGAAGTCGGTCGCGGTGACGCTCGGCCTGTCGGTCCACACCATCAACGAACGGCTGCGCGACGCCCGGCGCAAGCTGGCGGTGTCGAGCAGTCGCGAGGCGGCGCGGATGCTGTTCGAGGCCGAGGGCGCGACCCCCGAAAATCTGGGGGACATGAGAAACGGGGACGACGCGAGCCGCCGCACCACCGATGTGGCTTCCACGCCGGACGACGGCGCGGGGCCGGCACGTCGCCTGCCCCGGTTTCTGATCGGAGCGATCGTCATGACCCTTGCCCTCGGCCTGCTGGCCTTCACCCTGTTGCCCGCGACGTTGCAGGTGCCGGCACCGCCGCCCGCGACCGCACCGGCGACGCCCGCGCCCGATGCGGCGCGCACCTTCCTCGAACTGGTCGATCAGGGGCGCTGGACCGACACCTACCGCCGGTTCGGCGTTGCCTTCCGCAAGCTGAATACGGAGCAGGTCTGGACCAATGTCTCGGAAAAGGTTCGTACTCCGCTCGGCCCGGTCGTGTCGCGGACGCTGATCGGACAGGAATATGTTCCTGCCCCGCCCTATGGCTACCAATCGGTCAAATTCCGCACCCGCTTCGCCAGGGGCGGTGAGCAGGTGGAGACAGTGATGCTCGATCAGGAAGATACCGAATGGAAGGTCGTCGGCATCACCCTCGGCTAGAGACACGCCGCCCCGGACCCGATCCGGGGCAGAGCACAACTTAGCCCCGCAACCGCCGCTCTTCCTCCACCATATAATCGCGGGTCAGCGGCAGCGCCCAGCGGTCACGGGTCAGCTGCACCTGATAATTGACCATGCCGCCATGGCGGAACGCCGCCGCCGCGCCGGCGAGGTAGAAGGTCCACATGCGGTAGAATTTCTCGTCGTACAGGTCGACGATCGCATCCTTCGCCGCGACCGTGCGCGCATACCAGTGATCGATGGTCAGCGCATAATGGACGCGCAGCACCTCGATATCGCTCGCGATCAGCTTGGTGCCCTCATAACCGCGCACGATCTCCGACAGCGCGGGGTTATAGCCGCCGGGGAAGATGTATTTGGTCGTGAAGGTGTCGGTGACGCCCGGCACGCCCATCCGGCCGATGGTATGGACCAGCATCACGCCGTCGTCGGTCAACAATTCGCGGCACTTGCGGAAGAAGGTGCCATATTGCGGCGGGCCGACATGTTCGAACATGCCGACCGACACGATCCGGTCGAACCGGCCGGTCACGTCGCGATAATCGATCAGCTCGAACTTCACCTTGTCGGCGACGCCGGCGGCTTCGGCGCGACGGCGGGCGACCTTGATCTGCTCTTCGGACAAGGTGACGCCCAGCACCTCGGCCCCGGTCTTTTCGTGCAGATACAGCGCCATCCCGCCCCAGCCGCAGCCGATGTCGAGCACGCGCATCCCCGGCCTTATCGCCAGTTTCGCGGCGATATGCGCCTTCTTGTCGGCCTGCGCCTGTTCGAGGCCATGGTCGGCATCGGTGAAATAGGCACAGCTATATTGCAGGTCGGTGTCGAGGAAGAGCGCGTAGAGCCGATCCGACAGGTCGTAATGATGCGCGACGTTTCGTTTCGACCGCCGCGCCATGTTCACCCGGTCGATCCGGTGCCGGACGGCATCGAACAGGCGGATCGGCAGCGACGGCCGCAACCCGCCGCCCCGGCCCCATGGCGTGTTGCCGGTCAGCAATTCGACCAGATCGCGAATGTCGCCGCGATCGATGACCAGTTCGCCGTCCGTGAACGCCTCTGCCGCGCCCAATGCCGGATGGCGGACGATGCGGCCGGCGACGCCCGGCCTGGTGAAGCGGATCGCAACATCGGGAAAGGCCGGATCGGGGGTACCGAAATGGACGATACGGCCATCGGCGTGGGTCAGGGAAAGCGTGCCGCGACGAACCGTGCGGGCGAGAAACGTGTCGATCAGTGCCATGAACGGCCCGTTAGGGACCGAATGTGGCAAGTCATGGGCGAACCGTGACAATCGTCCCCGCTCCGGGGAGGATATCGGTACTGGACTGCGCCTTCACCGATTCCGGGAGGATTTGCTTGGGGCGGACGTTCCGCTACACGCCCGCCATGCTTTCCCGCCTGCGCGATCGCCCATGGACCACCGCGCTGCTGATCGGCGTGGCGGCGCAATTGCTGTTCGCCTGGGCGCTGGGCCGGCCGGGCAAGCTGTCGTTCGACGAAGTCCATTACGTCCCTGCCGCGCGAACGCTGCTGACGCTCGCCTATCCCGCCAATCCCGAACATCCGCTGGTGGCCAAGGAACTGATCGCGGCGGGCATCCTGCTGCTCGGCGACAATCCGTGGGGCTGGCGGATCATGGGGACGCTGGCGGGCACGGCGACGGTGCTCGGCGTCTTCGCCATCCTGCAACTGCTGTTCCGGCGGACGCATGTTGCCGCGTTCGGCGCGGCGCTGGCGATGCTCGACCAGACGCTGCTGGTCGAGGCGCGGACGGCGATGCTGGAGGTGTATCTCGGCGCGTTCGTCACGCTCGCCATCGCCGCGCTCCTCTGGTCGATGCGCGGGCAGCCGGCGCTGCGGCTGACGCTGGCGGCGTTGCTGTTCGGGCTGGCGGTCGGGGTGAAGTGGGCGGCGGTGCCCTATGTCGCGGGGGCCGGCCTGCTGCTGATCTGGGGCAAGACCGGCAAGCGCGATTACTGGCCGGGCCTGCCGCTGATCGCGGCGCTGGCGATCCTCGGCGCGGTCAGCATCGCCACCTATTTCGCGACCTTCGCCCCGGCCTTCTTCTACGCGTCCGAGCCGCTGACCCTTGCTCGGCTGCTGCCGTTCCAATGGGATATGTACGAACGCCAGACCCAGATCCTGGCGGCGCATCCCTATCAATCGAGCTGGTGGACCTGGCCGCTGCTGGCCCGGCCGATCTGGTATTTCTACGAACCCGATGCGGGCGTGCAGCGCGGCGTGCTGCTGCTCGGCAATCCGGCGATCATGTGGGGCGGGTTGCTGGCCGTCGCGGTGTGCCTGCGGACCGGATGGAAGCGGCGGGCACCGGCCTTGTTCGGCATCGGGCTGCTGTGGGTCGGATCGCTGGCGGTATGGGCGGTAATCCCCAAATCGCTCGGCTTCTATTATTACTACCACCTGTCGAGCATCTGGCTCTGCCTCGCGCTTGCCGCCGCCTTCCACGCCCATGCCAGGGGTCGCCTCGCCCGCGCCGACGAATGGTTCGCGCTGCCGGCGATCATGCTGTTCGTCTATTTCTATCCCATCCTTTCCGCCGCTCCGCTGTCGGGACCGCAGGCGTTCAACCGCTGGATGTGGTTCGACAGCTGGCGCTAGGTGTTTAGTCCCGGCATCTGGTGGATCGGGTTGACGATGAACCGGTCTGGCTCTGACGTCCAGATCTTGGCGATGTATTCGTAGGGCGTGAGGGTGTTTAGTCCCGGCATCTGGTGGATCGGGTTGACGATGAACCGGTCTGGCTCTGACGTCCAGATCTTGGCGATGTATTCGTAGGGCGTGAGGCCGCTGAGTGTCTTGAGCCGGCGGGCGAAGTTGTAGGCGGCCATGAAGTCGGAGAGGTGCGTCCGGAGCTGGTTGTGGCTCTCGTAGTGAAAGCGTTTGACGGTCGCCTCCTTGATGGTGCGGTTCATCCGCTCGACCTGACCGTTCGTCCACGGGTGGTTGGGTTTCGTGAGGCGGTGTTCGATGTCGTTGGCCTCGCAGATCATGTCGAAGCGCATCTGACGCGACCAGGCGGTGTTTCGGTTGCGCGGCTGTTCGGCAAACTGGATGCCATTATCAGTCAGGATGGTGTGGATCCGATAGGGCACGGCTTTCAGCAGGTGCTCAAGGAACTCCCACGCCGTTCGCCTGTCAGCCTTGTCTACCAGCTGGGTGACCGCGAACTTGCTGGTGCGATCGATGCCAACGAACAGGTACAGCTTCCCCTCGGCGGTCTGCACCTCCGCGATGTCCATATGGAAGAAGCCGATGGGGTAGCGCTTGAAGCGCTGCCGCTTCGGCTTGTCGCCCTCGATATCCGGTAACCGTGAGATGCCGTGCCGCTGCAGGCACCGATGCAGCGCTGAGCGTGTCAGGTGCGGGATCGATGGCTGCAGGGCGTAGAGGCAGTCGTCGAGCGGCAGCAGCGTGTGGCGCCGGAACGCCACAACCATCGCCTCCTCGGCTTCAGTCAGGGTGGTCGAATGAGGGGCCTTCGGCCCGGTCTTCAGATCCTCGACCGTTGCTCTCTTGCGCCACTTCGCGACCGTCTTGGGGTTGATCCCCAACTCGCGGCTCAGCGTCGCGAGCGAAGCTTGCGATCGCTGTATTGCTGCTCGGACGGCGTGCGTGGTCGTGGCG
>NZ_LMLP01000020.1 GCF_001421965.1 Sphingomonas sp. Leaf67
CGTCGAACGGCGCGATCTGGGCGATGCCGTTGACGAGGCTTTCGTCGTCCAGCTGCTCTCTTGCGCCACTTCGCGACCGTCTTGGGGTTGATCCCCAACTCGCGGCTCAGCGTCGCGAGCGAAGCTTGCGATCGCTGTATTGCTGCTCGGACGGCGTGCGTGGTCGTGGCGYTCCCGTGACGAACCTGTCCCATACGGCTTCCTTCCATTCCAACGAAAGGATCGCACCATCAAACCGTGGGATCAAACACCTAGGACGTATGACCCCGATACTGTTGTCCTGCGGTCATATTAGGTGCGGTTGATGGAAGAGGATTATCAAAAGCTGCGTGCGGGTTGGGCGGCTGGGGATCGTGACCGGGAACGTGCCCTGCACCTACTATATCTGTCGTGGTGGCACTGGGCGGAGCCGGACTTCCTGACGGGGTTGTCCGACGATCCTACCGCTTTGCAGTTATGGCGCGCTATATTTGAACATTTCGGAGGTAGAGCCTCTGTGGATGCAGAATTCCTCTTTGTGGCTGCAATCATGATTGAGATTACGACTTGGGCGTTTGGCGATGAAGATGCTTGGGCGAAGGTTGCCGATATGATGATAGCGCGCTCGCTCCTATTGAAGCCTGATGGCTTCTCAGCAGCATCGTTCGAAGATCGAGGCTGTTTTGGTGTATACTTCGCGCATCAGGCAAGCACGCTGCGCGTTTAACCACCGAATGTCGAAAAGTGGGCGTCAGATGACTGCCCACCTCGCACTCTAGTTTGATACAAAACTTTTCAGTTCTGCATCAGACCCCCTACTCCCCGAACGTCTTCGGCGCGGGGCTGACCGTCACCGCGCCGCCCGTCCGCACCTCCTGCACCTCCAGCGCGCGCTCGGCGATGCCGTCGCGGCCGAAGCGGAAGGCGCCATCGAGGCCGGCGAACCCGTCGCCGCCGCGCAGGCGGCTTTCGGGGAAGTCGCGGCCGATCGGCCAATCTCGGGCGATGCGGACCGTCAGCAGCACCGAATCATAGCCGAGACTCGACAGGCGATAGGGTGCAGCACTGAACCGGGCGCGATATTTGGTCGCGAACTGACGATAGAGCGCGTTCGACACGCTGGCATACCATGCACCGTTCAGTGCCGGCATCGTCCCCAGCCCGGTTTCGGTATTCCATAATTCGGTGCCGAGCACCTTCGCGCTGCGGCTGGGCGACTTGCGGATCGCGGGCACCGCCAGCGCCGCCGTGCCCGCCTGATCGGCGATCAGCACCGCTTCATAGGGCGAGGTGCGCGACAGGCGGGTGACGGCGGCCGCCACCTGTCCGCTGCCGCGATCATAGGTCTGGATCGACACGACCTGTCCGCCGGCCTGCTCGACCGCGCGCAGGAAACTGGTCGAGGCGCGCTGGCCATAGACGCCCGCCGGCACCAGCCCGGCAAAACGGCTGATCCCGCTGGTCCGGGCAAAGCCGACCACACGCTCGATCGATTGCGCCGGGGAATAGCCGAGCAGATAGGCCCCGTTGCCCGCGACCGACACGTCGTTCGAATAGCTGATGACCGGCACCTTCGCGCCGCGTGCGATCGGCGAGACGGCACGGACATCCTCCGCCAGCAGCGGGCCGAGAATCAGGCGGTTACCCTCCGCGATCGCGCGTTGCGCGGCGGCGGCGGCACCGGTGGCGGTGTCATAGGTGGTGATTCGTACCCGTTCGCTGCGCGTGTCGAGCAGCGCCAGCTGCGTCGCGTTGGCGATCGACCGCCCGACCCCGCCATTGGGGCCGGTCATCGGCACCAGCAGCGCGACGCGGTGGCGCTGCGTATCGGTCGGGATGCCGCCGGTCACCGGATCGGGGCGAGTCGGCTGCGGACGGGTCGGTACGGGCGGGGCCTGTTCGACCGGCCCCTTGGGGACCAGCGTGCTGCACCCCGCCAACAATGCCGCCGCCAACACCGCCGTGGCGCGCGCGAAATGGTGCCGCCATTGCCGGGGCGCTATCGTGTCTGCCATGGACCTATCCCTGATGACCGAAAAACTTTCCCCCGGCCTGTACATCGTCGCGACCCCGATCGGCAATCTCGCAGACCTAAGTCCGCGCGCCGCCGATATTTTATCCCGCGCGGACATTATCGCGGTGGAGGACAGCCGGGTAACCGCCGGGCTGCTGCGCCATATCGGCGTCAAGCGGCCGATGATCCCGTATCACGATCATAATGCCGAAGGGATGCGTCCCGGCCTGATCGCGCGCATGGCGTCCGAAGCGGTGGCGCTGGTGTCGGACGCGGGCACGCCGCTGATCTCCGATCCGGGGTACAAGCTGGTGCGCGATGCGCGGGCGGCGGGACATGCGGTGGTAACGATCCCCGGCCCCTGCGCGGCGGTGGCGGCGCTGACGCTGGCCGGACTGCCGACCGACCGGTTCCTGTTCGCGGGCTTCCTGCCGCCCAAGGCGCATGCCCGGGCCGAATCGATCGCCGAGATCGCGTGCGTGCGGGCGACACTGGTCCTGTACGAAAGCGGCCCGCGCCTGTCGGCGACGCTGGCGGCGCTGGCGGAAGGGTTGGGCGACCGCGACGCGGGCGTGGCGCGCGAGATTACCAAGAAGTTCGAGGAATGCGTGACCGGCACGCTGTCGACACTCGCTGCACGCTATGCCGAGGCACCGCCCAGGGGCGAGATCGTGATCGTCGTCGCCCCGTCCGGCGCCCCCCCTCCCGCGACCGAGGCGGACGCCGATACGGCGCTGCGCGAGGCACTGACCCGGCTACCCGCGTCGAAGGCCGCCGGGGAGGTCGCCAAGGCGCTGGGACTCGACCGGCGCGAACTCTATGCGCGGGCGATGGCGTTGAAGGCCGAGTAGATCAGGCGGCGATGTTGCCGTAATTCTGCGTCTGGATCGGGCGGACGGCGGCGTTGATCGGCAGGGTATCGCCGCAACAGGCGCATTCGGCGATGATCCGTCCGACGAACCATTGCGAAGCGCCGCAGGTCGGGCAGCTGTTGCGCCCGTGCAATGCGTATAGCGGTACGCGGGTATGGAATAGGACGGATCGTTCCACGGCATTCTCCCTGTTGAAAAGGGAACGCCACCACCGCAACGCGGTTCCGTGCCGAAGGGGTGCAAAAATCGAGGAAGCCACCAAAGGTTCCGGGGAATGTGCCACGGTCGGACAGGTTGACGAACCGGTCCGCCGCAATCCCGGTTACGCCGGGGTGCGTTCGTTCAGCAGCCCGTGCGCGTCAAGCCCCAGCAACGCGATATGCGCGCGGATGCGCGGCCAATGCCCGGTCAGGAATCGTTCGCGCTCGGCAATGCGCAACCGCTCGACCGCGCCGGGCAGCACGAACATGCCCACGCCGCGCCGCACCTCGACATAGCCGTCGTCCTGAAACGTCTGATACGCCTTGGCCACCGTCAGCGGATTCGCACCGTGTTCGGCAGCCAACGCCCGGACCGACGGCAACTGGTCCCCCGCCCGATACTCGCCACGCAGGATCGCCGCCGCGATTAGTGCCCGCAGACGAAGGTAGACGGGCGTGTCCTCATGGTCGATCGCTGTCATGCTGACTTAATACAGCAACGGCCAGGAAAGTCCATCGTTCACCCGGCCCAAACCGTACGAACGCGCGCCGGATCGGGACGTGGCCGTTCGTCGAGCGGACGGCCCGGCGAGCCGATATAGACGAAGCCGGCAATGGTTTCGTGCGGGGAGCCGAACGCGTCGCGGACCTGCGGGCTGTACGCCGCCCAGCCGGTCAGCCAGCTGGCGACATAGCCCATGGCGTGCGCGGCATGGAGCAGGTTCATCGTTGCCGCCCCGGTCGACATCGTCTGCTCCCACTGCGGAATATGGCTTTCGACCGGCGATGACAGGACGACGATCAGCGCCTGCCCCTCGTGCGCGAACCGGTCGCACGCCTCCAGCTGTGCTGCCGTCGCCTGTTCCTGTTCGTCGGCATAGGCCTTGCGCAGCAACGCCGCGAACGCCGCGCGGCGTTCCTGCGCGATCACCACGAACCGCCACGGTGCCAGCTTGCCATGGTCGGGCGTCCGCGCGGCGATGGCGATCATCTGGTCGATCTCGGCATCGCTCGGCCCCGGCGCGACCATGTCGCGCGGCTTGCCCGAACGACGGGTTTGCAAATGGCTGAGCAGCGTGGATCGGTCGTTGAAGGTCATGGCCGGCACGTAGGGTCCCGCCCCCGTCCGCACAATGCGCTTGGCATTGCCGTTTCTTGCGTTACGAATTGACGACAGGAGACGGTCGCACGGCGGCCCGGTCAAGATACCCCAGGACAAGGGACAACAGCGTGCCTGAATTCAAGGCTTTTGCACTATGGAACGAGGCCGACTGGATCGCGGCGATCGCGACGGTCATCCTTGCCGCGTTCCTTGCCGGCGGGTTGGCGGTGGGAATGAGCCGCAAACCCGAATTCGCCGGCCATCCACGTGGTCTCTACATGCTGTTCTTCGCCGAGATGTGGGAGCGTTTTTCCTATTACGGGATGCGCGCGATCCTGATCTTCTACCTGACGCAGCACTGGCTGTTCAGCGATGGCAAGGCGAACCTGATCTATGGCGGCTATACCGCGCTGGTCTATATCACGCCGGTGCTCGGCGGCTATCTTGCCGACCGCTATCTGGGTCAGCGCAAGGCGGTGCTGTTCGGCGGCGTGCTGCTTGCTTTCGGCCATCTGTTCATGGCGTTCGAGGGGATGGAGGGCGTCACCGATGCCGCGGTCAAACAGGCCGATCCCGCGATCAACGTCTTCTGGCTGGCATTGGCGCTCATCATCGTCGGGTCGGGATTTCTGAAGGCCAATATCTCGGTGATGGTGGGCCAGCTCTACCGCATGACCGATATCCGCCGCGATTCCGCCTACACCATCTTCTATATCGGCATTAACCTCGGCGGCGCGGCCGGTTCGATCCTCGTCGGGTATCTGGGCCAGACGATCGGCTGGGCGTTCGGCTTCGGCCTTGCCGGCATCGGCATGGTCGCCGGCCTGCTGGTGTTCGTGGTCGGCAAGGGGCTGCTCGGCGGCAAGGGCGAGGCACCCGACCCGGCGGCGCTCAAGCGGCGCGTGGCCGGCATGCCGTTCGAATGGCTGCTCTACGGCACCGGCCTGCTCGCGACGCTCGTGATGTGGGGGCTGATCCAGTATCAGGACGTCATCCAGTCGCTGCTGATCGTCTCCGGCATCGGGCTGCTCGGCTATGTCCTGTTCGAAGCGTTCAAGCTCGAAACCCATGCCCGTCACCGCATGTTCGCCATCCTGTTCCTGATCGCATTGAACCCGATCTTCTGGGGCCTGTTCGAACAGGCCGGCGGCAGCTTCAATCTGTACACCGACCGCTTCGTCGATCGCGGCGGGGTGCCGGCGGCGCTGTTCCAGTCGATCAACTCGATCTATATCATCCTGCTCGGCGCGATCTTCGCCGGTATCTGGGCGTTCCTTGCCAAGCGGGGGCGCGAGCCGTCGGCTCCGGCGAAGTTCGCCCTCGCGCTGATGCAGGTGGGTCTCGCCTTCCTCGCGTTCGTGTGGGGCGCCAACAGCGTCGGGCCGGAAGTCGCGACGCCGGTCGCGTTCGTCTTCCTGTTCTACTTCTTCCAGACCACCGGCGAGCTGTGCCTGTCGCCGGTCGGGCTGTCGGCGATGAACCGGCTGGCCCCCAAGCACCTCGCCTCGCTCATCATGGGCGCGTGGTTCTACATGACGGCCGTCGGCAATTTCGTCGCGGGCAAGATCGGTGAGGCGACCGGTGGCCATGACGGCGAAATGACCAAGGAAGGTACGCTGGCGGTTTATTCCACCATCGGCTGGTGGACGATCGGCATCGGCGTGGTCGTGCTGTTGCTGTCGCCGTTCGTGAAACGGCTGATGCACCTCGACACGCTGAGCGACGATGTCGACCACAGCCTGGCCGGACAGGCCGCGATCGGCGAGCCGAAGGCGGCAGGCGTCGACGTTTGGAAGGAACAACGCTGACCGGACTGCAACGCGGGACGATCCGGTTGGATCGTTTCGCGTTGCCGCCGGACGCGTACTAGCCGCGTGACATGATCCGGTATCGCGACGACATTGACGGGCTACGCGCGGTCGCGGCGTTGCTGGTCGTCGCGTTTCATTGCGGCTTTGCGAAGTTTGTGCCGGGCGGGTTCGTCGGCGTCGATATCTTCTTCGTCATCTCGGGCTATCTGATCACCGGCATCGTGCATGGCGAGGTGCAGGCCGGGCGCTTCTCGCTCTGGCAATTCTACGAACGGCGGGTGCGGCGCATCTTTCCGGCGTTGATCGCGGTCTATGTCGCGGTGCTGCTCGCGTCGTTCGTACTGCTGTTTCCCGGCGAAACGGCGCAGCAGGCGAAGAATGCCACCGCCTCGATCCTGTTCGTTTCGAACGTCTATTTCTATCTCGGCACCGATTATTTCGATTCGGCATCGCGGTTCAACGCGCTGCTCCACACCTGGTCGATCTCGGTTGAAGAGCAGTTCTACCTGCTCTTCCCGCCGTTGCTGGCGCTGCTCCATCGACGGTTCCGGGCGGCGCTGAAACCGCTGATCGCGATTCTGCTGGTGGCGTCCCTGATCCTGTCGGCATGGCGGGTGCATCACGATGCATCGGCGGCCTTTTATCTGGTGCAGTATCGCGCATGGGAATTGATGATCGGCGCGGCGCTGGCGCTGGGCATGGTGCCGGCCGCGCGGCAGCGGTGGGTGGCGGAGGCCGGTGCGGTGGTCGGGGTCGCCCTGATCGTCGGCAGTGTCCTGCTGCTCGACCGCGACAGCCTGTTCCCCGGACTGGCGGCGGCCCCCGCCTGTATCGGGGCCGCCTGCCTGATCTGGTCGGGCATGGCCGGGCGGACGCTGGTCGGTCGCGGCCTCGGCCTGCCGCCCGCGCGGTTCGTCGGCCGGATTTCCTATTCGCTCTACCTTTGGCACTGGCCGCTGTGGGTGTTGGGCGGGCAGGTGCACGAGATCAAGTCGATCACGGGATCGGCGGCGTTCATCCTGTTGGCGTTGCTGGTCGCGGCTGTTTCATGGCGGTGGATCGAACAGCCGTTCCGGGGGCGCAATCCGGCGACGCCGCCCCGGCAGGCGGTATGGATTGGGGTCGCGGCAATGCTGACGACGCTGACGTTCGTGGTCGCGGTGCCGTTTGCGGCGCGAGCCTATTGGCAGGTGCCTGCGCAAATTGAACGTGTCGGGGCGTTCGTCCGCTACCGCGCCGCGTCCAACTCGCGCGCCGGGCTATGCTTTCTGACCACGCACGACGAGTTTGCGACGTTCGATCGCGACCGGTGTTTGCGCCTGTCGCCGACCAAGCCCAACGTCCTGTTGCTCGGTGACAGTCATGCCGCGCATTTCTATCGCGGACTAGCGGCCCTCAACGGAATCAACGTCCTGCAGGCCAATGCGTCAGGATGCCGCCCGGTCGCCGATCCGATGGGGGAGGCGCGCTGCACCGCGCTGATGCGCTACGTCACCGACGATTTCCTGCCGAACCACCGCGTCGATACGGTAATCCTGTCGGCACTATGGCGCGACGACGACTGGCCGGCGTTGCAACGACAGATTGCGCGGGTCCGGCGCTATGCCGACCATGTCGTCGTGTTCGGTCCCATTGCCGAATATGACCGCGCTTTGCCCCGCATTCTTGCCGACGCCCTGTATCGCCGCGTTCCGTCGATCGTCGACCGGCACCGTATCGCCAGCCGGCGCACGCTCGACGCAATGCTCGCGGCAAGGGTACCCGCGACCGGCGCGACCTATGTCTCGACCTATCGCGCTTTGTGCCCGAACGATCGCTGCACCTTGTGGACTGACGACGGCAATCCGATCCAGTTCGACTATGGGCATCTGACCGCGCGCGGATCGCGGCTGATGATCGACCGCGTCCGCCCGCAACTGCCCTTTGCGACGCGCTGAGCCGACGACACGGCGAAATCCCTGTTGCACTTGGCCGAAACCACGGTATTCCGGCCGCTCCCCACCGGGGGCGCTTAGCTCAGTTGGTAGAGCATCTCGTTTACACCGAGAGGGTCGGCGGTTCGAGCCCGTCAGCGCCCACCAGCCCATTCGAGACGGCGGCGGATGGCCCCGGTTCGGCCCGGCAGCGGATAGCGCGATCCCGTACCGAGCGGCCGACGCAGCCCTTTTTAGCAGCGTACTGCAACCGGATTAACATATTGCATTAACGATTGCCGCATATCGCAAAGACATGTGGAATCAAGGCAATCGGTCGCTGCTGGCGCTACAGTGTTTTGCCGTCGCAGCAGCATTCACGGCGTTCAGCCTTTGGCCGCCCGCCACCGGCGCGATGGTGCTGGTGTCGCTCGATGGTTCCGGCCGCAACGAAGTGGCGAAGATCGCATTGGCGGGCGGTGCGGCGCTGCTGCGGGCCGGCAACCTGCCCGGTTCGATGGTGGTATCCGGCAACCGGACGGACATAGCGACGCAGCTTCACGGTCGTGCGTTCCTGATCGTCGCCGCTTCCGGACTGACATGCGGGAGCGGCAGCCGTGGCAAGTAGAGCGGCCGAACCTGTGCTGCTGGCGCGGCTCAAGGCCTTTGCCTTGCGCGAACCGGTCGATACCCTCAGTTCGCTCGACCGGCTGCGATACCACGGGATCCGGGCATGGGCAGTGCTTGGCTGGATATCGCTGATCCTGCTGCTGATCGGCAACGTCCTTCTGGGGGGCGGCGTAGCCACGCCGCTGTTCGTGACCGGCGTGCTGCTGAACCTCGTACCGACGGCCGCCGCCTTGCAGGGGCGCTACGACGCGCACGCCCGTGCACTGATGGGCACGTTGGCCGCGGCCATCCCGGCGATGCTCGTGTTCCTGCTGCGCGGCCATGCGTGGCAGATGGATGCGCATATGTATTTCTTCGTCGGGATGGCGGCGCTGGTCGTCCTGGCCGATTGGCGGCCGATCGCGGTGGCGACGGTGCTGACGGCGCTGCACCATGTCCTGCTCGAATGGCTGGCCCCCGAATATGTGTTCACCGGCAACGGCAATATCGGCCGCATCGCGTTTCACGTCGTCGCGGTCGGACTTCAGTTCGCGACGCTGGCGGTGCTAACGATCCAGTTGAGCCGCCTGTTCGAAACGCAGGATCGCGCGGTGCTGCGAGCGCAGGAACTGGCCGATGCCGCGGCAGAAGGGCAGCGTCGCACCGAGGACGCGATGCGCCGGACCGAGGAGGCGATGCGGATCGCACGGGCCGCCGAACGCGATGCCGCGGAGGAACGTCGCCGGCGCGAGGAACAGGCGGCACGCATCGCCGGCGACCGGCACCGCGAACTCGTCGATCTGGCGCAGCAATTCGAACGATCCGTCACGACCGTCGTCCACGGCATCGGCGACACGACCATGCGGCTGGAGGGAGCCGCGGAAAAGCTGGAGGACGTGACCGGGCTGGCACGGACGGAAGCGGTGGAGGCATCCGCCGGAGCGCACCGCGCGACCGATGAGATCGTGGCGGTCGCCGCGTCGATCCGCGACCTGTCGACATCGATCTGGACGATCGCCGCCGCTGCCGAACAACAGAATGCACTGACCGGCACCGCCAGCGGCCATGCCGCGCGCAGCGTCCAGACCGTGGCGATGCTGGAGGAGCAGGCCGTCCAGATCGAAGGATTCCTGGCCGATATCCGGTCGATCGCTTCGAAAACCAACCTGCTGGCGTTGAACGCCACGATCGAGGCGGCGCGGGCCGGCGAGGCCGGTCGCGGCTTCGCCGTGGTCGCCGGCGAGGTCAAGGCACTGTCGGCCGATACGCGGCGGGCCAGCGACCGGATCAGCGTGCTGATCGGCGGCATCCGTGGTGGCATCGCCGATACCGGCGACAAGCTTCGATCGGTGCACCAGTCGATTGAGGAAGTCGCCGCCGCCGCGAGCGGGATCGCGGCCGCCGTCCGCGATCACAGCGTCACGTCGCGCGAGGTCGATGCAGGTGCCACGCGGGTGGCGACGGCAGCGGCCGATGCGGGGCACCAGATCGACAGCGTGGCGAATGCCGCCGGTGCCGCGTCATCGCTATCGGCGGCGGTTCGCGGCAGCGTCGGACAACTGGCCGGAAGCGCCGGTGACCTGCGCCGATCGACCGACCAGTTCGTCGCCTTTCTCCGGTCCGATCATGCCCAGCCCAGCCCCGCGCGCGCCACCGCTTCGGCATAGCCCTGCATCCCGGCGACACCGCGCGCGGTCAGCACGATGAACGCGCGGCGCTTGTCGGCGGGGTCCTCCTGCCGCGCGACCAGCCCGGCATCGGTCAGTGTCGTGATCCATCGCAGCGCCGTGGTCGGTGGTACCGCAGAAGCGATGCACAGGCTCGATACCGATACATTGCCGCCCTCCAGCCGTGCGGCGAACAGGTCGAGCAGCATGTCCCATGCCGGATCGGCGAACAGGTCGCTCGCAAAGAACTGCTCGCGCAGCCGCCGCGCCCGGATCGCACCGCGTACCGTTGCCGCCGATACGGTCGGCACCGGTCCGGCACCGGTATCGGGCGCGACGAAATCGTCGGTCCGGCCGCGCACGCCCTCCCCGGTGTCGCCGTCACGCGCGAGCTTTGCCAGCGCTTCGGCGATCCGCGCCACTTCCGCGTTCAACCGTTGCAGCCGTTCGGCGTCGCGTTCGGCTGCGTTGAAACCCGCCTTCGTCCCGCTGCCCAATACGATCGCAGCGACGCGCTCCTCGGGTCGCGCCTCGCACAACAGCGTCGCCGGACCGCCCAGCAGGTGCAGCGACACGACATCGATCGCCTCGATACCGAAACTGACCACCAGTTGCGCCCGATCGCGTTCGGCCCGTGCAGCAAGAACCGGCAGTGCACCGTCGAGCGTCTCGACCGGGACCCCGGTCGCATCGACCAGCAACAGGTCGGCATGGGTGATGTCGTCGAGGGCGGTGGTCAGATTTGCAAAAAAGATCGTCGCGGTGACAGCAACGCCGGCATGGCGCACCGCCGCCTCTGCATCGGCCACTGCCAGCGGATCGTCGGCGACGATCACCGCCCGCCGCGCCGCTGCCGCGTGCTGCTCGAATCCTTCGAACCCCGTCACTCTATGCCCCTTCGCTTCGGCGGCGCACATCGCGGCCGCGACCATTGCGATGGAGCAACGAATACGATCAGTCCATCGCCTTGACGATCTCCTCGACCATCTTCTTGGCATCGGCGAGCAGCATCATGGTGTTGTCGCGGTAGAAGACCTCGTTATCGACCCCGGCATAGCCGACGCCGCCCATCGACCGCTTGATGAACAGTACCGTTTTCGCCTTCTCGACGTCGAGTACCGGCATGCCGTAGATCGGCGAGGTCTTGTCAGTTTTCGCTGCGGGGTTGGTGACGTCGTTGGCGCCGATCACGAATGCGACGTCGGTTTGGGCGAACTCGCTGTTGATGTCCTCCAGCTCGAACACATCGTCATAGGGTACGTTCGCTTCGGCGAGCAGGACGTTCATATGCCCCGGCATCCGCCCGGCAACCGGGTGGATCGCGTATTTCACGCGGACGCCATGTTCCTTCAGCTTGTCGCCCATTTCGCGCAGCGCATGCTGTGCCTGCGCCACCGCCATGCCGTATCCCGGCACGATGATGACCTGTTCGGCCTGCTGCATCAGGAAGGCGGCGTCTTCCGCCGAACCGCGCTTCCACGGCCGGTCGATCGCGCCGCCACCGGCAGCACCGCCGCTGTCGGTCGCGCCGAAACCGCCCGCGATTACGCTGAGGAAACTGCGGTTCATCGCCCGGCACATGATGTACGACAGGATCGCACCCGACGACCCGACCAGCGCGCCGGTGACGATCATCGCGGTGTTGCCGAGGGTGAAGCCCATCGCCGCCGCCGCCCAGCCCGAATAGCTGTTGAGCATCGACACCACGACCGGCATGTCCGCCCCGCCGATCGGGATGATCAGCAGGAATCCGATCGCGAACGAAAGGATGACGATCGCCCAGAACGGCCACGCATCCTGCGTATGCGCGAACTGCGCGACCAGCAGCAGGATCGCCGCCAGCACGCCCAGATTGATGACATGGCGACCGGGCAGCAGGATCGGCTTGCCCGACATGCTGCCGTTCAGCTTCAGGAACGCGATGACCGATCCCGAAAAGGTGATCGCGCCGATCGCGACGCCGAGACCCATTTCGACCTTACTGACCGGGTTGATGACCGCGAACGGCTGGCCGATCATCGGTACGACCAGCGACGAAATGCCGAACGCATCAGGATTGAGATAAGCGGCGACCCCGACCAGCACGGCGGCGAGGCCGACCAGCGAGTGGAAGGCAGCGACCAACTGCGGCATCGCGGTCATCGCGATACGCTTGGCGGTGGTCAGGCCGATTGCCGCGCCGATGGCAATGGCGGCGAGGATTTCGGCCGCACTAGCCCAATCGATGACGAAGCGGCCCGGCGTGCCTTCAAGCTTAACCCCAGTCAGCGGCTGACCCGGCAAATGGGTCAAGATCGTGGTCAGCACCGCGATCCCCATGCCGACCATGCCAAGGCGATTGCCCCGCCGGCTGGTGGCGGGCGACGACAGCCCGCGCAACGCGAGGATGAAGCATACCCCGGCCACCAGATAGGCGAAGGCGACCCATGGATTGACCGGTGCGGCCTCGTGCATTCCGCTCACCCCTTCTTCCTGTACATGGCGAGCATCCGCTCGGTCACCGCGAACCCGCCGAAGATGTTGATGCTGGCCAGCACGACGCCCAGCAGTCCCAGCCACTTCGCACCGGGCACGCCGGCGGCGGCAGCGGCGATCAGCGCGCCGACGATGATGACCGACGAGATCGCGTTGGTCACCGCCATCAACGGCGTATGCAGCGCGGGCGTCACCGACCACACGACATAATAGCCGACGAAACAGGCGAGGACGAAGATCGACAGGATCGAGAGGAAGTCCATCGGCTACTCCGTTGGGTGGGTGCGGTAGAAATCCTCCCCGGGACGGGGAGGGGGACCAGCCGCAGGCTGGTGGAGGGGGGTGGCCACAAGCGCAGCGATCGCATCGGCCACCGTGTCGGCATCCGCCATGACCCGCCGGGCAGCAATCCGCACAACGCGATAGCCCTGTTCGCGCAGAAACCGCAGTCGGTTTTCGTCGCGCTGCGGGCGATCGGCCCAATCATGCACTTCACCTTCGATTTTCACGATCAGCCGCGCTTCCCGGCAATAGAAATCGACAACATAGGGTCCGACCGGATGCTGGCGGCGAAACTTCGCACCCGCGTTTCCTCCACGCAGCTTCTGCCACAGCATCGCTGCGGGGTGCGAGAGGTCGCGGCGCAAGCGACGGGCGGTCGTCACTTCCGGGCGTAGTGTACGTGGAACTCCCCCTCCACCGGCTGCGCCGGTCCCCCTCCCCGTGCCGGGGAGGATAAGAGGGGCTGCCCTTCCACCACGCTTCGCGCGGTCCCCCTCCCCATGCACAGCATGGGGAGGATTTGGGGCGAGCGTTTCGTTCACCGCTTCGCCAGTACCAGTTCCGCCAGCAACCGCTGGATCGCGGCCGGGTCGGCATTGCGGCTGACCTTCAGCGACAGGGGCATCGCCTCGCCGGTCACCCACAGCTTCAGGTCGCTGTCGAGGTCGAACGTGCCCGCGCTTTCGACCGAGAAGCTGGTGATCGAGCGATACGGCACGCTGCGGAACGCGATTTTCGAGCCGGTCAGGCCCTGTACGTCGACCAGCACGAAGCGGAAATTGGTCAGGAACGCAGTATCGCGCAGCGAGCGGAACGCGGCCAGCACGTCTTCGCCATCGATCAGCGCATGGCCGTATTTCTCGCGGATCTCGGCCGGGTCGACTTCGTGGCTGCTGAACAAACCCATGTGCGTTTCCTCGTCAGGCGGTCAGGCGTGGGTTCACGACCTGGCCGTTTTGCGTCAGGCGGATCGCCTGCGTCACTTCGTCGTCGGGGGGCAGGACGGGACGGCCGGCGTCCTTGTCCCAATAGGCCGCCAGAAAGTTGTAAAGGTTACGCGCAAACAGGGCCGATGCGTCCGCGGCCAGACGGCTGGGGACGTTGCGGTGACCGACGATGTTGACACCGTGACGCTGCACGACCTCGCCCGCGACCGATCCCTCGACATTGCCGCCCTGTTCGACCGCCAGATCGACGATGACGCTGCCCGGCCGCATCGAGGCGACCTGTGCGTCGCTGACGAGGCGCGGGGCGGGCTTGCCGGGAATCAGCGCGGTGGTGATGACGATGTCCTGCTTGGCGATATGGGCGGACACCAGTTCGGCCTGTGCCGCCTGATATTCGGCACTCATTTCGCCGGCATAGCCGCCGGCGCCCTCCCCCTCGATCCCCGCCACCTTTTCGACGAAGATCGGCTTGGCACCGAGCGACTGGATCTGTTCCTTCGTCGCCGAGCGGACGTCGGTGGCGCTGACCTGCGCGCCCAGCCGCCGCGCGGTGGCGATCGCCTGCAATCCCGCGACACCCACGCCCATCACGAAGACGCGCGCCGCGCTGATCGTGCCGGCGGCGGTCATCATCATCGGAAAGGCGCGACCATATTCGGACGCGGCGTCGAGCACCGCCTTGTACCCCGCCAGATTCGCCTGCGACGACAATATGTCCATCGACTGGGCGCGGGTGATGCGCGGCATCCATTCCATCGCCAGCGCCTCGAGTCCCAGCGCGGCATAGCCATCGATCCGCGCCCGGTCGGCAAACGGATGGAGGGCCGCCACCAGCCATGCACCACGCTTCGCGCCACCCAGGCTGTCGGGCGACGGCGGCGCTACGCCTAACAGGATGTCGGCATCGGCAAGCGCCACCGCCCGGTCGGCGATGGTCGCGCCAGCGGCAGTATAGCCGGCATCGTCGATCGACGCGCCGGTGCCGGCACCTTGTTCGACGACGACGGTCGCACCCAGCGCGATCAGCTTCTTGACGGTTTCGGGGGTCGCGGCGACCCGGCGCTCGCCGGCAGCCTGTTCGGCGAGGAGCGCGACCTGCACGTCAGCCCGCGATCAGCCAGATGACCAGCGCGGCCAGCATGGCGCAGATCACCGTGCCCCAAGTGAACCAGCGGATGAAGCTGTTGTACGTCCCGGCATGGGCGGGGGTGCGGCCGTTGGTCGCCATCGATGAACCTCTCCATACTGCGTCGTTCAGGCAACTCTAACGCAGGTTGGATCAAGAACAAGCCCCGCACCGCCCCTGACGGTTTTCATGACCGTCTTAAGGCGAACTTTACGCCCCCTGGCGCAAACGGGTGTCGATCCGGGACGACAGGGACTTGGGAGCAGCAATGACGCGAGACGGACAGCGAGTGCTGATGGTGATCGACGACGAACCGGCACAGCGCCGGTTGGTGGGGGCGATCGCGGGTCGGCGCGGCTGGCGGACAGTGTTCGCGAGCGATGCCGCAACGGCGCTGATGATGCTGAATACGCCGGACGGGCTGGCGCTCGATGCGGTGCTGCTCGACCACTGGTCGCCCGATGCCGATGCGCTGGCGCTGATCGCCGATCTGCGTGCGGCACGGCCGGTGCTGCCGATCCTGATGCTGACCGCCAACGAATCGGTCGCCGGCGCGGTCGCGGCGATGCGCGCGGGGGCGACCGACTTTCTGGTCAAGCCGCTGGCCGCCGAGCGCCTGCTTTCCGCACTGGAGGCGGCGGCGGGGGCGGGCGACCACGGCGAACTGCGCCCGCTTACCGAGAAACTGTCGGCCTCGCTGGCATTCGACGAGATCGTCGGTTCCGCCCCGCAATTCCGCGCGGCGCTGGCCATCGCGGCCAAGGCGGCGCGCGCCCGCGTGCCGGTGCTGATCGAGGGCGAAAGCGGCGTCGGCAAGGAAGTCGTCGCCGAGGCGATCCACGCCGCCTCTCCGCGTGCCCGCAAGCCGATGGTCCGCGTCAATTGCGGCGCGATCGCCGCCAATCTGGTCGAAAGCGAGCTGTTCGGCCATGAAAAGGGCGCGTTCACCGGCGCGTTCGAACGCAAGGCCGGCCGGTTCCAGGAAGCCGATGGCGGCACCATCTTCCTCGACGAGATCGGCGAGATGCCGTTCGAGACGCAGGTGAAGCTGCTGCGCGTCCTGCAGTCGGGCGAGATCCAGTCGGTCGGCGCACGCACGACGCGCGAAGTCGATGTCCGCGTGATCGCCGCGACCAACAAGACGCTGATGGCCGAGGTCGAGGCCGGGCGGTTCCGCGAGGACCTGTATTACCGGCTGAACGTCGTGCAGGTGACGATCCCGCCGCTTCGCGAACGGCGCGGCGACGTGCCGGCGCTTGCCCGCCACCTGCTGGCGCGGATCGCGCAACAGCCGGGGTTGCGGCAGCTGGGCATCACCGACGACGCCATCGCGCTGCTCAACACCTATGGCTGGCCGGGCAATGTCCGCCAGTTGCAGAATGCGCTGTTCCGGGCAGCGGTGCTGTGTGACGGCGATACGCTGACCCGCGGCGATTTTCCGCAGATCGCCCAGATCGCGCAGGGCGATGCGCCGCAGCCGGTGTCGCTGGTCCCGCGTCAGGACATGGCGGGCGGAGTCACGCTGTTCCGTCCCGACGGCCATCTGCGGATGCTGGAAGAGATCGAGGCCGACGTCATCCGTCTCGCCATCGGCCATTATCGCGGCCGCATGACCGAAGTCGCGCGGCGGCTGGGGATCGGGCGGTCGACGCTGTATCGCAAGCTGGGCGAATTGGGGATCGACCAGAGCGCGGCTTGAGGTGCTGATCCCATGTCTCAGCACCGTATCCCCGCGCAGGCGGGGATCCAGAGCCGCAGGCGGCGGCGCGCTCCGTAACCCTGTATCCCCGCCCGCGCGAAGCTACGGCTGTCCCGGAGAAAGCCGGGCCTAAACCAGAACCTCGCGCCATTCCCCCGGTGCCAGCCCCTCGACGCTCCATTCCCCGACGTGCCACCGGACCAGCCGCAGCGTCGGCAGGCCGACCGCCGCCGTCATCCGGCGTACCTGCCGGTTGCGGCCTTCGCGGATGGTGATCGACAGCCAGTGATCGGGCACCGATTTGCGGAAGCGCACCGGCGGCACCCGCTCCCACAAGTCGGGCGGGTCGATCGCGGCGACCTCCGCCGGGCGGGTCAGTCCGTCGTTCAGCGTCACCCCGTGCCGCAACCGGTCGAGCGCCGCGTCGTCGCGCGCGCCCTCGACCTGCACGAGATAGGTTTTGGCGAGCTTGAACCGCGGATCGGCGATGCGCGCCTGCAAACCGCCATCGTCGGTCAGCAGCAGCAACCCCTCGCTGTCACGATCCAGCCGCCCGGCAGGATAGACGCCGGGCACCGCGACATGGTCCGACAGCGTCGCCCGCGCCTCCCCGGTCCCGCGATCGGTGAATTGCGACAGCACGCCGTACGGTTTGTTGATCAGGATCAGCCGCGCCATGACGCCCTGTCGCCGCGCGCGGGCGCACTGTCCAGTGCGTTCAATCCCACCAGAAGAACCACCAGTCACTGGCCAGCAGCGTCGCCGCCAGCGCCTCGATCGTGTCGACGCCCTGATCGACGGTGTCCGGGCAATAGGCATAGCACTCGTGCGCCAGTGCCAGTGCTTCCGCGCGATCCTTCGGCCGGCGCTTCACGCGCAGGTTGATGGTGTCACGGTCGATCCCGACCAGTTCCGCACCATAGCGTTCCTGCCAGCGGCGCAGCATGGCACACTGATATTCGGCCGGCGGACAGGCGTTCCAGCCGCCCCATCGCAGATAGGCCGGTACTTCCCACGACGTTCGGGTCGGCAAGGTTACGATATGAACCCTGTCATACGGCTTGCCGGTCGACAGGTCGGTGGCGACGGTCAATTCGACCTGTTCGGTACGCGCCGGCCACGGACCGTTCGCAGGTACGAGACCGCTGTCATAACCCTGCCATTTCGCCAGATCGCCCGGCATGGCGATCATCCGGCTGGTCGCGACGATCCGTTCGACGGGCCGGACCGCCAGATCCGCCGCGCCTGGCGACAAGATCGACGGCATATCCATGCTGAACTGGTCGCAGATCGCATCCAGCCCCTCGTCGCCGCCGACGATTACGGGCCATCCCTTGCCCTCGGCACGGATGCGTTCCCATGCGGCCAGCGCCTGCGCGCCCGAAACGGTGGTGACCGGGTAGGGAAAGGCGGCGCGCAGCTTCGCTCGTGCCGCCTGCATCTGTTGGTCCATCGACGGTTCCGGCTCGATCGAAGGCGGAACCTTCGCCGCCGTCCGCCCCGCCGCGAACAGGCGCATCAGTCCGGCAATCCAGTTGCGTCGCGTCATCGTCGCCCCTTCAACCACAGCCTGCGGGAACCGACTATCCCGCCAAACCGTCCCTCACCTATAGCCTATAGGATTATCGGTGGAGAGCGACCCCATGAAGACCGTTTCGACCGCCCGCGCCCATGGCGGCACGCAGGGCGTATATTCCCATGAATCGACCACGACGGGCACGACGATGACCTTTTCGGTGTTCGTTCCGCCATTGGAGCCGGGACAGCGCGCGCCGGTGCTGTGGTATCTGTCGGGGCTGACCTGCACCCATGCCAATGTCACCGACAAGGGCGAGTTTCGGGCGGCCTGCGCCCAGCAGGGCATCGCCTTCATCGCGCCCGATACCTCGCCGCGCGGTGACGGCGTGCCCGACGATCCGGAGGGGGCGTGGGATTTCGGTCTCGGCGCGGGCTTCTATGTCGATGCGACGCAGGACCCGTGGGCGAAGCAGTATCGGATGCGCTCCTATATCGAGGACGAGCTGCCCGCGCTGATCGCCGGCCAATTTCCGATGCTGGATTGCGGTCGCCAGTCGATCACCGGCCATTCGATGGGCGGGCATGGTGCGCTGACCATCGCGCTTCGCAATCCCGACCGCTTCCGCTCGGTCTCCGCCTTTGCGCCGATCGTCGCGCCGTCGCAGGTACCGTGGGGGGAGAAGGCGCTGGGCGGCTATCTGGGCAACGACCGCTCGGCATGGCGCGCGGCGGATGCGGTCTCAATGATCGAGGATGGCGCGCGGGTGCGGGAGGTTCTGGTCGATCAGGGGGATGCCGACAATTTCCTCGCCGACCAGCTGCAACCGGAATTGCTGGCGAAGGCGTGTGCCGATGCCGGAATCGACTGCACGCTACGAATGCAGCCGGGATACGATCACAGCTATCACTTCATCTCGACCTTCATGGCCGATCATGTGCGCTGGCATGGCGAGCGGTTGAAGTAAGTCAGCCCCTTCCCGCCAGATAGGGAAGAACGCTAGACCGCGACCGGAGCGTCGATCAGGTCGAGGACGTCGCCGATTAGCGCGCGCATCGCCGCGCGGGCCGCGACCGGATCGCGCGCGGCGATCGCTTCGGCCACCGCCGCATGTTGTTCGACGCTGGCCGATCGACCGACGATGGTGTTGGTGAAGCGGATCGAGGTGTTGAGCGCGGTCGCCACCGTCTCGCGGAACTGGGCGTAGAAGGGGTTTTTCGCCGCCAGCAGGATCGCGACGTGGAAGTCGATGTCGGAGTCGAGCGGATCGTCCTCGCCACGCTCGGCCGCTGCCATCCGGGCGAGACCGTCGGCGATCCGTGCCTGATCCTCCGCATCGGCCGCGACCGCCGCCAGCGCCGCCGCCTCCGGCTCGATCGCGACGCGCAACTGGTTGAACTGGCGCAGCAGGTCGACCGAGAATTTGCGGTCGAGCAGCCAGTGGAGCACATCGGGATCGAACAGGTTCCACGCCGCCGCCGGGCGCACCACCGTCCCCTGACGCGGGCGGGCGCTCACCAGTCCCTTGGCGGTCAGCATCTTCACCGCCTCGCGCGTTACCGACCGGCTGATGCCGTGCGTCTTGCCGATCTCCGCCTCGGTCGGGAACGGGCGTTCGTCATATTCGCCGGTAACGATGGCGCGGCCGAGCGTGTCGAGCGTCGCGCGGGTCAAGTTGCCGCCGGGCATTCCCGTCATCCGCGCCGCCATCCCGTCTCCTTTCGGTTCATCCATGCCGCTTGGCACTGGACACAGTGCATTCGTCGTATAATTGTCTGCCTCCAAAAGCCAGTGGGCCGGGGAGGAAACCATGCGTCTGTCGACGATCGATCTGATCGTGGTCATCATCTATGCGATCGGCATCTTCGGCCTGGCGCAATGGGTGAGCCGCGACAAGGGGGGGCATCAAAAGGATAGCTCCGATTACTTCCTCGCGTCCAAGTCGCTGCCATGGTGGGCCATCGGCGCGTCGCTGATCGCGGCCAATATCTCGGCCGAACAGATCGTGGGAATGGCGGGATCGGGCTACGCCATCGGCCTCGCCATCGCGTCGTATGAATGGATGGCGGCGCTGACGTTGCTGATCGTCGGCAAATTCTTCCTGCCCATCTTCCTGCGCAACGAAATCTACACGATGCCGCAGTTCCTCGAACAGCGGTACGGCCCGTCGATCCGCACGCTGATGGCGGTGTTCTGGCTGGCGCTGTACGTGTTCGTGAACCTGACCAGCATCATCTGGCTGGGGTCGATCGCGGTCACGCAGGTCGCGGGCGTCGACCAGACGGTGGCGCTGGTCGGGCTCGGGCTGTTCGCGCTGCTGTACCAGCTGCGCGGCGGGCTGAAGGCGGTGGCGCTGACCGATATCGTGCAGGTCACGTTGCTGGTGTTCGGCGGCCTCACCATTTCCTATCTGACGTTGTCGCAGATCGGCGGCGATGCCGGGGTGATGGGCGGCTTCCACGAACTGACGCGGCGGGCGCCCGACAAGTTCGACATGATCCTGACCGCCGACAATCCTTTCTACAAGGATCTGCCCGGCCTGTCGGTGCTGATCGGCGGCATGTGGATCGCGAACCTCAGCTATTGGGGCTTCAACCAGTATATCATCCAGCGCGCATTGGCCGCCAAGTCACTGCCGGAAGCGCAGAAGGGCATCGTCTTCGCAGCGTTCCTGAAACTGTTGATGCCGCTGGTGATCGTGGTGCCGGGCATTGCCGCCGTCGTACTGGCACCCGATCTGGCCAAGCCCGACGAAGCATATCCGACGATGATGCGGCTGCTGCCCTCGGGCCTGCTCGGCCTCGTCTTCGCCGCGTTGATCGCCGCGATCATCGCGTCGACCGCGTCCAAGATCAATTCGATCGCGACGATCTTCACCCTCGACCTTTATGCCAAACGCACCAGCGAGAGCGGGGCGATGGATGCAGCGCAGGAGCGCAAGCTGGTCCGCGTCGGCCGCATCGCCGCGAGCGTCGCGATCCTGATCGCGATCGTCGCCGCCAGGCCGCTGCTGGGCGGTGCCGACCAGGCGTTCCAGTTCATCCAGGAATTTTCGGGCTTCTTCACGCCGGGGATCACCGTGATCTTCCTGCTCGGCCTGTTCTGGAAGCGCGCGACCGAAGCCGGCGCGATCGGCGCGGCGATCGCATCGGTCGTCCTGTCCTATCTGTTCCGTACTTTTGCGCCGGGCATTCCGTTCATGGACCGGATGGGGCTGGTGTTCCTGCTGAGCCTCGGCCTCGCCGTGGTGCTGTCGCTGGCGCTGAAAGGGCGCGGCAACGCCAACCGTATTACGATGCAGGGCGTATCGTTCGGCACCTCGACCGGGTTCAACATCGCCGGCCTTGGCGTGATCCTGATCCTGATCGCACTGTACGCGACATGGTGGTGAGTCCGTTCATCGCCCTCGACTGGGGCACGACCAACCGCCGCGCCTACCGGCTGGAGGACGGGCGCATCGCTGCCGTGGTCAGGTCGCCCAAGGGCGTATCGGCAATGACGGCCGACGACTATCCGCAGGAACTGGTGGCGATCCGTGCCGAACTGGGCGACCTGCCCGTGTTGATGGCGGGCATGGTCGGGTCGACGATCGGCTGGCGGGTCGCGTCCTATGTCGCGGTCCCGGCCGACATCGCCGACATCGCCGCGCAGCTGACGTGGATCGACGATCGGACCGCGATCGTGCCAGGCCTGTCCTTCATCGACGGCAGTCACGGCGACGTGATGCGCGGCGAGGAGGTGCAGTTGCTCGGCGCGGCGCTGGCCGGACAGGTGCCGCCCGACGCGCTGCTGTGTCAGCCGGGCACCCATTGCAAATGGGTCGAGCTGACCGGCGGCAAGGTCACCGCCTTCACCACCGCAATGACCGGCGAACTGTTCGCGCTGCTCAAGGGCGGCGGCGTGCTGGCGCCGCAGCTGACCGCGCCGGTGACCGCCAGCGATGCGTTCCGCGATGGCGTTCGGGAAGGCGCGAAACGCGACCTCGCCGCCAGCCTGTTCGGCATCCGCGCGTCGCACGTGCTGGGGCTGCGCGACGAAGCGGATGCCGCTTCCTACGCCAGTGGCGTGCTGATCAGCAGCGACGTCGCCGCGCGCATCGGCGATGGCCGCGACGTGCATCTGGTCGCTGACGGCG
Organism: Sphingomonas sp. Leaf67; assembly: GCF_001421965.1. Lineage (GTDB taxonomy): Bacteria > Pseudomonadota > Alphaproteobacteria > Sphingomonadales > Sphingomonadaceae > Sphingomonas. The sequence continues at coordinate 22,348 of NZ_LMLP01000020.1, forward strand.
ATCTCGCCACCCTGTACGCTACCGCGATCGAGACGCTGGGCAGCCGCGCCATTGTCAGCGGCTGCGAAGATGCCTTTATCGCTGGTATCACCCACATCCGAAAGTTGTCCGCATGAGCCACCTGACCGCCTTCGACACCGCCTTTGCCCGTTGCCCGCTGGTTGCGATCCTGCGCGGCGTCCAGCCGCACGAGGTGGAGGCGATCGGCGACGCGCTGATCGATGCCGGCTTCGCCCTCGTCGAGGTGCCGCTCAACTCGCCCGACCCGTACGAAAGCATCACCCGCCTGTCGAAGAAGCTGGATGGCTATGCCGCGGTCGGCGCGGGCACGGTGCTAAGCGTCGAACAGGTCGACCGGGTCGAGGCAGCGGGCGGCACGCTCATCATCTCGCCCAACGCCAATCCCGCCGTCATCTCGGCAGCGGCGGAGCGCGGGCTGGTCGCGATGCCGGGCATCGCCACCCCGACCGAAGCCTTTGCCGCACTCGAAGCCGGTGCCGCCGCGCTGAAGCTTTTCCCCGCCGAAGCCGCCAGCCCGGCGGCGATGAAGGCGATGCGCGCCGTCCTGCCGCGCGACGTGCGGATGCTGCCGGTCGGCGGCATCGTGCCGTCGGTGCTGGTCGATTGGCACAAGGCGGGCGCGGCGGGGTACGGTCTCGGTTCGGCGCTGTATGTGCCGGGCATGGATGCCGAAACCGTCGGCGAGCGCGCGCGGGCGTTCGTGGCGGCGTGGAACGCGCTGGAGAAGTAGGCACCGCCCCGCGCGGACGGGTCGCTCTTCGATCAACTGCCCCATCGTTACCATGGACTTGTTGAGACCGTTGCGAAAGTATCGATTCCTGGCCCGTGCCGTACCCCCGCGCAGGCGGGAGTCCATTGTTCCAAACGCAAGCCGTTGTTCTGCTTGGCTCTGGACCCCCGCCTGCGCGGGGGTACGGTCCCTCAATGGTTGGGCGCGACGTTCGCAGACCCCCCGACGGGGTGACGGGGGTGGAGCGCGCTACCGCACCGTTCCGCCCGGACACGGAAACCCCTGCCCCCTCAACCGTTTGCCCCGCTCCTTCTTGCCGGAGCATCGTCCATGTCGCACCCCCGTCCCGTCCTTGGCCTGTTCGCCGGGATCGCCGCCGGCCTGATCGCCTCGGCGGCGATGGCCGCGTTCCAGTCGGTCGCCGCGAAACCGCTCGGGCAAGACGGCGGCGACGACGATCCCGCGACGGTGAAAGCCGCCGACAAGGTCGCGATCGCCACCACCGGCGACCGCATCCCCGACGCCTACCGTCCGCAGGCGGGGCAGGCAGTGCATTATCTGACCGGAGCGGCGCTCGGCGGCCTGTACGGCGTCCTCACCGAATATCGCCCGCAGGCGGCGAGCGGTTTCGGCAGCCTGTATGGGATCGCGACCTCGGCGCTGCTCGACGAAACGGTGGTGCCGGCGACCGGGCTGGGGTCGCCCCCATGGGAGACGTCGGCTGCGACCCACGCCTATGGCGCGTTGGCGCATCTGGTATTCGGGGTGTCGCTGGAGGGGGCACGGTCGCTGCTGGGTGGGCGACAGGGGTAGGCTCGTCGCTCCGACACGGTTCGAACCTTCCCGTTCGGTTCGAGCAGCTTCAAGCCTGTCGAGAAGCAAACGAAGTTCTAAGCGGGATCTACATTCAGTTCGCTGGGCGCAGGAATAGCGTTCGATTCCCTTTCGTCACTCCCGCGCTGGCGGGAGTCCATATACGTCAGCGTCGCGAATCCAGCCAAACCGTCGGCGTCTATGGATTCCCGCCTGCGCGGGAATGACGAAATTCCATGGTTATCGCTGAATGTCGATCGGCCCCAAGAGACGGAGAGAAGACGGCAAGGACAGGTGCAGTTCTACCGCCCGACCAGCTCCACCACCCCGACCTCGATCACCGGTATCTCCCACGGATGCACAGCCACGATCGCCGCCAGCGCCTCGTCGATATCGGCTCCTTCGGCGGCATAGGTCTTGACCACCACCGTCGGCACGACCTCGGCCTCGCCCGCGCGGCCGGTGGTCGGCACCGCATCCGCGCCGGGCACGAAACTTTCCAGCCCGAAGCCGAGTTCGAACACGCCGCGATACGGGCCGATCGTGCCCAGCACGCCGCTGGCCCGGATCACGCCGACCACGCCGGCGAGTACCGGATCGTCGGCCAGCGCCGCCGCCTCGCCCGCCTGCAACCGCGCCAGCACATTGCCTGACACCGGGCAATGCACCCGCACGACCTGCATCGGCGTCCGCGTCACAGCAGCAGCCAGTCGTTGCGGCTGCGCGGCTTGATCTCGCCGCCGCCCTGCCGCCGCGCGACCTCGGTTTCGGCGGTGTAACGGACATCCTCGTCGCGATCGGTCAGGAAGCCGTCGAGCGAATCATCGTCGATCTCGGTCCACGCCCGCCCGCGATCGGGACCATAGCGCACCCGCGGCAACAATCCGGGCAACCGCGACCATTCGAGCAATTGCGCGATCGACGCCTCGTTCAGCATGTCGCGCAGGTGGAAGGCGGTGACATAGGCATCGGGAAACGCGCGGTGCGCGGGCAGTCCGCGTTCGTGCTCCATCCCGTACGGCTTGCGCCAATAGCGCAGCATCTGGTTCGAAAAGCCGGGGCTGTCAGGCCATAGCCGCAGCGCGCATTTCCATGTGCAGATCCACTCGGCACCGTGCGTCAGCTGCGCGGTACAGAATTTTTGTTCGAAATCGGCACGATGCGCCGCCAGCGCCACGCGCCGCGGATACGGGTCGAGAACGCGGCGCGCGATATCCTGCCACCACGGTGCATCGGCGACCTGTTCGTCGAGGATATGGTGCACCGCCTGCGTCACCGGCGGGATCGGACGGCCGGGGTTGACGAAATGCTGTCCGCCGTCGCCCAGCAACTCCCAGCGCCCGTCCTCGCCCAAGGCTACGTCCTGCCAGCCGACCTCGCACACGCCGTGCGCGGGGGGAGCCTGCCCAGTGGTTTCGAGGTCGACGACACGAATGATCTGCGGTTGCGCCATTTGCGACAAATGGCGCTTCAGGGTCGGAAAAGCCACCCCGGGGGCGGCGAGGGTCCGGTTTGGGAAGAGGAAGGATGGTTCGCGCGAAGGCGTAAAGGACGCGAGGGGGTTGCGTTCGTGGCACGGCCCGCGCGAACGGGAGACCACCACGCTCGCGGAAAATGCGGGACACAGCCGCTACGCGGAACCCCGTAGCGCCCTTCGCGCCTTCGCGCGAACCAACCAGCTACGTCCGCACCACCCCGGACGCCGCCAACTGTGCGTCAACCTCGCCCAGCAACCGCGCCAACCCGTCCTCACTCCGCGACTCCGCCCGCGCCGTCAGCACATCCTGCGTGTTCGATGCGCGCAGCAGCCACCATCCGTCCGCCGTCGCCACCCGCGCGCCGTCGGTCGTGTTCACGTCCGCGCCCGTCGCCGCCAGCCGTGCCAGCACCTCGTCGACCACCGCGAACTTGCGCGTCTCGTCGACCTTGAAGCGCAGTTCGGGCGTGGTCGCCATTTCCGGCATGGCATCACGCAGCTCGGTCAGCGACGACCCGCTCAGATGGATCGCACGGATCAGCCGCACCGCCGCATAGGGCGCATCGTCGAACCCGAAATCGTCGCCGCCGAAGAACACATGCCCCGACATTTCGGCGGCCAGCGGCGCGCCGGTTTCGAGCAGTTTGGTCTTCATCGGGCTGTGCCCGGTCTTCCACATCAGCGGCGTGCCGCCCAATTCGGCGATCCGGTCGAACAGCAACTGGCTGGCCTTCACGTCGGCGATGATCGTCGCGCCCGGCGTTTCGCGGAGTTGCGGTTCGGCCAGCAGCATCAGCAGCTGGTCGCCCCACAGCGTCCGCCCCTTGCCGTCGACCGCACCGATCCGGTCGCCATCGCCATCGAACGCCAGCCCGAAATCAAGACCTTTGTCGGCGACCAGCCGCTTCAAGTCGACCAGATTGGCCTCTTCGGTCGGGTCGGGATGATGGTGCGGAAAGCGGCCATCGACTTCGGTGAACAACAGATGATGTTCGCCGGGCAGCAACGCGACCAGCCGCTCGATCACCGGCCCGGCCGCCCCACTGCCGGTGTCCCAGCCGATGCGATAGCTGCCCCCGGCATAGCCCGCCATCAGCCGCCCGACATAGGCGTCGACATGGTCGTGGTCGGACACCTCGCCCGCGCCGTCGTGCCAGTCGCCCGCCGCCGCCATAGCGCCCAGCCGCTGAATGTCGTCGCCGAAGAACGGACGATGCTGCAACACCATCTTGAAGCCGTTGTGATCGGCCGGATTGTGACTGCCGGTGATCTGGATGCCGCCATCGACCTCCAGCATCGCTTCGGCATGATACAACATCGGCGTGGGGCCAAGGCCGATGCGGACCACGTCCACCCCGCTGGCGGTCAGCCCGGCGATCGACGCCGCCTCCAGCTCCGGCGACGACAGTCGCCCGTCACGGCCGACCACGACCCTCGTACCGCCAGCGCGGCGGACCAGCGTCGCGAAACCGCGCCCGATCGCATGGGCATCGGCGGCGCCCAGCGTCCGCCCGACGACCCCGCGAATGTCGTATTCGCGCAGCGAGCTGGGGTGGAAGTGGTGGGCCATCGTGAAATCCTCGCCATTACAAGGCGGTCGATCCTAGGGCGAAGCGGGATCGGTTAGTAGAAGAAAGAGGGGTTCACGCGAAGGCGCGAAGACGCGGAGGAGTTGCGTTCGGGGCAAGCGGCTCACGATCGGCAGACGTTGCGCAACGGGAATACCAAGCAAAAAAGCCGCTGGCGCGGGTGACGTCACGTCGAACGCGACCCCTTCGCGTCTCCGCGCCTTCGCGTGAACCCCGACCTGCTTTCCGCTTTCAATGCCGCAGCCGCCCCAGCAGCACATCCCGCGCCGCATTGATCCGCCGCGCCAGATCGGCCGATCCGCCGCGATCGGGGTGCACCGCCTGCATCAACCGCCGGTGCGCGGCGCGGATTTCGCTTACCTTCGCATCCTTGCCGACGCCGAGGATCGCCCGCGCCTCCGCCTCGCCGCCGACCTTCTTCGGTTTGGCGCGCAGCCACAGCCAGAAAGCGACGATGACCGCGACGATCAGGACGAGCTTGAGCATCGTTCCTGCCGCGTCAGATCGCGGTCGGCGCGCCGAGCGGTTCGGGCAGTTGCAGCCCCCCCATCATCTCGCGCAACTCCTGCCGCGCGGCGACATGCGCCAGCCCCATCTCCCCGAATTCGTTGCGGTCGAGCATGGTCAGCCCCGACGGGAACAGCTCGCGATACACGACGCGTTCGGACAGGCCGGGCGTCACGCGAAAGCCGACTCGCTTCGACAGCGAATTGATCGCTTCCGATACGCGACGCATGTTGCGCGCCTCGATATGCTGCAGTCGGTTGCGCAGCACGACCCAGTCGATCGTCGATCCGTCGATCTTCGCGCGGTGCTTGCGCGTTTCCCAGATCAGTTCGGAATAGAAGCTCGGCCGGGTCACCTTGAACGTATCGGGATCGACCTGTCCGATCAGGTCGAAATCGACGAAGCTGTCGTTCATCGGCGTGACCAGCGTGTCGGCATTGGTCACCGCGATCCGGGCGAAGCGATCGTCACGACCCGGCGTATCGATCACCAGATATTCGGCGTTTTCGCCCAGCCGACCGAGCGCGTCGTTGAAGCGCGTCATGCTCTCGCCGTCATGCGTGTCATAGACCGGCATCGGCAGGTTGCGGCCGGTGCGCTTCATCGTCTCCGCCCGGTTGTCGAGATAGCGGCCCAGCGTCCGCTGGCGATGGTCGAGGTCGAAGCACGCCACGCGCGCGCCTTTTGCCGCCAGGGCGATGGCGACATGCACTGCCGTCGTCGACTTGCCGGTGCCGCCCTTTTCATTGGCGAACACGATGACGTGCAACCGATCCGAACCTTCGTTCAAGCGCGCAACCCAACCTTGTTGATCCAGGACGGCCTGATCCAGTAAAGCCGCCTCCCCCACCCATATCGAAGGGCCATCGGCCGTGCAAATTATACGTCGGTTGGAGGTGCTTCGCGAAGCGCTCGACCAGTTCACCCATGCCGGGGAAGGCGTTGCGCTGGTCCCGACCATGGGGGCGCTCCATGCCGGGCACATGGCGCTGGTCGATGCTGCCCGCCGCCGCGCGCCGCGGGTCGTCGTGTCGATCTTCGTCAATCCGAAACAGTTCGGTCCGACCGAGGATCTGGCCCGCTATCCACGGCGCGAAGCCGCCGATGCGCAGATGCTGTCCGAAGCGGGCGTCGACATCCTGTGGGCACCCGAGGTCGAGGAGATGTACCCGGCGGGCTTTGCGACCAATGTCAGCGTGGCCGGGGTCAGCGACGTGCTCGACGGCGCGCACCGCCCCGGCCATTTCGACGGGGTAGCAACGGTGGTCGGCAAATTGTTCGGACAGGTCGGCCCGGCGGTCGCGCTGTTCGGCGAAAAGGATTTCCAGCAACTGGCGGTCATCCGCCGCATGACCGCCGACCTGAACCTGGCCGTAGAGATCGTCGGCGTGCCGACCCAGCGCGAGGATGACGGCCTCGCGCTGTCGTCGCGCAACATCTACCTTGACGAAACCGAGCGCGCCCGCGCCGTCGCCCTGCCCCGCGCACTGGGCGAGGCGAAGCGCGGCATCGAACGCGGCGACGATCCGGCGACCGCGCTGAGCGCGGCGGTGGCGATGCTGACCCGGGCCGGGTTCGACACCGATTATGTCACGCTGGTCGACGCCGAAACGCTGACCGCCCCGACCGGTGGTCGCCCCGCCCGGCTGCTGGCGGCGGCGCGGATCGGCACGACCCGGCTGATCGACAACATCGCGGTGACGTTCGACTGACGTGAAGCCGGGGGCCAGAGGCGGCCATCGCCCGCCTACGCGGGGGTACGCCGAACGATCAGACCCTCCGGGATATTGGTCCGATCTGACCTGCCCTTCATACCGGTACCGCGGCGTCGGTCGCGAGGCCGAGCGGATGATGGGAGGCGATCGCGAAGCGGGCCTGCATCACGTCGCGGACCAGCACATCGTCGGCCTGCAGGAACCGGGTCGGGGACACGCCGATGAAGCGTTTGAAATTGCGGTTGAAATGGGCCTGATCGGCGAACTCCTCGGTCCAGACCGCGCGGCGGTTGTCCATGCCGATGGCAAGGGCGGCGGCCATACGCATGATCTTTTGCTTGTTGGCGAGCACGCTCGGCGGCAGGCCGCAGGCCGCGGTCGTGATCCGGTCGAGATGACGCCGGGAAACCTGCAACGACGCGGCCAGCGCATCGATGTCGTGATCCTTGCCATTGGCCCATGCGGTGATCGTGGCGATGCGCGGATCGACCGGCAACGCGTCGCGCAACCGCTTGCACAACAGGGCATCGATCCGTCCGGCAAGCGTCGCATCGTCGTCCGCCGCGCTGCCGGCCAGCGGCAGGTCGGCGTCGTCCCCCCAGACGTCGTGCAGCGCGGCGACGCGGTCGACCATCGTCCCGGCGGCCATCGGCAGCAGCGCCGCCCAGCCCTCCGGGAACAGCCCCAGCCCGATCACGACCATCGGCCCATGGGTTTCGAGCTGCATCGCTGCCGATGCGGGGCCGAGAATGGCGCCACGACCGATCGGCTGCGCTTCGCCGCCGTGCGCGCGCCAGGCGAACGCCCCCTGTATCCGCCAAGTCAGTTGCGGCAACAATGCGCCGGCCCAGCGCTGTCGAAAAGGTTGGTCGCACCGATATACATAAATGGCGTCGACCAGCCCCTGTAGCGACGGGTGCTGCGGCAAGTAGGTCATACGCGTCGTCATCGTTCGCCCCCACGATCGACTGATGTGCCCGTGTCGCGCCGATGTCCGATTCATTCAATACTTCGTCTGGGTCGATCGGCGATATTGGGTTTGCAAGCATGGGGTTGGGGGCGCGACGGTCCGCGATGGACCGCAAGGGACAATCGGACCGATGACGTCGTGACCACCATGGTCGCGGTGCGCACCGCCGCTTGCCCGATCGCCGCACTCCGACCTGAACAGGGGAGTGACGGGCATGGCGTTGAAGGGCGAAGTCGAAACCGCGATCGAAAACTTCTTTGCACAGATCGATGCGAATCTGGTCGCGCAGGTTGAAAAGGCTTCGCTCCCGTTCGTCGGTGCGCTGAAGGATGCGCCGGGCGTCGCCGATGCCCTCGCCTTCTACACGTCGATCAAGACCAAATTGCTGGCGGTCGTACAGGCCGCACCCGACGAACCGACCGAACAGGACGCCGCCGAGGCGCTGGCCACGGCGATCACCGACCAGCTGAAGGATGAGGGCGTTACCGCCGTCGCCACCAAGGATGCGGGCGTCACCCTGACCTTTGCCCGGACCGAAGCATTCTCGCCGACCGGCAAGGATGCGGCGCAGGTCGGCGACAGCCTCGGCAGTTTCCTGAAGCTGGAGGCGGCGGTCGGGCTGAAGCTCGCGGCGGTGCTGGCCGCCGAGCTGACCGTCACCAAGGACGGCAAGGTCACGCTGGCCGACAATGTGGAGCCGGAGGTCAAGATCGGGCTGACCGGCGACCTGTCGATCACCAAGGGCGAAGCGGGGCTGGGCTTCATCGGCGTGACGTTCAAGGACGCGGTGCCGGTCGATCCGGCCAACCCCGACGATCCGGCGGCACATGAATTGACCGCGACGGTGGCGGTCGATGTGACCCAGACCGACGGCAAGCTGGGAGCGGACACGACGTTCGCGGCCACGGGTACGCTCGACCTCGACTTTGCGAGCACGGCCGACGGTGCGTTCGAATTCCTGCCGACGATCGCCGGCGAACTGATCGCATCGATCGGCGTCGACAAGGACGGGGTGTCGACCAAATCGTTCGACATCAAGAACGTGACCATCGATCTCGGCACCTATTTCAAGCTGATCGAGGATGCGGCCCAATCGGTGGCGGACGTATTCAACGCCGCGCCGTTCGGCACGCTGGTCGATGTCGCGACGTCGCCGGTGCCGGTCATCAACGGCATCAATTCGGCGATCGGTCTCGGCCTCGACACGGTTGGCGGCACCGGTGGCAAGGGCGACGGCAAGGTGACGCTGGCCGACCTCGTCGTCTATGTCCGCGAGGATCTGCGCAGCATCGTCGAGCCGTGGTACAAGGTCGTCACGATCATCGACGTGCTGCGCAAGCTGGGCGCGATCGACACCAGCCAGACCGTCACGCTGGGCAGCATCGAATCGACCAAGGACGGCCCGAAATTCACGGCCAGTGACGACGATATCTTCTCGATCCTGACCAAAGCATTGCAGGACAGCGGCAAGATCGACGACGCCACGCTGAACTATCTCACCGATTTCGACAGCGATGCGATGAGCAAGCAGGTCGCGCTGTCGGCGGCGAAGGTGGGCGAGAGCAAGGGTTTCAGCTTCGGCCTGCTCGAAAATCCGGCGCTGATCGCCGACCTGCTGCTGGGTACCGGCGAACCGGTCAGCTTCGTCGAATATGACGTGCCGCCGCTGACCTTCGAACAGCATTTCTCGAAATTCTTTCCGATCATCGGTCCGCTGGGCGCAGAGATCAGCGGTGCCATCCGCGCATCGCTCGACTTCGATCTGGGCTATGACAGCTATGGGTTCGACAAGGGCAACCCGTTTCTGGGCTTCTATCTGTCGACGCCCGCCTATGACGCCAGCACGCGGCCGCAGCAAGGCGCGGGAGCACCCCCGCCGTTCAACGACGAACAGTTCGAACCGATCGGCGCGCTCGACGTCGAGCTGCGCGGCGGGGCCGGGATCGGCTTCGGCGGCGGCAGTTTCACCGTCGGGGTGTCGTTCCTGTTCGGCCTGTATGCGTTCCTGAACGGCGATACCGCGGGCCGCTATCACCTGACCGCCAAGACGATCGACTGCATCTTCGATCCGATCGGCGGCGTGGCGACGGTCGAGGCCAACGCGCGGCTAGTCATCGATTTCGCCTTCTTCACCTATCGCAAGAACTTCCCGATCGCGAGCCAGACGCTGGGGTCGTTCACCGCGTTCGAATGTCCGCATCCCGATTTCGTGGTCGAGGAAAAGAATGCGCAGGGTCTCGCCACGTTGCTCGACAATGGTGATGTCCGGCTGAACGTCGGCGCGGATGCGAAGGATCGGGCGGTGCCTGATGAGGTGGACGGGAAGACGATCTACAAGCCGATCCAGATGGCCGACGCGCCCGAACAGGAATCCTATCTGATCGCCCGCGCACGCGACGCCGGTGATGGCGGCATCGCCGGCGGCGGCGGCGATCCGGTGGTGGTCGCGGACAAGCTCGACATCCTCGCCTTCGGCTTCACGCAGCGGATCGCGGCAGGAAGGATCGTCGCCAGTTTCGGCGCGGGCAACGACGCGCTCATCATCCAGAGCGACGTAACGCAGGATTCGCTGGTCGACGGCGGTGACGGCGACGACAATCTGGTCGGCGGCGGGGGCAGCGACACGCTGTCCGGCGGGAGCGGCGAGGACGTGCTGTCGGGGGGCGACGGCAATGATTCGCTGACCGGCGGCAGCGGTCTCGACCAGCTTTCGGGGGGCCAGGGTGCCGACACGATCGATGGCGGTACGGAGAGCGACACCGTCGATTATTCGGCGGCCAATACCGCGCAGAAGATCGGGGTGAGGATCGCCATCTCGCAGGATGGATCGGCGATCTCCAGCGGCGGGGAAGCCGATGGCGACAAGCTTGTCAGCATCGAAAACGTCATCGGCACCGCCTTTGCCGATCGCATCGATGCGAAGGCGATGACCGAGAAAGTCTATCTGGAAGGCGGCGAAGGCAACGACACGCTGTTCGGCGGTTCCGGCAACGACATCCTGATGGGCGGCGTGGGCGCCGACAAGCTGAACGGCGGCGGGGGCGTCAACGCCACCAGCTACATCACCAGTTGGGCGGGGGTCGACGTCAACCTCAACCGGGTCCTGCAATATTATGGCGAGGCGGACGGCGATTCGCTGATCAAGATCCAGGCGATCCAGGGTTCGACCTTCAACGACACGCTGGTCGGCAACGCCGACGCGAACCAGTTCGATGCGGGCGACGGCGACGATACGATCGATGGCGGGCTGAACACGGATCTGGTGCTGGCCGGTGGCGGCGACGATCTGGTCTTCGCGCGCGGCGATGGCGACACGCTCGACGGCGGGGCCGGCGTCGATACGCTCAGCTATGCCCGCGCGACCAATGCCGTGGCGGTCAATCTGCTGCGTTCGTTCGATGCCGACGGCAAACCCGATCCGGCCGCCGCGCCGGACACGATCGTCATGGCGGCGGTGTTCACCGGTCAGGATGGCGGGTTCAGCACGTTCGAGAATCTGGTCGGCTCGCGCTATGACGACACGCTGGTCGGCGACAATGGCGACAACCGGATCGAGGGCGGTACCGGCAACGACTGGATGGCCGGGGCGGGCGGCGACGACACGCTGATCGGCGGGATCGGCGCGGACACGATGTACGGCGCAGCCGGCCGCGACCTCGCCGACTATGCCGGCTCGGGCGGCGCGGTCGAAGCCGATCTGACCGCGATCGGCAAGGGGGGCGATGCCGACGGCGACCGCTATTCGGGCATCGAGGATCTGCGCGGTTCTGCCTATGGCGACGTGCTGAGCGGCGATGACGGCGACAATGTCATCGATCCGTACATTGCCGGGCGCAAGGTGTCCGACGCGGTGATCGGCGGCGCGGGGACCGACACGCTGAAGGTCGATTATTCGACGGTCGCCGCCGATATCGGCGGCGGGGTGTCGGGCCGCTTCGTCTATTCCAACGAGGGACGCCTGACCCACGGCGATGGCGATGGCGGGGTGCTGGACCGGGTCGATTTCACCGGGATCGAGCGGATCGACTTCACCGGCACGCGCTTTGCCGACAGGATGATCGCCGGCAATGGCGACGATCGGATGTATGGCGGCAGCGGCGACGATTCGCTGGCCGGCGGAATCGGCAGCGACGTGATCTACGGTGCGCAGGGCAGCGATACGGTCAGCTGGGGCTTTTCGCGCTCGGGCGATTCGATCGGCGGCGGCATGATCGACGACGGGATCAGCGACGCTGGCAGCACCGCCTATCGCGGCAATGGCGACCCGGATGTCGTGTTCTTCCTGAACGGCGGCAGCGGTGTCGACACGCTGGCGATCAACCTGACCGGCATCACCGAAGACGTGACGATCCACGGCGGCGACACCCCGGGAAGCGACTACAAATACTACAACCTGCGGCTTGCGAGCGGCGCAGCGGCGACCCGGTTCGAACGCCTGTCGGTCGTGGTGACCGATCGCGGCAATGACCGCATCAGCCAGGCCGGCCGGGTAGACAATGATTTCCGCTCCGGCGACGGCAGCGACCGGATCGACAGCGGTCTCGGCCGCGATACGATCGACGGCGGGCTGGCGGTGCGCGGTCTGTCGGATAGCTATTCTTTCGACCGCGTCGGCAACCGCGTCTACCAGCTCGAAAGCCTCACCGCGTTCCGCAAGGAATCGGGCGATACGCTGTTCCTCAATTATTCGACGCTGGAGGAAGGGCGCCGGGTCATCTCGACCGGCTTCACCCAGACCGCCTATTCGGTAGAGTATCCGGTGTTCGGCACACGGGTGCTGCGCAGCGACGTGCAGGGCAACACCGGCCGCTACGTCACGCTGGAGGACAGCATCTATGGCGACGCCGGCATTCCGCGCCCGATCCCCGGCGACGCGCTGGACGATGTGCAGTTCACCAATATCGAACGGCTGAACGTCATCGGCAGCAGCGGCAACGACATCATCACCGGTACCGACACCGTTATCGACACGCTGTTCCTCGACCGGATCAGCGGTGACCGGTCACAGGCGTCGGGCAGCGACGAACTCCATGGTGCCGATGGTGACGACTATCTGTACGGCCGCACCGGCGACGACACGATCGACGGCGGTGACGGCAACGACGTGCTGGTCGGGACCACCCGTATCGTCGAGGATGCCAGTTCCACCACCAGCGATTACGATCGGGGCGAAATCGACGAGCTGACCGGCGGCGCAGGCGCCGATCGCTTCGTGCTGGGCGACTTGTTCGGTGCGTTCTACACCCGGCAGACGCCGGAAGGGGATGGCAATCACGGCGTCATCACCGACTATTCGGCAGCCGATGGCGACGTCATCCAGCTCTATGGCACCGCGCGCAGCTATTTCCTGCGCGAAGTCGACGGCGATACGCAGATCTACATGATCGGCGGACGGGTGCCGGAGCTGATCGGTATCGTTAAAAACGTCACCGGCATGAATCTGCTCGACACGGCGTTCGACTATGTCGACCCGACCACCGGCGATCCATCCGATCCGCCGATCGCCAAGCAGCAGATGAAGGCCGCCCCGCCAGAGACGGTCGATCAGGCGACGACGCTGCGCACCGCGTCCCTGTCGGCCGAACAGAAAGGCGCCTTCGCCGTCATCCAGAATTCGTCGCCGACCGCGCTCACCGGCACGTTCGACGCGGCGAGCGGCGCGACCAAGACCAGCGTGGCGTTGTCGGGCAGCGCCGAGGCGTTCGGCACCTTCAGCGGCGATCCGTTCGGGCTGGGCAAGGGGGTAATCCTGTCGACCGGGCGCGTCACCGACCTGCCCGGCGAAAATACCGTCCAGCATAGCGGGACGCTGATCACCTCGGTCCCGGTGACGTTCGACCTGATCGGGCGGGTCGGCAATACCGACATCTATCGCGCCGACCTGTCGCATTTGGGCATCGACATCAACTCGATCCGCCTGTCCGACAGCAACAGTACGCAGGGCGGCGGCACCGGCATCTATAGCGGTTTCGACGTCGGTGCGGTGGCGCTCAGCAACAAGGGCATCGACAAGCAGGACTTCGCCGCGCTGCTGGCGGCCAACAACGACTTCAGCCTCGACGATCCGTCGATCCTTCCGCGGTTGGACGTGTTCGACTTCTCGGCCGACGCCATGACGTACAATGCGGGGAAGCAGCGCTCGACCGGGGATTTCGGTGGCACCGACCCCAATCTCAGCGGCGCGATCAATCTGAAGCTGGTGAACGAGGCGGGGGCACAGCTCGACCGGTTCGGCGAGGCCGGGGGGATCGGGACCGGGGCGGCGATCGGCGCGCTGACGCTGGGCGATGGCGGATCGATCGCGTTCGACCTGAACCAGACGGTCAGCACCGCACAACCGCTATATCTTTATGTCGCGGAATCGGGCGGCAGCGGCGAAACGGTGGTGCCGACCATTCAGGTTTCGGCGGATGGCGTCGAACCGTCGGGTGATCTGTCGAGCGATCTGGGCACCGAAGGATTGCCGGGCGATACGACGCAGCTGACCTATCGCTTCACGCCCAAGGCGGGGGACACCGGGTTCGCTTTCGACGCGGTATTCTTTACCGAGGAACTGCCCGAATATGATGGGACCAAGCTGTCCGACCTGTTCTCGATCAAGCTGAACGGCGTCGAGATCGGGCGGTTGTCGAACGGTACCGAATTGTCGCTCAAGAGCCTCGTCTATTCGGGCAGCGGCGACCTCATCCTCAACGCGCCGGGCAGCGGCCCGCTTGCCGACCAGATCCGCGCGGACGCCTATACCAGGATGCTGACCATCGCCGGACAGGTGATCGGGGGGCAGGAAAACGTCCTGACGATCGAGGTGAAGGATGGCCGCGACGCGTATCTCGACAGCGGGCTGCTGATCAAGGACGGGTCGCTGCGCACCTTCGTCCGGCCCGACGTCATCGTGCGCGGCCCCGACAGCGACGCCCAGCCGGGCGACCGGCTGACCATCGACCTGTCGCTGCCCGAGGGTGCCCGTCCGACCAGGCCGGTACAGGTGACCGCGACGCCGGGTGACGATATCGACCTTGGCAACGGACCGGGCAAGCCGGTGACGATCACCTTCGACCCGGACGGACCGCTGACCACGACGATCGACGCGACGATCGTCGCCGGGGCCGAACCCGGCACCACCGGCCAGATCGATTACAGCGTGACGAGCGACGACCCGAATTATGACGGCAAGCCGGTCGGATCGTCGGTCGTCGACATCGTCGAGCCGGCACCGCAGAACGATCCGTTCCTGTTGTTCGAACGGTTGAGCGGCGATGTCGTCCCCGGCTTCACCAGCGGCAACGACGCCGTCGACGTCACCGGCCGACCGGGACCGACCACGCTGCACATCGCCGGGACCGGCACCGGCAAGGACAGCGTAAAGGGCTTTGGCGGGAGCGACATCCTGATCGTCGACGAACCCATCGTCGACAGCAACAAGGACGGCATCATCACGTTCGGCAGGAACGGGGTGCTCGATTTCGACGGGCCGGACAAGGGCACCGACACCGTCCGCTTCGTCGGCGGCCCCAGGAGCCTGCGCTCTATCGGCACCGACGACGACGGGCATTTCGCCTATGCCGACGCATCGACCCGGCAAAAGGGGTGGAAGGAAGGGATGCTCGGCGACGATGCGCTGGCGGGCGACGCCAAGGACCGCCGGGGCGACGTGTTCCTGTTCGACACCGCGCTCGACGTGAACTGGGGCAGCGACAGCATCGCGTCGTTCGGACGGAAGGATCGCGTGGTCACCACCACAGCGCTGTACGATGCCGATGGCGACGGCCGGATCGAATTGGGGTCCGGCGGGCGGCTGGTGCTGACCGGCAACGGGACGCTCGACCCCAGCCATCTGGGTGACGTATCCGCGACCGCGCCGTTCGGGACGGTACGCATCACCGCAACCGGCGGGGCCAGCGTCGCCGCGCTCGATCTGGTGGGCAGCTATACCCAGAACGGCCATGCCTATTACGTGTATGAACTGGCCGATGGCGACGCCGCCTTCGCCGATTGACGGGCGGCGGGGCGCGGTCCGGTCCTCCGGATTCGCGCCCTGCCGAGCGGTCGCGGGCCGATCGGACGAAGCCGATCGGCGTCGGCTACGCCGTCAGCGGACCGGCGTGGCCGGTCGCACGACGACGTCACCGCCCTTCATCACGAACGCGACCTGTTCGAGGGTGCGTACGTCGGTCAGCGGATCGCCGTCGACCGCGATCAGGTCGCCGTACCGCCCGACCGCGATCGCCCCGACGTCGCGCGTGCGGTCGAGCGCCTCGGCGGCGCTGCTCGTCGCGGACTGGATCGCCTGCATCGGGGTCATGCCCCATTCCACCATCTTGGCGAATTGCAGCGCGTTGTTGCCGTTGGGATAGACGCCGGCATCGGTGCCGAACAGCATCTTGACCCCGGCGGCATGGGCCGCCCGAAACGTCTCGCGCTGCTTGCGGCCGATCTGGCGTTCCTTTTCGAGGCTCTCGGCAAAGACGCCGTTCTTCGCCCCTTCGGCAAGGATGTAGTCGTCGTCATAGATGTCCATGTCGAACCACGCGCCGCGCTCCTTGGCGAGCTTGAACGACGTCGCATCGGCAAGGCTGGCATGTTCGATCGTGTCGACGCCCGCGCGCAGGCCGGTGTTGATCCCGTCCGCCCCATGCGCGTGGATCGCAACGCGCATCCCCAGCATGTGCGCTTCGTCGACGATCGCCTTGATCTCCTCGAAACTCAGCTGCTGCGCGCCGACCGAGTCGGTCTTCGACAGCACGCCGCCGGTCATGCAGACCTTGATGACCTCCGCGCCATATTTGCGCACGGTACGGACGGCGGCACGGAAGCTGTCGGGCGAGTTCGCGATCTGCGGTTGCGGCACGGTGATCGACGGCGGAAATTCGGTGGCGTCGCAGTGCCCGCCGGTGACGCCCAGCGCATAGGTGGCCGGCACGATCCGCGGCCCCGGTATCTCCCCGCGATCGACCCCCTGTTTCAGACCGACATCGGCATAGTCGCTCGACCCGACATTGCGCACGGTGGTGAAGCCGGCGTTCAGCGTCCGGCGGGCATTGGCGACGCCGACGACGGTCCAGTAGCTGTCGGTGAATTCCAGCACCTTGTATCCGCTCAGCGTCGGATCGCTGGTCAGGTGGACGTGCATGTCGATCAGGCCGGGCAACAAGGTACGGTCGCCAAGGTCGATCCGTTCCGCATCCGCCGGTACCGCGTCGCCACGGCGGCCGACGGTCCGGATCCGGCCGTCGACGATCGTCACCTGCGGGTTGTCGACCCGCTTGCCCGACAGGACGTCGACCATATGCGCGGCGGTGACGACGACGGTCTTCGCCTGTGCCGGAACGGTGGTCAGGGCCAGCACGAGGAGGACGGAAGCAATGCTACGCATGAACGATCTTTCCGAAAAGGTCAGAGGTTGTTTGAAAACTCGCGGTAGAGCGAGTTTCGCAGGCGGTGCCGGCTCGCTCCCCCACCCGGCCACCCAAACAGTATTCTGATGGGTGGCCGGGTGGGGGAGCGGGCCGGCACCGCAAAAATGCGCCACCGCGCATTTTCAAACGGACGGTCAGAAGCGGGCGCCGGCGCGGATGCCGATCGTCCGTGGCGTATTGGTCACGATATAGGGTCGCTGGAAACAGCTGCCGCATTGCTGGAATCGTGACAGCTGCGCCCGTTCGTCGAACGCATTCTGGAGATAGAGTTCGAGCGAATATTTGCCGAAGTCGGTACCGACCGCGAAATTGGCGGTCGTGAACGCGGCCAGCCGCCCCTGCAAGGCCGCCGGGTTGACGATATCGCCGGTCCCCGTTTCCACGACCGCGGTGCGGATGTCGGACGATGCCGAACTCTGATGCGTCACCAGCGCCTGCACATAGCCCTTGGCCGTGCTGCCGATCGGTGTCGTATAGCGCGCATTGCCGCTGACCTTGAACCGCGGGGTGACGGGCAGACGGGTACCGACCGGCGCCGCGATGAAATTGTCGGCGCCGGTACAGCTGTAGGTCGGGTCGTCGATCGCGCACAGGTTCCGCTGGATCCTGGCATCGGTGTACGATCCCGCCGCGGTGAGCGAAAGCCCGCCGAGATTGAGGGCGACGTCGCTCTCGATACCGCGGATGCGCGCGTCCGGACCGTTATGGATTTCGGTAAAGCTGTTCGCGCCGAGGAACGAGAACTGGAAGGCGTTCCAGTTCTGCTGATAGACCGCGCCATTCCAGCGCAACCGGCCGCCGAGCAGCGTCGTCTTCCACCCCGCCTCGTAATTGATGAGGAAATCGGGCGCATAGGGCGCGACGGTGGCGCGGCGATTGATCCCGCCGGGACGGAAGCCCTTCGACCAGGTGCCGTAGAACATCAGGCCGTCGGTCGGCTTCCACGTCAGGTTGAGCCGATAGGTCGCGCCCTGCCCGTCGACGCTGCGCGGCCTGAGCGTACCGCCGACATATTGGGCAAGGTTGGTACACGGACTGCCACCGACGGCGGCGGGCAGCAGGGTGCCGCCCGGATTGTCGCGGACCAGCGCACCGGTCGTCGTGTAGCAGCCGGCGACGCCGGTGCGCGAACTGCCCGCCGCATTATAGGGCGGACCGTCGAAATCGCGACCGAAGCCGAAGAACCCGATCAGCGAGTTGTCGAAGATATAGGCGCGGCCGCCCGCCGTCAGCGTCAGTTTCGGCAGCAGGTCGTAGCTGGCCTCGCCGAACACGGCATAATCCTTGTCGACGCGATATTGTTCGGTCAGCCACAGGGTACCGGGACGGCCGTTGACCGACAGATTGTCGGCGAGGTCGGCGACGCGATAATCCTGTCCGATGCGGTTGCTCTGCCGTTGATAGAACGCACCGGCGACCAACCGGAAGCGTTCATCCTGCGGCGATGCGACGCGCAGTTCCTGGCTCATCTTCCTGAAATGATCGGTGCCGATGATCCGCTGCCGCGAATCGATCTGCTGCCCGGTATCGTTCTGGAAATAGAAATAGCCGGCGATGCCGCCGACCGAGGCATAGAGCGAGTCATAGGCTTCGGCATAATCGGTGTAGTCGGACGATTGCAGCGCGCGCCGGTCGAAATAGGCACCGGCATAGGTCAGGTCCCAATTGCCGACCTTGCCCTCGATCGTCAGCGCCGCCTGTACGAAACGGTCCCGGCGATATTCGGGAAAGAAGTGCTGGACTTCGAGGTCGCCGACCCTGGCATCGTAGCCGAAGGTGCCATGGGCGCGCTGTTCCTGGTACAATACGGTCGGCGTCACCGTCCAATTGTCGTCGAGATCGATCTTCAGCGCGGCGCGGCCGCCCCACAGATCGGCATCGTTATAATCCTTTTCGACGAATTCGGGGTTGTCGACGGTGATGCCGCCGATGAAGCTGCGCGTGCCCGGGACATTGTCGATGAAGCCGGCATCATGCTGATAGAAGCCGACGACCCGCAACGCCGCATTCTGCGACAGCGGGATGTTCAGCATTCCTTCTAGCCGCCCGCCCGTGCCGCCCGATTTCACGGTGTTGAGCTCGCCATCGACCCGGCCGTAAAACTCCTTCAGGTCGGGCTTGTTGGTGATGATCCGGATCGTGCCGGCCTCGGACGAGGCACCGTACAGCGTCCCCTGCGGCCCGGCGAGGCTTTCGATGCGCGCCACGTCATAGATATGGATGTCGGGCGTGCCGCCGATCGTCGTCACCGGCTGCTCGTCCAGATAGACGCCGACCGATGGCAGCGAGCCGGAATGGTTGCCGTCACCACCACTGGCGACGCCGCGCATATAGACGGTGGTGACGCCCGGCTGCGAACTCTGAAACGCGACCGAGGGCAGCAGCTGCGAATAATCGGCGAAGCTGGTCACGTTCAGCTGGTCGAGCCGCCGGGTCCCGATCGCCTGGATGCTGATCGGCACGCTCTGGATATTTTCGTCCCGCTTTTGCGCGGTGACGATGATCTCGTCCTGGGTGTCGTCGGCCGGTGCCGGACCGGCTGGCTCGCCGGCGGTCTGCTGCGTCGCCGACTGCGCCAATGCCGGCAGGGACGTGAGCGCAGACGAAACAAGCAAAGCGACGCTCAGCGTTCGGCGAACGATCGGCACCATAAAACCCCCAAGCGCAACATAATGTTACGCAAGGTTAACTACAGCGCCCTGACCGTCAACACGCTGCGGTCCGCAGAAACATTTCGCAGGTGCAGCGTGACAGTTTTACAACGCTGCTCATAATGATCCATCGAAGTCGGGCACGGCCGGATAGGCGGTCAGCACGTCGCCAAGGCTGTCACGCAGCGGGCCCAGCCTTGGATCGAACGGCTTCCATGCCTCCGTTCCATCGCGATAGATCGGTTGGCGAACCTGTTCGGAACTGGCGGTCCGCACCGGCCGCCGCGTTTCGTGGAAGGACAGGCAGGCCGGTTCCCAATCGAGGCCGCATGCATCCAGCAAATGACGCACCTCCGCCTCGGTATCGTCGACCATTTGTTCATAGAACACCCGGTGCACGCGGCCCGGTGCGACCCGGTCGACATGCGCCATCAGCCGGACATAGTCGCGGTAATAGTGCCCCATATCGGTCAGGTCGTAGCTGAACGCCTGCCCCCGCGCGAAATGCTGTTTGTAGTTCGAAAAACAGCAACCGAGCGGATGGCGGCGGGCATCGATCACGCGGGCATTAGGCAGCATCAACAGGATCAGCGGCAGATGCGCCCAGTTGTTGGGCAGCTTGTCGATGAAGAACGGCCGGTCGGTCCGCCGTTGCACCGCAGCACGCCGCAGATAGTCGTCCCCCATCGCCCGCAACTGCGCACCGTTGAGTGCCGCGAGCCCGGCGGGATAGTCGGCGACGGCACGGGCGAGCGCGGGCACATCTGGCAATTCCGACGTCCCCTCGACCAGCGAATGGCTCGACAGGATCTGTTCGATCAGCGTCGATCCGGACCGCGGCATGCCCAGCACGAAGATCGGATCGGATGCGGTCGATCCCTGCCCGGCGCGCGCGGCGATGAGCGCCGCGTCGAAGGTCGCGACGCTGTCGTCGACAAAGCGCCGCGTCTCCTCCGCATCATAGACGATCTGTGTTCGCCGCAGCCGGTTGCCGGAATCGTAATGCGCGAACGCTTCCTCCGCCCGGCGGAGATCCTCGAACGCCTTGCCCAGCGCGAAGTCGAGGTGGAAGCGATCCTCGACGCTGACATCGTCGCGCGCCAGCGCCGCCGTCATCGTGGCAATGTCGGCGTCGTCGAACGCGACCGTCTTCAGGTTGGCAAGGCTCCACCACACCTCGCCCAGCGAGGGCGTGATCGCGACGGCCCGGCGATAGGCGGCAACGCCGTCCGCCTGTCGCCCGACGGTCTTGAGCATATGGCCATAGCTCATCCACACCCGCGGCTGATCGGGCGCGTCGCGCAGCACGGTTTCGTACAGCGCGATCGCTTCGTCGAATCCGCCGATCCGCCCGAGCGCCGCCGCCTTCAGATTGGCATGGCCGACATGGTCGGGCTCTTCCTCCAGCAACAGGTCGAGTTCGCCGATCGCCTCCATCGGACGGTTCAGGCGATACAGCACGATCGCGAGATTGGCGCGCGCCGCATGGAACACCGGCGACAGCTCCAGCGCGCGGCGCAACAGCGTCTCGGCATCCTTGTAGCGCCCGATCCGCCCGGCGAGTTCAGCCAGCATGCGGATCGCACGCGCGTCGAACGGGTCGGCCTTCAGATGCTGGCGCAGCAGCGGTTCCGCCTCGCCGAGGCGATTGTCGTGCAACGCCAGTGCTGCCTCGATCAGACGGGGGTGCCACCGGGCATGGGGGGGCGATGGCGGTACCGGGATCATGCCCCTAACAACCACCAAGCCCCCTCGGGATCAAGCGTGGCCTATGGGCGGCAAGCAGGGTGCGTCGGAAGGCCGCATCCGGATCATGCTCCGTTCTCGGTCAGTCCATCGGGCGTAACCACCGGATCGACGGGGGTTCGGCCCCGGTCATTTCAACCGCGTCAGCACCGCGCCATGTTGCGGCAGGGTCGCGACCGCCGCCGCCGTGGCGCTGCGCATCTGGCGGATCGCGGGGAGCAGGCGTTCCTCGTCGAGCGCATCGGCGACGGGATCGTACCCGACCGGTTCGATCCCCTGCCCCAGCAGCACCGCGACCCAGCTGGGCGTCGCGAACAATTCGTCCTCGTAGCGGAAGATGCGGCCCTTTTGCCGGAACAGCTCGATCTTGCGGGTCAGGCTGTCGGGGACGTCCATGGTGCGGACATGGTTCCAGAAGGGGGAATCGTCGCGCGCGGTCGCATGATAATGGAGGATGATGAAATCACGGATCGTCCGGTAATTGTCGGCCATCTGCCGGTTATATTCGTCGCGCTCGACGGCCGAAAAGCCGCGATCGGGGAACAGCGCGAACAGTTTCGATATGCCCTGCTGGATCAAGTGGATGCTGGTCGATTCGAGCGGTTCGAGGAACCCGCCCGACAGGCCGATCGCGACGACGTTGCCCGCCCACATCGCATCGCGCCGACCGGCGGTGAACGACAGGCGACGCGGGGTCGCGGTGGGCGCAGCGTCGAGGCGGCTTAGCAGCAGCGCCTCCGCCGCATCGTCGTCCATGTAGCGGCTGGCATAGACCACGCCGTTGCCGGTGCGATGCTGCAACGGGATGCGCCATTGCCAGCCGGCGGTATGCGCGGTGGCGCGGGTATAGGGCAGTACCGGTTCGGTACGTTCGGTCGGCACGGCGATGGCACGGTCACACGGCAGCCAGTGCGACCAGTCCTCGAAACCCACCCCCATCGCCTCGCCCAGCAACAGGCTGCGAAAGCCCGAGCAGTCGATGAACAAATCGCCCTCGACCCGGCGGCCATCGTCGAGGCGGACGGCGGCGACATGGCCGTCGTCGTGATGCTCGACGGCGACGATGCGCCCTTCGATGCGGGCGACGCCGTCCGCTTCGGCGCGGCGGCGCAGGAACCGGGCATAGAGGGTGGCGTCGATATGATAGGCATGGGCGATGCCCGACAGCGGCGATCGCGGGTCGGGATGCGGCGGGCCGAACGCGTTGGCGCGCGCGGCGACGGTCGCCGGCGAATAATCGCCGATCGGGCCGATGCCGTCCTGCCCCTTCAGTTTTGCCCAGAGCTGATGGAAATTGACGCCCTCGATATCGCGCCCGAAATTGCCGAAGGGGTGGAAATACCGGCTATCGGCGGTGTGCCAGCCGGTGAACTCGATGCCGAGTTTGAAGCTGCCGCGCGTTTCGCGCAGGAACTCGACTTCGTCGATGCCGAGCAGCTTGTTGAAGTTCAGGATCGACGGAATCGTCGCCTCGCCCACGCCGACCGTGCCGATCGCGTCGGATTCTACCAGCGTGATACGCCGCTGGCCATCGTCGAGATAGCGGCCGGCGGCGGCGGCGGTCATCCAGCCGGCGGTGCCGCCGCCGATGATGACGACAGTGCGGATCGGATCGGTCATGATGGAAACTCCAGCGCGGCAAGGCGCGTGGCAAGCGTGTCGATCGCGCGGGCGGCTTCGGCGGGCGAAAGCGACAGCGCAACCGGATCGGGTCGTTCGGGGCGTATCCCCTGCCCCAACAGCACGGCAAGCCATGCGTCGCGCGACACGGTTTCCTCGTCGTCGGTGACGATCTGGCCGCGACGGGCGAACTGCGTGAGCAGGCGGTCGAGCGAGGCCGGGCGGGCAAGGCGGTCGAGACGGTGCCAGAAGGGGCCGGTGGTGCGGCCGCCGCCATGATAATGCGCGGCAAGGAAATCGCGCAACCGGTCGGCCCGTTCGCCGGCGCGCCGGTTGATTTCGGCGACGAGCAGCGGCTCGGGGTCGCGGGCGGGCATCAGCTCGCGGATCAGCGCCAATTGGGTCAGCGCGAGGGTGAAGCCCATCCGGCCGAGCGGCCCCGGCTGGACCGCGGCATCGCCGATGGCGAGCACCTTGCCATCGAACGGCGCGATCAGCCGCCCCGGCGCGATCGCGATGCCGTCGCCGCCATTGCCGGCGGTCACCGTCGCACCGGGCCAATCGGCGGTCCAGCCGGTCGGGGTAGCGCGATACCGGTCGATCGGACCGGGATCGGCGACCGGTGGCGACACCGTCATACGGGTGGCCGGGAGCGTCGCTGCCCAGTCCTCGAACGGTGCAGCGCGGGTCAGCAGGCGCGACGGGCCGCTGGCGTCGACGAACAGATCGGCGGCGATCTGCGTGCCGTCGTGCAGCCCCAGCCGGTCGCCGTCGAACGCCGCGAACGCGGCGACCGGACGCACGCCGGCCTGACCGGCGATGCTGCCCAGCACCTGCGCGAACCGGCCGGGGTCGATCTGCAATGCCGGCTCGATACGCGGATCGACGATACCGGCGCTCGCGGCAACGCAGGCGGGAATAAGTTCATGGAAACGGCGTTTTCCCCCCGCCCGCAACCAAACGCCCTGCAACCGTCCTTCGGGAAGGGTCGCGGCACTGTCTTCCCCGACCATCCACGCGCCGCCATCGCGACTCCACGCATCGAACCGGGTAGCGAGGCGCGGACGGGCGATGCCCTTTGCCAGCAGCCGTTCGGGCGGCAGACCGAGCGTCGCGAGCAGATCATGGGTAGCGGGCAGCGCGATCGGGAAGCGGTCGGCCAGCGCGTCGGGGGTGACGGGTGCGGGCACGAGCATGATCATGGCACCGGGAAGCGCCTGGGCAAAGGCGACCGCGGCGATCAGCGCGACGGGACCGCCCCCGACGACCGCGACCGACCGCAGCGGCTGGCGAGCATTGCCGGTCACAGGCCGAGTGCCGCGTCATGGCCGGGCATCGCCCTGACCCGGTCGGCGATCGCCTGCGCCAGCGAACCGAGCGCCCGGTCGAGGCCGGCCGCGTCGGGCTGGTCGGCGCGCGGGTCCCATCCGGTGGGCACGACCCGCTGACCAAGGTACACCGCGACCCAGCTGGGTTCGAGAAACAGGCCATGGCCATAGCGGGCGACCTGCGCACTGCCGCGCCACAAGGCGAGCTTGTCGGCCAGCGTGTCGGGGATCGTCATCGTGCGCACATGATTCCAGAAGGGGGAATCGGCGCGATCGGTCGCATGATAGTGCAGGATCAGGAAGTCGCGGATGCGGTCATATTCGGCATCGATCGCGGTGTTGAAGCCGTCGCGATCGGCCTGCGCGACACGGGTGTCGGGGAAATGTTCGATCAGCGACGTGATCGCCGCCTGCACCAGATAGATGCTCGTCGATTCGAGCGGTTCCAGAAAGCCCGAGGCGAGGCCCACCGCAACGACATTGCCGGCCCAGCTGCGCCGCCGCCGTCCGGCCCCGAACCGCAACGGGCGCGGGTCGGCGAGCGGTTCGCCGTCGAGACCCGCGAGCAGCGCGGCGGTGGCTTCGTCGTCGCTGCAGTATGCACTGGTATAGACATAGCCGTTGCCGACCCGGTGGCGCAGCGGAATGCGCCAGCGCCATCCGGCCGGCATGGCGGTTGCCCGCGTATAGGGTTCGATCGTACCGGGCGGGCTGGCGCACGGAACCGCGACCGCGCGGTCGCAGGGCAACCAGTGCGACCAGTCCTCCCACGGCTCCGCCAGCGTTTCGCCGAGCAGCAGCGAACGAAAGCCCGAACAGTCGACGAACAGGTCCCCCCCGATCCGGCGACCATCGTCCATCTCGACCGCGGCGACGCTATCGCCATGGCGGTCGGCACGGACGATCCGGCCCTCGATCCGGGTCACCCCGCGCGCCTCGGCCCAGTCGCGCAGGAACGGCGCGAAGCGGGTCGCATCGAATTGATAGGCATAGCCGAACGACGTCGTCGGATCGCCCGGATCGCTGCCGGGGCGTTCGAAGCGGCGGCGTTCGGCGGCGACCACGCCGGCCGAAAAGGCACCGATCGGCGGAACCGCGCCGGCCCGGTCACGCCGCAACCAGTAATGGTGAAAGGCGACCCCGGCGAGCGGGCGGCCATAGGTACCGAACGGATGGATATAGCGGTCGCCGATCCGGCCGAAGTCGCGAAACTCGATGCCGAGCTTGTAGGTCGCGTCGGTCGCGGCCATGAACGCACGCTCGTCGATGCCCAGCCGTTCGAGGTAGAGGCGCAGGTGCGGCAGGGTCGCTTCGCCGACCCCGACGATGCCGATCGCTTCTGATTCGATCAGCGTCACGTCGCACGCCGCCGGAAGCAGGCCGACGAGTCCGGCAGCGGTCATCCATCCGGCGGTGCCACCACCGACGACGACGACCCGAACCTTGCGCCTCTCGCCATTTTTCATGCCGCTCCGTCCCACAAGTGTCGCCGTAGTGCCACAGTGGATTGCCGATCAGCCTTAATTAAAGCAACTTGCAATATTTCTGTTGTGTTGCCGAATTGAGGTAACTAGCGAGAGAAATCGTTCGTCGTCATCGAGCGCATAAGGTTGAGTCCCGCCAATGGGACGTCCGGGGAGAGGAAGCGTGATGGGGAAGCAATTCGCCATGAATGGTTTGAATACGCGCAAGCGGCTGGGCACGACGGCGTCGTTGCTGGCGCTGACGGTCGCGGTGCAGCTGGCAGCGACGGGCGCGATGGCGCAGACGACGGTTGCGCCGGCATCACGCGACGACCAGTCCACGCCGCAGACGGACACGCCGCAGACCGACAATTCGGTTCCGGCGGGCGCAGGCGCTGGCAAGCGTCCGGTTTCGGGCAGCATGTCGATCGAAAATCAGGCCGCTCCCGAGCAGTCGAACGTCACGGTAGCGGACGTTCAGACCCCGGCGGCCGATCAGTCGGGCGGCGATGACATCGTTGTCACCGGCCTGCGCCAGTCGCTGGCGAACGCGCAGTCGATCAAGCGCAACGCTGACACCGTTGTCGATGCGATCACCGCCGAGGATATCGGCGCGCTTCCCGACCGGTCGGTCAACGAAGCGCTACAGCGCGTACCGGGCGTCGCGATCACCCGCTTCGCCGCGGCGACCGACACCGCGCACTTCTCCGTCGAAGGGTCGGGCGTTACCATCCGCGGCCTTTCCTATGTTCGTGGCGAGTTCAACGGCCGCGACAGCTTCGGCGTCAGCGGCGGTCGCGAGATCGGCTTCAACGACGTGCCGACCGAGCTGGTCGGGTCGGTCGAGGTGTACAAGAACCTGACCGCCGACATGATCGAAGGCGGCATCTCGGGCTCGGTCAACATCAACACCCGCAAGCCGTTCGATACCAAGGAAACGCTGATCTACCTGTCGGGTAGCGTCAACTATGGCGACTATAACGGTCGCAGCGAGCCGGCGGTGGTCGGTCTGTTCTCGAAGCAGTGGGACATCCCGAGCGGCGGCCGGTTCGGCATCATGGCCAGCGGCAGCTACAATCGCCAGCGCAGCCGGTCGGACTCGGTATTCTATTCGTCGTTCCTGCCGCGCTTCAACGACGATACCGACGGCAACGGTGTACAGAACGGTACGGAAGGCCGCATCCTGAACCCGGGTACGCCGTATCAGTCGACGCTGTGGGACCGCTATCCGGTGCCGGCGGGTCGCGACTCCGTGTACGTGCCGCTGGGCGCGGGCATGCGCATGCAGGAATTCGACCGCAAGCGCGTCGGCTATTCAGGCGCTGCGCAGTATGAGAACGCTTCGCGCAGCCTGTTGGTCACCGCGCAGTTCCTGCGCGCCGAATCGTCGCAGAGCTGGCTCGACCGCACCGTCGAACCCAACGTCTATTACGGCGACGCGAACCAGATCTTCCCGCAGGGCTATAACTCGTTCGCGCCGGTGGCCGGACAGACCTTCAGTCAGCCGACCTATAACGACGACGGCCTGTTCACCAGCGGGACGCTGATCAAGCAGTTCGGCGGTCAGTACACGACGCTCGGCAACCGCTATTTCCAGACCGACGGGTTCACGCAGGACCAGTCGCTGAACGTCAAGTGGGACCCGACCGACCGCCTGCACCTGAACTTCGACGGGCAGTATGTCTATTCGAAGGCGCGCGATTCGGACGACGTGGTCGAACTGGCGACCTTTAGCGGCGTCAGCATCGACGGCCGCGGCAACGTGCCGCAGATCACGCTGGTCCCGCCGGGCAACCAGGCGATCGGCCCGTATTTCGCCAGCCAGACCAACACCTTCATCCGCGACGCGATGAACAACCGCACGCACAGCGACGGTGACGAATGGGCGTTCCGCGCCGATGCGCAATATGATGTGTCGGACGACTCGTTCCTGCGCAAGGTTCGCGTCGGTGGCCGCTACACCACCCGCGACCAGACGGTGAAGGCGAACGACTACAACAACTGGGGCGCGGTGTCGGACACCTGGACCTCGGGCCTTGCCACCGTCGATCGCTATCGCGACAGCATGACGCCGGTCAATTTCGCCGACTTCTATCGCGGTGAAGCGGTCCAGCCGCCGGTGGTGTGGGGTATTCAGGACGGCGTCCTGACCAACCACGACGCACTCACCGCGCTGCTGCGCACCGCCACCCGCCAGGGCGGCGGCGGCTATACTCCGCTGGAGGATCGCGGCACCGACCTGATCGACGGCTTCTTCCGGCCGAGCGAGGTCTATCGCATCACCGAGAAAACCTATTCGGGCTATGCCCGTCTCGACTTCGGCGTCGACAACATTGGCGGCGGCGAGGGCAATGTGTCGGGTAACATCGGCGTGCGCTTCGTCCACACCGAGGACCAGTCGTTCGGTGGCACCACCTTCCCGAACATTGCCAATACGCTGGGCGGTTTCCCGACCGTAGCCGCGTTCTGCGCCAGCCCGAACACCAACAACCAGGTTCGCCCGATCTGTACGGTGTCCGCGGCCCAGCAGGCGGCGATCGTTGCCTTCTCGAACAGCGGCAACGCCTCCGACGTCGCCACCCAGTCCTTTGACAAGTGGCTGCCAAGCCTGAACATCAAGTTCCAGCCCAATTCGCAGCTCTTGTTCCGCCTCGCGGCATCGAAGGCGATCTCGCGGCCGGGCTTTACCGACCTGCGCAACTTCGTCGGGCTCAACCCGTCGTCGGCGAACACGACCGGCATCTACGGCTTCAGCGCCAATTCGCGGAATCCGTTCCTGAAGCCGATCGACGCCAAGCAGGTCGATCTGACCGCCGAATGGTATTTCGCCAAGGTGGGCTCGCTCACCGCGGCGGTGTTCTACAAGCAGTTGTCGAACATCGTTCTCGACAATTTCGGGTATAGCCGCAGCTTTACGAACAACGGTCAGACCTTTGCTGCGACGATCAACGGCCCGGTCAACGTGCCCGGCAATGCCGACATCAAGGGTGCGGAGCTGTCGTATCAGCAGACCTACGACTTCCTGCCGGGCGCGCTGCGCGGACTGGGGTCGCAGGCTACTTTCACCTTTATCGATGCAGGCAAGATCCCGAACGCGGTGCCGGACAACCGGCCCGAGGACGGCAACCGTCCGCCGCTCGACGTCGCGGGGCTGTACGACAACCTGCCGCTGTCGCAGCTGTCGAAGTACAACTTCAACGTCTCGGCCTTCTACGATCTGGCCGGTGTCTATGCTCGTGTCGCGTATAGCTGGCGGTCGAAGTATCTGCTGACCAACCGCGACTGCTGCTTCCCGTTCCTGCCGGTCTATGCGCTGGCGACCGGGCAGATGGACGCATCGCTGTTCTACACGGTCAATCCGCAGTTCAAGATCGGCGTCCAGGTCCAGAACCTGCTCGATGCGACCACGCGGACCACGTTCGTACTGAACGACGAAGGTCAAGAAGCACCGCGTTCGTACTTCAAGAGCGATCGTCAGTTCCAGGTGAGTGTTCGCCTGACGCTCTGATCTATCCTTCTCTCCTGAGAATGGGGTCGCGACCTGTGTCGCGGCCCCTTTTTTTTGGGTCGATGATGCGCGCAGTCGCGGTGCCCAGGACGGATGTGCGGTCCCGTCTGCGTGGACCATTTTCGGGTGCAGCAGCAGCATCGGCATAGGTCACCACGTTGCCCGGCACCGGCAGTGAAAATCTTCTGTCGCCGGCGCGATGCCGTTTGCCTCGGCTCCGCCCGAGGAGCGGCGTTCTTGCCTCCCGCGCGGACGGCATCAAGGACACGGCGCACGCATCACGGGCGAGGCGTACCATCAGAGGTTTGGCGAAAGACGTTCGGCGTCATCGGCGACGGCTTCGTCGGGGTGTCGGTGCCAATGCGGCCGGCAGGCGACGCGATCACCCCCGCCCAATACCCAATGCGCAACGTGTCGCGGCCCTGCGCCGATGCCGGGATGTCCCCCCTCACCCCGTGCGCAAGGTCGGAACAGATGGCGGTGCCGTCAGTCCAACGCGAACCGCTCGCCCCACGCGGCAAATCGGCCGTTGGACGATCGTCTCACAGGACCGGCAACTGGATCCGGGGCGAACGTTGCGCACGGCCAGCCAGCGCGCCGGTACG
Organism: Sphingomonas sp. Leaf67; assembly: GCF_001421965.1. GTDB lineage: Bacteria > Pseudomonadota > Alphaproteobacteria > Sphingomonadales > Sphingomonadaceae > Sphingomonas. Next base: position 52,507 of record NZ_LMLP01000020.1, read on the forward strand.
ATGTCGAGCATCGACCTGGGTGTGCCCGTTCAGGATTTCAGGACGGGATAACAGCCTATCCCATGGACCTCGGTCGGCATGGACGGCAGCAGGCCGGCTGCCGGTGAATCGAACCGCGTCGACAACATCACCTTCACCATCCCCGGTGCGGCGTTGCAGACCGTATTGGATGTCACGTCTATATCGGCGGCGGTCAACGCCTGCCCGTAGCTTTGCGCGCGAGCGGTGGCGAAGGCGGCGCGGTGTGTCGGTGTGTCGCAATCGGTGCTGACCGACGTGCAGCGCGCCGTGCTGAACGCGACTTCGGTCAGCGATTGCCGGATCCACAGAAAGCGCGACCCTTCGATGATGCCGAACATCATGCTGAGGAAAACCGGGGCGAGCAGTGCGAACTCGATGGCGGTGGCGGCACGCCCGTCAGCAGCGAACGTGATGGTTCGGTTACGAACGGTCATTGCAGCCGAACTACGGCCGATTGTTCGAGCGTCGTGTCGCCGAAAAGATCGGCGGGCATGACGGTCGGCCGGTATTGATAGGTGGCCTTCACCTTCAGGTAGTAGCCGGACGTGGATACCGCACCCGTCGCGCTGCCCGTGCACGCTTCGCCGCACGTCGCCGTGGCGCGAAAACCACCGGCATCCGTCAGGCAGGCACATTGCCGCGACTGGTTCACGCACGGTGCGCTGCCGCCATTACAGTCGATGGTGACCCTCAGGTCCGACGCCACAGGCGCGCCCGCGACCGCCGACACCATCGCCGGAAGACTTGCATAGGGAACGGTGGACGCGTTCGAGAAGCCGTACACCGCGGCCGATGCGACACCCGCGCCCAGATTGCTGCGCTGAATGAAGAACATGCCGAAATCGAGCGCGGCGAGCAGGATGGCGAACAGGAAGCACGTCAACAGCGCGAATTCGATCGTCGCTACGCCACGCCGATCGCGTCGGATGGAAATTCGCCGCAGGATCGTCACCGTATCAGCTCGACTTTGTTACGGCCGGGGGTGCCACCCCCACCGGGCAGACCGGCACAGGTCGATCCCGACGTGCTGCCGCCCGATGCGGTGATCCGGTTGGCGATCAACATGAAACATTGCCCGGCGGACTGGGTCGAGTTGCCGCCGCTGATCGTCACATCGGAATTGGGCAGATGGACCACGCCGCTGAAGATGCTGTCAGACCCGCCGCCCCATGCGGTCGCGGTCGACGTCGCGCTGTCGACGAGCAAGCTGGTGATCGTGCCTGCCGTCGTGCCATTCGGCGAGGACAGGAGCTTGCTGCGCGCGCCACCGCTCAAATTGAGCGTACCCGACAGGATAAAGGTCACGTTCACCCCTGCCATGTCGGTATCGCTCGTCGAAACGCCTTCAAGCTGCGCGCCATATGTTTGGCCCGTCACCCTGGACGTATAGGGCCATTTGGTGCCGCCTGTGCCGTTCACCAGATCACCGGCAATCGTGTAGCGGCCCGCACCGAACAGCACTGCCCCCCTTACGTTCAGTTCGCCATTGATGAGGTGGTTGGTAGCCCTGCCGAACACGAGCCGGCTGCCCCCCTCGCTTGCGATGCTGCCACCTGCGCTGAACGCGCCGTCGCCCATGATCATGATCGCGCTACCTGCGAGCGCGATCGATCGGCCGTTGGCGGCGCGCCCGATACGATAGTTGCCGTCGCCCAACGCCAACGTCGAATCACCGCCGATATCGATGCCGGCAACGACGTCGGTGTTTCCGGCGCCGGCCCACATCCAGCTACCGCCGCCGACCGAAATCGACCGGAACGCGTGCGCGCCCTTGCCGATGGTCAGCGTCGTGCCGCCCTTCAACGCCAGGTCGCCAGCGATCGAAACGCGGCCATCGCCGATGCGGTTGCTCCCCGAAAACCCCAGCGTACCGCTGCCGATCGAAAGGTTGCCGTTGCCGAAGGTAACGCCGGCGCCATCGAACCCGCCATTGATGCTGACGTCGCTGTCGCCGAAGTTGACCTTCGTACCGCCGCCGATCGTGACGCCCCGCGCTACGGTGATGGTCGACTGGTTCGAGAACGTAACGGTCGTATCGCCGGTGATCTTCAACGCGCCGATCGTATATTTGCCAGCCGGCACGATATAATTCCCGTTCCCGCGGCGAAAACGGGCGACATTGGGACTGAAGTCGCTGCCGAACACCCAGTCCTCCCCTGCGGGTGTCGATGGATCGGTGATGTTGGCGGGCGGGTCATAGGTTCCGATCAGGGCGCGTGCGGCGGTAATCTCCGGATTGTCCTGCAACGGATCTGCGATCGTCGTGGCTGCCTTGGTGCGTTTGTCTGCGGCGGGGACGTTGCCGTTCCACGACGGACTGACAAAATCGACCGCGTAGCGAACCGCATCGGCAACGATCGAGCCATAATTGTTCCGGATCGATCCCGCGCCCGAGACGATGTTCTTGGCAGCGATGCGCGAACCGCCGTTATTGACGTCGCCAACCCCGGCGATCGCGCAGTCCGGGGCGTCGATCGTCGCTCCACCCGATGTCGAGACGGCATCCCCGCTCGACGTCAGGCCGAGGATGCACGGCGCGATACTCTCAGGCGCTTGAAGTCGCGCCGTTGCCGATGCCGCCACCGTATAGCTGCCGCCAAGACCAATTCCCCTCGCCAGCATGATCGGTACCTGGGTCGTGACGGTCACCAGTACCGCCTTCTCGCCGCGCGTGGGGACGTCGGTCAGCAGGTCCGCCGTGATCGTCGCATCGGGCAGGCCATTGATCCGGGCGAGGTCGCGCGCGGTGGGCGCTAAGATAACTTCCTGTTTCTGAACATTATAGGCCAGCGCCGCTGCAAGCGCCGCCAAATCCGCCACGCGTTGGTTGACGACGCGCTGCTGCAGTCCACGGTTGATGTCGACGGCAAACGCCGCAATGCCGATAAGACAAGGCAGCGACAATGCTCCGATGACCGCGACGGTGCCGCGGCAATCCGCTATCAGACGTCTCGGACCATCCCGGAAATTCATCGATTATTTCTAGGGGGAAAAGACTTTATACGGCGTTAATTATGCCCCGCCCCCGCTGGTGGTCCATCGACCCTGACAGTCCGGGCCGGGAAGCGACGCGGGATGCCCGTGAAGAAGCATGAACCTCGGGAGATCATCGGAAAATGCCGTCAATCTGACGCGAACCGCTCTCCATACGATGCACGTTGTTCCTTGATTGCAATGTTCAGCTGACGAGCAGTTGCCGTTCGGCTTCGACGGTGCCCGAGCCGGGGATGTCGTCGCAACGCGTGCACGCCACCGGGCTGTCGGCACGATGCGCGAAACAACAGGTCGGATCGACGGGGCGCTTCGATCCGACCCGGGCAGGGGTTAATTTCGTTCGAACACGCTGGCGTAAAATCCATCGAGCTTAACGGTAACGGTGACGGGCTTGTCTTCCCGGTTCTTCCAGTACCAGCCATGCGTCCCGGCGAAGGGGGCGGTGAAGCTACCCTGGGAAGACGTTATGTCCTTCTGTTTCCAATAGTCGGTGAACTCGTCCTCCTTCCCACCGGTCGGCTCACCATGCATGTCGGCGCGGACCGGACCTGTCGATGTCCAGCGAAAATTGAAGCTGTCGCCGGCCTGCATCCGCGCCTTCACCTCGATCCCCTTGCCGGGGGCGAGGATGACCGTCTTTTCGTCGCTGCGGAACGGCGTGGCACGGGCGATATTCGCCTGGGTCTGCGCGGCAACCGCAACGGCGACCGGGGCGGCCGCCGGCATGGTCGAGGGCGTCGCGTCGTCGACCGCATCTTCGCCGGCCGCCATGCGGGTCAGGCCGAGCGCCTTGCCGACCCCGGTCGGATCGATCGCATATTCGGCCGGCAGCACGAACAGCACGAGGATCGCGGCCCCCGCCGCCAGCGCAGCGATCGACGCCCGCCCCAGCGTCCGGGGCGAGGCATGATAGGGCGTGGTGGTGGTGGCAACCGTCATGCGACCTTCTCCGTCATGAAACCGGCGAGCTGATAGCCGGTGAGAACGATCCCCGCGCACATCAGCGCAGCGTTGGCAACGACGACGCTGCGGGTAAAGCTGGGTGAGCGCCGCCACAGCGTCATCAGGATCAGGATGATGCCGAGCGCCATGAACTGCCCCATTTCCACCCCGACATTGAAGCTGACGAGGTTGGGGATCAGCCCGTCGCGCGACGCGATCAGATCCTGCAACTTGGTCGCCAGGCCAAAGCCGTGGAAAAACCCGAAGATCAGCACCGCCGCCTTCTGGTTCGGCTGAAACCCGATCAGCGTCGGAAAGGCACCCAGATTGTCGAGCGCCTTGTAGACCACCGACAGCCCGATGATCGCGTCGATCAGATAGGGATTGGCGTGAATGTTGAAGAACACCCCGGCCAGCAGCGTCGTACTATGCCCGATCGCGAACAGCGTGACATAGGTACCGACATCCTTCAGCCGGTACAGGAAGAAGATGACGCCGAACAGGAACAGCAGGTGATCGTACCCGGTCACCATGTGTTTCGCACCCAGATACATGTAAGGCACGATGTTGATGCCCGGATTGTTCTGGATGAACGCCTTGTCCCCTTCGGCGACACCATGCGCCGCGGCGACCCCGTGCAGGCCGAGCGCCACGGCCGCGCCGAACAGCGGCCACGCGCGACGCAGCCCCCTCATTTGACGGCAAAGGTCGCGGTCTGCCGCGCCTGGGTCTTCCTGTCGATCAGCAGGACGCCGACCTTCGATCCGACGGCGATCTTCGCGCCCTTGGCGACGAACTGGTTCTTGGCCGCGGGCGTCAGCACGATCTCGCTGCGCTGCGCACCGGTGGTGACGAACAGCTTGCCCATCATGCCGGCGGCCGGGACTTCGTCACCGTCCTCCATGACATAGAGCGACACGCCGGCCGGCGCGCGGACCAGTTCGAACACGGTCTCGCCGACTTCGACGACCTGTCCGCCATGCCGCGGCTTGTCGTCGCCATGGGCCAGAGCGGGGGTGGCGATCAGCGCGAGGGCGATCGACAGAGTCTTGAACTTCATAGGATATCTCCGGGAAAGGACTTATTGCTCGGGTGCGTGCGGCAACGTGAAGGACAGGGTCGCCGTATGTTCGTAATGGTCGATCTTGGTCGGCTGATCGGTCGGCGAGACATAGACGGCGCGCAGCACGTTCAGCCCCTGGTTGCGGACCGGCAGGGTCACCGTCCCATCGGCCTTGGTCTCGACCTCCGCCGCGTCGGGGTCGTTGACCATGTCATTGATCAGCTTGACGCCCGACACGGGCTTGCCCTTGAAATACACGCGATAGGTCATCGGCGTGCCGAGCTTGGCTGGCAGTGCGCCGACCGGCACGATCTGGAGCAACTGTGACGGGATCAGCGGCACCGGCTTGGTCAGCGCGCCCTGAATGGTCGTCGCGTACTTGATCGTGGTCTCGCTCTTTACCGAATTGGGTACCTCGTCCTTCGGCTTCTTGACGAACTCGCCGTCGGGCAGCTTCGACCAGGTCCCGTTCTGCAGCACCGCGCTGACCAAGGCCGGCGGGGCATCGGTATCGACCACCACCAGTGCCCCGTTGGTGCGCAACTGCGCGCCGATCGGGTTCAGGTCCGCATCCCATGCCTGCACATTTTCCATGTTGGGCTGGCGCTTCACCGCTTCGAGATCGTCTGCGCCGATGCCGTAGATGATCGCGATCTGCTTGGCGCGCTGCGCGAACCATATTCCGTGCGCACCGGCCAGCGTGGGTGCAAGCATACCGGTTGATACGGCAGCGGTGTACAAGAACATCTTCAGTCTGGTCATGTTGTTGCCCCTTCGCTGTGACAGGTTAGTCGTAATCGAAGTGTGTCGTATGGAATCACCATTTTCTGCGGCCTCGCGGCATAATGTGCCGGATCAGTGTGATCCGTGACATTCCGGAAAGCCATGTCAGGTGTAAGTATGTATGCTACACATCAGAAATACTTCAGCCATTTGATGTCGCGACGACGCTGCTTCAGTCGCGAAAACCAGGCAGTCGGCAGATACAGCGGCAACAGAAGCGCGAAGTACCAAACTACCACGCCACCGTAATTGTCGAAGCCATAGGTCTCACCGTGGTTCGGTCCCCAAATAGCTAGCGCACTATGGTAGAAGATGCGCAGCACGGTCAGATGGAAGAGGTAGAAGAACATCGGCGCTCCGCCAAAGACGGCAAGCGCAGCGGTCAGACGGGAAGTGTCGATCCTTTCGAACAGGGCGAGCACCACTGCGCCAACGCCCAGCGTCGGCAACAGGAACAGAAGCGACGCCGGGTACTTCGTCATGGAGATGAAGCTGAGAGTCGTTCGTACCGGGTCACCTTCCACGACGAACCACGGGTGATCGCCATAGACATTGAGAAAGCGCAGCACGAAGAACGCGGCGATCATGCCAAAGCCGAGCCGTAGCAGGCGCTGCTGCCGAACCGCTGGTGCCACGTCCGGCCGGAACCATGGTCCGATCCCGAAGCCCAGTGAGATGACACCGATCCAGGGCAGGATCGGATAGGTCGTCTTCGCCAGAAAGCCGAACGGCAGCGCAACCGTGTCCCGCTGATGCAGGATCGCCCAGAGCGGGAACAGGCTGTCATCCGGTTGCAGGCGGATGGGGTCGAGCAGGTTGTGGCAGCAGACCAGCGCCAGACCCACACCGATCAGTGCCGGTCGGGGCAACCGCATCAGCACGCTGAGCAGGATCATGCAGATGCCGATGCACCATATGACCTGTAACCAGAACGTCGGTTGCGGCACGATACCCCAATATAGCGGCCCGAGGTAGAGCAGTTCGAAGGCGATGAGCAGCGAGCCCCGCTTCAGGAGATAAGCGGTGGTTTCCTTGACGGTATGGTTCACACTGAACAGGTAGACGCCCAGTCCTGTCAGCGCGACAAAGATCGGTGCGCAGAAACTTACGATGAACCGGGCAAATCCTACCGCTGGCAAAATCGTTCGCGCGTCGACCGGATCTGTTACCGGAAGATATACAAACCACGTCTCTCGCATGTGATCCAGAAGCATGAGGACCATGACCAGTCCCCGCAACGCATCGATGTTCTGCAGCCGGGTCCGCGCAGCTGGTTTCGCGACGCTATCGGTGCGAGGCTGGATTGATTCGGAAGCAATCGATGCGATCGACGCCATCTGCTGTTCCCCAACTATACGGCATGTGCCGATCTTGCTGCATCATGACGGCATTGGTTTGGCGATATGTCCCGCGTTCATGTGAAAGATCGTCTGTGTGTGCCGCATTGCACAAGCTTTGCGACATGATCTGTCGCGGCAACAATCAGGCTTTTGAATGTATACGATCTCATGCGCTTGTAGATTGCGGCTTACGACGGCTCCGCAATTTTCTACCTAGTTGGCGTTGAATGCTGTCCGTTCCAGAGACTTGCAGCCCCGAACAGGAGAAGGCGCCGCGAATGCATCGTCATCGATAACAGTCCCCATCACCGAGTTCGGATACCATCATCATAGGTCACTCGTGGAACGCATTGATACGCACCCCGCCTCCGTTCGCTACGGACGCTTACATTGGCATGACGTATCGCCTTGAAGGCCAAATCGAATGAGAATTTTCATCGTTCTTTGGCAGAAAGAATTATTCTCGCTGATCGCGAGCAAATCCTTCGGCAAGTAAAGTATCATAATTCCAGCCAATTAAGTGTCCTGATCGGGAGAATGTCTTACCCAAACCCTGACACGCCGGTGAGAATGCCGCGCTTCGTCGCTGCGGTCGCAATGCACTGCTGCACTACGCGGATTCGGCAGCGACGAAGCACAGCTTCCCCTAGGCCGTTCCAGGCGAGCCGTTCGGTTCGACTGCCGGTGCGGTCGGTGAGGAACGAGGGTTGCCAGACCACCGATCGACGAACGCACTGATTGCAGGCAGCACCAGCAGCGTCAGTATCGTCGACGTAATCAGTCCTCCGATCACCACCGTAGCAAGCGGCCGTTGCACCTCGGCCCCGGTGCCGGTCGCCAATGCCATCGGCACGAACCCGAGGCTGGCGACCAATGCCGTCATCAGAACCGGACGTACCCGTTCCATCGCGCCGTCGATGATGGCACGGTCTTCGGTGGCGCCCTCGTCACGGTGCTTGCGGATCGCGCTCATCATCACGAGACCGTTCAGGACGGCCACGCCCGACAGGGCGATGAAGCCGACAGCCGCGGTGATCGAGAAGGGGATACCGCGCAGCAAGAGTGCAAAGACGCCACCCGCCAGCGCCATGGGTACCGCCGAAAAGACGATTCCTGCCGATGCGAAGCTGCCCAGGGCCATGAACAGCAAGGCATAGATGGCGACGAAGCAGATCGGCACAACGATCAGAAGGCGCAACCGTGCCGACTGCAGGCTTTCGAACGTTCCGCCCCATGCCGTGTACATGCCGGTCGGAAGTTGCATCCGCCCGATCTTCGCCTGCGCTTCCGCGACGAAGCCGCCCAGATCGCGACCACGCACGTTGATCTGCACGACCACCATACGTTTGCCGTTTTCCCGGCTGATCTGGTTCAGTCCCTGGGTGTAGCTGAACCGCGCAACCTGACTGAGCGGGATCGAACGCGCGACCTGTTGATCTGCGGCGGGTAGCATGACCGGGATCGAACCCAGCGCCTCGACATCGTCGCGTTGCGCATCGGGCAGACGGACGACCACGTCGAAGCGGCGGTCCCCCTCGAACAGCAAGCCGGCGTGCCGGCCGCCCAGCGCTGCGGACACGGTATTCGCCACCTCCTCGACCGACAGACCATAGCGGCCTGCCGCCTGACGATCGATCTGGACGTCGAAGGTTGGTGCGCCGGACGTCTGTTCGGCGCTTACGTCCGCTGCACCGGGAATGGTCCGAACGGCAGATGCAATATGTCTGGCCTGTTCGCTCATCGCGTCGAGGTCATCGCCATAGAGTTTGATCGCGACGTCCGAACGAACGCCCGCGATCAGCTCGTTGAAGCGCATCTGGATCGGCTGCTGGATTTCCGTCCGATTACCGATCAGCGGCTTCATCCGCTCCTCGATCCGACGCAGGATATCCTCCTTGCTCTTCACGTCCGCGGGCCATTCGCTTTCCGGCTTGGGAATGACGTAGGTGTCAGACGCGTTGGGTGGCATCGGATCGGTGCCAAGATCGGCATTGCCGTTCTTCGAGAACACCAGCGCGACTTCGGGCATGGTCTTCAGCGCATCCTCGATCTGAAGCTGCATCCGGGTCGACTGGTCGATCGAGGCCGATGGTACGCGAAAGTTGGTGACCGTGATGTCCTTCTCGTCGAGTTGCGGCATGAACTCCTCGCCGAGAAGACCGAAGCTCAATACCGCCGCGACGAACACGGCGACGCCGCCCAGGATGAACGGTATCGGCCGCGCAACGGCCCGGTTGAGTACCGGAGCGTAGCGCTCCTTGAACCAGCGGATCGGCTTCACCTCCGTTTCGCTGACACGCCCCTTGACGACGATGGCGATCATTGCCGGAATGAAGGTCAGCGACAGGATGAACGCGGATGCGAGCGCGAGCATGAGCGTGACGGCCATCGGCGCGAACGTCTTCCCCTCGACCCCCTGAAAGGTGAGCAGCGGCACGAAGACGAGGAAGATGATGAGCTGACCATAGACGGTCGGACGCACCATTTCCTGTGCGGCGAGCGTGGTTTCCTCCATCCGTTCGTCACGGGTGAGCAAGCGCCCTTCATGTTCCTGACGTTCGGCAAGACGGCGCAGGGCATTCTCGACGATGATGACCGCGCCGTCGACGATCAGGCCGAAGTCGAGCGCGCCGAGACTCATCAGGTTCCCGGATACGCCCAGACCGTTCATGCCCGCGGCCGTCATCAGCATGGTAATGGGAATGACCGCTGCGGTGATGAGAGCGGCGCGGATGTTGCCGAGCAGCAGGAACAGGACGACGATGACGAGCAGCGCGCCCTCGGTCAGATTCTTCTCGACCGTCGCGATCGTCGCATCGACCAGCTTGGAGCGGTTGTAGACCGGTTCGGCGAAGATGTCCGACGGCAGGGCCTTGTTGATCTCGGTCAGCTTGCCGGCGGCGTCGGTCGCGACGATCCGGCTGTTGTCGCCGACCAGCATCAACACGGTCGAGATGACCGCCTCCGATCCCATGCGACTACCCGAACCGGTGCGGACCGCTCCGCCGATGACGACCTCGCCCACATCCTTGACGCGAACGGGTACGCCGTTGCGGGTGGCGACGACCGCTTCCTGAATATCCCCAATCGATTTCAGCCGGGCATCGGCCCTGACCAGGAAACTCTCCCCCGCACGGCGGACATAGTTGGACCCGGCCGACAGGTTGGCCCGCTCCATCGCATCGGCCAGCTCCGTGACCGACAAGCCGTAGCTGGCGAGCGCGTTCAGGTTCGGCTCGATCAGATACTGCTTCACATAGCCGCCGTTGGAATCGACGCCCGCCACGCCACGCACAGCACGCATTTGCGGTCGGATGATCCAGTCCTGGACCGTGCGCAGATAGGCCGCCTTCGCAAGCTCGGTGGTCAGTCGTTCTCCCTCGGGCGTGAGGTAGCTCCCGTCCGACTGCCAACCCGGCTTGCCGTCTACGGCCTTCACCCCCTTCCCGTCGGGGTGCCGGAAGGCGACCGAATAGAAAAAGATTTCGCCAAGGCCCGTGCTGAGCGGCGCCAGGATCGGCTGTACGCCGGCCGGCAGGCTGTCGCGCGACTGCGCAAGGCGTTCGGTCACCTGCTGGCGCGCGAAATAAATGTCGGTCGCATCCGTGAACACGGCCGTGACCTGGCTGAAACCGTTGCGCGAAATCGATCGCGTCATCTCGAGACCGGGAATGCCGGCCAGCGCCGTCTCCACCGGAAACGTCACCTGTTTCTCGATGTCGACCGGTCCCAGGGTCGGTGCGAACGTGCTGATCTGGACCTGCCGGTTCGTGACATCGGGAACCGCATCAATCGGCAGCTTCGTGATCTGCCAGAGGCCGAAGGCCATGACGACAAGGGTCAGGAATGCGACCAGCCATCGCATTCGAACCGACAGCGAAAGGATGCGGGCGATCATTCGGCCGACTCCTTCTCGATCTCGGCCTTCAGCAGAAAGGCGTTGGTCGTGGCGATCCGCGTGCCTGCGGAAAGGCCGTTCGTGACCGCGGCCATGCCGCCCGATCGGCTGCGCACCTGTACAGGCTGCGCGCGGAAACCCTGTGCGGTACGGACGAACACGACGGTATCGGTTCCAAGGGTCTGTACCGCATCCTGCGGGACCATCACGCCGTTGCCCGACGTTCCGCCGCTGGCGAGAATGCGGGCCTGCACCAGCTGTCCCGGCACCAATGTGCTGCCACCCCCACTGGGCGTAACCACCACTGTTGCGGCCCGGGTCTGCGGATCGACGACGCCCGTCGCCGCGCGAACACGGCCATCGATCGAGCGACCGTCGCTTGTCGTCAGCTGTACGCGATCACCTTCGCGAATGCGGCTTGCGTCCACAGGAGGGACGTTGGCCGTGATCTGAAGCCGGCGCGGGTCGGCCACGCGGAACAGTTCGGTTTCGGCGGCTACAAACTGACCGAGGTTCGCGGCCGCGCTGGTGACACGGCCGGAGACCGGACTGACGACGGCAACCGAACGGCCATCGCCCGCCACGCGGGCGGCACCGGCTGCGGCACTGGCGCGACGTGCATCCGCCTGCGCGACGGCAAGGTTGGCTTGCGCGCTTTCATAATCGGCGCGCGGCGTGACACCCTGCGCCAACAGCCCGCGCTCGCGCTCAAGCTGGCGAGCCGCAAGCGTGACCCGTGCCGAAGCGGCTGCGCGATCGGCAGCGATCTGGGATGCGTCCCGGCTTTCGACCATTGCCAGCGTCTGGCCGGCACGCACGGAATCGCCGATGCGCACCATGATCCGACTGATCGTGCCCGGTGCCCCGGAAGTCAGCAGCGCTTCTGCATCCGGTGCCGCCTCGACCGTGGCGGATGCAGGGATCGCAGCGTCGAGTGCGCCCGCAGTCGCCGGCGCAACAGCGATCCTCGACGCTGCGAGCGCCTGGGGCGTCATCGTTACGACGTTTGACGGTTTTGCTTCCTCTACGCTCTCGCTAGCGACTGGCGCGGGCACGGGGGGCTGGGTCAGGCGCGCGGCACCGAAACCTAGCGCAGCGGCAACGACCACACCGATCGCCACGCCGGTGAACAGGCGATTCTTCTCGGTCATTGGACCGTTTCTCCAGTAATGCTGAGGCCCTGCAGACGGGCAAGATCGGCGCACGCGTCGAAGCGGGCGGTGGCGGCATCGAGGATGACCCCGCGTGCAACCCCAAGATTGTGTCGGGCGACGAGCAGTTCGATCAGCGGGCTCTTGCCCGCTTCATATGCGATACGTGCAAGGCGATAGCCTTCCTCTGCTGTCGCCATCGTCCGCCTTGCGGCGATCGCCCGGTTATCCGCTGCGGCAACGAGCGCGAGGGCGGCACGGGTGTCACCTTCGGCTTCGAGACGGGCGGCCGCCGCGCGTGCTTCGACCGCTTGCAGTTCGGCACTGGCCGCAGCGATGTTCCCGCGATTTCGGTCGAAGAACGGCAGCGGAACGGTTACCCCGGCGACGACCGCCGGCCCACTGGCTACCCGGAGCTGCCGGACGCCCAGCTGGGCGGTGACGTTTGGAATGGCAAGTCGCTGCTGTACCGCCACCGCGCGCGCCGCCGCTTCGCGCTCGGCCGCCGCAACACGCACCGTGGTTGCCTGCATCGGATCGATCGGGCCGGTGGCGGGCCTGGCGTCGAGACGATCGAGCAGCGATTCCGCTATGCCGACATAGGGCGTCGAGATTCCGGCCAATGCTGACAGTCGTGCCAGCGCGGCGGTCTTTATTGCCCGGCTCGTCTCGAATTCCGCCTGAAGCGTGTTCAGCTCGGTTTCGGCCTGCACCTGACGAAGGCGCGCTTCCTTGCCGGCTCCGACCAGTGCCCGTGCTACCTTCAGGTCCGACGTCGCCTCTTCGACCTCGTCCTCCGCCAGACCAATGCGGCGATCTGCGATCTCCACGGCAGCATAGGCGCGGGCCAATTCGGTGGCATAGGCGAGCCTGCCATCAAGGCTACGTGCCTGTGCTGCGGCAACCCCGGCGTCGCCTGCCGCGATCCGGGCGGCACGCTTGCCGCCAAGCTCGATGGCCTGATCGATCTGGAATGTCGTCTGCTGCTGGTTGCTGGCATTCGCGGAACGATCCCCGGCGAAGTTTTCGGCATAGACGTTGAAAAACGGGTTTGGCCGGGCGCGCGCCTGCGCGGCGAGCCCACGGGTGCGGGCGACGTCGGCTTCAAGGGCCATCACGCGCGGAACGTCGCGTGTCCGGGCCAAGAGCTGCGAAAAGGGTGGCGCGGTCTGTGCACAGGCCGCACCTGCGGGACAAAGCGCCGCAAGCGTACCGGCCAGCGCAATCACGCGCTGCCGGCCGAAACTGCCGATCATGATGAGATTCCTTGACGTGGAGAGACGCAGGCGGCGCAAAGCGCCAGCAAGCATCAGCCGCGCGGGGGTCTCAGCAACTGTGACGGATCAAGGCCGATGACGAGCGGCGCTACCAACGTTACCCAGGCACGATAGATCGTCATATTGCCTGCCGTCGGGACGGAAATATCGCCGAAGCCGATCCAGTGGCTTGCCGCGTGGGCGAGAACATGGACCGGATTGTCGGGCTCACCCTCGTGGGATGATCCATGATCGTCCTCATCGATCGAGACTGCACCGTCGAGGTGATCGGAAGCGTCGCGCAGCTCGGTGCGATCATGGTCATGAACGAACCCGCTATGCCATCCGGTCACGGCGACGATGCCGAGCATGGCGAACATTGCCAGCACGACACCTAGCACCGCGGGAAAGGACCGGAACAACGCCATCGATCCGATGCTATGGTCCGGTTGCCGTCGAGGCAAGGGTAACATCGGCGCTGCCATGGCGAATCCCGTTCGTGGTCGCCGTCCTGCAACCGTGTCGACCCGTGCAAAATTCGGCAAGATTGCATATGACGCTGCAATATCTGTGGACGGATCGATCTCGACGTACGGGATAGCGGCGACTATCGCCTGCCGCTGATCGATGTCGGCGATTCCGTAACCGGAAACGGAACCCCGACGATCGGCAACCATTGCCTGCCCGCCTTCACCAAAACATGGATCAGCGCATCTGAGTCTATGTCCATCCGGTTATGGTGACTGTCGGTCGAACTGCATACACATCATGGCGTACAAGGGCAGGGACCGGTGCCGCAGCGTCAGCAACGGATGCGACTCCACCGGCAGGTCATCGGCGGTCTTCCGCGCCGAGCGGCCAGGTTCAATGCCGTAGCGAACCGTTCCTCGAAAGCCGCGGTGGCGAGTGCCGCCTCGCCCACCGCGAGACCCCCTCGATCCCGATCCGCCATGTCCTGATTCCGGGCGACCGGTGCCACGACCAGTATGATGGTTGCACATCGGCTCGGCATTCCGCTTCTCGCGCCATCTTGCGGCAAGGATGTCGTTATTGACGGGGACGTTCAAGCGCCGGACCTTCATCGGTCGCCGGCGCACACCGCCGCGCCCGTGTCAGCCAGGCGGAGGACGGAACGGAAGCCGGAAAAATGCTCGCAATCGATATTTGTCTGACCAATCGTCAGTATCCGGCTTGATCTGGCCAGACATTACGCACTTAATGGATAAGTCTTCCATTATGTGGGAAAAACTATGCGTTCGGGCTTCGTAGCATCGCTTGCCGTCATGGCAATGGCGACCCCCGCCTGGGCGCATGATGCTTCCAGCGTCGTTCGATCGTCCCGTGCGACGTATAATCTGAACGCAGACTGGCGGACGATTACCGGCGACCCCGCCGGCGCACAGGCGTCCGCGTTTGATGACCGCGGCTGGAACCCCGCGACGCTACCCCACGCCTTCAACGAACGCGAAGCCTTTGCCCGCGACATCAAGGACCTGTCGACCGGAATCAACTGGTACCGCAAGCGGATCGCCCTTCCCGACGGTGCCGAGGCGGGCAAGGCGTTCCTCGAGTTTGAGGGTGTCCGACAGGCGGCCGAAGTCTGGGTCAACGGCACGCCGGTCGCCCTGTCCGAACATGGCGCGATGGCGTTCGGCGCGGACATCACCGCAGCGCTCAAGGCCGGTGAGAATGTCATCGCCGTGCGGGTCGACAGCGACTGGCGGTACAAGGAACGCGCGACCGGCAGCGGCTTCCAATGGAACGACCGCAATTTCAACGTGAACTATGGCGGCATCACGAAGAACGTCCGGCTGCATCTGACCCCCCGGACCTATCAGACGCTGCCACTCTATTCCGCGCTCGGCACGACCGGGCAATATGTCTGGGCCGACGCCTTCGATATCGCGGCGCGCACCGCGACGATCCACGCCGAGACGCAGGTCCGCAACGAGGAGGGCTGCCCGCGTACACTCGGCTACCGGGTCGAGATACGCGACGCGACCGGGCGGATCGTCGCGCGGGTCGATGGCGGCCGCGCGACGCTGGCACCCGGCGAGACCCGGACGCTGACCGCCGCCCGGCGTCTTACCGGCCTGAACTTCTGGAGCTGGGGCTATGGCTATCTGTACCGCGTCACCACCAGCCTGACCGAAGCGGGCAAGGTGATCGACGCGGTCGATACGCTGACGGGGTTCCGTTCGACCCGGTTCGGCGACGGCATGGTCCGGCTGAACGGGCGGGTGATGCAGGTTCATGGCTATGCGCAGCGGACGTCGAACGAATGGCCGGCGGTCGGGGTATCGATCCCCCCGTGGATCAGCGATTTTTCGAACGCGCTGATGGTGGAAAGCGGCGGCAATCTGGTCCGCTGGATGCACATCACGCCGTCGAAACAGGACATCGAAAGCGCCGACCGCGTCGGGTTGCCGCAGGCGATGCCGGCGGGCGACGCCGAGCATGACGTCGAGGGTCGCCGCTGGGAGCAGCGCACGGCATTGATGCGCGACGCGATCATCTACAACCGCAACAATCCCTCGATCCTGTTCTACGAAAGCGGCAACGAGAGCATCAGCGAGCCGCACATGGCCGCGATGAAGGCCATTCGCGACGCTCACGACCCGCATGGCGGCCGGGCGATCGGATCGCGCGAAATGCTCGACAGCAAGGTCGCCGAATATGGCGGGGAGATGCTGTATCTGAACAAGAGCGCCAGACATCCGATGTGGGCGATGGAATATAGCCGCGACGAAGGGGCGCGGCTGTATCAGGACGAATATTCCGCCCCATTCCACAAGGATGCGCCGGACTATAACCGCAATCAGGACAGCCACGCGATCGAGGATGTCCGTCGTTGGTACGATTACTACCGCATCCGGCCGGGTACCGGTCGGCGGGTCAGTTCGGGCGGGGTCAACATTATCTGGTCGGACAGCAACACCCATTATCGCGGCGATAACAACTATCGCCGATCAGGGGAGGTCGATGCGGTACGTCTGCCCAAGCGAGGCTATTTCGCGCATAAGGTGATGTGGAACGGCTGGGTCGATCCGGAGACCCCCGCGACGCACATCATGGGCCATTGGAACCATGCGCCCGGCACGATCAAGCCGGTCAGCGTGGTGTCGAACGGCGACGCGGTCGAGCTGTTCCTGAACGGTCGATCACTGGGCAAGGGTGTGCGGTCGAGCGGCTTTCTGTTCACCTGGCCGGCGGTGGCGTGGCAACCCGGCACGCTGCGCGCGGTCGCGACCGGCAGCGACGGGCAGCGATCGGAGCATGTCGTCGAAACGGTCGGCGCGCCGGTCGCGCTGCGGCTCAAGTCGCGGACCGGACCGCGCGGGTTCGTGATGGACGGTGCCGACATCGCGCTGGTCGACGTCGAGGTCGTCGATGCACAGGGTCGCCGCGTGCCCACCGCGAACGACAAGGTCGTCTTCACACTGACCGGACCGGCCGAATGGCGCGGCGGCATCGCGCAAGGCGACAGTTCGGGCAAGCCACGCGCGGCGCAAGCCGTGCAGGGAGAAGTCGTGCCCGGCACCACACCGACCGCCGGCACCGCACGCGGCGAGGATAACTACATCCTGTCGCCCAGCCTGCCGGTCGAAGCGGGGGTGAACCGCGTGCTGCTGCGGGCCGGACATACGCGTGGCGTCGTCCGACTGATGGCCAGTGCGCCGGGATTGAAGCCCGCCACGCTGACCATCCCGACCGTCGCGGCGAAGCCGGTTTCGGGCGGATTGTCGCGCGACGTTGCCGCGGCGGCGCAACCGGGCCTGCTGACGCGCGGGCCAACCCCGACGGGGGACGCGCTGAAGCCGACCCGGTCGACGCAAATGCCGGTCGCCGTCACCGCCGGATCGAACCCGGGCGACGCGGCGAAGACGTTCGACGACAATGAACTGTCGCGCTGGGCCAGCGATGGCAGCCTCGACAAGGCATGGATCGAGTATCGCTTCGCGCGGCCGGTGACGCTGAACGAGATCGAATTGAAGCTGGTCGGATGGCGATCGCGTGCCTATCCGCTGACCGTCGCCATCGACGGGCGCGAGGTGTGGCGCGGCGCGACCGAGCGGCAACTGGGCTATGCGTCCATCCCCTTCCCCGCCACGACCGGGCAGATAGTGCGGATCACGCAGGTCGGGCCGACCGAGGATCGCGACGCGTTCGGGAAGATCGTCGAACTGGCGACCGCGCGGCAGGCCGGCGACACCGGTGCCGACGCCGTGCCCGCCGGGTGGCGTCTGGCGATCGTCGAGGCCGATTTCCATGGACCGCGCTGACGCGATGTGGCGCTGGTTCACCATGCTCGCGGGCGCGCTGGCACTGCCGTCGGTGGCCGCTGCCGAGGATGCGGTGCTGTTCGACGGGCGACAACTGGCGGGGATCGTCCATGACAATTCCCCGTCCGCCCGGCTGGCGGGCGAATTGCTGGCCCGCGACCTGAAGCAATTGACCGGCCGCGCGGCGACGGTCGCGGACGATGTGTCCGGCTGTGCCCGGCTGTGCGTGGTGATCGGAACGCTGGATTCGACGCTGGTCCGCACGGTCGTGGCGGACACCGGCGTCGACCTTTCGACGATCGAAGGGACATGGGAGCGTTATGGGCGCACCCTGGTCCGGTCGAAGGGCGATCCGTCGCGTCGCTATCTGCTGATCGCCGGATCGGACCGCCGAGGCACCGTCTGGGGCGTGATCGACCTGACGCGCGAACTGGGCGTATCGGCATGGGAATGGTGGGCCGACGTAACCCCGCGTCGCGTCGATCGGCTGCGGGTCGATGGCGCGCGACGGCTGTCGGAAGCGCCATCGGTCCAGTATCGCGGCATCTTCCTGAATGACGAGGATTGGGGCCTCCAGCCCTGGGCGGCCAAGACCTACGAACCCGAGGCCGGCGATATCGGCCCCAGGACCTATGCCCGCATCTTCGAACTGATGTGGCGGCTGAAGGCCAATCTGATCTGGCCGGCGATGCATGACAGCACCACGCCCTTCTACCAGCAGCCGGGCAACGCGGCGACGGCGCACGCCTATGACATCGTCGTCGGCACGTCGCATGCCGAACCGATGCTGCGCAACAATGTCCGCGAATGGGATGAGCGGGCGCGCGGTCCCTTCAACTTCTTCACCAACCGTCCGGCGATGGTCGAATATTGGCGCGAACGCGTCGAGGCCGTGAAGGATGGCGAGCACATCTATTCGATCGGCCTGCGCGGCAAGCATGACTCGGCGATGGAAGGTGCCGACACCCCCGAACAGGCACGCGACGCAACGGCACAGGCGATCGCCATCCAACGCGACCTGCTGGCCAAGGCGCAGGGACGACCGGCGGCGCAGGTGCCGCAGGCGCTGACGCTCTACAAGGAAGTCCTCGACACCTACGCTGCCGGATTGAAAGTCCCGGACGACGTGACGCTGGTCTGGCCGGACAATAATTACGGCTATATCGCGCAGCTTCCGACCCCGACCGAACAGGCGCGTCGCGGCGGGTCGGGGGTCTATTATCACCTCTCCTACTGGGGCCGACCGCACGATTATCTCTGGCTGGCGACGACCCACCCGGCGCTGATCCGCGAACAGATGGACCGCGCGTGGCAGTCGCACGCACGCAAGCTGTGGGTCGTGAATGTCGGCGACATCAAGCCGGGCGAGTATCTGACCCAGTATTTCCTCGATCTCGCGTTCGACCATCGCATCTTTGCCCAAGTGCCGCGCGCCCATTTGCGCGACTGGTCGGCCCGGCAGTTCGGCGCGGACGTCGCCGATCGGGTTACCGCGGTGATGCTCGCCTATTACGACCTCGCCTTCGAACGACGCCCCGAGTTCATGGGGTTCGGTCAGGTCGAACCGGTCACCCCCGTCCGCACCAGCGACTATCTGCGCACCGGCGGGGACGAGGCGGAACGGCGGCTCGACCGCTATGCGGCGCTGGTCGCCGAAGCGGAAGCGATCGGCGCAGCGTTGCCCGCCGACCGGCGCGACGCTTTCTTCCAGCTTGTCCTCTATCCGGTACGCGGCGCGGCGAGCCTGAACGAACGCGTCCTGAAACTCGACCTCGCGCAGGAACATGCCAAGGCCCTGCGGGCACCGATCGTTCCGGGCAGCACGTCCGAGGCGGTCAATCGCGCCGGCAATGTCGTGCGTGCCGACATGAACGCACTGTCCGATCAGGCGCGCGCCGCGCAGCAACGCATCGCCGACGATACCGAGGCGTACAACGCGCTGATCGGCGGCAAATGGCGGGGAATGATGAACGCGGCACCGCGCAACCTGCCGGTATTCCGGACCCCGACCTTCCCGCGCGTTTCCCTGCCACGACAGGATGCGTGCGGGATCGAGGGGAGCGATCTTGCCTATGCGGAGGGTAGGGCCGGGACACGCAGTTTCACGCTCTATTCGGGCGGGGCCGATGCCGACTGGACGCTCGTTCCGTCGCCTGGCTTTGTGGCGTCCGCCACGCGCGGCAAGTTGCACGCGGCCAACGGCTATCGCATCCGGATCGCGCTGGCGCATGATGGCAATGGCTCGGGTGGCGTGAACGCGACCTGCGGCGGGAAGACGCTGAACCTGCCGATCCGTATCGCAACGCCTGCGAAGGGCGTAGCGCCGAACATCAATCATATCATCACGTTGCCGCCTGCCAGCGCGACCAGCCCGGATTGGGAAAGCGTACCGGGGTTCATCGCGATGCTGCGCAGCCGTTTGAACCTTCCGCCGGGGAATGCAGCGGCAACGCCGCTTACCTATCGGTTCGATACCGACACGACGGGTCATGCCGAGATACGCATCGTGTTGTTGCCAACCCATCCCCTGAATGCCGAGCAACACCTGCGCGTCAAGATACGCGTCGACGGAGGCGCGCTTCAGACGCTCGACTATGCGACGTTCGGACGAAGCGACGAATGGAAACGCAATATGCTGAGCAACACAGCGGTCCGGTCGCTGACCTTCCCGCAACTTGCCGCCGGTCGTCACACGGTCGAACTGTTCGCCGCGTCCCCGGGACTGCTGGTCGATCGGATCGAGGTTCGCCTGGATGGGGCACCTGCAAACTATGGCGCGCCGCTTCGATAACAAGTTGCAAGACGTCTATGGCGACCCGGTTCCAGACATTCGGACACGGTTTTCCGCTGTCCGATTTTCGCCAGGTTCCGCCGACATACGCTTCCGCAACCATGTCAGCGCGCGCCGGCGTCCTGGGCCGACGGTACCGGTCTGCCGCTTGGGCGCTGTCTGGAAAAACGTGGACCTGCATTCCGCGGCACCGGCCCGTCGCCCGGAAAATTCACATGCCCGCGAACTTCCAGACGGACTCTGTAGCGCGTTTTCGATCCGGTTGGATCATCGCCAAGGTGGCGATTTCGGTTCGTGGCAAGGCGTGAGGAAGGCGCGATGTCACAGCATCGTGACCGACGAGCAACGCCGCCACGGACCTGAAAGCGGCCCGCCGCGTCAGCGGTTGCCCGCAGGGCGATGACGGTGCTGCAACGTCGTCGGAAACCGCTTCAGCGCGCCTGCCGCGGCACGACCTGCAAGTCGGGACGTGCGCGTTCTTCCGTCGCGACCGGCATCGCAAAGAAATGGGCTTCCCATAATTCCTCGTCGGTTTTTCGCGCTTGCGAAACGTGGCCCGCCCGGTCGCCGGTATTGGTCTGCATCGATGCCCCCATCGCTCTTCCGCTGGCGTTAACCAACATTCTTCAACGCCGATATGCCCTGCAACGGTGTCGGACCCAATCATCCGAAGGATGCAGATCACCTGTCGAAGCGCCGGCGCGCCCCCCGGAAACGCGGTATGTCACCTTCCCTATTGTGCAGCGCAGCATCCGCGCCATATCTTGTCTCAGCGGCCAGCGGATGCCGTGACGAGAAGGCGTACGCTCATGGTTTCGTTGTCCACCACCATTGCCCGTCTGTCGCGGATGCAGCAGCCCGGTTCGCAACCCGGCATGGCCGACCGGCTGCACGACCTGACCGGTTTCGCCCCCGATCCCGGCAATTTGCGCGCACGGATGTATGTGCCCGCCGACCTGAAGCCCGGCGCGGCGCTGGTCGTCGCGTTGCATGGCTGTACGCAGGATGCCGCGATCTACGACCATGGCACCGGCTGGTCGACGCTGGCCGAGCAGGAGGGTTTCGCGGTGCTGTTTCCCGAACAGCGTCGCGCGAACAACGCCAATATGTGTTTCAACTGGTTCGAAGCGGCGGACATCGCGCGGATCGGTGGCGAGGCCGAATCGATCGCGGCGATGATCGACGTGGCGATCGCCGCGCATGATATCGATCCGGCACGGGTGTTCGTCACCGGGCTGTCGGCCGGTGGGGCGATGACCGCGGTGATGCTGGCGGCATGGCCCGATCGCTTCGCCGCCGGCGCGATCATCGGCGGCCTGCCCTATGGCAGCGCGGTCGGGGTGCGGGCCGCACTGGAGCGGATGCGCGGCCAGTCGCTGCCCGATGCGCGCAGCGGCGCGGCGGCGGTGCGATCGGTCGCCGGCCGCGCGCCGATGCCGCGCGTCGCCATCTGGCACGGCACCGCCGATACGACGGTGGTCGTCGGCAATCTCGATGCGCTGGTCGCGCAGTGGTGCGGCGTCCACGACCTGTCGGATGCCACGCCGGAGACGACTGCCGAAACCGGCTGGCGTCACCGGGTGTGGCGCGACCAATCGGGCGCGCCGCTGGTCGAGGAGTGGCGCGTCGCCGGCATGGGCCATGGCGTGCCGGTCGACCCCGCCGGTGGCATCGGCCATGCCGGACCGTTCATGCTGGACGTCGGCCTGTCGAGCACCATCGAGATCGCGCGATCCTGGGGACTGACCGATGCGGTAGCGCAGGTCGCCACGCCCCGCCCGGCACGCACCATCCGGCCGGAGCCGATGCGGCCCGAGCCGACGCAGCAGCATCAGCAGCAGCAACAGACCGAAGTATCGGGCGTACAGGCGACCATCGAGCGCGCGCTGCGCAGCGCCGGGTTGATGCGCTGAGGCTTGCCGCATCGGGCGCGGTGCGGCACGGAACGGCATGTTCGTCCGCCCGCCCCGCCCCCGATCGCGTGCCTCGCGCGTCGCCGCCGATGACGCCGGCCGGCGTGGCGAACGGATCGCGGGCTGGTGGCTGCGGCTGAAAGGCTGGCGCATCCTCGCCCGCCGCGTAAAGACCAAGGCGGGCGAGATCGACTTGATCGCCCGCCGGGGCGGCATCGTCGCCTTCGTCGAAGTAAAGACCCGCGCCACCGCCGCCGATCTCAACCACGCCATCGACGAACGGCGTCTGGCGCGCGTCGCAGCAGCGGCCGAAATCCTCGCGCCGACCTATGCCGACGGGGCCGATATCCGCATCGACGTCATCCTGCTGGCCCCCGGCACACCGCCCCGCCATATCGAGAATGCTTGGATCGGATATTGAGCGAAGGCGGGGCGGGTATCGCCCAGTTGCGAAAATTGTCCGTCCCACGCAATATCGTCGCATGACGTTATTTTTGCTTGGAATGGTAGTCCTGATGAGCGGCGGGTTCACAGATCATCTGGCCGATCGAACCGCTCCGAGCCAGATTTCTCCCTCTGCACAAATCGAGACACCACCAAGTGTGAACAAAGTGGTTCTCATCAAAAGATTTCTTTGGGCGGTCGGCCGACAGGAGAAGCTGGATAGCGGCAGCTTCCTCGAGCGCTATGCCATGCCCGGCGGCCCACTCTGGCCGATCGGGCCAAACAGTCAACTGACCGAAGCCTTACTCAGCGGGTTCGAGCGGCGAATGTCGGCGCTTAAAAAAGCGTATGAGAAACGGCGTGCGTACTATCAGCGGGCGTATGAGGACCACGTGAACTGGGAGTTTACCGAAGAAGAACTAGCTACGATTGTAGCGTTTCTCGAGGGTCCGACGGGTAAGCATTACCTTGATGGTCGGTGGCGTATGGAGGCGTACTCGGAGACCAATACTGAGGACATCGAGCAAGAAATTGTGGCTGAGGCACAAGCCAGCCTGGCGGGATAGCAGACGCCCAGCCGTCCCCTGCATTCCTACTTTCCTACAGCGGCCATGCCTGCGACCATCATCGCTGGCCACCATCCGACCACTCTCTTTGACACCGCCGTATCGCCCCGATGCACCGTGCGCACGAACCGTGTGCGAGTGTGACTTTCGTGACCTTTGGTTCACCGCACCCCAGAACCGGTCGCCATTTTCCGGTTTCTCCCCCATCTCCGCGATGGTAGCATCGGCACAGTCCGATAGGCCCGGCGAACGACGACCGCCATACCGATAGGAAGGAGTATCCAGCCATGCTCTTGCTGTTGCTTGCCGCAATGACCGAACCTGCCGTGGTACCCCCGCCACCGCCGCCTCCGCCCGAGAAATGCGAGCGCGCCACCGTGCAGCATGCCGGCCTTGCCCCGCCCGCCCGGATACAGCCCTTGTCCAAAGAGCCGCCCGCTCGGCGGGAACTGGCGCTCGCCTATAGCGAGAACGGCTGCCTGAAGCCGGTCACCATCGCGAATGGCAAGCTGCGCAAGCTGCCCGACGCGAAATAGACCGCGAAGCAACCGACCGCCGTCCCGGCAGCGTCTATCCGAACCCCGGCACTTCCGGCGGGATCGCGGCGTTGCGCCAGCGTTCGACCGGTACGGCAACGCGCACCGTCCGGGCACCTTCGCCACGCTCGACCCGCTGGATCAGCGTCGCGCCCTGCTGCACCGTCTCGCCGATCGTCGCGCGGGTGCGGACCCAGAAATGGTCCGATTTGAAGCGGGTTCCCCCGGGTGCGGTCACGTCTTCGCGCGCCAGATCGTCCTTCGACAGATAGCCCTGCCGGTTGCGTAAGCCGATCAGCCGCTGCGCCTGCGCCGGTTCGAACAGTACCGCCATCAATTCGGGCGTCGCCGCGTTCAGGTTGATCGCGGTATCGCCGGGCAGCGCGGTCACCATCCGCGCCAGCAACTGCGCCTGTTCGGGCGGCAGGAAGACGGCAAGCGGCCGCAGATCCTGCACCGGCCCCTGTGCGCGGATCAGCGCGATCGCCGCCACCGCCTTGTCCTCTTCGATCCCCGCCGCGCGCGCGATGCGCAGGAACAGCAGCTGCGGGATCGGGTCCAGCTCGCGCCGCACCGAATTGACGTTGAAGCGCCCTTCGGCATCGGCGATGGTCAGGTCGAAGCGCCCGCCATCGATGGCAATGCCGTTTTCGCTGATGCCGCCCCATGGCTCGCCCGGATAATCGGCCTCGGGCGCGACCCGCGCGTCGCGCTGCAACGCCGACAGTGCCGACAATTCGCCGCCACGCACCACCGCCAATGCGCGCGCTGCCTCGCGCGAGCGGATCGAACGGTCGAGCGCCACCTCCTCGCGGTTGATCATCAACAGCACCAGCCCGCTGGCAATCGCCACGAACATCAACACGTTGACGAGGATCATGCCCCGTTCGCCCTCGGGTACCGCGCGCGTCATGTCGTCCTCGCCGGGATCGGCAGGGTGACGATCCGCCGCAGATTGCCGCCGCCGGGACCGCCGACCTGCAATTCGACGACCACCGCGCGGGGCCAGTCGAGCGAGCGGTCGGGCGCGGGCGGCCAGTTGTCGAGCCAGCCGCCGTCGAAATAGCGCCAGCGCGCGGCCGTCACCCGATCGAGCACCAGCTGCGCCCGCCCGTCGACGACACGCAGCAACTGTCCGCCGGCGATGCGATAGCCGACCCCGATCGCCGGCCCGCCCAGCCCCGGTGCGCTGCGCCGGAACCGCACGCCCGCCGCATCGCCGCCCATCGGCCCCGGCGCGATCTGGTCGAGATCGCTGGAGATCACCACCATCGCGCGTTGCAGGTCGGCCACCCGGTCGAGCCGCGCCTCGGTCCGGCCATCGACGCCGATGACGCTGTCGACCAATGCCAGCCCGGCGACCGCGATCAGCGCGAACAGCCCCAGCGAGATCATCAGTTCGAGCAGGGTGAAGCCCGCTTCCCCCGCGCGGCGCGGCGTCATGCCCCGCGGCTCTCCGCCACCTTCTGATACACGCCGTTGGTGGGGACGAGGATCGCGAAGTCGCGCGCGCAGCTGCCGTCCGAGCGGAAGCGGACGCGCCCGGTCACGCCGTCGAACCCGGCGTCGCGCAACACGCCTTCGCGGGTCATCGCATCGGCCTCGCGCAGCGTCTTCGCGATCATCGCCGCGTCATTGCCCAGCGCGGCGATCGCGCCGGGCCTGCCGCCGTTGCGCGCGGCATATTCGGTGGCAAAGGCGGCGAAGCGGTCGGGATCGGGGCTGGCGATCCACGCCCCCTCCAATGCGCCGACCGCATCGGCGCGGTAATCGAGCGCCTGTACCGTCGCCAGCAACTGGATGCCGCGCGTCTTGAGCGCCGGGGCCAGCGCCACCGCCGCGCCGGGCACGAACGCGGCATCGGCCTCGACGCTTGCCGGCAATCCCCCGTCGGTCACCGGCACGACGGTGATGCTCAGCCCCAGATCGGTCTCCGCCGCCTTGGCCGCCGCGACCGAGGCGCGCGACCATGGCGACCCGTCATCGACCGCCAGCACGCGGCGGATGCCGCGCGACCGGGCATAGCCAAGGATCGCCGACGTCGCCTGTGCCGGGGTGATGCCGAACACGAACGCCCCGCCGCCGCGCGCGCCTGCATCGTTGGTCAGTGCGACCACCGGCACGGCGACCGCCGCCGCGACCGCGCGGGTCTCGTCAGCCGACAGCGGCCCCAGCAGCATCGTCGCGCCGCCCTTCACCGCCGCCTGCGCGGCACGCACCGCACCGGCGGCGCTGCCACCGGTATCGATCACCGACAGCGCGGCGGCATCGGTTTCGGCGAGCCTCGCCGCATTGGCTATGCTAAGCCCCAGCGCGCTACGGTCTCCGGTCAGCGGAACCAGCAACGCGGCGGAGCGCCTGGCCCGGCGCGCAGCCAACAGGGGGGACGTGGCCCATGCCGCAGACGACAGCAGCACCGCATCCCGGAACAGCCCAAGCGCCGAACGTCGCGATCGCATCACCGGGTCTTTCGAGGTTGCAGGCACGCCGGCACAGTATCCGCTTCGCCGCCCTCGGCATAGCCTCGTTCGTCGTCGCGATCGTCGCGACGCTGCCCGCCAGCCTGATCGCCGGCAACAGCGACTGGCGCAGCGGCGTCGGCGGCACCGTATGGAACGGCGAGGTCGGCATCGCCGGGGGCAGCCGCCTCGAATGGCATTTCGCGCCGTTGCGCAGCCTGACCAGCCTCGGCTTCGCGGTGGACTGGACCGCGACCGGCCCTGACACCGATCTGGGCGGGCAGGTACTGATCCGGCCGGGCGGGGTGCGGCTCGACCGGGTGGCGGGATCGGCCGATGCGTCGCTGCTCGCGGCGTTGCAGCCCAACCTGCCCTTTGCCTGCGACATGCCGTGGCAGGTCGATATTCCGGTCCTGTCGACGATCGCCGGGTCGGCGATGGCCGAGGGCCGCGTCGCAATCGAACCGGGCAGTTGCGTGACCCGGCCGGGCAATGTCGCGACCCCCACCCCGGCGATGCTGCTGACCGCCGACCATATCGGCCGGCAATCGCGTATCCGACTGGTCCCCGACGGTCAGCGCCGCCGCACGTTGATGGATGCGACGATCAGCGAGGATGGCAGCCTGCGCTTCACGATGACCGGCGACGGGGCGGCGATGCTGCCGTTCACCGGCCTGCCCGGTGGGGCGAGCGTGCAGGGCAGTTTCTGACCCTGCCGCGTCCGGGGTAATCCCTTAGCGCGGCGGCAGCGCGAAGGGATCGTCGCCGCGTTCCTTCGATTCGGTCAGCAGCTCGTCGCTGCGCGACGGGCGTTGCTGCGTCGTCGGTGTCAGCAGGTCGGCGGAGGTCGGCGTCGCCGTCGCGCCATAGGGCGCGGGCGGTAGCGACGCATTCTCGCGCGGGCGCAGGTCGCGACGCTGACCACAACCGGCCAGCGCCAGCATAATGCCGAGGAACGCGAGGGCGCGCATCACTGGCCCCGCGCGGCGGCGATGGCCTCGCGGACCCGTTCGGGCGCGGTGCCGCCAAAGCTCTTGCGACTGGCCACCGACGCATCGACGCTCAGCACGTCGAAGATGCCGGCATGGATGCGGTCGTCGATGCCGGTCAGGTCGTCGAGGGTGAGCCCGTCGAGCCGGCAACCCCTGTCCTCGGCCAGCTTGACCGCGCGACCGGTGATGTGATGCGCCTCGCGGAACGGCACCCCCGCTTCGCGCACCAGCCAGTCGGCAAGGTCGGTGGCGGTCGAAAAGCCGGTTTCGGCCGCCGCGCGCATGCGTTCGGGGCGGAAGGTCGCGCTTTCGATCATGCCGGTCATCGCCGCGATCGACAGCGCGAGCAGGTCGGTCGCCTCGAACACCGGCGGCTTGTCGTCCTGCATGTCCTTCGAATAGGCGAGCGGCAGGCCCTTCATCGTCACCATCAGCGACGTCATGCAGCCCATGATCCGCCCGCTATGCCCGCGCACCAGTTCGGCGGCATCGGGATTGCGCTTCTGCGGCATGATCGAGCTGCCGGTCGACCATTGGTCGCTCAAGGACACGAAACCGAACATCTGCGACGCCCAGATCACGAACTCTTCGGCGAGGCGCGACAGGTGCAGCGAGCATTGCACGGCGGCGGTCAGATATTCGATCGCGAAGTCGCGGTCGCTGACCGAATCGAGCGAATTGACCGTCGGCCCGGCAAAGCCCAGCGCCTGCGCCGTCGCATGACGATCGAGCGGAAAACCGGTCCCGGCCAGCGCCGCCGATCCCAGCGGATTGTAGTTCAGCCGGGCGCGGCAATCGGCGAAGCGCCCGCGATCGCGCGCGACCATGGTATGATAGGCCATCAGGTGATGGCCCAGCGTCACCGGCTGCGCGACCTGCAAATGGGTGAAGCCGGGCATGACCGTCGCCGCATGTTCCTCGGCCCGCACCAGCAACGCCGACTGTAACTGGCCGAGTGCGGCATCGACCGCGTCGATCGCGTCGCGGGTCCATAGCCGGAAATCGGTCGCGACCTGATCGTTGCGCGATCGTGCGGTATGCAGCCGCCCCGCGACCGGCCCGATCTTCTCGGCCAGCCGCGCCTCGGTCAGCATGTGGATATCCTCGAGCGTCAGGTCGTCGGGGACGCCGTGCTCGGCATAGTCCGCGGCAACCGCGTCCAGCCCGTCGAGGATCGTCACCACGTCCGCCGCATCGACGATGCCCTGCGCGCCCAGCATCGTTGCGTGCGCTTTGGACCCGGCGATATCCTGTCGCCACATTCGCTTGTCGAAGGGGATCGAGGCGTTTATCTCACGCATCACCGCCGACGGGCCTTCGGCGAAGCGCCCGCCCCACATGCTGTTGGAGCTTCCCATGCGCCCGGTAATCGCGCTTCTCCTTGGACTGAGCCTGTTCGTCGGCGCTTGCGATAAGCGAGCCGCCGCGCCGGAGCAAGCGGCGGCTGAAGGGGACGGCACCGTTCCCGACGTCGCCGCCCCTGCCAACACCGCCACCCCCGCCGCCGCGGCGAAGGTCGACCGCAGCCACAAGGGCGAGGCCATGCCCGCCTACCAGTTTCAGGACGGCGCGGGGAAGCCGTTGACGCTCGCCGATTTCCGCGGCAAGCCGGCACTGGTCAATCTGTGGGCGACGTGGTGCGCGCCGTGCGTCCACGAAATGCCGACACTCGACGCGCTGGCCGCGCGGGAAAAGGCGTCGTTGCAGGTCGTCACCGTCTCGCAGGACATGGAGCCGGACAAGGTCCAGCCGTTTCTGACGACCCGAAAGCTGGCGAATCTGGTGGCCTATCGCGACGCGGACCTCAAATTCTCGACCGGCATGAGTGTCAGCCTGCCGACGACGATCCTGTACGATGCGTCGGGCAAGGAAGTGTGGCGCGTGACCGGCGGCATGGACTGGGCCGGGGCGGATGCGGCGAAGCTGATCGGCGAGGCGAAGGGCTGACCAGGTCACTCGTTCCCGCGCAGGCCGGGAATCCATTGCCGCCATTGTCGCCGATCAAGGCGAAATGTTGGTGGGTATGGATTCCCGCCTTCGTAGGAATGACGTCGCCCGTGCTTGTTACCGGTCCGGCGCGCGTTCCGCTGGCGGCGCCCCGGCCCCTTCCCCCGCCGCATCGTCGTCGAAATTCTCGCCCTGCGCGCCGCCGCCGGCATTGGCGCCGCTGCCATGGACCTCACCATTCGGACCGATCGAGGCGCGGCGACCGGCCTCGGGCGGGATTTCGCGGCCGTCCGCTGCCGGAGCGACGCCGGGGGCACGCGCTTCGGCCGCAGCCTGCTGCGCCTGTCGCTCGGGCGAATATTCCTGCCCCGAATGGCCGGTCGGATTGTCGAAGGCGTTGCGCGGTGCGATCCGTTCGGGATCGACCTCGGGGTGTGCGGGGGTGTCGGCCATGGTTAGTCTCCTTGACCGACATAACCGCTTCACATCAGACGGCGTTCCCCGGCTTGGCACGCGGTTCAAACCGGTCGCGCAGCCGCAGACCGATGAACAGCATCGTCGGCCAGAACATGGTGTTGAGGATGTCGAGCGACGTATCCTCCCAGCGCCACGATCCCCAGTAAATGCGGTCGAGCACCTCGTTTCCCAGTTCGGCCAGCGCCACCACCGCCAGCGGCACCGGCGTCGACAGTCGATAGCCGGTGACGATGCGGGTGATCAGCAGCACCGCCATGCCGGCATGGACATGCAACAGGCTGTCGGCCATGCCGGTGCCATCGCCGATCGCCTGAATCAGCCGGGCGTAGAGTGCGGGAATATCCATTGTCGCCCGATGGGCCAGCTTGACCGGAGTCTCAAGCGGTTTGCGTCAATCGCGGTTGAGGCGCGCGGTAACCTGCGGATCCAGCACCGACATGATGAAGTAGGCACCGGCCTGTTTGACCCGCGCCCACCAGCC
Source organism: Sphingomonas sp. Leaf67 (assembly GCF_001421965.1). GTDB lineage: Bacteria > Pseudomonadota > Alphaproteobacteria > Sphingomonadales > Sphingomonadaceae > Sphingomonas. The sequence continues at coordinate 82,844 of NZ_LMLP01000020.1, forward strand.
CGACCGTTGGCGGTGCAGCTGGCGGGTGACGCGCTGCGAATCGGCGACCTCGCGATCCATATAGGCGCGCAGATGTGCCGCGAACGCCGCATCCTCGACGCGCAGCATCAGCTCCATGTTCAGGAACATCGATCGCATGTCGAAATTAGCCGACCCGATATGTACCGCATCGTCGGCGAGGAAGAGTTTGGTGTGCAGCTTGGTCGGCTGATATTCGTACAGCTCGATCCGGTGGCGCAGCAGGTTGCGATAGGTGAAGCGCGCCGCGAGCAGGGCGATGGCATGGTCGGTCTTGGCGGGCACGACGATCCGTAGCCGGGTCCGCTTCGCCGCCTTGTCCAGCCGCCGCATCATCAGCGGGCCGGGCGCGAAATAGGCGGCGATCATGTCGATGCGCTCGCTGGTGCGGATCTCGTGCTTCACCGTCCGCGCCCATGGCGACAGCCGCCGCGACGGACCACCGAGCAGCCAGCGGACCGGGCCGCTGTCCTCACTCCATTCCCGCAACATCCGCGACAATTTGCGCAACGGCGCACCGGGCAGCGCGATCCATGCCTTCAACGCATCGAAATAGCCTGCCAGCCGCCCCGCCGCCGGCCCTTCGACCAACAGGCCCAGATCGCGCCACGCCTGTTGCTCGACGGTACCGAAATAGGCGTCCTCGACATTGAAGCCGCCGACGATCACCCGCAGGTCGTCGGCCAGCGCCAGCTTCTGATGATTGCGCAACAGATACCGCCGCCCGATCCGCGGCACGAAGACGCAGACTTCGCCGCCCGCCTCGCGCAGCGGCCCGAAAAAGCCGCGACTCGCTGCCGCCTCCGCACCCAGCCCGTCGACGATCAGCGAGACCCGCACCCCGCGCCGCGCCGCCGCGACCAGTGCATCGCGGACCCGGGTGCCGGCGGCATCCTCTTCCCAGATATAGAACAGGATGCGCAGCGACCGGCGCGCGCCGTCAATCAACGCGAGCAACGCTTCGAGCCGCGCAGGGCCTTCGGTCAGCAGCGTCAGGCGATTTCCAGCCACGGTAAAAACAGGTTCGTCCGTGCCGTCCATGCCCTCGTCCATCCGTTGCCCCACCGTAACGGCCGGGGCCGTGGCGAGTTTCATTGACTTCCGACCGGGCGGCGCGTAGGCAGCACGCTTTACGATACCCTCCGTTCTTGCAAGGAAGGCGTTTCATGGCGCGCGTCACCGTCGAGGATTGCGTCGACAAGATCCCCAACCGTTTCGACCTGGTGTTGATGGCCGCTCAGCGCGCCCGCCAGATTTCGGGCGGTGCCGAACTGACCCTCGATCGCGACCGCGACAAGAATCCGGTCGTGGCGCTGCGCGAGATCGCCGAGGAGAACATCACTCCCGACCATCTGCGCGAGTCGGTAATCACGTCGATGCAGAAGGTGCAGATCGACGATGAGGAAGCACCGGACGAACTGGGTTCGCTGGCCGCATCGGCAGAGGCGCTGCGCCTCACCGCCGCCGCCCCGCCGCGCAACCAGAATGTCGGCGGCGATTACGACGGCTGAGGCGGTCGGGTTTCCTTGATACGAAAGGGGCGGTCCTGCGGGGCCGCCCTTTTCGTTCGTGGAATGGGAAAGCGGGGAGACCGCCGACAACCGGTTTCGTCACTCCCGCGCAGGCGGGAGTCCATAAACGCTGCCGCTGCTGATCGACCCGACAGGTCGGCGCATATGGATTTCCGCCTGCGCGGGAATGACGAAATTCGGCTAGTCCCGCCGCGCACCCGGTCGGCTGCCCAGTGCATCGAGCGCATCGGCATTCCGCCGCCCCCAGTCATAGAGCAGCGTCACCGGCTCGACGAAGCGACAGCCAAGGTCCGTCAGCCGATATTCGACCGCCGGCGGCATCACCGCCTGCACCTCGCGCTCGATCAGGCCGATGGCTTCCATCTCACGCAGCGTCTGCGTCAGCATCTTCTTCGAAATGCCCGGCAGGCTGCGCAGCAAGATGCCGGTCCGCGCCGCTCCGCCATGGCGGGTGTGCAGCGTGTGCAGCACCATGCTGGTCCATTTGGTCGCGAACAGCGACAGGACGCGGCGCGGCGCGCAATCCTCACGCCATTCGGTTTCGTCCGATCCGGGCTGCATGACTGGGTACCTTCTGGTGCCTGGGGGCGGTTCCGGTGCCGTCTTCAACCCCGGTGCGATCGTGCCTAGCTGACTGACTTCGTTCGGCAAAGGAAGTTTGGATATGACGAAGACGGCGTTGGTGGTGGGGGCGAGCGGCATCGTCGGCAGCGCGACCGCGACGCTGCTGAACGCGCAAGGCTGGGCGGTACACGGCCTTGCGCGCCGCCCGGTCGAACAGGACGGCGTCCGCCCGGTCGCGGCCGACCTGACCGACCCGGCATCGACGCGCGCGGCACTGGCCGGTCTGCGTCCCGATGCGGTGTTCATCACCACCTGGGCACGGCAGGCCAGCGAGGCGGAAAATATTCACGTTAACGGGGCCATGGTCCGCAACCTGCTCGACGCCCTGCCCGCCAGCGACGCCCCGCGCCATGTCGCGCTGGTCACCGGCCTGAAGCACTATTTGGGGCCGTTCGAGGCGTACGCTCAGGGCAAGCTGCCGCAGACGCCGTTCCGCGAGGATCAGCCGCGCCTCGACATCGCCAATTTCTATTATGCGCAGGAGGACGAACTGTTCGCCGCCGCCGCGCGCGACGGTTTTACGTGGAGCGTCCACCGCCCGCACACCGTGATCGGCAAGGCGATCGGCAATGCGATGAACATGGGCACCACGCTGGCGATCTATGCGACGCTCTGCCGCGACGCCGGACGGCCGTTCGTCTTTCCGGGATCGGCGGCGCAGTGGCAGGGGCTGACCGACATGACCGACGCCGGGCTGCTCGCCGAACATCTGCTGTGGAGCGCCGAGACCGACGCCGCGCACGATCAGGCGTTCAATGTGGTGAACGGCGACGTCTTCCGCTGGCAATGGATGTGGGCGCGCATCGCCGACTGGTTCGGGGTCGAGGCTGCTCCGTTCGACGGCACGGTGCGCCCGTTGGCCGAACAAATGGCCGACGATGCGCCGCGCTGGGCGAATATCGCCGAGCGCCATGGCTTGGCCGAGGCCGATCTGAACCGGTTGGCCTCGCCATGGCATAGCGACGCCGATCTCGGTCGCCCGATCGAGGTGGTCGCCGACATGTCGAAAAGCCGGCGACTGGGCTTCACCGGCTATCGCGCGACCGACGACGCGTTCTTCGCACTGTTCGAACGGCTGCGCGCCGACCGGATCATTCCGTGACGTCGTACGGGGACGGTTCGTCCGTCCCCGCCCTCTCCGCGGTTCCCGTATCGCGCCGGCCCTTGAAGTTCGTCGCGATGACATACCATTCCGAAGAGTCCTTGCGGCTCGCCGGCGGCTTGGCATGCTTCACCACCTGGAAATTGCGCTTCAGCTCGACGACCAGTTCGTTGTCGGCCCCGCCCGCCAGCACCTTTGCGACGAAATCGCCGCCGGGACGCAGGATTTGGCAGGCGAACATCACCGCCGCCTCGACCAACGCCATGGTGCGCAGGTGATCGGTCTGCGGATGGCCGACGGTGTTGGCCGCCATGTCGGACAGGACGAGGTCCGCCTCGCCGCCCAGTTCCTCGCGCAGCCGGTCGGGCGCGTGATCGGCCAGAAAGTCCATCTGCAGGATCGTCACCCCGTCGATCGGGTCGACCGGCAACAGGTCGATGCCGACCACGGTGCATTCCGGCCGGACCTTGCGCACGACCTGCGTCCAGCCGCCCGGCGCGATGCCGAGGTCGACGACGCGCTTGACGCCGCGCAACAGCTTGAACCGTTCGTCGAGTTCGATCAGCTTGTACGCAGCGCGGCTGCGATAGCCCTCCGCGCGCGCCTTCTTCACATAGGGGTCGTTCAACTGGCGTTCGAGCCAGCGTGTCGACTGGGCCGAGCGCGCGCGTGCGGTACGCACACGCTGCCGGCCGGGGGGGCTTCCGCGGGTCATCGGGTTCCTGCCATCAAACGACGCAGGATTCCTTCGCGAATCCCACGGTCGGCAATCCCTAGCCGCTCGGCGGGCCAGAGCGCCAGAATCGATTCAAGGATCGCGCAACCGGCAACGACCAGATCGGCGCGTTCGCTGCCGATACAGGGCACCGTGCCGCGCTGCGCCAGATCCATCCCCGCCAGCCGCTGGCTGACCGCCAGCATCGCGTCGGCGGGTACGATCAGCCCATCGATCTGCGACCGGTCGTAGGCGGGCAGGCCCAGATGGACGCTCGCCAGCGTCGTCACCGTGCCGCTGGTACCCAGTAGCCGGCGGGGCTGGTCGGTATCCGGCAGGCGCCTTGCGAAGGGCGCGAAGCTTTCCTCGACACAGGCGCGCATCCGTTCATAGGCACCCGACGCCATCGGTGCGGCGCGACCGCCGCCCAGGCTCTCGGTCAACGATACCACCCCCCATGGTGCCGAATGCCAGTCGAGCACGCGCGGCACCGGCGCGGTCGCATCGAGCAGCACCAGTTCGGTCGATCCCCCGCCGATATCGAACACCAGAGCCGGCCCGGTACCGGGTTCGAGCAGCGCATGGCAGCCCAGCACGGCAAGGCGCGCCTCTTCCTCGGCCGTAATGATGTCGAGATGGATGCCGGTTTCGGCCAGCACGCGCTCGACGAAGGCCGGCCCGTTGGTCGCCCGCCGGCACGCCTCGGTCGCGACCGAACGGGCGAGCGTCACGTCGCGACGCTTCAGCTTTTCGGCACAGATCTTCAGCGCGGCGACGGTGCGGTCCATTGCGAGGTCGGACAGGCGGCCGGTCGCCGCCAGCCCCTCGCCTAGCCGGACGATCCGCGAAAAGGCATCGACGACGGCAAAGCCGTCCCCCTGCGGCCGGGCGATCAGCAGCCGGCAGTTATTGGTGCCAAGGTCGAGCGCGGCATAATGACGCGCGCCCGGCCAGCGCGGACGCGCTGGCGTATTCGGTGCCGGGCGGGAAGCGGCACGTGCTCCCCGGTGCGGCAACCGGGCGGACAAATCCCCCATGCCGTCACTCGCTTATATTCTATCCGTCACGGCCGAACGCCGCTCGGTGCTTGGATTTCAACGTAGCGAAGCCGGTCGCGATCGACAAGGCACCCGGACAAATCGTGCGATTCTTCGTTGACATGCCCGCCCGTCCAGCCTAACCGACCGCCCTCGCTGCGACGCTGCCCTGTCGTCTAAAGGTAAGACTACGGACTCTGACTCCGTTAATTGAGGTTCGAATCCTCACGGGGCATCCAGCGAACTACCAAAATCGACGGTATTCCGAGGCGTTAGGCCTTTGGCTTGGCTAACCTCTCGATTTGGTTAGCCATTACCTTAGACATTGCGGCGTCCGCACGGTCTGCGCGATTGGCATCGCCGGCGTAGCGCAGATACTCCTTCACGCTCTTGTGACCGGTAATCGCCATCCCCTCTTCGCTGGTGCAACCAGCTTCGCGGCAACGCCGCGCTGCTGATTTTCGCAGACCGTGCGGTGAGCAGTGCGGTAGGCCCGCAGCGATGCAGGCCTTCTTGATCATCCCGTAAAAGCCTTTGGGGGTGAAAGGCTCGCCGTCGCGGGTTTCGATCAGCGTCTTCCGCCCTAGGGGACCGGCGTGCAGGGCTTGCGCCAATGGCTCCACCACGGGCACGTCAACAGCGTTGGTCGTCTTGCTCTGGTTCAGTTGGATGCGACCGGAGCGGATCGTCTCATGAGTCATGTAGCGAACGTCCCCGCTCCGCTGGCCGCCGTAGAGAAGCATCGCGAACGCGAGACGGGGTTTGGTGCCTAATGGATGTTTCGCCTCGAACTGGGCGAGCTCGTCCTCTGTCCAACGGTGATACCCGATGGTTTCTGCTTTCGGGGGCTTAGTATCTCGAACCGGGTCAAAGCCGTGAGGCACGAGCTTCCCCCGGCGCGCGATCACGAACAGTTGAGCGAGCAGTTTCCGCAACCGGGCAGCGGCGTGCGGCTTATGCCGCATAGCGTTCATCAAGCGGGCAATACGTTCGGCATCGAACGCCCGCATCGCCGTGTCGCCAAAGGCGTCGCGAAATCGTTCGAGGACACCACGATACACCGTTTGGGTTGCCGGCCTCAGATCCTGGAACGCGTTGTCCGAATAGTAGCGTGCGATGACGTCAGAGACGCTGCCAGGAATAATGCGATCGCCGCCGACCGGCACCGGTTCGGCATCGAGGCATGCCGCATACTCCCGCTCGAACGCTTTCGTCCCGACCGGTTCGCGAAAATAGTAGGTAGCATAGCCCTTCCGCCGAAAGCGGTAGCGGCGCTTACCGTGGCGGTCGAGAAAGCTTGAAACATACGCGAGCTTCTTTGGCATCATAGGGATCCGAAAGCGTCCAAGCGGGCGTCGAGGTCGCTTGGATCAGTGTGGAGCGATAGTTCGACGGCTGTCATTTGAATCGTCACGCCGCCCTTGCCGTCGATGCGACCATGGATGGTCACCCGTTCCTCGCGAGCGATCCGTGCCCAGCGCCGAAGATCGGCTTCCCGGATAAGTGCCCGAACAGCCATTATCGAACCTCACGGTGGGCTGAGGAATTTGAGTGGTTCACTTCGCGGCTCCCGCCTGTTCGAAGCACCAGCAGTGCAGGATGCGATCGGCACGCGAGTTGACGGTCTTGGCGCCGACGAACTTGCGGATGCGCGATGTCTTGAGGTGGCGCTTGAGCTCGAGCATCGGCGGTAGGGGCAACCGACGCTCGCCACAGATCTGCTCGAACTGGGTCAGGTTGACCGCGATCACGTCCGGGTTGCGACTGTGGTCGATCGGACTGCTGAAGCCGGGCGGCTCGCAGCCCTGGATGTAGTCGAACCGTTCCCAGAACAGTTCGACCATCGGATGGTCACCCGCGATCGCCCGCTGCCGCTCAAGCAACATCCGCTCGATAAGCTGGCGCGCGGCCTGGTGGTCACGCGACTGGATCGGCACGATCGTCGCCAGCGCGTCGAGCATGCCGACGAGCTGGGCGTGGTTCTTGGCAAGACGCCCGTTGCGAACCTCAGGCTGCGCCAGCATCGCCTTCTCAGCAGTCTGAAAGCTCTGCCGGTAGACCTTGAGTAGCTCGGCTTCCCGCCGCGCGACATGAACGATGAACCCTGAGACGTCTTCGATCGGCATCCGAGCGAGCGTCTCGGCGGCGGCCTTAGTGTTTGGCCCCCAACCAGTCTTGTCGAACTCCATGTGCATGATTCGCTCGAGGATGGCAGGTGATGCGTTGACCGGGTCGTTCTGCTCGATGACGATCGCCCCGCGGAACGGCGGTTCAAAGGTCTCCATGCCGCCATTGGCGACGCCCCGGGCGCGGACCGAGCGGCCGTTGTACGCGGTCTTGAGCTCGTCCCATTCGAACCGTTTGGCGTGCGGCGTGGTGGCGTCGCGGTCGCCCTCCATCAGGACGACCGGCATGTTGGAGACCTTCCCGAGGATCCGCGCCATCGCGGCGGTGGTGGTCTTGGCCGGGTCGTTCCCCTCGAACCCGGCGCGGCCGTAGAGCTTCCAAAGGAACTCGATCAGCGTCGACTTGCCCGACCCCGGAATGCCGGTAATCTCGAGGAAGGCTAGGCTCTGCTGCTCGGCGCGGATCTGTTCGGCGAACAGCGCCCCGAACCAGAAGGCGAGCGTGACGAGCCCCTTGGGGCCATAGGCGGTAATCAGCGGCTCGACCCAGGCGGTGTTGAGCTGGTCCGGGTCGTAGCGGATGTGGCGCAGCAGCTGCTCGTTCGAGCGCAGCTTCACCGCGTGCCGGCCGAACTCGAAATAGTCGTCCTCGTTGCGCGTGACGACTCGGCCGCTGGCGACGCCGATATCGCCGAAGACGTACGCGCCATGCTCGGCCGAGTAGCCGGTGAAGTGGATTGCCTCGACGGTCTGGATGCCGGCCAGCTGGCGCTGCATGATCCGGTCGAGCTGCTGGGTCGTACCGGTCCAGATGCCGCCCGGGGCAAGGCTGATCAGCCGCTTCTTGAACTCGGCGCCGGCGGCGAGCGCCGCACCGGAAAAGGTCCCCTTAATGCGGTTCTGGCGGACCGGGAAGTCGACGCGCAGATAGTAGCAGCTGTCGTCGGTAGCTTCGTCCCGCTGATAGTACAGCGCGCGGAAGGTGCAGTTGGCGATCTCGCGCACCAGGCCAGCCTCCCGCGCCGCCAGCTCGCGCTTGGCTTCGGGGTCGAGGTCACGCACCTGCGGGTTGTCGGCATAGGACGCGATGGTCTCGGCGATGCGTGCCGCATCGAAGCTCGCCCAGAACTGGCGGGTCTCGAACACGAACGGAAAGCTCGCCCAGCCCTCGCGGCACCAGATCAGGTGCGCCTTGTCGATCGCGGTGCCAGCGATGAGGATGTCGCCATTCCACCGGTACGTGTCGAGCTTGTCGGCGCCGAGGCGATCGCGCAGCGCGAGGTCGTTCCAGTCGAGCTTGCCGCCCTCGCCTTCCGCGACCGGCTGCGCCGCGCCACATTCCCAGCCCTCGAGCCGTGCCTGCGCCACGAAGCGGCGGGTGTACTCCGCGCCTGCCTTGCCGACGTCGAACGCCCAGATGAGTTTGGGCCGCAGGTTCGGGGTCGGTCCGTTGGCAATCGCCTTGCGCAGCTCGGCCAGCGCCAGCGCCGGATAGTTGTAGCAGCTCATCGCCGACACAGCGATCACGCCGGTGTTGTTGAGCGCGATCGCGTCGAAGATGCCTTCGCATATCCATATCTCCAGCGCGCCAGCGAGCTTGGGCGTTGTTTGCCATGGCGGTGCCCACCAGTGGCCCGCATAGCTCTTGCCGGGCGCGAAGCGGGCCTTGCGGTCGAACCGCGAAGGCTGGTCGATCAGCCGCTCCCACCACCCGCCGCCCGGCAGCGCAAAGCGCACAGTGGCCGAGCCGATGTCGCCCTGGCGGAAATACTCCTGCGTGTACGCGTCGCGGATGCCGAGCAGCGACAGGCCGCGCCCGTGCTGCAGATAGGCATCGGCCGCCGCCGTCGGGTTGGCGTCGTTGGCCTGGTAGCGGTTGGACCAGTGGTCGAAGAGCTCAGGGTAATGGTCCTTTACATGGCCCTCCCACCCGCAGCGCTCGAGTCGGCCGCATTTGAGCAGCCACGGCTTCTCCGCTTTCGCGTAGACCTCGCGCTTCGAGCATTCCGGGCAGCGGCCCTTCTGCAGCCACGCACCATTGGTGACGAAGCCGAACTCGGCCATCAGCCTGGTGGTGACATCGGACAGCAGATCGGGGCGCATGGGATCCTGACAAGGCGATGCCGGTCCCGGAAAGCACGTGCGCTACCGGGTGGCGGAGAATGGAGAAGGTCGGAAGAGCAACAATGCGACCGGCACCGCCGGTCGGTCGTCAGAGGTTCAGCGGGTCAGTCCCGCCGGTGACAGGGACAGCAGCAGTTATCGTTGGCGGTATTCGGGCGATAGAAAACATCGCCCGGATTACATGCGACGGCGCCCGGCACAGCGGCTACCACCGCCCCTGCCGCACCATCGCGGGGATAGATGTCGGGACGCAGCAGATGACGCGAGACACCGGTACGCGCCTCGATCGCCAGCACCCGCGCGGCGGGCGCCTGCTTGTGCTTGTGGATCCAGCGAAACACCGAAGGCTGGCTGACGTCGCATACGGCGGCGATCTTGTTCTGGCCGCCGGCGATGCGAACCGCCTCCAGCAGCGCTTCGTGCGGGGTGAGGTGACCGGGGTCGGGAGGTAGCGTCTGCATAGGCGTACTATTAGCCACAGGAATACATTGGTCAATAGCCGCTATGTAGTAGCGCGCCATAACTGGAGTGATAGATGGACGGGATGACGCTCGCAACTCGCCTGAAGGCACGCATGGACGAAGTCGGCATGTCGCAGGCCGAACTGGCGCGACGGCTTGGCCTTGCCCAGCCCACCATCGCCAAGCTCGTGTCGGGCGCTTCGCAGCGGACCTCCCACCTCCACCGCATCGCTCGCGAGCTCAGCACCACGCCAGCCTATCTCATTGGCGAGACCGAAGATCCGTCCGAGGGGGCCGTGCCGCTGCCGACGCTCGAGACCGTGCTCGAGCAGTTCGGGCAAGTGTTCGTGCCGCTGCTCGACCTCAGCGAGCTCGTCGGCGGCCCGAGCACCACGACCACGCCGCGGTTCGAGCCGTTTCGGCGCGAGCGGATCGAGCCGATGATCCGCGGCCGCTTCGACCAGGTCTTCGCTTTCGAGATTCAGGGCGACGTCATGGAGCCGACGCTGCGCCTCGGCACACTGTGTCTCGTCGACCGGGCGCAGGACCGGATCGCGATGCAGGACGAGATCTACGTCGTTGCCGTCGAGGGCATGATCGCGGTCAAGCGCATCCGTGCCAAACCCGACGGCACCTTCGTGCTGATGGCGGATAACCGGGCGGTCCCGGATGACCAAGCCGAGACGGAAAATCTGCGCGTTATCGGGCGCCTCGTTTGGCGGGCCGATAGGCTGTGAGCTTCTTGGCCGCTGGGAATTTTCGATATGAGCCGAGTATGTGCGCGTGCCAGTATCGGTTGCGATAAGCGCAGATGACCCCGTTCATATCTTCGTCAACGGCTTAATGTTGGGCACGGCCGGACGTCCGGCCGTGCCAGTCACAACACAACGATTGATCAGGACGTTAAATTGATTCCACAGAAGCCTTTGTTCCTCGACACGCTTTTGATTAGAGGCATTCGCCTCAAGAACTTTCTAAAATTCTAACTTCGGACACGCGAAGCGAACCGCCGCTTGCGTTCAGGTTTAATCCAGTCGCACTTGATGGCGCAGCGATAAGTTCGGAGATGACACCTTCACCTCCGTTAACGAACACCTCGATTGAGCCGACATCGAGGAAGAGGCTGACCGTTACCGTTCCACTAGCGGCGTCGTACGGAACGCTGCGATTCTGCCGCCATGCTACGTTGTTCGCTCCGTTGGGGCCGCTCGTGTCGCGCTTTACGAAAATCCGGTTGTCGCGCAGTTCGAAGCCGATCTGGGTGAAATACCCTTCGCCGCCGCGTACCGACAGCCATGCCCCGCCCGGCCAGTCGGTACCGACGCGGGTTAGCGTCAGGTCGATCCGCCCAGCGACGATGCCGGCATTGGCTGGCCAGACATAGTCGCTGCCGTCGGTGATCGTCTGGTCGGTCCCGGTCACGACACGCTGGAACGCGCCGTTCTGTGCCGCGATCGGTGACATGCGCAACCGAGGGGTACCGGTGGAGGTGCGTTGCAGGCGAATCTGGCGGACGATGCTCAGCTGGCCGCGATAGCCATACGGTGCCGGTAGGGTGTTGGCGTAGGACCAGTTGTTCATCCAGCCCAGCGTATAGGCGCTGGCCAACGGATCGGCCGCCTGCGGATCGCGCCATACCACCGCCGCGTAATAATCAGCCCCGCCGTCGAGCCATTGGCCGGTCGCACTGTCGGCGGTGAAGGTCGTGCCGTCGAAGCTGCCGACCCAGTAATAGGTGCCGATGGTAAACCCACCCGACGTACCGTCGCCGCCGACCAGCAGCACCCATTTGTCGCCCTTCGTCGTCCCGTCAGCTTCGTACAGGTGTAGCGGGAAAAGGTGCGAACATTCCATCACTCCGCCGACCAGGTTCGATCCAAAGCCGCTCGCGTAGCTCCACTGTTTCAAGTCGGGCGAGGTATAGAAACCGATCTTGCCCTCTTCCGAAAGGGTCAGCACCCAGCGCGACGTGGGCGCATGCCAGAACACGGTAGGATCGCGAAACGGCTTGTTACCCGGGAAGTTGGGATGGACGATCGCGTGGAAGGTGAAGCTTGCCCCGCCGTCGCGCGAATACCAGAGCGCGGTTGACTGGTTCTGTCCGGCGGCATTGTCGGCGGGCATCGTCGCGAGCGCGATCAGCGTGCCCGCACCGAACCCGGCGGTATTGTTGGTGTCGATCACCGTGCTGCCGCTCCACACGTCGCCGAAGGACGTGGTCCGCCGCGGGATCGACACCCCGCGATCAGACCAGGTAACCAGATCGGTCGAAGTCCAGCGCCGCCATTCGGTGCCGCCATTGGGCCAGGTCGGGTTGTAGAGCGCCCACATCGTCCAGCCATCACCGATCCGCACCGGCCGCTGCGGGTCGTTGATCCACCCGCCATCGGGCGCGGCGATGTGATAGCGCGGCCGAGCGCTGGCGGTGGTGGCGGTCGCGGTGGGCGTCGGGGTGGAAGTCGGCACCGGGGCCGAAGTCGGACCGGGCGTTGAGACCACTCCGCCGCCCCCATCGCCTGATGCGCCGCAGGCGGGCAGAATAGGGAGGGTCGCGAGCAAGCCGAGCGTCTGACGCCGGGAAACGATCGATGGCATGATGATATCCTCTCCGCGCGCGGTGCATGGCCGCGCGACATGGGTCGCGCGCCGCCTGTTCCGACGGTTCGCGCGGGGGGTTGGGGTAGTCGGACGGCAAAGGGGCAGCGGCGCGGCGATGCGCGCCACCGCCGGCCCTACATCTTGAAGCGGACGCCGAGACTGAAATACCGGCCCTCGACCCGCAAGTCGCGACCGAAAGACTGGGTTTCATTGTAGAACCGATAGTTCTTGAATGGTTGCGCCAGGATGTTGCTCACGTTGGCGACCAGCGAGATGTTCTTGAACGCATCGTAGCTTGCCGAGAAGTCGAGCCGCGAGACGGGCTGGACCAGTTCACCGGCATATTGTTCCTCGTTGATGTTGCGGTTGTAGCTGCTGGTCGACCGCGACCGCCAGTTGTACGACAGTCGGGCGGAAATGCCGGCCTTTTCATAGAAGCCGGTCAGATTGTACGCCCATTTCGACAGGCCGGTGATCTCGACCTGCCGGTCGCCCTCGCCGAGTACCTGCGGCAATTGATTGGTGCCGTCGAGATACGTCACGTTCCCCTGTACGCCGAACCCCGACAGCGCGCCGGGCAGGAAGTCGAAGAAGGTCTGGAGCGACGCCTCGACCCCCTTGATCCGACCGTTGCCGGCATTCTCCGGCCGATTGAGCTGCACCCGGCCATAGATCGGATCGTTCACAACCTGCGTATAATAGCCGATGAAGCCGTTCAGATCGCGATAGAAGGCGGCGACCGACGCCGATCCGTTCTTCGAGAAGTACCATTCGAGGCTGGCATCGTAGTTTTTGGACGTCAACGGGCGCAGGTCGGGATTGCCGCCGAAGCCGGTCGCGTCGAACACCGGCGGCGTGCCGTCCGGCCCCACGCTGTTGCGGGTGATGTTGATCGACGGGTTGAGCTGCCCGAACCCCGGCCGGGTCCGCGTCTGGGTATAGCCCAGCCGCATCTGCCATTCGTTCGAGAAGCGAACGCGGGCGATGGCGGAGGGCAGGACGTCGACGTAATTCTGCCGCGTCGTGGTTGGGACGATGCCGACCGTGCCGTCGGCCGCCTGCACCCGACTGAACCCGCGATAGGTGCCGTCGGTGTTGACGATGCGCGCGCCGACGGTGCCGTCGATCCGCATCCCGCCCACATCGACATCGAACTTGCCTTGGCCATAGGTGGCATAACTCGCCTCGCTGGCGGTGAAGCCACCCAGCGGATCATAGGGGATGTCGGCGGTCGCGAACTTCGTTACCGCTTCGCGAATGCCGTTGTCGAACGGGAACAACACGGTCGCGCGCTGCACCGATTGCAGCGCCAGCAGGCGCAGCGCCTCGCCGTTGTCGCGAATGCCGTCGCGACTGGGGGCCAGCCAATTCTGGAACCGCTGCGGATCGCCACGGAACCCATCGGTGATGAGGCCAAGGCTGCCGCTCGGCAGGCTATCGAGCGCAATGTCCAGGCCGGCGGTATAGGCATAGCGGTTGTTGTTCTGCGACGATGCATTCCGATCGCTAGCACGGAAGCCGAATTGCAGACGCGGCAGCCAACTCCATTCGGTTTCAAGGTCAAGGTCGATCCGACCCTGCACTCCGTCGCCCTTCGTCACAAAATCACGTTGGTAATAGCCGCGCCAACGGGTGTTGGCAGGGTTGTCGATCGCATAGCCTCCGAGATCGAACACCGCGGATCCGCGCACGTCCCAGTCGACGTTGATCGTCGGCGCCGATGCCAGCTGCGCGTCGAGGCTGTATTCCGACGCCTTGTACTTACTGTTGGTGTAGGCGAAGTCGCCCGACAGGATCGCGCGGCCGGAGGTCCATTTGAAACCCGTTGCCGCCTGCCACGTATCGGTGCTGTCGTTCTGGGTCGACCGATAGAATTCGGGGACATAGCCGCCGGTCTTGGTAAAGCTCGCCGCCTTGTTCGGCTCACCCGGCACCAGCACGACATTGCTGAGCGTCGGAGCGACGCCGTTCACGTCGCGGCGTTCGAAATTGACGTTGAAGGCGTCGCGTAGCACCTCGCCACGATAAGCCTGCCACAGCCCTTCGGCGAATAGTTCGAGGTTCGGGGTCGGCCGCCACTGGATTGTACCGTTCACGGCCGGACGATGCCGCACACCCTTTTCGTAGAAATTTCCAGCATTGGCCGGAAAGCGGAAGTCGTTGCCGACGCCGGGCGTCGTGACCTTAAGATCATCGGTTGGATCGTCCGCACCGAAGCCGCGCGGCGAAATCACGGCGCTGTCGGCGTAGCGATCGGCGTTGCGATACGTCGAGCGGACATAGCTGACGTTGACCAGCGCACCGATCTCACCGATCGGAGTATCCCACCGCTTCGTGACGAGCAGGTTGCCTGCCGGGTCGAACGCCTTCGCTTGGTCGTTATACGATGCGCGCAGTTCGCCCGCGATCTCGGTATCCTTCACGTCGAACGGACGGCGCGATCGCAAGTTGACGAGGCCGGCCAGGCCCGGTTCGATCAGGTCGGACGTACCTGATTTATAGACCTCGATCCCCGCCGCGACGCCCGCCGGGAAGTCCTGCAAGTGCAGCACGCGGTCCTCGGCTGAAAAGAACTCGCGCCCGTTGAAGGTGGTGGTGACGTCGGGCAACCCGCGCACCAGAATCACGCCGGCTTCGTCGTTGTAGCGCTGGACCGTGACGCCGGTGACGCGCGCAATCGCCTCGGCCGCGTTGTTGTCGGGCAGCTTGCCGATGTCGTTCGACACTATCGCATCGACGATCGACGCAGAGTTACGCTTGATCTCCTGCGCCGAGCCCAATGCGGCGCGGTAGCCGGTGACAATAATGTCGGCGCTGCTGTCGTTTTCGGGCGCGGCGTCAGCTTCGGCCTGCTCGGTCGGCGCGGCCTGTTCGGCGGAAGCCGTGGCCTGAGCATGCGCGGGAATGGCGGTCAGCGGTACAAGGGCGCTGGATGTCAGCAAGGCAAGCAACGTCTTCGGCATAAATCCTCCCAGATTTCCGTTCTTTTTTTAGTTGTTCAGTGCAGCGGTTGGGCGGGCGTTCAGCCCGGTACGGTCGCTGCCGCCGTATTGACGAAGCGGATCATGTCATCGCGCCGCCGCCTTCGCCGTCATCGGCCACGCCTGCATCGTTAGGCGTGCCGCCCCGCCGCGCGCCATTGCGCTCCAACGAAGCTGTCCACCGCCGCGAAAGAAGCGATCGGTGATCGTCCGCGTGCCATCCGCAGCATAGACTTCGAGGATCGATTCATCGGCCAGCACTCGCAGGCGTATCCTGCGCCCCTTCAGGTCGACCGGAGCGATATGGCGGTTGGCGAATCCGTCGTGGAAATGCGGCCCCGACCGGGTGCGATCGACGAACAGTTCGTCCACGCCAGGATTGACCCCGATCAGCGTCTGATACCCCTGTTCGTCGGTCAGTGCGATTGTGACCTGTTCGGCAGTGTCGGTGTCAAGGTCGATGGTCAGGTCGGCCGATCCACCCGCGATAGGCAGCTCGGTCGGCGTCTCGCCCAGCGTCGCTGAGAAGTCCTGCCGCGCGCCGCGCAGCGTCGCGACCTCGCGCACCGGCATCTGCGCGATGCGATATCCGGCGGGTGTCTTTTTTAAAGTCACTTCGCGCGGCACGGTCATCAGCCCGCGAGTCGGCCAAGTCGGGATCGCCTCGGCATAGCGCCAGTCGTTCGCCCATCCGATCCAGATCCGGCGCGCATCCGTCTTCGGCAAGTCGTTCCACGACACGGCGGCATAGAAATCCGCGCCGTAATCCATCCAGTGTGCCTCGCCCGGCCAACCGGGAACGGTAGTAAACCGCTTGCCGTCGAAATCGCCGACGAAATACTGCCCGCCCGAACCGCCACCGACGGCATTGTCGCCCAGGTTGATGCCCAGCACCCAGCGCTTCTCACCCGGGGTGCCGCCCTCGACCGGCAGCTCGAACAGGTCGGGGCATTCCCAGTTCTTGCCGCGCGCACCGGCGGGGCCGAAGCTGCTGGCAAAGGTCCATTGCTTCAGGTCGGACGAGGTGAACAGGACGGCACGGTTCTCCAGCGCCATCACCGCGACCATCACCCATCGCCTGGTCGCAGCGTGCCAGAACACCTTGGGATCTCGGAATTCAGGCGATCCTACGCTCAGCACTTCGCCATGAACGGTCCAGGTCCGGCCCTTGTCGTTGCTGTACGCGACATATTGCGACTGCAGCTTCGCCTTAGGATTATGGCCGGTATAGATCGCAACCAGCGGCGGCTTGCCGCCCTTGCCGAACCCGGTCGTGTTATTCCAGTCGACCACCGCGCTGCCCGAAAACGCCATAACGTCGCCGGTTTCGGGAATGGCGATCGGCAGTTCCTGCCAATGCACCAGATCGCGGCTAACCGCGTGGCCCCAGTTCATATGGCCCCAGCGGTCGCCATGTGGGTTATACTGGTAGAACAGATGGTACTCACCCTCGTAATAAACGAGGCCGTTGGGATCGTTCATCCAGTTGGCAGCCGGCGCGAAGTGATAGGCCGGGCGCGGATCGGGTCGCTGTGCCGACGCGGCGGTGGTGAGCATCAGACCAGTCATGGCGAGAATCGCGAGCCGCTTCATGCCGCATTTCCCTTCAGATTCATGTCTTCCAGCGCGACGCCGTTCGTCTCCGGCATCACCCGCACCGTCCACACCAACTGCAACAGCATCATCGCGCCGAAGAAGGCGAAGACCCATCCGCCGACCGCGCTCGCCACGATTGGGAACAGCCATGTAATCGCCGCCGCGGCGACCCAGTGGGTGGTCGATCCTAAGGCCTGCCCCTTGCCGCGCACGTGGCTGGGGAATACTTCGGAAATGAACACCCAGATCACCGCGCCCTGGCTGATGGCAAAGGCTGCGATGAAGGCGAGCAGCCCGCCTAGGATCAGCATGCCGTTGGGCGTGCTGCGTTCGAGCTGGAACCCGACCATCAGCAGCGCTGCGGCACAAACGATCGATCCAACGAGCAGCAGCGGCCGCCGGCCGAACCGGTCGATGAAAAACAACGCGGCAACAGTAAACACCAGGTTGGTGCCGCCGACCGCGATCGACTGCAACAGTGCGCTGTCGGCACCCGCCCCGGCCAGTTCGAAGATGCGCGGCGCGTAATAGAGCAGCGCGTTGATGCCGGACAGCTGGTTAAACAGCGCGATTGCGATGGCGCAGGCGACCGGAAAGCTGTGCGCAGGCTGGAACAAGCGAGTGTCGCCCTGCGCTACGTCGCGCCGCTCCGCCGCCTCGATCCGCGCTAGCTCGGCCTGCGGGTCGAGAAAGCCTAGCCGAGTCATGACCTTGATCGCTTGCCCCTTCTCGCCCTTTACCGCCAGCCAGCGCGGGCTTTCGGGCAGTAGGAAGGTGACCCCAAGGAACAACGCGGACGGCACCGCGACGATGCCGAACATCCACCGCCATGCCACTTCTGGCGGCAGCGACTGCGCAATCAGATAGTTGCTTAGGAACGCGATCAGAATGCCCAAGACAATGTTCAGCTGGTTCATCGCCACCAGTCGCCCGCGAAACTTCGCGGGTGATACCTCCGCGATATAGATCGGCGTCACCACCGACGCCGCGCCGATCGCCAGACCACCCAGGAACCGGAACGCGATCAGCATCGGCCAGCTCTGCGCCAGACCGGTGCCGAGCGACGACACGACATAGGCGATGGCGACCGACAGCATGATCGCCTTGCGACCATAGCGGTCGGCGGGCGCCCCGGTGACCAGCGATCCGATGACCGTCCCGATCAGCGCGGAGGCGACGGTGAAGCCCAGCGACGCATCGGTCAGCGCGAAACGTTCCTGCAGCGCCTGCGTCGCGCCGGAAATAACGGCGGTATCGAACCCGAACAACAGCCCGCCCAATGCCGCGCCGGCCGCGCTCAGCACGATCGCGGTCGTCGCCCGTGCATCGTCCACATCCTGCCGGCCACCCGGCGTCGCGACGCTATGCATCGGCGGTCTCCTTGTTCACGTGAAAGGGTTCAGCAGTGCGCCAGTGCATCGGCCATTGCCGGGTCGCGGTGCGATAGGCGAGCGCCAGCGCCCCAGTCAGCCCAGCCGATGCGCCCGCAGTCGGCGCGGCGATATAGTCGCACATGTCGATCGTCCGCATGCTGGCGTCATAGCCGGCGAGCTTCGCGACCAGCGCAGCGCGCACGCGCGGGTACATTTGCGGCTGCATCACGCCGCCGCCGACGATGATCCGGTCGGGCCGAATGACATAGGTCAGCGTGGCGCACAGCGCGGCGATATAGTCCGCCTCGATATCCCACGCCCGATGATCAGCGGGAAGCTGTTCGGCCGGAACGCCCCACCGCGCCCGCATCGCCGGCCCGCATGCCAGCCCTTCCAGACAGTCGCCGTGGAACGGGCAGATGCCGGCGAACGCCGCATCACCGGCGGCGCGCGGCACCGCGATATGCCCCGCCTCAGGATGGTTCGCCCCACCATGCGGCGCACCGCCGATCAGCAGGCCGACGCCGATGCCGGTGCCGATGGTGACATAGCAGAAGCTGTCCAGCCCCTGCCCGCTGCCGAACAGCCGCTCCCCCACCGCCGCGCAATTAACGTCGGTGTCGAGCGTCATCGGTGCATCGACGCCCTCGCGGAGCGTGCCCAGCAGGTCGACATTCTCCCAACCCGGCTTAGGCGTCGAGGTGATGTAGCCGTAATCCCCGGCCAGCGGGTTTAGCGACAACGGTCCGAAGCTGCCGACTGAAAATGCCGATAGTGCGCCATGGTCGCGCCGCGCATCGCGGAAGAAGGCGGTGGCCGCGCCCAGCGTTTCGGCCGGGGTGGTCGTGGCAATTCGAGTTTCGGTCAGGATGGTCCCATTACGGTCGGCGACGGCGCATAGGAACTTCGTGCCCCCCGCCTCAATCCCACCCAGCAGCAGTGGTTCGTTCACCACCGGTATCCTGCCCGGCCTTTACGACGCGAACCCACCCTCATCATCACTCTCCCCTCGCCGCCGCTTTTCACGGTCCGTACGACTAAATCTACAAAGGTGATTTAGTAGGTCAAGGGGAGAAATTAGCGCGTTATCAGTGTCTTGGGTGACAATCGTTTGCTGTTACCGCTAACTAGCCTTGGCGCTTCGTGAGGAAAAGCGGCATATCTAGTATTGCGATCGCGTTGGGCGGGGTCAGGCGCGCTTGAACAAACTACTGAGATCAGGCGAATATTGCGCGTGCAGCGGCAGCAACCCGGCCCCGATCGCTGCCGCCCGTTGCCCCAGCGTTCCGACCCGTATGTCAGGCGCAAAAAAATCTGGTGGGGCATCGGCGGCAAGCTGCCGCTCGACCGCTGCGGCGATGCCGGCCAGCTCGTGCGCGTCGAGCGATCCGTCGAGAATTACAGCCTCCAGATCGAGCAGGCTGTTGGCCCCTGCAATCGCAAAGGTCAGCGCTTCGGTACAGCGGTGACGCCAACCCTCCAGCGCGGCGGGAGTCGTCGCCCGGTCGCGGTCGTAAAGCGACGCATGATGGATAAGCGAATCGCGTCGGCCGTCGACCATGACCGGCATCGAAGCCAGCGCCCCGGCATTGCCATGCCGCCCCTGCACAACCTGCCCGGCCACCACCAGCCCGCCGCCGACAAAGGTACCGAGGTTGATAAACAGATAGCTTTGCAGGTCGCCCCCCGCCCCGCACAACAAATGCGCCAGCGTCGCGGCATTGCCATCATTGTCGAAAAAGGTCGGACAGTTCAGCCCGGCACGCAGCCGTTCGGCCACATCCTCCCGCCGCCATTCCGCCGCCTGACGTTCGGAAATGCCTAACTCGTCGCGCCATTCGCCCAGAAACCATGGCATGGCAATGCCAATGCCCAGAAACGTACCGGGCTCGCGCAGCGATGCCGGCAGTTGTTCGTGCAGAAACCGGCCGATCCGCTCCACCGCCAAATCGATGGTCGGAAACGGGCTCGCATCGCATTGCAGCGCCTGCTGCTGACCATCGAAATCGAGCAAGACCAGCGTCATCGCATTGCGCCCGATCTCGACACCAACCGTGTAACCACGCGCGCCGTTGATGCGATAAACCGTGGCCGGCTGCCCCATGCCGCCGGTGCGCTTTTCGGCTTGGAACAGCAAGCCGTCGCTATCGAGTTCGTCGATAATCCGTACGACCGCTTGCGGCGACAACCCGGTTACGCGCGCAAGTTCGGCCTTTGAAGCACCGTTCAATCGCCGGATCGCCGACAGGATCAGCCGTTCGTTATACCGCCTCATCCCGCTAGCGTTCGTGCCCTTTCGCGCCATATGCATACGGGCATCCGCTCCATTTCGACCGTTCATCTGAGCATGCCATACACAGGATTCCTCGGAGAATACCGCGCTTTGTAGCAATTTATCTCGCGAGCGACGGTTCAGCCCCGGTAGGGAAAAAGGCGTGATCCTGGCAAAGATTGGCGTCCTGACAGGCCGGAGCCGAACAGTACCGCTGGTGTTCCCGAGGTCCGGTCACGCGAGATTGAGCCGCGGCAGTCGGGCTCAGACACGAATTCCCGAAGCGATCGCTAGGGCGGACGGTCCCGCTCGCTTCACGGCGCATTCGACCGTGCTACCGCGAGTACGGCGGACGCGAATTCCCGCTACTCGTAGCGCACAATGGTCAGCGTGCCGGGCCAGGACAAAGTCCGTGCGTTCGATGGTCAGCATCAAGATGGACACTGCCCGCTCGCGTTGCGACCCCGAATTACACGCTTTTCCCCCCGCCTCGCCCGCGCGCTTTTCGTGGCGCTTTCGACGCATGCAACGCCTCTAGCGAAACCGGCGGAAAAGCTGGGCAGAATGCCGCCATTCTTGGTCGCACCCGCGACGCAGATCGACGCAGCTGGACGGGATGCTAGCGACGGCCCGTGTGAACGCGTTCGATAGCACCAACCCCGGCGCGCGATCGCCGGCGAAAACTGGTCAGCGAGCGCCCGAAAACGTCCATATCGTGCGCGTTTTCGAAGGTGGTTTAGTAGGCAGGGGGGAGGCGGGAAACTTCTTATCTCCCGAACAGTCGTGCAAAATCAACGGCTTGGGACGTTACAAAGACGCTTATCCCATCGTTACTGATAATAGACTTAGTTTCGAATATTTTGGTTTGAGAATATCGTTTCTTTACAGTGGGATAAGTGTTTTTGCCGGGGGCATGTAGGAAGCGATAACGCCGAGCGTGTTACATCGAAAATGGCGGATTTCCGCCGTTTTTTGGCGAGTAAAACCGGGGGATAAAGGAGATAAGACTTTTCCCGACCCCCCTCCCAAGCCGTGTTGTCGGCGGGGAGGTTCGTCCTTGGCCGGCGACGACAGCGCACGGCAGAAGGGCCGGAGCGCGCATCCGCGTTCCGGCCCTTTCCTGTACTCGGTTCCCCCGTCGGGGCAAAGCTCAGTCGGTGTCGGTGAAGACCCAGCAGTGAATGCCGCCCCCGGTCAGGCGGCTGTTGACTGTCTTCGCCGCGATGTAGCGCGGATCGCTGGCGCGCAGCGCCCGGCCGAGCTGGGAGTCGAGTTTCAGCGTGATGCCCGCTCGCTTGAACTCTTCTGCCAGCCCGGTGCGGTTGATGGCCAGCAGGCCGCTGGTCCGGCTGTGGTTGAACACGACACCACGTCGCTTCAGCTCGGCGATTCCTGCCCAGAAAGGTGCAACCGCATCAGAGGGATGCGGGGCATCGAAGCCCAGATCGTTCATTGCCGGCGGTGCCATGCCGATGTCGCGGCAGAGATCGCCGATCATCGCGTGGATGACGCGGCGTTCGGTACGGTTACGAGTGTGCTGCAGCTTTGCGGTCAGCCGCAGGATCTGGTTCTGGATCGCAATGCGCGACTGGATCGGCATCGCGGCCGGTAGCTGGCCCGCGCCGTGGAAGTGGTTGAACAGCACCCGGAACGCGCGCTCTTGATAACGGATGATCAGCTCGCGGATCGTCGCATCCTGAGCGCGATCGGGGTGCAGAGTCACAAGCCAACCATGGAAACACTCTAGCGACAGCGTCACGCTTTCCTGTCCGCCTCCTAGCGAAGGTATGGTCGTGACGACCATACCTCTAGCCAGCACGGGATGATTGCGTATGCGCTTATGTTGTGACGACCAGTCTAGCCCGAGGCCCTCGGCGATCGGCTTCATGACGACGTAAACGCTGTTATCGTTGCGGACCGTTGCGATCTGCTGCTTGTCGAATGGTACGAGTTCTATGCTGGTTGCCATGCCTACCCTCCTGCTGGTCCAGCTTCAGCCGCGGCGACCGTGGGAGAAGGTCATGTTGTCGAGCATGGTGCCCAACCGATCGCTGAGGACCAGCATCAGCGCCGACAAGTTGTGGCAGGTGATTTCTGGCGTCTCTGTCGCTCGTTCAAGCCGGCCGTCGAAGGCAAGCTCTGCAACTCCGGCGAGCGCATCGCGCACCAGCGTCAGGTTCATGAACTCGTTTTCGGTGATAGCGTAATGCCCTTCCTCGTTCAGGGAACGCCGGGTAGTCTGGGTAGCAGCTTGAGCCATGGGTCACGTCCTAGGTTCGGGTTAGGTCCGGTTGATGCTCCAACATCTTCCGGACCGCTCCATGTAATTACATGGAGCTTGTGTAGTGTCAATACATGACCTACACGCCGTACATGGCTCTGAAGAACGATCGAGTATTCCAGATGCGCGCCTCGGATGATTGGCTCGCAAAAATCGACGATTGGCGCCGTACCCAACCGGACATTCCGCCCCGTGCGGAAGCGATCCGTCGTCTGGTCGCGCAGGCGCTAGAAGCAGGCAGTAAGTAAGCTGCATTCCGGACGGCAGTCCGGATCGATCCCCATCGAAAACTGCGATCCTGTTCGAACAATCGACAAGCAACCGAACGCTCTGCCACGACGATTGTAGGGGGTCAGGAAGCACACATCACGCTGCGTTCAGCAGTGGTAAGTGGCTGTTTTTGCAGCGTTGCGGCCGGTTACTAACTCGGCAGGCAGCTGCGTACGTTCGCCAACAACGGATTGTTGGATACTTTTCGGCGCCGTCGATCCACTTGCGTATCGCTCATTTCTGTCGATCCTGACCGTCGTGACCCCCGGCGGACGGGCGGCAGCAATCACAGGACGAACCAGTGCGAACGACCCTTTGCGCCTCTGAGGCAGCCACGGACGCGGCTTGCCCCTGCCCCAACGAAGCGGTCGCGCGGGACATCGATCGCGCCATCGCGGACCACCTAGGCGTGCTTGATGCTTGGATGGGTGCGCTGTGGCGCGTCCGCGATCGAGCCGAGTATGAGGGTGCCCTGCCCCCGCCGCGTTGCCCGACGACCGGATGCTCGGCGGCGGCGCTCAGGGGGGACACATGAGTTTCGGACGCAAGGCGCTCGGCAAATCGATCTCGTTCGCGCCGGGTCGCTATGCGATGCTGCAGGACGAAGCGGCTCAGGAAGGCATATCGTTCAGCGCGCTGGTCGAGCGGTATCTGGCGATGGCCATGGAACCGCGTCCTGATTCCGACGACGCTCTGCAGTCGTTGCCTGCACCGTCAGAGGCGACAGTGCCGGCGGTACGCGACGAGCCCGCGCCGCCGGCTCCCATCGAACTGGCGCCCCGCCCGGTCCGCGTGCTGGAGGCGGAGCCCACCGTAGACGGCGGACCGCCGCCGCGCCGTCGGCAACGCTACGCGTTCGAAGGCTCGACGGGGCTCGGTATGCTGATCGGCTTTATCGCGGCGCTCGCCGTGCTGTTGCTGGTCCCCGGTGATGGCATCGTTGCGGAGAAGATCGCACTGGCCGCGCTTGGGATGCGCGGTGACGGGTATGGCGCGGGCGTGATGTTGCTGAACCGGCACGCGGGTGAGGACGATATCACCCGCTACCTGTTCGCTACCGCCAACATTCCGGACAACCGCAAGCGGCTGTTCGCCTGTGCCAAGCGCGCCGGCAAGGGCAGCGATTATCGCGAGCTCGAGCCGTGCCGGATCTACGTTCCCGGGCAGCGGCGCGAGCGCGAGTTGTTGCAGGGCATCGTTCGGTGACGTCCGGACGGCCGCCATGCTGACGCCCGCGGTCGTCCGGTCCGCTTCCGGCGCGGCGAGCTACTATGCCGCCGATAACTACTACACCGATGGGCAGGCGACCGAGGCGAGCCTGTGGGTTGGCGAAGGGGCTGCGCATCTGGGGCTGATCGGAGAGGTTGGCCGGGAACCGTTCGAAGCGGTGTTGCGGGGTGAGCTTCCCAATGGCGCGACGATTCCGGCCGGGGCGAATGGCAAGCATCGTGCTGGCATGGACTTCACCTTCTCCGCGCCGAAATCGATGTCGTTGCTGGCCTATGTTGGCGGTGACGCGCGGTTGCTGGCGGCGCACATGGCATCGGTCCGCTCGACAGTCGGATGGATCGAGCGCAACCTTGCCGAGACGCGGGTAGCGAAGGACGGCTCGCAGGAGACGGTGCGATCGGGCAACTTGGTCGTCGCGCTGTTCCAGCACGACACGAGCCGGGCGCTGGATCCGCAGGCGCATATTCACGCCATCATCGCCAACGCGACGCGGGGACCGGACGGCAAGTGGCGGGCAGTTCACAACGACGTGTTGTGGGAAGGCTATTCGACCGCCGCCTCGGTCTACAACGCGGACCTGCGACAGCGGGTTGAGGCGCTTGGCTATGCGACCGAGCGCGTTGCCAAGCATGGTCAGTTCGAAATTTCGGGCATCCCTCGCGAGGTGATCGAGCGGTTTTCAATCCGGTCTGCCGAGATCGACGCGGCGATGAAGGGCATGAAGCACCAGACGCCTGAGGCCCGGTCGGCGGTGACGCTTGGTACCCGGGCCGCCAAACCCGTTGAGATCGACCGGGTCGATTTGCGCGGAGAGTGGACAGCTCGGGCGGAGAAGGCCGGTATCTATCTGCCGGCGATGGTGGCGGAGGCGAGCCGGATTGCGGCTCGCAGTCCAACGGCCTGGCGGCGGTTGGTCGATGGCGCGCGTGGTGTCGGTGCTCAAGGTTTGGCGCTGGCCGAGCGGCTTGGCATTCGGGTGAAGGCGCCGGACCCGTTGGTGCCGGAGCGGACCGGGCGGTTGGACCCAACGGCCTTCGCAGCGGCGCACGCGGTCGCTTCGGCGGTTCGGCATCTGGCCGAGCATGAGGCTGCCTTTCCGGCGCGGGAGGTGCTGAAGACTGCGCTCGATATGGGCGCGCCGGTTGGTGCGGCTGCGGTCGAGCAACGGATGGCAACGCTGGTTGGTCGCGGATTGCTGATCACGGGCGCTGACGGGCGGATGATGACGACCGCCGCTGCACTGGCGACCGAGCAGGCGATTGTCGATGGTGTGGTCGACGGCAAAGGGGCTGTGGCCCCTGTTCTGGAACAGACCCAAGCGAAGGAGCGTGTTGCCGCAGCTGCGCGGGCGGACGGGCGCCGTTTGAACGCTGGGCAAATGAGCGCCGCGACCCGCATCCTATCGAGCGCGGATCGGATCGTCGCGGTTCAGGGCGTGGCTGGCGCTGGCAAATCGTCGATGCTGAAGCCAGCGCTGGCGATCGCTGCCGAGGAAGGGCGCGCCGTGCTTGGACTGGCTGTGCAGAATACGGTTGCGCGGCGGCTCGGGCAGGATACCGGCGTCGAAGCGCGGACCGTCGCCTCGTTCCTACACGAGCATGATGGGCGCGATCGGACCGACCAGCATGAGGGGCGATCGGTTGCAGCGCTCCGGGGCGCGGTCGTAGTGATCGATGAAGCGTCGATGCTCGGCAACGACGCGATGCGGCGGCTTGTCAACGTCGCCAATCGCTATGAGCTCGGCCGGCTCGTGCTAGTCGGGGACAGTCGCCAACTTGGAGCGGTTGAAGCCGGGCGGCCGTTCAACATCGTCCAGCGTGCCGGCGACACGGCGTTCATGCCGACGAACCTGCGTGCCGCGAACGACGAGATGCGCGCGATCCATGCCGCCGCGCAAGCCGGCCGTGTCGGCGAGTTGATGGCGCTGTTGAAAGCGGACACCGTTGAGGCACCAAGCGAAGGTGCCGAGACCGTCGCGCGGATGTGGATAGCCCTTTCACCTGACGAACGCGCGCGCACCGGCATCTACACCTCCGGTCGCCAGCTGCGGGCTGATGTAAACAGCGAGGTGCAACGATTGAGGATCGCGAACGGCGAGTTGGGCGATACGCCGGCGCGACTGTCAGTCTACGATCCCGTTCACCTAAGCCGCGAGGAAGAGCGGATGGCGCACCACTACACCCCCGGCCGCATCGTGGAGTTTGCGAAGGATTTGCCGAGTCAGGGTATCGAGCGCGGGCTGGCGCTTGTGGTTCGCTCGGAACGCGGAGTCGTCACGTTGCAAAGGCGCAGCGGCGTCGAACAATGCTATCGGCCGGGCAAGCTGGCACCTAATCGCATCGAGGATGCGGTGCGGGTGTATGAGTTGCGCAAGTTGACGCTTTTCGCTGGCGATCAATTGCGCTGGACCAGCACCGATCATTCTCGCGGCCTGATCAACGCTGACACCGCGATCCTGCGGGAGGTTCGGCCGGACGCGCTGCTGATCGAAACCAGCACCGGCGACCAGATCGAGCTTGCGCCGCAGGACCCCATGCTGAGGCGGATCGATCTTGCCTACGCCACCAGTGCTCATGCCGCCCAAGGCGCGACAAGTGATCGGGGTATCATCGTTGCCGACAGCCGTGAGGGACGCTTAATTTCGATCAGCCTGATGAGGGTGTTGGCCACTCGCGTGCGAGAGAGTGTTACGCTCGTCGTGGACGATGCCATACGGTTAGAGCAGGTTGCCGGGCGTCGGGATGGTGCCAAAATGGAAGCATCGACTGTCCGACAAGCCATTACGAGGAGCGACCGCGCGCCAGAAAAGCATATTGCGCTCGAAATGACCGGGAGAGTGCGGGAACGCTCGATAGGACTGGAAATGTAGCAATTGGTTGGAAAGTGGCACGTCCGGTTTGGAACGCGCCGCTGAGGTAAGCGTCCCTTCGTTCACCGACAGCGGATCGGCGGCTTATCGCCTCAACACGGGCGTTCGTGGAAGGAACTCGCCGCCCCGATAGTTGCCCTTCCCAATGGGAGGTCGACAGTGCACCCGGCGAGCGACGGAGAACAGAAATCTTCAAGTTTTGCCAGCGCGGCTGAAATCATCTGATGACCCAAAATGCACCAGCGTGTAGCGTCGCAAAAATTTGGCAGGCCTAAAGCGATTGACGATATATCTCGATAACCTGGCAGCGACGCCCATCGACCCGCGCGTTGCCGAACGCCACCGCGCGGCAATGTCGGAGCACAGCGCCAACGCCAATTCGGCCGAGCACAGGGGTGGCGCTGACGCGCATGCCAGTGTCGCCGCGGCGGAACGCTCGGTCGCGGCTGCATTCGGCGACGACGCTCAGGAAGTCACGTTCACGCCTGGCGCGTCGGCGGCGCTGTGGCTGGCGGTCGAGGACGCGGTCGCGCGCGCGGGCAGCCGCGTCGCGCGCATCGCGGCGACCGCTGTCGAGCACCCATCGCTGCTGGCGGCTCTTCGTCGGGCCGAGCGTGCCGGCCGGGTCCACGTAACGGTCATCCCCGTGGATGCCTCCGGCGCGCCGCGCCTGCACTCGGTCGAGACGGTGCTGGCCGAGGGCGTGGACCTGCTCTGCGCAATGGCGGTGAACAACGAGGTCGGGACCGTAACCGACCTCACCGCGGTGATTGCCATGGCGGACGCCCGCGGTGCGCGGACGCTGGTCGATGCGAGCCAGGCGGCTGGTCGAATCGACTTCCAGCCGGGCGATCTGACGGTCGTCAGCGGTGCCAAGATGTATGGTCCGCGCAGGGCCGGTGCGCTCATCGGCACCCTGTCGAAGGCGGCGACCGACCTGGCCCACGAGGTCTTCGGCAGCCCAGACGGGCCAGCCGCTACCGCGCTTGCCCACGCCCTCGCGCTGCGGCTCGCCGAGCGCGAAGCGGACGAGGCTAGAATAGCCGTGCTGCGCGACACGCTCGAGGCGCAACTGGTCGACGCAGTTCCAGGCCTCCGCGTCAACGGGGCGCCCTCGTCCAGGATCGCGGGCAGCCTCCACGTATCGACGCCGCACCTGCCCGGCGAAGCCGCCGTCGCGCGCCTGTGGGGGCGGGTGGACCTGTCGACGGGCGCGGCCTGCCAGTCCGGCGTCGCCGGGCCGTCGCACGTGCTGTCGGCGATGGACGTCGAGGACTGGGTCCGGGAGGGTGCGGTCCGCATCGGGATCGGCCGCTTCAACACGGAGGACGAGATCGACGCGGCCGGCGCGATGATCGCGGCGGCGCTGACCGCAGAACCGGCGAGGCGGCGCGCGTGAACGCCGTCGCCGTCCGGCCTCGGTTCAGCGGCCACGAGACGTTCGCGTGCCGCTTCGCGTGGTTGCCGAAGGCTGTGAAGCTGATCGGCTGGGATGCCGCCGCGCTGTCCGACGACGAACGGTCCATCCTGGAGCTCGGGCTCGGGAAGAACATGGTCCGGGCGCTGCGATTCTGGCTCGAGGCGTTCGACGTGGCGTCAGCGAAGTCCGGGCAGTGGGAGCTGCTACCTTTCGGCCAAGCCGTGTTCGGCGAGGGCGGTCTCGACCCCTACATCGAGCGGGTGGAGACGCAGTGGCTACTGCATTGGCGGCTGAGTACGGCGGTGCAGAACCCGCTCTTCGCTTGGCGCCACATCCTCTACCGCCGCATGCGCGTCGACTTCACCCGCTCCGAACTGCTCGCGGAGATGCGCGCCGAGGGCGAGCGGCTCGGCTTCGCGCATTCCGACGTCACGCTGCTGCAGCACGCCGACGCCTTCCTCCACACCTACCTAGGCTCGCTCAGCCCCTCGTCACCCGAGGATGCGCTCGACGGCCCGCTGGTCGACCTCGGCATCCTGCGGCGGCTCGGTCGCCGGCGCGGCGGCACCGAACGCATCGAGCCGGTCTTCGCGCTCGACCGCGTCCCTCTGGCCCAGATCGGCGGACCGGTGGTTGACTACGCGATCGCGAGCTACTGGCACGCGCGGCGCGCAGGCGAGGCCGTGGTCACTTTCCGCGACCTGGCCCACGGCGAGGGCTCGCCTGGCGCCACGCTGCGTCTGGAAGCCGAGGACCTGCGCGACCATCTCGAGCGCTCGACCGCGCAGTGGTCCTATCGACCGTCGGGGGACGCCGGCATCGTGACCGCCGTCGTCCCACCTGATCCCGACCACTTCCTTAGGGAGGCCTACGCATGAGCCGCCCATCCACGATCGCCGACATCCTGGGCTCCCCCGCGATGTTCTACCGCTCGGTCGCGCTGGAGCGCGACGCGGCCGATCCGACCGCCGGCCGCTCCTTTGTGCTCACACCCTGGCTCGAGCGCGGCGCTGGTGAGATCCTGTCCGGCATGCGCGCCGGATCTACGCGCCGCGCCTGGCGCATCATCGGCGACTTCGGCGTCGGCAAGTCCGCGCTCGCGCTGGCGCTCGTCCAGGCCCTCGACCCGCGCGTCTGCGACGACGCGATGCCGATGCGGGCGCTCGCGTACCGCCTTGGCGGCACGCCTCGCATGTTCCCACTGCTCGTTACCGGATCGCGCAACGGCCTCGCGGCCGCGCTCAGCGCCGCGATCGAGGCTGTCGTCGCGTCCGGCGCGGGCATCGACGGATCGTGGAGCGGGACGATCCGCGCGATCGACGACCCGTTCGCGGCGATCACCGCGCTGCGTGACGCGCTGCGCGCGACCGGCTGCTTCGACGGCCTGCTCGTCGTCATCGACGAGATGGGCAAGTTCCTAGAGGCCGCCAGCGAGGAGGAGGGCTTCGACGTCTTCCGGCTGCAGGCGCTCGCCGAGGCCGCCGCGCGATCCGGCGAGGCGCCGCTCGGCGTCGTGCTCATCCTCCACAAGGGGTTCCAGTCCTACGCCGAGGACTGGCGGACCGCCCGCCGCAGCGAATGGGAGAAGGTCGCTGAGCGGTTCGAGGAGATGGTGTTCGACCATCCGCTCTCGCACACAGCCGCGCTGCTCGCCGCCGCGCTCGACGTTGACGCCGACGCAATCCCGCCCAAGGTGCGCAAGTCGCACGTGAAGGCCGTGCGCG
Source organism: Sphingomonas sp. Leaf67 (assembly GCF_001421965.1). Taxonomy (GTDB): domain Bacteria; phylum Pseudomonadota; class Alphaproteobacteria; order Sphingomonadales; family Sphingomonadaceae; genus Sphingomonas. The sequence continues at coordinate 113,197 of NZ_LMLP01000020.1, forward strand.
ACATCCGCGCGCTCGGCTGGCTCGGCCCGCGCAACGCGACTGGCAACGCCGGCGCGTGGCCGCTGCATCCTGCCGCGATCCCCGTCATGGCCCGCTTCTTCGCCACCTTCGGCCAGAACGAGCGCTCGCTGTTTGGGTTCGCCGCCAGCGAGGAGCCGAACGGCCTGCGCGCGTTCGCTGCCGCCACGAGGCCCGACGGTGGCCTCTACGGCATCCCCCGGTTCTTCGACTACGTCGCGTCCTCCTTCGGACACCGACTGACCTCGCGTGCTGGAGCAGGCGAATGGGACCGCATCGGGGCGGTGCTCGACCGGGCCGTCGACGCCGACGCCATCGAGACCGACGTCCTGAAGACCGTCGGCATCCTCAACCTCCTCGATGCGCCGGACCTGCCCGCCACCACCGACAGCGTGCGCGCCGCGCTCGCCCCGTCGCTGGCCGGCACCGACGTCGACCAAGCGATCGAGCGGCTGATCGCCGGTGGACTGGTCTTCCGCCGTCCCGGCCGGGCCGAGCTGCGGCTATGGACCAGCCGCCGCGTCGACCTGTCTGCCATCTGGGTCGAGGCCGAGCGCGAGATCGAGGCCCGCGGCATCCTGCGCGAACTGCCAAGGCATCTCACCGCGCTGCCAATACGGCCGCACGTCCTTGCTCGCAGGCACTCGGTCACCCGCGGCACCACGCGCCGGTTCGCCATCAGGTGCACGCACGCGGCCGGCCTCGCCGGGAACGGCCGGCATCCAGACGCCGATGGCGTCGTTGTTGCAGTGCTGTGCGCCGACAGCGAGGACCGCCTCATGGCGCTGGCCTGGAGCCAGGAGGTGACCGGCAACGACGAGACGGCGATCGCCATCGTCGTCCCGCCGATGCCGGAGCTGGGCTCGACGATGGTCGACTTGCTTCGCCACCGCTGGATCGCCGCTAACGCCGCCGAGCTGCGCGAGGACGCCTTCGCTATGGCGGAGATCGAGCGCACCATCGCCGACCTTGAGACCCACCTCGTCGCCGCCGTCGAGACTGGGATCGGCCTGCGCGGCCAGGCCCCGACCATGTCCGTCGAAGTGTATCTGGGCGGACAGGCGGTCGAGCTGGCCCGGCCGGTCCACACGCTGGTCTCCTCGCTCTGCGACGAGGCCTACCGCGACGCGCCACGGATCGAGAACGAGCTTGTCAACCGCCACGCCCTGACCAGCGCCGGCGCGGGCGCCAGGCAGCGCCTGATCGAGTTGATGTTCGACAAGGCGCACGATCCCGAACTCGGCTTCAAGCCGGGCAAGAACCCGCCCGAACGCGCGCTCTTCCTCTCCCTCCTGCGCCGGGGAAGGGTGCACCGCGAGAACGGCGGCGGCTGGTCGATCTTGCCGCCGCTGAACGGGGACGATCCGCTCAACCTCCTGCCGGCGCTCGGCACGATCCGCAGCCGGCTCGAGAAGGACGGCGATCGCGTCGCACTGCCTGACCTCTACGCCCTGGTCGAGGGGAGACCGTGGGGCGTCCGGCGCGGCCTCTCCCCACTGCTTCTGGCGATCACGCTGGTCGCCGCCGGGCACCGCGTCGCGCTGTTCGAACGCGGCACCTACTGCACGAAGCTCGACGGCGCGGCCTTCATGCGCATCCTGAAGGCACCGGAGAACTTCGCACTGCAGTGGGTGTCGCTCGAGGGCGTGCGCGCGGACGTCTTCCACCGCCTCACCGTCCTGCTGGACCGCGTGCCGGAGGAATCGGGGCTGCGGCTGGTGGTCGACCCGCTCATCCGCTTCGGTGTCGACCTGCCGTTCCACGTCCAGCACTCGTCCGCGCTCGGCCCGCAGGCGAAGGCGGTCCGCCGCGCCCTGTCCCAGGCGCGAAGCCCGATCGACCTCATCTTCGCCGACCTGCCTGCGGCGTGCGGCGTCGAGCCGTTCGCACCCAGCGCGCAGCCCGACGCGGAACGGGCCGCCGACTTCGTCAGCCGCCTGAACGACGCGGTTGAACAGCTCCGCGGCTGCTATCCCACGCTGCTGGAAGGGATGCGCTCGGAGACGCTGTCGGCACTCGGGGCGCCGGATCGGGCCGCGCTCGCCGAGCGAGCCGCAGCGCTCGGCTTCCGGATTAAGGGACAGGCGCTCAAGACGTTCGCGCTCCGGCTGGCCGACACGGGCCAGGGCGAGGACCAGTGGACCGAGGCGCTCGGCGGCGCGGTGCTCGGGAAGCCCCCGGTGCGGTGGCTCGACCACGACGTGGACATCTGGCGCTCGCAGCTGGCCGAGCTCGCCGCCCACTTCCTCCGCGTGGAGGCCGCGGCGTTCGGCGAGACCGAGACCATGCGCAACGCCGTGCGGGTGTCGCTCACCCGCGTCGACGGCGAGGAGCGCGCCGTGATCGTCGACGTCGGCCAGCTCGACGAGGCGCAGTCGGAGGCGATGGGCGCGATCGAGCGGCTCGCCGAGGGCGCCAACCTCAGCCTCGACACCGTCGCCGCGCTGCTTGCGCTCGAGGGCATGCGCGGCGAAGCGGCCAAGACCGCCGAACGGCCTTCGCGGAAGGAACGCGCGTGATGCGCCACATCCTCAGCCTGTCGGGCGGCAAGGACAGCGCTGCGCTCGCGGTCTATCTCCGCGACCGCGTGCCCGACATGGAGTACATCTTCCACGACACCGGCAAGGAGCTGCCCGAGACCTACGACTACATGGCGCGGCTGGAGAGCATTCTCGGCCGCCCCGTGACGCGAACGACGCCCGAGGACACGTTCGAGCACTGGCTCGCGGTGTATGGCGACATGCTGCCGTCAAACCACAGGCGGTGGTGCACGAAGATGCTGAAGCTGAAGCCGTTCGAGAATTACATCGGCGACGACCCCTGCATCAATTACGTGGGCCTGCGCGCCGACGAGAAGCGGACGGGCTACATCAGCACGAAGCCAAACATCACCGCCGTCTACCCCTTCCAAGAGGACGGGCTGGTGCGCGCGGACGTCATCCGCATCCTGGAGGACAGTGGCCTGGGGCTGCCGCCATACATGGAGTGGGGCCGCTCCCGTTCAGGCTGCTACTTCTGCTTCTACCAGCAGAAGATCGAGTGGGTCCGCCTCAAGCGGCGGCACCCGGATCTGTTCGAGCGGGCCAAGGAATACGAGGAGCGCAGCGCGCTGGTCAGCGATGGCTTCACCTGGTGCAGCCGCGAGTCCCTCAAGGAACTCGAGCGGCCCGAACGGATGGAGCAGATCGAGCGGAACTGGGAGGCGGCCGCCGCGAGGAAGTCGGCTAAGCGGGCGAACCTGCCGCTGTCGGCGGTGCTGGCAGGCGCGGAGTTCGAGGAGGAGGAGCCGGAAGGCTGCCTCATCTGCCAGCTGTAGTCAGCTGCGGAGCGAGGCCGAGCGCCTGCCGCCCTCGATCACCACGTCGACGACCTGCCATTGAGAGGGATGGGCTGCCATGACAACCTCCTCGATCTCCGGCAACGTGTCGCCCGCCTCGTCCTCGTCTAGCAGCGCCTCGACGGCGGCGACCGACGCGGCCGGCACCTCAAGCGTGGCGACGCTGAACGTCTCGGTCAACTCGTCCGAGGGCTCGCAGTAGGCGTCGAGCCCGGCGTAATAGGCGCCGATGGCATGGGCCGGATCGTCGCCGGTACAAAGGCCAAGCATCCGGTCGTCGCCGATCGAGATAAGGTAGGTGGGCACGGCCCTGCGCCTAGGCGTCTCGGGGTGCGGGTTTCGCCCTGGCCTCGGCACGCCGCACCGGGCGCATGGCCAGCGCGACTTCCGGTGCAGCCGCCGGTGCTAAGCCTATCGGCGCTCCGGTGGGCGGAGGCGGTGCGTCGCCGCCGTCCGCCGGGTTGCCGCCATCCTGCGCGTCCCCGTTTCCGCTGTAGGCCGGCTCGCCGATGACCAGCACCACCGCCGGCGGGCCAGGATGCACCCATCCGGCACCGTGCGCGATGTAGACGCATCCGCCGACGCGATCGCACTTCCCCTCCGCGGGAAGCGGCTTGTCGCCGAAGAGCTTAATCCACGTGTCCGACCCGTCGATCTGCGTCGCGAGCGCCTGGACCTTGGCCGCGAGCGGCTTGCGGGCCTTCTGGTCCTCCGCGGTCACCTCAGGCATGGCCTCGAGTTGTGTGCGGAGCAGCTCCAGGTGGTCACGACACGCGAGCTTCAGCTTCGAGATGAGCGCCGGCGTCAGCATGACGGTGCTCTTCTTCTTAAAGTGCGACACCACGACCTCAGAGGCGTCCAGCGTGTTCTCGGAAACGCCGTCGACCGAACGGTAGCGGATCTTGGCCCGCGCGTGCTTCGAGATGGGCGGCATCACCGGTGGGCCTACGCGTGTCAGGTGGCTGCCGAGCTCGTGCTGCAGCTTGATCGAGTAGATCGGACGCAGGCGATCGCGGTTGCCGAGCTCGAACCCTCCGTCCTGCAGGAACTGCGTCAGCTCGCCGAGAGGCACCGTCCGGAACGTGTTGAAGCGCCAGTCGATGCGGTAGACCTCGGTGCCCTGCACCATGCCCTCGGTCGAGGCGTCGGTCGCCTTGTCGGCGGGCGTCGTCACGGTGTTCGGGTCGCCGAACATGAGGATTACGCTCATGTTTCGATCCGGCGGCCGGCCGTGCGTCGAGAAGGCCAGGTCGCAGTCGGGGCTCAGGATCACGACCGACCTGCCGCGGTCCGCGGTCAGGAACACGTCGCCGAGCTGCACGAAAGGGACGTCCGCGATAGGGGAATCCTCGGTGGCCCGGGGATGACCCCCGAGCTTGCCCAGGTTCCTGGCGAAGAGCGCGTTGTGATAGAGTGAAGCGACCGCGACCGACGGCTCGGCCGGGCTGAATGGCCCGACGGGGAACTCCAGGGCGTCGATCACCGCCTGCTGCTCGCGCAGGCCGGTCTCGAACGCGACGGCCGTCAGCTGGGAGGATAGCAGCCAGGACAAATAGTCGCCCAGTGGATGGCCGTCCTCGTGCAACGCGATGCGCTGAATGTAAGCGAAATCGCCGATGTCCAGGTCGTCGATCGTGGTCGTAAGCGCGTCGGCGGCGGCCTTCGCGCTCGCCTTCACCGCATTGATGTAGCCGCCGAGCGCCTCGGAGTGTTGCATCCCGCGGGCGAGCATGTCCAGGTGCGCCTTGACCTTCCAGTCCTCGTCCAGGTCCAGCTTCGACACGAACGCGAACGACGCCGCCTCGATGTTCGCGTTGCGCCTGAAGTTGGCGCGCATTGCGCGCACGCCCTCCTTAGTCGACATCAGCACGATCTGCTGCCTGCGCGACACGTCGCGCTTTTCGTGGACCTGGCCGGCGATCTGTTCGGCGCGCTCGCCGTTCTCGACCTTGTCGTCCAGGTAGTAGTCGATGAAGACGATATCGAACTTGTCGATCCCGGCCAGGTCGTCGTCGGGACCGAACTCGGCCACCGTGCACCCGCCGGTCTCCCGGATTGATTCGGCGATCTGCCGCATCGACCTGCGGCGGTCGACCAGGTCCTGCGTGCGGGCCGAAACGTCGCCTATCTTCGCGAAGGCCAGTCCGTGGGCAAGGTCGGGCCTCGTCAAGGCCTCGAGGGCGGCGTTTGGCGCGGCCGCAACCTGATCGGCGCTCATACCCCGAGCCTGCAGGTCCTCAAGCACGTCGGCGTCGGCAAGGAACGCGACGACCGCGTCCCGATCGTCCTCAGGCACCCGCTCCAGTGTAAGCGGTCGAAGGTCGTCGTCGATCATCGCGATCGCGGCGAAATCCGGAGCCACCGGCTCCTGCTCGGCGGCGGCGGGGGCCGCGATCTCTGCCACGGGATCAGTCATCGTTTCCGAGTTCCAGGATAACGGAGTGGATGTAGCCGTCGTCGTCGGCGTCGCCCAACGTCAGGCTGGCGCCGTGGTAGGCCGCGATCTCGCGACCGATGTAGAGGCCCAGCCCACGGCCCTGCTTCTGTTTCTTGGTCGTGAAGAACGGCTCGAAGACAAGTTCGCGGCGATCCTCCGGGATGCCGGGCCCGTCGTCGGTGACCGTCACGCGGCCCTCGTTTGGTTCGACCAGGACGCGGACGGTGCCGATCGGGCCGTCGCCCTCCGGCTCTACCACACTGCGCTCGTACTTGTCCTGCTGCTTGATCCAGTAGACCGAGTTCGAGAGCAAGTTCTCGACGATCTGGACGAACATGCCCTTCACCGCACGGACCTTGCGGTGCGAGCCGCGCGGGGACACGCTCGTCTCGAACTCGATGCCCGCTCGGGAGTTCTGCGCGGCGAAGCCCTCGACGATGTCCGTCACCCAGTCGCCCAGGTCGAACTCCTCCTTAGTCTGCCGCGCGTTCGTCGATAGCGGATCGAGCACCTTGAGCCGCTTTTGGAGCGTGCGCAGCTGCGCGTCGAGCACCCGGAGCTGGATGCCGGTCATCTTCGGATCGGATGAGGTGCGCGCGCTGGCGATCGTCTTCAGACCCCCGGCGGTCGCCCGGTAGAGCTCGTGCGCCAGTATCTCGATCAGCAGGCCGACGCTGGCGAGGTGCATGACCCGCCCGCGCTCCTGCTCAGACGCCCGCGAAGCGGTCTCGACGTCCGACGCCGCCTCGCGCAGCGAAGCAATCGCCTCCCTGACCTGCTTGGAGAGACGGCGACCTTCGGGCGACAACTGCAGCAGCGCCAGGAGGGCGGGCGTGATCTCTTCGAGCCGCGCATCCTCCGCGCGGAACCGGTCCAAGGCGTCGGTCGCCTTGACCCGGTTGGCGCGATTGATCTCGTCGTCGACTTGGACCACGAAGCCGCGGAAATACTCCATCGTCGCGCCAAGCAGGCTAACGAACGCTTCCTTCTCAGGCGTGTCCTTCAGCCCCTCACGGTTCGACTGGTCCACCAGGTACTTGTTGCCGGCCTTCGAGATGAGCGCGCGTCCTACGATCTGGCCGCGGTTAAGCTTGAACCCGCTCGTTGAGAAGGCGTCGCGGTCGAGGTCCAGCCAATCGTCCTTCGGTCCACCGTAGGGATTGACGCGGTAGCCGTCGCGGTAGAGCGACACCCCGCCGGCCCAGCTGGCCAGCAGCCGGCGAACGGCTGCCAAATCTCCGATGCCCTCGATCTTCTTGAGGACGCGGCGATTGAACCAGTAGACCTCCAGCTTGAACGCCCCCATTCGCTTCAGCGTTTCGGCAGACGCTTCTCCAGCCAGCGTGGAGATCTCCACGCCCTTGAACTCAAACGGCCGCCTGCGTTTGCGCAGCCGGTAGTCCATCATGCCCGACAGCACGGGCCTGCCCCATTTGTCCCACTCCAGCGTCGCGTTGAACACCCCGTGGGCGTGATCCAGGATGAAGCTGGAAAAAGGGGGGATTTCAACGCTGATCGCGTTGAACGTGAGTTTCAGCGGCAGCTTGCGGCGGCTGAACGGATCCACGAGCTTTGAGAAGTGCTCGCGGGCCAGCGCGTCCAGCTTGTCGTATGTCCACACGGAGGTCAGCGCTGTGACCCTGACCAGCGTCCCGTGGCGGTCGGCATCCTTCTTCGCCCCGACCTCCGGTTTAACGTCGATCGAGGAGATGTCCTCGTCGCCGGCATCCGCGAAATCGTTCCAGTTGATGTTGAGCACGTTCCAGGTTGGATCGGCAGCCGTCGCGGTGATCACTTCCATGCTGTCGCCGAGCCGCATGGCGGACAGCCGCCCCAAGCCCTTCTCGCCTAGGATGACGTGATCTTCTTCGCCCTCTACCGGCGGACGGGAGGCCTGCAGGTCGCGCTCGCGTGCGCGCTCGCCGGTCCCGATTGTGAGATAGACCCGCTCCAGCGTGGCCTCGCTCATGCCAGTACCGTCGTCGTCGACGTCGATCCGGTTCGCCTCGCGGAGGGCCGCCACGAACTCGCGCTTGTTGTCCGCGTCGCGCAACGCGGCGATTAGCTCATTAGCTTCCGGCGCCTCCTTGTCGACCGCGTCGATTGCGGTGTCGCGCAGGTGACGCCAGTTGCGCGGCGTGAACGACGGCCTGGCGATGCCGCGCTCGTTGGGCTCGCGGCGCTCACCGAGTTCGCGGAGCAGCTCATCGTATGTTTCAAACGGCATGCGCACCAGCACGTCGACGCGCACCTCGGGCGACCTAGCGTCGAGCGAGTTCTTGACTAGTTCGTAAAATGCGATCCCGTCCGAACTGATTAGGTCGGAGCCCAGATGGAGGATCGTGCGCGCGGTGACACGGAACTTCATACCGCCGCGCTCCGGGCAGGGCTGACCGGTGCTGAAAGCGATCCGACCGTTATCAATATCCCGCCTTCGTCGCGCAATGCGTCCCCCTTGTCAATCAACATGATGCCTGCAATGCCGGCGCGGGTCTATCCCCGCGGGCGAGTTGCCGCCATGTCGGGCGCTAAGACACGCGGCTGAGACCGGCGCCGCATACGACACCGTCGACTGCCCCGACGAAGAAGATCCGCTGACCGCCCGACCGTGAACCTCAGTCCTTCCACTCACTGCGCCGGGCGGGCAGGCGCGTTTCCGCGATCCGCCATGCCTTGCCGCCGCGGCTGCCGCGGACCACTGGACTGCCGTCGCGCCGGTGAGCTACAACGCTGTCGACAACGACATTACGGAAGCGCTTCGTCTCGTCCCAATCCCAGTCGAAACTGACCGTCTCTCCCTTGAATACGAACTTGCCGGCATGCGCGGCCAGGAAAGAGTAGTTCTCTCCACCTATTCTGAGGACGTGCTGGTGCCAGGCACCCGCGTTGCCGCCCTTGCTCGGCGGCCGGTACTTGTCTTTCAGGTAAGCCCTATAGTGCTCAACCTCGGCCTGCTCCACGCGCAACTTTAATCTCCCAATGCTAAACCCTGTCTAAATGTCGGCATGGGATCAGCAGACGCAAGATCGCGGCGCTTGCTGCCGAAGTCGACTAAAGCCATTTCGCCGATATCAGGCAAAGCTGCCAGCCCGCACCCGGGCAGTCGAGGCCGCCCCGCGGCAATTGAACCAACAGCCGGTTCCGGTCAGCGCTGAAGCAGCCGCTAACGTCGGCTTTTAAGTCTTCGCAGCGGTTGGGCGACTGATTGCGACATGGACGATTTTGGCCGCTCACCGTGTTGATCGCGTTTCCGAAACGCACCGCTTGAGAGGGTCGCGGCTTTCCCGTTACTCCGTCTTCATTCGATAGTTTTGGGAAAATGCATTTGGGAAGAGATTTCGGGAAAGCAGATCCCGCAGGCTACCGTCAGGCGGATCGGCGCGGCGGCATTCCTATCGCAGGTTCGTTTTCGGGAAAGCCGCGACGGGCTGTTTCCGGCAAAGCTGCCGTTCGGCTTTCGCCCATATGCTGCCTAACGTGCCAAGCCCCATTCTGTCGATGAATTGCCGAACCGCCATGTCTTTCCGTCGGAAAGTTCGCCCCGCGCTTCGATTCGCTCAATGTTTAGGCACGTCGAACCGCCAATAGCGCTTGCTTGCCGGACCGGCCGCGCGCAGGCCTCGCTGTGCCGGTGCCGCCCCGCTAGCGAAAATCTTACGGACGTCCTCCAGCACCGAGAGATTGTCGCCAATGTAGGAGTGGCCGAGCATGTCGGCGGGCAGCTCAGAGGCGTCGATCGTCTGCAGAGGAGGTGCAATCGTCACCGACGGCTTGGTATCGCCCAGCCGGCCATAGCCATGGACCTTGGCGGACGCCGCCAACGCCATATCGCGACTGGACGCATAGATGGTTATGCGCTGTGCCGCTGCCGGCAGCTTCGGCGCAATGTCGCGCTTGAAAATGCCGGCATCGATGTCGGGTGCGGCCAAGACCACCTCCTTGATTTTAGCGCGCGCAGCCGGCGACGTTCTGCCCAGTTCGGCAAGCGTGTTCACGAGAACGCGGTTGCCCATGCTGTGCGCGATGATGAAGATTTCATTGGTATCGCCGATCGCGAGCAACCGGCGGATCACTTCGGTTAGATGGGGGATTGCCCATTGCACATCCTCCTCGTCCTTGGTGTAGCCGATCGTCTTCGCCTTCGAAGGCCAGCTGAACAGCACCGCAGGGCCGGGGAACGTGGTGTCGTGCTGGATCTGCGCGGTGCGAAACAACGCATCGGGGAACGACACGTTATAGCCATGGATGAAGAGAAGGGCCGCCTTGCGCTTCGACTGCCGCAGCCTGGCTTGGACGTCGGCGGACCAGGCGGCGGGGGTTAGCAACTCCGATTGTGCGACAGTGAAATGCTTAGCCGGATCTGGTTCGAACTGGAGGCGAAACCAACTTGGAAGCTCGACCTCGCCCGCTTCGTGCGTCCGGGGAATGCTGACCGTGGCGTGCCCATAGCGCAGATCGCTTCGCGTGCCGAGGAAGGTCTGGAGCTTGCCGGCTACCGGACCGGGCGCGCGGTCAGTCGCATAAGCGACGTGGACCAGAAATGCGTTGCCGGTATCGTTCACGACAGTTTCCGCTGGGGGGGCGGTGGTTGCGGGCGGAGGGGGCAGCGCTGCCGGCCGCTTCTTTGCACAGCCACTCATTGTCAGCGTGACCGCAAGTATCATGCACAACAACCGCGCGCGCTTCATCAGGCAGCCCCCCCAACCCCGACAATATTGCGCAGATTATGTCATGACCTCGACTTGTCGAAAAGCGGCTTCGCAGGCCTGCTTACAGCGCGCCATGCATCCGGGCATGAGTGGCCGCTGCCCACCAAGCCCAGACATTCCCATAACATCATCAGAAAACGGGAATCACCTTTTGGTGGTGGCAGGCTCGATCAAGTCCCAGCGGTTGCCGTAAAGGTCTTCGAAGACGGCCACGATACCATATGGTTCTGTCCGAGATGACTCGACGAAACGGATACCCCGCTGCGTGTAGGCGAGGTGGTCACGGGCAAAGTCATCCGTTTCGAGAAACAGGAACACGCGACCGCCGCTCTGATCGCCGATCGCATCACGTTGCCGGTCGTTGACGGCCCGTGCTAGTAACAGTGCGCTTGCCGCGCCATGCGGCGCGACCACGACCCATCGCTTGCCATCACCCAGCGCAGTGTCCTCACGCACCTCGAAGCCGAGTTTCCCAACAAAGAAAGAGAGTGCGGCGTCATATTCGTCGACGAGGAGCGCGGTCATGTTCAGGTGCTGTGGCATCCGACGATGATGCCCTGATCCCGACGGAGAGCCAACGCCCGCTTCCCATCTGGGATCCCAATCGGGAAAGCTGTCAGGATTGCGGCGAGGTCGCGATGCTGGACAGGTCCGTGGCGGCGTCGATCGGCACCCCGGCTTCCTTTCGCTCCGAATAGCGATCGACCAGTTGCGCAGTATGCGGGCGCAACAAGACGGTGAAGCGCACCAGTTCCTCCATCACGTCTACGATCCGATCGTAATAGCTCGACGGTTTCATGCGGCCGGCATCATCGAATTCGTTGAACGCCTTGGCGACCGACGACTGGTTGGGGATCGTCACCATCCGCATCCAGCGGCCCAGCACGCGTAAGCTGTTGACGCTGTTGAACGACTGCGATCCCGCCGAAACCTGCATGACCGCGAGCGTGCGGCCCTGTGTCGGGCGCATCCCGCCCATGCTGAGCGGCAGGTGGTCAATTTGCAGCTTCATGATGCCGGTAATCTGGCCGTGGCGTTCGGGGCTGCACCACACCTGCCCCTCCGACCACATCGACAGCTCGCGCAGTTCGTGGACGGCCGGATGATCGTCGCCGGCGTGCTGGTCAGGGAGCGGCAGCGTAGCGGGATCGAAAATGCGCGTCTCACAGCCGAAGAAGCGGAGCAGCCGCGCCGCTTCCTCAATGCACAGGCGCGAATAGGATCGCTCACGAAGCGATCCATAGAGAAGCAGGATACGGGGCGGCGGATCGCCAGCACCCAGCCCAAGGGCGGGCCGATCGAGCACGTAACGCCGATCGAGTGCCGGCAGATGGTCAGGGTCGGTAAGGTCGCGCAGCGGCATCAGGCAATTCCAATTCGCAGCGCGAGCGCCGCCAGCGTGATGAGCAGGACAGGCACGGTCAGCGTGACCCCGACCCGGAAATAATAGCCCCATCCGATCCTGACGCCCTTCTGCCCCAGGACGTGCAGCCACAGCAGCGTCGCGAGCGAGCCGATCGGCGTCAGTTTGGGGCCGAGATCGCAGCCGATCACGTTGGCATAGATCATCGCTTCCCTGACAGCGCCGGTTGCGTGCGTAGCGTCGATCGACAGCGCGCCCACCAGCACGGTCGGCATATTGTTCATCACCGACGACAGGACGGCCGCGATCACGCCCGTCCCCAGTGCCGCCCCCCACACCCCGCCTTGCGCGGTGCGATCGAGCAGCGCCGCCAGATGATCGGTCAGGCCAGCGTTCCGTAGGCCATAGACGACCAGGTACATGCCGAGCGAAAAGATCACGACTTGCCACGGCGCACCGCGCAGCACCTTGGCCGTCGGGATCACATGGCCCCGCCCCGCGATCACCAGCAACAGGATCGCGCCGGCAGCCGCGACGGCGCTGACCGGCACGCCGAGCGGTTCGAGTAGAAAGAACCCGGCCAGCAGGAGCGCGAGGACGATCCATCCGGCGCGGAAGGTCGCGGCGTCCCTGATCGCCGCACCAGAAGCGCGCAGCGCGGTCACGTCGTAATCCTGCGGGATATCGCGCCGGAAGAAGATCAGTAGCGCACCCAGCGTGGCGGCGATTGACACCAGGTCGACCGGCACCATCACAGACGCATATTCCCCGAACCCGATCCGGAAGAAGTCGGCCGACACGATGTTGACGAGGTTCGACACGATCAACGGCAGGCTGGCGGTGTCGGCGATGAACCCTGCCGCCATGACGAACGCCAGCGTCGCCCTGTCCTTGAACCCCATCGCCCGCAACATGGCGATGACGATCGGCGTCAGGATCAGCGCCGCGCCGTCATTGGCGAACAGCGCTGACACCGCTGCGCCGAGCAGGACGATTAGGACGAACAGCCGGCGACCATGCCCTCCGCCCCAGCGCGCGACGTGCAGTGCCGCCCATTCGAAGAACCCGGCTTCATCCAGCAACAGGCTGATGACGATGATCGCGACGAAGGCGGCGGTCGCGTTCCAGACGATGCCCCAGACCACCGGCACGTCGGACAGGGTGACCACGCCCGCGAGCAGTGCCACGACCGCCCCGCCCATCGCGCTCCACCCGATGCCGAGGCCCTTGGGTTGCCAGATGACGAGCGCGATCGTCGCGACGAAGATCAGGACGGCAAGAAGCATCAGGCGACGCGCTGGCCCGATGCATCGACCACCTGTTCGCCGTCTTCTTTGGCGAACGCGGCGCGCTGGCCGCTTGGCAGCAGATCAAGGACGGCTTCGGACGGGCGGCACAGCTTCACGCCGAGCGGCGAGACGACCAGTGGCCGATTGATGAGGATCGGGTGCGCCATCATCGCATCCACCAGCGCGCTATCGGACAGCGCCGTGTCGCCCAGGCCCAGCTCCGCATATGGTGTGCCCTTCTCGCGCAGCAGCTCGCGGGGCGTCATGCCGGCGCAGTCGATCAGATCGACCAGCAGCGGGCGCGAGGGCGGCGTTTTCACATACTCGACTACATGCGGCTCTATGCCGGCATTGCGGATCATGGCGAGGGCGTTGCGGGACGTGCCGCACTCGGGGTTGTGATAGATGACGATATCGACGGCCACGGGGCGTCCTTTCAGCAGCAGGGGGCGAGTTCGGCGAGGAGCGGCGCGCACAGTTCGGGCGAGCCGGCGCAGCAGTCCTTGACAAGGAACAGCGTCAATGCGCGCAGGCCGTCGAGATCGGCGCGATAGATGATCGACCGGCTATGGCGTTCGGAGCGGACCAGGCCGGCACGTGCAAGAATGCCGAGGTGCGCTGACATGGTATTCTGCGGCACATCGAGCAGCCGAGCAATTTCGCCGGCCGCCAGTCCGGCCGGTTCATGGCGGACCAGCAGGCGAAACACATCCAGGCGCGTTCCCTGCGCCAGCGCGCCAAGCGCAGCGATAGCCGAATCACTTTCCATATATCCAGCATAACAGATATATAGGGTGGCGCTACTCTCACTCGCTCAATCGTGGATCAGGCGTCTCACCACTCACCCCGCAACAGCTTTCGGGAGGGCTTGGCGCGTCCCGTTTGTGGATCGTTTTCGGGAAAGCCTGCATGGCATCTGGAATGGCTGAGGCTCAGCACCTCCTTCGCTGCCAACCTGAATGGATGGCAGAAGGTGGGGAGCTGAAAACGGGGCGCGAAGGGCTGCACCTCGGTCACCAGCCCAACTTAGCAAGGACGCCGACTATTCCCCGCGATGCTCGCGCCGTCCAGCCAGATCGTTGGTTTGCGGACTTCCTTACCCATCTCTCAAGGCATAAAAGGTTAGCCAAACTCATTCTCGCCTCGAGGGCAATATTTCACAAACGGCAGACGGGGTAGCCAACGTATTGCTATGCAACTATGGGCAATTCCTAGTCCTCACGGGGCATCCAGCGATATCTCAGACACACATGACATCGGATCGCGCCGTTACCCGGTGAGCAAGGCCGCGCCTGCGCAAAACGCCGCCCCGAAACAGGTCCGGGGCGACGTTCTGATCCGTACCGATCGACAAGCCGTTCAGCGCAGCCGGAGCGCCTTTCGGATGGTGTCCCAGCCTACGATCTTGAAGTTCTGTGTCTCCGGCGCGTTGTCGCCGTCCTGCGCGACCATCAGGCCGTGGCGCAGGCCGGGGCCGAAATCGCCGAGCATCAAGTCGATGCCGTCGGTCTCGCTGGTGCCGTCGATCGCGCCACCGCCGATGCGGAAACGGCCGGCATAGGTGAGCGCCGGCAGGCGGTAGAGGGTGTAGGCATTGTCGCCCTGGCTGCTGACGACCAGATAGCCGCCGTCGCGGCCCTTGGGGGCCAGTGCCAGCCCTTCGGCATCGGCGATCAGCGTCGTGCCGTCGACCTTGGCAACGGCCGTGCCGGTGACGGGCGCGGCGGGATCGGCGGCGAAGCGCCACAGGCCGATATCCTCCTCGGCGACGTAGAGCAGCCCGGTCCGGTCGTCGACCACACAGCCCTCTGCCTGCGTGCCGACCTTCATCGAACGCACCGTGCGGACCTGCGGCGTCGCGCCGGTCGTGTCGATCGACACCTGATCGATGCGGCCGTCCTTCATCACGACGAAACCGAACAGCGCGTGATCGCGCGCGCGGGTCCACAGGCACATGCCATAGGCTTCGCCGGGACCGACCGGATAGCGGCCCATCGGCACCAGCTTGCCCGCAACCGTGTCGAGGGTGAACAGCGCGACATGCGCCTCGCCAACGTCCGCACGGTCGCTGGCGACGGCGATCACCCTGCCGCCGACGTCCCGCAGGTCGACATTGTTGAGCCGCGCGGCGGGGGTGAAGCTCAGCCGTTTGCCCGACAGGCTATAGACATGAATGCCGGCCTGCTTGTCGGTGCCGATCACGAGGCTCCCGGCCGGATTGCGCCGGTTGCGCCAGATGGCGGGATCGTCGGCGGCGTCGGCGGCGGTGTCGACCGGATCGGTCTCCGCCACTGCGGCAACCATCGGCACCGCATTCGGCGTCACCGGCGGTGGGGGCGTTACCCCACACCCGCCGAGCAGCAACGCCGCGACCGCGAACCGCCGCATCAGAAGTTCACCCGCACGCCCGCCTGATAGCGGCGGCCGAATGTCTCACGCTCAATCGTGTAGCGGGCGTCGCGGACGTAGCGCCGGCCGGGACCGTTCAGCAGGTTGCTGAAATTGCCGAACAGTTCGACCTGGCTGGTGACCGCATAGCGCAGCGAGGCGTCGAGTTCGTTATCCTTCGCCCAGTAGAAGTCGCCGCCGTCGACACCACGATTGACACCGTTGATGACATCGAACGCACCCAGATCATCGAGCCATCGCGAGCGGTTCTGATACTGGACCCGCGCCGAGAAGCCGTATTTCTCGTAATAGGCACCGATATTGTACACCGCGTTCGACGCACCCGGCAGCGGTACGCGGCGGCCATCGGGGGTCTCGGCGCGGCTGCGGTTGAGCGTGGCGTTCAGCTGTATGCCGAAGCCGCCTACCCAGTCGGGCAGGCCGAGATCGGTCACGAACGGATCGAGCTGCTGCTGGATCGCGCCCTCGACACCGAGGATCGAGCCGTCGCCGCCATTGTCGATGGTCGAATACAGGTATTGCGACCGGTCGACGCCGCCGAAGTTCAACAGATCATTGCCAACCGTCCGTGTCGTGTCGAACAGCACGCCACGCAATCTCTTGTAATAGGCGCCAAACGACAGGAAGCCGCTGGGGGCAGCATAATATTCGACATAGGCGTCGACGCCCATCGCCTTTTCCGGCTTCGCTGCCGGATTGCCGCCCTCGATGGTGAAGTTTCCGTCATTGATCGACAGGTTCGGACGAAGCTGATCGTAATCAGGTCGTGCTGCGCCGGTGCTGAACGACAGCCGCGCCTTCGTATTTTCGTTCACGTCATAGTTGATGTGCAGGCTCGGATATACCAGCGTCTGGCTGGTTTTCACTTCGAGACGCTGCGGTCCAGTGCCAAACGCGCCGGAGTCATTGCGGATATGCTCGATCCGCGCGCCGCCGACGACATTGCCCCATTCGGTGACGACCGTCGCCATCGCATAGGCCGAATAGATGCGCTCGTTCACGTCATAGAGGTTGGCGGTCTGATCGACATAGCGGCCGACCGTCTTGGCGCGGTCGACGAGGTCGAGGAGCTGGGCCTTGCCGAAATACTGGAAGGTGTAGCCCAGCGGGATTTCGCCCTGAAAGCCGCCGGGGATCGCGATCTGGCCATAGCCGGTCGGGATGTGGGCGGCGGCGAACTGCGCGGCGGTGTTCAGGTCGAGCAGGCGTTCGTCGACCGACTTGGTGCGATCGTCGAAGCGCAGGCCGACCGCAAAGGTCGTCTTGTCGCCGAACAGTCCGTCGACATCATGCTGCACGTCGAGGCGCGCGGTATAGGCGTCGGTGGTGTCGGCCGCGAGCAGCGAGCGCAGGCGGACAAGTGAACGCGGGAAATCCTCGATCGCGGTCACCCGGGCACCGCGGGCAAAGGTGCCGTTGGTGTTGCGGATGGTCCGGAACAGCTGGACGCGTGCCAGTTGCGGATCGGTGAAGTCGTAGCCGACGGTCAGCCGGTTGGCGGCGTTCGCGCCGTTGGTGCCGAACGACGGGCTGTCGTAGTTCAACTGTGCGGGCTGGGTCCGGTCGTCGATCGAGCGGCTATAATTGGCCCGCCACGATACGCGCCACGTGTCGAGATCATGGTCGCCGCCCAGCGTGTTGGTGAACACCGACTGCTTGTACGCGCGCACGGTGAAGTTCGAATTCAGATCGATACCGTACACCGTGCCCTGCAGCGGGGTATTGCCGGTGCAGACATCGGCATAGCCCGTCGTGCCGGTGGCCGGCGTCGCATTGACCGCGCAGGCAGCGGTTGCGGTCGACAGGCGTGACTGCTGATCGTCGAGATCGAAAATATAGTTGTTGCGCTGTTCGTCGTCCTGGAACGCCGAATAGATGGTTTCGGCGAAGATGCGGTGGTCGGGCGACGGCTTCCAGTCGAGCCGGGTCGACAGCGCATAGTTCTTGCGGACGAGGCGATACAGCTTGTTCTCGGTTTCGCGTGCCCAGATGCGGTCGGCAAAGCCCGGCCGCGCGTCCTGCGCCACGGTTTCCCAATCGGTCTCGAAATTGTCGGTGACCATGCCGCGCCGGTACAAGCTGGCCGACGAGGCAATGCCGAATTCACCGATGCCGGTGTCGAACCGGTCGGACACGACCAGCGATCCTTCGAATTCGCGACGGTCGCCCAGTTCGACCAGACCATAGGCGGCCTTGCCCGCGACATGGAACCCGTTCTGGTCGAAACCCGAACGGGTGATGATGTCGACATTGCCCGAAATGGTTTCGCCGACCATGTCCGGGGTCACCGCCTTGCGGACGATGATCTGCTTGGCGATCGCCGACGGAATTGAATCGAACCGGGCGGCGCGACCTTCGGGGCTGACGACGTTCACGCCGTCGAACGACAGCGTGGTCCAGCGCTTCGGCGCGCCGCGCAGGTTGACGTAGCGGGCCTGACCCTGGTCGCGCTCGACGCCGACACCGGGCAGGCGGCTGATCGCCTGAGCGATGTTCTGGTCGGGCAGGCGACCGACCGCGTCGGAGGCGATGACCGAGACAAGCGCGGTGCTGTTGCGCTGGATTTCGAGCGCGGCGGCTTCGGATTCGGCGATCGGGCGGCTGCCGCGCACCACGATTTCCTGTTCCTCTTCGGGGGCCACTGGATCGGCGACGACCGGCATATCCTCGACCGGATCGGCCAGCGCGGCGACGGGCAGGAACGCCGCGCCCGTCAGCAATGCGCGCACGACGACGGCCCGCGAGGACCGGGCGAAGATACCAACCATGTCAGAAAGCCCCTTGTTAGGGGAGCGTTAACGCTCCCGCCTTGGGGTTGCCCCTGACGACGGGGAATGAAACGACCGTTACGAGATCGTTACGTAACCATTACAGTGTCGAGCGTGTTGCAGATCGGCAACAGACTTGTCCGACGGTGCGATCGTTACCCCGAAACCGGTTCGGGGCAACGATCCGCACGCGTTATCCTTCGACCTGACCGAGATAGTCGCCATACCCTTCCGCTTCCATCGCCTCCTTGGGTACGAAGCGGAGCGAGGCGGAGTTGATGCAGTAGCGCAGACCACCCCGGTCGCGCGGACCGTCGGGGAACACATGGCCGAGATGGCTGTCGCCGCCCGCCGAGCGGACTTCGGTGCGGACCATGCCATGCGTCGCGTCGCGCAGTTCGGCGACATTGGCGGGCTCGATCGGCTTGGTGAAGCTCGGCCAGCCACAGTGCGAATCGAACTTGTCGGTCGATGCGAACAATGGCTCGCCCGACACGATGTCGACATAAAGGCCCGCGCGCTTCTCGTGCAGATATTCGCCGGTGCCTGGCCGTTCGGTGCCGCTTTGCTGCGTCACATGGAATTGCTCGGGGGTCAGGCGGGCGATTGCCGCCTCGGTCTTGCGATATTCGGTCATCATGGGCTTCCGTACTGGGGTGCCGGATAGATGGGGGCGCGACGGCGGGTTCGCAAAGCCGGTCAGAACAGCTCGCCGAGGAACCCGACGACCGACGCCCAGGATCGGCGATCGGCATCGGCGTCATAGGCCATGCCCTTTTCGGGCGCGGCGGCATGGGGGTTGGTGAAGGCGTGCATCGCCCGGCCATGCGCGTGCAACTGCCAGTCGGCATGCCGCGCGCCCATTTCCTCGGCAAAGGCCAGCACCTTGTCCGGCGCGGCCATCGGGTCCTGCCAGCCATGTTCGACCAGCACCTTCGCCGCGATCGGGCCGTGACCGCCCAGATCGTTGCCATCGAGCATGCCGTGCAGGCTGACCACGCCCACCACGCCGTCGGCCCCGCCGCGCGCGAGGTCGAGGGCGCACAGCCCACCGAAGCAATAGCCGATCGCCGCGATCTTCGTCGCGTCCACCCGGTCGAGCGACGCGGCGAACGCAACGCCTGCGCGCATCCGCTGCAACAACGCGGCGCGATCGGACAGGAACGGGCCGATCAGATGGCTGTTGTCGCCCGCCGGATCGCCCTTGACGTCCTTGCCGAACATATCGATCGCGATGCCGACATAGCCGAGGGCGGCGAGCCGCTCGGCAGTCCGATGCTCGGCCTCGCCGCGTCCGGCCCATTGGTGCGCGATCAGCACAGCGGGGGCCGGGCCGTCCCCGGCGGGGAACACCACGCCCGCCTGCAACACCGTGTCGCCGTCGCGATAGTCGAACTGCTGCACCGTCATCCGTCTGCTCCATGATGGGAAAGTCGCGCGCTGAACGGTCGGACCGGCAGGGGGGTTGCGCGTGGACAGGTCCGCTTCGTACGATGCCGGCGAAGCGCCGGAATACGGGCGCGATTGCAGGAGGTTGCGCGATGCGGATGGTGTGGGCGACGATGGCGGCGGGGATCGCCACCGCCGGGGTGGCGCAGGACGCCCCGACGCTGGGTGCCAGCAACCATGCGGTCGATATCGCCATCGCGCCACCCGCCGGCACGCCGACCTTTGCCGACGAATTTACCGGCAAGACCATCGACCCCGCCCACTGGCGCTTCGATACCAGCCGCAATCGCGACGGCTGGTACAATAACGAACGGCAATATTATGCGCCCGCCAACACCCCCGCCAATGCCCGGATCGCCGATGGCGCGCTGGTGATCGAGGCGCGGCGGGAGAAACCGAAGGGCGGCGATTCCGGCGGACAGGACTATACCTCCGCCCGGATCGTGTCGGTGAAGCCGATGGGCTATGGCTTTTACGATATCCGCGCGAAGCTGCCGTGCGGACGTGGCATCTGGCCAGCGCTGTGGATGCTGCCGCCCGATGGCAAATGGCCCGAAGAGGGCGAGATCGATATTCTCGAACTGGTCGGCTACGAACCCGATCTGGTCCATGCGACGCTGCACACGGCCAAATTCAACCATGCCCGGGGCCCGCAACGCGGCGGATCGCGCAGGATGACCGACGTTTGCGGGCAATGGCATCACTATCAGCTCGACTGGACCCCACAGGCGATCATCATCGGCATCGACGGGCGCGGCTATATGCGCGTCGCCAACGACCAGCCGGGCGGGCGCGCGGCTTGGCCGTTCGACCGGCCGTTCGACCTGATCCTGAACGTCGCGGTCGGCGGCGACTGGGGCGGCAAGATGGGCATCGACGACAGCAAATTCCCGCAGTCGATGCGGGTCGATCATGTCCGCTACTGGCGACGCTGAACCACGACGATTTCGCCACAGGCGGGGATGAAGTCGACCGCGCGGGTAAGCGACTGGCCGTCGAGCACCGTGCGCAGCGTCGCGATCGGCCCGCCATGCGCGACGACCAGCACGGTCGGTTCACGGGGCAGCGCCGCCCATCCGGCCAGCACCCGGTCGGCTAGGTCGCGTCCGCGCTCTCCGCCGCCGGGCCGGTAGGTTTCGGGATCGGTCATCATCCGGTCCATCTCCGCCCCCGTCTCGCGCCAGATCGCGTTCCACGACCGGCCCTCCCATGCGCCGAAGTCGCGTTCGAGCCAGCGAGGGTCGTTGATGACCGGTACGTCGCGACCGCGCGCAATCTTCTCCGCCAGCAGCCAGCTACGGAGCGCGCCCGAATGGACGATGGCGTCGATCGTGGTGGCGGCGAGGTCGGCAACGATCCGCGCCGCCAGCGTCTGGCCCTCGCGGCTCCACCCCATGTCGGACCGGCCATAGCAGCGCCCGGCCCATGCCTTCGCGACCGGCGGGTGGCGCAGCAGCAACACCTTCACCGTACGGCGACCGCCAGCAGCAGCGCCAACTGCCCCATCGCTGCCGCGAAGCCGAGGCAGTCGCCGGTACTCCCCCCGATGCGTGCGATCAGGAAACGGCGCAGCCAGAGCAGCAGCACGAGCATCGCGCCGAACGCCGCCCCGGTCGCACCGGGCCGCAGCCACAGGATCGGGGCAAGGCCGGGCAGTGCCAGCACGATTGCCAGCGCAAGGCGGCCGCGCGGCATCCGCCCGGCACGCACCGCCATTCCTGCCCCACTGCCGACCGGGGCGACGATCGCCGCCAGCGTCACCGCGCACGACCGTCCCGCCGTCGCCGCGCCGACGATCGCCGCCGCCGCGACCGGGGCCGGCAATGCGACCATCGCCGCGATCCGCAGCACCACGCTCAACGCCAGCCCGAGCGCGCCATAGCTGCCGATGCGGCTGTCCTTCATGATCGTCAGCGCGCGCTCCCCCGACGCGGTGCCCCCGAACGCATCGCAGAAATCGGCGACCGCATCCTCGTGAAACGCACCGGTCAGCAACGCCTCGACGATCAGCGCCAGCGTCGCTGCGACCAGTGGCGGCCAAATCCAGCCGGCAACGACGAACACCCCCGCCGTCGCCGCACCGATCAGCGTGCCGACCGGCGGCAGCCACGCCATCGCCCGCGCCAGCCCCGCCCCAGCCTGTTCCGCCGACAGCCGGGCAAGGATCGGCACCGGCAGGCGGGTGAGGAACTGGACCGCCAGCAACGGCGCGGCCCAGCGCGGCGCGTCAGTCGGCACGATCCGCCCCGATCTGATCGAGCCGCACCACGTCGTTGAGCAGCGCCGACGCGGCATCGAGCAGCGGCAACGCCG
Source organism: Sphingomonas sp. Leaf67 (assembly GCF_001421965.1). Classification (GTDB taxonomy): domain Bacteria; phylum Pseudomonadota; class Alphaproteobacteria; order Sphingomonadales; family Sphingomonadaceae; genus Sphingomonas. The sequence goes on from NZ_LMLP01000020.1 coordinate 135,289, forward strand.
TCAGCGCCCCGCTCCCCTCGCCCAGCCGCATCTCCCAGTCGAGCACCGGCGTCAGCCCGAGTGCGGCGAGCGCCGCCTGATGCCCCGGCTCGGCCGAACGATGCCCCGCGATCATCGCCTTCCCGCTGCCCGGCGCGAGCGTCTCGGCGATCAAGGCGGCGGCGGTGGCGACATATCCATCGAGCAGCAGCGTCACCCCCCGCGCCGCGCCCGCCGCATAGAAGCCGGCCATCGCCGCGATTTCATAGCCCGCGACCGATGCGATCGCTGCACGCGGATCGGCCCCGCCCCGCGCACGATCGGTCGCGGCGGCGACGACCCGGCGCTTGGCGGCAAGCACCGTGTCGTCCGCCCCTGCCCCGCGCCCGACCGCCGCAGCGGGGTCGAGTCCGGTCAGCAGCGCGGTGAGGCAGGCGGCCGGGGTCGTGTTGCCGATCCCCATCTCCCCGGCGATCAGCAGCACCGCGCCTTCGTCGATGGCGCGCTCCGCCTCGCTGGCACCGATGCCCCAAGCCGCGTCGAACTGTGCGACCGTCATCGCCGGGCGGGCACCCAGCGGCGCGGTGCCATCGGCGAGGCGCGCATCGCGAAAGAAGGCCGGCCCGTCGACCCGCGCACCCGTCATGCCGACGTCGACCAGCCGCAACGGGCAATCGGCGGCAGCTGCCAGCGCGTTGCTGGTCGCACGGCCCGACAGGATGGTGGCGACCATCATCGCCGTCACTTCGGACGGCCATGCCGACACGCCCTCCGCCACACAGCCATGATCGCCCGCGAACAACACCGCCTGTCGGGGCGAGGTCCGCGCATCGATCCGCCGCTGCGTCAGCGCCAGTTCGGTCGCCAGCGCCTCCAGCCGTCCCATCGCCCCGCGCGGCTTGGCCAGCGCGTCCAGATGCGCGCGAATCTCGTCGATCATGGGGCCTCCCCGGCAATGTCCAGAAGTGCGTCGATATCCAGCGCCGCCTCGAGCGCCCGCGCGACGCCGTCGAGCGCCGCGTCGATGCCCTCGCGCCGGTCGAGCGGATCGCCCCGCGCGCCGATCCGCCGCAACAGGCTCGCGCGCGCGCTGGCGGCATCGAACAGGCCATGGACATAGCAGCCGGCGATCTGCCCGTCGCGCGCGACCGCGCCATCGGCCGTACCCTCGGCGAACCGCAACAGCGGCGGCGTGCCCGGCGCGACGGTCGTGACGCCGGCATGGATTTCGTACCCGGCGAACGCCGCTCCGTCCGTCAGCGTGCCGGTGACCGGCCGGGTCGTCTTGGCCCCGGCCATCACCGTATCGATCGGCAGCAGCCCAAGGCCCGCCACCCGTCCGGCCGGTCCCTCGATCCCGTCCGGGTCGGCGATGCTGGCCCCCAGCATCTGATAGCCGCCGCAAATCCCCAGCACCTGCCCCCCGCGCCGGACATGCGCGCAAAGATCGATATCCCACCCCTGTCCGCGCAGGAAAGCGAGGTCGGCGATCGTCGCCTTGGTCCCCGGCAGGATCACCAGCGCGGCATCGCCCGGCAGCGGCTGGCCGGGCGGGATCATCCGCAGTCGCACCGCCGGATCGTGCGCCAGCGCGTCGAAATCGTCGAAATTGGCGATGCGCGACAGCATTGGCACCGCGATTAGCGGGCCTTCGCCGTGCTCGGCCCCGCGTCCCAGTGCCACCGCATCCTCGGCGGGCAGGCGCGCGGCGTCCGCCAGCCACGGGACCAGCCCGATATCGCGCCAGCCGGTCCGCACGACGATCTCCGCGCGACCATCGTCGAACAGCGCCGGATCGCCGCGAAACTTGTTGACCAGAAAACCGCGGATCATCGCCGCGTCGTCGGGGTCGATCACCGCCTGCGTCCCGACCAGCGAAGCGATCACCCCGCCGCGATCGATATCGCCCGCCAGCACCACCGGCACCCCCGCCGCGCGCGCGAACCCCATGTTCGCGATATCGCCGGCGCGCAGGTTGATCTCAGCCGGCGACCCTGCCCCTTCGGCCACCACGATATCGGCTTGGCCCGACAATCGGCGATAGGCCGCCAGCACCTCGGCCAGCAATTCGGGCCGCCGCCGCCGGTAATCGCCCGCGCGCATCACCCCCGCGACCCGCCCGCCGACGACCAGTTGCGACGTCCGGTCGCTCTGCGGTTTCAGCAGCACCGGGTTCATGTCGGTCGTCGGCGGCACCCGGCACGCCATCGCCTGCAACGCCTGCGCCCGGCCGATCTCGCCGCCACCCGCACAGACGGCGGCGTTGTTCGACATGTTCTGCGCCTTGAACGGGCGCACCCTGAGGCCGCGATCGGTCAACAGCCGGCACAAGCCGGCGACCAGCACCGATTTGCCGACATCCGATCCGGTCCCCTGGATCATCACCGCAGCCATGCGACGCCCCCGACCAGCAGCCACAGCAACAGGCAGGCGGCACGATAGATGCCGAGCGCGCGGGTCAGGTCGCCGGCATCGGGCGGCGGCCCTTCGCCCAGCACCGCGCGCTGCGCCGGCTCGCCATCATAGGTCACCGCCCCACCCAGCCGACGCCCCAGCGCACCCGCCATCGCCGCCTCCGGCCAGCCGCCATTGGGCGAAGCGTGGTGGCGTGCGTCGCGCAACATGGTGTGCCAGCCACCGCGGCCGGCCAGCGCGATCAATGCCCCCGCCACCCGCGCCGGCACGAAATTGACGACATCGTCGGCACGCGCCGCGGCCCAGCCGAACGCGCCGAGCGCCGGCGTACGGTGCCCGACCATCGAATCGGCGGTGTTGATCGCCTTCACCACGAACAGCCCCGGCAGTCCGAACAGCACCAGCCCCAGCGCCGGCGCGACCACCCCGTCGCAGAAACTCTCCGCCAGACTTTCGATCGCCGCCGTCGCGACGCCGGCTTCGTCCAGCGCATCGGTATCCCGCCCGACGATCATCGCCACCGCTTGCCGTGCTGCCGCAAGATCGCCCGCCATCAACGGCCGCGCCACCGCCGCGACATGATCGTGCAGACTGCGTTGCGCCAGCCCCGTAGTGGCGACCAATATCGTGACGACCGTCCCCAATCGCTCGATCGCCAGACCCAGCACGACCGACAGCGTTACCAGCAGGACGACCAGTGCCACCCCCTCCAGCCGCCGCCGCCGGTTCCAGCGCCGCTCTGCCCACGCGATCAGCGCGCCGATGCCCATCACCGGATGCCACCAGCGGCGCGGATAGCCGAGCGCCGCCTCGACGATCAGCGCCGCCAGCGCGATCACCGCGCGACCGGCAGGATATAGCGATGCCCCTGCGGCGTGCGGCCGATCTCGACATCGATGCCATAGGCCTCCGCAATGGCCGGCGCGGTCAGCACATCGTCCGCGTCACCGCTTGCCACGATCCGCCCGTCCTTCAGCAACACCGCATCGTCCGCCACCCGCGCCGCCAGATGCAGATCGTGCAGCACCAGTACCACCCCGCGCCCGCCCCCCGCGACCCCGCGCAACCGCGCCAGCACATCCAGCTGATGCGCGGGGTCGAGGCTGGCGAGCGGTTCGTCGGCGAGCAGCCAGTCGGGTTCCCCGGCCAGCACCCGCGCCAGCAGCGCGCGACCGCGCTCGCCGCCCGACAACCGTTCGACGCCCCGCCCGGCCAGCGCGGTCATGTCGGTCGCCGCCAGCGCGTCCGCCACCGCATCGCGGTCGGCCTGCGTCTCACCCCACCGCCCGCGATGCGCGAACCGGCCGAGGCCGACCAGCGTCGCCACATCGATATCCCAATGCACGTCGGCCGATTGCGGCAGCAACCCGATCGCCCGCGCCCGCGCGCGCCGGTCGATCGCCTGCACATCCTGTCCGCCCAGCCGCGCCGCGCCCTTATCGGGGCGGCGCAGCGCGGCGAGGCAGGCGAGCAGGCTCGACTTGCCCGCGCCATTGGCACCCAGCAGCGCGGTCACCCGCCCCGGCCGGAACGCGAACGACACCGCGTCGAGCACGCGCTGCCCACCAAGCGTCAGCGAAATCGCATCGGCCACCAGATCGGTCATGCCAGCCTCCGCCGCATCGCGATCAGCAGGTACAGGAAGAACGGCCCGCCCAGCATCGACATGGCGATACCCAGCCGCAATTCGCTGACCGTCGGGGCCAGTCGAACGAGGCTGTCGGCAAAGGTCAACAGCACCGCCCCCGCCAGCGCCGAAGGCAGCAGGATTGCCGACGGACGATTGCCGGCGAACGGCCGCACCATATGCGGCACGATCAGCCCGACGAACCCGATCATCCCCGCCGACGCCACCGATGCGCCGACCGTCAGCGCGACGCCGGCGATCACCAGCCGTTGCAGCCGCGCCGGATCGACGCCCATCGACCGCGCCGCCGCCTCGCCCAGCGTCAGCGCATCGAGCGACCGAGCGGTCAGCGCCAGCAGCCCGATACCTGCCACGATCAACGGTGCCGCGACGAGCACATCGTCCCAGCTGCGATCGGTCAGCGCCCCCATCAGCCACGTTACGATCTGCGACGACACGAACGGCGTCGGCGCGACGCTGATCGCCAGCGCGGTCAGCGATCCGGTGATGCTGGTCAGGATCATGCCACCCAGCGTGAACAGGATCAGGCTGCCCGAACGGCCCGCGATCAGCGCCAGCAGCGCCATCGTCACCCCTGCTCCCATCAGCGCGAAGCCGGGCAGCAGCCACATCTGCGCGGCATAGCCGAAATACAGCGCCATCACCGCCCCGAACGCCGCGCCCGACGACACGCCGAACAGCCCCGGATCGGCCAGCGGATTGCGCAGATAGCCCTGCATCACCGCCCCCGACAGTCCGAGCGCACTCCCCACCAGCAACGCAAGCACGGTGCGCGGCAGGCGCAGTTCGACGATGATGATCGATCGCGGATCGTCGGCAGTCCACGCGTCGAACGGCACCCACACCTTGCCCGCCGCAACCGACAGCGCGGCGGCGAGCAGCAACAGGACGATCAGGCCGAGGGTCAGCCGCTTCATGACGTCACTGCTCCACGCACCTGTCGCAACCGCGCCATCGCCGCGATGATCGTCGGCCCACCACAATTCATCAGACGCGTGGGATACGGGGCGACGGTGATATGCTTCGCCAGCCGCCGCACCGCCGGATGGCCGGTCATCCGGTCGTCCTGCACCCCTTGGGGCGCGGTCGACAGCAGCACGCGCGGTGGATCGGCAACCAGATATTCGAGCGGGAGGACGTCCCATTGCTTGAGGCCATAGGCCGCGCTCATGTTACGAAAACCGGCGCGTTTGAGCAGGTCGTCGGTTAGCGTACCACTACCCGGCACCAGCCCATTGCCCTGCCACACCAGCGCCCCGACTGGACGCGCGGTCGAAGGAATCGCCGCCGCCCCGATCCGCGCCGCCAGCGCCTCACCCCGGTCGGCATGGCCGGTGGCTGCGGCGATGGCGCGGACCTGATCCATGCTTTCCGGCACCGACTCCGCCACCGGATATTGCACCAGCGCGATCTTCATCCGCTTCAATGCGGCGATCGTCGCCGGTTCGACGTGCGGCCCGGCGAGGACGATGTCGGGGCGCAGCGCCACGACCTCCTCCGCCGTGCCCGACGTCGCCTTGAATCGCTGCGCCCAGCCGAGCGGCACCGACGTCCCGCGCGCATCCTGCGAATAATGGCTGATGCCGACGATCTGTGCCGGATCGGCGACCAAGCGCAGCACCGCATCGACGCACGGATTGATCGACACGATCCGGGGCGCACGCGGCGCGGCCGAGACCAGCGCGGGCGCGGCGAGCAACAGGGCGAGCGGACGGATCAATATTCGACACCCTTCTGCGCCTTGAACCCGGCATGATAGGGATGCTTCACCTCGCCGAATTCGGTGACCAGATCCGCGAGGTCGAGCAGTTCGGGCTTCGCGTTGCGGCCGGTGATGCAGATATGCTTGGTGAGCGGCCGATCCTTCAGGAAGGCGATGATGTCGGCGATCGGCAGCGTGTCGTCGCGCAGCACGATGTTCAACTCGTCGAGGATGACGAAGTCGATCGCAGGGTCGAGGATCATCTCCTTCGACCGTTCCCATGCCGCGCGGGCGGCGGCGATGTCCTGCGCGCGGTCCTGCGTCTCCCACGTGAACCCCTCGCCCATCACCTCGAAGCTGGCAAGATCGGGATGCGCGTCGAAGAAGTTGCGCTCGCCTGTCTCCCACTTGCCCTTCACATATTGGAGGATCGCGACTTTCATCCCCCAGCCGATGCTGCGGATCGCCATGCCGAACGCGCTCGACGACTTGCCCTTGCCATTGCCGGTATGGACGATCAGCAGCCCACGTTCGAGGGTGCGGCGCGCCTGCATCTTTTCGCGCGCCACCGCCATGCGCTGCATCCGGGCATTGTGGCGGGCGTGATCGTCGGGCGTCTCGGTCATCAGATAACCTCCTTCAGGGCGGTGGTCAGGCGGGACAGCGCCGCCCCGTCGGGTGGCAGGCCGATCCGCAACCGGTCGCGCCGGTCGGCGAACGGCCGGGTCAGGATGGCATGGTTGCACAGATGGCGGAACAGCGCGTGCGCGTCGCTGGTCTCGATCAGCCGGAACAACGGCGCGCGGCCGATGATATCGACCCCGGCCAGTGCCAAGTCGAGCAGCGCGCCGACCGTCGCGATCCGCTCTGCCTGTGCATCGGCAAAGGTGCGGTCGGCATAGGCCGCCGTCCCGATCCGCACCGCCGCGCTCGACACCGGCCAGTCGCCGAGCAGGTGACGCAGCGCACCCGCCACCCCGCTCCCGGCAACGACGAAGCCCAGCCGCAATCCGGGCAGGCCGTAGAATTTGCCGAACGATCGCAGCACGATCAGCCGGTCGGACGCTTCCCCCGCCAGACCGGCCACGGGATCGGCATAGGCTTCATCGACGACCAGTGTCATCCGCCGCGCCAGTGTGCGCAGATGGTCCGCCGGCGTGACGAAGCCGTCGGGATTGGCGGGGCTAGCCAGCACTAGCAGGTCGGCATCGCGCGGATCGGCGAGCGCGGCCACGGCGCTTGCGTGCGGCCATGCGGCCGCGTGGCCGGCATAGCCCGGCCGCACTACCGCCGGCCGCCCGGCGGCAAGGATCACCCCCAGCAGCCGCAGCGCCAGATCGGTACCCGGCACCGCGACCACCGCTGTAGGGTCGGCCACCCCGAACGCCCGCGCCGCCGCCCGTTCCAGCGCCGCCAGTTCGCCCGGTTCGGGCAGCCGGTCATGGCCCGGATCGATCGCGCCATGGGGATACGCCCATGGCGCGATGCCGGTCGACAAATCGATCCAGTCGTCTCCGCCGAACGCACGCATGGCGGCGGTCACCCGCCCGCCATGCGCACAATATTCGGCGAGGTCGATCATCAGTAGGTCAGCCGCACGCCGCCATAGGCAGCGCGCCCCGGCGTCCCGTACTGGAAGATCGTCTGATAGCGTTCGTCGAACAGGTTCTCGACGCGGCCATAAACCTCGACCCGTTCGGTCACCGCGAACGACGCGCGCAGATCGGTCAGGACATAGCCGTCCAGCCGCCGCGCGTTCGACGCATTGTCGAAACTGTCGCCGACCATGGTGACGATCGCCCCCATCGCCAGCCCGAACGCCCAGCGGTAATCGGCGTTGACGGTCAGGCTGTCGGCAGGACGCCGGGCCAGCTTGCGCCCGAAATTGGCGGTCCCGGCCGACCGGTTCTCGGCATCCAGCCATGTATAGGCGGCAGCGACGGTGAACGCCTCGACCGGCTTCAGCTTCAGCGCGAATTCCAGCCCCTTCGCCTCGGCGCGGGCGATATTGTCATAGGTGCCGTTCGGCTTGCCCACACAGACGCCGGTCGTCACGCCGAAGCACGACACGAACGCGATCAGATCCTTCGACGTGCGATCGAACCATGTCGCGCTGGCCTCCACCGCACCATCGAGGCCACGCTGGGTGATGCCCGCGTCCCAGCCCTGCGAACGCTCCGGGGTCAGCGCCGCATTGCCATATTCGCTCTGCAACTGGAACAGGGTTGGTGCCTTGAACCCTTCCGAATAGCTCGCCCGCAACACGGTGTTGCCGGCGTTCGGCGACCACACGCCGCTACCCGAAAACACCGTCGCCCCGCCGAAGACATTATGGTCGTCGTGCCGCACGCCGCCGGTCAGCGTCAGGTTCTCGATCGGCGTCACCGCCAGCTGACCGTAGACGCCCAGCAGCCGCGCCCGACCGGTGGCGGTCGGACCGCCGAAGCTCGACGTCGTGAAGCGCGACACCTCACGCTCGACGCCAAAGGTCGCGAATACCGCGTCGGTCACGTCGAACGACCCCTGATAGTCGATGCGGTCGTTGCGCCCCTTGCCCCGGAACGTCTCGGTCGGCGTGCCATCGGGGTCGGTGTTGGTGCGGTTGCTCGACGTATGGGCATAGCCGATGCGATTGCGGAACCGCCCGTCGAACAGCGCCGCGTTCAGGCCGGTATAGCCGGTCCATTGCTCGGCATCGCCGTATTCGCGGGTATCGCCGAAGCTGAACGTCGGCGCGGGGAAGCCGTCGATCTCGGTCCGGCCGTTGGAATAGAAGCCGCGGACATCGACCGACACGCTGTCGGCCAGCGCCACCGACACGCTGCCGTTCGCGCCATAGCTGCGATAGCCGTCCGCCTCGCGCCCCGGCGCATAGGCCGAGATGCCGTCGGTGGTCAGGAAGCCGCCGCCGATGCTGGCCGATACCGGCCCCGCCTTCCCCGAGATGTTCGCGAACCCCTGTCCGGTGCCGAACGAGCCGCCCTCGCCGCGCACGTTGATCGACAGCGCGTCGGTCGGCTGGCGGGTGATGAGGTTGACGACGCCGCCGATCGCCTGGCTGCCCCACAGCACCGACTGCGCCCCGCGCAGCACTTCGATCCGGGCGATATTGCCGATCAGCAAATTGCCGAAATTGAACCCGCCGCCCGGCGAGGACGGATCGTTGAGCTTCACGCCATCGATCAGCGCCACGGTCTGGTCGCTGTCCGCGCCGCGGATGTTGACGCTGGTCGTCGTGCCGATGCCGCCGTTGCGGGTGACGGTGACGCCGGGCGTCTGGCGCAGCAGGTCGGACACGACCACCGCCTGCCGCTGTTCGATGGTGGTCAGGTCGAGCACGGTGATCGCCTGCCCGACGGTATCGACCGGGCGGGCTTCGCGGTTGGCGGTGACGACGATCTCGTCGCCTTCCCCCGCCACGCGTTCGAGGCCGACCGACGATTGCGCGCTCTGCGCGAAGGCCGGGGCAGCCGCGAACAGGCACGGCAGCAACAGCAAACGGGTCTTCGAAATCTTCATGAGGCACTCCCCCCAGACATAACCAGGGGGACGCGCACCGATGACGCCGGAACAGGCTGTTCCCATGCGCGCACGACCCCCAAACGACGTCGTCACGCGAGGAAACCCTCGATCGCCCGGCACACCCCGTCCGCGCGAAGGACAACCGCGACGGGCAGGTCTCCTGGCTTCCGGGTCGTCGCCTTGCCCGGCCTTCCCGGACCGAAGTCCAGTGGCACGCGGGGGAGCAAGGCTCGCCGGTCACAGTTGCGGGGGCAGCCCCGGATGACGCGTCCAAAACGCGCTTCCGGGTTCCCTTTTCATCCCGTTTCTGGGAACCTGTCGCATCCGCGCCCTTAGAGCGCATCGGGGCACAGGACAAGATGGCGACGACAACCCTGTTCATGGGCGGCGCGCGCTCGGGCAAGAGCCGGCTGGCGCAGGCGGCGTGCGAGGCGCTGGCGGGGCCGTGGACCTATCTCGCCACGGCGGAGGCGTGGGACGAGGAGATGACCGACCGCATCGCCTGCCACCGCGCCGATCGTGGTCCGGGATGGCACACGGTCGAATGCCCGATCGATCTGGCCAGCGTGATCGATGCGGCGACGGGGCCGGTGCTGATCGATTGCCTGACGCTGTGGTTGTCCAATCTGATGCTCGGCGACCATGATATCGACCGTCATACCACCGATCTGCTCGCCGCGATCGGCCGCGTGGCGCATCCGGTGCTGCTGGTCAGCAACGAGGTCGGCATGGGCATCGTCCCCGACCACCCCCTCGGCCGCCGGTTCCGCGACGCGGCGGGGCGGCTCAATCAGGCGGTGGCGGCGACGGTCGATCGCAGCTGGTTCGTCGTGGCGGGGATGATGTTGCCGCTGGAGCGGTTCGATCCACACGCAACGCGGTGACCCCCGCGCAGGGGGATAGGATCATCCCTGCGCCACCACCTCGCGCAACGGCGTCCACGCCACGTCATACCGCCCGTTATCCACCGGCGCCGACGGTGCGCGACCGTCGAACATATTGTGGAGATACTGCATCCCCTGCCACGCCGGAAACACCTGATCGCGCGCGGGGAACAGCCGGCGCGTCACCCCGATCATCCGCGACAGCGCCGCCAGCGATCCGGCGCGCAGCAGACCATAGGGCCGCCCCGTCACCTCGCCCATCAACGCCGCCAGATCGCGCGCGCTGACCTCAGCCCCCGCGATATGCAGGTCGCGCGGCGCGGCGGGGTCGAGCGCGGCGGCGGCGGTATAGGCGGCGACATCGTCTTTGGTCGTCAGCGCGAACTTCGTGTCGGCATCGCCCCAGTACAGCACCCGCCGCACCCGCCGCTGGATCAACGGCATCTGTCCGTTGAGCATATCGGCGAATGCGCCGTTGAAGATCGACGTCGCCATGATCGGCGCGGTGTCGATCCGGGTGCGGAACGCGCGACGCAGGTCGAAATTGCGGTTGGTGCCGGTCGGCAACGCGCGATAATCGATCGAGAAATCGGACGGAATGAACCGTGCCGCCCCGCCGCCCAGCGCCGCATCGAGCAACCGTGTCTGGGTATCCAGAATCGTCTCGCCCAGCCCGTTCAGCGCCGATACCACGCACAACACCCCGCGACAGGCATGGGCCAGCGCCTGCGCATCGTCGAAATCGACCGGACAGGGTTCGGCCCCGATCGCTTCCAGTGCGGCGATGCGCTCGGCCGCGGTCTCGGGGCGGACCAGCGCCCGCACCTTCGCGCCGCGCGCAACGGCCGCCTTCGCGATCCGGCCGCCAAGGTCGCCGGTCGCGCCTGCGACGATGATCGTGTCGTTGGTCGTTTCCCGCATCAATCCTCCGAACCGCCACGCGACGTCGTGCGTTCCCCGACGCAGCAACGCAAGGGGGCGGATGGGATGAATCAGGATTGGCCACGCTGCCCGATCTGCGGCAACGCCAACTGGCACGACCGCGCGCTGCCCGAATGCACCCATTGCGGGTTGGCGGTCGCCGATCTGGCCTTTGACCCGGTCGCGCTTCGCGCGGCGGTCGCCGACCATCTGCGCGGCGGCACGCCCGAACGCGGATTCGCGCTTTCCCCCCATGCCCGTCGCAACGCCGCATGGGCGCTGGGACTGATCGACGGCAAACCGGCGACACCGCAGCCGCACGCCGTGACGCTTGGCATGATCGCCCGTGCCGGCGAAGCCGACGGGGTCGCGGCGATGCTGACGGGGTTGCGTTCCGACTTTCCCCGCGCGATCGTCCTGCTCGACGGCACGGTCGACGACGCGGCGGCGCTGGCCGGACGGGTGCCATGGGCGCGGATCGTCGCCCATCCGCTGAACGGCGACTTTGCCGCGCAACGCAACCGGGTGCAGGCATCGGCGACCGGCTGGATCCTGCAACTGGATACCGACGAACGGCCCGATGCCGCGCTGCTGACGTCTCTCGGCTGGCTCACCGCAGCGGCCGATCGCGACGGGCTGCAGTCGCTAGGCTTGGCGCGCCGCAACCGGGTCGACGGGGTACCATCGGCGCTGTGGCCCGACATCCAGTACCGGCTGAACCGGGCCGAGGTCCGCTTCGCCGGCATCGTCCATGAACGCCCGGTGGTGGCGTTCGAACGCACCTCGCTCGCGCTGGCCGGGGCGATCGACCATTTTCTCAGCCGGTCGCGCGTCCTCGAACGGTCGCGCGTTTACGAAGCCATGTCGACCGGTGCCGGCCGCCCGAGCGACGAGGCGGCCCTGCTCCGCCCGTTCGCCGCCGCGACATAGGCCGCCGCCGTCTCCACCGCGAGGCCGGCGCGGGTGAACCGCCCCGCCGCCACCCTTGCCGCCGCCGACAGCGCCAGCCGCAGCGCATCATCGCACAGCATCCGCCGCAAGACCGCGCCCAGCGCGATGGCCGTGCAATCCTGCGCCAGCAATCCCGCGCCGCTGCTGCCGACGAACAGCCTCGCGCTCGGGTCCTCGCCGCACGCCGCGATCGGTCGGCCGAACGTCATCGCCTCCTGATAGACCAGCCCGAAACTCTCGTAGCGCGACGGCGCGACGACGATATCCGCCGCCGCCAGCGCGGCGTGGAGCGCATCGTCCTCGACCCGGTGATGGATGTCGATCCGCCGGAGCGCCGCCGGCGGCAACCCGTCGAGTTCGTGGCGGTGCAGCCCGATCATCGTCAGCCGGAACTCGGGCAGCGTGCCGGCATCGGCCTCCGCCGCCAGCGCGGGCAGCGCACCGATCAGCGCATCGGTTCCCTTGCGCGGTTCGTTGCGCCCGACGAACAACATGCGTAGCGGGGCATTGCCCGGCGGATAGAGCGCGGCCTGTCCGGCCGCCACGATCGCGGGCGGCAGGCTCAGCCCGATCACGGCATGTCCCGGCCCCGGCGGCACCGTGCCGTACAGCGCCGCGACCTTCGCACCATGCGCTTCGGTATTGGAGATCAGGCCGGCGGACTGCCGCGCCGACAGCGCCTCCAGCGCGACCGCCGCCCACCGGTCGATCCGGTCGCGCAGGGTGCGGGGCCGCCCAGCGCTGGTCGCGACCGGCGTCGAATTGCGGGTGACCAGCGGCACCGGCCCGGTGAGCGCGACCCACAGCCCCGGCGCATACCAGTTGGTCGCCTCGACCACGTCGAACGGCCGCTCGGCATGCAGCCGCCGCACCGTCCGCGCGATCATCGCCGGGCCGCACGCATGACCGATGCCGGGCCAGCGCCGCAACCGGGCCAGCCAGCCATCGACCTGCGCGCCGATCACCTCGACCGCGCCGTCCATGCTGCGGTCGCGGCGGTCCATCGTCACGACGCGGACGTCATGTCCCGCCTCGGCCAGCGCCTGCGCAATCTCCTGCGCAGCGCGCGACAGGCCGCTCTTTTCGGGGGGATAGGCCCAGCTGATCAGCCCGACCCTCACGCCACCGCCCCATGCGCCAGCGCGATCCGTTGCCGGTACAGCGCCACATACTCCGCCGCCATGCGCGTCGCGGTGAAGCGCGCCTCGAACCGTTCGCGCACCTTTGCCCGGTCGAGCGTATCGATGCGCGCCAGCGCCGCGATCGCCTCGTCCTCGTTCCTGACGACGAAGCCGGTGACGCCGTTGTCGACGACCTCGCGCACGCTGCCGCGATCCCATGCGATCACCGGCGTCCCGCAGGCCATCGCCTCGATCATCACCAGCCCGAAGGGTTCGGGCCAGTCGATCGGGAACAGCAGCGCCGCCGCCTCGCCCAACAACGCCTGTTTGGCGCGGTCGTCGACCTCGCCGACATGTTCGGCATCGTTGCCCAGCAATGGTGCGACCCGTTCGTCGAAATAGCGCGGATTGCCGACATCGATGCCCCCGGCCAGCCGGATCGACCGCCCGGCGGCGCGCGCGACGCGGATCGCGACATCGGGCCGCTTCTGGTCGGTCATCCGCCCGATAAAGGCGACTCCCGGCCCACCCGGACCGGCCGAGAACCGCTCGGCTGGAATGCCGTGATGCACCACGCCCGCGCGGTTGGCGCGCGGCAGGTCGCGCGCCTGCGCCGCCGAGATCGCGACGACCGGCAATTCGGGAAAGCTGTGGAAGAACAGCTTGCGGTCGAGCTCGTCCAGCCGCCAGTGGACCGTCGTCACGCTCTGCCCTATCCGCTTGCCCAGCACCGCGGCATGGGCGAACTCGCCATGGCAATGGACGATGTCGAATTCGTGGCAGTGCTGCGCCAGCAGCCCCAGCTGCGCCGCCTCCAGCGCGGCGGGCACTCCCGGCGCGACCGGACCGTGATAGGCCTGCAACGCCTGCAGGCTGGGATGCGCCGACAGATGGCGGGCGGTGGTCACGCTGTCGCTCGGGGCGATCAGCGTCACGTGATGGCCCATCGCCATCAACGCCTCGGTCAGGTCGGACACGACCCGTTCGGTCCCGCCCGTCCTGCCCGGTGGCGTGGGGTAGATGACGGGGGCGATCTGCGCGATCCGAAGCGGGGATACCATCGTCCACCGGAACCAAGCGAAAGCCGAACGGTTCCTGTGAAGACGGTCACAAGTCCGTATTTTTTAACGGGAAAGTTCCGTAATGTTCATCCTCCATCTCGCGCTTCAGGGCTGTCTTCGTGCGCACGAGGTGGAATATGGCGTCACTGCCGATACCGGCGGCCACATCCGCTACCTCCTTGATCTTGTTGCCGCGACCGGTCGGAACGATGCGATCACCCGGACCGATATCGTCACCCGCGCCTTTCGCGGCGGCGCGCTCGGCGATGGCTATTGGCACGCGGTGGAGCCGATCGACGACACGACGCGCATCGTCCGCCTGCGTTCGGCCAGCGACGCCTATCTGCCCAAGGAAGCCCTGTGGCGCGAACAGGACAGCATGGTCGACGCGCTGGTCGCGCATATCGAGGGGCTGGACCGTCGCCCCGACCTGATCCACGCCCATTATGCCGATGCCGGCGCGGTGGCGGCGGCGGTCAAGGCGCGGCTGGGCATCCCCTATCTCTTCACCGCCCACTCACTGGGACGCGTCAAGCGCATCGCTTTTGGCACCGACTGTGCAGAGACGCAGGGGCTGGAGCGCCGCATCGCCATCGAAGACCGCGCGATCGCCGATGCCGACGCGATCATCGCTTCGTCCCGCGACGAGGCGGAGGTGCAATATGCCGGCTATGCCAGCTATGATCCCGGCCGCATCCGCATCATCCCGCCGGGCAGCGATCTGGCGATGTTCGCGGGCACCTGTACCGATCCGATGGTCGATGCGCGGATCGACCGCTTCCTCGCCGATCCGTCGAAGCCGGTGATCCTCGCGCTGGCCCGCCCGGTCAGCAAGAAGAACCTCGCCGCGCTGGTCCATGCCTATGGCCGCTGCCCCGCGCTTCAGACCGCCGCCAATCTGGTGATCGTCGCCGGCACCCGCGACGATCCGCGCAGCCTCGAACCCGAACTGGCCGGCAACATGGCCGAACTGTTCGCGCTGATCGACCGCTACGACCTGTACGGATCGGTCGCGATCCCCAAGACCCATGCCCCGCACGAAGTCCCCGCCATCTATGCCCATGCCCGCGCGCGGCGCGGCATCTTCGTCAACCCGGCGCTCAACGAACCCTTCGGACTGACGCTGCTGGAGGCGGCGGCGTCGGGCCTGCCCCTCGTCGCGACCGACAGCGGCGGGCCGAACGACATTATCGAGGGGTGCGGCAACGGCATCCTCGTCGACCCGCGCGATCCACAGGCGATCGGTCGGGCGATGCTGACCATCCTGTCCGACGATGCGCTGTGGGATCGCTATTCGCGCGCCGGGGCGACCGCCGCCGACCTGTACGACTGGGACGGGCATGTCGCGCGCTATGCCGAACTGGCGCAGGCGGTGATCGCCCCGCCCGCCCCGGTCGCGGAAACCCCGCGCCTGTTGCTGGTCTCCGACATCGACAACACGCTGCTGGGCGAATCCGAAGCGGCGCAGGCGTTCAACCTGTGGCACGGCGACCAGCACGACATGCTGTTCGGCATCGCCACCGGACGCAGCCTGCACAGCGCGCTGGCGATCCTTGCCCAGAATCAGGTCGCGCCGCCCGCCGTCATGATTACCTCGGTCGGCTCCGAAATCTATCACCGTGCCCATGGCGGCATCTATGTCCGCGACGATACGTGGACGGCGACGATCGATGCCGGCTGGGACCGGGCGGCGATCGGCGCGCTGCTCGCCGCACAGTCCGACCTGCGCCCGCAAAGCCCGCTCGAACAGCGCAGTCACAAATTGAGCTACTTCACCGCCGGCGAAACCGACATCGCCCAGCGGGTCCGCGACCTGCTCGCCGATGCCGGTTTCGCCGCCTCGGTGATCCACAGCCATGGCCGCTATCTCGACATCCTGCCGCTCGCCGCGTCGAAGGGGACGGCGGTCGAGTATGTCCGCCAGCAGGCGGGGATGCGCCGCGATCAGGTGATCGTCGCCGGCGACAGCGGCAACGACGTCGAAATGCTGCGCGCCTGCGCCCATGCGATCATCGTCGGCAATTATTCGGACGGCCTCGCAGAGCGTCCCGACCTCGCCCACAGCTATGTCGCGCGGCGCGGCTATGCCTTCGGGATCATGGAGGGGGTCGCCCATTTCCGGGGGCAGCCGGTGCAGCAGCGCCTGTCGGCGTGATCTCGGTCTGCACGCTGGTGCGCGGGCGGACCGCGCACCTCGCCAACCTGTTGTCGGGCATCGCCGCGCAGACCCGCGCCCCCGACGAGCTGGTCATCGCCTATATGCAGGATGCCGCACCCGCCGGCCTGCCCGATCCAAGGGTGCCGGTGCGCGAGGTATTCGTGCCCGGCGACCCGATGCCGCTGGCCGAGGCGCGCAATGCGGCAGCCCTGGCGGCGCGCGGCGATAGCCTGATCTTCCTCGATGTCGACTGCATCCCGTCACCGTCGCTGGTCGCCCGCTATGCCGAGGTGCTCGACGATCGTCCCGCCTGCTATCTGGGCGAGGTCCGCTACCTGCCGCCCGGCACGGTCGATCTGGCGCAGGCGGTCCGCCATCCGGCCAAGCCGGCGCTTGCCGATGACGAAGTCCGCCCTGTGCCGAGCCATGGCGAGCTATGGGGCCTGTCCTTCGCCCTGCCGCGCAGCGCCTGGGATGCGGCGGGCGGCATGGACACCGGCTATGTCGGCTATGGCGGGGAGGAGACCGACTTCGCATGGGCGCTGGCGGCGGCGGGCGTGCCGATGGCATGGGTCGGCGGCGCGGTCGCATGGCATCAGCATCATGCGGTTCATGTCCCGCCGTTGCATCAATTCGACGCGATCCTGCGCAACGCCACCCGCTTCCGCGCGCGCTGGGGGCGGTGGTGCATGGACTATTGGCTGGGGCAATTCGCCGACGCCGGGCTGATCCGCTGGTCGCCCGATGCCGATACGATCGCGGTGCTGCGGCATCCGACCCCGGCCGAAATTGCCGCCAGCCACCGCCGCGACGCGCTGTTCAGCTAACGGGTACCGATCGGGCTGGACGGAAGCATCGCTGTCTGAGGGTGACAGCACCCACCACCGTACCCCCGCGCAGGCGGGGGTCCAGGGTCCCGCACGCAAGCGGTTGTTTTGCTTGGCTCCGGCCCCCCGCCTGCGCGGCGGCACGGTGCATCAGCGGTTGAGCTCGCGACTTGCCCAGAGGTCTTGATCGTACCCCGGCAACGATAGCAACGGACCGGCCCGCCTCGGCCCACCCGGCTTTCCTACAACGAACCGTTCTGGTTACGTTCTCCATCCAACAGGAGGACAATATGGACGCGACCCCATTGATCGAAGACGTCATCGACCGCGAAGGCGGCTATGTCGACCACCCCGCCGATCGCGGCGGTCCGACCCGGTTCGGCATTACCCAGGCCGTCGCCCGCGCCGAAGGATATACCGGCCCGATCCGCGAACTGCCGCGCGCCGCCGCCGCTACCGTCTACCGTCGCCGCTACTGGCAGGCCCCGGCCTTCGACCGCGTCGCGTCGCGCGCGCCCGCTCTTGCCGCCGAACTGTTCGACACCGGCGTCAACATGGGACCGGCGGTCGCCGCGACCTTCCTGCAACGCGTGCTCAACGCCCTGAACCGTGAGCAGCGCGACTGGGCCGACATCGCGGTCGATGGCACCATCGGCGCGAAAACGTTGCACGCGCTCGACACCCTGCTCGCCACGCGCGGCCCGGGTGCCGAAGCAGTTTTGGTCAAGGCGATCAACGCCTTGCAGGGCGAACGCTATCTCCGCCTCGCCGAAACGCGTCCCGCCAGCGAAGCCTTTCTCTACGGCTGGCTGGCCCACCGCGTCGATACGTCGCGAGTGTGACCTTTGTGACCTTTGAACCTGTGGGAGGACTTATGCTCGACACCCTGATCGCGCCGATCGCGGCGCTGCTCGACAAGCTGATTCCCGACCCCCGCGCGAGGGACGCCGCCAAGCTCGAACTGCTCAAACTCGAAGGGAGCGCCGATCTCGAACGGGTAAAGGCGCAACTCTCGGCGATCGTGGCGGAGGCGCAGTCGACCGATCCGTGGACCTCGCGCGCGCGTCCCGGCTTCCTCTACGTCATGTACGCGCTGCTGCTCTGGGCGATCCCGATGGGCCTGATCTCGGCGGTCCAGCCCGCCATGGCCGAGAGCATCGCCCGCGGCATGACCGCCTATCTGCGCGGCATTCCGGAGGAATTGTACGCACTCTTCGGCACGGGTTACTTGGGCTACACCGCTGCACGGGCATGGGGGAAGGCGAAGGGCGTGGAACGCTAAAATCCTCCCCGGCACGGGGAGGGGGACCAGCAAAGCTGGTGGAGGGGGGATCTCCCCACACGGAACGACAGCGTTCGCGACCGCCCCTCCACCACCCCCGCTTGCACCGGCGAACCCCCTCCCCATATCCGCGCCCATGAGCAAAGAGACGGTGTGGCACGGCACCACCATTGTATCCGTGCGTCGCGGCGGTCGGGTGGTGATCGCGGGGGATGGGCAGGTTTCGGCCGGACAGACGGTCATGAAACCCAATGCGCGCAAGGTCCGCCCGCTGGGCGATGGCAAGGTGATCGCGGGCTTCGCCGGTGCCACCGCCGACGCCTTCACCCTGTTCGAACGGCTGGAGGCGAAGCTGGAACGCCATCAGGGCCAGCTGCTGCGCGCCGCCGTCGAGCTGGCCAAGGACTGGCGCACCGACAAGTTCCTCCGCAATCTGGAGGCGATGCTGATCGTCGCCGACAAGGACGTGACGCTGGTCGTCACCGGCAATGGCGACGTGCTCGAACCCGAAGCCGGCATCGCCGCGATTGGTTCGGGCGGTAATTTCGCCCTCGCCGCCGCCCGCGCGCTGTCAGATTATGAAGGCGACGCGGAGAAGGTCGCGCGCAAGGCCTTGGCCATCGCCGCCGAACTCTGCGTCTACACCAACGATCGCGTCACCCTCGAAGCGCTCGACAGCGCGAACTGACGGACATCCCATGCAAGACAATCTGACGCCCAAGGCGATCGTCGCCGCGCTCGACGCGCATATCATCGGCCAGCAGGACGCCAAGCGCGCCGTCGCCGTGGCGCTGCGCAACCGCTGGCGTCGCCAGCAGCTCAGCCCCGACCTGCGCGACGAGGTGTCCCCAAAGAACATCCTGATGATCGGGCCCACCGGCTGCGGCAAGACCGAGATCAGCCGCCGTCTGGCGAAGCTCGCCGACGCGCCGTTCGTGAAGGTCGAGGCGACCAAGTTCACCGAGGTCGGCTATGTCGGCCGCGACGTCGAACAGATCGCCCGCGACCTGGTCGAGGAAGCGATCCGGCTGGAGCGCGAACGCCGCCGCGTCGCGGTGAAGGACAAGGCCGAGGAAGCGGCAATGGCCCGCCTACTCGACGCACTGACCGGCAAGGGTGCCAGCGAGGCGACCCGCGAAGCCTTCCGCCAGCGCTTCGCGGACGGCCATCTCGACGACAAGGAAGTCGAGCTCGAACTCGACGCCGCGCCGCAGATGCCGTTCGAAATTCCCGGCGCCGCGCCACAGATGATCAACCTGTCCGAGATGATGGGCAAGGCGTTCGGCGGCGGCCAGCAGAAGCGCCGCAAGCTGACCGTCCGCGCCGCATGGGACAAGCTGGTCGAGGAAGAGGCCGACAAGCGCCTCGACCAGGACGAGGTCAGCCGCGTCGCGCTGGCGGACGCGGAGGCGAACGGCATCGTGTTCCTTGACGAGATCGACAAGATCGCGGTCAGCGACGGGCGCGGCGGCGGATCGATCAGCCGCGAAGGTGTGCAGCGCGATCTGCTGCCGCTGATCGAGGGGACGACGGTCGCCACCAAATACGGCCCCATGAAGACCGACCACGTCCTCTTCATCGCCAGCGGCGCGTTCCATGTCGCCAAGCCCAGCGACCTGCTGCCCGAATTACAGGGTCGCCTGCCGATTCGCGTCGAACTGAAGGGGCTGACCGAAGCGGATTTCATCGCGATCCTGTCGGATACCAAGGCGTCGCTGCCGGCCCAGTATCGCGCGCTGCTGGCGACCGAACAGGTCAGCATCGACTTCACCGACGACGGCATCGCCGCCGTCGCCCGGATCGCAGCGGAGGTGAATGCGGAAATCGAGAATATCGGTGCCCGGCGCTTGCAGACGGTCATGGAAAAGCTGCTCGAAGAGGTCAGCTTCGACGCCGAGGATCGCGCGGGACAGGCGGTGACGATCGACGCCGCCTATGTCGACAAACAGCTGGCGAGCATCGCGCGCAACACCGACCTCAGCCGTTACGTGCTGTAAGAGGTTCTCGACAAGCTCGAACTGAACGGGGTGGCCGGGAACCCGCGCCACCTTCCGTTCGGTTCGAGCAGCTTCGAGCTTGTCGAGAACGGGGTGCCTAAGGCACCCGGTTCCCCACAGCTCACCCGGCCTTGTCGTACGGCACGAAGTCCCCGAACGTGCAGTCGCCCGACGGGATCGATACCCCGCGATCGATCAGCCGGAAGCGGTCGTTGCGGCACACATTGGTCCCGTACAGGATCGACACCACGATCTGATCGTCGCGCAGGAACGGGCAGCGGTCGCGGACCTGGGTCCGCCACAGCCGCTTGCCGCTCTGACGATAGATCAACGAATCACCGACCACCTGCGGACCATCGATGAATCCCGTCGGCAGGCAGTTTTCGGGCTTGCCCGCGACCCGCCCTTCCAGCGTCTTTGCCAACAGCCGGTCGCCCTTCGCCTGCATCTCCGCCTGTTGCTGCGGGGTCGCACATGCGCCCAGCAGCAGCGCCGCCGTCCATGCCAATCGCTTCATGCCGCTTCTCCTTGTCCGGTCAGAACGCATCCTTCGCCGCGCGGTGCCGTGCCAGTTCCTCGACCGACCCTGCGCGTAGAAACGGATTGGTGGCGAGTTCCGCACCGATCGTGGTCGGCACCGTCGCCTCGCCCTTGGCCCGCATCGCCTCGACCGCCTGCATCCGCTCGACGATCGCCGCATTGTCCGGCTCGGCGATCAGCGCATAACGCCCGTTCGACAGCGTATATTCGTGCCCGCAATAGACCCGCGTTTCGGGAGGCAGGTCGGCATAGCGCCGCATATTGCCGAACATGTCGGCCGCCGTCCCTTCGAACAAGCGACCACACCCCATCGCGAACAGCGTGTCGCCGGTGAACAGCAGCGCCTCGTCAGCGAAATGGAACGCGATATGCCCCGTGGTATGACCCGGCACCGACCACACGGTCGCCTGCGCGTCCCCGACCGACAGCATCGCGCCTTCGCCGACGCCCCGGTCGAGGTCGGCGATCTTCGTACGCTCCGCCTCCG
Organism: Sphingomonas sp. Leaf67; assembly: GCF_001421965.1. Lineage (GTDB taxonomy): Bacteria > Pseudomonadota > Alphaproteobacteria > Sphingomonadales > Sphingomonadaceae > Sphingomonas. Next base: position 156,784 of record NZ_LMLP01000020.1, read on the forward strand.
GCCCGGTCACCTCCGCGCCGGTCGCCGCCTTGATCGCCGCATTGCCGCCGACATGATCGGGATGCCAATGCGTGTTCCAGATCGCGCCGATCGTCCAGCCGCGCGCCGCCGCCGCGTCGAGCAGCGGCTGGCCCTCGCCCGGATCGATCGCCACCGTCTCACCGCTCGCGTCGTCGTGCAGCAGCCACGCATAATTGTCCGACAGGACAGGGACGCGGACGACTTCCATCACCACGTCCCGACATTGGGCATCGATGCCCAGGGTTCGGCGGCGGGCAGCGACCCGTCCTGCAACAGTTCGATCGAGATGCCGTCGGGCGTCTTCACGAACGCCATATGGCCGTCGCGCGGCGGGCGGTTGATCGTCACCCCGGCGTCCATCAACCGCTGGCACGTGGCGTAGATGTCGTCGACGCGGAACGCCAGATGGCCGAAATTGCGGCCGCCGCCATACGGCTCCGGGTCCCAATTATGGGTCAGCTCGACCTCGGCCACGCCCTCCTGCCCCGGCGCGGCGAGAAAGATCAGCGTGAACCGCCCCTTCTCACTGTCCATGCGCCGGACCTCTTTCAGGCCCAGCATGTCGAAAAAGGCGATCGTGGCGTCCGGGTCGGTCACCCGGATCATGGTATGGAGATAGCGGGTCATCGACGGCTCCGTTGGTTCGAACCCGGATATCGGGTCGCCGTCGCATCCTCGCAACCGCGTCAGGCCGGCGGCAAGGTATCGAGCGCGGCGGATGCGGCCTTTGCCTGCGCACTGTCGGGGGCGAGCCGCTGAACCGCCTCGAATGCCGCGCGCGCCGCTTTGGCGTCCCCCGACAACCCGGCGATATTGCCCAGCTCCAGCTGTACCGACGGATCGTCGGCCGACCGCCGCACCGCTTCGGCGATGTCGGTTCGCGCCCGGGTCAGATCGCTGGTCCGCCGCGCGAGCGTCGCCGATAACAGCCACGCCAGCGGATCGGCCGGCGCGTCCTTCAGCGCGCTGTCGATGTCGCCGCGCGCACCCGCCAGATCGCCCGCCGCGACGCGGACCCGCGCCCGGTCGAGCTGCGCCTCACCCCGCGCCAGTCCGGTCAGCGCGCCGCTGGCCAGCGCCGCGTCCAGCGCCGCGCCTGCCGCGATCGTATCGCCATCGGCCAGCCGCGCATTGCCCGCCTGCGCCCAGTAATTGGCGGCACGGACGTCCTTGGCCACCTCCGCCTCGCGTGCGGCCTGTTCGAACGCCTCCGCCGCCGCGCTCCACTTCTGCCGCGTCGCATAGCTCATGCCGAGGCATTGGCGGGCAAGGAACCCGCCTCCGGCCAGCCGCCATTGGCCCGCGATCCGTTCCGCCACGTCCGGCGTCGTCGTCGCGGCATCGACGCACTGGTCGTACCGGGCCTCGGGCGTCGCCCCGGCCGGAAGCTGGGGCCCGGCGGTGGCTTGCAGGGCGAGGAACAGCAACGATGACAGCATCAGCTCAACACATCCTTGATGGCGCGCAGGATCAGCGCGATATCGCCGTCGCGCGACAGGCGATGGTCGCCATCCTTGACCAACACCGTCTGCACATCGGCTGAACGAAGCCGCGACGCGAGGTGGACCGCGCGCTCCCACGGCACATCGGCATCGCGCTGCCCCTGTACCAGCCGCACCGGCACGTTGATCGGCACATCGCCGTGCATCAGCCGGTTCGCCTCCCCCGACGACCAGAAGGCGCGGGTGAACACGGTCGGCGTATCGGCATAGGGCGATGGCCGCTCGATCCGTCCTTCGGTCAGCATCGCCATCTTCTCGGCCTGCGAAAAGCCCCAGTCGGTGAAGTCGGGCGCGGGCGCGATGCCGACCAGTCCGACGATCCGCTCCGGCCGGGCGCGCGCCACCAGCAGTGCGATCCAGCCGCCCATCGACGATCCGACCAGCACCACCGGCCCGTCGACGCACAAGTCGACCATTGCCAGCGCGTCGTCGACCCAGCCGGCCAGGGTCTGTTCCTCGAACACGCCGGGGCTCTCACCGCATCCGGCATAGTCGAAGCGCAGGAACGCCTGCCCCCGCGCCTTGGCCCATGCTTCGATCGCCAGCGCCTTGGTGCCGGCCATGTCGGACGCATAGCCGGGCAGGAACAGGATCGTCGGGCCGGCACCGGGCGTGTGACGATAGGCGAGCGGGCGGGGATCGGTCATGCCCGCGTCCATGCCATGCGCCGAACCGCGACGAAAGCCGCCGTCAGCGAAGCGTGCGCAGATGCCCCCGCACCAGCTTCCCCGATCCGGTCAGATCGCCGGCAAGCCATCCCGCCACCGCCTGCGTCCCGGGCTTCAGGATTGCCGAGGCCTCGTCCTTGTTCGCGACCGACCAGTTCAGATAGCTGACACCGTTCCTCGCGCACCATTCCCACCAGATGCGTGTTTCCGCCGCATCGATCGGCGCATCGCCATTGGCGGCGGTCGTGCCATATTCGGTGACGAACAGGGCAATGCCCCGCCGCATCGCCAGATCGGCCTTGGCGCGCAGTTCGGCTTTGTGCGTCGCCGCGTAGAAATGCAGCGTGTAGGCGACATTGGCAAAGGGCAGCGGATCGGCCGCCGCTTCGTCGACATCCTGCGACCAGCTCCGCGTGCCCGCCACGACGAATGCTTCCGGGTCGATCGCCCGGATCGCTCCGATCACGCGGATGTGATAGGGTTTGAGCACTTTGGCCCAGCCATGTTCGGGCAGCGGCTCGTTATAGGGTTCGTAGATCAGGTTGGGAACGCCGCGATACTTGCGGGTGATATGGGTGAAGAAGGTCACCGCATCGTCGGCGCGCGGTTGATGCGCGTGCCAGTCGACCACGACATAGATCCCCCGGGCGATCGCCGCGTCGATCACCGTCTCGGCCCGCCTGGTTTCGATGTCGGGTTGCTTGTCATAGCCGCCCGACTGTGCCCCGATCGCCGCCCGCACCGCCGTTATGTGCCAGTCGCGCACCAGCCAGTCGATCGTCGCGGCATCATAGTAACGCGGCTGCCACTGGCTCCAGAACAGCGACATGCCTTGTACCGCATAGGGCTCGCCCCGCCCATCGACGACCCGATTGCCCTTGACGGCCAACCGCCCATGCACCGCGACAGGTGATCCGGACGGCGGCAGCGGCGACGCCCACGCACCCTGGCCGACCAGCAACGCGACCAGCAGCACCCACCAGCGACGCATGACACCTCTCCCATTCCTCGTTGCGGCGAGCGTGCCGCTCCACGTCGACGCGGTCAACGCGCCTGCCCGGCAGGAATTACCGCTGCGGTGATGGGTCGGGTTCGGCAGAAGGCGGCGAATCGTTCAGTTCCCGCGCCTGCCCCTTACGGCGCCGGAGGTTCTGGCGGAGCGCCTGTGCCAGCCGCGCCTTGCGTTCATCGTCGTCCATTCGCGCTTTCTACGCTTTTCGCGGCCAATTCGACAACCGTCGCTTGACATCCCGACCAATGGCTGCACATAGGCCCCTCCCGCCGCCGAGGGTTTCCCCCGGCTCGGAGTGCTGCCGTAGCTCAGTGGTAGAGCGCATCCTTGGTAAGGCTGAGGTCGTGAGTTCAATCCTCACCGGCAGCACCATTTCTCACGCTTAGGTGGATTTGTCACCGCCCTTCGGGGTCCGGGTCATCGGTCGCCGGCAACCCTCATGGATGCCAGGCGACGCCGGTGTCGCCAGCGGTCGGACCCGGGACGAGCAACGTTGCGCCCGATACGGAAACCGCGACCTCCTCCGGCCCTTGTCATTCCACTTTCACGAAGCATCCCTAGGTGCCGAGGCTGAGCGACGGGCGGAGTGACAGGGTGGCATCGACGAGCGGCACAGCGCCGGATTCAGCGGCATGCCAAGGCGGTGTTGACGAGCCGGCGCTGTACGCCTTGCTGCATCGTTTTGCGCTGTCCCGGCTACGCGACCGGTGCGACAGCGACGATCTGGTACAAGAAACCTTTCTCCGCCTTTATGCCTATCGCACCCGGCGGACGGTGGAGGACGTCACCGCCTTCTGCCTGGCGGTGGCCGGGAACCTCATCCGCGACCGGTTTCGGCAGAGCGGCAAGCGGCCGGTGATGGTCGAAGTGCCGGTAACGCTTGTATGCCCACGGCTGCGGGCTGACGAAGTCCTGCTGTACCAGGAGCGCGTCCATGTCCTTGTGGCGGCGATAGAGGCCATGCCACCATTGCGGCGCGAGGTGTTCCTGCGGCGGCGGCTCGATGGCGATACCATCGATACGGTCGCGGCGGATCTCGACCTGTCGCCTGCCGCGATCGAGAAGCATGTGACGCGCGCACGCTCCGATTTGCGCCGGGCCCTTTGCCGCCGCGATCTTTGGATCGACAAGGGCGCATGAGAAACGATCATGACGACATGGCGCCAACGGAACGTGATTTCGCGCCGGAGCTGGCGGACGCCCTCGTAAGCTGGCGTGATCGCGGGCGGCTGTCGAACGAAGAAGTGCGCTCACTGCGGGCGCGCAGACGCCGCGTGACGACAGGCGCCACGGCCGGCGTCGTCGCGCTCGTCGCCCTGTTCGGACTTCCGCGGGCATGGCTTGGACCGGCACCGGATCGGATCGCCTCGCTGCGAACCGGGCGGGGCGAAACGCGCGCAGTGCGGCTGCCCGATGGGACGCGGCTGCGCCTCGACGGGGCGACGCAACTCACCGTCCGCTATGGGAAAACGGCCCGGGACGTGACGCTGGCGGACGGTGCGGCGTTCTTTGACGTGGCGCACGATCCCGCCCGGCCGTTCACGGTGCGCGCAGGCGATGGCAAGGTCCGCGTACTCGGCACGGCGTTCGACATTGATCGCACCGTCGGTCGAATGGATGTCGCAGTATATCGCGGTGCGGTGCGGGTCGCCGGGACGGACGATACATATAGCGAGCGGGTGCCGGCGGGATGGCGTGGGCATGTCGTGCGCGGACATGTCGGCCCCGCGGTACGCTTCGATGCCCGTGCCGACGATCGTCGTCAGGGCTGGCTGGATGTCGACGGGTTGCGGCTTGGTGATCTGGTGGCGATACTCAACCGGCAATCGGGGCCGATTGTACAATCACCACCAGCCGGATTGGCCGATCTGCCGATCAGCGGCCGGTTTCGGATCGATGACGCGCCCTCGCTGTTACGATCACTCGGCATGACCTACGGATTTGTCGTAAAGAAAACAGATTCTACGCTGATCTTGTCACCGGAGTGAATTATTAGTGACATAAAAATGCTATAAAATTATTTATGTCCGTACCGTCGTTGATTGACGTCTTCCTTTCGTGACGGCTGCCATGCAGCCGATTGGGGGAAAGATACATGCGACGTTCGACGATGATGGGTGCCAGTGTTTTCAGTCTGACGATGGCGATACTGGTACCGCAAGCCGCCATGGCGGCACAGATGCCCGCATCGTGGACCGCGCACGCTGATTTCGCGATCCCTGCCGGTGATCTGAGGCAGAGCATCTCGCTCTATTCGCGTGCGACGGGCATTCAGGTCATGGTCGCGCCGGGCAATGCGGCGGGGCGGCGGGCGGCGGCCGTGGCCGGGCGGCTGACGCCGCGCGCCGCACTGATCGCGATGCTGCGCGGCACCGGGCTGGTGCCGGTGGTCCGCGGCAATCTGGTCGTGCTGACGCCGCGCGCGGCGCCGGCGCGGGTGATCCCGGTCGCCATATCAGCCCATGCCGCGCCCGAGCCGGCGCAGGATGCGGCGAACGCCCCGGCGCAGGGCGAGGGACAGGACATCGTCGTCACCGGTCTGCGCAAGAGTCTGGAAAGTGGGATCGCCGCGCGGCGTGATGCGATCGGGCTGACCGACAGCATCTTCGCCAAGGACATCGCCGCCTTCCCCGACACCAACGTCGCCGAGAGCATCCAGCGCATTCCTGGCGTGCAGATCACGCGCGACGCGGGCGAGGGCCGGCAGATCGCGGTGCGCGGCCTGAACGCCGATTTCACCCGCGTCCGGTTGAACGGCATGGAGGCGCTGGCGACCACCGGCACCACCGATCAGCGTGGCGCGGTGAACCGGTCGCGATCGTTCGACTTCAACATCTTCGCTTCCGAACTGTTCAGCCGGATCGATGTGGTGAAGGCGCGGTCGCCGTCGCTGGACGAAGGCGGCATCGCCGCGACGGTCGACCTGCACACGCTGCGGCCGTTCGACAATGCCGGCTTCCACGTCGTCGCCTCGGGGCAGGCATTCTGGGCGACGCGTACCGATGATGTCGGCCCGCGGGCCGCGCTCGTGGTGTCGAAGACGAGTGACGACGGCGTATGGGGCGCATTGGTGTCGGCGGCCTATTCGCGGCGGCAGGTGATCGAGGACGGTCACCAGACGCTGCGCTGGGCAAGCGGTGGCTGGACCCTCGCCAACGTGTCGGCCGCGATCGATCCCGCGACCCGCGCGCGGCTGAACGGCACCGGCTCCGACCGGCTGTTCTACCCGCGGACGCCGCGCTATTTCATCTTCGACCACGACCAGAAGCGGCTCGGCCTGACCGGGGCGTTCCAGTTCCGGCCAAGCGATGCGCTGCATGTCGACCTCGACGTGCTGTATGCGCGGCTGAAATCGACCCGGCTGGAATATTTCCTCGACGCTCAGTCGTTCAGCCGCACCGATGCGACCGGCATCCGGGAAACGACGATCCGCAGCCTGGTCACGCAGGGCAACGACATCGTGGCAGCGGAATTCGGCAACGTCGACAACCGCATCGATAACCGCCGCGACCGCAACGACACGAAGTTCCACCAGTTCGCGCTGACGACGACATGGAAGCCGACCGATCGGCTGACCGTCGACCTGCTCGCGGGCGTCGAGGGGTCGGACTATACGGTCGACACGCGGACGCTGCAGGCACTGACCAACAACCGCGATTTCGCCTATGACTATCGCCCGAACGATCGCGTGCCGGTGATGACGTACGGTTTCTCGCTCACCGATCCGTCGGCGCTGCGGCTCGACCTGTACCGGCCGCGCATCAACGTCGTCGACAACGACTACCGGATCGGCAAGGTCAACCTCGCCTATCGCGCGAACGACGCGGTGACGGTCAGGGCTGGCGCGAGCCATACGCGCTACATCTTCGACACCTCCGATTTCGGCCAGGACGTGACAAGCGTGCGCGGCCGGACGATCGCGGACCTGGTGTACGCACGATCGCCCTACACCTTCGGCAAGGCGCTCGACCTGCCCGCGGGCGCGCCGCGCGAATGGCTGTACGTCGATTTCGACAAGGCGCTGCCGCTGATCGACCCCAACGCCACTCCGCTGACGCGCAATCGCGAGAACGACCGGCGCGTCAAGGAGGAGGTGCTGGCCGGCTATGCCCAGCTCGACCTGCGCGGCGAACTCGCGGGGATGGTCGTGCGCGGTGATGCGGGTGTGCGCGTCGCGCGGACGCGGACTACCGCGACCGGTGCCGTCGTCGTGGGCGGGGTCGCGCAACCCGTGACGTTCGAGCGGAGCTACACCGACTGGCTGCCATCGGCGAACCTCGTCTTCGAACTGGCCCCCCGGTTGCAGCTGCGCGCCAGCGCCAACCGCAACATCACGCGCCCGACGCTCACATCGCTGACGCCTGGCGGGCAGGTGCAGGTGAATACGCGCACCGTGTCGGTCGGCAATCCTGACCTTGAGCCGTTCCGCGCCGATTCGGTCGATCTCGCGCTGGAATTCTATCCCTCCCGCGACGGCTTCTTCGCGGTCGGCCCGTTCTACAAGCGGATCGACAGCTTCATCACCAACCGCACCACCGAACAGGCCTATGCCGCGTCGGGCTATCCGATCGCCTTCCTCGGCAATCAGCAGGTGGCGCGGCCCGAGGACATCTTCTTCTTCACCCAGCCGGTCAACGGCCCCGGCACGAGCCTGAAGGGCGTGGAGGTGATCGCGCAACAGGCGTTCACCTTCCTGCCCGGCGTGTTGCGGCACCTGGGCGCGATCACCAACTACACCTACACCAGCTCGGATACCGACTATGCGCTGACCGCGACGACCAGCGTGCGCAAACCGCTGGTTGGTCTGTCGAAACACTCGGCCAACGCGACGCTGTATTACGAGACACCGGTCTATGGCGGACGCGCGTCGATCAACTATCGCGACCGCTATCTGACCGCGGTTCCCGGGGCCAACGGCAACGACATCGCCGGGGTCAACGCGGCGACCTATGTCGATGCCTCGCTGTTCTGGAACGTCACGCCGCGCTTCACGGTCACGCTGGAGGGCGTGAACCTGACCAATCAGGCGGAAGACCAGTTCGTCGACAGCTCCGACCGGGTGAGCAGCTATGCGCGCAGCGGCCGGCAACTGCTCGCCGGCATACGGTGGCGGATGTGATCCGCGCCGCGCGCCTGATCGCGCTGGTCGCCGCGACGGCGGCACCGGCGCGGGCGCAGGACACGGCGCTGCGGGTCAACGACATCGTCGCGGTCGGCACGCACAACAGCTACAAGCAGGCGATCCCGCCCGCCGTGATGGCGCGCCTGATCGCGGCCGATCCGCGGGCGGTGGCGCTGGACTATGCGCACCGGCCCCTCACCGCGCAGCTCGACGCGGGGATGCGCCAGATCGAGCTGGATGTGTACCGCGACGATGCGGGCGGCCGCTATGCCCGGGCCGGCGATGGTCCCGCCATGGCCGCGCCCGGGCTGAAGGTGATGCACATGCCCGGCATCGACCGGGGCTCGTCCTGCCTCACGCTGGCCGCTTGCCTGCGTGAGGTACGGACATGGTCCGACGCGCATCCGGATCACGCGCCGATCCTGATCCTCGTCAACGCCAAGGACGAGGCGAGCCCGATGGCGCCCGTCCCCGAACGGTTCGACGCGGCCGGCTTCGACATGCTCGACACCGAACTGCGCAGCGGCCTGCCCGGCCGGCGCCTCATCACCCCCGACGAGGTACAGGGGACCAGCCCGACGTTGCGCGACGCGGTGCTGGCAGGGGGCTGGCCGACGCTGGCGCAGGCGCGCGGGCGCGTCCTCGTCGCGCTCGACGAGGGGCCGGCGAAGGTCGCGCTCTATCGCGGCGCGCGACGCGCGCTCGAAGGACGCGCGATGTTCGTCAACACCGACGAAGCCTCGCCGGCGGCGGCCTATCTCACGCTCAACGACCCCGTCGCCGACGGGCCGCGGATCGCGGCGGCGGTACGCGCCGGCTTTCTCGTCCGCACCCGCGCCGACGACGGCACGCGCGAGGCGCGCGATGGCGACACCCGCCGCCGCGACGCGGCGCTGGCGAGCGGGGCGCAGTATGTCTCGACGGACTATCCCTGGCCGGATCGCCGTTTGGGCGGCTATCGCGTCATGCTGCCGGGCGGGGCGGCGGCCGGCTGCAATCCGGTGCGTGCCGCCACGCGCTGTACCGACGGGCCGGTGGAGCGTCTGGGCGGCTATCTCGTCGCGCGGGACCGCCCCGATCTGACGCGGATCCTGCCGGGGCCGCCCGCGCCGGGCTCTCCCCCGGCACTGGCGGATGCACGCCGCTTCGTCGAGGCGCGGGCGCTGGCCGGTTCGCCGCGCTGGCGACAGGCGCAGGCCGACGTGTCCGACGACCTGCCGGCCCGTTTCCGCGATGCGATCGGGTTCGCGATCGACATCGGCCGCACGCCCGTCCTCGCGCGATTGCTCGCCCGGTTCGGCGCCGATCGTTCCGCCGCCATCGGCGCGGCCAAGCGCCATTGGCATAGCGCGCGACCGTTCGTGAGCAACGACCTGCCGATCTGCGAGCCCCGCACGGCAGCGCTCGCCGCCAACGGCGACTATCCCTCGGGCCATGCCGCCAACGGCATGGCGTTCGCGCTGATCCTGGCGGAACTGTTGCCCGATCGTGCCACCGCGTTGCTCGCGCGGGGTCGCGATTATGCCGACAGCCGCCTCCTCTGCGGTTCGCATTCGGCCAGCGCGGTGGAGGGCGGGCTGCTCGCCGCGGCCGCGCTGGTGGCCGCGGCGCACGGCTCCGCAGACCTTCGCGGCGACCTCGTGGGCGCCCGCGCTGAACTCGACGCGCTCCGGCCCGCTTCAGCGCACCCGGCAGGAGACGATCAATGACCCTGCCGCGCTAGCCTGCTGCCGCACTGGGCTATCCTCGCGCTGGTCGGCCTGTCGGTTGGCAGTCGATACTGCTGTCATTCCCCCCGACAAGGTCCGCGACTTTCCCGACCGCATGTCGGACGATTTCAGAACGTTCCATCGTCACCTGAAGGTATCTTCCGGCTGCATGCCGTCCTTTTCCAGAACGCCCGCGCCGTACGATGATCGTTCCCGATCGGGAAGGTAGCGTCCAACCGGTTCTTGCGTCCAGCCAATTAGCGCTTGCTTCGATGTCTATACCTGATCTGGCCCCCGTTTTACCGGACGGAATTAGGCGGTTGCAGAAACCAGTGCGCGATGCTCGCGCGGCGAACGCATTTTGAGCCCTGAGTGGGGGTGGTTGTCGTTGTAGTCCTCGATCCATCCGGCCAGCGATGTCAACGCGGTGAGTGCATCGGGGAGCGGGGAGACACGGACGTAATCTCGTTTGAGGGTATGCACGAAGGCCTCGGAGATGCCGTTGGACTGCGGGCTGCGGACAGGGGTGAAGCAGGGTTTGAGGCCCAGCTGCCGGGCAAAGGTCCGTGTTTCGCGGGCGGTATAGGCCGAGCCGTTATCGGACANAGACACGGATGTAATCTCGTTTGAGGGTATGCACGAAGGCCTCGGAGATGCCGTTGGRCTGCGGGCTGCGGACAGGGGTGAAGCAGGGTTTGAGGCCCAGCTGCCGGGCAAAGGTCCGTGTTTCGCGGGCGGTATAGGCCGAGCCGTTATCGGACAGCATCTCGACCGGCGTGGTCGCGCGCATGCCGCCGAAGCGGGTTTCCACGGCTTCCAGCATGATGTCGCGCACGTCCGAGCCGCTGATGCCGGCATTGGCGACCGCGCTCCAGGCGATGATCTCGCGGTCATGGGCATCGATGATGAAGGCGCCGCGCACGACCTCGCCGTTCCAGCAGGTGAAYTCGAAGCCGTCCGAGCACCAGCGCAGGTTGGAGCGGATCGTCACCACGACGCCGTCATGGCCATAGTCGGCCCGCTCGGTATAGCGCCGCGCCAGCAGCAGGCGGTCCGCCGCCATGATGCGATAGACGCGCTTGTGGTTGACCGGCGCCAGCCCTTCGGCGCGCTGCTGTCGATTGAGGACCGCCGCGATGCGGCGGTAGCCGTATGTTGGCCGCTGCGCGGCGATCTGGCGAATGCGGGGCAGCAAATCCGCATCCTCGGCCTTGGTGTACGGCCCGCGAGCCTTGGTGCTGCCGGCCAGGCGGTCGTACACCGTCGAGCGCCCGACCCCGAGCGTGCTGGCGACCAGGCTCACCGGATAGTCTTGGCGCGCTGCTGTCGATTGAGGACCGCCGCGATGCGGCGGTAGCCGTATGTTGGCCGCTGCGCGGCGATCTGGCGAATGCGGGGCAGCAAATCCGCATTTCGGCCTTGGTGTACGGCCCGCGAGCCTTGGTGCTGCCGGCCAGGCGGTCGTACACCGTCGAGCGCCCGACCCCGAGCGTGCTGGCGACCAGGCTCACCGGATAGTCTYCGGCAGCGGCGAGTGCATGAGCAAGCTCGCTTTTTTTGGGCGTGAACGCTCCAGCGCTTCCTTCRGGATCTCGACCTCCAGCGTCTTGCGGCCGAGCTGGCGCTCCAGTTCGCGGATGCGATTGTCCATCTCGCGGACCTGGCGGTTGCTGGTCACGTCATCGNGGGATCTCGACCTCCAGCGTCTTGCGGCCGAGCTGGCGCTCCAGTTCGCGGATGCGATTGTCCATCTCGCGGACCTGGCGGTTGCTGGTCACGTCATCGTCGCCGGCGACCGCTACGCTTCCGCCTTCCAGCATCAGCCGCCGCCAGCGGTACAGCAGGTTCGGCGCCACGCCGTTGCGGCGCGCCACCACCGAGATGCTCTCGCGACCGTCGAGCGTCTCCTCGACGATCCTCAGCTTCTCAGGCGTGCTCCAGTGACGGCGACGACCGCCGTCGGCGATGATCTGAGCTCATTTGGAACGTCACCCGGNGGCGCGCCACCACCGAGATGCTCTCGCGACCGTCGAGCGTCTCCTCGACGATCCTCAGCTTCTCAGGCGTGCTCCAGTGACGGCGACGACCGCCGTCGGYGATGATCTCGGACACGGACATAAGCCTATGCTCAGGGGATAGCCCCAAGCCTCCTTCTTAGGCTTAATTCCGTCCGGTCAAAACAGGGGCCAGTTCAATCGATTGGCAGCATATCTCCAACTTCGTTCGGTTTGCCCGTGCCAAAGGGTGCTGCGAGCATTGCGGTCGGAGACATCTGAAGCGCGTCTTCCATATGGGCGATGGACGATGGTGGAACGCCGAACGCCGAACGCCGGTATTGGCGGAATGGGCAGGGCAGGCGTCCGCACAGCAGCCTCGGCGGCATGGTACCCCGCCGAGTTCAGCCGATGGCTGTACGGACTCGATCGCGTCTTCAGCCGTGCCGAGCGGGGTTAATTGTTGGTCGAGGTACGCAACTGCCGTCATCTGCTGGCGATGGGCGCATGGTGGCCAGGCCCAACGGGCCGCGCCTCGATCCGGCGTTGCTGCCGCTTAAAGCACTCGAGCGCCTCATCCAGTGCCACCCCGACAGCGCGCTGGCTGATGCGCTGCATGTCGATTCGACGTATCGCCCCCGTGCAAAGTTGTATATCCCAGCGACATATCCAAATAGCGACGGTCTAGAAGGAGTGCGTCAGTTGACCCGGACCAACCTGTTCCAATCCAATCGTTCGCAGGCCGTCCGTCTGCCCAAGGATGTGGCGTTTCCCGAGGGTGTCCGCGAGGTCGCCATCCTGCGTGACGGAGACAGGCGTGTAATCGTGCCGGCGGACCGCCAGTGGGACGACTTCTTCGCTGCGTCTGGGATCGATATCGACGAGAACAAGCAGCCGGAAGCGCAGGTACGAGAGTCGTTCTGATGCTTCGCTACATGCTCGACACGAACCTGTGCATCCGGGTGCTGCGCGATCGGCCACAGACGATCCGGGAGCGGTTCAATGCCGAGGCCGATGGCCTGTGCATATCCAGTATCGTGCTGTTCGAGCTCCTCTACGGGGCTGCCAAATCCGCGCGCCCGATCGAGAACCGCAGCGAGGTCGAACGTTTCGCGAGCCGTTTGGACGTGCTGCCCTTCGACGACGATGCGGCAGCCCATGCCGGTGACATTCGCGCCGTTCTGGCGAGACAGGGGCGGATGATCGGTAGCTACGACCTGCTGATCGCGGGACATGCCCGCAGTCGGGGGCTGGTCGTTGTCACCGGCAACCTCGGCGAATTCGAACGGGTAGAAGGACTACGCTGCGAGGACTGGCTTCCTGCCCACTGAGCTGTTGCAGGGGAGAAGAGGGGGAGGGGTGGAGGTACACCGTGGTCCTGTCGCTGACGCTCGACGAGAACAAGGTCCAGCTCATCTGCGTGCGCATCCTCGCGTGGTTCTGGGACTGGGTTGGGTTCGATCAGACAAAGGCGGTCGACCTGCTGATGCCCGATGGTTCATGCCAACGCACCGTCATGGGCATGGTCCCCCATGTCGGCGAGGTCATCCGCGCGTGGAACAAGGCGACCCGCGGCCTCGTCGGTTCGCTGCTGATGGCCACCTTCGCCACCGTTCCGCTCGCCATCTGGTTCGTCGATTACTCGAAGCGGCGCGGGCGCGACATTCTCGCCGAACGCCACGAACGCGGGGCGGCGCTGGTCGAGCGCGACGTGCTGCGCAAGGAGCTTGGCGGCTACAACCGCGCCCAGTTCCTGAAGGAAGCCCGCGACCGCCACGCCTGACCGAAAAGCAGGTCGATACCTTCACCCGGAAGGCGCTTGCCGCAGCCGGACTGCCCCATTCCGTATCGGATCGAGCAGGCCCACACGACACTCATCGGGACCTTGCCCACCACCGTCATATTGTCGCGTTGCGCGATGCCGGAATGTGTGTTGCTCGAACCGCGGAACTGGCAGGACGCAGCATTGCGCAGGTCAAGCGCGTGACGGCGCTGCACCGCCAACGACTTGCTGGAACAGCGACCTCCAACCTTGCCGCGGCAGGAGTCCGTCTGACGGTGTTGTTCCCGGCGCGCTACAGGCGTGCGAACGGACGGTGATCGATGGGGTGACCATCCAGACCCAAGGGATGGTTCGAAGCGATGGCGAAACGCTCTTTCGTACGTTTCCAGACAGACGCTACACCGACACCCCCGTCAGCTGCTCGACCAGCTGCATCTGCCGCGGCAGGCAGACCGACAGGGCGCAACGGCCGACGGCGGTCGCCCGGGCGGCCTTGCGCAGGCGCAGATGGTCGCTGCGATCGGCGAGGGTGGCGATGATCCGGTCGGCGATGGCGGCGGGGTCGTGGAAGGGGACCAGATGCCCGTTGATGCCGGGTTCGAGGAATTCGAGCACCGGCGCGGTATCCGATGCGATCATGACGCACCCGGTCGCCATCGCCTCGACGAACGACCATGACAGCACGAACGGCACGGTCAGATAGGTGTGGACGCTGGAGACGCGCAGCAGCGACAGATAGTTCGCATAGGACAGCTTGCCGGTGAAATGGACGCGATCGGCGAACGGACCGGTGGTCAGCGGCACCTCCAGCTCCATCTGCTCGCGCCACGACCGCCCTTCGGGGGCGGGCGCGCCATAGCTGACCTGATCGCCGCCGGTGATGACGACCTGCGCTTCGGGCCGGGCGGTCAGGATGGCGGGCAGCGCGCGGATGAAGGACGGATAGCCGCGATAGGGTTCGAGGTTGCGCGCGACATAGGTGATGACCTCGTCCTGCCGCGACAGCGTGCGCCCGTCGGGCAGGCGAAAGCGCGCCGCCGGATCGGGCTTCACCACATCGGTCTCCACCCCGTCGAAGATGGTGCGGATGCGGGGCTGGTAGATGGCGGGATGGCGGCTGCGCTGCCATTCGGTCGGTGCGATGCCGGCATCGGCCATGTCGAGGCTGAGCAGCAGATGCGCGTTGCGCGCCCGCGTGCGACATACGGTGTCGAGATCGGCGGGCTGCGCCGGATCGAAACCGACATCGGCCCCGGCCCCGTGATAATAGAATTCGGCATAGCTGAGGATGACGGCGCGCGGGAACACGTCGCGCACGAACATCATCTCGCCCCAGCCCGGATGGCCGATGACGATCGTCGGCACGAATCCTTCGCGTTTCAGCTGGAGCAGCGTGCGCGCGACCTGCTGCCCGTAACGGACGCTGGCTTCGTACAGGCGGACATAATGATGGGTGGTCGGATTGGCCGGACGCGGCGCTTCATAGCCGACACAGCGGACGCCGGGAATATCGACGCCTTTGCCACGGGTTACGAAGACGACGCGATGTTTTCCCGATGCCGCCAGCGCGGGCGCAAGGTTCTTGAACTGCGCCGGCATGTTCTGGTGGATAAATAATATGTCCAACCGCAATACTCCATTCGGGGTAGGTGCGAATATTCAGAATGTGTCCTGTCAATAGACTGGTAAAACTATTGAGTATTTACGTTCAAGTAACCATTGTGTCGCGCATTTCCGACAATGGGTCGGATGGTTGATGACGATGGCGGGGGGCGCGCCGTCGGACGTGGGGGATGGCAGATGGCGAATTATAGCGGCACCACCGGTGGCGACAATTACTCGGGCACCGCCACGGACGACAGCATCGCCGGCAATGGCGGCAACGATACGCTGTACGGCAATGCCGGCAACGACAGCATCGACGGCGGCGACGGTAACGACGTGCTGTACGGCAATGACGGCAACGACACCGTGCGCGGCGGGGCGGGCGACGATGTCATCGAGGATTATCGCGGCAGCAACGTCCTCGACGGCGGCACCGGCAACGACACGTTCAACGGCATCGGCTATATGGACGGTGGCAGCACCGGCGGTGCCGACACGATCACCACCGGCGCGGGTCGCGACACGCTGCGCGTCGATGGCTATGGCGTCCGCAATTTCCCGCTGAGCTTCCTTGCCGACACCGTCACCGACTTCACCACCGGCGCGTCGGGCGACGTCATCGACCTGTCCGAGGTCGTCAACGACCTGATCGGCTATAGCGCGGGCACCAACCCGTTCCTCACCGGCTTCCTGTCGGCGGTGCAGTCGGGCAGCGACACGCTGATCCGCATCGATATCGATGCCGGCGCCACCGCGCACAGCATCAAGACGCTGCTGGTGCTGAAAAACGTCACCGCCACCGCGCTGGTCGCGAGCAATTTCGCGCCGAGCTGGAGCCCGACCGGGGCGGGCGAGACGATCACCGGCACCCCGCTGAACGATACGCTGACCGGTACCGATTCCAACGACCTGATCGACGGCGGGGCCTTTGCCGACCGGATCGATGGCGGCGGCGGCAACGACACGATCCGTGGCGGATCGATGGGCGACACGCTGATCGGCGGATATGGCAATGACTCGATCGATGGCGGCGACGGGCGTGATTCGATCCTTGGCGGGGCCGGCAACGACACGCTGATCGGCGGCGCGGGCGACGACATTTTCGAGGACAATGCCGGCGCGAACCTTATCAATGCCGGGGCGGGCGACGACGAGATCCGCTTCGTCGGCAGCGGCCGGAGCGAGGCGGGCGGCGCGGACACGATCACGCTGGGCGCGGGCAATGATACGCTGACGATCGACGGCTATGGCCTCTATGCGTATCCGTCGAACCAGCATACCGACATCGTCACCGACTTCGTGGCCGGCAGCACCGAGAACCGTGACGTCATCGACCTGAACGACGTCACCTCCTATCTGTCGGGCTGGGATTCGAACACCAATCCGTTCGCGACCGGATTCCTGCGGCTGCTCCAGTCGGGCAGCAACACGCTGTTGCAGGTGGACCGCGACGGTAGCGGCACCGGCGTTGGCTGGGTGTCGGTGCTGCAACTGAACGGCGTGACCGCGACCGCGATGACCGCCGCCAATTTCATCGGCTATGCACCCGCCGACAAGGGCTATGTCCTGACCGGCGGCGAAGGGCGCGACGTGCTGAACGGGTCGCTGGTCGCCGATACCCTGTCGGGCGGCGTCGGCAACGACGTGCTGGACGGCAATGCGGGCAATGACAGCCTCGATGGCGGGGCCGGCAACGACACGCTGTCTGGCGATATCGGCAACGATACGGTCGCGGGCGGCGACGGCAACGACACGCTCTACGGCAATGCCGGCAACGACAGTCTGACCGGCGGCGCGGGCAACGACTTTTTTCAGGATTATGAGGGCAACAACACGCTGGTCGGCGGCGATGGTGACGACCGGTTCGACTATGTCGGCTATGGTGCCGGCACCGACCGTTTCGTCGGCGGGGCGGGGCGCGACACGTTCCAGACCTATTATTACTATGCCGGGCAGGGCGCGGACACGATCGCCGGGTTCGAAGGCGGCGCGAACGGCGACGTCGTCGACGGCTACTGGAACTTCTCGAACCTCGCCACCGGCGCGAACCCGTTCACGACCGGGCATCTGCGGCTGATCGCCAGCGGCGGCAACACCCTGCTCCAGATCGACCAGGATGGCGGCGGCAATAGCTGGGCGACGTGGCTGACCTTCGAAGGGATCGCGCCCGCGGCCTTTACCCGCGACAATTTCACGCTGGGCTATGCGCCGAATGCGCAGGGGCTGGTGCTGACCGGCAGCGCGCTGGCGCAGGAGATCAACGGCTCCAACGACGGCGATACCATCACCGGGCTGGGCGGTAACGATACGCTGAGCGGCAATTACGGTGCGGACAGCATCGATGGCGGCACCGGCGACGACAGCCTGTATGGCGGCGGTCAGAACGACGCGCTGCTGGGCGGCGACGGCAACGACTATCTGAACGGCAATGACGGCGACGACGACGTCGAGGGCGGTTCGGGCGACGATCGGCTGTATGGCGAAGGCGGCAACGACACGCTGGCCGGCGATGCGGGCAACGACTATATCGATGGCGGCGACGGCAACGACAGCCTGATCGGCGGCGACGGCGACGACACGATCGAGGCGGTGTACGGCAACGACACGGTCATGGCCGGCGCGGGCAACGACAGCGTGCGGGGCGGCTATTACAGCTATGCCGGCAACGCGACGGTCGATCTGGGCGACGGCGACGACACGTTCAGCAGCGAAGTCGGCTATGGCGGGTCGGTCGATACCGTGACCGGCGGGACCGGGCGCGATACCTATATCCTGTCGGCCTATCCGACGACGACCGCCAACCTGACCGTCATCACCGATTTCGCGACCGGCGCGGGTGGCGACCGGCTCCAGATCGAAACCGATTATTTCTACAACTGGGACCCGTCGACCAACCCGTTCACCGCCGGCTATCTGCGCTTCACCACCGAAAGCGGCGTGGTCGTGCTCCAGGTCGACAACGACGCCGGTGCCACCGGCTATGCGTGGCGGACGATCGCGCGGTTCGCAGGAGTGACGAACCCGGCCGCCTTCACCGCCGACAATTTCACGACATGGTACCGCCCGGGCTTTGCCGGCGCGACCCTGACCGGCGATGCCAACAACCAGCGGATCGACGGCACGCCACTGGGCGACACCCTCTCCGGGCTGGGCGGTGATGACTCGCTCTATGGCGGCACCGGCAACGACAGCATCGATGGCGGCACCGGCAACGATGTTCTCGACGGCGGCGAGGGCAACGACACGCTGGTCGGCGGGGCCGGCAACGACACGCTGATCGGACAGGGCGGCAACGACAGCCTGTCCGGCGGCGACGGCGACGACGCCTTCAGCAGCTATGAATATGGTAACGACACCTTCGACGGCGGGGCCGGGGACGACAGTTTTAGTCTCTCATATGGCGATGACAGCTTCATCGGCGGCGACGGCGACGACAGTTTCGGCGACTATACCGGCGCAGATACGTCCATCGGCGGCGCGGGCGACGACCGCTTCGACTATGTCGGCTATTATCAGGGCAATGACAGCTATAGCGGCGGCACCGGGCGCGATCGCTACAACCTCTATTACCTGTTCAACCAGACGCCGATCGTCAGCACGATCACCGATTTCGCCACCGGCAGCGGCGGTGACCTGATCGTCCTCGATCAGGCCGGGCTGTCGCTGGGCGGCGAGCAGATGGATGCGACCAAGCTGATCTCGGGTGGCTGGATGCGGCTGCGCCAGGTCGGCAGCGATACCGCGGTCGATTTCGACCAGAATGGCGGCGGCGACAATTTCCAGCAATATCTGTTGCTCAAGAACGTCACCGCAACCGCGCTGACCCCCGACAATTTCACCCCCGACCTGCGTTCGACCGGCGTCTATGCGGTCCAGAGCGGCACGACCGGTGCCGACAGCTTCACCGGCGCGGGCCGCGACAATTATTCGGGGCTGGCCGGTAACGACACCATCAACGGCGCCTATGGCGACGACACGCTCTACGGCAATGAGGGCGCGGATTCGATCAGCGGCGGTGAACGCAGCGACCAGTTGTTCGGCGGCGCGGGCAACGACACGCTCGACGGCGGCGACGATAACGACGCGCTCTATGGCGAGGGTGACAACGACCTGCTGTCGGGCGGGGCAGGCGACGATTATCTGGACGGTGGTGCCGGTCTCGACACGCTGATCGGCGGCAGTGGCGACGACAATCTGTCGGGCAATAGCGAGGCCGACAGTCTCGATGGCGGCATTGGCAACGATACGCTGGATGGCGGTGCCGGCAACGACACGCTGTCGGGTGGCGACGGCAACGACCGGTTCCAGGACTATCAGGGCGCCAACAGCATCACCGGCGGGGCTGGCGACGATTATTTCCGCTATGTCGGCTATAGCGGTGCCACCGACACGCTGACCGGTGGCGACGGGCGCGATACCTATGAACTGACGTCGGTTTCGCCCGGCAGCGTGACCGCCGACCGGATCACCGATTTCGCGGTCGGGGCCGATGGCGATGTCGTCTCGCTGGCGTCGCTCGGCAGCTATTGGACCGGCTATGTCGCCGGCAGCAATCCGTTCGCGACGGGCTATCTGCGACTGGTGGTCAGCGGCAGCGACCGGGTGTTGCAGGTCGACTGGAACGGCGCGACCGGCGGGGCGACGTGGGTCGACCTCATCACCTTCGCCGGCAAGGCGGGCGCGACCTTTACCCGTGACAATTTCGTCATCGGCGATGTGCGGATCGATCCGGCCGGGATCGGCCAGACCGTTACCGGATCGGCACAGGACGACCGCATCGCCGGAACGGCCGATGCCGACAGCGTGACCGGCGGGTTGGGCGACGACACGATCGACGGCAATGGCGGGCATGATTCCGTCGCGGGCGGCGACGGCGACGACCTGCTCTACGGCGAACAGGGCAACGACACGCTGTCGGGCGATGCCGGCAACGACAATCTGCAAGGCGGGATCGGTAACGACAGCCTGACCGGCGGGGACGGCAACGATAATCTGAGCGGGCAGGAAGACGGCGACACGCTGGCCGGCGGGGCTGGCAACGATACCCTGTCCGGCGGCAGCGGCAACGACCGGATCGATGGCGGTACCGGCAACGATACGCTCGACGGCGAGGACGGCAACGACACGCTGCTCGGCGGCGACGGCAACGACCTGTTCCGCGATTATACCGGTGCCGACAGCATCGATGGCGGGGCCGGCGACGACCGGTTCGAATATGTCGGCTACAATACCGGCGCGGACACCATCACCGGCGGCACCGGCCGCGACAGCTATGTCTTCTATCCTTATGGGCAGCAGGTCCAGACGACCATCACCGACTTCGCGACCGGGGTCGACGGTGACGTCGTCGATGTGGCGCAATTGCTTGGACAGCTTCAGAATTACACCGGCACGGTCAATCCGTGGACCGACGGGCATTTCCGCCTGACCGCCGATGGTGGCACCGATACGCTGCTGCAATGGGACCGCGACGGCGGCGGCAATGCGTGGACGACGCTGATCCGGTTCCAGAACGTCCTGCCCGCCGCCTTCCAGACCGCGAACTTTACCGGTGGCTGGAGCATCGATGGTGCGGGCCAGTTGCAGCAGGGCAGCGACGGCGACGACCGGGTCACCGGGTCGAACGACCGCGATACGCTGATTGGTGGCCTCGGCGACGATACGCTGAACGGCGGCAACGGCAATGACAGCATCGTCGGCGGGGCCGGCAACGACAATCTGACCGGGGATGGCGGGAACGACACCATCGTCGGCGATGCCGGAAACGACACGATCGATGGCGGCGATGGCAATGACAGCCTCAGCGGCGGGCTTGGCGACGACACGATCGAGGGTAGCGGGGGGAACGATACCATCAGCGGCGGGGCGGGTAACGACCGGCTGTCCGACTATGGTGGTACGAACGTCATCGATGGCGGCGATGGCGATGACCTGTTCTACAATATCGGTTCGTGGCAGGGACAGGCCGTCACGAACACGCTGACGGGTGGTCTCGGGCGCGATACGTACGACTTCTACGAATATTCGATCCGCTATCCGGTGGCGGGTTCCGGCATAACGACGATTACCGACTTCACCGCCGGTACCGGTGGCGACGTCATCAACCTCGGCACCGGCTATATGTCCGGCGTCGATGGCGGCAATCCGTTCGAAACCGGCCATATGCGACTGTTGCAGGACGGTGCCGACACGCTGTTGCAGGTCGATCATGACGGCACCGCCGCCACGCTTGGCTGGCAGACGGTCGCGCGGTTGCAGAATGTCGTGGCGACGGCGCTGAACTACGACAATTTCGCGAATGGCGTCGGTCCGGTCGGCGTTACCCGCACCGGTACCCAGCTTGGCGACGATATCGATGGTACCAACAGCCCCGACCGGATCGAGGGGCTGGGCGGCGACGACACGATCGACGGTGGCATGGGCCGCGACACGATCCTCGGCGGTGCCGGCCGCGACCGGATCGATGGCGGACAGGGCGATGACAGCCTGTCGGGCGGCGACGGCAACGACTGGTTCAACGACCAATATGGCCAGAACACCGTATCGGGTGGCGATGGCGACGATACGTTCAGCTATGTCCGCGGCGTCGTGTCGGGTGATGCCGGCGACGATGTTTTCGACAATGTCGGCTATGACACTGTCGTCGACACGCTCGATGGCGGTGCCGGGCAGGACGTGTTCCGCCTGAACGGCTATTATCTGCGCTATGGCGACGGCACCGCCGACGTCATCCAGAACTTCACCGCAGGGGCGGGCGGCGACGTGCTCGACGTGTCGAACGTCGTGGCCTATTTCAGCAACTTCACCGCCGGGCAGAACCCGTTCCTGACCGGGCATATGCGCCTGCTGGGCGCGGCGGGCGAACTGTTCCTGCAGGCCGATTTCGACGCCGCCGGCACCGCCACGGGCTGGAAGACGATCGCGATCCTGCGGGGCATGGACACGTCGGTGTCCGAGGAACTGACCCTCTACAACTTCACGCCATCGATTTCGCCCAGCGGCATCGGCCTGTTGATCCAGGGCAGCGAGGCGGCAGATTCGCTGCCGGGATCGAATTCGAACGACACGATCGAAGGGCTGGGCGGCAACGATACCATCGACGGCAATGGCGGCGACGATTCGATCTCGGGCGGTGCCGGCGACGACCGGATCGAGGGCGATACCGGCAACGACACGCTGCGCGGCGATGCCGGCAACGACACCATCACCGACCTGACCGGCACCAACCGGATCGAGGGTGGCGCGGGCAATGACTATCTGAGCGGCACCGGCACCCTGCTGGGCGGGGCGGACAACGACCAGCTCTTCGGGTCGGGATTGCTCGACGGCGGCGACGGCGACGACGCGATGTCGCTGTACAGCGGCACCGCGACGGGCGGTGCCGGCAACGACACGCTCGACGCGTCGTCGGCGGGTGCGGGCGTGCAGATGACCGGTGATGCCGGCAATGACAGCCTGCGCGGATCGGCGTCGGCCGACCGACTGGACGGCGGCGCGGACGCCGACACGATCGATGGCGGCGCGGGGGCCGATACGCTGCTCGGCGGTACCGGCGACGACCTGCTGTTCGCCGGTGCCGGTGCCGACAGCGTCGACGGCGGCAGCGGATCGGACGTGGTTCGCGTGGCCGGGCGGATGGCCGATTTCTCGATCACCGCCGGGGCCAATGGCACGACGATCCTGACCGACCTGCGCAGCGGCAGCCCATTCGGCACCGATACGCTGTCGGGGGTCGAGCTGCTCCAGTTCGACGACGACGAATATGCGCTGGTCAGCACGCCCGGCATCTTCTGGCAGGACAGCGCCGGCATCGACGACCGCATTCCCAATGCGACGCTGACCTCGGCCACGCTGGCCGGCGACGACACGCTCTATGGCAATTCGGGCTTCGACATCATCGATGCCGGCTTCGGCAATGACTCGGTGCGCGGCGGCGTCGGCAACGACGTGCTGTACGGTCAGTCGGGCCGCGACACGCTGGAGGGTGGCGAGGGCGACGACACGCTGTGGGGCGGGACGGGCCAGGACGTGCTCGACGGCGGCGACGATGCCGACTGGCTGTATGGCGATGCCGGGTCGGACACGTTGCGCGGCAGCACCGGCAACGACCGGTTGGAGGACAGCCTCGGCAGCAACCGCCTGTACGGGGATACCGGCAACGACACGCTGATCGGAACGGGCACCCTGGAAGGCGGCATCGGCAACGACGCGCTCTCGGGCAGCGGGCTGCTCGATGGCGGCGTCGGCAACGATGCGCTGTCGGGCGAGGGCACGCTGATCGGGGGCGACGGCATCGACACGCTGTCGGGGTCGGGAACGCTGCTCGGCGGGATCGGCAACGACGCGATCAACATCGTGTCGGGGGCCGCCTATGGCGAGGCGGGCAACGACACCATCGCCACCGCCTATCCGTGGAGCGGGCCGGTCACCATGGACGGTGGTGCCGGCGACGATCGCCTGATCGGATTCTATGGCACGCGTGAGACGCTGCTGGGTGGCGACGGGTCCGACACGCTGTCGGGCGGACGCTATCCGGGCGTGTCGGGCGATAACGACAGCCTCGACGGCGGGGCGGGCAACGACACGCTCGACGGCGGCGATGGCGACGACACGATCGTCGGCGGCGGCGATTACGACGTCGCGCTGTATAGCGGGACGCGCGCCTTCGCATCGGTGATCCGCGATGGCAATGGCGGCTATATCGTCGCCGACAACCGCGACGGGCGCGGCGTCGACGGCACCGATCAGGTGCGCGGCATCACCACGCTGCGCTTCACCGACCTCGATTTCGACGTGACCGCCAACACCGGCATCGTCGTGAGCGGCACGACCGCCGCCGACGGCCTGACCGGCACCGCGTTCGACGACAGCATCACCGGCGGTGACGGCAACGACACGATCGACGGCCTCGCCGGTAACGACCGGATCGTCGCCGGCAGCGGCGCGGACAGCGTCGCCGGGAGCGCCGGCAACGACGTGATCTATGGCGAAGCCGGGGCCGACACGATCGACGGCGGCACCGGGGCCGACTGGATCGATGGCGGTGCCGATGGCGACAGCATCGCCGGCGGCGACGGCAACGATACCATCGTCCAGAGCGCGGGGGCCGACACGATCGACGGCGGCGCGGGCGACGATCGCATCACCGACTATGACGACAACGGCAACGTCCTGTCGGGCGGCGACGGCAACGACACGATCGGCGGCAACGGCACGCTGACCGGCGGCTTGGGCAACGATCAGCTGAACGGCAGCGGGCTGCTCGACGGGGAGGGCGGCAACGACACGCTGAACGGATCGGGGCTGGTGCGCGGCGGCGACGGCAACGACGTCGTCTATGTGTCGAGCGGCAGCGGGCAGGGCAATGACGGCAACGACACGCTGTCGGGCTATTATGCCAGCGACCTGCTGCTCGACGGCGGGTCGGGCGCGGATTCGATCTCGGGCGGCAGCGGCAGCGACACGCTGCTCGGCGGTGCGGGCGACGACACCCTTTGGGGCGGCGGCGGGACCGATACCGTCTATGGCGGGTCGGGCTTCGACAAGCTGGTCTATACCGGCCGCCGGTCGGACTATAGCATCGTCAACAACAGCGACGGCAGCATCACCGTGCAGGACCTGCGCGGCGGCAGCCCCAACGGCACCGACCGGGTGTACGGCGTCGAGCTGCTCCAGTTCGACAGCGGCGACGAACAGACGCTGCCGGGCAGCAATGTCGGGCTGGTGCTGACCGGCACCGCGTTCGACGACATCCTGATCGGCGACAGCGGCAACGACACCATCACCGGCCTTGCCGGTAACGACCGTCTGGGCGGCGACGACGGCAACGACATCATCGATGCCGGGGCGGGCAACGACGTGCTGACCGGCGATTCCGGGTCGGACACGCTGACCGGCGGGACCGGCAACGACTATATCGACGGCGGCACCGGCACGGACTCGATCAGCGCGGGCGACGGCAACGACACCGTCTATGGCGGCCTTGGCGACGACACGATCGATGCCGGGGCGGACGCCGATTATGTCGAGGATGTCGGCGGGTTGAACCGCATCCTCGGCGGCACCGGCAACGACACGCTGAACGGCAACGGTTCGCTCTATGGCGGCGACAATGACGATCGCCTCTATGGCACCGGGCTGTTGTCGGGCGATGCCGGCAACGACAGCCTCACCGGCTATGGCACCCTCGATGGTGGGATCGGCGCGGACCTGTTGCAGGTCGGCACCGGCGGCACCGGCACCGGCGGGGCGGGCAACGACACGCTGTCGGGCTGGTCGCCCACGGGCTATGACGGCGCGCAGACGCTCGACGGCGGGGCCGACAACGACGTCGTTTATGGCAATTGGGGTGCCGACAGCCTGATCGGCGGCACCGGCAACGACTGGCTGTCGGGCGGCGATGCCAGCGACACGCTGGTCGGCGGCGATGGCGAGGATACCGCCTCGTTCGAGCTGGCGCGGGAGACCGCATCGGTGATCCGCGACGGCAATGGCGGCTATTTCGTCGTCGACAATCGCCGCAACTTCGGCACCGATCGCCTGTCGGGCGTCGAACGGGCGACCTTCGCCAACGCCGCCTTCGCCCTGTCGGCGGCGACGGCGGGGATGGTGTTCACCGGATCGGCGGGCAACGACACGCTGACCGGCACCGAACTCGACGATTCGATCAGCGGCGCGGGGCTGCCGGCCGGCGTCACCGCGCCCAACACCGGCATCGACGATCCCGATCAGGACCGGGGCGACGACCGCCTGTTCGGTCTGGGCGGCAACGACCGCATCTTCGGCGGGCGCGGTGCCGACCTGCTCGACGGCGGCGTCGGCTATGACGTGCTCGACGGCGGGGCCGACAACGACACGCTGCTGGGCGGCAGCGACGACGATCAGCTGTTCGGCGGCGCGGGCAATGACAGCCTCGACGGCGGCACCGGCAACGACACCATCGATGGCGGCACCGGCAACGACCGGGCGCTCGGCGGTGATGGCGACGACGTCATCACCGGCGGCGGCGGCACCGACGAACTGATCGGCGGTGCCGGCCGCGACGCGCTGTCTGGCGACGGTACGCTCAGCGGCGGCGAAGGCGACGACGTCCTGTCGGGCAGCGGCCAGTTGCTGGGCGAGGCTGGCAACGACAGCATCTCGATCGGGTCGGGCAATGCCTTTGGTGGTGACGGCAACGACGCGATCACCGGCTATGGCATCCTGCGTGGCGAGGCGGGCAATGACGCGCTCGGCGTCTATACCGGCGCGATCGGCTATGGCGATGCCGGCAACGACACGCTTTACGGCACCGCGCCCGGCGGCATCGACGGCGCACAGACGCTGGACGGTGGCGAGGGCGACGACGTCCTGTACGGCAATTATGGCGAGGATTCGCTGCTCGGCGGCGGCGGTGCCGACTGGATTTCGGGCGGTGCCGGCAACGATGTCATCGACGGCGGCAGCGGCGGCGATTTCCTCGCGGGCAATGGCGGCAACGACACCATCGACGGCGGCGGGTCGGGCGCGCTGACCCCCGACATCGTCCGCTATTACGGCAATCGCAACGACTTCACAGTGACCGAGACCAATGGCGTCGTCACCGTCACCGACAACCGCCCCGGATCGCCCGAGGGCACCGACAGACTGACCAATGTCCGCGTGCTGCGCTTCGACGATGCCGATTACATCGCAAAGGCCAATCCCGGCGTTTATCTGCGCGGCGGATCGGGCAACGACACGATCGGCGACATCACCACCGGATCGTCGTCGGGCGTGGTCAACGTCACCAATCCGTCGGGGCCACGCTTCGCCGGATCGGGCGACGACACGCTGGAGGGCCAAGGCGGCAATGACTCGATCCGCGGTCTGGCGGGCGAGGACAGCATCCTCGCCGGTGTGGGCAACGACAGCGTTGATGGCGGGACCGAAGCCGACCGCATCTATGGTGAGGCGGGCGACGACCTGCTCGACGGCGGCGACGACGACGATCTGGTCGTCGGCGGCACCGGCAATGACTCGATCGTCGGCGGGACGGGCGAGGATATTCTGGCCGGCGGCGACCTGACCATCACCCAACCGGTCGATCCGGTCACCGGTTTGCCGGTGGGTGGTCCGGTGCTGGGCGTCGAGACGATCGGCGGCGGCAACGACACGCTGCGCGGCGGGGACGACGACGACAGCATCTATGGCGGATCGGGCCTCGACAGCCTGTCCGGCGATGCCGGCAACGACCTGATCTATGGCGGCATGGATGCCGACACGATTGACGGCGGCACCGGCGACGACGCGCTGTATGGTGAGGACGGCAACGACATCCTGACCGGCGGTTCGGGCGTCGATACGCTGTCGGGCGGTGCGGGCAACGACGCGCTGACCGGCTTCGGCATGCTGTCGGGCGATGCCGGCAACGATACGCTGACCGGCGGCGGCACGCTGTCGGGCGGCGAGGGGGCCGATATCCTGACCGCGGGCAGCGGCGACGACCTGCTCGACGGTGGCGACGGCGACGATACGCTGACCGCCGGTGATGGCAGCGACACGCTGATCGGCGGGGCGGGTACCGACCGGGCGATCATCGGCGGCCAGCGTGCCAACTTCACCGTCGCGGCGGGCGATGGCGGCGTGTACGTCATCGACAATCGCGGCGGCGGCGGCACCGATTTCCTGACCGGCATGGAAACGATCCAGTTCGCCGATGTGACGCAAGGCGCGGTCGGCGGCAGCGTGCTGCATGGCGACGACGGTGCCAATGCGCTGACCGGCACCGCGCTCGACGACTATCTGCTCGGGGAATCGGGTAACGACACGCTGATCGGCGCGGCCGGCAACGACCGCATCTTCGGCTATAACGACGATGACTCGATCGCGGGCGGCAGCGGCAACGACGCGCTGTTCGCCGGGGCCGGCAACGATACGGTCGATGGCGGCGACAATGACGACCTGATCGACGGTTTCGACGGGGCCGACAGCCTGTTGGGCGGGACCGGCAACGATACCGTCACCGGCGGCTTCGGCAACGACACCATCGACGGCGGCATCGGCAACGACGTGCTGGCGGGCGACGCCAACCACGACAGCCTGTCGGGCGGCGCGGGCAGCGATACGCTGACCGGCGGATCGGGCGACGACACGCTCGACGGCGGGGCCGACAACGACGTGCTGAACGATGGCGACGGTGCCAACCGGATGGACGGCGGTGCCGGCAACGACACCCTGTCCGGGTCGGGCACGCTGCTCGGCGGTCTCGGCAACGATCAGCTGGGCGGAACCGCCGATGCGTGGCTCGACGGTGGAGCCGGCGACGACACGATCGGCGGCAGCGGCGCGAACCTGTATGGCGGCGACGGCAACGACCGGATCACCGGATCGTCGGGGGCGGACACGCTGACCGGCGGCGACGACAGCGGTGCCGATACGCTGGACGCCGGGGCCGGCAACGACGTGTTGTTGGGCGGTGCCGGCGACGACCGGTTGGTCGGCGGCGGCGGCAACGACCGGATCGACGGCGGCAATGGCAATGACATCGCCCTCTATTCCTCGGTCCGCGCCGACTATACGATCACGCAGGAATCGCCGGGCGTGTTCCGCGTCGTCGACAATCGCGGCGGGCTTGGCCCCGATGGCGACGACACGATCACCGGCGTCGAACTGCTGCGCTTCACCGATCAGGATCTGGTGCCCAGCGACGGCAATACCGGCATCGTCTATGACGGCAACGACGCCCCCGACAATCGTACGGGTGGCGAGGGCGACGATACGCTGCGCGGCTTCGGCGGCAACGATACGCTGGACGGCGGGCCGGCGGGCAATGACAGCCTCGACGGCGGCAATGGCAACGACATCCTGATCGGCGGCACCGGCAACGATATCCTCGACGGCGGCGACGGCATCGACACGATGACCGGCGGCACCGGCAACGACCTGTACCGGGTCGAGGATGCCGCCGATATGATCGTCGAGGCGGCGAGCGGCGGCATCGACACGGTCGAGGCCGACTTGCCCGGCGGATCGGTGGCGACGATCAGCACCTATTCGATCGCGTCGCTGACCAATGTCGAAAACCTGACCTATACCGGCGGGCTGCGCTTCGTCGGCACCGGCAATGCCCTTGCCAACGTCATCACCGGTGGTGCGCTGGCCGATACCCTGAACGGCGGCGCGGGCAACGACACGCTGATCGGCGGCACGGGTGCGGATTCGATGATCGGCGGCACCGGCGACGACACCTATGAGGTCGATCTGTCGACCGATATCGTCGTGGAATCGTCGGGCGGGGGCACCGACACGGTCCGCACCGCGCTCGGCAACCTGACCATCGCATCGTTCGCGAACGTCGAAAACCTCGTCTATACCGGTACCGCCGGCTTCGTCGGCACCGGCAACGCATCGAGCAACCGCATGACCGGCGGGGCGGGCAACGACACGCTGTCGGGCGGGTCGGGCAACGACACGCTCGACGGCGGCGCGGGCGTCGACCGTCTGGAGGGGGGATCGGGCAACGACACCTATCTCGTCGACACCACCACCGACACGCTGGTCGAAGTGTCGGGTGGCGGCACCGATACCATCGTCACCGGCCTGTCGAGCTGGACGCTGGCGCTGTATTTCGAAGCGCTCACCTATACCGGCACCGCGGCGTTCACCGGCACCGGCAACGCCTCAGCCAACACCCTGACCGCCGGCAGCGGCAACGATACGCTGCGCGGCGGTACCGGCGACGACAATCTCGTCGGCGGTGCGGGCAATGACTCGCTGGTCGGGGAGGGCGACGACGATACGCTCGACGGTGGCGCGGGTGACGATACGCTCGACGGCGGGTCGGGCAACGACGTCTATGTCCTCGACGGCAACGACCTGATCGTCGAGGCGGCGAATGGCGGCCGCGATACGGTACGGACCGCTCGCAACGCCTACACGCTGGCCGCCAATTTCGAGAGTGTCGTGTTCACCGGCACCGGGGCGTTCACCGGCACCGGCAACGAACTGGCCAATGCGCTGACCGGCGGCAGCGGCAACGACCTGCTCTATGGCCTCGTCGGCAACGACACGCTGAACGGCGGGGCCGGGGCGGACACGATGGACGGCGGCATCGGCAACGACACCTATTATGTCGACAACATCGCCGACGTGATCGTCGAGGCGGCCGGCGGCGGCACCGACACGATCGTCACCTCGCTCGCCAGCTTCACGCTCGCCGCCAACCTCGAAAGCCTGAGCTTCAACGGCACCACCGGCTTCACCGGCATCGGCAACGACGTCGCCAATGCCCTGACCGGCGGGAAATATGCGGACTCGCTGACCGGCGGTGCCGGCAACGATACGCTCAGTGGCGGGGCCGGGGCCGACACGCTGACCGGCGGCACCGGCGACGACGGGTACGTGATCGACAATATCGGCGACGTGATCGTCGAGGCGGTCGGCGAGGGGACCGACACGG
The DNA here is from genome assembly GCF_001421965.1 of Sphingomonas sp. Leaf67. GTDB lineage: Bacteria > Pseudomonadota > Alphaproteobacteria > Sphingomonadales > Sphingomonadaceae > Sphingomonas. The sequence goes on from NZ_LMLP01000020.1 coordinate 187,618, forward strand.
TCACTACCTCGCTGGTCAGCTACACGCTGGGCGCCAACCTGGAAAAACTTACCTATTCCAGCAGCAAGGCCTTCACCGGCACCGGCAACACGTTGAACAACGTCATCACGTCCGGCAGCGGTGCCGATCTGCTGCGCGGCCTCGACGGCAACGACACGCTGTCGTCGGGCAGCGGCAACGATACGCTGGAGGGCGGTACGGGCAGCGACGTGCTGACCGGCAGCACCGGCGGCGACGTGATGACCGGCGGTACGGGGGCGGATCGCTTCGTCTTTACCAAGGTGAGCGACTTCGGAACGGCCGCTCTGCTCGACCGGATCACCGACTTCGTCGCGGCGGACGGCGATCGCATCGACCTCGCGACGATCGATCCGTCGAGCGCCAGCGGGAACCAGGCGTTCACCTTCATCGGCACCGCCGCGTTCACGACGACGACCCACACGACCTATGAACTACGGTATCAAGTCGCGGCCGACGGCTACCTGCTGGTACAGGGCGACAGCAACCGTGACGGCGTCGCCGACTTCGCGTTCCTGCTGTATGCGACGTCGCTCGGCGCGGGGGATTTCCTCCTGTGATGGCTTGCCGGCGGTCGGTGCCTTTCATGGCACCGGCCGCTTGTGCCGGCATCGCTTTTTTGCAACGCAACATTCTTCGGCCCGGAAAACCGGAATTTGCCCCGGATCGAAGCGCTTCGCCGTCCGGGACGCCGCGTTCAGGGGGGTTGTTGCGTGCCCGTTCCGGGGCTAGGCGGTTTCCTCATGCGGCGATGCGCCGGGCGGGCAAAGGGTGCTACGAACATGAAGATCGCGGTTTTCGGGCTTGGCTATGTCGGCATGTCGAACGCGGTGCTGCTGGCACAGCATAACAATGTCGTCGCCGTCGACATTTCGGAGGACCGCGTCGCGCTGGTCAACGGCCGCAAGTCGCCGATCGTCGATGCCGAGCTGGAACGCTTCCTCGCCGAACGCACGCTCGACCTGACCGCGACCACCGATGCCGCGCAGGCGCTGGACGGTGCCGACTATGTCATCGTCGCCACCCCGACCAATTACGACGTCGAAACCGACAAGTTCAACACCAGCTCGGTCGAGGCGGTCATCAGCAAGGCGGCGGTCGCCGCGCCGCAGGCGACGATCATCGTCAAGTCGACCATCCCGGTCGGCTTCGTCGATGAAGTCCGCCAGCGGCTGAACGCGCCGAACGTGGTGTTCAGCCCTGAATTCCTGCGCGAAGGCCGCGCGCTGTACGACAATCTCCACCCGTCGCGGATCATCGTCGGCGAACGGTCCGAACGCGCGAAGATCTTCGCCGACCTGCTGTTGCAGGGTGCGGAGAAGAAGGACGTGGCCGTGCTGTTCACCGACAGCCGCGAGGCGGAGGCGATCAAGCTGTTCGCCAACACCTATCTCGCGATGCGCGTCGCCTTCTTCAACGAACTCGACAGCTATGCGATCGCTGGCGACATGGACACCAAGCAGATCATCGAGGGCGTCGGCCTCGATCCGCGGGTCGGCATGCATTACAACAATCCGAGCTTCGGCTATGGCGGCTATTGCCTGCCCAAGGATACCAAGCAGCTGCTGGCGAACTATTCGGAAGTGCCGCAGAACCTGATCCGCGCGATCGTCGATGCGAACCGCACCCGCAAGGATTTCCTGGCGGACCAGATCATCGCGCGCCGCCCGAAGAAGGTCGGGGTGTACCGCCTGACGATGAAGGCCGGATCGGACAATTTCCGCCAGTCGTCGATCCAGGGGATCATGAAGCGGGTGAAGGCGAAGGGGATCGAGGTCGTCGTGTACGAACCGAGCCTCGACGAGGACAATTTCTTCGGATCGAAGGTCGTGAAGGATATCGACACCTTCAAGAACGAGTGCGACGTCGTGATCGCCAACCGCGCCGCGCCCGAACTGGCCGATATCGGCGACAAGCTGTTCACGCGCGACATCTTCGGGTCGGACTGACCGGTCCTCTGCCGCCGCGTAAGGGGTTCACGCGGCGGCAGAAGCCTTTTGGGGTTATCCCCGTCCGATCCGCGCCAGCAGGCTGACCAGATCGGCCTGCCGCGACACGCCGGTCTTGGCAAAGATGTGGCGCAGATGGACGCGCAGCGTCGTCTGGCGACAGTCACGCGCCGCCGCCGCCGATTCCAGCGAATGGCCCGCCATCAGCAGCGCGGCGAGCGCGACTTCGCTGGGGGTCAGGTCGAACGCCTCGCGCCACAGCTGTGATGCCGGCGCAGGACGCTCGGCCGGGTCGATCAGCGTCACCACCGCCGCGCCGGGCGTGGCGTGCAGCAGCCGCATCGCCCATGGCACCGGCCGCGCGATCAGGATCAGCGGCGCACGATCGGGGGCGGCGTGATAGCGTAATGCCGCCGCCTCCGGCGCGATCCGCGCGGTGGCACGGGCGAGCACGGTGTCGACCCGCGCCTGTTCGCACGGCAGCAGCGTCCAGCGCGCCACGCCGTCGCCACCGGTGACCAGCAGCGCGTCGCAGGCCGGCGTCGTGCGCAGGATGCGACCGCTGGCGTCGATCAATGCGCCGGCCTCGTCCGCCTGATCGACACGGCCCTGCCAATACAGGTCGCGGCCAGGATCTCCCGATCCATGGTCCGCGACCTTCCCCCATTCGGTCGAAACGACCGTGCGTACCCCCGCCATATCGCTCCCCCTGAACCGGTCGTTACCGAACGGTTCGATGCTAGGCCCGCCGCACCGGAATCGTCCGGTGGCAAGGTGTCGCAAAGCGTCGCATCGGGTGGTGATACCGCAAAACCGGTGCGGAATCAGGTGGATCGACCGGTCAGGCGGTATCGATCCGTGGCTGTGCCAGCGCCCGCAGCGCGGCATCGATCCGCGCGTCGCCGGCAAAATGCGCCCGGATGCGGCGGACGAATCCGGCCGATCCCCATCGTTCGCCACGCGCCCGCGCATCGTCGAGGATCGCGAGCAGCGCCGCCCGGTCGCCCGCGACCGCGGCGACGAACGCCGGCCAGCTATGGTCGGGCAGGTCGTCATTCTGGGTGATCGACACCGCACGGCTGAGGATCACCGCATAGGTCGTGGCCCGTCCGATGCCCGCGCGCTGGTCGCTGTCGATCGTGCGCCGGAGCGCGGCGCTATAGGCGATGAGTTCGGGTTCGCCGCGCACGCGGGCACGGATGGCCAGATGATGGGCATAGCCGGCGAGATCCCCCTCGGCGAGCGCGGTGACGCTCAGCGCGTCGTGGACGCTGGCCAGCGTCGGATATTGGGTAGCGACGGTGGTGAGCAGCGCCTGCGCCTGCTCTGTCCGCCCTGCCGACCACAGTCCCCAGCCATAATCGGCGAGCAGCCATGGCGCGCCCGGCGCCAGCGTCCGCGCGGCGTCGAACGCGCGCTGGGCGGCGGCGTCCTCGCCATTGTCGGCAAGGATATTGGCATACCACAGATGGGCCAGCGGGTCGTTCGGGGCATGCGCGATCGCGCGGCGGAACAGTTCGCCGGCCCGTTGCGGTTTGCCGTCCCACCAATAGGCGATAACCCCGTCGACCCGGTCGGCGACCGCCGAGCGCGGATCGATCGCGCGGGCCGCCGCCGCCGCCGCGCGGGCCCGGCCGATGCAGAGCGTGTCGGAGGCCGATCCGAATTCGCGGGTCAGCACCCATGCCTCGGCCAGCGCCTCCTGCACCTCGACATTGCCGGGATGGTCGTGGGCGAGGCGGGTCAGCGTGGCAGTGGCGGCGTGCAGTCGCGCGGCGCTGCGCATCGCCACGTCGTCGCGGGCGGCAACGAAGCGCGCGTGGGTCGGCGCGTCGAGCCGGTCGGGCGAGGGCCCGATCCACTCGATCCCGGCGACGCTCACCCCCAGCAGCGCCAGCGCACCCAGCACGATCGGCCAGCGGCGCGGCGGGGCCGGGCGGGGCAGCGCCAGCGGGTCGATGGCGGTCGCTGGCGGTCGGGCAGGCGGCGGTTCCGGGACCTGCGGGTCAGGAAGTGTATCAGGCACCGGGTCCGGCGGCAGCGCCTCCTGCCCCGAAATCCACGCATCGAGTTCATGGGCCAGCGCATAGACGCTGCGGGCGCGGCCGCCGGGCAGGGCATGAACCGGCAGGCCGCGCTCGCGCGACCAGCGGATCGCGGTCGAGCGGTCGCGGCCGAGATAGGCGGCGATCGACTTCCACCCCTCGATCCGTCGCGCCGGTTCCCCGACCTGCCCCATCATCTTGCCACCCCCCGGTTTTGTCCGTCCGCCGGCGTATCCCTACTCGATACCGGGTACGCCATGGACCGTCCAGCGAGGTGTTCGGGCGGGCAAAGGTTGCGAAGGTGCCACGTAACGTAGGGTGTTCGGAGGGTGATGCGGGGGCGGGCAGACCGGCAGGCCGGCGGAGCATGACGCGGATCGGGGGCGTAGGAAAGTTCAATGCAGCCGCAACGCCCGATCATGATCCTGACTAGGGCCTAGTATGCGATGGACGAACACCCGGTCGGGCAATGCGGAATAGAGGATGCCATATCCTTTCCATGACCGTCGGCGAATACCCTGCCGTTCGTACCGCGGGATCAGGGGGAAGGCGCGGGGCATATCGGCGAGACCGGTCGCGACCGTGCGCAGTTCGACGACGAAGGTCGCCGCGCGGGCGGGATTGTCCTGCGCGATGAAGGCGGTGATCAGTTCGAGATCGACCTGTGCCCGGGCCGAAAGGATTACCCTCATGTAGCGGAGCGATCTTCCGCCGTCGCCAGGCGCGCCATGATCCCGTCGCACACGACACCGAGGTCGATGCCCCCGCCGGCCTGCATTTCGGCCATGCTTTCTGCCATCGACGTATCGAGTTCGCGCAACCACCGCGTTTCGTCCTCGATCACCTGCCGATCGCGGCGGATCAGGTCGCGCACATAGTCGCTGGCACTGGCATAATCCCCACTGTCGACGCGCGCCTGCACATGGTCGCGCAACGGGTCGGGAAGCGAGATGTTCATCGATGCCATGGCCGTCTCCAATGGCAGGACGATGGCAAAAAATGCCATCGTCGTCAACAAACGTCTACATGTCGACAGGTCGACCCGTTGCCTTCGCCGCCATCCCTCGCACGTCGACCCGCGCCTTCAGCCTTGCACCCAACAGCGCCGTGCCGCTGATCTTGCGCTGTACGAACAGCGTTTCGACGTGCGGTACGTGCCAAGTGGCACGGTCGGTGGCGAGGGTGCGGGCTTCCTCGCGGACCACCGGCACGAAGGCGCGGTCGCCGAAGTCGAAGGGGCCGGGGCGGGCCATCGCGTCGTCGATCGCGGCGATGATCCGGTCGACCGCGCCGCGATGCGCTGCCACGGCGGCGGCACCCAGAAAGCCGGTTTCGACCGCCACGTCGCGGATCGTGTCGCGGTCGTGGGCGAGGCCGGCGGCGATCAGGCGGCGATACGCGTCGGCGGTGTCGGGCGGCACGGGCCGCGTCGCGCCGAAATCGAGCAGGACGACCCGGCCACTGTCCGCCTGCCAGCGATAATTGGCGAAATTGGGATCGGTCTGCATCTCGGCGAAGTCGAACAGTTCGCGCAAGACCAAGTCGATCAGCGCGGTCATCGCCGCGTCGCGCGTGGCTTGCGGTGCGGTCGCCAGCCCTTCGATCGGGGTGCCGTCGATATAGTCCATGGTCAGGATGCGGGGCGTGGTCAGCGCGTCGACCGGCGCGGGGACGACATAGCGCGGGTCGCCGGCAAGGCGCTGCCCATAGCGGCGCATGGCGTCGGCCTCGCGCAGATAATCGGCTTCGTCGGCCAGTTGGCGCTTGGCCTCGGCGAGCAGGGGTTTTAGGTCCAGCTCGCGCGGCAACAGGTTGGAGACGCGCAGCAGCGTTGCGACATTGTCGACATCGGCGTCGATGCTCTCACGCACGCCGGGATATTGCACCTTGATCGCGAGGCGGCGGCCATCCTTCAGTTCGGCGCGATGGACCTGCCCGATCGAGGCGGCGGCGATCGGGTTCGCGTCGAACTTGGCGAGCTTGCTGCGCCAGTCGGTGCCCCATTCGGCGATCAGCAGCCGGTCGAGCTGCGCGGAGGGCATGGGTTGGCCCTGATTGCGCAACTGGGCGAGGATCGTGGCGAGTTCGGGCGGCAGCAGGTCGCCCGCGTCCATCGAGATCATCTGTCCGAGCTTCATGGCCGCCCCGCGCAGGTGCGACAGGCGGTCGGCCATGCGCTTGGCATTGGCGGGGGTAAGGATCAGGTCGCCCATGCGCGGGCGTTCACCGCTCGCCAATCGCCGCGCCCCTTCGGCGATCACGCCCCCGGCGATGCCGCCGGCCAGACGCCCGAAGCCGGACAGGCGCGACAGACGGCCAGAGGGAACGGCGCGGCCGGGGCGGGTGGGTTCGTCGGTCATGTGAAGACGAGCGGTCGGGGGTGGCGTTGGGTTCCGGTGCGTGGGGACGGGGGGCACCAAGAAATTTCCCAAATTGGGTAATATGCTTGTTTCCCAGATTGGGAAATGGTATGACTTCCTCATGCGGATCATCGCCCGGAACCGGTTGATTGCGTTCTGGGAACGGCATCCCACCACGGAAGCGTCGTTGAAGCATTGGCATGAAGTGGCCGCTGCTGCGGCATGGCAGAACCCGTTGGACGTCATCGCCGATTTCGCGAAGGCAAAGGCGCTGAACGGGGAACGGGTGCGGTTCGAAATCGCCGGGGGCAATTACCGGATGATCGTCGCGTTCGATTGGCGGCGGTCGATCGCGTTCGTGAAGTTCATCGGTACCCATGCCGAGTATGACCGGATCGACGCCCTGACGGTGAACCTGTTGTGATGGAAGGAAATGCGACCATGCATATTCGCCCGATCCGGAGCGATGCCGATCATGAAGACGCGCTTCGTGAGATCGAAGCGTTGTGGGGTGCCGAGGAGGGAACCGAAGCCGGTGACCGGCTCGACGTGCTGGTGACGCTGGTCGAAACCTATGAACGCCGGCGCTGGCCGATCGAGCCGCTCGACCCGGTGCGGGCGATCGAGGCGGCGATGGAGATGAACGGCTATACCCGTGCGCAACTCGCCGCACTGATCGGTCCGTCGCGCGCGAGTGAGATCATGAACCGCCGCCGGGCACTGACGCTGCCGATGATCCGGACGATTTCGGAAGCGTGGCATGTCCCTGCGGGCTTGCTGGTGCAGGATTATGCGCTGACCGGGCGGTGAGGTAACCCTCCTGCAGATTAGGTCACGCGGAGACGTGGGGGCGTGGAAGAAAAAGGAGGGGGTTCGCGCGGAGCCGCAGAGCCGCGAAGGAAGAAGAAGGAATGGGTTCGCGCAAAGGCGCAAAGGCGCAGAGGACGCAGAGGGGGCTTTGGCGAATGTCACCCGCGCAAGCGCGCTTCGGCTTGTCTGTCAGCGGGGGAGGTGTCTCCCGATCGCGGGGGGCTCACCCGGATCGCAACGCCCTCTGCGTCTCCGCGCCTCCGCGCGAACCCCATCTTCTCTTCGCGCCCTTCGCGCCTTCGCGTGAACCAATATCCCTTGTCCGTCGAAAGCCGCCGTCAACGGGATAACCGGAAGCCTGCACGCAGGCGTACTCCCGCGCAGCCAAGCAAGGCAGCGTTTCCCGTGTGGCCCTGGACCCCCGCCTGCGCGGGGGTACGGGAGGTCAGAACGACGCCGAGATCGTCACGCCGTACGTCCGCGGATCGCCCGGTTGCCCGACGATCAGGCCGGTATTGCCCGACTGGGTCGCGAGCAGTTCGTAGTAATTCTGGTCGAACGCGTTGCGCAGCCACAGGAAGGCGTTCCATCCATCGTCCGCGCGGTAGCCAAGGCGGAAGTTCGTGAGGCTGTAGCCGTCGATATAGGTATAGGCCGAGGGCGACGGGTTGGACGAGAAGCGCGAGCGATAGCTGCCGTCGAAGCCGAGATAGGCATTGCCGTCGGTGGTCCCGATCTTCGCCGGCAGGGTATATTCGGCGCCATAGCTGAACGCCCATTTCGAGATGCCGGGCAGGCGCTGTCCCGATACGTCGCAGGCCGACGGGCTGATGCCGCCGGCGGTGCCCGCCGGGCTGGTCTGCTGTCCCGTCGCCGGCGCGCTGCCGCCCGACAATTCGGGCGGGCAGGGGGCGTCGACGAAGCGGACGTACTTCGCATCGGTATAGGCGGCGTTGGCATAGAGGTTCAGCCGCTCGGTCGGGCGGAAGGCGGTGTCGAGCTCGACGCCGCGGGTGCGCACCGCTTCGGCATTGGCGAGGTAACCGCGCAGCACGCCCAGCTGTCCGTTGGTCACCGTCGCCTGATAATCGCTGATATCGGTCCAGAAGGCGGCGAGGTTGGCGGTGATCCGCCGGTCGAGCCACTGGGTCTTCAGCCCCAGTTCGTAGTGGTTGACCTGTTCGGGCTTCACCTGTGCAGCGGCGAGGATCGGGTTGTTGCTGCCGTCGAGCGGCAGGCCTGACAGGTTGATGCCGCCCGATTTATAGCTACGGGCATAGGTCGCATAGGCATGGACATCGCGCGCCACGTCATAGGCAAGGGTCACGTCGCCCGACACGTTCCAGTCGTCGAAATCGGGGCGATACGACTGCGGGGCGAGCACGCCGCGCTGGTCATTGGTCAGTATGGTCGATCCGCTGCCGGTGGTGACGACCGACACGTAATCGCCGGTCTTCTTGTCATAGTTCACGCGCACGCCCGGCGCGATCGAGAGCGCGTCGGTGATGTGCCACGTCGCTTTCCCGAATACCGCCGCGCTGGTGTTCGAGAAACCGATGGTGTTGCGCGCGGTCAGGCCGCCCAGCACCGCCGGGTTGCAGGCCGCCGCCGTCACGGGCGCGCAGCCGGCGCTGCCCGGGGTGACGCTGCCGGGGTTGAGCAGGAAGCGCGAGGCGGCCGGCCCCTGGACCTGCAACCCCTGCGTATCGATCGTCTGGTGGAAATAGAACAGGCCGGCGACGTAATCGACCGGGCGTTTGCCGTTCGACGCGATGCGCAGTTCCTGGCTCCACTGGCGCTGCTGCGAGGGATTGGCCGACACGGTGGTGATCGGCAGGCCGGTGAAATCGCGGTCGTTCGACGGGTCCCAGTTCCAGAAACGCCACGCGCTGACCGAGGTCAGCGTCGCCCCGCCAAGGTCGAGATTGCCGACCAGCGAGACCCCGCCCAGCTCCTGTCGCGCCCGCAGCGGGGTGTCGAGGTCGGTCAGCCGGTCGAAGGCATTGGTCGAGGGCGGCGCATAGCCGAACGCGGCAGCGAGCGCGGCATATTGCCGGTTCAGCGGGCGCTGCGTCGTGCCGGTGCGGACATAGATCTGCGCACAGCAATTGGGGTTCTGATGACCATAGTCGCCGTACAGCGTCACGTCGAGATTGGACGCGGGCGTCCACAGCAACTGGCCGCGCACGCTCTGGTTATCCTGCGCATTGGCATAGCCGCCCAGCACGGTGTTGCGGATCGTGCCGCGCCGCGAGGTGACCGAGGCGGAGAGGCGCGCGGCGAGCTTGCCATCGACGATCGGGCCGGAGGCGGATGCCTTGGCCTGGATGAAGTCGTAATTGCCGGTGGTCAGCTCGACGCGGGCTTCGGGGGTGAAGCTCGGCTTGCGGGTGGTGATGTTGATCGCGCCCGCCGTGGTGTTCTTGCCATAGAGCGTGCCCTGCGGCCCGCGCAGGATCTCGATCCGTTCGGTGTCGGTGAAGTCGAACGTCGCCGATGCGATGCGGCTGTAATAGACGCCGTCGACATAGATGCCGACGCCCTGTTCGATGCCGTCGTTGGTGAGACCGAAGGGTGCGCCCAGGCCACGGATATTGGCGGCAGAATTGCGCGGATTGGTCGAATAGAATTGCAGCGTCGGCTGCAGCTGGGTCAGGCGGTTGACGTTGTACGCGCCGGTATCGGCCAGCGTCGTGCCGCCGATGACCGAGATGGCGATCGGCACCGACTGCAGGGTTTCGACCCGGCGGCGGGCGGTGACGACGATCTCGCCGCCGCCCTGTGCCGGAGCGAGGCGGCCGGTATCGGGGCGCGGCGTGTCCTGCGTTTCCCCGGTTTCAACCTCGGGCGTGGTGGCCTGTGCGGGCGCGACCGGTTCGGGCACCACCGGGGTGGCGACCTGCGCCAGAATCAGCGCCAACGACAATGCCATGCGTAATCTCCCTGTATTACATGGGAGAATGGCCGGGATAGCATTGCCGATCAATAGAGTAGGGATTTAGCGCGGGGGTAGTTTTGCTTGGGGGGTGGAGGGAGGCTGCAGGGGCAATCGAGGGCAGTCTACACGAACCGGCCCTTTGGAATATGCGTGATCCGGTACGCGAGGGTCCGCCTCGCTCGACGCAACGACATAATGGTCGCCACCATCGGCGATACCGGTCATGAACACCACGTCGCGGACGTACATCTGATCTTCCAGATCGCGGGTCAGGTCGGAGTTCGCTCCAGCAGCGGGCATGGTCGGTGGCGATAGCCCGGCTCGGGTCGGCGGCGTCGAGGATTGACTGACAGGTGCGACAGACGCCGACAATCTTCTTCAGCTTGATTTAATACTTATTCGTATAGTCAGACACACTGTAAAATTTCTTTACATACGTCATCCGTCCGTAACCATTTTTTATAACAAAAACTGCAAATAGAGTAACCAAGGAACGTACTTGCAGTTTCTGTGCGTAGGGCGAAAGCGACAGCATGATCAGTATCATCGCGGACCCGATCGTTGCATTGGACATGTATGAGACGGCATTCACCAGTTACCTGGCTCCTGTTCTGGCTGTGAAAACGGCGAACAGCATCGAATTGCGGTTCGATGGCGGTTTTCGTGATGAAATGATGGTAGCCGGCATGACCATCGGAGCCGACGGAACAATCATTGCCGGTACGATCACGGATATCGTCGAATACCGCGACGGTACCAAAATTTTCGCTATCGGCGGTTTGAATTTTCCTGATGTCGATCTCGCGACGTTAGTCGAGACGGGTTCGTACGACGAAATCCTGGAGAGGATATTTTCCGAGAACATGAGGATATTCGGATCCAGCCTAGACGATCGCCTATACGGTTCCGAAGGAAACGATATGATTTGGGGCGGGATTGGGGATGACGAGATTGAAGGGCTGGGTGGCAATGATTTTCTGTACGGCGGTATCGGTAATGATGTAATAGTCGGTGGTAACGGTACCGATACCGCAATTTTCGACAGTTACTTTAATAATAATGTCACGCGTATCGACGATGGTTCGATCCGGATTGTTGGTTCGGAAGGTAACGATGTTGCCGAAGGAATAGAATATTTCCAGTTTACCGATGGCATGTTCGTAACGGATGCGGATAGTACGGGTGCGCAGCTAATGCGGTTGTACGATACGATTTTGGATCGGGCGCCGGATGCGGTTGGTTTGGAATTCTACGTTGATCGTATCGAGGATCGCGGTGTATCACTGGCGGCGATTGCGAGCGAGATTGCGGGATCGGCCGAGTTTCAGACAGCAACGGGTGGCCTCAACAACGGACGGTTCGTCGATTACGTGTACCAGAAGGCGCTGGGACGTGCTGCGGATGCAAGCGGCAAGGCGTTTTACACCCAGTTGCTGGATTCGGGTCTGAGCCGCGGCGTGTTCGTGGCCGATCTGTCGGAATCGGCGGAACATCGCGATCTCACGGCGGAAATGGTAGCAAAAGGCTATTTCAGCGTTGACGACAGCTATCAGGCGGTAACGTTGTTCTATGACAGCTTCATGGGCCGTCGTCCGGATGCGGGTGGTCTGCAATATTATGCCGGTCGCGTAAAGTCGGGAACCATGTCGCTGTCGCAGGTAGCGGACGATTTCGCCGGTTCAAGTGAGTTTAAGGCAGCTATCCAGGGCAAGAGTAACGCCGAAATAGTGGATTATGTCTATCGCAACACGCTCGACCGCGCACCGGATGCGGGTGGTGCTGCTTATTATACCGACCTGCTGAACAAGGGCTTTGCGCCGGCTGCGTTTGTGGCCGAAGTCAGCCTGGGCCAGGAGCATTACAACCTGATGAGCGGTACTATCATCAACGGTATCGATTTGATATAAGTTCATAGATTTTATTGGTATATACTATATAGATAAGATCTAATATCATTTGAAATGAGCCATAATTTAGGATTCCGATGATCGGATTCATATTTCTGGTTCGTTACATGCTCGCAAGCTATATGGTAAACGGACGAAGATTCCTGTTTTAGATCATGCGTTAGCCGAGACTTCGGTGGAATTTTCGTGACGAGACGGGTACTGATCCCACGCGAACGCTTAGGCGGAATGTGCGCGGGAGTTGATACGCATGAATTATATTGGTGAATCCGGCAACGATACTCTGACCGGTAGCGACTCCAACGATGTGTTGGTCGGTAACGATGGCAACGATGTGCTATCGGGTGGCGCGGCGGGTGATATCCTCTATGGCGACGGTACCGATGGCACCAGCACACTGGCGGGTAATGACACGCTGAACGGTGATGCTGGTAACGACTTCCTGGTTGGCGGCGCAGGTATCGACCAATTGAATGGCGGCGATGGCAACGACATCCTGATCCCGGGCTTGGCATCCCGCGTAACGCTTAGTGGCAGCTACACCTTCGTGGTCGGAACCGGTAAGTCCGTTGATGAAGCCACCGGAGCTGATTTCGGCTCGTCTTTTCAGGAAACTGTCAATGGCGGGGCAGGGACCGATATCGCGTATCTTTCTTTCCATGACCAAACTGCGAACATCGTATTCGACAACAGCAATCCCGCAGCAACCAATACTGTTTTGGCGGGCGGTGTCGGAATCGGTACCGTTGCGGCGGTTGAGCGGGTCGTCTTCTACAGCGGTCAAGGTGCCGATGTTCTTCGTGGTGCTGACTTCTCCGATGTATTGAAAGGTGGTGCCGGCAATGATGAAATCTACGGCAATGCCGGTAGCGATGACCTTTATGGCGATGCGGGTGACGATACGCTCTACGGCGGCGCGGGTAACGATTATCTGAGCGGTGGTGCTGGTGACGACCGGATTGATGGTGGCGATGGGATCGATACCGTCGATTATGATAGTGCCGCGACGGTCGATCTTCGCCTCATGGGCCAAACACAAAATACCGGGGCGTCCGGAATTGATGTTTTGTTCGGGGTGGAAAATCTGTCGGGATCTCGCTCCACCGATGTTTTCAACGGCGATGATCAAGCCAATCGCCTCGAGGACGAAGACGGCGGAAACGACGCCTTCTACGGCCGCGGCGGTGACGATACCCTGATCATCTCGCGCAGCACTACCATGTACACGACGCCGACCGGGGCACGGCAATATATCGTCGGCTCCACGAACGTTACGATGGAAGGCGGAGACGGTAACGATACGCTCACCTTCAACGGACGGACGCGCTATATCGACAGGGCGTCGTTGATTTCCGGTGGTAACGGCGACGATATCATCAGCGTAGTTGGCATGGCGACGGCGACGATCGATAGCGGTGCCGGCAACGATCGCGTCACAGTCGATGGTCGCGGTAGCGATATTGGCTATCAGATCACCTTCGGCGCAGGAACCGACACGATCGCGCTCAGCTATGCGGCGTCGAGCACGGCAACATTGTCGACCGGGACGACGGTAACGGACTTCGTTACTGGCGTTGGTGGCGATATCATCGACATTGCCTCGTTATTGACGACGAATTTGTTTTTAGTGGATGCAACCAAAGCCAATCCGTTTGGCGTCGGCTATCTTCGTTTAGTTCAGAATGGCACGTCGACGAATCTGGAAGTTGATCGTGATGGCGATGGTGCTGGTGGGTTCATTACACTATTGACCCTGTCCAACACGGATGCTGCCAGTTTCCATGCATTCAACCTCTATTATGTGACCGCGCAAGGTACGTCGGGTGCGGACACGCTCACCGGCTCGGCAAGCTTCGACCGTTTGCTCGGCCTGGGTGGTGCCGATGTGCTTGACGGAGGCGCAGGCCGCGACGTGCTGGACGGCGGTGACGGGGCCGATCGTTTGCTGGCTGGTGCGGATGACGACTATCTGATTGGCGGCAACGGGACCGACACGGCGGTATTCGGCGACTTTTTCAAGAAGTCGACGGTGTCGGCCGAATCCGCTTCGGTTACGGTGGCCGGTCCGGACGGGACCGATATCGCGACCGGCGTCGAGTACTTCCAGTTTACCGATGGTATGTTCGTAACGGATGCGGACAGTGCGGGTGCGCAGGTGATGCGGTTGTACGACACGATTCTGGATCGTGCGCCGGATGCGGTTGGTCTGGAGTTTTACGTCGATCTTATTGAGGATCGGGGTGTAGCACTAGCAGCGGTTGCGAGCGAGATTGCGGGATCGGCAGAGTTTCAGACGGCGACGGGTGGCCTCAACAACGGGCAGTTCGTCGATTACGTGTACCGCCAAGCGCTGGGACGTGCTGCGGATGCAAGCGGCAAGACCTTTTACACCCAGCTGCTGGATGCGGGTCTGAGCCGCGGCGTGTTCGTGGCCGATTTGTCAGAATCTGCCGAGCATCGCAGCCTTACTGCAGAATTGGTAGCAAAAGGCTATTTCAGCGTCGACGACAGCTATCAGGCAGTGACGTTGTTCTACGACAGCTTTTTGGGCAGGCGCCCGGATGCGAGCGGTTTGCAATATTATGCAGAGCGCGCGAAGTCAGGAACGATGTCGCTGTCGCAGGTGGCCGAGGATTTTGCTGGATCAAGCGAGTTCAAGGCAGCTATCCAAGGCAAGAGTAATGCCCAATTGGTAGACTATGTCTATCGCAATACGCTCGACCGGGCACCGGACGCGGGAGGCGCTGCCTATTATACCGACATGCTGAATAAGGGGTTTGCGCCGGCCGCGTTCGTAGCCGAAGTCAGCCTGAGCCAGGAACATTATAACCTGATGAGCGGCGCTATTATCAACGGTATTGATATATTCTAGGCCCATTTTTGTTAAAATCATGATCCGGCGTGTTGGAAAGACACAGCCGGATCATTGTAATAGTGAAACGTATTAGGACGTTTTTAGATAATTCTGCATGATACCCACAGTTTGCGAATTAGTTTACGCATTCCTTTGACGGATTGAGGCCGAGGATGCGGCCGATGGCGTTCCAGAGGCCGTGGATGATGCGCTCGGTGGCCTTAATCAGGTGGGCTTTCAGTTTTGCGAAGGCTTGCTCGATCGGGTTGAAGTCGGGGCTACAGGGCGGGAGGAGCAGGAGCCTGGCATCAACGCTTTCGACGGCTGCGCGCACGGCGGGTGCCTTGTGGCTCGACAGGTTGTTCATGATGGCCACATCGCTAAGAGCGAGCTCGGGCACGAGGAAAGGCGATGTAGGTGAGGAACGCGTCGGCATTCATCGGTCCGTCGAGCCCCATGGTGCGACCATGTCGGTGCGGCGGAGCCCGGCTGTGAAGGTGGTGGTCTTCCAGTGACCGAAGGGGACGCCGGCGCGCAAGCGCTCGCCCAGCCAGCACCAATATGGCGCCGCGCCATATTGGTGCTGGCTGGGGTTTCGTCGATGAAGACCAGTCGCGCAGGGTCGAGGTCGCGCTGGCCATCGAACCACTCCTCACGTTGTTTCAGGACGTCGGAGCGATCATGCTCGGTCGCGTGGCCGGTCTATTTTTGCGCGTGATCCCGTGGCGGGCGAAGAAGCGCCGCAGCGTGGTGATACTTACGCTCCCGCCGACCAGCATCTCGCGCAACTCCAACAGCGTCAGGTCGGGCTGCTCGATCACGCCAGGATTAAGGGCGCATGCTCTTCGATCCTCGCCGTGTGACGGTCGCCGCCCTGCGGTCTGGCCGCCGGCGTGCCGTGGGCAAACGCCATCTGTCGCCACCGGATCGCGCTCGCTGCGCGGGCCCCGAACCGTTCGGCCGCCTGTCGGTATGATAGCCCGCCTTCAACCGCAGTAATAACACGATCCTGAAGATCACACGATAAGGCTCGTTCCATCCCTGCCGGCTTCCTTCGCCAGCAGGAACCGTAAATCAAAAAGCTGCGCCGTTGTGAAACTCTGCCGATTCAGTCCGCTCAAAAAATGGTCGTAAATTATTTTATCGAAGCATAATATAAGCAGGAAATTAAAAGTTAAATCCCATTTCAAAAATTATCATATAATTTAGCCGCACTAATTCCTATTAAGCAAGATCTATTCCGTGCCAAATATACTTAGCAATTAAGCTAAAATGCTCGCTACTTAGTGATACGTCCAGTAAAATTCCAGCAGAGGTAGCGCCCATATCGAGCTGGCTAACATAAAAACTCTTTCCGCCAAAATCTGCAGATCTATCCAATGTGTTTTGGTAGATCATATCAACAATCTCACCATTTGTCTTATTTGTAATAAGATCCTTAAATTCTTTTGAGCTGGCGAAGTCATCCGCCACCTGCAGCAATGTCATATTACCGGATTTGACGCGTTCGGCATAATACACTAGGCCGGTTGCATCCGGCCGTCGGTTTGCGAACCCATCGTAGAGGAGGGCAATTGACTGGTAGGTTTCATCCGTATCGAAGTACCCTGCGGCGATCTTATCTTTCGTGGATGCTCGATGCTCCGGTGATTCTGACAGATCGACTACGAACGCACCGCGACTAATGCCGTTATTTAGCAATTGTGTATAATAATTGGCTCCGCTCTCGTCCGGAGCGCGACCCAACGCATGATGGTACACATAATCAACAAACTGTTCATTCGAAAGGCCGCCAGTTGCTGCCTTAAATTCGGCGGATTGGGCTAGATCGTCTGCAACCGCCAAGAGCGATACTCCCCGCTTTTCTATGGCATCGACATAAAATTCTAAGCCAGCTTCGTCGGGTGACCGGCCAAGTACGGTGTCATATGCACGAATAATCTGTGCGAATGTCGCGTCGGCATCAAATTTCATGACGCCGTCACGGAAGGTGATGATTTCCACATTTCTAATGGTATCGGCACCCTCGCTGGTTGGTCCTTTGAGTTTTAGTGAATCACCGACAATTACGGATGAGTAATTTTTGAATAGGCCAGAATAGCTTGCGCGGTCAAAGCCGGCCCCACCATCAATCGTATCATTCCCGGCACCGCCGGAAAGCGTGTCATTACTAGCTTGTCCGTTCAATACGTCGGCGCCGTTGCCGCCAAATAGTATGTCTTCGCCTTCTTCGCCGAAAAGCTCATCATCCCCTTCAAGGCCATAAATAACGTCGTTTCCAGTCCCGCCAAAAAGATGATCCGGTGTGGTGAAGCCGGTTATCGTGTCATTTCCGCCTTCACCATATATACGAACGCCACCAGGAGAATATGACAGGTTGCTTATGGTGATTACGTTATCTGCATCACTACCCACTATGCCAAAATTGGGGCTATCATACTCCAAATTAATTAGTAGATTTTCCGTGTTATTAACATAGAATTTTGTATTATTCGTTTCTATTATTCCTTTACTCAAATCGATCTTAAAGATATTACTGACTGATAAAGTATCATTACCTTCTCCGCCATCAATGATTCCGGTTCTAAAACCTGATCCATTCTTTGCAAAAACACTGATTCTGTCGTCGCCTGCTTGCGACCACACGTTCGCATTCGCATTTACCGATATTATATTGGAAGCAGATCCTGCATATATTTCCGCTAAGATGGGGAAGGAGCTATCATTTATTGCAATGCTTATTGTTTTTTCAGAAAAAAAGACTTTTTCTAAGTTTTTTAGTTCAAACATTTGACTTCCGACACGAAGTCCGAATTCAATTTTACCGGAAGACGTAACGTACTGGAGCATGACAGCTTCAAAAAGGCCGCGAAGGTCAACCGTATCAAACCCCTCACTGCCATCGATCAAACCTAGCGATCCGGCAGTATCTTTGGTCGGTCGTCCCTCCGAAAACTTGAAGGTATCGTTGCCTTCCCCTCCGAATAGCTGGTCCATACCGGGGCCGCCATCAATGACGTCGTCGCCAGCAAACCCCCGAATGACATCGTCGTCTGCGGAGCCGCGCAACGTATCGTTTTCTAACGTACCTTCGATGATAGCCATTCTGATTCCAAACTGTGCGCTGGCCAGTTGTTACGGCCGGTATATGTGGCCTCTATCATCACGTCCGAAAGCGTATCCAGTGGTAAATATGCACTGGTTTCCACTATTGAGGCAGTTGGAACAAGGCGGTTTGGTCTCTTGCTCGTTGCGCAACCGCTCATGGCCGCTCGCCTTGCTGTTGCCATCGTTGCGAACCTCACCTTCCTACTATGCCGAAGAGCTTTGCCAAGGCTGAAATTCGTCAGTTTGAGCCTCTCATTTCCTTAATAACATCAATGCACATTGGGAGGACCTCGACGCCGCACTTTCTTTGCACGCCGCCGCATTTTTTGACCGGACTTTAATCTTTTACCCTGAAAACGGCCCCGTCCAGAGCGGGTCTCGGGCGGTCATGGCCGCAGCGGGGTCTGGTTCCGGATATCCGTATCGCGATCGTCGCACGCGCGCCGATCCCGTCGAGCCGGCGCCGCCCCTGCAGGGGTGATCCGATATGCGCCGCGACCGGCCGGACCGGGCGTAGAGGGGGAATATAAGTGAAGTCTTCGGCTATCCGACTGCCGCGTCGGCGATTTTTGAAGCTCAAGGGCAACATGGTCGAGCTGGCGGTCGGCCTGCTCGCCGCTGTCATGATCGAAACCCAGTCTGCGCATGCCGAGACGCTCCCGGCCGATACCGGTGCCGGCGATACCGGTCCCGTGCCCACCGACGCGCTCCCCGAGGCGATCGCTGCGATCGATCCGGAAGCGATCCGCACCCTGTCGATCGACGAACTCAAGCAGCTGCTCGATGCCAAGGCACTGGCCTCGCTTGGTCTCGACAGCGATTTCATCCAGCTTCTGGACGTCGATGCCTCGGCGGCGATCCGTCGCCTCGAAACCGCGTTCCGCGAAAAGATCAAGGTTGCCGCCAAGGGCGAGGCGAAGATCGCCGCCGCCGGCGACGCGCATGGCGATGTCGCCCATGCCGAGCGCGCCAGCGCCGATACGCATCATGACTCGGCGCTCGATGGCGGCTTCTCGCCGCTATGGCTGCTGGCCGGGCTGGCGGTGGTCGGCGGCGGCGGTGTCGCGCTGGCTGGCGGTGGCGGCGGCGACAAGGACGGTCCCGCGGCCAACGTCGTGCCGAGCGCGAGCGCCGACAGCTTCACCACGGCCGAGGACACCGCCGTCACCTTCGACGTGCGGACCAACGACAGCGACCGCGATGGCGGCACGCTGAGCGTCACGCAGATCAACGGCACCGCGATCACCACGACCGCTCCGGTCACGATCACCGGCGGCGTCGTCAGCCTGAATGCCGATGGCCGGCTGACCTTTACGCCCGCCGCCAATTTCAACGGCAGCCCGAGCTTCACCTACACCGTATCGGACGGGCAGGGCGGCACGGCCACCGCAACCGTCACCGGTACCGTCACCGCCGTCAACGACGCACCGGTCGCGACCAACGACAGCTTCACCACCACCGAGGACACCGCCGTCACCGTCGCGGTGCGCGCCAATGACCGCGACGTCGACAGCGATACGCTGAGCGTCACGCAGATCAACGGTACCGCGATCACCGCGACCGCCCCGGTCACGGTCACCGGCGGCGTCGTCAGCCTGAATGTCGGCGGCGATCTGCTCTTCACCCCGACGGCCAATTTCAACGGCAGCCCCAGCTTCACCTATACCGTGTCGGACGGGAAGGGCGGCACTGCCACCGCAACCGTCAACGGCACCGTCACCCCGGTGAACGACGCTCCGGTCAACGCGCTGCCCGCCAGCGTCGCACCGGTGGCGCAGGGTAGTGCCGTCACGATCAACGGCCTGTCGATTGCCGATGTCGATGGCGGCAACGCCAGCTTCACCACCACGCTGAGCGTCGCGCACGGTGTGCTGGTCGCCGGCACCGTCGACGGCGGCGCCACGATCAGCGGCGCCGGCACCGGTTCGCTGGTGCTGACCGGCACGCTGGCACAGGTCAATGCGACGCTCGCCACGATCGGCTATACCAGCACGTCGGGCTATGTCGGCGCGGAAACGCTGACCATGGTCACCAGCGACGGTCAGGCGAGCGACACCGACACGCTGAACCTGACCGTGGCGCAGGTTACGCAGGGCGTGGTCATCGACGGCTATGTCGCCGGTGCGCGCATCTTCTTCGACGCGAACGGCAACGGCACGTATGATGATGGCGAAGTGGTCGCCATCACCGACGCACAGGGCCGCTTCACACTGGTCGGCGAACCGGTCGGCACGATGATCGCACTGGGCGGCGTCAACACCGACACCGGCCTGCCCAACACCATTGCGCTGAAGGCCCCGGCGGGTTCGACGGCGATAACGCCGCTGACCACGCTAGTCGCCGAACTGACCCAGACCGGCATCGACGTGGCGACCGCGCACGCACAGGTCGCCCGCGCGTTCGGCCTGCCCGAAGGCGTCGATCTCGGCAGCTTCGACTTCCTCGCGCCAACCGCCGATCCGGCGATCGGTTTCGCGATCCAGAAGGTTGCGACCCAGATCGCGACGGTGATGATCCAGGCGCAGGCGGCGGGCGTCAGCGCCACGGCGGTCAGCGCCCAGATCGCCCAGATGACGAAGACCGGCGCGGTCGATCTCGGCAATCCGACGCAGCTGGCGAACGTGCTGGTCGCGGCCGGTGGCGATGCGGGCGTGGCGACGGCCACCGCGCAAAAGGCGGCAGCGATCAACCAGGCGGTGGCGAGCGCGACCTCGCCAGGCGCGCTGGTCGACACCGTCCGCGATCTCAACCAGCCCGATGCCAACCTGCCGCCGGTGACGCTGGCCGATGCCGCCAAATTCGGTCTGGGCATGTCGGTACAGATCGGCGTGCTGGCCAATGACACCGATCCGAACGGCGGCCCGCTCAGCGTCGTCGCGGTCGAAGGCCGCGCGATCGTGATCGGCCAGTCGGTCGACGTGACCAACGGCACGGTGACGCTGGGCGAAAACGGCACGCTGACCTTTACGCCGGCGGACGATTTCTTCGGTAGCCAGAGCTTCAGCTACACCGTGGCGGACAGCGCCGGCGCGACTGCGATCGGCACCGCCACCGCCAGCCTCGACGTGCCGCTGCTCATGGTATCGGCCGAGCAGCTCGACTTCGCGATCACCCGCGCCGCCGATCTGGCCGCCGCGGGCGTGGAGACGATCGTCGTCGACACCGCGACCATCGACGATGCGCAGGCGAACACGCTGGTCACCGCCGGCATCGATTTCGCCGAAGCCGGCGACGTGACGCTGCAGGTCGAGGGGACCCACCTCAACACCACGCTGAAGTCGCTGCAGGCGTTGCATGTCGATGCGATCGCGGTCGGTGCGGGTGTCACCGCACTGTCGCTGGAGGCGGGCGGATCGCTGGACTCGCTCAGTGTCGGCAGCCTGCCGCAGTTCGACGTGGCGCAATCGGATGCCGCACTCGACGTGACGCTGAACGTCGATCCGGGCACGCTCGGCGCCGGGGTCGACCTGACCCAGCTGGCGGCCGGGCTACGCGACAGCGGCATCGACCATCTGGGCGTGGCCGGCAACGGCGCGCTGGCACTCGATCTGGGTCAGGCGCAGGCGTTGGCAGGCGCAGGGCTCGACTTCGCGACCACCGCCGACATCACGCTCGACGTGGATGCGGGACAACTCGCGGGGATCGCCAGCGATCCGGCGCTGCTGGCGCAGCTCCATGTCGATCATCTCGACGTCGCCGGTGCCGCCACCATCACCGAGGCGCAGGCCGCCGGGCTGATCGGCGCGGGCGTCGACTTCGTCGAGAGTGACGATGTGACGCTGGCGGTCGAGGGTACGCACATGTCGACCACGCTGAAGGGGCTTCAGGGGCTGCATGTCGATGCGGTCGCGGTGGGCGCGGGCGTCACCGTCCTGTCGCTGGAGGCGGGCGGCGCACTCGACGGCATCACGACCGGCGATCTGCCGTCGTTCGTCATCGACCAGAGCGACGCCGCGCTCGACGTGACGCTGACCGTCGATGCCGGGATGCTGGGTCGCGACTTCGACATGTTCGCGCTGGCACCGGCGCTGGCCGATGCGGGTATCGACCATATCGGCGTCGCCGGGTCGGGCACACTGGGGCTGTCGCTCCAGCAGGCCTGGGGCGTGTCGGTCAACGGCATGGACTTCACCCCTGCCGCCGACGTGGTGGTACATCTGGGCGCGACCGAACTGGCGGCGGTCACCGCCCCTGGCGAGGCGGCGCTGCTTGGCCAGATCCATGTCGACACGCTCGACGTGATCGAGGATCAGGCAGTCATTTCCGACGATCAGGCGGCCAATCTGGTCGCGGCGGGCCTGCACTTCGCGGACGGCGACGACATCACCGTCGCGGCGGAGGGCACGCAGATGTCGACGACGCTGCGCGGGCTGCACGACCTGAAGGTCGATGTGGTGGCGGGGACCATCGGCGGAAAGCTGGTGATCGATGCCGGCGACCTGACCGGGATCAGCGCCGACGACCTGCCGCAGTTCGACGTGGCACAGTCGGACGACCTGCTCGACGTCACGCTGCGGGTCGATGCGAGCCAGCTGGGTGCGATCGTCGAACTGGCACAGGGACTGGCCGATGCCGGGATCGACCATATCGTCACCAATCAGGATATCGCCCTGCTCGATCCCGATCAGCTGGCGGTGCTGGACCAGATCACCGACCTGTTCGGCATCGACTTCGCCTACGAACCCTTCGATCCGGTGGCACAGCGCTTCCTCGATCCCGAAGAGGCTCGCGCCGAAGCCGAACTGATCCAGGAGATGCGCAGCGGCTTCGAAGGGGCCGACGACGATGGCACCGGCGGGGTGTACCGCATCACCGACGGCGCGCATCATGCGCTGGCGGAATCGGGCCTGCTGCGCGCCTATACCGCCGATACGCTGGTCATCGACGGCACCGGTTCGTCGGACAAGCTGCTCGCGACGCTGAAGGACATCGGCGACATGGGCGTCGACGAGGTCCGCCTCGACGATGGTCAGAATGGGCCGGTCTATGTCGACCTCGGCCTCGACGGGCTGGACGGGGATAGCGGCATGGCCGAGATCCGCGCCCTGCTCCGCTCGCTGGGCGATGGGCAGAACGGACCCGATCCGATCTTCCAGGGCAGCGACAAGGTCGCCTTGGTGATGGACGCCGACGCCGCCCATGCGCTGGCGCAGGTCGAAGGCGGCGTGGAGCAGCTCAAGGCGATCGGCATCACCGAAATCGACGTGCTGACCGATGATGGCGACATGACTCCGCCGGCGTTCGGCGATGTCGGGATCGAGGTGAAGCTGATCGGGCAGGACGACGAACTGTACCGCCAGCTGCATCACGACCGGTAAGGCCGGCCGATACTCCGCCCCTTCCCGGTCGGGAGGGGGCGGCCATCGGCCAAGATGGTCCTTGCCTGCAAATCAATCGGTTCGCGCCGATTTCGGTCCGGTCCTCCTGGGGATCGGACCGTTCGCGCAACGATCGTCTAACCCCATCTTAACCATTCCCGCCGCATAGCCGATCCGAACAACGGCAAGGCGCAGGTGAATGGCCACGGACGGACAGGGCAGCAGCGGACCGCTTCGCGCGGCGGACAAGCCGGTGGCACGGCTGCTCAAGGCATGTCGCCACTCCTTCTACCTCGTCTTCTTCTTTACCGCGATCACCGAATGCCTCGCGGTCGCGCCGATGCTGTACATGATGAGCGCCTATGACCGCGTCATCAGCACGCGCAGCGGCGTCACGCTCGTCTCGCTGACGCTGCTGATCGTCGGCGTCTATCTGTTCTGGTCGGCGCTCGAATGGATGCGGACCCGGCTGCTGATCCGCATCTCGCTGCGGACCGACTGGGATCTGGCGGCGGACGTGTTCGACGCCTCGTTCCGTCGCTCGGTTGGGCGGCGGAACGTCAATGTCCAGCAGCTGATGGGCGACGTCGTGTCGTTCCGCCAGTTCATGACCGGCGAACCGATCCTCGCGTTGATGAGCGCGCCGTTCGCGATCGTGTTCATCATCGTCGGTGCGCTGTTCCACCCATGGCTGGCGGCGTTCATCGCGGTCGCGGTGGTGCTGATGCTGGTATCGGCATGGTTCACCCAGAAGATTTCCTCGCCGATCCTGAAGGCCGCGAACGACGAGAATACGGAATCGCAGGCGGTCGCCGCCGATGGCCTGGCGCAGGCCGATGCGACGCTGGCGCTCGGCATGCTGCCGGCGGTGCGCCGGCGGTGGCATGATCGGCATCGGCAGTTCTTGCAGATGTCCGTCAACGCATCGGAGGCCAGCGGCATCGCCGGCGGCCTGTCGAAATTCCTGAACAAGGCGCTGCCCTCGCTCCAGATCGCGCTGGGCGCATGGCTGGCGATCAATGGCGAGATCACCGGCGGCATGGTGATCGCCGCGTCGATGCTGATCTCGCGCGCGGTCTCGCCGCTTCAGCGGCTGATGGGCAACTGGCCGCAGATCGTGCAGGCGCGTGCCGCCTATGACCGGTTGAACATCCTCCTCACCGAGGAAGCCCGGAGCGCGGGACGCATGGCGCTGCCCGCGCCCACCGGCCGGCTCGATGTGATCGGCGCCGCCGCCGCCCCGCCGGGTGCGACCCGTCCGGTCGTCACCGACGTCAGCTTCACGATCCGCCCGGGCGAGGCGGTGGCGATCATCGGTCCGTCGGGATCGGGCAAGACCTCGCTCACCCGGCTGCTGGTCGGCGTGTGGAAGCCTGCCGCCGGATCGGTCCGGCTCGACGGCGTCGAACTGAACGAATGGAACCATGACGAGGTGGGGCCGCATATCGGCTTCGTGCCGCAGGAAATCCGGTTTCCCGAAGGCACCGTCGCCGAGAATATCGCGCGTCTGGGCGAGGTCGACAGCGAAAAGGTCATCGCCGCCGCGCGCCTGGTCGACATGCACGACACCATCCTCGCCTTTCCCGACGGCTATGACACGTTTCTGGGCAAGACCGGGTTCCAGCTGTCGGGCGGGCAGCGCCAGCGCCTCGCCATCGCCCGCGCCTTCTATGGCGACCCGGCGTACGTCGTGATGGACGAACCGAACGCGAACCTCGACGAAGTGGGCGAGACCGCGCTGCTCAAGGCGATCACCGCCATGAAGGCACGCGGCACCAGCTTTGCGATCACCACCCACCGCCCGCGCCTGATGAGCGTGGTCGATAACCTGCTGGTGCTGCGTCAGGGCCGGCAGGTCGGCTTCGGCCCGGCGGCCGAGATGATCGCGGCGGTGCGCACCGTGCGCACCGGCGCGGAAGACCCGAAGCCCGCCCCCAAGCCCGTCGTGGTCGCCCCGATCACGCCGCAGGCCGCCTGAAGGAAACGGACGACATGGCAACGGTAACCGATGCAGGGGGCTGGGCCGCCCGGTTGAAGCGCAGCTGGAACCCCTATGACCCCGCCCGGCTCGCCGAGCGTGGGCTGGAGCCGGTCGCGGTTGAGGAATCGACCGTCCGCCGCCGGGGTACCTGGCTGATCGTGACGGCGGTCGGCGCGTTCTTCATCTGGTCGATCACCGCGCCGATCGATGCCGGGTCGAACATGGTCGGGACGGTGACGGTCGCGGGCTATCGCAAGGCGGTGCAGCATCCGACCGGCGGCGTCGTGCAGAAGGTGCTGGTCAGCGAAGGCGAACAGGTGCGCCAAGGCCAAGTGCTGCTGCGCATCAACCCGCTGGAAACCGAGGCGACGCTCACCAACCTGCGCCAGGAATATATCAACACGCTGGTCAGCGTCAGCCGCGCCAAGGCCGAGCTGCTCGGCCGTGGCATCGTCTGGGACCCCGAACTGGCCGCGCTGGAACGCGAGAGCCCGAACGAGGTCGCCGAGGCCAAGATGCTGCAACAGCGCTTCTTCACCACCCGCCGTCAGCAATATGCCGAACAGGCACGCGGCCTGAGCGCGCAGATCGCCGGCCTGTCGGGTGCGGTCGCATCGCACCGGGTGCAGCTGGGCACGCTGTCGGAAGAGCTGCACAGCGTCGAAACGCTGGCCAAGGACGGGTTCGTGCCCAAGGCGCAGTATAACACCACCTTGCGCAACAAGGTCGATCAGGAAGCAGCGCTGCAGACCGCGCAGGCCGATGTCGGCAAGATCCGCGCGCAGATGGCCGAGACCCAGTCGCAGTTCCAGAGCGAGGTCGCCAAGGAGCTGACCGAATTCCAGAAGAACCGCGAGGCACTGGCCACCAAGCTGTCGGCGGCGCGCTTCAACCAGTCGCTGAGCGAGATCCGGGCGCCCGTCGCGGGCACGATCGTCAACCTGAAGGTCTTTACCGAAGGCGGCGTCATCAACGGCGGCGAGGTACTGATGGAAGTCGTGCCGTCGGACGGCGCGCTGATCGTCGAGACCAAGGTGCCACCCGCCTCGATCGACAAGGTCCATGTCGGCATGCCCGCCGATGTCCGCTTCACCTCGTTCAACGCCGCCATCACCCCCGTCGTCCATGGCACGGTGAAGTCGGTCGGCATCGACAAGCTGAAGGCCAAGCCCGGCGAGGAAGTGCGCGAGAACGAGGATTATTATCTCGCGCAGGTCGAGATCGGGCCGGACGCGCTGAAGGAGCTGGGCGACAACCAGCTGCGCCCCGGCATGCCCGCCGACGTGATCGCCAAGCGTGGCGAGCGCACCTTCATGTCGTGGCTGCTCAAGCCGCTGGCCGACAAGTTCGCGCGCGCTTTCAAGGACTGATTTCCATGTCATCGCATCGCCTGCCGGCGACCGCCCTCGCAGCGGCCATCGCATTAACCATGAATCCCGCCGGAGCCGCCCCCCGCGCCCAGACCGGCGGGGTGAGCGTGCCGCCGGTGCCGATGAGCAGCGCCGCCGGACAGGGCAGCACCGCGACGTCGGGCGGCACCGCGCCGCCACCGGTGACGATCGATCGGGTCCCTTCCAGCCCGGCGCTGCCGCAACCGGCACTGGGCGGGCGCGTCACCAGCTTTCCGCTGCCCCCCGCCACGTCGTTTTCGCCCGATGTGCCGCCGGTGCCGCAGCGGCCGGTTTCCGGGCCGCAGGCACCGCTCGGCAACACGCCCGAGGCGGTCGGACCGGTCGATCCGCAGGTGCAGGGGCCGCCGGCACCCGGCGAACGGCGGGTGCGCGCGCCCGGCGAGATCGACCTCGTGTCCGCCTACACGCTCGGCCGCGAGAACGATCCGACCTTTCAGGCGGCGATCGCCGAGCGCGACGTGAACCGCGAAACGGCGGGTCAGACCATCACCGCCTATCTCCCGCAGGCCAGCTACACCTATAACAACATCCCGACCGAAGGCGGCGCGCGTCACGTCGCGACGGTGACGCAGCCGATCGTCAGCATGTCGGGCCTCGCCACGCTGAAGCAGCGCCGCCCGCGCCGCGCCTATGCCGACGCGACGCTGGAGGTGCGCGCACAGGATCTGGCGACGCGCACGATGACTGCCGTCGCCGACATCATCAAGGCGACCGAGGCGATCGCGCTCAACGATGCGCGCATTTCCGCGTTCAGCACCCAGTCGCAGCGGGCGAGCCGGCTGTACAAGGCAGGCCAGGGCACCGTTACCGACGCCCGCGACATCGAGGTGCGCTACGAACAGGCGCTGGCCAACCGCATCCTGTTGAAAAGCGATCTGATCGCGGCGTCGACGCGGTTGCGTTCGATCACCGGGCAGCCGGTGCCGGTCGATGCGTTCCGCCTGCCCGAACGCTTCGGTCCGGTCGTGCTCAACCCGGTCGATGCCTATCTCGGCACGCAGGAAACCGCCAATCCGCAGATCGAGGCGGCGCGCCAGACCGAACGGATCAACCAGCTCGAAGCGCGACGGGTGCGTGGATCGATCTTTCCGGTGCTGGGCGCCAGCGCGACCTATACCCGGCGCAACGGACTGGCCGACAGCTATGTCGGCCTGTCGCTGTCGGCACCGCTCAACGCCGCATCGATCTTTCAGGTGGGGGCGGCCAATGCGACGGTCCGTCGCTCGTACGAGGAACGGCGGCAGGTCGAGGAACGCGCCCGCACCGAACTCGAACGGCTCCACGCGCTGGTCGATGGCGGGCGGCAGGCGCTGGCGATCAATGCCAAGGCGATCCAGGCCGCCGAACTGTCGGTCGAAGCGAACAGCCGCAGCTATGAAGGCGGCGTGCGCACCAATGTCGATGTCGTCAACGCGATCCAGACGGTGTTCGAGGTGAAGAACGCCTATGTTCAGGCGGCGACGACGCTCTCGATCAACTATCTGAACCTCCAGCTGCTGGCCGGGGCGGCACCCGAGGATGCGATGGCGGCGACCCAAGCCTTTCTGCTGGGGAACTGATCATTGCCGGCGGTCGCATACGCGGGCAGGACGGGGGCGATGGACCCGATCGACACGTTGCTGACCGATGCGCAGGCACGCCGCGATGCGGGCGACTGGCCGGCGGCGGCGGCGCTGTTCGCACGCGCCGCCGAGGCGCGTCCGGCCGAAGCCGCGATCTGGCAGAATCTCGCGCTGGCACGCTATGCCGCAGGCGAACGGCGCGGGGCGGCCGAGGCCGCCGCGCGCACGGTCGCGATCCAGCCCGCTTTGTGGCAGGCGCGGGCCTTGCTCGCCCGCGTCGCGCGCGACGGCGGACAGCCGGTCGAAGCCGAACGGCAGTGGCAGGCGGTGCTGGCGCAGGATCCGGCCAGCGCCCCGGCGCTAATGGGACTGGCCGACCTGCACCTCAACGTCTTCGGCGATGCCGCGCATGCGGCGGCGCTGGCCGGTCGGGTCGCGCAGGATCCCGACTGGGCAAGCGATGCCGAACTGACGCGGTTGATGGCGGCGTTCTATACCGGTGCCCTTGCCCCGGCGGCGTTGAGCGAAGGACTGCGGACCTTCGCGCGGACCCATCTGCAACGCCCGGCGGCTCCCGTCCGGGTGTTGCGCAGCGGGCGGCGGCGGGTCGGGCTGATCTCGCCGTTGCTGTCCGCCTCGCCGGTCTATTTCCTGACCTTCTCGACCTGGGCCGCGCTGGCGGCGACGCATGATCTGGTGATCTTTCAGCGGGGCACGCGCGACGATGCCGCGACCGCGCAATTCCGTGCCCTTGCCGGCGAATGGCACGACGTCGCCCATCTGCCGCCCGAGGCGCTGACCGACCGTCTGGTCGCTGCCGAGCTGGACGTGGTGTTCGATCTGGGCGGGTGGAGCGACGTCGGCGCGCTGTCGGCGCTGTCGGCGCGGCCGGCGGCGCGGGCCTTCACCTGGATCGGTGGCCAGTCCGCCACCACCGGGCTGGATGCGTTCGACGGATGGATCGGCGACAAATGGCAATCGCCTGCGACCTCGCGCGCGTTCTATGCCGAACCGCTGGTCGAGATCGATCGCGGCTATTGCGACTATACCCCGCCCGCCGGCATCGCCGCCTTGCGCGACCTGCCCAAGGCCGGGGTCGCGCTGGTCGGCAATCCGGTGAAGGTGACCGACGCACTGCGCCCGCTCTGGCCCGAAGACGTGCGGGAGGTGACGCTGATCGATCGCCGCTATGCTTATGGCGCCACGCTGGAGCGGGTGCGCCGCGTTCTGGAGCAGATCGGGGTATCGATCGCGGCGGTCGTCACCCCCGATGGTCATGACGCCTATCTGGCGGCGGTCGCGCGGCATCGGGCGATCGTCAACACCGCCCCCTATGCCGCCGGACTGACCGCCGTCGAGGCCTATCATCTGGGCGTGCGCGTGATCGGGCCGCCATCGGGCGGGCCGTTGTTCGCGCAGCGCCATGTGCTGTCCCATGCGCGCACCCGGGGCCGCAATCCGACGCTCGCGCGTCAGATCGCGGCGCTGATCGCGCAACCCGCCTGACCCTGTCCCTCTCGCTCGGCATCCGGATGACCCCGCTTCAACGCAAGTTCCACCGCCTGATCCGCGCCACGCGCACGTTCGACGCCGCCTTCTACGCCCGGAACAATCCCGATCTGGCCGGCGAAGAGGATCTGCTGGCGCAGTACATCGTGCAGGGCGAGGCGGAGAACCGCGCGCCGTCGCCCTATTTCGATCCCCTCTGGTATCGCGGACAGCTGCGTCGCGTGCCCGAGGGGCATTGCCTGCTGGCGCATTATCTGACGGTCGGCGACGGCGACGGCTATCAGCCGATGATCGGCCTCGACCCCGCCTTCGTCCGGGCGCGGGCCGGTCGCCGCGACGAGCCCGCGCTGGTCGGCTATGTGCGCGCGGTCGAGGCCGGGCGTCCGGTCGATCCCAACCGTTTTTTCGCGGCGGCATGGTATGGCGAACAGAATCCGGATGTGGTCGCGGCCGGGGTCGATCCTTATTGGCACTGGGTCCATGTCGGTGCCGATGAAGGGCGGCTGCCCTCGCCCGATTTCAACTGGTTCGCGCTGCGCGAACGCTATCATCTGTCGGGCAGCAATGCGGAGGCGTTTCGCGCGCTGATGGCGCGCTGGCGGCTGCTGGGCGGCGGCGACGACGATACCGGCACCGACCGCACCTCGGCGGCCGAGCGGATGCAGGAGGAGGTGCGCGCCAATCACCGGCCCTCGCCGCTGTACGAACATCACGCCGCGCCCCCGGCCGCGGACACGCGGCGGGCATGCGACGTCTATGCCTTCTACCTGACCCAGTATCACCGCGTCGCCGAAAACGATGCGTGGTGGGGGGAGGGCTTTACCGAATGGCACAATGTCGTGCGTGGCACGCCGCGCTTTTCGGGCCATTATCAGCCGCGTGTCCCCTCGGCGCTGGGGTTCTACGACCTTGAGGACCCGCGCATCATGCCGCGGCAGGTGGCGCTGGCGCGGCAGGCGGGCCTCGCCGGGTTCGCCTTCTATTATTATCATTTCGGCGACCAGCGGCTGCTCGAGCGGCCGCTCGATCGCTTCGTTGCCGATCCGTCGCTCGATGCCGGTTTCTTCCTGATCTGGGCGAACGAGACGTGGTCGCGCCGCTGGGACGGGTCGGAGGCGGAGATCCTGCTCGAACAGCGCTACCCGGACACGCTGCCCGGCGAAGTCGCCGCCGATCTGGTGCGCTATGCCGCCGACCCGCGCTATCGCCGGATCGGGGGGCGGCCGCTGTTCGTGATCTATCGCGTCGGGCACCTGCCCGATCCGATGGGCTGGATCGCGCGCTTCCGCGAAGCCTGCCGCACGCTCGGCGAAGACCCGGTGATCTGGATGGCGCAGACCTTCGAGGATCTCGACCCGCGCGTCTACGACCTTGACGGGGCGATGGAGTTTCCGCCGCACAAGCATAGCCGCGAACTGCCGCTGGCGATGCCGCAGCGCCCGTTCGGCAGCAATCCGGCGCTGAAAGTATGGGATTACGACCGCTTCGTCGCGGCGGCGCTGGCCGATCTGGCCGAACCGACCCCCTATCCGCTGGTCCGCGCGTGCTTTCCGTCATGGGACAATGACAGCCGCCGACAAGGCGCCTCGTCGGTCATCCACGGATCGACGCCCGCGCTGTTCCGCCAGTGGCTCGAACCGCTGGTCGCGGCGGCGGAGGCGGACAGCGACGATCCGATTGTCTGCATCAACGCATGGAACGAA
This sequence comes from Sphingomonas sp. Leaf67, assembly GCF_001421965.1. Lineage (GTDB taxonomy): Bacteria > Pseudomonadota > Alphaproteobacteria > Sphingomonadales > Sphingomonadaceae > Sphingomonas. Next base: position 219,092 of record NZ_LMLP01000020.1, read on the forward strand.
TGGGGCGAGGGCGCCTATCTCGAACCCGATCGCCATTTCGGCTATGCCTATCTCAATACCGTACAGGCGGTGATGCACCCGCAGGAGGACGCCGGCGGGCTGAAGATCGTGCTGGTCGGGCATGATGCCTTTCCGGCCGGGGCGCAGCGGCTGCTGCTGCATCTCGGTCGCACGCTGACCGCCGATCTGGGAGCGAGCGTCCGCTTCGTCCTGTTGCGCGGCGATGCCGGTTATGACGGGCTGCTGCCCGACTATCAGGCGGTCGCGCCGACGATCGTGTGCAATGCGCATCGCCCGGTCGATCGGGTCGCGGCGGAACTGGTACGCGACGGGTTCGGCGCGGCGATCGTCAATAGCGGTGCGTCGGCCCCGGCCCTCAAGCCACTGGCCGATGCGGGGCTCAAGGTCCTGTCGTTGATCCACGAATTGCCCGCCATGGCCGACACGCTGGGCTTCGCGCCCGATCTGCGCGCGGCGGCGGGGGTGGTACGCGGCTTCGTCGCCTCCACCCGATCGGTCGCGCAGGTGATCGAGGATGCGGGCGTGCCCGCCGATGCGATCACCCTGTTGCCGCAGGGCCAGTATCGCCGGGTCGCGCGGATCGATCGCGATGCCGCACGCCGCGCGCTGCTGGGTCCGGACGACGACCGTGCGGTCGTCGTCGCGCTGGGCTATGGCGACCGGCGCAAGGGGATCGACCTGTTCGTCGCCGCCGCCGAAGCAGCCTGCGCCGCCGACGAGCCGATGCTGTTCGTGTGGCAGGGCGATTGGGACCCCGCGACGGCACAGGCGCTGGCCGACCGGGTCGAACCGCTGGTCGCGGCGGGATGGCTGCTGCACCTGCCCGACCGTCCCGAGATCGAGACGCTGATGGCGGCGGCCGATCTGTTCCTGCTGTCGTCGCGCGAGGACCCGCTGCCCTCCGCCGCGATCGAGGCATGGTCGTGCGGCCTGCCGGTGGTGGCGCTGGCCGACGCCGGCGGGATCAGCGACCTGATCGCCGAGGATACCGATCTGGGCGTGCTGGCCGATGGCGAGGACGTCGCATCGCTGGCAGCGGCGGTGCAGGCCGGGCTGGCGCTGGGCCGGTCGGAGGCGCGTGCGGCGTGGGCGGCGGAACGGTTCGACTGGCCGGGCTATGTCCGCGCCCTGTTGGGACTAGTACTCGCACCCCCGGCCGTGGAGGTCGCGATCATCGGCCACAACCATGGCCGCTTCGCCGCATCGCGCTGTGCGAGCATCGCGCAGCAGACGCTGCCGCCCGTGCGTGTCACCTATCACGACATCGCTTCGACCGATGGCAGCGCCGCCGCCGCGCGCCACGAAGCCGCGCGGCTCGGCTTCGGTTTCCGCGCCGATCCGGCCAATGGCGGCCATCTGCCCACGACATGGCGGCAGATCGTCGCCGACAGCGATGCCGAATTCCTCCATCTGGCCGAAGGCGACGACTGGATCGCGCCCGACATGCTCGACCGCTGCGTCGCCGCGTTGCAGGATGCGCCCGACGCCGCCTATGCCTTTACCGCTGTCGAATGGATCGATGGCGACGATCAGGTGATCGCCGATCATTCGGGTTATCCGGCATCGGTGATTGGCCCCGCCGTTCAGGACGGCGCGATCGATGCGGCGACGCTGCGCGCGTCGGGAATGCGGATACGCAATCCGGTGCTGTCGGTCAGTTCAGTGGTCTGGCGGCGCGCGGTCCTTGCCGAGCTGCTAGAGCGCGAGCGGGCGGCGCTGGCCTCGCTGGACTTCGCGTTCGACTGGCTGCTGTACCTGCGCGCGGCGGCGGCGGGTCATGGCGCGGTGTTCGTGCCCGAGCCGCTCTGCCGACACCGGCAGCACGCGGCATCCTTCGCTGAACGCAGCGATGCCGGACGCCACCACGCCGAAATCGCCCGCGTCCACGCACTCGACCCCGATCCCGACCGGGCGGCGGAACGGGCGGCCTATCTGGTGTCGATCGTGCAATAAGCAGGGTCAATCGGCCGATCCGCTTGCTACCGCCCCAGCAGCCGCGCCATCCAGCTCCGCCGGGGCGATGGCGCGGCCTCCGGCTCGGGTTGCGCAATCACCGGCGGCGCGACCGGTTCCGGGGGCGGTGGTGCGTCGACCCGTACCCGGCCGCTGGCGACCGCCAGCGCGATATCGTCGAGCGACAATTCGTCCAGTTCGGCCAGCGACGGCATTGCCGGCCGCTGGCGTGGCGGAAGTTCGGTCACGACCGCGCTCGTCGGTGCAGGCACGACAATCGGCGCAGGCGGTGCCGGTGGTTCAACCGCTTCGGGCTGCACAGGAGCCGCAACCGGCGGCCCCTCGATGGTCAGTGGGCTGCCGGGCATGGCCGAACCGTCGGGCAGCGCGATCGTGACCCGGTTCGCTCCCGGCATCAACCGGCCTTCTAGGAACAGGTGCCAGCCCCCGGCACCGCGCGACATGCCCTTGGCCGCCAGGTCGGCGCGCGTCCCCTCCGACAGCACGGTCACCGGGTCGTCATCGCCGACCGTGATCGTCACCTCGCACGGGTCGCCGGTCGCGGTCAGCGCCCAGCCCGACAGCAGCCGGGCATTGGCGCTGTCGATCGCGCCCAGATGGCGCGGCGCAGGCGCGGCGGCGGGGGCCGGCGTCCATATCACCATGCGCGGGCTGCCCGACAGGGGCGTGCCGTCGGGCAGGGTGATATCAATACGGTTCTCCCCCGGCTCCAGTGCGTCGGCCAGTTCGATCCGCCATCCGCCGGCACCGCGCGACTGGCCCTTGGCGGCCAGATCGGGGCGCGGCAGGTCGGATGCGGTGGCAAAGCTGCGGCCGTTGACGGTGGCAGTCACTTCGCACGGATCGCCCTGTCGCGTGATCGCCCAACCGCTCAGCCGTCCCTGCCGGTCGTCGTCGACCGCGCCCAGATAGCCGATCGTCGGCGTTGGTGACGGTTTGTCAATCAGTTTCATGGTTAACGTCCCTCGACCGGGCAGATGGTGTGCATGTCGCCGCATCCTACCGCCCGGAGGTCACGAGGTGGTTAACGATGCCGGATGTTCGCGATCAGGGGATGCAGGGGGAACCGCCGCGCATCTTTCAGATCCATTATGAGGATTGGCATCGCAGCGTGTGCGACCCGCGCTTCATCCCGCTCGACAATCGCGGGCCGGCGACCGAATATCTCGAATTCGACCTGTTCGAACGGCTGTCGATCTCGCCGCATGTGCAGGGTGCGGCGTTATGGGGTGCCCTGTCGTGGCGTTTTACCGAAAAGACCGGGCTGGACGGGAGCGAATTGTTCGATCTGATCGCCGCCCATCCGGGTCACGACGTCTATTTTTGCAACCCGCATCCGCAGCATGAGGGTATCTACCACAATCTGTGGGTGCAGGGCGAAACCGCGCATCCCCGGTTCGTGGAGCTGTCGCGGGCCTTTCTGGTCGCGGCCGGGCTGCCGGGGGAAGCGGTCGACACGATCGACCCGTCCAACCAGTATTCCACCGCCAATTATTTCGTCGGCACGCCGGCCTTCTGGTCGGCCTATCTGCCGTTCGTGCGCGGCGCGATCCGGCGCGCCGACGCCAATCTGTCGGCCGGGGACAAGGCCGCACTGCACAGCACCGCCGCCGACGACCGCATGGTGCACAAGGGCTGCACTTATATGCCCTTCATCGTCGAACGGCTGTTCCCGCTGTTCCTGCGCACCGCCGGCGCGCATCTGTCGGGGTTCAAGCTACCGCTGCCGATCCCCGAGGACGAGATGAACGTGCACCAGAAGCTGCTGCGCGAGATGAAGGACCATGCCTGTCGCGACCGGTCGTCCTGGCTGGCGGCATGCTGGGTCAATTATCGCAGCCTCTATCTCCAGCAGCAGCACGGCCGGCAATGGGCACAACGCTATCTGCGGCAGGTGACGCCGGGCGAGATCCGTTTTGCCTGACATGCCCGTTCCTGCGGCCGAGGTCGTGTTCGCCAGTGCCGAGGCGTTGCCGGCGCGGATCGGTCGAGACGACCGGCCGCTGGTGGTGATGCCGTATATCGACGTGGCGGCGGCGAAGCGGTCGGCGGTGCAGCTGGCCCGCCGCGCGGGTACGCCGATCAGCGTCGTCTGCGTCGCCGACGATCGGCGGTGCGGCTTCATCGCGGTCGCCAACGCCGCCTTTCGCCGCACGGATGCGCCGTACGTTGCCTATGTCGCGCAGGATGCGTTCGCCGGGCGCGGATGGCTGGCGCACGGGGTGCGCGCGCTGGACGCCGGACAGGGCGGGCTGCTGGCGTTTCACGACGGCAAATGGGCAGGGGCACTGGCAGCGTTCGGCATGGTCCGTACCAATTGGGCACGCGGCAACTATGCCGGTGACCTGTTTCACCCCGGCTATCGCAGCCATTATGCCGATACCGAACTGACCGTGCTGGCGATGGCGGCCGGCGCGCTGCGCCAAGATCCGCAGGCGATGCTGGTCGAGGTCGACTGGGACAAGGAAGCCGCTGCCGTGTCGCCGGAGGACCGCGCGCTGTATGCCGAACGGGCGGCGGCGGGATTTGACGGCCGGGTAAGCGATGCCCGCTTACGAACTTTATTTGGCTAGCATGCAAGTTTCGATTGGGCGTATCGGATTTTCAACTTTCTTAGGGCAAGTTTCGAATATGAGCGATGTGGTTCCAGCACTGCAGGCAGCGGTTGCCAAAGCGGACTACGACACTGCCCGTCGTCTGTACGAAAGCCATGCAACTGATTTAGATGGGAATATTGTCGCGCGCAATCTCCACGCCGAAACGCTGTTTGCGCAAGGGGATACAGAAGCCGCGCTTTCCTTGCTGCATGAAACGCAGACCAGATCGCCGTCCGATGTTCGAGCGCCATTGGAACTCGGCAAGATGTATCTGCGTCTTCATGATAAGGCATCGGCACTTGGCTGGTTCGAACGCGCCGCTGCCGTCGCGCCAGCAAATATGTGGTCTTACTATCACATTGCCCAAATCCATCGCCGACATGGTGATTTTGCTGCGGAAGTGGACATCCTGCGGCGGGGCGAACGGCATTGTCATGGGCGGGTGCTGGCAGCTGAATATCAGGCGATATTGAAGGAACTTGCGTCCGCCCGCACCTTGCTGGCGGTTCAGCCTCTGTCCGGTTACGAGGTCCGGCTCGCACCGCCGGCAGCGGAGGCTCCAGAATTGCCCGGATGCGTGCACGTGACGATGGCCAAGGACGAAGGCGACGTGATTTACGCCTGTCTGGCGGCATCGTACCGGCAGGGCTTCCGAAAGTTCATGATCGCCGACAATGGCAGCACGGACAATACGGGCGACGAGATACGCCGCTTCGCTGCCGATCATCCATCGGCGATCACCTTCATCGTCAGCGATCCGGTCGTCGGCTATTATCAGGACGTGAAGACGATGGCGCTGGTGGATTATGCTGCTCGGGTATTCGCGGGGATCGGGAGTCCGATCCGCTGGGCGTTTCCAATAGATGCCGACGAGGAATTGCAGGCGTTCGACAGCGAAGCCTCGCTGCGACAGATCGTCGATCATGCCGACCGCCAGGATGCGAAGATGATCGTGTTCGCGTGGAGCCATGCCGCCTCCGTGACTGCCCTGCAGCGGTTCGAACCCGAACAGGATTTGCATCGCAGTTTTCCATGCCGAAGCCGTTTCGGGCCGGGACTGGTCCGCAAATGTGCATTTCGCATCGACGGCGTCGCGATGGTCGAAATGGGCGCCCATTTCATCCGCGATTGTGCCGACCGGGAAGCGGATATGGTCATCGCCGCCGAACATGGTTTCGCCATGGTCCATTATGCCGTCCGCAGCGTCGAACAGGCAAAACGCAAGACGGTCAACGGTTACAACGCGCTCAAAGCTGCAACCGGAATGGAAGGCATGGGCAGCCACTGGCGATCGGATTACGAAAAGTTCGTCGCACTAGGCGACGTTTTCTTCCAGCAGAAGGTTGAGGCCTATATCGACCGGGTGAAGAGGCACGCAATCTGATCGAACGAACGTCGCCGCGCGTGGCGGCGGCGAGCGTCGCTATTGCAGGAAGCCGGAATAATTTTCCCGGGTCAGGTGAAAGCCGGGTTCGAACACGGTCAATTCATCCCGAACTTCCTCGAAGCGATCGATCATCTTCCCGATGTCCGTGTAATCGATGCTTTCGAGGTGGAAGATCGAGTAGTTCCACCATTGCAGGTTGAGCAGTTTTGCGATGATCGCATCCGGGAACCGGTATCGCAACACCCGTGCCGGATTGCCGCCGGCAATGGCATAGGCGGGGACGTCCTTGGTCACGACGCTGCCCGGTGCGACGATCGCACCGTCGCCGATCGTGATGCCGCGATTGATGATGCAACTGTTGGCGATCAGCACGTCGTTGCCGATCCTGGTCGGCGTTCCCGTCGCCGAAAACGGCGTGCTGGGATCACGGCCGCCGACGAAGGTGGAAAAGCCTCGAAAATCGGGGACATAGAAAACACGCGATGTCGATATCCAGTCGGTGGGATGCCGATCCGCACCGATGAAGCAATTCTGTGCGATGCTTGTGTAACGGCCGATCGAGGTGTGGCCGATCTCGGTGGAAGCGTTCAGGTTGCTGAAGGCGCCGATCCGCAGGAACGTGTCGAACCGCAGGTTCGAGGCGCAAAATACCGGAGATTCAATTGCGGCATCTCCCCAGATATCGAACGACCGGGGAAAGGCCAGATCGATACCGACCGATTTCAGTGCATTCGTGTCGAGTTGCATGTCACCTCATGTCCAATCAGTCGTAGCATCTGCGCGGCTATATGAGATCGATCATAAGTATTTATTTTTATTGCGTAAATTGCAATAATGTATAATCTGCGCCTGAGCTGATCGTATGCTTGTCGACCGTTACCCGGAATAAATGTCAATCATCCGATCCGCAGTTTCGCATACTGTCGGTGGTATAGCCATCGTTCCTTGTATCTCCGCCAGCAACCCCCGGTCCGCCGCCAACCGGCGCAGCAGGGCGGCAAGGCTGGTGCCGCTGCCGCTCTGGAAGTGAAAACCGTCCACCCCGTCGCGGACCTTTTCGGCCATGCCGCCGATGTCGGAACACAGGACCGGACGGCGATTGGCGAGCGCTTCCTGGATCACCAGCGGGGAATTTTCCCACCAGATCGACGGCACCACCACCGCATGGACCGACTGCATCAGCGTGTCGACGCGGCCATTGTCGTACGGCCCCATATAGCGCAGGTTGCGCGGGGCGGTGAGCAGGCGTTCGCGTACCTCGCGCTGGAAATCCTCGGGCTGCGACGAATAATCGCCATGCACCTCGATCCGGATATCGGCGTCGTCGTCGCCGTCGAGTTGGGCGGCGGCGTCGAGCAGGACGTTGAAGCCCTTCAGCCGCGAAATCTGACCGAAGAAACCGAAGGTGATGCCGCGATCGAGCGTCGGGTATGGAAGTTGCCCGCGCCGTTCGGGATCGGGAATGCCGTTCTCGACGACGCCGATTCGCTCGCGTGGAATGCCCCACGCGATATAGCGCTCGGCCAGAAAGGCGCTCGGCGCGACGAACCGGTCGACCAGGCGGAAGAAGCGCTTGATGAACAGTTCACGCAGGAAAAAGTCCTGCGGGCTGATCTCCGGGAAACAGCCATGGCATTCGCGCGGGCCGGATTTCTGGCACAGCGCGAAGCTGCCGCGTTTTACCATCTGGCCGAAATGGTTGCAGATCGCGAGATATTCGTGGAGCGTCACGACGATCCGCGCCTCGGGCAGCGCCCGGCGGACGGTCAGCAGCATCTCCAGCCCGAAATTGGTGTAATGGTGCATATGCACCACGTCGGGCCGGATTTCGTGCAGGAGCGCGGTCAGTTCGGCCACCGTTTCGCCATCCGGGTTCGAATGGAGGAAATGGTCGAACCCGCGCATCGTATAGACGAAATTGTCGGCACCGAAGGGCTGCCCGAACACCACGCCGTCGCGCCGCTCGATCTTGCCCGGCGCGCACGACACGAAGAAGGATCGATAGCCCGGACGGCGGCACAGTTCCTCGTGCAGCTGGAACGCGGCGATCTCCGCTCCGCCCTTCGACACGCGCGGGTCCATGTGCGACATCACCAGCACGCGCGTGTCCGACGCGGCTACGGCCGGCGGGGTTGCGACCGCCATGGCGGATCTTGCGGAACGACTCATGCCAGCACCATCAATTCGTCTTCGACCGGAATATCGGCCAGCGCGCCATCCCAGCGTTCGGCGAAGGTGCAGGCGTTGACCAGCGTCAGATTCTGCCGCCATGCCTGCGCGGCGCTGCCCTGGCTCTGCCGTTCGAGGTGATAGAGACGGACCCCGTCATGCACCGCGCAGCGCAGGCCGCGCGCGCGCACCTTCATGCACAGATCGGCATCCTCGAAATCGCCGACCACATAGTCGGTGTCGAACCCACCCAGTTCCTCGACCAGCGTCCGCCGCATCAGCATCAGCGCGCCGGTCACCAGTGGCACGTCGCGCACGGTGTCGCCGGTGGCCGGCAGCCGTCCCTTGCCGGGATGACAGGGGAAGGGCATGTTGCCGAAGTTCGCCAGTCGCTGCACCGCCATGCCGCCATGTTGCAGCGTGCCGTCCTCGAACAGCAATTGCGCGCCGAGGATGCCGATGCCCGGATCGGTCTCCATCGCCGCCACCAACCGGTCGAGCCAGTCGCCGGTGATCGGCACCACGTCCGAATTGAGGAAGCAGACATAGTCGCCGACGCCGGCGGTCATGCCGGCATTGCTGGCACCTGCGAACCCCAGATTTTCGGGCGGCAGTACCAGGCGCGCGGGCATGGCGAAGCGGCGGTGGCAGGAGCGGGCGAGGTTCAGGAATTCGGTCTTCCGCTCGGGCTGGTCGAGGACATAGACCAACTCGTCCTCCGCTAGTCCGGCCTCGGACAGCAACGCCATCTGGTACATCATGAAATCGAGCCGGCCATAAAGCGGCACGACTACCGAACAGCGCGGCCGTGGCGACAGGGTGCCGAGCGCCATCACCACGGGCGTACCGCTGGCAGCGATGCGCTCGCGGTTCATGCCAACGACGGGCGGGCCAAGGACCTTGCCGCAAATATGGCGGACATTGTCGGCGGTCACCGTCATGCCCGACAGCAGCCGGACGATGCCGCCGCGACCGGCCCGCGCCGCGACCGGCAGCGGCTTGAACGCCACCGCACCATCGCTCAGCGTAATTTCGAGATAGAGTTGCGCCGGATCGTATCCGGGGATCGCCGCATAGGCCTGGAAACCGAAACCGGCATGGTCGAGGTCGAACCGGCGGCCCAGCGTGTCGCGAATGTCGGGACGATCGACCGTCAGCCAGCGCTCGCCAAGGGGCTGGGAAGCAAGCACGCCCGAACGGACGCGGATCGTCGCGATCGATTGCGTCGGGTCGACTCGCCAACCGATCAGCACCACCCCGTCGGTACCACCACGGACGATCTCGTCGACTTCGAGAAAGATCGGGCGGTTCAACGGGGCCAGCGTATCGACGCCCTCGTACACCGGGCGCGAGACTGCCTCGACCAACGCGCTGTCGGCGGCGTGCGGCAGGTCGCGCACGATCGCACGCACCGTGCGTACCGCTTCGAGGTCGTTTAGTCGTTGCGCGGTGTCGGATACCTTGAGCGCCAGTCGCTGTCCGTCGTCGCTCCGCAAATGGACAATGTCGCTGGCTTCCCCTGCGCCGCCGGGCACGAAGGCGAGGATGCCCTGACCGATTGCCGCCACGTCGGCCCGCGGATAAGTAAGTAGCAGCACCGCGTCGTCCGCAGCACCGTCACGGTCGAGTTGCGCCCGCGTCAGCGACGTACCCCCCGACGCATCGTTGCGAATCCAGCCACCGAACAGCCAACCGTTCAATCCGGCGGACCAGCCATGAAAGTCGATATAGCCGTCCGGCACGCCGACGGGCCTTGCCGGGGCCGGGGGGGCGGGCGGCGCAGTCACCTGCAGCATCGCCTCGACAAGGTCATGGCCCTGTGCGATCAGGGTTACCGGCACGTCGCTGCCGGTGCGGTAATCGGCCGTCGCTGCGGCATCCAGTGGCACGCGAAAGCCAAGGAAGCTGCCCTCGCGCGCGGCGGAGAAGGGCAGGTCGGTACGGCACCCATCGACGGTGACCGGCAACAGCCGATCGCCGACGCGCAGCTTCAGCGTCTGTGCGGCGCGGCTGCCATGCCACAGCGCCGGATCATATACCCAGCCCGAAACCACTTCACGGCTGACCTGATCGAACGATGCCACCGGGCGGAAGGTGTGGGTGCCGACGGCATGGCGGGTGCTCGACCATAATTCCTGTTCGCCCGCCAGCAACCGCACGCGCGGCAGCGTGCCGACATGCGCGACATCGACACAGAATGCACAGGCCTCGGCCGACACGCCTTCGGCTTTCAGGTCGCTGCGCGGGAACAGGCCCGCGATAGGGTGACGTTCGGCATCGATCTCGATCGTCAGGCCGGTATCGACCGGCTGCCCTGCGGCATCGGTCGCCCATCCGGTGACGACGATGAAGCCCTCGCCTGTCTCGATCGATTCCACCCGCCCGGCGCAGCGCACCGTTGCGGGTAGAGAGGCCGGCACAATGGAGGCCGGCGGCTTATGGTCCGGCCGGATCGTGCCGAGCCTCGACGGCTTGCTACGTGCCACGTTTGTCTTGCCCCTCCGGCAGCGATGCGATGGCGCAAGCGGTAAATGACGATGGTAAAAATTGCTTAAAGATATTGCGGATTATGCGTCCAACGCCTTGCGAAAGCGCGGTTCGATCGCAACGCGCGGCCGGCCATAGCGCGCCAGCGGCACCGACCATGGATGCGCCGGGGTCGCACCGGGCGTGGCGTCCGCTACGAATGCCTGCAACGCTTGCGCGACCGGCCCGTCAGGCTGCGTTACTCCTGTTTCAACATCGAACGGCAGCCCACCGAAATGGCTGACGACGCCGCGCATCCAGTCGTCGTCGTTGCGCTGGTGCCGGCCTGCGGCTTCGCTGGCCCATGGCATCGCCCGGGTGATGGCGAGCCGCCGCAGAGCCTGATCGAGATCGGCATGGCGCAGATGGAACAGGTACAGATCGTCGAAGCGCGGGGCGGCGTCGTGCGCATGCCAGCCCGGTGCCCAGTTGACCCCGCGCCCGATCATGTTGGTCTTGCACATCGACGAGGAAAAGATCACGCTGCCGCGCTGTCCGCCCACCCCGCGCGTGGATTCCAGCGGCGGCTCGCCCGTGCCATGCACGATCTCCAGCCCGATCGAGGTGACCGCGTCGGCCGTCATCCGCTCGGCATAGTCGTTGAGGTCGCGGTAGCCCGCCGGATCGGCGAGCAGCAGTTCGTCGGCATCGACATAGGCGACGCGGCGGTAGTAGCGCAGCAGCCCGCGGGTCAGGTCGGCCACCAGTGCCAGACGCTGGTCATTGTCCTGCGGTGACCGCGGCAGTGCGATCCGGCTCGCGCCGCCGAGCGCTTCGGTCGACCCGTCATCCGACCCGTGATCGATGACGTAGCAATGCGCCAGCCCGACCTGCCGCGCATAATGCCGCAGCCAGATCGGCAGCTTCTCTGCCTCGTTATAGACCATGGTGATGATGGCGAGTGGCGGCACGAACGATTTTCCGGGAATATGGGGAGTGTCGTCCTAGTCGGTCTGCCCCCCTTTGTCACCGCCGGCCCCGATCCAGCGACCGGCGGGATTTGGACTAGCGCCCATCCACCGCGTTCAGGATCGCCCGACCATAAGCGGTCTTCTTGAACCGCTCACCCGCCGCGCGCGCCTGCTCGGCTGAGATGAAGTCCATCTCGAACGCGATTTCCTCGAGACACGCCACCTGCACGCCCTGCCGCTTCTGCAACGTCCGCACGAATTCCCCCGCCTCCAGCAGGCTGTCGTGCGTACCGGTGTCGAGCCACGCATAGCCGCGCCCCATCTGTTCAACATAGAGGTCGCCGGCCTCCATATAGAGCCGGTTGAGATCGGTGATCTCCAGCTCGCCCCGGGCCGAGGGCTTCAGGTTGCGGGCATAGTCGACGACGCGGTTGTCGTAGAAATACAGGCCGGTGACCGCGTGGTTCGACTTCGGCACCGCCGGCTTTTCCTCTAGGCTGATCGCGCGGCCGCCTTCGCCGAACTCGACCACGCCATAGCGTTCGGGGTCTTCGACGCGGTAGCTGAACACGGTCGCGCCAGTTGGACGGGCGACGGCGCTGGCGAGCAGGTCGGTCAGGTGCGCGCCGAAGAAGATGTTGTCGCCCAGCACCAGCGCGACGTTGTCGTCGCCGATGAAGTCCGCACCGATGGTGAACGCCTGCGCGAGGCCATCGGGGCTGGGCTGTTCGGCATAGGACATGGTCAGGCCGAACGCCGATCCGTCGCCGAACAGGCGGCGGTAATTGTCAATGAATTCGGGGCTGGAGATGATCAGGATGTCGCGGATGCCCGCGAGCATCAGCACGCTCAGCGGGTAATAGATCATCGGCTTGTCATAGACGGGCAGCAGCTGTTTGTTCACCGCCAGCGTCGCCGGGTGAAGCCGCGTGCCCGAGCCGCCGGCGAGGATGATGCCCTTCATGCTGTATGTCCGATCAGTTCGTCGAGAATAGGCTTAAGCGCCGCCTGCCACGGACGTGGGGCGATGCCATAGGCGGCGTGGATGGCGGTGTGGCTGAGCAGCGAGTTGGCCGGGCGTTTCGCTAGGGTCGGATAGTCGCTGCTCGGGATCGGCGCGACCTCGGCCGAGGCCCCGCCGCGTGCCGCCGATTGCGCGAAGATCGCGCGCGCAAAACCGGCCCAGCTGACCGCGCCTTTATTGCTGAAATGAAAGGTGCCGGTGGGCGCATCGGCGTCCTCGGCCAGACGGACGGCGATCACCAGCAGCGCCTGCGCGAGATCGGCGGCGCTGGTCGGCGACCCGATCTGATCGTCGACCACCGACAGCGTGGTCCGGGTGGCGGCGACGCGCAGCATCGTCTTCACGAAATTGCTGCCATGCGCCGACACGACCCACGCGGTGCGGACGATCGCATGGCGCGCGCCGCTGGTGCGGACCGCCAGTTCGCCGCCCAGCTTCGACGCGCCATAGACGCCGAGCGGCGCGACCGGATCGGTCACTTCCCACGCACCGTCCTTGTCGCCGGCGAAGACGTAGTCGGTCGATACCTGCACCAGCGGGATGCCGGCCGCGCCACAGGCCTGCGCGAAGGCGGCCGGGGCCAACGCGTTGATGGCCCACGCCGCGACGACGTCGCTCTCGGCCTTGTCGACGGCGGTATAGGCGGCACCGTTGATGACGGCTGCCCAGTCGCGCGAGGCGACCACGTCCGCGATCGCCGTCGGATCGGTCAGGTTGAGCGCGGCCCGGTCGAGCGCGACGACCTCATAACCGGCCGGGCAGGCGATGCGCACCAGCTCGCGGCCCAATTGTCCGTTGGCCCCGGTGACGAGGATCGGCCTCATCGCGCACCCGACATGTCGACAGGTCGACGCGACATCACGCGACCCCGCGCCGTTCGGCGGCCTTGGCGGCGACCAGCGGACGCCACCACGCCTCGTTCGCCAGATACCATTCCACTGTCTTGCGGATGCCGGTTTCGAAGGTTTCCGCCGGGCGCCAGCCCAGTTCGGCACCGATGCGCGACGCGTCGATCGCATAGCGCTTGTCATGGCCGGGGCGGTCGGCCACCTCGGTCATCTGTTCAGCGTAAGGACGGCCATCGGCGCGCGGGCGTAGTTCGTCGAGGATCGCGCACAGCGTCTGCACCACCTCGATATTCTGCCGTTCGTTATGGCCGCCGACATTATAGGTCCGGCCCGGTCGCCCGCGTTCGAATACCGCCTGCAGCGCGCGGACATGGTCCTCGACATACAGCCAGTCGCGGACCTGATCGCCCTTGCCATAGATGGGGAGCTTTTCGCCATCGAGTGCCTTGGCGATCATCAGCGGGATCAGCTTTTCGGGGAAGTGATACGGCCCGTAATTGTTCGAGCAGTTGGTGATCAGCACCGGCAGGCCGAAGGTATGGCCCCATGCGCTGACCAGATGGTCGCTGCCCGCCTTCGACGCCGAATAGGGCGAGCGCGGGTCATAGGGGGTGTCTTCGGTGAACAGCCCGGTGTCACCCAGCGTGCCATACACCTCGTCGGTCGAGATATGGTGGAAACGGAACGCCTTGCGCGCCTCTTCTTCGAGGGTCAGCCAATAGGCGCGCACCTCGGCAAGCATCGTATAGGTGCCCACCACATTGGTCTGCACGAACGCGCCGGGGCCATCGATCGAGCGGTCGACATGGCTCTCGGCGGCCAGATGGGTGATGACGTTGGGTCGGAAGCCGGCGATCGCGGCACGGACCGCCTCCGCATCGCAGATATCGCCCTGGACGAACCGGTACCGGTCGCTGTCGGCGACCCGCTCGACCGTGGTCAGTGTGCCGGCATAGGTCAGCTTGTCGAAATTCAGGACGTCGTGATCGGTATTCTCGATCAGGTGGCGCACCAACGCCGAACCGATGAAGCCGGCGCCGCCGGTGACGAAAATACGCATTGTCGAGGTCCTTTTTAGGAAAGCGGGGCCAGCCGGCGGCCGTCATAGGCGAACGGACTGTTGAACTGGGCGAGCGTCGGCTGCACCTTGTCCTTGGCGCTGAGCTCGGGGATGGTTCCCCTAGGTATCGGCCAATCGATGCCGACGCTGTCCCAGGCGATGCCGCCGTCGTTCGCGGGAGCATAGGTGTCCGAGCATTTATAGGTGACTTCGCAATCGGGCTCGAGCGTCACAAAGCCGTGTGCGAAACCGATCGGAATGAAGAGCTGATGCCCATTCTCGGCCGACAGCTCAGCCCCGACCCACTGACCGTAGGTCGGCGAACCTTTACGTACATCGACCGCGACGTCGAAGATCCGGCCACGGATGCAGCGGACTAGCTTGTCTTGGCCTCTAGGTGGCGTCTGAAAGTGGAGGCCGCGCAGGGTGAAGGCGGGCACCGACAGCGAGTGATTGTCCTGCACGAAGGTGCAGGTGATCCCGAGCTTTTCAAAGGCGGGCACCGAATGGACTTCGGTGAACCAGCCTCGGTCGTCACCGTGGCGACGGGGCACTAAACGTTTGACTGGCGCGTCCATCATAGGGGCCTGCTAACGATCGAAGCAGAAGCCGACAACCTGCAAGATGCCTCTGCTCCGGCTACCACAGGTATTGAACTGGTCGCTTCTGCTATTCGGTATAAAGCAGGAGCCTAGATTTTTTACGGGGTGAGGCTTTCCCGGTCGGTTTTGTGCATAATATGACGTGATGCTGACTGAAAGAAATTCTCTCCAAATCAGGCATTTGTTATCTACGCCAAGGACGTCCATCCGTACGCGCAGGCAGAGGAACGTTTACTTTTTTGTCGTCGGTCTCTAGCCACCCGCGTCAGTCACAAGGTCGTTATAGGTAGCCAATGTGATTGCGTCGACGTCGAGCGATGCAAGCGCATATAGGCTACAAAACGCAGGATTTATACATGTCCCTGTTCGATGTCAGCCGAAATAGCTCCTGGCATTCGCTAAGATTACAGATAACGGGTGGCTTGATAGCGGCTTCAGTGCCGTTTTTAATCCGTTTATCAGGAGAGGGTAGCGAGCACATCGTTATAATGACCTTTGTCGGGTGTATTATTGCGGTATGTATTGGAACGCTGACATTCCGGGGAATCAGTACGTATCCTGGGGCTGAGTACAGTGTATATATTGTACCTTCATTTGCATTTTCATACGGTACTTTGATACTATTTTTCGTATTAGGCAGATTTAATTATTCGATCGCTGTCTTGTTCGGTAGTTTCATATTTAGCGTATGCTGGATGTACGTTGTGTATTTCAAAATACAAAGGGCGCGTGATTTACGCATTGGATTAGTCGGGGAGACTAATAACGCATATGTGAAAGAGTTGAGCCAAGTTCGCTGGTTCCCTTTGGCTGACCCCTTGGCTGATGTTTCCGGGTTGGCTGCGGTTGCTGTCGACCTCCGTCAAGATTTGCCCGATGAATGGGAGCGTCGCTTGGCGGATTATGCTCTTTCTGGCTTGCCGGTATATCATATCAAGCATCTATACGAATCAATGACCGGCCGGGTGGAGCTGGAACAGTTATCTGAAAGCAGTTTTGGAAGTTTATCGCCAATTTCAGCCTACATGAGTTTGAAGCATGTAATAGATTGGGTATTAGCCGCTATTGCTATTATGGTACTTATACCTGCGCTCTTAGTAGTAACAGTTGTAATAAAGCTTAGTTCGCCAGGGCCGGCGCTATTTCGCCAGCGGCGCATTGGATACCGTGGACTTCCGTTCATAGTTTATAAATTTAGAACGATGAAGCAAGCTACCGCAGCAGAAGCTGATGCGCGTAATGCTGCTATGACCCAAAGCGACGATGCTCGGATTACTAAATTGGGAAAGTGGTTGCGGATGACACGGATCGACGAATTGCCGCAACTGCTGAATGTTTTACGTGGCGAGATGAGCTGGATTGGCCCTCGTCCTGAAGCCGAGGTACTTTCGCAATGGTATGAGGAAGAAATTCCGTTTTATAGATACCGCCATATCGTACGTCCCGGAATAACCGGTTGGGCACAGGTAAACCAAGGGCATGTGGCAGAAATATCTGATGTCACAAGTAAGCTTCATTACGATTTTTATTATGTGAAACATTTTTCACCATGGATTGATCTGCTTATTGTTGCTCGAACAGTTAGGACGATGGTTACAGGTTTTGGTGCTCGCTAAAAAGTAAGTGTCGTAGGGAGTTCCGATTAAATGTCAGACGCACGTATAGAATCAGCGCCCTCTTTGGACGCTGGTGCCATGTTCGCGAGTTTCTCGGGTACGCTTCGTATTGGCGATGATGTCGTCGTTGGGCCGGGGGTTTCGGTGGTTCCTCCGGTTGGAGATGCGGATAATCGACGGGTTACGACGATCGAGAAGGGAGCGATCGTTGGGGGCAACGCGGTGATCGTTGCCGGCGTTACGATCGGTCGCCAGGCGCGGATCGAAGTGGGCGCGGTGGTCGAGACGTCGGTTCCCGACTTTGCGATCGTCAAGGGAAACCCGGCTACGATCATCGGTTACACCGACACACCGCGCGCAGTGATGGCCGGTGGCGCGCAGGCCGCGCGGATCGAACCCGCAGGGATCGGTGGCGTCAGCTTTCACCGGATGATGACCGCGGTCGACATGCGCGGCAAGCTAACGGTTGGCGAGTTCGAGGAATCGGTGCCGTTCGTTCCCGAGCGGTATTTCCTGGTGTACGACGTCCCCAGCAAGGACACCCGCGGCGAGCACGCCCATCGTGAATGCCACCAGTTCCTGGTCTGCGTCCACGGCAGCGTCACCTGCATCGTGGACGACGGATCCGCGCGGCGTGAATTCGTGCTGTCCGAACCCTATCAGGGGCTGTACATGCCGCCGATGATATGGGGTACCCAGTACCAATACTCCCCCGGAGCGGTGCTGCTGGTATTCGCTTCGCACCGATATGATCCCAAGGATTATATCCGTGAATATTCCACGTTTCTGGCCGAGACAGGGCACGACAAGGGCGCGCGCATTGACTGACAACATTCCCTTTCTCGACCTTGGTGCCGTATTCGCGAGCGCGAGGGACGAGATTGCCGATGCGATGACGCGGGTGCTCGACAGCGGTTGGTACATTCTCGGCAATGAAGTCACCAACTTCGAGGCGGCCTATGCCGGCTATTGCGGGGCGAAGGCATGCGTCGGCGTCGCCAACGGACTGGACGCGCTGGAACTCGCCCTGCTGGCGATGGGCGTGGGCGAAGGCGATGAAGTGATCGTTCCGTCCAACACCTATATCGCCACGTGGCTGGCCGTCAGTCACGTCGGGGCGGTGCCGGTGCCGGTCGAGCCCGATGCGACATACAACATCAATCCGGCACGGATCGAGGCGGCGATCACGTCCCGAACCAAGGTCATCCTTCCCGTCCATCTGTATGGACAGGCCGCGGACATGACCGCGATCCTCGACATCGCGCGCCGGCATGACCTGCGAGTGCTGGAGGATGGTGCGCAGGCGCATGGTGCGCGCTACGATGGTATCCGGGTAGGCGCGCATGGCGATGCGGTCGCCTGGAGCTTCTATCCCGGCAAGAATCTTGGCGCGATGGGAGACGGCGGAGCCGTCACCACCAACGACCCCGAAATCGCCGACCGGCTTCGGGTGCTGCGCAACTATGGTTCGCGAGTCAAATATCACAACGAAGTCGTGGGTTACAACAGCCGGCTCGACGAGTTGCAGGCCGCGATCCTCGCGGTTCGCTTGAAGCGATTGGATGCCGAGAACGCCCAGCGTTCGCGGATCGCGGCCGTCTATGATCGCGGACTGCAGGATAGCAGACTGATCCTGCCCATCGTCGCCACCGGATCGGAACCGGTCTGGCACCTGTATGTCGTGCGGACCGACGATCGCGACGGGCTGGCGGCCTTCCTGCGCGAGCAGGGCATCGCCACGATGATTCATTATCCCATTCCACCCCATCTCCAGCCTGCCTATGCC
This sequence comes from Sphingomonas sp. Leaf67, assembly GCF_001421965.1. Taxonomy (GTDB): domain Bacteria; phylum Pseudomonadota; class Alphaproteobacteria; order Sphingomonadales; family Sphingomonadaceae; genus Sphingomonas. The sequence continues at coordinate 237,613 of NZ_LMLP01000020.1, forward strand.
GAGCTTGGTGTCGGTGAGGGTAGCTTGCCGATCAGCGAAGCAATCCATCGCGAGGTCCTAAGCCTGCCAATCGGGCCGACCATGACCGAGGAAGAGGCGCAGCGGGTGGTCGATGCAATCCATGCCTGGGTCGAACGCCGTCCGTCCTGATCGATCGCAGTCACCATGGCGCTTTTGAAGACCAGTGTCTGGAACGGGTTGGCGGTCGGCGTGCGCATGGTCAGCGCGCTCGTCGTCAACAAGTTTCTCGCTGTTCTGGTCGGTCCGGCGGGCTATGCGCTGATAGGGCAGTTCCAGAACGGCATCACCGTGGTGATCGCGTTCGCGACGGGCGCGTTGGGAACCGGGGTTACTAAATACACCGCCGAACATGGCGATGACCTTGCCGCGCAACGGCGACTATGGCGCACTGCCGGTACGATAACCCTGCTGGCGTCGTGCGGCAGCGCGGTGGCGGTGGCGGTGGCGAGCGTCTGGCTGGCACGGTTGCTGTTGGGGGATGCTGGATATTACGGCGTTTTCCTGTGGCTGGCCGCCGCGCTGGTTCTGATCGGTTTCAACGCATTTTTCCTGTCGATTCTGCAAGGACGCAAGGAACTGCGGCGGTTCGTCGTGTCGGGCATCGCAGGATCGATCATCGGTCTGCTGGCGACGATCGGACTGAGCTTTTGGTTCGGTCTCTATGGCGCGCTCGTCGCGCTGACTTTGAATCAGGCGCTGACGTTTTTCGTGACCCTGCATCAGACGATGTCGGCCGACTGGTTCGCCTGGCGGGACATGGTCGGCCGGATCGACCGGGCGTTCGCCGCGAAACTGGGACGCTATGTCCTGATGGCCGCCGCGACCGCCGTTGCCGGCCCCTTCAGCCTGATTGCGGTTCGCCAGCATCTCGTCGTCCAGTTCGGGATGGATTATGCCGGATATTGGGACGCGATGTGGCGGATCAGCGCCCTGTATCTCACGTTCATTACGACCACCCTGTCGCTTTATTATCTTCCGAAGATTTCCGAACTGAAGAATATTCGCGACATCCATTCGGAAATCGTTTACAGCTTCAAAGTTGTGGTCCCGGTAGTGGCACTATTGTCGTGCTGCGTGTATCTGCTGCGCGATCTTATCATCCAGATCCTGTTCGCGCCGTCGTTCCTGCCGATGCGCGACCTGTTCGCGTTGCAGATGATGGGCGACGTGGTGAAGATCGCGAGCTGGATGCTGGCGTTCGTGATGCTCGGGCGGGCGATGACGACGCTGTTCATCACTACCGAAATCGTCTTTGCCGGGTTGTTCTGGGTCACGACGGTCCTGTTGACCCCGGTTCTAGGATTCAAGGGTGTCGCCGCCGCCCATCTTGCGACCTATTCTATTTATCTAGTTACGCTTTATCTGTTGATTTTTCGAAAGATCGGCCATAAAAATTATAGTGCGGTATAAATTTAGGAAATAGTATTAGACCTGCTCTATGCTCAGCAAATCAGGACAATAAGTGATACGATATTTAAAGTATTTTCTGTATTATTTGTAATACCATCAATAGCAATGCCCAATATAATGTTGGCATTCCCGAGGAATTTCATTATTATTGGACTTATTGCCGGCTGCGATTGCCTCGGTTTGGATATTTGCATACGAAACGGAAAAAATATCCGAATGGAGATATGCCCGCTTGCCATCGTTAATGCGTGAGGCCAGTTTCATATTGTGTATGCTGAATCAGCTAGTGTCCCGATATACCGCTAGTATATTTGGTATTTACGGAATTGTTGCTTTCATTGCGGGCGGTGTTTCCGTTCTACTTTTCGTTCCGTCGTGTATGGCCTTTGAAAGGCCGGTGTGGCGCTGGCTAAACCGTTATGAAAGGCCGGTGGCAGCACAGACGGGTAGAACGACCCAAAACAGTCATGGTGGCCGAGCAAAGAACTCCCATGCGGTCAAGGCTGCCGACAGGTTCTGCCCTGTCCCCATGGGCGGACTCCTTTGGACAAGAGGTACGCAGAGGGCGGCTTCATCCGGCGTTCTTTGCTGGATGTGAACGATGTCTACACCGGTCGATCCATCCGCCGCGCATTTGCCTTCGAGGGCGAGCGACGGTAGAGGCTTGACCTAGTTGCCCGCCGTGCAGTCCTCGCCGGGGCAGGTTTGCAGTGGTGGCCGTTGTGAATATCCTCATCCCGATTTTTGGTTTCGGGGCACAGGGGGGGTATCGCGTATTGTCCCGCTTGGCCAGCGAATGGTCCGATTGCGGAATCATGGTCGATTTCCTCGTTCCCGAAGGCGTGGATCGTCCCTATTTCGAAACCAGCGGCGGCATCCGTCGGGTGCGTCGCGACGGTACGCTGGCAACGGGATCCTCGGATGCCCGACCGATGCCGGGCAAGGATCGTTTTCGTGCCTTGTTCAAGGGGTTGTGGGCGTTACGCGACGAATATGACGTCTTTCTCGCAAACCAGGCATTCACGCCCTGGTTGTTGCTGGCGGCCGGTGTTCCGGCAAGAAAGCGGGTCTATTACATCCAGGCGTATGAGCCGGACTTCTTCGATGCGAAGAGGCAGCCGGTTCATTGGGCGCTGGCCAAGGCGTCCTATGCCATTCCGGCGTTGCGGATCGTGAATTCACCTCTCTACCTCCGCTACAAAGGCATCCGCGCGGAACATTGGGTGCCGCCTGGTATCGACCTGTCGAATTTTAGGCCCGATGCGAAACCGCGCGATCGCGACACGTTCGTCGTCGGGTGCATCGGCCGGCACGAACCGGACAAGGGGACGATCTATGTCCTCAAGGCGTTCGAGCAGCTGCATGCCGCTGACCCGCGCTACCGCCTTCGTGTCGCCTTCGGCAATCTCCCGGCGGACTGGAGCCACCCTGCGGCCGAAGTCATGCCGTTGCAGGGTGATGCCGCGCTTGCCAGCTTCTACCGCTCGATCGACGCGATGGTGGCACCGGGGACGATCCAGCACGGTGCCGTTCATTATCCGGTGATGGAGGCGATGGCATGCGGCACGCCTGTCGTCACGACCGGATACCTTCCCGCGACGCCCGACAATGCATGGATCGTGGCCAATCGTGATCCCGATGCCATTGCCGTTGCGATACGGACGATCAGTCAAGGGACCGACCGGCAGTCACGCGTCGCGCATGGGTTGGAAGCGGTCGCTGAATTCGCCTGGCCCCAAGTTGCGGCAAGGATGCTGGCGTTGTTGCCTGGCAGGGTGGCGCCATGAATATTGGTACGATGTTCCAAAACAGCTTTGCGGCATCATTGCTCGTTCCCGTCGAGCGCGACGCCGAAACGCAGTTGATGACCCGCGTCGTTCTGGTGGCGATGTGGACGGTGCTTTCTCTTGCCGCGGGACAGCAGTGGTTCGGCGATTCTCCCGATCTTCCGAACTATCTATTCTATTACCAGACGATCGGGCCATTCTTTGATCTTGCCAACAGCCGGTTCGAATATGGTTTCCAGATCGTTTCATGGCTATGGAGCAATCTGGGTCTTGGATATGAATCCCTGTTCGTATTGATGGCCGCGGTTTCGCTGGGCTGCAAATTCTATCTGTTCGAGCGATATCTTCGTTCCCCGATCCTAGCCGCGATCAGCTACATACTGGGGTTCTATCTCCTTCACGAATATACCCAGATCCGGGCGGCGGTAGGGATCGGCTTCGCGCTGCTGGGCATCCATGCGATGCTGCAGCGGCGGTGGTGGTTGTTCGCAGTCTTCACCGTCGCTGGCATCCTGTTCCACTACAGCATGGTCGTGATGCCGCTGGTCGCTCTGGGTGCCCGACAGATCAAGGGGCGTGTCGTCATCATCGTGGGCGCGCTGATCCTGGTTACCGGATCGACCGTCCTGCCCGCGCTCCAGCAACTGATCGTCGACGTCTTCTCCCAGTTCAATCCGTTGACGACCGCTTATGTCTACAACGACCTGAATGCGGATAGTGCCAACATCCTGTCGTTCGCCAGTGTGATGACCATCGGTATCATCGTGTGGATGGTCACGATACCGTCGACGTTCAAGAACGAATATACCCGAGTGTTCTTCGGCATGACGCTCATGTCCTATCTATCACTGGTATTGCTGCGGGATTCGCTGGAACTGGCACTGCGACTGCGCGACGCTTTGGCGGTCGGCATCATCTTTCTGGTCTTCAGGGAACCGCTATCGATACGTCAGATCCCGCCGATCATATTGTGGTTCGCTGCAGCAGCGTATCTATACTATGGCTATACGACTACACAGGTGCTGACATGACGCCCGGATTGCAACGCGGCGACCGTCTGGCGCTGGTTACCGTTACCTATGACAGCGAACCGGTTCTCGCGGATTTCCTCGAATCGCTGGACCGGCAGATCGATCGTGCCTGGGAGCTGATCGTCGTCGACAATGCGTCAAGCGATGCCTCGGTCGCGATGGTTGAGGCTTGGAATGGGCCGCTGCATGCCCTGATCCGCAATTCGGAGAATGTCGGGTTCGGGGTCGCCACCAATCAGGGCATGCGAGTTGCTCTGGCAGCCGGTTACGGTGCGGTCGTCATCATCAACAACGATGTTATGTTCGACCGGGATTTTCTGGGCCGACTGGCACATTCGCCGGCACGTGACGGGACCGCGGTCCTGGCACCCGCGGTACGCTATGCCACCCGGCGTGACCGGTTCTGGTATGCCGGCGGCGACTTTACCTGGTGGCGGGGGGCGTTCCAGGCACGGATGTTCGAAACGCCACCGCCCGGTGGCGATTTCTGGCCGGCGAAGTTCGCTCCGGGATGCTGTCTGCTGATCGAGCGTACGACGCTCGAGCGGATCGGTTTGTTCGACGAACAATTCTTCGTATATTGGGAAGACGTCGACTGGGCGTATCGCTGCCTGGTCGCGAAACAGCCGATCACCGTCCTCAGGGAACCCACGCTCGATCATAAGGTCAGTATTCTGACCGGCGGCGGAACGTCGCCGTTCGGCGCGCGCATGTTCCATGAGGGGCAGATCCGCTTCTTACGCAAGCATTTCCCGAAATGGCTGCGTGCAACCCAATATCCCTTAATGCTGGGCAAGGTCCTGTTGCGTCTTGCAGTGCGCCGTGACGACAAGGCGCAGACCGCGTTTCGCATCAGGGCCATCAATGATGCCCGCCGCCTGCCCCCGCCCAGACAGGCGCCACGGATCGCGGTCAACCTGACCGCTGTCGGTGCAGTGCTAGTGGGGGGGACATCGCGATACGCGGTGTCGCTGTTCGAAGCGATGGTACGGGCGGTCGACGACGGGCGGGTCGAGGCGACCTTGCAGGGGATCGTCCAGCCAGGTGGCACCGACCATTTTTCGCCGCTAGCGCGCAGGTTCCTGTCGCAGACGCCGAGGTTGAAGAACCGGGTCGCCCGGGTCCTGTACGAACGTGCCTTGCTCCCTACCCGGCTGCGTCGGGACAAGGTTGCGGCGATCGTCAATCCGATCTTTGCCGGACCGACCAGCGGTGCGCAGCGGGTCGTCACCATCATTCACGATCTGTATTTCCGGACCGTCCCCCAACTGGTCGAGCCCCGGCGACGCCGGTATCTCGAACTGGCGGTACCCCGCGCGGCGCGTGCCAGTGACGTGGTCATCGCCATATCGGACAATACGGCGCGAGAGGTTGCCGAGGCATGGCCCGACATCGGCGATCGGATCGTGACGGTCCATTCGGCGGGGCGCGACCTGCCCGCCGCCGAACCCCTGGCAGCGCCCAAGCCCTACATCCTGTTCGTCGGTGCTGTGCTGCCGAACAAGAACATCGATTGTATCGTTGCGGCGCTTACCGAACTCCGCGCCCAAGGCCATGCCATCGACCTGTGCCACGTCGGTGCCGATCCGCATGGATTGCGTGCGGCAGCCGTGGAGCGGTACGCGATGCAGGGAGCAGTGCGTGTTCTGGAAGCGGTCGATGACGAAGCGCTGGCAGCCGCCTATCGCGGCGCGGTCGCCTTGACCATCGCATCGGTCGCCGAAGGCTTCTGCCTGCCCATATTGGAAGCACAGGGGCTGGGCGTCCCGGTGTGCAGTACGAAATGCGGTGCATTGCCCGAGATCGCCGGTGACGCCGCGCTGTATTTCGAGGCAGACCGCCCAAGCGAACTGGCGGCCCATGTCGTCACGTTGCTGGAGGATGAGGCGCGCCGCGTAGCGATCATCGCAGCGGGATATCGCAATGCGGGCCGTTTTGACTGGGATCGGACGGCCGTTGCCGTCCTTGACCATGCGCTGGCGACGACATCCACGAGCAAGCACCATGCATGATACTGTACACCAAAAGCGGTTCGTCCAGATCGGCAAATTTTATCCACCCGAATGGGGAGGGATCGAAACTTTTGCCAAGAATCTGGCGGACGGGGTGGCGGCCAGCGGCATATCGTCCGAAATCACCGTCTTTACCCGCGACGAGACCGTCGTGGAGCGGGTCGGTGACGTCATCGTCGACCGGTCGCATGCCGGGCGAACGGTTTCGTCGCAGCCGATTAGCTTCCCATGGCTATGGCGCACGATCCGACGCGCGCGCGACGCAGATGTCGTGCTGGTCCATTATCCCAACGTTCTGGCAATTGCGGCGGTCCCGTTCCTGCGAACCAGGCGTCTGGTGACTTACTGGCATAGCGATGTCGTCAACAAGGGCGTGCTCGGCCGCATCGTCGGAGTGGCCGAGAAATATCTGCTCTGCCGCTCCGATCTGGTGCTTGCCAGTACGCAGGCTTACGCCGATGCCTCGCCGAGATTGCGCGCGGTTCGTGACAAGACCAGAGTGCTGGCGATCGGTATCGACGATGTGAAACATCTGCCGCAGCAGACGCTGCCCGATGCGATCGCCGATTTCGTCGGAGAGACGGGCCGTATCGTCCTCGCGGTCGGACGGCTCGTCAAGTACAAGGGTTTCGACGTGCTGATCCACGCGGTCCGAGACATGCCGTCCGATACCCGTATTGTGATCGTCGGAGCAGGTCCTGAACGGGATCACCTTTCCGGGCTGATCGACCGGTTGGGGGTAGCGGATCGCGTCCTGTTGGCGGGGCGTCAGGACGATGCATCGTTGCAGGCGCTGTTTCAGGTCGCCGCGGTATATGCGATGTCGTCGGTCGAACGATCAGAAGCCTATGCGATCGTCCAACTGGAGGCAATGGCGCACGCGATACCCATCGTTGCAACCGACATTGTGGGATCGGGCGTGTCGGAAGTTTCCGGCCATGGAGAAACCGGTGCGCTGGTTCCGGCAGGCGATGCGGCGGCGCTGGGCCAGGCGTTGACCCTGATACTGGATCGCAAGGACGATCTGTTGCGCCAACGCGCCCGGCAACGGTTCGAGGATCGCTTTACGATCGGGCATATGGTGAAGGACGCCATGCGACTATTGTTCGACCGGCAGTGAACGATTGGGACGGACAGGCGTACCGTGAGGCCATGACCGGAATATTCAAATGACCGATACGACAAGACGGGCGTTGTTTACGGCGCTTCCGATCGGAGCAGTCGGAGCGGCGACGATCGGTACCCAGCAGCGTCCCGTTGCCCGAACCGATAGCGCTTCGGCGCATCTCGCACCGGTACCGCAGCAATTCGGAGCCGTGGGGGATGGACGTGCGGACGACAGCGATGCGCTTGCGGCCTGGCTGGCGGTCGGCGCGGCGGGAACCACGCTTCGCCTGCCCTCGGGGCAGTATCGTACGACCCGGACCCTGGCCATTCGCATCGGCGGCAAAGGCCGCGGACTTGCGATCGTGGGAGACGGTGCGGCCAATACCATGCTCCTGATGGACGGATCGGTTGATCGCCCGGCGCTACGAATCGTCGGCAACATGCCCGAATTCGATCATCTTCGTCTGAGCGGCATCCGGATCGAGCGACCGGACCGCGGCATGAACGGCCTCGGCAACGGGGCCGGGCTTCTGATCGAGAATGTCCGTCAGTTTGAACTCGACGATCTGCGGACCTTCCGCAACGGATATGGTGTCCACCTGATCGGCTGCCTGGTCGGCAGAATCGACAATCTCCTCAGCTATTACGACCGGCAGGGTATCCGTCTCGAACAGGGGAAATATCAGTCGACCCCCAATGTGATCGCGATCGATAATTGTTCGATCCTGGCGTCGCTGCGGATCGGCGTGGAAATCGTTGCCGGAACCAGTGTTTCGATGCGCGGAACGACGATCGAGTCGACCGGCGTGGAAACCCCCGATCAACGGTCGGTCGGACTGTTTGTTGGTCAGTCGGGGTTGGCAGGCGGCGTCGCGATCGATGCCAGCGCACTATATTTCGAAGATAATCACGGCAGCGATATTGTCGTCGATCATCCCGACCGGTTGCTGACCTATGGCTTCACGCGATGCGTGTTCAATCGCTTCGCCAAAAGCGCGCTGGCACCAGCCATCGTTTTTGGTAGCCAGAACGGCCCGGGAGCGGCGCGCGCCTTTCTCGATCTGAGCGGTAGCGCGTTCCTAGGCCATGGTGGCGACTATCGCGCCGTGCCCACGCGTCCGGCAGTCCGGTTCGATTTTCCCCGTGGCTATGCCGGGGTCCGGCTGTTCGATGAGTCCGCCCTGTACCAGTTCGACGAGGAACGTCCGGAAGCCGAACCCTTTCGCATCAGGTAGCGGCTACCGGTATCGGTATCATCCCCGCAGTTTCTTCTGCCGCCCGGAATATAGCGGACCGTCCGCCAAGATGACCTTGCTGGGTACCTTGTAGTTGGCAAGGCGCTGCGAACATTCGGCACGAATGCGTTTCTTGAGATCGCCGATTGCTTCGGGTTCCACCGTCAATACGCGTGCAACGATCATCTTGCCAAGCAAGGCATGGTCTTCGCCGAAAACCGCGACATCGGCGACATTCGGGATCGTCAGGATAACGTCCTCGATCTCGGTCGGATAGACCTTCTGTCCGCCGACGTTGATGAGATCGGTGACGCGGCCATGGATGCGGACCCATTCGCCATCCTGTTCGACCCGGTCCTGGGTATTGAACCACCCTTCCGCATCGAACTTCGAGGGGGCGTTGAGATAGCCGACCATCGCATATTGCGACCGGACCCAGAGCACGTCGTCAACAACCTTGGTCTCAAAGCCGGAACCGCCCAGTTTCACCCAGAGCGAACCGTCGGGGCGCGATTTCGAACGTAATACGCCGACTTCGGACAAGCCGTAGGTCTGCTGGAATTCGACGTTTGGAAAAACCTGCCGCATCCGGTCGAGCGTCGACTGCGGCATGACTTCGGTGCCGTAGGTGATCCGGGTGAGCGACGACAGATCATGATCCCGCCAGACCCCCGATGACAGCATCATGGTGAGGAACGAGGGCGTTGCCGGCAACAGTTCGACCCTGGCATCGGCGATCGCGCGACAGATCGTTCCGACCGACCGGTCGCCAACCGTCACGACGGTACCGAGACTGGAGGTGATAGCGATGATCGTGTTGATCCCGCCGAAATGGTCGATCATCAGAAAAGCGATGGCGACGGTCGCGGCACGCGGTACGCGAAATTTTTCCGCGACGGTGACCATATCGTGCAGGATCGCCTTGGGCGTTCCGGTCGATCCCGATGAGAACAGGATCAGGCCGGGATGTCCCCCCTCGCGGAACTGGTCGAGAAGCGCGTTGTCCGCAGGAAGCGCATACCGCTCGATCGTTACTTCTCGTCCGGCGGCATCGAATGTCGCCTGCCAGTCGCAGCCGCAAACCGAAAGCGCGGTCGAGCGTTCGACAACGGATTCGGTCGTCAATGGAACCTGTATCGCGCCGATCTTGGCCAGAGCCAGCATGAAACAAAATACATCGGGCGAGTAATCCGCCAGGACGCAGACGATCTCGCCCCTAGCGATCCCGACCTGTTCGAGGTGCCGGCCATGGTACGCGATCCGCTCCACGACCTCGTCGTAGCGCATCCGTTTGTCACGGTGGATGAAGGCGATGCGATCGCCGCCGCTGGCCAATCGTTCGACGAACCAGTCGAGCGGATGCGCAGACGGAGCCGTCTGCACGATATCAGTGTTTTCCATATCGGTACTCCTACCAGGTCAGGGCCGCGCCTGCCCAAGAAAGGCCCACGCCGAAGCCAAGTAGCACGATCTTCTCGCCCCGCTTGAGCGAGCCTTCTTCATGCAGGGCGGCCAAGGCGATGGGGATGGTCGAGGAAACCGTGTTTCCCGTCTCGGCGAACCGGTGAGGGAGCAACGCGGCCGGGATACCCAGTTTCTTGGCCAGCGTATCGAGTACGAACTTGTTCGCCTGATGGGCAATCACGCGGTCGATACCGTCCCGTGACCATTCCGCCTTTGCCAGAAGCGCGTCGAAACTGCTGGGTACTTCACGATTGGTAAAAGCGAGGATTGCCGGCCCGTTCATCGACAGCGTGTCTGCGCTGCGCACCACGCCGCTGGCGTCCTCACGCAAACGGGCCGTGTCTTCCGATCGTGGCAGACGGGTTCCGCCCGCTTCGAGGATGAGGTGCCGTGCGCCGCTGCCATCGGTTCCGAAGACGAACGGCCCGATGTGCGATCGGGTTTCTAAATCTCCTTCGATTAGCGAAGCGGTGGCACCGTCGCCAAAGAGGGGGCGGACCGATCGATCACCGGTGTGAATGATCTTGGAATAGGTGTCCGTCGTGATCAACAGGATGCGGCGGGCCGCTCCCGCTGCAATTAGTCCGGCGGCAAGCGACAGGCAATAGACATAGCCTGAACAGCCCAACGCCACATCCAGCGCGCCGGTTCGTTTGGAAAGCCCAATGCGGTCCTGTACGATGCAGGCCACGCCGGGGATCGCATGATCCGGGGTCTGGGTACAGACGAGCAGGAAATCGATCTGATCCCGTTCGATCGCGCCCGAGGCGAACAGCTTTTCCGCCGCGGCAACGGCCAGATCCCCCGCCGTTTCGTCGGCCCCGGCGATCCGTCGTTCGCGGATACCGAGTTTCACTTCGATCTGGTCGGCCTGCCAGATCGGAAAGTCGCGCGAGAGCGTTTCGTTATCAAGGATCGTTTCGGGCAGATGGACTGCGATCGCGGCGATGCGTGCGGCGATCTTGCCGGAGGGATCGTGCATGTCGGGACCTCAGCAGGGGGTTTCGAGGAATGTACGCAGCGCCGTATTCTGCACCACAATGACTGCACCCTCTCCGCTTGGTCCGTGGCCGGGGTGGATCTGGTGCTTGACGATCATCGGCCACATGCGCTGGATGCTGGTGCGAATGCCGTCCAGATCTTCGTTGGGGCGGCGGGCAAGGCCCATTCCGCGCGAATAAAGCGTGTCGCCGGTGAACAATGCGCCGCACCAGGACAGCATCGAACTGCCCGGAGTGTGTCCAGGCGTATGATGGTAGCGTAGCGGGCTTCCTCCGACATGGAGCGTGAAGCCGTCATCCACAAGCTCGAAGTTGGGCAAGGTGATACGGTCCCGCCGCCTCATCAGCATAAGGAGGCCATTGCCGGTCTTGGCAACACGCAGGTCAAGGCGAGGAAGATAGGCCGGGATGGCGTATCGTTCGACGAAGAACCGGGCACTGCCGACATGATCGAAATGACCATGGGTACAGCATATCGCAACCGGTACCCGGTCGAGAGACGTCAGGGCGTCCTGAATCGCTTCACCATCCATTCCGGCGTCGACCAGCACGGCATGGCCGGGGCCGGCATCAAGAATATAACTGTTCGCGACGATGGCTCCGGCGCGCACGACCCAGATTCCATGACCGACCTGTTCGACCATCAGTGCAGGCCGCCGAGATAGATCGTTTGTGCCGTGATGTACCCGCTTGCGTCGGACAACAAGAAGTCCAGCACGTTCATCACGTCTGCGGGAGTTGCCGGGCGGGCGATCGGCATGGAAGCGACAATGGTGTTCAACAGATCGCGCGACAGCGTGTCGAGCATGTCGGTTTCGATCACCGATAGACCCAGCGTGTTGCAGGTGATCCCGACCGGCCCCAGTTCCTTGGCAAGGACGTGTGCCAAGGTTTCGATCGCTGCCTTGGTCGCGGCATAGATCGAACCTCCGGCCGGTTCCACGACGGCCATGATCGATCCGATGTTGACGATGCGCCCGGTGCGACGCTTCGTCATCAGCTTCGCGGCCGCCCGCGAAAGGTGGAACGTGCCGAGTAGATTGGTCGATACCATCTCACTTGCCGCTGTCGGCGGCAACATCATCGCGAACCCCGACGTCGCAACGCCGGCGTTGTTGATCAGATAGTCCAATCCCATCCGTTCGCCACGAATGTGACGAAAGACGGCATCCACCGCGGCTGCATCTGCCACGTCGGCGACATGATGCGTATATCCCGCCGCTTCGAAGCTTGCTTCGCCGCGGGCTATGCCATGAACCGTGACGCCTTGCTCCAGCAGATGTTCTGTGATCAAGCGCCCAAGACCGCGACGGCTGCCGCTGACGACGGCAACCTTGCCGGCATGCGCCTGTGTCATCGTCAGCCGCGAGCGTTCGACAGCTCGACGATATAATCGGACAGCGTGTCGGCGTTACGGAAGGGCGACGGATCGCGGTTCATGGTCGCTTCGTCGGTCAGGCTGATCGACTGGCCGGTTTCATCGTCGACCGCCTGTTCGACATCAACGATCAGCGACACCAGCGTCAGCGAGTTGATTTGCGCATCGGCACCGAACAACTGGGTATCGGGTGCTACCGTGACTTGTTCGGAAGCGTCCAGTTCCTCATTGGCACTGGCAAGCGCGGCAAGAACGATTTCAAGCGCACGATCTTTGGTAATGGACACAGCAAATCTCCTGAAATTATTAGGGTTGAGACGTGCGACGTCCCATGGCGACCAGCCCTTGAAGCCGGCGGATCGTGACCGATCGATATTCCGGTTCCAGCAGGCCATATACCATGCCGTCGTGGAATTCGCCGTCGAGGAACAAATGGTCCCGCAGCACACCTTCGCGACGCATGCCACTGTATTCGTGGAATTTCATCATCGGCTGATTGGGGGCGGCAACTGTGCCGTACAAACGGTGCAGCCCGAGCACATCGAAAGCGTGACGATAAAGCAGCAACAACGCTTCAGCGGCGACCGGAACGCCGCGAACGGCATCCTCATCACCGATCAGAAAGCGGGCGGGCTCGGCCTTGCGTGCCACCATATCGATTTCGACCAACGACACCATGCCGACCGGCGTTTTATCCTTGAGTACGATCAGATAATTGCGCTCGCTGCTAGGACGAGTTGCAATCCAGTTGCCCTGCTGTTCAACCGAGGTGGCACCACGGTTCAGCAGTCTGGCACGCGTACCACCGCGCCAGCCAAACGTCACATCTGCATGATCGGGCACGAGCGGCAGCAAGTCGACAAACTCGCCTTCCAGTCGGCTGAAATCGGGTTCGTGCACCGCACCTGTCCAGTCTGCTATGAGCGTCCCCTTAGGAGCGAAGCTGCCGGATTGTAAACCGCTGCATGCACGCTCTGTGGATTTCGGAGTTAGGGTTGCTGATCGTTTGGACGATCCCTTATTTTCTCTTGGCAATCGCCATCGGTGGTTCCGTTGATCGTGCCGATCCCCTAAGCGTCGCTGCCATGCAGCCACGTCGCCGTTCTCCTGCCTTTGCCATGCCCAGCCTTTCGTTCGTCCTGCTGTGCGGATTGCTGGCCGTCCTATGGCTAGCAGGGGGCGGTTCCCGTGCCGATGTCTTGGGTCAGGTCATTGTTCGTAGCGTTGCTTGGCTGTCGCTGATCCTGGCGATCCTGCTGGCACCAAAGCCTAGCTTCGCTAACGCCAAGCCGTTGTGGCTGTTGCTGGGGGGGGGCATTCTTCTGGTTGTGATACAACTGGTTCCCCTTCCCCCTGCTCTTTGGCACGCATTACCCGGCCGCATGCCATTTGCCGACGCTCTTGGAAGCGATCCGCAACAATGGCGTCCGTGGTCGCTGGTGCCAGGCGCGACGTTCAATGCGTTGCATTCCCTGATCGTGCCGCTGGTGGTGCTGGTACTGGCGAGCGGTGCCAGTGATCAGGAGCGCGCCCATCTGCCCGCGATACTGCTAGGCCTGATTTTTGCCTCGATGCTCTATGGCTTGTTCCAGTTTTCCGGCGGCGTGCTGAGCAATCCGCTTATCAACGATACGATCGGTCAGATCAGCGGAAACTTCGCCAATCGCAACCATTTAGCCCTGTTCCTAGCCTTTGGTTGTGCACTTGCTCCGGTCTGGGCACTGGGAGGTCGAGCGCATCCCGGTTGGCGAGGTCCGGTTGCGTTGGGATTGATGGTCTTGTTCGCCCTGACAATCCTTGCGACTGGTTCGCGTGCCGGCCTTGCCCTCGGACTACTAGGATTGCTTGCCGGTATAATGCTGGTCTGGCGCGACCTGAAACGCGTATTAGCGCGTGCCCCACGCTTTGTTCTTCCTACACTAATCGCTGCGTTCGTCGCGACGATCGCTATTTTCGTCCTGATGAGCGTCGCTGCTGACCGTGCAGTTGCAATCAATCGGGCGCTTGCAACCGAAGCGGCTGAGGATATGCGTAGTCGTGGGCTGCCGACTGTACTTTCAATGATCAAGACCTATCTTCCGTTCGGATCCGGGTTCGGAGATTTTGATCCTATTTTCCGGATACATGAACCGTTCCATCTACTGAAATTCACCTATTTCAACCATGCGCATAATGATTTCCTGGAAATTATTTTAGATAGCGGTTTAGCGGGCGCTCTCATGCTGCTGGGCGCTCTCGGATGGCTGGCGTTTGCCGGGGTGCGTGCATTGCGCGCACGCCGTATCGGCGGGTCTGCCTTGCCTATGTTAGGTTCTGTTCTGCTGCTGCTCGTGGTTCTGGCCAGCGTCGTCGATTATCCTGCTCGCACATCGATGATGATGGCCGTCGTTGTCTTGGCGGGATTGTGGCTGCACGGCAATGGCAGTGTCCGGCAGTCAGCTTTACCCGGACAGGACCAACATCTATAGGCGGCCGATATCAACCCCCTTATTTGCGGAATATTCCGAGCGCATGCGTAAGATCAGTATCGCTTTCCTTATGGCAGTCGCGCTTACCGGATGCGCTAAGCGTACGCCGCTGGAATCCAGCGCGCGCTTGACCGTCGTACAGGACAGTCAGGCGCTACCACCGCCGAACCGCAACGATCTGACTGCTGCGGACCGGCCAGCGTTAATCGGTCCTCTGGACACCATTGAAGTGACCGTGTTCAGCGTTCCCGATCTCAACCGCGAAATGCAGGTCGACTCCAGCGGGCGGATCGCAATGCCACTCGCTGGAACCATAGACGCGCGCGGTAAGACTGCCGAAGAACTAGCGCTGGCGATTGAGGCAGCGTTACGCGCACGCTACGTTCGCAATCCCGAAGTCACGGTCAATATCAAGAGCTCGGTGAGCCAAGTGGTGACGATTGACGGGCAGGTCGTCGAACCCGGCCTGTATCCTGTCACCAACCAGATGACGCTGATGCGGGTCATCGCTTCCGCCAAAGGGTTGTCCGAATTTGCCCGGCAAGACGATGTGGTCATTCTGCGCACGGTCGACAACCGCCGTATGGCCGGATTGTACAACGTCGCGGCGATCCGTGAGGGGGCCTATGATGATCCTCTGGTCTTTGCCAACGACGTCATCGTCGTAGGCGATTCACCGCAGCGTCGCCTGTTCCGTGACTTCGTTTCAGTTTCGCCGCTGCTGGCGGCTCCGTTGATCGCGATACTGCAATAAGGCCCTTGCCGACATGACTTCCAATGTTTCCGGTCCGCGTAGCGGCTCTCAATCGCCGACGCTTGCCGTGCCGGCCAAGGACGAAAGTTCGATACTGCGCCAGTATCTGCGGATCGCGATCCGTTGGCGCTATGTTATCCTGGGAACGACGGTTGCGTTCGTTCTTCTTGGCTTGATCGTAACGTTGCTGATGACGCCAAAATACACGGCATCTGCAACGATCGAAATTTCACGTGAATCTAGCCAAGTAACCAATTTTCAAGGTGTGGAACGCGAAACGAGCGTTGCGGATCAGGAATTCTATCAAACGCAATATGGCTTGCTAAGGTCGCGTGCGTTGTCCGAGCGCGTAGCGAGCCAGCTGCGACTTGTCGATGATCCCAAATTCTACGAACTCTTTCGATCTTCGTCTAACGACCCGGCCTTTCAGTTGGTCAATGGACGTTATCCTGCTGCCGGGCGCCCTATTCGTCAGCGAACTGCGGGACAAATCCTGCGTGACCATCTGGATGTGGCGCCGACCCGACTATCGCGCCTAGTGGAGATCCGCTTTACCAGCCCGGATGCTGCATTCTCGGCAAGGATCGTCAATACGTGGTCGGACGCGTTCATACAGACTAACTTGGAACGCAAGGTGCAGGCGACCTCCTACGGCCGCAACCTGCTTCAACGGCAGTTGGCACAGCAGAAGGAGCGGCTCGACGAAAGTCAGCGGCAGTTGGTTGCCTATGCGTCGCAGGAACGGATCATTAACCTCCCCGCGCAGCAGAATGGTGATGGTACTACGTCGGAACGTTCGATTGTCGCTGACGACCTTGCCTCGCTTAATACCGCGTTGAGCCAAGCCACGGCCGAACGCATCGCGGCCGAGGCGCGTTACCGCGAGGGCGGTCGGGCCGGTGCTTCGTCGGAAGCACTGCGAAATCAGGCGATCAACACGCTGCGTCAGCGCCGTGCCGAATTCGCAGCCGAATACCAGAAGCTGCTGATCCAGTTCGAACCGGAATATCCGGCGGTTAAGGCGCTGAAGTCGCAGATCGACCAGCTCGATCGCAGTATCGCTAACGAAGAGCGCCGGGTATCGGGTTCGCTCGAGACCGATTATCGCGGTGCCGTCGAACGCGAGCGGGCGTTGCAGGCACGTGTCGAACAGCTCAAGAGCAGCTATCTTGACCTGCGGCGGCGATCGATCCAGTACAATATCTATCAACAAGAGGTGGATACCAACCGCGCCCTATACGAAGGACTGTTGCAGCGCTTCAAGGAGATCGGCGTCGCTGGTGGTGTTGGCGTCAACAACGTCTCAGTGGTTGACCAGGCCGATGTGCCGCAAAAGCCGTCGAGTCCGCGCCTGCTCGTCAACCTTGCCATCGCTCTCATCGCGGGTCTCGGCATCAGCGCGGTGCTGGCCTTCGCACTCGAACAGATGGACGAGGCGATAGCGGATCCGGCGGAGGTCGAGCGGCGGCTTGGCCTGCCGTTGCTGGGGTCGGTACCGAAGGTCGATGGGGTCACGCCGAAGGAGGCGCTGCTCGATCGAAAGTCCGATCTGGTGGACGCTTATCTGGCAATCCAGACGAACCTTGCCTTCACCACCGAACATGGCGTGCCGCGGTCGCTGTCGGTTACCTCGACGCGACCGGCGGAAGGCAAGTCGACGACCGCGCTGGCGCTCGCGACCATGTTGGCCCGTAGCGGCAAGCGGGTAATCTTGGTCGATGGCGACATGCGTTCGCCGTCCGTCCATCACCTGGGCGGGGTGAGCCATGACCATGGCCTCAGCAACTTCTTGGCGGGCCAAGATGATATTGCGCCGCTGACCTTCGATATGACCGATCTGGGCTTCACCGCCATGTCGGCCGGACCGATCCCGCCCAACGCCGCCGAACTGCTGACCGGTAACCGCTTGTCGCTGCTGATCGAACGGCTGCACGAGCATTTCGATCATGTCGTGATCGACAGCCCGCCGGTCATGGGACTGGCCGATGCACCACTGATCGCGAGCCGGGTCGAGGGCGTGGTCTATGCGGTGGAATCCCATGGCATCCGCTCGACGCTGGTGAAGACTGCATTGGCGCGGCTTGCATCAGCCAACGCGCATATCTTTGGCGGGGTGCTGACCAAGTTCGAGGCGCGCAAGGCGCATTACGGATATGGCTATGAATATGGCTATGGCTATGGCCGCGACAAAGCCGCGGAGGCCAAGGGCTGATGGCGAAGCGCCGCGCAACCCGTCCCCGGCGGTCGGCGACCGAATGGGGGGTGCGTGGCGCGCTCGCGATCGCGGTAGCCGGGTTGGGATATGTCTCGGTCGCCCATTCGCTGGCCTATATGATGCGCGGCACCGCGCCGGCACGGGCGCATGCACTGGCACCATGGGATGGGCGGATCACGGCGCTGTTGTCCGAGCAGCTATCCGGTCCCGACGCGACTCCGGCCGATCGCAAGCGCGCCGACGAACTGGCGCTGCTGGCGCTGCGGCAGGATCCGACCGCCGTGCCGGCGGTTGCGACGCTGGGGATCAATGCGCAGGTTCGCGGCGATACCGCGGCCGCGCGGCGTATTTTCGCGTATTCGGAAAAACTGTCGCGGCGCGACCTGCGCACCCGGCTATGGGCGATCGAGGATGCGGTCGGTCGCGGTGACATTCCGGGTGCGTTACGCAACTACGACATCGCGCTACGCACGTCGCGGATCGCACCCGACCTGTTGTTCCCGGTACTGGCATCGGCGATCAGCGATATTGAAATCCGGCAGGCGTTGATCGCGACACTGGCGCGGCGGCCTGCATGGAGCGAGCAGTTCCTGAGCTTCGTCGCCAGCACCGGTCCCGACGCACGCGCGACCGCCAATCTGTTCGAAGCCGTCCGGCGCCGCAGCATCGCCCTGCCGATCGGGGCGGCACCAGCCTTGGTCGGTCGGTTGCTGGCCGAGGAACATGTCGACGACGCATGGCGCTTCTATGCCGCGCTGACACCGGGTGCCGACCGGCGAGTCGCGCGCGATCCCGGCTTTACCGCCAATCTGACGTCACCGACGCCGTTCGACTGGACTCCGGTTACCGATAGCGGTGTGTCGGCTACGATCCAGCGTGGCGAGCAGGGCGGCATCTTCGACTTTGCGGTACCCTCCAATCTTGGTGGTGCGATCCTGCGCCAGACTCAGTTGCTGCCACCGGGCAGCTACGCGATCGAAGGACGCGGTATCGGCATCGAACAAGCCGACAACGCCCTGCCCTATTGGACATTGACCTGCCCCGATGGGCGCGAGCTGGGCCGGGTGACCGTGCCTAATTCGGCGCAGGCGAACGGGCGGTTTGCGGGGCGCTTCACGGTGCCGGCGGGCTGTCCGGTCCAGCAACTGCTGCTGGTCGCGCGGCCGTCCGAGCAGCTGTCGGGGCTGAGCGGACAGATCGACGACATCCGGCTGCGGCCGGTGGGCCGCTGAATCAGCCTATGCGACGGGGGGCGGATCGGGCTATGAGCGATGCGATGCGCATCGTCCCGTTCCTGCTGGCCCTGTATCTGTCCGCCCCCGTCGCGGCGCAGGATCGCTATCAAAATGATACGCAGGAACCCGCCGCGCCGGTCCAGCAGCCGTTGCCGGAAACCCAACAGGGCGAAACCGCCCGATCGGCCGCCGGCCAGACCGGACAGCGTCAGACGCGCGAGGAACTTGCCGCCGAGGCCGGGATCGAGCCGATGGGGCGAATCAACGGCCGGATACAGAACCGGGTCCAGTCGCGCATCCGCAACCGCATCGATCGCTATTACGACCCGCAGGCCAATGCGACCTCGCCGTTCGCAGTTGCCGGCGATCAGGCGCGTACCGCCGAGCGTCCACGCCGGTGATCCAAAGTGGGCGGAATGGTGCTCCGTCCGACTATTTCCTACTCGAAAGCACGAATGGTCGCCGGTCTGTCCGGCGTGCGTGTACGGGCAGGTCCAGCTTCCCATCGCATCTTCGTGCTTTCGGGTAGAATAGCCCCATGACCCGCAAGCCCCCTGCCCCGCGTACGCCGGCCCGCCCGCAGGGCGATCTGTTCCGGCTCGACAGCCCGCTAACCGCCGAAATCCGCGGCGAGCGGTCGTTGATGGCGTTTCCGTTCTTCGCGCTCGCTAAGAATGCGTGGATGAAACCGCTGACCTATCAGGCAAATGCGATATCGATTGAAGTACGCCCGTCGGCCAGCGGCGTTGCGACCATCTATGACAAGGAAATCGTGCTGTATATCGCCAGCCTCATGCTGGCGAAGATCGAGATTGGCGAGACGGTTACGCAGGATTTCGTCTTTACGGCGCATGATCTGTTCACGGTGACCGGGGCCAATCACTCGGCACGGTCGTACGGACGACTGTCGGAGGCGCTGGAACGACTGCAGGGTACGCAGATCAAGACCAATATCGAGGCAGGGGGCGAAGGCGAGGAGGGCTTCTTCTCGTGGTTGTCCGAAGCCAAGCTGCACTATTCGCGCACGCGGGGCGGCGAGCGGCGGCTGAAGGCGGTCAAGGTACGCCTGTGCGACTGGCTGTTCCGCGCGATCCTGCTCGACCGGCACGTGCTCGACTATGCCGCCGCCTATTTCCAGCTGGGGCCGATCGAGCGGCGCATCTATGAAGTGGCGCGCTCGAGCGGCGAGGACCGGTTGGAAACCGATCTCGCGACCTTCCGCCTGCAGATCGGCTATCAGAACCCGCTTGCCAATTTCCGCAATGCTTTGAAGCAGATAGCAGCATCCGACAGCATCCCCGACTATCACTTGAAGCTGATCGAGCAGGAAGTCCCCGAGGATCAGGCGCCCCGGCGCGGGCGGCGGGTGGCGCCGGTACAGGTGGTGCTAACCCGCCGCCCGCGCGCGCTCGGCACCGATGAGGCGGGTGATTCGGATGCGAGCGAATCGGCGGACGCCCCGGCCGCCTAATTCCTATTCGAAAGCACGAATGCGATCGGGGTTTTGCTACCCGAAAGCACGAACGTACCGCCATATTCCTATTCGAAAGCACGAATCGTCGGCGGTGATTTGCGCCGAAACGAACGTAATTGTCGCTTTCCTACTCGAAAGCACGAACCGGGAACGCTTCCGATGTTGGATTTGATCTGCAAAGGTCGCTGAAACCGGCAGCAGGGCCGGCAGCAAGGGAATTGGCCGTGACCACATAAAGGAAAGCCCGGCACGAAGGCCGGGCGTCCCAGGTTTTGGAGCGACGTCGCCAAACGTCGAACCGGCTTCCACAGGCCTTCTCCAATACCTCCGATCGCTTGTCGGTTCAAGGACGCGCGTTTCGCGCCACGCCCCTTTTTTGCTTGTTTGTCGCGGCCCCGGACAAGGGGGACGATGATGGCGCTTATCCTGGCGCAGGCGATCGCGCGCATGGCCGATCCGGCACATGGCAAACGGCCACGCAGCGGCGGTGTGCACCGCACCGGCGCACCCGTCCGGCGCGGCAGCGTCGAGGCGGGGACGGTCGAGGACCATTTCTTCGCGGTGCCCGCCAAGGGCGAGACCGACCGGCTGCTGCGCATGGCGCGCGCCGCGCTCGATGCCGGGCGGGCGCGGCGGCGCGCTGCGCGCAGCGAGGGGCGGATGCTGACCGCGGCCGAAACGGTGCTGTGCGCCCTGACCGCCGGGGCGGTGCGCGTGTTCGAGGAGATCTGCACCCTCGCCCGGCTGAATGGCGGGCGGGTGTTCCCGACCTATGACCATCTGGCCAAGGCGACCGCGCTCGGCCGGGCGACGGTGGCGCGGGCGCTGGCGGCGCTGGAGGCGGCGGGGTTCCTTGTTCGCCAGCGGCGCTTCTGTCGCAACGTCGGCGCGGGGCCACGCTATCGCCAGACGTCGAACATCTATCGGGCGCTGCTGCCGGGCGGATTGCTGCGGTTTCTGCCGCGGCGCTTCCATCCCGTGCCGCTTTCCGACGACACCATGGCGCACCAGGCGCAGACGGCAGCCGAGCTAGCGGCGATGCGCGCGACGCTCAGCTGCCGCGAACTGGCCCAGGTCAGCGTCGGCGGCGCGCTCGGTCGGGTATTGGCCTCGCTGGGGGCGGCAATCGATCGCGCAGCCTGCGAGTCTCATTTCGATCCGCAACCACTCTCCGAGTCATTTAAATGGACGGCAAATGTCGTCGGCCTCGCCGGCCGCCGGCATCCAGCCTGACGGCTATATCGAAAGCCAAGGCATCGAACCATACATACACCTCCCACGCCGACCCTGCGGAACGCACCGGCTCACGCCGGCGCGATGCTTTCCGACGAAAGCAGGCGGAACCGTGGGGACCCAATGTTACATACTATTGCGCGGGAACGGCGGATTTGCGCCACCTCACGGGATCGTATAACGCGTTCTACAAGAGGATTTTCCGGCGCGGTTCGAACCGAACACGGCGTTCCCGCGCGCTCATCTTCCAACGGATCCATTCCATGCAAGCACCCTCCGCACCGGCGCCACGCCGGTCCCGCTGGCGCAAGACCAAGATCGCGCTCGGCATCGTCGTCGTGCTACTGCTCGCCGCGATCGCCTTCCTGTTCCGGCCGATGGCCTCGCCCGCCGGCCCCGCGGCCGACAACGACCGCCCGCTCGACATGGTGGTGATCGGCGGCGGGGTGATGAGCGTGACGCTCGCCACCTATCTGCAGGAACTTGAACCCGATTGGCGGGTCGCGCTGTTCGAACGGCTCGACAATGTCGCCGAGGAAAGCTCGAACGGGTGGAATAATGCCGGCACCGGCCATTCGGGCTTTGCCGAGCTGAACTATACCCCCGAAAACCCCGATGGCAGCATCGATACGAGCAAGGCGGTGGTGATCGCCGAACAGTTCGAGGTCGCGCGGCAATTCTGGGCGCATGAGGTGAAGACCGGGCGTCTGGGTGCCCCGAACGGCTTCATCAACCCGACGCCGCATATGAGCTTCGTGTGGGGCGACGCCAATATCGACTATCTGCGCAAGCGGCAGGCGGCACTGGTCAAGAACCCGTTGTTCTACGGCATGGAATATACCCGGGACCCGGCGAAGATCCGCGCCTGGGCACCGCTGGTGATGGAAGGCCGCGATCCGAACCAGAAGGTCGCCGCGACCTATATGCCGATCGGCACCGACGTGAACTGGGGCGTCATCACCCGCCAGCTCGCCACCGCACTGACCAGAAATCCCAATTTCGACCTGAAACTGCGCCATGAGGTTCGCGGCCTCAACCGCGGGGCCGACGGCATCTGGAACGTGACGGTACGCGACCTGACCACGAACAAAGACCGCACCGTGCGTGCGCGCTTCGTGTTCATCGGCGCGGGCGGCGCGTCGCTCAAACTGTTGCAGATGTCGGGTATTCCCGAGGCCAGGGACTATGGCGGCTTCCCCGTAGGCGGCCAGTTCCTCGCCTTCGAAAACCCGGCGCTGACCGCGCGCCACGACGTGAAGGTCTATGGCAAGGCCGAAGCCGGATCACCGCCAATGTCGGTGCCGCATCTCGATGCGCGCAAACTGGACGGCAAGTCGGTCATCCTGTTCGGGCCGTTCGCGCTGCAAAGCACGAAGTTCCTGAAGAACGGATCGTGGCGCGACCTGTTCAACAGCGTGTACAAGGACAATGTCGGGCCGATGATGGCGGTCGGCGCGGAAAATGCCGAACTGGTCCAGTATCTGGTCAAACAGGCGATGCTGACCGACAAGGATCGCCAGGCCGAGCTGGTCAAATATTTCCCGAATGCCAAACAGGGCGACTGGAAGCTGATCACCGCCGGACAGCGGGTGCAGGTCATCAAGCGCGACCCGAAAAAGGGTCCGGTACTGCAGTTCGGGACCGAGATCGTGACCGACAAGCAGGGCAGCATTGCCGCGTTGCTCGGCGCATCGCCCGGTGCCTCGACCTCGCCCGCGATCATGCTGGAGGTGCTGAAAAAGGCGTTCCCGCAGCGTCTGGCGAGCATCTGGACGCCGAAGATCGAGGCGATGATCCCGTCCTATGGCCGCACGCTCAAC
This sequence comes from Sphingomonas sp. Leaf67, assembly GCF_001421965.1. Lineage (GTDB taxonomy): Bacteria > Pseudomonadota > Alphaproteobacteria > Sphingomonadales > Sphingomonadaceae > Sphingomonas. Next base: position 261,258 of record NZ_LMLP01000020.1, read on the forward strand.
GACGATCCGGCCTTCACCAACCAGATCCGGCGGATGACCAGCGAGACGCTGAAGCTGCCGTTCGTCGAGGTGCCGGCGGGTGTCCGTCCGGGTGCCGCCGCCGCCCCGGTCGCGACCCCGCCGGCGCGCAGCCTGAACCGCGAGCAGCAGGCGATGTGAAGACGGACGGCGTAGGGAGACGCGATCTCCCTACGCCGTCCCGCTCAATGCGGCACGACGCCCAGCTCGACGCCGGTCTTGTCGTGCAGCGCGAAGCGGTCGACCAGATCGGCGCTGGCGCGGTTATAGCCGATCACCGCTACTTCGGCCCCGTTCTGGCGCAGGCGGGCGACGATCTTGTCGAGCGCGTCGACCCCGGAAATGTCCCAGAAATGCGCCGCGGTGACGTCGATCGTCACCGGCACCGCCCCCTCGAGCGCAAAGGCGCGGCGGAAGCGGTCGACCGAGGCGAAGAAGATCTGACCCGTAACCCGGTAGGTGACGCCGCCACCGCCCGCGACCCGCGCGACCGCGAACATCCGCTGGACTTTGCCGGCAAAGAACACGCCCGACAGCAGCACCCCAGCCAGCACGCCCAGCGACAGGTCGCGCGTCGCGACGACGACGGCGACCGTCACCAGCATCACGATCGACGAGGTTGGTGGATGGTGACGAAGGTTACGCAGCGAGTTCCAGCTGAACGTGCCGATCGACACCATGATCATCACCGCGACCAGCGCCGGCATCGGCACGCGCCCGACCCATGGCCCCAGAACCGCCAATAAAAACAACAGGAAAGCCCCGGCGGTAAAGGTCGATAGCCGGCCGCGTCCGCCCGAGGTCACGTTGATGACCGACTGTCCGATCATCGCGCAGCCGCCCATCCCGCCGAACAATGCGGCGACGATGTTGGCACCGCCTTGCCCGGCGCATTCCTGCCGCTTGTCGCTGTCGCTATCGGTCATGTCGTCGACGATCTGCGCGGTCAGCAGCGATTCCAGCAGGCCGACCGCCGCCATCGTCAGCGCAGTGGGCAGGATGATCCGCAGCGTGTCGAGCGTCAGCGGCACCTGCGGCCATGCAAAGCCCGGCAGCCCCTCGGGCAGCTTGCCCATGTCGCCGACGGTGTTGACCGGCAGGTTCAGCGCGATGCTGATGACGCTGAGCACCAAAATCGCCACCAGCGGCGACGGCACCGCCCGCGTCACCCGCGGCAGCAGGTAGATGATGGCGAGGCCCCCCGCGATCAGCGCATAGCTGTGCCACGTCACGCCCGTCAGCTGCGGCAGCTGCGCCAGGAAGATCAGGATGGCGAGCGCGTTGACGAAGCCGGTGATGACCGATCGCGACACGAACTGCATCACCCGGTCGAGCCGCAGCAGCCCGGCGGCGATCTGGATCAGGCCCATCAGGATGGTGGCGGCGAAGAGATATTCGACGCCGTGGTCGCGGACCAGGGGGCCGACCAGCACCGCGACCGCCGCGGTCGCCGCCGAGACCATGCCCGGCCGTCCGCCGATACAGGCGATGGTGATCGCGATCGCGACCGAGGCATAGAGGCCGATGCGCGGATCGACCCCGGCGATGATCGAAAAGCCGATCGCTTCGGGGATCAGCGCCAGCGCGACGACGATGCCGGCCAGCAGGTCGCGGCGGATCTGTGCCGCTCCGCCGAACCATTGGCGGCGATAGGAGGTAAAATCGAAGGTCATGGAAAATCCACATCAAGCCACATGGCACCCGATCGGGCGCAGGATTTCAGGTCATGTGCGATGTTGTCCGGCGGATCGGCGGCCGGAATAGCCACCCGGAATTGCACCGGGTCCTTGCGAATGCTCGGTCCATAGCGGGCGATGGGGCGGACAGGCAAGGGGCCGCGGCCCGATCGCCGGCAGATCGAACGAAACCGGGCGCGGCCCGGCCATCGTCCCGCCATGGGACGATCCCGCCCGCTTCTCATTTTGGGCAGGTAGCAGGATGCCACCGAATATAATGCCGGTTAGGCCGGCCCCCTGACCGCCGGACGGCGATCCGCCGGCATCCGGTTCAGGGGGGAAATATTCCATGTTACAAACGACCTATGCGTTGCTGAACGTCGACGAGATCGTCAATATCGAAGCGAACAACGTCATCGATACCCATTACAGCACGGCCCGGCGCACCGCGTTCGTCGTCGCCAATGGCGATGTCGGCGATGACAATATCATCGGCTTCGGCAAGACCGACACCCTGATCACCGGCAAGAAGATCTTCGACGGAAACGGCGACGGGTTCATCGGCTTCGGCAAGAACGGCCTGCTCGATATCGACCGGGTCAATGCGCGCAAGGCCGGCAACGATCAGCTGCGCATTACCGATGGCGAGGATTCGATCGGGGAACTGCGCTATCTCGGCGAATTCGGCGGCCAGCATGCCTATGCCGCTGCCGGCGCCCTGCACCAGTTCCTGAAAGAGCATGCGAACGGCGTGGAAGGCACCGTACAGGACGATGTGATGACCACCAGGGGCGGTGCCCTGTTCATCGACAACGCGCTCGGCCTGCGGATCGGCGACGATATCGTCACCGATTTCAATTACGGCAGCAAGATCGTCACGACCCACGCGCTGGCCGACGCGGACGAGGACGGCAACGTCGATAGCCTGCGCTATCAGGACGGTGGAAAGACCGCCGTCTTCGATATCACGTCGGGCAAGGGCGAGATCATCGGCACGATCACCATGACGGATTCCTATGCGTCGTCGGTCAGCCTGTCCGATATTACCGAGATCGGCGGCGTCGTCTATTACACCTACACCGTCGAAACACCGTAATTTAGCGATCTGCCGCGTAGCATCGCTGCTCCGACCATCATCGGCACCGGTATGTCATGGCATGCCGGTGCCAGAGGCTTCGATCGAACCCATCTTGCGCTGCGCCAATGCATAGTCCCGTCATGCCGTCCAATGTCGGCGCGCCCGTTCCGGTTCGTCAGGCGACGCGGCTGATCAACCATTTCCAGCTCTATGCCGGATCGGCCGCGATGCGCGCCGCCGGGCGTCATTTCGACAGCGGCGCGCTGCTGGTGCTGCTCCTGCGCAATGCGTTGCGCCCGACGCCGGGGGGACGGTGCAGCATCTCGTCGCTGGCGGCGTCGCTTCGCCGCCCGCGCGAGAGCATCCGCCGGGCGAGCATCACGCTTGCCGCACACGGGCTGTGCCAGGCGGACGAGGACGGGCTGCGGCTGCCCGACGGCTTTGCCGGGCTGCCGGCGATGGTCGCGATGCGCGACGACGTGCTGGCGCTGCTGCGGCAGATGCTGGACGGGTTCGTCCATGGCGGCCTGACCTTTCCGCGCGCAGGCGTGGTGCCGGGCGACGACGCGATGCTGGCGGCGGCGCTCGACGTCTATCTCAGCGTCTATGAATTGAGCGAAGCGCCGCTGGTCACGCCGATGGGGCTATATCTCGTCGGCGCGATCAGCGTGCTGAACGCCGCCGCGATCACGCACGACCCCGAACTCGGCCACCGATACGGTTTCGCCCATACCATCCCGCCCGACGAAATCCGTCGCCCGGCATCGCTGCAGGCGGTCGCGGAGATCGACGGATTTCCGTATCCGACCATCTGGCGGCACGCGACGGCGGCGCGACTGGCCGGCGCGTTGCGGCGCGTGCCCGACGGCTATCTGCTCGGCATACGCTATATGGACGATCCCCGCACGAACGCCGCGTCGGTCATCAAGGTACAGCATGTCCGCCGCATCCTGTCCGACCTGATGGCGGGGCACTATCGGTCGGCGGAAACCGGGAAGGCGTGAACCGGCACCGGCCGCGCCGGCCAGCGGATGCCGGACGGGCTGGAGCGTCCCGTTTCCATGCCCATCGGGCAGCGTCGTATCACGAGCGGCATAATCGGCGAAAGCGTCGCGGTCATCCGGGGGCTGTCGAGGAAGTGGGTATGGCGCTGCGCCGACGACAGCACGCCGGCGGCTTCGCGATCGGACTTGCCGAGCTGGCGGTTGGCGGCGCGCCCGATCAGTCCGCCGGTCTGCTGCATCCGTTCGAGCGGGCCGGCGAAGCCGGCCGGCGCCAGTTTCAGGTGGTCGCGCAGCGTGGTGAGGGTGCGGGTGGCAGACGGTTCGCTGGCGACGATGTGCATCAGCAGGCCGGCGATCAGCGCCTTGGCTTCCTCGTTCCAGTACGCCTCGCTCTGCTGGCCGTGGGCGTCGTGGACCAGCGCGTCGGCGAGCGTCATGCAGTTGTCGGCGACATCGAGGCCGTCAGGGTCGATCCGGTCGAGCGGGTTGAACGCCGCGGGCGGCAACCCGGTGATCCCGAACAGATCGAGGACATGGACCGGAGCGGACTGCCCGCGTTGCCTTGCGGCGATGCGGGCGTTCTCGCCCTTGGGGTCGATGCAGACGACGGCGAAGGGGTATTTGAGCAAATTGGGGATGATGGTGCCGACGCCCTTGCCGCTGCGGGTGGGTGCGATCGTCAGCAGATGGGCGGAGCCGGGATAGCGCAGCAGTTTCCCCGACTTGCAGTTACGGCCGATCAGCAGGCCGGCATCGCCCGTCAGGGTGCGCGCCTCGGCGTCGGTGGCGAAGCGGGCCGAGCCGTGGGTGTCGTCGGCGCTCATACCGCCATAGTGAAGGATCAGGGGCTGGAAGAGCGCGCGCAGCGGCACCAGCAGGATCGCGGCCCAGACGAGCAGCAGGATGACCGTATGGAGCGCGGGATAGCGGGCGAGGCCGAAATACCAGACCAGCCCGTCCGAGACGAGGATGAGGACGGTCGCGACGGCGATCGTCAGCACTAGGACGCAACAGGTGACGGGCGAAGCGGAAGGGGGCGAAGACGAGGCCCTGAACCGCCCAGACCGGGTTCTGAAGGACGGTGCGGGCTAGGTTGCGCGACGCGCGGCCGAGCTGGTGGAACCACTCGATCATGATGCTGCCTGGAACAGGGTGAGGCGGGAGATGCCGGGCATGGCGGCGATCTCCGCCTCGATCGCGGAGACCTCTTCCATGCGGTCGCCCGGCCAGTCGCGCGAGACGCTGACGCCGCCTGCGTCGGTTTCGATCTCGATGAGGCGGGTCTGCGGCAGCAGGTCGAACAGGCGCACCAGCCTCTCGTGCAGATCGGGCGTGACGTGGCGGCTGCCCGGACCGACCGTCATGAGCTGCCACGAACGCAAAACTGCATCAGCCATCCCTGGTCTCCAATACGATCAGCCCGTGGCACATCGATCCCGGTCTCACCTTTACTACTAAAGTATCATCATATCGGATGTTGATCTTAAGGGAGGGGGAAGGGGACCCGATGCCGTCGCACGTATTCAAGCACTATACGGTACGGTTCCTGTAATCTTTGTTACCGGCAATCCGGAGGATCCGCAGGCATGTGCGTTGGGGACGGCCGTATTGGCCAAGCCGGTCACAGCACAGCGCCTGGCCTCGATCTTCCAGACGATCGCGATCGCGGGCGATATGCCACGGTGGCATGAGCACCTGGAGATGCATCAGCCAACTTCGGCCGGACCACACCACATCTGAAGCGCCGGCGGCGACGCCGCGGTCGATTTCGTTCTGCACCGCGCGATCCACGGCAACGGCACGATAATCGTGAACGATGCGACGCAGGACGATCGCTTTTCGGCAAACCCGCTCGTCACCGGCGACGTCGGCATCCGCTTCTATGCCGGCGTGCGCTCAAGAACGAAGACGGCAAGTCGACCGGCACGCTGTGTGTGATCGACACCAAGGCGCATCCTGACGGCATGACCGAACGGAACCGCGCGGGGCTTGAGAGCCTCGTTCGCCGCACCATGCAGGCTCTCGAACTGGGGCGGACGATGCAGGCAGAAGGATAGCGCTGCCGGGATCATGGCACCGTCTCCTGTGCTTCCGCGTCAAACGCCCGCTTGCCGCGCCGTTTCCACAGCGCAAGCGTGTCGTCACCGCCCTCACTCCGCGCCTTGCCGACCAGCTCCAGCAGCGCGCCGTAGATGGTGGCGCGATCGTCGTCGGCGAGGTCGACCAGCCCGGCCTTTTGGACGAGGCCGCCCAGCTCGATCAGGTGACGGGTACGCTCGCGCCGTTGCACGACCCAGCCCCGCGTATCAGTCCGGCGCCGCGCCGCTTCCAGACGCTGGATCGACGCCCGGTTGCGGGTTTGCGCCAGCGCCGTCGCCGCCAGCAGTGCGGCCGGTTTTCCGCCCGCGGCGCTGAAAGAAAGCGGCGCCCTTCGCGCGCCACGCCTCCCTCGTTTCGGCATCACCGGATGCAACCGCGTCGAGCAGCACGCCGGCCAACGTTTCCATGTCAAGCGCGTCGGCGCCGGTGGAACTGACGAGTGCCCCGAGCTGTTCGACGCGTCGGGCTTTCAGCGCACGGGCCTTGTCTTCCAGCGCTTTCAGTTCGGCATCGTAATCGCGCACTTTACGCATCGCGATCATCCTCGTTGGGTCCATCCGGTGCGACAGGAATATCCGACCACAATGAGCCGACGTCACCGCTCACATCGACCCCCGGTGGAGCCTCGTCGTCCCATAGAACACGCCAGCTATAGACCAGTCCGTCATTGCTAGCGTTGTCGTCGAGTTCGAAGGGATAATCGTCGAGCGTATCAACATCGATGCCGAGCGCTTGGGCAATATACGCATTACGGTGCTGCTCCATCGATTCCTCGTAAGCACGGCTCATTGCAATCTCCTCATCCGCACAGTTTGCCATAGCGGGCAGGAACAGCAAGGCAGAATCCACCCCAGTCAATCAGAAGATGCGCAGCAGATCGTGAGTGCGCGCTTATACGTCGTTGCCGACGTGCGCTCAGAAAGGTAGAAGCAGAAGCAGGATGGCGATCTACCATTTCAGCGTGAAGGTTATCAGCCGTACCAACGGCTCCAGCGCGGTCGCGTCGGCCGCCTATCGCTCTGCATCCGAGCTGTTCGACGAGCGGCTTCAGCGGCATCACGACTTTTCGAACAAGGCGGATGTGATCCACTCTGAAGTGCTGTTGCCCAAAGGCGCGCCGGAGCGGTTGGCGGACCGCACGACGCTGTGGAATGAGGTGGAGGCAAAAGAGAAACGCAAGGACGCGCAGCTGGCGCGTGAGATCGAGTTCTCGATCCCGCGAGAGATGGATCGCGCAGAGGGTGTCCGGTTAGCGCGCGATTTCGTGGCCCGTGAGTTCGTCAACCGCGGGATGATCGCGGACCTCAACGTGCACTGGGACCGGGCGGAGGACGGCAGTCCGAAGCCGCACGCGCATGTCATGCTGGCAATGCGCGAGGTTGGGCCGGGCGGGTTTGGCAAGAAGGATCGCAGCTGGAACGGGACGGACCTGTTGCAGCACTGGCGCGAAGCATGGAGCGCGCACGTCAACGAACGGCTGACGGAACTGGGGATCGATGCGCGGATCGATCATCGGTCCTATGCCGAACAGGGCATCGCGCTGGAGCCGCAGCACAAGATCGGACCGGCAGCATCGCGACGTCCAGAACAGGGGCTGGAAGCGGAACGGATCGAGGATCACGTCCGCATCGCGCGCGAGAACGGCGAGAAGATCATCGCCGATCCGACCGTGGCGCTGGACGCGATCACGCGGACGCAGGCGACCTTTACGACGCGGGATCTGGCAGTGTTCGCGTTCCGCCATTCGGACGGCAAGGATCAGTATGACCGGGTGATGGCAGCGACCAGGGCGTCACCCGAACTGGTGGCGCTGGGTCGGGACGGACGCGGCGACGAACGCTTCACGAGCCGTGAAATGATCGCGACCGAAGCGCGGCTTGAACAGGCGGCCGACCGGCTTGCCGAAAGCCGGGACCATTTCGTTGCCGGCACCTGGGTGTACCGGGCGCTAGAGGCAGCCGAGGGCAGGGGGCTGACGCTGTCCGGCGAGCAGCGAGACGCCCTGGGTCGGATCATGGGCCGCGACGGTCTTGCGTCCGTCATCGGCTATGCCGGCACGGGCAAGTCGGCGATGCTGGGGGTCGCGCGCGAGGCATGGGAGGATGCCGGCTACACGGTGCGCGGTGCGGCGCTGTCGGGGATCGCGGCGGAGAATCTGGAGGGCGGGTCGGGTATTGCGTCCCGCACCATCGCCAGCCTCGAATATGCCTGGGCGCGGGACCGTGAGCAGCTTGGGCCGAAAGACATCCTCGTTGTCGACGAGGCCGGCATGATCGGGACGCGACAGATGGAGCGGGTGCTGTCGGCCGCGGAGCAGGCCGGCGCCAAGGTGGTGCTGGTCGGCGATCCCGAGCAGTTGCAGGCGATCGAGGCGGGGGCAGCCTTTCGTGCGCTGTCCGAGCGGCACGGGGCGGCCGAGATCACGGAGATCCGCCGGCAGCGGACGGACTGGCAGCGCGATGCTACACGCTGGCTGGCCACGGGGCGCACGGATGATGCGATCGGTGCCTATCGTGAACACGACATGGTGCGCAGCGCCGACACGCGCGAAGCGGCGCGGGCGGCGCTGGTGGAGGGCTGGGACCGGCAGCGCCAGGCCCAGCCTGCCGCCACGCGGATGATCCTCACCCATACCAACGCGGAGGTGCGCTCGCTCAACGGGGAGGCGCGCAAGCGGATGCGGGCGAGCGGGGATCTGGGTGCGGACGTCGCCGTGCAGGCGGAGCGCGGCGAACGTCGGTTCGCGAGCGGCGACCGGATCATGTTCCTGCGCAACGAGCGTGGGCTGGGGGTGAAGAACGGCACGCTCGGCATGGTCGAGGCGGTGTCCCCGGGACGGATGGGCGTGCGGCTCGACGACGGACGCCAGGTCGCATTCGACCTGAAGGACTATGCCGCGATCGATCACGGCTATGCCGCCACCATCCACAAATCGCAGGGGGTGACGGTCGACGCCACGCATGTGCTGGCGACGCCGGGAATGGACCGGCACGCCGCCTATGTCGCCTTGTCGCGACACCGTGACGGCGTACAGCTTCACTATGGCCGCGACGACTTCGCCACCGACGCGAAGCTCGCCGCGGTGCTGTCGCGCGACCGGGCGAAGGACATGGCGTCGGACTATGCGGGCGAGCCGGACGCCGCGGCCCGTGCTTTCGCAGACAGGCGTGAAATCCGGTTGCCGGAGCGGGTGCGCGAGATCGTGCGGACGGTCGAGACGAAGGCGAGGAGCATGTTCGCTGGCTTCCGGCCGAGGGCATCGGAGGTCGAGCAGTCTGGACATATACCCGAAAGCACGAACCGGCCCGATCAGGACGTAGCGATCCGGCGCTATGCGCGGGCCACGGTCGAGGCGGCGGAGATGCAGCGCAAGGGGCTGCCGGTACTGCCGCACCAGATGACCGCGATGGATCGTGCCGGCGAGGCGCTCGACAGGGTGCGCGACCAGGGCACGCGCGATCTGGTCTCCGCGTTCCAGCGTGATCCGGCGCTGGTGCACGACGCTGCGGCGGGGAATACCCGCGGTGCCGTCCGGGCGATGGCGGAGGAGGCGCTGGTCCGCGCCGACCCGGGCTTGCGTGCTGGCCGCTTCATGGAACGATGGCGGGCGCTGGAGGCTGAAAACGCTGGTGCCGGCCGGACCGCGGCGCAGGCGGAGATGATCGACGGGCTGCGCCATGATCCGGCGTTGCGCAACGAGCTGGAGCGGCGCGCGCCCGAGCTGGGGTTGGATCGCGACCGGCAGCAGATGGCCGAGCAGATGCGGCAGCGGCAGATTGAGATGGATCGTGCGCGCGATCGTCAGCAGGATCGCGGGTTAGAGCGATGAAAAAAGGCCGCCCCGAAGGACGGCCAGCAAGTTTTAGGAGAGGATGCCTGAAAGGCACGTCTTTTGTGCAGCGCAGCACGATCGATTGCAAGGGCGAAAGGAGATGTACGGATGACGGAGAGCGACGGCGGTGACGAGGCGGCCCGGGCGTTCGAGGATCTCCGCGGCGAGGTCACGCTGTTGCGCCGCGCCGTTGAGCGGTTGACGGCCGAACGGGCGGGTAACGGCGATGCTCCGGACTATTCCGAGACGCTGGGCGTTATCGCCAACAACATCACTGCGACAGCGCAGCGCGTCGATGCGCTGGTGAACAGTCCGGCGTTGGCGCTCACGCCTGAAGAATTGAACCGCCGGATCGTCGAAGTCGGTGCCGCGGGGCGGAGCGAGGATCGCCGGGCCATCGAGGCTGCCCGGCAGGTGATCGAGGACGTCGCCACGAAGCTCGGTCGTCAGCTGGAATCGCATGTCATGGCAGACGATCAGCGGCGCCGGGTTCGGCATGTCCGCCGGAATGTCGGTCTGATCGCGCTGGCGCTGGGTGCGCTGCTGTGGGCGATCCTCGCCGGCCCGGTTGCACGCAGCCTGCCGGCGAGCTGGCTGTTGCCCGAGCGGATGGCGGCGCGATCGTTGCGCATGCCGATGTGGGAGGCGGGGCAGCGCCTGATGCGGGCCGGAGATGTCTCGGCGTTCGCCGGCGTGCTGACGGGCAACCGGTTGATGGTCGCCAACCGAGAGACGCTGGAGGCGTGCAGGAAACAAGCGGCGAAGTCGGAAAAGACGGTGCGTTGTGCGATCGAGGTGGGAGCGGGCGAATGACGGACGATGGGACGGGGATGACGCGCGAGGCGTTGGAGGCGCTGATCGGGCGGATGCTCGATGCGGAGATGAGGGAAACGCCGCCCCCCGGCCGGCGAAGAGGGAGACTGGCTCTACGGCACCGCCGGCTTCACGGAACCCGACGAGCATGGCTGGATCGCGCCGCTTCCCTCGGCGCATGTCCGGGTGCCGCGGGCGCTGGTGTTCTGGCATATGGTCGTGCGGGTGGGGGCGCCCGCGGACGAGGATCTGCTGCGCGATCCGCGGCACTCGCTGGCGCGCTGGCCGACGATCGACGCGGCGGTGCGAGACCTCTTTCCGGCCACAAGGAGTCCGGGGACATGGTGACCGGTTCCGCCTGCATGGCGATGGCGCTCAATGCCTTTCGTCCGGTATTCGTCAGGGGGAGCCAGGCCGATGCGCTTCGATGACAGGAGCACGATGGAGATCCCCGCCATTCCGGGCCGCCACCTGGGGCTCCGCTTGCGCAGGTTCCGCGTGCTGCGAGGCCTCAAGCAACAGCACGTCGCCGAACTGCTGGATGTTTCTCAGGGGCTCATATCCCGATGGGAATCGGGATCGCATGTTCCTTCCCCGGAGATCCGTCCCCGCATCTATCGGCTCATCGCCACGTCCGCCGGGGCGTCGACCGATCGAGCCCTGTGCGGGCTTGTCGAGGCGGCGAACGTTCCCGTCCATCTGATCTGCGACGCGACCCATCGGCTGCTTTCGGCATCCCGTCCGCGGGAAATCGAATGGAGGACATCGGCCGGTGCTTTCCTGGGTCAGTCGCTGTGGCGGTTTGCGACGGCGGCGATCGTGGAAGCCGAGGAGCGCTTGGCGGATCACGGGTGGTTCGATCGCTCCAGTCCTGCCCCGTTGACCGTCCCGACAGACGGGAATGGCAGTCGTGAGATGCGGATTCTGCCGAGCATCCTGTGCTGGGAACGCATCGCCTTGGCCGATGGACGTTCGGGGCGTCTGGTGACCACGATGTCGTTCGGATGATCTCGAATATCTTATTCGTCGCCTGCACGGCGCCGGAGGTTTACGCGCGCCGTCATGCAAGATGATCTGACCATGCAAATGGCGTTTCTGGCCGAAATCGATGCGCTGAAGACGGTCGTCCGCCAATCGCCGATTGCCGATCGCAGCCGGCGTGAGAATTCGGCCGAACACTCCTGGCATCTGGCGATGTTCGCCTTGGTCCTCGCGCCCGATGAAATCGACAAGGGCAAGGTCATGGCAATGCTGCTGATCCACGACATCGTCGAGATCGATGCCGGCGATGCCCCCATTCACAGCATGCACGACCACGCAGCCCTTGCATTGGCGGAAGGTGCCGCGGCGAGGCGCCTGTTCGGTCTGTTGCCGGAGCGGCAGGCGGTGCACTTCCTCGATCTGTGGCGCGAGTTCGAGGCCGCGGAGACACCCGAGGCGAAATTCGCCAAGTCGCTCGACCGGTTGCAACCCCTGATGCTCAACACGCTGACCGGGGGCGGCACCTGGACGGAAAACGGCGTTTCAGAAAAGCAGGTCCATGAGCGTTACGGGCCGACCATCGAGAGCAGATCGCCGGTGCTTTGGGCCAGGGCGCAGGACATGGTGCGGCAGCATTTCGCGAGGACCGGCCTCTGATCGGGCGGACGCCATGAACATGGTGCTGACGTCATGGATCTGGCCCCCGTTTCGCCGGACGGACTTAAGCGGTTGCTGACCCCAATGCGCGATGCTCGCGCGGCGAACGCATTTTAAGTCCCGAATGCGGGTGGTTGTTGTTGTAGTCCTCGATCCATCCGGCAAGCGATGTCAACGCGATGGGTGCCTTGGGAAAGGCGTTGACGCTGCCCGCCCTAGGCCCACCTGCCGCCCAGCCTCACCGCAAAAATCTGCATTCGAGACCTTTGTAGCCAGATAGCGCATCATATTCGCAATGACGGCCCATCACAAACGCGTTGCCTGTGTCGTAAGTGTCGACGTGGAGGTACCGCACGATGAAGACCTATCCCGTCCGCGTTCCGCGTGGCCGGCCCCCGCCTGTGCGGGGTACTGTAAGGGGTCGGCGATCGGCACATTCACGGCAAACCCCGGAAATAACGGGGAGCCAAACCGGTCAACGCCGGTTTTCGAAAAGTATTTTCCCTTTGTATCGGGATGGACCCTGTGAAAAAGCGTACTGGATATATGGCGGTGGGCGCGTTTGCCGCGGTCGTGCTCGGCAGTATGATCGCCATCGGCTATGTCGAGGACAGGATCGGCCCGCGACCGGACGATCGGGTGGCGCTCGGCAATTCCGTGTCCGAACGACAGATGCTCGAGCGTCGTCGCGGGCGGGTGGCCGAGGCCGCGATCGTCGGGACGACCGTGCAATAGGGTGGCGACGGCGCGGCGCAGGTCGCCGCGCGCCGTCCGCCGCCCCGTGAAACCCGGCCTGCTATCATCGCAACCAAGCCGACGAAGCCAAACCGCCCGTCCCTCGTTCCGCCCTCGAACATTCGAGGGAAATGCCATGAAGATCGCCGATCTCATCACCGACACGCTGATCGCCGCGGGTATCGAGCGGATCTGGGGCGTGACGGGCGACAGCCTGAACGCGATCAACGACAGCCTGCGCCGGTCGGGCAGGATCGAATGGATGCATGTCCGGCATGAGGAGGTCGCGGCCTTTTCCGCCGGGGCCGAGGCGGCGGCGACGGGCAAGCTGGCGGTGTGTGCGGGGAGTTGCGGGCCGGGCAATCTCCACCTGATCAACGGGCTGTTCGATTGCCAGCGCAACCGCGTGCCCGTGCTCGCCATCGCCGCGCATATTCCGTCGAGCGAGATCGGCCTGAACTATTTTCAGGAAACGCACCCGACCGAGCTGTTCCGCGAATGCAGCCATTTCTGCGAGATGGTGCAGACCCCCGAACAGCTGCCCGAACTGCTCCACCGCGCGTTGCGCACCGCGATCGGGCAACAGGGCGTGGCGGTGCTGGTGATCCCCGGCGACGTCGCGCTGAAGGCCGCGCCCGACCATGCCCGCGCCGACTTCGCCACCCCCCTGCCCCCGCGCATCGTGCCGCAGACGGGCGAGATCGCGCGGCTTGCCGATCTGCTCAACGGGTCGAAGGCGGTGACGCTGCTCTGCGGAGCGGGGGTCGCGCACGCGCATGACGAGGTCGTGGCGCTGGCGGCGGCGCTGCAGGCCCCGATCGTCCATGCCTATCGCGGCAAGGAATGGATCGAATGGGACAATCCCTATGACGTCGGCATGACCGGGCTGATCGGCTTTTCGTCGGGCTATCATGCGATGATGGAGTGCGACACGCTGCTGATGCTCGGCACCGATTTCCCCTATCGCAACTTCTATCCCGAAAAGGCGAAGATCGCACAGATCGACCGCGACCCTTCCGCGCTGGGGCGGCGGGCGCAGATCGACATCGGCATCGTTGGCGACGTGCGCGAGGCGGCGGCGCTGCTGACCCCGCAGATCGCGCCCGACCGGTCGGACCGCTTCCTGACGAAAGCGCGGGCGCATTATGCCAAGGCGCGCGAGGGGCTGGACGATCTCGCCACCGCCCGCGACGGCGACAAGCCGCTGCATCCGCAGTTCGTGGCGAAAGTGGTCGACCGCCTCGCCACCGACGATGCGGTGTTCACGGCGGACGTCGGCACGCCGGCGGTGTGGGCGGCGCGCTACCTGACGATGAACGGGCGGCGGCGGCTGATCGGATCGTTCAACCATGGGTCGATGGCGAACGCGATGCCGCAGGCGCTGGGCGTGCAGGCGGCGTATCCGGGGCGGCAGGTCGTGTCGCTGTCGGGCGATGGTGGGCTCACCATGCTGATGGGCGACATGCTGACCGCGGTGCAGATGCGGCTGCCGATCAAGATCGTCGTGTTCAACAATTCGACTTTGGGCTTCGTCGAGCTGGAGCAGAAGGCGGCAGGCTATGTCGACACCAATGTCGCCCTCAAGAACCCGGACTTTGGGGCGGTCGCGGCGCAAATGGGCTTTTTCGGCGCGCGGGTGACGCGGTCGGACAAGCTGGAAGCTGTGCTGCGTGCCGCCTTCGCCCATGACGGCCCGGCGCTGATCGATGTGGTGACCGAGACGCTCGAACTCGCCATGCCGCCCAAGATCCAGGCGGAACAGGTCAAGGGGTTCAGCCTCTATACCCTCCGCGCGATCATGAGCGGGCGCGGGGATGAGGTGCTGGAGCTAGCGAAGGCGAATTTGTTGCGGTGAGGGTGGAGCGGTTGGCGGCGACGGCGTTCGTGCTGCGCTGTGCCGGCGCGGCGGTGCTGGCGCTGCTGTTCGCGACATGGGCAGGGCTCGATCATCCGGTCTGGGCGACGGTGTCGGCGCTAGTCGTGTCGCAGGACCGGTTGGGCGATACGCGGCGGACACTGGTGTGGCGGCTCGTGGCGACGGCGGCGGGGATCGGGATAGCGGTCACGATCGGCAGCCTGCTGGCCGGGGCCGGACCGGGCGTGACGCTGGGCGTGGTCGTCGCGATCTGCGCCGCCCTTGCCCGCTGGCGCAGCAATCTGCGGCTGTCGATGTGGACCGCGGCAATCGTGCTGCTGACGGTCGCGCCGGGGCAGAGCATCGCTCATGCCGGCGTGGCGCGCGGGGTGGAGGTGTCGATCGGCTGTCTGATCGGTGCGGCGCTGCACCAGTTGGCGGAGGTGGCGGTGGCAGGGTTTCAGCGCCGATGGGGATCGACGGGTTGACGTGTCGAAGTGTCGACATGTCGGGCAACGTACGAAGCGCATCCGTTCGCACCCCGGCGCGGACCTGTTACACGGCACGTACCGTCCGAAAGCTGGGAAGTTTGCGATATGCCCGATCCGTCACCTGCCCGGCGTAACGGGTTGTTCTGGCTCCTGCTCATCCTGTGGATCGCAATCGCGGTTCCGATCACGCTGTTCAGTCTCCTCACGCTCGAACTGCCGCTTTGGCCGTCCTTCCCGGCGGAGAGTACGCGCGAAGGTATCGCCCTTTGGGCGTTTTTGGCAGCGTGGTACTATATCGTGCCGGTCGTGCTGGTCCTTGTCGGGCGACGCGCGCGAAGGACGAAGCAGGAAGGGCGATGAGCGGCCGATCCACGGTCCACCGTTGCCAGCTCGAATTGCGGTCATCGTCGATCGATGGATGTTGCCGGGGTTCCCTCGATCCTGTGGTGACGATCGCTGCGCCGTGTCGCCACTTCGCAGTGCGGTCCGGCCACCAACTTCACCCCGTCGCGGCCCCGTTGCCCATGCTCGATGAGCCCCACCAGAAGGCGACTGCCGCGTCGATCATCCGCAGGAACAGGATCGCCGGCGTCGCGCCGGTGACTGCGCCGATCGCGATATGGAAGCGACCCCGCTCGCGTCCCGGGCGCTACCGCTTTGGCAAAGCCTCGCATGGGGACCGGCCGATATACCGGCAATCGCTCGCTTCGACACCTAGACAGCTTGACCTGTCGGCATGTCGACACGTAGATATCCCGACATGCCGACCATAGCCATCATCAGCCAGAAGGGCGGCGCGGGAAAGACGACGCTCGCGCTGCACCTCGCCGCCGCCGCACAGGCGAGCGGGCGCGTCGCGCTGGTCGTCGATACCGATCCGCAGGCGACCGCCAGCCAATGGGCGTCGTGGCGCGGCGAGGCACCGCCCGAGGTGATCGACAGCCCCCCGCCCCGCCTTGCCGCCAAGATCGCCGCCGCCAGCGCGCAGGGGGCCGAGGTGATCGTGATCGACACCCCGCCGCACGCCGACAGCGCGGCGCGTGCGGCGGTCGAGGCGGCGGACCTCGTGCTGATCCCGTGCCGGCCCAGCGCCTTCGACCTGTCGGCGATCCAGACCACCGCCAAGCTGGTGCAACTGCTGCGCCGCCCGGCCTTCGTCGTGTTCACCGCCGGCCCGCCCAATGCGCCGCGCGTGTATCAGGAGGCGGGCGAGCTGGTCGACAGCTTCGGCACCCCGCCCTGTCCGGTGCTGCTGCCCGATCGTGCCGCCTATCGCCATGCCAGTGCCGAGGGGCTCACGGTCATGGAGAGCGAACCCGCCGGCAAGGCCGCCGAGGAGGTTCGCGAACTCTACAAGTGGGCATGTCGACAGCTCGACATGCCGGCCCCCCGTTTCCGGAAAGTCAGCCCATGAGCCGCAAACCGTCCTTCGCCAATCTGCGTGATCGCACGACCCCGCCGCCCCCTGCCCCAGTGGCGCCCGCGCCCGCGGCGGTCGTCGCGTCCGATGCCAAGGGTCCGGCGAGCCGGCAGGGCCGCAAGCAGATCGCCGGTTTCTTCACCCCCGACATGTCGCTGGCGATGCATATGCTGGCACGGCGGCAGGACCGCAGCCTGCAGGCGCTGATGGCCGAGGCGTTCAACGACGTGCTGCGCAAATATGGCGAGAGCCCGATCGGCGAATAGCCTGTCGACGGCTCTACCTGTCGACACGTCGATCGATCCTGCTATGGTCGGTGGGCCGTACGAACCGAAATTTCCGCCCTGTGCCGATCGCTGCGATGGACAGGGCCCGTTTGAGATTGCAAGAAACCGTGATGGACCTGTCCCGCGAACTCATCGCCTATGCGATCATCGGTGTCGTCGCGCTGATCGTGATCCCCTGGGCGATCGTCGCCTATCGCCGCCGCCAGCGCCGCCGCCTGCGCCAGCGCGGGATCAAACGCTACGGCCATTGATCGTCGATCTGTCGACACGTCGACGGTTCGACAGGTCGGTTTGCCCCCGATCTGGGGGACATTGCATGGAACGGGCAAGAAACTACGCTTAACCCGTCGGAAAACCCGTGCAGGCGCATCGTCGCACCTGCCGGCTATCCGACAGGGATTGCCGCCTATGCTGCGCAAGGAAAACGGCCGGTTGCCTGGTGGTGCCGCTGAACGGCGGCGAACAAGTGTATTCAGACAGGTTCGAGCGTCCCAATTTCCCGTCGATCCGGCACCATTTCGGGAAAAGGCGATCGGGAAAATGATTTGGGAAAGCCCGCCTCGGTGGCCGTGATCCGACTTCACAGGGGTGCCCTTGTTCTCGATCGACCTTCCAAAACGGGACGACCCAACCGCTAAATTTGCCCCGTCTCCACCAGTCGGCCGAGCAATGCGTTCACGCGGGTCTGCCATCCGGGGCCGCTGCCACGCAGATGCTCGACCGTCGCAGCGTCCAGGCGAATTTTGACTTCAACCTTCGGCGTTTCCAGCTTCGGCCGACCGCGCCGGGAAGGCGTCATGCCGGCCATGAAGTTAGCATCCAGCGGCGGGTTGTCGTCGTGAAGATCGGGATTAAACTTGGTCATAATAGAACCTTACCTCATGCTTCTCGGCGGGGCGTAGGCTGATGGCGCGCACCGCGTCCTCGTGAGAGCCTTCAGTGAACACCAGCACGTGCAGGCGATCACCGATCAGACCGAGGGCGACGAACCTAACCTCTCCGTAATCGAAGCGATTATCTTCGCGCTCCAAGGCCGTATCCCAATCGAATCCTTCCGCCGCGCTCAGCGACACGCCGTGCTTGCTGGCGTTGAGGCGATCCTTGGCAGGGTCGAACTCGATCTCCATATATTTTTGTACACCTGTTTAATGGCGGTAGCAACGATTGTCGTGCACCCGAAAAATCATCCAATGGGACTGTCTTGGCCGTCTCACGGGCCGTTCGTTTCCGGGAAAGCGACAGCGCGCAACACGCTCCACAGCATGTCACGTTGTTTGAAGGCCAACTAGCTGGCACACTGTACTCGTCTTCAGCGATTCCGTTTTGGGAAAGATGAGCGAGATAGTGTTCTTCGTCCTGTTTTGGGCAAGCTACGCGGCTTGGCTCGCATTGTTCATATGGCTTGCATGGACGGGCAAGGTACGACTGCTTCTGCTACTTGGCGCAGTTATGCTTTTGGGATTCGTTATAACCTGCGCGACTATGCAGACGGAAATTGCTGAACCCAATCGCAATCACAGCGGCGATATGGGTTACGGACTGATCGCGTTATTTGCAGCGGCAGTGCTGCTCGTTCCACTTGGCCTTGCCGCTATCACTTATCCCGTCGGCCGCCTCTGGAGCCGCTAACAGCCTCTTTTCCCATTTCTCGATCTCAATCGGGACACCCAACGACGCGTTGACGGAGCGGGAGGCCGTTAGCCTAGTCGCGATGCTCGATATCGTCGCCGGTGATCGCCACCCACGGCTGCTGCATCTGTTCCCACCCCGATACGGTCGGCGGGGGAAAGGCGGGGTCGGCGAAGGCGCCGACCGGGATCGCGATCTGTCCCGGGCGGGTGTCGGTGGTGTAGGCGACCGTCGAACCGCAGGTCGCACAGAAATGATAGGTCGATCGCATCCCGCTGCCGCCGCGCGCCGACCAGCGCTGGGTCGGGCCGTCGAACGATACGCGATCCTCGGCAAAGCGGGCGTCGACCGCAAAGGCGCTGCCGCTGCGCCGCTGGCAATCGTGGCAATGGCACACCGACACGCGCAAGGGGTCTCCGGTACAGATAGCGCGGACCGTGCCGCAGCGACAGGTGGCGAGCCGCCGGATGGTGTGATCGGACGGCGGATCGATCGGCCGACCGATCAATTCGCTGCGCACCAGCGTTCGCCGCATCTGGCCCAGATCGCCGGGCGGCAGGGCGCTGGCCTGCGGCGGACGGCCGGACGGGGTCACCCGCTCGTGCGTCGTGCCGCTGTCCGGCCTGTGCGCTTCTAGCCGGCGGTGCTCCACGGGCGGGTACGATCCTCGTTACGATACCGTCCTATCGTAGGCGTCGCCCCCCTGCCCGGCAACTGCCATCCCATAGTCGTTACCGCCATTATCACGATAATTTGCAGAGAGATGCAGTCCTGCATCAGCCAGCAGCCCGCGATAGGCTGTTTCGCCCAGCGATCGCGACGTCCGACCGGTCAGCGTGTCGCGCCACGTACACGCGATGCGCGGTGCCCCGAACAGGAAGCGACCACCCGGTTTCAGCACCTGTCCGACCCGCGCGATCAGCGTCGCCTGCGCGGTTTCGGGGAGCAGGAACAGTAATCCGATCGCGACCGCGGCATCGAACCGGCGGTCGAAGAAGCGGCTGTCCTCGACCGCCTCGCACGCGGCATCGGCATGGGGCAGCGCACGGCGAAAGGCGGCGAGCAGCGTGGGTGAAGGGTCGATGCCGGCGACCCGATGGCCGGCGGCGGTCAGGGTCGTCGCGACCGGCCATCCGCTGCCGCAGCCGATGTCGACGATCGCCGCACCGGCGGGCAGGGTGGCGGCCCAGTCGCGGACGACGTCGCTGCCGATGGCGGAGCGGGCGGCGACGTATCGGTCGGCGATTGCCTCATAGCCGTTCGACCTGTCGGTCATTCGACATCCCGACGTGTCGACATGTCGGGAAACGGTGCCAGTGTTTGCTGGAAGTGACGGCCGATCATTCGACAGCTCGACCTGTCGACATGTCGGACAGGGTCAGGCGGAAGCACGTCACGCGCGTGTCGAGCAGCATCAGTTCTCCGCCATGCGCGCGGGCGATGCGGCGGGCGAGGGTCAGGCCGATCCCCGAACCACCCGCCTTGTCGGTGTGGAACGGGCGGAAGATGCGGGCGCGATCGGTGGCGGCGATGCCACTGCCGCTGTCGCGTATTTCGGCCAGAAAGCCGTCTTCGGCGGTCAGGGTCAGCGCGACCCGCGCCGGCGCGTCGGCGGCAAGGGCGGCTTCGGCAGCGTTCTGGAGCAGCGCCCACAGCGCCTGCACCATCTGGTCATGGTCGACCTGCGCGGTGCCGCGGCCATCGGCGGTGAGCGCCACCCGGTCACCGAACCGCCCCCGGAACAGCCGCGCGAGATCGACGGCCAGTTCGTCCAGCGCGACGGGGGCGGGCACCGGATCGGGCAGGCGGGCGAGCTGGCGATAGGCACGGGTAAAGCCCTCCAGCCCCTCGACCCGGCGGGCGAGGGTGGCGAGGATGTCGCCGAGCATCGCGTCGCCCCGGCGATGCGCCGTCATCGCACTGTCGGCCAGCGAGACGACCGGCGACAGGCCGTTCAGAAGCTCGTGGCCGAGAATGTCGATCATCTCGTCGCTGGCGCGTTCCTGCGCGGCATGTTCCTCGGCAGCGATGTCGATCAGCGCGGCGAGGCGGGTGTCGGGGCCGAGCGTCACCGCATCGATCCGCCAGCGCCGCCCGGCATGGCGCAGGTGCCGCGCGGCCGGATCGGTCAGCGCGGCGGGCGGGGCGATCAGCCGGTCGTCGGCGACGAACAGCGCGCGCGCGGCGCGGTTGATCGCGCGGACCTGCGCCGCATCGATGCGCAGCAGCGGGACGGGCACCTGATCGAGCAGCGCCGCGATCGGCAGCGTGTCGTGCGGCGAGGTGCGCGGGACGGGGGTGGCCGATGCCCGGCGCAGCGCGATCCAGCAGCCCAGCGCCAGCGCCCAGACGATGATGCCGAGCGTGCCGAGCAGCGACCCCCAGATGCCCGCCTGCCACGCCAGCACGAGCGCTGCGCCGCCAAGGGTGAGGGTGACGCCTGATCCGAGCGCGGCGAGGGTGCGGCGGCGTTCGGGGGTCAACATGGGGTGGATGTTCCGATGTGCTGCCGTACGCCGGTGGAGGCGAGCAAGGTGCCAACGTCACGGACCCGTACCCCGGCGAAGGCCGGGGCCCAGTTGGGAAGGTTTGGCGGACGATCGCTACCGTCCCCCAACTGGGCCCCGGCCTTCGCCGGGGTACGGGGTGGGGAGGGCAAGGGAGCCATACCCCCGCGCAGGCGGGGGCCCAGAGCCAAGCAGAACAACACTTTGTGCGTGGGGCCCTGGACCCCCGCCTGCGCGGAGGTACGTCCGACGATCGGTAATCGGGACGTTCGTAAAGGTCTCGCCTGCGCAGGGGTACGCCGGTGGACGGGGACGCGCACCCTATAACCCATGCCGCGCCATCCGCCGGTACAGTGCCCCCCGGCTCAACCCGAGGGCCGCCGCCGCATGGCTGACATTGTGGCGATGTTCGCGCAGTGCCGCCTCGATCACCGCGCGTTCGTTTTCGTCGAGGTCGAAGCGCGCCGGTGCGTCGGCGGCGACCATCGCCGCTGTCTCCGGTGCCAGCAGCGCGGTGTCGATCGCGCCGCCATCGCCCAGCAGCACCGCGCGCTCGATCGCGGCCGCCAGCCCGCGCACCTCGTCGGGCCATGGTCCGCGCAGGATGCGGGCTTCGGCGGCGGGGGTGAGGGTCGGGACCGGCCGCCCGTGCAGCGCCGCCGCCATCCGCAGGAAATGGCGCGCGAGCAGCAGCGCGTCGTCGCCGCGCGCGGCCAGCGGCGGCACCGCGATCTCGACCGTGGCAATGCGGCGGGCGAGCGCGGGCAGAATGCCGTTCGCGCTGTCGGCGATGGCGATGCAGCGCGTGGTCGCGGGCACGTGCGCCAGCAACCGCGCCTGCGCCACCTCGCCCAGACGATCGGGATGGCGGAGTATGATGGTCGACGTGTCGACAAGTCGACCCCATGCCGCATCGTCGCGCAGGTCGATCACCGGCATCGCCGCCCCGGCATCGGCCGACGCGGCGTGGAGCGCGGCGGCGGTCAGGGCGCGCCCCGATCCGGCCGGACCGGTCACCACCACCCCGGCGCGGGTCGGACCGATGCGGCGGATCAGGTCGCGCAAGGCCGCCATCGCCGCACTGTCGCCGAGCAGCCGCGCCGGTTCGGCCGCCATCGGCTGCGGCACCGCCGCCACCGGGGTCCGTGCCCGCGCGGCGGTGGCGATGCGAGCGAGCAGGTCGGCGTTGCGCCACGGCTTCATGATGAAATCGCGTGCGCCGGCGCGCATCGCCTCCACCGCGATCCTGACCCCGCTATGCGCGGTGATGACCACCACCGCCGCCGCCGGATCGTCGGACAGGATGCGCGCCAGCAACGCCAGCCCCTCCGCGCCATCGGTGCGCCCGGCGGCATAGTTCATGTCGAGCAGCACCACGTCGTACCGCGCGGCGGCGAGGCGGGAGAGCGCTTCCTCGGGCGTCGCGGCGGTATCGATCCGGTGCCCGCTGAGGCGCACCGCCAGCGCGATCGATTCGGCGACGCTGGCATAGTCGTCGATCAGCAACACGTTCAGGCCGCTTGACGCGCTGTCCGACTGTCCATTTGCGGACAGTGCGTCCGGACATGGACGGTCACCTGCCGGCAGATCGGGTGAAGTTCGTTCGGTTTCAGGCACTTAGGATTTTCCGTCCGGATCGGTGACACTGTGTCCATGATGACCGAACCGACCGACGGCGCAAGCAGCACGACGACAGGGCAGGGGAGCGCCCCCGGCGCGGCGATGGACCGTCGCGTGGAGAAGCCCCGTGCGCGCTGGTGGCGGCGGCGTCCGCTGTGGATCGCGGTGGCGGTGGTGCTGGCGGCGGTCGCGTTGTGGCGCTTCCTGCCCGCCGCCGGATCGACCGATATCGATGCCGACCGGATCGAGACCGGCGAGGTGACCCGCGCCGCATTCGACGATTACCTGCCGGTGCGCGGCACCGTCGCCCCGCGCCTGACCACGCTGGTCGGGGTATTGTCGGGCGGGCAGGTCGAGACATTGCTGGTGCAGGACGGGGCGATGGTCGCCGCCGGACAGAAGCTGGCGACGCTCGCCAATCCCGAACTGCGGCTCGAAGTGCTGACGCGCGAGGCGGCGATCGCCGGCCAGCTCGGCGCGGTCGCGGGCGAGGGGCTGGGGATCGAGCGCAGCCGGCTCGACCGCTCGGCACAGGTCGCGCAGGCCGAATATGATCTGATCAAGGCGCGCCGCGACCTCGCCATCCGCCAGCAGCTGTTCGACAAGGGTATCGTGTCCGAAGCGGGCGTCGCCGGCTATCGCGCCGAGGCCGAGTATCAGGCGCGCCGTCTGGCGCAGCTGCGCAGCGGTGCCGGTACCGAGGCGCGAATCACCGCGACACAGGGCGCGCGTCTGGCAGATACGCAGGCGCGGCTTGCCGGCAATCTTGCGGCGGTGCGCGGCGGGCTGTCGGCGCTGACCATCCGCGCGCCTGCCGCCGGGCGGCTGACCAACTTCACGCTGCAACCCGGCCAGACGCTGAAAGCCGGCGACCCGGCGGGACAGGTCGACAGCGAGGGATCGTGGAAGCTGGAGGCCGATGTCGACGAATATTATCTCGGCCGCGTCGCGGTCGGGCAGCGCGCACGGGCGGACGGTGCGAGCCTGACGGTGTCGAAAGTGCTGCCGGCGGTGAAGGACGGGCGGTTCCGCGTCGAACTGACCTTCGACCGGACACCACCCAACCTCAATCGCGGCCAGACCATCGATATCCGCATCACGCTGGGTGCCGCGTCCAAGGCGGTCGTCGCCCCGGTCGGCGGGTGGGTAGCGGCGGAGAATGGCGCGTTCGCCTTCGTGCTCGACGCCGATGGCACCCATGCCACCCGCCGCCCCGTCAAGATCGGCCGCCGCAATCCGGAAGTGGTCGAAATCCTGTCGGGGCTGAACCCCGGCGACCGCATCGTCACCAGCAATCTGTCGACCGTGAAGGGCGACACCATCAACCTCAATTAAGGGGCAAGCCTATGATCCGTCTAGAAAATATCCAGCGCCGCTATGTCTCCGACGAGGTCGAGACGACCGCGCTGGCCGATATCAACCTGCACGTCGAAGCGGGCGAGTTCGTCGCGATCATGGGGCCGTCGGGCTGCGGCAAATCGACGCTGCTCAACACGCTCGGCACGGTCGATCGCCCGACCGGCGGCAAATATTGGTTCGGCGAGCGCGATCTGGCGGCGCTCGATGAAAAGGACCTCGCCAAATTCCGGGGATCGACGCTCGGCTTCGTGTTTCAGAGCTTCAACCTGATCGACGAACTGACGATCGAGGAGAATGTGGCGCTCGGCCTCGCCTATCGCAGTGATGCCGGCGATCGGAAGGGGCGGGTGGCCGCGGCGATGGACAAGGTCGGCATCGCGCATCGCGCCCGCCATTTCCCGCACCAGCTGTCGGGCGGGCAGCAGCAGCGCGCCGCCATCGCCCGCGCGATCGTCGGCGATCCGAAACTGATCCTGGCGGACGAACCGACCGGCAATCTTGACACCGCCAATGGCGAGCAGGTGATGAACATCCTCGGCGCGCTCAACGACGAAGGCGCGACGATCGTGATGGTCACCCACTCGCCCGCCCATGCCGACATGGCGAAGCGGCGCATCGACATGCTCGATGGCCGCATCGTCGCCAGCGCGATGCGGGCGATGTGATGCGCACGGCCCAACCTCAATTCCTGCGTACCCCCGCGCAGGCGGGGGGCCAGGGCCACACGAACCACCCTTCACGTTTGCCGCTCTGGATCCCCGCCTGCGCGGGGATACGGCCCCGGGCCGGTGGCAGCGTATCCTCCATTCCCTCCCGATCGGAGACCACGCCCATGAAACCGCTCCTCACCCTCGCGCTGCTCGCCTCCGCCGTGCCGACCCCGGCGCTGGCAGAGGTGACGACGCGCAGCTTCGCCGCCGCCGATTTCGATCGCATCGACCTGCGCGGTTGCGATCATGTCGTCGTCACCTTCGGCGCGCGCTTCGCGGTGCGGGCACAGGGGCAGGCGGGGTCGCTGGCGGCGATCGGCGTCGCGGTGCGTGGCCGGGTCCTGACGCTCCTGCGGGCACCGGGCAGCTGCGACAGCCGCCGGAACAAGCCCGCCGCGACGATCAACGTCACCCTGCCGCGCCTTGCCGTCATCCAGACGAGTGGCACCGGATCGGTCCGCATCGCCGCGCTCGACACCCCGACGTTCGAGGCACGGATGCGCGGTACCGGTGCCCTCGCCATCGACGGCCTGCGCACCACCCGCGCGACGATCGACGTATCGGGCACCGGCACCGCGACGCTGCGCGGGGTGCGTGCCGCGCGGCTGTCGCTCAACCTCAGCGGCACCGGGCGCATCGTCGCCGATGGCCGGGCGGACGCGCTGGCGATCGATGCCAGCGGGACTGGACATGTCGACACCTCGACACTCACCACCGGAGCATTGTCGGTCGATGCCAGCGGCACCGGATCGGTCCGCGCGCAGGTGAATGGCCCCGCCACCATCGACGCCAGCGGCATCGCCCGCGTGACCGTCACCGGCCGGCCGCAATGCGCGGTGTCGCGGAGCGGCATGGCCCGCGTCACCTGCGGCTGATCCTGGGGGAACATCGATGAACCGTTTCGGGCTGCTGTCGCTCTATCGCTCGCTTGTGCGCCACAAGCTGTATGCCGCGTTGAATATCGGCGGCCTCGCGGTCGGGATCGCGGTGTTCCTGATCCTCGGCCTCTATGTCCGGTTCGAGACCAGCTATGAAAAATGGCTGCCCGATTACAACAAGGTCTATGCCGTGCAGACGGTCTACACCATGCCCGACAGCCCGGCGAACGGTGCTTTTGCCTATACGATGGGCGGGCTGCTCGACCAGTTGCGCGAGGATTTTCCGGGCGTCGTGGGCACCCGGATCGGTGGCGGGCAGGAGGCCGGCACGATCCTGACGAACGGACGCGCGACGCGGGTCGACGCGGCACAGGTCGACGCCACCTTCTTCGATGTGTTCCGCCTGCCGATGGTGGCGGGCGATCCCGCCACCGCGCTGGCACAGCCGGGCAATGTCGCGATCGACCAGAAGACCGCGCGCGCCTATTTTGGCACCCGCGATCCGATCGGGCAGACGCTGGTCCTGTCGATGGACAAGGTGCGGACCTACCGGGTCAGCGCGGTGTTCCGCGACCAGCCCAAGAACAGCGATTTCAAGCTGTCGGTGCTGGTGCCGCTTACCCGCGATATGGCGAACGAATACTGGTATCACTGGGGCAGCGTGTCGCTGGCCACCTTCTTGCGCTTCGACACGCCGGTCGCCGCGCGGGCGTTCGAGGACAAGCTGACCGCGTTCGTCGACCGGCGCGGCAAGGAACTGACCGGTGACGGCGGCAAGCCGTCGGACATGCAGCATCTCGAGCTGTTGCCGCTGGCCGACCTGCACCTGACCCCTCAGGGAACCGAGAGCGCGAGCGCGAAGACGACCGTCGTCACGCTGGGGCTGGTCGGCGTGCTGACGCTGCTGATCGCGGTCGTCAATTACGTGAACCTGGCGACCGCCCGTGCCGGCCTGCGCGCCCGCGAAGTGGCGATGCGCAAGGTGCTGGGGGCCGATCGGGGCGTGCTGGTGCGCCAGTTCCTCGGCGAAGCGGTACTGACCGTAGCCATCGCCGCGCTGGGCGGGCTGATCCTCGCCGAACTGGGTCTGCCGCTGGTCAATGCGGCGGGCGGGCTGTCGCTGACAATCCACTACGGCGTCGTCGTGCCCGCGCTGCTGGTGCTGGCGGTGGTCGTCGGCGTGGCGGCGGGGGTCTATCCGGCGATCCTGCTGTCGCGCTTCCCCGCCGCTTCGGTGCTGGCCTCGGCGCGCTCGCCCGGCGGCGGGCGGACGGGCACGCGCGTCCGCGAACTGCTGGTCATCGGGCAGTTCGGTCTCGCCATCGCGTTCATGATCGGCACCGCCGTGCTGGTCGCACAGACCCGGCATGTTCGCACGACCGATCTGGGGTTCCAGCGCGACGGGTTGCTGGTGGTGACGTCCGCCGTCGACCCGGCGGTGCCGAAGGATCGCAAGCCCGCGATCCTCGCCGCGATCCGGGCGCTGCCGCAGGTGAAGGACGCCACCATCGCCAATGCGACACCGGGCGGCAGCGGAGAGGGGAACAACAACAACGTGCCGCTACCCGGCGTCGCTGGACCGGGGCCGTCGCTGACGTGGGTCCGGGTATCCCCGCGCTTCTTCGAAACGCATGGCGCGCGGCTGATCGCCGGGCGGTGGTTCGACGACGCGCATGGTGCCGACGACGTCACCGGCCACAAGGGGACCGATCCGACCAACATCGTCATCAACCGCCGTGCGCTGACCCCGTTGCGCTTCGCATCGCCACAGGACGCGATCGGCAAGACCGTGGGCGGCGATCGTCCGCGCACGATCATCGGCGTGGTCGACGACCTGCGCTTCGACACGCCGCGCAGCCCGGTCGCGCCGACCTATTATATCTATTACCGCTCGCCCGAGGCGATCGACACGTCGGTCATCGCCATCCGCGTGACCGGCGATCCGCGCATCGCATTGGCGGCGGTGCGCGACCTGTGGCAGCGGATGGTGCCGCAGGTGCCCTTCACCGGACAGACCGCCGACGAACGCCTCGCCGACTATTACGAAGCCGACGACCGCGCCACCCGGCTGTTCGGGATCGGGGCCGGCCTCGCCGTGCTGATCGGCTGCGTCGGGCTATGGGGCCTCGCCTCGTTCAACACCGCGCGGCGGACCCGCGAGATCGGCATCCGCAAGACGCTGGGCGCGTCGTCTGTCGATATCGTCAAGCTGCTGGTCGGGCAGTTCCTGCGCCCGGTACTGATCGCGAACCTCGTCGCATGGCCGCTCGCCTTCTTCGCGATGCGGACGTGGCTGGCCGGGTTCGAGGACGCGATCCCGCTGTCGCCGCTGTTCTTTGCGGGCGCGACGGCGGTGGCGCTGCTGGTCGCGGTGCTGACCGTGCTCGGCCAGTCGCTCCGCGCAAGCCGCGCGGCCCCGGCCTGGGCCTTGCGGCACGATTAAGGGTACCGGCTCCGACCTTGCGCAAGGTCGGAGCCGGTCAAACCGCGATCAGAAGCGCAGCCGTACGCCGGTGCTGATCGTTTCCTGATGATCGTCACGACCGGTCTGTGCCGATGCGGAGGCAAAGATGTCGAGCCCGCTCGGCAGGCGATAGGCGACACCGCCCGCTGCGGTGCCGACCAGTTCGGTACGGCCCGCGCCGACCGCGACCAGCCCCGGACCGTTGCCGGCATAGCCGGCCAGTGCCGTCGCGCGCTGTCCTTCGAGTTGGTAGCGGGCGCCCAGCGACACGAACGGCCGGAACGGCGCGTCCGAGGCATCGCTGCGCGCCAGCGTCACCCCGGTATCGGCAAAACCCGATACGTGCCGGTTGCCAGCGACGGTCAGGGCGAACGGGCTGGACCCGGTTTCGCGCACTGCTTCGCGCGAGGTGCGGATGTACGTTACGCCGACGCGCGGGCGTAGCGACCATCCATCCCCTACGTCGATGTCATAGGATGCGGCGACATCGCTGGCCCAGCTGTGCAGGGCATAGCTGCCGATCCCGTCCCGTCCTGTCGGCAAGGCGCGCACCGTATCCGCCGTTCCGCTATCGTACAGCAGCAAGGCGCTGAAGCCCCACCCGCTGTCCGCGCCGTAGCGGCCATGAACGCCCGCCACGACGCC
Organism: Sphingomonas sp. Leaf67; assembly: GCF_001421965.1. GTDB lineage: Bacteria > Pseudomonadota > Alphaproteobacteria > Sphingomonadales > Sphingomonadaceae > Sphingomonas. The sequence goes on from NZ_LMLP01000020.1 coordinate 290,017, forward strand.
ATCGGCACGCGTGCGCGCGCCCAGTGCGCCGATCTGCTGCCGGCCATTCAGGTACCCGGCGAACGCGCCAATCATCCAGCTGCGGTCGCCATATCCGACCCCGCCGAGGAAGCCGTAGCTTTGCGCACGCGCGGTGTTGCTGCCCTGCGCGGCATCGCCTTGCAGCGTGTGCCATTGGCCGATCGTCTGCGCGAAGGTGAACGCGCCTGCGTCCTGCCGGTCGGTCGCGAACGCGTTTCCACGGGCGACCTGGGTCAGCGACAGCGCATGGTCGACCCCGAGCTGCGTCGCCGAGGCATAGGCTTCCGGCGTCAACTGCGCGAAGCCGCGCGCATTCGATGCCCCGGACGTATCGACCAGTGCCGGCAGGCTGTCGAACAGCGTGCTGGTCGCCGGCTGCACCGCCAGTGTGGCGTTCGCATAGGCGATGCTGCGCGCGACCTGCGGGGAGAAGCGCGGGTCGGTCAGGAACTGGCCGAGCAGCTGGATGCGGTCGCTGCGCTGGACGATCACGCCGAACAGGTTCGACGGCTTGTTGATGGTCGTGAACCCGCCGGTGATCCCGCCGCTGGCGGTGATCAGGTCGTAGCTGGTGCCGGCGCGCAGCGTGCCGACCGGTACGATCTGCAACGTCGCACCGCTGGCGATTGAAAGTGCGCCGTTGACGACCAGCTTGTCGGAGACGGTCGGAGTCAGTTCGAACACCGACAGCGAACCGCTGGCCAGCGTGACATTGCCGTTGACGGTCATCACGCCCGGCGATGCACCCGGGCTGAGCGTACCGGCGACATTGACGTTGCCGTTGACGGTACCCGCCGAACCGAAGGTCGCACCCGTGCCGACGTCGATGCGGCCTGCAGCGATCGTCGAGTTGGCAAGCCCGACCAGACGCCCGCCGGTCAGCGCCGCATTGCCGAGCGCCGCATTGCCCGAAACGGTGGCGTAGCCGCCCGTCATCCCGAACGTCTCGACATTGCTGACGTTCGTGAAAGCGACCGGAGCGTTTGCGCTGCCGCCCGACACTGCGATCGTGTCGCTGCCCGCACCGCCATCGACCGCGCCGGCAAAGCCGCCCGCGATCGTCAGCCGTTCGTTGCCACCGGCGAAGCGCACGGTACCGGCGGTCAGCGATGCGCCGCTGACGACGGTCAGGTCGGTGGCCGCGACCACCTGCCCATAGCTTTGTGCGCCGGTCAGGGTCAGCGTGCCGGTGCCGGTGCTCGCCAGCGTTTCGAAACCGGTCAGCGTGGCGGCGTCGAGCGTACGCGGTCCGGCCAGCGCCACCGTGGCGAGGTCATCCCCCGCGCCGCCAGCGACGGTGCCGTTCAGCTTGGCATTGGGGGCCAGGCTGAAGCTGTCATTGCCAGCGCCCAGATCGAGCGTGCCGTTGATCGTGCCGCCATTGGCCAGCGCCACCGTCTGCGCGCCATCGCCCAGCGTCGTCAGGTCGCCGGCCGCGCCGAGCGTCCCGTCGATCGTGAGTGCGGTACCGGTGAGCGCAATCGTCTCGAACCCGCTGGCGCTGCCCGTCAGCGTTACCGGTGCGTTGGTGGAGAAGCGCAGCGTGTCGCTACCCGCCCCGCCGGTATAGGTGCCGTTGGCGACCGCTGTCCCCAGCACCAGCATGTCGTTGCCGCCGCCCAGTGCGGCGCGGCCGATATCGCCGTCGACGCTCAGCATTTCGGCCGCGTCGCTGCCGGTGACGGTGCCGACGCTGTTGCCGTTCAGCGCGAGCGCGAGGCCGGTGCCGGCAAGGGCGACGCTGTCGAAGCTCTGGTCGAGGGTCAGCGCCAGCGTGCCGTTGCCGGTGACGGCGAGCTGTTCGAAGCCGCTGCGCGTGCCGATCCCGTTGCGGTTGCCCGACAGGACGACGCGGTACAGGTCGACCCCCGCACCGCCATCGACCCCACCGGCGACGCTGCTGCCCGCGCGATCGACGAAGATGTCGTCGCCCGCGCCCAGCGCCACCGAACCGGTGATCGTTCCCGCATTGTCGACGGTTTCGCCGGCATCGCTGCCGGTGATCGTGACCGGGCCGATGCTGCTCAGCGTTTCGCCTACGCCGACGTTCAGCGTGCCGCCGCTGACGTCGAGCGTCGTGGCCTGGAACGCGCCGACATAATTGACCGCGCCGCTGCCGGTCTGGCTGAAGCGCTCGAAGTTGACGAACTGGTCGCCGCGTACCGTGCCACCGCCGGCAGCGTCGATGATCAGGCTGTCGGTGCCCGCGCCGCCATCGACGGTGCCGGACAGGATGGCCGAGACACGATGCAGGAAGGTGTCGTCGCCCGCGCCCAGAAAGACATCGCCGTCGAGCGTGCCGTAATTCTCGATACGGTCGTCGCCTGCGCCCGTGTCGATCGATCCGATGATCGTGCCGGTGTTGATGATCCGGTCATTGGTGCCAAAGGACTGGATCGCGCCGGCCAACGTTTCACCGTTCGCCGTGAAGCTCGCACCGCCGTGGATCGTACCGGCGTTGGTCAGGTCCAGCGTACCCAGCGCGCCTATGGCGGTCGACAATATTCCCGTCGCTTCGATCCTGCCGGTCGCGCTGTTGTTCAGCGTGATGGAATGCGCTGCGCCGGTCGGCGCCGTCAGCATCGTCAGCGCCGTGGCAATGCTGGTATAGGTTTCGGTCCGTTGTTCGACCTGTCCGGTCGATGGGTCATAGCTCCAATAGGTGTAGGTAACATCCTCACCACCGGCATTCGCACGGATCGTGCCGCTGTTGGTCACGGTGATCTGCCGCATGCCGGCGCTTGGCTCGTCGGACCAGTAGAACCCGCGCGCCTCCAGATAAGCTGCGGTCGCGCCCTTGCCCGTCGTCTCGATCGTGCCGCGATTGTCGAGCGTCATCGACGATACGCCGTCGGCCGTATCGACCATCGTCATCTCGATCGCGTTGCGACCGCTGGTGATCGTGCCACGGTTGGCCAGCGATGCCGTCAGCGGCGCGGGAGCGATCACGTTGGTGAAGTTCTGCACCGATACGCCGAGCTTGCCGGTGATCGATCCGTCGTTCGCTGCGGTCACCGCACTGTCCGACCCCAGCGAGACGGCGAGATTGCCTGCGCCGATGTCGATCGTGCCGGCGTTCGCGAAGTCGACCGCGCCGGCCTGTTGGATCCGTACCGCCGACCCTTGCGAATCCTGGGTCGTCACGATGCCGGTGGCGGCATTGACGAAGCGTCCGACGCGACCATCGAAGCCGCCGTTCATCCGACCCTGGTTGGTGAACGAGGCGAGCAGGGCCGGAACCACCATCATCCCGTTCTCCCACCGATCGGTATCGGTGGTCACCATGCCGTCGATCGTCGCGGTGTTGATGATATTGCCGGTTCCCGACAGTTTCAGGGTGTTCGCGACGGTTGCCGCAGCGGCGATAGTCACCTGCGTATCCGGTCCGGTGGCACGCACGCCTTCGACACCGAAACCGGTCGGCAGGTCCCGGCCCAGCGTCACCGTGCCGTTGGTGGAACGGGCATGGATATAGGTGTTGGTACCGCCGCCGGCATCGATCGTGCCGCTGACGCCGGTCACGTCGTCATAGACGATCAGCGTGTCGTCGCCGTCGCCGAACCGCAGGTCGCCGGCGATCGTGCCACCCAACCCGTCATATATCGCGTTGCCATAGGATCGGTTGTTGTAGTTATAGCTGCTGTAGCCGAGATCGACGGTGCCGATGATGGTACCGGCATTGACCAGCGTCCCGCCGCTGACCCGGATCGCGGTACCGTCGCCGGTGATCGTGGCGCCGGCGCGATTGGTGATCATGGCCTGCGGATTATATTGGCCACCCCCGATCGCGACGTCGTTCGTGCTGGTGATGCGGCCGGCATTGTCGATCGTCATCGATGACGAACTGCCAACCGCGTTTCCGGCAACCTCGATCGAGCCGAAATTGGTGAGGTCGAGGCCACTCCAGGAAAAGATGCCGTCCGATACGCGACCACCAGCGATCTGGCTGATCGTGCCGTTGTTGGTGATCTTCAAGGCTTCCGAGATGCCGGTCGCGCCATCGAGCGAAATCGTCCCGTCGTTGACGACGGTTCCCTGGCTGGAGGCGTAGATACCGATCGCAGCCTGCTGCCTGTCTCCACCGCGCACGAGGATCGTGCCGGCGTTCGTGAAGCTATGCTCGCGTCCGGTCTGCACCGCGGCGAAGGCAAGACCGTCGCTGCCACTCGATCTGTCGAGGGTGATGGTTCCGCGGCTGATGATGGCGAGACCGGTCTGATCGCTCCGGGTCTCGCCGGGTGCCGTCAGGACCTCCGACACCGAAATGGCCGACCGGGTGGTGGCGACGATGTCGCCGGTGACGTCGACGCTGCCCTTGCCCGCCACGATCAAAGGCGTACCGACGCTGGTCAGCGTCAGCTTGGCGCCATCGTACAGGTCATAGCCGATCTCGGCGAAACCCGGACGCGCCGTTGCCGAGGTGGTCGTGTCGGCAGTGACGCGATAGCGCAGCAGCGCGTTCGTCGCGGTGACCGTCCCGTTGATGCCGGCAAAGCCGCTGCTGCCCGCATCGCCCAAGGAGGTCACGAGCGTCTCGTTACGGCCCAGCGTCAGGTTCCCGTTCAGCACGCCGCCCGGCAACGCGAAATAGCGGTTGCTGCCATAGCTGTATTCCTGGCCGACACCACCGAACGAGACGTTGCCGTCGATCGTCCCCGCGTTGGCGACGGTTGCATTGAACAGGCCGATACCGGACGTCGACGGACGGACATCGCCGACGACCCGACCTCCGGCACCATTGAACAGGATACCGTAATAGCCGAGGTCGACCGCCAGCGCTGGCGACGTGATCAGGCCCGTGTTGGTAAGGTTGCTGGAGAGCTGGACCCCGGCGATCGCGCCTTCGATGGTACCGCTGTTGGTCCAGTTCATCCCCGACGAACCACGCATGGTGGCGCCGATGCCGGCGGTCGAGCGGATCGTGCCGCTATTGGTGAAACTGGTACCCGACAGTTCCAGCGCCGTTCCGCTCGCCCGAAGCGTCCCGGTGTTGACGAACATGCCTTGCGCGATGATCGATGCGCCGTTGCCGGCCGCATTGATCGTACCATCATTCTGGAAGCGGTTGGCAGAATAGATGCGAACCAGGTAACCATTGTCGGCAGCGGTGCCTTCGATGGTGCCCGCGTTCACGATGGTGGGTGCGCCGTCGGAATAGCCGGTGCTGAGAACCTCTCCGGTTCCGCGCAAGATGCCGTTGAGCGTGACGGTGCCGCCGCCGCTCACGCTTAGCTGGTTGCGAATCACGCTACCCGCCGCGCCGATGGTTACCGTTGGCGTATTTTCGAGGCGCAGGCCAAGCTGCTCGAATCCGGTCAGCAGCGGGAAAGTGGTCAAATCGGCGTTTTCGGAAAGACGCAGCGCCAAGGTATCTACACCCGCACCGCCGTCGATCGTTCCGGTAATGCCGGTAACGATCTGTCCGGCGACATAGCGCGCCGCCAGCGTGTCGTTGCCGGCGCCGAGGGTCAGATCGCCGATGATCGTCCCGGCGAGGGTATCGATGCTGCTGACGCTACCCGCGGCGGCACGCGACACGACCGATCCGGTGATCGTCCCGGCATTGGTCAGGTACAGCGAACCGCTGACGTCGATCGCCGTGCCGACGCCACGGATCGTCGCACCAGCCTCGTTGACGATGCGGCTCGCATTGCCATCGTTCGCGGTCCGGCGCGAGATGATCGATCCGTCGATCGTCCCGGCATTGGTCAGGGACAATGCCCCATCGGTGTCGATCGCATTGCCGACGCCGCGGATCGTCGCACCGGCCTTGTTGCCGATGCTGAGAAGCGTGCTGGCATCGCGGATGGCGGTGCCGCTGGTCCCTTCGATCAGGCCTTCATTGACGATGCTGACACTGATGCTGCCGAAGGGGTTGTTGAATAACTGGCGGCTTACCAGTGCTTGCCCGCCCGTGATCGTCCCTCGTGCACCGATCGATATGGTGGCGTTCGCCCATGGATAATAGGTCTGCAGTCCCGGGGGGCAGACGATCGGCGAGGCACCGGCATAGGGATCGCACGGCGCCAGATACGGCTCTCCGTTGGTAACCAGGAAGCCGGTCCGGTTTTCGCCATCGACCCGGCCGTTGATCGTGAAGGTCGCGCTTTGCGACCGGGTATCGATGGGGGCGTCGAACCCGCCGCGTACGATCGCATTCTCCTGCACGACGACGCGGACGCCATAGTCATCGGCGATCAGCCCGCCATTTTCGGTGCCCGTGCAGTTGGTCGTCGTCGACGAGCTTACCGGCTTGGGCGAACATTGCGCGTTCGCCGCAGACGATGCCGCCATCGCAACGATGCTCGTACCGATCGCGAACGACCACCGGCGCAAACGCACCGAACCATGGCGTACCATCCAGAAATCCCCCCTAATGCGGCCCCCGTGCCGGACAGCCTGCTTATGTGATGGCAGGTGAAACGTCCAGTCAGGTCCCGCTAACCGTCCTCGGCCGACAATATTCTTTCAGCCATATTCCGCACCTGCACTGCGACAACATTTCAATAGCGAGATATTGATTGAGGGCTAGTCAGCTATGGTTAGCGGCAGAAGTAACCAAACTGTGTACAGTCGAGCGAACCGGTTGCTGTTGCTGCGGTCGAGTGGCGTATTGTCATGTTCACGATACGGATATTACTGGGAATGATGGTTGATGACGAACCATGTGATCGAGAACTCTATCGGAGCCTTGTCCAGCGGCACCATTTTCCGTCCCGAAGGGCAGCGTGCTATCGACTTCGTATGGCACGACCCGGTGAAGCGGGGCTGATCGCCGGTCTTGACGTGTGTCGCTGTCGGCAGGGACGGCACAGTGCCGCGATCCATCAAATCTGCGAATAGCGCGTCGGATTGATGATCTGGTTGTCGATGTCCGTTACGGTCTCGGCAAGGCCGGGCATGGCGATCAGTCGCTGCCATGCCGGGTCCGCGCCGAATGCCTTCCAGCTCCGCTCGCGCGCCGCAAGATCGGGGAAGGTCAGCATATAGGTCAGGCTGGGCAGATGGGTGCCGGTCAGGTCCTGCGCGAAGAAGACCGGGGTGAGGCCGGTGCGGCGGAAGATGTCGACCTCGCCACCGGTATCGAACATGCCGATCTTGGTCGCACCCGCCTTCTCGCTATGGCTGTGATAGGTTCGCAGCTCGAAGATGCGTCCCTTGCCGGGGCCGGGCGCTTCGATGCGGGGAAATCCCCCGAACGCCCGCATCAGTTTCACCTCGAGCGTAACATAGGGCGGGCTGGCGAGGGGCGCGTCGGAATAGGCCGTGGCGGCCTGGGCATAGGCCGGATCGGCGGCCAGTTTGCCGGGGAGTTCCAGAAAGGCGGCGATCGAGGGGTGGGGGATCAGCAGCTGGACGTTGGCGCTGCCCATGCCGATCGCCGTGGTAAACGCACCGATGGGCCCGCATCCGGCACGGCGCGCGGCGGGAAGGAAGGCACGTTCCAGATACCCGTCCAGTCGCTCCTTCATCGATCCGACCAACCGGTAGGTGCGAAGCTCGTAGAGTTCGGGGCCGGCCCCGGCCGTCCGCGATTGCGCGCCGGCACCGGTGCCGGCCAATGCCATGCCACCGACCGCGGCGGCGGCGAGCATGGAACGTCGATCGATCGCGTGCGGCATGAAGACCTCATCCAATGGAAGGTCGCCAACGGAGCCGATGTAAAACGTGTCGTCAATCAAAAGGGTTAGCGTCGTGCCACCCTCAACGGATAACGACGACCTTCACGCCGACGGCATCGGCGATGTCGCGCCATGTGCGGTCGGCGGTCCAGGCGGGCAGTTTCTCACGTCTGGCCAAGGCGAGGCAGAAGCGATCGCCAAGCGACAGGCCCGCCTCGACCGTCAAGCCGCGCAACCGGCCCGCGTCCCAGCATAGTCCGGCATCGGCATCGATCAGCCTGATCGGCAGCGGCCGGAGCATCGACGTCACGACGTCATCCGGCATGCCGAGTTTCGAATAATGCGATGCGACCTCGGCCATGTTGACGACGGACATGCACGCATCGCCGAGTGCATCCTCGACCTTCTTGCCACCCGCTTCGCCCCGGAGCAGCGCCAGCAGCGCCGACGCGTCGAGGATTACCGCACTCACGCGCCGCTCTCGGTCATGCGGTTGGCAAGAAAGTCATCGACGCTGCTGCCGTCCACCTTGTCATATTGCTTTGCCAATGATCTGGCACGTGCCACGATCTGTTCCGCGGTGCGCAGGATGACGCCGTCCGGCGTCTCGTCGACATAAACCGCGCCTCCGTTTGTCAGCCCCAGGCGCTTGCGGATGTCGACAGGCAGGCTCATGCGTCCAGTGGCAGTGATTGCGACTTGCAGTGTCATAAAGTCATCCAAATGAAGAACGCGCCAAATGATAGCATATGGACCATGATGAAGCTGGAATGACATACGGGTCCTGATGTGGCAAGATGCCCGTTCGGTATATGTATAATAAGGGTATACCCTGATAATACACCGCTCCTGAAGCGCTTTGTCCGTACGATCAGGGTCGGTTGCAGGCAAGTTGAACACTCGCCGCCAAAGGTCTAGACCCGGATCGAACAGAAAGGGGGAAATATGGCCCTGTTCGGCTATGCCCGCGTGTCGACCGACGATCAGGACCTCGGAATCCAGCAAGCGGCATTGCGCGCGGCGGGGTGTCAGACGATCCGGTCGGAAAAGAAATCGGGGTCGTCGCGCGCTGCGCGCAGCGAGTTGCAGATCCTGCTCGACTTCCTGCGCGACGGCGACACGCTGGTCGTGACGCGGATCGACCGGCTCGCGCGGTCAATGAAGGATCTGCAGGATATCGTCCATGAGCTGAAGGGACGGGGAATCACGCTGAAGGCGACCGAGCAGCCGATCGATACCGGCACGGCGGCGGGCAAGGCGTTTCTCGACATGCTCGGCGTCTTTGCCGAATTCGAAACGAACCTGCGCCGCGAACGCCAGGCGGAGGGGATTGCGGCGGCGAAAGCGCGCGGCGTCTACAAGGGCGGCAAGCCCCGTATCGACCCCGAAGCGGTGCGGACGCGGGCAGCGCAGGGAATGCGCCCGGCGCATATCGCCCGCGAACTGGGGATTTCGCGCGGCACGGTCTATCGGTTCCTGCCTGTGGCTGCTCTCGGACCAAACGGTGCCTTGCCACCGGAATCCGCTCTACTGCATAGCACTGTTACCAATGCCGATCCGTCCTGAGCATGTTTTTTATACCCGATCGATGATCTGGCCCCCGTTTTACCGGACGGAATTAGGCGGTTGCAGAAACCAGTGCGCGATGTTCGCGCGGCGAACGCATTTTGAGCCCTGAGTGCGGGTGGTTGTCGTTGTAGTCCTCGATCCATCCGGCCAGCGATGTCAACGCGGTGAGTGCATCGGGGAGCGGGGAGACACGAACGTAATCTCGTTTGAGGGTATGCACGAAGGCCTCGGAGATGCCGTTGGGCTGCGGGCTGCGGACAGGGGTGAAGCAGGGTTTGAGGCCCAGCTGCCGGGCAAAGGTCCGTGTTTCGCGGGCGGTATAGGCCGAGCCGTTATCGGACAG
>NZ_LMLP01000021.1 GCF_001421965.1 Sphingomonas sp. Leaf67
TCAGATGCGTCTGCGCCTTGGTCTGCTGGTGGGGTTCGGGCGCGCCGATCCGCGCGAAGGCGAGGTGGTAGCAGGAGTTGGCGTCGGTGAAGATGGCGCCGATCTGGCCGACAGCGGCCTTGGCCAGGGCGTAGATGGCGCTCGCGCTGGTGACGCCGCGATCGCTCACATGATAGGCGACAACGCGTCGATGCGGGCCTGTCAGGAATTTCGTGTGCGGACGGGCGGATGAACATTACGCCGCCATGGCCCTGATGAAGCGCTCGCCGAAGATGACGGCGAACTGGGCCTTGGCCATGGTCCACTCGCGTGGCGGCATCCTCCACTCTTTCTCCGAGCGGTTCAAGATCAGGTAGAGCAGCTTGGTGGCGGCCTCATCGCTGGGGAAATGCCCCCGGGCACGCACGGCGAGTTCAGCGCCTCGATGGCGTTGGTAGTGTAGATGATCCGGCGAACCTCGTCGGGGAAGGCGAAGAACGGGATCACCTCCGCCCAGGCCCGTCTCCAGCTCTGGCCGATGGCGGGATAGCGGGTGCCCCAGGGACCGGCCTCGAAGACCGTCAGTGCCTGCTCGGCCGCCTCGGCGCTGGGCGCGCGGTAGACTCCCTTCAGCGCCGTCGCCAGACCCTTGCGGTCCTTCCACGAGACGAAGTCCATCGAGTTTCGCAGCAGGTGGACGATGCACGTCTGGACGATCGCGTCGGGACACACCGCGGTGATCGCCTCGGGAAAACCCTTCAGGCCGTCGACGACGGCGAGCAGGATATCCTCGGTGCCGCGGTTCCTGAGCTCGTTCATGACCCTGAGCCAGAACTTCGCACCCTCGTTCTGTTCGAGCCACAGGCCCAGCACCTCCTTGGCGCCATCGGCACGGACGCCCAGCGCGATGTGGATGGCTTTGTTACGGACCATGCCCTCGTCGCGGATCTTCACCCGCAAGGCGTCGAAGAAGACGAGCGGATAGACCGGATCGAGCGGCCGTTGCTGCCAGGTCGCCACCTCGTCGAGCACGGCGTCTCCCGGGTGCTCATGCCCCGCGCGTACATCGACACGATCTTCTCATCGAAGCCGGGGAAGCGCCGCTGGTATTTGGCGATCAGTTGCGGGTCGAAGCTGGCCTGCCGGTCGCGCGGTACGTCGATCGCCAGCTTGCCCGTATCAGTCGTGATCGTCTTCCGACCGTAGCCGTTGCGCGAATTGCCGGCGCCGTCGTCCCCGGCCAACAGCTGATCCAGAAGATCATTCGGTATCGCAGGCTCTTTGCGTCGAGACATATCGGGGCTCCTTCTTTCCCGTTATGCCCGCCCGCACACGAAACTCCTGACAGGCCCCCGCATGCTCCTTACAGATCCACTTGAGGCCCCCCGCCGACGATGCACCGATCGCCCGGCCGATCGCCCGGATGCCCATTCTGTTCATGTACATCTCGATCGCCAGGGCTTTCGTCTCGGCACTGAACCTGGGCTGGCTGTCGGTGCAGTAGCGACCGCAGGTCCGGCACGCGTAGCGCTAATGGCCCGACTTGCGTCCCCGCTTGATCAGGTCCGTCCCATCACACTCTGGACACCGCATCCCATCCTCCCTGTCCCAAATTACACGAACAGAAGAGAATCCAAAAAGCACCTCATGTAAACAGTCCCCCGTGCCGGGGAGGAGCTTCAGGCTGGTGCCGTTGCGCCGACCGGGCCGACTTCGGCCGGTTCTTCACGAGAATAGACCCCGGTGAGCAGCCCCGCCGCCAGCACCCGCCCGGCCATTGCCTCGACCACCGCGCTGCGGCCGGGATTGGGGTCGAGCTGCGGCGCGTCCTTCAGCGCGAACAATTGGAAGGCGTAGCGATGTTCGCCGTGCCCGGTCGGTGGATCGGGCGGCAGCCAGCCTTCGCGTAGATAGCTGTTGCGGCCGACATCGCCATGGAGCGCATCGCCGTCGCCATCGGGGCGGATCGCACCTTCGGCGACCTGGCCGTCGGCAGCGGGGATGCCCCACAGGATCGCGTGGACCAGCGGCTGGGTCGAGGGGGCGTCGGGGTCCTCGACGATCAGCGCCAGCGACGTCGCTTCCGGAGGGACGCCGCGCCAGTGCAACGGCGGCGAGACGCCTTCGCCATCGGCGGTGAAACGTTCGGGCAGGCGCTGTCCGTCGGCAAAGGCGAGGCTGGCAAGGTCGAGGCTGGCGAAGTTGCCCAGTGCCGGATCGACGATCGTCAGCTTCGACGCGCCCGCGCGGACATTGTGCAGCAGGGCGCCCAGCCACCCCGGAACATGTTCGAGCATGATGGTCCTTTCGTCGCGATGGTCCGCCGATAACCGGCGAGACCGACGGCAAGGTCCACGGGATCGTCAGAAATCCTCGTTCGAATGTATCCACGTCCGCTGTGTGCGACCTCTGCGAACGTCGCAAGCTTCGCCAAAAACTCGCCGTACCCCTGCGCAGGCGGGGGTCCAGAGCCGGGCAGAACAACGGCTTGCGCCTGGAGCCCCGGACCCCCGCCTGCGCGGGAGTAGGGCCGGCGACAGGATTCCATACGTTCGCAGAGGTTGCCTGTGTCGGGGTGAGACGGGGTATGATCGTCGACGACCAGTCGACCGGATACGATCCGGCATTGCTGCGTTGCAGCGTGAATCGATTTGTCCGGAGACCGTCATGACCGTACCGTCCCAACCGCCGCGTCTGGCGCTCGCGCTGCAAGGGGGCGGCGCGCATGGTGCCTATGGCTGGGGCGTGCTCGACCGGCTGCTGGAGGAAGACTGGCCGATCGTCGCGGTGAGCGGCGCGTCGGCCGGGGCGCTGAACGGTGCGGCGCTGGTCACCGGCTTCGCCAGCGGCGGGCGACAGGGAGCGAAAGACGCCCTGGCGCGGTTGTGGGAGAGCGTTTCGCGCAATTCGCCGTTGCAGGCGTTCGATACCGACTTCTGGATGCTGCCGGCGTTCGAGCCATTGTTGCGCCGGTCGCTGGAGTTCGGAAAGCTGATCAGCCGCTATATCGCGCCGCTGTCGCCGGGACTGCGCGACATGCGGGCGCTGCGGCGGGTGGTTGGCGACAGTCTCGACCTGTCGCTGTTGACGTCGCCCGGCGCGATCCCGTTGTCGATCGCCGCCACGCGGGTTGCGACCGGGGCGGCGCGGCTGTTCCAGAATGACGAGATCACGCTCGACGCACTGATGGCGTCGGCCTGCCTGCCCGAGCTGTTCGGGCCGGTGACGATCGATGGCGAACCCCATTGGGATGGCGGCTTTTCGGCCAATCCGGCGCTGGAGCCGTTGATTTTCGGGGGGCATGGCCAAACCGACATGCTGATCGTGCAGATCACGCCGTTCGCCACCGGCGAAACGCCCGACACGCTGGTCGAGGTGATGGGACGGATGAGCGATATCGGGTTCAACGCATGTCTGCTGCGCGACTTGAAGGCGCTGACCGAGGTGCAGGCGATCGCAAGGCGCGCGCCGCCGATCGACGATAATTTCACGGCATTGGCGCGGACTAACCTGCACCTGATGGAGGCCGCGCCGACGCTGTCCGAGCGGGGGCCGACCGGCAAGAGCGACACGCGCCGGTCGCAGTTGGAGGCGCTGCGCCAACTGGGGCGGGCGACGGCGGATGCGTGGCTGGCCGAGCATGGCGCGCGACTGGGGCAGGGATCGACGCTGACCGCACTGCCCGAGGCGGTGGCGGCCTGATCAGGCGGTGACGATCGCGCCGTCCCGTACGTCCACCGGCCACGGCGTCAGAGACTGGCCGGGGCAGGGACCGCCGAGGCACTTGCCGTCGTCGATCGCGAACAGCGCGGCGTGCCAGCTACAGGTGATCGCGCTGCCATCGGGCGTCAGATAGGCGTCGAGCGTTTGCGCGAGCGGCAGGCCCATATGCGGGCAGCGGTCGACATAGCCGACCACCGCATCGCCGCGCCGCACGACGAGGCCGTGGAATCGCCCGGCGCGCAGTTGCAACACGTAATTGCGCGCGCGACCGTCGGCGATGTCGGTCAGCGGCCCGAGCGTGACGCCAGCTGGTGTCGCGAAGACGCGGGCGTCGCTCATCCGGGCAGGCGCGCCTTGGCGAAACCGGTCCATACCTCGTCATAGTCAAGCTGCATGGTCGACGATGCCATCGCCCAGCGGCTCGGCTTCACGACGTGGCGGGTTTCGAACATGAACGCCATCGTGTCGGCGATCTTGTGCGGTTTGAGGTCGGCGGCGACGGCCTTGTCATAGCTGGCCTGATCGGGGCCGTGGCCGTTCATCTGGTTGTGCAGCGACGCGCCACCGGGGGCGAAGCCGCCCTCCTTCGCATCATAGGAACCGGTGATGAGGCCCATGAACTCGCTCATGATGTTGCGGTGGAACCATGGCGGGCGGAACGTGTCTTCGGCGACCATCCAGCGCGGCGGAAAGATCACGAAGTCGCAATTGGCGGTGCCGGGCGTGTCGCTGGGCGCGGTCAGCACGGTGAAGATCGACGGATCGGGATGGTCGAAACTGACGGTGTTGATCGTGTTGAAGCGGGTCAGGTCATAGCGGCAGGGCGCGAGATTGCCGTGCCACGCGACCACGTCGAACGGCGAATGGTCGAGCGTGGTGGTCCATAGCCCGCCCTGAAACTTCTGGATCACGTCGCAGGGGGTGTCGCGATCCTCATACCATGCCGATGGCGTCTCGAAATCGCGGGGGTTGGCGAGGCCGTTGGCGCCGATCGGCCCGAGGTCGGGCAGGCGGAACAGGCTGCCGTAATTCTCGCAGACATAGCCGCGTGCCGCGCCATCGGGCAGCGACACGCGGAAGCGGACGCCGCGCGGGATCAGCGCGATCTGGAGCGGGGCGATGTCGATCCGGCCGAGTTCGGTGTCGATCGCCAGCCGTCCCTGCTGCGGCACGATCAGCAACTCGCCATCGGCCGAGAAGAAGGCGCGCGCCATGTCCTGGTTCGCGGCATAGAGGTGGATGCCGACGCCGCTCTGCGCCGCGACGTCGCCGGTCGCGCCATAGGTGACGAGGCCGTCGACCCAGTCGGTCGGTTCGGTCGGCAAGGGCAGCGGGTCCCAGCGCAGGCGGTTCGGGCTGGGCGGCGGACCGGCGATCGGCGCGGTTTCAACGGTCGTTGCGCCGGTGTACGGCACGAATGCGCCATGGTTGGCCGTCGGGCGCAGGCGGTAGAGCCAGGACCGGCGGTTCTCGCTGCGCGGGGCGGTGAAGGCGGTGCCGGAGAGTTGTTCGGCGTACAGGCCGAACGGGACATGCTGCGGGCTGTTGCGGCCGATCGGCAGGGCGTGCGCGACGGCCTCGGTGGCGATGTGGTTGGCGAAACCGGGGTGGTAAGCGGAGCCCGACATGATCCTCTCCCTCATCGTTTCGTCATTCCGGCGAAGGCCGGAATCCATGGTAACGCGACGTGGCGTTTCTATCGAGTGCGAACCGTGACCATGGACCCCGGCCTGCGCCGGGGTGACGGTGGTTGGATTGCCCGCCGGGCCGACCGTCGGGGCGAAGCCGCGCCTTGTGGCCCGGCTCCGTCGCGCTGGCCGGGCGGGGCCGGGCACCTGCGTGCCTGCATCCGGCCAATGCCTCAGGCATCGACCGTGATGACCCCGCGCCGGATCTGATCCAGCTCGATGCTCTCGTACAACGCCTGAAAATTGCCGTTGCCGAAGCCTTCATTGCCCTTGCGCTGGATGATTTCGAAGAAGATCGGCCCGAACATCGGTTCGGTGAAGATCTGCAACAGCAACCCTTCCTCGCCGACATTGCCGTCGATCAGGATGCGGTTGCGGCGCAGGCGTTCGAGGTCCTCGCCGTGCCCGGGCACGCGCTTGTCGACCAGTTCGTAATAGGTTTCGATCGTGTCCTGTAACCTCACGCCGCGCGCGCGCAGTTTTTCGACGGTCTCGAAGATGTCGTCGGTGGTGAAGGCGAGGTGCTGGATACCCTCGCCATTATAGTCGCGGATGAATTCCTCGATCTGGCTCTTGTCGTCCTGGCTTTCGTTCAGCGGGATGCGGATCGCCTTGTCCGGGGCGATCATCGCCTGGCTGAACAGGCCGGTCGCCTTGCCCTTGATATCGAAATATTTCTGCTCCTCGAATCCGAAAATCTGGTTGTAGAAGGTCGACCAGGTCCGCATCTGCCCGCGCTTCACATTGTGGGTCAGGTGGTCGAGCAGGTCGAGGCCGACATGGTTCGCGGCTTCCGCCTCGGCAGCGCCCGGAATCGCATCCCAGTCGTCGTACAGCGATCCGGCCGCGCCGTGCCGGTCGACCAGATACAGCATCGATCCGCCAATGCCCTGCAACGCATAGCCTTCACCGAGCACGCCACGCGAAGGGTCGGCAGGCATCGCACCGCGCGCGACAGCCGCTTCGAACGCCGCTTTCGCATCGGCGACGCGGAACGCCATGCCCGATGCCGATGGCCCATGCTGCGCAGCAAAGTCCGCAGCATGTCCATCGGGAATACGGTTGAGCAGCAGGTTGATGCGGCCTTGCCTGTAGCGGACGACGTCGCGACTGCGATGCCTCGACGCGGCGACGAAGCCGAATTGTTCGAGCTGTGCGGCCATGCGGTCGAGATCGGGGGCGGTGAATTCGCAGAATTCGAAACCGTCGAGACCCATCGGGTTGACGTCCATATGCTCCACGGCAGCATCCTCCTATTTCGTATCAATTGATACGAAACTGATCCTAACCGACGTGCGTGTCAAGCGGCTCCCAAGGCGGCGACGACAGGCGATCGGCGAGGAAATCGACGAAGGCGGTGACTGCGGGGCGCGGCTGGCCGGCGTGCAGCGCGTGGATGGCAAGGTCATGCGCGCCCTCCCATTCGGGCAGGACGCGGACCAGCCGGCCAGCGGCCAGCGCCAGCTCGCGGACGATCTCGCTCGAATCGGTGCGGACGTGCGACACGCCCTCGACCACCGCGCGTCGGGCCGGTCGAAGCAGCGTCCACGGCAATTGCCCCTGCGCCGCAAGCAGGCGATGGCCAGCCAGCGTGGCGGGGCTGGTCGGCACGCCGTGCGCGGCCAGATAGGCGGGACTGGCGCACACCACGCGCCGGTTGCCCGCCAGCGACCGCGCGACATAGCCGGCAGGCGGCTCGGCGGTGATGCGGATCGCACAGTCGATCCGTTCGGCGGCAAGATCGACATAGCCGTCCGACAGGGTCAGTTCGAGGGCGATGGCCGGATAGGTGCGCAGGAAGTCGCCGAGATGGGGCGCGATATGCAGCCGTGCGAACGAGGTCGGCGCGGCGATGCGGAGCGGCCCGGCAGGGGTCGCAGCTGCACCGGTCACCCGCGCCTCCGCTGCAGCCAGCGCGGCGAGAATCTGGGTCAGGTCGGCATGGAGTTGCGTACCGATCGGGGTCGGGTGCAGCCGCCGCGTCGTTCGTTCGATCAACCGCACCCCGAGCCGCGCCTCCAGCCGGGCCAGCCGTTTCGAGACCATCGCCGGCGATATGCCGCTGTTCCGAGCGGTCGCGGCGATGCTGCCGCTGTCGAGGATGGCGACGAACAGCGCATGGTCGGGGTCGAGGGTCATTCGTTCCTCCATAGAATGACTGTCTTGCGATTATGACCGCTACCGATGCGAAAGGCGAGGTGGTAGCGCTTCGTCGTACAACAACCGTCTGTCCGGCATTCGCTGGGACGACGTGCGGGGAGGATGCCGTGATGCAAGCCTATGTCGATCGTGCCGGACTGTCGGTCGCCGCCGAACTGGCCGAGTTCATCGAAGCGCGGGCGTTGCCCGGCACCGGCATCCCGGTCGACTCCTTCTGGGCAGGATCGGCCGCGATCCTTGCGCGCTTCGCCCCCGAGAATCGCGCGCTGCTCGCCCGGCGCGATGCGTTGCAGGTGCAGCTGGATGCATGGTTCGTCGAGCGCGCGGGCCAAGCGATCGATCCGGCCGAACAGGCGGCGTTCCTGCGTTCGATCGGTTATCTGGTCGACGAGCCTGCGCCGTTCGAGGTCGACCCGACCGGCGTCGACGCGGAGATCGCGACGCTGGCCGGGCCGCAGCTGGTCGTCCCGATCCTGAACGCGCGGTTCCTGCTGAACGCCGCCAATGCGCGCTGGGGCAGCCTCTACGATGCGTTGTACGGCACCGACGCGATCCCCGGTACGCCGGCACCGGGCGGCTATGATGCGGCGCGCGGGCAGGCGGTGATCGACCGCGCGAAGGCGTTTCTGGACGAGACGGTGCCGCTGGCCGGGTCGAGCTGGCGCGACTGGACCGGCGACGCGCCGCGACTGGCCGACCCTGCGCAACTGCTCGGGCGGGCGGGTGATAATCTGCTGCTGCGGCATCACGGGCTGCACATCGAACTGGTCATCGATCGCGACCATGCGATCGGGCGCACCGATCCGGCGGGGCTGGCCGACATCCTGCTCGAATCGGCGCTGACCACGATCTGCGATCTGGAGGATTCGGTCGCGGCGGTCGATGCCGGGGACAAGGTCGCGGCCTATGCCAATTGGCTGGGGCTGATGCGGGGCGATCTGTCGGCCAGCTTTGCAAAGGGCGGACGGACGGTCATCCGCACCCTTGCCGCCGATCGCCGCTATGTCGACGGCGATGGCGGCGAACTGGTCCTGCCGGGACGGTCGCTGCTGTTCGTGCGCAATGTCGGGCATTTGATGACGACGCCCGCGTTGCTGCTGGCCGATGGCGGCGAGGCACCCGAAGGCATCCTCGACGCGATCGTCACCAGCCTGATCGCGCTGCACGACCTGAACGGTGCGCGCGCCAATAGTCGGGCGGGATCGATCTATATCGTCAAACCCAAGCAGCACGGGCCGGAGGAGGTCGCGTTCACCGATCGGCTGTTCGACGCGGTCGAGGACCTGCTGACGCTGCCACGCCATACGATCAAGGTCGGGGTGATGGACGAGGAACGGCGCACCTCCGCCAATCTGGCGGCGTGCATCCATGCCGTTCGCCACAGGATCGTGTTCATCAATACCGGTTTCCTCGACCGCACCGGCGACGAACTGCACAGCGCGATGCATGCCGGGCCGATGATCCCCAAGGGTGAGATGAAGGGGGCCGACTGGATCGCGGCCTATGAGGATCGCAACGTCCAGATCGGACTTGCCTGTGGCCTTGGCGGGCGGGCGCAGATCGGCAAGGGGATGTGGGCCGCGCCCGACCGGATGGCCGATATGCTGCACCAGAAGATCGCGCATCCGATGAGCGGGGCCAGCACCGCGTGGGTGCCGTCGCCGACCGCCGCAACGCTGCACGTGCTGCATTATCATACGGTCGATGTTGCGCAGCGACAGGCGGCACGGGCGGCCGAACCGGTCGCGCCGCTGACGCGGTTGCTGACCTTGCCGCTCGCTGTCGGGCGGAACTGGCAGCCGCAAGAGGTCGCGCGGGAGCTCGACAATAATGCGCAGGGAATCCTCGGCTATGTCGTGCGCTGGATCGATCAGGGGATCGGGTGTTCCAAGGTGCCCGACATCCATGACGTCGGCCTGATGGAGGACCGCGCGACGCTGCGCATTTCGTCGCAGCACATCGCCAACTGGCTGCTGCACGGGGTGTGTTCTGCGGCGGAGGTCGATGCGGCGTTCGACCGGATGGCGCTCAAGGTCGATGCGCAGAATGCGGGCGATCCGGCGTATCGGCCGCTGGCGGGCGGGGTCGCGCTGGCGGCGGCGCGGGCGCTGGTGTTCGAGGGACTGGCCCAGCCCAATGGTTATACCGAGCCGTTGCTGCATGCGTATCGGAAGGTGGCGAAAGCGGTGGGGTGAGGGGCTGGCTGTCGCTCAGCGGTCTTGTGATGCCTGGTCTCGCCATGCGCCGTTGCGATAAGGCTCGGGCAGTTTGTCTTCCCAAGGATCGAAGCCGAGCGCTTCCAGCTGATCGAACCAGCGATCCCGTTGAGATGGTGGAAGTTTTACGCCACACCATGGGCAGAAGAATAGCGTTTGTCTGGCCTTGCCCGCAGGAATCCAATATTCGTCAAACCGCGAATCATAGCGAACGGAACCCCAGCCATTTTGCGAATGCTGATCCATATGGTTCGCGTCGGTTGCGGCATCGTTGCGGTTACGGTCGCGGTTCATGCGGCATGATAACCTTTCCGAGAAAGTGCGCAAACTGCCCACAGGACACTATCCCGCCGCAGGCTCCAGCGCATTGATCGCGGCATGGACCCGCGCCTCGATCTCCTCGCGCGGCAGGCCGGGGGGGATCGGATCGAGGAAGCGGATGGTGATGATGCCCGGCCGGTTGGGGCCGGGGCGTCGCATGCAGTGGCCGCTGTCGAGCGCGACCGGGACGACGGCCATGTTGAGCGCCTTGTACAGCCCGGCGAACCCCGAGCGGAGCGGCGGGGCTTCGCCGACGGGGACCCGCGTGCCTTCGGGAAAGATCAGGACCGAGCGGTTCTGCTTCCGTGCGACGGCGGCTTCCTTCAGCATCTGGCGCAGCGCCTTGGACGACGCATCGCGGTCGACGCCGATCGCACCATAGGCACGGGCGGTGCGGCCCCAGAAGGGCATGTCGATCAGCTCGCGCTTCATCACGATCAGCGGGCCGTCGATCCGCTGCGCCATCTCCAGCGTCTCGAACATCGCCTGATGCTTGACCGCGAACAGATAGGTGCCGGGCGGTCGCACCCCCTCCACCCGGACGCGCACGCCCAATATCCAGCGGGCGAGGAAGCGGTGGGTGGCGATCCAGACATGGGCGTGGACGTGCATCGCCCGCTGCCCGAACCATGCCGAGACCGGCGCGCTCAGCACGATCGGCCCCGACGCGGCGTAGAACAGGATGCGGAACACCCACGTGCGAATCCACGCGATCACAGATCGATTCCCAGCCGCATCACTACGCCCCGCACCAGATATTTGTTATATTCGCCGAACAGCAGCGCGAAGCCCGGATGGCCGGTCACCGGATCGCGCACGATCTCGACTGAATTGCCCAGCGCGTGGCGCAGCTCCATCGTCGCGCGCGCCATATGCCAGTTCGACGTGACCAGCCGGATCGAGCGATAGCGGTTGCGGCGGACCCATAAGGCGGTTTCGTCGGCATTGGAGCGGGTGTCGACCGCTTCCTTGCCCAGATCGACGCAGCAGCGGAACAACGCACGCGGCGCATCGATCGCCGCGGCCAGTTCGCGCGGGCGGACATCGGGGTCGACGCCGGTGATGAGCATCCGCCGCGCCTGACCCGCCGCCAGCACCGCCAGCCCGCGTTCGATCCGGCCCGATCCGCCGGTCGGCACCACGACGCCGTCGGTCCGCTGTTGCAGGGGGCCGGGCTGTGGCAGCGTCACCGCGAACAGCGCGAAGCCGAGCGCATAAAGCAGCAGCGCGACCGAGAAGAGCCGGCCCATCACAACACCCGCGCCAGCCGCCGCAGCACCGCGATCCGCGCGGCGAACATGGCGAGCAGGGTGAAGGCGACCGGCAGGACGGCGATGACCAACCAGTCGAGCGGCAGCAGCGAAACGCCGTCGGCCAGCTGAGAGTCGAGCGTCGCCATCCGCTGTCCCAGCAACGCCACCAGCAGCCCGCCGGCCAGCGCGCCGATCAGCCCGCCGGTCAGCGTATCCTGCCCGATGCGCCGCTGGAACAGGCGGGCGATCTGAAGGTCGGTCGAACCCAGCATATGCAGGATGTCGATCGTTCCGCGATGGGTATCAAGCCCTGCACGGGCCACCAGCAGGACGACCGCCGCCGTGGCGCTCGCCATCACCATCACCAGCCCGAGCGCGGTCCAGCCGAGTGCCGCCACGAAGGCGCGGACCGGGGCCAGCCACGTTGCATGACGATCGACGCGGATGCCGTCGCCGACCGCCTTCGCCAGCGCATCGACCCGGGCGACGGTGGCGTCGTCGCCGCTGCGCAGGTCGACATCGACCATCGCCGGCATCGGCAGGTCGGCGTCGAGCCCCGCCTCGCCCAGCCACGGTTCGAGCAGTTCGGCGAGACGGGCGCGGTCGACCTCGTTCGCGCGGGCGACGTCGGCGGAACGGCGCAACCGGCCGAGCAGCGCGGCGGTGACCGCGTCGCGGCGGGCGGCGTCGCCCTCGATCACCTGGACCGTCACCCGCGCGGCGAGTTGCCGGTCGAGCGCGCGCCCCGCACCCTGCGTCGACAGGCCGAGCGCGGCGCTGAGCGTCGTCAGGAAGATCATGATCGCCATGATCCACACCATCGCCCGTCGCCCCTGTCGGTCGTCGAGCAGCGGTTGCACGGCCGCGCGCCCGATCATGCAGCGTCCGTGTCGGCGAGCAGCCGTCCGGCATCCAGCTGCATCACCAGCGCATCGGGGACGCGATGGAGCAGGTGATGGTCGTGGGTCGCCATGACGACGGTGGTACCCAGCCGGTTGAGCGACGCGAACAGCTTCAGCAGGCGTTCGGCCATGATCGGATCGACGTTGCCGGTCGGTTCGTCGGCGACGAGGATTTCGGGGCGGGTGATGACTGCACGGGCGATGGCTACGCGCTGCTGCTCGCCACCCGACAGCGTTGGCGGGCGGGCATCGGCGCGATCGGTCAGCCCGACCCATGCCAGCATCTCGGCGACCGGCCCGGCCAGTTCGTCCTCGGGCATGCCGGCGACGCGGAGCGGCAGCGCGATATTGTCGCGGGCGGAGAGATGCGGGACCAGCCGGAAATCCTGAAACACCACCCCGATCCGCCGCCGGAACCCGGGCAGGCGTTCGCGCGGCGACAACACCATATCCTCGCCGAACAGCCGGATCACGCCGCGGCTCGGCCGCTGTGCCAGATAGAGCAGGCGCAACAAGGAGGTCTTGCCCGCACCCGATGCGCCGAGCAGGAAATGGAACGTGCCTTCGCGGAGCGTAAAGCTGAGATCGCTCAGCGTTTCCGGCCCGTGACCATAGCGAAGGCCGACATTCTCGAACTGAACGATACTGGCCACGTGCGCCCTTGGATTCCGCCGGTCGTCCCTGCCAATCGCACATGGGGGCGTTTGTCTCAAGCCGGGCAACATCGCGCCTTGCCCGGATGGCGTCGGGGACGTAGATTCAGCGCTTGATTTCAAGGCGCGCCCGGTTCGCCCCGCATCAGCGGTGGCGCGGCGCGGCTCATGCAGGGGGCAGGGGACGTAATGATCCTCGAATGTACGCAATGCCATATGCGCTATCTGGTCGCCGATTCGGCGATCGGACCCGCGGGGCGCACGGTTCGTTGCGCAGGGTGCCGGCATAGCTGGTTCCAGCCGCCGGCGATGGTCGATCTGGGCCATGGTCCGCGCGAGACGCCGCCGCCGGCCGAGCCGGTGCGCGTGCCGCAGCCGGTGGTCGCCGATGCCGTGTCCGACATGCCGCGTGCCGCCCCGGCCGGCGACTATGCTCCGGCGGCACCGGTCTTCGCCGAAGCCGCCTATGCCGCCGATGTGGCGCGGCCGTTGCGGGCGCGCACCGCCGAACCGGCGCGGCGCTATATCGACCCCGATGCCGAACGGGCCGAGCGTGGCGAGACGGTCAGCGCCTTTGCCCATCAGCCGCCCTTCGTACCGCGCCGCAATCCCGCGCGCCGTCGCACCGCGATCGCGGTGGCCGCCGGCGTCGCGATGCTCGCCGCGACGGGGGCGATCCTGTACACGGGCACGCCGGGCATCGCCGAACAACTGGGCCTGCCGATCGCGACCAATGCCGATGCGGCGCTGAAATTCGCCATCAACACCCCCGAACGGCGGCTGTTGTCGAGCGGCAACGAATTGTTCGCGGTCTCGGGCAAGATCATCAATGAAACCGGCAGCCGCCAGCGAATCCCCGATATTCGTGCGGTGCTGAAGGACGATCAGGATCGCAGCGTCTATAGCTGGACAATCAAGCCGCAGACGCGGGCGATCGGACCGAGCGGCAGCCTGAGTTTCAACAGCGCGGCGCTGGATGTTCCGGCCAATGCGAAGGAACTCGAACTGAGCTTCGCGTCGGGACTGTAGGCGGCGAGGCGAGCGGCGGGGTCGTGGTGAGTAGGCAAGAGGCTGTTTGAAAACTCGCGGTAGAGCGAGTTTCGCAGGCGGTACCGGCCCGTTCCCCCTCCCGGCCACCCACACGGTATTTTAATGGGTGGCCGGGAGGGGGAGCGGGCCGGTACCGCAAAAATGCGCCACCGCATTTTTCAAACGGACTCCAAGACCGCCCGCCACCCATGACCGATGCCTTGCGTTCGGCGGCGGCATTTGCCAGTGCCGCACCATGAACGCGCCTGCTCCCAAGCCCTGGATCCTCGACATCGCTCCCTATGTTCCCGGCCGGTCGAAGACCGACGACGGGCGGCAGGTGGCGAAATTGTCGTCGAACGAAAACCCGCTCGGCACCTCCCCCCATGCCCGCGCGGCCTTTGCCACCGCCGACCGCAGCCTCGAACGCTATCCCGACGCCGGGGCGGCCGATCTGCGCGCGGCGATCGGGCAGGCGCACGGGCTGGACCCGGCCCGGATCATCTATGGCACCGGGTCGGACGAAGTGCTGCATCTGGCGGCCGGGGCCTATGCGGGTCAGGGCGACGAGGTGATTTTCGTCCGATACGGCTTTGCGGTCTATGAGATCGCGGCGCGGCGGGTCGGCGCGACGCCGGTAATCGCACCCGACAAGGACCATGCAACGGACGTCGACGCGATCCTCGCCTGCGTGACCGATCGGACCCGCGTGGTGTTCGTGGCCAATCCCAACAATCCGACCGGCACCTTTTCCCCCCGGTCGGAAATCGCCCGGCTGCATGCGGGCCTGCCGTCCGACGTGCTGCTGGTCCTCGATCAGGCCTATGCCGAATATCTCGACGCGGCCGAGGACGATCACGGGCTGGAACTGGCGAGGACGCAGCCGAACGTGCTGATCACGCGCACCTTTTCGAAGATCCACGGCCTTGCCGCCGAACGGATCGGATGGGGCTATGGTTCGGCGGAGGCGATCGATGCGATGCACCGCATCCGCGCACCGTTCAACGTGACCACCGCCGGGCAGCAGGCGGCAATCGCCGCGATCCGCGACAAGGGGTTCGTCGAGGCGAGCCGCGAACATAACCGCCAGTGGCGGACGTGGTTCGAGGGCGAGATCGCGGCGATGGGCAATGCGGGCCTGCGCGCGGTGCCGTCCAAGGCCAATTTCGTGCTGGTGCTGTTCGACGGGCCGGTCGGCGCGGGTGATGCGTATCAGGCGTTGATGGACCGGGGCTTCATCGTCCGCTGGCTGCCCGGACAGGGGCTGGCCAATGGCCTGCGCATCTCGATCGGGACCGAGGCGGAGGTGCGCGGCGTCGCCGCTGCCCTGCGCGAGATCGTGGGCGGCTGATGCTGCCCTTTTCCCGCGTCGCCATCATCGGGCTGGGGCTGATCGGATCGTCGATCGCGCGGGCGGTGCGCGCCGAGATGCCGACGGTGCGGCTGACCGGGCATGACGCGTCGGCGGAAGCGCGCGAGCAGGTGCGGGCACTGGGGATCGTCGACGACTGCACCGACCATGCCGGCGCGGCGGTGATCGATGCCGATCTGGTCATCCTATGCGTGCCGGTCGGGGCAATCGGTGCGGTCGCCGCCGAGATCGCCGAAGACCTGCCGGCAGGCGCGATCGTCAGCGATGTCGGATCGAGCAAGGCCGGGGTCGCCGCCGCCTTTGCCGAGGTGTTGCCGGGCGTGATGGTCGTCCCGGCGCATCCGGTGGCGGGGACCGAGCGCAGCGGGCCGGATGCGGGCTTCGCGACGCTGTTCCGGGGGCGGTGGTGTATCCTGACCCCGGCGGCCGATGCCGATCCGATCGCGGTCGAGCGGGTCGCCGAGTTCTGGCGACGGCTGGGTGCCGAGATCGACACGATGGATGCGGCGCATCATGATCTGGTGCTGGCGGTAACCAGCCATTTGCCGCACCTGATCGCCTATACCATCGTCGGCACCGCGTCCGACCTCGAAACGGTGACGCAGAGCGAGGTCATCAAATATTCGGCGGGTGGGTTCCGCGACTTCACCCGCATCGCCGCGTCGGACCCGACGATGTGGCGCGACGTGTTCCTCGCGAACAAGGACGCGGTGCTGGCGATGCTCCAGCGTTTTTCGGAGGACCTGTCGGCGCTGCAACGGGCGATCCGGTGGGACAAGGGCGACGAGCTGTTCGACCTGTTCACCCGGACCCGCGCGATCCGGCGGTCGATCGTCGAGCAGGGGCAGGACGACGCCCGCGAGGATTTCGGGCGCGATCACGGGTAATCCCCCCGTCATCCCGGCCGGTGCCGGGATGACGGTGTGCGGGGTTACTTCGTCAGCGCCATTGGCACCACTGGCAGCCACACCGCGCTCGGGCTGTTGCCGCCGCGTTCGATCGTTACCGTCGCCTTCTTGTACGCGTCCTTGGGCGCGGTGAAGATGTTCGGGACATAGGTTTGCGGGTTGCGGTCGTAGAGCGGGAAGAGCGACGACTGCACCTGCACCATGATGCGGTGACCCGGCTGGAACACATGGTTCACCGTCGGCAGTCGGAAGCGATAGCGCTGCGTCCTGTTCGCCGGGATCGCCGAGGGCTTGGCGAAATCGTTGCGATAGCGGCCGCGGAAGATGTCGAGGCTGATCGGTAGCTGATACCCGCCCATCGCCGGTTCGCCGGGCACGACGTCGGGATAGACGTCGATGACCTTCACCACGAAATCGCCGTCGGTGCCGGTCGTTTTCGCAAAGATGTCGGCGATCGGCGCGCCCGATACCTTGACCGGCTGGGTCAGGACCGGGGTCTGGTAGGTCATGACGTCGGTACGGCCATCGGCATGGCGCTGGTCGCTGACCAGCCACGCCTTCCACCGGCCGTCGTCGAAATTGACCGGGCGCGACAGGTGCGGAACCGGCTTCGCGGGGTCGGAGACATAGCTGTCGCCGCCGGGTTTGGCAGGTGCGAAGCCGAGGTCGCCATCCCCGCCCAGATAGATCGGTTTGAGCGGCGCGGCGCAGCCCGTCTCGCAGGCGAGCGGCCAGCCCGGCAGTTCGTCCCAGTGGTTCTCACCGGTATTGTAGATCAGCGCTTGTGGCGGGGTGAAGGCGGGGCGGCCGTCGCGCAGATACTGGTCGAAGAACGGGAACAGATACTTTTCGCGCCATTGCAGCGCGGTATCGCCGTTGAACTTCAGGTCGCCCAGCGTCGAGCCGTCGTAGTTGGCGCCGCTGTGCCGCCAGGGTCCCATGACGAGGAAGTTGTTGCCGCCCTTGCCCTTCGCCTTCAGCGCCTCCCACGCGGTGATCGCGCCGTACATATCCTCCTGATCCCACAGCCCCTGTTCCCACATGGTCGGAACGTTGGAGGGGTTGGCGGCGAGCAGCTTGTCGAGCGCCTGCCCCTGCCAATAGGCGTCGTAGGACGGGTGCGCAACGAAGCGCTGCCAGAAGGGAAGCTGGGCATAGCCCGACGCCTTGGCCCAGTCGTTCGCCGAGCCGACGTTCCGGAACTGGTCGTAATCGTCGTAGGTGGTCGACGGCGGGGCGGCACCGGCACCCTTGTAGCCGGTCTGGCTGCCGATCCAGCCGATATTGGCGAGGCGGAACGCGCCGTAATGGAACCAGTCGTCGCCCATCCAGCCGTCGATCATCGGGCTTTCGGGTGCTGCGACCTTCAGCGCGGGATGGGGGGCGAGCAGCGCCATGACGACGGTGAAGCCTTCGTAGGACGAGCCGAGCATACCGACGCGGCCGTTGCTTTCGGGCAGGTTCGCCTTGTTCGCCAGCCAGTCGATCGTATCATAGGCGTCGGTGACATGATCGACGTCGGTCGGGTTGAGGGGGCCGCGTACCGGGCGGGTGACGACATACTCGCCCTCCGACCCGTATTTGCCGCGAATGTCTTGGAACACGCGGATATAGCCGGCGCGGGTAAAGACCTCGTCGCCCTGCGGCAGCGTCGCGACATAGCTGGTGCTGTCGGCGCGGGCGACGCGGCCCGACGCGTTATAAGGGGTGCGGGTCAGGAGGATCGGGGCGTTCACCGCGCCCTTCGGGATCATGATGACCGTGTGCAGCTTCACCCCGTCGCGCATCGGGACCATCACTTCGCGCTTCACATAGTCGTATTTATCGGTCGGCGGCACGAAGTTCGCCGGAATGTCGCCCTTGGCCGGCCAGATGTCGTGGCCGGGGGTGGCAGTCTGCGCGGCGAGCGACGACGCGCCGAGGGCAAGGGTGCAGGCAAGGAGAAGCGGGCGGATACGCATGGGAACGAGGACTCCTGACCGATCGCCGGGCGGCGATGCGATGATGTCACATCGTTCGGCGGACCGCGGGGGAAGTCAACATCCCCGACCGGCATATCCGCGCCAAAGGTCACAAAGGTCACACTCGCGCGCCATTCGTGCGACGCAGTGCTGCATCCGGTGGCGGAGCGACGGCCCCACCACCGGACCGGGGTTATGCGCCCTGCGGCGTCGGCGATCCGAAGGGCCCGCGCGGACGGCGGGTCTTGGGGATCGAGGTGCCGCCAGCCGCCAACGGGGTGGACGGCGTGCCTTCGTCGCGGCCGATATCCTCGCCCGCAATCAGGCGCTTGATCTCGTCGCCCGACAGGGTTTCGAACTCCAGCAGCGCGCCGGCCAGCAGGTGCAGCTGATCGACATGGTCGGTCAGCAGCTTGCGGGCGCGGTCCAGACCACCTTCGACGATGCGCTTGATCTCGCTGTCGATCAGCTCGGCGGTCTTGTTCGACATCCGTGCCGGGGCCGACGACGAATAGCCGAGGAAGCTTTCGCCCTGCGGTTCGCCATATTCGACCGGACCCACCGCATCGGACATGCCCCAGCGGGTGACCATGTCGCGGGCGAGCGAGGTCGCCTGCTGGATGTCGCCCGACGCGCCCGACGACACCTTGTCATAGCCGAAGATGATTTCCTCGGCGATGCGGCCACCCATGGCGACCGACAGGTTCGCGTACATCTTGTCGCGATGATAGCTGTACGAATCACGTTCCGGCAGGCGCATCACCATCCCAAGCGCACGACCGCGCGGGATGATCGTGGCCTTGTGGATCGGGTCCGATGCCGGTTCGTGGAGCGAGACGATGGCATGGCCGGCCTCGTGATAGGCGGTCATCCGCTTTTCATCGTCGGTCATGACCATCGAGCGCCGTTCGGCACCCATCATGACCTTGTCCTTCGCTTCCTCGAATTCCTGGTTCGCGACCAGCCGCTTGCCCTTGCGCGCCGCGGTCAGCGCCGCTTCGTTGACGAGGTTGGCGAGATCGGCACCCGAGAAGCCCGGCGTACCGCGTGCGATGACGCGCGGATCGACGTCGGGGGCCAGTGGCACCTTCTTCATATGGACCTGCAGGATCTTGATCCGGCCCTCGATATCCGGACGGGGCACGACGACCTGACGATCGAAGCGGCCCGGACGCAGCAGTGCGGGGTCGAGCACGTCGGGACGGTTGGTCGCGGCGACGATGATGATGCCCTCGTTCGCCTCGAACCCGTCCATTTCGACCAGCAGCTGGTTCAGCGTCTGTTCGCGCTCATCATTGCCGTTGCCCAGACCCGCGCCGCGATGACGGCCGACTGCATCGATTTCGTCGATGAAGACGATGCAGGGGGCCGATTTCTTGGCCTGCTCGAACATGTCGCGCACGCGGCTGGCACCGACACCGACGAACATTTCGACGAAGTCCGAACCCGAAATGGTGAAGAACGGCACGCCGGCTTCCCCCGCGATGGCGCGGGCGAGCAGCGTCTTGCCGGTACCGGGCGAACCGACCAGCAATGCGCCCTTGGGAATCTTGCCGCCCAACCGCGCGAACCTGGTCGGGTCCTTGAGGAAGTCGACGATCTCGGTCAGCTCGGCGCGCGCTTCATCGATGCCGGCGACATCGTCGAAGGTGACCTTGCCTTCTTTCTGCGTCAGCATCCGGGCGCGCGACTTGCCGAAGCCCATCGCGCCGCCACCGCCGCCACCCTTCTGCATCTGGCGCAGGACGAAGAAGGCGATGCCGAGGAACAGCAGGAACGGCAGCGACTGGTACAGCATGACCAGCCAGATATTCGGCCCTTCGTCGGGGCGCGCGTTCATGACGACGTTCTTCGCGCGCAGCCGTTCGATCAGGTTGGGATCGTTCAGCGCGTTGGTGCGGAACTTGTCGTCATTGGTATAGGTGCCGGTGATCGTGGTCGTCGCGATGTTGACGTCGCGGACCGACCCTTCGTCGACCTTGTTCAGGAAGGTCGAATACGGGATCACCTGCCCCTGATTCTGCGTCGAGGGACCGTTGAACAACTGGACGAAGATCGCCAGCGATACGAGGATGCCGACCCAGATCAACAGGCTCTTCATCCACGGATTGCCGCCGCCATTGTTGTCGGGGCCGTTCTGCTTGTCGTTGTCGTTCATGCGGACGTGTTACCTCTCAGTAACCACAAGATAGGCCAGCGAAGGTTAATGACAATGGAACAACGTCGATCAGACTGAACGACGCGGCGGAGCGGGAGAAAACCGCCAGATTTGCCGCTTCGGCACGACTAGGATGCCGGCCTGTGTCGCCGGTTTTCCCGACTCGAGCGCGTCGAGCAGCGATTCGATATTGGCGGCGTCGGACCAGCGGCCTTCGGTGACGCCGTGAGTCGGGCGGGCGTCGCCGATCGCGCGGCGCACGAGGCGGCGGCGGAGCTCGCGGGGCAGGTCGGTGACGTTGATCCGGGTCGCTGCGTCGTCGGCCGTGCGCCGGGTGCGCCACAGCCAATCGACGGTGTCAGTCAGCGCTGTATCGACGTCGCGACAATGCGCGGCGGCAGCGGCGAGCGCGAGCGGGTCGATCTGGCCGGTGGCGAGCAGCGCGCGGGCATGGGTGCGGTCGTGGCGCGGATCGGCGTTCGACGGGTCGTCGACGAAGGGCAGGTCGGCGGCGAGGGTGCGTAGGTCGCTGCGACGCCAGTTCAGAAGGGGGCGGATGACGGGAAGTGCCGGTGCCTCGCCATCCGGCCGTAGCCCGGCCTTCGCCGGGGGTCGGGTCGGGTCGGCGGCCCACCGATCGGCGCGAAAGTCCCAGCGGGGGCGGATGCCGGCGAGACCGGCGGGGCCGGAACCGCGCGCGGCGCGCATCAGGAAGGTTTCTGCCTGATCGTCGGCATGGTGCGCGGTGGCGAGCGCGCCGGCTCTCGCCGCGAGCGCCCAGTCGGCGAGGAGGGCGTAGCGGAGGTGGCGGGCCTGTGCCTGGATGCTGGCCCCGGTCGGGGGGTGATCGGGGAACAGGGTGGCGTGGGGGATGCCGTGGGTTGCGCACCATGTGGCGACCATCGCGGCTTCCTGCGCGGCGGCGGGGCGCAGGCGATGGTCGACGGTGGCGGCGATGACCGCGTTCGGGAAGGCGGCGGTGGCAAGCGCCAGCATCGCCATCGAGTCCGGGCCGCCGGAGACGGCGACCGCGAGCGGACTGGCGGGCGTCGGTGCCGGCGCGAGCGTGGTGAGGTCGGTGGTGAAGCGGGTGATGGCTTCGGGGGGGAGGGTCATTGGGGGGAGTGGGGGCGTGTTGTTGGGACGGGTCCCGCCGTGCTTCCGATCCGTTCGCCTGCCCCTCCCCGTTTGCTTCGAGCGCAGGTTCGAGCTTGTCGAGAACCGTAGTCGAGAAGGGGGTGCCTCGAACGACCCGTTCTCGACGGACACTTCTCGACTTCGCTCGAAGCTGCTCGAACCGAACGGGGCGGGTGGGGGGAGGTCATTCCGGCAACGAATAGGCGCGTAGTCTGACCGGGTGGCCCGAACGCAATCCCCCGCCATTCGTCCTGCGCAGCGGTCGACCCTGTCGAAACAGCGTCGCGAAGGACCGACACCAACGTTTCGATACGGGCCTTCGACAAGTTCAGTCCCTATTCAGCATGAACAATGTGCGTATAGCTGTGCATCATACACACTTGTTCGCCGTCCGCCCCTTCGCAATATCGGCCTTCATCGTCCCCGACATCTTGTCGCCATAGACATCGGTCAGCTCGCCATAGACGTCGCAGGCTTCCTTGGTCTTTCTGAGCTTGGTCAGTGCGTCAGCCAGATAGAACAGACTGTCGGGGGCGCGTTCGCCGTCGGGGGCGTTTTTGTAGTTTTCGTAGAACTCGCGGCTGGCGAGGCTGGGCTTGCCATCGTCGAGATAGGCGCGGCCGATCAGGTTCTGAGCGAAGCTGGCGCGGCGGTGTTTGGGGTATTGCTGGACGACCGGACGGAGCGCAGCGATCGCTTCTGGATAGAGCTTCGCGTTCCACAGGCGATAGCCATAGGTGTAGCCGTCCTCGGCCGCGTCGCCGGTCGCGGGTTTCTCGATCGCGTTCACGCGGGCGGCGCGGGTTGGGTCGGCGGCGGGCGTGCCGAGCGTGTCGCCGCCATTGCCCGGACCGCGCGTGGGAGCCGGCGGCGGGGTGTCGGTGCTGGTGTCGCCCGCCGCGGCGACCGCGCCGGGGGCGGCGGGGGGCAGCGCGCCGGCCTCGGCGGTCTTCAGCCGGGCATCGGTCGCGGCCTTGTAGGCGGCAAAGGATTCCTCGAGCTGGCGCTGCTTGTACTGCACCTGTTCGAGCTGACCGGTCAGCGACTGTTGCTGCGATTCGAGCGCGTCGATCCGCGCGGTCAGCGTGGCGAGCGGGCCGCTCGACGGGGAACCGGGAATGTCGGTCGGCTGGGTCGGCGCGGTGATCTGCGGCTCGACCTGATTGGGGGCGCCGCCGGGGAACACCTTGCGCTGCACGGCGCGCATCTCGCGCTCGAGCTTGTTGACGCGGCCGTCGAGCGCGCCCTGATCCTGGGCGGCGGCGGGCAGGGCGAGGAGCAGGCCGAGCGCGGCGAGCGGCAGGCCGAGGAGAGGTCGCATGGAAAGGCCCTTCGAGGCGGAACGGGGAGGACTGTGGCGCATGTCGCCTGTCGCCACGCTTAACCCGCCGGGCTGGGGGTCGGCGTGGGCGTGGTGCGGCCGCGGATCGCGTCGGCGCTGATGCCGACGGTGACCGCGCGTTCGGCGGTGCCGAGCGGCGGCACGTTCGATCCGTTGAGCGTGACGGTCAGCAGATCGGGGCGGCCGGTGCGGATCTGCGGATTTTTGGCGGTCGCGGGCACGTCGTAGCGCTCGTTCGCGGCCATTTCCTTGTTCACCAGCGTGCCCGAATCGTCGAAGATCCGGACCCAGACCGGGCCGGTGGCGGTGAGCGTCACCTGTCCGCCGCTGGCCGGCGCGGCGACGGGGACGCTGGCACCGCCGGGGGCCGCGGTCGGGGTGGCTTCGGGCAGCATGCCGAGATCGCCGGCGACGGTCGCGGCGGGGGCCGCTGGCTCGTCCTGCCGGAACAGCGACGTGCCGAAGAACACACCGGCGACCAGCAACAGCACGATCGCGATCGCGGCGGCGGCGGCGACCAGCCCGCCCGACGGACCACGGCGCACGTCGATCGGCTCAAGGTCCTGCAGCGGTTCAGGACGTTGATA
Organism: Sphingomonas sp. Leaf67; assembly: GCF_001421965.1. Taxonomy (GTDB): domain Bacteria; phylum Pseudomonadota; class Alphaproteobacteria; order Sphingomonadales; family Sphingomonadaceae; genus Sphingomonas. Next base: position 23,390 of record NZ_LMLP01000021.1, read on the forward strand.
ATTGGTGGCGAGTTCGGCGCGGAGCGCGCGGGCGACATCGGTCTCGTCGACGCCCACCGCGCGGGCATAGGCGCGGCCGAACCCCATCGCATAGGTGGAAGAGGGCAGCGCCTGAAACTTGCTGTCCTCTACCGCTTCGAGGTGGCGCAAGGGGATGCGGGTGCGCTGCGCGATGTCGGACAGGGTCAGGCCCTGCGCCTCGCGTGCGGAGCGCAGCATCATGCCCGCCGTGCGTGGCGTGCCCGTGGTGCCGTCGCCGTCCATCATCACTACCCTTCTTACCCGCCGCTGCCAGCCCCCGGTCGCGAAGGGGTTTCGGCCAGCGGGCTGCGCCTGTCAACGCCGGAGCGGGGAGTTGGCGGGGAATTGGGGCGGGGATCGTATGTCATGCGGGTGGGGCGGCGGCATGCCCTGCCGTTGCGTTGCGGGGCGCGCCCCCTCCACCACCGCTTTGCGGCGGTCCCCCTCCCCGCGTGCGGGGAGGAGTTTCAGGAGAGTTCCACGCCGTTCGTCCTCGCCCATTCTTCAAGGGCGGGGCGGAGGGTGCGGGTGGGGATGGCGAGCAGGCGGTCGATCTCGGCCATCGCCGCCTGCCGGTCGAGCGTGCGGATCATCGCCTTGACCGGGCCGACCGCTGCCGGGGTGATCGACAGGCGGTCGATGCCGAGCGCGATCAGCGCCATCGCTTCCAAGGGACGCCCGCCCATTTCGCCGCACACCGCGACCGGCTTGCCCGCTTCGTGCGCGGCCTTCGTAACGCGGCGCAGGAAGCGCAGGATCGCAGGCGACAGCCAGTCGTAGCGCATGGCGAGGCGCGGATCGGCACGGTCGGCGGCGAACAGGAACTGGGTAAGGTCGTTGGTGCCGATCGACAGGAAATCGAGGTTCGGCCACAGGAAATCCAGCACGTCGGCGAGCGCCGGCACCTCCAGCATCGCGCCGTAGCGGATATCGGTCGGCAGCGACTTGCCGCGACCGCGCAGCCATTCGCGCTGCGCCTCGAACAGGGTGCGGGCTTCCTCGAATTCCCAGGGTTCGGACACCATCGGGAACATGACGTTCAGGGTTCGGCCTGAGGCGGCCTCGATCAGGGCGCGGGCCTGTGCCTTCATCAACCCTTCGCGACCCAGTGCCAGTCGGAGCGCGCGCCAGCCCATTGCCGGGTTTTCCTCGTCATGCCCCTCGGCATGGTCGAGATAGGGCAGCGCCTTGTCGCCGCCGATATCGACGGTGCGGAACACGACCGGGCGGTCGCCGGCGACGTCCAGTACGTCGCGATAGAGCCGCTGCTGGCGCTCTCGCTGCGGCAGGGTGGCGGAGACGAGGAACTGGAATTCGGTACGGAACAGGCCGATGCCGTCGGCCCCGGTCAGGTCGAGCGCGGCGACGTCGTCGCGCAGGCCCGCATTGACCATCATCGTGATGCGATGGCCGTCGCGCGTGACGGGCGGTTCGCCCTTCATCGCGGCGAAGGTGGCGCGGCGTTTCTGGGTCAGCGCCAGCTTCGCCTCGAACGCTTCCTCCATCGCCGGGGTCGGGCGGATGACCAGCAGGTCCTCGACCGAATTCAGCAGCAGCCGGTCGCCCTCCGCGATCAGGCGGCGGACGTCACGGACGCGGCCGAGCACCGGCACGCCCATCGCGCGGGCGACGATGACGACGTGCGCGGTCAGCGACCCTTCCTCCAGCACGACCCCTTTCAGCCGGCGGCGGTCATATTCGAGCAGCTCGGCGGGGCCGAGGTTGCGCGCGATCAGAACGGTGTCCTGTCGAAGGCCCATTTGCGCGGCGGTGCCGAGCTGGCCCGACACGATGCGCAGCAGTCGGTTGGACAGGTCCTCCAGATCGTGCATCCGGTCGGCGAGCAACGGGTCCTTGATCTCGCGCATCCGCATCCGGGTGCGCTGCTGCACGCGTTCGATCGCGGCCTCGGCGGTCAGGCCGCTGTCGATCGCCTCGTTGATGCGGCGTGCCCAGCCCTCGTCATAGGCGAACATCTTGTAGGTCGCGAGCACCTCGTCATGTTCGCCGCCAACGCCGAATTCGGCTTGGTTCGACATGCGCTCGATCTGGTCGCGCATCTTGTCGAACGCGGCATAGACGCGGTGGCGCTCCGCCTCTGTATCTTCCGCCACGGTATGTTCGATGACGATGCGCGGCTGGTGAAAGACGGCGACGCCCGCGCCCATCCCCTCGACCAGCTTGAAGCCGGGTACCCGCACCGCGCCGGTCGCCTGCGGCCGGATCGATGCGCCGGTGGTCGCGTCGATCAGGTCGGCATTGGCGATGAGTTCGGACAGCACCATCGCGACGGTCTGCAGCGCCTCGATCTCGATATCGGCATAGCGGCGCGGATCGGCATGCTGCACGGTCAGCACGCCGACGGCGCGTTCGCGGCGGATGACCGGCACGCCGGCGAAGCTGTGATATTTGTCCTCCCCCGTTTCCGGGCGATAGGCGAAGTCGGGATGGCTCGCCGCCTCGGCGAGGTTCAGCGTCTCGACATTGGCGACGATGGTGCCGACCAGCCCTTCGCCCGGCGCGAATTTGGTGACGTGGACCGCCTCCTGCGCGAGGCCGACCGTGGCGAAGAGTTCGAGCAGCCCCTCGCGCAGCAGGTAGATCGAGCAGACTTCGCTATCGAGCGCCTCGGCGATGATGCGGACGACCGAGTTGAGCTTGGCCTGCGCCGGACTTCGCGACGCCATCACGTCGTGAAGGTTCGTCAGGATTTCGCGGGCGGAGGCGGTGGCCGATAGGGGCATGGCACAGGGCTAACACGGGAAGGAGGGGGCGTCACGACGCTTTAGGTCGGGGCCGGGGGGAATTGGGGGTGCTCCCATCGGTTCGTCATTCCCGCGAAGGCGGGAATCCATACACGCTGACGTTCGGGCAGGAAGCGCGCCGCTGCGTCTATGGGTCCCCGCCTTCGCGGGGACGACGGCTTGTTTACGGCCGACGTCGCCCGTTCGAACGTTTCGTCCGGGGGCGACGTTGCCGGCTCACAAATTACGCACCAGCCGTTCTGCGACCGCGAGCCAAGGGGCGATCAGCGCGACCGGACTGGCGCCGAGCCGGGTCGGGAGCAGCGACACCGCGTCGCCGTCGAACGCGAGCAGCCGGCCGTACACGAAGCGGCCGGCGGGGCCGGGGGCAAGGACGTCGCGGTGGAGCGCGGCGAGGTAATCGGCGGGGGCGAGGCGGCGGCACCAGACGAGGTCACCGGCGCGATAGTCGCCAGTCGCGCTCTGCACGATCACGGTGACGAGATCGGGTTCGATGCGCGGCGGGGTGACGCTCATCGCCCGGCGCGGTGCGGCGGCACCCGACGCGTCGAGCAGCGCGGCGACCGGCAGGTCGGGCCGTTCGGGCAGGCGGATCAGATCGGCGGCATCGACGGCCAGCGCCCCGGCAATACGGTTCAGCCAGCCGACCGATACGGTCCGCGTGCCGGTTTCGAGGCGGCCGATGGTCTGCGCGGTGGTGGGGGGCACGCACCGAATCGCGACCTCCTCCAGCGTCAGCCCGCGGGCACGGCGCACCTCGCGGATGGCGGTAATCATCAATGGCCCTTTCGCAAACCCATCTGGTACAATCGCTTTCCTACAAGCGTGACCCCATGGCAAGCCCGCCGGACTCGGTGATGGGAGATACGGAATGCGCGAACTGGTGGAACGTCGGCTGGAGGCCGGGCAAATCCGCGATGCGGCGGGCGGGCGGCGGGTGACGATCAACCTGCGTGAATCGCCGCTCGACTGGCTGAAGGCACGGTCGATGGTCGATGGACGGCAGTTCGAGGCGGGGGAGCGGCTGCGCGGCGATTTCGAACGCGCGTCGCTGGGGCCGCAGGTGACGATGCGCTGGGACGGCGCGCCACGCGGCAGCAAGGGCGCGCCGGTCGACCCGTCGGGCAGGCAGGTCGCGGCCAAGGCCCGGTTCGATGCGGCGATCGCGGCGGTCGGGCCGGGGCTGTCGGACATCCTGTGGCGAACGGTGTGCGCGAACGAGGGGCTGCCGGCGGCCGAAAAGGCGCTGGGCTGGCCGGCGCGGGCCGGGCGGCTGGTGCTTACGCTGGCGCTGGATCGGCTGGCGGCGCATTACCGGTTTTGAGGAAGACGGCACCGGCCCGCTCCCCCACCCCACCACCCATTCATGATACTTGCGTGGGTGGTGGGGTGGGGGAGCGGGCCGGTGCCGCAACCAGAAACTTCCGATACGCCCAGCCGATCGCGATCAGCGCCGCGCCCAGCCCCATGAACGACAGGATGCGCAGCACGCCCGCCAGCGCGGCGGCATCGATCAGGAAGACCTTCAGCGTGGTGAGGGTCAGCAGCGCGAGGCCGAAGCGGCGCAGGTCGGCGCTGCCCACCGACAGGCCGCGCCACAGCCACACGATCGCGAGGCCGAGCATCGCCGCCGAATAGCCCCAGTTTTCGGGCGTCGATACCGGACCGGTCAGCAGCGTGCCATGGGCGACCTGGCGAATGGTGGCGAGCGTCGCGGCGAGGGTGAGCAGCGCCGCGATCAGGCTGCGGCGGGGGAAGTCGCGCAGCCGCCAGACCAGCGCGGCGGCGAAGCCGAGGTGGAGCGTGGCGGCGTTGAGCAGCGGGAGCGAGCCGACCGCTTGCGGTATCCAGATCGGATTGAGGCCGAGCAGGTCGTACCAGGCGAGGCGCGCGAGGCCGAGCGCGAGGAAGGCGGTGGCGAGGCGGCGATGCCGTTGCCACAGCAAGGCCCCGACCAGCAGCGCGAGGTCGGTCAGCAGGACGCGCTCGACGAACCCGTTGGCCTCGAAGGCGGGCAGGGTGGCGATGGCGAAGGGTTGTTTGAGCAGGACATAGCTGCCGAGGACGGTCAGCGCGATCTCGGTCGGCACGATGACCCGGCGGAACGAGGCGAACAGCGCCGGTGCGCGCCATGCCGCCGCAAGGATCGCAATGCCGGGCAGGAGGAGGAGCGTGGCGGCATCGGCGGCGCGCGGCAGATAGGCGTAGGGAAAGACGTCGAAGCCGAGCGACTTTCCGAGCGCCACGCCGATCTGCGCGATCGGTTCGCCGGCGGCGAGGATCAGCAACAGCCATGGCAGGGCGGCCAGCCGTCCGATCGCTTGGCGGTCGAAGCGCAGCGCGGCGAGCAGCACCCCGCCCGCTGCGAGCGGCGCGAGCGCGAGCCATGGCGCGGGCAGATAGGTGGCGAGCAGGATGCCGACCGCCAGCGCGACCGTGGCGACACCCCCGACCAGTCCGGCATCGCCGGTCCCGCTGCGGTCGCGATGCCGCCATGCGAGCGCCGCCCCGGCCAGCGCGAGCAGCAGCCACAGCGCCGGACGCGCGATCCATGGCGTGCAGAACTGTGTCGCCAGCAGCGGGCCGATGCTGCCGATCAGGGCGACCCATGCCCAGCCGGCGCTGCGCCGCGACAAGCCGGCACCGGCCCCCGCGAAGATCAGCATGGCGATCGGCACCATCGATTCGGTCGCGTTGCCGTCATCCTGCACCATCCCGGCCGCGGTCAGCAGGGTGACGAGGATCGCGGCGGCGATGGCGGCGGGCAGCAGCGCGCTGTCGCGCCACGCAAGGAACAGCGCCGCCGCCGATAGCGTCAGGTAGAAGCCCCATGCCAGCGCGGAGAAATCGAGCATCGGCGCGATCGCCAGCATCTGGACAAGGGCCGCGAGGAGCGGCGCGGCGCGCAGCCAGCGGCGCTCGATCGCGGCGCGCGGGGCGGCGAGGCTGCCGCCGATCGCCAGTGCGACGAGGAACGCGCCGATGCCGGCCAGCCGGTCGGGCGGGACCAGCGCGATCAGCAGCCCCGCCCAGCCGAACGCGGCGACCAGCGCGCTCATCGCCAGCCACGCCCAGCCGCGCACGATGGCGAGGCTGAGCAGGGCGGCGACGAACAGGCCGAGATAGACGAGCAGCGCGCCGATGCCGGCGGCGTCATAGCCCGCGACCAACGGTGCCGCGAACCCGCCGACCAGCGCCATCACCGCGGTCGGCGGACCGTGGCGCAGCGCGAGGAACAGGCCGAGCGCGGTGATTGCCAGCATCATCGCGAACCCGGCAAGCGGATCGACCAGATGATAGAGCGCGGCGGCGAGATAGAGCGTGGCATAGGCCGAGGCGATGCCGGCCCCGGCCAGCACCTGGGCGATGCGCGGATCGTCATGGGTGGCGGGTAGGCGGCGGGCTGCTTCGCTGCCGATCAGCAGCGCCAGCGCGAAGGCGGCGGCGAACGCGGTGCGGATCGCCGGGGTCAGCCACCCCGCCTCGATCGACAGCCGGACGAGGAAGATGCCGCCGACGACCAGCGCCAATCCGCCGATCCACACCGGCAGGCGGCTGCCGACGAGCGTTTCGAAATCGATGCTCGGTATGGTCGGTCGCGGCAACCTTGGGCGAGGCGGGGCGATGCGGGGGCGGTGCGCCTCGGGTGCCGCCGGTGCCGCCGCTTCGGGCAAGTCGATCGGCGGCGTGGGGGCGGCCAGTCGTGCCTCCAGCGCCGCGACGCGCCGCTGCAACCGGGCCAGCGCGACCGACAGGGCGATCACCGCGAGGAGGAGGACTATCGTCACCACCACCGGTTGTGGCACAGGCCGGGGGCCGGTGTCGCCCCTTGTCGGGGCCAATGGAGACGCACCCATGAAGATATACGGATCGACCATCTCGCCCTTCGTGCGCAAGGCAGTGGTCTTTGCCGAGGAAAAGGGGCTGGCGGTCGAGCTGGTCCCGACCGCGCCGGGCGATACCACACCCGCCTTTCGTGCGATCAGCCCGTTCGGGCAGATCCCGGCGATGGTCGACGGCGACTACGCCCTGTCCGATTCGAGCGCGATCATCGCCTATCTGGAGGCGGAACATCCCGAACCGGCGTTGATCCCGGCCGATGCGCGGCCGCGCGGGCGGACGATCTGGTTCGACGAGTTGGCGGATACGGTGATCTTCGCCACGGGCAGGACGATGTTGTTCAATCGGGTGGTCGGGCCGTTGTTGCGCGGGGTGCCGGGCGATGCGGCGGCGGCGGACCGGGCCGAGCGCGAGCAGTGGCCGCCGATCCTCGCCTATCTGGAACAGGCGCTGACAGGGCGCGACTTTCTGGTCGGGGACGGTTTCACGCTGGCCGATATCGCGGTGACCAGCGCGCTGGCGAGTTCGCTGCACGCGACCGCGCCGATCGAGGCGGCGGGCCATCCGGAACTGGCGCGCTATCTGGACAGGATGCTGGCGCGGCCGGCCTTTGCCCGGCGGCTGGAGGCGGAGCGCGGGTTCCTTGCCAAGGTACGGAGTAAGATAGGGTGAAGAAGTTTTCGTTCGTACATTGCCATGGGTCGGGCAATGATTTCCCGTTGATCGATGCGCGGGGCATCGATCTGGCCGATGCCGAATGGGCGCGGGTGGCGCGGGCGCTGGCGGATCGGGCGGGGGATGTCGGCGGTGACGGGCTGTTGCTGCTAACCGGCGAAGATCCCTCGCATATTTTCGGGATGCGGATGTTCAATCCCGATGGGTCGGAGGCGGAGACGTGCCTGAACGGCCTGCGCTGTACCGCGCGGCTGGGGTTCGAGGTGACGGACACCGAGGCCGGGCGGGTGCGGCTGAAGGTCAGCGATGCCGAGGCACGGCGGGTCGCGCCGATCGCGACGGGCGTCACCACGATCGAAACGAAGGTCGGGCCGGTATCGCTGCGGCCGGCGGACGTCGGGCTGACCGTTGGCGACGCGGCGTTCGTCGAGGCGGCGATCCCCGGATTGCCGAGCGAGCGGCGCTTCACCGCCGTCGCCATGCCCAACCCGCATCTGGTGGCGTTCGTCGACGCGGTCGACGATGGCGAGCTGGTGACGCTGGGCGACTGGTGCGAGCGCGGACCGGCGCTGATCCCGGCGCGGGCCAATGTCAGTTTCGTCGAACTGCGCGAAAAGGGGCATGAGCGCGCGCTGTTCGTGCGGACCTATGAACGCGGCGTCGGGCTGACCAACAGCTGCGGCAGCGCGATGGCGGCGTCGACGCTGGCGGCGGCGCGGACCGGGCGGATCGGCTGGAGCGTCGAGACGCGGGTCTTCAACCGGGGCGGCATGGTGCGCGCGACGGCCGATGTCGGCGACGTGGTGACGATCGCGGGCAATGCGACGTTCGCATGGGACGGGGAGATCGAGGTCGATCCGGCGACCGGTGCGGTCGGGCCGCTGCGGATCGTGGCGCGGCGCGAGGACGAAGTCGCGGCGTGGGAGGCCATGCTCGCGGGGTTGTGAAGGCGGCCACTCCCCGTTCGGTTCGGGCTTGTCGAGGAGGGGTGGCTCAACCGGGGCGGGGTTCTCGACGGACGCTTCTCGACAGGCTCGAAGCTGCTCGAACTGAACGGGGAAAGGTAGGCCGCGCCTCCCTTGACCGAAGCCTGCGGAGTATAGTCACGCGGTGATGGCGCGTGCGACGTTCGCAGAGGCCTTCATCGATCCGCCTCTCGCGGAGCGCCTGCCCCGCGAGATGGATTGATGCGTGGTTAGGCCGTCCGCGCCAGCATCGCCGCTTCGACGCTTTGCAGCCCCTCCGCGCTCGCGATCGCCAGGTCGAGCGGGCGTCCGCCAAGGGCGTCGTCATGGTCGTTCAGGAACGCCATCGCCTTGTCGCGCTCGCCGAAGCGGCGAAAGGCGCTGGTCGCGACCTGACCCTGACGACTGGCCTGATCGGGGGTGAGGCGCACCGTCGTGTACTTGCGCTTGAAGCGCATCGCCCCTGGCTTGCGCGGGGTTTCGACGGGCGCTTCGGCCACGGCTTCGACGGGCAGTTCGGCCACGGCGTCGGCGGGCAGGTCGGCCAGCGTGTCGGGGGCGGCGGTCATGCCGCCACCATCCGGCCGGATGCGCCGAGCATGCTGCGCACCGTTTCGATCTTGGTTTCGTAGCAGCGCGCGGTGCCGTCGTGCGACTCGCGCGCCTCGTTCGTGGCGGCCGAGGCCGCGCGCATCAGCGCCACCTGATGGCGGTGCAGCAAATCGTTGAGGTCCATAATCGACGCTCCCAACAGCGTAAGCGGAAGCACGCGAGTCTCCCGGTCGCTGGCGCCTACGGACCATCTGCCAGCGATGCACCCTATATGGGGATGCGGTGCGCCCGTCGCCATGGCCGGCGCAAAACGAACCAGATAGGAACATTGCGCTTGACATCGTCACGCTCATCTGGCACAAAACAGGAACAGTGAGGAATTGCGGATCGGGGCCGGGCGGCGACGCCTTCGGCCCCGTTTCGCGTCCGGGGCACGCGATCGGGGGGAAGACGATGGAGCGGGAGAAAGTGCTTACCAGCGGCGGCAGGCGACCGGTGCAACAGCAGCGGATCGCCGCCGGATGGACGCCGTCACGCCGCGCGCAGTTTCTGGACCATGTAGCCGCGACCTGTAACGTCCGGGCGGCGACCGAAGCGGTCGGGCTGACGCAGGCCAGCGTTTATGCCCTGCGCCGACGCGACGTTGCCTTTGCCGAACAGTGGCGAATGGCGCTGCTGGCCGGGTACGACCGGCTGGAAGAGATGCTGGTATCCAAAGCGATCGCCGCGTTGGAGGATGTTCCGGCCGGCGATCCCGACAAGGTCGTCACCGGCCCGATCAGCGTCGAACAGGCGATCCGTCTGCTCGATCGGCATCAGGCGCTGGTCAAGCAGGGCACCGGGCGGCGCGAGGCGCAGTTGCGGGCGACGCAGGCCGAAACGGACGCGATGCTCATCAAGCGGATCAAGGCGATGCGTGGCAAGCTGGAGCGTCGGACATGAGCGAGATGGATCCGCTGGTCCGGGCATTGGCCGAGATGGACGATGTGCAACTCGAACGAACGTTGTCGCGCCTGACACCGCACCGCCGCCGCGAATTGGCGACGCGGTGGAAGCTGTGGGCGCATGACGGTCAGACGATCGCCGACAGTGACTGGACGGTATGGCTGATCCAGGCGGGGCGCGGGTTCGGCAAGACCCATGCCGGTGCCGAATGGGTCTGCGAACAGGCAGCCGATCGGCGCGACCTGCGCATCGCGCTGGTCGGGGCGACCCGGCGCGACGTCGAACAAGTGATGATCCGGGGACCCGCCGGCGTGCTGGCGATCGGACGGCATTTCGGGCCGGTGACCTATCGGCCGTCGCACGGATTGGTTGAATTCGGTTCGGGTGCCCGTGCCTATATCTACGCCGCCGAGAGCGGCGAGAACCTGCGCGGTCCCGAACACCATATCGCGTGGTGCGACGAGCTGGCCAAATGGCGCAATGCCGATGCGACATGGGACAATCTGATGATGGGGATGCGGCTGGGCGAGCAGCCGCAGACGCTGGTGACGACGACGCCGCGCGTCGTGCCGCTGCTGCGGCGCATCCGGGCGATGGACGGCGTACGGATTACCGGCGGGCGGACCTATGACAATATGCATCTGCCCAAAAGCTATGTCGCGCAGGTCGAGGGCAGTTATGCCGGGACAAGGCTGGGGCGGCAGGAACTGGACGGCGAGCTGATCGAGGAGGTGGCGGGCGCGCTGTGGCAACGATCGCTGATCGAGACGCAGCGGGTGGCGGCGGCACCGACGCTGGTGCGGGTGGTGGTCGGGGTCGATCCGCCGGCGGGGGTCGATGGCGATGCGTGCGGGATCGTCGCGGTTGGCCTTGGCGAGGATGGCCATGGCTATGTGCTGGCCGACGCGAGCGTGGCCGGCCTGTCGCCCGAGGGCTGGTCGCAAGCCGTCGCGGCGTGCGCGGCACGTTATGGTGCCGACCGGGTGGTGGCGGAATCGAACCAGGGCGGGGCGATGGTCGCCAGCGTGCTGCGCGCGGCGGAGGCCGGGTTGCCGGTCACGCTGGTCCACGCATCGCGGGGGAAGGCGGCGCGGGCCGAGCCGATCGTGGCGCTGTACGAACATGGCCGGGCGTTCCATGTCGGCGCGTTCCCGGCGCTGGAGGACGAATTGTGCGGGCTGATCGCCGGGGGCGGCTATCAGGGGCCGGGGCGGTCGCCCGATCGCGCCGATGCGATGGTGTGGGCGATGCAGGAGTTGATGTTAGGGCGGCGCGGGGTCGCGACGGTTCGGGTGTTGTGAGGGGAGCGATACTGGTTCGGGGGGATCGAGCGAGCCTTTGGCTCGCGCGCTGCGCGCTGACCCCTCTCCCAGCTTCGACTAGGCCTTTGCTGGGCAAAGACCAAGTCTGCGCAACCCTCTCCCCTTGAAAGGGGAGAGGGAAGATGGGCGGTCATCTTTGGTTTCGGGAGAATTGCCATGAAATGGTTCGGACGCAGGTCCGGGCGCGATGGGTCGCGTCCGGTGTTGGCGCGGGGCGGCACCGGTGCGGTGCTGTGGCGCGAGGGGAGCGGGCCGGCGGCGGGGGGGTGGGCGCAGGGCTATGAGGCGCAGGTGCGCGCCGCCTATCTGGGCAATCCTATCGCGCAGCGCGCGGTACGGCTGGTGGCGGAGGGGGTCGCGTCGATGCCGGTCGTGGGCGACGTGCGGGCGGTGGCGCTGGTCGCGGCGCGATCGGCGGGACAGGAATTGCTGGAGAGTGTGGGGGCGCAGCTGCTGCTGCACGGCAATGCCTATATCCAGTTGATCGAGGACGGGGCGGGCGGGATCGGCGAGCTGTATGCGCTGCGGCCCGAGCGGGTGACCGTCGAGGCGGATGCGGCGGGGTGGCCGGTCGCGTACCGCTACCGCGTCGGCGATCGGGTGACGCGGATTGCGGCCGAGGATGGCGCGGGGCGGCCGGCGGTGGTGCATATCCGCGGCTTCCACCCGCTCGACGATCATTATGGCCTCGGGTGTCTGGGCGCGGCGGCGGGGGCGGTGGCGATCCATAACGAGGCGGCGCGCTGGAACAAGGCGCTGCTCGACAATGCCGCGCGGCCATCGGGGGCGCTGGTCCATGATCCGGGCGATGGCGGGGTGTTGTCGGGCGAACAGTTCGACCGGCTGCGCGCGCAGATGGACGATGCCTTTGCCGGGGCGGCCAATGCCGGGCGGCCGATGCTGCTCGACGGGGGCCTCAAATGGCAGGCGATGAGCCTGACGCCGGCGGACATGGATTTCGTCGGGTTGAAGGCACAGGCGGCGCGGGAGATCGCGCTGGCGTTCGGGGTGCCGCCGATGCTGCTCGGGCTGCCGGGGGACAATACGTTCGCGAATTATCGCGAGGCGAACCGGGCGCTGTGGCGGCAGACGATCGTGCCGCTGGGCGAGCGGGTGCTGTGCGCCTTGGGGCAGGCGATCGACGGGTGGATCGGGAGCGGGGCGCTGTCGGTCGATCTGGATCGGGTGGTGGCGCTTAGCGAGGAGCGCGACCAGTTGTGGGCGCGGGTGGCGGGGGCGGATTTCCTGACGCCGGAGGAGAAGCGGGCGCTGGTGGGGTTGTGACCGGCCCTAGCGGGGCAGGTCGCACGTCATGGTCAGGCGGTCGAAACTGCCGCCGGCCTGGGTGCAACGTTTCCCCTTCAGCACGGGCAGCGCGAAGGTGAAGGCGAGGAGGGCCGCGCCGAAGGCGGCGAGGATGATGTGCAGGCGGGGTCTCACGGGCCGCCGCCTAGCACAAAGGCAGGAGACGGGCGATGGGCGACGGGGTGCTGCTGGCGCAGCTGATGGGACAGGCGGCGGGCGACGGTGCCGACCTGCAGACGCTGCGGGCGATCGCGGAGGAGGCGGGCGAGCTGGGCGCGAGCCGGGCGATGGCGCGGATCGGGCTGTCGGATGCGGCGGCGGCGGGCGATGTGCAGGAACTGCGCGAACTGTTGAAGGCTTGGCGCGATGCCAAGCGATCGGCGGTGCGCGCGGCGCTGGCATGGGTGATGCGGATGGTGTTCGCGCTGCTGCTGGTCGGGATCGCGGTGAAGAGCGGGTGGCCCGAATGGGCGCGGTGAGGTTCGCAGGGTACGCCGCGATCTTCGGGCGGGCCGACCGGGGCGGCGATGTGGTGCTGCCCGGCGCGCTGACGGCGGCGGGGCGGGTGCCGCTGCTGTGGCACCATCGCGGCGATCCGATCGGGACGGTCGAGCTGGCCGGCGAGGACGCGCGGGGCTTGCGCGTTATCGGTCGGATCGAGGCAGGCGAGGCGGCACGGCTGGTGGCGAGTGGCGCGGTGACCGGGCTGTCGTTCGGGTACCGCGCGACGCAGGTGCGGCAGGGCGCGTGGCGGACGATCGCGGCGGCGGAGCTGGTCGAGGTCAGTATCGTCGCGCAGCCGATGCAGCCGCTGGCGCGGATTCATGCCGTCGAGGACGGGTGATCCTGCGGTTTCACAATCATTTTTCAACCGAAGGGGTGTCGCAGGTGCGGCGCCCCTTTTTGCATGGGGAAGACGGTATGACGATCGATACGCTGGTGGGCAGCTTTTCGGGTGCGGGTGTCGGTGGCAGCCGGCCGATGCTGAGCGGCGCGGCGCCGGGGGGTGGCTTCGGTGCGTTCGTGCGCAGCGGGTCCGAGGTCGAGACCAAGGCGGTGGCCGGGACCAGCGATGCGGCGGGCGGCGTGGCGGTCCCGCGCGAGATCGATGCGATGATCGGCGCGACGCTGAAGAGTGCCAGCCCGATCCGCCGCATCGCGCAGGTCGTGAGCGTCGGCACGGCGGGCTATCGCAAGCTGGTGACCAGCGGCGGCACGCCGTCGGGCTGGGCGAGCGAAGGCGGCGCGCGGCCGGAGACGGCGACGCCGACCTTCAACGAGATCGCACCGCCGATGGGCGAACTCTACGCCAATCCGGCGGCGAGCCAGGCGATGCTCGACGATGCGGCGTTCGATGTCGAGCAATGGCTGGCCGGCGAGATCGCGAGCGAGTTCGCGCGCGCCGAGGGGCAGGCGTTCGTTAGCGGCAATGGCGTCGGGCGGCCGCGCGGGTTCCTGACCGGGCCGACCGCCGCGACGGGTGATGCGACGCGGGCGTTCGGGACGATGCAGTATCTGGCGAGCGGGGCGGCGGCGGACTTTGGCGCTGAGCCCGAGAACCGGCTGATCGATCTGGTCCAGGCGTTGCGCGGGGCGTATCGGCAGGGTGCGACCTTCGTGATGAATGCGCAGACCGCGGCGCGCATCCGCAAGTTCAAGAGTGCCGAGGGCGCGTTCCTGTGGATGCCGGGGCTGGCGGCGGGGCAGCCCGATACGCTGCTGGGCTATCCGGTGGTCGAGGCGGAGGACATGCCGGACATCGCGGCGGGCAGTTTCCCGATCGCGTTCGGTAATTTCCGGGCAGGGTATCTGATCACCGAGCGGGCCGAGACGCAGATCCTGCGCGATCCGTATTCGAACAAGCCGTTCGTCCATTTCTACGCGACCAAGCGCGTCGGCGGAGCGGTGGTCAATTCGGAGGCGATCAAGCTGCTGAAGATCGCAGCGGCTTAATGGGTCGGGGCGGGGATAGCCCGCCCCGAGACGGTGCCGGCCCGCTCCCCCACCCGGCCACCCATCGAGAATACCGTGTGGGTGGCCGGGTGGGGGAGCGGGCCGGCACCGCCATCCGCGTGAGCGGATCAAAAAACGGGAGATGTATATGAGCGCAGCGCCTTTTCCGGCGGCGGCGATCGCGGGGGTGCGCGCGGCGGCGCGGGACTATCTGCGGATCACGGGCAGTGCCGAGGATGCGGTGATCGATCGGCTGGCGGCGAGCGCGCTGGCGCTGGCCGAGGCCTATACCGGGACCGCGATCCTCGCGCGGCCGCACGAGGCGATGATGGCGGCGAGCGGCGAGTGGCGGGCGTTGCCGGTGGGACCGGTCAGCGCGATCGTCGCGGTCGCACCGGTCACGGCGATCGATATCGATGCCGACGGCACGGGATGGGTGCGGATGGCGGCGGCCAGCCCGGTGCACTTCACCGCCGGGATCGCAGCGACGTGGGAGACGGTGCCGGCGGCGGTCGCGCAAGGGGTGGTGGTGCTGGTCGCACATCTGTTCGATCAACGAACGGCGAGCGCCGCGCCCCCGGCGGCGGTCGGGGCGCTGTGGCGGCCGTGGCGGCGGATGCAACTGACGGGGGCGCGGCGATGAGGGCGGCGCTGGTGCGGGGCATCGCGGTTGCCGAGCGGCGGGCGGCCGAGATGCAGGCACGGGTAGCTGCGGCAGCGGCGGCGGTGCCGGGGGTGCGGGCCGAGGCGGTCGACGACGCGGTGGTGCTGTCGGGCAAGGGGCTGGCGCGGCGGACGATCGTCGATCCGCGGTTGCAGGATATCGCGGGGTGGGGGCGATGATCGCGGGGACGCTGTTGCAGGCGATGCTGGTCGCTCGGCTGCGGGGCGTGCTGACCGGGGCGAGTGTGTTCGATGCGCCGCCGGTGCGTGCCGCGCGGCCCTTCGTCGTGGTCGACATGCCGGTGCTGTCCGACTGGGGAACCAAGGATGCCGCCGGACGCGAGGGGCGGGTGGTCGTGCAACTGTTCGACGATGGCGAGGTGCCGGTGCGGCTGCGGACGCTGGCGGCGGCGGCGGAAGGGGCGGTGCTGTCGGCGCCTGCGGCTCTGGCGGGGTGGCGGATCGTCAGTCTGGTGTTCGTGCGCAGCCGGGTGGTGCGCGAGGGCAAGGGCTGGATCGGATCGGTCGAGTTTCGGGTGCGGATGCTGGCGGGGTGAGGGGAATGGCTTTTCCGTACGGTCGTACCCCGGCGTAGGCCGGGGTCCAGTTGCGGCACGGTTCTGAAGACAAAGCAGCGTCCCCCAACCTGGCCCCGGCCTTCGCCGGGGTACGAGTGGAGGAAAGGTGGCGCCGGTGGCTCTGGATCCCCGCCTTCGCGGGGATACGCCGGAGGCGGGGCGGCGAGCATCATCAACATCGGGAGAATGACATGGCGGCAGAGAAGGGGAGTGCGTTCCTGCTGAAGATCGGGAACGGGGCGGTGCCGGTGGCCTATGCGACGGTCGCGGGGCTGCGCACGACGCAGTTGAGCGTCAATGGCGAGGCGGTTGCGATCACCAGCAAGGATTCGGGCGGGTGGCGCGAACTGCTGTCGGGCGCGGGGGTGCGGTCGGTCAGCGTGTCGGGCGCGGGGGTCTTTACCGGATCGGGGGCGGAAGTCCGGCTGCGGGCCAATGCGCTGGCCGGCACGATCGAGGAGTATCGGCTGACCTTCGAAGGGGGCGAGACGATGACCGGACGGTTTCTCGTCACGCGGCTCGACTATGCCGGCGATTATAATGGCGAGCGCAATTACACGCTGGCGCTCGAATCCTCCGGCCCGGTGGTGTCGGCATGAGCGGCGCGGCGAATGCCGTGCGCGGCGAGGCCAGCCTGCGGGTGCGCGGCGAGACGCTGGTGCTGCGGCCGAGCTTTGCCGCGCTGGTCGCGGCGGAGGGCGAGGTCGGGTCGCTGTTCGCACTGGTCGAGCGGGCGGCGGCGGGGCGGCTGACGCTGGCCGACCTGATTGCGCTGCTGTGGCATTGCCTGCGCGATCCGGTGGCGATGTCGCGCGAGGAGTTTGCCGATGCGGTGACGGCGGCCGGGATCGCCGCGGCGACGCCGGCGCTCAAACAACTGATCGCGCAGATATTGGGCGGGCGGTGAGTTTTGCCGAGGGCGCGGCCCGGGCGGCCGGGCTGGCGGGAGTGGCGTTCGGGTGGTGCCCGGACGCCTTTTGGGCGGCGACGCCCGCCGAACTGGGCGCGCTGGTGCAGGCGGTGCGGGGCGATGCGCCCGCCCCCTGCGACCGCGCGACGATCGACACGCTGAAGGAGCGTTTTCCCGATGGATGAGGAAATCGAACGGCTGATCGTGCGCGTGCGCGCCGATACCGCCGGGTTCGCCGGCGACGTGGCGGCGATGCAGGCCAGTCTGGACGGGCCGTTTGCCGGCGGGGTCGAGCGGGCAGGGCGCGCGATCGAGACCGCGCTGGGCCGCGCGATCCGCACCGGCAAGCTGGATTTCGACGATCTGCGCGATACCGCACTGAAGGTGCTGGCGGAGATCGCGGCGGCGGCGGTGCTGGGGTCGGGCGGCGGTGGCGGCGGCGTGGCGGGCGGGATCGCCGGCGTGCTGGGTGCGCTGGTCGGCGGCGCACCGGGGCGGGCGACGGGCGGACCGGTCAGCCCGGCGCGACCCTATCTGGTCGGCGAGCGCGGGCCGGAATTGTTCGTGCCGACCAGCAGCGGACAGGTGGTGGCGATGCAGGGCGGGCCTGCGCGCGACGTGCGGGTGGCGATCACCGTCCATGCGCCGGGGCAGGATGCGCCGCGCGCGCTGCAACAATCGAGCCGGCAGGTCGCGCGGGCGGTGCGTGCCGCGCTGATGGAGGCTTGAGATGGGGCATTGGCTGGCCGAACAGCGGACGGTGCAGGACGAAGGCGTGCTGACGCGGTTCGATCCGGTGTACTGGACCGTCGATTTTCCGCGACCGATGATGGCGTCGGTGGTGACGACCGCGCCGGATGCGCTGCGGGTAACATGCGTATTCTATCGGCGCGACGATCTGGCGGGGCTGATCTGGGCGTCGGAGGATCGGCACGACCATGTGTTGCTGCGCTACGCGACGTCGCGCGATTATCGCGACTGCCGGTTGCGGTTTCGCTGGCGCTCGGCGGGGCTTCGGCCGCTGGATGCGACGCATGGGCCGGTGCTGACGATCGAGGGGCGCGATGCCGAGGGGGTGGCGCGGGCGTGGTATGTGCGGCTGTGGAACTATGCCACGGGGACGCCCGACGATGCGGAGATCGCGATCGATTTCGCGAACGTCGTCGGCGGGTACCGGCTGCCCGACGATGCGGTGCCGGTCTGGGCGGGCGATGTCGACCGGATGTTCGTGTCGCTGGTGCCGCCGGACTATGATGCGGGCGACGGATTTCTCAGCAGCCCGTCGGAGGGTTGGGTCGAGCTGTCGGCGATCCGGTGCGACGGGCCGGGATCGGTGCTGGCGATCGGTGAGGTCGTGGTGCCCGAACATGGGCTGCGCATCGCGAGCGGCTATGACGACAGCTATCACCTGACGCCCGCGCGGTTGCTGCACAATGCGTTGCGGCTGGGGTATCGTGGTGCCCTCGTCCACTATGTCGGGATGAGCCATTATTTCCGGCTCGAACGCTCAGGCGACGGGCTGTTCGTGTCGCTGGCCGGGGGCGTGCTGAACGGCCCGTGCGTGGCGTGGCATCGCGACTTTGCGGCGCGTGCCGACGCGCTGGGCTATGATCCTATCTGGTCGCTTAGTTACGAGTTGTTCGACGCGCATTGCTGGGGCGACTGGAAACAGCGGGCGAGCGACGGGTCGCCAGCGCTGACCGGATGGGTGCCGCCATCGACATTGCTGTCGCCAGCGCATGGCGGGGCGATGGCGTATTTGCAGGCGGTGGCGCGGGCGTTCGTCGGGATCGCGCGCGCGGCGGGGGGCAAGGGGCAGTTTCAGGTCGGCGAACCATGGTGGTGGGTGACGACCGATCATCGCATCTGCCTGTACGATGCGGCGGCGAAGGCGGCGCTGGGCGGCAATCCGGTGGTGATCGAAGATGTGCGCGGCGAGTTGACCGTGGCGAAGCGGGCGGTGCTCGACCGGGCGGGGCAATTGCTGGCGGCATCGACGGCGGCGCTGGTCGCGGCGGCGCGGGGGGCGGGGGCGGAACAGGCGTTGTTGCTCGCCTATCTGCCGACGATCCTCGACGCCGCCAGTCCGCAGGTGAAGCGGGCGAATTTGCCGGTCGGCTGGGCCAAACCGGCGTTCGATGTGCTGCAACTGGAGGATTATGACTGGGCGGCGACCGGCAATGTCGGGTCGACCGCGCGTGGCGTGAGCGCGGCGGGGGCACGGCTCGGCTATCCGGTCGACGAACAGCATTATTTTTCGGGGTTCGTGTTGCGGCCCGAGGATCGCGGGCAGTGGCCGGCGATCACGGCGGCGGCCGAGGTCGCGCGCGGGCGCGGGGTGGCAGAGACGTTCGTCTGGGCGCTGCCGCAGGTGTTGCGCGACGGGTTCACCTATTTCGAGGAGGAGGGGGCGATGGAGGCGTTCGATGACGTGCGCTTTCCGCTGGCGCTGGGCGCGCAGGCGGAGGTGATGCCGGAAACCTCGACCGCGATCGCGGTGGGGGCCGGGGGTGCCGAGGCGCGCAATGTCGACTGGGCCGAGCCGCGCACGCGCTATGATGTCGGGCCGGGCGTCCGGTCGGAGCGCGATGTGGCGGTGCTGCTCGATTTCTTTCGGGCACGGCTGGGACCGGCGCGCGGGTTCCGGTTGCAGGACCCGTTCGATCACGCGACGGGGGTGCCGCCCGCATTCGGCGACGTGGCGATCGGGACCGGCGACGGGGTGACGACGCGGTTCGCGCTGGTGAAGCGATACGGGGCGATGGTGCGGCGGATCACCCGGCCGGTGGCGGGCAGCGTGCGGGTCGGCGTCGGCGGGGTCGAGACGCAGGGCTTTGCGGTGGTCGCCGGCGGCTGGGTGCAGCTCGATGTCGCGCCGGCGAGGGGCGTGGCGGTGACGGCAGGGTTCGCGTTCGACGTGGCCGTACGCTTTGCCGAGGACCGGTTGCAGGTGGCGCGCGCGACCTTTGGCGCGGCGAGTGCCGCCAGCGTGCCGCTGATCGAGGTGCGCGAGCCATGAGCGCGGTGACGACGCTGACGTGGTGCTGGCGGATCGACCGGCGCGACGGGGTGACGATCGGCCTTACCGCGCATGACCGCGATGTGGTGGTCGATGGCCTGTTGTATCGCGCCGCGCCGGGCATGGTGCCGTCGGCGATCGTGCGTGACGACACGCTCGACGCGCCGGTGATGGCGGTCGAGGGGGCGCTGAGCCATGCCGCGACCGGTGAGCGCGACCTGATGGCGGGGCGCTATGACGGGGCGCGGGTGGCGGTGTTCGCGGTCGACTGGGAAACGCCGGGGACGCCGGTGCCGGTCGCGACCGGGCGGATCGGCGGTGTCGAGACGCGGCGCGGGCGTTTCTCGGCAGAGATGCTGGGGGGCGAGGTGCGGCTGGATGCGCCGGTGGTGGAGGCGACGTCGCCGGGGTGCCGCGCGACGCTGGGCGACAGGCGGTGCCGGGTGGCGATGGCCGGGCGGCGGCGGATGGCGCGGGTGACGGCGCAGGATGGCGCGCGGCTGTCGCTGGCGGGCGGGGCGGGCTTTGCGCGCGGGCGGCTGCGGTGGATCGGCGGTGCCAATAGCGGGCTGTCGGCGGTGATCCTTGCCGGGGACGCGGCCGGCGTGACGCTGGAACTGCCGCCGCGGTTCGAGGGCAAGGGCGCGCTGGTCGAGATCGCCGAGGGGTGCGACGGCACGCTCGACACCTGTCGCGATCGGTTCGGCAATGTGGCGAATTTTCGGGGCGAGCCGTATCTGCCGGGGATCGACCTGCTGACCCGGTATCCGGGGGCATGAGCGCGCTCGAACGGGCGCGCAGCGTCATCGGGGTGCGGTTCCGGCGGCAGGGGCGCGGGGAAGGCGGGTTCGACTGTGTCGGGCTGGTCGGCTGGGCGCATAAGGTCGACGTGCCGGCGGACTATCCCGGGCGCAGCGGCGATGCGACGCGGGTCGTGACGGTGCTGGCGGCGGCAGGGTTTCGGCGGGTCGATCGGGCGATGGCCGGCGATGTGCTGCTGCTGCTGACCGGGCCGGGGCAGTTGCATCTGGGGCTGTCGACCGGGGGCGGCATCCTGCACGCCGATGCGGTCGCGCGGGCGGTGGTCGAACGGCGCGACGTGCCGTGGCCGATCCTGAGCATCTGGCGGAAATAGGAGAGACATATGGCGACGGTGGTGCTGACCGTGGTGGGTGGCGCGATTGCGGGGCCGATCGGAGCGGCGCTGGGCGCGATGGCCGGGCGGGCGATCGACGACCAGCTGTTCGCCGGGCCGCCGCGCGACGGGCCGCGGCTGCGCGAATTGCAGGTACAACTGTCCAGCTATGGCGCGGCGATCCCGAAACTGTTCGGGACGATGCGGGTGGCGGGGACGGTGATCTGGGCGACCGATCTGCGCGAGGCGTCGGCGACCAGCGGCAAGGGGTCGGCGCGGACGCGGCAATACAGCTATTCCGCGTCGTTCGCGGTAGCGCTGTCGGCGCGGCTGATCCGGGGGATCGGGCGCATCTGGGCCGAGGGGAAGCTGTTGCGCGGGGCGGCGGGCGACTGGAAGACGCGGACCGGATTTCGCTGGTATCCGGGGGATGAGGCGCAGACGCCCGATCCGCTGATCGAGAGCATCGTCGGGATCGGCAACGCCCCGGCGCATCGCGGCATCGCCTATGCGGTGTTCGAGGATCTGGCGCTGGCCGATTTCGGCAATCGTATCCCGTCGCTGACCTTCGAGGTGATCGCCGACGATGCGCCGGTCGCGGTCGGGCGGATCGCCGAGGCGCTGGGCGATGGCGCGATTCGGGCGGAGACGGCCGGGCCGGTGCTGATCGGTTATGCGGCGAGCGGTGCGCGGGTGCGCGATGCGGTGGCGGCGCTGGTCGATCCGCTGGGCGGCTGGTATGCGCCCGATGGCGAGGGCACGCTGCTGCGGATCGGCAGCGGACCGGCGCGAACGATCCGCGACGATGGCCCGGTCGGCGAAGCACCCGAATGGCGGCGGCCGCCGATGAGCCCGAGCGACGTCGCCATCGCCTATCACGATGTCGCGCGCGATTATCAGGCGGGCGTGCAGCAGGTGCTGCGACCGGGCGGTGCGCAGAGAATGCTGCGGGTCGAGTTGCGGGCGGCGCTGGATGCGGCGGGTGCGGCGAGAATCGCGGGCGATATCGCCGCCCGCGCGGTGCTGGCGGGGGAGGTGCGGACGGTCGTGCTCGACTGGCGTGCGATCGATGTCGCGCCGGGCGACCGGGTGACGATCGCGGGCGAGCCGGGGGCGTGGCGGGTGCGACGGACCCGGATCGAGGCGATGCGGATCACCATCGAACTGGTGCGGATCGCGGCGGCGACGCTGCCGGCCCCGGCGGCGGTCGGGCAGCCGCGACTGGCGGCGGATGTGGTCGCGGGCCGGACGCGGCTGATGCTCGTCGAGCTGCCGGCGGAGGCAGGCGACAGCGTGCCGGCCATCGCGGCGTTGGCAGCGGGAACGCAGGCGGGCTGGCGGCGGGCGATGGTGCTGACCGGCGACGATGCCGGTGGCTGGAGCGAGATCGGCGACAGCGCGGCCCCGGCAGTGATCGGTACCGTCACCCTGCCGCCCGGACCGGCGAGTGCGCTGATCGAGGACCGCATGAACAGCGTCGAGGTCGCGTTGCTGCACGACGCGATGACGCTGGCCGGGATCGATGCGGCGGCGATCGACCGTGGCGGCAATGCGGCGCTGATCGGCGATGAAATCGTGCAGTTCGCGCGGGCCGAGCGGATCGGGGCGGCACGCTGGCGGCTTTCGGGACTGTGGCGCGGTCGGCGCGGAACCGCGGCGGCGATGGCCGGGCACGTGGCGGGCGAGGCGTTCGTGCTGCTGGATCCAGCGACGCTGCGGCGGATCGACGAACCTGTGCCGGCGGTGGGAAGGGCGATGACGGCGATGGCGGTGGGGATCGCCACCGACGACGTCACCACCGCGACCATCGTTCCGGCAGGATCGGGGCTGGTGCCGCCCGCGCCGGTCCACCTGACCGCCGGGGTGCGGGAGAATATGCTCGAATTGCGCTGGATACGGTGCGCACGGGGGGTGGTGACTTGGCGCGACGGCGTCGAGGTGCCGATCGGCGAGGAGCGCGAAGCGTATCGCGTCA
Organism: Sphingomonas sp. Leaf67; assembly: GCF_001421965.1. Lineage (GTDB taxonomy): Bacteria > Pseudomonadota > Alphaproteobacteria > Sphingomonadales > Sphingomonadaceae > Sphingomonas. Next base: position 46,013 of record NZ_LMLP01000021.1, read on the forward strand.
CACTGGGCGGTACGCGGACCATCGAGATCGCCGAACCGCTGCTGCGCATCGCGCTGCCGACGATGCCGCTGACCATCGAGGTTCGTCAGATCGGCATTCATGGCCCGTCTGGCGCGGCGACGACAATCTATCGACCGGAGACGAGATGATGACCGAACAGACCAGCCGCCTGTCGCTGCCGCTGCTGCACGCCTCGCAGGCGCAGAAGGAAATGACGCATAACGAGGCGCTGACCCTGATCGACATGCTGTTGCATGGATGCGTCGCCGGGGTCGCAGAGGACACGCCGCTGCCGAATGCGACGGTCGGAACCTGCTGGATCGTCGGGGCGACGCCGACCGGCGCATGGGCGGGAAAGGCGCAGCATCTCGCAGGGATGACGGCGGGCGGATGGCGGTTCGCAGCCCCGCGCGACGGCATGCGGCTCTGGTGGTCCGCCAGCGAAACGACCGTGGAGTTCCGCGGGGGTGCGTGGCGCATCGGCGACTTGCGCTGTACGCGATTGACGATCGACGGGGTGCCGGTGATCGGATCGCAACGCGCTGCCATCGCAGGCGCAGAGGGCGGTTCGGTCCGTGACGAAGAGGCGCGCAAGACGCTGTCGGCCGTGCTCGCGGCGCTGCGCGGGCATGGGCTGATCGCCACCTGATTTCGTTGTAATCGTGCAACACCGCAGATTTTGTGCGCTTGCGTGGAAACTAACGCTTCGATACTTGGTTTGCGCTGTCTGTAGGACAACTGTGAAAGGGGACTAGAATGCGGAAGCTTGCCGTCACACTGGCGCTCGCGACCACTGCGCTCGCAACTCCCGCCCTCGCCCGCGACAACGCGTGGTATGTGGGTGTGGAAGGCGGCGCAATGATCGTCGAAGATATCGACTATGATCTGACCACGCCGGCCGGTGGCGTCACCACCGTCGACAGCAACTATGGCTACGATGTCGGTGGCACCGTCGGTTACGATTTCGGTGCCCTGCGCATCGAAACCGAAGTCGCTTACAAGAGCGCGACCGTCGACGAACTGCGTACCACCGGTTCGATCGCAACCGGCGCATCGACTTCGGTCGGCGCGGGCACCTATAGCGGCGGTGGCCGTACCTCGGCGCTGTCGTTCATGGCGAATGCCCTGCTCGACTTCGGCGACGACGATGCCATCAGCGGCTTCGTCGGCGGCGGTGCCGGTGTCGCACGCGTCAAGGCGCACGACTATCGCGTGAACAACAGCTTCGCGGCGCTCGACGACTCGGACACCGTGTTCGCATGGCAGGCTCTGGCGGGTATCCGCGCGCCGCTGAGCGAAAACGTTGATGTTTCGCTGAAGTATCGTTTCTTCAACGCCGATGACGTTCGCCTCGTGAACGTTCGTGGCGTCGGCTATGATGGTCGTTTCCGGTCGCACAGCCTGCTGGGTGGCCTGACCTTCAACTTCGGCGCGCCGACCCCGCCGCCGCCGCCGCCGCCGGCTCCGGTCGAAACGCCGCCGCCGCCGCCGGCTCCGGTCGAAACGCCGCCGCCGCCTGCTCAGGTTTGCACCCCGGGACCGTACATCGTGTTCTTCGAATGGGACAAGTCGGACGTCACGCCGGAAGCGGCTGGCATTCTCGACAACGCCATTTCGAACTACCAGTCGTGCGGCAACGCGCAGGTCATGCTGGCAGGCTTCACCGACCGTTCGGGTTCGGCCCAGTACAACGTCGGTCTGTCGCAGCGTCGCGCTGATGCAGTCCGTGCGTACATGGAAGGCCGTGGCATCTCGGGTGGTTCGATCTCGACCGAAGCATTCGGTGAAGCGCGTCCGCGCGTCGAAACCGCCGATGGCGTCCGTGAACTGCAGAACCGTCGTGTGGAAATCACGTACGGTCCGGGTTCGGGCATGTAATTCAGCTTCGTCGTCGAAGCGGAATTCTCGGAAGGGAGGTCGGGCAACCGGCCTCCCTTTTCGTTTGTGCACGTCGCTTTGCGGGGCGCGGTCTGGATTAAAGGGGGCATATGGACGAACGCGAAACAACATGCGCGCCTATTGACGTGCCGCCTGCGTTCACGGCCGATGTAGCCGGGTGTCGCTGGGCACGTGATCGCGTGGGAGAGTCGGGAGCGACAATCTACCGGGTACGCGGCAGGGCGGGCGCGCCCGAACGCTTCCTGAAACACGGCACTGGCACGGTTGCGGATGATATCGTCGACGAAATGGTCCGGTTACGCTGGCTGACCGGCCGGATCGCGGTACCGGCCCTCGTACGTTGCGAGGTTACGACCGATACGGCGTGGCTGCTGACGACGGCCCTGCCGGGACGGACCGCGTGGCAGATTCTCGATGCCGAACCGGAGCGCGGCGACGAAGTGGTCGATGCGCTGGCCGAGTTCCTGCGGTCGCTCCATGCCATTCCGATCAGCGATTGTCCGTTCGATAGCGGGCACGGCGTTCGGCTTGCGGCGGCGCAAGCGCGGATCGAGGCCGGGCTGATCGACGAAGACGATTTCGACGACGCGCGGCAGGGCTGGAGCGCCGGGCAGGTTTGGGAAGCGATGGGGCAGTTGTTGCCGCTGTCGCCCGACGCGGTCGTGACCCATGGCGACTTCTCGCTCGACAACGTGCTGATCGACGGGTGGCGGGTGGTCGGCTGCATCGATCTCGGGCGGGTAGGCGTCGCCGATCGCTATCAGGATCTGGCGATCCTTGGCCATTGTCTGGACGAATTCGATGCTGGACTAACCCGGCGGATGTTCGAACGTTACGGCGTCGCCCAGCCCGACCAGCGCAAGGTCGATTTCCATCTACTGCTCGATGAGTTGTTCTGACGCGCGGTCAGGCAGGTTCGGCGAGGGCAGCGGCCAGCCAGTCGGGGCGGAGCGCCTCGCCCAAGTCGTCGATCCGGCGATGTTCGACCGCGAGCCCGAGCGATTCGTGGATGAAGCGGGTGCGCGGACCGGGTGTGACGGTCGGGACGACCACCAACCGGCGGTTGACGGTCGAGCGATAGTTCATCCGCGCCGTATTTTCCTGTCCGACGTAACAGCCCTTGGTAAAGCTGACGCCGTTCAGTTCGCGGGCATTGCATTCGAGCCAGAGTGTTTGCCCGTCACCCAGTTCGGCGCGGCCCTCGGCCACGCCGTGGCGTAACCGGTGCCCGGTCCAGCCATGCGCCGGATCGCCCGCCGCGTCGATCCAGCGATAGCCGAGTTCGGCGAGCCGGGGATCGGGGACGCCGCGTCCGCCCGCAGGCGACCAGTGCACGCCGGCATCGCTGCGGTCGATCGTTACCGCGCGTCGCAACCGGTAGAGCGTCAGCCGCCTGGCAAGCGCATCGGCGGCGTCGGCTTCGCAATCGATGAGGATGGCGTCGTCGTCGGCCCACAGGATGAAATCGAACAGCACCTTCCCCTGCGCACTCAGCAGCGCCGCCCATTGCGGGGTGTCGGGGGTGACCGTGGCCATGTCCTGCGTCACCAGCCCCTGTAGGAAGGCGCGTGTTTCGTCGCCCGCGATGCGCAGCAGGGCGCGGTCGGCAAGCCAGGTTCCGGGGGTGGTAACGGTCATGGTCAACAGGTAGGACGGCTCACCCCCTGGCTACAAGAGGCGGCAATGGCGACCTTCGATACCAAGCTTACCGGTGGCACGGTCCACCTTCCCGGCGGCCCGGCGCGCGTCGATATCGGCATCATCGACGGCCGGATCGCCGGCATCGGTGTGGCGGGCGATGCCGGCGAGACGATCGACTGTACCGGTCTCGACATCCTGCCCGGCGTCATCGACACGCAGGTCCATTTCCGCGAGCCGGGACTGGAGCACAAGGAAGACCTTGCCAGCGGGTCGATCGCGGCGGTGATGGGCGGGGTGACCGCGGTGTTCGAAATGCCGAACACCAAGCCGGCGACCGATACCGAGGAAGCGATCGCCGACAAGCTCGCCCGTGCCAAGGGGCGGATGTATTGCGATCACGCCTTCTATGTCGGGGCGACCGCGCGCAACGCGCATCATCTCGACGAACTGGAGCGGTTGCCGGGCACGGCCGGGATCAAGGTCTTCATGGGATCGTCGACCGGCGATTTGCTGGTGTCGGAGGATGACGATCTGCTGCGCGTGCTGCGATCGGGCCAGCGTCGCGTCGCGATCCATGCCGAGGACGAGATGCGGATGATCGCCCGCGAGGGTGAGCGGGTGAGCGGCGATCCGGCGTCGCACCCGGTATGGCGCGACGACGAAAGCGCGCTGATCGCGACGACGCGCATCCTGCGGCTGGCGCGCGAGGCGGGGCGGCGGGTGCATGTGCTGCACGTCACTACCCCGGCCGAGCTGGAATTGCTGGGTGCGAACAAGGACATCGCGTCGTGCGAGGTGACGCCCCAGCATCTGACGCTGGCGGGCGAGGACGCCTATCCGCGGCTGGGCACCTATGCGCAGATGAATCCGCCGATCCGGTCGGGTGAGCATCGCGACGGGCTGTGGTTCTGGCTGAACCAGGGCGTGCCCGACGTGATCGGATCGGACCATGCGCCGCACACCGTCGAGGAGAAGGCGAAGCGCTATCCGGCGACACCGAGCGGGATGCCGGGGGTGCAAACGTTGCTGCCGCTGTTGCTCAACCATGTTGCGGAGGGGCGGCTGACGCTGCAGCGGCTGATCGATCTTACCAGCGCCGGAGCGCAGCGGATTTTCGGGTTGGCGGGCAAGGGGCGGATCGCGTTCGGCTATGATGCCGATTTGACCGTCGTCGATCTGAAGCGGCGCTGGACGGTCGAGGAAAGCTGGCTGGCGTCGCGCGCCGGCTGGTCGCCGTTCACCGGCGATACGCTGACGGGGCGTCCGGTCGGCACGATCGTGCGCGGACGGACCGCGATGTGGGAAGCGGAACTGGTCGGGGAAGCGCTGGGTGCGCCGGTCCGGTTCGAATCGACCGCTTTTCGGGGTGGGTGAAGCGAGTAGGGCGATAGGGTCATCGTCGCCCCGGACGTGATCCGGGGTGACGCTTCTTCTTTCACCCGCTCTCGAAAATTCCTTGGCCCGCACCGCGGACAAAGGCCGCGTCGTCGGCCGGGCTTGGGCGAGTCCCGCAGTTGCGGGCCGCCCCTGCCCCTAGAATGGCAACCACCGCTGCTTTTCGCTGAAACGCATATAGCCGACATTCGCGCCGAGCCGCCAGCCGACGCCGAGGCGCACCGGGATCATGACCACATCGCCACGCCGCAAGTAGCTCGCCGAAAATCCGCCGACGAAATAGGCGCGACCTTCGGCTGCCGGGAAGCGTTTGTACAACTCCTGCGAATCGTAGAGGTTGTAGACCAGTACGAAGACCTTGGTCGCATCGCCACCGACGTCGAACCCGACCGACGGTCCGGTCCAATAGACCGGGCGCTGGCCTTCCACCCGATGGTTCATGATTCCCGAGCCATAGCGCAAGCCGACGACGAATGCGCCCGCCGCTTCGCGCCCGGCGATGTAGGCGTTGGGCTTGCCCTGATCCTTCAGGATGTTCTCGATGATGCCGGCCAGCCCTTCGGCACCGCGCCCGAACACGCCTTCCGCCGCACCGATCAGGTCGTCGCGTTCGAACGTGTCGTTGGCGGTACTGGTCGCTGTGCTGCTGGGTGGGGTCTGGTTGACCGGCGGCTGGTTCTGGGCGGGCTGGACCGGTTCCTGCCGATAGGCCGGCGGCACGTCGCTGCGCGGCGTCGGCTGCGGCGCGGGTGCCAGATCGCCATCGATCGCATCATTGGGGTCGACGGTGCGCACCTGCGCCTCGGCAGGGATCGCTATCAACAACAGCGGCGCCATCCAGCCGATCAACCGTTTCATCACGCTACTCCCCGCATGCAAGCCCTCGTACGCACGATAGCGGCCAAGCGCCTGTCCCTGCAATGAACGCGCGTTCGATCGGCCGGCAATTACGTTCGACGTAGGGAGTTGATCGCAACCCAAACCCTCGTTATAGGCCCCCACTCCAAGGCGCAACGCGCTCGGGAGACGTGGGTGAGTGGCTGAAACCAGCGGTTTGCTAAACCGCCGTAGGGGGATTACTCCTACCGAGGGTTCGAATCCCTCCGTCTCCGCCAACTTTGGCTCGGTTGGTCGGTCGGTGCGTCCGAATGGTCCAACATCTAAAAGTAGCGTCATACAGGAATAGTCGCGTTCCGACCCATGCGGAAGGTTTCGCATGTCATCCCATCCGATGCTGGCGCGAAAAGTTCTGAGTGCCTGGGTCCGAGGCACGGGTTTCCGCCCGCTTCGATGCGCGCCCCCCATCGGGTGGTCCGGTTGGCGGTCAGTGGATGGTTGTTTCCGCCACCACCATCGGCCGGTCGAGCTAAACCGCCTGAACCGGGAGTTCGTCGCCGGGGTGTCCCGTCGGGTGTGGCTTGCGGACATCGAGGAAGGCCAAACCACAATGTGCCGGACTGCCTGCTGCTACGACAAAGGCCTTCGGAAAGCTTCTTCTTCACGCTCAAGGTCGAACTCGTTCACCAGCGACGAAGGGCGATCCGCGAGGATGCCAGACGCGATCTGTTCGCGCAGATCGAGGGTTACGATGGTTGCCCGCGGATTCACTCACCATCGGATACAGGGCCTCGGAAAAGCTGAACGCAACAGGACCGAAACCCGTGTACAGGAAAACGGGGGGGGGCATCGGTCCGGCTTTCAGCTTCCCGGGGCCTTGCTTCACCGGGTCGGGCTTTTCGGCTTTCGTTACCGGTGGCGATGACATGAGCGGCGCTACGAACCGGTCAGGCGCGCACGGCGAGCGCCTGATCGATCGACAGGCGAACACGCGCGGCAAGATCGTCGTAACTGAACGGCTTGGGTAGCAAGCTGATACCTTCGTCAAGATGCGCATTATGCGTGATCGCTTCACGCGCATATCCGGAGGTGAAAAGGATCGGGGTTCCCGGCCGGACCGCATGCGCGTGCACGGCGATGTCCCGGCCGTTCACGGTTCCCGTCAGAACGACATCGGTGAAGACGAGATCGATCGGACCATCGCCGTCGAGTATGTCGATCGCGGCCGACCCGTCGGCCACTGCTACGATCCTATAGCCGAGTTCCGTCAGGACATCGCAGCTATGCGCGCGCACGTCGGGGTCGTCCTCGACAATCAGAATTCTCTCGCCCGGCCGCGCAGTGGCGGTTGCGCCGATGACGAGCGGCGTTTCCTCGACGACGGTGCCCGTGAACTTGGGCAGGTACAGGGTCACCGTCGTACCGCGGCCGATGCTGCTCTCGATCCTGAGATGGCCACCCGACTGCTTGACGAATCCGTACACCATCGAGAGGCCGAGTCCCGTACCCTTGCCGACCTCCTTCGTGGTGAAGAACGGTTCGAATACGCGCGACATCGTCGCTTCCGACATGCCGTCACCCGTATCGCATACGGCAAGCGAGACATAATGACCGGGTACGGTATCGTCCTCGGCATCGGCTTCGCCGATGATGCCGTTGGCCGTTGTGATCGTCAGCGTGCCGCCAGGCTTCATCGCGTCGCGCGCGTTTACGGCGAGGTTGAGCAGCGCATTTTCCAACTGGTTGGCATCCGCCTCGATCTTCCACAGCTCTGGCGCGAGGTGGACCTCGATCGAGATGGACTCACCCAGCGTACGGCGCATGAGATCGGACAAACCTTCGACGAGAGTGTTCGAATCGAGCGGCCTGGGGGCGAGCGGCTGTCGCCGCGCGAAGGCGAGCAGGCGCTGCGTCAACGTCGCCGCCCGCTGGGCACCCGACATGGCGTTGTCCGCCGCCCGTCGCAGTCGGAGATCATCGGCGGGGAGCCTGCGCGACAGCATTTCGAGGTTGCCCGTGACGATCTGGAGCAGGTTGTTGAAATCATGCGCGATGCCGCCCGTAAGCTGCCCGACGGCTTCCATCTTCTGACTTTGCCGCAAGGCGTCGTTGGCCTGCTGGCATTCCATAACGGCCGCAGCTACCCGCTGTTCGAGGTCTCCGTTCAGCGCGGCCAATTCGCCTGCCTTCTCGTCCAGTTCGGCGTAGAGGGCGACCACGCCACGATTGGTTTCCTCCAGTTCGGCATTGAGCCGCTCGCTTTCGTCCTGCTTAAGCTTCAGGTCCGCCAGCGCCTGCAGCAATTCCTGGTTCTGCGTACGCACTTCGGCCAGCGGATCCGAGGCGCCCGTCGCCGCGAGCACCTTTCCGATCTCCGCCAGGTGCGCCGGTGAGACGGACGGTGCAGTCGAAGGCAGGCACTTGCCGAGAAGGACCGACGTACCGCGGCCAGGCTGGCTCTCCAATTCGAACCGGTCCATCAGCCGTCGGGTTCCGGAAATACCGACGCCCATGCCGCTGACGCTCTTGAAACGACCCTCCAGGATCGCGTCCACATCGGCAATACCGGGCCCCTTGTCGCGGATCCGGATGACGAGGCTGGACGGATCGGCCCGCTCCACGCCGAATTCAATCCGGCCGCCAGCACCATAGGTCGTGGCATTGCGCGCGATCTCGGACACGGCGGTGGCGATCCGTGTCTGGTCCTGCGCCTCGAAGCCCAGCAGCCCGGCGATCTGGCGGGCCCGCTGACGGGCCGCGACGATGTCGGCCTCTCCGATCAGCGCCACGGTCAGGATGGGGTTGAGGGTCATCCGATCTCCACCCTCGACACCAATACCGTCACATCGTCCCGCCCACGGTTGAAATCGCGCCACAGCACGCCGGCGATGAGCGAAGGGTGGTGTGCAACGAGCCCGGGATAGGCATTGAGATCCCAACTGGTCGCCAGTCCGTCCGATGCCAGCACGATCAAGGTTTCACCCACGATGGGATAGGTAAAGTCGCGCATGCGGCGGGCGATGTGACCGATGGTGCCATTGTTGGAGACCATGCGGCGGACGCCGTTGCCATCGATAAGGGTGGCGGCGATGTTCCCGACGCCGGCGAAGATGATCTGGCCGGCTTTCGCATCGACATGCGCGATCCCGATCGCTGCTCCTCGGGTCGGGCGTAGCGCATTGTGCATAACAGGCAGCATCTCGCTCGGCAGTGGCGCCGCGCTGGAGTAAAAGATGCGCGTCGCGGCATGGGCGGCTTGCGCGGCCAGGGGACCATGACCAAGCCCGTCCGCAACCATGAAGGTCGCACCGCTCGCATCGTCCTTCCGGCACCAGGCATCGCCGCAGGCCTCCTCACCATGCATCGGCAGGCTGATAGCGCCGAACGTCGGATGTGGAGGAGCGCCAAGATGCGTAGGCTTGCCCCGCTGGAGACGCGCAAGAAGTGCGGTGCCGCCGCCGGGCGCGGAATAGATGTCCGTCATGTGGGAACCTCGGGCGATCGCGCCGAGTCCGTTACCGGCCGTGCCCGTCGTGGAGTGCCCGTCACGCATCGAATCGGCCACGTTCGCCATGCCGCTGCCCTTGTCGAGGGCAATGCACTCGATCCCGGCGCCGGACGAATCCTCGAAGCTGCCGAAGAGCAGGCTTCCGCCGTCGCCGTGTTTCAGAATGTTGGTCGCGAGTTCGGTTGCCACGATCGCCACGCGCCCTGCATCGCCCTCGCCGAAGCCATGCGCCTCGGCAAGGGTAACGGCCACGCGGCGTGCTTCTGCGACCTGCGAAATCTCACGAACTTCGACCGCGCGCATCGTCATTTCCATCGCGCGATCATGATGTACGTTCCCTCGCCGACCACGGACCGAATCTCGAAATCATCGCATAGGCGCCGCGCACCGCTCAGCCCGAGGCCAAGACCACCGCCGGTCGTGTAGCCATCCGTCAGCGCGCGATCGAGGTCGGGAATGCCCGGACCCGAATCCTCGAACGTCAACCGCACGCCCCGCCGCGGCGGAACGGTGAAGGTCTCGATCCGGGCGGTTCCGCCAAGGCCATAGTCGAGAGTGTTGCGGGCAAGCTCGCTCGCAGCGGTGATGATCTTGGTCTGGTCGACAAGGCCCAGACCCGCAGCGATGGCCTGTACCCGAACGGCCTGACGGACGCGGACGACATCGTCGGACTCCCTGATCGGCAGGGTATCATCCCGCGTCGCGTTCATCGCCGCCCTCCGGGGCGTCTTCGCCATCGCTGTCTTCGTACTGCCCGCTGCCGATCAAGGCCATGCCGCGCTCGACATTGAGCGCGGTCTTGACCCCGGTCAGCGACAGCCCGAGTTCGACAAGCGTGATGGCGACCGCCGGGCGCATGCCGACGACCACCGTGTCGGCATCGAGCAGGCGGGATACGGCGGCGATGTTGTCGAGCATGCGACCCATGAACGAGTCGACGATCTCGAGCCCCGAAATGTCGATCATCACGCCGCGCGCGCCAGTCGCGACGATGCGCTCCGACAGATCCTCTTCCAGCGCCTTGGCGAGACGATCGTGAATGTCGACCTGGATGCTGACCAGCAAAGCGCGACCGAGCTTCAGGATGGGAATGCGATCCATGCTGCTCAGCCCTTCGACGCGACCTTGCGGACGACCGACCGCCCCGTGCGCTGAAACGCGAGCGCCAGGGCGTCGGCGAGCGTGGCCTTCGACACCACGTCGAGTTCGACGCCCAGATGCACCATCGTCTGTGCGATCTGGGGACGAATGCCCGACACAATGCAGTCCGCACCCATTAGGCGCGCGGCGGCGATCGTCTTGAGCAGATGTTGCGCGACGAGCGTGTCCACCGTCGGCACGCCGGTGATGTCGATGATGGCGAGATCGGCGCTCTGGTCGACTATCGCCTGCAGCAGGTTCTCCATCACCACCTGGGTGCGTGCGGAATCGAGCGTACCGATCAGCGGCAGGGCAAGGATTCCTTCCCATAGCTTGACCACCGGGGTCGACAGCTCTGCGATCTCCTCCTGCTGCCGGCGTACAACCTCCTCGCGGCTGCGTTGGTAGACTTCCATCGTGTACAGGCCGAGCTGATCCAGAATCCTGGTCATTTCCCAACCGATACCCGCGACGCGGGCGGCGTCGTCCGGAAATCTGACGCGCACCTGCTCGAACAGCGGCTCCTTCAGCGAGAACACGAACGTCGCCGTTTCGGTCGGCGTGAAGCCCTGATTGGCACGCGATCGGGATACGCCGTCCAGCAATTGTCGGGCAGGCGCGAATGCGGGGTCGCTCGCCGCCGTCGCCCCCGCACGCAAACCATCGGCAAAGGCAGACAGGAAATCGCGGCACTGTTTCTCGACTTCCGCATCCTTGATCCGGCCTGCGCCACCGGCGGACATGGCCAGTAACTCGCGCCAGCGCGCAACGATCTCGCGCTCGCGCTCACCTACGATCTTCGACAATGCGGCAAAGCCGTCTTCCATGATCACAATCCTCCTGACGGCGTTTTCAAACCCTTAGCGAGGTTGAAGAGGCTTGTCGCATCGTATGATAGGGCAGCTGGAAATGGTTGAACAACGTACGATTTTCGCATGAATAAGCAGCCCAGTTGGCGAGCCGGATCGATGCGTGAAGTGCCCGTTACGGGGTCTTTGCTACCGATCATCCGGCGGCCTTCATATCTTGGCTGAGCGGACCTTCTATCCGCTGGTCTGGCCCAGCCAGTCGCGAACCCGATCGCCTCGACAAGGCGGCGCTGGGCGCGGTGCGCCGCTGGCGCTGGTCGCCGACGATCGTCGACGGTCGGCCTGCGCAGGTGAAGGGCTTCGTCCGCATTCCGTTCGAACTGCGCTGATATCCGGTCCGCTCGTGTTCAGTTGCGACGGGCGACGGCGTTCGCCGGCGACCACCACCGAACCATGTGCGCGCGGACCTCGGACGCTAACTTTCGCGTCGTCCGGCCGGCGCTGCGTCGACGCACCCTCCTCACCACCGCATCCAACCTTGTCACACCGCCCCGAACCCGCATAGTCGCGCACCAAGCCGATCGGAGTGCCCCTTGTCCCACGACCCTGCCCAGACCGACATCCTCATCATCGGATCGGGCGCCGCCGGCCTGACCGCCGCGCTGCATCTGGCCGAGCGGTTCCGCGTCACCGTGCTGGCGAAAGGCGCGTTGAACGAAGGGTCGACCGCGTGGGCGCAGGGCGGGATCGCGGCGGTGTTCGAACCCGGCGATACGTTCGAAAACCATGTCGAGGATACGATGGTTGCCGGTGCCGGGCTCAACGACCGTGCGGCGGTCGAGTTCGTGGTCGAGGGGGCACCCGCCGCCATCGAACGGCTCGCCGCGCTGGGCGTGCCGTTCAACATGGATGGCGAGGCGCTGCACCTGACGCGTGAGGGCGGCCATTCGCACCGGCGGATCGTCCATGTCGACGACGCCACCGGCTGGGCGGTGCAGGAGGCGCTGATCCGGGCGGCGCGGGCGCATGCCAACATCACCCTGCTGCCCGATATGGTCGCGGTCGATCTGGCGACCAGTCGCCATGAGCAGCGCTATTCGGGGGCGGGCAATGTGTGGGGCGTCTATGCCTTCAACCGCGCCACCGACCGGGTCGAGCTCTACACCGCGCGTGCGACGATCCTCGCGACCGGCGGGGCGGGGCGGACCTATCTGTTCAGCACCGCGCCGCGCGGCGCGACCGGCGACGGCATCGCCATGGCGTGGCGGGCGGGATGCCGCGTGTCGAACATGGAGTTCATGCAGTTCCACCCGACCTGCCTGTACAATCTGGAGGTCAAGAACTTCCTGATCACCGAGGCGGTGCGCGGCGAGGGCGGGAAGCTGATCAACCCGACCACCGGCAAGAACTTCATGCCCTATTACGATCCGCGCGCCGAACTCGCGCCGCGCGACATCGTCGCCCGGGCGATCGATGCCGAGATCAAGCGGTTCGGGCTGGATTACGTCCATCTGGATATCAGCCACATGGACCCCGAATTCGTGCGCGGCCATTTCCCCAACATCCATGAAAAGCTGCTCGGCCTCGGCATCGACATGACGCGCCAGCCGATCCCGGTGGTGCCGGCGCAGCATTATACCTGTGGCGGGGTGGTGATCGATCGCGACGGGCGCACCGACCTGCCCGGCCTGTATGCGGTGGGCGAGGTGTCGCAATCGGGGCTGCATGGTGCCAACCGGCTCGCGTCCAACTCGCTGCTCGAATGCTTCGTGTTCGGCGAGGCGGCGGCGCGCGACATCGCCGAACGCTGGGACGCATTGCCCCCGCCGCCCGCGATCCGCCCATGGGACGAAAGCCGCGTGACCGATTCGGACGAAGAGGTCGTCATCAAGCAGAACTGGACCGAAATCCGCCGGTTCATGTGGAATTATGTCGGCATCGTCCGGTCGACCAAGCGGCTGGAGCGCGCCCGCCACCGCATCGCGATGCTGAACGAGGAAGTCGCCGACTATTACGGCCATTTCCGCGTCACCCCCGACCTGATCGAGTTGCGCAACCTGCTGCAATCGGCCGACCTGATCGTCCGGTCCGCGCTGCACCGCAAGGAGAGCCGCGGGTTGCACTACACGCTCGATTATCCCGAAACGGGGCCGCAAGCGGTCGACACGATCCTTGTCCCCTGACGCTACGGCATGGGTTTCCGCCATTCGTCGTCTGTGCGGGGAGATTCGTCGCAAGGCGGCAACAACGTCTTGTAATGTTAATCGCCCTCGCAGCATGGTCGGCGCAGGACGGGGTGAGAAGATCGTGCAGATGCTGAAGAAAGTCCGGCCGCAACAAGCGGCGCTGGTGATGGGACTGATGGCGCTCGGCGGCGTGGGTCTGGCGACGCGGACCTTGCCGCCCGCGGCGCAGGCGGCCGTGCCGAAAGCGGCGGTGCCGGTGCCGCTGCCCGCACCGACGCGCCCCGCGCCTCCGGCGCTGGTCGCGACGATCAATGCGCTGGGCGGCGGGTTTCAGGGCCGGGTCGGGATCGCGGTGCGCAGCATCGATGAGGGCTGGGTCGTCGGCCATGCGATGGATCAGCGCATGCCGCAGCAATCGGTCAGCAAGCTGTGGGTCGCGCTGACCACGATGAACGCGATCGACGAAGGCAAGCTGGCGCTGGCCACCCCGGTCACCATCACCCGCAGCGACCTGACGTTGTTTCACCAGCCGATCGCGTATCTGATGAAGGACGGCGTGTTCCGCACGACGGTCGGCGATCTGCTGCGCCGCGCGCTGACGCTCAGCGACAATACCGCCAACGACAAGCTGCTCAACCTTGCCGGCGGACCGGTGGCGGTGCGCGACTTCATCGCCAGCCGCGGCCTCGGCAATATCCGCTTCGGGCCGGGCGAGCGGCTGTTGCAGGCGAAGACCGCCGGGCTGCCGTGGAAACAAGAATATTCGCAGGGCAACGCCTTTGCGCAGGCGCGGTCGCAGCTCGACCCCAATGTCCGTCGCGCCGCCTATCAGGCCTATGTCGCCGATCCGCCCGATGGCGCGGGGGCAGGGGCGATCGCCGATGCGCTGGCACGGTTGCGCCACGGCATGTTGCTGACGCCGCAATCGACCAGCTGGTTGCTCGACACGATGAGCCATACCCGCACCGGCCGCGCCCGCCTTCGCGCGGCGTTGCCCACCGGGTGGAGCGTCGCGCACAAGACCGGGACCGGACAGGATCTGGGCGGGCGCACCGCCGGCTTCAATGACGTCGGCATCCTGACTGCGCCCGACGGCAAATCCTATGCCGTGGCGGTGATGATCGGCGACACGGCCCGGCCGGTGCAGGAACGCCAGCAGCTGATCCAGACGGTGGTATCGGCGATCGTCGCCGTGCACGGGTAACGCTGTCGCCACCCATATCTCCGCGCGAGCGGGGATACGCTTACCGCTTCGTCAGCAACCTCGGCCTGATAAATCCAGTAGCGGTTCCCGAAGATGCAGATTTCGGGATCGGCATACCAGCCGGGGATCGGCGGATTGGCCGCCAGTGCCGCACGGGGCAGCACCCATCGCCGCCAGCAGCGTCCGGCGACCGATCGTCAATTCAGCAATAGTCGGCAATGGCGTAGCGTCCCTCCTCGGCCGGTACGCGCGGTCCGACGATCGCGACCGCCGCCCCTGCCGCCTTGCCCGCCGCCACGCCGGCGGGCGAATCCTCGAACACCAGACATTCGCCGATCGCGACGCCCAGCCGGTCGGCGGCGAGGCGGAAGCCCTGCGGATCGGGTTTGCCCCTCGTCACATCCTCGGCAGTAACGAACACTGCCGGCACCGGCAGCCCGATCGCCTGCAAGCGTATCTCGGCAAGGTTGCGCGGCGCGGAGGTGACGATCGCCCAGTCATCGGGGGCAAGGCCGGCGATCAGGTCGTGGATGCCCGCGATCGGCACGACGCCATCGACGTCTTCGAGCTCGGCGGCATTCAGCCATGCGGCCTCGGCATCGACATCCATGCCCGGCGTGGCAAAGCGCCGCACCGTATCCTCGCCCCGGACCCCATGACACACCGCGATCAGCGCTTCGGCATCGATCCCATGCCGATCGCACCAGCGCCGCCAGACGCGTTCGACCGCCGCAGAGGAATCGAGCAGCGTCCCGTCCATATCGAACAGGAAGGCGGCGTAGGCGGTATCGCGAAACAACGGCATGGCGCGTTCGTACCGGTTGGGGGCCGCCGAGCAAACCCCCTTCTCCCCTCCGAGAGAAGGGGGCGCCTATCAATGCCGGAAGTGGCGCATCCCCGTAAACACCATCGCCAGCCCCGCGTCGTCTGCGGCCGCGATGACCTCTTCGTCGCGGATCGATCCGCCCGGCTGGATCACCGCCGTCGCACCCGCCTCGACCGCCGCCAGCAGCCCGTCGGCAAACGGGAAGAACGCATCCGACGCCACCGCCGAACCGATCGTCCGCGCTTGTGACCAACCGGCCTTGTCGGCGGCGTCCTTCGCCTTCCACGCGGCGATGCGCGCCGATTCCAGCCGGTTCATCTGTCCCGCGCCGATCCCTGCGGTGCTGCCGCCCCGGGCATAGACGATCGCGTTCGACTTGACGTGCTTGGCGACGGTCCATGCGAAGCGGCAATCGGCCAGTTCCTGTGTCGTCGGCTGACGCTTGGTCACGACCTTCAGCTCGACCTGATCGAGATTGCCGGCATCGCGCGACTGGACCAGCAGCCCGCCGGCTATCGTCTTGACGGTCAGCCCGCCGCGCGCCGGATCGGGCAGCTCGCCGGTCAGCAGCAGGCGGAGATTCTTCTTGGCGGCGAACACCGCCTTGGCCTCGTCATCGGCGTCGGGGGCGGCGACGACTTCGGTGAAGATGCCGCTGATCGCGCGCGCGGTCTCGCCGTCCAGCGGGCGATTGACGGCGATGATCCCGCCGAACGCCGACACGCTGTCGCAGGCAAGCGCCGCCTGATACGCCTCGATCAGCGTGTTGCCGGTCGCCACGCCACACGGATTGGCATGCTTGACGATAACCACGGTCGGCGGGCCGTCGCGGAATTCGCTGACCAGCTCCAGCGCCGCATCGGCGTCGTTATAGTTGTTGTAGCTCAGCGCCTTGCCCTGCACCTGTTCGGCTTGGGCGATACCGCGCGCAGCCGGCCCGCGCGGGATATAGAGCGAGGCCGACTGGTGCGGGTTCTCGCCATAGCGCAGTTCTGCGCCACGGGTGAAGGCGAGGGGGAGCGTGTCGGGAAATGCCTGTCCCTGATCGGCGAAGGCGAACCACTGCGCGATCGCCGAGTCATAGGCGGCGGTCGCGGCATAGGCTTTCGCGGCGAACCGGCGACGCGTGGCGAGGCTGGTGCCGCCGTTCGCGTCCAGTTCGGCGATCAGCGCGGCATAGTCGGCGGGATCGGTGACGATCGCGACCGCATCATGGTTCTTCGCGGCCGACCGCACCATCGAAGGACCGCCGATATCGATATTCTCGATGATCGTGTCGCGGTCGGCGCCCTTGGCCACGGTCGCTTCGAACGGATAGAGATTGACGACGACGATATCGATCGCGCCGATGCCATGTTCCTGCATCGATGCGACATGCTCGGCATTGTCGCGCACCGCCAGCAACCCGCCATGGACGATCGGGTGCAGCGTCTTGACCCGGCCGTCCATCATTTCGGGAAAGCCGGTCAGGTCGGAAATGTCGCGGACGGTGAGGCCCGCATCGCGCAGCGCGGCGGCGGTCCCGCCGGTGGACACCAGTTCGACACCATGGCGGCTGAGCGCGGTGGCGAGGTCGACGATGCCGCTCTTGTCGGAAACCGAAAGGAGCGCGCGCTGTGCGATGACATGATCCATGGGCGCGCCCTTTCGCGCGAATGGCGCGGCGGGGCAAGGGGGCGCGGGTTGCGACCTTTGGGTGGAAGGGGTAGGGTCCGTGCCATACGAACCGGAGTACGGAAGATGGTCCAGCAGTTCCGCTGAGTGCGACACGATCGGCGGCGAGATGCTGCCCATGACCCTCCATCACCGGAATACCCCATGCAACGTCTGCAATCGAAAATCTGTGTCGTCACCGGCGCTGCGCGCGGGATCGGCTACGCCATTGCCACGCGCTTCCATGAAGAGCGCGGCGACGTCGTCCTGACCGATATCGACGAAGCCGCCGGCCGCGCCGCCGCCGATGCGATCGGCTGTCGCTTCCTACGCCTCGACGTTCGCGAGGAAGGGGACTGGGGGCGGTTGGCGCGCGAGGTTCCCGCCGTCGATGTCGTCGTCAACAACGCCGGCGTCACCGGGTTCGAAGGGGGGATGGTCGCGCACGACCCAGAACATGCGTCGCTGGCGGATTGGCAAGCGGTCCACCGCGTCAACCTCGACGGAACCTTCCTCGGCTGTCGCTACGCGATCGGCGCCATGAAGGTGGCGGGGTGCGGGTCGATCATCAATATCTCGTCGCGATCGGGGTTGGTCGGCATTCCCGGCGCAGCAGCCTATGCGTCGTCGAAAGCGGCGATCCGCAACCATAGCAAGAGCGTCGCGCTCTATTGTGCGCAACAAGGATGGCGCATCCGCTGCAATTCGATCCATCCGGCGGCGATCCTGACCCCGATCTGGGAACCGATGCTGGGCGATGGGCCGGACCGGGAGGCGCGGATGGCGGCACTGGTCGCCGACACGCCGCTCAAACGCTTCGGCCTTCCACAAGAGGTCGCGGCAGTGGCGGCGATGCTGGCATCGGACGAAGCGACCTATATCACCGGGACCGAGGTCAATATCGATGGCGGGTTGCTTGCCGGATCGGCGGCGTCGCCGGGGTAGCTCTCCCTACCGCGCCCGGTGAAACCGCCATGAAAAGTCATGCCCGCCCGGCGGCGTCGTGCCCGACAGCACCAGCTGGAACGTCGCGACCGGCAGGCCGCTTTCGTCGATCCACAGGCTTTCCTCGACGCCCAGCGTCGCCCCTCTGCAGCGGAATTGCCACACCGGCCCGTCGGGCACGCGCAGGAATGCGGCCTGCCCGTCGGGGGTCGGGGCGATCTCGATCCCCGGGGCCAGATGAAAGCGCGCGACGAAGCTCGTCTCGCCCTTGCGCCCGCGCCGGCCGGTCGGGATCAGCATGTCCTCGCCCTGCACGTCGCGGCCGTCGGCGGACAGGGTCAGCACGCGGCGATGCTGGAAGCCCAGCCGCTTGGCATAGCCGTCATGCGCGACCTCGATCCGGCTGATCGCGTCACTTTCCTGCCGGGCCATGTCGACCACGCCGACGCCCTTGCCCAGCGATCCGTCGGCATGGATCGCGGTCGAATTGGTGTCGTCGAGGACCAGTGTCGAATGCGCCGCCGTCGTGCGCAGCGCACGGCGCAGATCGGCCGAAAGGGTGAGCAGCGCCGCCGCCGCCCCGCCGCAATTCACCACGATGCGCTGGCCCTGATCGGACAGTTCGAACGCCAGCGTCGACGCACATCCCTCGCGCGCGGCGCGCGCCACCGGCGGCGGCGCGGAATCGACGATCAGCACGGTGCGCCCCGCCGCCAGCCGCTGATAGCCCCAGTCGCTGGCATGGCGCAGCGGCCGGGTGCGTACGCCGGTCGCGGCGACGACATCGGCGATGCGGTCGCCATCGACCGGCCCCGATCCCTGCCAGCAGGCAAGGCCACCCTCGCCATGCGCCACGCCCAGCAGCGCCGCGACCATCCGGGTCAGCGCCAGTTGCTGCGCTTCGGGCACATCGAGCCGCCGCGCGGCATAGATTTCGCGCAAAGCGGTCAGCGTCATCACGACGTCGAGCTGGTCGGCGGGCGACCGGCTGACGATGCCGCCATCGTCGAACACGCCGGTGGTCAGCGCCCGCGCCAGGCCGTTCTCGCCAAAGCCGCGCCGCGGATCGCCGCCCGGAATGACGAGGCCGGCGGCGACCACCCCCGCCCATGCCGTGATCGCGCGGATGCCCGCCGGTGCCTTGCCCGCCTCACCGTCCAGATGCCGGGCGGCGCGGGCGATGGTGTTGAGCACGCGCGAGCGATAGACGAGGTCGGTCGACGACAGGATCAGCGGCGCGTGCGCGATCCAGAACAGCATCCGCCGCCCGGTCAGGTGCGCGCTCCAGGCCGGTTCCGACACCCGGTCGCCATGCGCGTTCAGCCATTGCAGCATCAGCGTCTCGGCGATCGGCACCGCCGTCACCCGCGGCGCGACGCTCGACAGGTCGCGCAGCCACGCAAAGCCGTGCAGATGCTCGGCAAACGCCGTCGAGAATTTCGGCCGGTCGAGCCCCAGCCGGTCGATCGGGACGCTTTCGCCGCGGAACATCAACTGCCCCGCCAGCAGCGCCTGTCCGCGCGCCAGATCGCCGAGGAAGGGATCATCGGCGATCGCGATCAGCTTGAGCGGATGCCGCCCCTTCAGCCTTAGCCCGTGCAGCGGCGTGCGCCATGCCAGCCGTTGCAGCTTTTCGGCGATGCGTTCGGACAGCGACAGCCCGGTGCCCCCGCCCTGCCGGACCAGCCGTTTGCCGACGTCGATCCCGTCGCGCGGTTCGTCGATCGGCTGGGGCGGGATCATGCGCCCCGCAATGCGGCGATGTTCGCGGCATAGGCGGTCGGCCCGCCGGTAAAGGTCGCAGTGCCGGCGACGAGGCAGTCGGCCCCCGCCGCGATCGCCTTCGGCGCGGTCGCGCGGTCGATGCCGCCATCGACCTGCAGATCGATCGGCCGGCCGGTCGCATCGATTCGCGCCCGCAGCGCTTCGATCTTGCGCAACTGGCTGTCGATGAACTTCTGCCCGCCGAACCCCGGATTGACGCTCATCACCAGCAACAGGTCGGTGAGATCGATCACCTGATCGACGACCTCGACCGGGGTGCCGGGATTGAGCACCACGCCGGCGCGCTTGCCCAGTGCCTTGATCCGTTGCAGCGTGCGGTGGAGGTGCGGCCCCGATTCCGGGTGGACCGACAGGATGTCGGCCCCGGCCTCGGCGAATGCTTCGACCAGCGGATCGACCGGCGATACCATCAGGTGGACGTCGAACGGCTTGGGGCTATGCGGGCGCAGCGCCTTCACCACTGCCGGCCCGATCGTCAGATTGGGGACGAAATGCCCGTCCATGACGTCGATATGGATCCAGTCGGCCCCGGCCGTGTCGATGGCACGGACTTCCTCGCCCAGCTTGGCGAAATCGGCGGACAGGATGGACGGGGCGATACGGACGGGCTGCATGAAATTCGTCCTAGCATGGTTGATTGTCGCGGCAAGGCTTGGGGTTCGCACACCGCACGAACCCCGTTCCTCAACGCCGCCGCAACCGCACGATGAAGAACCCGTCCATCCCGCCCTGTTCCGCCAGCATCCCCGGCAACGTCCGCACATAGCCGTCGGCGTGCGGCGCAACCCCGGCGGGCAGTTCGTCCGCGCTCGCCGGCTCGACCGCATAGTCGCTCCGCCCCGACAGGAACCGCGCCAGCTGCGCCTCGCCCTCGGCCGGCTCCAGCGAACAGGTCGCATAGACCAGCCGCCCGCCCGGCTTCACCCAGTCGGCGGCGCGCGCCAGCAACCGCGCCTGCAACGCCGCCGTTTCGGCGATCACGCTCGGGCGCACCCGGTGCAGCACATCGGGGTGGCGGCGGAAGATGCCGGTCGCGCTGCACGGCGCGTCGAGCAGCACCGCGTCCGCCGGCACGCCCGGCTTCCACACCAGCGCATCACCGGTGACGACCGACGCCGTCAGCCCGGTCCGCTGCAGATTCTCGCGCAACCGCCCCATCCGGCTTTCCGAATTGTCGAGCGCGGTCACATCCCACCCGGCGGCGGCGAGTTGCAGCGTCTTGCCGCCCGGTGCCGCGCACAGGTCGATCGCGGTGCCCGGCCCGGTTCCCAGCAGCCGCGCCGGGATCGACGCCGCCAGATCCTGCACCCACCATTCGCCCTCGGCATAGCCGGGAACGTCGGGAATCGATCCCGCATCGTGCAGCCGCCGGTGGTGCGGGGCCAGCGTCGTGCCCTCCGGCCCCGCCTCGCCTTTCAACGACAGGTCGACCGGCGGCTGCTGTGCGATGGCGTGCGCGGCGGCGATCACCATGTCCTCGCCCCACGCCGCACACCAGCGGGCATCGGTGTCGGCGGGCAGCGTCGCCGCGTCGGGCAGCCGGGCATTGCCGCGCATCAGCGTGCCGAACACCCCGTGGACCAGCTTGCGCGGACCGCCCTCGACCAGCGGCAGCACCGTCGCGATCGCGGCATGCGGCGGCGTGTTCAGCACCAGCGCCTGCCCCAGCGCGATGCGCAGCACGAACCGTGCCTTGGCATCGTCGGGCAGGGGGCGCTGCGTCGCGCTGTCGATCAGCGCGTCGAGATCGGGCAGCCGCCGCAGCACCGCCGCCGCGATGGCATGGGCAAGGCCGCGATCCTCGCGTCGGTCGAGTTCCTGCGTGGCCTTCGCCAATGCGGCCTCCAGCGGCAGTCCGCGCCGGATGACGGCATCGAGCAGCCGCAGCGCGGCGCGGCGCGCGGCAAGGCCCGGCGCTTCGGGGGCGAGTTGCGGGCGGGCCATTCAGCGGCGCTCCGGCGAAGTTGGTCGATCGATCACTTGATTCCTGTCGCTGGTCCGCCAAGTGCATCCTGACGAACCGTGAAGGAGTCTCCTATGGGCACCCGACCCCCGCATGTGAAGCCACCCGCGCACCTCTCCAAATCGCCGCCGGTGCCGACCCCCGAACCGATCCCGCCCAAACCGGACGCCGACGACCCGCTGGGATTGAGCCCGACGCGCTATGGCGACTGGACGCACAAGGGCATTGCGGTCGATTTTTGAGGGGGCGGCACGGAGTATTCGCATTCCCGCTTCCCCGTCGAAATTGGCAGTTTGGGGAATTGCAAATCGGGAACGGGTTTTGGGAAAGCGGAACCCGCAGGGGTCTGTCAGCGCGATTGGGGCGATCAGATTGTCGTCACAGGTTCCCAGTCGGGAAGGCCGCCGCACGTTGACCCCATGAGCGAACCACGCAATTGTCGAACCGTGAATAGTCGTCGGGATCGTCATGGTGGATAGCGAGCAGAACTACCTACGTGATGTGCAGTACCGCTTCCCTGATAGGCTCAAGGCCCGTTCGGTGCTGCATAATCGCTACGGGCGGGGTGACTGGTTTGAATGGCTGGCGGCACACATCCCAATACCAGCAGGCGCAACGGTTGCAGACGTAGGATGCGGCGCGGGATCATTTTGGACAAATGCGCCTCAAACCCTTCCGGTCGACTTGAGGCTGCGCCTGTTCGATCTTTCGACGGGCATGGTCCAGGCGGCCCGTACCTCCATCAACGCCCTGCATCGGTGGGTAGACGTTGAAGTCGCGGTCGCTGATGCGGTGGCGTTACCCATTGTCGATGCTAGCGCCGATACGACGATCGCGGTGCATATGCTCTATCACCTCGCCGACCCCGCTGCCGGCCTCCGGGAGATGGCACGCATCACTCGCGCGAACGGCACCGTTGCGGTCGTTCTCAATTCGGCGGGCACGATGGCGGAGTTGTCGGCGTTGGCGCGGGCACCGTTCGGCAACGCTCCCGATCCGCGCCCGGAAGCCCTATCCTCTGAGCAGGGTCTTGCGCTGATGCAGCGCGTGTTTCCCTACGTCGATGTCGTTCGGTACGAAGATCTCCTCCGCGTCACCGATCCAGTTGACCTACTCGGCTATCTTACCAGCCTTCCTTTTGCCGACGAGCCGGGTGTGCCCAAGAAGCTTGCCAACGCCGTGGCGGAGGCGTTCGAGCGCGCAAACGGGGTTTTTACGATCACCAAGGCATCCGAACTGCTCTTGGGGCGGAAGTAGGCGTCCCAGGCCACCTTTCTCGCTTCTCGATGCCAATCGGGATAGCGGCGACCTTACCCCTTCGCCCACCAACCTTCACCCCGGCAATTCCATTGCGCCCATGGAACGAACGCCCGCGTTCCGACTTATCCAAAAATGGTCAGGCTCGCGCGCCCGTGGCGGTTCATCCTTGGCGGCATCCTCGGCCTCGCACTCCTCCTCCTGCTGATCCTCGCCGCCTTCCCCTGGGGCGTGCTGCGCGACCGGGTCAGCGCGCGGCTGGCGCAGCGGTTCGGGTCGGACGTGTCGATCGGCACGATCGAACGGGTCGAGGCCTTGTCCTTTTCCCCCACGCTGATCGTCCGCGACCTGACCATCGCGCAGCCCAGCTGGGCGGGGCAGGGCGATCTGGTCCGGCTGAACCGCGTCGATTTCCGGTTCGAGGTCCTGCCGATGCTGCGCGGCAGGTTCGATCTTCAGGCGCTGGCGATCGATGGCGGGCGCGTCGCGATGGTCCGCACCCGCGACGGGCGCAAGAACTGGCAACCCGACAAACGTGGGCAGAAAAGTTCGGCGGCGGCGATCACCAGCCTGTCGATCCGCGACCTCGTGATCGACTATCGCGACGCGGTGCAGAACCGCCGCTTCGCCGTCACCGTCGCATCCGATGCAAAGGGCTTTCGCGCGCAGGGGAACGGCGCGATCGACAACCGCCCGGTGCAGGTCGCGTTGACCGGCCCGGCCATCACCGGCGACGGGCCATGGCCGTTCCGGGCGCGGGTCGACGGCCCGACCATCACCGTCGATGCGAAGGGGGTCATGGCCTCCCCGCTCGGCACCAACCGCATGACCGTCGACCTGACCGCGCGCGCCAACGACCTCAAGACGCTCGACGCGCTGATCGAGGCCGGTCTGTTCGGGACCCAGCCGGTGAAGCTGACCGCGCGCGTCCGCCACGACGATCCGACGTGGGTCATCGAACGGCTGTCGGGCACGATCGGCCGGTCGAGCCTGACGTCGGCGAACGCGACGATCGGCAAGGATGGCGAGCGGACGAAGATCGACGGCAGCCTGCGCTTCGCCGACCTGTCGTTCGACGACCTCGCCACCGACGAAGGCCGTGCCCGCGCCATCGCGATCGAACGCCGCATCGGCCCGCGCGTGGTGCCCGGCACCCGCATCAACCTTGCCAAGATGGGCGATCTCGACGGGCGGCTGGCGATCCGCGTCGACCGGCTGCTCGACATGGCGGGCCTGCGCAGCCTCGATACCGTGCTGGCGATCGACCACCGCCGCCTGACCGTCGCGCCGCTGACGGTGCGGCTGGCGCAGGGGCGGATTACCGGGCAGGTGATCGTCGACCAGCGCGAACGGACGACGCCCCGCGCCACCTTCGACCTGAAGCTGGTCGATTCGCGCATCTCGACCTTTGCCGGCGGCGCGCCGGTCGATGCCCCCTTGCGGGCAAAGCTGAAGCTGGTCGGTAGCGGCGACACGATCCGCGAGGCGATCGGGCGGTCGGACGGCATGATCGGCTTCGCGGCGGCGGGCGGGACCCTTCCGGCGAAGATGGCGTCGCTGCTCGGTGCCGATGTCGCACGCGGGCTGACCACCGACGACGATGCCCGCGCCCGGCTGCGCTGTCTCGGACTACGGCTAAACGTCACCAATGGCATCGGCCGGATCGACCCGATGCTGATCGACACCTCGCGCGCGCAGACGCGGGGGCAGGGGGTGGTGCGCCTGTCCGACGAACGCCTGTCGATCGCGCTGACCGGTAGCCCCAAGCAACGCACGCTGCTCCACCTCGACCAGCCGGTCCGCATCGGCGGCCGTATCCAGAGCCCCGACATCCGCATCCCGCCCGGCGTGAAGAGCGCGGGCGGCATCCTGCGCATGATCGGCCGCGCGATCGGCGGCGACGACACCCCGCGCGCCGGCAACGCCGATTGCGGCGCGCTGGTCCGGCGGGTGCTGCGATAACGCTTTCCTACAGGCCGTCCCGGCGGCAGGATCGCCGGTGCGTGTCGTGCGCCTGCTCTTTGACATCCGTCCGATCCGCCCTCCGCGCCGCTATGCCGCCAACCGCGCGCGAGTGTGACCTTTGTGACCTTTGATCCCGTAGGTGACGCGCGATCCGCTACATCGCCAACCGCGTGCGAGTGTGACCTTCGTGACCTTTGATGCCGTGGTCAGGCGTCGGGCCGCGGCGGTGCGCCGCGTTCGGCGACCATCCGCTCGCCGTCGATGACGATCGGGCTGGCAAGGCCGGGCAGGCCGTCGGGCCGGATCGCCATCCCGCGCGCCATCACCTGCGGATCGGCGAATACGTCGTTCAGCGCGTTGATCGGGCCGGCGGGAATGCCGGCGGCTTCCAGCGCCTCGTACAGATCGGCCTTGGCCCAGCGCGCCACCGCCGTCTGGATCGCCGGCACCAGATCGCGGCGATGGACCACCCGCGCCGGGTTGGTCGCAAAGCGCGGGTCGTGGTGCAGGTCTAGCCCCAGCACGCCGCATAGCCGCGCAAATTGCTGGTCGTTGCCGACCGCGACGATCAGCGCACCGTCGGCGGTCTCGAACGCCTGATAGGGGGCGAGGTTCGCATGGCCATTGCCCATCCGCGTCGGCACGATGCCGCTCGCCATCCAGTTCAGCGCCTGATTGCCGAGCACCGCGACCTGCGTGTCGAGCAGCGCCATGTCGATATGCGCGCCCGCACCGGTCCGGTCGCGACGGCGCAGCGCCGCGAGGATCGCGACTGCTGCATAGGTGCCGGTAAAGATGTCGGCATAGGCGACCCCCGCCTTTTGCGGTGGCCCGTCCGGCTCGCCGGTCAGCGACATCGCTCCGCCCATCGCCTGGATGATGAAGTCGTATCCGGCGCGGTGGGCATAGGGCCCGTCCTGCCCGAAGCCGGTGATCGAACAGGTGATCAGCCCCGGCCGCACCGCCGACAGCGCGGCGTGATCGAGGCCGTATCGGGCGAGGCCGCCGACCTTGTAATTCTCAATGACGATATCGGTCTCGCCGACCAGCGCGCGGACCTGTTCCTGCCCCTCTGGCGTCGAGATATCGATCGCCACCGACCGCTTGCCGCGATTGGCGGCGTGGAAATAAGCGGCGTCGCGCGCCGAGCCGTCGGGCGCGGTGACGAACGGTGGCCCCCAATGGCGGGTGTCGTCACCCGCCCCCGGTCGCTCGACCTTCACCACCTCCGCCCCCAGATCGGCGAGCAACTGCCCGCACCACGGCCCCGCCAGGATGCGCGCCAGCTCGACCACGCGGACCCCGGCCAGCGGCTTCATGCGCGGCGCAGTTCGTAGATGACGTGCGGTACCATCCGCCCGCCGCGCAGCACGTCGACGGTGCCGGGGAGCAAGGTCGCGTCCAGCGCCTCGACGGCGGTCCGCGACCGGCGATTCTCCTGTCCGATATGGAAGGTGATCGCCGCGACATGGGGCGCGACATGGTCGATCATCAGCCGCTTGGTCTCGCGGTTATAGCCCCGCCGCCACCGGTCGCGCGCAAAGAAGGTCCAGCCGATCTCGATCTCGTCGGCGTGCCGGTCATGGGGGCCATAGCGGCTCGACCCGATCACGCTGCCGTCGCCGGCATCGCGGATCGTCAGCATCCCGCCTCCCGACAGCCCTTCGTCGAAGAACGCGCGAAAGACGTCTTCCTGCCAGCGGTCGTGCGCGGGATGCTGGTCCCAGATCGCCGGGTCCGACGCGACGGCGAAGAGCGCGGCATACTCCTCCGGCACCGTCGGCGCGATCCGGACCAGTTCCCCCTGCAACACCGGCTGCCGGTTCATCAGAAGGCGGCGATCCCGGTGATCGCCCGGCCCTGGATCAGGCCATGGACGTCGTGCGTCCCCTCATAGGTGTTGACCGTTTCGAGGTTGATCGCATGGCGCATCACATGGAATTCGGCGGCGATGCCGTTGCCGCCATGCATGTCGCGCGCGACGCGGGCGATGGCCAGCGCCTTGCCGCAATTGTTGCGCTTGATGATCGAGATCGCTTCGGGGGCCAGCGTCCCCTCGTCGAACATCCGCCCCGCGCGCAACGCCGCCTGCAACCCCAGCGCGATCTCGGTCTGCATGTCGGCCAGCTTCAGCTGAACCAGCTGCTTGGACGCCAGCGGCACCCCGAACTGCTTGCGGTCCAGCGTATATTGCCGCGCCGCCTGCATACAGAATTCCGCCGCGCCCATCGTGCCCCATGCGATGCCATAGCGTGCGCGGTTGAGGCAGCCGAACGGCCCCTTCAGCCCCTCGACATGCGGCAGCAACGCGTCCTCGCCGACCTCGACCCCGTCCATGACGATCTCGCCGGTGATCGACGCGCGCAGCGACAGCTTGCCCTCGATCTTCGGTGCGGACAGCCCCTTCATGCCCTTTTCCAGCACGAAGCCGCGGATCTTGCCGTCATGCGCATCGGACTTGGCCCACACGACGAAGACATCGGCGATCGGCGAATTGGTGATCCACATTTTGGCACCCGAGATGCGATAGCCGCCGTCGATCTTCGCGGCACGGGTGCGCATACCCGCCGGGTCCGATCCGGCATCGGGTTCGGTCAGTCCGAAACAGCCGACCCATTCGCCGCTCGCCAGCTTCGGCAGATATTTGCGCCGCTGCTCCTCCGATCCATAGGCGTTGATCGGATGCATCACGAGGCTCGACTGCACGCTCATCGCGCTGCGATAGCCCGAATCGACCGCCTCGACCTCGCGCGCGACCAGACCATAGGCAACATAGCCGAGGCCCGCCCCGCCATATTCGGGATCGATCGTGGGCCCGAGCAGACCCAGCTCGCCCATTTCCGACATGATCTCGCGCGCGAAATCCTCATCGAGGAAGGCGCGGGTAACGCGCGGCAACAGCTTTTCGCGGGCATAGCCATGCGCCGCGTCGCGGACCATGCGTTCTTCGTCGGTCAACTGCGCGTCGAGCGCGAACGGGTCCTGCCAGTCGAAACGGCCCATGTCGGCCATGATCAATGTCCTTACAGCGTCGGGTCGACCGGATCGGCGGCGACCGGGGATTCGGATGGCGGCGGTGCGGCAGGCACCGGCGCGGGTTGGGTAACGGGGGCGGGCCGCGGCATGGTCAGTGCGACCGATTCGAGGTCGATCAACGCCTTGCGCGCCGCGACGAAGCGTTCGGCGGCGGCGGTCCAGCGCCGCGCGCTGGCGGCACCAGGCATCCGCTCGATCTCCGCGATCGCCTGTTCGACCTGACCGGTGTCGAGCCGCCGTCGCGCCCGATCCAGCCGGTCGATCGGGCGGCTGCTGGGCGTCGCGCCCTGTCGCAGGACGATCAGCTGGCCGAATTCGCGACGCAGCCCGTTCCAGAAGCCTTCGCCGGTCGGGCCGGCGATCAGCGGTGTCGCCACCGCATCCAGCGCGGTGCGCAGGTCGTCGAGCGTGACCGGTGCCTGTGCGGCGGCGATCAGCGTGCGGACCGCATCGGGACGGCTGTCGCCGAACCGCTCGCGCAACTGTCCTTCCAGATAATCGAGCGGCCGACCGCGATCGAGCGCGCGGCGGGTGGCGACGACCACCATCATGTCTTCGGCCCGCGTCGCATAGCCGGCGGCGTTGCGTGCGCTGTTGTCGAGGCCGACGATCCGTGTCTCCAGATCGGCGATCCGCGCCGCCAGCGCCGCCTCACGCGCCGACAGGATCGGCAGCGCGACCGCCGCGACCGGCTGCGGTGCAGGGACCGGGGTGGGTTGCGCGACCGGCGTGGCGACCTGCGTCGACCCGCCCCAGCCGAGCCGGGGTGCGACATAGCGTAGCACGGCCAGCGTCGCGCCGATGCCGATCAGAAAGGCGAGCACGGCGACAAGGAGCCATCCGCGGCTTCGTCGCTGCCGGTACGGGCCGCTGGTCGTCGCAAAGGACGCATCTTCGCTCATCATGCCGCCTTATCCCCGCGCCCGCGCGCCGGGTCAATCGCGCGCGAGCGTGTCGGCCAGCGCGATGGCGGCGGCGATCACGCTCGCGTCGTCGGGCCGCTCCGCCACCGTCACCGCCCGCCAGCCGCTGCCGAGGCCTGCGGCGGCGGCATCCGAAATCGCCGCGATGGCGACGCCGCTGCGATCGGAGACGATATCGGCCAGCCGCCGGGCCGCGCGGGGCGAATGGACCAGCGCGACCGATCCGGTCAGGGGGGCGGGGTCGATGGGGTCGACGGCCTCGCTGGCATAGACCGCTTCGATCGCGGTGACCGCCGGGTGCGCGGTCACCGCCCGGTCGCGCGCAGTCAGCAACAATGCCGCGCGCACGCCGTCTGCCAGTGCGGCGTCGAGCAAGGCCCGGCCATCACTGCTGCCGGTCGCGAACACCTGCAGCCCCGCCGCCCGCGCCGCCGCCGCCGTCGCCGCACCGACCGCGCGGACCGGCAGCGCGGCATAGCGCGACAGCGCCGGTCCGGCATGACGCACCGCATTGGCACTGGTCAGCACCAGCGCGTCCTGCGCGTCCGGATCGGGACCGTCCCAGGCCAGCGGCAGAACCACGAACAGCGGCAGGCGGATCGCGCATCTGCCCAGCGCCTCGATGGCGGCGACGGTCGCGACATTGCCCGGTTCGGGGCGCAACACCGCGATCGGCACGATCATTGCGCGAACAGCTTGGCGATATTCTCGGGCGCGGTGGCAAGCAGTCGTTCGGCCAGGCCGCGCGGCAGGTCGATGTCGTCGATCGCACCGCTGACGCTGCCGTGCACCTGCGCGCTGCCGTCCTGCGCCAGCAATTGGCCGGTCAACGTCAGCACATCGCCCGCGATCGTCGCCAGCGCCGCGACCGGCGAATGGCAATCGGCACCCAGCGCCGCAAGGAAGCCGCGCTCGGCGCGCACTGCCTGATGCGTCGGCGCATGGTCGATGGCACGGACGAAGGCGAGGGTGCGGTCGTCCTCGGCCCGCACTTCGATCCCGACCGCACCCTGGGACGGGGCGGGGAGCATGTCGTCGATCGCGATCGCCGTGCCGACATCGGGCCGCCCCAGTCGGGCGAGACCGGCCGCGGCAAGCAGGGTCGCGTCGACCTCGCCCGCCGCCAGCTTGCCGAGCCGGGTGTCGACATTGCCCCGGAACAGCACGATTTTCGCATCGGGACGGTGGTGCAGCACCTGCGCCGCGCGCCGCGGGCTGCTGGTCCCGACGACGCCGCCCTCGCGCAATTCTGCCAGCGCCGCGATCCCGACCAGTCGGTCGCGGACATCGGCGCGCGGCAGCATCGCGGCAATGCGAATTTCGGTCGGGCGGATCGTCTCGACATCCTTCATCGAATGGACCGCCGCATCGATCTCACCGCAACACAGCGCGCGGTCGAGTTCTTTGGTCCACAGCGCCTTGCCACCGATCTCCGCCAGCGCGCGGTCCTGCACCCGGTCGCCGGTCGTCTTGATCGTAACGATCTCGATGTCCGCCGGATCGATCTGATGCGCCATCGCCAGCGCGTCACGCGTGGCATGCGCCTGTACCAGCGCCAGCGGCGATCCGCGCGTGCCTAGTTTGAACGTCATGGCTGCTCGCTACGCATGGCGTGCGGCAAGGGCAAGCCACGCGAAGGCTTCGCACCGCCGGTCAATCCGCGCTAAGGCCGGATGGATGGCCACCCCCCTGATCCTCGGTATCGAATCCAGCTGCGACGAAACCGCCGTGGCGCTCGTCCGTGGTGACCGCACGATCCTGTCGCATCGCCTTGCCGGACAGGAAGCGGCGCATGCCCCTTATGGCGGCGTCGTTCCCGAAATCGCCGCGCGCGCCCATGTCGAGATTCTGCCGTCGCTGGTCGAAGGGGCGCTGGCCGATGCCGGCGTGGCGCTCGGCGATGTCGACGCGATTGCCGCGACCGCCGGGCCGGGGCTGATCGGCGGGGTGATGGTCGGACTGGTGACGGCCAAGGCGCTGGCGCTGGCGGCGGGCAAGCCGCTGGTCGCGGTCAACCATCTGGAGGGGCATGCGCTGTCGCCCCGACTGACCGATCCCGATCTCGCCTATCCCTATCTGTTGCTGCTGGTATCGGGCGGGCACTGCCAGTTGCTGCGCGTCGACGGGGTCGGCAGCTATCGCCGCCTCGGCACGACGATCGACGACGCGGCGGGGGAGGCGTTCGACAAGACCGCCAAGGTGCTCGGGCTGGGCTATCCCGGTGGCCCGCGCGTCGAGGCGGCGGCACTGGACGGCAATGCGCGGGCGGTGCCGCTGCCGCGCCCGCTGCTCGGTACGCCCGATCCGCATTTCTCCTTCGCCGGTCTCAAGAGCGCGGTGCTGCGCGCGCATGACGCCGGCAGCTATTCGGTGGCGGATATCGCCGCGTCGTTTCAGCAGGCGGTGGTCGATTGCCTGCTCGACCGGACGCGGCTGGCGCTGACACTGGCGGGGCCGGTCAGCGCGCTGGTCGTGGCCGGCGGGGTCGCCGCCAATCGCGCGGTGCGCGGCGCGCTGGAGGGGCTGGCCGGAACCAACGGTCTGCGGTTCGTCGCGCCGCCGCTGTGGCTGTGTACCGATAATGCGGCGATGATCGCATGGGCCGGGGCGGAACGGTTCATGGCGGGCCATAGCGATCCGCTCGACGTGGCGGCACGCCCGCGCTGGCCGCTCGATCCGTTGGCGGAAAAGGTACGCGGGGCAGGAGTGAAGGCATGAAGATCGGGGTCATCGGCGGCGGGGCATGGGGCACCGCGCTGGCACAGGTCGCCGCGCGCGGGGGCGAGGTGACGCTGTGGGTGCGCGAGCCTGCCGTCGCCGATGCGATCAACGATGCCCGCGAAAATCCGGTCTTTCTGCCCGGCGTGAAGCTGTCATCGGCCATTCGCGCGACGACCGACAGCGCCGATCTCGGCTCAGCCGACGCGCTGCTGGTGGTGACCCCCGCCCAGCATGTCCGCGCCGTGCTGTCGACGATCGACGTCGGCGACCGCGCGCTGGTGCTGTGTGCCAAGGGGATCGAGGCAGGTAGCCGGATGCTGGTGGGCGAGGTCGCGCGTGCCGTCCACCCGCAGGCACCCGTCGCCGTGCTGTCCGGCCCTACTTTCGCGCACGAAGTTGCGGCGGGCAAGCCGACCGCCGTCACCCTCGCCTGTGCCGATGCCGCGCTGCGCGACCGGCTGGCCGAACGGCTGGCGGCACCGGGTTTCCGGCCCTATGCCAGCGACGACGTGATCGGGGCGGAGATTGGCGGGGCGGTCAAGAACGTGCTGGCCATCGCCTGTGGCGTGGTCGAGGGGGCCGGGCTGGGCCAAAACGCCCGCGCATCGGTGATCGCACGGGGCTTTGCGGAGATGACCCGTTTCGGTCTGGCGCGCGGGGCGCGGGCCGAAACGTTGGCCGGGCTGTCGGGGCTGGGCGACCTGGTGCTGACCTGTTCGTCGACCGCGTCGCGCAACTATGCGCTGGGCGTCGGGCTGGGGCAGGGGCGCGCGGCCGCCGACCTGCTTGCCGATCGCCGGACCGTGGCGGAGGGGGCGTTCACTGCGCCGGTGCTCTGCGAGGCGGCGGCCGACGCCAGCGTCGACATGCCGGTGACGGCGGCGGTCGGTGCGCTGCTGACCGGCATGCCGGTGGGGCAGGTGATCGATACGCTGCTCAGCCGTCCGCTACGCCGCGAGGGCATGTAGCGGCTATTTGACGCGATCGATCAGCGCCTGCGCGCCGGCTGGCGCACGCACCTTCGCGCCGTTGATGAAGAAGATGTACGTTTCGCGGGGCTTTACGGGCGGCTGGTTCGGGTCGGCATAGGGCAGATCGCCGGGCGCACCACCCGCCGCCCACGTCCGTGCCGCCTCTGCCCAGCGATCGAGCGCGGCGTCATCATAGCCGGTGGCCACGTCCTCAACCGCGTTTTCCAGCCGGGCATAGACAAAATCGCCGGTGACGTCGGCAATCGCCGGATAGTCAGCCGAGTCGGCATAGACGATCGCCACCCCCGCCGTGCGCGCCATCGCTACGAATTCTGGAACATGGAAGCTGTCGTGGCGGACCTGTATGGCATGGCGGAGCTTCATGCCGGCATGGGTTGCGGGCAGCAATGCGAGGAAGGCGGCGAAGTCGTCGGCGTCGAATTTCTTGGTCGCCATGAACTGCCACAGGATCGGACCGAGCTTGTCGCCGAGTTCGGTGATGCCGGAGCCGACGAATTTTGCGATCGATTCCGCGGCCTCCGCCAGTATCTTGCGATTGGTGCAGAAGCGCGAGGCTTTTACCGCGAAGACGAAATCGTCGGGTGCGGTCGCGGCCCAGTTGGCGAAGCTCGCCGGCTTTTGGGTGCCGTGATAGGTCGCGTTGATCTCGATCGCGGTCAGCGCGTGCGACGCGAACTCCAGCTCCCGCTTCTGCGGCCATTTTTCGGGGTAGAAGCTGCCGCGCCATGGCGGGAAGGTCCAGCCACCGATGCCGATGAGAATGGGAGCGTGGGTCATGGTGACGAAGGTGTCGCGTAGCGAGGTGGCTGGCAAGGGGTCAGTGGGCGGTAACGTCCGTAGAAGTCGTCAGAATTTGCGGGTCGACGGTCAGCACTGGGGGCTGTGCGGCGGTCCAGGTTGACAGGTCGGCGCGATAGCGGTCGTAGGCGCGGTAGAAATCGACGAACGGCTGGTCGAGCGCCTCGATATTCGGCGCGGCGACGGCATCCAGCCCGCCGGCGGGCATGTCGGCCACCTGTGTCAACATCGGCAGCGCGCGTGCGCAAAAGGCATCGCGGACCGGCGGCTGCGCAAAGTAATTGTAGACGCGGGTCATCGCGTCGTCGAACCGGTCCTGCCAGTCGCCGCCGCCGCGCTTATACTCCGCCTCCAGCGCCTTGAACGCCGCAGCGAAGCGGGTGGCATGTACCTTCAGCAGCCGGTTATAGGCCGCGACCCCGGCCGGATCGCCGATGTTGCACTGTAGCGCCGCGACATTCAGCGCAGCGCGCAGGTGCCAGAGCGTGGCATCGGGCGAAAGGCCCCGGTTGAGCGTGGCATAGCCGCCATCGGGCGTGGTCGCCGGGATGACGAGGTTCGGCGCGGCCCCCTGCGGCGGTTTGGGTTTCGGCGCGGGCGGCGGGACCAGAATGGTCGGCGGGGTGACGGTCGCCACCTCCGGCGTCCTGCGGGCGCAGCCGGCAAGCAGGGCGACCCCGCAGGCGACGACCAGCGGCAGGCGGCTACGCATCTTTCTCACTCCCCTTCGTTCCCGCGGCATCAGCGTTGCAGCAGGAACACCGCGTGTTCGGCACGGAAATTCGCCGCCGCCGCCGTGGTACGCTTGCCCCCCGACAGGAACCACGCATCGACGACGGTGATCCCCCGCTTTGCGACGAACGCCCGGAAATCGTCGATGGTGACGTGGTGGATGTTCGGCGTTTCATACCATTCGAGCGGCAACAGCGTCGTCACCGGCATCCGCCCGCCCCACAGCAGCGACGCGCGCACCCGCCAGTGCGCGAAGTTCGGGAAGGACACGAATGCCTGCGCACCGATGCGCAACAGATGGTCGAGCACGACATGCGGCCGCATCGCCGTCTGCAACGTCTGGCTGAGGATCGCATAGTCGAAGCTGGCGTCGGGATAGTCGGCAAGGTCGCGATCGGCATCGCCCTGCATCACCGACAGCCCGCGCGCCATCGCATCGGCGACATTGCCCGGATCGATTTCCAGCCCGCGCGCATCGACGCCGCGTTCGTCGCACAGCGCGGCCATTAACTGCCCGTCGCCGCAACCGACATCGAGGATCCGCGAACCGGGCGTGATATTGGCCGCGATGATCGCAAGGTCGGGGCGCAGGGCCATCGGGGTCCGACGCGGTGATCCGGCGATCGTGGTCATGGCATCGCCTCCAGCATTGCCGCCGCTTCCGCCGACAGCCGTTCCATGTAGCGATCGGGCCGCAGCAGGGGTTGGAAGCCGAGCTTCGCATACACGCCATGTGCGTCCGCCGTGACGAGGCCGATGCGGCGGATACCGGCCAGATCGGGGTGATCGACGAACCAGCCTACCATCGCCCGCCCGATGCCCTGCCCCCGCGCGCCGTCGTCGACAAAAACGTCGGCGATCCAGGCGAAGGTCGCCCGGTCGGTGATCGCACGGGCGAACCCGATCTGCACGCCGTCGCGATAGGCACCGATCGGGTGCGACCCGGCAATGGCGCGCTCGACCCGCTCACGCTCGATGCCGGGCGACCAGTAGCTCGTTGCCAGCCAGCCATGAATTCGTCCGATGTCGAGCCGGTCGCGATCGTTGGAAAGCGCGAAGGTCATGCGTCCGCCTCCAGAAAGCCGCGCATGATCCGGTCGAGTTCGGGCGAATCGAGCAGGAACGCGTCATGGCCGAACGGTGACGAAAGTTCGACGAAGCTGGCCGGCGCGCCGGCGGCGTTCAGCGCATGGACGATGCTGCGCGATTCGGCGGTCGGATACAACCAGTCGGTATCGAAGCTGACGACGCAGAACCGCGCCTTTGTCGCGCGGAACGCATTGGCCAGCACCCCGCCATGTTCCTCCGCCAGATCGAAATAATCGAGCGCGCGGGTGATGTAGAGATAGGAATTGGCGTCGAACCGGTCGGTAAAGGCCAGCCCCTGATGCCGCAGATAGCTTTCGACCTGAAAATCGGCGTCGAAGCCGAAGGTCTTGGTCCCGGCCGCACCATCGGCGCGCGCCTGCAGCTTGCGGCCGAATTTGGCGGTCAGGCCCGCTTCGGACAGATAGGTGATGTGCGCCGCCATCCGCGCCACCGACAGCCCGGCGGCGGGCGGCGACCCGTCGGCATAATACTCGCCGCCGCGCCAGTCGGGGTCGGCCATGATCGCCTGTCGTCCGACTTCGTGAAAGGCGATGTTCTGCGCCGAATGCCGCGCGGTCGAGGCGATCACCACCACCGCCTGCACCCGGTCGGGCAACGTCGCCGACCAGGACAGCGCCTGCATCCCGCCCATCGACCCGCCGACTACCGCGCGCAAGTAGTCGATGCCGAGATGGTCGAGCAGCATCCCCTGCGCGCGCACCATGTCGCGAATGGTCAGCACCGGAAAGCGCATCGCCCATGGGCTGCCGGTCGCGGGATCGATGCTGGCCGGTCCCGACGATCCCATGCAACTGCCGAGCACGTTCGAACAGATGACGAAATGGCGGTTGAGGTCGATCGGCTTGCCCGGCCCGATCATGCGCGACCACCAGCCGGGTTTGCCGGTGCGCGGATGGGTGGAGGCGACATGCTGGTCGCCGGTCAGCGCGTGGCAGATCAGGATCGCATTGTCGCGCGCGGGCGACAGCGTGCCATAGGTTTCATAGGCGATGTCGATCGCGGACAGGGTCGCGCCGCCATCCAGCGCAAGCGGGGTGGCCAGTGTCGCGCGGCGATCGGGACCGAAACGGGAATCCATGGGTGCTGCGGTAATTGCGCATGGCAGCGGGTTCAAGCGTTGCGGTGGGATCGGGTCGGCACCGCCTGCGAAACGCGCGCTACCGCGCATTTTCAAACCGCCGTCAAGCAGCTAGCGGAAATCGCAGCAGCCGGTCTTCCAGCGCGATCAACGCCTCTGCCCGGCCGCCGACCGCGCGGACGATTTCGGGATGATCCGCGTCGAGACCGCCGGTGAGCGAGCCGAAGGCGGGCAGGATCAGCTTGGTCGCGGTCGCCACGAAGCAGCGGCGCGACACGCCCCGTCCGCGCAGCCTGACCCGCAATTTGGGGTGGAAATGGCCCGACAGTTCGGGGCGCGGTTCGGCCGGGTCGGCTTCGTGGCGTAACACCAGTCCGTCGACGACCGCTTCGTCGATCACCCGGCCACCGCAATGGTCGGCGACGATCCGGTCGTGATTGCCGGTGATCCACGTCCAGTCGCTTGCCGTCGTCAGCGCGCGCAGCCGCGTCTGCGCCTCGTCGCCCAACCGGTCGCAGCCGCCGACATCGTGGAAACTGTCGCCGAGGCACCAGATTTCGGCCGGCCGGGTCCGCGCCACCACCGCCTCGATCCCCGCCAGCGTTTCCAGCGTATCATAGGGCGGCAGCATCTGCCCGAACTGCGCGAACCAGCTCGCCTTTTCGAAATGCAGGTCGGCGAGCAGCAGCGCGCGCCGCGCCGGCCAGAACAGCGCACCGGCGGACAGGGCATCGAAAGCGTGACCGGCGAACGAAAGGCGAACCATGGCCGCGCCTATGACGCAAGCCGGGGGGATGCTCAAGCCATGAGGGCGTAACGATCTGCGCGGTCGTCGTTCTTTTGTCACATCGGATCAGGTCGAGACCTTTGCGAAAGACGCAAGCTTGGCCGAAACTCGCCGTACCCCCACGCAAGCGGGGGTACGGCAGGGTCGAGAATTGGTACTTGCGCAGACGCCTTGCTCAGGTCCGGGGCGATGAGGGAGGGGCCGTTCGAAGGTTCACCAGCGTCGACGTTACAGCCAGATATCGACCACATGGATCGCCAGCCCGACCGTGCCACCGACCAGCGTGCCGTTGATCCGGATGAAT
The DNA here is from genome assembly GCF_001421965.1 of Sphingomonas sp. Leaf67. Taxonomy (GTDB): domain Bacteria; phylum Pseudomonadota; class Alphaproteobacteria; order Sphingomonadales; family Sphingomonadaceae; genus Sphingomonas. The sequence continues at coordinate 83,507 of NZ_LMLP01000021.1, forward strand.
TGCAGGTCGCGCCCGACCGCGTTTTCGAGGCGGCCGGTGATGGTCTGCGCGTCCCAGCCGCGCACCGTGTCCGACACCAGCCGGACGATGCCGTCGCCATAATCGGCGACCGCCCCGACCACCGCGCGGCGGACGAAGCGATTGACCTTTGCCTTCAGTACCGGATCGGATTGCAGCGTCAGCCCCAGTTGCCGCATCGCTTCGCCGATCGGTCCGGCCAGCGCACGGTCGGGATTGCGGGCGGCGTTGAGCAGGCCGCCGCGAATCTTTTCCCACACCCCCATCCACCAGCCGGCCAGCGCCGGGTTTTCGATCAGCTCGTTCTTCAGCCGTTCGACCTTGGCCTGCATCTCGGGCGAATGTTGCAGATCGTGGGCCAGCAGCGCGAGGCCCTCGTTCGCCTTGGCGCGCAGCGGATGGGTCGGGTCTTCGGCGACGTCGGCCAGCATCTTGTGCAGGCCGTTCAGCACCGACGTCGCCAGCGTCGCGTCCAGCCCGGTCCAGCGCAACACGGCACCCGCGCGCTTCTGGATCATCGTGCGGACCAGTTCCTCGTTCGCGTCGAGCGTCTTGGACGTCCAGCGGATGATGGCGTCGATCAGCGGCAGGTGGCGATCCTCGGCGATCGCCGCCGCCAGCGTGCGGCCAAGCGCGGGCGACACCCGCATCGCGCGCAGCCGGTTGGCGAGCGCGCCACGGACCATCGTCCCGAACTGATCGGGGTCGAGGCCCTCCAGCACGTTGACCGCCAGCCGCGACGCGCCATGCCGCAGCCGCCCGCTGCGCGTCGCCGGGTCGGCCAGCCACTTGCCGGCGACGGCGGCGGCGTCAACCCGGTGCATGCGGCGCGCGACGACATGCGCGGTCAGGAAATTGTCGCGCAGGAACGCGGCCAGCGTGTCGCCGATCCGGTCCTTGTTGCGCGGGATGATCGCGGTATGCGGGATCGGCAGGCCGAGCGGATGGCGGAACAGCGCGGTGACCGCGAACCAGTCGGCAAGGCCGCCGACCATCGCCGCCTCCGCAAAGGCCTGAACGAAGCCCCATGCCGGGTGGACCCCCTCCAGCCGCCGCGACAGCAGGAACAGCCCCGCCATCGCCACCAGCATGAAGGTGGCGAGCCGCCGCATCCGGCGTAAGGGAAGGGGAACCGCATCGCCGGCCCCAGCGATGGTGGAAGATCGTGGCATCAGCGAAACAATCGCCGGCTGCGGGGAAAGTTCAATCGCTGGCATCGCCATCCGGTTCGCGACGGGCGCGAACCGGATGGCGGTGGGTCATTCCGCCGCCGGCAGCGACTTCGGCCCGTCGGCCGGCGGCAATTGCCCGCCCGGCTGATGTTCGATCGCCGGCCGGTCGCCATCGCCCGGACGATAGGTGAGCAGCCGCCGCGACAGGCGCGGACCGACCCAGCGTTCCAGCCCGACCGCGAGGCTGAACGCGCCCGGCACGATCAGCAGCGTCAGCAGCGTCGACAGTGCCAGCCCGCCGATCACGGTGATGCCCATCGGCGCGCGAGACGATGCGTCGCCCGACAGCGCCATCGCGGTCGGCACCATGCCGGCGACCATGGCGACGGTGGTCATCACGATCGGCTGCGCACGCTTGTGCCCGGCATCGAGGATCGCGACCTCCTTGTCGACGCCCTTCTCCATTTCCTCCAGCGCGAAATCGATCAGCAGGATCGAGTTCTTGGCGACGATGCCGAGCAGCATCAGCAGCCCGATATAGACCGGCATCGAGATCGGGTTGCCCGTGATCCACAATGCCAGCAGCCCGCCCAGCGGTGCGAGGAACAGCGATCCCATGTTCACGAACGGCGGCATCACCCGCTTGTAAAGCAGCACCAGCACCGCGAAGACGAGGAGGATGCCCGAAATCACCGCGACGATGAAGTTGGTGATCATCTCGCTCTGCCACTTCGCCTGACCGACGGTCAGTTCGGTGACGCCCAGCGGCAGGTTCTGCATGATCGGCAGCTTGTGGATCGCCTCCAGCGCGACGCCCGACACCACGCCGGGGGCCAGATCGGCGCCGACGACCAAACGACGTTGCTGGTTGATGCGGTCGATCTTGGTCGGGCCGGCGCCGAAGCCGATATCGGCGACCACCGACAGCGGCACCGATCCGCCATTGCCGGTCGGGACCGGCAGGTTCTGGATCGTCGACAGCCGCGACCGGGCATCGCGCGACAGGGCGACGCGGATCGGGATCTGCCGGTCGGACAGCGAGAAGCGCGCGCTGTTCTGGTCGATATCGCCCAGCGTCGCGATGCGGATCGCCCCCGACAGCGCGGCGGTCGTGACGCCGAGGCTGGCGGCGAGGTCGCTGCGCGGCCGGATGATGATCTCCGGCCGCTTCAGATCGCCCGACACGCGCGGGGCGACGACCATCGGCAGCTTTTCCATCTGCTTGACCAGCTGGTTCGCGGTTTCGTTCAGCTTGACCGGATCGTCGCCGCCCAGCGTGATCGACAGGTCGCGGCTCGACCCGCCCCAGCCGAATTGCGACCGGAAGGTTACCCGCGCATCGGGAATGGCGGCGAGCTGGGGGGCGAGGCCGCGTTCGAACTCGGTGCTCTTGGACTTGCGCATCGCGTCATAGGTCGCGTCGTCGACCAGCCCGAAGGTGTGGCGGACGCTTTGGCCGAAGCTCGGCTTGTCGAGCAGTTCGGCCGTCACCCGGCCGTTGCCCGCATAGCTCGACGAATAGACCGATTTGACCAGCGGTTGCGCCCGCAACAGATCCTCGACGCGCTTCACGACGACCGCGGTCTGTTCGAGGGTGGTGCCGGGCACCATTTCGACACTGGCGGTCACGCGGTCGCGGTCCTGCGGCGGCTGGAAGGTCTGCGGCAGGACCATGAACATGATGACGGTCAGCGTCAGCGCCACGGCGCCGCCGACGATCGTCGACCAGCGGTGGCGCAGCGTCCAGCGCAGCACGCCCATATACCGGTCCATCAGCCAGCCTTCGCCATGGCTGGCGGACCCGTGCGCCTTCAGGAAATAGGCGGCGATCATCGGCGTGATGAGTCGCGCGACGGCAAGGCTCATCAGCACCGACGCGACGACGGTCAGGCCGAAATTCTTGAAGAACTGGCCCGAAATGCCCGGCATCAACCCGACGGGCAGGAAGACCGCGACGATCGCCATCGTCGTCGCCAGCACCGCGATGCCGATCTCGTCGGCCGCGTCGATCGATGCCTGATAGGCGGATTTGCCCATGCGCATGTGGCGGACGATGTTCTCAATCTCCACGATCGCATCGTCGACCAGCACCCCCGCGACCAGACTAAGCGCCAGCAGCGTCATCTGGTTGAGGGTGAAGCCCAGCATGTCCATGAACCAGAAGGCGGGAATCGCCGACAGCGGGATGGCGAGCGCAGAAATGATCGTCGCGCGCCAGTCGCGCAGGAACAGGAACACGACGACGATCGCGAGCAGCGCGCCCTCTACCATCGCAGTCATCGCCGAATGATACTGGATTTCGGTGAACTTCACCGAATTGGACAGCAGGGCGAAGCGAACCTGCGGATTACGCTTCTGCAGGTCGGCAAGCTTCTTTTCCGCCTCGTGGAACACGGTCACGTCCGACGCGCCCTTGGCGCGCTTGATATCGAACGCCAGCACTGGGCGACCATTATATTCGGCGCGGCTGGTGGGTTCGGCATAGGCGTCGCGGACGTCGGCGATGTCGGCCAGCCGGACCGAGCGGCCACTGCCGACCGGCACCTGCGTCTGCGACAGCGCATAGGCGGTGGCGGCGTTGCCGAGCACGCGGACGGATTGCTGCGTGCCGGCGATTTCCGCCTGACCACCCGCCGCGTTCAGATTGACCTGGCGCAGCGCCTGATTGACCTGGCTCGCGGTCAGCCCCTGCGCCTGCAACCGGGCGGGGTCGAGCGTCACGCGGATTTCGCGGTCGACGCCGCCGACGCGTTCGACGGTCGCCATGCCCTCGATACCCAACAATTCCTTGGCGACGGTATTGTCGACATACCAGCTGAGCTGTTCGGCGGTCATGTCGTCGGCGATCGCGGTCCACGACGCCAGATCCTTGTCGGTGGTATTCGCGCGGAAGACCTGCGGTTCGAGAATGCCGTCGGGCAACTGGCCGCGAATCTGGTTCACCGCTTCACGCACGTCGTTGACGGCGCGGTCGATCGGCGTGCCGATATCGAGCTGGATGACGGTCTGCGACGACCCTTCGGTAACGCTCGATTCGATCTGGTCGATGCCCTGCAACGATCGCACCGCCGCCTCGACGCGCTGCGTCACCTGCGTTTCGAGTTCGGTAGGCGCAGCACCCGGCTGGGTAATCACGACGATCGCGACCGGGAATTCGATATCCGGGTCCTGGTTCACATCCATGCGCATGAAGCTGACGATCCCGGCGATCGTCAGCGCGAGGAACAGCACCAGCGGCGGTACCGGGTTCCGGATCGACCATGCCGAAATGTTGCGAAAGCCCATGGCGCTATTCCTTGCGAGCGGAAGCGGCGGCGGCGCGTACCGGCACCACCTCCTGTCCGACATTCAGGAACGCGCCGGCACTTGCGACCACGCGTTCGTCGCCGATCAACCCGGAGGCGATCAGCGCACCTTCGTCCGATACTTCGGCGACGCGGACGTCGCGGCGGATCACCTTGTTCTGCGCATCGACCAGATAGACATAGCTGCCCTTGTCGTCGCTTAGCACCGCCGATTCGGGCAGCAGCGGCGCGGTCGAGGCACCCGCCCCGATGCGCGCGCTGGCAAAGCCGCCGGGACGCAGCGCCGGGTCGTAGTTCAGCGCGATCCGGGCAATGCCCTGTCGCGTCTGCGGGTCGATGATCGGTGCGACCTGCCACACCTGCCCCTTGAACACGCGGGTATCGCCGACCGGCACGACCTGCGCCGCCGAACCGGCGCGGACATTGGCAAGATCGGCCTCGGACAGCTGCGCGCGCATTTCCATCTGCCCGCCCATCGCGATGCGGAACAGCACGCCGCTGCCGCTGCCGACGACCTGACCCGGCTCGACCGCGCGGGTCAGCACGAGGCCGGCGGCGGGCGCGCGGATGTCGAGGCGGCGGTTGCGTGCCTGCGTCTCGGCCAGTTGCGCCTGCGCCACCCGGACGCGGGCGTTGGCGGCGTCGCGGGTCGCGGTCTTGCGATCGATATCGGCCTTCGACACGAAGCCGCGCTCGACCAGCTGGTTCGAGCGATCGAGTTCGGTCTGCGCGATCTGCGCATCGGCGCGGGCGACCCGCACCTGCGCCGAAAGCGATTCGGCGGTCTGCGCCTGGACCGAGCGATCGACGGTCGCCAGCACTTGTCCGGCGCTTACCCAGCTGCCCGGCTCGACGAATACCCGCGTGACCAGACCGCCTTCGCCGACGACGCCGACCGGCATTTCCCGGCGGGCAGCGAGCGATCCGGTACCGGTGACCGCACGGGTCACCGTGTCGCGACCGGGAACCACCACCGTCACCTTGGGCAGCGTACCGCCGGCAGCGGCGGGCGGCGCACCCTGTGCGGCCGGCGCGTCGCCCCCCTTGCGACCGAATGCCCAGAAGGCACCGAGCAGGACGAGCAGGACGATCACGATCCCGACGATGACGGCACGGCGGCGCGAACGTTTCGCGCCGTCGGGTCCGGTCAGAAGCTGGCGGTCACCCGCGATCGACGTCGATTCGTAATTCATCCACCCCATCCTGTTGGAAGGCCCCCAGCCAATTCCATGCTGTATTACCCGAATACAGCACTTCCCTCAAGCATAGACATCGCGTTTTTCGATAAGCACGGCAAGGGCTGCATCGATTGCGTTCATGCGACGTTTTGCGGCGGATGCGTAACGACCGGTCGTTCGTCGTGACTATAGTCGAAAGGGAATTGTCGATGCTCCGTTCCGTCCTGATCCTTGCCGCCATCGGCACCGCACTTCCCGCCGCCGCGCAATCGACGGTGTCGGCGTCGGCGCCGGTCCTGACCGACGGGACGCTGCTCGACATCAGCGCGACCGGGAAGGCGACGCGCGTGCCCGACATCGCCACCATCCGCGCCGGGGTGGTCAGTCAGGCGGCGACGGCTGCGGCGGCGTTGTCGGACAACAGCCAGCGCATGACCCGCGTCGTCGCCGCGCTGCGCCGCGCCGGGGTCGCCGATCGCGATATCCAGACGGCCCAGATCCAGTTGCAGCCGCAATATCGCTATGCCGAAAACCAGCCCCCGGCGATCACCGGTTATCAGGCGAGCAACAGTGTCGCGGTCCGGTTCCGCGACGTGGCGAAGAGCGGCGCGATCCTTGATGCACTCGTGGCGCAGGGCGCGAACCAGATCGACGGGCCGACGCTGTCGGTCGATGCCGCCGATGCCGCGCTCGACGAAGCCCGCACCGACGCGATCCGCCGGGCGCGTACCCGTGCCGATCTCTATGCCCGCGCTGCCGGGCTGCGGGTCGACCGCATCCTGCTGATCGCGGAGGACGGCGGACAATTGCCGCAGCCGCCGATGCCGATGCTGCAAATGGCGCGCATGGTGAAAATGGCCGATTCGACGCCGGTCGCGGCGGGCGAACAGGATATGACGATCAATGTCTCGGTCCGCTTCCTGCTGCGGTGATCGCAGGCGGATCTCTCAACCGGGGAAGCCTCCTTCGTCATTCCCGCGAAGGCGGGAATCCATAGGCGCTTACGTTGGCGACACGGGCCGCGCCGGTAGCGTGTATGGACTCCCGCCTTCGCGGGAGTGATGGACGGTTATCGCGTAAACCGATCGACCACCTCGGCAGGCACGCGCAGCAGTCGCCCGCTCTGCCGGTCGAGCAATGCCCATGTCGTGCGGGCGTCGACCTTCACCCGGCCATCCGTGCCGGTAAACCGCATCAGCCGGTCGAACCTCGCCCCCTTCGGGGCATCGGCGACCCAGGTTTCGCCGGTGACCGTTTCCCCGGCGAGGACACTGCCGCGATAGTCGATTTCGTGGCGGGTGATGACCCAGACATAGGCCGCATGTTGTTCGGGCGTGGCCAGTGCGTGCCAGTGCGCGACCGCCACGTCCTGAATCCAGCGGACCCAGACGGCGTTGTTGACATGGCCCAGCTCATCGATGTCGTCGGGACCGGCGGTGATCTGTCGGGTGTAGCGAGGCGGGCTCATTGCGTAGGGGCGGTCGCAGGGCGCGGCTTCAGCCCGCTGGTCTGGATACGCCATGACCGTTGTTCGGCGGTCGCGCCGTCGATATCGCCGGTCCGGTGCAGCGTGATCGGCCCGGCGAGCGATACCGGCGTCCCGTCCCGCAACCGTCCGATTACCCGTACCGGTATGTCGATATAGCGTTGCCCGGCCCCGGCATCGATCCGGCCGGGCGTTCCGATCGTCGCGCGATACTCGGTGTATTTGGCGAAGGAATCGGCGAACGCCTTGGCCGACATGCCGGCCGCCTCGCCACGCCCGTTCCACAGGCGGTAGGCATCGTCATATCGCCCGCTGTCGATCGCGGCGAAATACCGGTTCAGCACCGCCACCGCTTCCTGTGGACCTGCTTCGGTCGCCATGGGATCGGGTGTGGCGACCGCGCGGACGTCATTGGCCGGGGGCGGGGCCGATACGCCGGGAATGCCGTCGCCGGGCGGCAATGTGGTTGACGGCGTCACCGGTGTCGGGGCACCGGCAACGGGGGTCGATTCGGCAGCAGCGACGGCGGCGTCGTTCGCCGCCGCCATCTCGTTACCCGCCTCGCCGCCGCCGCACGCCGACAGCAGCACCGCCAGCCCGGCAACCGCCGCCGTCCTCACGGTTCGATCGCGTCCCGATCGGCATCGGCAAGGTCGCCGTCTTCGGCCAGATTGTCCTCGTCGAAATCTTCCTGCAACTCGTCCTCGGCCTGATCGCCCTGCCCGGTGATCGTGACCGTCTCATCCTCTTCGGCGAGCTCGTCGTCGACCATGTCGAGTTCGTCCTCGTCCTCATCGTCGGACAGGCCGAGATCGGGTTCGAGGTCGGTCAGGATCGTGCCGTCGCTGGGTCCGTCGCGGGTCGCTTCGAGGATTTCGGCGCGCTGGCTTTCGTCATAGCCGTCCTCGTCATAGCCGTCGTCGCCCGACCCCTGACCATTTACCTGATGACCACCCATCGCGTGACTCCTGCTGGTTAGGACAGGGAAACCCGCCGCATCGCGCCCCGGTTCCTATCCCCGGCGGAACAGGCGGCCATGTTCGGTACGAAACACGACGAGCAGCGCGATCAGCCCAAGGAACAGGAACCCGCCATAGAGCGGTACGGTGGTCCCATCGAATGCTTGACCGATCAGCGCGCCCAGCACCGCGCCGCCCAGCATCGACACGAATCCCTGCAACGACGAGGCGGTGCCGGCGATCGACCCCATATTCTCCATAGCCATCGCCGAGAAATTGGAGGAGGCAAGACCGAAACAGGCCATCATGATCGCCTGCAGGATGATGAAGCTGGTCAGCGATTCGAGGCCGGCGAGCGTGATGGCCAGATGGACCGCCGCGACCGCGACCAGCCCCAGCAAGGCGGCATGCGAGATCAGCCGCGTGCCGAAACGCATCACGATCCGCGAATTGAAGAACGACCCCGCCGCCATCGTACCCGCGACGCAGGCGAATACGACCGTCAGCAGCTTCGGGCGGCCGAACGTCACTTCCATGATCTGCTGGATCGACCCGACGAAGCCGAACAGCCCGCCCGACAGCAGCGCCGCCGCTACGGTATAGCCGACCGCATACCGATCGCGCAGGACGATGCGATAGCCGGCCATGATCCGGCTGGGGTCGAGTGGCGCGCGGTCCGATTCGGCCAGCGTTTCGGGCATCCGCAGCACGAACCACGCGAACACCGCGGCAGTGACGATCGCGATCCCGCCGAAGATCCAGCGCCACGATGCGAAGGCGAGCACGAACTGGCCGAAGGTCGGGGCCAGCACCGGGGCAGCCATGAAGAAGATGAAGGCGAGGCTCATGACCCGTGCCATCGCCCGCCCCGAATAACAGTCGCGCACCAGCGCCACGGTGACCACGCGTCCGCCCGCCACCGCCGCGCCCGATGCGAAACGTGCGATCAGCAGCAGCAGGAAGCTGCCCGATACCGCCGCGACCAGATTGGTGATCGTGCTCGCGATCAGCGCAAAGATCAGCACCGGCCGCCGGCCATAGCGATCGGCGAGCGGACCATAGGCCAGCTGCGCGATCGAGAAGCCGAGGAGGAACGAGGTAACGACGAACTGCCGCGTATTGGGTTCGGCGACGCCCAGCGCATCGCCGATCGCGGGCAGTGCGGGCAGCATCGAATCGATGCCGAGCGCAGTCAACGCCATCAACGCCGCGATCAGCGTCACGAACTCCCCGAATGGCAGCGGCGAACGGTCCGCCGATCCACCGCCGCTGTCGGATGCGGGCGTGGCGTCGGCCGACGCGGCGAAGGTGTCGGGCGACAGGGGATCGGATCGTTGTTGCATCGCATCATCCCCATGCCGGAACTCGGGCGCTGCGTCACGCAAAGGATGACCCTGTTCGTGGGCGGGCCGGGCGTCTATCTTCATGGCTTCGTTCCGGTATCTTTCAGGATTTGAGACCCATGGCCGACACGCCGCTTTCGCAGGTTCCGTTGATTTCGATGGCGCAGGCGGATCAGGACCCCGATGGCTTTGCCCGCGATTTCGGCGGCTCGTTCCAACGCTTCGGTTTCGCGATGGTATCCGACCATGGTGTCGACAGCGACATCATCGATCGCGCATGGGCGATGACCAAGGCGTTCTTCGACCTGCCCGAGGCGGACAAGCGCGGCTATTTCGTCGAGGGCGGCGGCGGTGCGCGCGGCTATACCCCGTTCAAGACCGAGATCGCCAAGGGCGCGACGCATGTCGATCTGAAGGAGTTCTGGCATGTCGGCCGCGAACTTGCCGCCGGGCACCGCTATGGCGACGTCATGCCCGCCAATGTCTGGCCCGACCGGCCGGAGGGGTTTCGCGAGGCGTTCCTCGACCTGTTCGCCGCGCTGGATGCGGCGGGCGACCGGTTGTTGTCGGCGATCGCGCGCTATCTGGGGCTGGCGCCGAACTGGTTCGACCCTGCGGTCAAGGACGGCAATTCGGTGCTGCGCCTGCTCCACTATCCGCCGGTTGCGGCCGATGCGCCCGAAGTGCGCGCCGGCGCGCATGAGGACATCAACCTCATCACCCTGTTGCTGGGGGCGGAGGAAGCGGGTCTCGAACTGCTCGACCGCGACGGGCGCTGGCTGCCGGTCGCACCGCCGCCGGGCGCGATGGTCGTCAATGTCGGGGACATGCTGCAACGGCTGACCAACCATGTCCTGCCCTCGACCACCCACCGCGTCGTCAATCCGGCCCCCGAACGGCGCGGCCATTCGCGCTATTCGATGCCGTTCTTCCTGCATCCCGCCCCCGATTTCCTGATCGAGACGCTGCCGGGCTGTATCTCGGACGAACGCCCCAATCGCTACGAAACGCCGATCACCGCCCACGACTATCTCTACCAGCGGCTGGTCGAGATCGGGCTGATCAAGCCGTAAGCCGTGCTCCCTGTCATTCCCGCGAAGGCGGGAATCCACGAACGCTGTCGTCACGGTTCGTTCGAAACGCTGGCGTCTATGGATCCCCGCCTGCGCGGGGATGACGATGGGTGTACCCAACACCCTTTCCCTCCCGCGTCGCACCCATTAGAGACACGAAACCGGCCGGGGCGACGCTCCGGCCGCAATTTTATGTCGCAACGAACCGAGGATATCATGACCGAACCGCTCCGCGTCGCCATTGCCGGCCTTGGAACCGTGGGTGCGGGCGTGATTCGGTTGATCGAAACCAACGGCGCGCTGATCGCACGCCGGGCCGGTCGCCCGATCGAGGTCGTCGCGGTATCGGCGCGGGACCGCAGCCGCGATCGTGGCGTCGACCTGTCGCGCTACCAATGGGTCGACGACACCGCCGCGCTGGTGCAGGCGGGCGATGCCGATGTCGTGGTCGAACTGATCGGCGGATCGGATGGCCCTGCGCTGACGCTGGCGCGCGGCGCGTTGGCGGCGGGCAAGAGCTTCGTCACCGCCAACAAGGCGATGATCGCGCATCACGGCCTCGAACTGGCGAAGGCCGCCGAGGGCAAGGGCGTCGCGCTGAAGTTCGAGGCGGCGGTCGCGGGCGGCGTGCCGGTCGTCAAGGGCCTGCGCGAAGGGGCGGCTGCCAACGAGATTTCGCAGGTCTTCGGCATCCTCAACGGTACCTGCAACTTCATCCTGTCGAAGATGGAGGCCGAGGGGCGCGATTTCGCCGAGGTGCTGGCCGAGGCGCAGGCGCTGGGCTTTGCCGAAGCCGACCCGAGCTTCGACATCGACGGCGTCGATGCCGCGCACAAGCTGTCGATCCTCGCCAGCCTCGCCTTCAACACCCAGCCGGCGTTCGATGCGGTGGCGGTCACCGGCATCCGCCACGTGCTGGCCGCCGATATCGCCGAAGCGGCGGCGCTCGGCTATCGCATCCGGCTGGTCGGGGTGGGGGAAGCGGGGCCGCGCGGGCTGTTCCAGCGGGTCCATCCGCACCTCGTGCCGCTCGACCACCCGCTGGCGCATGTTACCGGGTCGCTGAATGCCGTGGTCGCCGAGGGTAATTTCGTCGGGCGGCTGTTCTTTCAGGGGCGCGGTGCCGGCGATGGTCCGACGGCCAGCGCGGTGGTCGCCGACCTGATCGACATCGCCCGTGGCGAATTCGGCCCGCCCTATGCAATGCCGGTCGCCGACCTGACCCCGGCGGCCCCCGAACCGACCGGCGACCGTCGCGGCCGCGCCTATCTGCGGTTGCAGGTCACCGACAAGGTCGGCGTCCTCGCCGAAATCGCCGCGGCGATGCGCGATGCCGGCGTGTCGATCGAAAGCCTGATCCAGCGCGGCGCGAATGCCGATGGCAGCGTGCTGGTGGCGATCGTCACGCATGAAGGGCCGGAGCGCAGCGTCGCGCAGGCGCTGGAGAAGCTGGAAAGCTCGACCAGCGTGCTTGGCCGACCGATGTGGATGCACGTGCTGGGCGCGTGAGCGTCGCGCCGTAGCATTCTGTCGCGATTGTCGCGGGTACCGGACTGCCGCCTGAACCTGCCTATCGGCGCAACGCGCCACAGGCGGGGGCAAGGGCCACGGACGCAGGCGATAGCTAACCGGCTCTGGCCCTTCCTACGCGGGGGTGCGGCCGATGCCGGGTTTACAGTCCGATGACTTCAGACCCGTCCGCTTGTCCTGAATAGCTGTTGAGCTTGTCGAAACAGCGTATCAAAGGACGGTCGGTGGCCAAGTGCTTCGATACGGGTCTTCGACAAGCTCAGCCCCTACTCAGCACGAACGGGCAGGACCCATGTCATCGCGCTATATCGCGCTGCAGTCCCGGTAAAGCCCCGAAATAGCTACCGGTCAGCGGACCGCCGTCACGGCAGCGGGACGTTCGCCTCGGCATCGCGCCGTGCGCGACGTTCCGCCCGCGCGGCATTGGCGCGCTGGACGAAGCATCCGGTCTGCCCGCCGACACCGGCGGTCGAACAGCTGCCGATTCCGCTTGCGCCCGCGTTCAGATTGTCCTCGACCCGGGTGGCCCAGCTTTCGCCGTCGCGGGTCGGTTCGCCGTCGCGCAGTTCCTTGGGAATGCGGAACCGTTCCTGTTCGCCACGGCGAACGCAGACCACGATCTCCTCACCATCGGCGTTGGTCGGGCATTTGTCATTGCCATAGATCACGAGCGTACCGTTGCGGACCTGCGCATTGGCGGGCACCGCCGGCATGGCAAAGGCGACGATCGCGGCGGCACCGGCCAGAAACATGCGGGTCATCACAAAATCCTCCTGTCGGGGTAACGCCCTGACGATCAAATGCGTTTCGAAACTTCGATGGCGATGCGGCAGCCCGCGCGGATCGCCGCCGACAGCAGGGGATAAGCGGGCGCGCGTTCGGCACCGTGTGCCAGCGCCGCTTCCTTATGCTCCAGCTCCTCGGCCTGGAATTTACGGATCGCGGCCCCGAGTTCGGGATCGTCGTCGCCCAGTTCGGTGAGCTGATCCTCATAATGCTTGTCGATCTCGGTCTCGACGGCGGCGGTGCACGCCATCGCCGCCTCCGGCCCGAGCGCCGCCGTCGCCGCCCCCAGCGCAAAACCGGCAACGTCCCAGATCGGCTGGATGATCGTCGGCCGCACGCCACGTTCGGCGATCAGCGCGTCGAAATAGGCGCGGTGCTCGGCCTCCTGCAACGCCATGCCCTGGATCGCCGCCGCCATCGGGCTGCGGTCGCCCATCACCGCCAACTGTCCGGCATAGATGCGCGTCGCGCCATATTCGCCCGCTTGATCGACGCGAATCATGGATCGGACACCGCCGGGCCGGGGATCGCCGGGTCGCCACTTGCTCATGTCCGCCTCCGTGTCGCCAGCATCAGCACCACCAACGCACCGGTGATCGAAAAGATCGCGTTGAACCCGGCCAGCGAGATGCCGAGGACCGACCATTGCGGCACGTCGCAGCGCACCACCGGTTGCCGCACGATCGCCGCCAGCAGATCGCCGCCGGTCGCATGCAGCGTGTTCGCGCAGGCGGTGACGCCCTGCCACCAATGATATTCGACGCCGGCGTGGAACACGCCGATCAGCCCGCTGGTCAGAATACCGAGCGCGGCAAGGATTACCAGCAGCCGTTTCGCCGAGGTACGCGGCGCGAAGAACGACAGCGCCGCCAGTATGATCGCCGCATAATGCGGCCAGCGCTGCCAATGGCACATCTCGCACGGATACAGCCCGCCCAGATATTGCGAGCCGAGCGCCCCCGCGATCAGCGTGAGCGGCAACAGCAGCGCGATCCAGCGCGCGAGCGGCAGGTCGTTGGCGCGCATCGCTTCAGCGCTTGCCCGGTTTCGGCGCAGCAGCGGCCATCCGCGTCGTCGGACCGACCCGACCCATCGTTTGCAGCGCATAATAGAGCTGGAAATCGTCGACGCCGCGCTTCTTGAGCGATTCGGCGGTTTCGGCGAAGCGCGGATCGTCCTTCGTATCCTCGGTCAGCGTCTTGTCGTCGATGCCGGCTTCGTTGACCAGATGCCGGCGCAGATCGGCTTCGCGGTACACCGGACGGCTCTTGTAATCGGGGTCCGAAATCTGCGGTACCTTCAGGTCGGGGTCGATACCGCCTTCCTGTACCGATCGACCCGATGGCGTGTGATAGCGTGCGGTGGTCAGGCGCAGCGCGGTATTCTTCGACAGGTCGAAGATCGACTGGACCGATCCCTTGCCGAAGCTGCGCTCGCCCATCACGATCGCGCGGTGATGGTCCTGCAACGCGCCGGCGACGATTTCCGAAGCGGATGCGGTGCCCGGGTTGGTCAGCACGATGATCGGCAGCCCCTGCGCCAGATCGCCCGGCACCATTTCCTCGGCGAAATAGCGTTCGGTATCCGCCTTGTCGCGGCCACGCTGCGACACGATCTCGCCGCGCGCGAGGAAGGTGTCGGACACCTCGATCGCCTGCGTCAGCAGGCCGCCGCCATTGTCGCGCAGGTCGATGACATAGCCCTTGGGCTTGTGGCCCAGCGCCTTGTCGATCCCGGCGATCGCGGCGCGGGTATCGGCCCCGGTCGTCTCGCTGAAGGTGTTGATGTTGATGACGCCGATGCCGTCCTTCACTTCCCACTTCACCGGCTTCTGCACGATCGTGCTGCGCACCAGCGTCAGTTCGATCGGCTTGTCGCGGCCGGGGCGGACGATGGTCAGCGATACCTTCGACCCCGTCGGCCCGCGCATCTGCGCGACCGCTTCGTCCAATGTTCCGCCGACGATCAGCTTGCCGTCGACATGGGTGATATAGTCGCCCGACTTGATGCCCGCGCGCTCCGCCGGCGTATCCTCGGTCGGGGTGATGACCTTGACCGCGCCATCCTCCATCGTGACCGACAGGCCGAGGCCCGAATAATTGCCGCTGGTGGCGATGCGGAGATTTTCGAAATCCTTGGCGTCGAGATAGCTGGAATGCGGGTCGAGCGCGGCCAGCATGCCGCGCATCGCCCCTTCCATCAGCGTCTTGTCGTCGACCTTGTCGACGTAGCTCGCCTTCACCCGGTTATAGACGTCCATGAAATTATCGAGTTCGCGAAAGCTGCCGGCATCGGCCTGCGCCATCGCGCCGGTCGCGACGGGGACCAGCGCCAGTGCGCCGACGATCGCGGTAGCCTGAAGAAACGGACGGGACATACGCATATACGCTTGATGCTTTCGACTGCGGTACGGAAGCCACACTAGCTGGAAATCGTCCGGCGATCAAAGCGGCGATGGCCTGAACCGGAGATGGACGACGCGGGGGCGGATGCAAGCGGTTTTCCGCCCTCGCTACAGCATCGCGGCCAGATCGACGGGCACGCCGTGGCGGCGCAGTTCGACCGTCACCGGCGACTCCCCGCCCGGCGCGCGCCCGATCACCGTTCCCGCGCGCACCTGCGCGCCGACCGGACCGGCACTGGCGGCAAGGCCGGTGATCGCCGTCGTCCAGCCGCCGCCATGGTCGAGGATGATAACCCGGCGATAGCCGCGAAACCGCTTGCTGAACGCGATGGTGCCAGCCGCCGGCGCAACGACGACAGCCCCCGGTGGAACGGTCAGCGTGACGCCACGCGCACGCACCCCGCTGTCGCTGATTTCGCCGAACCCGGCGGCGACGATCCCCGCGACCGGCAGGCGATAGGCAGGCGGGGGCAGCGGGGATGCGCCCGTTTCAGGGCGCGGCAGCGGCCCCGGCAACGCGGCCAGCGCGGCGCGGGTATCGCTGACCTCGCCCAGTTCCTCCAGCGAATCGACGATATCGCGCGCCTGTTCGCCCAGCGCAATCGCCCGGTCCGATTCGACCAGCGCCCCGC
The DNA here is from genome assembly GCF_001421965.1 of Sphingomonas sp. Leaf67. Lineage (GTDB taxonomy): Bacteria > Pseudomonadota > Alphaproteobacteria > Sphingomonadales > Sphingomonadaceae > Sphingomonas. The sequence continues at coordinate 99,393 of NZ_LMLP01000021.1, forward strand.
GCGCCAGCACCCGCGAGCGCAGCCGTTGTGCCGCCTCTGCCTGGACCAGCGCCAGCCGTTCGCTTTCCAGTCGCGCGTTGCTCGCCGCCAGCGCGGTCAGCGCCGTACCCGCCTGCGAGCGCAGCCGCGCGGCATCGGCGATGGCGGTGCGGACCGCGGCGGTACGCTGCTGCATCGCCGGCACCACGGTGCCGAGCACCGCACGAACATGGACCAGATCGTCGGTCGACCCCGGCTGCGCGACGGCCAGCCATGCGGGACGACTGGCCAGCGACTGCAACGCCCCGACCAGCCGCGCGACCGGAGCCTGCCGGGCGGCCAGTTCGCTACGCCGCCGGGCGAGCAGTTCCCCGATCAGGGCAACGCGCGCCTGCGCCGCCCGGCGATCCGCTTCGGCAGCAGTGATGCGCGCGGCGAGCGCGGCCTGCGCGGCACGACTGCGTTCGGCCCCGGCGCTGGCGGCACGGGCGGCACGGTCGAGCTGTTGCGATCGGACGCTGGCTGCCGCCGCCGCCCGGCGCGCGCTTTCCAGCCGCTCGCGCCCGCTGGCGACCGGGTCATCCTGCGCCCACGCCGCCGCGCCCGCCAGCGCGGCCAGCCCGGCGATCAGGGCGAAGGCGCGCCTCATCCTTCGCGGTGATACGGGTGGCCGGCGAGGATGCTGGTCGCGCGCCACAATTGTTCGGCCAGCATCGCCCGTGCCATCAGATGCGGCCATGTCGCCCGGCCGAACGCCAGCAACAGATCGGCCTGTGCCCGCTGCGCATCGTCGAAGCCATCGGCGGCACCCAGCAGGAACCGGGTTTCGCGCACGCCATCGTCGCGCCAGCGGCCAAGCTGCGTCGCGAACGCCAGCGACGGCAGGTCGCGGCCCTTTTCATCCAGCATCACGATGCGCGTGCCCGGATCGACCGGCGGGATCTTGCCGCCGGTATCGGGCAGTTCGGTGATCCGGGTCGGCCAGCCGACGCGCTTGAGATAGCGGTCGATCAGTTCGGCTTCGGGACCACGCCCGATCCGCCCGCGCGCGACGATATGCAGCAGCACGGGCGGACGGCGTTATGCGTGCGCGGTCGGGTTCAGCGTGTCGCCGAACGCCCACATCCGCTCCAGATTGTAGAAGGTGCGGACTTCGGGGCGGAACAGGTGGACGATCACGTCGCCGGTGTCGATCAGCACCCAGTCGGCGGTCGGCAGCCCTTCGATGCGCGACGGGCGGCCGAACTCGGCCTTGACCCGTTCGGCCAGCTTGGTCGCCATCGATGCCACCTGCCGGCTGGACCGGCCGCTGGCGATGACCATGTAATCGGCGATGCTCGACTTGCCGGCGAGCGGGATCGACACCGTTTCGACCGCCTGGTCGTCGTCGAGGCTGGCGAGCACCAGGCGGTGCAGCGCTTCGGTCTCGCGCATGGCGTCAGTCGGGTCGGAAGAAGTCGGCAAGGGGGTCAGCTTTCAGGGGCCTGTGCACCGGACCGGACGGGCGGAATTGCCCGACGGTGCCAAGCGGGATCGGCGGCGCGGATCGCGGTCGCCGAAGTCGGATCGGGGCGGAAGCGTAAACGGACCAGCGCCGGCAAACTCCACATCGTCCATCGTCTCGCCTGGCCTGCGGGCCGCGCATGGCGCCGCAACCAGCCCATCGCAGGACTAGCGAGGGCGCGACCATCATAGCCCGGACGCGCGACGACCGCAATCGCCACCGTCCGCGCAATTCCGCGCCAGTCGCGCCAACGATGAAACTCCGCCAGATTGTCCGCACCCATCAGCCAGATGAAGCGATGCTGCGGGTACAGCCGCACCAGTCTCCGTAAGGTATCGACGGTATAGCGGGTGCCTAGCCGGCGTTCGATCGCGGTTGGCCGGATCGGCGCATGGCGTGCCACTCGCTTGGCCGACGCCAGCCGCGCGGCAAGCGGGGCCATGCCGGCGGCAGGCTTCAACGGGTTGCCGGGCGATACCAGCCACCACACCTCGTCCAGCGCCAGTGCGCGTCTGGCGGCGAGCGACACCCGGCGGTGGCCGTTGTGCGCGGGATTGAACGATCCGCCGAGCAGGCCGATGCGGCTCATGCCAGCGAAGACCGGTCGTCGCGCCAGTTCCGACGTTCGTGCAAGACGCGGAGGATCGCTACATCGTCCTGCTCGAGCGTGTAGAGCAGGATATAAGCGGTGCGGGCAACCCGCCAGACCCGGACGCCCTGGGCGATCGATCGACCGATGCCAGGGTAATCTCGCACCCGATCAGCCGCTGCACGAAGGTAACCCAGGATGCGCACCGCCGACAGGGCGGCATCCTGCTCGATCAGATAGGCATCGAGATCGGCCAGATCGCGAAGGGCCGACGCGGTCCAGATCAGTCCTGGCATCGTGCGCGATGGCGAGCGATCATCGCATCCAATTCCCGCATCACCACGTCATGGGGGATCGTTCGGCCGTGCTGCAAGTCGTCCAGTCCAGTCTGCGCGGCATCCAGAAGGCGTTCTTCGGACAGGGCAGCTTCATGCAATAGAGCCGCAGCGACATCGCCGATCGATTGACCGCGAGCCGTCGCCAATCGTTGCACGATGGCGGCGGTTTCGATGTCGATCGACGCAGTCAGCGAGGTCTTTTCCATCACCGCAACCTATGCCGCGTCAGCCCCGCCATCAAGGCCGGGTTTGACCGGTCCCGCGCACGATCCACTTGTACGTCGTAAGCCCCTCCAGCGCGACCGGGCCGCGCGCGTGCAGCCGGCCGGTGGCGATGCCGATCTCCGCGCCCAGCCCGAATTCGCCGCCATCGGCGAACTGGGTGGAGGCGTTCCACATCACGATTGCCGAATCGACCCGCGCGAGGAAATGGTCGGCGGTCGGTTCGTCGGCGGTGATGATCGCGTCGGTATGGTGCGATCCATGCGCCGAGATATGCGCGATCGCCGCGTCGACGCCGTCGACCAGCTTCACCGACAGGATCGCATCGAGATATTCGGTGTCCCAGTCGTCGTCATTCGCCTCGAGGATCGCGGGGTGCAGCGCCCGCACCTCCGCATCGCCGCGCAATTCGCAGCTGGCGTCGAGCAACCCGGTCAGAATCGGCAGCGGATCGGTATAGCCCCGGTCGATCAGCAGGGTCTCGGTCGCGCCGCACACGCCGGTGCGACGCAGCTTGGCATTGACGACGATGTCCCGGGCCATTGTCGGATCGGCGGCGCGATCGACATAGCTGTGGTTCAGCCCGTCGAGATGCGCCAGCACCGGCACCCGCGCCTCCGCCTGCACCCGCGCGACGAGGCTCTTGCCCCCGCGCGGAATGATGAGGTCGATAAGCCCCTCGGCGGCCAGCATCGCCCCGACCGCCGCCCGGTCGGTCGTCTGGATCAGTTGCACCGCACCTTCGGGCAATCCGCCGGCCACCAGCCCGCGCACCATCGCCGTATGGATCGCGCGGTTGCTATGGATCGCCTCGCTGCCGCCGCGCAGGATCGCGGCGTTGCCCGCCATCACCGCCAGCGCCCCGGCATCGGCAGTCACATTGGGGCGGCTTTCATAGATGATCCCGATCACGCCGATCGGCACGCGAACGCGGGTGAGGACGAGGCCGTTGGGACGTTCGGAGCGGTCGATGACGTCGCCGACCGGATCGGGCAAGGCCGCCACTGCCTCGACACCCGCGGCCGTGGCTTCGAGTCGGGCGGGGTCGAGTCGCAACCGGTCGAGCATCGCCCCCGACAGGCCGTTGGCTTCGGCCGCGGAGATGTCCTGTGCGTTGGCGGCTAGGATCGCGGCGGCGTCTTTGCGGATCGCGGCTGCGGCGTGACGGAGACCCGTCGATTTGACCGCGGTCGGCGTGGTCGCCAGCGCATGTGCGGCGGTCCGGGCGGTTCGCCCTAGGGTGGCCATGTCGGTGACCGGATTGGTATATGTCTCGGCGGCTGACATCGAAGATCCCTTCATGATCCTGCGATGGCGCATCGCCCAATATGGCAACGTCGTCCATAAAAAAGGGGCCGCTATACACGCGGCCCCTCGATAGTCGCTGGCAGGCTCGATCAGAATTTCGTTTCGAACCCGACATACATGTAGCGACCGGTATTGGTCCACAAGCTGCCGGCTTCGGTACCCTGTTGGCCGAGCGGCGGCAGTGTATCGGTGATGTTGTCGATACCCCCGTACAGCCGGAAACGATCGTTCACCACTGCGCCGATGCGCAGGTTGTGATAAAAGATTTCCGGATAATAGACGAACGGGAACGAGTCCGGATTTTGCGCCGGACGCCCGTCGAACACGTTCTGCGTTTCATAGGCCCCGATCGTTTGCTTTCCGACGTATTGCAGCTGGTAATTCAGGTCGAACACGCCGAAATCGAAATTCGTCTGCAAATTGGCGCGCCATTGCGGATCGCCCACCTGGCTTAACTGCCGCGTGCGGAACGTCGGATCGGCAATGTCCGTAAAGTTGTTCCGCTTGATGACGTAGGTGACCAGCGCACGCAGCGTCATCCGCGTATCACCACCGAGGCTGGTATTATACGCAATGTCGGCGTCGACGCCCGATGCTTCGAGCTTCGCATAGTTGAACGGTTGCGAGAAGAACGACGGGCCGTCGAGCGGCAGCGATACGACGCCGCCGGCATGGGTCACGTTCTGCTGTCCGGCCAACGTACCGTCCGGTCGGCGAAAGACCACGGCGCAGAACTCGTTGTCGACACCGCTGGGATTGTCGTAGCACTGGTTGATGATGGTCTGGCCCGCCAGCGAATTGATCGCGTCCTTGATGCGGATATTGTAATAATCAAACGAGGCGGAGAAGCCCGGCAGCACCCGCGGCTGGAACACGGCACCGACGGTGAAGCTGTTCGAACGCTCTTCGCGCAGGGCGGGATTGCCCCGGTTAAAACCTGAAATTCCCGACGTCGGAACGTTGGTGAACGGTTCGGTCGTGCCGTTGAACGTCTGGGTCAGAGGCACACCGGCCGCGGCACAATTCCGTTCGCGGTTCGGGTTGTTGTTGATGTTCTGACGTCCGCACGGGTCGGAGAAGCCGTTGGCGAAAGTCTGCACATTGGCGGTGAACAGGTCGCTGAGCGTCGGCGCCCGCACCGAACTGCCATAGCCCGCACGCAGGCGCAGATCGCGGACGGGTGCGAACACGCCGCCCAGATTCCAGGTCCAGGTCCCGCCAATATCGCCGACGCTGTAGTCGGAATAGCGTGCTGCCCCTTCGAGCGAGAGTTCGTGGATGAAGGTTTCGGTCAGCAGCGGCACGCGGACTTCGGCAAACGCCTCCTTCGATACGAACGACGGCGGATCGAAGGTCGGAATGGCGTTCAGGAAGGTCAGGCCCGCAGCGGTCGTCGGGTCGTAGGCGGCATAGGCGCGTTCCTTGCGATATTCACCGCCCACGGCGAACCCGATCGGTCCACCGGGCAGTTCGAACAACTGGCTGAGATTGCCAGAAACATAGGCGGTAGCGTTCAGCTGGTCGGCCCATTCCTCACGAGTCGAGGTATAGCCGAAATAGCTCAGCGCGGCCTGCGAGACATTGCCATTGCCGAACAGGTTGACGGGTACGCAGCTTGCATCGTCATTGGCGGCATTCGTATCCGCATTCACGGCGCAGACGATCTGGCCGGCGGTATTGCGAACGGCGTTGATCGACCGTGCATATTGCGCCTGGAGGACGTTGCCCGCCGTCGAATAGGATGTTTCGACCCGGCCGTAATTCACCGCCAGTTCGTATTTCCAGTCGGTGTTGAACGTGCCCTCGACGCCTCCGACGATCCGATAGGTGTCGCGCTGATGGTCCTCGCCACGCGCGCCGAAGTCGACGTTGAAGCGCTGTGCCGCGAAGGTCGTGGCACCCGGTGCGAGGACCGACGTCAGCTGGTTGCGCGCCTGGGTCGACAGATACGGGTTATTGATGCTGAACGAGTTGTTGTAGAAAGTCGGCTGACCTTCCTGCAACGAATTGATCCGGATCCATTTCGCCTCGACGAACGGACGGAAGGCATCGGCTACGTCGAAATGGGCGAGAAGGTTGGCACCATAGCGTTCGATGCGCGGCTGCAACATGCCGGTCAAACGCAGCGTCGACCCGATACCGCCAACGCAATTCGAGCTTGCGACCGTAAAGCGCAGGTCATTCAGACAGTTATTGGCCTGCAACGAGCCATCGGACAGGAATCCGAAGGCCCGCCCATATTGTGCCAGCGGATTGGCGCTGGTCGGTGCCGGAATGCCGGAACATGCCGCCGTCCGTCGCGCCGCGAACGCTGCTGCGGACTCACCGGTTGCTGCGGCGGTCGGGCAGCCGGCGATGAACATGCCGCCTTCCGAAATATTGCCGTTGCGTACGCCGGTCAGGAACGCCTGATCCGGAATGCCGTTGCCCAGCGCGGATTCCGAACCGCGAAGCTGGCCGGCAGAACTGTTCAGGTTCGGCCCGGTATTCTCGACCGCGTTGAACTGCGAACGTCCGCTATACGCGCCGGTCAGGTCGTCGCGGTCGGTGTTGTACAGCACGTCGGAAAAGGAATATTCGGCGTTGATCGCAATGTTGCCGCGGCCGTCGGCAAAATTCTTGCCGGCAGTGCCGCTCAGGAAATAGGCGCCACGATCGCCACGATCCGAAATGCCGCCCTGTCCGCGCAGACGGACCCCTTCGAAGTCGCGCTTCGTGACAAAGTTGACCACACCGGCAATCGCGTCAGAGCCATAGACGGCCGAGGTGCCGCCGGTGACGGTATCGACCCGGTCGAGCAGGTCGACGGGAATGGTATTGATATCGACCTGAAACGATCCTGGCGTACCCGTGATGTGACGGCGTCCATTTTGCAGGACCAGCGTTCGGGTGGTGCCGAGACGACGCAGATCGAGCAGGCTCAGTCCCGCCGTGCCGATGAACCGCGTCGAGTTGGCCGAACTGTAGGTCGCGCCAAGTGCCGGCAGCGTGTTCAGCGCATCGCCGAGCGATACGTTGCCGTTGTTCGTCAGCTCCTGCAGGCTGACCGAAACGATCGGATTGGCGGAATCGAGATTGGCCGGGCGGACGATGCGCGATCCGGTTACCGTGATGATCTCGCTCTGATTGTCGGCCGTAGCGGTGGCGCATTCGAGCCGATTATCGCCTGGGGCGCAATCGGCGGTGGCCGCGCCATTTTCCGCCTGCGCGAACGCGGCATGGGGAAGAAATGCGACGGTTGCAAGCGCCGTCGCACCGAAAAGACGGTGTATGTTCATGGATATCGCCCCGAATTTGGGCCGGACTGATCCGGCCTTGGCGCTAGAAAATTGATTTTTATCGGGGCTGGCAAGAAGTTGTGAAGCAATCGAAAATTTACGAAGATGAATGTGACATGGATGTCACATATTTTCCATAGTGCTGCGCAGCTCGGGTAGCTTTTTGTCTTAGGGCGCCATCTCCAGATAATTAAGCTGCGCAGAAACACTTCGTTACAACTCCGGAATCACCGCTCGACACACATCGCGATGCCCATGCCACCGCCGATGCACAGCGTCGCCAGCCCCTTTTTCGCGTCGCGGCGCTTCATCTCGTACAGTAGCGTGGTTAGCACGCGGGCGCCTGATGCGCCGATCGGATGGCCGATCGCGATAGCGCCACCGTTCACATTCACCTTGTCGGCGGTCCAGCCCATGTCCTTGCCGACCGCCAGCGCCTGTGCGGCAAAGGCTTCGTTGGCTTCGACCAGATCGAGGTCGTCGACGCTCCAGCCGGCCTTTTCCAGCGCCCGGCGCGAGGCGGGGACCGGGCCGATGCCCATGATCGACGGATCGACGCCGGCGGTCGCCCAGCTCCTGATCGTGGCGAGCGGTTCGAGACCGCGCTTCGCGGCTTCGTCGGCCGACATCACGACCAGCGCGGCAGCACCGTCGTTCAGGCCCGACGCGTTGGCGGCGGTCACCGAACCGTCCTTCTTGAACGCCGGACGCAGGCCCGACACGCCGTCGATGGTCGCGCCGGCACGGATATATTCGTCCTGATCGACGACCGTGTCGCCCTTGCGGCCCTTGATCGTCACCGGGACGATCTCGTCGACGAAGCGGCCCTCGCTGCGGGCGGCTTCGGCGCGGTTCTGCGAGCGGACGGCGAATTCGTCCTGCTCGGCGCGGGTCACCTGATATTGCTCGGCAAGGTTTTCGGCAGTGATGCCCATGTGATAGCCGTTGAAGACGTCGGTCAGGCCGTCCTTGATCATGGTGTCGACCATCGTGCCGTCGCCCATCTTGGTGCCGGCGCGCAGCTGTACCGCATGCGCCGACAGCGACATGCTTTCCTGTCCGCCCGCGACCACGATCGTCGCATCGCCGGTCTGGATCGCCTGTGCCGCCAGTGCCACCGCGCGCAGGCCCGACCCGCACACCTGGTTCAGGCTCCATGCCGGCACTTCCTTCGGCACGCCCGCCGCCATCGACGCCTGCCGGGCCGGATTCTGGCCCTGTCCCGCGGTCAGCACCTGGCCGAGGATCACTTCCGATACGTCCGCCGCAGCGACGCCGGCCTGATCCAGCGCGGCGGCGATCGCCTGCCGCCCCAGTTCATGCGCCGGCACCGCGGCAAAAGCGCCGAGGAAGCTCCCGACGGGGGTACGCTTGGCGGCTACGATGACGACGTCGGTCATGGGCAATCCTTCTCCTAAAGGTTCGCGCGCTATCTAGTGCGCGAACCGTCGCATAGCCAGTGCGCAAGCGGTTCCCACAGGACGCTTGGTCCGCGTGATCCGACGATCATGCCGACATGGCCCGCGGGCACGATACGCCGGTCGGGCAGGCCGATCGCGCTGGCGGCGGGAACGATGCGGTCGTCCGCCGCGACGAATTCGACCATCGGCACAGGATGGTCGGCGGAGGCGATGCGATCGGCGACCCGCCAGCGTCCGGTGCCGGGCAGATCGGCATCGAACAGGTCGTCGAACAATTCGCGTCCCGCCGCATAGGGCAGCGGCGCGCCGGCATTGGCCCAATCCTCCAGCGCGATGAACGCCTGCGCCTTGGCCGATGCCGGGTCCAGATCGGCGAAGCCGACATATTTATCGACGGTGCGCCCCGGATCGAGCTGCCAGAACATCGCCTGAAGAAACTCCATCGGGACGAGGCCCATCCGCTCGGCGGTCGGCTGCGCCATGGTCCATTGGTCGGCGACGCCGGCGCGGGTCGCATCGTCGAACCCGGTGAAATGCCACGGCGTCGCGATCAGGGCGATGCCCGCCACCGGCACGAACCCCGCCGTGGCGAGCGCGATCGTCCCGCCAAGGCAATAGCCGACCAGCAACGGCGGTTCGTCCAGCGTCGCGCACAGCCGCGCCACCGCCTGCGCATGACGCCCAAGGTCCATCGCACGATCGTCAGGCGCGGGCGTCCCCCAGTCGACCAGCAACACCCGCAGCCCCTGTCCGGCCAGCCAGCGCAGCAGCGATTTTTCGGGCGACAGGTCGAGGACGAACGGCGGATTGATGAGCGACGGGATCACCACCACCGGTCGTCCCGCACCGCCATAATCGCGTAGAACGATCCGTCCGTCGCGCGCGACCGGTTCGGCCATGGGCGTGCGCGGCAGGCGCGGCGCGTCCTGATAGGCGCGCAGGCCCGTCAGCGCGCGGGCGCGACGGCCGGGATCATCGGCGGTTTCGCTGCGCAACATCGAGAGAAACAACGGTAAAGGCCGTGGTCCGTGTTGCGGCGCGGTATCAACCGGTGTAGCCATAGGAACATCTTTCGCGCAAGGATTTCGCATGAAGAAGGCAGCGGCCGACGGCAGCCCCGTCATCATCAAGAAATACGCCAATCGTCGGCTCTATAATACCGAGACTTCGTCCTACATCACGCTCGAGCATCTGGCAGCGATGACGCGCGAACATCGCGATTTCAAGGTCGTCGATGCGAAGACCGACGACGACATCACCCATAACGTGCTGACGCAGATCATCATGGAGGAGGAGAGCCGGGGACAGACGCTGTTGCCGGTCAGCTTCCTGCGTCAACTCATCACGCTGTACGGCGATTCGATGCAGGCAATGGTGCCGGGGTATCTGGAGGCGTCGATGGACAGCTTCCGCCGGAACCAGGAACAGTTCAAGACCGCGGTCGAAGGTGCCTTCGCCCATTCGCCCTTCGCGGAAATCGCCAAGCGCAACCTCGCCATGTTCGAAGCGGCGGCGCATGCGTTCAAGCCGGGTGCCCCCGGTGCACCCGGGGCTGCGACCCCCGCGACGACCACGACCGAAACGCCGGTCAAGGTCGACGAAATGGCCGCCCTGCGCGCCGAACTCGCGCGGTTGCAGGACAAGGTCGACAAGCTGGGATGATCGGGCGGGGGTGCCGTTCGACTCCCCCATCCATACTGTCAGGTTCGAGCTTGTCGGGAAGCGTCTGTCGAGAACGGCTACCCTGCGAAACCCCGTTCCAAATACGCGCGCGGTAGGTCGCCCGATCGCGGCTCGAACCGAACGGCGCGTTTTGCTTTTGGGGCCGATCGACATTCAGAGATAACCAAGGAACTTCGTCATTCCCGCGCAGGCGGGAATCCATAAACGCCGACGGTTTGGCTCGATCCGCGACGCTGGCGTATAGGGACTCCCGCCTGCGCGGGAGTGACGAACGGGGATGGAAGGCCATTCCTGCACCCAGCGAACTGAAGGTCGATCGGTCCTGGTCCGTTCGTCTGGAGTAGCCGCTTAGCAAAGTCGAAGCGGTGTATCGAAGGACATGCCACCCGTAACCCCATACGCGCTTCCGGGTGTCCCGGTCATTTTCGATCGCCGCTGCTCGAACGGGCTCGATCCCCGCGAACGGCCGGGGGGTGAGCGATACGGCCCCCACCCGATGAATGTTACTTCGGCTTGACGAAGCGCAGCGTCATCCGGTCGCTTTCGCCGATCGCGGAATATTTGGCGCGGTCGACGTCCTTCAACCGATAGGTCGGCGGCAACGTCCACACGCCCTGCGGCCAGTCGGCGGTATCCTTGGGGTTGGCGTTCACGTTCGATGTGCCCGCCAGCCTGAACCCGGCCTTCGTTGCAAAGGCGATGACCGAGCTTTCCTTCATATACCCCGATTTCTCTTCGGCAGCGGCGTCGCGTTGCTCGGGCAGGCGGTGCTCGACCACGCCCAGCACGCCGCCGGGTTTCAGCATCCGGAACATCGCGTTGAACGCTGCCTGCGCCTGATCGGCCCCGCCGAAGCGCCAGTTATGGACGTTGCGGAACGTCAGCACCTTGTCGGCGACGCCGTCGGGCACGCCGGTCTGTCCGGCCCCGGCGGGGAAGGCCATCGCCTGCACCTTGCCGAACGCGGTCGCATCGCGCGCTTGCAGCTTCGCCACCATCTCGGCGGTACGCGGCAAGGGGCCGGCGGCGACATAGCGGCCCTTGTCGCGCAGCATCGGGGCGAGGATTTCGGTGTACCAGCCATTGCCCGGCCAGATCTCGACCACCGTATCGGTCGGCTTCACGCCGGAAAACGCCAGCGTTTCGGCCGGATGGCGATAGCGGTCGCGTGCCGTATTCGCCGGATCGCGCAGCGGCGATGCGACCGCAGCGGCCAGCGGGCCGCGCGGGGCCTGCGCCGGGGCGGGGGTCAGCGCGACCAGCGCGGTACTTAGGACTGGCAGGAACAGGGCGGTTCGACGCATGGGAAAACTCCTGACGGGAGGAACGGGTGGACGACGCACACAGGCTGTTATGGACGATCGCGGGCGTGGCGGCGATGCTCTTTGCAGTGTCGGTGCTGGCGGAACGTCGCCGTACCCTGCGCCGCGATCCCGATCGCGTCGGCTGGATGCCATGGACGCTGGTCCAGTTGATCGCGGTGCTGCTGGCGGTGTTCAGCGTCGCGATGGCCCTGAAATAGGGTGCGATATCGGGCCGGCGGCAACGCTGTTATCCTCTCCCCGACGCGATGTGTCGGGGGACGCCGCGCAGTCAAAGGGGATCGGGGCCGCCTTGTTGCTGCTGGCGGGTGGCGGAACGACTGCGCCGTCCGCCGATGTCGACCACGGCCACCGGCCGATCAGAGGGCGCCGGAGGCCCGCAAGCGGCTGTCGTGACTAACGCCGGGCAAGGGGAGCGAGGCAGCCCCGCTGCCACGGCTCAATAGAAGCGCGCCAGCGTCAGCGTTCGGGCCGCGCCGTCGCACATCGTCAGCCGCACGATCCGTCCCGGTGCATCGGTGCCCCAGCGGACGTCGACGCCGCCATTGGCCGTCAGCGCCACGGCCTGTCCATCGACCTGACAGATCAGGTCGTCGGCCTTCCACCCCGCCTTCGCCGCCGGGCCGCCGGCCATGACGTGCAGTACGCGCAGCCGCGCCCGGTCGTACCCCAGCAGCAGGCCGCTGGTCGATTTGAGTGGCGCGGGCGGGGCGTCGGGGTTCGGCGACAACAGCATCTGCCCCGCGCCGGGATCGAGCAGCACGCGGTAGCGCAGCAACAGCCCGGTGCCGATCCGCCCGGCGACGCGGACCTGTTTGGCAAAGCCGCCATCCGCCTCGATCCGCACTTCGATCGACCCGGTCGGTTGCCCGCCCAGCGATACCGCGTCGGTAACGGTCAGCCCGGCATCGACCACCCCGCCCGCGCCATAGGCGATCGTCGACGTGACCCGCGCGCCCCTGATCGCGGCCGCCCGCCACGCGTTGCGCGCGATGCTGAGCGCACCGCCGTCGCCGGTATCGATCAGCAGCGGGCGGACGCGCGTCTTCGCCAGCATCGCCTGCGTCAGATACAGGCCGCTGCCCGACTGGATCGACAGCGGCACGCGGGTGCCGGTGAACGGCATCCGTCCGCTCGGCAACAGGCGGAACCGGCGGTTGGCGAAATCGATGTCGAGCGCATGGGGAGAGATCAGGTCGGTGCCGACCAGCACATCGGCATCGCCGGAGGCGCTGGCGAGCAGTTTGGGCAGGTCGATCACCGCCACCCGTCCGCCGCTGCGGTCGAGCGCGCCGAACGCCACCGATTTGGTCGCCGCCCAGTCGACGCGGATCGAACCGCCCAGCGCCACGCCCGACGCCGCGCCCTGCGGATCGATGGTCAGCTTCGCGCGGCGGGCGAAGTCGCGGCTGACCGCCGAATGGTTGAGCCCGGTGTCGAGCAGCGCCTGCGCCGCGACCCCATCGATGGTCATCGCGAACCGCAGATGGTTGGCGGCGGTCAGGGTGAAGGGCACCCAGCGCGCCTCGGCATCGGCGGACAGCGTGCCCTGCGCACGGGCGATGGCGGGCGCGCACAGCAGCAGCGCGAGGATCAGGCGGAGCAACACCGCCCGGATGTAGGGCGACGGTCGCGCAAGTGCTACAGGCAGGCCTCCAGCAGCGCCTGATCGAAGCCATATTGCCGCGCCTTGTCGAGCGTGTAGGGGCGCATCCCCATCGAGCGATATTCGCCGATGATCTTGCCGTCGGCGCTTTCGTCGAGATACTCGAACTTGAACAGCTCTTGGGTGACGATCACCGGTCCTTCCATCCCGATCACCTCGGTGATGTTGGTGACGCGCCGCGAACCGTCGCGCAGGCGCTTGACCTGTACGATCAGGTCGACCGAGTCGGCGATCTGGCGGCTGATCGCTTCCTTCGGCACCTTGATGTCCGACATCATCACCATGTTCTCCATCCGCGCGAGGCATTCGCGCGGCGAGTTGGCGTGGAGCGTCGCCATCGATCCGTCGTGACCGGTGTTCATCGCCGCGAGCAGGTCGAAACACTCGCTGCCACGAATTTCGCCGAGGATGATCCGGTCGGGGCGCATACGCAGCGCGTTCTTCACCAGATCGCGGATGGTGATCTCGCCTTGCCCCTCCAGGTTGGGCGGGCGGGTTTCCAGCGGCAGCCAGTGCGGCTGTTGCAGCCGCAATTCGGCGGCGTCCTCGATCGTCAGCACGCGCTCGCCGGGGTCGATCATCTTCGACAGGGCGTTGAGCATGGTGGTCTTGCCCGAGCCGGTACCGCCCGAGATCACGACGTTGAACCGGCTGGCGCCCGCGACCTTCAGCGTGGTCGCCATCTCCTTGCTCATCGATCCGAAGCCCGACATCATGTCGATGGTGATCGGTTTCGCCGAGAATTTACGGATCGAGATCGCGGTGCCCTTCAGGCTGAGCGGCGGCACGATCACGTTGACGCGGCTGCCGTCCTTCAGCCGTGCATCGGCCAGCGGCGTCGTCTGGTCGACACGCCGCCCGACCGAGTTGCAGATGCGCTGCGCGATCTGGAACAGATGCTCTTCGTCGCGAAACGCGATATTGGCGAGTTCCAGCTTGCCCTTACGCTCGACGAAAGTTTGTTCCGGACCGTTGACCATGATGTCGCTGATCGCCGGGTCCGCCAACAATTCCTCAAGCGGCCCAAGGCCCAACAGCTCGTCGACCAGCACCTTTTCCAGTGCGAACTGCTCGCGCCGGTTCAGCGTCAGCTTCAATTCGGCCAGCACCTCCCCGACGATCGGCCGGAATTCCTCGGCCAGCTCGTCCTTGTTGAGCGTTGCGGCGGCTTCGGGATCGACGCGTTCGAGCAGGCGCGGCAACACCTGTTCCTTAATGCGGTGGATCGAGGATTCGAACCCTTCGACACGGCTGTTGCCAGCGTCGCCCGACAATGCCTGTCGGTCGGCGAGCCGCTGCATCGCGTCGCCCACCCCCTGCGGCAGGCTACCCGCCTGTTCGCCCGGCATCGGGGTGAAATCGTCGCCTGACAGCGGTATCTGGGTCAGCGATGGAAATTGCGAGCCAAGGTCGAGATCGGCGGCGCGTGCCGGCCCCGATCCCTGCATCGGCCGCGCGACCCCGAAGGACGGCCTGCCGCCGCCCGCTCCGCCCATGCCGCTCCGCCGCCCGAATGCGTTCACGCTCGCCACCCCATTGATTCTCAGACGACAGGCTAGGGGGGATGTTTTTATATTTGCCTAACTACGTCCGGTAGGCGGTCGGACGGGGGCGCTTCTCCTCTTCCAGGGAGGGGAGGGTAGTTGCCTCTGCGTCTCGGCCAAGCCCGACAGCGAAAGGGCGGAGCATGTCGCCATGCCCCGCCCCGCATATGTCTGCTTCCATCCCTCGGCGGCTGCTCGTCATTCCCGCCGGCGCGGGAACGACGATCCCGTCCGCACCCGATCAGATGTGGATCGGCTTGCCCCGCACCGCCATCGCCGCTTCCTTGAGCGCTTCGGCATGGGTCGGGTGTGCGTGGCAGGTGTATGCAATGTCTTCGCTGGTCGCGCCGAATTCCATCGCCTGGGCCGCCTGCGCGATCATCGTGCCGGCCAGTGACGAAACGATCCACACACCGACCACGCGATCGGTCTTGGCATCGGCGATGACCTTCACGAAGCCATCGGTGTCGCGGTTGGTCTTGGCACGGCTGTTGGCGGCGAACGGGAACTTGCCCACCTTTACCTCGCCCTTTTCCTTCGCGGCTTCCTCGGTCAGGCCGACGCCGGCGATTTCGGGCATGGTGTAGACCACGCTCGGGATGACGTCGTGGTTCACGATGCCGGTCTGGCCGGCGATGAACTCTGCGACCGCGACGCCCTCGTCCTCGGCCTTGTGCGCCAGCATCGGGCCGTGGACCACGTCGCCGATCGCCCAGATGCCGTCGACCTTGGTGCGGAATTCGTCGTCGATGTCGACCTGCCCGCGCTGGTTGACCGACAGGCCGGCCTTGTCGAGTGCCAGATGCTCGGTGTTGGCGCGGCGACCGATCGATACGAGCACGGCGTCGGCGGTCAGCGTGGTCGCTTCGCCGCCGGCGGCAGGTTCGACCGTCAGCGTCGCGGTGCCGCCGTCGACCGACGCGCCGGTGACCTTGGTCGAAGTCTTCAGGTCGAAGCCCTGCTTCTTGAACAGCTTGGCCGATTCCTTGCGGACCTCGCCGTCGAAACCGGGCAGGATCTGGTCGGCATATTCGACCACGGTGACCTTGGCACCCAGGCGACGCCACACGCTGCCCAGTTCCAGCCCGATCACGCCGCCGCCGATGACGACCAGATGCTCGGGTACCTTGGGCAGCGCCAGCGCACCGGTCGAATCGACGATGATCGCCGCGTCGTTGTCGACCGCCACGCCCGGCAGCGGGGTAACGCTCGAACCGGTGGCGATGACAATGTCGCGCGCGGTGACGGTGCGGTCGCCGATCTTCACGCTATGGTCGTTCTCGAACGCGGCATAGCCCTTCAGCCATTCGACCTTGTTCTTCTTGAACAGATACTCGATGCCGCCCGTCAGCTCGCCGACTGCCTTGGCCTTTTCAGCATGCATCTGGTCGAGGTTCAGTGTCGCGCCCTGGATCTCGACGCCGAACTTGGCGAGGTGACCGCCGGTTGCTTCCTCATACAGTTCGGACGCATGCAACAGCGCCTTGGACGGGATGCACCCGACGTTCAGGCAGGTGCCGCCCAGCGTCTCGCGCCCTTCGGCGCACGCGGTCTTCAGGCCCAGCTGCGCCGCGCGGATCGCCGCGACATAGCCGCCGGGGCCGGCACCGATCACGAGGACGTCGAAGTCATATTCAGCCATAGTCTCTATCCCGTCCTAGTCGTTGTGGGCGATCACGCGGATCGCGCCGTCGCCGGTACGGCGGCATTGTGCCGCAAATTGTCGCAGGGCCGGAATCCCCCGCATCACGTAATCAAGTGCATCGGCGCCGCCGAACGTGTCGGCCAGATAGACATCGGCCTTCGCCATCGCCCGCGGATCGAAGCGGCGGGCGAGCATGGCATCGTCCTGCCGGTCGAGCGCATCGGCGAACGCCTGCATCAGCGGCGGCGCGATCAGGCCGATCCCGCCCTCGCCATTCTCGTCCGCGCCCAGTTCGGGGAGCGCGGCGATGATGATGCCCAGCGTGTCGCCGAGATCGTCCGCCGATCCGGTCAGCAGGTAATGGACCGCGTGCCACGCCTCGCCCAGATCGAGAAAGTCGAGATCCTCGACGCCTTCCTCGAACAGGAAGTCCTCGAACACCGATGGGTCGGCGACCAGCCGGTCGATGTCGGCATCGCCGGCCCGACGCAGATAGATCACCATGCCCATCGGTTTCCGGGTCGTCCTTAGAGGTCGATCAGCAGGCGGGTCGGGTCCTCGATCGCGTTCTTGAGCGCGACGAGGAAGGTCACCGCTTCGCGACCGTCGATCAGGCGATGGTCATAGCTGAGCGCGAGGTACATCATCGGGCGCACCACGACCTGTCCGTCGCGGACGACCGGGCGTTCCTCGATGCGGTGGAGGCCCAACACCGCCGACTGCGGCGGGTTGATGATCGGCGTCGACATCAGCGAGCCGAACACGCCGCCGTTCGAGATGGTGAAGGTACCGCCCTTCATCTCGTCCATCTTGAGCGTGCCATCCTTGGCGCGCTTGCCGAAGTCGCCGATCGTCTTTTCGACGCCCGCGACCGACAGCTTGTCGGCGTCGCGGATCACGGGAACGACCAGGCCGCCCGGTGCCGATACGGCGACCGAGATGTCGGCATAGTCGCGATAGACGATCTCATCGCCCTCGATCGATGCGTTGACCGAAGGAATGTCCTTCAGCGCCATCGTCGCGGCCTTCACGAAGAAGCCCATGAAGCCCAGCCGAACGCCGTGCTTCTTTTCGAACAGGTCTTTGTACTTCGCGCGCGCCTCGATCACCGCCGTCATGTCGACGTCGTTGAAGGTGGTAAGCAGCGCGGCAGTGTCCTGCGCTTCCTTCAGGCGGCGGGCGATCGTCTGACGCAGGCGCGTCATCTTCACGCGTTCCTCGCCGCGAGCCGGGGCGGCGCTGGCGGCCGGCGCTGCGGCGGCAGCAGGCGCGGCGGCCGGCGCAGCAGCGGCCGACTTGTCACCGGCGGCGGCGACCACGTCTTCCTTGGTGATGCGACCGTCGCGACCGGTGCCCTTGACCTTGGCCGGGTCGACGCCGTGTTCGAGGATCGCGCGACGCACCGACGGCGACAGCGCGGCGGCATCGACATTGTTGTCGCCACCGGCAGGAGCCTGCTGTGCAGCGGCCGGGGCAGGTGCCGCGGCGGGGGCCGGAGCGGCGTCCTGCTTCGGCGCTTCTGCCTTCGGCGCGGCGGCGGCACCGTCGCCCGATTCGATCGTCGCGATCATCGCGCCGACCGACACGGTATCGCCGGGCTGCACGGCGTGCTGCCCCATGACGCCGGCGACCGGCGCGGGCACCTCAACCGACACCTTGTCGGTTTCGAGGCTGGCGATCGGTTCGTCGGCGGCGACCGCCTCACCGGGCTTCTTCAACCATTCGCCCAGCGTCGCTTCGGTAATCGATTCGCCCAGCGTGGGGACCAGAACTTCGGTTGCCATCGGATCTTCCTCATCTCCCCCGTGTCGGGGGTAATAACACGGTTAGGATGCGGCCTTGCCGGTGGCGCGATCGCCCTCGGCCTGACGGGTGCGGCGGATTTCGTCGCGGACATTGTGGCCGAGCGCATCGGCGACCAGCGCGCCCTGTTCGGCCTGGTGCCGCTTCATCAGCCCGGTGGCGGGCGATGCCGCCGCCGCACGACCCGCGTACCGGGCGCGCGGAACCTGCGAACCGGCCTCGGCCAGCGCCTCCTCGATCGCCGGTTCGACCAGGAACCACGAACCGTTGTTCTTCGGCTCTTCCTGTGCCCAGACCACATCGGTCAGGTTGGGCAGACGCTTCAGCCGCTCGACCAGCGCGTCCGACGGGAACGGATAAATCTGTTCCACGCGGACGATCTGGGTCTGCGTATCGCCGGCCGCGTCGCGTGCTTCGATCAGGTCGAACGCGACCTTGCCCGAACACAGCACCAGCCGGGTCGTGTTCGCATCGGCCGGTGCCGACGGATCGGACAGCAACCGCTTGAAATGGGTGCCCGGCAGGAAGTCCTCGGTCTTCGACACCGCCATCTTGTGCCGCAGCAGCGACTTGGGCGTCATGATGACGAGAGGCTTGCGGAAATTGCGATGCATCTGGCGACGCAGCAGATGGAACAGGTTCGCCGGCGACGTAACGTTGGCGACCTGCATATTGTCGCCCGCGCACAGTTGCAGGAAGCGTTCGAGACGCGCCGAGCTATGTTCCGGACCCTGACCTTCGTAGCCGTGCGGCAGCATCAACACGAGGCCGTTGGCGCGCAGCCACTTGGCTTCGCCCGCCGCGATGAACTGATCGATCATGATCTGCGCACCGTTGGCGAAATCGCCGAACTGCGCTTCCCAGATCACCAGCGCCTTCGGATCGGCCAGCGCATAGCCATATTCAAAGCCGAGCACGCCATATTCGGAAAGCGGGCTGTCCAGCACCTCGAAGCTGCCATGCTCGATATTGTTGAGCGGGACATATTTGTGTTCGTCGGTCTGGTCGACCCACACCGCATGGCGTTGCGAGAAGGTGCCGCGACCCGAATCCTGACCCGACAGGCGCACGCCGAAGCCTTCCGACAGCAGCGAACCGAACGCCAGTGCCTCGGCGGTCGCCCAGTCGAAGCCTTCGCCACCCGCGAACATGCCGCGCTTGGCATCGAGGACGCGCGACAGCGTCTTGTGGACCTGAATGCTGTCGGGAACCGTCGTCAGGGTGCGGCCGAGCGAATCGAACAGCTTCTGTTCGATGCCGGTATCGACCGAACGGCGCGATCCTTCGGCATCCATCGGCGCGTGCAGGCCGGACCAGCGACCGGCGAACCAGTCGGCGCGGTTGGGCTTGTAGCTCTTGGCGTTTTCGAATTCGCCTTCGAGATGCTGGGTGAACTCGGCGGTCTTGGCGGTGACGAAGTCGCCGTCGATGACGCCTTCGTCCTGCAACCGCTTGCCATAGATGTCGCTGACGCCGGGGTGGCCCTTGATCTTCGCGTACATCAGCGGCTGGGTGAAGGACGGCTCGTCGCCTTCGTTATGGCCGAAGCGGCGATAGCACCACATGTCGATGACGATGTCGCGCTTGAACGCCTGACGGAATTCGATCGCCATCTTGGTGGCGAAGGTCACCGCTTCGGGATCGTCGCCGTTGACGTGGAAGATCGGTGCCTGCACGCCCTTCGCCACGTCCGACGGATAGGGCGACGAGCGCGCGAACTGCGGCGAAGTCGTGAAGCCGACCTGGTTGTTGATGATGAAGTGGACGCAGCCGCCGGTGTTGTAGCCACGGATGCCCGAGAAGCCGAGGCATTCCCACACGATCCCCTGGCCCGCAAATGCCGCGTCGCCGTGGATCAGGACGGGCAGGACCTGTTCGTGCTTTTCGAGATCGCCGCGGAAGGTCTGCTGCGCACGGACCTTCCCGAGCACGACCGGATTGACCGCTTCGAGGTGGCTGGGGTTGGCGACCAGCGACATGTGCACCGACACGTCGTCGAAGCTGCGGTCGGTCGAGGTGCCGAGGTGGTACTTCACGTCGCCCGAACCGCCGATATCGTCGGGGTTGGCACTGCCGCCCGCGAATTCGTGAAAAAGGACGCGGAACGGCTTGTTCATGACGTTGGTCAGCACGTTCAGACGGCCGCGATGCGCCATGCCGTAGACGATCTCACGCACGCCCAGCTGGCCACCGTACTTGATGACCGCTTCGAGCGCGGGGATCATCGATTCACCGCCGTCGAGGCCGAAGCGCTTCGTGCCGACATATTTGCGGCCGAGGAACTTCTCCCACTGCTCCGCCTCGATGACCTTGGCGAGGATCGCCTTCTTGCCTTCGGGGGTGAACTGGATCGCCTTGTCGCGGCCTTCCATCCGGTCCTGCAGGAACTTGCGCTCCTCCACGTCCGCGATGTGCATATATTCAAGGCCGACATTGCCGCAGTAATTGGCGCGCAGGATGTCGACGATCTCGCGCACGGTCGCCCATTCGAGGCCGAGCGTACCGCCCAGATAGACCGGCGTGTCGATCTCGGCATCGGAGAAGCCGTGATATTCGGTGCGCAGGTCCTCGGGCAGTTCGCGACGGGCGAGGCCCAGCGGATCGAGATTGGCGGCGAGGTGACCACGCACGCGATAGGTGCGGATCAGCAACTGCGCGCGGATCGCATCGCCTGCGGCCTTGGCGACATCGACCTTCGGCGCGGGCGCGGCAGCGGCGGCCGGGGCGGGCTTGCCGCCCCGGACGGGCTTGGGCGCCGGCTCCATCTGCGTCGGGTCGAGCGCGGCGGTCAGCGCGTCGGTCTCGGTCAGCGGCCAGCGCTTGCTCTGCCAGCTGGGATGCTGGGTCGCACCCTCCAGCCCGTCGAACCACTGCCGCCAGCCGGCATCGACCGACGAGGGATTCTCGCGGTAGCGACCATAGAGCGTTTCCACGAATGCCGGGCTGACGCCGGCGGCGATGTCGAAATCCTGGCCTTCGTAGCCCATGGTCACATCCTGTCCGCTTCTGCCCGGTCGAACCGGGCGGTGCCCCGTGCGGGTGGTCGCACGGGGCAAGTCACCTTCAACCGTTCAGCACTTCGAGCAGCGTCGAACCCAGTTCGCTTGGGGAAGCCGCAACCTTGATGCCGGCGGCTTCCATCGCCGCGATCTTGCTTTCCGCGTCGCCCTTGCCGCCCGACACGATCGCGCCGGCATGGCCCATGCGACGGCCCGGAGGGGCGGTACGGCCCGCGATGAAGCCGGCCATCGGCTTCTTGCGACCGCGCTTGGCTTCGTCGATCAGGAACTGCGCGGCCTGTTCTTCGGCATCGCCGCCGATCTCGCCGATCATGATGATCGACTGGGTTTCGTCGTCCGCCAGGAACAGCTCCAGCACGTCGATGAAGTTGGTGCCGTTGACCGGATCGCCACCGATGCCGACGGCGGTCGTCTGACCGAGGCCGGCGTTCGAAGTCTGGAACACCGCTTCATAGGTCAGCGTGCCCGAGCGCGAGACCACGCCGACACTGCCCTTCTTGAAGATCGAACCCGGCATGATGCCGATCTTGCACTCGCCCGGCGTCAGCACGCCCGGGCAGTTTGGGCCGATCAGCCGCGACTTCGAACCCGACAGCGCGCGCTTGACCTTGACCATGTCGAGCACCGGAATGCCTTCGGTGATCGCGACGATCAGCGGGATTTCGGCGTCGATCGCTTCGAGGATCGAGTCGGCGGCGAAGGGCGGCGGCACGTAGATGACCGAGGCATCGGCGCCGGTCTTCGACTTGGCTTCGGCGACGGTGTTGTAGACCGGCAGGCCGAGATGCTCGGTGCCGCCCTTGCCCGGCGTCACGCCGCCGACCATCTGCGTGCCATATTCCAGCGCCGCCTTGGTATGGAAGCTGCCGGTTTCGCCGGTCATCCCCTGGGTGATGACCTTGGTGTTCTTGTTGACGAGGATGCTCATCTTCGTTTCCCTTGCTGCTCCGAGTGACGGAGCGAAAATCAGGTCAGCTGTCCGAACAGATCGTGCCAGCCGGGGTTGTTCTCTTCAATCAGCCGCAACTTCCAGTCACGGTTCCATTTCTTGATCCGGCGTTCGCGTAATCGCGCTTCCTGCAGATCGTCATGACATTCGTACCAGACCAGAAGAATGCATTCGTGTTGGCTCGTAAATCCCTCAACCGTACCGTCGCGATGCTGATGGACGCGCTGGATCAGATTGCTGGTCGAACCGGTATAGATCGTTCCATTCCGGCGGCTGGCAACGATGTAGACGAAACCTGCCTTCATCCCGCCGCCCCTTCGTATCCCCGCGCAGGCGGGGATCCAGAGCCACGAGCGGTACGCTCCGTTACCCTGGACCCCCGCCTGCGCGGGGGTACGTCACCTAAGTCATGCGAGGCTGTTGTCGATGCCCTTGCAGGCGACCAGCAGTTCCTTGACCGCATCGACCGAGACGGAGAGGTTCGCCTTGGCTTCGTCGGCCAGCTTCACTTCGACGATCTTCTCGACGCCGCCGGCACCGATCACGACGGGCACGCCGACATACAGGTCGTCAATGCCGTACTCGCCCGACAGATACGCCGCGCAGGGCAGGACGCGCTTCTGGTCGTACAGATAGGCTTCGGCCATCGCGATGCCGCTGGTCGCGGGTGCGTAGAAGGCCGAACCGGTCTTGAGCAGGCCGACGATCTCGCCGCCGCCGCCACGGGTGCGCTTGACGATCGCGTCGACGCGCTCCTTGGTCGACATGCCCATTTCGATCAGGTCGGTGACCGGGATGCCGCTGACGGTCGAATATTCGAGGACCGGGACCATCGTGTCGCCATGTCCGCCCAGCACGAAGCTGTTAACGTCCTTGACCGACACCTCGAACTCGTCGGCGAGGAAGTGGCTGAAGCGCGCGCTGTCGAGCACGCCGGCCATGCCGACGACCTTGTTGTGCGGCAGGCCGCTGAATTCGCGCAGCGCCCACACCATCGCGTCGAGCGGGTTGGTGATGCAGATGACGAACGCGTCGGGGGCGTTGTTCTTGATGCCCTCGCCGACCGCCTTCATCACCTTCAGGTTGATGCCGAGCAGATCGTCGCGGCTCATGCCGGGCTTGCGCGCGACGCCGGCGGTGACGACGATGACGTCCGCACCGGCGATGTCGGCATAGTCGTTGGTGCCGGTGATCGTCGCGTCGAACCCTTCGACGGGTCCGCACTGCGACAGGTCGAGCGCCTTGCCCTGCGGCACGCCTTCGACGACGTCGAACAGAACGATGTCACCCAGCCCCTTGAGGGCAGCGAGGTGGGCGAGCGTGCCGCCGATGTTGCCAGCGCCGATCAGCGCGATCTTCTTGCGAGCCAAGACGTCTCTCTCCGTAGCAAGTCGGGCGCGGTCCTGCCGCGACGGGGGCGCTGTACGGCGTTTTCCAACGAGAAACAACCCTAAAGCACGTCTTAATGATAATAGATCTCAAGTGCAATAGGGCTCAATCGGGTCGCAAATGCGGGCTTCTTGCGGAACAACCGCTAAAAAATTGCCATCAAGCCGCCTGGCGGAAGTAACAAACCGCGATTCGGGGTGGTCCGCTGTGCGACTCTGCTGGCAACCGGCGTGGGCTTTGCTATGCAGGCGGTGAATTCCGATTGCTAAGGTTTCGTCGATGCCCAACGCCCGTATCTATCAATACCCGAAGAACGCGATGCAGTCGGGTCGTGCCAAGACGCAGATCTGGATGCTCGAATTCGAACCGGCCGAGCCGAAACAGGCCGATCCGCTGACCGGTTGGGCGGGGTCGGGCGATACGCGCGAACAGGTCAAGCTGCGCTTTCCGTCGCTTGACGCCGCGACCGATTACGCGAAGCGCGAAGGGATCGACTTTCACGTGGTGCCCGCGCCCGAGCGCAAGCTGAAGCTGCAGGCCTATGCGGACAACTTCAAATGATCCGCGCTTCGTTCGTCGCCGGCGCAATGCTGCTGGCCATGCCCGCGTTCGCGGCGACGCCGATCGCCGGGCGTTATGTGACCGAGGACGGGTCGGGCGTGATCGAGATCGGCCGCTGCGGCGCGACGGTCTGCGGCAAGCTGGTCCGCATCCTGAAGTCCGAGCCGAACGCGCCCAAGACCGACGTCAACAACAGCGATCCGGCGCTCCGTTCGCGGCCTATTCTGGGCATGCCGATCCTGAGCGGCTTCGCCGACGGCGGCAAGGACTGGCGCGGCCGCATCTACGACCCGCGCAACGGCAAGAGCTATAAATCGATCGTGTCGCGCAACGGTGACGGCACGCTGAAGGTGCAGGGGTGTATCGCCTTCATCTGCCAGACGCAGCGGTGGAAGCCGGCGGGGTAAGGCCGGTTTCGGCCCGGCGCGCGCGCGACGGACGCGACAGCCAGCGCCGGACCGGAACGTCGTATAGCCGGAGACAGAGCAGCGCGACGGCGAGGCAGGCGACGAACACGGCAAGTCCGATCAAACTGGTCGCGACGATCGGCGGGTGGCGCTGGTCGACCCAGTCCGCGTAGAGCGTCACGACCGGATAATGGGTGATGTAGAGCGGGTAGGACAGGTCGCCCAGAAAGCGGGTGGCCTGTCCGGAGCGGCCGGCGGCCCTGCCGCTGCTCGCGCCGAGTATGACGATCAGCGGGAATAGCAGCAGGACGCAGCCAGCCTCGTACAGGCCGTTGAGCCAGAGCCGGTCGGTGCCGCCGATCCTCGGCATCGCCAGCGCGACCATCAGCAGCGCCGCGGCGATGGGAAAGCCGTGGCGGACGGTCAGCGCGCAGCCGCTGCGGCGCAGGAGGATGCCCGCGAAAAAAGGGAACATGACCCGGGTCAGCCCGACATGCACGCCCCACCCGTCGAACGCCCAGCCGCCGACCATCTCGCCATGCGGGCCGAACACGGCGAGGTGAAATACCGCCAGCGCCGACAGGGCGACCAGCAGCCCCAATGCCCGATCGGAGGCGTTGCGCACGCCTGCGGCATAGGCGGCATAGGCGATATATTCGTAGAATAGCGACCACGCCGCCCCGTTGAGCGGATAGAGTGCCGCGCCTCCTTGCAAGCCGGCATGGGGCGCGAGCGGGATCATCGCCACGCCCAGCAGCAGGATCCCGAGGACGCGCGGGGGCGATATGGCTTCGGTCGCGGACGATGCACCGGACAGAAGCAGCGCCGCGCCGATCACGCTGCCCATCGCCACCATCGGCTGTAGCCGGATCAGACGCCGGCGCCAGAAGTCGGCGACCGACATGCTTTCCCAGCGATGGTCATAGGCGTGTGAAAGGACGAAGCCCGACAGGAGGAAGAAGAAGTCGACGGCTAGATAGCCGTGGTTGACGATCTGCCGCTGCACGTCGCCGCGCGCATGTGCCTGAAACAGATGGAAGGCGACCACCAATAGCGCCGCGATGCCGCGCAGACCGTCGAGCGCGGGGTAATGCGCGGTCAAGGGTCGGTCGTGGGAGATCGCGGTGGCGGGGGCAGCGGTCATCGCCGTCGTCGTACCCGACAGGTGCTAATATTTGATATGTTGGCAGAAAATGCGAAAAGGCCGGGAAGGGGGTGTCCCTTCCCGGCCTTTTCTCTGGGGTCTGGCACCGGCAAAGCCGGTGCCCGTCGGTCGGGTGCCTTGGCACCCGCCGGCCTTTCCGATTTTGTGTCCGGGGGAGCGTGGCTCCCCCGGTCCAAAATCAGAAGTCCATGCCGCCCATGCCGCCCATGCCGCCGCCGGCGGGCATTGCGCTGCCCTTGCTGTCGTCCGGGAGTTCCGAAACGGTCGCTTCGGTGGTGATGAGCAGACCGGCGACCGAGGCCGCGTTCTGCAGCGCGGTGCGGACGACCTTGGTCGGGTCGATCACGCCGGCAGCGACGAGGTTCTCGTACACGTCGGTCGCGGCGTTGAAGCCGAACGACGTGTCGGTCTGGTCGAGCAGCTTGCCCGAGACGACCGCACCGTCATGGCCGGCATTCTGCGCGATCTGACGCACCAGCGAGGTCAGCGACTTGCGGACGATGTCGACGCCGCGCGTCTGGTCGTCGTTCGCGCCGGTGACGCCGTCGAGCGCCTTGGTCGCGTACAGCAGCGCGGTGCCGCCGCCGGGAACGATGCCTTCTTCGACGGCTGCGCGGGTCGCGTGCAGCGCGTCGTCGACGCGGTCCTTGCGCTCCTTGACCTCGACTTCGGTCGCACCGCCGACCTTGATGACCGCGACGCCACCGGCGAGCTTCGCCAGACGCTCCTGCAGCTTCTCACGGTCATAGTCCGACGAGGTGACTTCGATCTGCTGACGGATCGCATCGGTGCGGCCCTTGATCGCTTCGGCATCGCCGGCGCCGTCGACCAGCGTGGTGTTGTCCTTGTCGATCGTCACGCGCTTGGCCGTGCCGAGCATGCCCAGCGTCACGGTCTCGAGCTTGATGCCGAGGTCCTCGCTGATGACTTCGCCCTTGGTCAGGATCGCGATGTCTTCGAGCATCGCCTTGCGACGATCGCCGAAGCCCGGAGCCTTGACCGCTGCGACCTTCAGGCCGCCGCGCAGCTTGTTGACGACGAGGGTCGCCAGCGCTTCGCCTTCGATGTCCTCGGCGATGATCAGCAGCGGACGGCCCGACTGCACCACCGCTTCGAGGATCGGCAGCATCGCCTGCAGCGACGACAGCTTCTTCTCGTGGATCAGGATGTACGGGTCGGTCAGTTCGACCTGCATCTTTTCCGGGTTGGTGATGAAGTAGGGCGAGAGATAGCCGCGGTCGAACTGCATGCCTTCGACGACGTCCAGCTCGAATTCGAGGCCCTTGGCCTCCTCGACGGTGATGACGCCTTCCTTGCCGACCTTTTCCATGGCTTCGGCGATCTTCTCACCGACTTCCACGTCGCCATTGGCCGAGATGATGCCGACCTGTGCGACTTCCGACGAACCCGATACCGGCTTCGAACGGGCCTTCACGTCCTCGACGACCTTCAGGACGGCGATATCGATGCCGCGCTTCAGGTCCATCGGGTTCATGCCGGCGGCAACCGACTTCATGCCTTCGCGCACGATCGCCTGTGCCAGCACGGTGGCGGTGGTGGTGCCGTCGCCCGCGATGTCGTTGGTCTTCGAGGCCACTTCGCGCACCATCTGCGCGCCCATGTTCTCGAACTTGTCCTTCAGTTCGATTTCCTTGGCGACCGACACACCGTCCTTGGTGATGCGGGGCGCGCCGAACGACTTGTCGATCACGACGTTGCGGCCCTTCGGCCCGAGCGTGACCTTCACCGCATCGGCGAGGATGTCGACGCCGCGCATAATGCGCTCACGGGCGTCACGACCGAATTTTACTTCCTTGGCTGCCATGGTGGCTACCCTTTCCAAATGTCAAAAGTCACAAAGGTCACACTCGCCATGCAAGTGCGACCGGATCAGGATCGGTCGCTCAGCCAACGATGCCGAGAATGTCCGATTCCTTCATAATGAGCAGGTCTTCGCCGTTCACCTTGACCTCAGTGCCCGACCACTTGCCGAACAGGATGCGGTCGCCGGCCTTGACGTCGAGCGGCGTGATCGTGCCGGTTTCGGTGCGTGCGCCGGTGCCGGCGGCGACGACTTCGCCTTCCTGCGGCTTTTCCTTGGCGGTGTCGGGGATGATGATCCCGCCGAGCGTCTTTTCCTCGGCCTCGACGCGGCGGACGAGCACGCGGTCGTGCAGCGGACGGAAGTTCATGCGCGGTTCCCTTTGATTGGTAATACGAAACTGGTCCTGGCACTCACCGTTCGGGAGTGCCAGCAGCAGGGATATGTGGAGCCGTTCACCCAGCGTCAAGCAGGGCCGGAACAATTTTGCAGGTGATACGTGGCCCCTGTCAGACGGGTCGAACCAGCCCCAGCCGTTCGCGCCGGCGCCAGCGGTCGACCAGCAGCAGCGCAACCGCCAGCAATCCCAGCGCGAGGCCGATCCATACCCCGACCCCGGCCAGATCGGTCCAGAAGCCGAGCACGACCGAGGCGGTGAAGCCGACGCCCCAATAGCCGACGAACGCGATCACCATCGGCACCCGCGTATCCTGAACCCCGCGCAGGACCCCCGCCGCGACTGCCTGCGCACCGTCGGCCAGCTGGAAGATGGCGGCGATGGCGAGATATTGCAGCGCCAGCGCGACCATCGCCGCATTGGCGGATGCGTCCGGTTCGATATAGATCGACAGGAAAGCACGCGGCGCGATCCATAGCAGCAGCGCGGTGAACCCCATGAAGCCGGTGCCGACGATCAGCGCCGACCATCCGGCGCGCGCGATCCAGATGCGGTCGCCGGCCCCATAGGCGAGGCCGACGCGGATCGTCGCCGCCTGCGCGATGCCGAACGGCACCTGGAACAGGAAGGCGGCGATCTGCAACGCGATGGCATGGGCCGCGACCTCGGTCACGCCGATCAGGCCCATCAGGAACCCGGCGGCGGAGAACAGCGCCCCTTCGAACGTCATCGTCGCCGCGATCGGTAGCCCCAGCACGAAAATTTGGCGCAGGCGGGTCCATTCGCCGCGCCACCAGTTGCCGAACAGATGGAAGCGCCGCAGCCGGCGATCGGCGAGCAGGACCACCGCATAGGCGATCATCATCGCGATCGCGGTGCTGAGACTGGCCACCGCCGACCCCTCCAGCCCCAGCGCCGGAAAGCCGAGATTGCCGAACACCAGCAACCAGTTGGCAAGGATCGAGACGCCAAGACCCAGCGCGGTGATGGCCATCGCCCATCCCGCGCGGCCGAGCGCGGAGGCAGTGATGCGCATCACGTTGCCGGCGAGCGCCGGGATCAACGCCCAGAGCAGAATGTCGAGAAACGCATCGGTGCGCACGGCGACCCGCGGGTCCTGCCCGGCGAGCAGCAACAGGCTCTCGCCATGGGCAAGGATCGCCATGAACGGCAGGCTGCCCAGCACCGCGATCCATGCGCCCATGCGGAACGAGCGTCGCACTTCGCGCACGGCATGGCGACGACGACCGAGTTCGGCGGCGATGATCGGCGCGGCGGCCCCAACCAGTCCCGACAGGGCGAACAGGATGACGCTGTAGAGATAGACGCCGAGCGTGGCGGCGGCGAGTTCGACCGCGCCCAGCCGCGCCACGAACACCACGTCGACCGCATAGACCGCCATCTGCAACAGGTTCGCGCCGACAAGCGGCGCCGCCAGCCGCAACGTCGCGGTCAGTTCGGCACGGGCGCTGGCGGGCGCGGCAGGGGCGGCGGCGTTGGTCACGGGGGGGCGTGTAGTGGTTTTGGCGGGGGGAGGCCAGTTGGGGGCGGGGGGTACTATATTCGTCATTCCGGCGCAGGCGGGAATCCATACCCGCCAACGTTTCGGCGGGGTTCGCACCGGTAGCGTTTATGAACTCCCGCCTTCGCGGGAGCGACGATGGAAGCGATGGAGCGTGTCGGGCCGATGACGCCGCCTCCTTTTCCCGGTAGGACACCGTGATGAACGACGATGCCGAGCCACGGTCGATCCGCGCGCTACGGCGCGATGCCGCCCGTCGGCGCGATGCGCTGATCGATGCGGCGGCAACCTGTTTCGCCGAACAGGGCTATGGCGTGCCGCTGGAAACCGTCGCGGCGGCGGCCGGGGTCGGGCGGGCGACGCTGTATCGCAATTTCGACGATCGCGAAGCGCTGGCACTGGCGATCTTTTCGCGCGAGGTCGATCGGCTGGCGGTGCTGGTCGACCCGACCCTGCCGATCGCGCAGACGGTCGCGGCGATGGTGCGGGCGGGGACGGGGGCGTTCTCGCTGTTCGCACGGATTGCCGCCGAACTGCATCTCGACGATGCCAACCGCGCGGCGTTTCAGGCGCTCGGGGGGCGGCTGGAGGCGATCCTCGCTCCGGCCCTGGTCGCGGCGCAGCGGCGCGGCGAGGTGCGGGACGATGCGACGTCGTGCGATCTGGTGCTGGCGCTGCGCATGGCCGGCAGTCTGGTGCTGCCGGTCATGAGCGACGATGAAGTCAGCGCGCAGATCGAGACAGGTCTGCGGCTGTTGTTCGCGGGGCTGCGTCCGCGCTGACCGGATCGGTCCAGCCGAGCCCCAGCGCCTTGTTCACCGCGATATAGCTTTGGGTCAGCCCGGCGCGCGCCTGTGCGACGGCACTGGCCGCCGAGACCTGCTGGCGTTCGATATCGAGCTGATCGATCAGCGTGGCGGTGCCGGCGGCGACCCGCTGACGATTGAGCGCGGCGGCGCGGGCGGCGGTCGCCTCCACCTGCACCAATTGCCCCAGTTGTTGGCGGCGATTGCCGAAGCGCGACAGGGCAGTCTCGGCATCCTGCAACGCGTCGAGCACGGTGCGGCGATAGGTCGCGTCGGCCTGATCGCGCTGCGCCTCCGACACGCGGGTGGCGGCTTTGGCACGGCCGAAATCGAGGAACGACCAGTTGAGCGACGGCACCGCGAGTGCCGCCAGATTGCCGAGGTCGAGGATCTTTTCGGGCGACGTGCCGCCAAGGCCGAGCAGCCCGAGAAAGCGGATGCCGGGCAGTTCGCGCGCCTTGCTCACCCCGATCGCGGCGGTGCCGGCAGCAAGCTGGCGCTCGGCGGCGCGGATGTCGGGGCGGCGGGCGATCAGCGCGGCGGGATCGCCGACCGCGACGCGTTGCGGCGGCAGCGGCACCGGGGCGGGCTGGGTCAGCGTCGCATCGAGCGTGCCGGGGGTGCGGCCGGTCAGGACCGCCAGCTGGTTCAGATACTCGTCGCGCTGTGCGGCGAGCGGGATCGCGTCGGCCTGGGTATTCTCAAGCTGCGTCTGGAGCCGTTCGATCGCGAGTCTGGACGCGGTGCCGGCGGCGAAGCGCTGGCGGGTCAGGTCGAGCTGACGCTGTTGCAGGCGGGTGTTGGCGTCGCTCAAGCCGATGCGGGCCTGTACGTCGCGGAGCGCGACATAGGCCTGCGCGACGGCGGCCGACAGCGACACCTGCGCATCGGCAAGATCGGCCTGCCGGGCACCGGCGGTCGCCCGCGCCTGTTCGACCGTGCGGCGGCCGCCGCCGAACAGGTCGGCTTCCCACGACGCATTTATTCCGAGATTGTAGAAGCTGGCGCTAGTGCCACCCGCATCCGGCTGGATCGGCGGCAGTTCGGCAACGATCGCGGTGCCGTTGGCGCTGGCGCTGGGCAGTTGGCCGATGCGCTGCTGGGTCAGCCGCGCCTGCGCCTCGCGCAGGCGGGCGGTGGCGAGATCGATGGTCGGGCTTTGGGTCAGGGCATCGTCGACCAGCCGGGTGAGCAGCGGGTCGTTCAGCCCTTCCCACCAGCGGGCAAGGCCGGGGGCGGGCGTCAGTGCCGCATCGGTCGCGCGGACAAAGCCGCTGCGCCCGCTGGCGTCCGATACGGTTGCCGGCGGACCGGCATAGTTCGGGCCGACGGTGCAGGCACCGAGCAGCAACAGGGCGAACAGGGGAAGGGATCGGGTCATCAGTGCACCGTTACCGGTTCGGCACCCGTGGGCAGCGGGCGCAGGAACAGGACCAGCGGCAGGACGGCGAGTGCGCCGACGCCCATGATCCAGAAGATGTCGTTGTAGGTCATGGTCAGCGCCTGCTGCGCGATCTGTTGCGACAGGAGCCGCAGACCGGCGCGCTGGTCGCCGGCCGCCTGACCGAGGCCGGTGACATAGGATTGCACCGCCGGGCTGTTGGCGTTCAGCGTTTCCTCGATGCGGCGCGAATGAAAATACATCCGCTGATCCTGCAGGATCGAGATGCCGGCCAGCGCGAAGCTGCCGCCCAGATTGCGCATCGCGTTGAACAGGCCCGACGCATCGCCGGCATCCTCGGGCGGGACCGAGCGGACACAGGCCTGGCTCAGGAACAGCATCGCTAGAATCTGCCCGACACCGCGCATCAACTGCGACACGGTGAAGTCGGGGCCGGAGGATTGCGCGGTCAGGTTCGCGTCGAGCAGCGCCGACGTGCCCATGATGAGCAGCCCGGCCGATACCGCGATGCGGATATCGACGCGTTTGAGCAGGATCGGGACCATCGTCATCAGGATCAGGCTGGGGATGCCCGACAGCAGCACGACCTTGCCCGCCTGCAACGCATTGTAATCGGCCAGCGCCGCAAGGAATTGCGGAATGGCGTAGCTGGTGCCGTAGAGGACGACGCCGAGCACCACGCCCATCAGCGCGACCGACCCGAATTGCCGGTCGAGCAGCAGCTTCAGCTTGATGATCGGGCGTTGCGACGTCGCCTGCCCATAGAACAGCAGGCCGAAGCCGATGGCGGTGATGAACGCCATCCAGCGGATCAGTTCGGAATCGAACCATTGTTCGCGCTGCCCGTCCTCAAGGAACACCGTCAGTCCGCCAAGACCCAGCGCCAGCCCGGCGATGCCGAACCAGTCGGCCTGCCGGAACAGTTCCAGCTTCGATTTCTCGTGCGGCAACCCGACCAACAGCAGGGTGATGAGGATCGCGCAGATCGGAATGTTCAGGAAGAACGCATAGTGCCAGCTGATATTCTCGGTCAGCCAGCCGCCGACGAGCGGCCCCAGCACCGGACCGAGAATGGCGGTCACGCCGAACACGGCGATGCCGATCGGCTGTTGCGATCGCGGCAGGCGCTGGGCGATGATCGTTTGCGCGGTCGGGATCATCGCCCCGCCGGTAAAGCCCTGTCCGACCCGGCCGATAATCATCATCGGCAGGGTGGTGGCGATGCCGCAGACGACCGAGAAGATCGTGAACAGCCCGGCGGCGATCAGCAGGAAGGTGCGCAGGCCCAGCATCCGCTGCAACCAGCCGGCCATCGGGATGATGACGATCTCGGCGACCAGATAGGCGGTGGCGATCCATGTCCCCTCGGTCCCGCTCGCGCCGATCTCCCCCTGAATGGTTGGCAGAGCCGAATTGACGATTGAGATGTCGAGCGTCGCCATCAGTGCACCGAGATTGCCGGCGATCACCGCCAGCCACGCGCTCAGATCGGCACGTTGCGGCGGGGCGGCGGCGGTCATCGCCGCACTGGCCATGTCAGCGGCCCGCCTGCTCGCGAAGCTGCTGCATTTCGTCGCGGGCCGATCGGGTGTCGACGGTGACGGTCACCGACAGGCCGGGGATCAGCAGGCGGCGGGCGGCGGGCGTCGCCTCGATCGACACGCGGACCGGCACGCGCTGCGTGATCTTGGTAAAGTTGCCGGTGGCGTTCTGCGGCGGCAGCAGCGAGAATTGCGCGCCGGTGCCGGGGGCGAGGCTCTCGACCCGACCCTTCACCACCACGTCGTCGAGCGCGTCGATATGGATCTCGACCGGCTGGCCGGGGCGCATGAGCGCGAGCTGCGTTTCCTTGAAATTGGCGGTGATATACAGCCGATCGAGTGGGACGATCGACATCAGCCGCGTACCGGCCTGAACATATTGGCCGATCGTCACCGTCTTGTCGCCGATCCGCCCGCCGATCGGGGCGGTCAGTTGGGTCGCGCCGACATCGACGCTGGCGGCGGCGAGCTGGGCGCGGGCGGCCTGTCCCTGCGCGCGGCCCTGCGCGACCTGACTTTCGAGCGATCCGACGCGGCGCTGTTGCGCGGCGACGGCGGCCTGCGCGGCGCGGACATTGTCGGCCGACTGGCGCGCGGCGACTTCGAGTTGCGCCAGTTGCTGGCGGGTTTCGGCACCCGACGCGGCAAGCGGGCGATAGCGTGCGACCTCGGCGGCGTCATAGGCCGCCTTGCTGCGGGCGGCGGCGAGTTGCGCGCGCGCCTGTTCGATCGCGGCATATTGTTCGTTGATCTGCGCACGGGCGGTATCGGCCTGCGCCCCGGCGACGGCGATCTGCGCCTCGGCCTGCGCCGCCTGTGCGCGCGCGTCGCGCGGATCGATGCGGACCAGCGGCTGGCCGGCGCGAACGTCCTGATTCTCGGCGACGAGCACCTCGGCGACATAGCCCGATACGCGCGGGGCGATGGTCACCATGTCGGCCTGCACCGTCGCGTCGTTGGTGTCCTGCAGATATTTGCCGTGGTCCTGATAGCCGATGTACCACCAGATGCCCGCGACCAGCGCGACGAGAAGCACGACGATCAGGATGAGCTTCGCCCGGCCGTTCTTGCGGGTTGGCTTCGCTGATTCCGGTTCGTCTGCGGCAACGGCAATGGGCTGCTGGTCGGTCATGCGTCGTCGTTCCGATGAGTCGCGGAACGCCCCTCCGTCCGCTGCATCGCACAATAAGCGGGCAAAATGTCCGGTTCAAGACCGAGCGGGAGAATCCTCACGTCAGGATCGACGGGTCGGCAGTGCGCAGCGTCGCGAGGATGGTCGCGACCAGCAACTGGTCGTCGTTGCGCAGGAAATGCCCGCCGGGCAGGCCGACGACCTGCGCGCCGCTGCCCCGCAGGGTCGGGCACAGGCTTTCGGTCTCGTCGGTGCCGTAGATGCAGATGACGGGTGCCCAGTGCAGTGCGCGCATCGCCGCTTCGGGATGCGCATCGGGCGTGCCGTGATACAGGATGCCGGTCGGGTCGGAGCGGAAGAAGACGGTCTGCGCCGGCACGACGACGTTGATCGCCGCGACCTTTGCCCGCAGGTCGGCGGGCAGGTCGGGCGCGATCGCCGAGACGATGTCGGCGCCGAACGACTGGCCCATCAGGATCACGCGGTGCGCGCCGGTCTGCGCCAGCGCGGTACGGATGGCCCCGACGACGATCGCATCGGCCTGTTCGCGGCTGCGGGTCGTGCCGAAATTGACCGGCGAGCTGACCCCGATCACCGGAATGCCGTGCGCGGCGAGCGCGGGCACGACCTTGCTGCCCATGCCGAAGCGCAATCCCATGTCACCGGAGAAGTACACGGCGACGACGTCGGGATGCTTTTTTCCCTGAAAGAAGCGGATCGACTGGGTATCGATCAGGTGCAGCGCCGGGGCGGCGAGGCCGAGCAGGACCAGCAGCCCGGCAAGGAGTGCGCCGATGCCGATCCGGCGGCGCAGGCGGGTGCGGC
Source organism: Sphingomonas sp. Leaf67 (assembly GCF_001421965.1). Lineage (GTDB taxonomy): Bacteria > Pseudomonadota > Alphaproteobacteria > Sphingomonadales > Sphingomonadaceae > Sphingomonas. The sequence continues at coordinate 134,633 of NZ_LMLP01000021.1, forward strand.
GGGCGAGGGGCGACAGGCTCATGGATGGACTTTCGCTGGCAGGGGGGCGGGGGCCGGGGCGGGGGGCAGATACTGGGCGGGCTGCGGACGACCGATCAGGCGGGAGAGGTCGCGCAGGCTCTGCAACAGGCCGATGCCGCCGGGGCCGGCGATGTAGCGCGGCTCCCATCCGGGCGCGAACTTCTCCTTGTAGGTGCGCAGGCCGCGGAAGCCGTAGAATCGTTCGCCATGGCGGAAGATGAACGCCGCCGCCTTGGCCCAGGCGGGGGCGAGCCGGCGATCCTCGATCCCCGACAGCGGCGCCATGCCGAGCGAGAAGCGGGCATAGCCCTGTGCCTGCGCCCACAGCATCAGGTCGACCAGCAGGAAATCCATCGTTCCCGGCGGTGCGTCGCTGCGATGGCGCATCAGGTCGACCGAGGCTTCGTTCCTCGACGCGGTCAGCCACAGATTGGCGAAGGCGACGATGCGGTCGTCGATCGTCACCACCGCCACGTCGAAATGGCTGAGATAGGCGCGGTCGAAATGGCCGAGGCTGAAGCCCTTCTCGCGCTGTGCCTTGGCCGTCAGCCATTCGTCGGACACGCTTTCGAGCTCGTCGATGATGCTGCCGAGTTCGCTGGCGGCGACGATGTGCAGCTTCGCGCCCTTGCGCGCGACGGCGCGTTCGGACTTGCGCAGCGCGCGCAGGCGGGGCGTGTCGAGGGTGAAGGTCGTCAGGTCGACCACCGCATCCTCGCCATATTTGACGATGTTCAATCCCATGCCGATCGCGATGTCGAGCACCGGGGAGGATACTTCGTAGAGCAGCAGCCGCCCCTGTTCGCGATCGGCCAGATCGCGCAGGTTCCACAGCAATTCGCCCCACGCCGCGCGGGGGCCGACCGGATCGCCCATCGCGATCCAGCTGGCACCGTACACCTGATACATGACGAAGGCGTCGCCCGCATCGGACAGCAGGAAACGCTTGTCGCCGGTCAGCGCCAGCATCGCATCGGTGCGGTTGGCCTGGGTCAGGATGCGGCGGACGCTGGCGGCGTCGACGATCGAGGGCATGGTGCGGGCGGCAGCGGCGGTCGGTGCCATCAACCGCCAGATGCACGCGCCCGCCAGCATCACGATCACGCCCAGCGACGCGCGCAGGAACCGCGGCGCATCGCTGTTCAGCGCGAATTTCCACCACAGATTTTCCGAATATGGGACGTGGCGATACGCGAAGAAACCCGCCCAGATCGTCAGAGCGATGACGGCCGCGACCGATGCGATCCAGCCGGGACCGATCGGCTGGCTGGTCAGCGTCGTCCGCCGATAGAATGCGCTGCGGGTCCATTGCAGCAGCGTGGCGACGGTCAGGCAGATCGTCGCTTCCTCATAATCCAGCCCCTTGCCGATCGAGAACAGCGCGGCCGCGATCAACAGTGCGCGGGCGGCAACGAACGCGCCATCGAGCCGGCGATAGAGCGCGGGGGCGAGCAGCAGCAGGCCGGTGCCGGTCAGGCTGGCGGCGATGCTGCTCGCCTCGATCATCGGCAGCGGCAGGATTGCGGCAAGGTCGCCCATGCGCGCGCGGACCGAGGGCAGCGATCCCGACAGCAGCAGCATCGCGCCGGTGGTGAAGGTCGCGGCGCTGAGTGCCAGCGGGGCGACGCCGGTGGCGACGGCGCGGACGCCCGACAGGAAGCGAACCGGCCGCCGCCGCTGCCGCGCGCCTTCATGCCATGCCAGCACGAGGATGCCGAGCGCGAGCGGCAGGAGGTAATAGAGCACACGATAGGCGATAAGCGCGGCGAACAGCTTGGCGCGGCCGGCGGGGACGACCGCCAGCACCACCGCCTCGAACACACCGATCCCGCCCGGAACATGGGTGATGACCGCCGCGACGATGCCGAGCGCATAGGCGAGGATGAAGGCGGGCAGCAGCGCCGGGGTCGCGCCGGGGATCAGCACGAACAGGGCGGCGCTGGCGCAGCTGATGTCGATCAGCGCGATGGCGATCTGGAGGAACAGCTGCATCGGCGTCGGCAGCGGGATGGAAAAGCCGAACAGGCGGATCGGGCTGCGCATCAGCGCACAGGCGGCGAGCGACCCGAGTGTCAGCGCCGCGATGCCCCAGCCGGCCAGCGCGACCTCACCCGCGCCGAGCTTCAACCCGACAAGGTCGAGGGGGCCGTGATGCAGCAGCAGCGCCACGCCGGTGACGCTGATCACCCCGGCCCAGAAGGTGCCGCTGGCGATCGCGATGACGCGGGCGACGTCGGGTCCGTCAAGTCCGGCGGTGGTATAGACGCGGTAGCGCGCCGATCCGCCGGTCAGCAGGGCGAGGCCGAGATTGTGACTGAGCGTATAGCTGGTGAACGAGGCAAGCGCGGCGGTCCGCCACGGCAGCGGGCGTCCGATGACGCTCAGCGCCAGCACGTCGTAGAAGGTGAGCGCGAGATAGCTGCCCGCCGTCGCCATCAGCGCCAGCACGATCCGGTGCGGCGACAGCGCGTGCATTGCCGCGCGGACATCGTCGAAGCGGACTTCCTGCGTCAGATGCTCCAGCGCCGCGAAGCCCAGTCCGATCAGTACGAGGACGATCAGGACGCTGATCGGCGTCCGATAGCGTTCGATCCAGCGGCGCAGGTCAGCCATGGGGCACCTGCGCGATCCGGGTCCACATCTGGGTCCGGCACAGCATGTCGCCGAGCAGGCAGCCCCGAATCTGCAGGCGATCGACCGAGGGCTGTTCGATCCGCGACGAGAACCGCCGGCCCATATCGGGGACGAACACCATGCCCGACCAGGTGCCGCGCCCGTCGGCGGTATAGTCTTCGAGCAATTCGGTGCCGATCAGCCGGTCGGTGCCGCCGGCGCGGGCATCGGCCTGCGCGGTCGCACTGGCCCAGACCACCCAGCCGCACAGCCGGTTGCCGCACGGCGCGGTGCGGACCGCCACATCGCTATGCGGGCTGAGCCACAGCCCGGCGGGCTGGGGCGCTTCCGCCGCGCCCGCCGGCACCGCCAGTGTCATCGCCAAAATCGCCAACCACCTGCGCATCGCTCACATCCCCTTCATCCTGGGGCGTGTAGCGGCCTTATTCTTGCCGGGCGTTCAGCGCGCGCTGAACAATCGGTAATGATTCACCGGTTGAGGGAGTAGGTGATGAAGAAGCAGGCGGCGGTCAGCAACAGCATCGCGATGATGAAGGCCGTATCCGCGATCCGTTCCAGCCAGTGCAGTCGCCGCACGCCCTGTACCCGCAGCGCGAAATAGGCGCTGAGCGTCGCGATCAGGAACATCAGCGCGTCGATCGACAACAGGTCGTCCGCAAAGGTCTGGCGCGCGCGCAGGGTGATGGTGACGTGGAGCAGCCCGATGCCGGTCAGGCAGACGCCGACCATCGCCGCGGCGATCGGGCAGATCATCTGACAGGTCCGCTCGTCGAGCAGGTCGCGACGGTTGCGCCGTCCGGCGCGCGGCGGATCGATGCGGTCGGTCATGGCGGCCCTGCGGTGCGGCGAAGCGGGCGTCTGCGTCAAGCACAGAAAAGGGCGCGGCCGGCGGATAAACCGTGGCCGAACACCCTTTCGCATCATATCGCCAAAGCATCTTCCATCGGCTATGGGCCGCTCGCCGACCGCGACGCCGACGCGGGGGCGGTGTGCAACTGTCACACTTCGCCAGTAGGGCGATTCGTCCATTCGGCAGGGGAATTTCGATGACGAGCGCAGCGCTGGAGCGGGATGTACGCCCCGGCCCGAAACTGGACGACAGCTTTGGTCGTGCCGGTACGTTTGGATTCGCCGTGGCGATCGTCGCCGCGCTCGGCTATGTCGTCTACAACGTCTATCGCGATGCGGCGGCGGCGAGTGTCGATCCGCTGACGCTGATGCCGTTCGGGCTGCTGGTGCTGGCGCTCATCATCGCGCTGGGCTTCGAATTCGTGAACGGGTTCCACGACACCGCCAATGCGGTGGCGACGGTGATCTACACCAATTCGATGCCCGCGCACGTCGCGGTCGTGTGGTCGGGCTTCTTCAATTTCCTCGGCGTGCTGCTGTCGACCGGCGCGGTCGCGTTCGGCATCATCTCGCTGCTGCCGATCGAACTGATCTTGCAGGTCGGGTCGTCTTCGGGCTTCGCGATGGTCTTCGCGCTGCTGATCGCGGCGATCGTGTGGAACCTCGCCACCTGGGCGCTGGGCATCCCGTCGTCGTCGTCGCACACGCTGATCGGATCGATCATCGGCGTCGGCGTCGCCAATGCGATCCTGCAAGGGCGCAGCGGGTCGGCTGGCGTCGACTGGGACAAGGCGACCGAGATCGGCAAGGCGCTGCTCATCTCGCCGCTGATCGGCTTCGGGGTCGCCGCGCTGCTGTTCCTCACGATGAAGACGCTGATCCGCAACCGCAAGCTGTACGAGGCGCCGGTCGGCGATACGCCGCCGCCGCTGTGGATCCGTGCGCTGCTGATCTTCACCTGCACCGGCGTCAGCTTTGCCCACGGGTCGAATGACGGGCAGAAGGGCATGGGCCTTATCATGCTGATCCTGATCGGTACCGTGCCGACCGCCTATGCGCTCAACCGCGCGGTTCCCGCCGAATATGAAGCGCAGTTCGTCACCAACAGCGCGGCCGCGACGCAGGTGCTGAGCCCCCGCGGCGCGCGCGTCAGCCTCGACGATACCGCCGCCCGCAGCCAGACGCAGCGCTACATCACCGAGCGCAAGCTGGACGCCGAAACCGTGCCCGCCGTCACTGCGCTGGTCGGCACGATCGACCGGCAGGTCCGCGAATATGGTTCGCTGGCGAAGGTACCGGCCGCCGTCAGCGGCAACATGCGCAACGACATGTACCTCGCCTCCGAAGCGGTGAAGCGCATCGGCAAGGAAAAGTCGCTGGGCCTGAACGAGCGCGATCAGCAGGTGTTGACCGATTATCGCGGCTCGCTCGACGCCGGTACGCGCTTCATCCCGCTCTGGGTAAAGGTCGCGGTCGCCTTTGCCCTCGGCCTCGGCACGATGGTCGGGTGGAAGCGGATCGTGGTCACCGTCGGCGAAAAGATCGGCAAGACCCACCTGACCTATGCGCAGGGCGCGTCGGCCGAACTGGTGGCGATGGCGACGATCTTCGGTGCCGACAGCATGGGCCTGCCGGTGTCGACCACCCATGTCCTGTCGTCGGGTGTCGCCGGCACGATGGCGGCGAACCGGTCGGGGTTGCAGACGTCGACGGTGCGCAACCTCCTGATGGCGTGGGTGCTGACGTTGCCGGTGTCGGTGCTGCTGTCGGGGTCGCTGTACCTGCTGCTCAACCGGGTCTTCTGATCGGATGACGGGGGCGGCGGAACGGGTCGACCGGCCCGATGCGGTGCCGGTCGTGCCGCTCCGCCGCGATCCGGTGGCATGGCTGATCGCGCTGCTGGTCTGGTTCTCCTGCGCATGGTTCGGGTCGTGGGAGTTCAATCCCAACAACGCCGTGCGGATGTTCGCCACGCTGTCGCTGGTCGAACAGGGCGATGCGACGATCGACGAATTCGCGCCCTTGACGATCGACAAGGCGCAGTTCGGGGAGCATTATTATTCGGACAAGGCACCGGGGATGACCGTGCTCGGCATCCCCGCCGTCGCCCTTGCCGACCGGATATCGGGGCAGCGCGCCGATACCTTCGTCCCCGCCTTCGAAAATCCCGCGTTCAACCGCTTCCTGAAGATCCGCATCCGGCTGGTCGCGGCGACGATCTGTGCGGTGTTGAGCGCGCTGGCAGCGATGCTGCTCTACGATCTCGTTCGCCGGATCTCCGGCGATATCGAGGCGGGGGCGGTCGCCGCGCTCGCCTATGGGCTGGGCACGACCGTCTGGGGATGGTCCACCACGATCTTCGGCCATGCGCCGGTCGCCGCGCTGCTGCTGATCGCGAGCTGGGCGGTATGGCGCGGGACCGGGCCGGCGCGATCGCGGGGGCATGCCGTCATCGCCGGGCTGGCGCTCGGCTGGGCGGTGCTGATCGAGCATTCGGCATTGATCGCCGGGCTGCCGGTTGCGGGCTTCGCGCTGTGGCGGTTGCGCGATCTGCCCCGCGCCGCCGCCATACGGACGTCCCTCGTCGCGCTGGCGGCGGGTACGAGCGCGCTGGTCGTGCTGCTCGCCTACAACCTGATCGCGTTCGGGACGGTGTTGCGGCTCGGCTATTCGGGTGTGGCCGGCTTTGCAGGGATGCAGGAGGGGCTGTTCGGACTGACCTATCCCAAGCCCTATGTGTTGTTCGAACTGGTTTTCGGCGAGCGGCGCGGCATGGTGTGGGTCGCGCCGATCCTGATCGTCGCGCCGTTCGGGTTGGCGATGCTGGTGCGTGATCGCGCCACACGCGATCTCGGTTGGCTGGCGATCGCAGGGGCGGTGGTGCCATTCCTGATCAACGCCTCCTATTATTACTGGGACGGCGGCAACGCGACCGGGCCGCGCCATGCGTTGCCCGCGGTCGGGTTCCTGTGCATCGGCATCGGTGCCTTCTGGGCACGGACGACCCGCTGGTCGCGGGTGGCCGTCGGCGCGCTGCTGGCCGGGTCGGTCACGTTGAACATGGCGATCGCCAGCGCGGAGATCACCGCCCCGCAGGACGAACCGCGCGCACTGTTAAAGTCGGTGTTCGCGGCGCGGTTCGATCCGGGGTATTTGCGGACGGTGGCCGATGAATGGTTCGGGTATACGCCGTGGCAGGGGCTGGCGATCTGGGCGTTGGTTGCCGGGTTGCTGACGGTTGCTTTGGCGGTGTTGGTCGGGCGGGCTAAGGCTGAAGGAAGATAGGGTTCACGCGAAGGCGCGGAGACGCGAAGGCGTTGCGTTCCGGGCGACGGTCGCGCGATCGGGAGACATCCTCCCCAGTTGCAACGGAGATGAGACCGCTGGCGCGGGTGGGTTGCCCGCTGGCGAAACCCCTTCGCGCCTTCGCGCCTTCGCGTGAACCATTCTTCTATTCCGCCGCCTGCGCCTGACGTTCCGGAATGGCAAAACCGAACTTCGCCTCGACCGCCGGGTCGAGCCACGCATGAATATGGGCGAGATCGGCATCGGATACCGGTGGGTAGGCGGTCGGGGTGAAGCTGCGCCGGCCCTGTCCCTTGTACGTGTCCTGCGCGATGAAGGGATCGGCCATCGCAAGGCCGGTCGCGGCGGCGAGGTCGGCGATCACGCCGGCCGGATCGGCGCAGAACGCCGCATGGCCCAGCAATGCCACATGATGCGCCCGGTCGTGCAGCCCGGCCCAGTGACGCAGCTTGGCGGTGCGTTTGGCCACCGGATTGGCGAAGCGATCGCCGGTATCGGGGCAGCGTTCGTGCAGCATTTCGCGCCCCAGCACCGGATGATCCGCCTCGACCCCCCAGAATTCGCTGTCCCAATAGCTATGCCACGGCGCGCGGATGAAGTCGGAGAAGCCGAGTTTTTTTATCTCGCGATGGGCGTGCCATGGCTGGCGATGCAGGCTGCGCACCCAGTCGACCGGGTCGCGCGCCACCACCAGCACCATCACGTCGCGTGGAAACAACACCTGTTCGGGGACGAACCAGTGTTTGAAGCCGTAGCTTTCGGTAAAGGCGGTGCGGCCCAGATTGGCCTCGATAGACCGGATCAGAACGTTGGTGCCCGAACAACGCTGTCCGTACACCTGGATCGAGCGGATCGGCGCGTCGCCGCGACGCAGGATCGTCAGGCCGGGGCGCGGATTGGACCAGCCGTCATGCGTCATCATGCAGGTTCTATTCCCATCTGAATCATCGGAAATCGTTGAGCTTCCGAAATAATTTCTGCTGAAGGCAGCTACGCGGGGAGCCGGAATCGGTTCCGCCGCGTTCCTGCGGCCAAGACGGGTTTCTCCGGGGGGTACATGACGACGCGGCCGATCACCTTCTTCATCCACCATCAGGGTCGCGGCCATGCCAATCGGGCGATCGCAATTATCCGGGAACTGCCCGCCGACCGGCGGGTGACGATCCTGTGCGCCCGCCCCGACCTGTTCGACGGATTCGACCGCCCGATCGAGATCGTCGCCCTGCCGAACATGATCGGCGCGCCGGTGCCGACCAGGGCCTTGTTCGACCAGCCGACGCCCGAAGTGCTGCACTGCGTGCCGCTGGGCGTCGAGGCGACGCGGCGGACGATGCGGACGATCCTCGACCATCTCGACGATGCCGCACCCGCGCTGTTCGTGGTCGACGTTTCGGCAGAGATCGCGCTGATGGCGCGGATCGCCAGCGTGCCTGCGATCAAGATCCGGATGCATGGCGATCGCACCGATCCGGGGCATCTGGGCGCGTATCAGGCATGCGTCGGATTGCTGGCGCCGTTCGACGAAGCGATCGAACAGGACGACTTCCCCGACTGGGGCCGGGCCAAGACCTGTTACACCGGTGGATTGTGCACCACGACCGATCCCGTGCCGACCAGGGACGAGGCACGGGCGAAGCTGGGCATCGATCCTACCCAAGAGGTCGTGCTGGTGCTGACCGGCGGCGGCGGGGCGGGGACGCCCTATGCGCCGCTGACCATGGCCGCGCGGGCGGTTCCGCAAGCCCTGTGGCTGGTGATCGGGCCGGTCCACCGCGAAGGGCATGAGACCGATTTCGGCAATCTGGTCGAGCGCGGCTGGGTCGAGGGCGTCACCGATTACATCGCCGCCGCCGACGTCGTCATCGCATCGGCGGGCGACAATACCGTACACGAGATCGCGCGGGTCGGCCGCCCCTATATCTGCGCGCCCGAATGGCGGTATTTCGCCGAACAGACGCGCAAGGCCGACCGGCTGGCAGAGGTCGGCGCGGCGGTGGCGCTGCACCAGTGGCCGGGGTCGCTGGCACCGTGGCGCGGGCTGCTGGATGCGGCGAAGGCGCTCGATCCGGCGGCGCTGGCCGCGCTTTACGACGCGGATGCGGCGGCGCGGGCGGCGGATTATATCGAGGGGCTGGCGGTGCGGCTCTGGGCCGATTGACGCGCGGCGCGGGCGAACGACGCCGCACTGATGCACCACAGCGCGCAGAACAGGCCGGTGCCGATCGCCACTTCACGGACACCGTTCGCGCCCGGTGAGGCCCAGCCGAGGGTCCAGCCGACGATGCCCGCCAGCAGTTGCGCGACGGCGGCGACGGCCATCGCCTGTGCCATGCCGCGTGCCGTGAAGCGGGCGAGGACCGCCCCGCCGAGCGCCACGAGCAGCACGATGCCGAACAACGCATTGGCGGGATTGGCTTCGTTGCCGAGAAACCCGACCGCCGCATTGACCCAGGTCAGCAGGAACGCAGTGACGACCGCCACCATCGTGCCGAAGCGATAGGCGATGTTCGACGATGCCAGCAGGCCGAGTTCGACCGCGCCGCCCGCCAGCGCGAACAGGATTGCGGCGAAACCGTAATCGGACGACGTCCATGGCGCGCCCAGCAGGGCGGGCATGGCGAGCAGCAGCAGCGCGCCGCCCCAGCCGAGCAGGTGTGGATTGATCGATCGGGGCATGACGGTCCTTTCGCGGTCTTCGTACCGGACCCTATGGCCGGTCGGTGTCGGCCGCGAATGGATGGCCTGTGCAGATTCGGTGAAGAATGCGCGGTCGTTGCGTCGACCAGCGTGGTTCCCCTCCCGTTTCGGGGAGGGGAGCGGTCCGGGGCGACCTGCGCCGCCCCGTTCCTCACTTGATGTCGAGCATCACCACCGACTTGGCCGGCAGCGTCACCGTCAGCGTGCCGTTCGCGACCTGTGCACCGGTAAAGGCGGTCGGGGTCACGGCGTTCGGGTTGTCGAACGTGTTGTGCGCCGTGATCGTCGGGGCGGTCAGCACGCGGCCGGTGATGGTTGCGCCGTTGATCCCGGTCAGCGCCGCCGACACGGTGGTCGGACGGTTCGGATCGGCGTTCGACAGGGCGACATGGACCACCCCGTCCTTGCCGCGCACCGCCGAGGCCGACACCGCCGGCATCACCCATTTGTCGCGCGAGTAATAGGGGCTGTTGACCGTGATCGGCAGCACCGTGCCGTCCATGAACGGCTTGTACATTTCGAACACGTGATAGGTTGGCGTCAGGACCATCTTCGGCCCGTCGGTCAGGATCATCGCCTGCAACACGTTCACCATCTGGGCGATGGCGGTCATCTTCACGCGGTCGGCATGTTTGGCGAAGATGTCGAGGTTGATCGCGGCGACCAGCGCGTCGCGCATCGTGTTCTGCTGGCGCAGGAAGCCCGGCGTCGTGCCCGGATCCTGTGCATACCACGTGCCCCATTCGTCGACGGCCAGCCAGACGCGCTTTTGCGGGTCGTACTTGTCCATCATCGCGACGTGCTTGGTGATGTATTCGTCCATCCGCCACGTCAGCGCGAGCGTTTCGGCCCAGCCCGATTCGTCGAACTGCGTCGGACTGGCGCGCGGTGCCCAGCCACCGGGAACGGTGTAGTAATGGAGCGAGACGGCATCGATCTGACCGATCGATTCGCGCATCATCACGTCGGTCCAGTTATAGTCGTCGTTGTTCGCGCCCGACGCGATCTTCAGGATGCGGCTGCCGGCGGGCGATTTGATGAAGGTCGCGAAGCGGCGGGTCTCGTCGGCGGCATATTGCGGGCGCATGTTGCCGCCACAGCCCCAGAGTTCGTTGCCGATGCCGAAATAGGGCACCTTCCACGGTGCCTTGCGGCCGTTCTTTGCGCGTTCGTCGGCGAGGGTGCCGGCCTCCTGCGTCATATATTCGACCCACTCGGCCATTTCGCGCGGGGAGCCGTTGCCGACATTGCCCGAGATATAGGCTTCGGCACCGACCTGTTCGGTCAGGTCCATGAATTCATGGGTGCCGACCGCGTTATCCTCGGTCACGCCGCCCCAGTGGTTGTTGATCTTGACCGGGCGCTTGTTCTTGGGCCCGATCCCTTCGCGCCAGTGATATTCGTCGGCGAAGCAGCCGCCGGGCCAGCGGATGACCGGCACGCCGAGCCGCTTCAGCGCGGCGACGACGTCGTTGCGAAACCCGCGCGTGTTGGGAATCCTGCGGTCGTTGCCGACCCACAGGCCGCCATAGATGCCGTTGCCGAGATGTTCGGCGAACTGGGTGAAGATGCGGCGGTCATAGGTCGGACCCTGCTGGTCGCCCCGGATCGCGATCTGCGCCGGCTCGCCCGGCTGCGGCGTGGTGGCGGGCGTCTGGGCCGATGCGGTCGCCGCGATCAGCAGCGATGCCGTACCGAGCACGAAATTGCGCGCACGGGTCCGCATCGTGCGGCGCGCAGTGGATTGGTCACGCATGGGTTCTCGCCCCCTCCTATGTTCTTGTCGGACTATTGGGTAGCGGGCCTGCCGGGCCGGATCAAGCACCGACTTGCGCCGCGCACATGCTTTGCTTGCGCCGCCGGCGCGCGTAAGAAGGGCATCATCGAAATTTGAATGAGGTTAGCTTTTGACGTCTTCTTCCCAGTCGTGCGGCCTTGTCGCGGTCCTTGGCGCCCCCAATGCGGGCAAGTCGACGCTGGTCAATGCGCTGGTCGGACAGAAGGTCGCGATCACCAGCCCCAAGGCGCAGACGACGCGCACCCGGTTGATGGGCATCGCGATCGAGGGAAATACGCAGCTGTTGCTGGTCGATACGCCGGGCATCTTCGAACCGAAGCGGCGGCTGGACCGCGCGATGGTGTCGGCGGCGTGGGAAGGCACGGCGGGTGCCGATGCGGTCGCGGTGGTCGTCGACGGCAAGGGCGGGATCGGGCCGAAGGTCCGCGCGATCGTCGAACCGCTCGCCGGGCGGAAGGAGTCCAAGATCCTGATCCTGAACAAGGTCGATATCGCCGACAAGCCGCGCCTGCTCGACCACGCGGCGCGGTTGCACGAACTGGCGGCGTTCGAGGAGACCTTCTTCGTCAGCGCGACGACCGGCGACGGCTTGAGCGAGATGAAGGCGGCGCTGGCGAAGCGGATGCCCGAGGGGCCATGGCATTTCCCCGAGGATCAGGTGAGCGACGCCACCGACCGGATGCTGGCGGCGGAAGTCACCCGCGAGCAGCTGTATCACCAGCTGCACGAGGAACTGCCCTATGCCAGCGCGGTCGATACCGAACGCTATCTGGAGCGCGAGGACGGGTCGGTCGAAATCCACCAGCAAATCTATGTCGCGCGCGAGACGCAGCGCGCGATCGTGCTGGGCAAGGGCGGACAGCGGATCAAGGAAATCGGCGCGACCGCGCGCAAGGAATTGCAGGAACTGCTCGGCGTGCGGGTGCATCTGTACCTGCATGTGAAGGTCAAGCCGAACTGGGAAGAAGACCGGATGCTGTACCGCGATATCGGGCTGGATTGGGTCGAGTAGGGGCGGGCGTCCTCCGTCTCACAGCCGTCATTCCCGCGCAGGCGGGAATCCATAGACGTTATGGTGGCGAACCCTGCCCGGATGTCGGCGGATATGGATTCCCGCCTTCGCGGGAATGACGGAGGCAATGGGACGGGGCGCTCTCAAAACAGCTTGCGCACCGACAGCTTCACGATCCGCCCGTACGGATCGAGGAACGAGGGCTGGAAACGGAACGGCACCGCGCCGTTCCGGTCGCGGACGTCGGGTCGGTCGTTCAGGATATTCTGCACCTCGAACTGGAACGTCATCCCCTTTGCCCACGCCGCCTTGGGGGCGAGTTGCTGGCCCTCAAACTGCGAATAAAAGCCCATGAACGTCGCCGGGGTGAAGCGCAGGTCGGATGCGGCGATCGTGCTGCGGATCCGGGTCGGTGCCTGCCAGAAGATATAGGTGCCCAGCCGCACCGGGCCGTAGGAACCGCCGACATTGCCCTGCACTTCATAGCGCGGACGCCCGCTATTGCCGTCGAGCGACGCGCCATTGAGCAGGTCGAGCTGCGACTGGCCCGGGGCCAGCACCAGCTGGTCGTCGAGCCGGACGGTAAAGGTGGTGAAGCTCCACAGCATCGGGCGCTGCCTGGGCGGAGGCGGGGGCGGCGCGTCCTTGACCGGGGGTGTCGGTGCGGGCGGTTTGGGGCCGAGTTGGCCGAAGAACGACCAGCCGGTGGTGATCTTGCGTTCGCGTTCGCGCAGCGCGTTGATCGGGCGCAGGTCGGCGCGCAGCAATTGTCCGGCGGCATCACGCGGAAATCGTTCGGGAAACGCCGCTTGCAGCGCGGCGGTCGCGCTGCCCGGATACACCAGCTGATCGGTGATCCGCGTGTCGACATAGGCGAGGTTCAGGCGCAGCTCGCTGCCCTTGATCGGTTGCCAGTCGACGCCGAGGGTGCGGATCTGCCGCTCTTCGGGTGCGAGATCGATATTGCCGCCGCCGGTCACCACGATCAACGTGCTGGTGCCGGTCACGAAGTCGAAGAACGGCGTATTGGGGACGGTGACGACCGGGTTGGTCAACGCAGCGATTACCGGCGGCGTCCGGGCGGTGTTGATCGATGCGGTGATCTGGATCGGCCGCCATGGGTTCCAGCGCAGCGCGAGGTTGCTGCTGGTCAGGTTGCCATAATCCGACACCCCGGTCAGCCCGAGCGTCGCATTGGCCGAAACCGTGCCGATCGCGTCCAGCACGCCACGATCGGCCGAGGTGATCGGCAGGTCGAGACTGGCGCTGCCGCCCGCGATCGTCCGGGTGAGCGACGTCGCCGCCTCGGCATTGTCGGCCAGCCGCCCGGTGCTGTTCGACGTGGCATAGTCGGCGTTCAGGGTCAGCAGCGCCTGTCCGGCGAGCAGATCGAACAGCGGGCCGTTGGCGGTCGCCTTGGCCGTGGCGGTGTTGGTCAGGGTGCGGCTGCGGACGATGATCCGGCCGGCGGTGGCGATGCGACCGGACAGGTCGTACGGATCGGCGCCGGCATCGACCGCCGCCTGCAATACCGCCGGATCGACGCCGCGATCGACCGAGGCGCGGGCGCGGACGCGGTCGAATTCGCCGCTGACCGTCCACATCCAGCGACCGATCCCGCCCTGCACGGCCGATCCGGCGTGCAGCGTCAGATTGTCGTTGCGCTGGGTCAGCGCGCCGGCTTCGTCCAGATAGCGATAGAGCATCACGTCGCCGCCAAACGGGCTGGCGGGATTGGCGGCGGGCAGGCGCAGCGCGGCCCCCTGCAATCCGGCCAGCGCGAAACCGCGTTGCGCGTCCATGATCAGGTTCAGCGACCCGGTCAGGGTTTTGCCGATCGGCACGGCATGGGTCATGTCGACCTTCAGCTGGTCGTTGCTGCGGAGCGACAGGAAGGGCGAGAGATCGGTCGCGCGGGTCGTGCCGGCGGTATAGGCGCTCAGGCTGTCGCGGCGGGCCGGATCGGTCGGCGCGGCGGTGGCGGTGACCGCGCGGCCGGCGAGGCGATCGAGTGCTGGGTCGATACTGCCGCCGTTCAGCCCGCGCAGATTGCCGGTGCGGTCGAACACCGTGTCGCTGTCGATCTGATAGGGGCGTTCATCGGCGAACAGCGGATTCTGCCGGTCGTATTTGATCGACAGCAAGGTGCGGCGGTCCCCCTCGATCCGGGTCGTGCCCAGTTCGACGCGCGCGGTGCCGCCGCCGCCATCGGTGGTGGTGCCCGCCCCCTGTTCGATGGTCAGCGCGCGAAAATGTTTCCTGGTGACGAAATTGACGATGCGGACCGTGGCCGGGAACCCGAACCGCGCCGAATCCTGTTCGTTCAGGATCTCGGTCCGCTCCAGCGCTTCGGGTGGCAGGGTCTGGATCTCGCGATAGCCGGAGATGCGGCGGCCGTTGAGCAGGAACACCGGTTCGCCGCCGCTGTTCGACGTCGTCAGCGGCTTGAGCAGTTTCAGCAGGTCGTTGATGCTGGTCACGCCCAGGGCGCGGATCGCCTCTGCATCGAGCACCGCGACCGGTGCGGCCTCGCCCAGCGCCGATCCCGGCGGACGCTTGCCGGTGACGACGATGTCGTCCTTGTGCATGTCATCGGTGGCCGGTTCGGGATCGTCCTGCGCCAGTGCCGGGGCAGGGGCCATCACCACTGCCGCCCCGGCCAGCATCCGCCAGCCGTCCCGCCCGTGTCCCGTCATGCAGCATGCTCCATCGTCGTTGCGAGCGCGCAGTAGGCGGCGTTTCCGACCGGATCGTGGCGAAACGAGGCAACCGCGCGGCGGGACGATCCTATCGAGGCAAGGCCGCGGCGTGCATCGGCAGCGACCGCGCAGCGCGGCGATAGGCGGCGTGCATGTCACGCAGTGCGGCTTCGACCGAATCGGCGCTCAGCCGGTCGACGCCCGGTTCGTAGGCGGCGGGCCATAGCTCCTGTCCGGTCAGCACCGCCGCCCAGCTGGGAACCGCGAAGATATCGCCCGCCTGCGGAATCAACCGCCCCTGCGCGCGCCATAATTCGATCCGGTGGGAAAGGCTGTCGGGCACGGTCATCGCCCGCATCGTACGCCAGAAGTCGCTGTCGTTGCGGGTCGTCGCCTTGTAATGCAGCACGACGAAGTCGCGGACCGCCTCGAACGCGCGGGCCATGTCGGCATTATAGGCGTCGCGTTCGGCCGGGTGGACGGCAGCGCCCGGAAACAATGCGATCAGCCGCTGGATGCCATGCTGGATCAGGTGGATGCTGGTCGATTCGAGCGGTTCGACGAAACCGGCGGCAAGGCCGAGTGCCACGACATTGTGCGACCATGCCTTGCGCCGCATACCGGTGGTGAACGACAGCGACCGGACATCGCCGCACGGCTCGCCCGGGGCATGGTCGCGTAGCAGGCGTTCGGCATCCTCGGCGGTGGTGAAGCCGCTGGAATAGACATGCCCGTTGCCGGTGCGATGCTGCAGCGGTATCCGCCACTGCCATCCGGCGGCATGGGCGGTGGCGCGGGTGTAGGGCGGCAGCGGATCGAGCCGGGTCGTCGGCATCGCCAGCGCGCGGTCCATCGGCAGCCAATGCCGCCAGTCGTGATAGCCGGTCGCCAGCGTCCCTTCGATCAGCAGCCCGGCAAACCCCGAGCAATCGACGAACAGATCGCCGGCGATCGTCCGGCCGTCGTCCAACCGGACCGCAGTGACGTCGCCCGTCCCGCCGTCGCGATCGACCTGCACGACCCGCCCTTCATGGCGGACGACGCCCTGTTCCTCGGCGACGCGACGCAGCAGTGCGGCATAGAGGGTCGCGTCGAAATGATAGGCATGGGCGATATGCGCGAGCGGCGTGCGGTCGCCCGCCGGCGGGATCCCGAACCGTCCCTCGCGCGCGGTGACGGTGCACATCGAATAATCGGTCAGCCCGGTATCGCCACCGCGCGCCCGGTGGCGCAGCCACAGTTGATGGAACGGCACACCGTGGAAATCCTGTCCCGCCGCGCCGAAGGGATGGAAATAACGCTGCCCGATCCGGCCCCAATCGACGAATTCGATGCCGAGTTTGTAGCTGCCCATCGTTTCGCGCAGGAAGCGGTCCTCGGCGATGTCGAGCATGGCGTTGAAGGCACGGATCGGCGGAATGGTCGCTTCGCCGACGCCGACCGTGCCGATCGCGTCGGATTCGATCAGCGTGATATGACGCCCGACCGGTCCAAGCGCGCGCGACAGCGCTGCCGCCGCCATCCAGCCTGCCGTTCCCCCACCGACGATAACGACTTGCCGTACTAATGCATCCGTTGTCGACACAGTCGCAGGTTTTGGCATGGCCCCCTCCTTTGCCGGTTCAGGATCGAATCACCGGCGGGCGATCGTTCGAATATCGTATTATCGGCAACGATCTTGCCCGATCCCGGCATGTGGCACGGGTTAATGCGATATCGATCCGGCGTCGACCATCGGGTTCGCCGCACATGCCCAATTGGTAGCGATATCAGCAACCCTTCAGCAACAAATACCGCTTGAAAGTAGGACAAATAGATAATAGCGATTTGTCATATAGAACATAAAATACAAAAAGGGGGGGTATAATGCGTCGTTTCACGCTGATGGCGTCGGTCGCCGTCGTGCCAATCATGCTGGCTGCCGCGCCGGCATTCGCGCAGGTTTCGCCGACCGACAGACCGGTCGGTGCCGATGCCGGCGAAACGGTCGAAGTGCCGGACGCGACCAAGAAGGACGACGAACAGTCCGAAATCCTGGTGCGTGGTCTTCGCCGCAGCCTTGCCAGCTCGCAGGCGATCAAGCGCAATTCGGACTCGATCATCGACGTGATCGTCGCTGACGATATCGGCAAGCTGCCGGATTACACCGCCGCCGAAAGCCTGGCGCGTATCGCCGGTGTCCAGGTCACCCGCTTCAGCGATGAAGTGAACGGGGTGCTGATCCGTGGCCTGCCTGACGTTGCGACGTCGTATAACGGTCGCGAACTGTTCACTGCCGAACTGCGCCGCGTGCAGTTGCAGGATTTTCCGGCACAGGCGATCGCCAGCATGGAAGTGTACAAGTCGGGTACCGCCGATCTGGTCGAACCGGGTCTTGCCGGCCTGATCAACGTCCGCACGCGTCGTCCGCTCGACTTCAACGGCCGCGTCATCGCCGGCGGCTTCCGCGGTACCTATAATGACCAGAGCCGCAAGTACGATCCGGGCGGCAACGTGCTGATTTCGGACCGCTGGAAGGTGGGCGACGGCGAAATGGGCCTGCTGGTCAACGCCACTTTCGCACAGTCGCAATATTATAACGGCGTCCGCTACAATGCGAGCTATGTCCGCGATTCCCGTTACTCGGACTTCGGTGTGCAGGGAGCGAAGGTTCGCGACAATTTCGACAAGGGCAACGCCAACGGCCTCTTCTTCTTCCCGAACAATATCGGCCTGTATAATGATGGCGGCAAACGGTATCGTCCGTCCGGCAACTTCTCACTGCAGTATAAACCGAACCCGGACACCGAAATCTATGTAGAGGGCATCTACCAGGGCTATCGCGGTCGCGGCTATGCCGACAATTTCGACGTGCCGCTGGAGCAATGGGGTCCGAATTCGACCCCACCGGTTTTCACCAACGTCGTGCTGATGGACGGGCAGTCGTACAACGACATCAAACTGCTTCCCGGCAAGGAGCCGCCCTATGACGTGACGACGGTACCGCAGGCGGTATCGCTGTCGAAGACGTCAGGCTCCGAGCCGCAGGGTTATCGCAACACGACGCAGGATCAGACCAACACCTATCAGATCGCGACCGGTGCGCGCTGGCAGACCGATCGTGCGACGCTGTCGACCGACCTCGCCTATAGCCGAAGCCGCTACACCCGCGACAATTACAGCCTCGATTTCCGTACCGTCGGCGCAAAGTCGGTCGACGTCGCGTTCAATCGCGATGGCGGCGTGTCGTTCAACTTTCCGAGCTGGGACCCGTTCAACCCCGCCAACTATATGTTCCGCGGCTATTATGAAGCCACGTACGATGTGAAGGGCGACGACTGGCAGTGGCGCGGCGACCTCGCGCTCGATACCGACTGGGCCGTTCTGCCGAAGATCCAGTTCGGTCTGCGCGCGACGAAGCACCACAGTGAGCGAACCACCGATGGTTCACGCTATGCCGAATTGTCGGCGGCATTGATCCCCTATGCATCGTTGCCGATCGGCGACTTGGCGAAGACGATCGATCCGTTCCGTGGCAGCGCGCAGGGTTTCGTGTCGTACCTCCAGCCGCCGCGTGCCGGCATCTACGAGAACCGGGAAGCACTGCGGAAGCTGAGCTACGATACGCTCGCCCAATTGGTGGCACGGTTCCCGAACGATCAAGGGTATAAGGACCGGCTGGCCGAATGGAGCACCGAAACGGTCCAGCCGCCCACGACCTCGGGCTGGCAGGCCGACGAGAGCACCTACGCGGCCTATGCGCAGGGCAAGTATAATTTCGCGCTGGGTGGGCTGGAAATCGATGGCGTCGTCGGCGTTCGCGCCGTGATGACGCATGGCACCAGCTTCGGTGTATCGAACATCTGCACCCTGAACGATGGCGGCACGCCGGCCGATCCGCGGGATGACACCTGCATCCGCTCGCTGTCGGAGCGGACCGAGAAGCAGGACTATCTCGACATCCTGCCCAACGTCAGTGCCCGTTTCAAATTCACGCCCGAACTGCAACTTCGTCTCGGCTACACCAAGACGCGGACCAAGCCGAATTTCGGCGACCTCAATCCGGCGCTGAACATTCAGCCGGTGATCTACCAGCCGTGCCTCGAACCGACCGCCCCGAACTACAACCCGACCGACACCACGAGCTGCCGGATTCCGGGCCGCATCTACCCGAACTATAGCGGGTCGCAGGGCAATCCGTCGCTCAAGCCGTTCACGTCGACGAACTACGACATCAGCCTCGAATGGTATTTCTCGAAAACGGGCTTCGTCAGCGCGTCGGTGTTCCAGCGGGACATATTCGGGTTCACGACCGGGGTGCAGCGGTTCCGCAACGATCCGCAATTCGGCATCCTGTCGCTGTCGAGCCCGATCAACGCGGGTGATGCGAACATCAAGGGCGCGGAAGCCAATTTCCAGACCTTCTTCGACTTCCTGCCGGGCGCTTTGAGCGGTTTCGGTGTCTCGGGCAACGTCAGCTACCTGACGGGAAAGAACCGTTACCCCAACGGCTACAACCCGAATACCGACACGTTCGAAGGCGAGGGCGCGTATCTGACCATTCCCGGCCTGTCGAAATGGACGTATAACGCCGCCTTGTTTTACGAGAAGTCGGGTCTCGTCGCCCGCGTCTCGTACAACCGGCGTTCGGACTGGGTGAACCGGTATAATACCGACCAGCTGAGCGGCTTCCAATACTCGGGCGAATCCACCTATGCCCGCGATCGGCTCGACGCCGGGGCGAGCTATGACATCAACAAGAACATCACCGTCAGCGCCGATATCGGCAACATTTTGGCGCGACCGTTCCGTAACTATGTCAACTTCCAGCCCGGCCGGTCGTCGCCGATCGACGTGCGCGACGAGGGTCGCTACTATGGCGTGGGTCTGCGCTTCCGCTTCGGCGACTGAGCGCGATAAAAAAGGGCCGGCCCTCCGTGTCGGAGGACCGGCCCCATTCCCGTGACCCCGTTACGCAACTCGGGGTCGGGAAAGGCTTAGCGGCGGCAGTAGCGCGGGGCGTCCGACTTATCGATCGCCCGGCCGGCCAGTGCGCCCACGCCACCGCCGAGGATGGTACCGAGCAGACGGTTGCCATTGCCACCGACCTGGTTGCCGAGCAGGCCGCCGGCGATCGCGCCGATCACCGTGCCGCCGTCGCCATTCTCGCATCCGCGATTGTTGCTGCGGCGGGCATAGTTGCGGTCGTTGTAATAGCCGCGGTCGCCGCGATATTCGCGATAGCTGCGGCCGTCGCGATAGTCCCGCTCGTAGCGGTCCCCGCGCCAGCTCTGCGCCGATGCGGCGGTGGGAGCGGCGGCGGTGGCGACCGTGGCGAGTGCGGCGGCAGCGAGCGTCAGCTTCTTGAACATGGGTCTTCTCCCTCAAATCTGGCGACGGTCCGAAAGTCCCTGGCGGGTGGTCCGTCTGTGATTTGGGGTATGCGCCGATTCGCTTGAGCCGATACTGAATGCGCCTGTTAGCTGCCGTTCATTATCGGGCCGGAACGGTCGGGGCGCACATGCGGGTTTTGCTTTAGTTCCGTGCCCTGAAACCCTATATACTCGCTATGGCAACGAACCCCAATCAGAACGACTACGGCGCAGACTCGATCAAGGTGCTCAAGGGGCTGGATGCGGTCCGCAAGCGCCCCGGCATGTATATCGGCGACACCGACGACGGCTCCGGCCTGCACCATATGGTGTTCGAGGTCAGCGACAATGCGATCGACGAGGCGCTGGCCGGACATTGCGACCGCATCCTGATCACGCTCAACGCCGACGGTTCGGTCTCGGTCGAGGATAACGGCCGCGGCATCCCGACCGGTATCCACAGCGAAGAAGGCGTGTCGGCGGCCGAGGTCATCATGACCCAGCTGCACGCCGGCGGTAAGTTCGAAAACACCAACGACGACAATGCGTACAAGGTGTCAGGCGGCCTGCACGGCGTCGGCGTGTCGGTGGTCAACGCGCTCAGCGACTTCCTCGACCTGACGATCTGGCGCGACGGGCAGGAGCATTACATGCGCTTCCGCCGCGGCGATGCCGAGGCGCCGCTGAAGATGGTGGGGCCGTCGGACAAGCGGGGTACCCGTGTCACCTTCCTGCCCAGCCCCGACACGTTCAAGATCGTCGAATTCGACTTCGACAAGCTTGAACATCGTTTTCGCGAACTGGCATTCCTGAACTCCGGCGTCCGGCTGGTGCTGGTCGATGCCCGGCACGAGGAGCCGCGCGAAATCGAACTGTTCTACGAAGGCGGGATCGCCGCGTTCGTGAAATATCTCGACCGGACCAAGACGCCCCTGATGCCCGATCCGATCGCGATCCACGGCTTTCGCGACGATGTCGGCATCGACGTCGCGCTGGAATGGAACGACAGCTATTATGAGAACGTCCTCGCCTTCACGAACAACATTCCGCAGCGCGACGGCGGCACGCACATGGCGGCGTTCCGCGCCGCGCTGACGCGCACGCTCAACAACTATGCCGACAAGTCGGGCATGTTGAAGAAGGAAAAGGTCAGCCTCACCGGCGACGACATGCGTGAGGGGCTGACCGCGATCGTATCGGTCAAGCTGCCCGATCCGAAGTTCAGCAGCCAGACCAAGGACAAGCTGGTTTCGTCGGAAGTGCGTCAGCCCCTGGAAGCGCTGATGGCCGACAAGCTGGCCGAGTATCTTCAGGAAAATCCCGCCAATGCGAAGTCGATCATTCAGAAGGTCATCGACGCCGCCGCCGCGCGCGAGGCCGCCAAGAAGGCGCGCGAGCTGACCCGGCGCAAGGGCGCGATGGACATCGCCTCGCTGCCCGGCAAGCTGGCCGATTGTCAGGAGCGCGATCCGGCCAAGTCCGAACTGTTCTTCGTCGAGGGTGACTCGGCCGGCGGATCGGCCAAGCAGGGCCGCGACCGCCATTTCCAGGCGATCCTGCCGCTGCGCGGCAAGATCCTGAACGTCGAACGCGCGCGGTTCGACCGGATGCTCGCCAGCCGCGAGATCGGGACGATCATCACCGCGCTCGGCACCGGTATCCGCGACGACTTCAATCTCGACAAGCTGCGCTACCACAAGATCGTCATCATGACCGACGCCGATGTCGACGGCGCGCATATCCGCACGCTGCTGCTGACCTTCTTCTATCGCCAGATGCCCGAGATCATCGAGGCGGGGCACCTCTATATCGCGCAGCCGCCGCTGTATAAGGCGACGAAAAGCCGGTCCGAAGTGTATCTGAAGGACGACAACGCGCTCGACGAATATCTGGTCGAGGCCGGGGTCAGCGCGCATGTGCTGGAAAGCCCGGCGGGCGCGCGCAGCGGCGACGACCTGAAGGCGCTGCTGGGTCATGCCCGGCGGATGCGGACGCTGATGCGCTATGTGCCGCGGCGGTACGACATGGGCATCGTCGAGGTGCTGGCGCTGGCCGGCGTGCTCGATCCGCAGATCAACGACACCGACCGCCAGACGCGGTTGCAGGACGCGGTGTCGCGGATCGGGCGGACCGATGTCGAGGCGGACTGGACCGCGCGCGTGACCGAGGATGGCGGGTTGCAGTTCCAGCGGCGCTGGCGCGGGGTGACCGACACCCACAATATCGAACCGGCGTTCCTGCTGTCGGCGGAAGGGCGCAAGCTCCACAGCCTCGCCGCCGAGGAAGCGGCGAGCTATGCCGGCGTGTCGAAGCTGGTGAGCGCGCGCAGCGCCGCGAGCGATCCCGTCGCCGAACCCGAGGTCGAGGAGGGCGAAATCCCCGCCGTTGCCGCCAAGGGCGAGACACTGGTCGCACGACCCAGCCAGTTGCTCGACGCGATTCTCGCCGCCGGGCGCAAGGGACTGTCAATCCAGCGCTACAAGGGTCTGGGCGAAATGAACGCCGAGCAGTTGTGGGAAACGACACTCGACCCGTCGAACCGGTCGATGCTGCGGGTGGCGATCGATCAGGCCGATGTGGCGGATGAGATCTTCACGCGGTTGATGGGCGATGTCGTCGAGCCGCGGCGCGACTTCATTCAGGAAAATGCGTTGAACGTCGCCAATCTGGACGTCTGAAATCGGTCTCATGTTCCCGGATGCGAATAATCGCAAACGGAAGCAGAAAGCCGGAATTTGGGATCAAGTCGCTGAATAGGTCAGGCGCGTCTTAACACGATCAGAACAGCGCGACGGGCGGGGCCGTCGTGGCGCTGTTCGCTCGAGATGGCGTGGCGCCGATCCTGACGCCGATCGTCATCGATGTGCTGCGGACGCCGGATTTCGAGGACGAGACGAAACTTGCGTTCGTCATGGCAGCGGGGCTCGTCTCCGACACCGCCGGCCTGCCGCTGGTCGTGACGAACCTCGTCAACATCGTGTCGGCCGCCTTCTTCAAGACCGGTTTGCCAACGATGCGCCGCGATGGTGCCGGTCGACCTGTTGGCGATTACCGCCACGCTGCGCGCGCTGCTGTTCTTCTTCGTCGTGACATACCGCGAAATTACGATGTGGCCGTGCACCGCGCTCGCGGCGCCGCGATCCGTGACGCCGCGAATTCCGATAGCGCCGGATCAAAATTTCTTCCCGTAGCACTTGCCAATATATTAGAGGATTCTACATAAGAATAAACTTATGGAGTAGCGGCGATGCTCAAGCCGTCGATGAACCTCGCGACATTCGAAGCGAAGGCCGGACAGGTTGCCGACACGCTGAAGGCGATCGGTAATGCGCGCCGGCTGATGCTGCTGTGCAAGCTGGTCGAACATGGCGAGCTGACGGTCGGCGATCTCGCCCGCGATGTCGGCCTGTCGCAATCGGCCTGCTCGCAGCACTTGGCCAAGATGCGCGACGAAGGTCTCGTCACCTATCGGCGGCAGAGCCAGGCGCTCTGGTACGCCATTGCCGACGCCCGCGTCGAAACGCTGCTTGCTACCCTCTACCAGCTCTATTGCAAGGATTGATGCGATGACGCTCGCGACCCTTTCCCCCGCCGATACCCGCGCCGCGATCGATGCCGGTGCGCACCTGATCGACATTCGCGGAACCGACGAACATGCGCGTGAGCACATTCCTGGCGCACAGAA
The DNA here is from genome assembly GCF_001421965.1 of Sphingomonas sp. Leaf67. Taxonomy (GTDB): domain Bacteria; phylum Pseudomonadota; class Alphaproteobacteria; order Sphingomonadales; family Sphingomonadaceae; genus Sphingomonas. Next base: position 158,685 of record NZ_LMLP01000021.1, read on the forward strand.
CGTCCCGCTAGATCAGATCAGCAAGCTACCGAAGGATGGTCGACCCATTGTCTTCCACTGTACATCGGGGATGCGCACCGCTGCAAACGCGGCGCAACTTGGCGCGGCAGCTGGCGGCGCACCAGCCTTCATGCTCGGGGGCGGCATCGATGCGTGGCGACAGGCCGGACAGCCCATTGTCGCCGATCGGTCGCAGCCGCTGGAGATCATGCGGCAGGTGCAGATTACCGCCGGCGGGCTGGTGCTGGTCGGTGTGCTGCTCGGCCTGTTCTTGGCTCCCGGCTTCCTTGGCCTCTCGGCATTCGTCGGTGCCGGGCTGATGTTTGCCGGGGTGACCGGATGGTGCGGCATGGCCACTCTGCTGCGCGTCATGCCATGGAACCGGCGCGCGGCTGTTTGACGCGATCATGGACAATACCGTCATCCTTGCTCCACCCGCATAGGGCGGCGTGATCGGCCTGATTGCCGCTTGGTCGGCGGGGCCGGCTCGATCTTCGCCTTGCCGCTCCTGACCTGCGTCGCCGGCGTCGGATCGCCGCACGCCGCGGCAGGAACCGCGGCCGTCGCCGTCACGGTCAACACCCGTGCCAGCCGGATCGGTCAGGCCCGCGCCGGATGCATGAAGTGGCGGTGCACCAGCGTCTTGGCGGTGTTCGGCAAGGTTCTCGGTACACGCAGGTGTCCGGCAATGCATCACCCTGCTGCATCCCGTTCGCTTTTGGCGCGCGACCCACTACATGGATGCTTCAGCCTGCCGGGGGCGGGCCGTGCGGTACCAGGGTCTAGGAAGCGACAGCAATGATGACCCACGTCCAGGACGTTTCGAGAAGCGACACGCGCAGCGCGCTGGTCATGAAAGATCTGGTAGCGGCCCATGATTGGGCGTCGGGACCACTGGGGGAACGCAGCACGTGGTCTGCCGCACTCCGGGTGGTGGTCGATACCATGCTTGCCTCCTTGCATCCCATGTGTTTGATCTGGGGGCCGGAGCGTATCCTGCTCTACAATGACGGCTACGCCCCGTATCTCGGGGCACGCCATCCCGGTGCGCTTGGGCAACCGACGGCCGCGATATGGTCTGAACTCTGGTATGATATCGAGCCGTTGATCAACCGCGTCTTTGCGGGCGAGAGCGTCGCCTTTCGTGACCAGCCCATGACCATGACGCGCAATGGTTTTCCGGAAGAAACCTGGTACGATTTCGCCTATTCGCCGGTGCGGGGCGAGGCCGGGGAGGTCGTCGGTCTGCTCAACGTCACATCGGAAAGCACGTCGCGGGTCACGGCACAGCGCCAGCGCAACACCGCAACGGCAGAGCTGTCCACCACCGAAGCAAGATGGCGCGGCCTGTTCGAGACGCTGGAGGAAGGATTCATCCTTGGCGAGGTCGTTCGAGACGAGGCGGGCCGGATCGTCGACTGGCGTTATGACGAGGTCAACAACGCGTGGTACGATCTGGTCGGGATCGAACGCGGCTGCGCGGTGGGGCGGACGATCCGGGAGGTGTTTCCCGACGTTGAGGACGAGCTGGTGATGGAGTTTGCCCGCGTCGTCGAGACGGGGGAAGCAATCCGGTTCACACGGCAGGTCGGTGATCTTCACCGCTGGTACGATGGGATGTGCCAACCGGCGGGAGGCGATCGTTTCGCGGCGCTGTTCCAGGACGTTACCGATCGCGTTCGTTCCGATCAACGGCGTGAGGCGCTTGCGGAACTCGGTCGCGCCCTGCCGGCCATCGCCGATCCCGATGCGGTGACGCGCGCGGCAACGGCAATCATCGGGCGCACCCTGGGCGCGGGCCGCGTCGGGTATGGAACGGTCGCGGAAGACGGGGAAACGTTCACCATTCCGAACGACTGGACGGCGCACGGCTATCCGAGCCTCGCAGGGACCTACCGAATGGACGATTATGGGGCATATGCAGACGATTTGCGCCACGGGCAAACCGTCGTCATTCCCGATATTCGTCTCGATCCGCGCACATCGGGCAACACGGCACCGCTTGAAGCCGTTGCGGTGCGCAGCCTGGTCAACCGGCCGATCGTCGAGAAGGGGCGCACGGTTGCCGTCCTCTACGTCAACGACGATCGGCCACGGGACTGGACGCCCGAGGATCTGGCCTTCATCGCCGACGCCGGCAACCGCACCCGAACCGCGCTCGAACGACGCCGGGCCGAAGAGGAGGCACGCGAAACGGCGAGCTTCATGCAAAGCGTGCTGGCCGCTTCTACCGACTGCATCAAAGTGGTCGAGTTGGACGGCACGCTGTCCTTCATGACCGACGGTGGCATGAAGGTCATGGAGATCAGCGACTTCAATGCCGTTCGCGGCTGCCCATGGCCCGAGTTTCTGAAGGAGGATGGTCCTGCCTACGCGCGCGAGGCCATCGAAGCTGCGAAGCGCGGCAAGACGACGCACTTCGAGGCGCCGGCCGACACCTATATCGGCACGCCCAAGCATTGGTCGGTGTCCGTGTCGCCCATCGCCGGCCCGAACGGCGAAGTCGCCCGCATCCTTTCGGTATCGCGCGACCATACCGAACTCCATAAGGCGCGCGAGCAGCAGCAGCTTCTCAACGGCGAACTGGCTCACCGGATCAAGAACACGATGAGCGTGGTGCAGGCCATTGCCCACCAGACGCTTGGCAAGGCGGAGGATCAGGAAGCGGTGGCCGCTTTCGGCAAGCGACTGGGCGCGCTCGCATCTGCTCATGAGGTGCTGACGCGGGACCATTGGGCGACAGCGAAGCTTGGCGACGTCGCTCACGGCGCTCTGGCGACGTTCGGCGAGGCCCGTTTCACACTCGTCGGTCCGGAAGTGACGATCGGGTCGAGGGCTACGCTGGCGCTTACCCTCATGTTGCACGAGTTGGCGACCAACGCCGCCAAATACGGCGCCCTGACCGTGCCGCAAGGCAAGGTGGCGGTAAGCTGGGCGCTGCGTCGCGACGGCGACACGGATACCCTCAATCTGTGCTGGACGGAGCATGGCGGCCCACCGGCGGTTGAACCGACGCGGAAAGGATTCGGCTCGCGGATCATTCGCATGGGTCTAAGCGGCTCGGGCGGCGTTGAGGTTCGCTACGGCGCAGAGGGTCTCACGGTAGAGGCGACGGCACCATTGTATCAGGTTCAAGAGGCGTAGAAGCGTAGGTTCACGATATGGGACAGTCTCAACCTCTTATGCGATGGCCCGTGCTGGTGGTCGAAGACGAGCCGATCTTGCGGCTCGACGCGATCAGCATGGTCGAAAAGGCCGGTTTCGAGGCCGTGGAGGCGTTGAGCAGCGCCGATGCCATACGTCTCCTCGAAGAGCGCCTCGATATCCGCTTGGTCTATATGGACCTGGACATGCCGCGCAGCCGCAAGGGTATCGAGATTGCCGAGGCGATCCGTCAGCGCTGGCCGCCGATCGAGATCATTCTGACCGCTGCTTATTTCACGCGCGACAGCGTGCGGCTTCCCGAGCGTGCCGAGTTCTACCCCAAGCCGGTGAACCACGTCGAAATCGTCGATGCCATGCACCGATTGATGGGGAATGTCGCGACCGGTTCACGGTAAAGGAGTCAGACGGGTCGAAGCATCTTCTCCGTACGACCGCGACTTTCGTGCTGGTTGTCGAAAGCGAATAGATTTCGCTTCATGAGACCGGCCTGAGCCGTCCGAACGTTTCTTGTCGATCGCTTTTCCCGTTTCAGGATGCACGACGAGGGACCGGGAGGGTAATCTCCCGGTCACCCCCGGACGCTAGAGCGCGGCCACGCGCGGGTTGTTGACGCTGTGCCCACCGTTGCGGCGCAGAATGTCGCTGACATTCGCATTTGCCGCGGCTGCATCGACGGTGACGAGGACGCCGCCACCGGTCAGGTGTTCGCCGTAATAGGATGCGTCCTCGTCGCTGATGCCATGGCCCTTCAGCACTTCGTTGAACGTGCCGGCCGCAGCGCCAGCGACGGCACCGATCGCCATCGCGCCGGGCACGGCGGAAGCTGCGATCGCTCCGGCCGCGATCAGCGGGCCGACGCCCGGGATGGCCAGCGCCAGCACGCCGAGACCGGCACCCAGTGCGCCACCGCCCAACACACCCCGAGCGATGCTTTCATGATGTTCGTCGGTGATCTCGCCATCGACGTCGCGAGCCGTCGTCGTGCCGTTGCTGCGTGCGATCACCGACAGCGCGCTGTCGCTGACCCCGGCGCTGCGCAGGTCGGCCACCGCCCGCTGCGCTTCCGCTTCGGTATCGAAGATTGCCGAGACGGTCTGGCCGGTGCCGCGCGACGTTCCGACCGTGGCGGCGGCGACGCCACCGACGCCACCGGTGATGGCGTTGGCCGCACGGTCGAGCGGTCCCCGGTTCGGGTCGTCATGGCCGCGCAGGGTATTCTCGGTCCGATCGAACGGAACACGGTTCGGATCGTCGCGATGCAACGCACCGTCGACACCACCGCTGCCGCCGGTGATGGCGTTCGCGGCGCGATCAAGCGGCCCCCGATTCGGGTCGTCATGGCCACCAAGCGTGTTCTCGGCCCGATCGAATGGGCCACGGTTCGGATCGTCACGATGCAGCGCACCGCCGACGCCACCGCTGCCGCCGGTAACGGCGTTCGCTGCCCGGTCGAGCGGACCGCGGTTCGAATCGTCGTGGCGGTCGAACGCACCTTCGGTACGCCGGGCGATGCCGTCGTCCGTAGCATTGTCCCCGTATCCGTTCCGGTTGCCATCGCTCATGCTGTCTCTCCAATCGAGTTGTCTTGCCGGAGCACAGTCGGGTGGAGCGCAACGGCTGCGGTCCATGGGGCTGTACCCAGGCAGGTTCGAACGTGTTGGGGCGTGGACGGTTCACCGAAGCGCGTCGGAGCGATGGTGCGACAGCACTAGCTCGTTGGTTCAACCGTCCACCCGGACCCAAGCAGGACGGCATGGTTCACTCGTCCGGCGACATGCCCCGCAGCTACAGTCCATGCGAACCGAGGCCGCGCTCGCGGCCCCAGATGACGGCACCGCTGCGGCGATTGACGCCCAGCTTGGCGTAGATCCGGGCAACATGATTACGAACCGTGTTGCGCGACAGGTTCAGACGCTGCGCAATGTCGCCATCGTCCAGATCGTCGCAGATCAGGCCGAGGACTTCGCGTTCGCGGGCGCTGAGGTCGATGGCGGCGGCGATCGGCCCCGGCCGCCGCAATGTCGCGAGCTTGTCGAGGATGGAGCGGCTGAGCCAACTCGCGTCCTTCATCACCTCGTCGATGGCGGCTGCCAGTTCGACCTCGTTGCGTCGCCGGTCGGTGACGTCCTGATAGACCCACAGCACACAGGGCTGCTGATCCATGTCGACGGCTTGCGCGGCGACGAGGCAATCGATGGGGTCGCGCCCCCGCGCCAGCAATCGGGCCTCGTGCTGGTGGAGCGATCCGGTCGCCGTCAGGGCCGCTTCCGCAACCTCCCGTTCGGCAGCCGTTTCCCATAGCGCCAGTTCATCGGCGGTTTTTCCGAGCACGCGTTCGTCGTCAAGACCGGTGAGCGAGCGGAAGGCGGCATTGACCCGCGCGATGCGATGGTCGGCATGGTGCGTCACTGCCATAGCGACCGGTGCCATGTCGAAGACGGCGAGAAGGTGCTGCTCGCTCGCCTGCAACGCGATCTCCGCTTCGCGCCGCGGTTGCAGGTCGGCGAAGGTCAGCAGCAGCGCGTCTTCCTCGGTCACGTCGATGGGTTGGCCGGCAAAGACGACCAGCCGCCGGGTCCCATCGGCGACGAGCAGTTCGGCGTCGGACTGGGGCAGGACCCGGCCCTGTTCGATCCGGGCACGCGTTGCGGTCGGGTCCGCCAGTCCGCCCAGCAGGTCGAGCCCGAACAGGCTCTTTCCGGCAAGCTGCTCCTGCAGGAAGCCGGTAAGGGCCAGAAACCCGGGATTGCCCTGCACGATGCGCAGATCCCGCAGGCGCACGATCAGGGCGGGGGCGGGATTGGCTTCGAACATCGCCTTGAACCGCCGTTCGGCGTTGAAGCGGGCGGACACATCGCTCAGGACCAGCGCCAGATAATCCGCATCGCCGCCATCGACGTCCATGGCCACGTCGCGGACTTCATGGACCCATCGCACCTCGTCGTCACCCGACGGCGCCACCTGCACCGTCTCGTCCGGGAATGCTTCACCGCCCAACAGCCGAAACAGCGGATATTCGCGGCGTTTGAGCAGGCGGCCATTGCCTGATCGCAGGGTGAAGCGTTCGGCATAGGCCTCGGCAGTTGCGCCCAAATCCTCGACGCGATCGATGCCGTGCATCTTCAGCGCAGCGGCATTGGCGCGCAGGATGACCCCGGTCGGATCGACGACGATGACGCCGTCGAGCAACTGCGCCATGAGTTGTTCGAGATGGCGGAGCGTGGGTGGGGCAGCAGGGTCTGGCATGTCCCTTTAACCGCTGCGAGCCGCGCTGCGTTCCCGGCTTCGTACCAATCATAATAGTGCTGTTGCACCATGCGCCGCGATGGTCGCCGATGGCGGGTCGTGAACCGAAGGAATGTATCGCCCGTTTCACCATGGTCCTCAGTTTAAGTAAAAGGAATGGTCATGGGTCTTATCATACTCCTCGTCGTCGGCGGTATCATCGGTTGGGTCGCCAGCCTGATCATGCGGACCGACGGGCAACAGGGCATCGTCCTGAACGTCGTCGTCGGCATCGTCGGCGCGCTCCTCGCCGGCTTCCTCGTCACGCCGCTGATCGGCGGCGCGCCGATCACCAGCGGCGTCATCAGCGTCCCGTCGATCCTGGTGTCGCTGGTCGGTGCGATCGTGCTGCTCGCGATCGTCAACCTCTTTCGTCGCGGCACGGTTCGGTAAGGTATCGTCAGGGCACCGGCCCATATCTTGAAGGGCCGGTGCCCGGGCTTGCCCGGCCGTCCTTCGCCATACGCGGTCGGAACGTTGGCAACTGGGTCGCCCTTCTTCCAGCGTTTCAGGACCGTCGCACTTCAGCAACCGCCGCGTTGCGGCAGCAATGAATTGATGACAGTCTGGCACGCGAATTGAGGAGGGCGGGATGATATTCTTGTTTCTGCTGGCGGTTCAGACTGCACCAGCGAGCTTCGACGCGGTCGCCGCTGCTCCGGATAGCCACCGTGTCTTACTGGAAGACGACAAGATTCGCGTGCTGCGGGTAGAGGTGGCTCCCGGTGCGACCGAACCTGTCCACGATCACCGTTGCTCCAGCGTGATGTATTTCGAGCAGCCTCAGCCGATCACGTACATCACCTACAAGCTGGTTGATGGAAAGCCGGTCGAAACCGAACGCCTTGACGCGCCGGCCTTTGATACATCGCAAACAGTCAGGGGCGAACCAGAGGGATTGCATGCCGTCAAGAACCGCGGATCGGCGCCGTTCGTCGCGATAAGGATGGAGTTCAAAAGTCCAGCCGTAGGCAAAGCCAGATCATCTACGCTTCCTCAATGCACTTCAGATAGCGGTTCGCGGAACGAAAGGTGATATCCTTTGCGTCGGTTTCCATATCCTGACCCTCGAACGCACCGTACATTCGATCGAAGTCGATGCGACCGATCCGTTCGGTCATCATCTTGACGGTTCCACCCGCCAGTGGAAGCATATTCGGATAGCTCCACATGAACGATATCCGGTCTGCGCCGGGTGTGATCTGGATAATGTCCCCCACGAGCAACGTGCCGTCATGCTTCTCCCAGTGGAGGACGGTGCCGCCGGCGAAGTGACCGCCCAAATGAATCAACCGGACACCTGGCAGTAACGTCAGGCTGTCATCGTTCCAGAATTGAATGGCGGCACGGTCGCGCATCACCCACTGCCGGTCGGCATCGTGGATATACACGGGCGCGCCAAAGGCGTCGGACCAGTCTTGCATGGTCGTATAGTAATGCGGATGCGAGACCGCGATTGCGTCGATACCGCCCAGCCCCTCGATCAGTTTCCGGGTTGCCGCGTCGAGGTTGGCAATACAATCCCACAAGATATTACCCGCTGGCGTGGTCAACAGGAATGCCCGTTGCCCGATCGCAAAGCGAGGCGTCGTTACGATGCCAAACAGGCCGGGCACATGCTCGCGCCAGCTATTGCTGTGGCGAACGGCGATGGCTTCCCGATTGGTCCATTGTTGTCCGGCGCGCGGCACATACTGACGCTCGTCGTCGCAGATGGCGCAGCGGTCGGGCGGAAGTTCATCCGATTGATAGGACGTTCCGCATGCGACGCAGACATGGATCACAGCCGACTCTCATATCGTTGGAAGGTGGTCATCGCTCGAACAGGCGTTCGGGCAAACGGCGAAGTAGCAACACCAGGATCAGGAGGTCGAGTGCGACGACCGCGGTCGTCACCAGAAACGCCGCAGGGATCGATTGTTGTCGTTGATCGGGAACGATCGTGAAGTAGATCGTCGCGATCAACGCCGTGCCAAGCGCGCCACCGATCTGCTGCACCGTCTTGTGCATGGCCCCGGCAACGCCGGCATGGTTTCGGTCGACATGGGCAAGGGTGATCGGACCGAGTGGGCCGCTAAGAGTGCCCATGCCGATTCCCGCGAGCAGGAGTGCGCCCCCGATCACGATCGTCGGCAGGGCCATCCATAGTGCCAGCGCCGTCGCCAGGCACCCGGTCGCCATCGTCAGGGCGCCCGTCATTGGCACGCGACGCCCGTGGCGAGGCAGTGCCTTGCGTCCGATCTGGCTGATCCCGGCCATCACGCCAAGACCGAACGGAACGTGCAGCAGGGCAACATCGATGGGCGCATAATCGAGGCCACGTTGCAGGGTCAGGCTGAACGTCAGCAGAAATCCGGCCGACGCCATGGCAAAGCCTGCCGTAGCGGTCAGTCCGATGCGAAAGCTGCTGTCGGCAAAGAGCGAGGGTTCGATCAGCGCCGAGCCGATTACCGTTCGTCGCCGCTGTTCGTAGCTCCAGAACGCGTACCATAGTCCGGTACTCGCGATGCCTGCCACCGCGGTCCACCACGGCCATCCCGCTGCCCGTCCTTCGATCAGCGGGAGGAGCGACGTACCGAGCGCGGCGAACAACAGCAGCGTCCCCGGCACATCGGGACGCAATGCCTGGCCGGACCGGCCGGGCGGCAACAGCGTCAGTCCGGCGATCAACGCCAGCACGCCGAAAGGCAGGTTGATGAGGAACACGCTACGCCACCCAAGACCCAGCGGACTCCATTCGATCAGCAGCCCGCCGATCACCGGACCGCCGATGGCCGCAAGGCCGCCAATGACACCGAAGGCAGCGAGACGGCCGATACGTTCGGTCGGCGAATAGAGCAGCTGGATCAGCGCCACGCCCTGTGGTGCCATGATCGCCGCTGCTGCACCTTGGGCAAGCCGGGCGATCGACAGGGCACTACCGTCCCGAGCAAGGCCGCAGGCAAGCGACGCGAGCGTGAAACCGACCACTCCGATCACGAACATGCGGGCATAACCGAATAAATCGCCCAGTCGTCCGCCGACGACCAACAACACGGCGAACGTCAGGAAATAGCCCGACACGACCCATTGCATCGCGCCATCGGACGCTGTCAGGGCAGTCTGGATCGCGGGCAGCGCGGTATTGACGATCGTCGAGTCCACGACGTCCATCACGAACGCAATCAGGACGGTAGCGAACGCAAGGCTACGCTGTCGTTCGCTCAACTGGCCTGAAACTACCGCATTTGCCACCTGATCGTTCCTTGCTTGACAGGGTTGCAGGTCATGGCAATACCGCTTATCAGAATGCAAGTTCTAATTGAGCCGGCGTACCGGTCGATTGCGTGGGAGAGGATTCGGATGATCGCCGACACACAGGACAAGACCGTCCGCAGCCCTGGCATCGGCCAGGGACTGACCGTCATTATCGCCGGCTTCCTGCCGATCCTCGCGATCGTGTCGCTGTTCCCGGCGGTACCCTCGATCATCGACCATTTCGCGGGGGATCCCAGTGCCGCATGGAAGGTGCCGGCGATGGTGTCGGCACCCGGACTGACCATCGCGATCTTCGCGCTGTTCGCCGGGATCCTGGTAGACAAGTTCGGACGCCGGAAGTTGCTGTTGGTGGCGACGCTGCTGTTCGGCGTGTTCGGGACCGCGCCGTTCCTGCTCGACAATCTCAACGCGATCTACGGATCGCGGCTGCTGCTCGGCATTGCCGAAGCAGCGATCCTGACAACCATGAACACGCTGATCGGCGATTATTGGGACGAAAAGGGGCGCCGCAACTGGCTGACGCTGCAAGGGTTGGCCGGGCCGTTCCTCGCCAGTGGCGTCATTCTCGCTTCGGGTTTCCTGACTGGCCTGCGCTGGAACGGTATCTTCCTGATCTACCTGATCGCGTTCCCGACCTTCGTTGCTGCCGCCAAGTTCCTGTACGAACCCAGCAGCGATGCGACCGCACGCAAGATGCTGGGCATCGGCAGCGCGTCGGCGCGCAGCCCGTTTCCGGCGGCATCGGTGGCATCGATCGGTGCGGTGACGCTGTTCGCTTCCGCGCTCTATTATGTGTTCATCATCAACGGCGGCATGGCGTTCCGCGAAGTCGGAATCCAGTCGTCACAGGAACTGGGCAAGCTGACCTTCATCCCCAGCCTGTTCGTCATGGTCGGCTCGCTGATCTTCTGGGCAACGGGACGTGCGCGTCCCGTCGTGCAACTCGCCATCTTCCTCGTGCTGATCGGCGGGGGGCTGACGACGATCGGGCTGGCACCCGATTGGCGCTGGATGGTCGCCGGTCTGGTCGTGCAGCAGACGGGGGCGGGGATGGCGGTGCCGACGCTGATCGCCTGGGCACAGACCAAGCTGCCCTTCGAACACCGCGGGCGCGGCATGGGCGTGTGGACGGCGTGCTTCTTCTTCGGGCAGTTCTCCAGCCCGTTCCTGGTTTCATTGTTCCGCGTCCAGACGGGCGCGATGCAGGGCGCGTTCCTCATCATGGGCGCGGCCGGGGTCGTCGGCGCGCTCGCCGCGGTCCTTTTCGCCGCGACCCGGCGCGATGGCGGTACCCCCGTCGCCGCAGTCGCCTGATCCCGCATATTCCAAAAGGACATCGCCATGACGATCAAGCGGGGCGTGAGCCTCTACAGCTTCCAGAACGAAACCTTCCTCGGCAAGATGACGCTCGAAGATTGCATCCGCACGAGCGTCGAGCTCGGCGCGCCGGGGATCGAGATCATCGGCGAGCAGACCTTCTGGGGCTGGCCGGAAGTGGGTGTCGCCGATGAAAAGGTCGCCGAATGGCACCAGCTGATCGACAAATACGGGGCGGTGCCGGTCGCCCATGACTTCATGCTCGATTACAAGCGCTACAAGGGTCGGGAAATGCCCTTCGACGAACAGGTTGCGAGCGTGAAGAAGGATATCGACTTCGCCGCGCGGCTCGGTGTCAAATATATCCGCGCGCTGGTATCGATCGCGCCCGAGGTGCTGGTAGCGGCCGCGCCATACGCCGAGGAGAAGGCGATCAAGATCCTGATCGAAGTGCACGCGCCGCTGCATTTCGACCATCCATGGATCATCCGCCATGCCGAGGCTTTTGAGAAGTCGGGCAGCGACGCGCTCGGCTTCCTGCCAGACATGGGCATGTTCCTGTTCAAGTTCCCGCCGGTGTGGAAGGAGCGTTTCATGCGCAACGGCGTGCCGCACCACATCGCCGACTATATCGTCAAGGCATATGAGGACCGCGTTCTTAGCGAATATGTGATCCTGAACGTGCGCGAGATGGGCGGCGTCGGCCCGGCGATCGGCATGGCCGAAACGCTGCGCCACAATGCCGCGTTCGAACCGAAGCGGATGCTCGATTACATGCCCCGCATCCACAACATCCACGGCAAATTCTACCAGATGGACGCAGATCTGGTCGAACCGTGCATTCCCTATGACGAGATCGTCCGCGTACTCAAACAGGGCGGGTATGACGGCTACATCTGCTCGGAATATGAAGGCAATCGCTGGATCGAGGACGCCTATGAGGTCGACTCCGTCGAACAGGTCCGTCGTCAGCAAGAGATGCTCGGGCGGCTGATCGACGCCCCGACCCCCACCGCGCTCGCCGCCTGAAGGAATCCGAAATGTTCGACAACAAGATGATCGTGGACGATAGCCTCAAGGCGACCGCCGATGGTTTCAGCATCGAAGCGCGGCTGCCTTATTATCGCGGGCTTGGCCTGTCGATGATCGAGAACGTGGCGGTCACCATCAATGGTGAGACGGTGCCGCGCGAGGACGTGACGCTGACGCTCCGTGGCCGAACGTGGACGCTCGACGAGCTGGAAACCGAATATGGCGACCGGTGGAACTTTGGCGAGAAGGCCGTGGTCGGCTGCAAGCGCGCCGCCGGCCTGACGCCGGGCGAGCACCACGTTGAACTGGCCGAGACCATGCGCATCTCGTACCTGCCGTTCGTACCAACAACGAAGGACGCCAAGATGCTTCGGCTGATGGCATGATGTCCGGTCCTGGTCTTAATCGCCGTTCGGTGTTGGCAGGTGCCGCGACCACTGCGTTGGTCGGCATGACCGGAACGGCGATCGCGGCGGGACCACGAACCGAAGCCGGCTGGCGGCCGCTGTTCAACGAAAACAACCTCGACGGTTGGACCTTCTATCAGGACGGCATCGGTGCCCGCGACACGCTGGGCGTCGTAGCGATCGACGATGGCGTCCTGCATTTCCACGGGCGCGACTATCGGGGGCCGGATAAGGCTGCGTTCGGACACATCGCGACGATCGACAGCTGGTCCAACTATCATCTGCGTCTTCAATATCGATGGGGTCAGGCACGCTTCGCGCCGCGTGCCTTGCAGCGCCGCAACAGCGGGATCCTGTATCATCTCGGTCCAGAGCGCGACCGGTTGTTTCCCGACGGCGTCGAGTTTCAGGTCGAAGAGGGCGATGTCGGCGACGCCATCATGATCAATACGCGGGCCCTCGCCGGCCCCGTTTTGGGAGGGACGCCGCTATGGCCGACCTATTTCCCGGGTCTGCCGACGACCTACGAGCCGCCGGTCGTCGCTGGCGGCACTGCTCGTCAATGGTTCCGTCATACCGGCGCCTATGAGACGCTCGATGGCTGGAACACGCTGGACCTCTATGCTTTCGGCGATCAGGCTGCCCATCTGGTGAACGGACGGATCGTCATGACCCTGTTCGCAATGCGCGATCGCGGGGAGGCACCGCTGACCGGTGGTCGTATCGCACTCGAATTCGAGGCGGCGGAAATCATGTATCGGGATGTTATGATCCGGGCGCTTTCGGCGGAGGATATTCAACGTCTGAAGGCCGGCGGGGCCTGATCGACCGGCCTGCTCCCCGACCGGTGGCCGGGGAGCGGAACCGTTACCGAACCGCGCGGTCGATCATCGGATAGCGAGCGATGACCGCCATCTGCGCCACCAGGCATGCGACGACCGGCGCGTAGTAAAGCCAGCGCAGCCCCGTAGCGACGTCCGCGCCGCCCCGGCCGGGGACATATCCGATAGCTGCCAGTCCGAACGCGACCAGCGCACCGCCGAGCGCCATGCCGATCTTGGTCGACAGGCTGATTCCCGACGACAACAGCCCTTCGTTGCGGGTACCGGTCCGTTGTTCGTGATACTCGATCGCCTCGGCCGCCATCGCGAAGATCGCGGTCATGGTGATGCTGAGCAGCACCGATCCGGCAAGGTAGAGCGTCAGGAAGGCGACGGTCGACCCTTCGGCCAGCGGCAGCAGCGCGAACAGCGGCAGCGCAACCAGCAGCGCGATCAGGTTGCCGCGCCGCATTCCCATCCGCTTCAGATAGGGCGGGGCGAGGATCGAGCCGATCAGCAACGTGCCCGACACCGCCGGGAGCAGGATCGAGATCATCCACGGCTTGCCCAGCACGTTGATCGCGAAGAACGGCGTGATCGCCAGCACCGCGCCGAAGCGGACGAAGTTGAGCAGCGCGAACAGGAAGACGGTGTTCCACGCCCGGTTGCCGATCATTGCCCGCACCTGCGGCCAGATCGCCTGGGCGAGCGGTTGCGCGACGGCATGGACCTGTTCGGGACAACGCAACAGATTGAGCGTGGTCAGGGTGGTCAGCAGCCCGAACAACCCGGCGACGAGCAGAAAGCCCGTTGCCTGGTCGCCGCCGCCCAATGCGCCGACCAGCGGCATCGTCGCGGAGGTGGCGACGATAACCGAGATCGCGGTGCCGGCGGCGCGCAGGCTGCCGAGCGCAAGGCGCTCTCCATTGCGGTTGGTCATCATCGGCAGCAGCGCACCGTACGGGATGTTGACCACCGAAAAGAGGATGCCGAGCGCGCCGAACGTGACGACCGCCCATGTCAGGCGTCCCGTCTCTCCGACCGGCGGCATCCAGAACGTCGCGGCACAGAGCAGCCCGAACGGCACGGCACCCCATTTGAACCACGGACGCGCACGCCCGCTGCGTCCGTGCGTCCGATCGACCGCAAGGCCGATGATCGGGTCGATCGCCGCGTCGGCCAACCGCGAGACCAGCAGCAAGGTGCCGACCGCTGCCGCGGGGAGCAGTGCGACGTCGGTGTAGAAGAACAGCAGGAACGCCCCCACCATGTTCCACGACAGACCGAAGCCGAAGTCGCCAAGGCCATAGGCGACCTTGGCCGACGCCGGGAGCGGCGGCGAAGCGTCGGGAGACGCGTCGGGAGACGCGTCCAGCATGTCGTCCATGACCTTCAGACCCCCGGCGCGGCGCGGTGACGGCCGGGGACGGGCGGGGCCGTGAAGGCGGATCGCCCCGCGATACAGGCGGCAAGATACATGGGTGTTCACTCCGGGCGGCACCGACCCTGCGGCACCTGGCGGGATGTGCCCGCTAGCAAACGGGAATCAGATCGCGCCTTCCTTCAGCATCGACACGGCGGTCGCGCAGGCGCGCGCGGTCAGCGCCATGTAGGTCAGCGACGGGTTCTGGCAGGCCGACGACGACATCTGCGCACCATCGGTGACGAACAGGTTGGGCACGTCGTGCGCCTGGCTCCATTTGTTCAGCACGCTGGTCCGGGGGTCGTGTCCCATCCGCGCGCCGCCCATTTCGTGGATCGCCGACCCGCCGGGGCTGGGCTGGTCGAGTCCCATGATGACGTGACCGCCAGCGGCGGTCAGCATCGCGGCAGCCTCCGCCTTCGCTTCGGCCAGCGCGGCGCGTTCCTGCGCGCCATGTTCGAACGCGATTCGCATCGCGGGCAGGCCGTTGGCATCCTTGACCGTCGGATCGAGGGTGATGCGGTTGCTCGCGCGCGGCATCGAGTCCGCAAAGGCGACCAGCACCATCCGCCACGGCCCCGGTTCGCGCAGACCGTCCTTGTACTCGGTGCCGATGCCGGCGTCGCGCTTGCCCCGCGTCCATGCTGCCCGGAACGCTCCGCCCTGATAGGAGAAGCCGCGCGAGTGCCCCTTGCCGTCGAGCGTATCGAGGTTGCGGAAGCGGGGAATGACGACGCCGGTCGGCCGATTGCCGAAATAGGTGTGGTCTTCGAATCCCGGCATGATCGCGATGCCGGCGACGGTCTGCGCATGGTCCATGATATGCGTGCCGAGCACGCCGCTCGAATTGGCAAGGCCGTTGGGATTTGTCGCGTCGGCGGAGCGAAGCAGGACGCCGACGCTGTTGAACGATCCCGCGTTCAGGAACACGATACGGGCCGTCACCCGTTTGCGATCACCGTTCCCGGTGTCGATGAAGCGGACGCCGGTCGCGCTGCCGGTAACCGGATCGTATTCGACGGCCTCGACCACCGCACCGGTGATCAGCGTCAGATTGCCGGTCTTTTGCGCGGCCGGCAACGTCGAACTCTGCGTCGAGAAATAGGCGCCATAGGAACAGCCGCGCGCGCAGATCGAGCGATACTGGCACGCCGCGCGCCCCTGATCGGGCTTGGCGACGGTCAGGTTGGCGTTGCGCCCGATGGTCAGCCGCCGTCCGGTCCAGCGTTCGCCGATCACCGTGCGAACATGTTCCTCGACAGGGTTGAGCGCCATCGGCGGCAGGAACCGCCCGTCGGGCAATTGCGGCAACCCTTCGGCCATGCCCGCCACGCCGACGAACTCCTCGACCTTGTCATACCAGGGCGCGATCTCGGCGTAGCGGATCGGCCAGTCGGTGCCATGGCCGTCGCGACGATTGGCGTCGAAGTCGTAATCCGACCAGCGATAGCATTGCCGACCCCATGACAGCGACCGGCCGCCCAGATTATAGCTGCGCCACCAGTTGAATTCGGTCGCGCCTTCGGTCGTGTACGGATTCTCGCGATCGTTGACGAAGCGGTCCTGCGTGAATTCGGTGAAGTGGCGGTTCTTGCGCTGCACCGCATAATCGGTTTCGTACAGCGCGGCATCGCCGAGGCCGCGAAATTCCAGATCCCACGGTGCCTTCGTCTCGTTGGTATAGCCCGCGCCATGCTCCACCATCGGCCCGCGTTCGAGCATCAGGACCTTCAGCCCCGCCTCGGTAAGTTCCTTGGCCGCCCAGCCACCGGTGATTCCCGATCCGACGACGATCGCGTCGAACATTGCGTCTGCCATCAACTGAACTCCACTGCGGTCCAGTCGCTCGACCATGCGCGGCTGCCGGGGACAAAGGGTAGGTCCGGTTCCCATTTCCCGGGAACCAGTTCATATTGCAGCTCGCGCGATCCGCCGATTTCGGACGTGTAATAGGCGGTGAGTATCAGCGCCTTGAGCTTCTTCCACGGCGACTCGGGCGCATCGCGAGCGGTTTCGGCGAACGCTTCGGCATCGACCGCGGCGAGTGCCGCTTGCCGGCGAGCGGGAGCGGCCCGCAGGAAGTCGCCCTGCGCGCGGCTGTCGAGTTGCCATTCGAGCCAGTCGAGATAATCGAGCGTGCCGTCGCGGCGCAGATGGCGGGCGACGGTGACCGGCAGCGCCGCACCGGCGGCCGGCGCGCGGGTACCGTCGAGGCCGTGGGCGAGCGCCAGAACGACGAAGTCATGCGCGCCGATATCGCCCGCACCGGGCGTCGCGGTCCGCGGGATCACCCCTTGCGCTGCCACGCGCAACACCATGCGTTGCCGGTCGGTGACGTCGTTGGTGGTGTCGGTCATCCGTACGGCCGCGACGGGTATTCCCACCACCAGCGCGAACAGCGCAGCACCGCCCAACGTGTCGCGCCGGGTCCAGCCTGTTTCGGCCATGACGCTCCTCATCCTCGTTCGAGCGCCGCTTGTATGCAACGCTTATCAGAATTATTATTCTGATTTGAACGTGGATGGGGGGAGTTGTCAAGCGGGCTGGCGGTTTCCCTTCGGCTCGGTCGCCAAATATGCGGCGAGCATGTCGCCCAGATCATTCTTCAAATGATTCCAGTCGCCTTCGCCCGCGGCGTCGAGCGACGAACCGAACCCCAGATAGCGGGCGATCGCGGCATAGACGATGCGGAACCCGGCATCGGCGGCGTGGCGCGGATGGGGGTGCCGGATTTCCTTCTCACAGGTCAGCAACGCATCGATCACCGCTTCGCTGGTGCGCGAATAGCTGCGCTTGCCGATCGAGGCGATGACGGGATCGCCGCTCGCGCGCAGCATCAACGGGCGCATCACCTCGGCATAGCGGCGCAGCACGTCGGCGATCGACTGGACCAGATCATGGACCATTTCGACCAGGTCGGACCCACGCGCCTGTACCGCCGCGATCGCGGCCAGCATGTCGGTATCGACGCGCTCCAGCACGCGCAGCTGCACGACATGGACAAGGTCGTCCTTGCTGTCAAAGCGACAATAGATCGATCCGATCGACACCTTGCCGTGCCTGGCCACTTCGTTG
The DNA here is from genome assembly GCF_001421965.1 of Sphingomonas sp. Leaf67. Classification (GTDB taxonomy): domain Bacteria; phylum Pseudomonadota; class Alphaproteobacteria; order Sphingomonadales; family Sphingomonadaceae; genus Sphingomonas. Next base: position 176,468 of record NZ_LMLP01000021.1, read on the forward strand.
AGCGTGAATTCGTCCGATCCGCGCTCCGTCATCAACTGTTCGGCAGTGACCAACATGCGTTCGAAGCTGGCCTTGCTGCGGCCCTGCTGCGGCACACGCGCCTTCGCCATGATCGTTTCGATATCCATCGGCACCCCATTGACAGCCCCCGGATCGGCGGCATATCAGAATAACAGTTCTAATTTCAGTTTAGGCCACTCGGCAACGGGCGGCAACCGCGCACCGGGATAACCGGGCGTGAAAAGGGAGAGGTCGAATGCGTTTCTCGGTGTTCCTCAATGCACGTTCGATGGCGCCGGAGCAGGACCGCGCGCTGATCCATGCCCTGACCAGCCATGCCGAACATGCCGCTGCGCTCGGCTTCGATGCGCTCTTCCTGCCCGACCATCATTTTAACGGTTATATGCCGATCGCCAGCGACAGCTATATGTTCGCGTCCTATCTGGCGGCGAAGTTCCCGCACATGCATTTCGGTTTTTCGGTCACCTCGGTCCCGCTGCATCATCCGGTGCGCTTCGTCGAACGGATCAACATCCTCGACCAGTTGACCGACGGCAAGCTGCTGGTCGGCGTCGGTTCGGGCACCACGCCCGAGGAGATGATCGGCTTCGGCGTCGATTACCGCGATGCCGGTGCGATCGCCGAAAAGAATCTCGCGCTTGCCGAACAGCTCTGGGCGAAGACGATGGACGACCCGGCGGTCGAGATCGACAACGGTCCGCACCAGGGCCGCGTCCTGCAGCGCATTGCGCCCGCCGCCTATAGCGAGGGTCATGCGCGGCTGATGCCGGTGGCGATGAAGGAATCGAGCGCACGCCGTGCCGCCGAGAATGCGTGGCCGGCGTTCATCCCCGCCTTCACCCCGCCGCAGATCGGCGGGACGGAGCCGATGAAGCATGTCGCCAAGTTCTTCGGCATCTATCGCACGATGCTCGAGGAAGCGGGCCACAGCGCCGAGAAGATCGCCCGCGCGCTCGACTGGACGACGCATACCTACCAGCTGGTCCATGTCGCCGACAGCGACGAACAGGCCCGCGACGAGATGATGGCGATCCTGCGCGCCTATCAGGATGCGATCGAACGCGAGGCGGAATTCAACGCTCGCGCCGAATCCAACGACGCGAACAGGAAGACCGACCGGACGCCGAACGCACTGACCGAGGACTGGATCGGCACCTGGTGCCTGTACGGCTCGCCCGAAACGGTGATCGAGCATCTGAAGCCGTACGAAGAACTCGGCATCGGCAACATCCTGTGCGGCACCACCACCGGGCCGCTGACCGACGAACGGCTGCGGCTGGGCGACCAGACGCTGCGCCTGCTGTCGGAAAAGGTCATGCCCGCATTCAAGAAGGCTTGAAAGCGATGGCACGTCATATCGTAGGGATTGGCGGTACCTTCCGCCCGCGGTCGTCGAGCGAGATGCTCGTGCGCGCCGTGCTTGCCGAATGCGAGGGACTGGGCGCGCGGACGACGATGTTCGACGGGCCTGCGCTCGCCGCGTTGCCGCACTTCAATCCCGAACGCCCCGACCGCACGGTCGAGCAGGCGGCGTTCGTCGCCGCGCTGCGTGACGCCGACGGGCTGGTGATCGGGACGCCGGGGTATCACGGCGGCGTGTCGGGGGTCGTGAAGAACGCGATCGACCTGCTCGAGGATCTGCGCGGCGATGAGCGTGTGTATTTCGACGGGATGCCGGTCGGGCTGATCGTCTCGGCGGCGGGATGGCAGGCGGGTGGCGTCACGCTGGCGGCATTACGGGGCATCGTCCATGCGATGCGCGGCTGGCCGACGCCGGCGGGAATCGCGATCAATTCGATCGCGCAAAAGCCGTTCGGAAGCGAAGGCGAACTCGCCGACGCCGGGGTCGCAGGACAGATCGCGACGATGGCGCGCCAGATCATGGCCTTTCGTCTGGAGCCGGTCGCGTGACCGCGCTGACCATCGCCGAGCAGGCGAGCCTTACCGCCGGTGCCTCGATGTGGCGCACGGCCGCGATCCCGCATGCGGACATTGCGTCGCTGCATCTGAGCGACGGGCCGATGGGTATCGCCAGCGGGCGGGTCGACGAACGCGACGTCGCCCGACTGTCGCCCTGTGCCACCGCGCTTGGTGCCAGCTTCGACCTGTCGCTGATCGAACGGGTCGGCGCGCTGGTCGGGGGCGAAGCGGTGCGCTGCGGCGTCGACATGGTGCTGGCGCCCAACGTCAATCTGGCGCGCAGCCCGCTGGCCGGACGGGCGTTCGAATATTATTCGGAAGACCCGCTGCTGACCGGCCTTGCCGGCGCTGCGTGGACGCGTGGTCTGCAATCGACCGGCACCGGCGCGTGTGTGAAGCACCTGGTGTGCAACGACAGCGAAACCGATCGCGACCGGATGAACGCGGTCGTGGGCGAACGCGCCCTGCGTGAAATCTATCTCCTGCCCTTCGAACTGTGCGCGGCGGCCGGGGCGGGGGCGATGCTCACCGCCTATAACCGGGTGAACGGGACATGGTGCGCCGAACAGGGCCACATCTCCACGATCGTCAAGCAGGAGTGGGACTTTGCCGGCCCGTTCATCAGCGACTGGTTCGGGACGCATTCGACGGCCGGTAGCCTGAACGGTGGCCTCGACCTCGAAATGCCCGGCCCCGCGCGCTTCGTGGGGGCGAAGGCGATCGGCGCGGTCGAAGGGGGCGAGGTGCCTGCCAGCCGTCTCGCCGATGCCGCCGACCGCGTCGCGCGCGCCGGGCGGCGCTGGTCGGGTACGAAGACCCCGCCGACCGAGGATGCCGACGCGCTGCTGGTCGAAGCGGCGGCGGCGGGCATGGTGCTGTTGCGCAACGAAGGCGACCTGTTGCCGCTCGTCCCCGGACGACACGCCCGTATCGCGGTGATCGGCCCCAACGCGGCGGCCCCCTGTTATCAAGGGGGCACCTTTGCCAAGATCGCGCTGTCGCCCGATGCGCTGCGCCCGCTCGACGCGATCCGCGCGCGCTACGGCGATACCGCGATCGTCTATGAACCGGGCGTCGATCCGCAGCCGCGGCTGCCGTCGATGCCGGTGGTTCCGCTCGGTGGTGCAGGGCGCGGCATGACCGTGGACTATTTTGCCGACATCGATCTTGGCGGCGATCCGATCTTCACCGAGGTGCGCGACACCAATTCGCTCGTCTGGTTCGTCGGTGTCCATGACGAAGGGGTGTTCGATCGTCCCGCTGGCGTGCGGGCGAGCGGTTGGTTCACCGCGACGATCAATGGTGCGCATCGTTTCTATGTCGGCGCGACCGGCGCGGTGCGGATGCGCGTCGACGGCCGCATCGTCCACGACCATGCCGAACGTATGGCCGCCTCCGACGTCATGGGATCGCTCAAGCGGGGCGATGCCGACAGCGTCGAGGTGCAGCTGTCCGCCGGGCAGCGGGTGCTGGTCGAGGTCGAGTTCACCTATGACGGCGCACGCGTCCACGGCCTGTGGTACGGGGTCCGTGGCCCCCACAGCGCGGCGGCGATGCTCGCGCGCGCTGTTGATGCCGCCAGGACCGCCGACGCGGTACTGCTGATGGTCGGCGAAACGTCTGATTCCAGCGTCGAGAGCAAGGACCGCGCCGATACCGCCCTGGCCGCCGATCAGGTCGCGCTGATTGAGGCAGTCTGCGCGGTGAACGCCAGCGTCGCGATCGTCGCCAATATCGGTCACGCCTTTGACGCGGGCTGGAGCGACCGGGCGGCGGCGTTGCTGTCGGCATGGTATCCGGGCGAGGGGTTCGGCCCCGCGCTCGCGGCCGTGCTGGCGGGCGATGTCGAACCGGGCGGACGCCTGCCGGTGACGCTGGCACGGCGCGAGGAAGATTACCCCGCACTTGCCCTGCAACCGGACGATGTGGGCGACCTGCGCTACGACGATGATGTGCTGGTCGGCTATCGCGGGTTTGCCGCGCGCGATCGTACGCCGCTCTACGCTTTCGGCGCCGGGCAGGGTTATACCCGGTTCGAATGGATCGGGGCCGTCGCCGATGGTCGCGACGTGGTGGTCACGCTCCGCAATGTCGGCACCCGCACCGGCAGCGAGGTGGTCCAGCTTTATCGCCACGACCCGGAATTCGCGCTGGTCGGCTTTGCCAGGGTCGTGATCGCGGCCGGCGAAACGGCGGTCGTGCGTGTCACGCCCGAAGCCCGGATGTTCCGTATCTGGGCCGGCGATGGCTGGCAGAACCGGACTGCCGCCCGCCTGTCGGCCGGGCCGGCAAGCGACCGTCTTGTCCTTGCAGTGGAGATCACCCCATGAACCGGATCGTCGCTTCCGCCCTGCTCGCCACGACACTGATCGCCGCCGGCGCGCCGGCCCGCCCGCGTGCGTCGGAAACCGAGCGCAACCGGGCGATCGTCACGGCCTTTGCCAACCAGTTCTACGGTCGCCGCGATGTCGCCGGTGCGTTCGAAAAATTCGTCGTGTCCGACTATATCCAGCATAATCCCGGCCTGCCCGATGGTCGCGACGCGGCCGTCGCGGCACTGGCACCCAAATTCGCGGCGCCCGGCGCACGGTTCGACGTGAAGCGGATCATCGTCGACGGCGACCTGGCCGTCATCCACCTGCACGGCCGGGCTGATCCGGCCAGCGCCGGCGGGGCGGTGGCCGACATCTACCGGTTGAGGGACGGCAAGATCGTCGAACATTGGGACGTGATCCAACCGATCCCGGCGACCGCGCGCAATCCGCATCCAATGTTTTGACATGCCGCGAAATTAAATGCGCTTCGGGATGACCGGAGGCACTTGACTCAAGTTTTAAATAGAATAGCAATTCTAGTTCTGAACGAGGGGCGGATACGCCTCCGACATCATGGAGAGGGGATCGTATGACGACGTTCCGCCGCATCGCCAGCATGGCGCTTGCTAGTACTGCCATCTGGGTCGCTGCCCCGGCATGGGCGCAGACCGCCGAACCGACCGGGGCGACGCCACCGACCACGGCCAACGACACGACGACGCAACGCGACGACAGCCAGCTCGAAGAGATCATCGTCACCGCGACCAAGGTCACGACCCGACTGCAGGACACGCCGATCGCGATCCGCGCCGTCAGCGGTGCCGATCTGACCAAAGCCGCCGTTACCGACGTCAGCGGCTTGCAGCGTCTGGCCCCCGACCTTGGCATCACGCCCGATTCGGTGTTCACGAAGATCGCGATCCGCGGCGTTTCCAGCCAGGATATTTCCGAAAGCGCCGACCCGGCCCTCACCGTCTCGATCGACGGCGAATATGTGAACCGCCCGGTCGCGCTGAACGCCAACTTCTTCGACCTCGAACGGATCGAAGTGCTGCGCGGTCCGCAGGGCACGTTGTTCGGTCGCAATTCGACCGCCGGCGCGCTGAACATCGTCGCGGCCAAGCCGGTTCTGGGCAGCTTCGAAGGATCGGCCACCGCCGGCTATGGCAACTATAACGCGATCTATGCGACCGGTGCCGTCAACGTACCGCTGGGCAACGACGTCGCGATCCGCATCGCCGGTCTGCACAACGAACATGACGGCTATGTCGACAACGGCTCGCTGGCCGGACAGGGCGACGACGCCAATGTCGATGCGGTGCGCGGCAGCATCCTGTTCGCGCCGGGCGCGCTCGAAGTCTATCTGGCCGGCGAATATGTCGATGTGAACCAGACGGGTCCGGTACAGTATGGCCTGCTGGTCAACGGCGCGACGCCGGGCCTTACCGAACTGCCCGCGTCGGTCGCACCGCCCGCAACCTATCCGACGCTGACGCAGCGGTTGGTGCCGAGCTTCGTCGATCTGCCGCAGACGTTCGACCCGGCCAGCTTCCCGATCGGCCGGCGCGGCAATTTCAAGAGCCAGCAATATGCGGTGCGCGGGCGTGTCGCCTATGACTTCGGTCCTGCGACGCTCAGCTATATCGGCGGCTATCGCCACGTCGACAACCAGGTCATCCTGCCGCAGAACGGGTTCCTGCCCGAACAGTTCACCTTCTACAACGACCGCTACGACACGCGCACCCACAGCCACGAAGTCCGGCTGAACGGCGGCGCGCAGGGCAGCTTCGTCTGGCAGGTCGGCGGCTTCTATTTCCACGAGAACCAGATCATCGCGCGCGGCCTGTACCTGCCGCTGGCCAGTGCCTTCGCGAACTTCTTCTATCGTCCCTATGTGAAGTCGGAATCCAAGTCCGCTTTCGCGCAGGCGACCTATTGGCTGGTACCCGATACGCTCAGCTTCACCGGCGGCGTGCGTTATACCGACGACAAGAAGAATGCCGAATACATCAATTATGGCTTTTTCCGCACCCAGAACATGGTGCGTCCGCCTGCCGACGGCAGCGGCCCCGGCGCGGTCATCCGCTTCCCGTCCTATGCCGAGGACAAGATCACCTGGACGGCGGGCGTCGAATACAAGCCGGCGCGCGACAATATGCTGTATGCCAAGGTCAGCACCGGGTTCAAAAGCGGCGGCTTCGATCTGGTCGGCGCGTTCAATGCGGAAAATCTGACCGCCTATGAAATCGGCTCGAAGAACCGGTTCCTGAACAACACGCTCGAATTCAACGCATCCGCCTTTTACTACGATTACCAGGACCAGCAGGTGCAGGTCTATATCGACACCACGGTCGGCGCGCGGACGTTCAACGCGGGCAAAAGCCGGGTGTGGGGCATCGAAACCGACACCACGGTCAAGCTTTCGCCGCGCGACCGCCTGAGCCTGATCGTCAACTATATCGATGCGAAGCTGCAGGACTTCGCCGGTATTCCCGCCCCGACGCTGACCAATCCCCCGGCCAACGTACCGCGGCTGACGCTCGACCTCGCCGGCAATGCCGCGCCGCAGGCACCGAAATGGACGATCGGCATCAATTACAACAAGTCGATCGACCTCGGCCAAGGCTATGAACTGGTCGCCAACGGGTTCAGCCGGTTCAAGTCGGAATATTACCTGACCGCGTTCAACTATCGCGGCGATCGGGTCGAAGCGTTCACGACGACCGATCTCAGCCTCGAACTGAACCTGCCGGGCGATAAGCTCAGCCTTCAGGGTTATGTCCGCAACGTCGAGAACAACCGGGTGAAGACCTATGCCGGTTTCACCGGCGGCGGCATCAACATCTACAACTGGAACTTCGGCCAGCCGCGCACCTACGGCGTGCAGGGTACGTTCCGCTTCTGACAATCCCCAAACCGGGTCGGCGCTCGACGCGCCGGCCCGTCCCTTTTTCCCGAATGGAGGCGAGCATGGCCCGCGTTTCTGAAATCCGGTTCGTCGGTTATGCCGTACCCGATCTGGCGGCGGAGCGACGCTTCTACGCCGATGTCTGGGGGTTGACCGAGGTGCCGTCGGCCGACGGCATGGCCTATTTTGCCGCGGAAGGAACCGACGAGAAATATGTCGTCCGTCTGCGGGAGGACGCGACGCAGCGGATCGACGTCATCGGCTGGGCTGCCGAAACACGCGCCGATGTCGATGCGCTGTTCGAACAGGTGAAGGCGAACGACGGCAAGATCATCAGCGAACCGCATGATCTGGACACGCTGGGCGGCGGCTATGGCTTCCGCTTCTTCGACCCCAACGGCTTCACGCTCCAGATTTCGGCGGACGTCGAACGCGGGACCAAGCGCGAACTGGCGAAGGGCGAGGCGATCCCGGTCAAGATCAGCCACGTCGTCATGCACTCGCCCGACCACAAGGCATTGGTCGCATGGTATGAAAGGGCGCTGGGCTTCCGCGTGTCGGACTGGCTGGGCGATTTCATGTGCTTCATGCGCTGCAACAGCTGGCACCACCGGCTGGCGTTCCTGCCCGGGCCGCCCTGCTTCAACCATGTCGCCTATGACGTGCTGACCATGGACGACATGATGCGCGGCGTCGGCCGGCTGAAGCGCAACGACGTCGACATCAAATGGGGGCCGGGCCGACATACGGCGGGCAACAACACCTTCAGCTACTTCACGACGCCCAACAACAATGTCGTCGAGTATACGTCGGAACTGGAGGAGGTCGACGACGACCATCACCAGCATCAGGTCCATGTGCCCCGCCCCGATACGATGGACCAGTGGGGCAGCGGTATCGGCGGTCCGCAGACCATGCCCAAGCCCGCGCCCGATGCCGGGCTGTGGCAGGCGGCGGTGGCGTAAGCGACATGGCGCTGTACGAACCTTTCCCCAATTACATTTGGAACCTGTCGGTCGCGATCGCGATGGAGTCGGGCGCGCAGCTCGGCGAGATCATCGACATGTGCCAGCCGCTCACGCAAGCGGCGGCGACCGGTGCGGATGCCGGCACGCCGCAGTTCATGGCGGCATGGGCGGCGATGGGGACCAAGCTGATCGAGCTGGCCGCCGAGGACGAGGCCAAGGGGCGCGCCTTTTCCGCGTCGAACAAGCTGGAGCGCGCGTCGCTCTACCTGTTCACCGCCGAACGGATGCAGGGCCATGGCGCGCCGGGGCGCAAGGAAACCTATGCCAAGGCACGCGAGGCGTTCGACCGTTCGACGGTGCTGGGCGCGCTGAACCGTGAGCGGGTGGAGATTCCGCTGGCGACGGGCACGATGCCCGCGCTCTACACCCGTGCGCCGGGGCAGGGCGCCAAGCCGGTGGTGGTGTTCTGCAACGGTCTCGACAGTTGCAAGGAGCTGTTGTTCTGGACCCGCCTGCCGCACGAACTGGCGCGGCGTGGCATTTCGACGCTCTGCGTCGATCAGCCGGGGTCGGGGGAAGCATTGCGGTTGCAGAACCTGCCCGTCGATCCGCACAGCGAGCATTGGGCGAGCAGGGCGGTCGACTGGCTGGAGCAGCAGGCCGATGTCGATCCTGATCGTATCGGCATGACCGGCATTTCGCTGGGCGGCCATTTCGCGCCGCGCGCCGTCGCATACGAACCGCGCTTCGCCAGCGGCGCGGTGTGGGGTGCGAACCACAATTGGCGTGAAGTTCAGGACAAGCGCATGGCGCGCGAGGGCGAGAACCCCGTCCCGCATTACTGGAAGCACGTCCACTGGGCGTTCGGTGCCAGCGACCAGGACGATTTCCTCGGCAAATCGGAGGCGATGAACCTCAACGGCCATATCGACCGCATCACGGTGCCGTTCCTCGTGACGCACGGTGCCAACGACCGGCAGATCGGCGTCGCGTACGCCGACGACCTCTACGACCAGCTGGTCAACTCCCCCCGCCGTGAAAAGGTGATCTTCACAGCCCGCGAAGGCGGGGTCGAGCATGTCGGCGCCGACAACATGGCCTATGGCCGTGACCTGCTGGCCGACTGGTTCGCCGAGACGCTGGGGGGTGCCACGGCATGACCCGCCGCATCCTCGACCTTTCCATCGCGATCGACCCGGACGTCGTCACCGATCCGCCGTTCATGCGACCGACCATCACCCGCCAGACCCATGCCGAGACGGTGGCGGAAGCGGCGATGTTCTTTCCCGGCATCACCGCCGACAAGATGGCGGGTGGCGAAGGCTTTGCCGCGTCGGAGACGCTGACGCTGTCGACGCACAACGGCACGCACCTCGACGCGCCGTGGCATTATCACCCGACCATGGACGGCGGCAAACCGGCGCTGACCATCGACGAAATCCCCCTCGACTGGTGCCTGCAACCCGGCGTCAAGCTCGACTTTCGGCATTTGCCCGACGGCCATGTCGTGACCGCTGCCGAAGTCGAGGCGGAACTGGTGCGGATCGGCCATACGCTGCGCCCGCTCGACATCGTGCTGGTCAACACTGCCGCCGGCGCGGCGCTGGGGCGGCCCGACTTTCTCGGCAAAGGTTGCGGCATGGGCTATGACGCGACCATGTACCTGACCCGCCAGGGGGTACGGGTCACCGGCACCGATGCGTGGAGCTGGGACGCACCGTTCAGCCACACCGCCGCCAAAGTCGCGGAGACCGGAAACTATTCTCTGGTGTGGGAAGGGCACAAGGCCGGGCGCGACATCGGCTATTGCCACATGGAGAAGCTCACCCAGCTCGACCAGCTGCCCGCCACCGGGTTCATCGTGTCGTGCCTGCCGGTCAAGGTGAAGCGCGGATCGGCGGGCTGGTGCCGTGCGGTCGCGATCTTCGAGGATGGGCTGTGAGACTCGCGACCCGCGCCGACGGCAGCCGCGACGGCACACTGGTCGTCGTGTCGGACGATGCGCAGCGGTGCCTGCCCGCCGACATGACGTTGCAAGCGGCGCTCGACGACTGGACCCGGACCGAGCCAGCGTTGCGCGTGCTGGCACAGCGGCTCGACGCGGGGCAGGGCGAGCCGCTCGATACCGCCACGCTGCTCGCCCCGTTGCCGCGTGCATGGCAATGGCTCGACGGCTCGGCTTTCCCGACGCACGGGCACCTCATGCAGCAGGCGTTCAAGCTGCCGCCGATCGAGACGACCAAGCCGCTGATGTATCAGGGGATGTCGCATCGCTTTTTGTCGGCGACCGAGGACGTGCCGTTCCCCAGCGAGGCCGATGGCATCGATTTCGAAGGCGAGTTCGCGGTCGTCACCGGCGACGTGCCGATGGGGTGCCGCGCCGACGAGGCGCTCGACCATATCCGCTTGGTTCTGCTCCTCAACGACTGGTCGCTGCGCACGATCGCACCGGTCGAGATGAAGACCGGGTTCGGTTGGGTACAGGCCAAGCCAGCCTGTTCGGTCGCGCCTTTTGCGGTGACGCCGGACGCACTGGGCGACGCATGGGCCGATGGCCGCGTCTGTCTGCCGCTGACCGTCGAGATCAACGGCGAATGGTTCGGCAGCCCGGTCGGTGGCGCCATGGCCTATGGCTTTCACGACCTGATCGCCCACGCCGCCCGCACCCGCGATTTGCCCGCCGGCACGATCATCGGATCGGGCACCGTGTCCAACGCCAACCATGCCAAGGTCGGATCGACCTGTCTGTCCGAACGCCGCGCCATCGACGCGATCGCCGGTCGGCCCCTCACGCCGTTCCTCAGCTTCGGTGACCGGGTCACGATGCACGCCGGCGACCGCTTCGGCACCCTTGGCCAACGGGTCGTCCAGCGGTGATCCACGCCTTCTTCTCCAGCCCCGAGGAAATCATCGACGAAGCCCGTAACGGGCGGATGGTCTTCGTGGTCGACAAGCTCGGGCTCGACCTGATGGCGCGCAACAACGGCTATGGGCTGGACACCGTCGATGAACGGCCGCTGCGGGACACCGCGTAACGAATTTCAACCTGCCGTCACCGGCACGCACGATGTCGGGGTGGCCAATTTGGGAGTGGACGATGCGGATGAAGGATCAGGCCGGGATGCGCCGGTTCGAAGATGCACGCTGTGCGGCGATGGCGATCAGCGCGCTGACGGCATTGGTCGGGTCGTTCTGGATGGCCGGCATCCTGTACTGAACGGGGGCAGCGATGCGCCGCGACCGATCGGCAGTTCGCCACCCGTTACAAACTTGATTATCGCACCGATTATTGTACCAGACGAACCACAAAATAGCGGGCAGGCGCTCGCCAGGCATACGGGGTGCGGTGCGCACCACGGGGCCGTAGAATGGGAAGGGTCCTATGTCTGCGGTCTATCAGCTATCTTCTTGTATCGAATGGCAATTCGCCGAAGCGGGCGATCTTGCCGCGCGGCTTCGCGCCGCCAGGGACGCCGGGTTCCATCTCGCCGAGTTTCACCTGTGGCGCGACAAGCCGGTCGAGGCGATTGCCACCGCGCTGGATGAAACCGGTATGCGGTTGACCAGCCTGTGCGTCGATCCGCGCCGTTCGATCGTCGACCCCGCCGAGCGCGACGCGATGGTCACCGCGGTACGGGAAACGATCGCGGCGACGGCGATCCTCGGCAAGCCGAACCTGATCGTCGCATCGGGTTTCCGTGTCGATGGAATGAGCGAGGAAGAACATTTCACCAATGCCGTCGCCGCGCTGCGTGCCGCCGCCGATGCGGCCGAGGATGCCGGGGTCCTGCTGCTTCTCGAACCACTCAACACCCGGTTGTTCGCGACCATGTATCTGGTCAGTACCAAGCTCGGCCTCGATCTGGTCGAGGCGGTGAACAGCCCCAACCTGCGCCTGCTCTACGATGTCTGGCACAGTGCGGTGATGGGCGAGGATATGGGCGCCGTGCTGGCGGGGCGCGTCCACCTGGTCGGGCACGTCCAGGTCGCCGACATGCCCGATCGCAACGAACCGGGTACCGGGACGCTCGACTGGTGGCTGATCGCGCAGACGCTGCGTACGATCGGCTATGATGGGGCGATCGGGCTCGAATATTTTCCGACGATGCCAATGGATCAGTCGCTGGCCCAATCCCGGCGGAAGCTATCCGACTGACGTCGCCGAGCCCCTTTTACCTTCGGGACGCGAACGACAGCGTCCTTCAATTGCGGAATTCATCCATGCATAGCGATCAATTCGCGATCAGCCTCGATCTGGTCAATCGCCATTATCAGGAACCCAACCGAAACCGGTACGAGAGCAAGTATTTCTGGGAAGAGCTATACCCACTCATCGGCGCAGCAGGGTTTCGTTCGATCGAGATTCCTTATGAACCGGTGTGGCAGTTCGGCGGACGCAGCGGCGTTCCGATGAACCGCTATTGCGTCAACACCAAATACCAGAATGCGGACAAGTATCGCGCGGCGCTGGCGAAGGGTGACATCGATCGGGTCACCGGGGTGACGTTCGATTCCAACCTGTTCATGCGCAACGCCAACCTCGATTTCTATTTCGGTGCCACCGGGCATTTTGCGGGCGAAGCACTGGGTCATGCCGCCGATCTGAAAGCCGATTATCTCGCGATCAGCCCGTCGGCCTATTATGGCCGTATCGCGCACTATCATCCTGATCTGGAGGACAAGGCAGCGGCGTTCACCGACCGGACGGCCGACCTGCTCGGCGGCCTTGCGGCAAAGGCACAAGCAGCGGGCGTCACGCTGGTGCTGCGCAACGAATATTGGAGCCTGTTCCGCGGCGAACGCATTCTGGCGCTGCTCGACCGGTTGCCCGACAGCGTGAAGCTCGACGTCGATACCGCGACCCTCACGATCGCGGGGATCGATCCGGTGGCGTTCGTCACCGCGCAGCGCGACCGGATCGGGTGCGTCCACCTGACCGATACGAGCTTCGTCGATACCGCCGGGACGTGGAAGACGCCCAACCCGGAATTCCCGGAGGACCGCGCGATGCAGGTGTTCCGTGATCCGGGCACGGGTACCGTCGACCTCGGCGCTGTTGTCGCTCTACTGGAGCAGACCGGCTATGCCGGACCGATCGTGTGCAGCGCCCGCCAGACGCGCGACCCCTTCCGGGCGTTGCTGCGCACCCGCGCGCTCATGAACCAACTACAGAATTAAGCCGGACGGAGTTTCCGCGATGCCCAACATCCGCTACGCCAACATGTGTCACTGGAAGAGCATTCCCTATCGCAAGATCGATAATTTTCGGGAGTTCTATTACGAGGACAAGACGAACACCGCCTATTATTCGGACTGGGACACGATCCTGAAGTATCAGGCGGCGCTCGGCTTCGACGGGATCGAGATCGCCCCATGGGATCTCGCCGATATCCTGCCGCTGTTCGGATCGCCCGAGAACTTCACGGCCTTCGCCAAGGATCGCGGAGTCGAGGTGATCGGCATGTTCCACGGCGCGCATGCCTCGCACCAGGCAGATCATTACGACGAAGCGGTCCGATCGGGACGCGAGGCGGTCGACACGATCGTCAGGTTCGGCGGCAGCTACATGAATACCTGCCCGACGCAGAACTATTACGGATCGGGGCCGCTGAGCCGCGAAGAAGTGCAGCAGTGCGCCAGGGTGATGAACGAGATCGGCCGCTACGCCACCGATCACGGGGTCAAGATCGGCCTGCACAACGAGTTCTTCTGCGCGATCAACCTGCCCAACCATCGCGAGCTGATCGAATCCACCGATCCGCGCTATGTCCATTACTGTCTCGACACCGCGCAGGTGGCGATCATGGGCGAGGACCTGCTGACCTTCTACAACGACTATCACGACCGCATCAGCACGTTCCATCTGAAGGACACCGCGTCGGAACGACAGCCCGACAGCGTCCGCCATGCGCAGGACCCCGAGATCACCGACGACGGCACGCGCTGGTTCTGGGAACCGGGGCTCGGCAGGCTCGATCTGGAAGGGCTGTACCGGATGCTGAAGGAGCGTCAGTTCAAGGGGTGGATGTCGATCGAGTATGACGGATCGCCCGATATGCTCGCGTCGATGGCGCTGACGCGCTATCATCTCGATACCGTGCTGCGTCCAATCTACGACTGACGGTTCGGGGGGATTGGCTCGTCCCGTGCGGCGCCGATCCTTCCCGGCCATTCACTGCGCCTGCCGCGACATCATCCGCAACACAGTATGCGATCAACGATAGCTCCCCCTCGATCGGAAGGCGCGCGGCGACATTCCGGCGTGGCGCGTGAAGAACCGCGTGAAATAGGCTGGATCGCCGAAGCCGGACGCATAGCCGACCTCGGCGATCGACAGGTTGGTGTAGAGTAGCGCGCGCTTGACCTCGAGGACCGCGCGTTGGTCGAGCATTGCCGCGGGCGACAGGCCGGCGATCTGCGCGCAGGCCGTTCGCAGGCGGCTCTCGCTAACGCCGAGGGCGGCAGCATGGACCGCGATCTGCTCCCGCAAACGGAATCGTTCGTCGACCCGCGCGCGGAACCGGGCGACCAGGGCGCTTTGATGGCCCGGAGCAACGCCGGTATCGGCCACCGACGATCCGCCCGCGCGCCATGTCTCGGCAAGGATTGCGAGCAGCGCGGCATCGACCGCTGCGCTATGGCCCGGTGCCGCCCAGCCCAGTTCGCGCATCAGCGCGGTAACGCCTGCTTCGAGTGCGGCGTGTGCGGCATCGTCCAGCGCGATGACGCGCGCGGATTGGAACAGGGCTGCTAGGCCGGGATAGCGGCTGTCGAGCAATGCCAGATGGCGGACCGACAAGGTGACGACCGATCCGGCCGATTCCCGCTGCCACGAAAAGCCATGGACGACCGCGGGCGGCACCAGCAACAGCGCGGGTGCAGCGACGGCAAGCCGTGCGTCCTCGGCACGCATCTCGCCGCCGCCCTGATCGAGAACGAACAACTGAACCAGATCGGCATGGGCGTGCGGCAGGATCGTCCATTCGCTGGGGCGCGACCGATCGTCCAGTCGTTCGGCATGAACGAAGCCAGCGTCCACCGCGCGATGCGGCTCGCCATATAGATAGAAGCTGGGAACCGAACCGCCGCGCATCTCGCAAGTCTACGGATGTGCAACCGGATCGTCCAACTTTTTGCGCGGGGTATCCATCGTCTGCCCTTCCCCGATACGGCATGCTGCCTCCCGGAACGGCAAGAATGCCGACAGGAGAGGACGGGATGCGGCATCGTACGCAGGTAGCGATCATCGGCGCCGGGCCGGCAGGAATGTTCCTTGCTCATCTGCTGCGCGCCGAGGGGATCGCCGCGGTCGTGATCGAACGCCGCGACCGCGACTATGTCGAGGGGCGGGTGCGCGCAGGGGTGCTCGAACAGGGTACGGTCGACCTGATGCGACGTCTTGGTATCGCCGGACGGTTGGAACGCGAGGGGCTGGTCCATGGCGGCACCAACGTGTCCCTCGACGGACGGATGTTCCGGATCGACATGGCGGCACTGACCGGGGGGTCGACCGTCACCGTCTATGGGCAACAGGAAGTCATGCGCGATCTGTTCGATGCCGCTGCGGATCGAGGGCTCGACATTCGCTGGAATAGCGCCGACGTGACGCTGTCCGACCTTAACAGCGACCGGCCGGTGGTGACGTGGCGCGACGGAAGCGAGGCGCAGCGACTGGAGTGCGATTTCGTCGTTGGTTGCGATGGCTATCATGGCGTCAGCCGCGCGGCGATGCCGGCCGACGTTCTGCGCACCTTCGAACGCGTTTACCCGTTCGGTTGGCTGGGGGTGCTGGCCGATGTGCCGCCCGCCGAACATGAGCTGGTCTACGCCAATCACGAACGCGGCTTCGCACTGGCATCGATGCGATCGACGACGCGCAGCCGCTATTATATCCAGTGCGGACTGGACGAGAATATCGCCGACTGGTCGGACGATCGGTTCTGGGACGAACTGTGCCTGCGCCTGGGACCGGAAACGGCGGCGAAGGTCACGCGCGGAGCGTCGTTCGAAAAGTCGATAGCGCCGCTGCGTTCGTTCGTCGCGGAACCGATGCGCTGGGGTCGGTTGTTCCTTGCCGGCGACGCCGCGCATATCGTGCCGCCGACGGGTGCCAAGGGCATGAACCTTGCCGTGTCCGACGTGACGATGCTGGGCGAGGCGCTGACCGAACATTACCGCGAACGCAGCGATACCGGCATCGACGGCTATTCGGCACGCGCGCTGGCGCGGGTGTGGAAGGCCGAGCGGTTCTCATGGTGGTTCACTTCGGTCACCCACCGTTTCCCGACCATGGATGGTTTCGACCGGCGCATCCAGATGGCCGAACTGGACTATCTGCGCGGCTCGATGGCGGCGCAACGTACCTTGGCCGAAAATTACGTCGGTCTACCGCTGGAGGCGGCATGAAGCGCAAGATCTACGATACCCCCGGTGCGGCGCTGGACGGGCTGCTGTTCGACGGCATGACGATCATGTCGGGTGGCTTCGGCCTGTCGGGCAATCCCGAAAGCCTGATCCCCGAAATCCGGGCGAGCGGGGTGAAGCGGTTGACGGTCATCTCCAACAATGCCGGCGCCGACGGCTTCGGCCTGTGGATGCTGCTGGAAAGCCGGCAGGTCGCGAAGATGATCTCGTCCTATGTCGGTGAGAACAAGCTGTTCGAGCAACAGTATCTCTCGGGCGAACTGGAACTGGAACTGAACCCGCAAGGGACGCTTGCCGAGCGGATCCGGGCGGGCGGGGCGGGCATCCCGGCTTTCTATACGAAGACCGGCGTCGGCACGGTCGTCGCGCAAGGCAAGCCTGTCGAAACCTTCGAGGGCGAGGACTATGTCCGCGAGACTTGGCTGCGCGCCGACCTGTCGATCGTGAAGGCGTGGAAGGCCGATCCGGTGGGCAATCTGATGTTCCGCAAGACCGCGCGCAACTTCAACCCGAACATGGCGACCGCGGGCAAGGTGACCGTGGCGGAGGTCGAGGAGATCGTCCCCGAAGGCAGCTTCGATCCCGACGGCATCCACACGCCCGGCATCTATGTCGACCGGATCGTCAAGAGCACGATCAACGAGAAGCGGATCGAGAAGCTGACCACGCGCAGCCGGGGGGAAGCGGCATGAGCTGGACCCGTGACGAGATGGCGGCCCGAGCCGCACGCGAGCTGCAAGACGGTTTCTACGTCAATCTCGGCATCGGCATTCCGACGCTGGTCGCCAATCATGTGCCCGAGGGCATCGAGGTGACGCTGCAATCGGAAAACGGAATGCTCGGCATCGGCCCGTTCCCGTATGAAGGCGAAGCGGACCCGGACCTCATCAACGCCGGCAAGCAGACGATCACCGCGTTGCCGACGTCCAGCTTCTTTTCCAGCGCCGACAGTTTCGCGATGATCCGGGGTGGCCATATCGACATGGCGATCCTTGGCGCGATGGAGGTGAGCCAGGCGGGCGACCTCGCCAACTGGACCATTCCGGGCAAGATGGTGAAGGGTATGGGCGGGGCCATGGACCTCGTCGCCGGGGTCCGCCGAGTCGTCGTGGTGATGGACCATGTGTCGAAACATGGCGATCCGAAAATCCTCCCCGACTGCACGCTGCCATTGACCGGTAAGGCCTGTGTCGACCTGATCGTTACCGACCTTGCCGTCATCGCCTGCGACAAGCCGGGCCTGCGCCTGATCGAATGCGCACCCGGCGTCACGGCGGACGAAGTGCGCGGCAGGACCGGGGTGGAGCTGTCGGCATGAGCTACCAGCGAGACGACGCCGGGGCGCCACCGTCGCTCTTCCCCGACTACGGGTCGACGCGGCGGCGTGCCCCGCTGCAACCGCTGTTGCGTGTGCCGCAGACGCGGACCGAGACGACGGGCCCGGCGGGCTGGGAGCGGCTGATGGGCCCGGCACTCGCCGATCTGACGACGCAGCACCGCGCCATGCCGCAGGGACAGCGGATCATCGTCGCCGGCCGCGTGCTGGACGAGGATGGTCGGGCCGTGCCGAACACCGTCCTGGAAATCTGGCAGGCGAATGCCGCCGGGCGCTACATCCATGGCAAGGATCAATGGGACGCACCGCACGACCCGAACTTCACCGGCGCGGGCCGTGTCGTGACCGATGCGGACGGGCGCTATCGTTTCGTTACGATCCGGCCGGGTGCGTATCCATGGGGCAACCACCGCAATGCGTGGCGGCCGGCGCATATCCATCTGTCGCTGCTGGGTCCGGCCTTTGCGACGCGACTGGTGACGCAGCTCTATTTCCCCGACGATCCGCTGATCGAGATCGATCCGATCGCGAATGCGGTGCCGATGCCTTTTCGCCAGCGGCTGGTCGCCCGGTTCGACATGGACGTGACCGAGCCGAATCGGGCACTGGGCTATCGTTTCGACGTGGTGCTGAAGGGGTGCGAGCAAACGCCGTTCGAGGAGGACGACCATGACCATTGACGTCGCCGATCGCCTGCCCGACCCCCGGCAGGACAATCAGGACCCCGCGCTGTTCGGCCAGACGCCCGGCCAGACGGTCGGTCCCTTCTTCCATTATGGCCTGCCGTGGAAGGGGGGGGCGGACCTTGTCGGCCAATCCGACATGGGTGCCCGCCCCGAATTGTTTCCCGAAGCGCATTATGTGCTGCACCTGTCCGCACCGACCGGTACGCCACAGGGCCAGATGATCGAACTCACGGGCCGCGTATTCGATGGCGATGGCGCACCGGTGCCCGACGCGATGCTGGAAATCTGGCAGGCCGATGCCGCCGGCCACTATCCTGTTGAGGCGGACGCCGACCCGCATTTCGTCGGCTTCGGCCGGGCGGCAACGGCCGAGGATGGCAGCTATCGGTTCCGTACCATTCTGCCCGGTCGGATCGCGCGCGATCATGCGCCACATATCGCCGTGTCGATCTTCGCGCGCGGCGTCATCAAGCGACTGGCGACGCGTCTGTATTTTGCCGGTCTGGAGGCAGGAGACGCGACGCTGTCACGGGTTCCCGCGGAACGGCGTGCGACGTTGATCGCGACCTCCGGGGGGGATGGCGTCTGGTCGCTCGATTTCGTGTTGCAGGGTGATCGCGAAACGGTGTTCTTCGACCTGTGAGCGACCTGCTGCGCCTCCGCCCGGCCGCGACGGCTGCAATGATCGCGGTGTTCGACGATGCCGCGACGGTCGCCCATGCCTGCGCCTTCGAAACCGCCTTGGCCCGCGCGCAGGCGGCGTACGGCGTGATCGCGCCCGACCTTGCCGCGGCGATCGTCGCCGGTGTCGATCCGGCAGGGATCGATCCGGTGGAGCTGGGCGAAGAAGCGGCACTGGCTGGAACGCTGGCCATCCCGCTGGTCGCGCGCCTGCGAAGGATGGTCGGCGGCGATGCGGCCCGGGCGTTGCACCGGAGCGCCACCAGCCAGGACGTCGCCGACAGCGTGCTGATGCTGCAGGTTCGCGCGGCGCACCGGTTGTTGGCAACCGATGTCACCCGTGTACGCGATGCGCTGGCGGTATTGGCGCGCAGCCATGCTGAGCGGCCAGCGATCGGGCGGACGCTGTTGCAGGATGCGATGCCGGTCGCCTTCGGACTGCGACTGGCGCAGGCGGCGCGGGGGATCGGCGACGCGCTGGCGATGCTCGACACCGCAGTGGCGGCCAATGCCGTCGTGCAGCTCGGCGGCGCAGCGGGAACGCGCGCCGGTATGGACGGCAAGGGCGCGGCGGTCGCGGAGCATATTGCCCGGGCGCTCGGGCTGGAACGGTCCGCTCCCTGGCACGCGCGGCGTAGCGGCGTCGCCGCGATCGGGGCGACGATCGGCATCCTGATCGGTGCGCTTGGCAAGTTCGCCCGCGATGTCGCCCTGTTGGCGCAGAATGGCGTCGGTGAGGCGCGCGAGCCGCTGATCGCCGGGCGTGGCGGATCGTCGGCCATGGCGCACAAGCGCAACCCGACGGGGTGTCAGGTCGCGCTGTCCGCTGCGACCCGCGCACCGGGACTGGTCGCTTCGCTGCTGGCCGGGCTGCCACAGGAAGCGGAACGGGGGCTGGGTGGTTGGCAGGCGGAGGGGCCGGCGCTGGCCGACCTGTTCCTCCTCGCTTCGGGCAGCGCCGCCGCGCTGGCGATGGTGGCGGAAGGACTGGAGGTCGATGAAGCGGCCATTGCCCGCAACCTCGCCGTAGCGGGGGTCGGCGACGATATCGGCGAAAGCGCGGCGATCATCGCCGACCTGCTCGACGGGATGAGGGACTGACGCCATGGCCACGACCATCCGCGACGGAGTACGGCTGCACTGGAGGCTCGAAGGGGCGGCGGATCGCCCGTTGCTGGTGCTGCTCAATTCGATCGGCACCGATCTGTCGCTGTGGGACCGGACGGTCCCGTTGCTGCTTCCCGCCTTTCGCCTGTTGCGCATCGATACGCGCGGGGCGGGTGGGTCGGATGCACCGGCGGGCGATTATAGCCTGTCGATGCTGGCGGACGATGTCGCGGCCATCCTCGACGACGCCGGAGTCGAACGGGCGGCGGTCGCGGGCGTGTCGCTCGGCGGCATGGTCGCGATGCAACTGGCGCTCGATCATCCGGCACGCGTGTCGGCGCTGGCGTTGATCTGTACCTCGGCGACGATGGACCCGGCGGCGTGGACCGCCCGGATCGAAACGGTTCGACAAAAGGGGACGGCAGCGATCGCCGACATGGCGGTCGGACGTTTCCTGTCGACCGGTTTTGCTGCGCGCCACCCGGAAATCGCCGACAGCCTGCGCGACGGCATCGCTCGCCAGTGCGATGCCGGCTATGCCGGGGCAGGGGCAGCAATCCGCGACATGGCGTTGGCCGGGCGGATCGGCGGGATAACGGTGCCGACGCTGGTCGTCACTGCCACGCTCGACGTTTCGACTCCCTATGCGGGGCACGGCGAGCATCTGATGACGATTCCGCGCGCGTGCCATGCCGGCGTCGATGGCGCGCACCTTCCGCCGATCGAGGCGCCGGGGGCGCTGGCAACGGCGCTGTGCCGCTTTCTGTGCACTGCCGATGCGGCGTCCGATGCGGCCGATATGCTGTTCGACGTCGGCCTTCTCAACCGCCGTCGCGTATTGGGCGATGCCTGGGTCGATGCGAGCCTTGCAAAGCGCACGTCGTTCACCGCCGATTTCCAGGCGATGATTACCCGCGTCGCGTGGGGCGAAATATGGGGTCGGCCGGGTCTGGACGATCGCACCCGCCGCCTGCTCGTTCTCGCCATCACCTGCGCACTGGGGCGGTGGGAGGAGTTCGCGCTGCATGTTCGCGCCGGGCTCGCGCAAGGCGGGTTCACCACCGACGACCTCAAGGAAGTGCTGATGCAGACGGCCGTCTATGCCGGCGTTCCCGCCGCAAACACCGGTTTTGCCGAGGCGCAGAAGATCATCGCCATGCTCGAACAGGAAGCCTGATGCCCGACGCCTATCTCTGCGACGCGATCCGCACGCCTATCGGCCGGTTGAACGGGGCGCTGTCGAGCGTCCGCGCCGACGACCTCGCGGCGATCCCGTTGCGCGTGCTCGTCGAGCGCAACGCCGGTGTCGATTGGGAGGCGGTCGACGACGTGCTGCTCGGCTGCGCCAATCAGGCGGGCGAGGATAATCGCAACGTCGCGCGCATGGCGGCGCTGCTCGCCGGATTGCCCGACACGGTACCCGGCGGCACGATCAACCGGCTGTGCGGATCGGGTCTGAACGCGGTCGGCAGCGCTGCACAGGCGATCCGCAGCGGCGACGCCGACCTCGTCATTGCCGGCGGCGTCGAAAGCATGACCCGCGCCCCCTATGTGATGGGCAAGGCGGGTAGCGCCTTCGACCGGGCGCAGCAGATCGAGGATACGACGCTGGGCTGGCGTTTCATCAACCCGGCGATGAAAGCGGCCTATGGCGTCGACACGATGCCGCAGACGGCCGAGAATGTCGCCGACCAGTGGCAGGTGAGCCGCGAGGATCAGGATGCCTTTGCGCTCGCCAGCCAGCAAAAGACCGCCGCCGCCATCGCCAGCGGTCGCATGGCAGCCGAAATCGTGCCGGTCACCATCCCGCAGCGCAAGGGCGATCCCATCGTCTTCGCCCAGGACGAACATCCGCGCGCGACCAGTCTGGACGCTCTGGCCAGGCTGAAACCCGTCGTTCGCGCCGGCGGCACGATTACCGCCGGCAATGCCTCGGGTCTGAACGACGGCGCGGCGGCGATCCTGATCGCGTCCGAAGCCGCGGCAGCGCGCCATGGCCTGACCCCGCGCGCACGCATTCTGGGCATGGCATCCGCCGGGATCGCGCCGCGCATCATGGGGGCAGGCCCGATCGAGGCGGCGCGCAAGCTGTGCCGGATCACGGGCATCGGCCTCGATCAGATCGACGTGATCGAACTCAACGAAGCCTTTGCCGCCCAGGCGATCGCAACGCTGCGCGACCTGAACCTCGCCACCGACGACCCGCGCGTGAATCGCAACGGCGGGGCGATCGCACTGGGCCATCCGCTCGGCATGTCCGGCGCGCGCATTGCGATGACTGCGGCAGAGGAACTGCACCGCACCGGCGGACGCTACGCCATTGCGTTCATGTGCATCGGTGTCGGACAGGGCATCGCGCTGATGCTGGAACGCCCCTGACATACGGGGAGCGGTGGGTCGCCCGCAGCAAATTCTCCGCCGCCACCGCCTGCCAGAAGGCGTCGGGAATGGGGAAGCGATAACAGGCGATCGTCTGCGCGGGCTGTCCGGTCCCGCGACGACATGCTGGTCCCGCTCGCCAAGCCCGGCGATACCAAGGCATCCTGAAGGAATTGTCCGGCGGCGGGCACCACGTCACCTCGATTGCGCGCCACCCGGAAGGGTCGCGGCGCTGCCCGACGTCACCGATGGCGGCGCGCTGGCGGCGTTGCTGCGCGGGCGAGCGGACCGGGGGTGTTCCGGCTGGGCAAGGACACGTTGCTCACGAATGACGGGGGTTCGAGCATCTCGTTCGAGGATTATGCGATCGCGCTGGCCGACGACATCGAACGCCCCTCGCATATCCGCCATCGCTTCACCGTCGGATACTGACCGGACGACGATCCGCTGTTCCCGGAATCCGCAACCGGCCGAACGGCGTGCGCTGGGGACGTCCGTCATCCATGCGCCATGGGTGGCGGACGGACGGCGTGTGCGATAGGGACGCACCTGCAACATGCCGGGGCGTCGGGGACACAGGATGATTGGATCTGCGATACTCGGTGCGATGCTGCTGGCAACGCCAACGTCATCGGGCGCGCCGCGCTGTCCCGTGACGAACCTCATGCCACAATATTGGGCGTTGCAGGCGAAGGCGGCCCCGTTCCGGGACTATAAGACGATCCTGGCAGACAAGAATCCGGCGCTGTACACCGGCGATTTCGTCAATGCCCTGCGCGGCGACCATTTCACGGCATGGGAGCAGGAGGAGCAGACCTTCCTGTCGAAGAACCCGTTCGCCGCCCGATCCGTTTCCCGCGTCATCGTGGAGGAGATGCCGCATTATATCGACGACTTCACCCGGGCGTTTCCGAAGCTGACCTGCAATTTCACCATCTATGTCGCGCCGTCGTTCGGAACGATGAACGCGGCGGCGATGAGGACACCGGACGGGCTGGCGCTGGTATTCTCGCCGGTGACGATCCTGCGATATGACGGCGACCGGCTGTCGCAGTTCAAGCTGCTGTTCGATCACGAACTCTTCCACATCTATCATGCGCAGGCGTCCCGCGGCGCGTTCGGCGCGAGCGCGGACGGCAACGAACCGCTCTATGCGACGCTGTGGTCCGAGGGGCTGGCGGTCCATGTCAGCGAAGGACTGAACGGCGATATCGGGCGCGACCGCAGCCTCATGGACCTGACCCTGCAAGCCAGGTCGCGTCCGTTGCGGCAGCAGATCGCACGCGCCGTTCTGGCCGATCTGGACAGTCGCGATCCGGCGGTCTCCAATCGTTACTTCGCGTTGGGCGTGAAGGGCGGTGCGTTCCCGCCGCGATCGGGATATTATATCGGCGCGCTGGTTGCCGACGATCTGGCGCGGACCCGCACGCCGGACCAGCTCGCGGCCCTGCCCGACCGCGAGGCTCATGCGCTGGTCCGCAGCAGTCTGGAACGGATCGCGACCGCGCGCGAATAGACGCGCGGTCGCATCGCCCCTCACCGATCCGGCGAGAGCGCCGCCATCACCGTCGCGCTGTCGACATATTGCTCCATCGTGACGATCTTCCCATCCTCCAGCCGGTAGAGGTGGGCGAACGTCGCGGTCATCGCCTTGCCGGTGGCGCGATAGGTGCCCGAATAGACGCCGAACGCCGCGACGCGGTCGCCATCCTCCAGATAGGTGTGGACCTTCGCGGCATAGCCGTCCCATTCGGTCGCCAGCCGGTGGAACACGCCCGCGACGATCCGGTCGGCGCCGACATAGGTGCCGGCATAGGGAAAGCCCGCCGCCTCGGTCCAGGTCGCGTCGGGTGCCAGCGCGGCGCGCAGGTTGCGGCCGTTGTCCTCGGACGACCCTTCATAGGTGGCGCGGATGATGTCCTTGTTCGTCGCCATGGTTCAGCCCCACGCCATCTCGCCGGTCGCGACCTTCGCGCCGACCTGCAACGCCACGCCCATCCCGGCATCGGGATAGCGCGCGGTCATCGCCGCGATCAGCGCCGCACTGTCGGCGGCGGTCGCCAGCTCCGCCTCGAACGCGCGCAGGTAATCGCGGGTAAAGGCCAGCGCCGCCGCCCCCGTCGGCGCGTCGGGGGTCATGTGCCCCGGCACGACGACCGCCGGATCGCGCGCCAGCATCGCGTCGAGCTGCGCGATCCACGCCGCGCGCCCCGCCGGGCTGTTGGTGTCCGCGGTCCAGACATGGACGCCCGAGAACACCAGCACCCCGCCGACGATCGCCGACAGCGACGGCACCCACAGGTAACGCCGGTTGGCGAGGCCGTCCGCGGCGACGATCTCGACCCGTTCGCCATCGACGGTCAGCGCGGTGTCGGCGAACGGCGTCGGCATGACCACGTCGTCCAGCGTCTTCGGTCCGTTGTCGCCAAGCTGCGGCCCCCAGGTCGCCAGCTTCTTCGACACGTTCGCCTCGATCGCGGCGAACGTCTCGGGCGCGGCCAGCACGCGCGCGTCGGGGAACGCCGCCTTGATCGGGGCCAGGCTGAAATAATAATCGGGGTCGCTCTGGCTGACATAGATCGCGGTCAGCGTCCGGCCCGTCTTCGCGATCGCCTCCGCCAGCGCGCGCCCGTCGGGCAGGGTGAAGCCGCCGTCGACCAGCACCGCCTCGGTCGCGCCCCACAGCAGCACGGGTGCGCGGAAGAAGCCGTTCTCGCCGGCGGGGAAGGATTGCCAGTGCAGGGTATCGGTCATGGTCTGTCTCCGGTGGTGGGGGTTAGGCGATCAGGCGGCAAGCAGCGACAACGGGTCGCGGTACAGAAGGTTCGTGTCGATCGGCGTCAGCGTGTCGCCGTCGATCCGCAGCAGCGCGGGGACGCCGCGCAGGCCATGCGCGTGCATGATCGACCCGGCGCGCGCCAGCCGCTGGCGGTTGGCGGCGTGCAGGTCCGGCGCGTCCTCGCCCAGTGCGACCGCCGCCGGCTCCAACCCGGCAGTGCGCAGCAGGTCCGCCAGCACGCGGGTGTCGGCGATATTCTGCCCGTCGCGATAGCGCGCGCGCTGGACGATGCCGAGCAGCGCCAGTTCGCGGTCGGGCGCGGTGCGTGCGACCGCGGTCAGCGCCAGCGTCGCGGGACCGCTGTCGAGCCGCACGTCGCCGCCGTCCGTGATGCGCGCGCGATAGGCGTCGCCGAACGTCGCGCCGGTGGTGGCAGCGATCGCGCCGTCGGCGCTCAGGACGTGCGTCATCATGCCGGAATCGAGCGTGCGTGCGCCCGCGCCGGCGAACAGGCCGGTCGGCAGCGGCTCGACCGTCGCGCCGGGCTGCGCCGCGAGCGTCGCGATGGCGTCCGACGCGCCATAGCACCAGCCGCACATCGGATCGAAGAGGTAGAGGAAACGGGTCGTCATGTGACTGTTCTCCATGCTGACGGTGATATGCGCGCAAGCGATTGCCGGGGCTAGATCGACAATATATCCCACGCCGTATGCCGACAGCATACAATCCGCGCGCCGCCGCCAATCACGGCATCAACAACCTGAAACGGCTCGCCTATTTCGCGGAGGTCGTCGAAACCGGATCGTTCACCGCCGCCGCCGTTCGGCTGGGAATCACCAAGGCGGTGGTCAGCAGCCAGGTCGCGCGGCTGGAACAGGCGTTCGAAACCACGCTGCTGGTCCGCACGACCCGCAGCGTCCGGCCGACCGAGGAAGGGCGAATCTTCTACGAACGCTGCGCCCGGATCCTGTCGGAAGCGCAGGCGGCGTTCGACGGTCTGGCGGCGGCGGATGGTGCGCCGACCGGGCTGCTGCGGCTGACCGCGCCGCTCGATTACGGCGTCGCGATGGTGGTGCCCGCGATCGCCGCGTTCCGCGACCGGTTCCCCGCCTGCACCGTCGATCTGGTGCTGAGCGATGCGACGCTCGATCCGGTCGGCAGCGACATCGAACTCGCGATCCGGGTCGGCTGGCTGGCCGACAGCGCGTTGCGCGCGCGGCGGATCGGGACGTTCGGGCAGGTGCTGGTCGCCGGCCCGGACCATACGCTCCCGCCCGAGGCGACGCCCGCGGACGTCGCGACGCTGCCGTTCGTCGCCAACAGCAATTTTGGCGATCCGCTCGGCTGGACGTTCCGGTCGGATGCGGGGACGGCGCAAACGGTGCGCTTCGCCACGACGCTGGCGATCAGCGCGACGATCGGCGTGTTGCAGGCGGCACGGGGCGGCGCCGGCCTCGCGATCCTGCCCGATTTCGCGGTGGCGGACGACCTCGCGAGCGGGCGGCTGGTCCGGCTGCTGCCCGACTGGCAACTCGACCGCGGCGGCGTCCATGCGGTGATGCCGGGCACGCGCTTCCGCCCGGCGCGCGTCACCGCCTTCCTCGACATCCTCGCCGAGCGCGAACGCCGCCGCTGACGCCTAGCGCACGCGCGGCCGCACCGCCTGCCCTAGCAATTCGATCGAGCGCAGCATCGCCGGCTGGTCGCGCGCGGCCGAGCTCATTTGGAACGTCACCCGGTCGATGCCGCCCAGGTCGCGGTCGGCCTGCTGCAATTGCGCGACCACCGTGTCGGGGCTGCCGATCAGGAACGCGCCGCGCGGCCCCGTCATCTGGTCGTATTGCGCACGCGTCGCCGGCGGCCAGCCACGCTCCGCCCCGACCTTGGTGAACATATATTGCCAGCCGGGGAAGAAGGCGTCGCGCGCCGCGCCGTCGGTGTCGGCGACGAAGCCCAGCGCGTGGACCCCGACCTTCAGCGTCTCCGGCGCATGGCCCGCCGCCGCCCCGGCGCGGCGGTACAGGTCGACCAGCGGGCGGAAGCGCGCGATCTCGCCGCCGATGATCGCGATCATCAACGGCAGGCCCAGCGTGCCGGCGCGCACGAACGACTGCGGCGTCCCGCCGACGCCGAGCCAGATCGGCAGCACCGGCTGCTGCGGGCGCGGATAGATGCCTTGCCCGCGCAGCGGCGCGCGGAACCGGCCCGACCAGTCGATGCTGGCGCGCTCGCGGACCCTGAGCAGCAGGTCGAGCTTCTCGGCGAACAGCGCGTCGTAATCGTTCAGGTCGAACCCGAACAGCGGATAGGCCTCGACCGACGATCCGCGCCCGACCACCATCTCCGCCCGGCCGCGCGCGATCAGGTCGAGCGTCGCGAACTCCTGGAACACGCGCACCGGGTCGGCGGCGCTCAGCACGGTGACCGCGCTGGTCAGCCGGATCGTCCGCGTCCGCGCCGCGGCGGCGGCGAGGATCACCGCGGTCGCGCTGTCGAGATAGTCGCCGCGATGGTGTTCGCCGACGCCGAACACGTCCAGCCCGGCGCGGTCCGCCGCGACGATCTCGTCGAGCAGGAACGCCATGCGATCGGCGTCGCCGACCGGCGGCTCCTCGCCCAGTGCGGCGGAGGTGGCGGCGAAACTGTCGATGCCGATGTCCATCATCTGTCCTTCGTTGCGGGCGAACCCGTCATCCTACCACTCACGGCCGTCATGGCCCCAGCGGAAGCGCGCCTCGTCCTGCCCGGTATAATCGGGATCGAGATAGACGTGACACCGCGCGATCAACCCGTCGCGAAATTCGAAGACGTTGCAGAAACGCCCGCCCGCGGTCCTGCCGCCGTCCCATTCCACGCCGTTCAGCCGCCCGCGCGATGTCCCCTCGACGATGACATGGGGATCGCGCGCGACGTACAGGAGGTCGTCCCTGTCATGCTCGATCGCCTCGATCTGTCCGGCGAACCCCGCCACCATGTCGAGCACCGACTGCGGCCCGTGGCCGATGCCGAATTTGGGGAAATAGAAGCGCAGGTCGGGATGGAACAGCTCCATCAGCCGCGGGTCCCGTGCGTCGCTGCGGCGGAAATATTCCTTCGCGATCGCGACGTTGCAGTCGTCCTGATCGGTCATGTCGGGTCTCCTCTGATGGTCAGGCGCGCAGCAGCGCGGCGACCCCGAGCGTGCGGGCGAGCGCCGCGATGGTCTGCCGGCCTTCGGCCAGCGCCGCTTCGCTGGTGTGGACCGAATGGCTGCCCAGAACGAGCGGATGCGGATGCCGCGCGGCCGAGCCGAGGACGAATTCGGTTGGCCCGTGCGCGACGAACGCGATCGGGGCGTCGCCGTCGGCGAACACGATCATCTCGCGCTCGACCACGGTGCCGCTCACGCCCAGCCGCCTGCCGCTGACCGCGACCCAGGCGATGTCGTGCCCGGCGGGCGGCGTGTAGGTCCAGCGCTCGCCGTCGGACAGGCGGACGTGGAGATAGGTCAGCGGCATCGGCAGGTCGATTGGTCCGGACACACCGTCATGCGTACCCAGCAGGACGCGCACCGGCCCGACGGTGGTGAGGGTGTCCGGATCTAGATAGCGGCTTTCGGGTGCCGACAGCTCCAGCTCGGGCGGCAAGGCCAGCCAGAGCTGGAAACCGAGGATTGGCTGTCCGCCCAGCGGCTGGCCGGTATGCCAGACGCCGCGGCCGGCGCGCATCCATTCGACCGCGCCGTCGTGGAGCGCCCCCGCCTCGCCCGTCGAATCGGCATAGGTCATGCCGCCGCGCAGGAAGGTGGTGTGCGTCGCGATCCCCGAATGGGGATGCGCGGAGACGCCGGCGGTGAAGCGGTCCGCCTCGAACAGGTCGAGGAAGACGAACGGCTTGACCAGTTGGCCGAGATCGCCCGGACTCATCAGCCGAGTGATCGGACCGTGGCGGGTGCCACGGGTCCGGTGGATGATGGCTCGCGTGGTGGCGAGGGTGGCCATGGCGGCGTCTCCGATCAGGGGGTTCAGGCGGCGAGCGTGGCGATCTGCGTTTCGGCCGCTTCGATCGCGGCGGCGCGCTGTTCGGGGCCGACGGCGATGCCTTCGGCGACGATCGCCTCCGCGTTCAGGCCGATGAAGGCGAAAGCGGTCTTCAGATAGGTTTCGGTGTGCTCGAACGACACGATCGGCGAGTCACCGGTGTAGAAGCCGCCGCGCGCGACCGTCAGGACGATGCGCTTGCCGGGGACGAGGCCGACCGGCGCGCCATCGACATATTTGAACGTCTTGCCCGCCACCATGATGCGGTCGATCCACGCCTTCAGCTGGCTGGGGATGCCGAAATTGTAGAGGCCGGCGCCGATCACGACGATGTCGGCGGCGATGAATTCGTCGAGCACCGCAGCGCTTTGCGCGATCTCCGCCTGAAGCTCGGGCGTGCGATCGGCTTCGGCGCTTTGCAGTGCGGCGAGATAGCCGCCCGACAGGTGTGGGATCGGATCGGCGGCGACGTCGCGATAGACGACCTCGATATCGTCGCGACCGGCGGTCAGTTGCGCAACGGCCTTGGCCGACAGCTGGCGGCTGACCGAATAGGCGCCGAGAATGCTCGAATCGATGTGGAGGAGTTTCATGATGGAATCCTTTCAGTGGATGGAGAGGGGAGGGTTCAGGCCGCCGCGCGCAACGGCGGGTTTTCGGGAAGCGGAATGAATTCGACGTCGTCGCCCGGCACGCCGGGGAAGCGCCGCTCGCGCCAGTCGGCGGCGGCCTGGTCGATGCGGTCCTGCCGGCTGGAGACGAAGTTCCAGAAGATGTGGCGCGGCCCGTCGAGCGGCTCGCCGCCCATCAGCATCAGCCGGGTGGGGCCGCCGGCATGGACGACGATCTCGGCGCCCGGGCGGAACACGACCAGTTCGTCCTTGCAGAAGATGCCGACCTGTCCGGTCACCTCGATCCCGCCCTGGACGATATAGACCGCGCGCTCGATATGGCTGCTCTCGATCGCGAAACGCGCGCCCGGTGCCAGCACGATGTCGGCATAGAGCGTTTCCGAGAACAGGCGGGTCGGGGCGGTGCGACCGCCGAAGCTGCCGGCCAGCAGCTTCATCTGGATGCCGTTGTCGGTCAGGACGGGGACGTCCGCGGCGTCGACATGCTGGAAGCCGGGGTCGGTTTCCTCCAGCGCCTGCGGCAGGCCGAGCCACGCCTGGAATCCGAACATCGTCTCCTCGCGACCGCGGCTGGCGGGGCCGCTGCGTTCGGAATGGACGATGCCGCGACCGGCGGTCATCAGGTTGACCTCGCCCGGGCGGATCGTCTGGACATAGCCCTCGCTGTCGCGGTGATCGCTCTCGCCCTCGATCAGATAGGTGAGCGTGCTCAGCCCGATATGCGGATGCGGGCGGGTGTCGGCGCCCTGGCCGGGGCCGAGCACGACCGGGCCGAAGCTGTCGAGGAACACGAACGGGCCGACCATGCGGCGCTTGGCCGACGGCAGCGCGCGGCGCACCGAGAAGTCGCCGAGGTCGCGGGTCGCCGGCAGGATCATCTGCTCGACCGGACCGGTGTGGGATGAAAGCGTCATCTGGCGTCTCCTCGGACGATGTTCGGGCCGACAGTGCTTCCGGACTGGGGGGGACGGTGTGCCCGGAAACGTTGCCTTGGCCTCTAGCTATGGGGAATGAAGGTTCGCGAAAACCGGCCAAGTTTAGATCGATATGTTCGATTAAATCGGTATGCTGCTACGGTTGCCGTTCGTTCGGCAGACGTATGTGGAGGAAGCATGAGTTCGGAACCCGGCACGCCGACCCTCGATCAGTTGCGCGTCCTCGTGACCGTGGTGGAGGTCGGCAGCTTCGCGGGCGCCGCCCGCAAGCTCAATCGCGCCACCTCGGTCATCAGCTACACGATCGCCAATCTGGAGGCGCAGCTCGGTGTCCGGCTGTTCGATCGTGAATCGACCCGCAAGCCGCAGCTGACCGATGCCGGCCGGATGGTGCTGGGCGAGGCGCGGCTCGTCGCCAGCGGCATCGATACCCTGCGCGCCAAGACGAAGGGTCTGCTGCAAGGGCTGGAGTCCGAACTCCATGTCGTCCTCGACACCTTCCTGCCGAAAGACCGGGTCGTCGACGCGCTGACCGGTTTCTTCGCGGCCTTCCCAACGGTGTCGCTTCATCTGTCGGTCGAAACGCTGGGCGCGGTGACGCAGCTGATACTCAACCGCCGGGCGACGATCGGCGTCAGTGGTCCGCTCGACACGATGGACGGGATCGAGCGGATCTCGATCGGCGGGGTACGGATGATTCCGGTGGCCGCCACGACCCATCCGCTGGCGATGGCGGGACGTAACGCGCCGGGGGCCGGGCGCGAGCATATCCAGCTGATCCTTACCGATCGATCCCCGCTGACCGAGGGACGGACATTCGGGGTGATGAGCAGCCGGATGTGGAAGCTGGCCGACGTCTCGTCGAAGCACATGCTGCTGAACGCGGGGATCGGCTGGGGCTATATGCCCGAACCAATGGTTCGCGAAGACGTGGCTACGGGCCGTCTCGTCGTGCTCGACATGCCCGACGCGGCGAGCGGGGACTACTCGCTCCATGCGATCCATCGCAGCGATACGCTGCCCGGTCCCGCCGCGTCCTGGCTGATCGAACGCCTGCGCAACCAGATTTAGGCCGGGAACCGCCGCCTTATTGCGCCAATGCAACCGGATGACGGGGAAGCACACATCGTGATCGATCTATTTTCTCGAACGTTCTCGTCGATCTTTTTCAGCTGACGCGATCGTCCGGTCACTGCCACATACAGTCTCACGACGGCAACGCGCCGCCGGCGATGAGAAAGGATGTTCGGCATGGCGTATCTGGATCTGGCGTTCGACCTCCCCCGCGCCGCGTTGGTCGCGCCGGTCACCGGCCCGGTGCGCGATACGGTGTCACGGATCGCGCCACTGGAGCGGAAGGTCCTGCAACTCGCCTCCACAGATGCACAGTCGAGCCTGAACGAACCGGGACGGATCGGCAGGATGCTGCGCTGGGTATTTGCCGTGAAACCGGCCAATCGCCTTGCGGAGCCGCGGCTGGAGGCGCTGCGCCGCTTCGCCGTGATGGCGCGGGTGTATGGCGATGCGCTGCCTGACGCGGAGGTCGATCGCCTGATCCATGCCGGCTTCGTCCGCGAGGCACTTGCCGAAATCCGCCAACTGGTCCGTGCGCCCGGGCGGGTAATGGCCTGACTCCCTTGATCGAAGGAATTCGTCATGAACGTCATCATACGCGCTGGCTCGGGCAACGACTGGTCGGCCGTCCTCTGCCTCCGCACCATCCGTCTCGCCGTCAGGGCGGTGTGTATCGGGCTGGGTGTGGCAGCGACCGCCTCGATCTACTCGCGCCTCTATCGTGCGCTGGGCGATCCGCTGCCGGCCGCGATCATAACGTTGCTGGCGGTGATGGCGTTTCTCGTCGTCATCGCGCCCAGGGCCGACCAGCGATGACCTTGGCTTCCGCTAGTCCTGATGCTGTCGGGCATCGCGCCGTCCCGGGCATCGCAGATCGCCGCCACAGTCGGGACGGTCAATTATGCGGTTCGGTCCGTCCGAACTGACAGCGCCGCTGAAGGGCTACTCTCCCGTCCCATGCGCATAGCCGTCACCGCACGTGCGACGCCCGACATCGGGAAAGCATCGATCCGTTTCTTCATCATTCCGTGACATAAAGGAAAAGATAACATGACCATCGGTATCATCGGTTCGGGCGCACTCGGTTCGAACGTGGCGCGGGCGCTGGCGCAGAAGGGCCGGGCCGCGATCATCGCCAACAAGCGCGGTCCGGAATCGCTGAAGGATCTCGTCGGCGAACTGGGCAACACCATCACCGCCGGCACCGTCGCCGAGGCGGCGGCTGCGGACATCGTCGTGCTGGCAATGCCATGGGTCGCACTGGAGGACGTGCTGTCGGGCCTGTCCGACTGGAACGGCCGGATCGTGATCGACGGCACCAACCCCGTGCTGTTCCTCGATCCCGATTCCCCCGACGCCAAGGACCCGGCGAACCCGCTCGCCGCGTATGGCATCAAGGCCGCCGATATCGGTGACCGCCATTCGAGCGCGATCGTTGCCGACCTCGTTCCCGGTGCACGCGTCGTGAAGGCGTTCAACCACCTCGACGTCAACGTCCTGCCGCATCCCGAAGCCGCCGGCGGACAACGCGTATTGTTCTATTCGGGGGACGATGCCGACGCCAAGGCGCAGGTCCGTACAATTCTGGAGGCGACCGGTTTCCTGCCGATCGATCTGGGAACGCTCGACATCGGCGGGCCGCTTGCATCGCTGCCGTTCGGTCCGCTTGCGACACACAATTTCGTGCGGATATGATCGTCGTTGCCCGTCGGCACCGGGGCGTTGCGCCCGCACAACGGGACGGCGGGTAACTATATTATCTTTTTTCGGAAACTGAAGATGACCAACATTCCGACCGCCGCCGACCTGCTGCGCAAGAGCCTCGACACCTTTCTCGCCAAGGATATGAAGGGCTGGGCCGATCTTTGCGCCGAAGATGTCGTCGCCGAATTCCCGTTCGCACCCGAAGGTTCGCCAGCCCGTATCGAAGGGAAGACGGCGCTGTACGACTATCTGCGTGGCTATCCCGATGCGATCGACATCGCGTCGCTGCCGACGCTCAAGGTGTACACCACCGACGATGCCAATGTCGCGATCGCGGAATGGAGCGCATCGGGCAAGGTGCTCTCGAACGGCAATCCGTACGAGATGCGCTACGCCACCTTCGTGACGTTCCGCGACGGGCTGATCGTCAGCTACCGTGAATACTGGAATCCGCAGGCATTCATGACCGCCATGAGCGGTGCGAGCTTCGACGGCTGATCCCGATGGTGACGGCGGTGGCATTCCCCGCCACTGCCGGCGCTGCGATGACCAAAGTTTCACGCACGCGTCACGCGGTCCCAACGCGGCATCCGCAATAGGAGCGGTGATTGTAAAAGGATTTATCCGATGCGCCTTCCGTTGATCCAGCCAAGCGATCTGACGTCCGAACAACGGCCGCTGTACGACGACATGCGTAAAGGCATCGCCAGCAACTTCAATGCATTCCAGGTCGAGCGGAAAGACGGCGCACTGATGGGACCGTGGAATCCGTGGCTCCACGAACCGCGGATCGGCAAGGCGATCTGGGATCTGACGCTGGCGATGACTGCCGAAGCAAGCCTGCCCGACAACGTCCGGCAAATCGCCATTCTCGTCGTCGGGGCGCGGTTCGATGCCGCGTATGAGATCTACGCGCATATCGCCGTCGCGGAACGCGAGGGCATGGCGATCGAGCGGCTCGCGACGCTCGTCGCGGGCGTCAAGCCGACCGACTTCCTGCCCGAAGAGAGCATTGCCTACGACTTCGCCTATGCGCTGGTCCGTGGCGGGGTTCTGCCCGAGCCGCTCTATCGACTTGCGGTGGATACCTTCGGCCAGCATGGCACCAACGAACTGATCTACCTCGTGGGGCTGTACAGCCTCGTTTCGACGACGCTAAACGGCTTCAACGTGCCGGTTCCCGAACGTGAATAAGCCCGTCACGCGGAAAGCCCGCGCCCCGGCCGCTACCGCCTGCGCCACGGCGACGCCGTTCCCCAGCATCGCGCTGCTGTTGCAGGGTGGCGGCGCGCTGGGGGCGTATCAGGCCGGCGTCTACCAGGCATTGTCCGAACACCGGATCGAGCCGACCTGGGTCGCGGGCATTTCGATCGGTGCGATCAACAGCGCGATCATCGCCGGCAACGCGCCCGAACACCGAATCGACCGGCTGCGCGACTTCTGGGAAGGGGTGTCTTCCGGTCCAGGCGGTTGGCCAAACTGGGTGCCGCACCTGATCGACGATACGCACGTACGTGGATGGGTGAACCAGATCGCGGCAAGCGGAACGATGCTGAACGGCGTGTCCGGTTTCTTCGCGCCGCGTTTCCCGTCGCCGCCGTTCCAGCTCGCCGGCACGACGGGCGCGACCAGCTGGTACGACACCAGCGCGCTGCGGCCGACGCTGGAGCGGCTGATCGACTTCGACCGGATCAACGCGCGCGAAATGCGGTTCAGCGTCGGCGCGGTGAATGTCCGGACCGGCAATTTCGCCTATTTCGACAATGCCACCGACACGATCCGTGCAGACCATATCATGGCGTCGGGCGCGCTGCCGCCGGGCTTTCCGGCGGTGGAGATCGACGGCGAGCAATATTGGGACGGCGGCCTGGTGTCGAACACGCCGCTCGATTGGGTATTGTCCGCACCCGCCGGTCTCGACACGCTGATCTTTCAGGTCGATCTGTGGAGCGCGGGGGGTGTCGTTCCGCGCGACCTTGCCTCGGTGGCGGTGCGGATGAAGGAGATCCAGTTCTCCAGCCGCACGCGCGCCGCGACCGACACGTTCCGCGAACTCCAGACCTATCGCGCGGCGTTCAACACGCTGTTCAACAGCCTGCCGGATGCATTGAAGCACAGTCCGGAGGCGCAACTGCTGGCCGGTGCGTCGGACCCGGCCGCGTACAGCATCGTCCAGCTCGTCTATCGCTCGCCGACCTACGAAGGGGATTCGAAGGATTATGAATTCTCGCGTCAGACGATGGAGGATCACTGGCGGACCGGGTACGAGAATGCGCTGACGACGCTCGCGCACCCCGAGATACTCGTGCCGCCGGCCGAACCGCCCGGCGTTGCCGTCTACGACTTCCTGACCCCCAGGGCCGGGGCGCAAGCCTTGCCCGCAACGGTGAAAGACCCAGCATGACTCTTCAGGACAAGGTCGCCGTCATTACCGGAGCAGCGAGCGGTATCGGCAAGGATATCGCCAAACACTTCCTCGATGCCGGTGCGAAGGTCGCGATCGCGGATCTCGACATCGATGCGGCGAATGCGACCGCGCTGGAGTTCGATCCGGACGGCACCCGCGCGATGGGGGTGGCGATGAACGTCACCGACGAAGCACAGGTCGATGCGGGAATCGAAGCGGTCGCCGCCCGGTTCGGCGGGATCGACATACTGGTGTCCAACGCCGGCATCCAGATCGTCGCGCCGATCGACCAGTTCGCGTTCGCCGACTGGAAGAAGCTGCTGGCGATCCATCTTGACGGCGCGTTCCTGACCACGCGCGCCTGCCTGCGCCATATGTACGCACAGGGGCGCGGCGGCAGCATCATCTATATGGGATCGGTGCACTCGAAGGAGGCGTCGAAACTGAAAGGGCCGTACGTCACCGCCAAGCACGGGCTGGTCGGGCTGGCCAAGGTCGTCGCCAAGGAAGGGGCCGAACACGGCGTGCGCGCCAACGTCATCTGCCCCGGTTTCGTTCGCACGCCGCTGGTCGAGAAACAGATACCGGAACAGGCCAAGGCACTGGGTATCACCGAGGACGCGGTGATTCACGACGTGATGCTGAAAGAGACGGTCGACGGCGAATTCACCACGGTCGACGACGTCGCGCAGACCGCCGTGTTCCTTGCGGGGTTTCCGACCAATGCGCTGACCGGGCAGTCGATCGTCGTCAGCCACGGCTGGTTCATGCAGTGATGCTTCGGACGATCGTGACGCCGTGACGCCATATCTGCCTCTCCTCAGCGTCACGATCGGCGCGGTTCTCGCGACCACCGGCGGGTTCATATCCGGGCGGTTGGCAGCGAGGGTCGAGCAACGTCGCCGCGCGCGGTTCGCGGCGACGATCGGGCATGAGGTTCTCACCTCGCTACGGCACGTCGTTGCTACCCTCAACGAGGTCCATGATCGGGGCGATCCGTTCGGGCGCCTGACGATGCGTCTCATCCGGTCCGCGCGCCGCGAGATTGAACTGTACGAACGCAACCGCGAGGCGATGTTTGATATCGGCGATACTGACCTACGCTTCCGCCTGCACGACCTGATGATCCGGCTCGCTATCCCGCTGGATTTCCTTATCGACGAAAGTCAGGTTATCGACACCGACCCGATCAGACGTGCGACCGTAATGGCCGAATCGTTCGAAATATTTCGTCAGCATTGCGGCGAAATATCGCCAATGATCGATATGCTACGGATCGAAGCGAAATAGAGATATAACGGCGCGGTGCCCCTGATGAGCCGCACCCGCAATTGCGGATGGTCCACGCACGCCAAGGCACAGCAGGCGCTGTCCGAACATATCGACGGTTATGACCATCGAAACCGTATGCACATCCCTGGGGGAGGATCAGTTCGAACGACCTGCGTCACGCCAGTCGATGTCGCGCCACACGATCTGGGCAGGTCCGCCTCTAACGCCGATCGCTCTCCAGCATGCGTTTCAACCCGATCGGCGCGGCCCCCTGCAGCGATAGCTTGCGTAGGGGATCCGATGGATCTGCCCGCAGCGCGACCAGTCGGATATCGGCGGCAACCGCGCTGTGGAAAACGCAACTGATGAAGACGCTGTCCGTCCACACTGCGTTTAGAACACGCTGCATATCCTTGGACAATTGAGCAATCAGATGCTGGGACGCATCGACGATCAGGATCAGTCCCAGACCGGGCCAGCGCGATCCGACCAGTTCGGTCGACTCGCGGTTGAGGGGCATATCGCGCACCGCATGGCGCTCTTCATAGGCTATGCCTGCCACCGTCACCCCACGGGCGCGCACGGCGTCCACCTCCTCCCGCAACAGGTCGTAGATTTGCGGGAAGAAGTCGAACAGGACGATCTCGGTCGCCTGCTCCAGCATCGTGCGGGCGCGTTCGAGCACCTGTGCCACGGTGCCGATGGAATAGACGCGCTCGTCGCTTTTCGGCTCGTGCAGCGCCTCCAGCCCGGTCAGCGCAGTATCGTGACGCAACTCGAACTGTCGGCGAAGCATGTTCAACAACTGGCGCGGCGGAAACGGACTGTAGACCTTCTTGTCACCACCTTCATCGCTGAAGATGACCGCTCCCTTCTGACTGAGCGTACCCAATGTCTGATAGGTATTGGCGGCGGCCTTTCCGGTGCGCTGCGCCAGTCGATAGCCCGACGCTGGGCCGTGGCGCAGCAGATCGCAATATAATCGTGCCTCCATCTCGGTGAATCCAAGCGAGGCCAATGTCGTCTCTATCGCGCCGTCGTCCGCCATATCTAACTGACATACCCTGTTGCAGTGAACCATGCGTTAGAGCGGGTTGCATTTAAAGGAAAGCATTGCCGTTTCCCGGACCATCTGGCCATGCGACAATGGTTATCAAAGCGGCGGTAAGCTGCTAGTAGCCACGACTATGAAGGCCGTTGCCGCAGCGGGACGCTGCGTTGCCCTGACCGCCCCATCCTGCAATCTTCCCGACCGACGCTGCGCAGCGTCATCGTGCCGAACAATCGCCGCATCGGCATCCTCATGCCGCGCGGTGACGAGGCCCATTCCTAGCGTCGTTTCGATCGATGCCCGCTGCACCACGGGTTTCTCGTCATGGGAATCCGTCGCTTCGGAAATCGATCGAGAAACGACATTCTGACGCCAGATCAGACCGGTACGTCCCTGCGAATACCTTTTGAAGTTCGGATGCCGGAAAGCCGCTTTCGCGCCGCTTGTCTGCGGCTGGCGATGTTGCGCTGCGGTGCCTGGCAATCACCGGCAGGTTGCGGGATTATGAATAAATGAAAAAAATTTTCGATCTCCACGGGCCGATGCAAGCGCATCATACTTGCTTCTTCGCTGTCACTTTACAGGTTTGATTATAACAAGCGGTGAAGAATTCACGCAACGTGTTAGGAAGTATGGATATTCTCGACAAAATGGCAAAATCCGGCGTGTGACCTGCAACAGGCATATCAAGTACCTATTTTTGCTGACGTATTTTTTATCCTGCCCTAGTTTTGAGCAGATGGTGTTCAATTTTCGGGCATTGCGCATTGCGAGATCGATATGTCCGATCATTGACACATAAGTAAGATTCGTACTTAATCGTCATCAAGGGTCCTGGGGGAAGGTTTTTACACTGACGATGCATTTAATGCGTCGTCGGATGACGGCACCTCGACAGTTCTGCTGCGTACAAGCCCTTTATCGGAAGCGGAATCTGCTTCCATGAAAACTTGCGACCCGATGAAACGCGTCATTATTGGCATCGATTACATGGCGAACCATTGTTGCGTTTTACGCCTGATCGAGGAACGCTTGTCCGGCCAATAATATTCAAAAGTCTACACTGTGCGGGGGTTTAAAACCGATGACGACGAGATTTTCAACGTATGAAAAGCTTCCGGATTCCGAGGATCTGGTAGTGGGCACCGCATTGCAGGCAACCGCCGCCAATGCCGCGACCAATACTCCTCCTCTGGTCCGTGATGGTCCGGTCGGACAGTCCTATGATCTCTACACCGGCAAGACGGTGACGACGGCGTTCGACATCTTCAACCCCGGTGCGGCGCTCGGCGCGGAATTCGGCCGGCAATGGCATCTGTCCCGGCTCGGCGATATCGCTTCGGTGTGGCAGGACTATACCGGCCGCGGCGTCAGCGTCGGCATCTATGATTCGGGCGTCGAAAAGGACCATTGGGACCTTGCGGCCAATTACGACGCGTCGAAGGAACTGGTCATCGACGGCGTCGCCATCAACGGCGGCCTCGGTGCATCGATGGAAGGGCACGGCACGTCGGTGGCGGGGCTGATCGCGGGGGCCGCCAACGGCCGCGGCGGTGTCGGCGTCGCGTTCGACGCCAAGGTCACCGGCGTCAACATCTTCGATTCCGCGTCGCCCGTCGATGTCAACGGCAGCAATTACGGCGCCTTCATGGAGGCCATGAACCAGGCCAACCGGTTCGATGTCGTTAACCACAGCTGGGGTGACAACAACACCGCCATAACGACTCGCATGTCGCGTTCGACCGAAGGCACATTCTATTACGATCTGGCGAAGTCCTTTGCCTATATCGCGGCGACCGGCCGGGACGGTCTGGGCACGATCTCGGTCTCGGCGGCAGGCAATGAAGGCGTCGACCGCGAGTCGCAGGGATCGAAGACCGATCGTCACAACATCGCGGTGTCCGCCTATCGCGAGGCCGACGGCGTATCATCCTATTACACCTCCTACGGTGCCCATATCCTCGTCGCCGGTCCGTCGAGCGACTATACCGTACTCGGCGGCAGCGGGCTGGTGACGACCGATATTCGCGGTCAGGCCGGTTACAACATGGAAATCGATTCGGGCGCGGCCGCCGACTATACCGACCAGTTCGGTGGCACGTCGGGCGCGACGCCGATCGTGACGGGCGTCGTGTCGCTGATGCTCGATGCCAATGCGGGGCTCGGTTGGCGCGATGTGAAGGACATCCTTGCCGCCTCCGCCAAGATGCCGCTGGCCTTCGATACCGGACCGACCGGCTACAGGATGTCCGCCGGCGGGGGAACCTTATTGTACGCCATGAACGAAACGGCGACCCAGCTCAACGGGCAGTCGGCCGGCTGGAACGGCGGCGCGATGCATTTCAACAACAGCTATGGCTATGGCGCGGTCGATGCCTATGGCGCGGCCCGCATGGCGGAAGTGTGGTCGTTGTTCGGCCCGGCCAAGACCTCGGCGAACGAGGTGACGGCAACCACCGGCGTGCTGCCCATCGGGATGACCGCCAATACCGATATCGAATTTGTCGCGACCAACACGATCGGGTTCAACAGCGACATCGTCGGCGAGCCGCAGCGTTTCACGTTCGAATTCGGCACGAGCATCGACGCGGACCATATCGACCTCACCATCACGGGGTCGACGCTGGTCAAATTTCTGTGGGCCGGCGAGGAGCAGTTGAGGGCGACCGGCATGCCGCAGTTCGCACAGTTCAAGCTGATCGCGCCGGATGGCACGGTCGGTTTCACCGCCCAGATGGGCAATCTACTCGATGGTTCGGGGCCGGCTCAGGAGTTCGTCTATGGCTTCTCCGGTTTCCGGGGGGTCGAAACCAAGGGGACGTGGACACTGGAGTTCCAGTCGCTCGACCTCGATCTGAAAGCTGTCTTCGGCGAGAGCTCGGAGGGCTATACCGACAACACCCTGACCATCGACAGCCTGAAGATGGACGTGTTCGGATCGGCACCGTCGGCCGACGACGTGTACACCTACACCAACGAATTCTTCACGATGAAGGCGATCGAGGGTGAGGGCGCGAAGCGCGCACTGTTGTCGGACACCAATGGCGGGGTCGACTGGATCAACGCGGCGGCGGTGACGGCCAGCGTCAATGTCTCGCTCGTCGCCGGCGTCACCAACACGATCGGCGGGAAGGACGCCTTCACGATCGCATCGCGCAGCAAGATCGAGAATGTCGTCACCGGCGACGGCAACGACAACGTGACGGGCAACAGCCTTGCCAACGAACTCCATGGCATGCGCGGCAATGACATGCTGTTCGGCGCGGCGGGTGCCGACAAGCTGGACGGCGGGGCCGGTCGCGACTGGCTCGACGGCGGTACCGGTGCGGATATCCTCACCGGCGGCGCAGGCGCGGATATCTTCTTCTTCGACAACGCCCGTACCTCCGGGGTGGACCGCATCACCGACTTCGCTTCGGACGACCTGTTGTACACGACCCGCGCGATCCGCGACAGCAACCGCGACGGCTATATCGGTCTGGGAACGAACAAGCTCCTCAATCTCGATACGGGCAACAGCGGGGACCGGGTCGCCATCGACGGCTTGGACGCGACGAAGGGGCTCGTCTATATGGGCATGCAGGACGGGTATTATGTGTATGCCATGAACGACGGCACCCACATGCCGGCCGCGTACGCCTGATACCACGCAGCACCGGTGCAGGCGCGTTGCCTGCACCGGTGTCGACCGAGTCATGTATCTCGATTTTTATCTGGGCAGGAGTGATCGCGATGACGATACCGGCAGCGCCGCCGCCATGGCCCGGAAGGCTGGGCGGGCTTGGTCTCGGCGGCGATATTGGTACCATGCTGGCGGAACGCGGCATGGCGGAGTTGAAGGTCGGTACGAAGCTTTCGGACGATGTCCGTCAGGCGGCCGTCGGCAATTCTCGATTGCGTATCCTGCGGCCGGGTAACATGGCGACAATGGACTTCGTGCAGGACCGCATCAACCTGATCGTGGACGGCGATGGAACCATCATCGAAATTCGGTGCGGATAAGCTGTCGTCGATGAACAGGTGTTGGCCCGCCTCGAACCATGCGACAAGGACGGGAAATTCCGGGTCCACCGGTCGCCAGGCCTGACCATTCGGTGAATTGCGCACCGGGTGACGTGCTCCCATTCTTTCACCCGGTGACGACCCGGGACCAGCCGATGGTGTCGCACGAGCACGGGTAACGCAACGGGCGGGGCTGATCGCTTGGGGTTAGTCCTTCTCGACAGGC
This sequence comes from Sphingomonas sp. Leaf67, assembly GCF_001421965.1. Lineage (GTDB taxonomy): Bacteria > Pseudomonadota > Alphaproteobacteria > Sphingomonadales > Sphingomonadaceae > Sphingomonas. Next base: position 219,314 of record NZ_LMLP01000021.1, read on the forward strand.
TGGAACCCGCGTTCGGAGCCAACGGATGGGGGCGGGACGACGGCCAAAGGCCTTAATCCAGCGCCATCGCCTGCGCGGCCAGCGCTTCGGCCTCAACCAGCAGCGCATCGTCGGCCGACCCCTGCGTCACCCGTTCGCGGCCGATCAGCACCAGCACCGGGACCGCCAGCGGGCTGACCCGTTCCAGCGTGACGTGCCGCATCCGGGATTCGGCGGTTTCGAGCAAGACGGCCAATCGTCCGACATCGGTCATTCTTGCCCGCGCATCTTCCCACGCCGCCTGCAACAACAGATGGCCGGGTTCGTATTTGCGCAGCACGTCGTAGATCAGGTCGGTCGAGAAGGTGACCTGCTTGCCAGTCTTGCGCTTGCCGGGATGCTGGCGTTCGACAAGGCCGCCGATGACCGCCACCTCGCGGAACGCGCGCTTGAGCAGCGCCGATCCCTGTACCCAGTCGACGAACTCATGTTCGAGAATGTCGGGCGAAAACAACGCTCCCGGATCGGTAATCGGTTCGAGTGCGTAGCAGGCGAGTGCATAGTCGTTCGACACGAACCCGATCGGGTTCAGCCCCAATGCCTCCATCCGCCGCGTGATCAACATGCCGAGCGACTGGTGCGCGTTCCACCCTTCGAAGCTGTAGGCGACCATATAGTGCCGCCCGTCATGGGGGAAGGTTTCGACCAGCAATTCGCCCGCGCGCGGCAGCACCGATCGCCGCGCCTGTATCTCCAGCCATTCGCGGACATCGTCGGGGAAGCGGTGCCATTCGCCGGCATCGGCGAGGAAGCCGCGCACCCGGTCGGCGAGGTTGGTCGACAATGCCATGCGTGTGCCGCCATATTTGGGGATGCGCGCGGGCTTGCTGGTCGCGCGGACGACCAGATCGGTCAGCTCGATCTTCTCGACCTCGAGGCTCAAGCCGGAGAAGAAGAAGGTGTCGCCCGGCGACAGGGTCGAGGCGAAATATTCCTCGACCGTGCCCAGCCGCCGCCCGTTCCTGAACCGCACGTCGAGCGTCGGGGCGTCGACGATGATGCCGGCGTTCAAGCGGTGTTGCGCGATAAAACCCGGTTTGGTGACGGTCCAGCGGCCATCGCTCCCCAAGCGCAGGCGCTTGAATTTATCATATGCCTTCAGCGCGTAGCCGCCCTCGGCGATATAGTGCAGGACGCGGTCGAACGTGTCGCGGTCGAGCGCCGAATAGGGCAGGGCCCCACGCACTTCGTCGAGCATGTCGGCAGTGTCGAACGGTTCGGCGCAGGCGCAGCCCATCAGATGCTGCGCCAGCACGTCCAGCGTGCCGGGGCGAAACACGTCGCGGTCGAGCTCGCCGGCATCGACCGCGTCGAGGGCCGCCTGCGCCTCTAGAAATTCGAAACGGTTGCCGGGCACCAGCAGCGCCTTCGACGATTCGTCCAGCCGGTGGTTGGCGCGCCCGATCCGCTGGAGCAGGCGCGAAGACCCCTTGGGCGCGCCCATCTGGATCACGCAATCGACATTGCCCCAATCGACGCCGAGGTCGAGGCTGGCGGTGGCGACCAGCGCGCGCAATCGGCCGTCGGCCATCGCCTGTTCGACCTTGCGCCGCGCTTCGCGGTCAAGGCTGCCGTGATGGACGCCGATCGGCAACTGGTCGTCATTCGCCTTCCACAGATCCTGAAAGATCAGTTCGGCGAGGCTGCGGGTGTTGCAGAAGACGATGGTCGTGCGGTGGGCGCGGATTTCGCGCATCACCTGTTCGGCGGCGTAGCGCCCCGAATGGCCCGACCACGGGATGCGCTCCTGTGGCAGCAGGATGCGGATATCGGGTTCGGCCCCCGCCTCGCCCTGCACCAGCGCCACCGTATCGATATCGCCATCGGGACCGAGCCATGCGCGATAGCCATCGGGATCGGCGACCGTCGCCGACAGCGCGACACGGCGCAGCGTGGGTGCGAATTTCTGCAACCGGGTCAGGCACAGCGACAACAGGTCGCCGCGCTTGTCGGTGGCAAAGGCATGGACTTCGTCGATGACGATCGTCGAGAGCGACGCGAACAGCTTGTCGCTGTCGGGGTAGGACAGCAACAGGCTGAGCGATTCCGGCGTCGTCAGCAGGATATGCGGGGGTTTGGCGCGCTGGCGTGCCTTGCGATCGGACGGGGTGTCGCCGGTGCGCGTTTCGACCCGGATCGGCAGTCCCATGTCGGCGATCGGGGTCAGCAGGTTGCGCTGCACGTCGACCGCAAGCGCCTTGAGCGGCGAGATGTAGAGGGTATGGAGCCCGTCGCGCGGGGTATCGATCAAATCGACCAGCGTCGGCAGGAAACCGGCCAGCGTCTTGCCCGCCCCGGTCGCGGCGACCAGCAGGGCATGGCGTCCGGCGCGCGCCTGTTCGAGCATTTCTAGCTGATGGCGGCGGGGGGTCCAGCCGCGTGCGGCGAACCAGTCGGACAGGGGAGCAGGAAGGTTTCGCACGAACCACGATGTAGGATCGCGGGCGCACGACTGCAAAGCGGGCGGGGCGCTTCCGTACCCCGCCCGTTGCCGAACTTACTTCTTGTCCGTGCCGGCGGCACCTTCGATGGCCGATCCGGCCGATTTCAGGTCCTTGCCGGCGCCGTTCACCGTGTTGCACGCGCCGAGCGTGACGGTGGCGGCAAGGGCGACGATGAGACCGATCTTGCGGGTCATGGCATTTCTCCTTCGTGATAAAACCGGGTTGTGGCGGGCCGAAATACGCCGACCCGCCACCTACACTCAGCGCAACTTACGACGTGCCGCCGTGGTTGCACCGAAACTTGCCGCTGCCGCACCGATCAGCAGCGCGAGCACGAGGACGAACGAGGTACCGGCTGCCGCACCGGCTGCCTTGTCGGTTGCCGACTTGGCGGTCGCGACCGCTTCGTCCTTGGTCTGGACGAACTGCTGCTTGGCGCGCGTGACCTGCGCCTGCGCCTCGGGGCGGCTGATCTTGCGCTGTGCCGCGACGATATCGACGATGCGGCTTTCGGCACGCTGGCCATCGGCACCGCCACGGGCGAGTGCGGGCAGCTGCCTCGCGATTTCGGTCTGCGCCTGTTCGGGGGTCATCTGCGCCGGATCATTGGGCGCGTCCGAGAGATAGGCGGCGGCTTCGCTCCGCACATCCTGCGCGACGTCCTTGACGTCATTGGCATCGACACCCGCGACCGACGCGGCGACGGGCGCTGTCGAAGCGACCGTACCGACCGCGCTGCCCGCCGTACCGGCGACCGCGCCGACGGTGCGGAATGCGCCGCCGATGATGCCGCCGACCGCCGAGGTCAGCAGATACAGCGTCAGGATCAGCGTGACGCCCCACACGACCAGCCCATGGACCAGCGCGTCGAACCGTTCGGTCACGCCCGACACGCGAGCCGCGGCATAGCCGCCCGCGCCCAGTGCGACGACAGTGGTGATCAGCCAGTAAAGACCCGCACCGATGCCGAAGCCGGCGGCGCCGGGGGTGGTGCCCTCCACCGGATCGACCATCGTCAGGCCGATGCCGGCACCGAGGATGCCGAGCACCAGCTGTACCGCGACCGCGATCACGACCCCGGCGAATACCGCGCCCCACGAGATACGGGTCGGCGTCTTGTCCACATAAGCGGGGTCGGCCGGCCGGTAGCCGGTGTTCAGATTGGTCGCCATAGTTACTCCTGTTGGTTACGGAACGTCGCGGTCAGCGCCGCGACGATGGTTTTTCCCCGGCAGCTTCGCCCGCAGCCTTTTCGGCGGAGCCGCGATCGCGGGCGTCGTCGTCGCCGATCAGCTTGCCGATCGCTTCGTGGACCGATCCCTTGACGGCGCGGACCGACGGCTTGTCGTCGGCACCCTTGGGGTCGGGGGGAGTCTTGTCGTTCATTCGGCTGCCTCCCGATCGCCGGTTTCCAGCCGCGTGCCGTCGTCGAAGCCGCGGGTGCGTGCCCATGCCACCGCCGCGATCCGGCGGTTGACGCCGATTTTCGCGTAGATGCGGGCGACATGGTTGCGAACGGTGTTGGACGATACGTCCAGCGTGCGCGCGATCGTCTTGTCGTCCTGACCCCGACAGATCAGTGCCAGCACGTCGCGTTCGCGTGGCGTCAGGTCGTTCAGACCGGGGCCGGTCTTGTTGCCCGGCGGCGTGCGCAGCCGGGCCAGCTTGTCCATCACCGACCGGCTGAACCAGCTGGTATCCTTCATCACCGCCTCGATCGCCTCGACCAGCTCGACTTCGGTCGCCTTGCGCTGGGTGATGTCCTGCATCGCCCACAACACACAGGCACCGTCGCCCAGCCGGATCGCTTCGGTCGATACGATACAGTCGAGGATCGCGCCGTCCTTGGCATGGATGCGCACCTCTTCATCGCGCAGATCCTGCCCGGCATCGATCGCCGCCTCGACACGGCGGCGGACGGCGGGACTTTCCCAGAGCCCGACGTCGCCGAGCGGCCGGCCGATGATTTCCTCGGACGAATAGCCGGTCATCTGCACGAAACTGGCATTCACCTCACACAGCAGGTGGCCGTCGCGCGCGCCGATCGCCATCGGCACCGGTGCCATCTGGAACGTCCGGGTGAAGCGTTCCTCGCTGTGGCGCAGCGCGTCTTGCGCGCGACGGCGGGGTTCGAGATCGGCGAAGGTGAATAGCAGGCAGGGTTCGTCGCCCATCTCGATCGGCTGTCCGGCGACGATCACCAGCTTGGTCTCACCGTTCGGCAGGTCGAGTTCTGCCTCCATCTGCGGAATGGTGCGCCCCTCGGCCAGCCGTTCCTTGGCCAGATCGCGCCGCTCGGCACCGCGCAGCACGTCGATGTCGTACACTGTCCGATCCAGCACCTGATCGCGGTCATAGCCGGTCATGTCGAGGAACCCCTGATTGACCTTCACGAACCGCAGATCGCGCAGGCGGCAGATGACGGCAGGGGCTGGATTCGCGTTGAACGACTGTTCGAACCGGTCCTCGGCCTCATACCGGGCGGTCACGTCCTGCACGACCAGCACCAGACAGGCCGGTTCGGCATCGTCGGCATCGTTCAGCACGAGGCTGCGCACCTGATGCGTCCAGCGCGGCTTGTCCTCGCCCGCCACCGTCACCTCGACCACCACTTCCGAAAAACGGTCGCCCGATACGACCCGGTCGATCGGGTAATCGTCGGCGGACAGGCGGTGATTGTTGCGATAGTGCAGCTGAAAACGCGACCGGTATTCGTCGACCGTCGCCCCCAGATCGGCAATATCCTTCACGCCGTGCATCGCGAGCGCGGCGTCGTTCGCCCATAACAGGCTCTGATCGGGATCGATCAGGATCACGCCTTCGTCGAGACCGACGATGATCTGCCGCAAATGCCGCAGATCGGCCGTCTCGCGCAGCGAGGTGAACGACGCCTTCGTCATGCTGCGATCAGTCGTGCCGTCCGTGGATCAGCCAGCCCAGACCATAGCCGAGCGCGATTGCGCCCAGTGCCCAGACCAGCGGCTGTTCCTGTGCGGTGCGCACGGTGGTCTCGCCGCCGCGCTGTGCGGCATCGGCCACCTGCCTGCCGGTCGATTCCAGACGGTCGCGGGCATCCTTCAGCAGGCCCGGCGCACTGTCGATCGCGTCGTTCAGGATCGACTTGGCGCGGCCGTAGCCGTGCTGCGCGCCGCCCGCAACCTGATCGACGACGCCATCGGCCTGCCAGTCGCTGCGGCCGGCGACATCGCCTACGGCCTTTTCAACCTTGCCGGTCGCATAGCGGATGCTGCCTTCGAATTCGTCGTTGTTCATCGATCGTCTCCTGTATGCATGAATGGGATCGGGGCGTCAGGGCAGGACGTTGCAACCCGCCGCGGCCTTGCCGACCGCCAGCGGGATCGCCGGGTCCTTCAGCTCGCTGGCGACGCGGATCAGGTCGCCGACGGTCAGGACGCCCGGATTGGGGTCGTTCTTGCCATAGGCGGCGGCGGCGCGACCGAGCTGCTGCAACTGTCCGAGCGAGAGGTCACCCTGCAAACGGGTGCCGACGCAATCGGCACGCTGCGTATCGAGACCATAGCGCTGCAACCCTGTAGAAATACGGGTGGCGGGTGCAGCACATGCCGATAGCGTGGCCGCACCGATCAAGATCAGCGCCAATGGTTTCATGGTCGGTTCCTCCGACCGGGGCGTAAACACGCGGCCGGTTCGGGCGCATCAACCGACCGGCAGGATTACCGTTCCTGGTATTTCTGCTGCAAGGACTAGTAGCAAACTACCATGTCGTTCGGGATGTTTCGCGACGAAATGTGACAAATTCAATGTCGAGCGAATTGCTAAACGATATTTGTACAGCGCGTTCAGGAAGTTGTCCCAAGCGTGCCGATGCGGTGTCGGTCGAGCCAGTTTCACTGACTCAACGGCGACAGTAGGCCCGAGCGACAGCCAGCGTACGATATCGCACATTCACCGCTTACCACAGATCGGCGATCAACTGGTCCAGCCGCGCCTTGCAGTCGCGGGTCAGCGCGATCCAGCAGCGGCGACCATCGGCCGGATCGGGCTGACGCACGACCAGCCCGGCCTCTTCCATCAACGATACCCAGCGCAGCCAGGTGGTCGATGGTACGCGGATCATCGGTGCCACCGCCGATACCGACATCGGCCGGCCTTCCTCTTCGGCGATGTAGAGCTGGAACAGCGCGTCATAGACCGGATCGGTCACCTTCACCGGATACAGGCCGGCGATGCGGTCCTTCATCGCGATCAGGCGGCGGGCGCGGGCGGCATTTTCCGACGTGCCGTCCTCGACCATGCCGGATCGTGCCCGTCGCGCCGCAGCCGGTGGCGATGGCGCAGCGTTCCCGCAAGGATCAGGAGGAGCGTCGGATAGGCACTCATTGCGTGCAGGATCAGATAGACTTCCCGGTACGGGCGCGGGGCGTACCAGATCGCCAGATGCAGCATCAGGCCAACGATCAGAATTGCGCTTAGCCATATCGGCCAGAACCTTTCCGCCAGCATCGCCAGCGTACAAAATGCCAGAGTGAGGACAAGATCGACCGCGAAGATGCCGGTCTCGCGGTCGGCGAACGGCCGGTCGGAAACGACCGCGAGCGTGGCGACAACCGCGACCAGGATCGCGAGCATCGCGATCCGTTCGGGTGCTCCGCCACGCCACAGCGTCCAGACCGATACGGTCCCCAGCAGCGCCAGAAAGAGCCAGACGTTCACGGCGTCGCCCGATCGGTTAGGCCGTGACCGGCAGCGGTGCGCGGATCGCATCGCCGGTCGACCCTTTGGCGGTCGGTGGCCGCTGGGCGATCGCGGTGGTCGCCCGACAGGATGGCTGGTGCATGACGTGCCCCTTGGTCGCTTCAGGAACGCAGGCTCGCGAAGATCGATACGAGGCCCACGGCGGCGACGACCGCCATCGCCAGCGCAGCGCACATCGCCACGACCAGCCCGACGATCATCAACGTCCGACCGCCCGCGCCAAAGCGATGGGGTTCGATCGTTCGTTCGAGATAGAGCAGCCGGGACAACCATCCTCCCGATCCACGCTCGACCCGCGCGGCGGACAGTGTCGGGGGCGGGGGCACTGGCTCAACCCGTTCGAACATACCCCCATGTTCGGAGGGGGCATCGGCGACCGGCGGTTCCCGCAAGGCAACGGGTGCCGCACCCAGCATCCGTGCCGCTTCCTTGCGGTTGCGCGCGCCCAGCTTCCGCCGCGCATCGGCGAGATAGCCGTTGACCGTCGCGACCGAAATGCCGAGTTCGGCGGCGATCTGGCCCGTGTCATAATGCTGCGCCACCAGGTCGAGGCAGCGGCGTTCACGCGGTGTCAGGCGGGCGAGGGCTTCCGATTCGGTCACAACCGGACGTTTACCGCCATGCCCGGCCTTTCCAACGCCCGCGCCTCTCGGTTGCCGGAATAATTCGGACTTCGGTACGCTACACACCTTGCGAACAGGGCGATGCGGGTACGTGTGCCGGCACGGTATGCTCGTCGCGACCGGCGCAGGCCGTGCTTCCAAACTCCGCCTCGGGGGGGGGGGCGTCCGGCTATCCCCGCCGGGTGGCGTCCGTCAGTTTCAGTTCGTCGAGCAAGGCGGCGAAATGCGTCAGGGCGGCATCGTTCGGGCCGGGATAGGGGCCCTCGGTCGGCTGGTCGCCGATATAGCCCATATCCGCCTTCCCCTCGGGCAGGCTGTAGAAGCCCAGGATGAAGAGGTTGCGCAGCCGGTCCATGAACGCGACCGGCTGGGCCATGGCCAGCGACGGGGTGGCGACGGTCAGCGCGTCGAGCAGCATCGTCCGCCGCGCGGGCGTCGATGCGGCGAATGTCGCACCGTGCAGCGCCCGACTCTGCGCGTCGAGCCAGAGGAGCCCGGCGAGGATCCTGCCGCGATCCTCCTGCTGTCGCGGATAGGGGGCGCTGATCCATTCGTCGATGAACGCTCCGACGCCAAGGGTGCCGGCACCGGGCGATGCCTTGTCGGCGGGCAGGATCAGGTCGCCGAGCAGGTCGATGGTCGCGCGCTGCCCCCTGGTCAGGGTGAGCGGCCATGGCACCTTGGGATCGGTCAGGTCGGGATCGCGGCCATAGCCCTTTGCCGGCGGCAGGTCGGGGACCTGTGCGGGCCAGTCGACCACCCCGAAGGGCGGCGGGATGCCGGCCTCGCTCACCACCGGCGCGATGGCCGGCAGCCGTGCGGTGAGCGTCAGGGCGGTCGCGGTCGCGAACCATTGCAGGGTCGTGCGGCGGCTGAAGGTCATGCGAGCGCTCCCGACCGCAGGCGCGTCGCCAATCGTTCCGATGCGCGCAGCGTGAGCGCGAGGATCGTCAGGGTCGGATTCTTGTGCGGTCCCGATGCGAAGGTCGCACCGTCCATCAGTACGATATTGTCGACGTCCCATGTCTGGCCATAGCCGTCGACGACCGAGGATCGCCGGTCGCTGCCCATGCGCGCGGTGCCGAGTTCGTGAATGATCTCGCCGCCCGCCGTCATGATCTTTTCGGGCGGCAAATCGGGGTCGAGGATCGTGCCGTTCAGCCGGCGGAACACCGAATGCGCGGCACGACGGCCATGCGCGACCTGATTGATCTCATGCTGCGACCATTTGAACGCGAAGCGCAGCACCGGAATACCGAAGCGGTCCTTCACCCCCGGATCGATCTCGCAATAGGAATCCTTGTTGGGGATCATCTCGCCGCGCAGCGTCAGTCCGATCGTCGCGCCGGACCGTTCGCGCACCGCCTGTTTCAACGCCGGTCCCCATGCGCGCGGCAATGCGGTGTCGGGCGGAATGCCGAACCGGCCGTTGATTTCGAAATGATAGCCACGCGCGAAATCCAGTTCGCCGCGATGCTGCTGGCCGTACAGCCAGAACGGGATGTAGATATGCTGCCCGCCAATCCCGTCCTCGTTATAGCGCGGGCGGTTTGCGAGGCCGGGAATATAGGCGCGGAACGACGCGCCGGTGGAATCGGTCAGGTTGCGGCCGAGTTCGCCCGAGGTGTTGGCAAGGGCGCGCCCGTCCTGTCCCGAATTGAGCAACAGGCGCGTCGTCTCGCCGGTACCGGCGGCCAGCACGACCGCGCGTGCCGTGATTTGGTGGCGCATGCCGGTCTTGCGGTCGACATATTCGACGCCGCCAGCGCGGTTGCCCGACGCCATCACCACCCGCGATACCATCGCATCGGTGACGACGCGCAGCCGCCCGGTCGCCTTCGCCATCGGCAGCAGCGAGGTCGTGGTCTGGAACATCGCGCCGATGGTGCAGCCGCGCGTACACGGCGTCGCGTTGAAACACGCGCTGCGCGGTGCGACCGGGTCCGGCATGTCGCGCGTCAGCACCGCGGTATGCGCGGCGCGCACGGGAATGCCGAGGCTTTCGGCCGCCGCGGTGATCAGCATTTCGGGCACGCGGGGTTTGGGCGGCGGCATCAGGCAGTCCGCCGGCGAATCCGGGTGGTTCTCCAGTCCGATCGGCCCGCCATTGACGCCGATCATCCGTTCGACCCGGTCGTAGAACGGCGCGACATCGTCATAGCCGATCGGCCAGTCGACCCCCAGCCCGTCGCGGGAAAAGGGTTTGAAGTCGTACGGACCGAAGCGCGGCACGTGCCGCCCCCAGTGATTGGTGCGGCCGCCCAGCATCCGGGGACGATACCAGCGGAAATCGGTGCCTTCGCGCATCGTGTACGGCTCGCCATCGACCTGCCAGCCGCCATCGACCGTCGCGTCGAAATAGCCGAACGGCTTGTCGGGAGTGCCCGTGCCGCGCAGCGGTGCCGCGCTTTCGGGGGCGAACATGTTCACCTCCTTCTGCGGATCATAGTCGCGCCCGGCCTCGAGGATCAGGCAGCGGAGGCCCGATTTGGTCAGGCTGTACGCCGCCATCCCGCCCGCCGCGCCCGACCCGACGATGACGACGTCGATCGCGGCGTCGGCCGCGCCGGTCACTTGGCCGCCCCGGTGGCCGATGGCCCGATCGGGCGCAGCTTGATGTTGCGGAACGCGACCGGTTCGCCATGGTCCTGCAGGCCGATGACCCCGCTGGGGAAGGTGCCGAACTGCGGCATCCCGGCGAATTTCGATCCCGCCACCCGGCGACGCCAGCCATCGTCGCCATAGGAAACGTCGGCGGTCGGCGTCCCGTTCAGCCATTGCCGGATCCGGCCGCGCTCCACCAGCAGGCGGGCATGGTTCCAACTGCCGGCCGGTCGCGCCGCGCCGGCGGGGGGTGCCGTCATGTCGTACAGCGCGCCGGCGCGGTGCGTCGGGATCTTGCCGTCGGAATGGCCGGCATCGTCGAGCACCTGCATCTCCAGCCCGGTCTGATACAGCAGCGGCGCGCCCGGCACCTTGCGCGCGAGATAGAGGATGCCGCTATTGCCGCCGCGCGCCACCTTCCAGTCGAGCGTCAGTTCGAACGCGCCATAGCGATCGGCGGTCACCAGATCGGTTCCGCTCATCTGTCCGTCGGCCTTGATCAGCGTCAGCGCGCCATCGCGGACCGTCCACGTCGCGGGCGGTGTCCCGCCGTCGAACGATCGCCATCCCGACAGGTCGCGCCCGTTGAACAGCAGTCGCCAGCCCTGCGCGCGTTCCTGCGCACTCAGGACATTGTCGCGAACCGGTCCGGCGGCGAGCGGCGATGCGAGCATCACCATGGCCAAGCCGATGCCGAGTGCCGTGCGCATGCGGATTCTCCTGTCGATCGGCGTGCTTCGTCGCCGCCGTTGCCACCGGCTTACCGACTGTACGTTCGTTTTCAAGGCGCGTCCGACCGCGCGACCGAAGCCGTCCCCAATCGTTATGCGGTGCGCAGGAGATTGCCCGATGCACCGCCCCCGTCCGATCACAGCTTCCCCCCGCCGCCGGCAAGGTACCGAATGCGCGGGTACGGGCGGCATCGCATGGTGAGCGTCGCGCTGCCCCCGGCACTGGCGGACTGGCGGGAGGCACCGCGCGTCCGCGCGCGCAACGCGTCCGGCGTCGCGGACGGTGGACGCTATGTGCTGTGCTGGTTGCAACAGGCGCTGCGCGCGGACGACAATCCGGTGATCGACGCGGCGATCCGCCTCGGCAATGCGCTGGCGCTGCCGGTGCTGGTCTATCACGGCGTGCGCGAGGATTACCCTTACGCCTCCGACCGGCTGCACCATTTCATCCTCGGCGCCGGTCGCGATCTGGCGGCGGGGTGCCGCGCACGGGGGCTGACCTGCGTCCATCATATCGACCGGGCGGGCCACCGCGAGAAGGGGCTGGTCCACCGCCTCGCCGCCGATGCCGCCGCGCTGGTGGTGGAGGATCAGCCGACCTTCGTCGCGCGCTGGCAGGTGGATCGCGTCGCCGACCGCGCGGCGGTCGCGGTCTATGCGGTGAATGCAGCCTGTCTGGTGCCGCCCGCCGTCATCGGCGACGGGATCAGCGGCCGGTCGGGCTTCCTGCGTCGCCACGAACCCGCGCGCGGGGACTGGGTCGATGCCGATGTCGAAAAGCCGATGGTCGCGCCCTATGCCGGAGACCTGCCATTCGCACCCGACCGGCTCGACACGATCGACCTCGACACCGTCGTCGCCGGTCTGGCGATCGACCACAGCCTGCCGGTCAGCGCCGCCTTTCCCGCCGGGCGGATGGCGGCGGAGGAACGCTTGGCGCGGCTGGTCCGCGACGTGCTGCCGGGCTATGCCGCCGCGCGCAACGACGCGACCCGGCGCGAGGGAGCCAGCGGCCTGTCCCCCTATCTCCATTTCGGGGTGCTCGGCCCGCGCGAGGTGATGCGCGCGGTCGGGGACAGCGATGCAGGCGCCAAACACCGCACGAAATTCGCCGACGAGCTGCTCGGGTGGCGCGAATGGTTTCACTATCAGGCGCGCGCGCTGGCCGCGCCCGAACGCTATGACCGGGTCGCGGCATGGGCACGGACGACGCTGGCCGATCATGCCGGCGATCCGCGCCCCGATCTTGAAAGCCTGTCGGCGATGGCGCGGGGCGAGACGCGCGACGAAAGCTGGAATGCTTGCCAGCGCCAGTTTCTGCGCTTCGGCTGGATGCACAATAATCTGCGCATGTACTGGGCGAAACGGATCATCGCGATGACACCCGACCCCGAAACGGCATGGGCAACGGCGTGCTATCTGAACGACCGGCTCAGCCTCGATGGGCGCGATCCGGCGACCTATGGCAATATCGCGGCAATGTTCGGCGGTTCGCCCGGCGACCGCGAACGGCCGGTCTATGGGCGGGTCGCCACACGGGGCGACGGATCGACGCGCCACCGCGACGGCGGTGATGCGTGGCTGGCCCGGGCGGCATCGCGGCCGGTGCCGGCGATCGATGTCCCGGCCGATGTGCCGCGCGACCGCTATCTGATGTCCTGACCGATCGCATCGGGAGTCGCATCGTTTACAACATGTTGGACGATCGGGCTTTGGTGTATCCCTGTGGACAAACCGGGTACAAATGATTAACGCGCGTCGATGGCGGCGGCGTTGTTTCTTCTGTGTGCGGTGGTGCTGGCCTTTGTCGGGGGTACCGGGAACTGGACGTTGATCGCGACCGTCACCCTCGCGATGGCGTCGGGCAGCACCTTGCCCGATCTCGATACCCCGTTGCGACTGCGCCATCGCAGCGCGCTGCTCCACAGTATCCTGCCGCCGGGTATCGCGCTGCTCGACCCGCGGACCTGGCCGGTGGCGGCGGGGCTGGCGTTCGGGATCGGGCTGCATCTCGCCGCCGATCTGTTTCCACGGACGATGCGCGGCTTTGCGACCATCAAGCTGCCGTTATGGGGATCGATCGGCGTGATCCCGTCCTACGGATGGATCGTCGTCAACATCGCGGCGAACGTCGTCGCCGGGATCGTGGTGCTCGACCGTATCGCCACGCGACAGGCCGCGGCGGGCGCGCTGGCCGCCGCCGGGGTGATCGGCATGGTCTATCTGATCCGGACCGAGGGGGGGTGGCAGGCGCTGGCAGCGCTGACCGTCCTTGGCTGGCTGATGCTGCGCTGACCGGCGGGGCATTGCCCGGCGGGGCGGGGGGTGCGACACAGGTGGTTCTCCCTGTATCGACGGAGCTTTCATGCGCCTGTTTCCCGTTACCGCCGCCGCTACCTTCCTGATGCTGTCGACGACCGCCCTCGCCGCGCCGCTGCCCGCGACCAATCCGTTCGCGCGCGCCAGCACGCTGCCGTTCGAAGCGCCGCCGTTCGACCGGATCAAGAGCACCGATTACGGCCCCGCGATCCGCGCCGGCATGGCCGAACAACGTGCCGAGATCACCGCGATCACCCGCGCCCGCAGCGCACCGACCTTCGACAACACCATCGCCGCGATGGAGCGGTCGGGCCGTCTGCTCGAACGGGCCAGCCTCGCCTTTTACGGGGTGGTCGGTGCCAATACCGACGATACGTTGCAGGCGACGCAGGCCGAACTGGCCCCCGCCTATGCCGCGCATCAGGATGCGATCAACCTCGACCCCGCCTTGTTCGCCCGGGTCAAGACGCTGTACGACCAGCGCCAGTCGCTGCGGCTGAACGCCGAACAGTTGCAGGTGCTGACCCTGACCTATCAGGGGATGGTCCGTGCCGGTGCCTTGCTGTCGCCGGCCGACAAGAAGACGCTGAGCGCCTATAACGCGCAATTGTCGACGCTGGAGACGGCGTTCCAGCAAAAGCTGCTGGCGGCGGCAAAGGCCGGCGCGCTGGTGATCGACGACCGGGCAAAGCTGGACGGCTTGTCGGAGGGCGAGATCGCGGCGGCCGCCGATGCGGCGAAGGCGCGCGGGCTGGCCGGCAAATATGTTCTGACGTTGCAGAACACGACGCAGCAGCCCGAACTGGCGACGTTGAAGAACCGCGCGACGCGCGAGGCACTGTTCAACGCCAGCTGGACCCGCGCGGCAAAGGGCGATGCGAACGACACCCGCGCGACGATCGTGAAGATCGCGGCGCTGCGCGCGCAAAAGGCGAAGCTGCTCGGCTTCGCCACCTGGGCCGATTACGTGTTGCAGGACCAGATGGCGCAGAATCCGAAGACCGCGCTCGGCTTCATGCAGCAACTGGGAACGCCCGTCGCCGCCGAACAGCGGCGCGAGGCGGCGGAACTACAGGCGCGGATCGCCGCGACCGGCGGCGATTTCGAGCTGAAGCCATGGGACTGGGACTATTATTCCGAACAGGTCCGCAAGGCGCGCTACGACCTGAACCAGGACGAGCTGAAGCCCTATTTCGAAATCGACAAGGTGCTGACCGACGGCGTCTTCTATGCCGCCAACCAGCTATACGGGCTGACGTTCAAGCGGCGGACCGACATTCCGGTCTATCATCCCGACATCAGCGTCTACGAGGTGCTGGAGGCGAACGGCACCCCGGTCGGGCTGATGTATTTCGACCTGTGGAAGCGCGACAACAAGAATGGCGGCGCGTGGATGTCGAACTTCGTCAACCAGTCGAAGCTGCTGGGGACGAAGCCGGTCATCTATAATGTCAGCAATTTCACCAAGCCCGCCGCCGGTCAGCCCGCGCTGATCAGTTTCGACGACGTGACGACCATGTTCCATGAATTCGGTCACGCGCTGCACGGCCTGTTCGCGAACCAGACCTATCCCAGCATCTCGGGCACCAACACCGCGCGCGATTTCGTCGAATTCCCGTCGCAGTTCAACGAACACTGGGCGCTGAACCCCAAGGTCCTGCCGCATTACGCCGTCCATTACCGGACCGGACAGGTCATTCCGCAGACCCTGATCGACAAGATCAAGCGCGCCGGCACGTTCAATTCAGGCTATTCGTTCGGCGAGGCGCTGGCCGCCGCCGAAATGGATATGAGCTGGCATTCGCTGACCGCCGCACAGGGGGTGCAGGACGCCGATGCGTTCGAGACGAAGGCGCTGGCCGCCACCGGGCTGGACGTCGCCGACGTGCCGCCGCGCTATCGATCGACCTATTTCCTGCACATCTGGGGCAACGGCTATGCCGCGGGCTATTATGCGTACAGCTGGACCAAGATGCTGAGCGCGAACGCGTTCGACTGGTTCGAGCGCAACGGCGGCATGACCCGCGCCAATGGCCAGCGGTTCCGCGAGATGATCCTGTCGAAGGGCCATACCGAGGATTACGCGGTCATGTTCCGCAACTTCAACGGGGCCGATCCGCAGGTCGGGCCGCTGCTGCGCGACCTGGGGCTGAATGCCGACGGATCGCGTATCGCCGCTGCCGGCACGACGGCCGCCGTGAAATAACCACGCGCCCGATCCGGTGCAACTGCGCCGGATCGGGTCCTGTGGTGGGCGCCGCCGTCAGCCGCTGTTGCGCAGCGCCGTCGCGATGGCATTGATCGACAGCAGGATGCCTTCGCCGATCCGCGCATCGGCCTCGCCCGCGCGGTGCCGCTTGAGCAGTTCGATCTGGAGCAGGTTCAGCGGCTCGATATAGGGTGTGCGCAGCCGGATCGACGCTTCGAGGGCGGGGCTTTTTTCCAGCAGCCGTGTCTGGCGGGTGACCGACAGCAACCCGTCATGCGTCGCCTGCCAGCCTTCGCGAATCCGGCCGAAGATCGCTTCGCTCAGCGCCTTGTCCTCGACCAGCCCGGCATAGCGCGCCGCGACGTCCATGTCGGACTTGGCGAGCACCATTTCCATATTGGCCAGCGTCGCCGCGAACAGCGGCCATGCGGTCGCCATTTCGCGCAGCAACCCCTTGTCCTCGAACGATTGCAGCGCCGCGCCTACCCCGTACCAGCCCGGCAGCATGATCCGCGCCTGTGCCCAGCTGAACACCCACGGAATCGCGCGCAGATCCTCGATCGCGTCGGATTTCTTGCGGCTCGCCGGGCGCGATCCGATCTTCAGGCCGGCGATCTCGGCGATCGGCGTCGCCTGTCGGAAGAAGGTGGTGAAGCCGTCGGTGCCATAGACGAGGCCGCGATAGGCCTTGAACGCCGTATCCGACAGCGTGTCCATGGCAGCGGCGAAGCGTGCCGCATCGGCTGGGTTCAGCGAATCGGGTTCGAGGCTGGCGAGCAACGTCGCCGACGTCATCGCTTCGAGGTTCGTGACCGCACTGTCGCGGGTGCCGTATTTGGCGGCGATGACCTCACCCTGCTCGGTGATGCGGATGCGGCCCTGCACCGTATCGTGCGGCTGCGCCCGGATCGCGGCGAACGACGACCCGCCGCCGCGCCCGACCGCGCCGCCGCGACCGTGGAACAACTGCATCCCGATCCCCGCCTCCTCGAACACAGGCGCCAGCGCCGTCGAGCCCTTCGACAATTGCCACGTCGAGGTGAGGTAGCCGCCATCCTTGTTCGAATCGGAATAGCCGATCATCACCTCCTGATGGCCGCGCGCCTGCGCGATCGCCGCGACCTCGGGCAGCGCCAGCCAGCGGGTCATGATCGCCGGTGCCGCCTCCAGATCGGCGACCGTCTCGAACAGCGGGATCGCCATGATATGCGCCTGCGGGGTCTCGCCCGGCACGTACAGGCCGCTTTCCTTCAGCAGCAGATGTACTTCGAGCAGGTCCGATACCGACTGTGCCATCGACACGATGTAATGGCGGATGCATTCGCGGCCGTAGCGGGCATGGGCGTCGGCGGCGGCGCGCAGGATCGCCAGTTCGGACGCGGTCTGCTCCGAATATTCGGCATAGGGGCTGGTCAGCGGGCGCGGGCTTTCGAGTTCGCGGCGCAGCAGTTCGACGCGCGCATCCTCGTCCAGCGCCTGATAGTCCGGCTCGACCCCGGCGACCTTCAGCAGTTCGGCGACGACGCCCTCATGGATCACGCTGTTCTGGCGCATGTCGAGCGTGGCGAGGTGGAAACCGAACGTCTCGACCGCGCGGATCAGCCGCCCGAGCGCGCCGCCGGTCGACAGCGGACCGTTATTCTGTTGCACCAACCCGCGCGCCAGCGACGCGAGGTCGGCACGGAACGCCGCCGGATCGGCATAGGGTTCGCCGGTCAAATTGCCGGGGCGCGGCGCGACCTTTCCGGTCAGCTTCTGGTGGGTGGCGGCAAGGCGCGCATAGATGCCGCTGATCGCCCGGCGGAACGGTTCGTCGGCACGGGATGCGGCATTGTCACCGCTCTTGTCGGCCAGCGCCGCGATCGCCTCGTCGACGGTCACATGCTCGGTCGAGATCGACAGTTCGGCACCGAGGCTGTGGAGCTGGTCGAGATAATAGCCGAGCACCGCTTCGGCCGCCTTCGCCAGCGCCAGCTTGAGCGCCGCGGCATCGACGAACGGATTGCCGTCGCGGTCGCCGCCGATCCAGCTGCCGGGTTTCAGGAACGATGGCGGGCGCTGGCCCAGCACCCGTTCCCAGCGCGCGTACAGCGCGGGCAGGGTGGGCAGGAACACGTCGCGCAGATAGCTGAGCGCGGTCTCGACCTCGTCGGCGACGTACAGCCGTTCGCGGCGCAGGACGCGGGTCTGCCACAGCAGCGCGATCTGGCGCAGGATCGCTTCGTCGACCCGGTCGCCCTCGGGCGTTTCCTCGGCGCCCTGATCCTTCAGCAGCATCAGGTCGGCGATACGGTTCTTGTGGTCGATCATCGACTTGCGCCGCACCTCGGTCGGGTGCGCGGTCAGTACCGGCGCGATCAGCGCATGGTCGAGCAGCGCCAGCACCGCATTGCGCCCGATGCCCTCGGCCTGCAACTTCTCGATCGCGGTCGCGACATCGGCCCCCGGTTCGGCGGCGATGCCTTGCCGATCCTCGGCCAGATTGGCGAGCATCGAGAACATCATGAACCCGCGCACGAACGCGATCGTGTCGTCGAGGCTGAGGCTGTCGAGCCCCAGGTCGATCGTATCTGCACCTGCCACGCCGCGATGCCGGTCGACCGACGTCGATCGGATATGCTCGATCCGTTTGAACAGCGCCTCCCCGCCATAGGTGCGGATGACGTCACCGAGCAGCCGGCCGAGAAAGCGGATGTCGGGATTGTTCGTGATCGGGGGCAGAGTCGTCATGGCCACACTTGCTGCAATGCGGCAGGATGCGGGTCAAGCGACGATGACGCGCATGGTATAAAGAATGGCCATCGGGTAAGGCGGCGGCGCTGCACCCGATCCGCGGCGGACCTTGTCGAAGGAACCAGCGATGACGATGCCCATGACCCTGTGGTGGCAGATGTGGACCGACGCTGCCCAGACCAGCCTGCGCCTGTGGGAAACGATGGCCGCCTCCGCCGTGGTGATCGACCGGCGGATGCCGATGATCGATGCCGGCCTGCGCAATCCATGGACCGCCGATCATGTCGAACTGACCGGCATGGTCACCGAAAAGACGCAGGCCTTTTCGAAGGCGGGCGATTCGCTGGCAAAAGACATGGCGGCGATGCAGGGGCTGTGGATGCAGGTGATGCAGGACGCGTGGTCGCTCGGGACCGCTGGCCGCATGCCGTCCGCGCGCAGGATCGCGGCAGGGCAGGACCGGGCGATGCGGCTGACCGCGGGCGTTATCGGTGCCGGCGGTCGGGCGCTGACCCCGATCCATGCCAAGGCAACGGCGAATGCGAAGCGGCTGGGGACGTCGAAGCGATGAAGGCTTCCCCTCCCCGATCAGGAAGGGGAGCATGTCGGAGAAGGGTCCGCCGCGGGCATTGAACCGTTTAGGCCGCGTAACGTTTACAGCGGTCGAACCGCACGGAAGACGAGCCGCCCCATTTCGACCCGATCCGCCCCAGCGTCAGTCGCGCCAGTCAAGCACCGGCCAGCCCCGTTTGCGCGCCAGCGCCTTCAGCGGGGCATGGGCGTTGACCGGGAACGGTTCGTCGGCCCAGTCGAATACCGGCGCGTCGGAGACGTGGTCGCTGTAGAACCGGACCGCTACATCGCCGCGCGCAATCCCCTGTTCGGCGGTCCATGCCTCGATCGCGCGCAGCTTGGCCGCGCCGTAGCAATTCTCGCCGTCGATTCGCGCCAGCACGTTCCCGCCATGCTCCTGCGCGCAGTTGGTGGCGATGACCGCATCGAAGCCGAGCAGTTCCGCAATCTCCTGTGCGTAGAACCGATAGGATGCGGTGGCGAGCACCAGCATCCGACCATCGGCACGGTCGGCTTCGATTCGTGCCCGCGCGCCGTCGAGCAGGCCGGTGGCGACCGTCGCCCGCGCAAAGGCGCGAGCCGTATCGGTCAATCGTTCGCCCGGCACCGTGCGGCCCAGCACCAGCCGGTGGGTCATCTCCTTCAACCGGTCGCGCCCGTACAGGCGCAGGACATAGCCGGTGACGGCCACTCCCGCGATCAGCAGCAGCCACAACGCACCTCGTCCGCGTTCCCTAAGCGCATGGCGCAGGAATGGCGTCCATGTCGCGACGCGGGTGATGGTCTTGTCCATGTCATAGATGGCGAGGTCGCGGTGGCGCATGCGCCAAGCGCGTACCATCTTGCCGCGACGCCGCAAATCGCCGATGGATGGCTGCGATGAGCGCTTCCGCCGATTTTTCGCACGACCGGGCCGATGGCGGTGGCGTGCTGCGCTTTACCGGCAACCTGTCGCTCGCCCATGTCGGCGACCTGCCCGAACGACTGAACGAGGTCGACGGACCGGTCAGCCGGATCGACCTGTCGCAGGTCGATCGGATCGATACGGTCGGTGCGTGGCTGGTCCACCGCTTCGCACGCGACCGCGATGTCACTATCGAGGGATTGAACACCGACAGCCAGCACCTGTTCGATCAGGTCGCGGCCGCCGACGATCCGGTCGTCCGCAAGGGCAAGGCGCTCAGCCCGCCGCTTAGGGTACTGGAGGAAATCGGCGAAGCGGTGTCGGGCAGTGCGCGGCAAATGCTGGGCCTGCTCGGCTTCATGGGCGCGACCGTCATCGCGTTCCTCAACATCCTGCGTCATCCGCGCCGTTTCCGCTTCAATGCGACGGTACAGCGGTTCGAGGTCGTCGGCGTCTCGGCGCTCGGCATTATCGGGTTGATGAGCTTCCTGATCGGCATGGTCATCGCGCAGCAGGGCGCGGTGCAGCTGCGACAGTTCGGTGCGGAGGTGTTCACGATCAACCTGATCGGTCGCCTGACGTTCCGCGAACTGGGCGTGTTGATGACCGCGATCATGGTCGCGGGTCGCTCGGGCTCGGCGTTCGCCGCGCAGCTCGGTACGATGAAGCTGACCGAAGAGATCGACGCGATGCGCACCATCGGCGTGTCGCCGATGGAGGCGCTGGTTTTGCCGCGCGTCATCGCCGCGATCGTGATGATGCTGTTGCTCGGCTTCTATGCGTCGATCATCGCGATCATCGGCGGCGGACTGCTCAGCTGGGCACAGCTCGGCATCCCGCCGATCACCTTCGTCACCCGCATCCGCGAAGTAGTGCCGATCACCGACCTGTATATCGGCCTGATCAAGGCACCGGTGTTCGGCGCGATCATCGGCATGGCCGGTTGTTTCCATGGCATGCAGGTCGAAAGCGATGCCGAACAGGTCGGCAGCCGTACGACGGCGGCGGTGGTGCAGGCGATCTTCCTGGTGATCGTGCTCGATGCGTTTTTCGCGATCTTCTTCGCATGGATCGGGTGGATATGAGCGAGCACGAATCCCTCATCCGAGTCCGTGGTCTCAAGAACCAGTTCGGCGACCAGGTCATCCACGAGGATCTTGACCTCGACGTGCGGCGGGGTGAAATCCTCGGCGTGGTCGGCGGGTCGGGCACCGGCAAATCGGTGCTGATGCGATCGATCATCGGCCTTCAGACGCCCGCCGCCGGCACGATCGAGGTGTTCGGTGAGAACACGATCGGCCGCGAAGAGACCGAAGCGACCGAAATCCGCAAGAAATGGGGCGTGCTGTTTCAGGGCGGGGCGCTGTTCTCGACGCTGACCGTCGCCGAAAACGTGCAGGTGCCGCTGAAGGAATTCTACCCGAAGCTCAAACCTGCACTGCTTGACGAGATCGCCGGGTACAAGGTCGTGATGACAGGTCTCCCCGCCAATGCCGGGCCGAAATACCCGTCGGAACTGTCGGGCGGGATGAAGAAGCGTGCCGGCCTCGCCCGTGCCCTCGCGCTCGATCCGCAATTGCTGTTCCTCGACGAACCGACCGCCGGCCTCGATCCGATCGGCGCGGCGGCGTTCGACGACCTCACCGCGTCGCTGCAGAAGACGCTGGGGCTGACCGTCTTTCTCATCACCCACGACCTCGACACGCTGCATGCCATCTGCGACCGCGTGGCGGTGCTGGCGGACAAGAAGGTCATTGCCGTCGGCACTATCGACGAACTGCTCGCGCTGGACCATCCGTGGATCCAGGAATATTTCAACGGACCCCGTGGCCGCGCCGCGACCGATGCGCAGGATCGCATCGCCGCCCGCAACCACGACCGCGACGCCGGCGCAGAGCCGGCCTCGCTGCAAGCCCAGAGGCGCTGATGGAAACCCGGTCGAACCATGTCCTTGTCGGCGCGGTGGTGCTGATCCTGCTGGTCATGCTGGCGCTGTTCACCGTGTGGCTCGCCCGTATCGGCGGTGGCAGTGAAAAGGAATATGACGTCTTCTTCAAACAGGCCGTCGACGGCCTTGCCAAGGGGTCGCCGGTATCGTTTTCGGGTGTCCCCTCGGGGCAGGTCGAGGATATCGCCCTGTGGCCGAAAGACCCGCAATTCGTCCGCGTCCGGATCAAGGTGAAGGACGAGACCCCGGTCCTGCTCGGCACGACCGCGACGATCGTCGGCAGCTTCACCGGTGTGTCGACGATCACGCTGGACGGCGCGGTCAAGGGCGCGCCGCCGATCACCTGTCCTGCAGCGAACGCCGAACAGTCGTGCCCGATGGGCGTGCCGGTCATTCCGCCCAAGGCCGGCGGCGTCGCGGCCTTGCTCAGCTCCGCGCCGCAGCTGCTCGAACGCGTCACCACCCTGACCGAGCGGCTGGCTGACGTCCTGTCCGACCGCAACCAGAATTCGATCGCCGCGATCCTCGACAGCACCAACCGGCTGACCGATGCTTTGGCCGATCGCGGGCCGGAAATCGCCGCGACGTTGGCGGAAACGAGGATCGCGATCCAGCGCGCGGGCGTTGCCTCGCAACAGATTGGTGACCTGGCGGCGACGACCAACGGCGTGCTGGCCAACGACATCCAGCCGACGATCCAGCAGCTCAATCGCACCATCGCCAGCGCGCAGAAGAGCGCCGACACGCTGAACGACGCGATCGGCGATGCGAAGCCGGGGCTGCAGGCGTTCAGCAAGCAGACCATCCCGCAGGTCAACCAGCTGGTCGGCGATCTGCGCGCGATGACCGGCGCGCTCGCCTCGGTCGCGGAAAAGGTCGATCAGGGTGGCGCGACCGCGCTGGTCGGCCGCTCGAAGCTGCCCGACTACGACCCCAAGAAGTGACGCGGAAGACAAGGATGCGCCCCATGAAGAAGCTGTCGGTTCTGCTGCTCCTGCCGCTTGCCGGGTGCATCCGCTTCGGTGCCGAACCGCCGCCCGCGCTGCTGACGCTGGCCCCCGCCGCCCCGATCGCGGCCGGTGCGACGCAGAGTTCGGCACAGGCGCGTTCGATCACCGTGCAGGTACCGGTCGTGCCGCAGGAACTGGCGGTGACGCGCGTGCCGGTGCAGTCGAGCGCGACCAGCATCGCCTATGTCAAGGAAGCGCAATGGGTCGAACCGCCCGCGCGCCTGTTCGCACGGCTGCTGTCCGATACGCTGACGTCGCGCGCGAACATGGTGGTGCTGAGCACGCGGCAGGGTTTTGCCGATCCAGGTGCGCAATTGAACGGCGAACTGCGCGAATTCGGCATCGATGCCGGGCGCAGCGAAGCGGTGGTCGTCTATGATGCGACCCTGCAGCGCGCCGGGTCGACCACGTTCGAAAAGCGCCGCTTCGAGGCGCGCGCGCCGGTCGCGACGATCGACGCGAACAGCGTCGGTCCGGCGATCAATCAGGCCGCGAACACCGTTGCGACCGCCGTCGCCGACTGGGTCCGGGGCTGATCGCGGCCCGGCATGGCACTGCATAGCTGGCTGCTCTTCGTCGCGGCGGTGGTCGTGCTGTGCGGCACGCCCGGACCGAACATGCTCCATGTTCTGACGCGCAGCGTGACGCTCGGCTGGCGCGGTAGCCTGCCGGCGATGGCAGGCTGCCTGACCGCGCTCATCGGCGTGTTGATGGCGTCGGCGGCGGGATTGGCGGCGCTGCTGACGGCGGTACCGGGACTTTTCGACATGCTGCGCTATGCCGGTGCCGCCTATCTGGCATGGCTCGGTTTCCGCGCGATCGCGGCGCGGTCGGCACCGCTGGACGTCGCACCCGACACCATACCGTCCGGCCATTTGTTCCGCGGTGGTTTTCTGGTCGGGATCAGCAACCCCAAGCTGTTGCTGTTCGCAACCGCCTTCCTTCCGCAGTTCGTCGATCCTGAGGGTCCGCAGCCGGTGCAGTTCGCCATTCTGGTCGCGACGTTCGCGGTGGTCGAATGCCTGTGGTACGCCGCCTATGCGGTGGGCGGTCGCTCCCTCGCGCGCCATCTGACCCGTCCGCGCGTCCGCCGCTGGTTCGACCGCGCGACCGGCGGCATTTTCATCGGCTTCGGCGCGGCGCTGCTCGTTTCGCGCGTCTGATCGCTATCTTGCGGGCGTCGGCCGGACTGGCGGCATGGCGTTACAGATGTCCGCCCCGCCCGCCGGTACTTCGAAAAAGGGCGGCTCGCGATTTTCGCGCCCTTTTACCCATGCGGCATAGCGGATATTGTCGACAGCGCGATACTGGAAATGGGGCCGCTCCCCTGCCGGAATCTCGCTGGCCAGCCGCACCGACCGGATCGGCGTCGCCGTTTGATCGGGCGCGTAAAATCCCATCGTGCCGGTGCCGCGCGGCAGCGACGACAGAACCTCCATCCCCTCGACCACGCGCCCGACCAGTGCGATATTGCGGTCGAGATGGCGCGGGCCATGGCCGATTACCGCATAGAGTTCGGCACCGCTTCCGGTGCTCGGCGCCATATCGCGTCCGACGCCGACCATCGTATAACAGTGCGTCAGCCACGCCCCCTTGCCATCGCTCGCCACCGGCCAGCCATCGGCGCTATGCCCACTCTTCGCGGCATATGGATCGCGCCGCGTCATCTGCGTGACCGCATCATAGCGGCCGGTCACATATTCGGCCGGGGGATTGGCGACGACGCCGGCCGGCAAAGGCTTCTTCTCGGTGACGTCGCCCCACTGCGCGACATAATTGTCCTGGACGCGGTACACCGAGCTGCCGTCCCACCAATGCGCCCGTGCCAGCTTGCGCAGATTGTCGACATGGACCGGCGCATAGCGCGGCGCCAGCCGGATCACGACCCGCTTGTCCCCGGCCAGCGTCATCACGAGCAGTTCGTCGTCGGGGATCGTCCGCCAGTCGCTGTCGACCGGATCGGCCGGTGTCGGCGGGGCGGCGGGGGCGGCGGCCTGAAGCAGCGCGGCAATCAGCGAGACGAAATGCATCGCGCCATCCTGCCCACCGTGCGCCGTCCCCGCAACTCCCGCTTGCACGAAACCCCGCCGCGCCCTAGGGAACCCACCTTCCGGCAATGCGGAGCGGTGGCCGAGTGGTCGAAGGCGCTCGCCTGGAAAGTGAGTATACGCCAAAAGCGTATCGAGGGTTCGAATCCCTCCCGCTCCGCCACCAAGTCGTTGTTTTTAATTAAAATTATTCCGGAACCTAGGTTCCGAATTGTACGAATTTGGCCTCTCTCGGTACCTAATTCACGAGATTCGAGGGCCTTTTCTCCAGCGGTACGCTTTACAAGTAAATTTCTCGCGATTTCGGTGACTTACAAGAACCGATATCGATCGTTCGAAATGTAATGGGCTCCGCCAAGACTTCGTAAGTAACTGACCAAATCGGATAACTCAGCCGGAAGGCGCGCCTTTCCGCGCCATTCCCGTTCAGTTCGGTAGTGCGGAGAGCCGTCCGATACCCATCGATACGGGGTTTGGGGGAGGTTTTCTCTGCGGCAGTCGCATGCAGTACGGTTCCAGTCCTGATGCATTTTCATATTGGTTGATCGCATCCGCGTCTGCAGGGCCGCCGGTTCCCGTCTTGCCGCACCGGAAACGTCCCGGATCAAAGGCTTCGGTTATGCGGCGGTAGCGGACGAAATCTTCGCGTTGTGTTGTCCTTCAGGATCAGACCGTGTTTCCCCGGTAAACGGCATCTGGCCTCTTTCGACGAGCGTTTCCGCATTTCAATTTTTCTGCGCAGATTTCTGATGACGAAGAACGCGTTCCTGCATTCCAAGTACCTGCACTGGAACCACTTTTACGCCAACAATGACATGATTTCGGTTGCACAAGAGCAGGGCGCTTGCAGGTATTCCATGCAGTTTTGCAGGCAGGGTTCAGGCCTGCAGCGCCCTGCAGCGTCAAATGACGCATTTCCAGTGTTTCGTCCCGGTTTTCCGGGCGTTTCCAGAGGTGTTGTACTGATATTAACCGATACCCTGAATTTGCCGCTGTCAGTCCCGGACGAGGCTTATTCAGGCGGGCTGTCGTCGAGAGTATCGAGCAACATTTCGTAGAACGTCGTGGCGCGGCGATCGAGTTCGCCGGCCTCAGCCGACGCCGCGACCACCCGCAGCCGTTCGAGATTCTCCTCAAGTCGCGTAACTGCAGGCAAGGGTGGCGTATCGGGTGCGGGGTCCGAACTGGCAGCAGCAGCCCTGTGGACAAGCCGTATAAAGTCCATCACCGCTGCCCGCCGGTAAACCCGCCCGGCAGCAAGCCGGCGGACCTGGGCTTCGTACAGGGTGACCACACGCCGCCCACGACCCCGCGGGATCGAAACCGGGACGTTGGCCGTGGCCAGCACGATCCGGAAAACATCCTCCTGCCGCAGGGGACCCACCGACGCCGGACGTTCGCCGGGGCTGTCTTCGCAGGGAGGTTTCACGGCAGATCCGCCAATGACGTTGCGTTCCATCGTTAACGGCCTCGGTCCCTGCGAGCCCGGTCCTGCTCCCGGCGGGCCTCGCTCCGTTCAAGTGCCTCGAGATCACGGGCCGCGTCGGCGGTGTGCTCCACGAAGTCACGGGTCGCCAGCCGGTACGCCGAATCGCCTTTCGCCAGCGTCCGTACAGCATTCTCATACCGGGTGACCGGCTTGCCGTCCTTGAAGCCGACCACTTCGGACGCCACCCGAAGGTCAGTCCGAAGTATATCTCTCAGGGTAAGCAGCGGGTCAGGCTTCCTCAGCCTCGCACCAGCGGCGTTCCCGGACTGTCCTTCAGCAAACTGACCGCCGGGCCTGCGCCTGATCTGTTCGCTCATGCCGCGTCCTCCAGTGCAAGTTCACCGAGCCGCTCGATCTCGGCGTTGCGACGCGCGTAGACATCGGCGAAGGTTTCACCGGTCGCTTCCAGAACGGCCTTGCCGCGCGCAATCTTCTGCCAGCGGCGAATGGTGACGGCACAGAAGGTCGGCTCATACTCGATCAGTCTGGCGCGCCGGCCCGTCTTGTGGGCGGCGATCAGCGTTGAGCCCGAGCCACCAAAGGGGTCAAGGACGATCTCTCCACGCTTCGAAGTGTCCTTGATCGCGTCCATGATCATCGTAACCGGCTTGACCGTCGGATGCAGGGCAAGCTCGGCATCGTGGCCGGTTTTGGTCGCTCCCCGGTAGTTCCAGATGTTGGTCCGGTAACGACCGTTCCTGCCGAGCTGCACGGTGTTGAGGTGCGGTGCCTCGCCAACCTTCCAGACGAACACCAGTTCGGGCACCGTCAAAGCAAATGCACCTGCTGGCAATATGGCTGCGAGCGGGTAGGGCAGGGGCATGCCCCGTGCCCGCAAGCCAGCCAGTCCGTTTCGCTGCTTCAACTCGTCGCCGGAGGTGATCCGGCTGGTGGTGCTGATGTACGTGCGCTTTCCGCTGTCGCTGCGCAACGTGGAGGACCTGCTGTTCGAGCGCGGGATCGACATCTGTCATGAGACGGTGCGGCTGTGGTGGAACCGCTTTGGGCCCATGTTCGCCAGCGATATCCGGCGGCAGCGGGTCAGCCGGATGCGCGGGTTCCGCCACTGGCGGTGGCACCTCGACGAGATGTACGTAAAACTGAACGGCGAAATGGTCTACCTCTGGCGTGCGGTGGACCAAGAAGGCGAGGTGCTGGAGAGCTATGTCACCAGAACGAGGGACAAGGCTGCAGCCCTGACGTTCATGAAAAAGGCGCTGAAACGCCATGGAGCGCCGGACAAGATCACGACCGACGGTCTGCGGTCCTACCGCGCCGCGATGAACGATCTGGGCAACGCCGACCGGCAGGAGGCCGGCCGCTGGGCCAACAACCGGGTCGAGAACAGCCACCTGCCGTTTCGACGACGGGAGCGGGCGATGCAGCGCTTCCGGCAGATGAAGACGCTACAGAAGTTCGCCTCGGTCCACGCCAACATCCACAACCACTTCAGTCTGGAACGCCACCTTATCGACCGTCAAACCTACCGGGAACGACGCTCCGCCGCGCTGGCGGAGTGGCAGTCGCTCGTCAGCTGAAGGCTGACCTCAAAGACCGAACTGCATCATGTAGAGAGCGGTTCGCATTAGACTGACAGCACCCTCGCTGTTGATCCAAGTCGCGGGCCGCAACATCCTTACCGATCCGGTCTGGTCAGAGCGGGCGAGCCCGTTCCGCCGCATCGGACCGAAGCGGGTGACAGCGCCGGGCATCGCGTTCAACGACCTGCCGCCAATCGATTTCGTGCTGCTCAGCCACGGTCATTACGATCATCTCGATGTCGCGACATTGCAGCGGCTGCACGCGGTCCACGATCCGCTGATGGTAATGCCGCTCGGAAACGATGCCGTCGTGCGGGCGGCCGTGCCTGCGGCCCGCTGCGTCACCGGCGACTGGTGGGACCGCTTGGCGCTCGGTGACGAGATCGCGACGACCGTGACGCCCGCCTATCACTGGTCGAACCGCTGGCCAAGCGACACGCGAATGATGCTGTGGGGCGGCCACTACCTGGAGACACCCGCCGGCGCGATCTGGTTCGTCGGCGACACCGGCTATGGCGATGGTCGCATCTTCGGCGAGATCCGTGGGCACCTCGGGGCACCCGATGTCGCGCTGATCCCGATTGGTGCCTATGCGCCACGCTGGTTCATGGCGGCGCAGCATGTCGACCCCGTCGAGGCAGTGCGGATCTTCTGCGATGTTGGTGCAGATCGAGCGCTCGGCATTCACTGGGGGACGTTCCAACTCACCGACGAGGCGCGTGGAGCACCGGTCGAGGAATTGTCCGCAGCGCTAGAGGTAGCTGGCGTCGCGCCCGAGCGGTTTGTGGCGGCTGAAGCAGGCGAATTCTTCCACTTCTCCTGAACCAAGTGATTGCTTGGCTGGCAATGTTACTGCATCTTTGAGCCGCGCCGGGTTTGTCGGAGGCTCCAACTCCAGAGAAGGTGGAGCCATGACAAGCAACACGACGAACAAATTTGCGTTAAAGGTCCGCGAGCGTGCGGTGCGGATGGTATCCGATGATGAGCGCGATCACCTCTCGCGGTGGGCGGCGCTGGTGTCCCCACTGAGGTTGCTGGCAAAGTGAAGGCGCTGGAACGCGAGGTTCGCGAACTGCGGCAAGGCACCTTTAATTCCCCATATGGCGCAACTACTCGGGGAACGGAGGTAGAACGGCAAAAAGTCCTTCGGCTGCCAGTTCCCGCAGTCGGAGAAGCAAAATCGACTTATTAGCCGCCGATCCGCCGATCCGCCGATCCGCCGATCCGCCGATCCGCCGCATCGCCACGCGACTAGCGTCAGACCAGGAAACAGCGAGCCCGCTGATCGACGCGCGTCGGCGTCACCCCGGCAGGCTCAACGGACGCGCGCGCGTGGCTCTCGACCATTGCGAAACGTCGCTGGTGAGCAGTTCCGCGGTGCGCCGGATCAGTCGGCGCAGTCCGTCGAACCCCGGCGCTTCGTCCTGTACGATCCGGAGTAATTCGCCTAGGTGTACCGCAAGCGCCCCGTTGCGTTCGGCGGAACCCGCAAAGTCGCCTTGCATGCGGATGCCGTAGATGGCGGCACCGATCGCCGGCAGCGCGGCGCTGACGATCGTCACGCCAACCGGCATATGGTGATCGCCGCCTTCACCATGTGCGAAAAAGGTCCAGACCAGTTCGATCCCGAGTACGCCGGCGCAGACGATGGCGGTGATCGCGAACAAAGCGCCGCCCACGCGGTGCAGCCGGTGTTCGAGCTTGTGCATCCGACCGGCTTCGCGGCGGACATAGGCGATCTGGTCGTCGAGCAGCGCGACGAGGCTCGCATGGGTTTCGGCGAGATAGGCGGCATCGATCCGGGCCGAGGGCAGTCCGATCCGGCGCGCGATGTCGCGCCGCTCGCGTCCCGCCACATCGCCATTTTCGGCGCGCACGCCGCGAAGGAACAGGTCGCCGAGCGACGCGGATACGGCAAGGCAGCGCAGTTCCTCGGCAAGGGTCCGCTGGTTGAGCCACCGATCGTGCCACCCCGCTCGCGATCCCCAGCGGATGACGAGCAGGATCGTGGCGATCGACACGAATTCACCCGCCGCCAGCAGCGGTTTCACGGCAACCGGGACGACCAGACCGAGCAGCGCCAGTACGACGGCGAGCGCCGCCAGCGCAAAGCTGCTGACGAAGGCGCTGCGAAACAGTTGCGCGGCAAGGCTCGCTTCGCAATCCGCCCGGTCGAAGCGCGGCCATAACAGGCCATCGATCCGCATCCGCAACGTCGTCGCCGCGGCGTCCTGCACTGCCCGAGGTGTCGGGCACGGCCGGCGCAGATCGGCGAAGCGGAACTTGCGGACGCCGGTGCAGGCCAGCAGCAGTGGATAGGCAATC
Source organism: Sphingomonas sp. Leaf67 (assembly GCF_001421965.1). Taxonomy (GTDB): domain Bacteria; phylum Pseudomonadota; class Alphaproteobacteria; order Sphingomonadales; family Sphingomonadaceae; genus Sphingomonas. Next base: position 249,591 of record NZ_LMLP01000021.1, read on the forward strand.
GCGAACAGCGGCGGCGTCCTTGCCCCGGAACGCCGTCCTTTTTCTGCTTCGCCGTTCGGCGGGATCGACGCCAGCCGGGTCATCAGCCGTGGCAGGGCGTCCAGCCCGCCGCGCGCGACGCTGTCCACCGCCTCCGGTCCGGCATCATGGTCGTTCAGGCCGCTCCAAAGCAGCACCGGCGATCGCGATGCATCGGGCTCGAGCACCACGACCGGGATCGAATGGGCGACCGCCTCGGCGACGATCTGCGCCGCGCCGCCGCGTCCGCGCGCCGGTTCACCGTCCCATATCGCCAGCAAGATGTCGCTCTGCGTGAGAACGACCCGGCCCGCCCGTTCATAGGCGGCGGCCGCGCCGACCGGACCGTCGCGCCGTCCGGGCAATTCCAGCACGTTGGCAGACCGATCGATCCGCGCGGTCAGTTCGCCGGCCTTGGCTCCGTCGAAGTCCTGCGCATATTCCTCGCGCGCGAAGGGCAGGACCGTGTCGACCTGCCATCCCAAGGCAAACGCGGCATCGGCGGCCATGGTGTCGGCCCCTTCAGCAAGGCTGCCGACCAGGCGGAAGCGGTCGTTCGGCGCCGCGGCGGCCAGCGCCGCCAGCGCCGCGTTGATCCGGGCGCGCAGCACGACGGGGTCGACCCCGGCTAGTCGCGCCGGACGATGCCCGGTGATGCCGACCGCGATCGGCGCAGCGTCGCCGGTTCCAATGCCCGGCGTGGCTGCATCGGATCGCCAATGTCGATCGATCGGTCCCGCGCCGCCGGCAGGTTCCGGCACTGCGCGCGTCCGTCCGTCCTGGCCACTCATCCGCCGCCCCTTACCGCCCTTGCCCGATGTGGAACGGTAGAGTTGTTCCCGGCGTGCGCCAAGTACGCACGAGCAACAAGCCCCTTATGCTTAACGAATTATACCAGTAAAAGCGTTGCGGGGCATTCGGGGGGTAGGCCGTGACCGATCTGTTCGTGTCGTACAAGTCGGAAGACCGGCCGCGGGTCGCGCCCCTGGTCGCGGCGCTTGAAGCCGACGGGATCGGCGTGTGGTGGGACGCGCATATCGGCGGCGGCACCGAATGGCGCGAGACGATCGGCCGCGAACTGGCCGCCGCGCGTTGCGTACTGGTGGTGTGGAGCAACCGCTCGACCGGGCCGGAAGGCAGCTTCGTCCGCGACGAGGCGACGCGCGCATTGCGGCGCGGCGCGTATATGCCGGTCTGCATCGATCCGGTGGAACCCCCGCTCGGCTTCGGCGAAACCCAGGCGCTGCCGCTGATCGGGTGGAAGGGCAATCGCAGCGATCCCCGCTATCTGGCGGTTCTGGCAGCGGTGCAGGCGGTCCTGACGGGCAGAGAACGGCCGGCCCCGCCAGTACAGCTGCCGAAACGCGGGATCGAGCGTCGCCTGCTGATCGGCGGTGGCGCGGCTGCCGTGGTGGCGGCCGGCGCGGGCGGCTGGTGGTGGACGCGCGGCACCGATTCCGGGGACAACCGGATGGCGGTGCTGCCCTTCGCCAACCTGTCCGGCGATCCGTCACAGGCGTATCTGGGCGACGGGATGGCGGAGGAGCTTCGCACCGCGCTGTCGCGCATTCCCGGTTTCCAGATCGTATCGCGGCTGTCGTCGGAAACCGTCCGCGACCTCGACGCCGGGGCGGCGGCGGCCCGGCTGGACGTCAGCGACATCCTGGCGGGCAGCATCCGGCGATCGGCGGACGTCGTGCGCGTGACGGCGCAGCTCATCAACGGCCGCACCGGGGTCGAACGCTGGTCGGAAAGCTACGACCGCCAGAACCAGGACGTTCTGTCGGTGCAGTCCGATATCGCCACGCGGGTCGCGACAGCGCTGCGCAATTCGCTGGCCCCCGCCCAGCTGGCGGCGGTCGTCGATGTCGGCACGACCAACGTCAAGGCGCACGACCTGGTGCTGCAGGCAACCGAACTTGGCACGAATCAGGACGGCGAGGCGGTGTCCCGCAAGGTGCTCGGTCTGCTGGACGCCGCGCTGGCGCTGGACCCGGACTATGCCGAGGCGCTCGCCGCCAAGGCGGGGGTGATGGCAGATATCGCTACCTTCTATACCGTCGCCGAAAAACAGCCGGCGGCGATGAACGCGGCGATCGCCGTGGCGCGCCGCGCGATCGCCCTGAATCCGGACTTGCCGCGCGCGTACAGGGTGCTTGGATTCCTGCTCAAGAACCAGCTTCGCTTCGCCGACGCCCTCACCGCCTATCGCCGCGCCAATGCCCTTGGTGCCGATGCCGGGGCGCTGATCGGCTACAGCTTCTTCCTCGCCGAAATAGGCCATACGCGCGACGCGCTCGCACAGGCCAACAGGGCGGTTGCGCTCGACCCGCTCAACGCCAGCGCCATATCCGCGCAGGGCAATGCCTATTATCTGGGTGGCGACTATGAAGCGGCGATTACGGCGCTGCGGCGTATGCTGCGGGCGGCACCCGAGCGGTTCTACGCGCGCTATTACATCGGCCTTTCGCTCATGTGGCTGGGGCGAACGGATGCGGCGCTGGCCGAGTTTCAGGCGATGCCGGCCGACGACAAGTTCCGCAATGTGGGTGAGGCCGTGCTCGCGGCCCGACGCGGCGACCGTGCGACATCCGACGCGGAGCTGCGGGAAGCGGTGAAGGTGGCGGACGATCAGGCAATTGTGATCGGTGCCGTTCACGCGCAGCGCGGTGAGCGCGACAAGGCGATGGCGATCATCGAAAACGCCTTGGCGCAACGCAGCCCCGATATCCCGGCGATCAAGGCCGATCCGATGTTCGCGCCGCTGCGGTCGCTGCCACGCTTTCAGCAGATCCTCGTCCAGCTGAACTTGCCGTAAGGCGCGGTCGCACATATCGCATCATCTGTGTTCAGGGCACGGTCAAAGCAAATGCACCGGCTGTCAATGCGGCTGCGAGCGGGTAGGGCAGGGGCATGCTTCGTGGCCGCAAGCAAGCCAGTCCTTTTCGCTGCTATAATTCGTCGCCGGAGGTGATCCGGCTGGTCGTACTTGTGTACGTCCGGTTCGTGGAACCGCCAGTGGTTGGATCACGGCAGCGATGCCGTACTGCATGATACGGTACGCCTTCCGACAAAGCGAAAGTGAGGCGTCGCGTCCGCGTCGGCTTTCGGCGCCCCGGCTGTTCTGCTGCAGCCGTTCCCTCGTGCTAGCGCTGGCGTTCTCTATCAACGCGCCTGATTGTCAACGTCCTCGAATCGGCGGCGGCGCGACGGGAGGCGCTCCTGCTGACGTAGGCCATTACTGTCCGCAAAGATCGATATGAACGAATGTTGGAGTTGGGGTGCGGACAACGGACTCGGAGCGGACAAGCCTCGACCTCGTTCTCCTCAAGTTGACAACATTCAGTCACTATACCAGTACCCTCGTCCGCCAGACGGTTTGCCGCGGGCGGCGTAGCGTCAATGGCTTGCCGAGATGTCCTGCGTCCGCACATGCTCTCGATAGGGTTTTGACGCTACGTGAAGACGGCGTCCTGCGTTTGCCAGCGTATGCCTCGGCAACCTCGACGCCCGGTGCTGCAACGTCTTCTATCGCAGTAATACTTTTCTACCGGATTGGTAGCGTACGGGTGAACGGACCAAACGCGACCAGCGTGAGTTAGCTGTTCCCGAAGGGAAAGCGAATGAACGATGAACTGGGAGGAGCGTCGGCCACCGGAGTAGCGGCCGCCAAGGTGCCGAGCAGGGATGGATTGCTCGGCCTTGCGGTAGCCGTGGTCGTGATTGCCGGGCTATTCCTGGCCAAGGACGTGTTGATACCCATCACGCTTGCGGTGCTGTTGTCTTTCGTCCTGTCGCCAATCGTCCTGTTTCTGCGACGCCTGAAGTTGCCGAAGGGCTTGGCAATCTTCGTGGCAGTGATGAGCGCCTTGGGCGTCCTTGGCGGCATAGGGACGTTGGTCGGGATGCAGGCCGCATCGCTATCGGACAAGGCGCCAAGCTACGTCACGACCATTCAGTCCAAGATCGATAGGGCGACCGGCTTCATCACGAAGAAGCTCCCATTTATCGGACCGGACACTCCGCCTCCGGCCGTGATCGCCGATCCGAATATCGTGCGGGGCACCAGGACCCATCCCTTGAACGTCCGGGTCATCGACAAACAGATCCCGGTACTGGAACAGGTGGGCAGCTACCTCGAACCGGTGGTCGCACCGTTCGAAACGTTCGTCATCGTGCTGGTCGTGGCCATCTTCATACTCATGCAGAAGGAAGACCTGCGCGATCGAATGATCCGCCTTTTCGGCTCGTCCGACCTTCACCGCACGACGGCCGCCATGGATGACGCCGGCGGGCGGCTCAGTCGGTACTTCCTGTCTCAGTTGGCCGTAAACGCCAGCTTCGGTACCGTCGTGGGTATCGGCCTTTGGATCATTGGCCTGCCGGTTCCTGCCTTATGGGGCATCCTCGCCGGCGTGCTCCGCTTCGTACCGTATATCGGCGCACTACTCGGTGCGGCTCTACCGTTGATCGTTGCGGCCGGAGCGGATCCAGGCTGGTCGACGATGCTGATGGTCGCAGCGCTCTTCGTCGTTCTCGAGCCGGTGATCGGTTATGTCATCGAGCCGTTGCTCTACGGTCATTCGACCGGTCTGTCTCCACTCTCGGTTGTGCTGGCAGCGGTGTTCTGGACCTGGATTTGGGGACCCGTAGGTCTGGTGCTGTCGATGCCACTTACGCTGCTGCTGGTCGTGCTGGGCCGGCACATCCCAAGTTTGGAATTCCTTGACGTTCTACTGGGCGACCGGCCCGCCCTTACCCCGGTCGAAAGCTTCTACCAGCGGATGCTGGCAGAGGATCCGGACGAAGCACTCGATCAGGCCGAGGGTCAGCTCGCGGAACGGTCGCTGACGGCCTATTATGATGAGGTGGCACTGGCCGCGCTGAAACTCGCAGCCGCAGACGTCGAACGAGGTGCCATCACACGCGACCGGGCAACGAGGGTCGTCGACTCTATGCTGGTGCTCGTAGGCGAACTGCACGGGCAGGAAGACACTGCCAGTGCAACCAAGGTACGAGAGGGCCGGCTAAATCCGCTGGTCGGAGAAGGCGTAGGCTTCGAAGAAACGGCGCCGGCCACACTTCCAGCAGCGCCGGCTCAATGGAAGGCCGACGGGAGCGTTCTGTGCATTGCTGGACGTGGCGTGCTCGACGATGCGGTAAGCGCCATGCTTGAGCAATTGCTCGCGAAGCGCGGGTTCGGCGCAAAACGGGTTTCTCATGACGTCGGATCACGTGCGAACATAGACCGTCTCGACGCTTCAGGGACTCGTCTCGTATGCATCTCCTACTTGGAGATCGGCGGATCACCGTCACATCTCCGATATCTCGTACGTCGCGTTCGGTCCCGCGTAGGCAATGTGCCGATATTGGTCGGGCTATGGCCGGAGGGCGAGGCGGCGCTCACCGATCGGGAGATACAGCGCACTTTGGGTGCGGACCTCTACGTTGGCAGCTTGGGTGCGGCGGTGGAGGCATGTCTGGAATATGCAGGCGCCGCACGGGAGCAGGCGGCATGAACGTCGCTGATCATGGCGCAGGTACCGGCGCGAGCTCCCCCTTACAGGTACCGCCGGCGGGATGGCTGGCAATCCTGAAGCGTACATGGAAGGAGATGGGGGACGACAATATCGGCATCATTGCTGCCGGTATCGCCTTCTACGTCTTCGCCGCCATTGTCCCGACGCTCGGTGCCGTCGTGTTGAGCTATGGTCTGTTCGCCGAGGCGGAAACGGTACGGCGCAACATCGAGGGCGTCTTCGCCTCGCTGCCCAAGGATGCGGCATCCATCATCTCGGACCAGCTGCTGACGGTCGTGGAAAGTTCGAACGACAAGCAAGGAATTGGGCTGGTAGTTGCCCTGTTGCTGGCTTGGTACGGTGCGACAAAGGGTTCTGCAGCGATCATCACCGGTCTCAACGTCGCCTACGATACGGATGAGAGCCGAGGCTTCGTCCGTTTGAACCTGCTCAAGTTCGCCGTCGTCGCCGGCGGCGTCCTGATGATCTTTGCGGCAATCGGCACGACCATGCTCCTCGCATTCCTTAGCGGGCTCATACCGAATGCACCGGTTGCCGTGCTGGCAGTCATAAGGGTCGTCGGTTTTATGCTTTTGGCCGTACTGGTTGTGACAGCTGCAGCGATCCTATTCCGGTTCGGTCCAGACCACCGGCAACCTCGCTGGATATGGCTATCGCCAGGGTCCGGGGGCGCGACGTTGCTCTGGTTGGCAGGCACGGCAGGGTTCGGATTCTACGTATCCAATTTTGGCAACTACGGCGCGACGTACGGCTCGCTGAGCGCAGTCATCGTGACGCTGACATGGCTCTGGCTTACGGCCTACGTGTTTCTGTTGGGCGCGGAACTGAACGCGGAGCTCGAACGACAGGTTGAAGGGAAAGCTTCGAATGTCGATCCTGCGCTCAACGATCAACTCGTGCCCACCGCGGTCCAATCACCAGAAATCCCTCAGTTTGAACCTGTAGCCGGGAAGCGACATGCACCAGTTAGCACGCTGATCGATTTTGCGGGCAACGGTGCGATAGCGACAGTCGGTTTCGCGATGCTACGTCGCGGACGCCCCGTGGGTATCCTGGCGATCGCATTCGCTGCCATGGTAGCGTGGCGGAAGCGCCCACCGGAAATGGGGAATGCCGATGCTTGATTGGGAGCAGCTTATGCAGCTGAGTAGTTTTAGCATGGCGATGACGCGGATGCTGCCTTGATTTCGACAGCGCGTATCGGCCGGTTCCTCCACCATGCAGGTCGGCAGATATGGTTCCGGGCCGCGGTCATCAGCGTCGCCAGCGTCGTGATCGCTGCGCTGGCGGGCATCATCGCGCGGACGATACCCTATGAATTCACGGGCGACGTCGGGCAGAACGCCGTCGGGACGATTTTGGAGATCATTGCGTCCTCGATGCTCGCGGTCACCACCTTCTCGCTGACCGCGATGGTGAGCGCGTATTCGTCTGCCACGCAACTTGCCACGCCCCGTGCGACGCAACTGATGATCTCCGACCGAACGTCGCAGAACGCACTGTCGACGTTTCTCGGCGCGTTCATCTTTTCGGTCGTAGGTATCATCGGCCTTCAGACGCACCTCTACGGCGGACAGGGCAGGGTAGTGCTGTTGTTGGCCACGATCCTTCTGATCGTTCTCGTCGTGGTGACGTTGCTGCGGTGGATCGCGCATCTGGCAGCGTTCGGGAGAATGGCGGATGTCATCGACCGGGTGGAGGATGCAGCTTGCACAGCCATGTCGGCCTTCGCGCGCAATCCTTATGCCGGCGCCCGCCCGGCTATCACAGTGCCGGCATCGACCAAAGCCGTGTTCTCGACCGACATCGGGTACGTTACCCATATTGATGTCGAGGCGCTCGCGTTGCTGGCGGAAAAACATGGCCTTGTAATTCACGTCGAGGTTCTGGCCGGAACGTTGGTCCATCCCGATCGCCCCCTGCTTCGAATTGTCGGTGAAGCATCGCTCGATAAGATCCTTCAGGCATTGGCAAATGCGTTCACGGTCGAGCGCCACCGCCGCTTCGATCACGATCCGCGGTTGGGATTGATCGCACTTGGCGAGATCGCCGGACGGGCGCTCGCGCCAGCGACAAACGATCCCGGCACGGCGATCGAGGTCGTGAACGCGCTGTTCCGGGCGCTCTCACTACTGCCTGCGGATGCCCCGCCGCCCGACGCCGACCTGCCCCCGGTCTATATGGGACGGCCGACGGCTGACGAACTGATCCGCGACGGGTTTGTCCCCCTCATCCGCGAAGGAGCGGGAGAGGAGGAGGTCGTCATCCGGACGCGCAAGGTACTCGATGCGTTAGGCAAAGCCTTGCCGCACGCCGCGGACACCACGCGGTCGCTATCGGACGAACTGCTGCGCAATGTCGAACGAAACATCATGGATGGCAGTGCCGTCCTGCGCGCTCTGAAAATATAATTCGGCTTTAGATTGGCACCGTACACCTGCTCGAAGTGCATAAGCTATCGTTCACGATTGCGACTGGGCGTGACTCTACCGGATTGACGAATGGCGGAAGTTGGGAAGCGCGCTGCGTAATCCGAATGTCCACAAGTGGGTCTGCTTGCTTATGAGTGTAACCGCCGCTCACGCCGAGAATAACCGAGAACGGGTCACGGCTTGTGTTGGTAGGACGTTCGAGCGCCGACCGCTTGTGCGATGCATTTTGCGCCTTCGATCCCGCCCACTTCAGTCAGCCTGAGCATCGCGCCAAGCATCCATAGCATCGCGGTATTTTCGTTCTTGGCCCTTGCGCGCCTTCTCGAGCCGTTCGCGCTCCTGATCACGATCGACTTCCAGCGCCTGCCGTTCCTTTCGAAGCGCCTCTTCGCGGGCGGCCAGATCACGCCGTGCCGCATGGTGTCGTTGCTCAGCTTCCTTGATTGATTGTTCGGCCTGATCGAGCCTCGAACGACTTGGGCGGGGCTCCCGCGTTGTCCGCCGCGGCTTAATTTTGAGTAGCGCCGCACCCGTCTTTTCCGTCGGTTCGCGTCGTGGGTTCGAAGGTAGAGCAGCCATGTGCTGATCCAGAGTTCCGCGGATTTGGCGGATGACTTCGCCTGGATGCGCCAACGGCTCTTCCATCAGCGTGACGTCAGTAACCTCTTCCGCCATACCACGAGCGAACAGGTCGGCGTCCGCACCCCAAGCTTCCAATGCTGCCTTTCGACTAGGCGCTGCGACATAGGCGTCATGGAACCCTATCGGTGTGCGGAAAACCTTCAGCTTGCGCGCCATGAAACTGTTCGATCTTACCCTTGTAGTTCAGCGCCGGACGGGCGTTACCCGCCAAACGGTGTTCGAAAGGTCGTCGGCAACGATCAATGCACCGCGCGGGTCGACGGTCACACCGACGGGGCGGCCGCGGGTTTTTCCATCGGTACCCATGAACCCAGTCATGAAATCGACGGGCGCGCCGCTTGGTCGACCGCCGCGAAAGGGAACGTACGCCACCTTGTATCCGGAGGGAACGTTGCGGTTCCAGCTGCCATGCTCACCAACGAAGACGCCTCTGCCGAACCGACCGCCCATGGCGGGGTTCGAAAAACTGACGCCAAGCGCGGCGACATGCGACCCAAGCGCATAGTCCGGCCGGATCGCGGCGGCCACCAGATCAGGTCGCTGCGGCCGTACCCGGGGATCGACGTTCCTGCCCCAATAGCTGTAGGGCCATCCGTAGAACGCGCCTTCGCGGACCGACGTCAGGTAATCGGGGACCAGGTTGGGGCCGAGCTCATCACGCTCGTTCACGACAGCCCATAACTGTCCGATGCCAGGTTGAATGGCCAGCGCGGTCGGATTGCGCAGACCGGTAGCGAATGGTTTGTGGGCACCGGTCTGTGCATCGATCTGCCAAACCATGGCGCGATCGACTTCGGCCGCCATGCCACGTTCGGTGATGTTGCTGTTCGATCCGATGCCGACGTAGAGGAAACGACCATCTGGACTGGCGGCGAGGGACTTGGTCCAGTGATGATTGATTTGCGAAGGCAGGTCGGTGATCTTGACCGGAGAACCTTCGGCGCGGATCTGCCCTTCCTGGTAGACGAAGCGCACCAGTGAATCCTGATTGGCGACGTACAGGGCGTTGTTTACCAGCGCTAAACCATAGGGGGCGTTTAGATTCTCCGCGAAGACCGCGCGCCCTTCATATACGCCATCGCCATCGGCATCACGCAACAGGGTTAGACGGTCGCCGCCTTTCACCGACGTCGTACCCTTCGCCTTGATATAGCCCGCAATGAAGTCCTTGGGCCGAAGCTTGGGAGCATCGCCGCCACCCTTCCCTTCGGCGACGAGTATGTCACCGTTGGGCAGCACCAGGGTCTGGCGTGGAACCTTCAGATCGGTAGCAATTGCGTTAACCGTATAACCTTCGGGTACCGATGGCCGATCGCTCCCCCAACCTGTTGGGTCAGCGATCTTCATACTCGGAAGCAAGCCGCGCTGCCGTTCCGGAAGGTCGGGCGCCGGGCCATATTGCGTCGCCGCCGGGTCGCTCCCGCAACCCTGCAGCAGGATCGAACATACCGGGGCTGCAAGAAAACCGAAGCGTTTCATTCAGCTCCTCCCGCACGCAGGCTCGAAAACCCTACCCACGTCGCCGCGATGGCCAGCACGGTCACGATGAAAGACAGGATGGGCCCTTCGGGCATGATCGCCCACGCGTCCTTTGCGTGAACGAGTGCGTCCACGAACCCGATTATGAAGGTCGCGAACAAAAGGCCGAGGAAGAGCAGCGCCTGTCCGGTACGCCCGTGGCGTCGAAGAAGTCCGATGAACGCCCACAACAGCGCACACCCGCAGAACACCATCCCGCCGACGATCAGCCACGAGGCGAAGTTGTTCCACTGGACCTGTTCACTTCGTCCATAGGCGATGTCACTCAGAAGCGCGCCGAGAAAAAGCGGGACGGTCGCGGCCAGCAGCACCGCATGAAGCGGATGGATAGGCCGCAAGAGACGCCGATTTGAAGTAGCAGACAGAATGCGCTTATCCTCTCAGATCTAAGGCAGCCAGCCGCCCGGTAAACGGCCCGGTGCGCGTGCCGATGTTAGCTACGCAAAATCGCCCAGGCTTTCGGCTTCATCATCGGGCAGGTCGGGCTTTGGTTGCCGTTCGTTCAACGGCTTCTCCTTGGTTTCGGTAGGAGGTTCGGTTTTGAAGTGTCCATCGTTCGAGTCCATATCCATCTCCGTTTAGTGCCGTAACGCATGAAAAAGGGAATAAGACCATCGGTGCTTATTTAGGTATGCTGCTTTCCGAAGCCTGATTTGACGAATGAAGCGTAAAAGCCCCGCAGGTAGCGTCTTTGGATCTTCGTTGTAGGATCAGGATGGCAGTTATCATCGGGTCGTTTAACCCGGTTTTGAATGAGGTGTCTCGGGCGAGCTTGGACGATCGATTTTCGGCTCGCCGAACGTCGTCCGTCGCACACGGTTCAAATATCGCACTCGCTGCGAGGCAATCGGTTACTGCGCTGCATTAATGCTCGATAAGATCGAAGAGATACTGTCGACATTACCAACTTCGAGGGCGACGAGCGTACCGGTTTCGTCAATTCGAGTACTGTTCAGCAAAGGGTTCTCCGATCGCTTCTTAGTAGACGAAGGTGGTGCTCGCCTAAGCTCATGAACGAATGGCAGAAGCCCAGAAGCGGGCAGGGTGCTTTGAACGACTATTTCGTGGGTTAAGGCGCACGTTCACAAGTCAGCCGCATTATTGTGGTCTGCACGCAGCGGAAATACGAACTGCAGAGTTCGCCTGCCAAGCGTTGTCAGCCGTCGAGATCTGCCGAAGTCAGGAGTATTGGCGGCTCTCCGCCGAGCCGCTTGACGAACTCTCGCTGCGCGATCCGATGAATGTCAGCTTCGAATTCTACAAACACCTCTAATGCCGTCTCGGGGTCGACCCCCTCAAGCTGCGGGTTTAATAGTTCCGCCAGCGCGTCGGCGGTGATGAGAAACTCGACCTCGCCGAAATCCGTCATGCCGACGAATCCTACGCTGTCGCGCTCCGCAACCCACTCGTACTCTCTCTTCTCGAAGCGGACGCTGGAATGGGCCATCGATTTAGATCTCCAATATGGCTACAGCGGCAGTTGCGTTGGACGCTACGAAGCTTCGGCAGCGCGCGCAACGGAGCTAAACCGCGAGTCCGGCGACGAGTATGGACGGCCGGTTTCAGAAAGTGGCAAAGGGGGCTTGGATGACCGCTCCTGGGTCGGCGTTACACCCCGCTACTTTGATAGCGTAGCTCTGAGGATGACCTCGACTGTTTCCTCCGGCATGTCCCACATCGGAAAATGACCGCTGGACTCGAACCAGTGCAGCTCTGCGGACGGGAACGCAGCTTTTGCGCGCGCCGCCTGACCCGGCAGGCAGAGCCTGTCGTGCCTGCCCCATCCGATCACGATCCGGCCAGTGCTGTCGGCAGCAGGACCGGTCTGCTCCGGCCCGGTCGCAAGGTCATGGACCAGCGCATCAAACGTCTGTGTCGTACTAAGACCGGTCAACTCGGTCGCCACCATCTGCGGATCAAGTGCCCATGGATGCGCGGACAATTGGGCGAGCAGGGCAGTGCGCGAGGCCGCGTTACGGCTCAGCGTCGGCAGGGCGGGTCGGATCGTCCGCAACAAGCGGCCCGAGACGCCGATCGTGGTTTTGAAGAAGGTGCGCTCCCAACCACGCCAGAACCCACCCGGGTCAAGGGCGACGACGTTGCCGACGACGCCGCGCCTGGCAAGTTCGAGCACCATTCGCGCGCCCATCGAGCTGCCGACGACGTCGATCCCGGTCAGCTCGTGTTCCACGATATAGCGCTGGACGCTCCCGACCAGGCCGTTGAACGTTCCGCTATCGTGCTCCGCAGGGGTCGCGCCATGTCCGGGCAGGTCGATCGCGATCACCGCTCGACTGGCGCCGAGCGAGTCCAGGATGGGGCTCCATGATCGCGAGCTTCCGCCCAGCCCATGGACGAGCAGCAGTTTGCGGCCGGAGCCGCGGTTGATCTGGTGCATCTCATTCCATTTCGGTTATCTGGAACGGCTCAACGAGCACCGTCCGTGCGTGGTACCACTTAATTTGCGAGCTGCCGTGCGCCGGTCGTCGCGGCGCTCGATCCTCAAAAAGGGATCGCACGCCGCGACGACAATGAGGGATGCGCAGCTCAGCCGTGCGGGCGCATGACCACCTTAATAACGCCGTCCTCCTTGTCGCGGAACCTGGCGTACATTTCGGGAGCGTCCTCAAGGCTGGCCGGGTGCGTGATGACGAAGCTCGGGTCTATCTCCCCGGCCACGATCTTCTCCAGCAGCGGCTTGGTGTAGCGCTGGACGTGGGTTTGGCCGAGCTTGATGGTCAGCCCCTTGTTCATCGCCGCACCGATTGGCAGCTTGTCGCCCATGCCGACGTAGACGCCAGGCACCGACACCGTACCGCCCTTGCGGCAGCTCATGATCGCCTGTCGCAGCACGTGGACGCGGTCGGTCGCGAGGAACATCGACGCCTTGACCTTGTCCATGACGGCATCGGCCGCGCCGTGTCCGGCCGCCTCGCAACCCACCGCATCGATGCAGCTGTCGGGTCCGCGTCCCTTGGTACGGGCCTGAAGTTCGTCAAACACGTCCGTCTCGGCGAAGTTGATCGTCTCGGCACCGCCGGCTTCCGCCATGGCGAGCCGCTCGGGCACTTCGTCGATCGCGATCACGCGGCCGGCACCCATCATCAGTGCGGAGCGAATGGCAAACTGGCCGACTGGACCGCAGCCCCAGATCGCGACTGTGTCGCCCGGTTCGATCTGCGCGTTCTCCGCGGCCATGTAGCCGGTCGGGAAGATGTCAGACAGGAACAGCGCCTGATCGTCGGTGACGCTGTCGGGGATCTTGATAGGCCCGATGTCCGCCATCGGCACGCGGAGGTACTCCGCCTGACCGCCGCAATAGCCGCCCAGCATGTGGCTGAAGCCGAACAGGCCGGCGGGCGAGTGACCCATCGCCTTAGCGGCCATCTCCGCGTTGGGGTTGGTGCGATCGCAGGCCGCAAACAGGCCTTTGCGGCAGAACCAGCAGTCACCGCAGCTGATCGTGAACGGCACCACCACGCGGTCACCGATCTTGAGGTTTGTCACTTCCGAGCCGAGCGCGACGACCTCGCCCATATTCTCGTGACCGAGGATGTCACCGGCCTCCATCGTGGGCTGGTAGCCGTCGAGCAGGTGAAGGTCCGATCCGCAGATCGCGCAGGCAGTGACCTTGATGATCGCATCGCGCGGATGCTTGATCTCGGGGTCTGCGACAGTGTCGACGCGGACATCGCCCTTACCGTGCCAGCAGAGTGCGCGCATGTTTCTTCTCCGTGTGAGCAGGAGCTCCGCCAGGATCGGAAAAGCGACTGAACCACCTCAACGTCTCGTTGCACGGAACGGGCTCGCGCCCATTAGTCTATGTGAAGAGACTTCCGGTTTTGGCACGGGGCAGCGACGCTGAGGCGACTGCAACTGGGTCTGCCGGAAGCCGTGGGTCAGTGAGCTGCTGCCGGTCTGGTAGACACGAGGTTAAGCTACCTGCGCTTGCCGCTCGAAGTCCATGGGGCTGAGATAGCCCAGGGTCGAGTGTCGTCGCGTTGGATTGTAGAAGCGCTCGATGTAGTCGAACACGTCTGCCTTTGCGTGATTGCGCGTGCGGTAGGTCTTACGTCCGACCCGCTCGGTCTTAGACGTTGCCCGACCGGCTCATCGAGCAGGTCACGCCGTTGTCGGCCATCAGCCGTTGGAACTTCTCGCTCGTATATTGGCTGCCCTGGTCCGAGTGGTGCAGCAGGGCGTCGGGCTTCCCGCGCCGCCAGATCGCCATCATCAGCGCGTCGGTGACGAGCTGGGCTGCCATGGTGTCGCTCATCGACCAGCCGACCACCCGGCGCGAGAACAGGTCGATGACGACGGCGACGTATAGCCACCCTTCCGCGGTCCAGATGTAGGTGAAGTCGGCGATCCACTTCTGGTTTGGCGCCTCGGCCGTGAACTGGCGGTCGAGGAGGTTGCCGGCGATGATGGACCGCAGACCGTCGTCCTTCGGCAGACCACGACGCCGGGGTCGAGCCTTCAGGCCATGAACACGCATCAGCCGCTCGACACGATGCAAGCCACATGAGAGGCCTTCGGCCAGAAGGTCGTGCCAGACGCGGCGTGCACCGTACGTCCTATAGCTGGAGATGAAGCTGGCCCGGACCCTGGCCCCGAACTCCTCATCGTTCCGGGCACGGGTACCGGGCACCCGAACCAGCCATGCATGAAAGCCGCTGCGCGAAACACCGAGCGCTTCGCAGATCCACGACACCGGCCAGATCCCTCGGTGCTTCGCGATGAACTCGAACCTCATATCGAGTCCGTCGCGCTCCGCCTTCATCCTGGCAAGCTCGCGGCGAAGCCGCTCAATCTCCTGCTGCTCCGGCTTCATCACGCCGTGCCCGGGAAACGCTGATCCCGGATCGGCCGCCTGCTCCCGCACCCATTTGCGCAGCACGTTCTCGTGCAGGTCCAGATCGCGTGCGGCCTGCGATACAGATACCCCGCGCTCCCGAACCAGCTTCACCGCCTCGAGCTTGAACTCACGGCTGAACTTCCGTCGTTGCATCTCCATCCTCCGNTGCGGCCTGCGATACAGATACCCCGCGCTCCCGAACCAGCTTCACCGCCTCGAGCTTGAACTCACGGCTGAACTTCCGTCGTTGCATCTCCATCCTCCGGTTCCAAAAACACCTTATCTCGGTGTCCACGGAACCGGCAGCAGCTCACAGCAGCATGCTCGCCTGGTAGAGGGCCTCCGCACCTAAACCCGGTCCGACGGCTCAAACCTCCATTTGGCGTCAAACATCGCCAACAGAAGATCGACGTAGCTCCAACCAGCGGCTCGGGCTGCGATCGCGGAGAGGCAATCTTGATCTTCGCGCCCCGGGCGGCCCGGCCCCGTCATGTTGGGTTTCATGTTAAGGTCGAACAATTTGAACGTACCATCCCGATCGGCCCGGCAATCGATCCTGATCGCGGTGCGGGCGTCGACCAGCGCGGCCGCCGCGACGCAGCTGTCGATCATTGCCATGATAGCGGGTTCGCGTAGCCGCTCGGGAGTGATTGCGATGCTGTTGGCGGTAACCGGAACGTCACCGTTATACGGTGCTACACCGCCGCGCTGATCGAAGCGGTACACGGGCGGCAAGGTCCAGTGCGTCGATGCCCGCGAACCGTCCGGACGCGGAGACGCGGGCGGCATGACGGTGACCGTCATCTCATCACCGCCAAGAAACTCTTCCACCATCAGCATGTCCCCGAAGGTGGCAGCCTCGATCAATGCAGTCGCGGCATCGCGCAGGTCGCTGAGGCTCCCCACCAAGGTGACGCCTTGGCTTCCACGTCCGCGCACCGGCTTGACGATCATCGGAAAGGACATGCCGCGGGAAGCACACGCGTCTTCGACATCGGCCAGCGCACAGACGTTCTCCTTGCCCGTGCCGGACAGCAGAAACGATCGCGCTACGGGCAGGCCAGCCTGGGCAAGAAGGACGTTCGTTTCGTACTTGTCGTCGAATGCCTGCATTGCCGAGGGAATCTGCCCGACAATGTCGACGTCGGCCATTACCGTCTCGAGCGGATGTCCTTCGAACAGGACGGTGTTCGCCCACAGGACCGATGCGCCTGCGGCGCCTGCGCTATGGATGCCGTCGGCCGTGTCCGGGAATACCCAGTCTAGCGCCTTAGACGGGTTCGGCGTGGAGGTGGGCGTGACCACATTCACGCCGGCCGTGCGCAATGCGAAAGCAATGTCGGCGCCACCATCTGAATATCCACCTGGCTTCGCATCCTTTCGCAGTCCATCGATCAACGGTGGCGGAAGCGCTTGGTAAAGAATGGCAACCGACGCTGTTTTCATGATTAATCTCCTGCGCGTCGCGCACTAGCCCGGAGCGACGCGCCAGAGCAAATAGCTGAATTGCGTCTGCGGGTGCGCGATGCAGTCGCTTTCGGCAGCGTACGTCCGCTTTTACCTTCGCGTGATTCGTGAGTGGAAAGTCGGACGTTGAAATTGGTTTTATCAAAAAGATCAACCAGCGTCCGAACCTGGGAAGCGAAGGAAAGGGTAGGCTGCTGCCGGTTTCCCGGACATAAAGTTAAGCTACTTGCGTCTGCCTCTCAAAGTCCATGGGGCAGAAGTGGCCCATCTGCCGTTTTCGACATGAACAAATGGTAGAACCTGGCAAGCGGGCACGCCCCCTGCAACGACCGCAATTGGGTCGTCTCAGCCGAACGGCTGCTAGGGGGTTTCGAACCCGATTCCGGCCGCTAGGTAAATCATCCGGATATCCCCAAACCGGCAGTCTCACCAACTCGCAGCAGTCCCGTTTCTCCGTGCCCAACCGACCGTTTCGGGAAAATGCAATCGGGAACAGGTTTCGGGAAAACGGCTCAACCTAAGCGCATCGGAGACCGAGCATGCCTTTGCTGTCCCGCTGTACCTTCGTTTGTGGGGATGGCTACTTGCCCCCGTTTGCTGCCGTTCCGCTTTGGCCTATCCAATACGGTATGGCTGATAGTTCGTTGGATGCAGATACAATCATTGCGGAGATCGACGAGGGGGCAATTAGGCCGTGACGTGACCCCCGTTTCTTCATCCACTTGGAACTAGAGACCGGCCCTCGAAGGGACGGACGGAATGAAGCGGAAGCAGTTTTCGGAAGAGCAGATCATCGGCATTCTGAAGGAGGCCGAGGCAGGTGCGGTGGTGACGGAGCTGTGCCGGAAGCACGGGATGTCGAGCGCCACCTACTATGCGTGGAAGGCGAAGTTTGGCGGCTTGGAGGTGTCCGACGCAAAGCGTCTGCGGTCGCTCGAGGAAGAGAACGCACGGCTCAAGCGCCTGCTCGCCGACACGATGCTGGACAACGCCGGTCTGAAGGACCTGCTGTCAAAAAAATGGTAGCGCCCGCCGCGAAGCGGCAAGCAGTCGTGCATCTCCAGACGACGCTGGGGATGAGCGAGCGGCGGGCGTGTGCTGTCGTCGGAGCGGATCGCACGAGTATGCGATATCGCTCGTGCCGAGCGGATGATGGTGACCTTCGGTCGAGGTTATGTGAGCTGGCGCAGCAGCGCCGGCGGTTCGGTTATCGACGTCTACACATCCTGCTTCGCCGTGACGGCATCACGATCAACCGCAAGAAGACCCAGCGGCTCTACCGCGAGGAGGGGCTGACGGTCAGGCGCAGGAAGGGACGCAAGCGCGCCGTCGGCGCGCGGGCACCGGCGCCAGTGTTGGCGCTTCCCAACCAGCGCTGGAGCCTGGACTTCGTTCACGATCAACTCGCCACCGGCCGCCGGTTTCGGGTGCTGAACGTCGTTGATGATGTGACCCGCGAGTGCCTGGCGGCGGTGGTCGATACGTCGATCTCGGGCCGTCGGGTGGTGCGCGAACTAGGTGATCTGATTGCCAGACGTGGTGCGCCGAAGATGATCGTCAGCGATAACGGCACCGAGCTGACGTCGAACGCGGTGCTGGCCTGGTCCGGCGATGTGGGCGTCGAGTGGCATTACATCGCGCCGGGCAAGCCGACCCAGAACGGGTTCGTCGAGAGCTTCAACGGTCGCATGCGCGACGAGCTGCTCAACGAGACGCTGTTCTTTACCATCGGCCAGGCCCGCTCGATCCTCGCGCGATGGGTCGATGACTACAACACCGAGCGGCCGCACTCGTCGTTGGGCTACGCTACCCCGGCCGCATTCGCTGCCGGGCTTGAAAAGC
Source organism: Sphingomonas sp. Leaf67 (assembly GCF_001421965.1). GTDB lineage: Bacteria > Pseudomonadota > Alphaproteobacteria > Sphingomonadales > Sphingomonadaceae > Sphingomonas. Next base: position 267,929 of record NZ_LMLP01000021.1, read on the forward strand.
AACGGGCGGGGTTAACCCCGCCCGTTGCTTCACCCGCGCTCATGCGCGACAACACCGGTCGGTCTCTGGTTGCCGTTGGATGAAAGACTGGGGTCACGTCAATGGAAGGCTCCAGTGGTGAAGGTGGCACAACGATCCCCCACCGAAAAGGACCCGATCAGGATCAAAGCTCCGCATCAGACAGCTGTGTAGGTCGCAGAGCCGCCCATGCTGGCGAAAGCGATCAGCTAGGTGAGGCAAGGACACAAAAAAACGAGTACGTAGTCGTACGACAGTTACCGACCGGCCTGATCTTCTGTAGAACTGATATACCGCACGCCACGCATGTTGTCCTTTGCGCAGGGCCGGATAAACCCCACGCGTTTGACATTATTCCGCTTCAGCCAAGAAACGGCGCTCTTGATGCACTCTGTCCAGTCTGTCGCGGGCATGGGCAATGGAATGCCGAAATCGACCTTGTGAGTTTCCGCTGCAAGCGGGCCATTTGCGAACGGTGCTATGGTGCAGGCTGCATCGAAACTGGAAACGATCGTGTCGGCCATCCGGACATTATCATGACAGCGGAAGGCTACCCCAAGTGGGTTATCGGGTCTGATCCTGCGCCTGCTACGACAGCTAAGGTGGAGAAAAATGTAATAGGTACGTTATTCGCACCCCGTTTTACTTCGTAGCCATGTTTCAAGCCCTCACGTCTGTAGCCGGCCGGAACCGTCCTGCAGCAGCCAGAATCGGGTATATCGTTGCAGGCGCGGTAGGATGATCCATTGCAGCGTCGCGGTGAGCAGAAGTGATGAAGGCAGGAGTTGCAGGGGCAGCGGTGCATCTTTGAGCGCCGTGCGGATCACTAAGCTGATCGTTAGCAGGATGGGAAATACCGTCAGCCAGGTCGTCACGAACCGTTTCCACTTGCTGGCGCTCGCATCGCTCGGCAGTTCGAAGGCGACGCCTTCGCCAACATCGATCTGGCGGAGCGAAGTAGAAAATCCATCAGCGATGGCAACGTGTGCGCGTACCTGCGCATCGTCATGCCATGCCTCGACCGCGGCACGGTCATCGAACCGAAAAAGGAGATGCTGAAACCCCGCGGTCTGGCCGAGCCGGATTGCAGCCCGATATCCCGGCGCCACGCGGGCAAGGCGATTCAGTTCCGTCACCCATTGTTCGAAATCCTGTTCGTGGCCCGCCCGGATTGCCCGGCTAGTGACGACGGTAGCGGTGTGAGCTGGATCAATAGGCATGGTGGTGAGAACATACGACTAACCACCCTGTTGCCCGCCCGCCTCTTTTTACGCGACCGCCTACACAGTTAGGGCGCGCCCCGAACTCCCAATCCGACAGGCCGCCCGACACCCAACACGATGCCATTTTCTCATAGAATAACCAAATATGACCGCACAGCGCTTCGCTTGATCGAGAGCAGGTTTAATCAACAGCTCGCCAGGGGCGATGTCGTGGCCGCGCTGTACCGTGATCAGGTGAGGCGCGCCATTTCGAAGCCTAATGCCGAAAATGACAACCCAACTAACACGAGAGTAGCGCGAGCTGCAGCGAGGGTACGCCGGCGTTCCTGAATGCGACCGTTCCGCTTCCCGTCCTGCCAAACGACCGCTTACTCCCGTGTGATAGCAACCGACCGGCCTTTTGGAATATGAACGAACGGAAGAAGTCGAAAGCGGATAAGGTGCGTCCGATGACCGCATGTGGGTCATCAGTTTTGCAGGTGAGGTATTGATCGCCCGCTCGCCACCAGACGGTAACCGACAAGAGTCCTTGGGCGCGGCCAGAATTACGTTGTTGGCAGTCAGGCTGCGATGAGACTGATCGTGGCACGGTTTCTACCCTCACGCTTGGACTGGTAGAGAGCCATGTCGGCTGCCTGAATGAGGGTTGAGCCGTCGCGGGCCATCGTATTTGACCACGTCGCGATGCCAAATGACATGCTGGTTGATCCAAGGCTGCGGCTGCCATGCCGAACGGTCAGCTCGGCGATAGCGCGTCGAACGACTTCCACGCGTCCTGCCAGAGCGTCCGCGGTCGTGCCCGGGGCGATGATAGTGAACTCCTCACCGCCGAAGCGGCAAACCACGTCGCCGTCGCGAAAACGGCTGCGCATTTCCGCTGCGACGACCTGCAAAACCGCGTCGCCAGCATCATGGCCGAATTCGTCATTGAACCGTTTGAAGTGGTCCACGTCACACATGACGAGGCTCAGCGGCGTGCCAGCGCGGGAGGCACGCGCGATCTCCAGTTTCAGCGTCTCCTCCATGTAACGGCGATTGAACAGGCCGGTCAGCGGGTCGCGGATCGTTTGCTCACGCAGGGAGCGCTGGAGGCGATGGTTCACCAATGCTGAAGCGATGTTCTCGGTCAGCACGTTCATGCGGAAGCGGTTCTCGCTTTCAATCTTGCCTTGAAGGTAGAGGACACCGATAACCTCACCGCCGGCGAGCAAGGGTTCGCAGTGATAGATCTCGTCCTCGCCGACATGACCGCAAACGATGTCACCGCCAGGCCCAGACACGTAATGGCTTTGCCCGCGGCGCAACGCCCAACACCGATCTGGCGCGAAGCCCTCAATCGGAACGTCCGTGCCGCCCCAGCTTGCGATGGGCACGAGGCAGTTGCGCGAGTTATTGTGCGCGTAGAGGGCGCCGGGAACGTTCGGAAGTACGCGCGGTACGAAGACCTTGATGATCTGCGCTAGCTCATCGTCGGTGCGAGCCGCTTGCATGCGGTGCGACATGCCGCCCAGAAGCCCAATTACAGAGCTGCGTTCGCGCAGGGTCTCGCTGTTACGCTGCAACTCGGCGTTGGCGGTTTGCAGCTGACGCTCGCTGTTCGCCTGATCGGAGACGGCGTTCCTCAGCCTCTCCGCCATGGCGTTATAGCCTTCAGCAAGTCGGTTAAACTCCTCGGATCCCATTGCCGTATCAATGCGCGCATCCTGCTCACCGTCACCCAACGCCGTCATGGCACGCATCATCGTCGCCAACGGCCGGCGGATTCCGCGGATCAATAGTGCGAAGCTGCAGACAACCAGCAGCGCAACCACGACCCCTCCGATAATGGCGAGCCTCCGCCCGCTGGCGAGCCGCTTGTCCGCAGCGTCTTGACGGCTAGTCTGCAAAGCCCGCTCTTCGTCGAGAAAGCCACTAGCCCGGGCGCTGATCGCATCCATCAGCTCACGTCCGCGACCACTGGCGACGATGGCTACCGCGCCAGTAAAATCGCCATGACGCGCGAGGAGCAAGGGCTGCCGAAGGAAGGTTGCCCGCTGCGCCATCAGAACCGCGATCTCACGAGCTCTTGCATGTTGCATAGGGTTATCGCTCGTCTGCCGGACCGCAACGGCCATATTGCGCGCTGAGCTTTCCACCCGCTCGGCAAACGACCGAGCGTACGCTGGATTGCGGGTGATGATGAAGCCCCGCTGACCCGACTCCGCCTCGCGTAAATCCCCTAACGCTGCTTCCGTCGTCTCGATCACCTCTACCGAGTGTCCAGCCCATTCAAAACTTTGGCTGGTCTGTCGTGAGGCATCCACGAGGAGCCCTGCTAACGAAGCCAGTGCGATTAGGACAACGAGGCCGATCGCGGCGATCCGTGCTGAAAGTGACGACAACATGCTTTTGGCCGTACCCGTCAGGTTTTAGCATCCTGTTACTCACGCTCGGATCGTGCAAACGAGAGGAAGGCGCTTATGCCAAATCCCCGCGGTGAACGATGGTCGGGTCTCTGGCAGACGCCAAAGGGGGCTGAGTAACCGCTTCTGGGTCAAAGCGGCAAAAGTGTAGGAAGTCGCTCGCCATGAAGGGCGAGCAACCGAGCGGTCAGACGGTGCGGATCGTCCCGCCGTCGATCACAAACTCAGCGCCATGGATCGCGGCGGCGCGGTCGGCGGCGAGATAGGCAATCAGGTCGGCAACCTCTACGGGTTCAGCTCCGCGGCCGATTGGAATTCCACCCAAAGCATCAAGAACGGACTGACGGGCGTCTTCGACCGTGCCACCATTAGCTGCCTGTAGCATGGCGAGGAAGTCGCCCGTGGCTTCGGTCATAATCCAACCAGGAGACACAGCATTGATCTGAGCTACTGCCGGTTTCGTAGACACCAGGTTAAGCTACCTGCGCTTGCATCTAGATGTCCACCGGGCTGAGGTAGCCTATCTGCCGCTTTTGGTATGAACGAGTGGCAGAAGTTGGGAAGCGATGGATGGGGTGTAAACGTCCGCAACTGGGTCGAGTTTGCCGACTTATTTGACAATCTCCGACTAATTATCAGGCCGCACGCGCGATCTTGTTTGAGGCTAGCATATGCGCCGCCGCCATTGCATCGATCGGTCGGCTGAACAGATAACCCTGTAGCGTGCTGCATCCATGTGCTTGCAGCTGCGCATACTGGCTTTCGTCTTCTACCCCTTCGGCGGTCGTTTCCATGCTCAGCGCCGTGGCAAGGTCGACAATGGCCTTGACGATCGCGGCCGCGCTGACGTCGCTTGCCACATTGGTGACGAACGATCGATCGATCTTGATCTTGTCGAAGGGGAACGATCGCAAATAGCTGAGCGACGAATAGCCCGTGCCGAAATCGTCGAGCGCCACGCGTACGCCCAGCGCGCGCAGCATATGCAGGATTTGCAGGACACCCGTCTCGCCTTCTAGGAACACCGACTCAGTGATTTCGATCTCTAGCCGGTTGGGGGCAAGCCCACTGGCTGACAGCGCCTGAAGCACGATCGAGCCGAAACCCTGCGCGCGGAATTGCAGCGGTGATACGTTGACCGCGACCCGCACGTGTTCGGGCCATGTCGCCGCGACGCGGCAGGCCTCATGCATGACCCATTCGCCGACCTGGATGATCAGCCCCGTCTCTTCCGCAACGGGAATGAATTCGACCGGTGGAATCATCCCGCGTTCGGGGTGTGGCCAACGCAGCAACGCCTCGAACCCCTTGATGATTTCACCTTGGCTGGTGACGATCGGCTGAAAGGCGAGCTGAAGTTGTCCATTGTGTATCGCGACGCGCAGGTCGGTCTCGATCTGGCGCCGTTTGCGCGCTGCCTCGTCGAGCGACTGTTCGAAAAAGCGGAACTTGCCGCGTCCGTCCTGCTTGGCGCGGTACAGCGCGAGGTCGGCGTTCTTCAGCAATGTCGCCGCGTCGCGCCCGTCCGCCGGATACATCGAGATGCCGATGCTGCTACCGGTCGCGATCGTTTGATCCTCGGCCTGCAACGGTTGGGAAAATATGTCGACGATCGCTTGCGCCAGACGGCGCGAGCGGCAGAGGTCGCCCGCTTCGGGCACGATGATCGCAAATTCATCGCCGCCGAGGCGAGCGACCATCGCACCATCCGCGATCTGCAACAGGCGCTGCGCGACATGGCGGAGCAACGCGTCGCCGACCGGGTGTCCGAAGGTATCGTTGATGCTTTTGAAACCGTCGAGGTCGAGACACAGCACGCCGACCTGCTCGTGAAGCCGCCGGCCACGGGCCACCGCCTGATCCAGCGATTGTTGGAAGAAGACGCGGTTGGGCAGATCGGTCAGCCCGTCGTGAAAGGCCAGGTGCGAGATGCGTTGCTCGCGTTGCTTGATGCCGAGCGACATGCGGTTGAACGACAACGCGAGCCGCCCGACCTCATCCTGGCTTTCGATCGGTACTTCGTAGCGGTCACCCTGTTCCAGACGCCGCGCCGCGTCGTCGAGGGCGGCGATGGGTCTGGCAATACCGCTGGCCAGTCGCCCGGTGCCGATGACAATCATCACCAGCCAGGCGAGCCCGGCCACGACCAGCCCCAGCTGGATCGAACGGTAGGACTGCATCGCGCGGGCCATCGGATAGCGCAGCACCAGCGCCGCTTGCGCGGCCCCATTGGGTGCGGCGAGCGGGCGGACGATCGCGAAGCTCGGCCCGGCAGGGGTGGTGATGTTCGTCACCGCTGGCCCGATATCGGCCGGCAGGGTGAGGCGCCCGTTGCTCCAGGCGCCGGTACGGGTCCGGGTCAGTATCTCCGCGGTCAGCGGGATCGCGAACAGTTTTTCAAGGCCGCGCATCTCGGATGCGTCGAGCGGGACCGCGAACACGATACGCCCGATTTCGTTCGGGGCCATGATTGGCGCGGTAACGATGCGATAGACCCTGTTCCCCACCGCGACCACGGCGTCGCGCCGGTCGCTCTGCAACCCGCCCACGATGCCCGTCAGCCCGCTTCCCATTTTCCCCGCATCGCCGATCACCGCGCCCTCGTTGGTAACGAGCAAGGCATGCGGCACCCCGGCGCGCGTTCGCAGGCTTTCGAGCGAGGATTCGATCGTGCCGTTATCGTTGCTGGCGACCGCACTGCGGAATCCGAAGTCGCGGGCGACGACGTCGGCCGCACCCGCTAGCGAGCGTTCCCGCTCCTGCCACAACCGATCATAGACCGAGGCGCTGGTGGCAAGCTCATCGGTCGCCGAGTTGCGCGCGCTCCGCTCGATCATCACCTGCGCGAAGATCGAGAGCGCGATCAGGCCGATGGTGAACAGCCCGGCGTAGAGGACCGTCATGCGGGTACGCAGAGTACGGAATGACGGCAAAAAGGGTTTCATCGACGCAGCTGCAAAACAGTCTCCAGCCCCGCCGCCGTGATCGACGCCGGTTGCTCGAGCGTATTGCCGGGTGAGCGGATGGTCGGATGCCACACCGCGACCCGGCCGGTACCGGCGGCAACATTCATCCGCACCCGACCGCTGGCGTCGGTCATCGCGGTGTTGGGGCTGGCGGTCACATAGATCACGCCATTCATGCCGTCGTGGATGTTGCAGCCTAGCGCAACGGCACCCGGCTTGTCGAAGGTTACCTTGCGGCTCTCTTCACGGCCGAACAGTTTCAGTTCGAATTTTTTCGTCTTCGAGAAGGAATAGACATGGTGCCGTACCCGGTCGAGATTCGGAAAGATTACGGTTCCGCCAACGGGGACGATCAGCACCTGCGGATCGAACTGTATGTTGCGCTGTGCCACTGTATAGGGGCCCTTCGGAGCCGGCGGTTTCTCACCGGGCATGGTGACGACGACGACTGCGCCGGCAAGCGGACGTCCGTCGACACCCATCACCTGAATGTTGACCGGGGCGGCCATGGCGGCGGTCGATATGGCGACACCGGCAAGCGCGAGAGCACAGAAAATTCGCATTACAGAGACGTATGCGTGCGATGGTTTCGAACCTGTGAACGTCGGCGTTAATAAACTATTGTCGGTTGGATCGGTACTATTCGTGCATGATCCGCTATTGTTTGGTTGCGGCGATCGCGCTGCTGTTCGCCGCCCAGCCTGCGTCGGCGGGGGGCCGTCGCGCAGGCGGCAAACTCCTGCTTACCAATGGTGTCACTTCCGTCGAGGGTGCCGCTGGCGGCGGGCTGGCGACTTGGGCGGTGGTCGCCGGAAACGAGACGCGCGACGGTATCGGTGGCAAGGCGAATGCGACGCTCGTTGCACTTCCGGACTTCGACCTCGAAAGTTATGGCGCGGCGATCGGGGTGAACGACCGCATCGAACTGTCCTATACCAAACAGAGTTTCGACACGCGAACCAAGGGCGCGGCGCTCGGCCTAGGTCGCGGCTTCACCTTTCGACAGAGCATCTATGGCGTAAAGATGCGTCTGATGGGCGATGCGGTGTGGGAACAGGATAGCTGGCTGCCGCAGATCGCGATCGGCGTGCAGCACAAGCGCGCGAACCATGGCGCGATCATCCGTGCGATCGGGGGCCGGCATGACAGCGGAACCGACTTCTATGTGGCGGCGACCAAGGTGGTGCTGTCACGCAGCCTGGTACTCAACGCCACGATGCGCGCGACCAAAGCGAACCAGTTCGGCTTGCTGGGGTTCGGCGGCGACCGCCAGAATCGCTACCGCCCGCAGTTCGAGGGTTCCGCTGGACTGATGATCTCGCCGCGTTTCGTAATTGGTGTAGAGGGCCGGACGAAACCGAACAATCTCGGTTTCGCGCGCGAGCAGAAGGCGGTGGACGCGTTCGCAATCTGGGCGCCTGCCCGCAAGCTATCGCTCACCGCCGCCTTTGTGGACCTTGGCGACATCGCTACCGTCCGCCGTCAGCGCGGTGCTTTTCTATCAGTACAAGGATCGTTCTGACATGCTGACCGTCGCCGTCATGCTGCTACACGTGGTCGCCGCTGTGCGGGCCGGCGAGGAGCCGGTCGCGCCTTATGTGCAATCCGACGCGAACGCAGGCGCGAAGCCGTTCCCGGACGACCGCCTGTGGCAGGCGTTCCACGGCAGTGCTGGTGTCTCGCGGATCGTCGACGACCTCGTCGCGCGCAGCGAAAAGGATGCACGGATCAGCGATATCTTCCGGAACCAAGATATGGTTCGTCTGCGCCGGACCTTGAAAGAGCAATTTTGCTTCGTTCTTGGCGGCGGATGTACCTATACCGGCCGCGAAATGAAGTCGGCGCATAAAGATATGGGTATCCAGCGCGCCGACATGGCCGCTCTGGTCGAGAATCTGCAGGCCGTCATGCGCGCCGAGCATGTGCCATTCGCCGCACAAAACCGTTTCTTGTCGAAGCTCGCCCCCATGCACCGCGACGTCGTGGAACGCTGATCTGCATCACCGCAGTTGAGCTGCGACAATGCCAGAGCCTTGCACCGGCTCTGTCAGACTAATGTGGCATGCCAGTGTGGCGTGGGTTACGGCGCGCCGATGAGCCGACGTTCGCGAGCCAAGCCGCCCAGCCCCTTCCGTCGGTTCAACTCGTCGCCGGAGGTAATCCGGCTGGTGGTGATGATGTACGTGCGGTTTCCGCTGTCGCTGCGCAACGTCGAGGACCTGCTGTTCGAGCGGGGTATCGACATCTGTCACGAGACGGTGCGGATGTGGTGGAACCGGTTCGGTCCCATGTTCGCCGGCGACATCCGCCGGCAGCGCGTTTCACGGATGCGCGGCTTCCGGCACTGGCGCTGGCATCTCGATGAAATGTACGTGAAACTGAACGGCGAGATGGTCTATCTGTGGCGCGCGGTCGATCACGAAGGCGAGATCCTCGAGAGTTATATCACGAGAACCCGCGACAAGGACGCTGCACTAACCTTCATGAAGAAGGCGCTCAGACGCCATGGCAAACCCGAAGCGATCACGACCGATGGCCTGCGCTCCTACCGCGCAGCGATGAAAGAGCTTGGCAACGCTGACAAACAGGAGGTCGGCCGCTGGGCGAACAACCGGGTCGAGAACAGTCATCTGCCGTTCCGACGAAGGGAGCGGGCAATGCTCAGATTCAGGCGGATGCATACCCTGCAGAAGTTCGCTTCGGTCCACGCCAACGTCCACAACCATTTCAGCCTCGAGCGTCATCTTACCGATCGTCAGACCTACCGTGAACGACGCTCCGCCGCGCTGGCGGAGTGGCAGGTCCTCGCGAGCTAGCTCCCTGCCCTCATAGACCGACCTGCATCGTGTAGAGAGCGGTTCGCGTTAGACTGACAGCACCCAAGGCGGAGCTTCCGGCGGTGTCATGGGGGCTGATCAAGGCCTGCGATGGCGAGTTCTGCGTGCCGGATAAGCCAACGCATGGCGTTCTGCCGTTGACACCCTCGCTGGCGCTGAGGGTCGGCTCACCATCAGGTCGGATCATGAGGGACGACCTCGCCGACCTGAACCGCAGCATGTTCGACTGCGCCAAGGAGTACGTATTCGCGCGTGATCTGGCGAAATGCCCCGGTATTCCAATCTCACACTTGGCTTAGATGAACGGGCGGCCGAAGCTGGTAAGCTGCATTGGCGGCGGGAACGACCGATTGTGGGTCACAGGTCCCCACCTAGGAAAGCCGGCTCAAGCAGAAACCTGTTTACTCCCCAAGGGCTGAGCGACAAAGTAGAGCCTCGGCTGCCGCGTCGGCGACGGCAAGCAGTCTTGGCTCGTCCCATCCCTCTCGCGCTGCAGCCGATAGGCCGAGCATTGTCGTAGCAACGTAATCTCCGACACGTCCGGAAGCTTCAATTCCCGCATTGTTGAGAAATTCTGTCACCCTGCTGCGGTTTTCTCCCGCAATTTGTTTGGCTGCGATGCCCCAATCCGTTGTGCCCGCTTTTGCGTGCTCAAGGATCAGGCAACCACGCCGCTGCGGACTAGTGGTATAAGCGTGCGCCGCAGCACGCAGCATGTTGCCAAGCGCCGCCATCGGCGCTGCACCCGGCATCAGGAAGTGGTCCAGCGGCACCACGGTGGCCGAGTAAAGCCTTAGGCTCTCTTTGAAGAATGCGGCCTTGCTGCCGAACGCTGCATAAAAGCTCGGCGGGGAAATCCCGATCGCCTCGGTCAGCGCGGCCACGCTGACGTTCTCATAGCCGTGCTCATGAAACAGATGCTGCCCGGCCTCGATCGCAGCCTCAAGCGCGAAACCACGGGGGCGCCCGCGTGATCGCTTATTTACGTTAACGTCCATTACACAAACCACTTGCCTCTGAGAGTCGTGTTTATATAGTGGGTATTAACGGAAATAGCGATGCCTCAGGATTGTCACGGTGCAGAGGCGGGCATCACATCGACGAACAAGGACACCCATGTCGCCCTCCTCCAACAAAATTGGCATTCAAGCGGGCTCAGCGGAACGCGCCGCACTCCCGATCGCGGCCCTTGCTGGCCTCGCCGCCAGTGGCTTCCTGTGCATCGTCACCGAGACGCTGCCCGCTGGCCTACTTCCGCAGATCGCATCCGGCCTGCGAATCTCCGAGGCGATCGCGGGACAACTCGTTGCCGTCTATGCGCTTGGGTCCTTGCTCGCAGCGATCCCGCTCACGAGCCTGACCCAAGGCCGTCGCAGACGACCGGTACTGCTTGTCACCATCATCTGCTTCGTTGTGGGCAACACGCTGACCGCTTTGGCCGGATCGATCACGGTCGTGCTGGTCGCGCGGTTCGTCGCCGGATGCGCGGCAGGTCTCGCCTGGGGTATCGTTGCGGGTTACGCGCGCAGCATCGTGCGTGCCGATCAGACCGGCCCGGCAATGGCCCTCGCCATGGTCGGCGTGCCGCTGGCGCTTTCACTCGGTGTTCCCATAGGCACCTTCCTAGGCGGTTTGGTTGGGTGGCGCGGATCGTTCCTAATCCTCTCGGCACTGAGTGTCGTGCTGATCGGCTGGATTATCGTCAAGGTGCCCGATGCCCCCGGGCGGAAGGGTGACGATCGTCCTTCTCTGCGCCGCGTCGTCGGGACACCGGGTATCATGCCGATCCTGCTCGTCATCCTTGCTTGGATGACGGGCCACAACATCCTCTACACCTACATCGCGCCGTTCGCGACCGCTGCGTCCGCGCGGGTCGATCTCGTCCTGCTGGCGTTCGGCATCAGTTCGCTCGTCGGCATCTGGATCATCGGGCAACTAATCGATCGGATGCTGCGCATGCTGGTATTGCTCGCGATCGGATCGTTTGCGGCCATTGCTTTTCTTCTGACGTTTGCCGGTGGCCAAGGCCTTGCCGTCTATGCAGCAGCCATCGTCTGGGGCCTTGGCTTCGGTGGTGCCGGGGCGATGATGCAGACGGCGTCGGCGGACGCAGCAGGGGACGGCGTAGATCTGGCGCAGGCGATGGTGACCACGGCCTGGAACCTGGCGATCGCGGTCGGCGGGGCGCTGGGCGGGGTGCTCCTCACGACGGGAGGGACTAAGCTGCTGCCGCCCGCTGTCGTCGCGCTGACCCTGATCGCCTTCCTCATCGCGCTGGCCGCGCGCCGTTCCGCCTTTCGTCCGGGTTACCGCTCAACGCCGGCCAGCTAACTCTAAAATACTCCCAGAATACCGTCCCCATTGAGAAAGCCGGCCGGACATCGAGTTGTCATTGGTTCAGCACTCCTCCGCTACCAACATGAATGGACGGCAGAAGTTGGGGGGCTTTAAAGGGGCCGCGAATGACCGGAATTGGGTCTTCACCACGGGCGGGAGGGCCCTACCTTACCCATCAACTGGACGATTTCAGGAGGTACCGCGCTGCCGACCTCCGCCTCTTGTTGACCCGCGCCCCGGTTCCAAACGCCTCAATGTCACGGACATGCGAAGGGTTTCACCGGTGCCGAACACGCTGCAGCTCGGCGACGAGGAACGCCACGGACCATCCTAGAAGCAGGACACCGTTGATGCCCTCGATCGCCCCCACGATCCGCCACGGCACCGCGAGCGGCGCATCGGAGAAGCCGATGGCGCCGAAGGTGATCGTAGAGAAGTACAGCGAGTCCTGAAGCGTGGCAGTCGCGCCGATCAGGAGATACACGAAGGCATAGAACCAGATTTCGAGACCGGACAGCGTCAATAAGCCGAGCACGACCGCGCTCGTGTAGGCAGCGCCGCGAAGCGAGAGCGGGTTCAATTCGAACTCGGTCGTGCCGCGGTCAAGCGCGCTCAGGGCACGCCCGATCACGAGCAGGCCGAAACCGTGGAAGAGCGCGGTCGCGAGAACAAGAATGGTCGCTAGCGCCAGTTCGACCCACAAAGACGGTGACACGAGCAGCCCGCTAGAACCGTCGTGCCTCGTGACCGATCGTGTCGCATGTCCCGCGGAAGCTGTAAGAAGCAGCGCCATCCACGGTGATCCGTCCGGTGCGGCGATCGATCACCAGCTTGGGCTTGTTCAGGCCGTTAAGGCGGTAGCTCGCACGAATGATGTCCGGTCCCTCCACGACATCGTAAAGGTCCCACCATCCGTTATTGCCGCGCGAGTTGATCGGCGGGATGAGGGACTTGGGCAGCCGAATGCGACCCCCGCCTTCCCATGTCTGAACCATAAGGGAGGCGTCGAATACCTCGGTGGTCGTCTCGTTGTAGCGGCCGTAGTCGTAGCGGTTCTTGTCGCGGTTCCACGTCCAGGTGGTGCCGCTGGCGATACCCGCCTTGCTCCCGTCGCCGAAGCAGACGAGGCCGAGCGCGACATTGCGGCCATCGACCACCGGTGCATCATTCCCGACGTAGCTCGGGGCCGCCTGCTGGCGTTCAGGAGGGCGCGAGTAGCCACGATCTGGCTCGTAGCCCGCAGGCGGCCGACTGGCGGGTTGCCCAGTGTAACTGGCGTTTGGACGAACCTTCGCGGACTTGCCGCAGTCGGGCGGCAACGTCGGTTGGATCGAGCTGTACCGCCCGTCCATGGTAGCGATGGTGACGCACTGTCGGCGCTCGGCGTTCCACCAGTTGGTATAGGCGCGATCATCGCCTTGCTCTGTGCGCACATCGACGTAACCGCGGCGCCGTACTTCTAACTCGCCTTGGCCCGCCCGAGTACCGACCATGTCTTCAAGTCCGGTCGTCTGCGCCGCGGAGGCGCTCGGCAGCGCGGGTAGCAGCAGTGCGGCGGCAAGAAGCGGTGAGACGTTGGTCATCGACATGGCATTTCCCCTGTTTGCCGGCCTGGTCTCGACCGGTTCATCGCACGTCACGGCTGCGGCACCACCGCGTCCATCACGGTCAGCGGCTCCCCGCCGCTCGAGCCTACCCGCGACTGAGTGATGAGGATCGTCGTGCCAGGCCGGAGCGCAGCGCGTACCTGCTCGTAGAAGGTGCGCGGCAAGCGCAGCCGGTTGATCACCCCCTCGTCGAGCGGGCGTCCTGCCTCTTCCTCGTGTCCGGGGAGACCGATGTACGCCCAGCGCGGCGTTCCATCGGGTGCGCTCGTCAGCGTTATGACGTGGCTGCCGGGATCGTCGTCGTTCACCGCCGCGACGCTGCGCCCGATCTCGACCCCACCACGCATCACGACCACCTGCCGGTCCGACTTGGAAACGATGATCGTCATCGGACCAGTCGTGGATCGTTCGGGTTGCCAGCTGAACTGCTGCTGGTCGAGCAGCGTGCGCTCTACCCGGCGGCCCTTCCCATCGACGGGAGCGAGCAGGCTAGTCTCGGTGCTGCGGATGTGGCTCGCGGCGTTGCCGTCGATCACCACGGTTGCGCCGAGTGAGGTGATGCCGAACAATTCGCGCGAGAAGCCGTACGGGAGGTGAACGCAGCCGTGGCTCTCCGGATAGCCGGGCAGCCCGCCAGCATGTAGCGCGACACCGTCCCAGGTGAGCCGCTGCTGGAACGGCATTGGCGCGTTGTTGTACTTGCTCGACCGGTGTCGCGCGTCTTTCTGGAGGATCGTGAAGACGCCGGTCGGTGTCTCGTGCCCCGGTTTTCCGGACGAGACCGAGCTTACTCCGATGCGGACGCCGTTGCGATAGACGGTCGCCAGTTGGTGTGAGAGGTCGACGTAGACGACGACCTGGCCGTCGGGCGCGACACCCGGCGCCCACACCCACTCGCCGGGCTTGAGCCGCTCGGCCATGTGCACGAACTCGGTTGGCGAACTCGCGCGGGCGCCTTGAGCGCACGCCGGGAGCGCGAACGCCAGAGCAGTGCCAGCTAGCATCGCCTTGCACACAGGGTGTGGCATCTCGCTATCCCCTTTAACGGCATCAGTCTGAGACGGTTTGACGTCGCCTTGCAAGCCGATATTGCGCCGTCCCGGACAGTCGCTCATGATGCGATATGGACTTTATGAAGTGGCTCAACTCGCTGGACGAGCTTCTCTACGAGGTCATGAGTTGGCTGCTGTTTTTTCCACTGACGTTGTGGCGCGCTGCCTTCCGTCCCGTCAGCACGATGAAGCAGATCCAGCGCGAGGCAGTTCTCCCGGACGATCAACGCTATGGTGCCGTGCTGAGCCCGCCGCTCTTCCTGTCCCTGGCATTGTTGCTCGGGCATGCCGTCGCCACGGCGCTGGGGCAGACTGACGAGATCATCGCGAGCCACCACGGGCTCGCGGACCTGATCAATGACAATGCCAGCGCGCTGGTGCTCCGCGTGATCGTCTTTGCGGCCTTCCCGCTTTTCCTCGCAGCGCGCCTCGTAAGGCGTAGAGGCGACAAGCTCGACCGCGTCTCGCTCCAGCAGCCTTTCTACGAGCAATGCTACCCCGCCGCCGTGTTCGCTCTCGGCATCAGCATCGGCACCAGTCTCGGCATCGACACACATCCAACCGCACGCCTGATAGGCCATTGGCTAGTCGCCATTGCTATAGTGAACTACTGGCTGGTGGGTGTCCGATGGTTCGCAAGCGCGCTCGATGTCGGCGTGCTGCGTGCCGCCGGAAACGTTCTTCTCGGCCTTGTTGAAGGCACAGTGTTCCTGATCGGCGTAGGCTTCCTGTTTACCCGGTAGCTGCTGCTGAAGCTAGACGCTTGAGCGTAATCAATGTTGATTGTTCGGTTACGACGAACAGCCTGGACGACGGCAGGCTAGAGTAAACGTCGGTGAAGCGGACCAACTTCCAACTACCGATTTTATGCAGGTCATCCACTTCCGGTGGGCCTGTGCCCGCATGCTGCTGATGTGATGAACGAGTGGCAGAAGTTCGGAAGCCGATACGGGGCTTTGAGTGGCCGCAACTGGGTCACGTATTCGTCGCGCTCGTAGTTCGCCTATCGTTCGGTGTTTCGACCTGCGTGTTTAGCGGCGTGAAACGCCTGATCCGCCCGGCTCGGCACCATTTCGGGCGTCTCGCCCGATACTAGCTCGGCGAAGCGCCGCTACCGGCGTTGCGGTCGCATGGAGATCATGTTCGGCAGCCTTAGGGTAAAGGACTGGCGCCGCGTCGCCACCCCCTACGACCGCTGCCCGACCGTTCCTTCTCTGCCGTCGCGCTCGCCGCAACCGTCAACTTCTGACTGTGATCAACGAGACCTGACCCTCGGCTCAGAATCGACTTGTCAAATTAGGGGCTTGTTCACGACCTTCGATCTCGCCGCCAGAATCGATACTTCAAATGAGGTATTATTGATTAAACGGGCGATAGATGGTTATACTTCAAACGTAGTATTACAAAATACTTGGAAAAAATGTTTACATCTCGATATTCACAAGGTAATATAGCGCTATATTGAAGTATATCACACAAAATAGGATCTTCGATGTATGCGCACGTTTTGTTGCGAGTATAATTCGTATTACGTGATTATCGCAAAATTTCGTGTCTTACAACAAACGTTTGCCCTGTAAAAACCCAAAGTGGTGACCCCACTAACGGGGCGAAGTTAGTTCGCAACTATATTGGGGGTGGTATGACTGTAACGTTGGATAAGCCGATCTCTTGGAAAGCCGCCAGCGGCGACGACGCGTCTATGCTCGACGCCCTCCAGCCGAATATCCTGAAGGCCCATGCGCGCAAAGCCTTCACGGCCTTATTTTTGAAACTGTCTAATCGAGAGCAAGCTCAAAGCTTGCTCGCTGAGCTCGCACGCGACGGCATCGTCGCCGCTTTGATGAAATCAGCCAAGGACCATCTTGCTGAAATAGCGTCGTTCAAGGCAGGGGGGCCCGGCGGCACACCGTACGTCGGGGTCGGCCTCAGCGCGGCAGGTTACGAGGCTTTGGGCATACCCAAGGCGTCGCAACCGGACGACGAAGCGTTTCAGCGCGGCATGACCAGCCATATAACTCAAGAGGAGCTTAAGGACGCGGACGTTGACGGGTGGGACGGGCACTTTCGCCAGATCGTCGATGCCGTAATCCTCGTAGGCGATGCCGATCAGAATGTGCACGACGTCACCGTGAGAAGGGTCAAGATGATGATCGCCGCACATCCGCTACTCGTGTTGCTTGGCGACCAGACGGGTAAGGAACAGCTTAACTTGGTGGGCGAGGGTATCGAGCATTTCGGCTACGTCGATGGGCGTAGTCAGCCACTGTTCTTTAAGGAGGATGTCCAGGCGGAGGAATCTATCGAGGTGTGGGATCCGGCTTTCGGACCCGGACGTGCGATCGTTCCAGACCCTGCGGCGCCTGATCCGTCGGTCCATTTCGGAAGCTATTTCGTATTCCGAAAGCTTGAACAGAACGTCAAACTCTTCAAGCAGCAAGAGAACGTTCTCGCAACCGCGCTCGGTCTGAAGCCGACGGCTCGCGCCTTGGCCGGAGCCATGATCGTAGGCCGCTTCGAAGACGGCAGGCCGGTCGCGCTGCCACCGTGCGGCAGCGATCCGGTACTTAACGACTTTGACTACGCTGCCGACCTGGACGGAGGTAAATGCCCGTTTTTTGGTCACATCCGGAAGATGAATCCGCGCGGCAGTGGCGGCTTCGAGACGCACGAGGACGAACGGCTTCACGTCATGGCACGGCGGGGTCAAACGTATGGCGAACGTTCCGACGACCTGAATGACGAGGATCCCGACAGGAAGCCGACTAGCGGCGTTGGTCTCCTATTCATGGCCTTCAATGCTAACCTTGTCGAGCAATTCGAGTTCGTGCAAAAAAACTGGGCCAACAATGCTGCTTTTCCCCTTCATATCGGATCTCACGCGCCCGGGCTCGACCTGGTCATCGGCCAAGGTAAGCGCCCGTCCATATCGTGTCCGACACTATGGGATGCGAAGCAGGGCATGTCGGAACACTTCAAGTCGGTAGATCCGATTGCGCAGGCAGTGACAATGAAGGGCGGCGAGTACTTTTTTATGCCATCCCTGCCATTTCTTCGGTCGCTTGGAGATTGACTAGCCAGAAAGGTGACTTAATTAAAACTTATGTTACCTGTAAAACACCGCAGGTTCCCCAAAAACTTTCGCTGTAAGGCAGGCTGTAATGCCGATGTTGTACCCGGTATACAAGTTGAACGTATAAGTTTTACGACTGTGATAGGACCGTGTAACATTTAGTAATAGCTGCTGCGAATTGGCGGAATCTAGCATGAAATCAAAAGGGTAGTGTTGCCGAATAACTGGCAGGAGGGGGTGAACATTGTGTTCGTCTTGGATGATCGGGAATCTGCCGGATTGCAGCTTCTTCGGGAAAGCGGGTGCCTGGCGGTCGAGGACGGTGGCGGGGCAGCATGCGTTGGGAGTAGCGCTCGTAGGTGTGATGCTCGCATCATGCGCAACCGCCGATCGCGCAGGGGCCGGGCGCCTGGCAGGAACCGGCGTCGCCGTCTCAACCGCCCTTGTCGAGGAGATAGACGACCGCCGCCGTCGCTTACTGGATGCTGCGGCAGACGACAGCTTTAACTACGCCTACACCGTCATGAGTAAATGCCGTGACGCTGCGGGGCGCCCTGCGGTCACGCGTGCAGGTGCAGTGTCTGGGGTGAACCCGGACTGCGATGTCCTTGCCACCGCCGAAGCTCGGCGGAACAGCGCGGTCATACGCCAGGCGGCGCGGCTCGACGGCGTGATGCGGTTGCGTGCCGAAGCAGCAATCGCGCTAAGCGTTGCCTACCGCGCCTTCGCGGCTGAGGCGGCATACGACGCTGAGGGGGACATGGAAGACGCCGTTATCCGCGCAGCGGCCAGCGTGAGCGCGTTCGGTCAGGCCGTAGGCGTCACGCCCTTGGCGCCCGTCGTGGGGAAGGCGGCGCAGCAGATTGGCGGCGCGCTGGCTGACAAAGCTCAACGACGCCGCCTCCTTGTCGCCAGCGATCGGCTCCGCATGATCAGCAACCAGTTGCGACGGTCATTGGAGCGTGAGCGCGATCTACATATCGCCTTAGACAAAATCACAGCCGACCTCGGCGCCGAGACAATACGCAATCTCGTACGCGCCGAGGCGCTCGATCCCGTGCCAGCGCTACGTGGTGTGGCGGAGCACGCGGGCGTAGCGGTGGGCGGTGAGGCAGGCGCCAAGGCTGCTTTGGCCCGTGATCCAGCATTAGAGGCGGCGGCCGTTGTGACGACACTAGTGCGGCGTCCAAGCCAACCGCCCGATGCGTTGGCAGCTGCCATCTCTGCCCTCGCCGCGCTGGACCTTCAGCATGCGGCCTATGCCGAGAAGAAACCTGTGTCAGCGGAAGACGCGGCCGCTGCGCTGGCACGGCTCGCCGCCGTCGCCCGGACGACCGGTTAGGAGAAGAGAAATGACGACGCTGGACGCTGTGCTCGACGTAGCGCGCCGCAACTTCGAGGAAGCGCATGCAAGCCTTGATGCGGACTTGGCGGTGGCCGGCACACCAGCTGAGGCTCGCCTCGTCCGTGAAAATCGGGACCGAGCGCTAGCGGCTTATACCGACCTGATCGGTCGAGAGATGGAGCGCTTTTCCGATGATTGGAACGCACTAGCCGGCCGGGCGGTCAACGCGGCAGCAGCACTGCGGGCGGCTACTGAGCGCGCCGCCGGGCATGCAGAGCGGCTGCGCCTCATGGCCGACGTGACCGCGTCGCTGGGCGATATTGTGAAAGGTTTCGGCTGAAGAGCTTGCGGGAATGTAGCCGAGGGGGATGGGAAGATGCCCAAGACGCTGGTGATCTGCTGCGACGGTACGTGGAACACGCCCGATCAGAAGGGAGCCCCGACTAACGTCACTAAGATGGTTCGGGCAGTGTTGACGCGATCTCGGAATGGGGATCCGCAGACGGTGTACTACGACAAGGGCGTGGGGACGGGGAACGGTCTGGACCGGTTCGTGGGCGGCACGATTGGGCTTGGTTTGGGGAGTAACGTGCAGGAAGCCTACAGCTTTCTGGCGGTCAACTACGAACCAGGCGACCGCATCGTGATGTTCGGCTTCTCGCGAGGCGCCTATACCGTGCGCAGCTTGGCAGGCATGGTGAACCTAGCGGGTGTGCTGCACAAAGGTGATCTCGACCGACTGGAGGATGTCTGGAACTACTACCGGACCAAGCCGGACGAGCGGCACCCGGATGCACTGAAAGATATCGTGCGGCTTGCGGATCGGCAGCCTGGTGTTGATCTGCTCGGAGTATGGGACACGGTAGGATCGCTAGGTATCCCAGGTAATCTGCTCGGCCGCGTCGGCCGCCGCCGATACGAATTCCACGACGTCACACTGGGTCGAAAGACTAGGCGCGCCTATCAAGCTCTTGCGATCGACGAGCGTCGGCGTAACTTCCTACCTGCAATATGGGACAGCAGCGAGATCGGGCCAGACCAGGACGTGGACCAAGTCTGGTTCGCTGGCGCTCATTCAAATATCGGCGGCGGCTATCCCGATCCTGTTCTATCCGACCAAGCCTTCCTGTGGATGGTGGATAAGGCCAAGCCGCTTCTCGACTTCGACGAGGACTATCTGGAACGGCGCGTACGCAAGCTGCGAGAGGAGAACGCAGAAGGGGCGCTCATTGATTCTATCAAGGGCGTCTGGAAGCTTCTCGGCAGGACGCTACGGCCGATCGGGCAGGACCGGACGGAAGGCGTGCATCCTAGCGCGCTGGTGCGTCTGAGGACCAGGGGGACGTATGCCAAGCACGAGCAGCCGTTCGAACCTTATCCATACAAACCAGCCAATCTGTTGGCATACCTCAAGTTGCGGGGGATAGGATTATGAGGTCCCGTCCGCGCTTGGCAATGCCCGGTGACACATCCGCCGTAAATAGAAGGCCGTATTGTGGCGAATGACGATGAGCGCGTCGGTGATGATCTCCGCTTTTGGGAATACATGGCGTTCATCGCCTACCTTATCGGTCTCATCGCGATTGGGATATTCGCTTGGGGGAACGATAGCGAGAATAGCTTGCGCATCTTCGGTGTCCTCTGGCTAGTGGGCACGGCGGCTTGGCTGGCCGGCACCGTGCTGGGGTTCCTGTTCGGCGTCCCGAGGGTTCGTGCGGGCGAAACCACCACCGACGTTGCAGCCAGCACCTCCGTTGTACCCAATACCAACCTGGAACAGATATCGGACTGGCTGACAAAGATCATTGTTGGCGCCACGCTGGTCCAGCTTGGACCGTTGGCCGATGCTGCGGCGCGCTTGGCTGTGGGCATCGGCAACACATTGGAACCAGCTGGGAAGTTGCCCGATGGACCCGCGGCCGCCGGCGCTGTGCTAGTCCTCTATTTCGCGGCCGGGTTCGTTTGGGGATATCTGTGGTGCAGCCTTCGCGTGTTCCGCGAGATGCAGGCGCTGGTGCAGCGCGAGCGCGGGGTACGTAATATCGAGGCGTCCGCAGTTGATGCCCAAGACCAAGCATAAGGAAAGATCACGAGCCTCTGCTGAAAGTCCGTTTGACAATGCTCAGGGATGGACGATCCGGCGGAGCATGAGGCTGCCGAGACCCACCTGGATCACGGTCTCGGAGACTTCGAGGCGCTGATCGTAATCATGAACAAGGCGTCTATCTGGTTATTCATCCTAAGGTGCGCTCGACGACCCAGCGCCGAGGCAGGACCTTGGAGCGGGGATCCTTGTCGGTGCGGCGGATGATTTCCGGCGCGAAGTCGCGATACGCAGCGGCGTCTATGAGACGGGAGAGGTCATAGGCACTGGCGGCGAACAGATGCTTGAGCCAAGTCCATCGCCTCCGAATGGTCGCTAAGATCGCTTGAGCGCCGAAACGCCTTGTAGTCTGCGAGCGTATCAGGCCCATGAACAAGCGTCCGCTTTTGGTCACCGCTAATGGCGACCTGAGCGACCGCATTTGGGTCAGCGCTGACCTAGGCGCCGACCTGCTTTGCAGGCCTCAATGCGGGAGAGCCAAATTGTGGCTCTCCCGATACCGGATCAAACAGTCACGACAATCTTGCCGATCTGCTCGTTGGACTCTAGGAAGCGGGTCGCTTCCTGAATTTGATCGAATTGGAAGGTCCGCGACACCAGCGGGTCGAGCTTGCCGCTTTCCAGACCGTCGGTGATGAACGCCTTGGCACGGGCAAGCGCGTCATCATCGTTGACGATCTCCGTGTAGAGATAGCCCTTGATCGTCAGGCTCTTGCCCAGCACCGCGAACTGCGGGAACGGCCCCTCGTCTGGGCTGAGCGCGCCATATTCCAGTAGTATGCCGCCGACGGCCATGACTTCGGCAAACTGGGCGATGGCGGGACCGCCGATTGGATCGAACACCACGCGAGCACCCTTGCCGCCGGTTATCTCCTTCACGCGCGCGGTCAGGTCGCCATCGGCGGTGGCGATCACATGATGCGCACCGGCATCGGTCAGCGCTTGCGCTTTGGCACTCGTCCGGGTCGTCGCGATCACAGTCGCTCCGACGCTGCGAGCTACCTGGATCGCCGCGATGCCGACGCTGCTCGATGCGGCTGACACGATGACGAAGTCATCCGCGGTAACCTTCGCCTGATCGATGAGGGCGCCCCAAGCGGTGACATACTGCATCCACGAGGCGGCGGCCTTCTCGAACGTTAGGGCGGCGGGATGCTTCACGGCGTAGCGCGCCGGAATGTTGATGACCTCGCCATAGGTGGACCAACGCGACATATCGAGCGTCGGGATGACGCTGACAGCATCCCCTTCGGCGAACCCGGATACGTCGCTGCCGGTCGTCTTGACCGTGCCTGCGGCCTCGTAGCCGAGCCGCGAGGGGAACTCCGCTTCTTGCAGGTAAGCACCGTTGCGGAACATCACCTCTGCGCGGTTAAGGCCGATCGCTCGCACCGCGATCTGCACCTCGTCGGCGGCAGGCGCAGGGACCTCGATGTCATCGATGCGCAGCACGTTTGCGGAGCCGTATTCGTGAAAGCGTACAACACGGGTCATGATCTGATCCTCTGGTAGATAGATGGGTATGGCTTGGGAGCTGGTTCGCGCTGACGGTCACATGTTGATCGCGCGCACAAGGCGGACGCCCCAGTCCTCGTCAGGGTTCGTAGTGCCATCACCAAGGCGCTCCTGCATTACAGCGACCGCCAGATCCCGGCGCTTGGGAAGCCTGTCCTTCTCCGCAGCGCCGATGGCTGCAGGGATATCGGCGAGCGTCAGGTCAGTGCAATAGACCGGTGCACCGGCTTGCTGACGCCAAGAGTCAGCCAACGACCCGGCATCAAATGCATCCAGACCGGTATCGTCAACCAGCTTTAGCGTGATCTGACGATCCCGCTCACGATCGGCCGCGATGGGAATGGCGATCCGGTCGGGTGTACCTGTGGGCTTGCCCTTCTTTGCGAGCGATGCGGAGCCGATCGCATTCCATGCCTTCGCGATCGGACGCCCAAGTTGCTCAGCCACCCACAGGCTTTCGACCTGTCCGTCTTCGATTACCTGGATCTTGGAGTCTCGAAACGGGTAATAGTTGGAGGTGTCGATCACGACCGTCTCGTCAGGCAAGCGAGCCACCAGCGGCGCAATATCAGCGATCCGGTTGAGCGGTATTGAGAGGATGACCACCTCCACGTCGGTCAGCGCGTCTTCGGTCGTCACAGCGCGAGCGCCGGCCGACAGAAGCTCGGGATCGATCGTCTCCGGCCCGCGCGAGTTGGCCACCTTCACGTCATGGCCCGCCTCGCTCAACCTGGTGACGAGTGTCTTGCCGATGTGACCCGTTCCAAGAATGCCGATCTTCATGCGTCGTTCCTCTTCGATCATTGCTTCGCACCGGGAACTATGGTCAGGTACTATAATCGACAAGAACCTACCGATAGGTGGGTAACCCACCAAAAGGTAAGTGTCTGATGACGCGTGACTGGCAATGCGAGGACTCACAGCAGCAGCTGGTCTGGGCTGCCGCGACCAGCGAGGCCCTCCGAGTGCTTGAAGGAAAGTGGAAGATGGTGATCATCTTCCAGCTTTTCGCCGCAAGGGCACCTCTGCGGTTTTCGGAACTGGAACGACGTGTTGATGGCGTGAATCAGAAGATGCTGATCCAGCAGCTGAAAGAACTGGAAAAGGACGGGATCGTTACCCGGACGATCTATCCGCAGGTTCCGCCCCGTGTCGAATACGCGCTGAGTGAGATTGGCTTGGCGCTCGGCCCATCGATTGAAGCCCTTATCGACTGGACGTTCATGCGGCGTGAAGCCGAGACGCTGGCTAGATCGGGAGAGCAAGGGTAACTGCCAGTTAGACGTCGGCAGGTTTGAGCGAAGCGCGAAAATCAGAATTGCCGCTTTCCGTCTCGGTTGAGATATTCGCGAGCGGAGAGTCGAGCCGCAGAATCAGTCATTCGCAAAGATGAACCAGCGTCCGAAGTTGGGGAGCAGGTGAGAGGGCCTGAATGACCGAGAATGGGTCTTCTCAATGAAAGCGCTCTCCTCGACTGAGCTGCTCAAGGATTTTTTGCATTCTGCGCGCTCGCGTCTCCAGGTGTTTGGCCGTTTGGAGGCGGTGGTAGATCGGGTACAGGTTCTTGCGGTCAAGCGTTCGGAAGAACGCTTCGGCCTCAGGTAGGGTCGCTAGCGCGTCCAGAAAGTCCTGGGGTATGACCATGGTGGCCGAGCCTTCATATGCGGCATCCCACCGTCCATCGGTGCGCGCGGCCTCGACATGGGCGAGCCCGGCCGGGGTCATGAGCCCTTCAGCGATCAGGCGATCGGCGTGCTCCCGGTTCTTGGTTGACCAGCTCGATCCCGCCCGGCGCGGCGTCAGGCGCTGGAGGTATGAGCGCTCGTCGCCTGGACGCTTCAGGCCATCGATCCAGCCGAAGCGGATCGCTTCTATGACGCAGTCGTTCCACGTAACCGAGCGCTGTTGCGAACCCGCCTTGTAGATGCGCACCCAGAGTTCGCCACGGTCCGCGTGGTACTCGGCGAGCCAGTCAGCAAGATCGTTGGAGCTCTCGAACACGAGGGCATCGGCTTCAGGAACGTTCATCACCTGAAGGTAACCAAAGCCAATCCCGCTGAGAAGCGGCATGGCACCTCTCTCCTCATGTTGCAGTCAGATGACTGAATCAGGCGAGGGTCACATGAACAAGCGGCGGCTTTGGGGGAGTGGCCAGCTGGTGCCAAGTATTCAGAGATGGGTCGAACGCGATTCGATCACAGGCGGTATTGTAATTATTATTAATCTATTACGCACTATATGGACAGCAGGTTCGTCATTGCTGACGTCCAAACGCTGCGCCGTCGATCGGTCGGTTCTAACCACAGCGTGTCGACAGTACAGTGCCGTTTTGATCGATGATAATGGTCAGGCGGTTTGGCTGAAACTCCATCGTCACGCGGTCCGTAGACAGCAAGATGCGGACGAGATGTGGCGTATTCCGAGCTGCCAGTAACAATTTTTCTGGTACCGGCTTACCGGATTCGATCGAAGCCACTCCGCAATTGTCGGCGTGGCTCGTCGCATCATAGCCGAAAGGCCGCGCCGCAGGGCGCTGGTTTCCAGGGGGCGGGTCACCCATGGCAAGGCCTGCGCTCAGCAATCCAACCCAGAAAGGAAGCATTGTCATATTGTCCCATGTCAGCCAACCTTGTCACCGGTTGGCCGCGCCGGAAGGACCGGCGCGGCCAGTTCATTCATCCGTGCAGCGCCGCAATCGGATCGTTCAGAACATAGACGTAATAGCCGTTTTCCATGCCAGCGAACTTCAGGCCGTTTGCCGGATCGACGCCGTCAAGCTGCACCCGGTCACCGCGACTGGATCCGTCGAGGTTAAGCACACTGTCCGCACCGAAGGTGATGATGCCGTCACCATTCCCGTCGCGAAGCGCCCGGTTGACCAACAGTCGATCGCCCTTCCCAAAATCAGTGATGCGGTCGAACCCCGATGTCGCCTTGTTATCGAAGAAGAAGTCGTCATTGCCGACACCGCCGGTCAGCAGGTCGTTGCCCTTGCCGCCGTCCAGCCAGTCGTCGCCGGTGCCGCCGTCGAGCGTGTCGTTGCCGGCCAGACCGAACAGCTTGTCGTCGCCGCGCATGCCGTACAGCTTGTTGGCGATGCTGTTGCCGGTCAGCATGTCGTCACCGTCACCCGTAACGGCATTTTCGATAACCGTGCCGCGACCGATTGCGAACGCCTTCTGATTGCCGAAGCTCGCGCCGCCGCCATTGCCCGCCAGGTTCAGCGTCACGTCGCTTGATACAGCTGCGGCGTTGATCCAGTCGATGCCACCGTCACGGTCGAGCAGGGTGGTTCGGCCGCTCTCGCCCGCGACCGCCGCCATCGTGAAGAACTCGTTGGTGTAGCTGTAGACATCGTCGTTAGTCGGCTTCGAACCATACAGGTCCAGCTTTACGTCATTGATGGTGACGACACCGCTCAGGTTCGCCTCCAGTTCGACCTTCCAAGTGCCGGTCGCATCCGCACCACGGAAGTTGGCGAAGCCGAACGTGTAACTTTGCTGATCCGCTGAGCGCGGGCCGGTGCTCTGCAGTGTATCGACGAACGCCGAACTGCCGTCCGGAGCAGTCAGTTTGATGCGGTTGGCGCTGAAGTCGTTCTCGGTAAGGCCGGGTATGCCAAAGTCCGAAAAGTCGACGAGTGCAGTATAAGTGATCGTCATATCGACGTGCTCGAGATCGATATCTGCGTCGGTGATCGTGAACTCGAACGCCTGCGGCGTCCCGGCAAACTTGTTGAACGAGGTAGTGAAATCGAGCGTGCCGTCGCCAACGGCGGTGATGTCCGCATCGAACACCTTCGATGCGTAATGGACTTCGTTCGCCGAGGTCTCGGCAGCACCGAACAGTGACCAGACTTCGGCCATGCGCACCGCTGCATAGGCGTCGACTGCACCATAGCCGTAGTCGGTGCTGTAATGAAGGCCGCCGCCGTTCGACTGGTTGTTGCCGGGACCCGTGATGACGAAACTGCTTTCGTTCATTCGTGCCCGTCCAGTGCCGAACTGGTCCGTGTATTCAAGCGTGCGGGTGGCGTCGTCGAACGCGACCGGCAGTTTTGCTGAATAGGCAAGGATGTTCGACACATCACGCCAGCCCAGCGCGTCATTGGCGTCGAGCATCAGGGTCACGACGCCGGCAGCGATCGGCGAGGCGGCGGAGGTGCCACCGAACTGGTCGGTATAATCGATCTTGCCGCCTGGATCGTCTGTCAGGTTATACCCATCGCGACCCAGCAGGTCGGTGGCGACGATGCCGGTTCCACCAATAATCGCGAGGTCATTCGATGGAGCCGATACCAGTAGCGAAGCCCCGCGCGTGCTGTAGTTGGAAGCCAAGCCATCGACCTCGCGATAGGCGCCGACTGAAATCCAGTGACGGTCGGTATGGCTGCTGTCGCCTTGTCCGTCGATCGAGTTGTTGCCAGCGGCGTTGACCTGGACCGTACCGAGCCCACCGCGCCCCGTATCGGCAGCGAAGGTGATGGCGGCGACCAGGCGTGCCGCATCGGTCCCCTCGACACCACGCGAGAATTGCGAACCATACAGGCTGGCGGTGCTGCCCCAGCTATGGTTGACGACGTCGAACTTCGCGGTCTGGCGCATCGCTTCGAGGAATTTGGTCTGGTCGGAGGCGTTGATGAAGATGCCGGGATCGAGCTTGCCGCCCGAATAAGGGTCAAAGATGTTCACGCCGGTAATGCCGGCGTCATAGGCAACGCCGACGGTTCCCTTGCCATCACGGGCGGCAGCAATCAGTCCGGCGACCGACGTGCCATGTGGTCCCGAAAAGGGTACGTAATCGCCGTCAAACCGTTTGCCGTCGATAACTACCTCAAGGCTGGCATCGTAGTTCGGGGCGAGATCGGGATGATCGTACTGAACACCAGAATCATAGACGCCAACCTTGACGCCTTTTCCCGTAAAATCTTGCCAAATGGTGGCGATATCGCCCAGCTTGCCCAAGTGCCATTGCCTGGCAGCTTCCGGATCCGTCAGTCCTGGCGCGACGAATGCGGACGTTGCGGATGCGCCTGAAGAGGTCGCCATTGTCGCATAAACTGGATTCCCGGACGGGCTTGTATCCGTGACAGGGTCGAAGCTCCAGGTTGCGACTTTGGGCAAAGCGGTGCCGTCAGCGGGTTTCGTTTCGATCATCTTGCGCACTCCCATTCAATTACCGGGTCGTTCGAAAGGCTGGCCATTCGACCATTGCAGGAAGACAAGGAGAGACGTCCCGGCAATCGGATGATTGCCGGCTGAGACTGTGTCCCGCCGTCGAGCTTCTTGGTTAACGATCCCTATTAGTGACTGCTAGTTACACGCTGTCAAGCATTTTATACGGTCTTGTTTGGCATGGTTTGTACCCAATGGGCACTGGAACGATTGCCGGTCACCGGCACTCCGTCCCCTCTTGACCCAATCTGCTCTGCCCGGAATAGTCGGCGGCGTAACGGTAACGGATGGGCATTCTGCAGACGATGAATAAGGAAAGTTCGGTCGATCTTGCCCTCACATCGTTCGGCTTCACCGAACTGGAATCACGGCTTTACTGCGAATTGCTGCGCACAGGCTCGGCATCGGGATATCGGCTTGCCCAACGCGTTGGGAAGGCGGCGGCGAATGTGTATCAGTCGCTCAACAGTCTGACCCAGAAGGGCGCGGTCCTCGTCAGCGACGATCTTGAAGACACGCGCACCTACAGTCCGGTCTCACCGCAGCAGTTGATGAAGACGCTAAAGGATTCGTTCGAGGAACGCCACACCGATGCGTTGGCAAAGCTTAAAGCGGTATATACACCGCAAAACGACGAACGCGTCTATTCGGTGCAGGGCGTGCAACAGATATTCGAACGTGCCCGCACGATGCTGGCGTCGGCCAAGGAAATTGTGCTGATCGATTTCTTCCCCGAAATCTATGACCTGCTGCGCGAAGATGTTGAAGCGGTTCGCTCGCGGGGAGTAACCGTTGCCGGGATCGCGTATCGTCCTGGCGATGC
This sequence comes from Sphingomonas sp. Leaf67, assembly GCF_001421965.1. Classification (GTDB taxonomy): domain Bacteria; phylum Pseudomonadota; class Alphaproteobacteria; order Sphingomonadales; family Sphingomonadaceae; genus Sphingomonas. Next base: position 296,405 of record NZ_LMLP01000021.1, read on the forward strand.
CGGAGCCGATATGCCGCTCAACAAGGATGCTGCCGAACTTGTATCGTCTCGCTGGCCAGGACTAGGCCTGATCATCATCGCCGACGGCCGTCAGTATTTGGTCGCACAGTTGTCACGTGATATGACCAAGGTATTGAATGGTGTTTGGACCGACAGCGTATTTCTCAGTTGTGTATTCCATAGCGCCGTCGCCGCGGACATCCGACTGGTTGCTTTGCGTGCTGATGCATCCGACCCATTGCGGCATTTGTCATTGCAGGGTTCGACGCCACCCGGACTTAAATCGCTGCTTAACGAACAAGATCACTGACAGGCGCGTCGTCGCGGCTGATGCTATCCCCAACAGGGCCAGGCGGGTGCCCCAAAGTCAGTATCCCGGAGTAGCTGTTCCGAAATCGCTACATAGGCGGACCTTGCGCAACAGTTCTGTAAGCGGAAGACAATTTCCGACTTGCCGGGTCGGTCACATTAACGGACGCCCCATGTTGGGAAACGCTTGGTCGGGGCTGAACGTCCGGAACTGGGTCGCCCTGATGACTGGTTAGAGGGAACGCAAAGGCTCGAAGACCCTTACCTGATGTGAACGGTGATCGTAGCTGACCGGAAGATATAGACATGCGCATACTCGTGATCGGGCTGGGCGACATTGCCCGCAAGGCGTATCTGCCGGTGCTGTCGCGACGCGGCGATCTCGATATCCATCTCACGACCAGGAACGAAGTCGTTCTCGACGAGGTCGGTCGCGAGTTCCGCATCGTCAATCGACACGTCAGTGTGGCCGACGCGCTTTCCGCGACGTCGTTCGATGCCGCATTCGTCCACGCGGCTACGCCGGCACATGGCGAACTTGTCAGGCTTCTGATCGACCGGAGTATTCCAACCTTCGTCGACAAACCGCTCGCGGATACTCTCCCCGAAACGGAAGCGCTCGTTACTCTGGCTGTGGCGCGGGCCACGCCGCTCGTTCTCGGCTTCAATCGACGATTCGCACCGGACTATGTCGCCTTGCGCACCGTCGGTGCGAACCTCATCGTCATGGAAAAGCATCGCCACCGGCAACCGGACTTGCCTCGACGCGTCGTTTTCGACGACTTCATTCATGTCGTCGATACGCTGCTTTCGCTTGCCCCTGCGCCAATTTGCCGACGCACCATCGAAACCCATGTAGTGGACGATATGCTACATAGCATCACGCTCACGCTGGCAGGCAACGGGTTCACCGCAATCGGCATGATGCATCGTAACAGCGGGCTCGACGAGGAGCGTCTCGACGTGATTGGCGATGGGGCACGGCACAGCGTGTGGAATCTTGCCGAGCGTGTCGAAGCGCAGGGTACGCAAAGCGTGCAAAGGCGGGCAGATTGGATCTCGGTCGGACGGCAACGCGGCTTCGAGGCGATGTGCGACGACTTCCTGATCGCGGTTCGTGAGCGCAGGCTGGTCGATACGGCCGCCATCTTGGCGACGCATGCGATTTGCGAGGCTGTTGTCCACCATGCGGAGACATGCATTCGTGGAGAAATCGCTGTTGGCGCAGACTGCAGAAACGGTGGCAAACAGCAATTTATCTGAATGAATATCGGGAGTTGGGAAGCGACCAACGGAACGCGAACGTTGGCTGCGTCAAACCAAATGCACCTTCCGGTAAGCAGGGCGGGGTAGGGGGCTCCGATGCCCCGTCCGCGAAAGCCAGCCAGCCCGTTCCGCTACTCCAACTCATCGCCAGAAGTGATCCGGCTGGTGGTGCTGATGTACGTACGTTTCCCGCTGTCGTTGCGAAATGTGGAGGACCTGCTGTTCGAACGCGGGATCGACATCTGCCATGAGACGGTGCGGCTGTGGTGGAACAGGTTTGGTCCAATGTTCGCCGGTGAGATCCGCCGCCAGCGGGTCAGCCGGCACCGTCAAAGCAAATGCACCTGCTGCCAATATGGCTGCGAGCGGGTAGGGCATGCGCAATCGCCAGCAGTCCAGCACGACCGAGTCCTACCGCATGATCACGGGCCCGCGGGCCGATGAGGCGATCCGCCCTAGCGATGCTCGCCTCTACCATCGTGGCCACGTTTTCGGCACCGCGCTCGAGGGGGGCGCCTCCATAACAATCGGTCTCAGCAGCGCATCCAAGATCTGGAGCAACAGGTCGCTCCGGCTTTTCGAGCTGCTCGAATGGTGCGGCGGGGTCGCGCGCAAGCTCCACGACCGCAAAGCGGCCGTGACGGGGAGCAAGATCGACCTGCTCCAGACCGGTAAAACTGTCTCCAAAATCCCGGCTCCTGTGATGTTGGCGGATTGGGAAGACCGAGGTTTCTACGTTGCCCCGCCGTTGGTGGCCTACTTGGCCTCAGGGCACCGGCAGACCGGTCCAATCAGCGACATGTCGTTGTGGGTGGAGTCTTCGGACGACCAGCGGGTCGTCCTCCGTGTCGATGGTGACGAACTTTCGACGCGGCTAACGTACGACATCAGCCGCACACCGCTGTTCGCCTACCTAAACGACGCTCAGACGCGGGTCGAGGTAGTTCGACATCGCTCAACCGAGGACCTGGTGAACGTCCTCAACGATGATCCGCTGCACCTTTTGCTGGTGGACGGCTCCCGGCTTACCGGGGCCGTCCACTACGCGCCTCCGGCCGACGGCTTCGAACCGTTCGACATCTCCTTGGTGGAGCCGATCGACTGGGCGAGTGAGGGCGTGGACGTACAGATCGAGTTCGCCGAGGGAGCCGCGCAGCCCGCGTCGATCCAAGGCTACTTGGCGCGTGCTTTGGACAGGTCCGAGAACGAAGTGGTCTATTGGGATCACGGGAGCGGTGAGACAGCGGACTTTGTCACATTTTCGCGCCTAGCCGAAGGGGTACAGATTCTGTTCTACCACTGTAAGAGTTCCGGCGGGACGTCGCCTGGCAACCGCGTCGGCGATGTCTATGAGGTATGCGGCCAGGCGGTGAAGGGGCTGATCTGGTGCGACTTGCGTCGTTTGGTCGCCCGACTGCTTCAGCGCTTCCGGAACGGCACGGGTCAAGCAAAATTTATTCGGGGGGATGAAGCCTTGCTGGCGGCGCTGGCTAGTGTCGCGCCCGCATCGTTCGAGATGGTCGTCGTCCAACCAGGGATCGCGAACGTCAAACCGGAGCAGAAGATTGCCGAGGTGTTGGCATCGGCAAATTCGTACGTCGTCGGTGCCGGGCTTGCCGAGCTGAGGATTTGGGGAAGCGCTAAACCGAAGAAATGAAAAGACCCATTATCGGCCATTCGCACCGCCTTCTCCGATATCAAACACCAGACGTTTTCTGTGGATGGCTCCCGCGTTGCAAGGGTAATTTGACGATCTGACGTAGGGTCGGGTGCAGTTCTCTGTTCGGCCTGTTTGTGCAGTCGGTAAAGAACTTCTCTGTGGATGGCTCCCGCGTTGCAAGGGTAATTTGACGATCTGACGTAGGGTCGGGTGCAGTTCTCTGTTCGGCCTGTTTGTGCAGTCGGTAAAGAACTGCTGGCCCTGATGGAATCCGCGAGCTGGGTCCCAATTCGTTCAACAGGCTATGACGCCTTGAACGTCCGCTGGGTTGTCCCTGCTCCCGGTCTGACCGGTTCGCCATCACATCGCATCGCTCTCGCAACCTCGTGAAGCTGATCTCCTTTGTTTGAGCCAGCTAAATCATCAAGCCGCCAGCCTGGGCTGGTGCCCGGCCCGGTATGTTTCGCCTCGCGCCATGATGGCCCAGGCCACCCGAGCGGTGTGGTTCGCCATCGCGACAGTGGCCACCCGTACAGGCTTGCGCGCGAGCAAAGCCACGAGCCGCGGATCGGCGGTCTCCGGCTTTCGCTTCACGCCTTTGATCAGCGACGTCATTCCGACGACGAGTAGCGTACGCAGATACTTGTCGCCCATCTTGGAGATCCGCCCAAGCCTCTCTTTGCCGCCACTCGAATGCTGCCGCGGCGTCAGGCCTAACCAGNTCTCCGGCTTTCGCTTCACGCCTTTGATCAGCGACGTCATTCCGACGACGAGTAGCGTACGCAGATACTTGTCGCCCATCTTGGAGATCCGCCCAAGCCCGACCGGCGAGGTCCGCTTGCGATAGGCGCTGCTCTGTTCGCGCGGCGCGTAGCGTATCGGCCATCAACCTGAGCGCATTTTCAGCATATCGCGACTGGGCTACCATTCCAGATATTTAGCATCAAATATGCGTCATATCTATTGATATGTCGCATATTTGATCCATCACTCGTCCGCGAAGAAGTCCTCGTCCAGCCGCTTCACCGCGATTGTCCGGCTCACCCGGACGCCGACGCCGTGTTCGATCATCAGCTCGGCGAGGCGCGTGCCGTCGATCTGGACCACGCGCTGCGGCAGGTGGCGGACGAAGTCGATCGCGGGCGCGCTGAAGCTGGAGGTGGTGACGAACACGCCCTTAGTTGCGCCGAAGCCGACCAGGCTGCCGACAAAGCCCTGCACGTCCGGCCGCCCGACGCCGACATGCGGGGCATAGCGCTTGGCCTGGATATAGATGCGGTCGAGACCGAGGCGATCCTCGTCGATCACGCCGTCAACACCGCCGTCGCCGCTGCGCCCAAGGCTCAACGCGGCCCCCTCATGGCTGCCGCCATAGCCCATTGCCACCAGCAGATCGACGATCGCGCGTTCGAAAAAGGCCGGGCTCTGCGCCAGCACGCGCTGGAGCAGCTCCGCCTTCAACGCCGCATGGAGAACGCCATGCGCGGCATCGATCTGTTCCTCGGGCGTGGCAGTCGCGGTGGCGGCGGCTTCGGCGACCGAGGCCTCGGCGGGCGAGGCCTGCGCGTCTCCGGCATAGAATTGCGCGAAGGCGGGATAGGTCTTCAACTTCTCGACGGTGATCGCCGCCGGCTGGGTCGCGAGCAGCGCCTTGCCCTCCGCGCTGGCGACGAAGCGGCCGCGCGCGGGGCTGTCGATCAGCCCCGCCTTCGCCATATAGAATTTCGCCCAGTGGATGCGGTTGTGCAGCACGCGCTGCCGCCCGCTGGGCAGCATCTCCTCGCGCTCCGCCTCGGTCAGGCCGAGATGGTCGGCGATCTCCGCCGCCGCATCGGGCACGCGCGTGACGCCGGTGGCGGCGAGACGCAGGACCGGCAGCATCAGCGCCTGATAGTCGGGAATGGCCATGCGTCCCCTCCCTGCTCAGCCCCCGGCCTTGCGTGCCCGCCCACGCTTCGGCTTGGGCGCGGCGGCGCGTTCGGCGCGGATACGGTCGAGCAGCACGCTTGCCGGTTCGTCATTCGGTTCCTGCGGCACCAGCTCGCCGCGAAACGCCTTGGCGAGGATCGCAGCTTCGATCCGGTCGAGCAGCGCGCGGTCACGGGCCGCCTCGGCTTCAAGACGGTCGGCCCGGGCGAAGGCGGCAGTAATTAGGAGCACGATCTCCCTGGCTTCGGCCACCGGCGGCACCGGAACCGGTAGGGCCATCACGCGACGCTTGCTGATCGAAGCGAGGTTGGTCGTCTGCGTGCCCTGGTCGATGAAATAGGATTGCCCGAACTCATTGGCGTAATGCGATATAAACTCCGGCGGGAAATCCGGATTTTTGAGCCGAACGCGGAAGACGTGGTTCTGATGGATGCAGTCCGGAACCTGATCGCGCCAAACCCAGCCGCGCCCCAGCTTATCGCGATCACCGCCCTCGTTCATGAGGATATCGCCATCCTTGAGGAGAAGGCGATCGCGTTCCTCGGCCGTCACGGCGAGCGTCTTGATCTCGTCCAGCCTCAACCATCCTCGCTGCACGTTCGCGACGCGGAGATAGGGGACTTCAACGAGCACAGCATCGGCGGGACGCTTTTTCCCCACCTGGATGCCGCCCTGAACGTCGGCGATTTCCGATAACGGGCAGGTTTGCCAATCAACGTCCGCGTACCCTTCCCGCTTTCTCCAAGCGGCAGTTAAATTTCCGGAAAACGCCTGAGACAGCACTGACTGGCGCAGCTTCGCCGCCAACGCGGCTACCCGTTCCAACTCGTCCCGCGTGCGAGCAAGACGGACGGTCAGCGCAGTCAGCTTGGCAACGATACGGCCCTGCTCAGCGGCGGGAGGCACCGGAAATGTGATCCGTTGCAGCGCCACCTGCGACAAATGCTTGATGGTAGTCCCAGTAAGCAGGTCAGATAATCCATCTATGGCGGCAAGATGGGCGATGAACGCTGCGATGTAATCGGCATCAACTGCATCAAGCGGACGAATGCGGTGAATCGCTTTCTGAAAAACCAGATCTCGTTCGCCCCCACGCCAAACGGCACAACGTCCCGGCTCGCCACCCTCGCACATAAAAAGGTCGCCGTCGCGAACCGCCAATTCGTCGCGCTCCTCGGCCGTAACACGCATCTCCAGCAGATCTGAAAGGTCGAATGCACCCCACCGCACATTGACGTTGCGAAGATATACGACGGGTTCACCCTTATTCTTGTTCGCGTCGAGCATCTTGCCGAGCTTCGTCACGGAAACGTCGCCAACGGTCGTCTTGATCCACCCCGTCGGCAACGTCACTCCGCTGCCTCCGCCACGACCGGCTCTTCCGTCTCGCTCCCCAGCTCCGCAACCAGCGCGCCGATTTCCTCCAGTGCGGCCATCAGATGGCCTTCGATCGCCGCCGCGATGTCCTCGAGCGTGTCGAGGCCGTCCTCGGCGTCGGCGCTGGTGTCCTTGAGCCAGCTGATGTCGAGATTGTCGCCCCGCGCCTCCAGCGCGGCGCGGTCGAAACGGCGGAAGCGGCCGGTTTCGCCTTCGTCGGTGCGCGCCGCCCGGCCATGCGGATCGTCGCCGAACGCCGCCACGAAGCCCGCGAAGTCGGCGCGCTTCAGCGGGTTGGTCTTGCCATAGGCGGGCGCGCCGGCGCGCATGTCGTAGATCCACACCGCCTTGGTCGCGTCCTCGGCCGGGTCGGCTTCGGTCGAGCGGGCGAAGAACAGGACGTTGGTCTTGACCCCCTGCGCATAGAAGATGCCGGTCGGCAGCCGCAGAATGGTGTGCAGGTCGCACCGATGCATCAGCATCCGCCGCAACGCCTTACCGCGCCCATCATCGAACAGGACGTTGTCAGGCACGACCACCGCCGCGCGGCCGCCGGGCGCGAGCGCGCGGATGATGTGCTCGACGAACGGCAACTGGTAGGAGGAGACACGGTCGGTGATGGTCAGGTCGTCGCGCGTCGGCGGCCCGCCCGCCGGGCCGAAGGGAGGGTTGCTCAGGATCAGGTCGGCACGCTTGAACCGCGCTTCGCTGCCCTTGGGCGACAGGGTATCGCCCATATCCAGATAATCGGGGTCGATTTTGTGGAGGTGCAGGTTCATCAGCAGCAGGCGGAAGGTGTCGGGGACGTTCTCGACCCCCCGGAACGCCTCGCGCAGCTGGAACGCCTGTTGCTTGGGCGACAGCTCGAAATAGTCGTCGGTCGCCTCGCGCATATGGCGGTCGGCGGCGATCAGGAAGCCGCCGGTGCCCGCCGCCGGATCCTGGATCACCTCACCCGGCTGCGGCTTCATCAGCTCGACCATCACGTCGATCAGGACGCGCGGGGTGAAATACTGCCCCGCCCCGCGCTTGGTTTCCTCCGCCATCTTCTGGAGCAGACCCTCATAGGCGTCGCCGAACGCATCACGCTCGGCGGAGAACCAGTGCAGCCCGTCGATCGCATCGATCAGGCGGCGCAGATTGGCGGGCTCGCGCACGATGGTCGACGCGTTCTGGAAGATGGCGACGACCGAGCGGTCGGGCACCTTGGCGGGATCGCCCAAGTCGATCAGCGCACGCTTGTAGACGGTCAGCAATTCCGCCTCGTTCGCTGCCTTCAGTCGCGACCAGCGATAGGCCTCGGGGATGCGGCTCTCGTCCTTCTGCTCGGACGCCATCTTCAGGAACAGCAGATAGGTCAGCTCGGTGACGTACTGCTGATAGGTGATGCCGTCCTTGCGGAGCATGGCGCAAAGCCGCCACAGCTTGTTCACCAGTTCGGCGGAGGGATTCACGTAATCGTCGTCCTTGTCGTCAATATGGGCGGATTAGGCCGCCTGGTCGGTATCGCCACGGCTATCCCAGATGGCGACGTTCAGGTCCATCAGCACATCGCGCAGGTGATGGTCGAATTCGCGGTCGATCGCGTCGAAACCGCCATTTTGCGCGAATAGCGGGTCAGACAGGATTGCGGGATCGCCGACCGGCTGCTCCTTGAGCGCCCGGCCGATGCGTTGCAGCCAGCGGCGCTGGGTCGGCGTCCAGTCGCGGCCCGCCAGGATGCGCCCGACCCCGCTCTCGACGCGGGTGGCATAGGGGACCAGCGGATCGCCGAGCGCCGCATGATGACGGCGTGGTCGAGGTCGATGAGGTAGTTGGTCGAGTAGGCGTAGAAGGCCGGCCCGCGATGCGCGCTGGTCCAGCGCGATGCCGGATCGGCCGGCGCCAGATACTTCGGCACTACCGGTGTCGCTGCGCCGAACGCAGCATCGTCGAGAACGGCCAGATACTCGCGTACCGCACGACTGTCGGCGTCCGGCGGCACGCCGTCGCTGCCCGGACCGCCGGTCTGACGATTGGCATCGGCGCGGATCAGGCTGGCGTCGACTGCAAACCCTTCGCCCCCCACCAGGCCTTCGGCCATGCAGCGCGCGACCGTCGTCTCGAACACGCGGCGCAACAGGTCACTGTCGCGGAAGCGCCCGTGTCGGTTCTTGGAGAAGGTCGAATGGTCCGGTACGTCGCCGTCCAGCCCCAACCGGCAGAACCAGCGATAGGCCAGGTTCAGATGCACCTCGTCGCACAACCGCCGCTCGGATCGGATGCCCATGCAATAGCCGATGATGAGCATCCGGATCATCAACTCCGGATCGATCGAAGGGCGACCCGTCTCGCTATAGAAGAGCTTCAGCATCCTCGCGGATGCCTGACAGGTCCACGAACCGGTCGATCGAGCGCAGGAGATGGTCCGCCGGCACGTGCCGCTCCAGGCTGAAGCTGTAGAACAGCGCCTCCTGCGCCACCGTCCGCTCGCCCATCATCGGCCCGTCTCCGCTTACCTCGAAGAGATTGAATCATACCACCCACATCACTGCAAGACGGCCTTTTTCAACACAATCTCCCAAAGCCAGCCGTCCCCGCTCCGGCGCCGAACAATACGAACGAACCACCGCGTCAAGTATCGGGGAAGTCGTTTTCGTGCGATCCGTGTAAGTCGCCACACCGTCCTCCTCGCAAAGCTGCGTTCGTGATGCCGCTAGGGCAGAACCCAGCGAGCATCTTCCGGCGCCGGCAGCCAGCACGTCTGCCTTTGACCAAACAGGCGATAGCGGTTGCGGGCGATCCATCGATAGACCCGGTCGCGCAGCCAATTTGGTACCGGGCGGAGCGCGCCCGCGACGCGCCAAGGCCAGCCGAGACCAACGTAGATCGCGATCACCGCCTCGCTGTCGCGCCAGACCCGATCGCCATCGATGACGAGGATCGTGTCGGGGTCGGTCGGATCGATGCCATGCTCGCGAAACAGCGCAGCCCCTGTCGCGCCCCGCATCGCGGCCAGCCGGAAGCGGTGCTGGCGGTCGTAGCGGAGGATGATGCGGGCGTTAGCAGAGCAAAGGACGCACTGCGCGTCGAACAGGATGATCGGGCCGTCAGTCATCGATCCGCTCCATGCGACCAGTGTAGCGGATGATTTGGCCGAAGGGCCAGAGGTCGACGGGCACGTCGAAGATGTAACGCCCATCCTCTTCGCTTTCGCGGGCGTGGCAGTGCGGTCGCAGTGCCGTCGGCAGCGCAAGCCCGAGGAAGCGAAAGCCGATCAGGTCCAGCCGGAGCGTGCCGCCCTCCACTGATACCCGGAAAATGTTGGTCGCCATGCCCATCCGTTCGATCATCAACCCGTCGCGCTCGATGAGCGTGCTGCGATAGCGGCGTCCGGCGAAATCGCGATGCCAGTGTTCGGCGGCACCGCGCCGCTCGAACCTGACCGTCACCGGAATAGCCGTCCCCGCGGCGGGCAGGCGCATCAGGCGGCAGAGCAGCCTTGCCAGCGGGTTCGGGTTTGTCTCGACCTGCGCCACGCCGCGCCAGCATTGGTCGATCGGACTGTCATGGGCCTCGCGCAACGTCGGCGGCAGGTCGTCGATCGCGCTGCCGAGCAGACGGTGGAACACGGGCTGGGTCACCATGCGATCTCCGGTTTGGTCACCATCAGCCAGAAGATGACGAGCACCCCGATAAACGCGGGCCAGCCGAGCAGGAACCACGTCCGCGATAGCTGAAAATAACGCGCCGGAAGCGACATGTCCGCCGGGGTGGCATCGGCGATGCGGCGCATCCGGATCTGGATGCCGACCACCGGCAACCAGCAGGCCCCAACCATCAGATAGAGCGCGATTGACGCCGCGAGCCAGCCCGTCGTCAGCGGAAAGCCCGCAATCTGCGCCAGCCACACACCGGTCACCGGCTGGACGATGACGGCGGGGGTGGTGAACAACCAGTCGGCGAGGACGACGTTACGGTTGACCACCCGCCGCGCGCCCGCGTCACCGGAGCGGTTCGCCATCCACCCGTGGAAGGCGGTGCCGAGCCCGGTGCCGAACAACAAGGTCGAGCTGAGGATATGGACGGTTTTCAAAAGCAGATAATCAGCCATGACGTGTCTCCAGCGCATTGACGGCAAGCGACAGGGCAAGGACGGCGATGTTCTTGGCGAGAGGGCCGAAGGGATCGGCCCATAGTTCCGGCGCAATACGGGTCAGGATCAGCGTGTAGGTCGCCATCAGGGCGATCCCCGCGAGCGCCGCGCCTCGTATCCGCAGAAGCAACGCAGCGCCGACCGCGATGTCGGCCAGCGCGCCTGCGCATAATGCAATCGTCGCCGCACTCCCCGACAGGCCGACCCGCGCCATCCACGCCATGTTCGTCGCCGCCGGGGTGACGAACAGCGGTATCGCTCCACCCGCGAACCAGACCAGTGCGAGCGCGACGCGAAGGATCGGCGCAATGGGCGCAAGCCGTGCCGTCCGCAGATCGCCTTCGCTCGCCGGGCGGCGGGCCAAGGCCTGGGCGATCGGTGTCGGTCGGAAGCCGGTGAGGGCAACGAGCGGCTCGACGGACGCCGTGTTGCCAGCCACCAGCATCGCCAGCCCCTCACTCGTCACCGGACCGATGCCGAGGCGAGCGACTCCGGCGATCAGCCATCGCGGCACCGTCACGCGTATCGTATCCGGCAAGCCCAGCCAGCCGCGCATCGTCGCCACCAACGCCGCCGTGGTCATCGGCTCGGGTCCGACCGCATCGATCCGCGCGGCCAGCTGCAACGAGGCATGAAGAAGGCGAACCAGCACCTCGACCAGATCGTCGACATGGATCGGCTGGATCAGGCCATCGGCACGGCCAAGGTCCGGTGTGACCGGCAGCGCCGCGAGCGTGGTGAACAGCGCGCTGCTCTGCCCGCCATGGCCGATAACGAGCGACGGCCGGACGATCGCCCAGCCGATCGCGTCCCCCATCCCCGCCAGATGATCGTCGGCAGCGGCCTTGCTGCGGTGATAGGCGCTGGGCGCATCGGCCGCCGCCCCCAAGGCGGAAATTTGGAGTACGCGACTGACCCCGGCGGTGCGGCAGGCATCGAACAGCGCGATCGGTCCGCCAGCATGGACGTTCGCATAGCCCCGGTCGTCTCCGAACAGACCAGCGCAGTTGACCACCGCGTCGACGCCCGCCAACCGCTCGCGCCAGTCGTCTGCGCGGTCGGTGGCGAGATCACAGCGGATCGCGTTGGCGCCCGGCAATCGCCGCCTCAAGCGATTCGGCGCGCGGCCAGCGGCGGTGACGCTGACGCCCTCCGCCACCAGCCGGGCGGCGAGGTGGCGACCGATGAAGCCGCTCGCGCCAACAATCAGGACATGCATCGCCCCCGCTCCCGTTAGGCGGCGGCGCGGGGGGTGCGGCTCCACACCGCAAAGCCCATCCCGACCAGTGCCATCAGCACGCCGATCAGCGCGCTGGTCATCGTCCCCTGCACCAGTTCGGTCGGATCGGTGGCGATGCCGCGCCACGATACGAACAGCATCGGCGTCGCGACCATCATCACCGTCGACCACACCGTCCAGAAGCGCGAGCGGTCCTCGGTGCCGCACAGTTCGGCGAGCAGGATCGACAGCGGTCGCCAGAGCGTCACGACGGCCAGCAGCGCGATCAGGCCGGTCAACGCATAGGTTACGAGCAGGGCTGCAATGGGCAACAACATGGTTGGTCTCCTTCCAAGCCGGACGATGATCGCCCGGCTTGGAAGGCCCTTTGCGAATGGCATGCCAATTGCCACGGATGGCGGAAATGCGTGGCTTTCCGTCCGGCAGGTAGTGCGCGATTGTCAACGCCGTGAACGGAACAAGCTGCTATGCTGTCAACGATGGATATAGCTGTCGGCCTTTTCGCCTATATCGGTGCGCTGTCGCTGACCGCCATCGCCAGCGCGTTGCTGGCGTTGTTCGTCGTGCTGCGGGCGCGGGCGGTGCCGGGGTCGAGCCTGCTCGCCGTGTTTCTGCTCGGCGTCGGGCTGTGGAGCGTGGCGCAGATGCTTCCCGCGCTGATGGGGCCGGCGGCGACGCCGGTGACGGCGACGCTGATCGCGCTATCGCCGCTGCCCGCGGCGGGGTTTCTGCATCTGGCCTTCGCCTTTGCGCTGTGCGGCGTCGTGCGGCAGGTGGCGATCGCCGGCTATGCGACGGCAGCGTTCGCGGCGTTGGTCGGACTGGTCTTCGGCGTCGGGGCGGTGGTGCCGTGGCATGGTTTTCCCGGGATGTTCGTGCCGTCGGTCGTCGGCTGGTGCGTGCTGGGGCTGGCGGCGCTGCTGTCGGTCGCCGGGCATGTGCGGCTGGCGCAGACGTGGCGCGAGCAGGACGGCGCCCATCGGCGACAGGCGGGGGCAGTGTTCGTGTCGAGCCTGATCGGGCTGGTCGCCCTGACCGGCTTCGCCTTTCCGGCGATTGGAATCGATGCCTATCCGTGGCCGGTGCTGCTGCTGCCGTTCTACTCGGTCGCTTTGGTCTACGGCATCGTGCGGCACCGGTTCATGGCGGCCGACATCTGGGCACGGCGCGGATTGATGTGGCTAATGTTGGTCGCCGGCGCGGGCGCGGCGAGCGCGTTGATCGCGTCCTTGCCACTGGCGATGGCGGGCCGTCCGGTGGGGCTGTTCGCGACCTGGGCGGCATTGGCGGCGACACTGGCGCTGGGGCTGGCGATCCTCGCCCCGCTGAAGCGGCTGGCCGACCGGGTTGTGTTCCCCGGCGGACGGATCAGTGAGGCGGACGTGGCCGAATGGCGTGACCGGCTGGCGGAAGCCCCCGACGAAGCCGCGCTGGGCGAGGCTGCCTTGCGGTTGCTGCGCCAGCGGCTGAACCTGCCGGCCGATGGGCCGACGCTCACCATCACGGGCGAGGCGGTCGCCCTGAAAGGCTGGGACGACGCTCCGGCCGCCACCCGCCATGTCGCCGAACGCTTTGCCGGTCTGGTCGCCGAAAGCGCCCGCCGCCTCTCCGCCGCCCGCCGCATGGTCGATGCCGAACGCGAGGCGCGACTGGCCGAGTTGGGGGCGCTGGCGGCGACCGTCGCGCACGACCTGCGTAACCCGCTCGGCATCGTCCAGATGGCCGCGACCGGCGCACCGCCGGCGGTGCGATCCGAGATCGGCGAGCAGGTGGCGCGGATGAACCATCTCGTCACCGACATCCTCGACTATGCCCGCGCGTGGACGATCGTGCCGCAGCCGCTGCGCGCTGCCGACCTTGTTGCATCGCTGGGCGTAGAAGCAGAACTGCCCGAGGGGCTGATGGTGACGGCGGATCGCCACGCGCTGTTGCGCGCACTGACCAACCTCGTCGACAATGCCCGCGCGCTCGGCACCCGCGTCGCGATCGTCGCTGAGGCTGGTCCGCCCGTCACGATCGACATTTGCGACGACGGTCCCGGGATCGCGCCCGAGATCCGCGACAGCCTGTTCCGCCCCTTCGTCTCACGCCGCCCCGGCGGCACCGGCTTGGGCCTCGCCATCGTCCGCCGGATCATGGAGGCGCATGGCGGCACCGTGACGCTGGCCGAGCGACCCGGCTGGTCGACCTGTTTCCGCCTTACCTTCGGAGCGTCCCGATGATCCTGCTCGCCGATGACGAACCCGCCTTTCAGCGGCTGACCGGCGCGTGGTTGCGCGGGCTTGGTCATGACGTCGAGGTCGTCGGCGATGGCGATGCGGCGGTGGCGGCGTTCAAGGCGAAACCTGCCGACCTTGTCCTTCTCGACCTCGCAATGCCGCCGCATCATGACCCGGCTGCGGGGCTGACGCTCATCCCGGCGTTTGCGCCCGCCGCGGTGGTAGTAATGACCGGTCATGCCGATCATGCGCTGGCGCTGAAGGCGGTCGAGGCGGGCGCATGGGATTTCCTCGCCAAGCCGGTCGATCCCGACCTGCTGCGCGTCGTTGTCGCTCGCGCGCTGGAGCGGGCGCGGCTCGCGCGTGAGGTCGCCACGCTGCGCGCACAGGCCGGAGCCAACGAGGATATGGGGCTGGTCGGCACCTCACCGGCGATGGCAGGGTTGCGCGACCTGATCCGCCGGGTCGCACCGACCCGTCTTCCCGCGCTGGTGCTGGGGCCGAGCGGAACCGGCAAGGAACTGGTCGCCCGCGCGATTCACGCTACCTCGCCGCGCGCCGCCCGACCGCTGGTCCCGATCCATTGCGGCGCGGTCCCGGCCGAATTGCTGGAGAGCGAGCTGTTCGGCCACCTCAAGGGCAGCTTCACTGGCGCCACCGCCGACCGACCCGGCCTGATCGAGACCGCGCATGGCGGCACGCTGTTCCTCGACGAGATCGGCGAGATGCCGCCGGCCATGCAGGTCAAGCTGCTCCGCTTCCTCAACGACGGCAGCTACCAGCCCGTCGGCGCCCGTGCCCCGCGCGAGGCGGATGTGCGGATCGTCGCGGCCACCCACCGCGACCTCCCCGCCGCCGTGGCCGAGGGCGGCTTCCGCGAGGACCTGTTCTACCGCCTCAAGGGCGTGGTGCTACGCACGCCTTCGCTGGTCGAGCGGGCGACCGATGTGCCGCTGCTCGCCAGATTGTTCCTGCGGCGGGCGAGCGAAGGGCGGGCCAGCTTCTCGCCCGATGCGACGGAATGGCTCGGCGGGAGGGCATGGCCCGGCAACGTCCGCGAATTGCGCGCCGCGGTCGAATGTGCCGCCGCCCTCGCCATCCCGGGCGCGGCGGGCACGATCGTCACCGCCGACGATCTCGCGTTCGCCGTTGGCGACGCTCCGTCGGAAAGCGTCTTCCCCGCCGCCCCCCAAAGCCTCGAAGACGAAGTCGCCGCGCTGGAACGCCGTCGCATCGTCGAGGCACTGGCGCGCACCGGCCACAACCACACCCACACCGCGCGCGAACTAGGCCTCTCGCGCGTAGGCCTGCTCAAGAAGATGGATCGTATGGGGCTTCGGTGACCGCGGTCCTGTAACCGCATCCGTCAGCCTCTCGACCTCCGGCCCGCCGACTGACGTGTCGGGCGGGCGCAGCGCAGATGCTTCGGCAAGAGGTTGATGGTTTCGGGCAACGGCAGATGGCTGGTGACGATGGGCAGGCGGTCCACGACATCCGCCAGGATCTGCAGCCGCGTTGCCCCGGCATAGCGGACGGCATTCTCGCCACCGATCTGCTGCCCGAGAAGGTCCGCCCGCGTTTCCTCAAAGGTTTGCAACGCCTTCAACTCGGTGCTGACCATGTGCCGGCCGCTATGAACCGCCTGACCCGGCTTGATGAGCGCCCGCAACGGCTTGATCTTCAGCCAAATGGTGTTGAAGAACACATCACGCAGTGGTCGACCACCTTTACCGGGTACGATTTCCGGGAATAGATATTCTTCCCCAGCCGCCCGCATCGCGGCGACGTAATCCAACAGCCCGAGCCGGCGAAGTTCCGCGCAAATCGGTACCTTCCTGGTGCTTTTGGCCGTCTTCACCCGCCCGGCGCGGGTGTTGCGAATGCCGAAATATGGGACGCCGTCTTCCTCGCCGATGTCTTCAACGAGCAGCTTGCACGCTTCCTCGCGCCGCATTCCCGAGTACCAGACAATCGGCATAATCCAATAGACCGCATCACGCCAGATCCGGCCGCCGCAGCCCTTCGCGAACCGACCATCCAGCGTTGGGCTACCGGTCCACATCCTTAGCGCGAATAGTTCTTGGCCTTGCTGAATGGTGTATGGATCACGCTCCGTCCGTTCGTCGCGCTCCTCTTCCATTAAGATATAGTCGGAGAAATCGAGCGTTCGCATCGTCGTCTTGCTGGCGAGCCAGGCGCATAGCTTTTTTAGATTGGCAAAGTGTCTGTTGATAGTACCGACGTCCAATCCGATCGTGAAAGTGATGGTTTCTCCGCGCTTCTCCGCTTCCTCCACCCGGTCGGCGCCCTCGACGCAGATGTCCTCGATCGTCATCGGCTCATGCCGTGCTGACTTGTGATGCGTGGAAGGCATGCGGTTGAGCTGGTCGTAAAACTGATTGAGATCCTCCTGCCTTGTTCGCGCCAGCGGCTTGCCGCCATTCGACTTACCGAACAGGAAGGCCGCCGCCTTGAACTGACGCCGTTGGCTGTCACCCCAGGTCTTAGCCTGCGACTTCGGCTTGTTTGCGCCTGCTTTGGTCGTTGCGACGCGTCCTCGGGCCTTCGGCTTGAGGCTCATATACGCCTCGACTACGTCCAACGGGGTCATCCGCGCGTAGCGCTGCCGTTCGGCTTTCTCGTCCTCCCCATCCTCCTCATTAAATTGCTCGGGGTCCGCCGCGACATTCGCTGCGGTGGGCACGGACGCGACAGCGGCTGTCGGAGGCACGGCTCCGTACATGGGAAGGGGACATCACGCCCAAGGGCCGCATAATGGCCGCCGCAACGGCCATCCGGTTGGCCATGTCCTGCAACGCTGGATCGGCGTACGACGCCGCCGCCGCCGCTCGGGCCTAACACATGATCTGTCGGGCCGCCTCACTCCGGTCGCCGGAGTCGTCAATCCCCACGCGATGCAACAGGTCGCGCGCCTCGTTCAGCAGGTGCTCCGGCAGGTCGGGGGCTCGACCGAGCATAGCGTAGAGGTGCGCGCGCGCTTCGTCGTCGAGGTCGGCGAAACGACGCTCAAAGCCGCCAACGTATTCCAGTCCCAGAAAATCGCTGAAGCCGTTGTCGGCGAAATCGCGGTTCACCGCGCCATAGATGGCCCGCATCTGCGCGAAGCGTTCCGCGACGCGGCCTTCGCCGTCCTGCTGGATCGACTGGTGCTGATAGGCGAGCATGTTCCGGTAGCGGACCATCTCCTCCTGGAACACGGCACTGGCCTGATCGGCGGTCAGCCCCTCACGCTCGATTTTTTCGTACAGGCTCATCCGTACCGTCTCGCTCCGCCCGGTCATCGCCACCGCGCGTCGACGCGCGACCGGCTGATCCTTCGTCAGAAGGCTGACCATCGTCACAACGGTTATAGGATTGGCGTCGCAGGCGCCAAACGTAGCCTGCGACGCCACCAATAGACGGCGCTGCGGCGGGTGACGTTCTCGATCGCTGGCATCAGGGACTTGCTCCATCGACTGGCGTCAGTTGACGCCACTGCGATGGTTGAAGTCCCGCTAAGTTACCGGAAACCGCAGCTTTCCGTCCTCTTAGCTGAGGCAATCAATGACTGGCTGGGGCGGCAGGATTCGAACCTACGAATGCCGGTACCAAAAACCGGTGCCTTACCGCTTGGCGACGCCCCAGCGACCGCGGCTGGCGCGGTGGAGGGAGGCACTAGGGGGATTGTCGATGTTGTGCAACCGGGATTGTGCGGGAAACCTGTGCGCTCTGGGTCGTTGAGGCGGGGCATAGTCAAGAAGGAAAGCCGATGTCCGACAAGAGCCCCACCGAAATCCGCGAAGCCATGTGGAAGGCGATGGCGGCCAGCCCCTATGTCATGCTCGGGCTGACCGGCAAGCACCAGCATTCCGAACCGATGTATGCCGTGCTGGACGAGGACGCCGACAGCGAGTTCTGGTTCTATACCAAGCGCGACAACCGGGCGGCGGAAGGTGGTCCGGCGATGGTGCAGTTCATCGCCAAGGGGCATGACCTGTTCGCCTGCATCAGCGGTACGCTGACCGAAGAGACCGACACCGCGTTGATCGACAAATATTGGTCGAAGCAGGTCGAAGCCTGGTACGAACAGGGCCGGCAGGACCCGTCGCTGCTGATGCTGCGGTTCGATCTCGACAGCGCAGAAATCTGGGAAACCGATCAGTCGCTGCTCGGCAAGATGAAGATGTTCACCGGCCAAACGATCAAGGGTCGCGACGAGGCCGGCAGTCACGCCAAGGTCGACGTCTGAACGAAAAAAGGGCGGGGGTTACGCGCCCCCGCCCTTTCTTCTAAATCGCTGCGTTGGAGATCATCCGCCGTGGCGGGCGATCCATTCCTCCAGCACCGGCGCGATGCGATTGCGCCATTTCGAACCGTTGAAGATGCCGTAATGGCCGACTTCGGGTGCAATATGGTATTGCTTCATACCCTCCGGCAGCGCGGTCGCCAGCGTGAGCGCGGCACGGGTCTGGCCCAAGCCCGAAATATCATCGCGCTCCCCTTCGATCGCGAGGATCGCGGTGTCGGTGATCGCGCCCGGATCGACCGGCCGCCCGCGATGCAGCATCGTGCCTTCGGGCAGGGCATGGGTCTGGAACACCACGTCGATCGTCTGCAGATAGAATTCGGCGGTCATGTCGCAGACCGCGCGATATTCCTCGTAGAAGCGCTGCGTAGTCCCCGCCCCTTCACCATCGCCCTGCACCAGATGCTTGAACATCTCGTAATGCGAAATCATGTGGCTGCCGAGGTTCATACTCATGAACCCGGCAAGTTGCAGGAAGCCCGGATAGACGCGGCGACCGGCACCGGCATAGGTCATCGGTACGGTCGCGATGACATTCTGTTCGAACCACGCGTGCGGACGTTCGGTCGCCAGCGTGTTGACCGCGGTCGGGGCCTCGCGCGTGTCGATCGGCCCGCCCATCATGGTCAGCGTGCGCGGACGGTTGGGATGCTGGTCCGCCCCCATCAGCGCGGTCGCGGCATAGACCGGAACCGAGGGCTGACACACCGCCAGCACATGCGCGCGCGCATCGCCGGTCTCACCGATTTTTTCAAGAAAGGCGGTGACGTAATCGATGTAATCGTCGAGATCGAACCGCCCCGCCGACAACGGCACCAACTTCGCATCGCGCCAGTCGGTGATGTAGACATCGGCGCTCGGCAGCATCCGTTCGACGGTGCCGCGCAGCAGCGTGGCATAGTGGCCGCTCATCGGCGCGACGATCAGCAGCTTGGGACCGCCCTCGACACCTTCGCGTATGAAGCGCTTCAACTGGCCGAACGGGCGACGCAGCACGATTTCCTCACGCACCGCCACCGTCCGCCCGTCGACGACGGTGCTGGTCAGGTTGAAGGCGGGTTTGCCGCGCGGGGCAGAAGCATGGGCGAAGACGGCGAGCGCCGAGCCCAATACCGGTCCGCCGCCGAAATAGGCGAAGGGATTGCTGGGATTCTGCAGCAGGCCAGCCCCGAAATTCGCCATCGCGCTGGCACCGGCCAGCAACGATCGTTGCCATTCATAAGCGTTATACAACATGGGCATCCCCGAAACTGGTCTGACGGGGACTACCCGTACCAGTAAAAATATAGCGATTCGTTGCCACCGGCAACGCTCCGAACGTCGTACACCAAATGCCGTACCAAAACGGTAAGGGTGATCCGGCACCGTATCGGTCGATACGTGTAAGCAACGAAGTGGCGCAGAGGTTCCCTTTGCGGTCGGTTCGCACAACCGCTAAGCCGCGCGCCATGGCAGATCCGGCCCCCGCCCCCGACCGTTCGAAGATGCTGCCGGCGCTCCGGCTCGTCTGGCGATTCACCTTTCGCTATAAGCCGCAACTGGCCGGCGCCCTGGTGTCGCTGGTCACCGCCGCGCTGGCCACGTTGTGGATCCCGCGCACGTTCAAGCAGGTGGTCGACAATGGATTCGCGGCGGGCGCGGACCTCAGCCGGATCGGCACCTATTTCGAAGGGCTGCTGGGCGTGGTCGTCGTGCTGGCGATTGCCACCGCCGGGCGTTTCTATTTCGTGTCGTGGCTGGGCGAGCGGACCGTCGCCGACCTGCGCATGGCGGTGCATCGCAACCTGCTGACGCTGTCGCCCGGCTGGTTCGAGGAGAACCGGCCGTCCGAGATCGCGTCGCGGCTGACCGCCGATACCGCGATCGTCGAGGGGATCGTCAGTACGACGGTATCGATCGCGCTGCGCAACCTGTTGGTCGGGATCGGCGGGGTGCTGTACCTGTTCGCGCTCGCGCCCAAGCTGGCCATCTACCTGATCGTCGGCATTCCCGTGATCGTGCTGCCGATCATGTGGCTGGGCGGCCGCGTGCGCAAATTGTCGCGATCGAGCCAGGACCGGATCGCCGATATCGGGTCGATCGCGTCGGAAACGCTGGGGGCGATGAAGATCGTGCAGGCGTTCGGGCAGCAGCATCGCGAGGGCGACCGGTTCGACGCCGCCGTCGATCGCGGGTTCGAAACCGCCAAGAAGCGGTTCGCGACGCGCGCGATCATGACCGCCTTCGTCATCGGCATGTTGTTCGCCGCGATCACGCTCATCATGTGGGATGCGGTCAGCGACGTGGCGGCGGGACGGACGACCGGCGGCGCGATCACCGCGTTCGTCATCACCGCCGCGCTGGTCACCGGATCGTTCGGCGCGCTGACCGAAGTCTATGGCGACCTGTTGCGCGCGTCGGGGGCGGCCGGGCGACTGGCCGAGTTGCTGGCCGAACGGCCGGTGATCGCCGCGCCGCCGCAGCCGATCGCGCTGCCCGAACCGGCGCGGGGCGCATTGTCGTTCCGCGACGTCACCTTCCACTATCCGACGCGGCCCGACGTCGCGGCACTGGCAGACTTTACGCTCGACGTGACGCCCGGCGAAACCGTGGCGGTGGTCGGCCCGTCGGGGGCGGGCAAGTCGACACTGTTCCAGCTGATCCAGCGCTTCTACGACCCGGCATCGGGCGTGGTAGCAGTAGACGGTGTCGATGTGCGCGACGCCGATCCCGAAGCCGTCCGGGAACGGATCGCGATGGTACCGCAGGAAACGGTAATCTTCGCCGCCTCCGCCCGCGACAATCTGCGCTATGGTCGCTGGGACGCGAGCGACGACCAGCTCTGGGCCGCTGCCGATGCCGCCAACGCGACGAGTTTTCTGCGCGCGCTGCCCGACGGGCTCGACACGTTTCTGGGCGAAGGCGGCGCGCGGCTGTCGGGCGGGCAGCGGCAACGGGTGGCGATCGCCCGCGCGTTGCTGCGCGATGCGCCGCTGCTGCTGCTCGACGAGGCGACCTCGGCGCTGGATGCCGAGAGCGAGCGGCTGGTGCAGGATGCGCTCGACCGGCTAATGGCGGATCGCACGACGCTGGTGATCGCGCACCGGCTGGCGACCGTGCGGGCGGCATCGCGGATCATCGTCATGGATCATGGCCGGATCGTCGAAACCGGCCGGCATGGCGAATTGATCGGGCAGGGCGGGCTCTATGCGCGGCTGGCGAATTTGCAGTTTCACGAAGCGGGTTGAGGGTTTGGCGGTCACCCGACCCCCCTCCGCCCGGTTCGAGCAGCTTCGAGCGTAGTCGAGAAGCGGCTCGAACCGAAGGGCTGACGCTCGCGCGGTCCCCGTCACGCCACCGCCGCGACCAGTTCCCCTGCCCGTCCCTGCAATTGCTCGCTCAGCGTCGCCAACCCGCCGACCAGCCGGGTGAGCGTGCCCGCCTGATCGCCGATCCCGTCGGCCGCCGCCACGATACCGCTGGCCCGTGCGTCGATATCGGCACCGGCGCCGCGCGCTTCCTCTACCCGGACCGCGATCGCCTGCGTCGTGGCGCGCTCGGCGGCGATGGCGGTGGCGATGGTCGTCGTGATCGCGCCGATCGCGGCGATGGCGGACTGGACCACGCGCTGTCCACCGGTGACGTCGCCGAGCAGCACGCGGGCGGCATCGACCCGGCAGGCGATATCGCCCGCCGCCGTCTCTGTCTGGCGCGCGAGCGACTTGACCTCGCCCGCGACGACCGCGAAGCCTTGCCCCGCCGCCCCGGCGCGCGCCGCCTCGATCCCTGCGTTCAGCGCCAGCATGTTCGTCTGCCGGGTCAGGCCGCGGATCAGGTCAAGCATCGCTTCGATCGTGGTCGCGACGTCGGACAACGACTGGACATGACCCCGGTTGCGCTCGACCAGATCGCCGGCGTCGCGGCGCAACCGGTCGGCATGATCGGTATCGCGGGTGATCCGTTCGAACGAGGCGGCGAGCGCCCGTCCGCGCTGTTCGATGTCGACCATGCCTCGCGCTGTCTGATGCGCCGCCGCCGCGACCGACATCGCCCCGCCGCGCGTCGTCGCCGCACGATGATCGAGGTCGGCCGCTACCTGCCCGATGGCGGTGCAGGCCATACCGATATCGGACGACAACTGCCGGATCCCGGTTTCGAAGGCATGCGCCGCCCGTCGCACCCGTTCCGCACGGGTACGCGCCTCGACCGACATGTCGCCATGCCAGCGCGCCGCCATCCGCAGCAGCCGCGTCGCGTCGAGCAGCCCGGCGAACACGCCGTCGCGCACCAGTACGACACCGTCGTCGCTGTGCAGGCCGACCAGTTCGGGCACCGGCGTATCGGCATCGGCGATCGGCGCCCGGCGCACCAGACGCGTCGTGCTCGCGCAAAAACTCGGATTGTCGAGCAGCGCATGGCCGAACGGATTGAACAGCAGCGCGCGGACATCGACCTCACGCAAGACCCCCACCGGCCGACGCTGCGCATCGAGCACCGCCAGCAGCCGCAGGTCGTGATGCGCGCGAAACCGCTCGACGATCGCGCTCAGCGTCGCATCCTGCCCGATGGTCAGATGCTCGGCGGCAATACCGGGGTCGAGGCGGGAGAGAGCGGTCATCACCCGACCGACCTAGGGGGCGGATGGTAAACCGGCGACTAACCGGGCGTGACACCGCGATGACACACCCGGTTTTTTTGTTATCGGCCGGTCGTCAGTGCTTGCGCCCTTGATGCCGGATATTGGCGGGACGACCGCGACGCTTCAGCACGCGCTGTGGCGGCCCCCTGCGCCGGTCGCCGCCGCCACCGCCCGCCGATCCCTTGCCATCGGGCAGTTCGAACCGCAGCGCCCCCGACACCGGATTGGCTTCGGCCAGCCGGAGCGACAGGCGCTGGCCGGCGCTGAACGTCTCGCCGCTATGGTCGCCGATCAGCGACTGCGACGTTTCGTCGAACCGGAAATATTCGGCGCCGAGGTCGCGTGCCGGGACCAGCCCGTCGCCGCCCACCCCCTCGATCGTCGCGAAGAAGCCGAACGAAGCGACGCCGGTGATCCGCGCCTCCATCACCGTGCCGACATGTTCGGCCAGATAGGCGGCGACGTAGCGGTCGACCGTCTCGCGCTCCGCCTCCATCGCGCGGCGTTCGAGGCCGCTGATCGCCTCGCCCACCCGTTCCATATTGGCCGCATCGTCGGCGGGCAGCGCGCCTTCGCGAAGCTTGTAGCTGCCGACCAGCGAACGGTGGACGATCAGATCGGCATAGCGGCGGATCGGCGACGTGAAATGGGCATAGCTACCGAGGCTGAGGCCGAAATGGCCATGGTTCTGCGGGCCGTAAAATGCCTGCGTCTGGGTGCGGAGAATCTGCTCCATGACCTGCGGCTTGAAATCGGCATCGCCGATCCGCGCCAGCACATGGTTGAACGTCGCCGGCCGGATCACCTGCCCCAAAGCGAACGGCACGTCGAAGGTTTCGAGATAGTCCTTCAGCGCCACCAGCTTTTCGCGCGTCGGCGGTTCGTGGACGCGGTACATCACCGGTGCCTTCTTCGCCTCCAGGGCCTTGGCGGCGGCGACGTTGGCGGCGATCATGAAATCCTCGATCAGCCGCATCGAATCGAGCCGTTCGCGCGGGGCGACCGACAGGATGCGCCCCTTTTCGTCCAGCACGATCCGCCGTTCGGGCAGGTCGAGGTCGAGCGGCTCGCGATGCGCCCGTGCCTTCGCCAGCGCAACCCAGCAGCCCCAGAGCGGCTTCAGCGCACCGTCGATCAGGTCGCGCGCGACCGGCGCATCGGCGACGCCGTCGATCGCGGCCTGCGCATGTTCATAGGCGATGTTCGCCGCGACCCGGATGACCGCGCGGGTGAAGCGCCAGTCCTTGAGCTTGCCGTCTTTCGCAATCGTCAGGTGGCAGACCAGCGCCGCGCGGTCCTGCCCGGCTTTCAGCGAGCAGACGTCCGCCGACAGGATTTCGGGCAGCATCGGCACGACCCGGTCGGGGAAATAGACGCTG
Source organism: Sphingomonas sp. Leaf67 (assembly GCF_001421965.1). Classification (GTDB taxonomy): domain Bacteria; phylum Pseudomonadota; class Alphaproteobacteria; order Sphingomonadales; family Sphingomonadaceae; genus Sphingomonas. Next base: position 320,843 of record NZ_LMLP01000021.1, read on the forward strand.
TTGCCGCGCGACCGCGCCGATTTGTCGAGGTCCGAGCCGGGGCGAACGTAATAGGACACGTCGGCAATCGCCACGATCGCGCGCCAGCCGCCGTCATTGTCGGCACTGTCGTCAGGACTGGCCCAGACGGCATCGTCATGGTCGCGCGCATCAATCGGATCGATCGCGACGATCGGCAGGTGGCGCAGGTCCTCGCGATCGTCGCCGAGCGGATACCCGGCGACCTTGCGCGCCTCCGCCAGCACTTCGTCCGGAAACACATCGGGGATGCCGTGCTTGTGGATCGCGATCAGCGAGAAGCTGCGCGCTTCGAACGGATCGCCCAGCCGTTCGACCACGCGCGCGGTGATGCGCGGCGGACGGCCGCCGAGTGCCGCCAGCACCAGATCGCCCGGCGCAGCGCCGCCGGCGTCGGCCACCGGCACCTCGCGGCGCTCCTTCTTGTCGACGCCCTGCAACCACAGCTTGTCGCCCTCGGCCCGCAGCACACCCAGCACGGCATCGGCGGCGCGGTCGAGCTTCTTCATCGGATAGGCAGCCCAGCCCGCCCCCGCCTCTTCGGTGCGCGCGAGGATGCGGTCGCCGATGCCGAGCGCGCTGCGCCGGCCGCGTTCGCGCACCCGGACGCGCGGCGGCGGCGTCTCCGCCTCCCACCGTTCGGGCACCGCCCAGACATTGCCGCCGTCATCGACATCGGCGACGCGCAGCACGGTGACCTTCGGCAGACCGCCCATCTTGTGGAACGCCCGACCGGGGGCGCTGTCGATCAGGCCTTCGTCGGCCATGTCCTTCAGCATCGCCTTCAGCGATATCTTCTGCTGCGCCGACAGGCCGAAGGCGCGCGCGATCTCGCGCTTGCCCGCCGGTGTGTCGGACGTCTGGATGAAATCAAGGATCTGCTCGCGGGTGGGCAGGCCGGGCGGCGTTTTGGTGCGTACCATCGACCACGACATAGGACGTGCCAGGCCCGGGACCAATGGCGTATCGCGCATGGGAGCCGAAGGGCTGCCCGTCCGTTAGGCCGCCGAGCTTATCGAACACAGGAAACGGTCATGGGAATCTTCGAACGCATCAAGACGCAGATCTTCGGCAAGGACGGCGGCCCGTTCGGCGACAATTATCTGGGAAAGAAGAAGGAAGCGCCGGCACCGCAGCCGGCGCCCGCACCAACCCCGACCCAGCAGCACGCGCCGGCACCCGCCCCCGCTGCACCCGCCCCCGCCCCGGCCGCCCCGGCCGCGCCGCAGCCGGTCGACCCGATGACCGCGATCGAACGGATCGCGCAGCAGAAGGGCAACCCGGCGCTGAACTGGCGGACGTCGATCGTCGACCTGATGAAGCTGCTCGATCTCGACTCCAGCCTCGACAACCGCAAGGAACTGGCGACCGAACTGGGCTATACCGGCGCAAAAGACGGCAGCGCCGAGATGAATATCTGGCTGCACAAGGCGGTATTGCAGGAACTGGGCAATGCAGGCGGTCAGGTACCGGGCAATCTGAAGGACTGACCCAACTGCCCTCTTCCCTTCAGGGGAGAGGGATACCGAAGCTTGCCAGCTTCGCTGGCTAGCGAAGGTTGGGAGAGGGGCAGAGCGAGCCTGAAGCCCGTGCGCTGGCATGCAAACGCCACCCCCCTCTCCCAGCTATAACTAAGCCTTTGCTTCGCAACGCCCCAGTCTCCGCATCCCTCTCCCCCGTGGGGGAGAGGAAGCAAGGCCGATCAGTACGCCCGCCCGATCAGCACCCGCTCCACCGCCGGCGCACCGGTAAACACGCACGGGCCGTCGTCGCACCCGGTCTGCCCGAGCGGCGCGTTGCGGATGGTCAGCTTCAACCCCTTCAGTCGCTGCACCACCGCTTCCAATGCGTCGCCGGTCGGCTTCGACCAGCGGACATCGACCCAGCCGGGGTTCCGGATGCCCTCGGCGAAATGCGCCTCGACGCCGGCCCAATCGTCGATGGGGACGATCTGCGCGCGGAGCCGCTCGGTCGACTGCCCCAGCAACGTCGCTTGAATATCGCCGAGCGTCTCGCCGATCGACGCCGCGAAATCGGCCTGCGCCACGACCTGCGAATCGAGCTTGCCATCGGCGCGGTACAACCGGTCACGACGCACGACCGAGACATTGCCGCCGGCCATGTCGCGCCCGCCGACCTCGACGATCACCGGCGCGCCCTTCTTGACCCAGCCCCAGCGCTTGGTCGCTGCCTTGGCAGGCTTCAGGTCGAGCAGCGCACGGACCGGTTCGCCGAGCGCAGTCTGCTTCGCCAGCGCCGCCTGCAATTCACGGCAATAGGCGATCAGCGGTTCGTCCTCGGGCGCGTCGCGCAGCATCGGCACGATCACCACCTGCCACGGCGCGATCGCCGGCGGCACGCGCAGCCCGTCATCGTCGCCATGCACCATGATGACCCCGCCGATCATCCGCGTCGATACGCCCCAACTGGTCGTGTTGGCATGTTCGAACTGTCCTTCGGCATTCTGGAAGCGGATATTCTGCGCATGGGCGAAATTGGTGCCGAGGAAATGCGAGGTACCCGCCTGCAACGCCTTGCCGTCCTGCATCATCGCTTCGATGCTGTAGGTCGCGACCGCGCCGGGGAAACGTTCATTCTCCGGCTTCTCACCCGCGATCACGTGCAGGCCGAGACAGGTCTCGGCAAACTCGCGATAGACTTCGAGCATCTTCAGCGTCTCTTCGCGCGCCTCCTGCGCGGTGGCATGAGCGGTATGCCCTTCCTGCCACAGGAATTCGGCGGTGCGCAGGAACATGCGGGTGCGCATTTCCCAGCGGACGACGTTCGCCCACTGGTTGATGAGCACCGGCAGGTCGCGCCACGACTGCACCCAGCGCGAGAACGCGGTCCCGATCACCGTCTCGCTCGTCGGGCGTACGACCAGCGGCTCCTCCAGCTTGGCTTCGGGGTCGGGGGTCAGTCCACCCTTGCCATCGGCGATCAGCCGGTGATGGGTGACGACCGCCATTTCCTTGGCAAAACCGTCGACATGCTCGGCTTCCTTCTCGAAATAGGAGAGCGGGATGAACAGCGGGAAATAACAATTCTCGTGTCCCGTCGCCTTGATCCGGTCGTCGAGCAGCCGCTGGATCCGTTCCCAGATGCCATAGCCCCATGGCCGGATGACCATGCACCCGCGTACCCCGGATTCCTCGGCCAGATCGGCCTCGGCGATGACGGCTTGATACCAGGCGGCGAAATCCTGTTCGCGGGTGACGTTGAGAGCATGCTTCATGGGACCGGGCGATAGCGGCAAACGGGGCCGTTCGCCAAGCGGCGATACGCGCGTCCACCGCGACGCAACCTTCGTGGGGTGGCGTCGGTGCGCGACAGGCTGTAGGTGCCCCCGATGCCCGGCGACCGCATCCTGAAGGGGCTGGCGCTTCGCCTGCTCGCGATCTTCTTTCTGTCCACCATGTCCGCACTGGTGAAGCTGGCGGAGACGCGCGGCGCGTCGCTGCCCGAAACCATGTTCTATCGCCAACTGTGCGCGCTGCCGGTCGTCCTGGGGTTCGTCGCTGCCGGACCGGGCCTGAAATCGCTGCGCACCACGCGGATCAAAGGGCATTTGACGCGGTCGATGATCGGGCTGGTCGGCATGGTCTTCACCTTCGGCGCGGTCCTGCTGCTGCCACTGGCGGAGGCGACGACGTTCCAGTTCACCGTGCCGATCTTTGCCACGCTGCTCGGCGCACTGGTGCTGCGCGAACCGACCGGCTGGCAACGGTGGAGCGCGGTGCTGGTCGGGTTCGTCGGCGTGCTCGTCGTGGCGCAACCGGGCAGTGCCCATGTGCCACTGTTCGGGGCGTTCGTCGGGTTAATGGCGGCGCTGTTCGTCGCGCTGGTCGCGATCGCGCTGCGCCAGTTGCGCGACGAGCCGGCTGGGACGACGGTGTTCTGGTTCTCGACGCTGACCCTGCCGTTCATCGCCACGGCCTACGCCTTCAACATCCGGTCACATGACTGGCTGACATGGGCAAACCTGATCGCGATCGGCATGGTCGGCGGCATGGGGCAGATCGCATTGACCGCCGCGTCGCGTGCGGCACCGGTCGCGACGGTGGTGCCGATGGATTATTCGGGGCTGATCTGGGCGACCGTCTACGGCTGGCTGTTGTTCGGGGTGCTGCCGACGTCGATGACGTGGGTCGGTGCGCCGATCATCATCGCCAGCGGCCTGTTCATCGTGTGGCGCGAACACCGTCTCGGCCGGCAAAAGGTGCGGTCGATGGTCGAGGAGGACTGATTCAGTCCTCGATCTCGCCACGGACCTGCGCATGGGCGAGCAGCGCGAACAGCATGCTGCCGCCGACGATATTGCCGAACAGGACGGGGACGAAGAACGTCAGCGCCTGCATCGCACCCATGTCGCCATGCAGGACCAGCACCCACATTTCCGCCGAACCCGCGACGATATGGGCAAAGCCGCCGAGATCGATCAGCCCGGTCAGCAGCACGATCAGCGTGATCTTCTGCCCCTCCGCGCTCGGCAGCGTCCACACCACGCTCGCCAGCAGGATGCCCGACGGGATGCCGGCCAGAAACCCGGCAAGGCCGCGATGGTCGAAGATCGCGCCGCTAACCCGGACCAGTTCGTCCGCCTGCTCGACGCCCAGCCCGCCGAGCATCGCGAAGCCCGCAAAGGCGAAGGTCCCGACCAGGTTCGCCGCCAGCACGATCGCCCATAACCGCAACGTCCGCAGCAGGTTGTGCCCGGTCGGCTCGGTCGCCAGCGGCAACACCGCCGACAGCGTGCTCTCGGTGAACAACTGCATCCGCCCGAGAATGACGACGACGAACCCGAGCGAATAGCCGAGCGCCTGCAACAGCGGCGTCCATGGTCCGTCCGGCACCGCGGTATCCATCACCGCCTTGCCCAGCAGCGACAGGCCGATGGCGATGCCCGCGGTAATCCCCGACCACATCAGCGACGCGGCCGGGCGTTCAAGCTCCTCGATCCCCTGCCGTCGCACGACTTCGTGGACGATCAGCGCCGATGCGGCACGCCGGTCGTCGACGACCTCTTCCTGTTTGGGGTTCAGCGCGACCTTTTGTTCTTCATCGGCAATTTCGGGCGGGGATGATTGCGGATCGGCCATAGGCAAAAGGCAACCGTCGGTGGACCGGCCGGTTCCGCCAGCGTCAGGTGCGGGGTCGTGCCGCCGCCAGCAGCGCGCGGGCGCGGACGAACATTTCCGCGCGGTGCGCGACGATCAGGCCCCAGCCCAGCGCCATGAACGCGTCGGTCAGCGTGGTCGCGCTCATGTGCAGCGCGCTCGCCCCGCCCTCGGCCATGACCTCCTTCAGTACCGTGCGCGCCGCGAGCAGGACGAACAGGAACAGGAATGCGGCGGGCGATTGCCGGTGGCTGAGCCGGTGGGTTTCCGGGTCGATTTCGATGTGCATCAACCGGCCGCGCTGCCAGCCGAGCACCAGTCCGGCGGCCGCCGCGATCACACAGACCGCCCAGCCCCAGCCGGTCGGCGGCATCGATCCGAACAGCGCGACCGCGACGACGGTGACGATGACCGGCACTACCCACAACGTCTCGAACCGCAGCCGGCGCAGACCCCGCCCCCGCCACCAGCGCAGCGACAGGATCAATGCCGCGACCGCGATCGGGATCAGTTTCGGCCACCAGTCCATCTCGGTATCTCCTCCGTCCCGCCCGGCCACCGGGCGGGACGGAGCAGACTATTCCGCCGCCTCCGCGACCGGCGCAACGCTTTCCTTCCACGCCAGCACCGGCTTGCGCGCCGCCAGCGTTTCGTCGAGCCGACGACGCGGGGCGAAGTGCGGCGCGGACTTGAGCGCCGTATCGCCCGCCTTGGCGCGTTCGCCGACCGACTTCAGCGCGCCGATGAACTGGTCGAGCGCCGCCTTGCTCTCGGTCTCGGTCGGTTCGACCAGCATCGCGCCGTGGACGACCAGCGGGAAATACACCGTCATCGGGTGATAGCCCTCGTCGATCAGCCCCTTCGCCACGTCGAGCGTCGAGAAGCCCTCGGCAAGGTTCGCATCGCTGAACAGCGCCTCGTGCATGCACGGCCCACTCTTGCCGAACGGCGCGTCGAGCGTGTCGTCGAGGCTGCGCAGGACATAGTTGGCGTTGAGCACCGCGTCTTCCGACACCTGCTTGAGGCCATCCGCGCCGTGGCTCAGGATGTACGACAGGGCACGGGTAAACATGCCCATCTGACCGTGGAACGCGACCATCCGGCCGAAGCTGTCGGCATGATGCTCACCGGCGATTTCTTCCTCGACCAGCACGAACTTGCCGTCCTGCTTCTCGACGAAGGGCAGCGGCGCGAACGGGGTCAGCGCCTTCGAGAACACCACCGGCCCCGACCCCGGACCGCCGCCGCCATGCGGCGTCGAGAAGGTCTTGTGCAGGTTGATGTGCATCGCATCGACGCCGAGATCGCCCGGACGCACCCGGCCGACGATCGCGTTGAAGTTCGCGCCGTCGCAATAGACGTATCCGCCCGCCGCATGGACCGCGTCGGAAATTTCCTTCAGATCCCGCTCGAACAGCCCGCAGGTGTTCGGGTTGGTGATCATCACGCCGGCGACGTCCGGACCCAGCCGGTCCTTCAGCGCCTGCGTATCGACGCGGCCATCGGCGGTCGCCGGAATGTCCTTGACGGTGAAACCGGCAAAGGCGGCAGTGGCGGGGTTGGTGCCGTGCGCGCTTTCCGGAACGAGGATGATCTTGCGATGCCCCTCGCCGCGCTTCTCCAGCGCCGCCTTGATCGCGAGGATGCCGCACAGCTCGCCGTGCGCGCCGGCCTTCGGGCTCATCGCGACCGAATCCATGTTGGTCAGCGTCACCAGCCAGTGTGCGAGCTGATGGATCACCTCCAGCGCACCCTGCACCGTGTCGATCGGACCCAGCGGGTGGAGATCGGCGAAGCCGGGCAGCCGCGCCATCCGCTCGTTCAGGCGCGGATTATGCTTCATCGTGCACGACCCCAGCGGAAACAGGCCGAGGTCGATCGCATAATTCTGCCGCGACAGGCGGGTATAGTGGCGCACCGTTTCCGGCTCCGACAGGCCGGGCAGGCCGATCGCGCTCTTGCGGGCATGGCCGCCCAGCCGCGACGCGACCTTCGGCGCTTCGTCGAAATCGACGCCGGTCGTCTCGGCCGACCCGATCTCGAAGATCAGCGCCTCTTCGAGCATCAGCGCGCGGTTGCCGGTGAAGGTCGTCTGGCCCTCGCCCGTTGCCTCGCCCATGGCCGGACGCCAGCCGCTCTGGTTCACGCTCATGCCAGTACCTCCGTCAGCGCCGCTGCCAGCGCTTCGATATCTTCCACGGTCACCGTTTCGGTCACCGCCACGACCAGCCCGTTCGCCAGCGCATCCTCACCCGGATAGAGCCGGCCAAGCGACACGCCCGCCAGCACGCCGCGATCGGCGAGTTCGCGCACCACCGGCCGTGCTTCGCTCGGCAGCTTCAGCGTGAATTCGTTGAAGAACATGTCGTTGACCAGCTCGACGCCCGGTATCTGCGTCAGCCGCTCGGCCGCCGCGCACGCCTTGGCGTGATTGACCTCGGCCAGTTGCCGCAGCCCCTTTTCCCCGAGCAGGGTCAGATGGATCGAGAAGGCGAGCGCGCATAGCCCCGAATTGGTGCAGATGTTCGACGTCGCCTTTTCCCGGCGAATATGCTGTTCACGGGTCGACAGCGTCAGCACGAAGCCGCGCTTGCCCTCGGCATCGACCGTCTCGCCGCACAGCCGGCCCGGCATCTGCCGCACCAGCTTTTCCGAGCAGGCGAACAGCCCGACATAGGGGCCGCCGAATTGCAGGCCGACGCCCAGCGACTGGCCCTCGCCGACGACGATGTCGGCCCCCAGATTGCCCGGTGCCTCAATCGCGCCCAGCGCGACCGGCTCGGTCACGACCGCGACCAGCAGCGCCTTCACCGCATGGGCGGCATCGGCGATGCGTTGCAGGTCGGGGATGCGGCCGAGGATATCGGGATATTGCACGACGACGCACGACGTATCGGCGTCGATCTTCTCGATCAGCCGGTCGTCATCGGTCTGTGCGACCAGCCATGGCGAGGTCGTGTCGAGTACGTCGCCGGTGAACTTCGCCATGGTCTTCGCGACCGAGACGTAATGCGGATGCACCCCGCCCGAAAACACCGCCTTCGCCTTGCGCGTCACCCGGCGGGCCATCGTCACCGCCTCCCAGCAGGCGGTCGACCCGTCGTACATCGACGCATTGGCAACATCGCAGCCGAGCAGCCGCGCGACCTGGCTCTGGAATTCGAAGAGCATCTGCAACGTGCCCTGCGCGATTTCCGGCTGATAGGGCGTATAGGCGGTCAGATACTCGCCGCGCTGGATCAGGTGATCGACGCTGGCGGGCACATGGTGGCGATAGGCACCGCAGCCGAGGAAGAACGGCACCGACCCTGCCGCGACATTCTTCGCCGCCAATGCCGACAGATGCCGCTCGACCGCCAGTTCGCTGGCATGGTTGGGCAGGCCGGGCACCGGCGTGCCCAGCCGTGCGGATTCGGGGACGTCGACGAACAGGTCGTCGATGCTGTCGGCACCGATGACGGCCAGCATCTCGGCGCGATCGGTCGGGGTCAGGGGAAGATAGCGCATGATGGTCCTACTGCAGAACCGCCATCGCATCCGTCATTCCGGCGAAGGCCGGAATCCATGGACACGGGCGGCATCGAAACGTCGGAACGGCCCGTATCCATGGGTCCCGGCCTGCGCCGAGACGACGATGGTGCCGGGCGCGATCCGTTACAGCCGCGCGACGTAGGCGGCGTATTTGTCCTCGTCCATCAACTCACCCAGCTCGCTGTCGTCGCGCAGGGTCAGCTTGAAGAACCAGCCCTCGCCCTCGGGGTCTTCGTTGACCAGCGCGGGATTGTCGGCGAGCGCCGTGTTGCCTTCCAGCACGGTGCCCGATGCCGGGGTATAGACGTCCGACGCGGCCTTGACCGATTCGACGACGGCGGCGTCGTCGCCCTTGGACAGCTGCTTGCCCTCTTCGGGAACATCGACGAACACGATGTCGCCCAGCTGGCCGGCGGCATATTCGGTGATACCGACGGTCGCGACTTCACCGTCGACCTCGATCCATTCATGTTCCTGCGTGAAATAACGGCTCATCCGGCAAGCTCCCTTTAGCGGACGTAACGATGGGGGACGAACGGCATCGGCACGACGCGTGCCGCATGCACCTTGCCGCGCTGGCGCAGCATCACGGTTCCGGCCTCGGCCAGCGCCGGCGGGCAATAGGCCATGGCAATCGGCGCGGAAATGCTCGGCGCGAACCCGCCGGAGGTGACGTGGCCGACGGCATTGCCATCGGCGTCGATCACCTCGGCACCTTCGCGCACCGGCTGGCGACCCTCGATGATCAAGCCGAACCGCTTCGTTTCCGGACCCGCCGCGCGTTCGGCAAGGATATGTTCGGCACCGGGGAAGCCGCCTTCCTCGCGGCGACGCTTCGACAGCGCGAAGCCGAGATCGGCGGCGACCGGCGTGGTGTCGGGGCTGAGGTCATGGCCGTAGAGCGGCAGACCGGCTTCGAGGCGCAGCGAGTCGCGCGCGCCAAGGCCGATCGGCTTGACCTCCGGTTCGGCGCAGATCGCGTCGGCAAAGGCGGTGGCGGCGTCCTCGGGCAGCGAAATCTCGAACCCGTCCTCGCCGGTATAGCCCGAACGGCTGACCCACAACGCATGGCCGTTCCAGTCGAACCCGCCCGCGGTCATGAACGTCAGCGCGGCGACGCCCGGCAGGATGCGTTCGAGCGCATCGACCGCCTTCGGCCCCTGCAACGCCAGCAGCGCGCGGTCGTCGAGATGGTTGAGCGTGATCGCATCGGCGAGATGCTCGCGCAGATGGCCGATATCGTCATATTTGGTCGCGCCGTTGACGACCATGTAGAAGGCGTCCTCGTCGTCGGCCGCAACGTCATCGCCCTCCGCCTTGAGCGGGAACGGCACTTCCGGCCCGGCAGCATCGATCCGCGTGACCATCAGGTCGTCGAGAATGCCGCCCTGCTCGTCGAGCAGCAGCGAATACCGCATTTTCGCGGGCTTCAGGATCTTCAGGTCGCCCGGCAGCAACGCTTCCAGTGCCGCCGTCGCGTCCGGTCCGTGGATCAGCAACTGGCCCATATGGCTGACGTCGAACAGGCCGGCGCTCTCGCGGGTCCACAGATGCTCGGCCATGATGCCTTCATACTGGACCGGCATCGTATAGCCCGCGAACGGGACCATCCGCCCAGCTCTGGCGCGGTGCCACGCGTCGAGCGGCAGGGTCTGCGGCGGCAGTTCCTCGACGGGATCGCTGCCATCGGCGCGCAGTTCGTGGGCGGGTTCGCTGTTCGGGGCGGTATCGCTCATATGCGCCAGGTCCTTCGTGAATCGGTTCAACGACGCCGGACGGCACGAAAGGTGCCGCATCGGTCGTCGCCCCCTCTGTCACGGAACCTGAGAGCTTTCGCACGGGCATTTGGCCCATGCTTACCCCTTCGGTGGTCCGGCCGATACGGCCGCGACGCTTTCCAGAGTATCTTGTGCCCTTGCGCGGTCCCTGTTGCCTGAGAGATTCCGGGGCGGTTGCTCCTTCGGCGGCGGACACGTCCGCACTCTCCCGCGCATGGCGTCGGCTGTAAGCCTGTCGATGGCGCAAGCTCTGGCTTGAGGGCGGGGATTAGTCAATCGGGAAAGCGGGGAATGAAACGGACGGAGAGCGGCCTTCAGTTGCAATCGTCATCCCGGCGCAGGCCGGGATCCATGGATACGGGCGGTATCGATCGAACCGCGACGTCACCTGTCCGTGGGTCCCGGCCTGCGCCGGGATGACGGAGTTTGCCAACACACACACTCGTCATTCCCGCGAAGGCGGGAATCCCTACACGCTGACGTTGCGGCAAGATTCGCCGCCGTTGCGGCAATAGATTCCCGCCTTCGCGGGAATGACGGAGGGAATGGCCCGCCCGGCCTTACCGCGTGACGTTATACTTCAGCTGCTCGTCGGTCAGCTGGAAGCCGACCAGCGCCTCGAAGGTCGCGGCCAGCACCGCCTGCCGCACCGCCGGATCGGCCAGCGGGTCGGTCGCCGCGTCCTGATCCCCGGGCTTGCGGCGGCGGTTGATCTGGTTGCGGGTTTCCTGCGGCAGCGTCGCGGCGGCGCGGTCGACGATCGCGGTCCCCTGCCCCTGTGCCTGCGCGCGCGCCGCGCCATCGGCGAAGTTCAGCGTCACCTGCCCCAGCCGCTTCGACACGACCTGCGTGCCGCCGCGTACCACCGACACGAAATAGGGGAGCGTCACCGTCCGGGCACCCTGCGTCGTGTTGCGCCGCGCCTGCACGTCGAACGTCAGCGTGCTGTTGATCGTGTCGGCACCCTCGGCGCAATTGGCGCGCAGGTTCGTCAGCGTCGCGACGACGTCGATCGCCTTCGCCTCGCGGCTGGCGGGCGGGTCGAACAGCGTGATGTCGCCGGTCCCCGCCGGTACGCCCGCCACCGGACAGGCCGACCGCACCGCCGAAATGCCGACGCCCTGCGTCACGTCGAGTTCGCCGGTACGCTTGCATCCGCTCAGCGCCAGGACAGCGACGGCGGCAACGGCGGCAGTTTTGCGGAGGGTCACGGGAACACGATACCTTATGCACGGGTGCGGCGATGCCGCGCCTCCTGATAGCGACGCTTCATAGGAACCGCCTTTCGCGCGTGCAAGCAATCGAGTCGCTTTCGGGTCAGGCGGTGCCGGCCCGCTCCCCCTCCCCGCCACCCACGTGAGTATCCTGAATGGGTGGCGGGGAGGGGGAGCGGGCCGGCACCGCCGGGCACGGCTTGGCGTGCCCCCAAACAAGCTGTAAGCGCTGGCACCATGACCGACACCCAACGCCCCGTCATCGAATTGCTGATCGCGGCCCCCCGCGGCTTCTGCGCCGGCGTCGACCGCGCCATCCAGATCGTCGAGCTCGCGATCCAGAAACACGGCGCGCCGGTCTATGTCCGGCACGAAATCGTCCACAACAAGTTCGTGGTCGACTCGCTCCGGGCAAAGGGCGCGGTGTTCGTCGAGGAACTGGATCAGGTGCCCGACGGCGTGCCGGTCGTGTTCTCGGCGCATGGCGTGCCCAAATCGGTCCCGGCGGCGGCCAGCCAGCGCGGCCTCGAATATCTCGACGCGACCTGCCCGCTGGTGTCGAAGGTCCATCGCCAGGCCGAACGGCTGGTCGCCAGCGGCCGCCACATCCTGTTCGTCGGCCATGCCGGCCATCCCGAAGTCATCGGCACCTTCGGCCAGGTGCCCGAGGGGCAGATGACGCTGATCGAGACGGTCGAGGACGTCGCCGCGCTCCAGCCCGCCGACCCCGACAACCTCGCCTTCCTGACGCAGACGACGCTGTCGGTCGACGACACCCGCGCCATCGTCGAGGCGACGATCGCCCGCTTCCCGAGCATCGTCGCGCCCAAGGCCGACGACATCTGCTACGCCACGTCGAACCGGCAGAATGCGGTGAAGGCGATCGCGCAAAGCTGCGACATGATGCTCGTCATCGGCGCGCCCAATTCGTCCAATTCGGTGCGGCTGGTCGAGGTCGCCGAGCGCGAGGGCACCCGTGCCCGCCTGATCCAGCGCGCCGCCGAACTCGACTTCGCCTGGCTGGAAGGGGTCGGCACGCTCGGCATCACCGCCGGTGCGTCGGCGCCCGAAGTGCTGGTCCGCGAACTGGTCGACCGCATCGCTACCCGCTACGACGTCACCGAGTCCGAGGTCGAGATGACCCGTGAAACGATCGCGTTCAAACTGCCGCGCGGCCTCGAAGCCGCCTGATGGCCGTCTATACGCAGGTGTCGGCAGAGGCGCTCGCGCGCTTCCTGTCGGGCTATGACCATGGCGACCTGATTTCGGCCAAGGGCATCGCCGAAGGGGTCGAGAACAGCAACTATCTGGTCGATACCACCACCGGCCGTTTCATCCTGACGCTGTATGAAAAGCGGGTCGATCTGGCCGACCTGCCCTTCTTCTTCGCGATGACCGATGCGTTGGCGGATGCCGGCAATCCGGTGCCGCGCGCGCTGCCCGATCGCGCGGGACAGGTGATCCAGACGCTGGAGGGTCGCCCCGCCTGTCTGATCGAATTCCTGTCGGGCGTGTCGGTCAGCCATCCGACTCCCGAACAGGCACATGCCGCCGGTGCGGCGCTCGGCGCGCTCCATCGCGGCCTGACCGGCTTCGCGCCGACGCGCGCCAATTCGATGGGTGTCGGCGCATGGCCGACGCTGTTCGCCGACTGTGCGCCCCAGCTCGATTCGATCCGGCCCGGCCTGCGCGCGCGGGTCGGCAGCGCGCTCGATACGGTCGTTGCGGCATGGCCCGCCGACCTGCCGACCGGCGCGATCCATGCCGATCTGTTCCCCGACAACGTGCTGATGCTCGGCGACCGCGTCACCGGGCTGATCGACTTCTATTTCGCCTGCACCGACATCGTCGCCTATGACGTCGCGATCACCCATTCGGCATGGAGCTTCGATGCGAAGGGTGCGCCGCTCGACCCCGCGATCGGACGGGCGCTGCTGGCCGGCTATCGGACACAGGCTTCACTCACCGAGGCCGAGGTCGCCGCGCTGCCGCTGCTGGCGAAGGGGGCCTGCATCCGCTTCCTGCTGACCCGCGCGTGGGACTGGATCAATACGCCGGCCGACGCGCTGGTGACGCGCAAGGACCCGCTCGCCTATCTGCGCCGGCTCGACTGGTACGACGCGAACCCGGCCGCCTTCGCATGACCGATGCGCCCGAACTTCCCCGCGTCGAAATCGCGACCGATGGCGCGTGCAAGGGCAATCCCGGCCGTGGCGGCTGGGGCGCGGTGCTGCGCGCCGCTGATGGCCGCGAGCGTGAATTGTCGGGCGGCGAGCGCGAGACGACCAACAACCGCATGGAATTGATGGCCGCGATCGAGGGGCTGAACGCACTCAAACGTCCCTGCCGCGTGATCCTGTCGACCGACAGCCGCTATGTAATGGACGGCCTGACCAAATGGATCAAAGGCTGGCAGAAAAACGGGTGGAAGACCGCCGCCCGGCAGCCGGTCAAGAACGCCGAACTGTGGCAGCAACTGCTCGCCGCCGCCAAACCGCACCGCATCGAATGGGTGTGGGTGAAGGGCCATGCCGGCCACCCCGATAACGAGCGCGCCGACCGGCTCGCCAGCGATGCAGCCCTGAACCAATGATCCCACGCGTCCTGATCGACACCGCGCACGTGCCCGGCGACAATGTCGAATTGCGCCTCGTCCAGCGCGGCGACGACTTCATGATCGTCCTCGACCGCAACGAATTGATGAGCAGCCGCATGTCGGCGTCGGAAGAGGCGTTGGCCGATCTCGGCTGCGCCCACCTTACGGCACGCAAGGGCGCGCGGGTGCTGATCGGCGGCCTCGGCATGGGCTTCACCCTGCGCCGCGCGCTGAAGATTCTGCCCGCCGATGCCGAGGTGGTCGTCGCCGAGCTGGTACCCAAGATCGTCGACTGGGCGCGCGGACCGCTGGCGCACATCTTCGACGGCTGCCTCGACGATCCGCGCGTGCGGATCGCGGTGGGCGACGTAGCGTGGGCGATCGAGGACGGCGGCTGGGACGCAATCCTGCTTGACGTCGACAACGGTCCCGATGGCTTGACCCATGCCGGCAACGACAAGCTGTATTCGGCCCGCGGGCTACAGGTCACCAAGCGCGCGCTGCACGCCGGCGGCGTACTGGCGATCTGGTCGGCCTATGCCGATCCCGCGTTCACCAAGCGGTTGCGCGATAGCGGCTATGCGGTGGATGAGCAGGTGGTGCGGGCGCGGGGGACCAAGGGTGCGCGACATGTGATCTGGCTGGCCGGGCGGCGGTAGGGGGTTTTCCTTCACCGTTTGCCAAGCGGGATCGACATTCAGTTCGCTGGACGCAGGGATAGCGTTCGATCCCCTATCGTCACTCCCGCGCAGGCGGTAGTCCATACACGCCAGCGTCGCGAATCCAGCCAAACCGTCAGCGGATATGACTTCCCGCCTGCGCGGGAATAACGAAATTCCGCGGTTACTGCTGAATTTCGATCGGTCCTGGGAGCCTCCATTCCTGCTTGATCGGAATGCCCTTCCCACTCGGTTAAAGTCATCCTCCCGTTTGGTTGAAGCCCGTCTCCCATTTCGACGCCCCCTCCCCCGTTTGGTTCGAGCTTGTCGAGAACGGGGCTCCGCGAGAGCATCAGTGGAGGGCGATCAACCGCCCTTTCCTCCAGTCAGTTCGAGCCTGTCGAGAACCTGCCTGCCCCAAACGACCCGTTCTCGACGGGCGCTTCTCGACAAGCTCGAAGCTGCTCGAACCGAACGGAATGGGAAAAGAAGAGCCATTTCCCCCCAGCAATCGTGCTGAGTAGGGACTGGGTGAAGTCAAAGGCCGTGTCGAAGCACCGCCCCGAACCTCAACCGTCCATCAATACGCCATTTCGACAAGCTCAAAGGCTACTCAGGACAAACGGACAGCCCTATTCATCCGTCCGCATCTTCACCTTGTTCGGCAGGTCCTTCCCCTTGGTCCGCCGCGACGGCAACTGCACCGGGTTCTTCTTCTTCCAGTCCCCCCAACGCTTCGGGCCTTCGGGGGTATCGATGATCGTATCGTCGTCCATCACGCTATCCAAAACGAAAAGGGGCGGCGGATCAACGACCCGCCGCCCCGTTCTTTCCAGTCAGGAAACGATCAGCCGACCGTCCACGCTCCGTCGATCCGCGTCAGCGCACCCTGCTGGTTGCCCTCGCGGAGGGCGTCGGGCAGCAGTGCTTCCGGGAAGTCCTGATACGACACCGGCCGCAGGAAGCGGTGGATCGCCAGCGTGCCGACCGAGGTCGTGCGCCCGTCCGAAGTCGCCGGGAACGGCCCGCCATGGACCATCGCATGGCCCACTTCGACGCCGGTCGGCCAGCCATTGCACAGGATGCGGCCGACGGTGCGTTCCAGCACCGGGATCAGCTTGCGCGCGTCCTCGTAATCGCCCTCGTCGATCTGCAAGGTCGCGGTCAGCTGCCCTTCCAGCTTCGACAACACCTCGACCAGTTCGTCGGCATCGGTGCACTTCACGACCATCGACGACATGCCGAACACTTCGTGCGCATGCGCCGGATCGGCGATGAAGTCCTTGCCCGACACGGCAAAGATCGCGGCGCGGCCACGGGTCGGGCCTTCCGGTGCCTGCCCTTCGCCGACCAGCGTCACCGCCGGGCTCGACGCCAGCTTGGCGCGGCCTTCCTCGAACGCCTTGTGGATGCCGTCGCTCAGCATCACCTGCGCCGGGGTGCCGAGCAGCGCGTCGCCCGCCGTGTCGAGGAACGCGTCGAGCTCCGGCCCGTCGATGCCGAGCACCAGACCCGGATTGGTGCAGAACTGGCCCGCGCCCATGCTCAGCGACCCGACATAGCCCTTGGCCAGTGCCTCGCCGCGATTCTTGAGCGCTTCGGGCATCAGCACGACCGGGTTGATCGACGACATCTCGGCATAGACCGGGATCGGCTGCGGCCGTTCCTGCGCGACCTTCATCAGCGCGGTACCGCCGCTGCGCGAACCGGTGAAGCCGACCGCCTGCACGCGCGGATCGGCGACCAGCGCGGTGCCGATGACCTGACCCGACCCCGATACCATCGAGAACACGCCATCAGGCATGCCGGTCTTTTCCGCCGCACGGACGATCGCCAGTGCGACCAGTTCAGCGGTGCCCGGATGCGCCTGATGCGCCTTCACGATCACCGGGCAACCGGCGGCCAGCGCCGACGCGGTGTCGCCACCGGCGGTCGAGAAGGCGAGCGGGAAGTTCGACGCGCCGAACACGACGACCGGACCCACCGGAACGGTGCGCAGCCGCAGGTCGGGCTTGGGCACCGGCGCGCGCGCGGCATCGGCATGATCGATGCGCAGCTGCTGCCACGCGCCGTCGCGCACTTCCTTTGCGAACAGGCGTAGCTGACCGCAGGTGCGGCCGCGCTCGCCGGTCAGACGTGCGGTCGGCAGGCCGGTTTCCCGGCTGCCGCGTTCGATCAGCTCGTCGCCCAGCGCCTCGATCTCGTCGGCAATCGCGTCGAGGAAGCCGGCGCGCTGTTCGATCGGCAGCGCCGCATAGATCGGGAACGCCTGCGCCGCACGGGCGCACGCTTCTTCCGCGTCTTCCTTGGTGCCCTTCGAAAAACCTTCGCCGAACAGCGCGCCGGTCGCGGGGTCATAGGCCTGGAATAGATCGTCGCGGGCAACCCGCTTGGATCCCAGGAACAGTTCGCCGGTGATCGTCATGTGCATCCTCTTGTGATGGTCGCGTTGCCGCCCAGATAGGAACTGATAGCGCTAACGTAAATGGCCGACTCGGGTAATTACTCCGACAATCTATGCGGCGAATAAAGTGTCGGGTCGACCCCTTCCGGCACATCGCCCTGTCCGAGCAGCGCCGCGCACATCCGTGCGGCGGCGGGCGCGGTCTGGATACCGAAGCCGCCCTGCCCCGCGCACCAGAAGAACCCCGGCACCCGCGCGTCGAACCCATAGACCGGCAACCGGTCGGGCGCAAAGCTGCGCAGGCCGGCCCAACGCCGCTCGACCGCTTCGACCCGCCAATCGACCGCCGCCTCGAACCGGTCGATCGCCAGCGCGACGTCGATCTCCTCGGGCGCGACGTCGTGCGCACGATCGGGGGTTTCGTCATGCGGCGACAGCCACAGCCGCCCACCCGGTTCGGGCTTGAAATAGAATCCGCCCGCCGTGTCGATCACCAGCGGCAGGTCGGGTGACGCGGGCGGATCGATCCGCACCTGCACCACCGTCCGGCGATAGGGCCGGATGCCGAGCGGTGCCGCCCCGAACAGGGCGGCGACATCGTCCGCCCATGCTCCGGCGGCATTGACCACGATGTCTGCGACGATCGGCCCCGACACGGTCTGGAGCTCCCAAAATTCGCCGACTCGCCGCGCGCCTTTCAACCCGGTGTCGCACCGAACCTCCACCCCGCCACGTCGCGCCTTGGCGAGATAGGCGGCATGGAGCGCCCCGACATCGATATCGGCGCAGCCCGGCGACCACAAACCATGCCATTCGCCGCGTAGGCCCGCGACAACGCCATGCGGATCGCGCCGCTCGATCGGCACGCCGCTGCTCGCAAAGTCCTGCGCCAATGCGTCGAGCACCGCCGGATCGCGCGCCAGCAGCAATTCGCCGCGCGTCCGCAAGAACCCGTGGCCCGCGAACTCGGCGGGCGGCGTGTGCAGCAGCGGCCCCGATGCCGTCGTCAGCGGCTGGACCAGCGGCCCGCCATAGGTTTCGGACCAGAACGCCGCCGACCGGCCCGTCGCGTGATAGCCCGGTTGCGATTCGGCCTCGCACAGCACCACATCGTCCTGCGGTGCCAGTTCGGCGGCAAGGCTGGCCCCCGCCATCCCCGCGCCGATGATCGCGACCCGCCGCCGCGTCATGCGTGCGTCCGGTGCGGCGCGGGGGCGCGGGCGTCGAGGAAGGTGTCGATCGCCGCGATCGCTTTGCCACGCACCGGATCGGCCTCGCGCAGGATTTCATGCGCCGACTCCGCCCCGAACCGCAGCAGCTCGACATCGGGCAACCGCCCCGCGACCTCGATCGCGGCGCGCGGATCGACCAGCGCGTCGGTATCGGCGACCAGCATCTGCACCGGCACCCGCGTCTCCGCCAGTCGCGGATCGGCCCGCAGTTCGCGCGTCGAGCGGAAGGCATCGATCACCCAGCGCCAGCTCGGCGGCCCAGTATGGTGCGAGGGGTTGGCGCTGTGCCACCACAATTCGTCGGCATAGCGCGCCGGGTCATGGGTCAGCATCGACTCGCGTGGGCGCACCGTATGCGGGCGTTCGTTGCCCTTCCATGCCGGCCGGAGCGGGCTGCCCATCGCGCCGAGCACCCGCGCCATCCGCTCGCCGAACCGCGGCCCGATCGGCGAACGCAGCCCCAGCATCGGCGCGACCAGCACGCAGGCGGCCGGATCGATCCGCCGCTCGACCACCGCGCGCAACGCCAGATGCCCGCCCATCGAATGGCCGATGATCGCGCGCGGCCCCGCCGCCTGCCACTGGCTCCAGAAGGCGGTGAGGTCGTCGAGATAGGTTTCGAACCGGTCGATATCGCCGCAATCGCCCGCCGGGGTGCAGCGTCCCGATCCACCCTGCCCGCGCCAGTCGAACGCGGTGATGCTCCACCCACGGACATGCCAATGGGCAAAGGCTTCGAGATATTTTTCGAACACGTCGCCGCGCCCGGTCTGGAACAACAGGCTCCCGCGCGGGCGGACGTTGGCGGCGGCGGCCCAGTCGAACCGGCGATGCGCCCAGCCATCGAGGGCATGCCATGGCGTGATGGCGGCTGCGGCGGGAATCGCGCGACGGTACAGGGCGTGGGCGGC
The DNA here is from genome assembly GCF_001421965.1 of Sphingomonas sp. Leaf67. Classification (GTDB taxonomy): domain Bacteria; phylum Pseudomonadota; class Alphaproteobacteria; order Sphingomonadales; family Sphingomonadaceae; genus Sphingomonas. The sequence goes on from NZ_LMLP01000021.1 coordinate 340,303, forward strand.
CATGGGTTCGGTTACGGTTTAGAAACCCCTCACGTCTAGTGTTAACGACATGTGGGGAAATCTCGTTCCGTGGCTCGCGCTCGCGCTCGTCCTGCTGCTCATGGCCGCGGGGATCGAGGATGCCCGCACCCGTGAAATCGCCAACCGGAAGAATGCGGCGATCGCGCTGCTGGCGCCGCTGTGGTGGCTGGCCAACGACCTGTCGGGCATCGACATGGCGTGGCAGGCGGGCGTGGCGACCGGCGTCTTCGCGCTGTTCGTCGCCGCCTATGCCGCCGGACAGATGGGCGGCGGCGACGTGAAGCTGATCGGGGCGCTGGCGCTGTGGCTGCCGCCGGGGGCGGTGCTGTCGATGCTGCTGGTCATGTCGCTGCTGGGCGGGGCGCTGACCATCCTGTTCCTCGTCGATCGGTGGCGTCGCCGGGGGAAGGACGTGCCCGAAATCCCCTATGGCATCGCCATCGCGGTGGCGGGGATGCTGGCAATCGCCAACCCGATCTTAACCCATTCCGGTCATATTTGACCACGAATCGAACCGGCCAGACGAACTGAAAGGCCAATGAGGTCATGGACTCACGCAAATTGTTCCTGCTGGCCGGCGCGCTGGTCATCGCCGCGATGACGGCGTTGATGGCGCGCAGCCTGATGGTCGGGGCATCGGCCCCTGTCGCGGCGGCCAGCACACCTGCCGAAGCGCCGATCGACGGTCCCCGCGTGCTGGTCGCGACCAGGGCGCTGGCGATCGGTACGATCATCGACGCCGCCGCCCTCCGGTTCCAGCCATGGCCCAAGGAACTGGTCGAAAACGCCTATTTCCTCGAATCCTCGCCCGATGCGCGCAATCTGGTCGGCACCGTCGTCCGCTTCGCGATCCCCGCCGGACAGCCGATCACGCAAGGATCGCTGGTCAAGCCGGGCGACCGTGGCTTCCTCGCGGCCGCGCTCGGTCCGGGGATGCGCGCGGTGACGGTGCCGGTATCGGCGCAGAGCGCGGTCGCGGGCTTCGTGTTTCCCGGCGACCGGGTCGATCTGGTGCTGACCCAGACCGTGGCCGGCGGCGGCGACGGCCCGCCGCTGAAAGCGTCCGAGACGTTCCTGCGCAACCTGCGCGTGCTGGCGACCGACCAGCGCACCGACAAGAACAGCGACGATCAGGGCCGCACCGTCGTGTCGACCTATTCGACGGTCACCGTCGAGGCGACGCCGCGCATCGCCGAAAAGATCGCCGTCGCGCAGACCGTCGGCACGCTGTCGCTGTCGCTGCGCTCGATCGCCGACAACAAATCCGAACTGGAGGAAGCCATCGCCAGCGGCGACGTGCAGCTGCCGGCAAATGGCGATGCGAAGGCGGAAAAGGCGGCGCTCGATCGCATCGCCAGCCGCCCGCTCGACGGCCCGTCGACCTTTTCGACCGGTGCCGACGTGTCGCGGTTCCAGCGCAGCTCGGTCCCCGGCAAGGGCAGCGACACGACCGACAACTCGGGCGGCACGATGGCCGTCGCGGCAAGTCCCGCGCCCGGCGCACCTGCCGCGCCGCGCGGTCCGGTGGTGCGGATCACCCGCGGCAACGATGTGACCGACGTGTCGGTCGGGGGAAACAAGTGATGCGCGCACTCCATCTGCTCCATCGGTCGCTGGCGGCGACGCTGTCGATCGCGCTGGTCGCCGGGCCGGTGCTGCCCGTGGCCGCCGCCGCGCCGGCACCTGCGGCACCCGCCGTCCGTGCCGCCCGCATCGGCACGCCCGCCACCGGCGTCCAGCGGCCGACCAACGACGTCCAGCTGTCGATCGGTCAGGGCGAACTCATCACCCTGCCCTCGAACGTCGTCGACGTGTGGGTATCCAATCCCGGCGCGGCCGACGTCTATGTCGGCAATCCGCGCCAGATCCATCTGTTCGGCAAGGCCGATGGCGAAGCGACGGTGTTCGCCACCAACGCCAGCGGCGCGGTGATCTATTCGGCCAATGTCCGGGTGGGGCAAAACCTGACCTCGCTCGACCGGATGCTGAAGGCGGCGATGCCGGAGGCCGATATCCGCGTGACGACCGTCGGCCAGCTGGCGGTGCTGAACGGCACCATCGCCTCGCCCGCCGACAGTGCGCAGGCCGAACGGCTGGTCGTGTCGCTGCTCAACCCCGGCGTTGCGACGTCCGATCCGAATGCGGTGCTGAAGATCGCGGTCATCAACCGGCTGAAGCTCGCAACGCCGCTACAGGTCAATCTGCAGGTCCGCATCGCGGAGGTCAGCCGCAACTTCGTCAAGAATATCGGCGTCAACCTGACGTCGCGCGACCGTTCGGGTGGCTTCCTGTTCGGTATCGCGCAGGGGCGGCAGGGTACGATCACCACCGTGCCCGGCATCCCCGGATCCTCGCAGGCCATCGACGCCAACCACGCCCGGATCGGCGACACCGTGTTCACCGCCCCGGCCAAAAGCGTGACCGGAACGACGCTCAACCTCGCCGGCCGGCTGCTCGGTCTCGAACTGCTCGGCGCGCTCGATCTGGGCGAACGCATCGGTCAGGTGACGACGCTCGCCAATCCCAACCTGACCGCCCTGTCGGGAGAGACGGGATCGTTCCTTGCCGGCGGTGAGATCCCGATCCCGGTCAGCCAGGGCCTCGGCGCGGTGTCGGTGCAGTACAAGCAATATGGCGTCAGCCTTGCCTATACCCCGACCGTGCTGGCCGACGGGCGCATCTCGCTGCGCGTCCGGCCCGAAGTGTCACAGCTGTCGGCGGCGGGCGCGGTCCAGATCGACGGGACCACCATTCCCGCACTCACCACCCGCCGGGCCGAAACCACGGTCGAACTGGGATCGGGGCAGAGCATGATGATCGGCGGCCTGCTGTCGAACAGCCACGACAATTCGATCGACAAGGCGCCCGGCCTCGGCGACCTGCCGATCCTCGGGTCGCTGTTCCGCTCGAACGGCTTCACCCGCAGCGAAACCGAACTGGTCATCGTCATCACCCCCTATCTGGTGAAGCCAGTCGACAGCCAGTCGCGCATCGCGCTGCCGACCGACGCCTATTCCAGCCCCGGCGATGTCGAACGCGTGCTGATGGGCCAGTTGCAGGGGCAGCGCCGCCCCGATCCGCGCCCGGTGCCGACCATGGCACCGCAGGGTCCGGCCCGGCCGTCGATCGGCCTGACCGCGCCGGTGCCGGTCGAACCCGCCACCGACACCGTCGACCCCGCCCCGCCCGCCCCGCGCAAGGGCGACCGCAAGGCCGGGCCGATCGCCCCCGGCTTCAGCATTCAGTGAGGCACGCTTCGATGACCCTCCTTCGCATCCTCGCGCTCGGTTCCGCCCTCGCCATCGGCGGCTGTTCGGGCACCGTCAATCACGGCGTCGAATCGGTCCACCAGCCGGTCGTCTCGCGCGCCGCCTATGCGTTCGACGTCGCCGCCGGTCCCGGCGGTCTGGCTCCCGGGGAACGCGCCCGCCTCGCCGGCTGGCTGGAAACCATGCGCCTGCGCTATGGCGACGAGATCGGCATCGACGGTGCCGGCGACGATAGCGGCGTGCAGGCCGATGTCGCGGCAGAAGCGGCGCGTGTCGGGCTGTTGCTCGCCGACGCCGTTCCGCCGACGCCGGGCGCGATCGCACCGGGCACCGTCCGCGTTGTCGTGTCGCGGATGACCGCGTCGGTGCCGGGCTGTCCCGACACGTCGCGCACCTATCAGCCCAATTTTGAGGCGCAGACCTCGTCCGATTTCGGTTGCGCGACCAATTCGAACCTTGCCGCGATGGTCGCCCGTCCCGGCGATCTGGTTCTCGGTCAATCGGCGCCGGGCACTACCGACACGATGGTGAACAGCAAGGCGGTCGGCGCGCTGCGGCGTGCGGCACCCAGCGGCAATGGCGGACAGGTCACCAACAGCGCCGGCAGCGCCGGTGGATCGGGCGGGAGCAGCAAGCAGTGAACGCGCCCTTCTCACTCGGCAAATCCGCCACCCGCGACCCCTTTATCGCCTTTGTCTGCGACGAATTTTCCGGCGATACGCTGCGCAGCGTCGCCACCGAACATGGCTGGCCGACCGAGAAGGTGCTGAAGGGCGGTCTGCGCAATGCGGTGCAGACGCTGGCGGTCTCGGCCAGCCCGCATGTGCTGTTCGTCGACCTGTCGGAATCGGGCGATCCGCTGAACGATATCAACGGCCTCGCCGAGGTCTGCGAACCGGGCACGATCGTGATCGCCACCGGTCAGGTCAACGACGTCCGCCTGTACCGCGATCTCGTGGCCAGCGGCATTCACGACTATCTGCTGAAGCCGCTCAACCCCGACATGGTCCGCGATGCGATCGTACAGGCCCATGCCCTGCTGAACGCGCCGAAGGCTGCGGAGACCAGCACCGAACGCCCGCACAGCGCCACCGCGATCATCGGCACGCGCGGCGGCGCGGGCGCATCGACCGTCGCGACCTCGCTCGCATGGCTGATGGGCGACCGGGAAAAGCGCACGACCGCGCTACTCGACCTCGACGTGCATTTCGGCACCGGTGCGCTGGCGCTCGACCTCGAACCCGGTCGCGGCCTGACCGATGCGATCGAAAATCCCAGCCGCATCGACGGACTGTTCATCGAACGCGCGATGGTGCGGGCGGGCGAACGGCTGTCGGTGCTGTCGGCCGAAGCGCCGATCAACGCCCCGATCGACACCGACGGCAGCGCCTTCTACCAGTTGCAGGAGGAAATGCGGAACGCGTTCGAATGCACGATCGTCGACCTGCCGCGCGGCATGCTGGTCAACCACCCGCATCTGATCGAGGAAGTGCAGACCGCGGTCATCGTCACCGAAATGACGCTGGCGGCGGCGCGCGACACCATCCGGCTGCTGTCGTGGTTCCGCTCCAACGCGCCGCACGTCAAGGTTCTGCTGCTCGCCAACCGCGTCCAGCCGCTGGCCGCGCAGGAAATCAGCCGCAAGGATTTCGAAGGGTCGATCGAACGCAAGCTCGACTTCACCTTGGCGTTCGACGGCAAGCTGGCGGCGCAGGCGGCGAAGCTCGGCAAGCCGCTGGCCGAAGCAGCGAAGGGCAACCGCGCCATCGCGCCGCTGGTCGATCTCGCGCGGCATCTGTGCCGCCTGACCGAGGTCGAGGACGACGCGGCGGCCGAACCGGCCAAGGGGGGCACGTCGCTGGTCGGCAAACTCGCGAAGCTGCGCGCGCGCCTGCCGGTCAAGGCGAAGAAGTAGGAGCGCGGGCACGGTCATGGCGATCCTCCCGATCCTGTTGCTGGGTGCCGGCGCGCTGCTGACGCTGACGCTGCTCGCCTTCGCCTTTTCGGGGCCATCGGGCGAACGCGCCCGCAGTCGCCGGCTGCTGGCGGTCCGCGAACGCCATGCCTCGTCCGCCAGCGCGACCGCGATGGAGGCGCAGATGCGCCGCATCGGCAACCGGGGCGCGACGCGCGGCGACCGCGCCGCCGCCCGGCTCCTCCCCAATGTTGAACAACTGCAACTCAGACTGCAACGCACCGGCCACAACTGGACCCTCGCCCAATATGGGCAGGCGACGCTGGGCGTGATCGCCGTCCTCTTCGCATATCTGTTGTTCAAGGGGATGCCGGCGCTGCTGGCGCTGTTCATGGCGATCTCGGTCGGGCTCGGCCTGCCGCACATGGTCGTCAGCTATTTCATCAAGCGGCGCATCGCCCGCTTCACCGCGAAATTTCCCGACGCGATCGAACTGCTGGTCCGGGGTCTGCGCTCTGGCCTGCCGATCACCGAAACCATGACCGTGGTCGGTCAGGAAGTCGACGGTCCGGTGGGCGAGGAATTCCGGCTGGTCAGCGACCGGATGAAGATCGGCCGTTCGCTCGACGCTGCGTTGCAGGAGAGCGGCGACCGGCTCGGCACGCCCGAATTCCAGTTCTTCATCATCACCATCGCCATCCAGCGCGAGACCGGCGGCAACCTTGCGGAAACGCTCGCCAACCTCGCCGACGTGCTGCGCAAGCGGTCGCAGATGAAGCTGAAGATCAAGGCAATGTCGTCCGAATCCAAGGCGTCGGCCTATATCATCGGATCGTTGCCGTTCATCGTCTTCGCGCTGATCTGGACCATCAACGGCAGATACATGCAAAGCTTCTTCGTCGATCAGCGGCTGATGATCATCGGTGCGGGCGGCGTGCTGTGGATGGCGATCGGTGCGTTCATCATGTCCAAGATGATCAACTTCGAGATTTGATGCGATGCTGACACCGACCGCCCCGACCATCCTGGGTTTTGACATGGGCAATGTCGCGACGTTGCTGTCGGGCATCGCCGCCTTGTCGATGCTGGTCGCGATCTATGTCGCGACGTCGGTCCGCGATCCGATGGCACGCCGGGTGAAGGCGCTGAACGACCGCCGCGAACAGCTGAAGGCGGGCATCACCGCCTCCACCAGCAAGCGCCGCGCCAAGCTGGTGCAGAAGAACGAGGCGACCGACCGCATCCGCGAGCTGCTCGGCTCGATGAAGATGTTGCAGGATTCGCAGCTGAAGGCCGCACAGCTGAAACTGATGCAGGCCGGCATCCGGTCGAAGGATCTGGCGGTCGCGGTCATTTTCGGCCGGCTGATGCTGCCGATCCTGTTCGGTCTCCCGACGATCTATATCGTCTATGGCACTGAAAGCTTCGCCGACTGGTCGCCGTTAAAGGCCTATGGCCTCGTCGCGGGCACGCTGATCCTCGCGTACAAAGGCCCAGACATCTATCTCAAGAACCGGATCAGCAAACGGACCGAGGCGATTCGCAAGGGGCTGCCCGATGCGCTCGACCTGCTGGTGATCTGTGCGGAGGCGGGCCTGACCGTCGATGCCGCCTTTACCCGCGTCGCGCGCGAACTGGGCCGCGCCTATCCCGAACTGGGCGAGGAATTCTCGCTCACCGCGATCGAACTGGGCTTCCTGACCGAACGGCGGCAGGCGTTCGAAAACCTCGCGCTGCGGATCAACCTCGACGCGGTGAAGGGCGTGGTGACGACCATGATCCAGACCGAGAAATACGGCACCCCGCTCGCCAGCGCGCTGCGCGTCCTGTCGGCGGAATTCCGCAACGAACGCATGATGCGGGCAGAGGAAAAGGCGGCACGTCTTCCCGCTATCATGACCGTGCCGCTGATCCTGTTCATCCTCCCCACCCTCTTCGTCGTCATCCTCGGTCCGGCGGCCTGCAGCATCAGCGACGCGTTCAGCAAGTAACGCGCGGCCGGGGTGCGGAACGCCGCCCCCGCCCGACCGTTGTCGCCCCGTAATCACCGAAGGGGCCCGCACATGCTGTTCCAGACGCCGACGCAATTCGCGGTTCTCGCGCTCGTTCTTCTCGCCGGCTGGTTTTTCGGCCTCGCCTCGTCGTCGGGCGGCAAGAAGTGGAAACAGCGGTTCCGCGACGAGGAAGCCGCCCACAAGGCGTATCGCACCGAAGTCGCCACCGACCTGAAGACCCGCGAAGCCCGGCTGCACGAGGTCGAGGTCGAGCGCGACCGACTGCTGAAGGAACGCCCCGCCGCTTCGACTGCCACCACCGCTGCCGCAGCGACCGCCGGTGCGGCCAGTACCGGTCATGGTAGCGGCTTCTTCGGTTGGGGCCGCGACAATCTCTCGCGAATTCGTGGCATCGATCCCGACCTGGAGTCGGTGCTGAACGCGCGCGGCATCAAGACCTACCGCTCGATCGAGGCGTTGAGCGAAGCGGACGAACGCGCGCTGGAAGACGACCTACGGCTGCACCCCGGCACCATCGACCACGAACGCTGGCGCGAACAGGCGGCGATGCTCCGCGAAGGCCGCGACGACGACCATGGCAGCCGCTGGGGATGATAGATTAGACGGCGCCGGGTTCCCGCGCGTCGAAGGCGCGCTGGGCGGCCAGCACCGCACCGATCCGCTGTTCCGACCACATCATCAGTGTGCGTAACGCGTCGATCAGTTCGCCTCCCATCGGCGTGATCGCATAGGTCACGCCGACCGGCTTGGTCGCAACGACACTGCGTGTCACCAGCCCATCCCGTTCGAGCATCCGCAGCGTCTGGCTCAGCATCTTTTGCGACACCCCGGCGATCCGTCGCCTCAATTCGTTGAACCGGCCCGGTTGTTCGCTTAGCAGCAACAGCACTAACACACTCCATTTGTCACCGATCCGGTTGAGCAACAGCCGGGTCGGGCAATCGGCGGCGAACACGTCGCCCTTGCGCCACCCGGTTTCCGGCACGGTACCGGGTATCGAAAAAGTGCCTTCTTGCATCATGGGTATCTACATAGCACGTAGTAACCATTGGATACCAATGGAGAGTGAAGATGGATGTTGTAGTACTGGGCGCGAGCGGTAATGCCGGTTCGGAAATTACGCGCGAACTCGCCAGCCGCGGACACCGCGTCCGCGCCATTGCGCGCAAGCCCGATGCCATCCCCGACCTTCCCGGCGTAACCCGGATCACCGGCGATGCTCATGATCCAAGCGAACTGGCCGAACGGATCGCCGGGGCCGACGCGGTCATCAGCGCGCTGCATTTCGACGTCACCGCCGATACGCTGCTGGCGGCGTTGCGTAAGGCGGGTGTCGAACGACTGCTGGTCACCGGAGGTGCCGCCAGCCTGGAGGTCGCGCCGGGCGTGCGGCTGATCGATTCGCCCGACTTTCCGGCCGCATGGCGCGACATTGCGATGGGCGGCATCGCCTTTCTCGACGCGCTGCGCCCGGTACAGGACGTCGACTGGACGTTCTTCTCACCCGCCGCGCTGATCGAACCGGGCGAGCGCACCGGGAGGTTCCGGCTCGGCACCGATACGCTGGTCACCGACGATGCCGGGGTCAGCCGGATCAGCTTCGCCGACTTCGCGATCGCGATGGTCGACGAGCTGGAGACCCATCGCCACCCCCGCGCCCGCTTCACCGCCGCCTATTGAGGCAGTGGCCCGCCCCGGTTTCGACCGGGGCGGGGCATTATCAGAACGTCACCCATTCGGGGCCGCCGGGGAACACCATGTCCTCGACCTTGTCGCCGATCTTGGTGACCGCCAGCAGGATCGCGAGCACGACGATCAGGTCGAGCACGATCACCGCGCCCCAGACGAACGCCGGGTGGAACGGGCCGATGCGATCGAACCCGTCCTTCGTCACCCGCGCCGCATCGTTCGTCCGTGCGCCGCTCACTTCTTCAACGCCGCCTGCGCCGCCGCCAACCGGGCGATCGGCACGCGATACGGGCTGGCCGATACGTAATCGAGCCCGACCGTCTCGCAGAACGCGATCGACGCAGGATCGCCGCCATGTTCGCCACAGATGCCCAGCTTGATGTCGGGCCGGGTCTTGCGCCCGCGCTCGGCGGCCAGTTCGATCAATTCGCCGACACCCTCGACGTCGATCGAGACGAACGGGTCGCGCGCGTAAATGCCCTTTTCGACATAGGCACCCAGGAACCGGCTGGCATCGTCGCGGCTGACCCCCAACGTCGTCTGGGTCAGATCGTTGGTCCCGAACGAGAAGAACTCGCCCGCTTCCGCGATCTCACCGGCCTTCAGCGCGGCGCGCGGCAATTCGATCATCGTGCCGACCAGATATTCGATCCGGCGTCCCTTGTCGGCGAACACCGCTTCCGCTGCCTTGTCGACGACGATCTTCATCAGTTCCAGCTCGCGCTTGGTGCCGACCAGTGGGATCATGACCTCGGGAATCGGTGCCTCGCCCGACTTCTCGGCGACGATCACCGCCGCTTCGAAGATCGCCCGTGCCTGCATCTCGTAGATTTCGGGATAGGTCACGCCCAGCCGACAGCCGCGATGGCCCAGCATCGGGTTGAATTCGTGCAGCTCGGCGGCACGGCGCTTCAACTGCTCGACCTCGATCCCCGCCGCCTGCGCGACTTCGGCGAACTCGGCCTCCTCATGCGGCAGGAATTCGTGCAGCGGCGGGTCGAGCAGGCGAATCGTGCACGGCAGCCCGACCATCACCTCGAAAATCTCGACGAAATCGCTGCGCTGTTCGGGCAGCAACCGGTCGAGCGCGGCACGACGTCCCGCTTCGTCCTCGGCAAGGATCATCTGCCGCACGGCGGTGATCCGCGACTGTTCGAAGAACATATGCTCGGTCCGGCACAGCCCGATGCCTTCCGCGCCGAAATCGCGCGCGGTGCGGCAATCGAGCGGGGTTTCGGCGTTGGTACGAACCTTCAGGCGGCGGACGCCATCGGCCCATTCCATCAACGTGGCGAAATCGCCGGCCAGTTCGGGCTGCACCGTCGCGACGGCACCGGCCATCACTTCGCCGGTCGCACCGTCGATGGTGACGATATCGCCCTCGCGAATCTCCCGACCGGCGACCTTCATCACCCCCGCCTTGGCATCGATCGAGATGCTGCCTGCACCCGACACGCACGGCCGTCCCATGCCGCGCGCCACGACCGCCGCGTGGCTGGTCATGCCGCCGCGCGCGGTCAGGATGCCGCGCGCGGCGTGCATCCCGTGAATGTCTTCCGGCGAGGTTTCGGTGCGGATCAGGATCACCGCGTCGCCGGCGTTCGAGCGCCGCTCCGCCGTATCGCTGTCGAACACCGCAAAACCGCTCGCCGCACCGGGCGATGCCGGCAGCCCCTTGGTCAGCACGTCGCGTGCCGCCTTCGGATCGAGCGTCGGGTGGAGCAGCTGGTCGAGCGCCTGCGGATCGACGCGGGCGATCGCTTCCTCACGCGAAATCAGCCCTTCCTCGGCCATGTCGACCGCGATCTTCAGCGCGGCCTTGGCGGTGCGCTTGCCCGACCGGGTCTGCAACATCCACAGCTTGCCCTGCTGCACTGTGAATTCGATGTCCTGCATGTCGCGGTAATGCCGCTCCAGCTGGTCGAATACCGCCGCCAGTTCGGCATAGGCGTCGGGCATCGCCTCTTCCATCGACAGCGGCTTGGCGTTCGCCGCCTCGCGCGCGGCCAGGGTCAGATATTGCGGCGTGCGGATGCCCGCGACCACGTCCTCACCCTGCGCATTGATCAGGAACTCGCCATAATAGGCGTTCTGTCCGGTCGACGGATCGCGGGTGAAGGCCACGCCGGTCGCCGACGTGTCACCCATATTGCCGAACACCATCGCCTGCACGTTGACCGCCGTGCCCCAGTCGCCCGGAATGTCGTTCAACCGGCGATAGACCTTGGCCCGATCCGCCTGCCACGACCCGAACACCGCGCCGATCGCGCCCCACAACTGGTCGTGCACGTCCTGCGGGAACGGCTTGCCCCACAATTCGACGACAATGTCCTTGTACTGGGCGACCAGCGCGCGCCAGTCGTCGGCGGTCAGATCGGTGTCGAGATAATAGCCGCGATCTTCCTTCGCGATTTCCAGCGTTTCCTCGAACCGGCCATGGTCGAGTTCCAGCACGACGTCCGAATACATCTGGATGAAGCGGCGATAGCTGTCCCATGCGAAGCGCGCATCGTCCGACACGTTCGCCAGCCCCTCGACCGTCTGGTCGTTCAGGCCGAGGTTCAGGACCGTGTCCATCATGCCCGGCATCGAAATGCGCGCGCCCGACCGGACCGATACGAGCAACGGGTCGGCGGCATCGCCGAAGCGCTTGCCCGTGATCGCCTCGATATGGGCGATCCCGGTCTTCACCTCGTCCTGCACGCTTTCCGGGAACGTCTCGCCTTCTTCGTAATAGCGCGTGCACATCGTCGTCGCGATGGTGAAGCCCGGCGGCACCGGCAGGCCGATCGACGCCATTTCGGCAAGGTTCGCACCCTTGCCGCCCAGCAATACCTTGTCGCCCGATCCCCCGTCCGAAACCCCGCCGCCGAAGCGATAGACATAGTGCGTCATTGCTCGTTCCCCATGCTCTCCGCGCGGGTGGTCCCGCGGCGGGGTATCTGATTCGATCGGGCCTGGCCCTTACGTCCCGTTAAACGGGTTAAACCGGCAGGTCAGCCCTCAATTTTAGAGAAATCGGCAACCCGGTGTACCGCATCGCGCACCCGTGCCAGCAACGACAGGCGCGCGGTGCGCTTGTGCGGGTCGGCATCGTTGACCGTCACGTCGGTAAAGAACGCATCGATCGGCGCACGCAGCGACGCCAGCGCCGACATCGCACCAGCGAAATCCTCGGCCTCGATCGCGGCCGCGGCGCGTGGCTCGGCCGCATCGAGCGCCGCGATCAGTGCGGCTTCAGCCGGCGCGCGGTCATAGTCGCGCTTCTCGCGCTCGGTCCGGGCATATTCGGCGACGACGGCCACGAAATCCGGGTCCTCGACCATCGCCAGCGGGTCTTCCTCACCCGTTTCCGGGATAGACTTGCTGGTCCCCGGCGCTTCCTTCTTCAGGATATTCGCCGCACGCTTGTACCCGGCGAGCAGGTTCGTCCCGTCCTCGGTGGTGACGAACGACTGGAGCGCATGAACGCGGGCGAGCAGGCGGACGAGGTCATCCTCGCCGCCGAGCGCGAAGACGGCGTCGATCAGGTCGTGGCGGACGCCGGCTTCGCGTTGCTGCACTTTGAGGCGGTCGGCGAAGAAGTCGAGGACATCTTCGTGTGCGCTCGCACCTGCCGCCGCAGTCGCTTTCGACAACGATACCCGGACGCCATTGTCGAGCAGCAGCGCCAACACGCCCAAAGCCGACCGGCGCAACGCGAACGGATCCTTCGATCCGCTCGGCTTCAACCCGACGGCAAAGAACTGAACGATGCTGTCCAGCTTGTCCGCCAGCGCCACCGCGACCGTCACCGGCGCGGTCGGGACGTCATCCCCCTGCCCGACCGGCTTGTAATGATCGCGCACCGCCTCGGCGACTTGCGCCGGTTCGCCCTGCGCGGCGGCGTAATAGCCGCCCATCAGCCCCTGCAATTCGGGGAACTCGCCAACCATGCCGGTGACCAGATCGGCCTTGGCGAGCCTTGCGGCGCGCTCGGCCATGTCGGCCATCTTCTCCCTCTCCCCTTCAGGGGAGAGGGTCGGGGAGAGGGGACTGGCCGCAAGCGAAGCGGCTTCTGAAAGCCCCTCTCCCAACCCTCCCCCCCGAGGGGGAGAGAGCTTTACGACACCACTCTCGACCAGCCAGCGCGCGAGTTTCGCCACCCGCTCGACCTTGTCGGCAACCGTGCCCAGCTTCTCGTGAAACACGATCTTGTCGAGCTTCGGCAACTGGTCCTCCAGCCGCGTCTTCAGATCGGTCTCGTAAAAGAACTTCGCATCCGACAGCCGCGCCGCCAGCACCTTGGCATTGCCCGCGACGATTCGCTCGCCGCCCTCCGCCGCATCGATATTGGCGGTACAGACGAACGCGTTGGCCAGCTTGCCCTCCGCATCGCGGCATACGAAATATTTCTGGTTCACCCGCGCGGTCAGCTGGATCACCTCCGGCGGCACGGCGAGGAACGCTTCGTCGAAACGCCCGATCAACGGCACCGGCCATTCGGTGAGGCCGGCATTCTCCGCCAGCAGTCCCTCATCCTCGACAAGGCGGAGGCCGGCACCCTGCGCCGCCATCTTGGCCCCGACCGCGATGATCGCGGCGCGCTCGTCCTGATCGACGATCACGTGGCACGCGCGCAGCTTCTCGACATAGTCCGCCGCCGACCCGATCGTGATCGCAGCCGGATGGTGAAAACGATGCCCCAGCGTCACCGCACCGCTGGTCACGCCAGCAACCTCGCACGGCACCACATCGCTGCCGAACAGCGCGACGATGCCCTGCAACGGCCGCACCCAGCGCGGGCTTTCCGGGCTGAGCGACACCGCCCCCCAGCGCATCGACTTGGGCCATGGGAACGCGCGCACGATCGCCGGAATCGCGAGGCTAAGCACCTGCGCCGTCTCGCGCCCCGGTACTTCGGTCACCGCGAACAACACGCCGTCGCGCTCGGTCAGCGCTTCGCGCGTCAGCCCGGTCTTGCGCAGAAATCCTTCCAGCGCCTGTGGCGGGGCGGAGGCACGCGGCCCCTTCACCTCTTCGCGCACCGGCTCGGTCCGCTCGGGCAGGTCGTGCGCGATCAGCACCAGCCGCCGCGGCGTCGCATAGGTCGTGATCCGCGCCGCCGCGATGCCAGCCTTCGCCAGTTCACCGACGAACAGCTTGGACAAATCCTCGCGAGCCTTTGCCTGCATCCGTGCCGGGATCTCTTCCGACCGCAGTTCGAGCAGGAAATCGGTCATGCCACCCACCCCGGAAACTTCGCCTGCCATTTGGGCGTCTGCGTCTCGATGAACTTCGCGCAGCTGGCCTTCGCCAGATCGCGCACCCGCCCGATATAGGCCTGCCGCTCCGCGACCGAGATCACGCCGCGCGCATTCAGCAGGTTGAACACATGGCTCGCCTCGATCGCCTGTTCATAGGCCGCGATCGGTACGTCGTTGGCCAGCGCATTCTCGCACTCCGCCGCAGCCTTTTTGAACAGGTCGAACAGCCCGTCGGTATCGGCGACCTCGAAATTCCATTTCGACATCTGCTTCTCGTTTTCGAGAAACACGTCGCCATAAGTGACGCCAGCGTCGTTGAACGCGAGGTCGTACACGCTGTCCTTGTCCTGGATATACATGGCCAGCCGCTCCAGCCCATAGGTCAACTCACCCGCGACCGGCTTGCAATCGAACCCGCCCATCTGCTGGAAATAGGTGAACTGGGTGACTTCCATCCCGTCGCACCACACTTCCCAGCCCAGACCCCACGCGCCCAGCGTCGGCGATTCCCAGTCGTCCTCGACGAAGCGGATGTCGTGCTGCGTGAAGTCGATCCCGATCGCCGCCAGCGACCCCAGATACAGCTCCTGCAGATCGGGCGGCGAGGGCTTCAGGATCACCTGATACTGATAATAATGCTGCAACCGGTTCGGGTTCTCGCCATAGCGCCCGTCGGTCGGCCGCCGCGAGGGCTGGACGAACGCCGCATTCCACGGCTCCGGCCCCAGCGCGCGGAGCGTGGTCGCGGGGTGGAACGTGCCCGCGCCCATCCGCATGTCATAGGGTTGCAGGATGACGCAGCCCCGATCGCTCCAATAGTCATGGAGCGTCAGGATCATTTTCTGGAAGCTGAGCGGGGCGGACATGGTTTCGCCTATTGATGCAAGAGCCTTCGCGCCTAGCCCTTGGGGCGAATGCGGGTCAAGGTTGCGGCCGGGGCACCGGCCCCGCTAAGCCGACGCGCATGTCGTCCCGACGCTTCCTGTCCTGTATCGCCCTCGTGCTCGGCTGGCTCTCGCTCGCCAGCCCGCTTGCGGCCCCGGCAGCGCTCGCCCCGGCGCTGTGGGTCGCGCGCGATGCCGATACGACGATCTGGCTGTTCGGCACGGTGCATCTGCTGCGTCCCGGCACGCCGTGGCTGACCGGTCCGGTCGCGCGGGCCGTTGCCGACAGTGACGTGCTGACCCTCGAAATCGCGCCGACCACTCCCGACGCGATGGCGCAGGCGCTGGTCGCGGTCGCGCCGGTCCGCCCCGCCCCGCTGCCGCCCGCGCTCGACCGGCGCTTGCGCAAGCGGGCGCACGACCTCGGCTTTCCGGCACAGGCGTTCGACGCGACCGATCCGTGGTTCGCCGCCACCACCCTCGCCGGCCAGCCGCTCGCCCGTGCCGGCTACAGCCCGGCCCCCGCGCCCGAAACGCTGCTGGCGACGCTCGCCGATCGCAGCGGTACGGTGATCGAGCCGCTCGAAACCCTCGACCGGCAACTCGCCATCTTCGCCGCGTTGCCGCAACCCGCGCAGCGCACGATGCTGGCGCGCGTGCTCGACGATCCCGATCCGGTGCCGGCGATGGACCGCGTCGTCACCGCATGGGGTCGGGGCGATGTGGCCACGCTCGACCGCCTGCTGGCAAGCGACATGGACGACGCCGGCCCGGCGGTCCGCGCCGCGCTGCTCGACCGGCGCAATGCGGCATGGGCGCGGACGATCGCCAGGTGGATGCGGCAAGGCGGCACGCGATTCGTCGCGGTCGGCGCGGGGCATCTGGCCGGGGCGGGCAGCGTGCCAGCGCGGTTGCATGCGATGGGGATAGAAGTGACGCGGGTGCAGTAGCCGCCGCCGCTGCCCCACCACCCACCCCATTTGGTTCGAGCAGCTTCGAGCGAAGTCGAGAAGCGTCCGTCGAGAACGCGGTCGCTTGGGGCACCCTCTTCTCGACTACGGTTCTCGGCAAGCTCGAACCTCCGCTCGAAGCAAACGGATTTGAGGCAGTCAGTAATATGGGCCAGGCCCCCAACCTTGCCTTTCCCCCCGAACTCCCCTATGCGCCCGCGCTTGTTCGTGCCGGGGTCATCCCTGGAGGCCCGGCCGCGCAAGACTGATAAACCAAGCATTCAAGGAAGACATGATGAGCGATACGCTGCACCTGTCGGCCGAGACGCGCGATCGGGCAGGCAAGGGAGCCTCCCGTGCCCTGCGTCGCGATGGCCGCGTCCCCGCCGTAATCTATGGCAACAAGCAGGACCCACAGGGCATCCACCTGAACGCCCGTGAACTGATGAAGCAGCTGATGACCGGCCACTTCATGAACTCGGTGATCATGGTCGATGTCGGTGGCACGAAGGTGCGCACGCTGGCCAAGGACGTCGCCTTCGACGTCGTCACCGACCAGCCGATCCATGTCGACTTCCTGCGCATCTCGAAGGATGCGACCGTGACCGTCGCCGTGCCGGTGGTGTTCACCAACGAAGACGACGCACCCGGCATCAAGCGTGATGGCGGTGTTCTGAACGTCGTGGCGCACGAGATCGAACTGACCGTCGAAGCGTCGAACATCCCGACCGAGATCGTCGTCGACCTGACCGGACGCGAAGTCGGCGATTCGATCCATCTGTCGGACGTGACGCTGCCGAACGGCGCCGAAGCGACCGCCGGGGACGACACCGCCACCGTCGCGACGATCAGCCAGCCGACCACGCTGACTGCCGAGGACGAGGCGCTCGACGCCGAAGTCGCCGAAGCGCAGTCGGCCGAAGCCGCTGCCGAAGGCGAAGGCGAAGGCGAGGACAAGGCCGAGGGCTGATCCGCCCCGCCTTTCCGGCGCTACGAAGGAGCGGGATGGCCGAGGTCGTCCCGCTCCTTTTGCGTTTTGGAGCACCACGTCATCCCGGACTTGATCCGGGGTCGCGCCTCTTCTTCCGCCGGAACCAAACGCTCCCACCCGTGACCAACGCCCCCACACCCGCTACAGCCACCCGCCAGCCAGCCCAAAGGACCCCTCGATGCAGCTCTGGACCGGCCTCGGCAATCCCGGCCCGCAATATGCCATGCACCGCCACAATATCGGCTTCATGGCGGTGGACGCCATCGCCGAGGTCCATGGCTTCACCGCCCCGAAACGGGCCTTCCAGGGCTGGGTACAGGAAGGTCGGATCGGCACGCAGAAGATCCTGCTGCTCAAACCCGGCACCTATATGAACGAAAGCGGCCGTTCGGTCGGCGAAGCGATGCGCTTCTACAAGCTGACGCCGGCCGACGTCACCATCTTCCACGACGAACTCGACCTCGCCCCGTTCAAGCTGAAGGTGAAGACCGGCGGCGGCCATGCCGGCCATAACGGGTTGCGCTCGACCGACGCGCATATCGGCCCCGACTTCCGCCGCATCCGCCTCGGCATCGGCCATCCGGGGCACAAGGACCGGGTGAGCCCCTATGTCCTCGGCAATTTTGCCAAGGCCGAACTCGACGACCTGACCGACCTGCTCGGCGCGGTCGCCGCCGAAGCCCCATGGCTGGCGGCAGGCGACGACGTCCGCTTCATGAACGAAATCGCACGGCGGATGGGGTGAGAGGGGCTGTGAACGGCGAGGAAAATTGTCGAGCACTACAACAACGGCATCGTCACCGCGCACTTAATCCGGGGTGACGAAAGAGTCCCCTCCCCCCAAACCGCAAGATCGGTCGAGCGCCCCGCCCCTTCCCGCGCCTACATCGCCGTGCCACACAAGGAACGGACATGACGCCGGCGCAACGCACCTATCACGACCGCATGCGCCGCGCGCTCGACCATATCGACCGGCATCTGGACGACGATCTCGACCTCGCAACCATCAGTGCGGTTGCCGCCTTCTCGAAATTTCATTTCCATCGGCAATTCACCGCGTGCTTCGGCCTGTCGGTGCATCGCTATGTCCAGCTCGCCCGGCTGAAACGCGCGTCGTACCAGCTCGCCTATCGCGATCGCGACCGGATCACCGACGTTGCGCTGGATGCCGGTTATGACGCCCCCGACGCCTTTGCCCGCGTCTTTCGCAAGCGCTTCGGGCAATCGCCGTCCGATTTCCGTTCCGCGCCCGATTGGGCGCCGTGGCGTGCGGCGCTTCTGCCGCTCGACGACTTGAGGAACCGAACGATGCAGCATTTCGACCCGATCACCATCCGCGATTTCCCCGCCACGCCGATCGCGCTCATGTCGCATGACGGCGACATGGCAGCGATCGGCGACACGATCCGCCGCTTCATCGCGTGGCGTCGCGCGAACCGCCTGTCGCCCGCCGACAGCCCGACCTTCAACATCTTCCATACCGATCCCACCGACCCGGCGGCGGGACCGGTCCGCATCGACCTGTGCGTCGGCACCGACCGCCGCTTCCCGGCAAGCGACGGCGTGACCCCCGGCCTGATCCCCGCCGGCCGCTGCGCTGTGCTGCGCGTGACCGGGCGTAGCGACGATCTGGAGGCCGCCGCGCTGCACCTTTACCGCGAATGGCTGCCCGACAGCGGCGAGGAGTTGCGCGACGTTCCGCTATTCTGTCAGCGGGTCAGCTTCTTCCCCGACGTGCCCGAGGGCGAGGCGATCACCGACCTGTTCCTGCCGCTGCGCTAGAGGGGGTTGGGGGCGCGCGCTCCCAACCCCGTCACTCCGGCCTTGAGCCCCGGATCGAGCCGAGACGTCAGAGACTTCGAAATCCGTACCCCGGCCTCAGTCGGGGTACGGCGACGCATGGGCAGCGTCATCGCATAACCGCTTTCCTACACCTTCGGGACAAGCCATCCTCGCCGGACCGATCCCTTGCCCGCCGACCACGGCCACCACCAACGCGACCCGACCGCGAAACGCGCACGAGTGTGACTTTTGTGACCTTTGGCCCGGTCTTGCGCCAAGCCGGCCCGCGCCGATAGGAAAGCGTCCATGGCCAAGCTCCTCCGAATGCTCGCTTTCCTCCTCGCCCTGTCCGGCGGCGCCGTCCATGCCGCCCCGCGCTGCACCCTGTCCGGCGAGTCGCAGGTCACCGTCGGCGACCGATCGGTACTGGTCCACCTGCCGCCGAGCCCCACCACCCCCGCCCCGCTGGTCATCCTGCTCCATGGCAGCGGCAGCACCGGACCGGCGATGCTCCGCGATTCGAACCTCGCCGCAGCATCGGACCAGCACGGCTTCGTCGTCGCCGCCCCCGACGCCGGCATCCCCCATGACAAGGGTTTCGTCTGGAACATCCCCGGTGTGCCCACCGTCGCCGGGACGATCCCCGGTCCCGACGCGCCCGATGACGTCGCCTTTCTCGGCGCGCTGATCGACCGGTTGGCGAAGGCCGGCTGTGTCGATCCCGCCCGCGTCTATGCCACCGGCCTGTCGGGCGGCGGGCGGATGACGTCGTGGCTCGGCTGCGTCGCGGCCGACCGCTTCGCCGCGATCGCCCCGGTCGTGGGCCTGCGCGCCGGCAATCCGCTCGCCAGCGATCCGACCCGCCCCGATCCCGCCACCTGCCGCCCGAGCCAGCCGGTTCCGGTCATCGCCTTCGCCGGCGATGCCGACACCACCAACCCGATCGAAGGCGGCGGCGCAAAATACTGGTCCTACACCATGCACGCCGCCGAACGGCGCTGGGCGTCGCTCAACCGCTGCACCGCCGCCCCCACGGCCCGCTGGGTCGCGACCAAGGTCTACGAGGAACGCTACACACGCTGCCGGGGCGGCGCGGATGTGGTCGGGCGGATCACCGTCGGCGGCGGGCATAGCTGGGTGGTCGACAACGACGCGCTCTGGGCGTTCCTGTCGCAGCACCGCCGCTGACCCTTTCCAAAGCGCCTCCGATCGGCCAAGTCGCACCGATGACCGTCCGCGCCCTGTTCCCGACCCACCTCTACGAAGCGACCTTCGACGACGCGCTCGTCGCCGAGCTAGACGCGTCGGTCCGCGCACTGGCCGAGGAGGACATGGCCGGGCGACGCTGGTCGAAGGAGCATGGCTATCACGGCTATACCTCCTATGCCTCGCTGAACGACCTGCCACTGCGCGATCCGGTGTTCGCTGATCTCAAGCGCATCCTCGACCGCAATGTCGCGAAATTTGCCGCCGCCTGCGGCATGGAGCTTGGGCGCGGCAAGCTGAAGCTCGACAGCCTGTGGGTGAACTTGCTGAAACCCGGCGGCGGCCATTCGGGCCATCTCCACCCGCACAGTGTCGTCTCCGGCACCGTCTATGTCGCGGTTCCCGAGGGGGCCGGCGGCATCCGCTTCGAAGACCCGCGCCTGCCGATGCTGATGGCCGCTCCCACCCGCCCCGGCACGTTCGAAACCGTCGTGCCCCGGCCCGGCACGCTCCTGCTGTGGGAAAGCTGGCTGCGGCACGAGGTCATGCCCCATGCCGGCAAGGGCGAGCGGATCAGCGTCAGCTTCAACTATCGCTGGTAGCTTTTGCAATGACCGCCGCCAGCCGCTAAGGGGCGGGCTTTCCATCATCACCGGGATTGCGCCAAGTGGGTTTTCGCTGCGGTATCGTCGGGCTGCCGAATGTCGGCAAGTCCACCCTCTTCAATGCCCTGACGCAGACTCAGGCAGCGCAGGCGGCCAACTACCCCTTCTGCACGATCGAACCGAACGTCGGTAACGTCGCCGTCCCCGATCCGCGGCTGGATGCGCTGTCGGACATCGCCGGGTCGGCCAAGAAGGTCGAAACGCAGCTGGCGTTCGTCGACATCGCCGGCCTCGTGCGCGGCGCGTCGAAGGGAGAGGGTCTCGGCAACCAGTTCCTCGGCAACATCCGCGAAGTCGACGCGATCGTGCATGTGCTGCGCTGTTTCGAGAATGACGATATCCAGCATGTCGACGACCGGGTCGATCCGATCGCCGATGCCGATACCGTCGAAACCGAGCTGATGCTATCCGACCTCGAATCGCTCGAAAAGCGCGTGCCGAACCTCGCCAAGAAGGCGCAGCAGGGCGACAAGGAAGCGAAGATCGGCGTCGTCGTCCTCGGCCGCGCGCTCGACCTGTTGCGCGAAGGCAAGCCCGCGCGCCTGACCGAGATCAAGGACGAGGAAGAGGAACGGCTGTTCGCACAGGCGCAGCTGCTGACCGCCAAGCCGGTCCTCTATGTCTGCAACGTCAACGAAGAGGACGCGGCCGAGGGCAACGAACTGTCCGCCAAGGTCTTTGCCAAGGCCAAGGCGGAAGGTGCCGAAGCTGTCGTCGTCTCCGCCGCGATCGAGGCCGAAATCGCCACGATGGCACCCGCCGACCGCGCCGAATTCCTGTCCGATCTGGGTCTGGCCGAAACCGGCCTAGCCCGCGTGATCCGCGCCGGCTACTCGCTGCTTCACCTGCTGACCTTCTTCACGGTCGGCCCCAAGGAAGCCCGCGCATGGACCGTGTCGGTCGGAGCGAAGGCACCGCAGGCGGCCGGCGAGATCCACAGCGATTTCGAACGCGGCTTCATTCGCGCCGAAACCATTGCCTTCGACGACTATGTCGCGTGCAAGGGCGAAAGCGGCGCGCGCGATGCGGGCAAGCTACGCGCCGAGGGCAAGGAATATGTCGTGCAGGACGGCGACGTGATGCTGTTCCGCTTCAACGTCTGATCGCACGCCACATTCCCGTCACCGGCGGGCGATAGACGAACGACGTGTCCTTGTACCGAGACCTGTCATGCGTATCCCCGCCCTGTTCGTCGCGCTCGCAGCCCTGTCGGGCTGCGTCATCCAGACCGGATCGGTAGCGCCACCGCCCGCTGCGGTCGCCGAGGCGAAGGCGCCGGTCACGATCCTGATCGGCGTCGACGGCGCCCGGCCAGACTATCTGTCGCCAGCGATCGCGCCGAACCTGTCGCGGCTGGCGGCGGACGGCGTGTCGGCGTCGATGCAGCCGAGCTTCCCGACCAAGACCTTCCCCAATTTCTGGACGCTCGCGACCGGCGTGCGCCCCGACAAGTCGGGCATCGTCGGCAACAAGATGGAGGACGCTAATCGCCCCGGTGAGGTCTTCACCATGGCGACCGACGACCCCTTCTGGTGGAACACCGCCAAGCCGATCTGGATCGCTGCCGAGGAGGGCGGCGTGCGCAGCGCGACGATGTTCTGGCCGGGCAGCGAAGTCGCGTGGGGCGGTACCGGCAAGCCCGACCACGGCGTCTATACCGGCGGCCACCACGCGTCGGACTGGCAGGCGTTCAATCAGGCGATCACCGCCGAACAGCGCGTCGATGCGGTGGTCGACTGGCTGCGGCGACCGGCGGCGACCCGCCCGCGGTTCGTCACCCTCTATTTCGACGATGTCGACGTCGCCGGCCACGACGACGGCCCGCATTCGCCCGAGACGCTGGGCGCGATGACCCGCGTCGATGCCGCGATCGGCCGGTTGCAGCGCGAACTGGCGGCTCTGAATCAGCCGGCGAATCTGATCGTCGTCGCCGATCACGGCATGGCAGCGGTCGCTACCGACCGGGTCATTGCGTTCGACCGCATCGCACCGGTCGACAGCTATCGCCTGATCGAAACCGGTCCCTATGCCGCGATCGAACCGATGCCGGGCAAGGAAGCCGTACTTGCCGCTGCGCTCGGCCAGCCACAGCCGCATATGCAATGCTGGCCGAAGGCACAGATCCCGGCGCGGCTGCGCTACGGCACCCATCCGCGCGTGCCGTCGTTCCTGTGCCTTGCGGAGATCGGCTGGACGATCCTGGCGACCGCCCCGACGCGGCCGTTGACGGGAGGCGCGCACGGCTATGATGACGCCGCGCCGGATATGCAGGCGCTGTTCGTCGCCGGCGGCCCTGCCTTCCGACCGGGCGTCAAGCTGCCGGCGTTCCGCAACACGGCGGTCGCCCCCCTGCTTCGTCGGATGCTCGGACTACCCACCGATCCGACGCTCGACGGGGATGGCGGCATCGCGGCGGCGGCGCTGCGATAATGTTTGCCAGCCGGTGGGTTTCGTCCTGAAACTGCCGCCATGCGCTATTTCGAGGACATCGCCGTCGGCGAAACCGCCCGCTTCGGCTCCTACCGCGTCGAACGCGACGCGGTGGTCGACTTCGCCCGGGAGTACGACCCACAGCCGTTCCACCTTTCCGACGAAGCCGCCGCGCAGACCCATTTCGGGCGGCTGGCGGCGAGCGGCTGGCATAGCTGCGCGATGACCATGGCGATGCTGGTCGATCATTGGACCGCGAACCCGATCGCCAGCCTCGGTGCGGCGGGCATCGACGAACTACGCTGGAAGCGACCCGTCTATCCCGGCGACACCCTGTCGTGCGAAACCGTGGTCCGGTCGGTTCGCGCGTCGCGCAGCCGTCCGGAAATGGGCAATGTGGCGAGCGAGGTGACGGTCCGTAATCAGGCGGATCAGGTGGTGCTGACGTTCATTTCGCAAGCACTGATCGCGACGCGGGCGGGCAAGGCCTGATACGCCTCTTTTCCGCTCTTTGCCGCACGCCATTACGAACTCGTCCCGCCATTCCAGCGGGGCCCTTCTTGGTACCACCGTCTATACCGGGGCGTTGTAGGAATACGAAGCTTCGCGTGACGTTCGCAGACTCCACGACTTCGCGCGGTCTAAAAACCTTCGAAACCGGTAAGAGCGTGGCCCTAATCCGGTCGCCGTCCGCCACGCCCCGGTCCGCGTCCTTCCGGTCCCCGGATGCGACCGCCGGCCGGACGAACCCCTTCGGGCCGCTCGAAGCCACGGACCGCTCCAGCCCCTTGCCTTGGCGACTGGCCGGACCCGCGCGGCACATTTTCGAATCCTCGCCGTCGTTCGAAACCCGGCCGGGACGCGTTGCCCGGCGAGGCATCCGGCTGACCGGGGACCGGCGATTGGGTCGATCCGCGCGGCACATATTCGAACCCGCGTCGCCGATCGAAGCCCGGCCGTGCCGCACCATCCGGACGCACATCGGGCCTGCCACGCCAGCCGCCCGGACGACCGGGCAGCGGGGACTGGCTGGTCCCGCGCGGGACATTCTCGAAGCCGGGCCGCCGGTCGAACCCCGGTCGGTCCCACCGATCCCAACGCGGCCGCCCATTGCCCCAGTCGCCGCGCCACTGGCCGCGCCGCTGCTCCCAGAAATAACGCTGGCGATCGTTCCAGCGGAACGGCCGACGATAGCGGTCATAGACGTAATAGCCGGTGCCCGGATAATAATAGTCGCCGAACCATCCCCAATACGGATCGCCGAACCCGGCAGCATAGGGATCGGCATAGCCACCATAGCCCCCATAACCACCGCCGCCGTAATAGCCCGATCCGACGCCGACCCCGACGCCACCATAGCCAAGATCGCCATAGGCGCAGGCGGACACGCCTGCTCCCGCCGCCAATGCCAGCACGATCGCGCGCAGCCGGTAAAACATGCAATTGCTCCCGCGGGTCGCTGGGCCTGTCGATAACGGCTGCCGCGCCCGATAATGGATAATGACGTAAAACGACCGGTCGACGCGGCCGGTTCCTGCACGCCGCCGTCCCGGCACGGCACGACATCGTGCCGCTTGCCCGCTGCCGTCCAAACCGCATAGAGCGTGCCCATGCCCACTGCCGCCCTCGCCGCCCATTCCGGTGTCGTTCCTCCCCGGGAGGGCTTTGCCGTGTCCGACGTCGCTGCATTCGCGGCGTTCGTATTCATGGTGGTGCTGGCCCGGCGGGCGATCCGCAACCGCAAGCGCAAGGACTGACATGGACGCGTTCGATCGGCTCGAATCGGTAATCGTCAGCCGGATCGGCGGCGATCCCACCCAATCCTATGTCGCCAAGCTCCATGCACGCGGCACGGGCAAGATCGCGCAGAAGGTCGGCGAGGAGGCGGTGGAATGCGTCATCGCCGCCTGCAGCGACGATCGCGCCGGCCTGATCGGCGAAGCGGCCGACCTGATGTTCCATCTGACCGTGCTGCTCGCCGATCGCGGCATCACGCTGGACGACGTCCGCGCCGAACTGACCGCCCGCGAAGGCCGCTCGGGCATCGCCGAAAAGGCCGCCCGTCCCAAGGAGTGATCCCATGCCGATCAATGCCACCCAGGCGTACGACCCCGACAACATCTTCGCCCGCATCCTGCGCGGCGAGATTCCGGCGAAGCGCGTGTACGAAGACGATTTCGCCCTCGCCTTCCACGACATCGCCCCGCAGGCCCCGGTGCATATTCTGGTGATTCCGAAGGGCGCGTACGTATCGTGGGACGATTTCTCCGCGCGCGGCAGCGATGCGGAAATCGCGGGTTTCGTCCGCGCGGTGGGACAGATTGCCCGCGACAACGGACTGGTCGAACCGGGCTATCGCCTGCTCGCCAATATCGGCGGAGACGGCGGACAAGAGGTGCCGCATCTGCACCTCCACCTGTTCGGCGGGCAGCCGCTGGGACCGATGCTGTCGCGATAGGACAGCTTTATTACACGAAAGGAATTGCACGGACGGTTTTTGCGGGTAGCATCACGCAATTCAAAAAAGGGCACCGCCCGTGCAAGCGCGGTGCATCCAGGGGATCGCTTCATGAAATTCGGGCGCGTCAAACCACTCGACGCCATTCTTGCTACCGCCAAGGCCAAGTCGCTGGAGCCGACGCTCGGGTGGTTCCAACTTACCCTGTTCGGTATCGGGTGCGTCATTGGCACGGGCATCTTCGCACTGACCGCTTCCGGCGCGCAGAAGGCCGGTCCAGGTCTGATGCTGGCATTCGCTATCGCCGGTGCCATCTGTATCGTCGCTGCGCTGTGCTATGCCGAAATCGCCGCGATGATCCCGGTCGCCGGGTCGGCCTATACCTATACCTATTCGGTTATGGGTGAATTGCTCGCCTGGACGGTCGGCTGGGCGCTGGTCCTCGAATATGCCGTCGCCGCGTCGGCGGTATCGGTTACATGGTCCGACTATTTCCAGGGCACGGTAATCAGAGAATTCTTAGGGATGCAAATGCCCGCTTGGCTGTCGGCCGGCCCCTTGGCATTTGGCGGATCGCCCGGTGGGCTCATCAACCTGCCCGCCGTCGTTATAGCAGCATTTGTTACCTGGCTGCTTGTCGTCGGAACCAAGGAAAGTGCCCGCTTCAACGCAATCCTCGTCGCGATCAAGGTCACGGCGCTCACCGCGTTCCTGATCCTGACCTTGCCCAAGGTCGAGATGGCACGGTTCAATCCATTCCTGCCCGCCGGCGTTTTTGGCGGCTTTGGCACCGGGATCGGCGCGGTCGGCGCTGCCGCGACAATTTTCTTTGCATATGTCGGCTTCGACGCGGTTTCGACAGCCGCCGAAGAAACCAAGAACCCGCAACGCAACGTCCCGATCGGGTTGATCGGTTCGCTGCTGTTCTGCACCGTTTTCTATATCTTGGTCGCGGCGGGAGCGATCGGCACGATCGGCGGCACGCCGATCATGGGACCCAACGGCATCCCCTTCCCCGCTGGATCGGAGGAACTGGCGCGGCAGTGCGCGTTGCCGCAATACGCGGATTCGCTGGTCTGTTCGAAGGAGGCGCTGGCCCACGTCCTGCGGGTTATAGGGTTCAGCACGGTCGGTAACATGCTGGGTATCGCCGCCTTCGTCGCGCTGCCTTCAGTGATCCTGATTTTGATCTTTGGGCAAACGCGCATCTTCTTCGTGATGTCGCGTGATGGCCTGCTGCCGGAAGGCCTGTCCAAAATCCATCCGAAGTATAAGACGCCATATGTCGTCACGATAATTACCGGCGCGGTTGTCGCTCTATCGGCGGCATTCCTCCCGGTCGGCAAGCTCGCCGATATCGCGAACGCAGGCACGCTCTACGCCTTCATGATGGTCGCGATCGCGGTCATGATGCTACGCCGTACCGAACCTGATCGCGAACGCCGCTTCAGGACGCCGGCCTTGTGGCTGGTCGGTCCGCTGACGATCGCGGGCTGCATCTTCCTGTTCGTCAACCTGCCGTTCGAAGCAATGCTGGTGTTGCCAGCGTGGGGGGCGGTCGGTCTCGTGATCTATTACGCCTACAGCTATAAAAACAGCCATCTGGGTCGTGGCCACGTCATGGTGACGGACCTCGACAACCACCCCGGCGAGACACCTGCGGCATGATGCCGCAGCAGTAGCCAGACACGAAAAACGGCCCGGAAAACACTTTCCGGGCCGTTTTATTTGAGGGCGATGTCAGCCCAGCTTTTCGACCATCAGCTTGGTCAGATCAGCCTCGGGGCGCGCGCCATAGTGCGAGATGATCTCGGCAGCGCACAGTGCGCCGAGCTTCAGCGAGCGTTCAATGTCGTAGCCATGCGACTGGCCGTGCAGGAAGCCGGCGGCGAACAGGTCGCCTGCGCCGGTCGTGTCGACGACGCGATCGATCGGCTGGGCGGGCACGCTGGTGCGCTCGCCGCCGGTCACCGCGATCGCGCCGTGTTCGCCACGGGTTACCACCAGCACCGGCACCTGCGCGCTCACCTGCTCGACCGCCACGTCGAAATTATCGACGTGGGCCAGCGCCAATAGCTCGCCCTCGTTGGCGAACAGGATGTCAACCTGCCCCTCGGCGATCAGCGCGCGGAAATCGTCGCCGTGGCGCGAGATGCAGAAGGTGTCGGACAGGGTGAAGGCGACCTTGCGCCCCGCATCCCGCGCGATGCGGATGCCGGCCCGCATCGCGGCGCGCGGCTCTTCCGGGTCCCACAAATATCCTTCGAGATACAGGATCGCGCCGCTGGCGATCAGGTCGGCATCCAGTGCCGCTTCCGGCAGGAACTGCGACGCACCGAGAAAGGTGTTCATCGTCCGCTGCCCGTCGGGCGTGACGAAGATCAGGCAGCGGGCGGTCGTCGGTTCGCCGGGACGGGTCGGGGTATCGAAGCGGACGCCGGCGGCACGGATGTCATGCGCGAACACTGCACCCAGCTGATCGTCGGCGACCTGCCCGATGAACCCGGTCTTGCCGCCCAGCGCAGCGATGCCTGCAACGGTGTTTGCCGCCGACCCGCCGGAAATCTCGCGGCCCGGCCCCATCTTCGCATAGAGCGCATCGGCATCGGCAGGCGAGAAGACGAGCTGCATCGACCCCTTTGTCATGCCCTCGGCGGCAAGGAAGGCATCGTCGGACTGCGCCAGAATATCGACGATGGCGTTGCCGATCGCGACGACGTCGAGCGTGGGTTGGGTCAAATAAGGTCTCCGAACAATCGATCCGCCGCCAGCATAGGCGGGGACATAGGCGTTCGCGTTAGCCAGCGGCGTGGGGGCAGGCAAGGCGTTGACGGCGGGCGGCACTCCCCGCATCGTCGCCGGCGATGATCGAAAGCTTTCTTCTGTCCGTGCGCCAACTCGGCGACCGCGCGTTTCTGCGTGTGCTGGCCAAGTCGCTGGCGCTGACCCTGTTTCTACTGGCCTTGCTCGGCGCGGCGATCGCGTGGGGTGCGCACTGGCTGACCGCCGATTTCCTGCTGCTGGGTGACGATGCCGGCACGCTGGCGGCGGTGGCGGCGGCCATCGCCGCGATCGGGATCGCGTGGCTGCTGTTCCGCATCGTCGCGATCGCGGTGATCGGCGTGTTCGCCGACGACGTGGTCGAGGCGGTCGAGGCGAAGCATTACCCCGCCGCGCTCGCCACCGCCCGCCCGGTACCGCTCGGCCGGTCGCTGGCGATGAGCGGGATGTCGGCGCTCCGCGCATTGGTGGTCAACCTGTTCTTCCTGCCGCTCTATCTGGTGCTGCTGGCAACCGGGATCGGGACGGCGGCGGTGTTCTTCGTCGTCAATGGCTGGCTGCTCGGCCGCGACCTGTCGGACATGGTCGCGGCACGTCATTTGCCGCCGGCAGCCATGGCCGCCGAACGGTCCGCCACGGGCGGGCGACGCTTCGTGCTGGGGCTTGCCGGAACCGGATTGCTGCTTGTGCCGTTTGTGAGTTTCGTTGCGCCCCTGATCGGTGCGGCGATGGCGACGCATCGGTTCCACCGGCGACGCCCGCGGGGGGACGGACATGCGTAGCGGTTTCATCGCAGTCGTCGCGGGGTTGACCCTGTCGGCCTGCGCAGCATCGACCGGACCGGTCGTGCGCCAGAACGTCCTGCCCGTCCCCCCGCGCCCGACCTATGGCACCGTCGGCCTTGAACGCGTGCTGGGCCAGAATGCCAATGCCCTGACCGGCCTGTTCGGCCAGCCGCAACTCGACCTGACCGAGGGGGCCGGGCGCAAGCTGCAGTTCGGATCGAACATCTGCGTGCTCGACGCCTATCTCTACCCGCCGCAGGCCGGGGGCGTGCCGGTGGTGCGCCATATCGATTCCCGCCAGCGCAACGGCGCACCCATCGACCGCGCCAGCTGCGTCGCCGCCCTGACCCGCCGCGACGGTGGCCGCTGACGCCTCGCAACCTTTCCAAACCGGTGGCACGACGCCGCCGACCGCCCCACGCCGGAGTACATCCATGAAGCAACTCGTAGCCTTCGACCTCGACGGAACCCTGGCCGAAAGCAAACAGCAACTGACCGAGGCGATGGGCGAAGCACTCGCCGACCTGCTGGGCGTCGCGCATGTTGCGATCATCTCCGGCGGCGACTGGCCGCAGTTCGAAAAGCAGGTCGCCACCCGCCTGCCCGACCGCGCCGATCTTACCCGCCTGTGGATGATGCCGACCAGCGGCACCAAGCTCTACATCTTTGGCGACGGGCGCTGGAACGCGGTCTATGCCGACCTGTTCGACGACGAAACCAAGGCCAAGATCCTTGCGGCGTTCGATGCGGCGCTGGAGGCGACCGGCTTCGTTCCCGAACAGACGTGGGGCGAGCGGATCGAGGATCGCGGCAGCCAGATCACGTTCTCGGCACTGGGCCAGCAGGCCCCGATCGATGCCAAGGAACATTGGGACCCCAAGTTCGAGAAGCGCAAGATCATTCAGGCCGACCTGAAGCAGCGGCTACCGGGCCTGTCGATCAACATGGGCGGCGCGACGTCGATCGACATCACCAAGGAAGGCGTCGACAAGGCGACCGGCCTCGCAAAGCTGGCCGATGTCAGCGGCATCGCCACCGACGACATGCTGTTCATCGGCGATGCGATCTTCCCCGGCGGCAACGACTATGCGCCGAAGGCCGCGGGCATGGACACGGTTAAGATCCGCGACCCGCAGGAAACGCTGGCGGTGATCGAGGCGATCGTCGCCTGCCAGAAGTAACCACGCCCCCTGCCCCGCCGCGCGCGGGGCGGGGTTTGCGGGTCAAAGGTCACGAAAGTCACACTTGCCGCGTTTTCGTCGCACGCTTCGCGCCCGGCCATTCGACGTCTGATTTGAATCGACCGTAGAAAGAGCGCCCGCAACGATAGGCTCAACATTCCCCTGTAGGACAGTGGCGATGTCGGACGAGGCCGGGGCAGGTGGCGCATGAAACGGACACGGTGGTCCCGCGGGTGGACGGCACGAACATTGACGGTACTGATCGTGGTCGGGCCGATGCTGGTGATCCTGATCGCGGCGATTTATGCCGTCGTGACGTCACCCGACGACATGACATGGGCCCGTCGGCACGCCGGGGTGCGGACCGAGGTGCCGACCTGGCAGGTCCAACTGGTCGCCTTGCCACCATTACTGTTCGTGTCCGGACTGCTGCTCTGGTGGCTCGGCAAGTCGATATTGCGGGCTTATCGCGAGAACCGCGATGGCGCTTGCGCCGATGCAGGCAGCGGCATGGATGCCGCGCTGCTAGTGCCGGGCGAGGTCATTTGGTGGCAAGGGAAACAGGGCTGGCGTAGCCTGACCTCGACGCGGTTGACCGTGCTTGGCCTGTTTGCAGTCGGTTTGACCGGTATTCTGCTGATGCTGTGGTCGGTCGGGACCGGCGATGTCCATCCCTGGCTCAGGACGTTCTGGTTTGTCTTTGTCCTGTTTGTCTTTTCCGGTCCGTTGGGCATGGCGATCCTCCACGGCCCAGAAGCGATGCAGCAGCTATGGTATGACAGCTTCGGAACGATGGCGGTGACCGACCGACGGGTCATCTGGATCGCGCCATCGAACGGGTTCGTGTACCGGGAGATCGCTGGCGGCGATCTGGTCGAGGCCGGGCTGGTCGAGGGAAACGACGCGCGCGGCTGGATCGCGCTGGTCGAACGGCGCGGGACCGACAACGTAAACGAAATCGATGCCCGCGGTGTGCCGGAGCCAATGGCGGCATTGTCGGCCCTCGGCTCACTCATGCGGCAAGGGACGGTCGCGACGCCTTGATCCGCCATGCCGGTCGACGGCACGATCGCGCTATTTTCCGGCGGGCGGGCGGTAGAAGCGGGACAGCGCATATTCGTTGCGGCCGCGATTGGTCTTGACCGCCAGACGCTGCATCACGTCGCGTAGGCCCATCTTCGACAGCATCAGTTGCGTGGCGACGATCGAGCCGCGCAGCGTCATTTTTTCGGCGAGCGATCGGCGGGCGAGAAGCCGTGCCGTCCGATCGTCGCCCTGCAACCAGTGGACGACCGCTGCCCGGGCGAGGCCGCCGGCGATCTTCTTGGATCGCGGCATGTAATAGGGCGCGAGGACGCCGTGGCGGTCGATGACATCCGCGTTAGCCCCGCTCGATAGCGCATCGACAAAGGCGTCGTGGCCGACCGCCGAATAGAGTTCATGCTCGGCGAATTTGGGGGCGGAGGCGTTGACGCCGTCGCGGAACAGGAACCGCCGGTACAACAGCCGATCGACATAGCCGAAATCGCCGATCCGGCTCATCCGCCGGAACAGGTCGGTTGCCTGCGCCACCCGGAAGAACGGGCGATAGCCGCCCGCCGCGAGATAGGCCGAGCGGCGGAACATGACCTCGCCGTGCGATATCCCGAACCCGGTGACCATCGGTCCCTTGCGGATCGCTGCGGCGGGTTGGACGACATACCCCTTGCCGCCCTCCTCGACATTTTCGATCGCGCAGCCGACGGCGACGACGTCGGGATGCGCGAGCAGGAAGTCGCGTTGCGCGCGCAACCGTCCCGGCAGACTCTCGTCGCCTGCGCCATGGACGGCGATGAAGTCGGTGTCGGCGGCCGCGCAGGCCGCTGCCATCGTTGCGGTAAACCCCGTATTCGGTTGCGCGATCACCGTCAGGTTCGGTGCCGACAGCGCGCGAAGTTCGGCCAGCGTATCGTCGCGCGAACCGTCATCGATGGCGACGATCCGCACATCGTCGCAATCCTGCGACAGCAGCGATTCGATCGATGGCCGGACCCGGCTGGCCCGATTGTGGAACACCGTGATGACCGTGATGCTCGCCATGGTCCGTCCCCCCCTGCCCCCGCACACGAAACGGGCCGCGCCTCCGGTCGGAGACGCGGCCCGCCCTAGCCGTCAAGTGGCGCGCTTACGCGGCCAGCTTGCGCAGCACGTACTGCAGGATGCCACCGTTCAGGAAATATTCCAGTTCGTTGACGGTATCGATGCGGCACTTGGTCTGGAACGTCTCGGTCGTGCCGTCGGCGCGGACCATGATGACGTCGACGTCCTGACGCGGACGGATGCCGGCAACCCCCTGGATCGTGAAGGTTTCGTCGCCGGTCAGGCCGAGCGTCTGGCGGGTCACGCCTTCGGCGAACTGCAGCGGCAGGACGCCCATGCCGACGAGGTTCGAACGGTGGATCCGTTCGAAGCTTTCGGTGATGACGGCGCGGACGCCGAGCAGGTTGGTGCCCTTTGCCGCCCAGTCGCGCGACGAGCCGGTGCCATATTCCTTGCCGGCGATGACGACCAGCGGTGTGCCGTCGGCCTTGTGGCGCATGGCGGCGTCGTAGATCGGCATGACCTCGCCGTCATAGCGGCTCATGCCGCCTTCGACGCCGGGGACCATTTCGTTCTTGATGCGGATGTTGGCGAAGGTGCCACGCATCATGACATCGTGGTTGCCGCGGCGGGCGCCGTAGCTGTTGAAGTCGCGACGGCTAACCTGATGTTCTTGCAGGAAAGTTCCGGCCGGGCTGTCCGCCTTGATGCTGCCGGCGGGCGAGATGTGGTCGGTGGTGATCGAATCGCCGAGGATCGCCAGCGGCTTTGCCTCGATGATGTCCGACGTCGGGTTCGGGGTCATCGTAAGGCCGTCAAAATAGGGCGGATTGGCGATGTAGGTGCTCGACGTCGGCCAGTTGTAGGTGTCCGACCCCTCGACCGAAATGCCCGCCCAGTGCTTGTCGCCGGCATAGACGTTGCCATAGCGCGACCGGAACATGCCGTCGTCGATGTTGGCGGCCATCAGGTCGGCGACCTCTTCGTTGGTCGGCCAGATGTCCTTCAGATACACGTCCTGCCCGTCGGTGCCCTGCCCGATCGGGGTCGACACCATATCCTCGGTCACGGTCCCCTTCAGCGCGTACGCCACGACCAGCGGCGGCGAGGCGAGGAAGTTGGCGCGGACGTCGGCCGACACGCGGCCTTCGAAGTTGCGGTTGCCCGACAGGACCGAGGCAGCGACGATGTCGTTGCCGTTGATCGCCGCCGAGATCGGCGCGGCCAGCGGACCCGAATTGCCGATGCAGGTCGTGCAGCCATAGCCGACGAGGTTGAAGCCGACCGCGTTCAGATCGGCGGTCAGCCCGGCCTTGTCGAGATAGTCGGTCACGACCTGCGAACCCGGTGCCAGCGAGGTCTTGACCCACGGCTTGGGCTTGAGGCCGAGCGCATTCGCCTTGCGCGCGACGAGGCCGGCGGCGACCAGCACCGACGGATTCGACGTGTTGGTGCAGCTGGTGATCGCGGCGATGACGACGTCGCCGTCGCCGATATCATGGGTCGCACCCTCGACCGGGGTGCGGACGGCAGCGGCCTTCTTGTACACGTTGGTCAGGTCGGCATTGAAGACGTCGTCGACGTTCGGCAGCTCGACGCGGTCCTGCGGACGCTTCGGACCGGCGAGCGACGGCACGACCGACGACATGTCGAGTTCGAGCGTGTCGGTGAAGATCGGATCGACGGCGTTCTCGTCGCGCCAGAAGCCGTTGGCCTTCGCATAGGCTTCGGTCAGCGCGATTACTTCGGCCGGACGCGCTGTCAGGCGCATATAGTCGATCGTCTTGTCGTCGATCGGGAAGAAGCCGCAGGTCGCGCCATATTCGGGGGCCATGTTGGCGATCGTCGCACGATCGGCCAGCGTCATCGACGACAGGCCCGGACCGTAGAATTCGACGAAACGGCCGACCACGCCGCGCGCGCGCAGCATCTGCGTGACGGTCAGCACGAGGTCGGTGGCGGTGATGCCCTCACCCAGCTTGCCGGTCAGCTTGAAGCCGACGACTTCGGGAATCAGCATCGACACCGGCTGACCCAGCATCGCCGCTTCCGCCTCGATGCCGCCCACGCCCCAGCCGAGCACGCCAAGGCCGTTGACCATCGTCGTATGGCTGTCGGTGCCGACCAGCGTGTCCGGGTAGGCGATCGTGCCGCTGCCATCGGTCGATTCCGACGACCACACCGCCTGCGCGACATATTCGAGGTTCACCTGGTGGCAGATGCCGGTACCCGGCGGGACCACCGAGAAATTGTCGAGCGCCTTCGATCCCCATTTCAGGAATTCATAGCGTTCGATGTTGCGCTGATATTCCAGCTCGACATTCTGTTCGGCCGCCTTGGGCGTGCCGAATTCGTCGACCATGACCGAGTGGTCGATCACGAGGTGGACCGGAACCTGCGGATTGATCTTGCCCGCGTCGCCGCCAAGCTTGGTGATCGCATCGCGCATCGCCGCCAGATCGACCACGCAGGGAACGCCGGTGAAGTCCTGCATCAGCACGCGCGCCGGGCGATACTGGATTTCACGGTCCGACCGGGCATCCTTCTGCCAGTCGACGATCGCCTGCGCGTCCTCGGGCGTGACGGTCACGCCGTCCTCGAAGCGGAGCATGTTTTCGAGCAGCACCTTCATCGAGAAGGGCAGTCGCGACACGTCGCCGAGCTTTGCCGACGCCTTTGCCAGCGAATAATAGGAATAGGTCTTGCCGTCGACATCGAGCGTATCGCGGGTGCCGAGCGTGTCCTGGCCGATTGCGGTCATGCGGATCCTTCCCAGTTGGTCGCGGGCGGGATCGATCGGCCGAAGGCCGTCGACGTGCATGCCGCCGCGGGAGGTTATCGAGCTGTACCGGTGCGCCTTAGCAACCGTATAAAGCCGGGGGAAGTGGTTGAATCCGTCGGACAGGGGGTCGATGGACGACTTTTAGTCCATCACAAATGCTTTCGCTTTGCAATAGCGATAATCTCCGTTTTGTCGGGGTAGAGCGGGGTTTGAATAGGCCCCTCCCTTTTCAGGGTTTCTGGGCGGACGCCTCAGGTTATGACGGAACCCCGCCGTACCCCCGCGCAGGCGGGGGTCCAGGGCGGCACACGCAACTCGTTGTTCTGCTTGGTCCTGGACCCCCGCCTGCGCGGGGGTACGCTGGACGAGGGGTGCCGAATTTTCGCAGCGGTTTCCCTCCCATCGCGGGGAGATAGTCCTTTCCTACAGCGTAGACGTTCCCTTAACGTTCCGTCACAATCTCGGGGGATGGGCGATGGCGGAATATCGGGTGCGGCATGACGGGTGGACGCCGCAGCGGCAGCGGGCGTTCCTGCGGGCGTTGAGCGAGACGGGATCGGTGCGCGACGCCTGTGCGCGGGCGCAGATTTCGACGGCCTCCGCTTATCGGATGCGCGACCGGTCGGCGGCGTTCGACCGGGCGTGGCGGCGGGCGCTGGCCAAGGTCGCGCCGACGATCGAGCAGGCGGCCTATGAACGCGCGGTGCTGGGGTGGGAGGAGCCGGTCTGGCATGGCGGCAAGATCGTCGGGCATCGGCGGCGCTATTCGGACGGGCTGTTGCGGTTGCTGCTGACGCGCGGCGTGTCCGCCGGGTCGGAGGACCCGGAGGACCGGCCGTTGAAGGGCGGATGGGACCGTGCGACGCAGGCAGAGACCGATGCGATGCTGCTCGCCAATCTCCGCGGGTTGAAGCGCCGGATGGAGACCGAGGCGGCGCGCAAGGCCTTGCCCGCGGCGGCCCCGGTCGCCACCACGGCACCGACACAGACGGGGAATAACGATGCAGGTGACGCGGATCGGGGGACGGCGCGTGCTGTTCGTCATGGCGACGGACCACGAATATGGACCCTGTCTGGCTGAACGCTTCGTGCCGGTCATTACCGGGGTCGGGCCGGTCGAGGCGGCGATCGGCACGACTCAGGCGCTGGCCGGGATGACGGACCTGCCCGATCTGGTCGTGTCGATCGGATCGGCGGGGTCGCGGCGGTTGCCGCTCGGGTCGATCTGGCAGGTCGCCAGCGTGTCGTGGCGCGACATGGATGCGACGCGGATCGGCGTGCCGAAAGGGGTGACGCCCTTTGCCGATCATCCCGCCGAACTGCCGCTGGCGACGCCGCTCGACTGGCCGGTGGCGCGGCTGTCGACCGGGGCGGATATCGTCGGCGGTGACGCGTATGACGCGATCGATGCCGAGTTGGTCGATATGGAGACGTTCGCGGTGCTGCGTGCCTGCGGGCGGTTCGGGGTGCCGGTGATGGGGTTGCGTGGGGTTTCGGACGGGCCGGGCGAGCTGGAAGCGCTGGGCGGGTGGACGGCGATGCTTGGGGTGCTCGACGAACGGCTGGCGGTGGCGGTGGATTTGCTGCGGTAGAAGGAAGATCAGGGTTCACGCGAAGGCGCGGAGACGCGGAGGAGTTGCGTTCCGGGTGAGCGCTCGCGAACGGGAGACGGAATTATCCGTTGCCAGCGAGCGAGAGGCCGCTGGCGCGGGTACGGTCACCCCGGACGTAACCCCTCCGCGTCTTCGCGCCTTCGCGTGAACCGACTTTTCCCTACGCCTTGTCGAGAAACACCACGCCGGGAATGGCCAGCCGCGCCGGCGTCGGGCGTACCGGGCCGTCGACGGTCACGTCGAACACCGCCACGGTGCCGCTGCGTTCGTTGGCGACCAGCAACTGGCCGGTTTCCTCCAGCAACAGGAAGAAGCGCGGCCAGTCGCCGCCGCAGTCGATATGCTGGACGAGCGTCGCGGTGCCGTCTTCGGCGAGGTCGAACACCGCGATGCTGTTATGGCCGCGGTTCGAGGCGAAGAGACGACGGCCGGCGCTGTCGATGGCGATGTGGGCGGCCTGCGACTGCCCCGTCCAGCCGGGCGGGAGCAGCGAAATGGTGGCGCGGGTGGTGAAGCTGCCATCGGCCTGAGCATCCAGCGTGACCAGCGTGTTGGCCAGTTCGGTGACGACATAGGCCATCGTCAGCGTCGGGTGATAGGCCATATGGCGCGGGCCGGCGCCGGGCGGTGCGCGCCATGCCACCACCGGCTCGGCGATCTCGCCGCTGTCGAGCGGATAGGCGAAGATGGTGTCCGCGCCGAGGTCGACCGAATGGCAGAAGCGATCGTTCGGGGTGAAGCCGACCCAGTGGGCGTGCGGGGCGCCCTGCCGATCCTTGTTCGGGCCGGTACCGCTATGGCGGCGGACGATCGGCGGCTGCGGCAGGCCGGCGGCGAGCGGGTAGAGCGCGACGGTACCCGACGAATAATTGGCGACGGCGAGCAGATTGCCGCGATGGTTGAGCGCGACGTGGCAGGGATCGTCGCCGCCGCTGGGCAGATCGGCGAAGATCTTGCCCTGATGATCGGTGGCGATCAGCCGGCCGGCGGCCGACTCGCGGACCAGATACCGCATCGCGCCGCGCGATACACCGAACGAAATGTTGGTGAGCGCGGTGTCGGCGGTGCCGACGCTCCAGCCGGTGCCGCGCGCGGGGAGCGCGTACAGGCCTTTTCCGCCCGGCCTGGCATAGGTGCCGGCGATCAGGTCCGGCCCACGCCCGGCCGCCCGGACGGGGACGGCGGCGAGCGTGGCGGTGGCGGCCATGCCGGCCAAGAGCGTGCGTCGGGTGATCATCCCGACGCTATGCCCGTGGCTGGACGTGCGCGCAATCAGGCGGGGGCGAACACGCCACAGGCGATGCGCCCGCCCGAATTGCCCGACGGATCGGTCTTGTAGTCGTCGGCATTGGCGTGGATGACGAAGGCCGCGCCATCGACGTCGAGCAGACCGTCCATCGTGCCGGCGGGCAGCTCGACGGTGACCGATCCGGTGCCATCTGCACCGATCGTCAGGTTGGGCGCGTCGCCGGCATGTGGACCGGCGGGATTGCTGGTGCCGTGCTGCTTCGACGTCGGGTTCCAGTGACCGCCGGCGGTGGTGAAGTCGGGCGCATCGCAGCGGCCGATGGTGTGGACGTGCGCACCATGGACACCGGCGGGCATGCCGCGCGCGTCGACGCGGATCTGGATGCCGTTCGCGGTCTGCGTGGCGGTGACGGTGCCGACATCGGCACCGGCTGCGGTGCGGAGCGGCGCGGTGGCGCTGCGCCCGGCGGCGCTGCCCGATCCGGCGGTGGTGGTGGTGCAGCCGGCAAGCGCGGCGGCGGCGACGGCGGTCAGGATGGTGGCACGCAGCATGATCGGAATTCCCTGTAATCTCGGGGACGCAATGATCGGGAGCGCCCGGCGGTTCCTTTACTGAGGCATCGGTCCGGCGAGCAGCAGCGGGTCGATGCGCGCATCGTGCCACTTCATGCCCCAGTGGAGATGCGGGCCGGTGGCGCGGCCGGTCGCGCCGATCGCCCCGACGACCTGCCCCTGCGTGACCCGGTCGCCGACCGCCACGTCGATGCGCGACAGGTGCAGGAACGCGCTGTTCAATCCCATGCCGTGGTCGATCATCAGCAAATTGCCTTCGAGAGTGAAGGGCGTAGCGGCGGCGAGGATGACGACACCGTCGGCGGGCGCGGCGACGGGCGTGCCGGACGGGCGGGCAACGTCGACGCCCGAATGATAGGCGCCGGGTTCGCCGGCATAGATACGCTGCGCTCCGAACAGGCCGGAGATACGCCCCCGGACCGGCCAGACGAACCGCTGTCGCCAGCCCTGCGCATCGGTCACCCGGTCGCGCGCGGCGGCGATCTGCGCCAGTTCGGGGGCGCGGCGGCGCTGGAATTCGGGAGTGGGCTGCGACACGCGCGGCAGGGTCGTCAGGCGCTCGATCCGCCATGCGCGCGGGGCGATGGTCAGGGGGCGGACCAGCCGGCGGCCATCGGGCAGGGTCGCGACCAGCGTGGCGGCGGGGCCGGCGTCGCGGTCGAACGCGATCAGGAACGCGCCGTCGGGCGCGACCGCCACCGGCTGTCCGTTCAGGGTCAGGGTCGTGCCGGGCGGAACCTGTCCGGTCATCGCCGCCCCCTGCCCCGGCGATCCGGCCAGCATGATCGGGGGCGCGGGTGCGGGCTGGACCGCCACCAGCAGCGTGGCGGCGAACGCGATCACTGCGGGGCCATCGCCTTCGTCGATGCCTCGGCGTCGATATAGGGTTCCTGCCGCGCCGCGCTCCAGTAGCGCAGTTCGTCGAGCGGGATACGCGCGCCGGTGACCGCGCAGGTCACGAAGTCGCCATCGACCAGCACCCGGAAATTGTTCGTCAGATAGTGCAGCTTGGCGGGGCGGCTTTCGGTTGTCAGCATCGATCGGGTCCGGTTCTACAGCAAGGTGGGTTGCGCGGGCGAGACATAGGCGCGGCCAGGGGTGCGCTCAACCTTCGCGTCCAGCGCGCCGTCGCCGAAGTGGAGTTGCAGCGCGCCCGCCGCGCGCGCTTCGGCGGCCGACGTCACCGTCTTGCCGGTGGCGCGGGCGGTGACGCGGACATAGCCTTTTTGCAGGAGATTGTCGGGATCGACCTGCGCCAGCATCCGCGCCGTCCCCTCGAACTGCGCGCGGGCCTGCGCCAGCCGCTGGGTCAGCATCGCTGGCCTGAGCGCATGGCCATGGCGGTCGAGATTGCGGCGCGCGGTCGCGACCCGGCGTTCGAGCGCCAGCGACAGGCGGGCGGCGACATCGTCGAGCCGCTGGCGCTGCGGCCCCAGCAGCGCGTCGCGGCGCGGCATGACGCGGACCAGCGCCGCCAGCTGCTCGGTCCCGCGTTCATGATAGCGGCGGACGATCCGCTGGGTGCGCAGCGACAGCGTGGCGATGGTGTGCGCCAGTTCGGCGCGGACCGGTACCGCGATCTCGGCGGCGGCGGTCGGCGTCGGCGCGCGCAGATCGGCAGCGTGATCGCACAACGTCGTATCGGTTTCGTGGCCGACCGCAGAGATGACCGGGATCGGCGAGGCGGCGACCGCGCGCACCACGATCTCTTCGTTGAACGACCACAAATCCTCGATCGAGCCGCCGCCGCGTGCGACGATCAGCAGGTCGGGGCGGCGGACCGGTCCGTCCTCCGGCAGCGCGCTGAAGCCCTGCACTGCCGCAGCGATCTCCGCCGCCGAGCCTTCGCCCTGCACCTTGACCGGCCAGACGATGACATGGGTCGGGCAGCGATCCTCCAGCCGGTGGAGGATGTCGCGGATGACCGCGCCGGTGGGCGAGGTGACGATGCCGATGGTGCGCGGCAGGAACGGCAGGCGGCGTTTCTTCGCCGGGTCGAACAGCCCCTCGCCCGCCAGCTTACCTTTAAGCTTTTCGAGCAGCGCCATCAGCGCGCCTTCACCGGCCAGTTCCATCCGGTCGATCACGATCTGATAGCGCGAGCGGCCGGGATAGGTGGTCAGCTTGCCGCTGGCGATCACCTCGACACCGTCCTGCGGCGTGAACGGCAGGCTGCCCGCCGAGCCACGCCACATTACCCCGTCGATCAGCGCCGAATCATCCTTCAGGCACAGATAGACATGGCCCGACGACGCGCGCTTGTAGCCCGAAATCTCACCGCGCAGGCGGACGCGGCCGAATTCGCCCTCGACCATGCGCTTGAGGCGACCGGCCAGTTCGGACACGCTTTCGGGCGCGGCGTTGTCGCCGGGCTGTTGCTCGGCTACGAGCCGGCTCGACTGAAAACCGGGGAAGCGATCGTCCATGAATGTCCTGTTGATCGGATCGGGTGGGCGCGAACATGCGCTGGCGTGGAAGCTGGCGCGTTCGCCGCTCCTAGGTACGCTTTATGCCGCACCGGGCAACCCCGGCATCGGCAACCACGCGACGCTGGTGCCGCTGGACGTGAACGATCACGCCGCGGTGGTGCGGTTCTGCGTCGAACGGACGGTCAGGCTGGTGGTGGTCGGGCCCGAAGCGCCGCTGGTCGCGGGGCTGGCCGACGATCTGCGGGCGGCGGGCATCGCGACCTTCGGCCCGTCGGCGGCGGCCGCGCAGCTCGAAGGATCGAAGGGCTATACCAAGGACCTGTGCCGCGAGGCCGATATCCCGACCGCCGGCTATGTCCGCGTCACCGACCTAGACAGCGGGATCGCCGCGCTGTCCCCCTTCTCGCTGCCGGTGGTCATCAAGGCCGATGGTCTGGCGGCGGGCAAGGGCGTGACGATCGCGATGGACCGGACCGAGGCGGAGGACGCGCTGGCCGCGATCTTCGACAAGCCCGGCGGCGAGGCGGTGATCGAGGAGTTTCTGAGCGGCGAGGAAGCCAGCCTGTTCGTGCTGACCGACGGCGTGTCGCTGATGCCGTTCGGATCGGCGCAGGACCACAAGCGCGTCGGCGACGGCGATGTCGGGCCGAATACCGGCGGCATGGGTGCCTATTCGCCGGCCCCCGTACTGACGCCCGCGCTGGAGCAACTGGCGATCGACACGATCGTCCGGCCGACCGTCGCGGCGATGGCGGCGCGCGGCACGCCCTATTCGGGGGTGCTCTATGCCGGGCTGATGCTGACCGATCGGGGCCCCAAGCTGATCGAATATAATGCGCGGTTCGGCGATCCCGAATGTCAGGTGCTGATGGCGCGGCTCGACAGCGATCTGTTGCCACTGTTGCTGGCGGTGGCCGAGGGTCGGCTGGCGGAAGCGGAAGCGCCGGTATTTTCGAACGACAGCGCGCTGACGGTGGTCATGGCCGCGCCCGGCTATCCGGGGACGCCCGAGACCGGCAAACCGATCGGCGGGATCGATGCGGCCGAGGCGGCAGGCACGACCGTGTTCCACGCGGGAACCCGGA
Source organism: Sphingomonas sp. Leaf67 (assembly GCF_001421965.1). Taxonomy (GTDB): domain Bacteria; phylum Pseudomonadota; class Alphaproteobacteria; order Sphingomonadales; family Sphingomonadaceae; genus Sphingomonas. Next base: position 382,380 of record NZ_LMLP01000021.1, read on the forward strand.
TGGGCGATGCGGGCGTTGTCACTGCCGGAGGCCGGGTGCTGGCCGTCACCGCGCGCGGGGCGACCGTCACCACCGCACAGGCGGCGGCGTATCGCGGCGTCGATGCGCTGGACTTCCCCGGTTTTTGCCGCCGCGACATCGGCTGGCGCGAAGTCGCACGTGAGAATGGGCAGGATTAGAGCATGCAGGATAGCGGTACGACCCCGTTGCAATCGCCGGGCTTTCTGGGCGCGCTGACCACGGTGCATTTCGTCATCATCGCGCTGCTGGCGGTGCTGGTCATCATCGGCATCGGCTATGGAATGAAACTGGCGCGCGAGCGGCGCTCGGCGACGCGTGAGCTGGAGGATGCCGGGCATCTGGAGCGGACCGGCGACGTGCCGGCGGCCGATCCCGACCGGCCGGCGGAAACGATCGCGCCGAGCGAGCCGGCGCGGGTCGAACCGCCAGCGCCCATACTGATCGAACCGGTCGCACCGGTCGTGGAGGAGCCCGCTGCGCCGGTCGTGCAGGAACCGACCGCAATCCCCGTGGAACCGCCGGTCGCCGCGCCCGAGCCGGCGCGTGCGCCGTTCGTCGAAACCGCCGCGCCGGTGGTGCCCGCCGCGCCGGCCGGGTCCGATCTGACCCGGTTGAAGGGGCTGGGTCCGAAGGTCGCGGCGATGCTGGTCGAACAGGGCATCCCCGATATCGCGACGCTGGCCCGGTTGCAGCCGGCCGAGGCGGACGATGTCGCGTCGCGGCTGGGCACGTTCGCGCCGCGCATGGCGAAGGACCGCTGGGTCGAACAGGCGCGCTATCTTGCGGCCGGGGATATCGCCGGGTTCGAGGCGGTGTTCGGGAAGTTGTGAGGGGGCGATTAGGGTCGATCGACATTCAGCGATAACCACGGAATTTCGTCATTCCCGCGCAGGCGGGAATCCATAGACGCCGAGTGTTTGGCTGGATCCGCGACGCTGGCGTATATGGACTCCCGCCCGCGCGGGAGTGACGAACGGGGATCGAAGGCTATTCCTGCGCCTAGCGAACTGAAGGTCGATCGCGACTAGTACTCAGCGCGTTACCGTCACCCTTCCCACCCGGCTCGGCCGGGCGGGCCCCTTCCCTCTCCCGATGGGAGAGGGAGGAAGCGGCAGCGCCGCAGAAGGGTGAGGGTGATGCCGGCTATCTTCAGCACGGTCGGTTTGCCGGCATGCCCCGAAGCGCGGGGCGTCGCTCGACCCGCTGCTGCATCGCCAGCACGACGAACAGCATCGCCGGCCAGAACACCGAGCAGGTGAAATCGACCGTCGTGTCGCTCCACCGCCATGATCCGAAGTTCAGACGGTTCAGCACCTCGTTCCCCGCCGCAACGACCAGTACCACGATGAACGGGACCGGGTGCGACAGCGGATAGCGGGTCACCAGCCGGGCGAGAATCAGCACGATCATGCCGGCATGGATATGCAACACCGCGTCCGACGCGTCGGTGTTGTCGCGTATCCACTGTACCAGCGACGCATATTCCGAAGAAATCTGCATGGAGCATGATTACCACCCGACACAATCGCAGCGCAACATTTTACATTGCATTGCAACATGGGTCGGATCGCTGCACGACTTATTGCTCCAGCAGCCTGTTAAAGGCGTGAACCGCCAAAGACCGTTGGCGCGAGACCTGTTGCGGATCGCGCTCCGCCTGCGATCGAACGCAGCCGAAAAATGCCACTATCGTCAGCCAACGGTAACGTACCGTCGGACGGTATCGACCAGATCGTCGAACCTTCGGTCCGTGCCGATCGTATTGATGGCCACGTCGCCATAGCCCATGGTTTTGGACTTGGCCGCGCCGTACGTAGCGAAGTGGCTACGGAACTCCGGCTCCCGGTTCAGCCAGAGACAAAGGTGACGCATCGGCCCTTGCCGGCGCACTTCGGCATGGCGAATTTCGTGCCACGCGATGACGTCGTCACTCCACGCTCGCCAGCACAGACCATCTTCCGACACCTCGATTTCAATCCTGCGACTCCGGCGCATACGGCCAATGACGAGCGAGCAAGCTGTAGCAAACGCCACGATGCCGAGCAGTCCGACAAACCCGAAAATGACATCACCATCGAGTATCGCCAGAACGCCGAGCACAGCCAGCAGGAACGATGGGATCAACATGCCGAGCAACCGCCACGGTGAAGATCGCGCCTGCCACATCCCGAACCTTTACTCGACCGGTTGCACCAACAGCTTGTCGATCTTGCGCCCGTCCATGTCGACGATCTCGAAGCGCCAGCCCTGTTCGGCGAAATGCTCGCCTTCGGTTGGAAGATGCTTGAGGATCGCGAGCGCAAGGCCGGCGACGGTGGCGTAATCGCGGTCCTCGGGCAGGTCGATGCCGATGCGTTCGGCAAGCTGGTCGGCGGGGGTCTGGCCCGATACCAGCAGCGATCCGTCGTCGCGGCGGACGATCAGGGGGTGGTCGCCCTCCTCCGCATCCGATGCGAAGTCGCCGGCAATGGCGCGCAGCAGATCGGCGGGGGTCACGATCCCTTCGAAATGGCCATATTCGTCATGGACGAGGCCCATCGGCACGGCGGCGCGGCGGATCGCCTGCAACGCATCCATCGCGTCGACCTGATCGGGGAGCACCGGTGCTTCGTGGAGCAGCGCGCGCAGATCGAGCGGCTCGCCCCGGCATAGGGCGGCGACGATGTCGCGCGCCTGCACGACGCCGATCACCGCATCGACCGATCCCTCGGCGATCGGCAGGCGGGTGTGCGGCGTCGCCGCCATCGCCGCGCGGATGCCGGCTTCGTCGAGCGAGACGTCGAGCCATTCGACATCGGTCCGCGGGGTCATGACTTCGCGCACCGGCCGGTCGGCGAGGCGGACGACGCCCGAGATGATCGAGCGTTCATGCTCCTCGATCACGCCCGACTTGCTGGCTTCGGCGACCAGCAGGTGCAGTTCCTCCGCCGTCACCCGGTTTTCGGATTCGCGGTTCATGCGCAGCAGCTTGAAGATCAGCGCGGACGTGTTGTCGAGCAGCCATACGAACGGCGCGGTGATGCGCGACAGCCACAGCATCGGTACCGCGACCAGCACCGCGATCGGTTCCGGGCTGCGCAAGGCGAACTGCTTGGGCACCAGCTCGCCGATGACGAGGCTGGCGAAGGTGGTCACGCCGATGACGACGCCGAACCCGACATTGGCCGCAAGCGATTCGGGCAGCCCCAGCAGCACCATCCGTTCGCCGACCGGTCCGCCGAGACTGGCTCCCGAATACGCACCCGACAGGATGCCGATCAGGGTGATGCCGATCTGGACGGTAGACAGGAACTTGCCGGGATCGTCGGCCAGCCGCATCGCGGTCTGCGCGCCCCTGCCCCCCGCTTTCGCCAGGCCTTCCAGTCGGGCCCTGCGCGCGGAAACGATGGCGAGTTCGGACATGGCGAACACACCGTTCAACGCCACCAGCGCGAGGATGATGACGACGTCGAACCAGGGGAAGGGAGAAAGAGGTTCCATCGAACTGCCCCTCCCATGCAGCAATGCCGCGTGCCGCACAACCGGCGAGTCGCGGTCGAGGGACGATTTGGCCGACCGTGCCGGTCAGCGTCCGTTCAAAACGGCTGCGGAACAATGCCGGTCCTGTCCGGTTTTCCCGGGCGACGACGAAATCGGATACCGCGGAGAATTATGATGGCAGCTCGTTCGAAACTCTGGGTGGCGGGTGCGCTGTCGGCAGCGATGCTGACATCGGCCTGTGTGACCGATCCCGAAACCGGCCAGCGCAGCATTTCGCGCGCGGCAATCGGCGGCATCGGCGGCGCGGTCGGCGGCTATCTGCTTGGCGATCTCGTAGGCGGACGGCGCGACCGGACCGAAAAGATCCTTGGCGCGGGCATCGGCGGTTTGGCCGGGGCCGGGATCGGCGCCTATATGGACAAGCAGGAGCGCGACCTGCGCGCCCGGACCGCCGGCACCGATGTCGAAGTGACGCGGCGCGGCGACGATCTGGTCCTCAACATGCCGTCGGGCATCACCTTCGCCACCGACAGTTCGAATGTCCAGCCGCAGTTCCGGCCGACGCTGGACCAGGTCGCCGACGTGCTGCGCGAATATAACCAGACCTATATCGATGTGTACGGCCATACCGATTCGACCGGGTCGGACGCGTACAATCAGACGCTGTCGGAACGGCGTGCCAGCGCGGTCGCCAGCTATCTGAGCAGCAAGGGAGTGCAGTCGGCGCGTATCGGTACGCGCGGTTTCGGCGAGACGCAGCCGATCGCGTCGAACGAGACCGAAGAAGGTCGTGCGGAAAACCGCCGGGTCGAGGTCAAGATCGTGCCGATCGCGCAGAACGAACTGCGCTGATCCTATCCGCGGCGCTGCCCGAAGAAATCGCGGAGCAGCGCCGCGGCCTCGATCTCACCGATCCCCGGATAGATGTCGGGGCGGTGGTGGCAGGTCGGCTGTCCGAAAAAGCGCGGACCGTGCGCGACCGCCCCACCCTTGGGATCGTCCGCCGCATAATAGAGGCGCGCGATGCGGGCATGGGCGATCGCTCCGGCGCACATCGCACATGGTTCCAGCGTCACCCACAGATCGCAATCTTCCAGCCGGTCGCGGCCCAGCGCCTGCGCAGCGGCACGAATCGCCAGTATCTCTGCATGGGCGGTCGGGTCGTTGCGCGTACGCGGCGCGTTGGCACCGGTCGCGATCACCCTGCCCCGTTGCACGATGACCGCGCCGACCGGCACCTCGCCGGCATCCGCGGCAGCGCGGGCGGCGGCGAGGGCCAGATGCATGGGGGACGCGTCGAACATCGCGCATCCCCTTGCCATCGGCGGTTCTACGCTGCCAGCGGCTTATTGTGCGGTGGCGGGCCGTTCGACCTTGATCGCCGGCACTTCGACGGTGCGGTTGACGGTGCCGACATCGACCTTGCCGACATCGACGTCGAACTTGGGTGCCTGCCCCCCTTCGACCCGTACCTGCGGCAGGGCGGCGGTCCGGGTCTGATCGATGCCGATGAAGCCGAAGCTCATCAACGCGGCGACGATCAACGCCGCGACCCCCAGCAGAACCAATATTGCGCGCATTCCGCCACTCCCTTGTAATGTGCCATTGTCCGAATCGATGCCGTAACAACGCCGGGGCGGCGATGAGGGTTGCAACGGCGCGCAACGGTTGACGTCCGCGCCGTTCGACGCTATCCGCGCCGTCTTTCCGGGGCATGTGTCCCGACACAGAATCAGGATCAACGATCATGTCGCGCATCTGCGAGCTGACCGGCAAGGGCCGGCAGGTGGGTCACAACGTTTCCCACGCGAACAACAAGACCAAGCGGACCTTCCTGCCGAACCTGCAGAATGTCACGCTGATGTCGGAAGCGCTGGAGCGCTCGATCCGTCTGCGCGTATCGACGCACGGCCTGCGCTCGGTCGAGCATGTCGGCGGCCTCGACAACTGGCTGCTCAAGACCCGTGACGACGACCTGTCGCTGCGCGCCCGTCGCCTGAAGCGCGACGTTGCCAAGGTCGCGAAGAAGGTCGCCCCCACCGCCGCATAAGCGGTTCGGGTGACGTAAGATATGCCCCCGGCACCCAAGCGGTGCCGGGGGTTTTGTCGTGGGTGATGCCGACGCCTGATTTTTGTTCCGACCATCGCTCCGAACCGATGGACGTTGCGGTGCGGTTGATTCTCGCCTGCGCGGGAATGACGGGCGATGTCCTGCAAACCCCGTCATCCCGGCATAGGCCGGAATCCATGGATGCGGGACGCTTCGACCGAGTCGAGGCCGGTCGGGTTCATGGATTCCGGCTTTCGCCGGAATGACGATGGGTTCAGCCTCGGTTCTTGCGCTTTTTCTTCTGCTTCGGTTTCGGCTGCCATGACTCCGGCAGCGGGCCGATCGCGAATTTCAACAGCAGCGAGCGTTGCAGCATCGACTGGTTGTCGTCGCTCGCCAGCCACAGGATCAGCCGTCCGCCTTCGCGGGTGATCGCCATCGCTTCGAAATTGTCGTGCAGGGTCGGCGGCACGAGCCGGGCGAGCGTGCGGCCGCGCAGGGATTGGCCGGGGCGGACGCCGCGCAGGTCGACCAGTTCGATGCCGGTGGTGAAAAAGTCCTTCAGCCGGGTGCGGCGGGTCAGCACCAGCAGCCGCCCATCGGGCAGTTGCGCGGCGTCGGTGTTCACGAAACTGGCGGGCGACGCATAGCGAAAGCCGTAGCGCGGCGTCTTCGGATCGGTCGGGTCGCCGAGGAAGCGGATCGCGCTATAGCCCCGCCGCCCCTTCTCGCCATGGCTTTCGCTGAACACGACGACGCTGCCGTCATGCAATTGCGCCATCGCCTCCGCACCGCTGTTCGCCGACCAGTCGGCCATGCGCTGTGGCGCGGCGTGCGACAGAGGGCGCGAAAGGTCGGCGGTGAAGCGCCAGATCTGGTTGTGGCGTTCGTAGCCGACCAGCACCGATCCGTCGGGCCGGACCGCCAGCGATTCGGTATCGCGATCGCGCTTTTCCCAGCCGGTGCCGGGACCGGCGATTTCGCGGACGGCGACGTCGCACGGGGTCCAGTCGGCACCCATGGTGAACTGGACCAGCGACCCGCCATCGGACAACAGGCTGAACCGGTCGCCGTCGACGTGCATCGACGAAAAGCCCCCGAAGGCGGGATCGTTACCGCGCAGGACCACCCCGCCGAGATAGGTGAACGATCCGCGATCGCGCCGCCGGGGGTTTTTGGGATAGAGCGCGACCCGCTCGGCCGTGATCGTCGGCACCTTCGCATAGAGCGGCAGCCGCTCGGCCCCACTCCAGCTGGGCACGAGCAGCAGCACCGCCAATATCACGAACAGGATTCGCATCGCCCCGGCTGTAGCGTCCGAACGCCCCAGCGCCAGTGGCGTTTGCCCCGGCATAGGGTACAGCCGCGACGAAATACGCGTGGAGAAGCCTATGTCTGCCGATGTCGTCGACCTGACCTGCCGCCTGATCGCCTGCGACAGTGTGACCCCGGCGACCGGCAGCGTGTTCGACGTGCTGGAGACCGCGCTGACCGCGATCGGCTTCGATGTCGACCGGTTCACCGTCGGCGAGGCGCCGGATGGGCCGGTAGAAAACCTGCTGGCGGTGCGGGGGGGCAGCGGACGGCATTTCGCCTTTGCCGGCCATGTCGATGTCGTACCCGCCGGGGCGGGATGGCAGGGCGATCCGTTCGGCGGGACGATCCGCGACGGCATGATCGTTGGGCGGGGCGCGGTCGACATGAAAGGCGCGGTCGCGGCGTTCGTCGCGGCGGCGGCGCGCGTGCCGGTCGACGCGGGTACGATCAGCCTGATCATCACCGGCGATGAGGAAGGACCGGCGGTGTATGGCACCCGCGCGCTGATCGATCGCATGGCGGCGCGGGGCATCGCGCCCGACCTGTGCCTGGTCGGCGAGCCGACGTCGCAGCAACGGCTGGGTGACATGGTGAAGATCGGGCGGCGCGGATCGGTCAATATCTGGATCGATGTGCCGGGGCGTCAGGGGCATGTCGCCTATCCGCATCTGGCCGACAATCCGATCACCCCGCTGATCGCCGCCCTGGCCGAAATCGAGGGGATCGTGCTCGATCGGGGCAATGCGTGGTTCCAGCCGTCGAATATCGAGATCACCGACCTGACCGTCGGCAATCCCGCGACCAACGTCATCCCCGGCCATGCGGCGGCGCGGCTATCGATCCGCTTCAACGACGAACAGCGCGGCGACGCGCTGGTCGAGCGGATCGCCGGCATCGTGCGGTCACATGCGCCGGAAGCACAGGTCGTCGGGCGGGTGTCGGGCGAGGCGTTCCTGACCGCGCCGGGGGCGTTTTCGACGCTGATTGCCGATGCGATCGGCAAGCATACCGGGCTGAAGCCGGAATTGTCGACGACCGGCGGCACGTCCGATGCCCGGTTCCTGTCGGCACTGTGCCCGACGGTGGAGTTCGGGTTGCTCAATGCGACGATGCACAAGGTCGACGAGGCGGTAGCGGTCGACGACCTGCGGCTGCTGACGGCGATCTACGTCGATATCGTGGGGGCGGCGCTGGCCGGAGAATGAGGCGACGTTCGTCATTCTCGCGCAGGCGGGAATCCATTCACACTGATGTCAGCGATCGAATCGCACTATCGCGGCTATAGATCCCCGCCTTCGCTGGAATGACGACGATCGCGACCGAGTAGCCATCAGTTCACCTTGTAATAGCCCTTGTACCACTCGGCGAACCGGCCCAGCCCCTCGGCCAGCCGCACCTTCGGTTCGTAGCCGGTCAGCGCGCGGAGTTGCGAGATGTCGGCATAGGTCGCGGTGACGTCGCCGGGCTGCATCGGCTTCATGATCTTCACCGCGTCGCGACCGATCGCGCGTTCGAGTGTCTGGATCATGTCCATCAGCCCGACCGGCTGGCTGCCGCCGATATTGAGGATGCGGTGGTCGCCGGGCGTCGGCGGATGGTCGAGTGCGCCGATAATGCCGTCGACGATATCGTCGATATAGGTGAAATCGCGCGCCATCCGGCCTTCGCCGAAGACTTCGATCGGGGTGCTGGCGACGATTTTATCGGTGAAGCTGAAGTACGCCATGTCGGGCCGGCCCCATGGGCCGTAGACGGTGAAGAAGCGCAGGCCGGTCTGCGGCATGCGATAGAGATGGGCGTAGGATTGGCTCATCAGTTCGCAGGCGCGCTTGGTCGCGGCATAGAGCGAGACCGGCCGGTTCGCCGGTTCGTCCTCGCGAAACCCCTCCCCGCCCATCGGCTTGTCGCCATAGACCGAACTGGACGAGGCGTAGACGAGATGTTCGAAGCCCGGCGCGTGGCGGCAGGCCTCCAGAATCGCGAGCTGGCCGCCGACGTTCGAGCGTTCATAGGCGAAGGGGTTGTCGATGCTGTGCCGAACCCCCGCCTGTGCCGCCAGATGGACGACGCGGCGGATAGCATGGTCACGGACCAGCGCCGCGACTGCATCGGCATCGGACACGTCGACCCGGTGAAAGGTGAAGGCATCGATCCCGTCGAACGTCGCGAGCCGGGCTTCCTTCAGCGTTACGTCGTAGTAATCGTTGAGAATATCGATGCCGATCACCCGCTCGCCGCGCGCGAGCAGGCGATGCGCGGTCGCATGACCGACGAAGCCGGCCGCGCCGGTCACCAGAATCGGACCCGACATCAGCGCCGGCCCGCCGCGATGCCCATGGTCGGATCGTTCTGCATCGCCTGTCCCGAACCGGTTCCTCGGTCGCGTATCATTCGTTTCCCTTACCGCAACAAGTTGGTATCGTGCCGCGGTGCAACATCGGCATACGCAGAAACACTCAATGGAGCCCGTAGCATATCGGTCAACCGCCGCCATGCAAGACGTGCGGCCGACGATGTTCGGGATATACCGGTGGCCGTTAACAAATTCGCATGATCCGGCGTGTATCGATTTTCCAATGACTTGGACGGCAATGCGGCGGGACTGGACCCATCGGCACGGACGATCTAAGGCACCGCCGATCAACGACCTTGCCGGACGCGGAACCGCCGACGGATCTGGGCCGAACCGCGGCGGACTTGGCAGGTGCCGGGATCGTCTGGCCAACGGGGAACAGGGACGGATGACTTTCGCTGCCGATCTCGCCCCGCCGGGCCATGCGCCGGACGCCGGCGTCGCCGCCGCGCTGCGCAGCGCGCTCCCGTCGGGCGAAGTCGCGACCGATGTCCCGCTGGCGACGCTTGGCCGCTGGCGGATCGGCGGCCCGGCCGATATCGTCGTTACCCCGCAATCGGTCGAGACGCTGGCCACCGCGCTGGCGGTGATCGCCGAACAGGATGCGCGCCATATCGTCATCGGCGACGGATCGAACCTGTTGTTCGACGATGCCGGATTTCGCGGCGTCGTGCTGCGCATCGGGCGCGGACTCGGCGGTATCCGCAACCTCGGCGATGACGTGGTCGAGGCCGGTGCGGGGCTGTGGGTCCCGGCGTTCGTGCGGCAGGTGATCGACTGGGGTCTGGCGGGCGCGGTCCATGCGATCGGCATTCCGGGGACGCTGGGCGGCCTGATCACGATGAACGGCGGCAGCCAGCGCAAGGGCATCGGCGAGAATGTCGTGCGGGTCGACGCGATCGATCATGTCGGGCGGATGCAGCGGCTGACGCAGGACGATCTCGACTATCGGTACCGCGCGTCGCGACTGCAGCGCGGCGACCTGATCGTCGTCGCGGCGCAGTTGCGCTTCGCGACCGGCGACCGGCAGGCGTTGCGGCGCGAGGCGTTGTCGATCCTTGCCGCGCGACGCGCCAAATTCCCGATGGTGCGCGCCAATTGCGGGTCGGTGTTCGTCAGCGACCCGGCGCTCTATTCGCTGATCGGCCCACCCGGCCTCGCGATCGAACGGGCCGGATTGAAGGGCGTATCGGCAGGCGGCGCGCAGATTTCGCCGGACCACGCCAATTTCATCGTCAACAATGGCGGCGCGCGGGCGCAGGACGTGTTGCACCTGATCCGTCTGGCGCGACGCTCGGTCGCCGCCATGTCGGGGATCGCGATGGACGCCGAAGTCCGCCACCTCGCTCCCGATGGCGTGATGCGTCCGGCGCATGAAGTCGCCGAACTGCTGGCCGACCCGGCGTGACCATCGCCGTCGACACACCGCGCGTCGCGCGACCGTCGACCCGCATCCTGAGCGTCGAACCGTCGCGGCTCGAAGGAATCGTCACCGTCAGCGGGGCCAAGAACAGCGTGCTGCGGCTGATGGCGGCATCGCTGCTGACGTCCGGGCGGATCGTGCTCGACAATTATCCGCAAGGGCTGCTCGATGCGCAGGTCCATGTCGGGATGCTGGAGGCGTTGGGCAAACGCTGCACGATCGCGGGCGACGCGCTGACGATCGAGGAGGCATCGCCGCCGCCGGCCGAACTGGTGTGGGACGGACGGTCGATCCGCAACACGCTGCTGATCCTCGGCGCACTGGTCGCGCGGACCGGCGCGGGCAGCGTGCCGCTGCCCGGCGGATGCGATCTGGGCGGGCGCGGCTACGACCTGCACGAACTGGTACTGACGCGGCTGGGCGCGCGGGTATGGGGCGAGCAGGGTCGACTATATGCCGAAGCGCCCAACGGGTTGACCGGGGCCGAGATCGTGCTGCCGTTGCGTTCGACCGGCGCAACCGAGAACGCGCTGCTCGTCGCCTCGCTCGCACGCGGTACGACGCGGCTGTGGAACCCGCATATCCGGCCCGAAATCCTCGACCTGTGCGATTTCCTGCGATCGATGGGCGCAACGATCACCGTCTATGGGCAGGAAAGCATCGAGATTACCGGCGTGGCCGAACTGTCGGGCACCAGCCGGCGGGTGATGCCCGACAATATGGAAGCGATGACGTGGCTGGTCGGGTCGGTCATCACCGGCGGCGATGTGGAAATCCGCGACTTTCCGTTCGAGGATCTCGAAGTCCCGCTGATCTTCCTGCGCGAAAGCGGCGCGAAGATCTTTCGCGACGGCAATGTCGCGATCGTCCGGTCGGGCCGTCCCTATCCGGTCGAGATCAGTACCGGCCCCTATCCGGGGATCAATTCGGACATGCAGCCGCTGTTCGCCGCGCTGGGGGCGTGTGCACGGGGCGAATCGCGGATCGTCGACCTGCGCTTTGCCGGCCGCTATGCCTATCTGCCCGATTTCGAGCGGATGGGCGTGCGCAGTTTCGTGCGCGACGGCACCGCGCATATCATCGGCACGCAGACGCTGACCGGGGCCGACGTTCGCGCCGCCGATCTGCGCGCCGGGGCGGCGCTGGCATTACTTGGTATGAAAGCCGCGGGACAGACACGGATCAGCGATGCGTGGCAGATCGAACGCGGCTATGATAAGTTTCTCGAGAAGGCGCGCGGTCTTAATGCCACGCTTTCCTATCATGGTTCATAACGCGCGCATCTAACTGGCCCGTATTAAAGGGATTCGGCTTCTTCCCATGTCCTACGAATCGAACCCGTTGCAGGCAGCCCTGCGCAAGTGCCGGCGGCATTTCATCGCCACTGGCATCTTTTCCGGGCTGATCAACATCCTGTACCTCGTGCCCTCGATCTTCATGTTGCAGGTGTACGACCGTGTCGTGCCGACGCGCGGGGTCGCCACGCTGCTGGTCCTGTCGCTGATCCTCGCGATATCGCTGATCGTCTTCGCCGCGCTGGACACGGTGCGCATGAAGCTGCTGCTGCAGGCCAGCATGCGGCTGGAAAAGATGGCGGCGGGCAACATCCTGCACCGCATCCTCGGCAGCAACGGGGCGTCGCCGGCACAACGTGCGCAGGCGATGCGCGATTTCGATACGCTGCGCGGCACGCTGACCGGGCCGGCGATCATCGCGATGTTCGACGCCCCATGGGCACCGATCTACATCATCATCTCGTACCTGCTGCACCCGCTGATCGGTCTGCTGGCGCTCATCAGCTCGGCGCTGCTGATCACGCTGGCGGTGCTGAGCGACAAGACGACCAAGAACAAGCTGAACGAGGTCGGGCAGCGCACGACCATGGCGTATCGATCGCAGGATTATTCGATCCAGGCGTCCGAGGTCGCCCGGGCGCTGGGCATGCGCAGCGCGCTGGTCACCCGCCATCTGGTCGAGCGGGCCGATCTGGTCCGGGCGCAGGGCGATATCGCCGGCACGTCGGGCGTCTTCCTTGCGATCACCAAGTTCTTCCGCCTGTTCCTGCAGTCGATGGCGCTGGCACTGGGTGCCTATCTGGCGATCAACCAGCAGATTTCGGGCGGCGCGATCTTTGCCGCGTCGCTGATCCTAGGCCGCGCGTTGCAGCCGGTCGAACAGATCCTGAATGCGCTGAAGAACGTCATCAGCGCGCAGAACGCGTACAAGGGTCTGAACGCCTTCTGCCTCCTGCCCGACGTGACCGTACAGCGCACCTCGCTGCCCGATCCGGTCGGCCGGATCGAGGTCGACGGCCTCACGATCCGCGTGCCCGGCTCGGACCGGGTGCTGCTCAACAAGTTGAGCTTCACCATCGAACCTGGCACCATCGTCGCGCTGGTCGGCCCATCGGGCGCCGGCAAGTCGACGCTGCTGCGCGCGCTGGCCGGGGCGATCGATCCCGACGAGGGCGAGATCCGCGTCGATGGCGCCAGCCTGAACGACTGGAACCGCGAAGAGCTGGGCCGGCATATGGGCTATATGCCGCAGACGCCGACACTGTTCCCGGCAACGGTCCATTCGAACATTTCGCGCTTTCGCCAGTTCGACGGGGCGAGCGGGCCGGAGCTCGATGCGCAGGTGGTGACCGCGGCGCAGCTGGCCGGCGCGCATGACCTGATCCTGCGCTTCGAGCGTGGCTATGACACCCAGCTGGCGATGCGCGAGGGCGGAGGTCTGTCGGCCGGACAGCGGCAGGTGGTGGCGCTGGCCCGTGCGTTGTTCGGCGCGCCGCGCATCCTGTTCCTCGACGAACCGAACGCGCATCTCGACATCAGTGCCGAGGGGCGGTTGATGGAGACGCTGCAGCATCTGCGCGAACGGGGCGCGACCGTGGTCGTATCGACGCACCGTACGGGGCTGTTGCAGGCGGTGGACAAGGTCATGCTGCTGCGCGACGGCGTCATCCAGATCTATGACGACCGCAGCAAGGTGATCCGTCCCGCCGCACCGCAAATGGAGCAGCAGGGCGCTGGTGCGCCGGGTGGCGGCACCCCGCCCCAGGCCGGCCAAGGACCGGTGAACCCGCCGCCCGCCCCGCCATTGCCGGGCAATGACGGTGCGCAGAACGATGCGACGGGCAACCGCGCCAACGGAGGTGAAGCGTGAGCGGCGAACTGGTAAACGCTCCCCAGACGGGGCAGAACATCGTACCGGTCGCGCAGGCGATCCGCGAGCGGCTGGAAATCGACGACTCGCCGAACAGGGCGTTGCGCGCCGGCGTCATCATCGCCGTACTGTTCTTTGTCGTGCTGCTCGGCTGGGCGGCGTTCGCCCGGCTCGATGCGGCGGCGGCGGGCGACGGCCGGGTCGTGGTGTCGGGCAATCGCCAGACGGTGCAGCACCGTGACGGCGGCTATGTCGAACATCTCGATGTCCGCGAAGGACAGCACGTCAACCAGGGGCAGGTCATCATCCGCCTGCGCGGTGCGGAAGTTCAGGCGACCGAACGCGCGCTGGCCGGCAGCGTGATCGATCTGCAGGCACAGCGCGCCCGCCTCGAAGCCGAAATCCGCGGCACGCCGATCCAGTGGCCGGCAAGCTTTGAGCAGGCGACCGGCGATGACCGGGTGCTGGTCGAACGCGCCAAGACGTTGCAGATCGCGCAGCAGAGCGCCCGCAACAACGCGCTCAACGCCAACCGCGCGGTCATCCGCCAGCAACAGGCCGAAGCGTCGCAGAGCATCGGCGGTTATTCGGCACAGTCGCGCGCCAGTTCCGAACAGCGCCGCTCGCTGGAGGAACAGCTGGCCAGCACCAAGCGGCTGGCCGATGAAGGCTATGTCTCGCGCAACTCGGTCCGCCAGATCGAACGGTCGATCCAGCAGCTCGAAGGGGCCGATGCCGACTATGCCTCGCGCGCCCGTGCGGCCCGCGAACAGGTGGGCCAGGCGCGCGAATCGTCGGTCGCGACCTCGCGTCGCTATATCGAAGACGCAGCGACGCTGTTGCGCGACACCCAGTTCCAGCTCAATGAGATAATGCCGAAATGGATCGCCGCGAAGGAGCAGCTGGAACGCACCGTCATCCGCGCGCCGGTTGCCGGCCGGGTGGTCGAACTGCGCGTCTTCTCACAAGGCGGCGTGGTGCAGGCCGGTCAGCCGATCCTCGACATCGTTCCTGATGCCGCACCGCTGGTGGTGCGCGCCAATTTCGACCCGAGCGACATCGACGGCGTCTATGAAGGGCGTCAGGCCGAGGTGAAGTTCCTGTCGCTGCACGAACGCGACCTGCCGATCCTGCTCGGCAATATTCGCAACGTGTCGGCCGACAGCCTGACCGATGAAAAGTCGGGTCGCAGCTACTTCACCGCGGAGATCGTGGTCCCGCAGTCGCAGATCGCGATGCTGAAGGAAGTGCGCGGGGCCGATACCGGCATCCGCGCGGGCGTACCGGTCAGCGTGCTGGTGAAGCTGCGTCCGCGCACCGCGCTGCAATATATGCTCGATCCGCTGACCGAGGCGTTCCGCCGGTCGCTGCACGAGCGTTGATCTACCCTGTGCCGGACGGGCGGGAACACGCTTCGTCCGGCACTTATCAGGGTTACTTCTGTCGGGCGCTGCGATAAGGATCGCGGCATCGACACGACCGCCCGTCCGGAGAGGGAAGCCGGGGGCAGGTTCTGACAAGGGGGATTTTATGTCGGCGGGATATCGTTCGCGCGCACTACTGCTGCTGTCGGTGGCGCTGACCGGGGTAACCCCGGCGATGGCGCAGGTCGCCCGTCCGACGACGCGACCGGCCACGCGACCGGCGCAGCCCGCCATCAACCCGATGCGGTCGGACCCGGTGTCGTCGGAAATCCCGACCCTGCCCGCCGATCCCAATGCGCGGACCGAAACGCTGGCCGAGGCGGTCGCCGATGCCTATCGTCATAATCCGCAGCTCGAGGCGCAGCGTGCCCAGTTGCGCTCGATCGACGAAAGCGTCATCCAGGCCAGCTCGCCCTATCGTCTGCGGTCCAGCGTCGTCGGCACGGTGCGCTATCAGGAACAGGTCCAGCGCCAGATCTTCTTCAACGATCTGGTCACCAACCGGAACCGCGCGACCGGCGCGTCGCTGACCGCGTCGCAGATCCTGTTCAACGGCGGCCGTACCGCCGCGCAGGTATCGGCGGCGGAGGCCGATGTGCTGTCGGCACGCGAACGGCTGCGCGAGGTGGAAAGCTTCATCCTGTTCGAAGTCGTCGATGCCTATGCATCGGTGCTGCGCGACCAGACGCTGATCGCGATCCAGCGGCGCTCGGTCGATTCATACCAGCGGCAGGTCGATCAGGCGCAGGCGCGCGAACGCGCGGGCGACCTGACGCAGACCGACATCAATCAGGCGCAGGCCCAGCTCGGGCTGGTGCAGGCGCAGCTGGCGCAGGGCGAGGCCAATCTCGAACGCAGCCGCGCCCGCTTCGCCGTCGCGGTCGGGCGCAATCCGGGTAATCTGACCCCGCCGCCGGTGCTGCCGGGCATTCCGACGTCGATCGATCTCGCGTTTCGCAGCGCCGAACAGGAAAGCCCAGCACTGTGGCAGGCGATCCTGAACGAACGCGGTGCGCGGGCGCGGATCGCCGCCGAGCGTGCCGAGCGTAATCCGGTGCTGAGCGCCGATGCGTCGATCGGCCTTAACGATCCCAACGGCATCGGTTTCGACAATCTGCGTCGCGGCGCCAGCGCGTCGGCGACGCTGACCGTGCCGCTGCTGACCGGCGGCGTGGTCGATTCGCGCGTGCGGCAGGCGCTGGCCAATCAGCAGGCACAGGCGTTCACTGTCGAGGCGACCCGCCGCGGCGTGTCGTCGCAGGTGCAGCAGGCATGGAACCAGACGATCTCGTCGAGCGAGCAGCAGACGATCGGCCTGCGTAGCGTCGAGGCGGCCGCCCGCGCGCTGGAAGGTGTGCGGCGCGGGTTCCAGGAAGGTTTCCGTTCGAATTTCGAAGTGCTCGATTCGGAGCAGCGGCTGCTCAACTCGCAGCAGCTGGTCGCGAATGCGGAATATCAGCGTTACAGCTCGCAGGCGACGTTGCTGACCTATATCGGTCGCCTCGAAACCGCGCTGCTCAATCCGGGTGCCGCGACCTATGACATGGAGCGCAACCTGAAGAAGCAGAAGGCGATGCAGATCGATCCCTTCCAGCCCTTCGTCAGCGTCCTCGACAAGCTGGCGCGCGCGCCCGACGATCCCAAGGCGCCGCCGGCAGTGCCGGTCGCCGGCCCGCCGGACCTGCTGCCGCCGACCGCCCCGCTGCCCGGCCGTCCGCTCGGCACCGCGTTGCCGGTGTTCAGCGATCCGGGTGCGATCGCGCTCCCGGCCGAGGATGTCGCGCCGCCGTCGACGCGACGCAACCCGGCGGCCGCCCGCAAGGACGACTGAGGATCTGGCGCGGTCGGGCTTCTGGTCCGGCCGCGTTTTTTCCGGGCGGTGGCGGATCGGCAGCGGATCGATCGACACGTCCTAGGCGGGATCGACATTCAGTTCGCTAGGCGCAGGAATAGCGCTCGATCCCCGTTCGTCACTCCCGCGCAGGCGGGAGCCCATATACGTCAGCGTCGCGGATCCAGCCAAACCGTCAGCGTCTATGGATTCCCGTCTGCGCGGGAATGACGAAATTCCGTGGTTCTCGCTGAATGTCGATCGGTCCTAGCGGGTTGCCGCTGCCTCTGCGGCAATACCGGACGTGCGGTGCGCGCGGTTCGCGATAAGGCGCCCGCTGGTTTACTCGTGGCGATGCCGACCCACTCTGCCTTGGCGGTCGAGTACATCCGCGAGGTTCCGGCGGGTGGCTTGCGAACTGTTCACCGCCGGATGGTTCGCGCAAAATCTTACCTTCCGGCGAACCCGCATTCGGGCAAACCTGCGCACGCCGCTGCTTGTCTGCTGCGGTGTCCGCCCTGTGCGTGGGCGTATTTCAAACAGACCTGATTTGTCCGTCCGTCCACCTTTGCCGCGCTTGGCATGCTGGCTCCCGCACATCCAGTATCGTCGCGAAGATGCCGCAGTGAGCAGGACGCCGCCGGAAGCGCCGGTACCACGGCAGCGTTACCGCCGCTCGGGTGCCGCCCTTCCGCGCACAGGCGGGACTCGATCCGATACCCGTCAAGCATGCTCCGTCCGACCGTGGCTTCGCAAAAACACTTTCCTACAAGCTGCGACTTGTGGAACGAACCATGAACGATCCACCCGGATCATCAGCGGGAGAATGTTCATGTCCGATCCGTTCCAGTCCTTCACCGATTCGCCGGTCGGTCCGGCCCGCACCGCCACCGCAGTGACGCCGAGCGACAGCGCGCCGCTGCTCCGTCTGCCCAAGGCGCTCTATATCGGCGGCGGCGGTGACGTGACGTTGCGCTGCGTCGACAGCAGTGCCGACATCGTGTTGAGCGCGGTACCGGGGGGCAGCGTCCTGCCGGTGCGGGCGCAGTTCGTGCGCTCGACCGGAACGACCGCCACCGCGATCGTGGCGCTCGGCTGATGCTGGGGTTCGCCTTCAATATCGCCGCATCGCGCGGGCGGCGCAGGGCCACGCCCGCGTGGCGTGGCGCGACCCGCGACCTGATCGCGCGGATGGACCCGCCGCCCTCCTTCGACCGGATGGTGCAGATCGACCGGCTGATCGGCGCGCTGATCGATGCCGATATCTGGAGCCGGCTGGATACCGTGCTGATCCTCGCCGCGCATGGTCCGAAAGCGGCGCTGCTGAACTGGACCGGCCGGCGCGACGCGGCGATCGGCGGTGGCGCGCCTGTGTTCGTGCCCGATCGCGGCTATTGGTGCGACGGGCTGGACGACTGGATCGACACCGCGCTGTCGCCGGTTTCGGGTACGCAGTTCCAGCGGAACGCCGCAATGGTGGGCGCATGGACGCGTAAGGACGCGCGCAATCCCGCGGCCCCGATCGGCACGATCACCGGCAGTTCGCTGCTGATCAACCCGCGCAACGTCGGCAACGCCAGCACCGGCCGACTGAACGGAACGACGCTGGTTGCGGGCGGCACCGTCGAAACCGGCTATGGCTTTACCGCCATCGACCGCAGTAGTTCGTCGCGATTGCGCCAGATCATCAACGGTCGGGTGACCGGCAGCACCAGTTCGGCGCCGTCGACCGCGCCGGCATCGGCGACGATCGGACTGGGGCTGACCAACGACATCTATTCCGAGGGGCAATTCTGCGCGTTCGTTGCCGGCGGCACGCTGTTCGATGCGCAGCACCAGACGCTGGCGGCGGCACTGGCCAGCTATATGCGCGATGTCGGCGTCACCCCCCTGCCCGCCCCGACCACCCGGACCTTGTCGTCCACGCAAAGCATCGCCCTGCCCGACGGATCGGCACCGATCGTCGCCGGCAGCGGCATGGCGGTCACCGGCATCACCCGTGATCTGGCCGGTCGCTGGTATCTGGGTAATGGCCGACCGACCCGGACCGCGTTGCTGTTCACCCGGATGAAGCCCGACCTGTCGGCGATCGACGAAGAATTCGACCTGACCCGGCTGGGACTGTCGAGCGACTTTGCCGGATCGTGCCAGGGCATGACCTGCGACCGGACGACGGGACGAATCTGGTTCCTGCTGAAACAGGCGAGCAGCAGCGGCGACAAGACCTATCTGGCGAGCTTCGATCCGGCGACGGCCGCGCTGGCGGGCGCGCCGACCCTCGTCCTGCCGGGCGACAACGGCATCGCCTTTGATTCGCGGCGCGACGGTTTCTGGATCGTGCGCGACCAGAACGAGCTGGTACTCTATGATCGGCAGGGTCGGCCACGCACCGGCGCCATCGAACTTCCCGCGAACAGCGACCATGTGTTCGTCGTCGATGCAGCGCAGGGTGACTATGCGATCGGCGATATCGTCGTCAGCTTTGGCGCGAACGGCGCGGCCGGATCGCTGCTTCGCCTGCGTACCGGCGATTATGGCGGGCCGAATCAGATCGCGATCGACGTCCTGACCGGAGCCGAATCGGTCGAAGGCGTTCATATCCAGGGCAATTCGCTGTGGATCGCCAATGACGGCGCAACGAATTCGGGCAATGCAGCACGAAATCGCCTGTTGACCTATATGCCATGACGAACGCGCCGGCGCGCGGCGCGGACAGCCAGCGCCGGCCCGTCCCACGGAGGGACGAGCGTCCCCGGATCAGACAGAATTCGTTACGCTGGCGGTCACTGGTGTACTGCCGTCGATGAACGACATTCAGTCCTGTACTTGGTCGCCAAGGTAAATGGCAGATCCACCATTTGCCGTATCACGACGATACACGCAATAGGCTGGAAATCGACAGTTTTGACGCTGTAGTTCCAGAGTTCACGAAGATCCGACGTCGTTCGGGCGTCCAACAATCTTCGGTAAACATCCTTATAACCTAGTACTTTAGAACATCGGAAAAGGGATTCGGTGTTTATGGTCCTTGGGTTTGCGAAGCAGACAAACACTGCTCACCGCGAGTTCCACCGAGATTTCACAATCATTTTCGGCGGGGAAAATCGATGACCATGAACAGCGCAGTCGCAAACGGCGAACTTCATCTTCAGGGCACCTATCTGAGCATTGGCATCAACGCCGATGGCAACCTTGGCACTACCAAGAACGCGCCCAAGGGCTTTGCAACCGACGCCGACAGCGGCTTCCTGCGCGTCGGGATGTTCGCCGACCTCGACGGGTTCGGTCAGGGCAACGCAACCACGCTCGACGACGCGCTGCTGCAGGGTCGTTCGATCGAAGGCTTCAACATCGGCTACACGATCGGTTCGAACAAGATCGTCCAGAGCAACCAGCTGCTGACCGGCTATCACCAGATCAACGGCAAGCTGAGCGATGCCAGCACCGAAACCGAAGGCAAGGCGATCTGGAACGGCGCGACCAAGGATAATCTGGGTGTCGCGCAGACCATCACGCTGGCCAATGACGCCAAGTACATCAAGATCGACGTCACGCTGACCAACAATTCGGCGACGACCATGAACGATGTTCGCTACATGCGGACCGCCGATCCCGATCAGGCCGGCAAGTACGACACCGCGAACAAGATCGAAAAGCAGGGCGACGGCGCGCTGGTTACGGCGATGCTTCAGAAGGACACCCCCTTCTTCCTGTATTCGCAGGACACGCGGGCGACCGCTTCCTTCTACGGCTTCGTCAATCTCGACCCCTATGCATCGACGGCCGCGTCGCAGGCGCAGGGATATGCCAAGACGGTCGACCAGACGCTGAACCTCACCTTCGGCCTCGGCACGCTGAAGCCCGGCGAATCGACCAAGATCACGCTGTACATGGGCGTCACCGACAATCTGAAGGCGACGATCGCACAGATCGACGCTGGCAAGGCACCGGTCGTGGTTGACCTCGCTCCCGAAGCGGTGGCCGATGCCTTTGACGGCGACCAGGACAATGCGGTGACCGGCAACGTCCTGTCGAACGACAAGGACCCCGAGGGCAAGAAGCTGACCGCCAGCCTGCTCGACGGCCCGGACCATGGCACGATCAAGTTCTCGGCCGACGGCTCGTTCATCTACTCCCCGGACGCCGGCTGGAGCGGCGGCGACAGCTTCACCTATGCCGCATCGGATGGTGTGCATACGTCGAACGCCACCGTCGATCTGTCGATCGAGGCCGCCCCGGTCATCGAGGAACCGCCGGTCGTCGACCCGATCGTTCTGCCGCCGGTCGTCGACCCGATCGTCCTGCCGCCGGTCTCGACCGATCCGTTCCTCGACCTGTTGCAAGCCGCATCGGTGATCCATGGCAATGCCAGCGCCAACGAAATCCTGAAGGGCACCGCCGGCGCCGACGTCTTCCACTTCTCGAACGCTGCCGCCACCGGTCAGGATCGCATCGTCGGCTTCGGCAAGAGCGACCTCTTCGTCACCGATGCCAAGCTGTACGACGGCAACAATGACGGCATCATCGCCCTGTCGAAGAGCAAGGTGTCGATCGACGGCGGCAAGAATGGCGATACGGTCGTGGTCGAAGGTGTGTCGAAGCTGCGCTTCCTCGGTACCGACGATGCGGGCCATGCGGTCTATGCCGACGCCAGCGCCCGTCCGAAGAGCGCCAAGGAAGGTACCACCGCCGACGACGCCTTCATGGGTGACGCCCGCAACAAGTCGAAGAACGTGTTCTTCTTCGACACCAACCACGGCCTCGACCTGGGCAGCGACACGATCGGCAACTTCGGCAGGCACGACCTGGTCGTCACGACCACGAAGCTGGCCGACGACAACAGCGACGGCATCATCAGCGCCACCGGTGGCAAGTTCGCGCTGCCCGGCGACACCGGCTCGCTGCTGGTCAGCGATACCAAGGGTGCCGCGATCGACTCGCTGGAATTCGACGGATCGGTCGTCCGCGACGGGCTGACCTACTATGTCTACTCGCTGGTCGGATCGACCGCCGCCGATGCGAGCGATCTGAGCTTCTGAACCGTCCCATAGGGACACAAGCGAACGCCGGTCCCACAGGGGCCGGCGTTCTGCCGTTCCGCGCCGTGCCGGATGCGAGATAATGGTGCCGAAAAGCGCCGCGTTCATTTGGCACATCGTTTCTTCACCTTTACAGGCTACCGATGGGGAATCGGTGGGAGGAAGCCATGCATCTCGATAATCTTTGCGCCATCATTGCCGAAGTCGAACTGATGGGCGGCGACCCGGTCAGTGAAATCCTTGCGCCCAGCGAAGTCCGCGCCATTGCCGAAGCGGTACTGGCGATCAGCGCGACCGCTCCGGCGGCGCATGGCGAGGCCGCTACCCCGTTCGCCAGCGTGTGGATGCAGACGATCCCGCCGTTCATGCACGATTGTTTCAGCGCGTAACGCGGCCGGGCCGGGCCTCTCCTGGTCCGTCATGGTGATCGCCGCCTGCGACCGGGCGGGACATCCTTCAATATGATTACGGGAAATTAATATCGCTGTCATGTAACCACCCTATCCAGTGGACACATCACAAGGGGACATGGCGTGGCAGTTGCTGGAGATATCGCGTTGGTCGGCTATGGTGCCGATGCCGGGGTAAAGTCGTTCGCATTCGTCCTGCTGGCCGATCTGGCCGGGCAGACCCTCTATTTCACCGACAATGGCTGGCTGGCGGCGGGCGGTTTCCGTGCCAATGAAGGGACGGTCTCCTATACCGTGCCTGTCGATGCGAAAATCGGCACGGTCGTGACCATTTCCGGGCTGACCGGGGCGCTCAATCCGTCCGCGAGCGGCGATCAGATCCTCGCTTATACCGGCAGCGCCGCCAATCCGACCTTCCTGTTCGCGCTGAACTTCGCCGACGGCAAGACGGCGTTCGCCGGCGACGCGACGAGTTCGAACACGAGCGCGGTGCCGACCGGCCTGACCGCCGGCGCGGATGCGCTGGCATTCGGCGACGACAACGGTGCCTATACCGGCCCGACGACCGGCACCCGCGCGGAAATCCTCTCCGCGATCGCCGATGCGAAGAACTGGACCACCAACGATACTGCCGGTGTCACCTATGCCAGCGGCTTCGATGTCGGCGGCGGCAGCAATGCCGGTGCGTTCGAAGTCGCCGATGTATCGGTGAACGAAGGCGATGCCGGCACGACCGACCTGACCTTCACCGTCACCCGCGACGGTGGCAGCGACGGCGAGGTCACCGTCGACTATGCCGCGACCTTCGGATCGGCCGATGCCGACGATGTCGTCGGGTCGTTGCCTGCCGGCACGCTGACCTTCGCCGCTGGCGAGACCGAAAAGACCGTGACCATCACGGTCGCGGGCGACACCGTCCGCGAATCGGACGAGACGATCGCCCTGACGCTGACCAACGCCACCGGCGGCGCGACGATCGGGGATGCGGAGGCGACCGGCACAATCGTCAACGACGATGGCACCGCGCCATCGGTTTCGATCGGCGATGTTTCGGTGGTCGAGGGTGATTCGGGCGAGACGCTGGCGACCTTCACCGTCACGCGCACCGGCGGCGATGGCGCGTTTTCGGTCACGTATGAAACAATGAGCAACACCGCGACCGCGGGCAGCGATTTCGTCGGTGCCGACGGCCGCATCGAATTCGCCGCGGGTCAGCAGACGGCGACCATCTCGATCGCGGTGAATGGCGACACCGTTCGCGAAAGCAACGAGAAATTCTACGTGGCGCTGTCCGATGCCACCAATGGTGCGACGCTGACCGATTCGCTCGGCGAAGCGACGATCGTCAACGACGACCTGTTCCGCATCCATGACGTACAGGGCGCGGCGTTCTTCAGCCCCGTCCTCGCGGCCGAAGGGGTCGGTGGCTTCAATATCCGGTCGACGACCACCGTTACCGTGCAGGCGGTGGTGACCGCCCTCGACGGCACCGGCGCGCGGCAGGGTTTCTACCTGACCGAGGAAACCGCCGACTGGGATATGAGTGCGCTGACGTCCGAAGGGATCTTCGTGATGGCCCGCGACGACCGCAACGTCGGAACGACGCTGGCCGCGCTTGCGCCGAATCTGCGGGTCGGCGACCTCGTGACCGTCACCGCGCAGGTGATGGAATATCAGGCGTTCACCAACATGCCGCGCACCGTGCTGACCGGCGTCAGCGGCATCACCGTGGATGCCAGCAACCAGGATTTGCCGACCCTGATCCTCGATGGATCGCCCGGCCGTGCGATCCCCAGCGCGATCCTGACCGACGAAGTCCCCAATTATTTCGATTCGGTCGGCGGTGCGGGGTTCGATCCGGCCAAGGACGCGCTCGACTTCTTCGAAACGATCGAGGGGATGCGGGTCACCGTGCCCGACATGGTCGTCGCCGACGGCTTCGTCGGCGTCTCGGGCGGCAAGCCGTTCATGAAAGCCTATTCGACCGTCCACGCCGATGCCGACCAGATCAACAGCCGCGGCGGCTACACGATCGGGGGCGATCCGAAGCTGTCGCCGCCCGACACTGCCGATACCCGCGACGACGTTCGTTCGGGCGGGCGCTATATCCATGACGGCGACACCAATCCCGACATCCTCGAACTCGATTTCACCGACTTCGCCACCGCCGCACCGGCCGATCTCGTCACCGCCGCATCGGCCGGCGACAAGCTGGGCGACGTGACCGGCATCGTCGAATTCGACTTTACCGACCTGAAGCTGTTCGTGACCGATCCGGTGACGATCAAGGAAGACGTGACGCCGGTACGCGAGGTGACGACGATCGTCGCCGATGCCCGCGCGCTGACCATCGGCACGTTCAACGTCGAAAACCTTGCCGCGACCGATGCCGACGCGCGCTTCACCGCGATCGCCGATGCCATCGCCGTCAATCTGAAGACGCCCGATATCCTGACGATCGAGGAAATCCAGGACAATAACGGCGCGACCGCGGGCGATGGCACCTCCTCGACCGGTACCGACGCCTCGCTGACGTGGCAGAAGCTGGTCGACGCGGTCAACGCGGCGACGGGACAGCGGTATCAGTGGGTCGACGAACTGCCGGTCTATAATGCCGAAGGTGGCCAACCCAACGGCAATATTCGCGTCGGCTTCCTCTACAATACCAACCGCGTGCAGCTCGGCGACCTGACTGCCGACGCGACGATCGAACAGCGCCGTGCCTTCACCGACCGGATCGGCGACGGTGTGCGCGATGCCGGCGACCGGATCGGCCATGACGACAGCCAGATCGCCGGCCAGGTCAACGGTGCCGACTGGACCAACACCCGCAAATCGCTGCTGGGCCAGTTCAGCTTTGCCGGCAACGACGTCTATGTCGCCGCCAACCACCTGCCGTCAAAGGGCGGATCGGGCGAATTCTGGCAGCTCGACCAGAATATCGACAATGGTCAGCCGACCAATGCCGGCTGGGCAAAGCGCAACGCCATCGCCGAAGACGTCTGGCACATGCTCGATACGATCCAGTCGGCATCGTCCGACAACCGGATTGTCGCGGGCGGTGACTGGAACGAATTCTACTTCAACCGGGCGATGGAAGCCGCGACCGGTTATGTCGACGCCAACGGCGATGCCCGCGCAGGTGGCGCACGGTTCGACAATCTGACCGTGACCGAGCTGACCGAGGCCGAACGCTACACCTATATGTTCGATGGCCGGTCGCAGGCGATCGATCATGTCATTGTCGACCAGCAATTGGGCGCGGTCGCCAGCTATGACGTCGTCCACATCAACACCGGCTATAACAACCGCGGTGGGTCCAACCCGGCCTTGTCGGACCATGACCCCGCGCTCGCCCAGTTCGACTTCCGCACTTTCGGGGAACGCCTGCGCGGAACTGCCGCGATCGACCGGATCGAGGGGCTTGGCGGCGACGACCGGATCGAGGGGCTGGTCGGCAACGACCAGCTGTTCGGCGGCGACGGCAACGACCTGCTGATCGGCGGGGCCGGCAGTGACACGATGTGGGGCGGTGCCGGCAGCGACGCGTTCTTCTACGACGCGACCGGAGCCGGCGGAAAGGACCGGATCAAGGACTTTTCGTCCGAAGACTTCCTCGTCACCACCGTCCGCCTGCGCGACAACAACAAGAACGGCATAATCGGCGCCGGCTCGAACAAGGTGTTCGACCTGTCGGGTGGCGGTTCGATCGCGATCGAAGCAGTCAACGGATCGAGCGTCCGTACGATCGAATATGACGGCATGCTGATGAAGAACGGCGTCGCCTATTATATCTACAACGCGGTCGGCTCGACCACCGATCCGGTCGAGGCGCTCGCGCTGCTCTGATCGGCGCGGGCAACGACGAAGGGGCGGAACCGGTTCGCGGCTCCGCCCCTTTTTTCGTCCAAAGCCTTTCTCCGATCGGGTTGGGGTATCGGATTTCGATTTGCGGCAGGGCGCGAGCAGCGAGCGACGCCGGAGCATCGCGACGGACGAGCAACACCACCGTGAACACGAAAGCGGCCCGCCGCGCAGCGGTCACTCGCAAGACGAGGCTGATGGTTCACATGGTCGGAGACCGCTCTACTGCCGATACCGCAAGCATAAGGCCGGCGTTCCCGGACTATTCGGGTCGGCACGCCGCCCACAGCGAATATGCGCCGGATCGTGCTCCCTCGCCCTTATCGAAACCGATGGCATGACCTCGCACGCCATCCGGGAATAGCGAGCGAACGTCTTTCACGCAGGTGCAGGCTCGCATGCTGGCCATGGGCGCGATCGTACCGAAACGATTGTCCATGCTCGATGCAATACGGCAGCACGGCCGCCATCCCGGCGATCGGTCGGCGCTCGATCGACCCATCGTCCGCACAAAAAAGAGGCGCCGGCTTTCGCCAGCGCCTCCCTTACCGATCGCCGCAGAAGCGACGATTTACCGTCCGCTTAGAGCGGCGGGGTCGAAGCGTCGGGTGCTTCGTACACGTAGTAGGTCACGCCGTTGATCGTTTCCGACCCGGTGTACTTGATCTTCGTGATATCCGGGGTCGAGAAATCGATCTGGCCACCCGGGCCAGTCGTCGGATCGGTCGACTGCGGCCCCATCGAACCCGAAACGTCGAGGACGAAGTTCTTGCCGAAGCCAACGACATCGTTGGTGGTGTTGTCGAACAGCTTGGCGGTGGTGACCAGCTTGTCGCCTGCGGTGAAGTTGGTCAGCACGTCCTGACCCATGTTCAGACCGAGTGCGTTGTCGATCAGCAGGGTCTTGTTGCCGCCGCCGAAATCATAGGTTTCGTTGCCGACCTTGTTTTCCATGACGTTGGGACGGCCACCGAACTCTTCGATCCACAGGTTCTTCAGCGTCGCCGAATTGGCATAGACGTGCAGGTCGCCCGGAGCGCCCTTGCTGCCCAGATAACGCAGTTCGGTGACGGGACCGTTGTCGCCACCAACCTGGATCTGGTCGTTGCCGGCATTCTTGCGGCTCACGCGGTCGATGTCGAGCTCGCCGTTCGGACCGAACTGGATGAAGCCATCGCCGTTACCGTCGAAGATCTTCTTGTAGTTCAGGATCGAATCATTGCTGCCGAAACCCAGAAGCGTGTCGTCGCCAGCGTTGCCTTCCTGAAACACAAACGCGGTCGCGCCGGCGCTGCCGTTATAGGTGTCGGCAGTGTTGTTGAGCGCGATGTCGACCTTCGTGGCGGTCGAGATCAGATTGCTGTTGTCGCGGAACTTCGGAACCGAATCAACCATGACGTTTCTCCCTGAGTACTAAAAAAAGTCGTTCGGCACGCCCGCCGTTTGAAGGCGCACCGTGCTTAAGAAGGCGTTTACGTAGATTGTCGCGAACCGTCAATGAATTATGAAGGCTTCGACATGAACAGGAATCCTGCCGATCCAGCTTTAGGACAGCGATTAACGTTCTAATTTTGTTGACGCAGGACGACGCGACGTTCCGCAACCGATCGTTTCTACATCGTATGAAGTATCGATCCGTTTCGGTTCGTTCGGCCGCCGCAAACGTGCGACGACCTGAACCAGCCGCGGATCGGAGCTGACTTTTTTACTATGGCTTTATTTGGCGAAACACCGGAACAGCGAGCACGAGATACCATTGCCGAAATTACGGTTTCCATCGAAACCGCCGGACCGTTCCAGCCAGGTGCGGAAGGATGCGCTCTCGCGACGTCGCGTTACCGACATTGTCGGCGCTACAACGATCTCCAACCCTGCCCAGTCGTTTCGGACATGGACCCCTTGTTTTCCCCGGCATCGCTCTACGAGAACTGATGCCGGATGCAAGTCGGTTGCGGCGGCGCACAATGTCGAAACTGTGCCGACTTTCCCGCTTCGGAACAGTATTGTGCCATTTTCGTCACAATTGCGGGTGTTTGATGAACAAACGTTAATTATCAGTTTGCGCAGTGCCCCAATCCGCGCATCATCTGCGCAGTTGTACAGGGAGCGTAGCGTTGCCCGATTTGCCGAATGCCATGCCACCCGCCCTGTCCAGCTTCGCCGCCGCCATGTCGAAACGCTCGATCGCCGCGCCATTGTGGCGCGGGGTCAGGTCGGTCGGACTGACCTGCGTTGCTGCCACGCCCGAACAATGCGCGACGCTGGTCGCGACTGCACGGCGAGGCGCGCCGGTGCCGATCGACGGCACCGACGCGGCCAAACGGTCGCGTGTGCAAATCACCGCCGATCTGACGCCGGTCGATGGCCAACCGGCGATCACGCTGTTGGTGCGGCCATCTATCGTGATGGACGATGCACAGGGGGAATGGAACGGTCCGGCGATCGTCGCCGGCGAGAGGGAGGATTTCGCTTCCCTCGCCGAACGCGCGCTGGACCGCGCGCTGCCATGGCGCGGCGTACGACCGGATAACCGACTTACAGGGGAGATAGAGTGATGGAGAATAGTGCTCTGGTACCGGGCACGCCAGTCGAACGCGACTGGCCGCTGGGTGGTGCCGACGATGTCGTCGAATCATTGTCGCTCGATCCGTTCGCGGGTCAGACCTATGCGAACAAGCCGATCGCCACGGCGACCCAGGCCGGGAACATCCTGACCCGTTCGGGTTGGAACTGGACCTACAACAATTATGGCGAACTGAGCGACGGGGTCCTGAACTTCGGGTTCTGGAACAGCGCGGAGGAACTGGCGAACAGCTATTACGTCAACGCGACCGGTACGATCGCGTTGAACGAGGCGTACTACAGCGACGATTTTTCGGCCTTCAATGCCGATCAGCGTATCCTGGCACGCGCGGGTATAGCCCTGTGGGACGATCTGATCGCGATCAGCTTTCAGGAAACGAAGTCGTACAATGCCGACATCACCTTCGGTAACACCTCTACCGGTGGTGCGCAGGCCTATGCCTATCTGCCGTTCGGCAACATCTTCGACGCCGAGGCGCTCCAGGACGGGTTCGAGGATTATGGCCGGCTAAGCGGCGACGTCTGGATCGACGGCTTCGTCAGTTCGAACTTCTTTCCGGTGCGCGACAGCTTCTATGCCAAGACGACGATCATCCACGAACTCGGCCACTCGCTGGGGCTGAGCCATCCGGGCAATTACGACGCGCTCGACGACGACGACGGCGATGGCCAGCCCGATCCGATCACCTATGCGAACGACGCCGCCTATGCGCAGGATTCGGCGCAATATTCGATCATGAGCTATTTCGACGCCTACGAAACCGGCGCGCAGCATATCGATTGGGCCAACCTCCGCTTCGGCTATGCGTCGACCCCGATGGTTCACGACATCGTCGCCATCCAGAAAATCTATGGCGCTGACCGGACGACGCGGACCGGCGACACCGTCTATGGCTTCAATTCGACCGCGAACCGCGCCGAGTACGACTTTGCAAAGAACGCGGCACCGATCGTCGCGGTCTACGACGCCGGTGGCAACGACACGCTCGATTTCTCGGGCTGGAACACGCCGTCGGTCATCGACCTGAACGCCGGCGCGTTTTCGTCGGGTGGCGGGATCGAGGCGTTCCTGACGCTCGAACAGGTCAATGCCAATCGCGCCGCGCAGGGTCTGGCAGCTCGTTCGCAGGCGACGTTCGACGCCTATACCGCGTTGCGTGAGGACCTCGGCCTGACCAGCGGCCTGTACAAGGACAATATTTCGATCGCGTATGGCGTGACGATCGAGAATGCGATCGGCGGCGGCGGCAACGACCGGCTGATCGGTAACCAGGTCGCCAACAAGCTGACCGGCGGTGCGGGACGCGACATCTTCGAACTGCGAACCTCGGGCGTCTCGGGCGTCGATACGGTAACCGATTGGCAACGCGGCGACGTGTTGGCGGTCGATCGGGCGATTCGCGACAATAACAATGACGGCATCGTCACGTGGCGCGGCAGCACGCTGGCCCTCGACACCAGCGACGGCGATGCGGCCACCCTGGCTGGTGCGAACGGGGCGGCCGGGCTGCGTCTGATGGGCAACATCGACGGCACCTTCTATTATGGCGACGCCCGCGTTCGCCCGGTCGCCGGTCGCAACCAGCAGGTCGCAGAGAGCGGCTTTGGCGACGATGTCCTCAAATCGTCGAGCAACAAGAAGATCAGCGACATCTTCTTCTTCGATACCGCCAACCCGATCGCCGGGCTCGGCAACGACTCGCTGAGCTTCACCGCGCGCGACATCATTGTCACCACGACGGCGTTGTTCGACGGGAATGATGACGGCATCATCCGCTTCAACGATGGCGTCCTCGACCTGTCGGGCATGGGTGGCACCGTTGCCATCTCCGGCACGCGGGCGCTGGAATTCGACGCGATGATCGAACAGAACGGACTGCGCTTCTATATCTACAGCGCCGTCGGTTCGAGCGTCGGCATGGGCAGCGTCGACGTCTGATGACCAAGGGGGGTGGCGCGATCCCCGATGCGGGATCGTGCCACCCCCTTCCCCCCTTCGCAAACCGGCCAAGGCTCTGCTATTGGCGGGGCTTCGCTGGGAAGGGATCGATCGCCGTGACGTTTGGCCATAAGCACGCGGCGGCGCGATGAACCGCGTCGAACTTCAGGCCGGCACCCGCCGCGACTCGGCGGCGCTGCGCTGGACGATGACGCTGATCCCGCCGTTCGCGATCGCCTATAACGGCATCTTCGCCGCCGTCGCTGCGGTCGGTGCACCGATGAACAATGCGATCGTCATCGCGGCCGAACTGCTGATCATCGTCAGCGCGATCGGTCTGTCGTTCGTCCGTGACGGCATCCGCCGCGAGGATATGGCGCCGCTGCTGTTCGTCGCCGGCATCGTCGCGGTCGCGATGGTCGGGTCGCTGGTGTTCGAACGCCCGATGATCGAGGGGGTGCGCAACGCGCTGATCATCGCCGCCTTCACGATCCTCGGCATTCGTTGCGACGAACGGATGGTCCGCATTGCCTTTGCGGTCAGTTGCGGGATCGCGCTGGGCGTATTGCTGCTCGAAATCAGCAGCGTCGACACCTATGCCTCGATCTTCCAGCCAGCCAGCTATCTGACCAAGACGCGCGGTTTCGTCGTCAAGGAATTCATGGACGAAAATTCGCTGGCGATCGGGACGATCTCCTACAGCGGGCGCTTCACCTTCGGCCTGTATGACGGGCCGCGCACCTCGTCGATCTTTCTCGAACAGGTCAGCATCAACTGCTTCTCGATCGTCATCATGGTGTATCTGTGCACTCTGTGGCAGCGGCTGAGCATCGCCGAACGGGCGCTGGCGCTGGCGACCGTGTTCCTGATCGTGGTCACCAACAATGCGCGCATGTCGGCGCTGCTCGCGCCGCTGTTCCTGATCGGGTATTTCCTGTTTCCGCGCCTGCCGCGCTATTGGCAGGGGCTGATGCCCGTCGTGTCGATCGGCGCGACCTTCGTGCTGTTCGAATTCATCCCTTGGCGGACCGGCGACGATCCGGTCGGGCGGCTCGGCGTGACCTATCGTTATCTGACATCCTACAATGCCGGCGATTACTTGTTCGGCGTGCCCGCGCTCATCGCGCGGACCGGCGATACCGGCTATGGCTTCGTGATCGCGTCGATGGGACTGGCGGGTGCCTTTGTCTACTGGGCCTATCTGATCGTCGTCGTGCCTCAGAATTCGGACATGTCGCGACGGGCGGCATGGGCGTCCGCGCTGTACATCTATGTCTGGCTGCTGGTCGGCGGCACTGGCACCTTCTCGATGAAGTCGGCACCGCTGCTCTGGCTGCTGCTCGGCTATTGCCGGGCAACCTATCTGTCGGCGCAGGACGAAGGGGCGCGTCGGCAGGCCGAGGCCCACCGACTGACACCGCGCGAGCGCATGGCCCGGCGACACGCCGCCGCCGGTTGACCGGTCAGTGTGACCGGAACAAATGGATCGCCGCCATGATCGCCAGCCACGGCGTCGCCGCATAGACCGCCAGCGTCATCAACCGCTGGCGGGGCGACCATTTGAACGGTTGTGCAGCGGGTGCGACATCGAAACTGATGACATTGCCGCGAGTCGCGTCGGACACCGCACCTGACGGCAACGCCCCGATGAATTCGCAGCCATATTGGGTACCCTCGCCCCACACGACGGTCGCCTCGACCGTGCCGACCCCGGCAAGGCCCAGCAAGACCGATTCACCGACGCCGAGCGGATGGCCGGTGCGGATACGACATCCGTGTCGGGTCAGGTCGAGCAGTGCGCTATGCACTGGCGGACGCCCCGCAGCGCGCAACACGCACGCACGACCGACCGATACACGATCGTCATCGCGACGACCGATAAACTGTTCTTCAATTATGCGTGCCTGAAGACTCATGGCATCCTCCATCTGGCTGCACACCAGATAGCGGATCAGGTCTTACCAAAGCTTTTCTGCGGAGATCGAATTGATGGTTACTAAGCGATAATTGGTAAACGGCGAGTAAATCATTGCGCCATTATTGTTCACCATCAAATTTAGTTATTATATCGACCAGGTGACCGGCCGGATATCGCGCGCCGGACTACCTGCGACCAGCATGCGGGGCGCGACGTCGCGGACCACGATCGATCCGGCGGCGATCACCGCGCCCGATCCGATCGTCACGCCCTTCAGCACCATCACTCCCAGCCCGATCCAGACATCGTCGCCGATCACCACCGGCGCGGTCCGCGCGCGCGACCCGGTCAGGTCGTGATGATCGGTATCCATGATGACGGTCCGCGCGGCGATCGCGACGCGGTGTCCGATCGTCACCGCCTGATGGCAATCGATCCGCACGTCGTCGGCCAGATAGCCGCTGCCGAGCGTCAACCGCCCGCCCTTTCCAACGCGAATCTCGACACCGCGATGCAAGGCAAAGATGCCGTCGACCTGCATCGCGCCGCCGGGCCGCACCGCGACTTCGGTCCCGCGCGACACCTGCCCGGGCCAGCATTTGCCGATGGCCAATCGCCCCTTGCCGCTCAATGGTCCGGCGATCGACAGCCGCGCGCGCCGGTAGATCAGAACCCGAAACGGCGTACGCAGATTTGCGAACAAGGTTGCGAACGGTCGCAACCGCAGCAGCAGCCGGAGAAGAGGTGCCGCGCGCGAAAATACACTCAAATCAATTCCCCCGCCCATTCATGGCGAACGAACGATAAGTATATTGGTTCAATACGTATTTTTATGCACGACGACCTTGACCGTCATCGCCAGGATCGTGACGTCGCGCCAGAACGACCAGTTGGCGGCATATTCCAGATCGGCCTGCAACCGGCGGGTCAGATCCTCGACATGGTTCGT
This sequence comes from Sphingomonas sp. Leaf67, assembly GCF_001421965.1. Classification (GTDB taxonomy): domain Bacteria; phylum Pseudomonadota; class Alphaproteobacteria; order Sphingomonadales; family Sphingomonadaceae; genus Sphingomonas. The sequence goes on from NZ_LMLP01000021.1 coordinate 416,146, forward strand.
GGCCCCGCGATAGCCGCGCACCTGTGCCAGACCGGTGATACCGGGCTTCAGCGCATGGCGATGCCAGTACCGCGTGTCCACGTCCCAGAACAGGTGATTACCCGCCAGCGAGCCCAGCGCGTGCGGACGCGGACCGACGATGCTCATCTGTCCGAGAAACACGTTCAGCAACTGCGGCAATTCATCGATGCTGGTGCGACGGATGAAATAGCCGACGCGGGTGATACGGTCGTCGTCGCGGCTGGTCGACACGTTGCCATCGGCGTCGCAATTCTCGACGCGCATGCTGCGGAACTTCAGAATGTCGAAGAATTCGTTGCCGCGCCCGACCCGCCGCTGGCGGAAAAGCACCGGACCCGGGCTGTCGAGCTTGATGAGCAGCGCGGTCAGCAACAGCGCCGGCGCCAGCGCGATCAGCGCAGGCACGCATACCGCCAGATCGAACGCCCGCTTCGCAAAGGCATCGCGGAGCGACAGCGGCCCGACCGACACGGTCAGCGTCGGCCGATCGCCGATATGCGATACGCCCAGCGCCCCGAAATGCGAGATCGTATCGACCACCACGTCACCGCGCACGTTTGCGCCCTTCAGCAGCATCGCCCAGTCCTGGCAGCGTCCTTCGGAACAAGCGACCACCACCCGTTCGCATTCGCGGATCAGCGAACCGAAGGCGTTGAGCATCGCCGGATCGCGCAGGTCGGGGACAAGGCCGATATCGCTGGCCCGGACCACGCGGTACCCGGGAAGCGGTGCGATGTCCGCTCCGTCGAGGATCAGCATCTGCACCAGCAACCGGTCGCGCAGCCGCGATTCGACATAGATCGCGACGATCTGCCGGAACACGACCAGCGTCAGCGTGCCGACGACCATCGCGATCCCGATCAGCAGGCGCGACAGATCGCGCTCCAGCTTCAGGAAGTACGACAGCAGGAACAATACGCCGTAGGTGAACAGCAGCGCCCGGACCGCAGGCGCGGTGTCGACCGACACGTCCTGCGCCGACCGCAGCGAGAATGCGCCCGAATTGAACGCGATTCCGGTATAGACGATCGCCGTCAACGTCAGCAGCTCGAACAGCTTGAAATCGGACTTCAGCAAGTGGCTCGGCAACAGGAAGCCGAACGCGATTGCGGCGATGTCCAGCGCCAGCAATATCACATAGAGGCGCAGGCGAAGCGCATGCGGGGTCAGCCAGAAACGCGAACTTCTGGCCGCGCCAGCAATATCCGTTCCGGAATCGGCTGGTATTCCTGTCACCCTGATCCCCGATGTCCGCTATACGCCGTTAACGGCTGTAATTGGTCTTGGTCTTGAAGCCCGTGCATGCGCCGCGTGTCCATGGATCAGTTGCGCTTGCGGCGCAAGTCCGGCGCGAGGCGTTGTACAGATGGCGTTACGGTAAAAGCGTTACCATCTCTTTACTTCCCGGCGGCGCGATACAAGTCGTAAAACGCATCGACATGCCCCCGCCAGCCGAAGCGTGCGTCGAGCAGTGCATCCAGCGCGCCGGGATCGGGCCGGTCGATCGTCGACCAGTCCCGCGCGAACGCCGCGCCCGATGCCGGATCGGTGAAATCGACGATGCGGCCGAACCCCATCGTCTCGATCGTTCGTTCGAACGCGGGAATGGCATTCAGTACCGGGTAGAGATGTGCCGACGCCCCCTCAATCGCCGCCAGGCCGAAGCCTTCATAGCTCGATGCCGAGACGTAGACCGACGACCGGCGCACGATATCCGCGATCTCGGCATCGGTCGGCGTCACCACCACCTCGACCGCATCGGCGACCCCTGCCGCGGCGGCACGCTCGCGCAGGTCCGCCGCTTCCACGCCCATCGGCTTGCCCGCTATCACCAGCCGCCACGCCGGATCGACCGCGCGCGCCCGTGCGAACCAAGGCAGCAGTTCGAACAGCCCCTTGTTCGGCGCCAGCCGGCCGAAATACAGCATCGTGTGCGCCGACGGATCGGCCAGCCCGCGAAACTTGTCGAGGCTGACGCCATTTTCGATCAGCCGCAAATTGCGCGGATGGATCTGCTGGAACCGGTCGTAATCCTGCGTACTCGACGCCCCGGTCGCGGCATAGGCGCGCATCGCGGTGCGGGTGACCGTCGCGAAATAGCGCAGCTTCATCTGACCGGCGAATTGCGTGTGAAAGAACCCGCCATGGGTCGACAGCACCAGCGTGCGGCCATGGATCGGCTTGGTCAGCGCCAGATAGTCGAACAGGAAGTCGACGCCATGGACATGGACGATGTCCGCGCCGTTCAGATGGCGCAGCACGCCCGGCGCGATCGGATAGCGCTTCGACCCCTTCCACGGCACCCGGCGGATCTCGATCCCGTCGATCGCGTCGTGGTGCGGCAGCGTTGCCGTCGCATCGTCGTCGAAGATCGTGTCGAGCGTCGCCACGCGCACGCCATGCCCGTCGCGCTGCTGGTAGCGCGCCAGTTGCAGGACGCATTCCTCCATACCGCCGATCCCGGGATGGAACTGGCGAACGACATGGACGATCGACAGGGGGCGATCGGCGCTCATGGACGCGGCTCCGCGCCGTCGGTGCGCAAGTCGGGTCCGGGGATCGGTCCCGGGCCGGCGGAAAGGGCCGGGTTCAGCATCCGTTGATACTCCGATGGAGGACAGGTGAATCGATCGTCCTTGGAACATTCGATCTTGAACAGATAACGGTCGGGCCACATGCGGCCCCCACCCCACCAGGTGATGCCCAGCAGCACGTCGCTGTTCGCGCGCAGTTGCGCCACCGCATCGGCCCCGACCGCCACGCAGCCGGGCGGCACCGCGGCATAGTTGCCGAACGCCGATTCAGTGATGTACCCGCGCAGGCCGCGTCGCCGCAATTGCTTCGCAAACCGGTCGAATCCGCTGTCGGTGCGCGGCTCGCCCTTGTCGTTGGTGCAATCGCGCTTCGTGCCCGAACCGTCCGAGTCGAAATAGCGATGGCCGTTCAGGAACGTGCGGTCGATCGGGTCGAGCGGCCCCGGCGTGCGATCGAGCGCGCAGCCGGCACTCTGGCACGCGCCGTCCGCTCGCTCATGCTTGTCGAAACGCTGGATGCCCGAATATCCCGGCCATTGCAGCAGGATCGGATGGCGGATGCCACCCCGGCGCAATCCGGCGATCACCGCCTTGGCCTCGCTGGCCCACTGCATCCACTGGACGTTGCCGGGTTCGTTGACCAGATCGATCATCACCGACCCGTCGTCGGGGAATTGGCGCGCCAGATCGGTCCAGAACGCGACCTGCTCGCCGACCGGGTTCCAGCGCGAATTGTGATTGTCGAGGATCAGCGGCACCCGGCGCGACCGCGTGAACGCGGCGATCGCCTTCAGCTCCTCGACCCGGTCGGGCGTCATCCGGCTCGGGCGGAACGGGTAGCGGATCAGGCCGAAGCGCAGCCGGTCGACGGCGTTGCGCACATCGGCCAGCGTCGGGCGCGGCGCATCGCTCTCCTTGCCCTCGGCCCCCGACAGATTGACGCCGAAGCGGGGCGGCGGCGCGGGGCGGCGTGGCGGATCGTTGGGCTGGGCCTCGCCCTGCCCGTTGCATCCCGCGACCAGCATCACGGCGGCCAGCAGCCAAGCGGCACGCGTCACGACAATGCCCCCCGCCGCCGGGCAAGGGATCGGGCTGCATCGTTCATCAGCGACACCAGAAAATCCCCTAACAACCATCTCGGCCGTCGCCAGAACAGCAACAGCGCCACCACCACCAGCACCGCCCCGGCGACGCCGAGCGTCACCACCGCCGGTGCCGCCGCCCGCCGCAACGCCGTCACGACCGGCAGCACGACCGCGACGCCCAGCACCGCCAGCAGCACGCCGTGCAGATGGCTGGCGACGAACCCGCGCAGGTCGACGCCGGCGATGCGACAGGCGTTGACGTTGATGATGATATAGGATGCGACCACGGCGATGCTCCCTGCCAGTGCGACGGCTTCGATACCATAGGGATAGGCGATCAACGCACCGCCGACGACCATCGCCAGATACACGATCTGGTTCGTAATCATCGCACCGGTCGCGGCCTTTGCCCGTTGCAACGATCCGCCGATCTTCGAACCCAGGCGGAAATAGCTTGCCGAACACAGGATCGCGAACGGCCCGATCACCGCCGCCCACCGCGACCCGAGAATGATCTCGATGACTTCCGGGGCCAGTAGTGCCAGCAACGCCGACATCGGCATCCCGATCGCCGCCGTCAGTTCGGTCCCGCGCAGGAACGCCCCCCGCAACCGCACGGCATCGTCCTGCACCTGCGCCATCGCCGGAAACACCAGCCGTTCGGCGATGCGGGTATAGAGTTCGGACGGTACGCTCATCAGGTTGAAGGCGCGCGAATAGATGCCGAGCGCCGCGGCATCCATCGTCCGCCCGACCACCAGATTGTTCGAACGCAGCGCGAAGAAGTTCAGGATGCGCGCGACCGAGAAACCGGCGCTGCGCCCCATCAGCCGCTTCGTACCGGCGCGGGTCAACAGCGGCCGCATCGGCGGACGGACGATCGCGACCAGCCACGCCGCCTTGACCACCGTCTCGACCAGCGCCGCTGCCACCAAGGCCCAATAGCCCCAGCCGAGCCATGCCAGCGCGATGCCGACCCCGCCGGTCCCGACGATCCGCGCCAGCACCTGCGCGATCATCACCCGTCGCACGTCGAGGCGGCGGACCAGCAGGTTTTCGGGCACGATCCCGAACGACTGGATCACGAACACCAGCGCCAGCACGCGCAGGACCTGCGTCACGCCATCGATGTTCAGAAACGCACCCGCCAGCGGCGCAAACAGTTGTGCCAGAAGGAAATAACCGATGCCGCTCAGGAACACGAGCGTGCCGGCGACACGGACGTCGTCGCGGGTCAGCCCCGGCATCTGGACGATCGTCGCGCCGATCCCGACCTCGGCCAGCAACAGCGCCAGTTCGATGAAGATCGTCGCGCCCGCAATCACGCCGAAGTCATGCGGGAACAGGATGCGGGCGAGGACCGCGGTAAAGCCGAGTTCGATCGCCTTCGACGCCAGTTGCAGCGCGGTGGTCCACCCCGCCCCGGCCGCCAGGGTGCGCTTCATCGACCCCGGCGGACCGGCATTCACCAACGGGTCGCGATCGTCGATACGGCTGTCGTCGCTCATCGATCGCGGGGCCGGTGCGAACGGGTCGGCGGACGCCCGAACCGAGCGCCCGCCGTCCGGATCAGAAAATGCGCTCGCGGACGAACAGCACGTCGTCGGGCAGGACCGGTGCGGCCAGTTCGGCCTCCAGCTCACGCCCGCCGCGATACAGCGTCACCTTGCGCTCCGACCCCGACAGGGTCGGGCCGCCGGCGCGGGCCAGCGCCTGACGGATGGTCATGCCCGGCGCAATCCCGAATGCGCCGGCATTGCCGATCTGGCCATAGACATAATATTGCGGCGCCGCGATCGCATAGACCGCATCGCCGGGCTGCATCGCGACATCCGGCTGCTGCCCGCGCGCGATCTGGGTCAGGCTATAGGTCGTCACCTTGCCGTCACGGCGCAGTTCGACGATGTCCGAACCGCCCTCGCGCAGACCGCCGGCCCGCGCCGCCAGTTCGCTCAGCTGGGTCGGCCGGTCGAGCGGCACCACCCCCGGCTTGGCGAATTCGCCAAGCACGGTGACCGTGCGGCTGGCATATTCGGCGATCTCGACGTTGACGATCGGATCGTTGACGTAACCGCCGCGACGCAACTGTTCCTGGATCGCGCTGGCCAGCGCCTGCGTCGTACGGTTCGACGCCTCGACCCGGCCGACCAGCGGCAGGGTGATCGATCCGTCGGACTTGATGCGGGTCTTGGTCACCGAACCGCCCTGACCATAGATCGACACTTCGATCTGGTCCTCGGCCCCCAGCCGATATCCATCCCACGTCGCCTGCGCGGCGGCGGGTTGCGCGAGGGCGCACGGCATCGCAATCGCGATGGCCAGACTGACGAACGCCTTCATCCCCATATCCTTTCCCATCATATGCTCAGCATCGCCCGCAATGTCGTGGCAAAGCTGTCATAATCGTAAAAATCATTTTCGGCCGTACGCTGCCGGTACCGGGCGGCCAGTTCCAGCGTGATCGGCTGCGCCAATCGGTAGCGGACATCGGCCTGAGCGTTAAGCTGCGTATCGGACAGGCGCGGCTCCGCGACGAACAACGGGTCTTCCCCCTTGTAATCGCGCTGCGACAGCTGGACGCTCGCGCCGAACGATGTCCGCCGGCTGACCGTCAGCCGTGCGCCGAAGTCGACCTGATCGCGCAGGATATAGCTGACGCCAAGGTTGCCGCGCGCCGACACCGACCGGCCGAACGCGGCCGACAGCACGAATCGCGAGATCGGGGTATAGGATGCGTTGATCGAATAGGTGATGCCGCTGAACGGCGTCGCCTGCGGCGATGCGGGATCGGCGGAGGTATAGCCGACCTCCCCGCTCGCCTTGATCCGGGTGCCGACGTCGCGCCCCACGCGCAGACCGGCCGACCGGATCTGCGTCACGTCGCGGACGGATCCCTCGGGCGTCTCGAAAAACCGCGCGCGCCGGATGGTTGAGAACGCACCGAACAACTGCGCGGTGCCGAGGCTGGGCAGGCTGTACCCGATGCCGACCCGCCCATCGATGATGTTCTGGTTCCGCAGCTGGCGGCGTTCATTGTCGACCTTGAAATAGCCGGCCGAGGCGATCGGGTAGAATCCGGAGGGGCGTGGGCAGCTGGCGGCGATCGAATAATCGGTGGTCGTCGCGACGTTGCTGATCACGACGCCCAGATCCTCCAGATCGGACTGCGCCTGAACGAAGGTACCCAGCACCGTCGCCCGGCATTTCGGCCCGACGCGGATGTCGGCACCGCCGGTCAGCGCGATATCCTGCCGATTCAGGAAGTCGAACCGGTTGTTCCACACATAGCCGGCATAGCCATTGGCGAAGATCCGCTGCCGCGCCAGCTGCCGGCTGTAATCCAGCGTCAGCCGGGGTGCGGTCGACAGGTTGTCGGTCGGCTGGTTCGTCCGCTGCTCGCCCAGGCGCAGGATATTGGTGTCGTAGGTTTCGACCAACGCCAGCGACAGGTCGAACTTGTTTTCCTGCGCCCGCGCGGGTGCCGCGGCCATGACAAGGCCGACCGCGCCAGCGGTCGCGGCGATGGCGACTGGACCCTTCATTCCCCGAACTCCCTGTCGGATGCGACGCATCCGGCCAACCGCTCTATGACTTTCCGATCGTCCGGTCAAAACCCGTACGCGACCGTTACGATACGGGCGTACCCGGCACGCAACTGGTCCGATCGTCCGATCGGGTCGCCGTAACTATCGACTGCGGCGCGAAAAGTATATTCAATGCTGCACTGCGGCATCATTTTGACTTCGCACCATTGACCCTGCGCCCGTGGCAAGCCATTGCGTCGCCGAACGCGCGGATCGAGAATGCGCGCAGCACGCCACAGGGAGCGCGACATGAGCAAGGGACGGGTCGTGTTCGTGTCCGCGTTTCACGATTATCGCACCGCCAAGCGGGCGAGCATCCATCCGATCGCCAAGGCGCTGGCCAATACCGGGTACGACGTCACTTTCCTGTCGACGCGGTTCAGCCGGCTGTCGCGGCGCAAGGGCGATTCGCGACTGTTCCTGTGGGACCGGGCCAACCGGTTCGAAACGGTCGACAATATCCGCTGCTATCTATGGCGCACCGCCTTCCACCCCTTTGCCACGGGATCGAAGCTGGGCGACAAGGTGATGGGCACGCTGTTCCCGCTCTATGCCGAACTGCCCAATCGCGACGTCGACCGGATGTTCGCGGAGGCCGATTATCTGGTGGTCGAGGCGACCGTCGCGGCGGTCATGCTGCGGCGGATGCGCCGGCTGAACCCGACCGCGCGGATCATCTATTACGCGACCGACCGGCTCGATACCGTCGGAGCCCATCCCTATGTCCGCCAACGGCTGGAGGTCGATGGCGCGCTGGTCCATCACGTAAGCCTGCGCTCCAGCGTGATGGCGGAGGATTTCGGCTGGGCGACCGATCGGCTGACGCGGATCGGCTTCGGCATTGATCCCGACGATTTCGTCGACGACGGCGTCAATCCGTACGCGCCCGGCACGGTGAACGCGGTGTCGGTCGGGGCGATGCTGTTCGACCAGAATTTCTTCCGTATCGCCGCGCCGGCGTTTCCCGACGTGCAATTCCACGTGATCGGCAGCGGCGCGAAGTTCGACGCGCCGCCCAACGTCATCCTGCACGACGAAATGCCGTTCCGCGCGACCCTGCCCTATCTGCGTCATGCGACGATCGGGCTTGCCCCCTATCACCGCGCGGCCGGCGTCGAATATCTGGCGGAGTCCAGTCTGAAGCTCGCACAGTACGAATATCTCGGCCTGCCCGCCGTTTGTCCCGATTTCGCGTGCGGGGATGTCGCGTCGCGTTTCGGGTATCGTAACGACGATGCCGTATCGATCGGGGCGGCAATACGCGACGCGCTGGCGGCAGCGGGCAGCGTGGCACCGCGCGCTTTCCCGACATGGGACGGGATCGGCGAACGGTTGCTGCACCCCGAACGCTATCCGGACACCGCGTTGCCGGGCCACGCCCTACCGCATTCGAACCGATAGGCATTTGATGACGTTTATGCGATGCAAGGTCCGGACTGGCCAGCGCCAGCCCGCGGGGAAGGAGGCGGAATGTTCGATCAACTGATGGCGCGCGTCCGTCTGCTGATGCGAAAGCTCAACGGTGATACCGGCCGGATGCTGCCCAGCCCGCTGAAGGTCGCGGCGCAGGCTTCCCGCCCGCCGGTCCCCCGCGCGCCGACGGCACCGGCCCGGGCCGCCACCCCCGACATGTCGCCCGAACGCCGTATCGAGCGTACCCGCGCACTCGCCGTCCGCCTGTTCGGCGCGAATCAGCCCGTCGACAATCCACGCGACCTGTTCGGGCGGGAGCTCGAACTGAAGACGCTGCGCGAGGCGGTGCTCGAATCGGGCATGCACGCCGTGATCCACGGCCCGCGCGGCAGCGGCAAGACATCGCTGGTCCGCGTATTCGGCGATATGGCCGACGCGCGCGGCGCGACGATCATCTATCTGTCGTGCGCCGGCACCGGGGACTTCGGTCAGGTGATCCTGCCCTATCTCCATGAACTCGGCCCCGCCCCGTTCGGGTTGCGCGGGGACGAATATACCAAGGCGATCGACCTGTTGTCCGCCGCGCCGACGCCGCGCGCGGTCGCCGCGCTGCTGGCGCGGGCCGACCGCGACGACGTCGTCTTCATTCTCGACGAATTCGACCGGCTCGACGATACCGAGACCAAGGCGCAACTGGCGTTGCTGCTGAAACTGCTGTCCGACATGCGGTCGCGGGTGCGGCTGCTGTTCGTCGGCATCTCGGGCGACGTCAGCGAACTGATCGACGTCCATGCTTCGGTCCGCCGCCACCTGACCGCGGTCGGGCTGAAACCGATCGCCGATGCCGAGGTGAAGAATTTCATCCGCCTGACCAGCAACGCCATCGGCCTGACCATGGCACCCAGCGCGCTGGAAGCGCTGCGCTGGGCGGCATGCGGTTCGCCCTATCACATGCGGCTGTTCAGCCTGCAGGCCTGTCTGGTCGCGATCGATCGCGGGCAACAGGAAGTCGACGATGCGGCGATGACCGAGGGGTTGCGCCGCGCACAGGCGGTCTGGCGGACGACCAATCCGCGCGACGACGAACTGTTCACGCGGCTGATCGGCGAACGCCGCTATCCGATCGCGCTGCTCGAAAGCTTTGCGCGCGCTTGCGCCAACCACCTCGAATTCACCGTCGCCGACCTGACCGACGCCCTGATCCGCGACGGCCATGATCCGGCGCAGGTGCCCCACTTGATCGAAAGTTTCGCCCCCGCGCTCGGGCGGATGCAGGAAGGATCGCAGCGGCTGGCGTTCGACGACGTGCTCGCGCCGCAATTGCTGCTGGCGATGTGCGTGACGACGCGGACGGGCACTGCCCCCGCATCGGCCGCCGACGAAGGAACCATGCAATGAATGTCTGGGACTATCTCGAGTCGCTGAAAAGCCGCTGGCGGCTGGTCGCGCTCGTCGCGCTCGCCTGCATCGTCGCGGTCGCGATCTGGACGTGGCAGTCGCCGCGCACCTACACCGCATCGTCGACCCTGCTGTTCGATCTGCAGCAATCCGATCCGGTCGCCGGCGGCAACGGCGCCTCAAAGGCGTCGGCGTCGGTGCTGGGTACGCAGGTCGACATCATCCGGTCGGGCGTCGTCGCGCAGCGTGTCGCCGAAAAGCTCGGGTACGACAAGGATCCCGACCTGATCCGGCGCTACCGCGAATCGGGCGAACAACGCATCGGCCTGCGCGAATGGATCGGCCGCCGGCTGGTCGCCCCGCTCGAAGTGGTGACTACCCGCACGACCAATGTGTTGTCGCTCAACTACAAGAGTGCCGATCCCGAAAAAGCCGCCCAGCTCGCGACCGCCTTTGCCGAAGCCTATGTGCAGACGCAGTTGCAACTGCGCATCGATCCGGCCCGCGTCTATTCGCAGTGGTTCCGGTCGCAGATCAACGAGGCGCGCGACCGTCTGGAACAGGCGCAGCGTCGCCTCAGCGGCTTCCAGCAGGCACGCGGCCTCGTCGGCGCTGGCCGGTTCGACATCGAACAGGCGCAGCTGAGCGAACTGTCGCAACAGATGACCACGGCGCAGGCGGAAACGGCCCAGTCCCGTGCCCGCGCCAACACCTCGGTCGGATCGTCGTCCTCGGCACAGCAATCCGCCGTCGTACAGGGGCTGGACGGGCAGATCGCGACCAAGTCGGCGGAATTGCAACAATTGCGTCAGTCGCTTGGCCCGAACCATCCGATGGTCGTTGCGGCACAGGCACAGATCGCCGAATTGCGCGCCCGGCGTGGGCAGGCCGTCGGCACGGTCGTCGACGCGGTGCGCACCGACAGCGCCGCCGCCTCGGCACGCGAGGCCAATCTGCGTGGTCTGGTCGCGGCACAGCGCGAGCGGGTGCTGCGGCTGGCCAGCGCGCAGGACGAAATGGCGGTGCTGCAACGCGACGTCGACTCGTCGCGCGCTGCCTATGACGCGGTCACCGCACGGTTGAACGAAGTCCGCCTTCAGAGCGAAATTCCGCAGACCAACGTCAGCGTGCTGGACCGCGCGACCGCGCCGACACTTCCGTCGAGCCCGGACGTCGGCTTGCGGGTGCTGCTCGGCATCGTCGGCGGCATATTCGCCGGGGTCATCCTCGCGCTATTCCTCGAATGGCGCCGGCCCCGCGTACGCACCATCGACGGGTTCGAACGGGCGACCGGATTGCCGGTACTGGTCGATCTCAGCCGTGGTTCGGTCAATGTTGGTTTCGCCGGAAAGGAAGCATCGGCATGAGGTTGCGTTCCAGCACGTCGCGGTCAGCTGCGGATCGCTACAGCGACGTTGAAACTGCGCTGATCGACGCCAACCGGCTGGGTCGCGAGGAACTGGACCGGATCGAGGCGTATCGCGCACGGACCGGGGCCAGCTTCACCGAAGCAGTCGTCGACCTCGGCGTCGTCCCGCCCGAACAGGTTCAGCGTACGCTGGCGACCCGGGCCGAGGCAGGCACGCTGATCGATCCCGACGCCACCGGCGTCAGCCGCGCCGTCGTCGCCGCCTATGATCCCGACAATCCACTGACCGTAAAGCTGCGCGCGCTGCGCTCCAGCCTGTTCGCGATCGAGGATCTCGAACGCGGTGACCTGCGCGTGATCGTCGTCGCCGCGGTCGGGACCGACGATGCGCCGGGCGTCGCCGCGAACCTGGCGACGCTCGTCGCACAGCTTGGCCAACCGGGGCTGCTGGTCGATGCGAACTTCGCCGCCCCTACCCATCACAGCCTGTTCGCGGTCGACCCGGTCGAAGGCGTCACCTCGCTCCTGTCCGGTGCCGAGGACCGCGAAGCGACCGTGACCGAGACGCCGGTGCCGAACCTGTCGCTGATCGCCGCCGGCCCGGCAATCGCCGCGCTGCCGGAGACGGTCGAGCGCGTCTCACTGGTCGAACAGATCCGCGCCATCCGCCTCGGCCATCGCTTCGCGATCGTCGACGCCGGTCATCAGCCGCCCGAAATGATCGCCGCGATCGCGCGTGGCGCCGATGGGCTGCTGCTGGTGATCGAACGCACCCAGACGCCCTTTGCCGCGCTCGACGCGCTGTTGCCGCGCCTCGAAGCGGCCGACGTACCGGTTCTCGGCAGCATCCTGATCCGCTGAACTGCGGGCAGGACGGTCTCGCGGAGCCGTCCTGTCCGGTCAGTCGTCGGACTGGCGAAAATATGCCAGCCGCTGCGCTAGGACCGGCCGCCCGATTCGCTCCCAGATCACCGGCGACGTGTGCAGCCCGGCCAATGCGTGGATCATCCGCACCTGCCAGCTTCCCGCCTCACGGCGCGCCTGTTCGATCACCGGCCACCCCCGCGCGAAATCGCCCTTCACCATCAAGCGCGCGCCATACCAGGCGAGCTTGCGCGCCAGTACTTCCGGTCGTTGGCGGAGGAACGGGGCAAGATATCCATGCCGGTCGATCGGATCGTCCTCCCCCCGGTCCACCGCCAGCGCGCATTGCACGGCGAAGTCCGACAGATAGGCCTGCAGCACCAGCTTTTGCGGATCGGCGCTGACCCCGCCCGCCGGCTTGAACCGCCGGTACAGGATGTCGGGAACGATCGCATAATCGGTATGGCGCGACATGCGCAGCCACAGGTCGCGATCCTGCGCATAGCGGAAAAACTCGCGGTAACCGCCGACCCGATCGTACAACGCCCGGCGGAACATCGTCTCGCCATGAGTGAACAGGTTGCGGCCCAGCAGGACCTCGTGAAACGGCAGGCCGGCGGGTGGCCGGAATACCAGCGTCCCGTCCCCTACCGTCTCGTCATCCTCGACCCAGCATCCGACCACGCCGACCGACGGATCGTCGACCAGCACCTGCGCCTGTCGCGCGATCCGGTCGGGAAAGGACAGATCGCCCGAACCATGGATGGCGACGATCGCGCCGCTGCTCGCCCGGATGGCTTCGTTGATCGAGGCAACGAAGCCGCGATTGTCGCGCGAGATGATTTTGAGGCGGGGATCGTCGAACGTCTTCAACTGCGCCAGCGTATCGTCGGTCGATCCGTCGTCGACGATCACCAGTTCGAGGTTCGGATAGGTCTGCGCCAGGATGGTACCGACCGATTCCCTCACCCGGCTGCCACGATTGTAGAAGGCACTCACCACCGACACGCGGGGCAGGTCGGTCATTCGCTTTCCCTCTATCGTCCTGTCGCGACCGTCCTTACCGGCACCGCAGGCCATGCCGGGCGCGAAGTCTGGCCTGCAAGTACGAGACACTCCGCCTGCAGTCCGCCGGACTTCGATAGCGATGGCTGCCCGTCTTTTTCCCGCGATGACCGATGCAGGCGGAATGGTCGATGTACGGCTTCGTTCCCACCGCAGCAAGTACGTGCAGCGACCCGTCTCCGGCATGACGATACCGTCCGTCTCCCTGGGGGACGAACGGTATCGTCGGCGCGACGCAGATCGTCGATCAGAGGATGAAGTCGCTGGCCGCCAGCTTGTAGTGGAACTCTTCCAGCCGGATGCCGAAATCCGCCTTGCCGTCGCCGTTCAGATCGACTTCGACCTGCGTGTAATCGTCGATCACTTCGTAGCGGAGTTGCCCGGCCTTCCGACCGAATTCGGCGGTGCCGATGAAGGTCATCGCCTGATTGCCCCCGATCTTGCTGTTGGCGTCCAGTGCCGACAGGTCGATGACGTCCTCGCCGCGCGTGAAATCGAGGATGCGGTCCATCGTGCTGCCCTTGGATTCGTTGCCGGCGAGATAGCGGAAGGTGTCGCGCCCGGCTCCACCGGTCAGCCAGTCGCGATTGGTGCCGCCGGTCAGGATGTCGTCGCCGGCCCCGCCCGACAGCCTGTCCTCACCCTCGCCGCCTTCCAGCCAGTCCTTGCCGGCGCCGCCGGTCAGGATGTCGTCGCCCTTCAATCCGTACAGGTAATTGCCGGCGTCGTTGGCGGTCAGCTTGTTGTCGCTGCCGTTGCCCGTCCCGCGCCGTGCCCCACCCGACAGCGTCAGGTTCTCGACATTGGCGGCGAGCGTCCAGTCGATCGTCGCGATGACGGTGTCGTTGCCGGCCTTGTACGCCTCGACGGTCTCGTCGCCGACATTGTCGACATAATAGGTGTCGTTGCCGGTGCCGCCGATCAGGCGGTCCGCACCGCCCAGACCGTCGAGCACGTCATCGCCCCAGCCGCCGTTCAGAATATTCCCCAGCGCGTTGCCGATGATGACGTTGTCCAGCTTGTTGCCGGTGCCGCTGATCGCGGTGCCGTCGAGCTTCAGATCCTCGAACGAATTGCCGAGAACCCAGTCCACGGTGGCATGAACCACGTCATGGCCCTCGCCGACCCGCTCGGTCAGCACGTCGCGGGCGTTATCGACATAATAGACGTCGTCGCCGAGGCCGCCGGTCAGGATATCGGCCCCCGCCCCGCCGTCGAGCACGTCGTTGCCCTTGCCGCCGATCAGGGTGTTGGCGGCATTGTCACCGATCAGCACGTCCTTGAAATTGCTGCCGACCACTTCCTCGATCGACACATATTTCACGCCGTCGAGCTTGACGGTGACACCTGCCGTGGCGGTCGAGAAATCGACCTTGTCGTAATTTGCGGCGGTGCCGATCCGCGGCACCGACGTCGTGCTATTGACCGTACCGGTCGAGACCGGATCGGGGGCCCACAACTGCGCGAGCCCGACATCGCGACCATCGGCCAGGTTCGCCAGCAAGGTGTCGAGCGACGCCTTCCCGTTGCCATTCTTGTCGAGCAGGCCGACATTATAGCCGTTGAACCACTTGCCTGCGCCCCAATAGGTGCCCGACAGGCCGTAATCGTTCATCGCGTCGAGCATGTTGTCGAGCGCGACCTGCCAGCGCGGATCGTCCGAGGGGACGCCGAATTCGCCGATGAAGCCGCGCGCGCCCTTTTCCTCCAGCCACGCGACGAACGCCTGCAAGCGCTTTACGCCGATATCGGCGGTGGCCCCTTCCTGATCGTAGCTGCCGGCATAGGTACCCGACTGATTCTTGTCGAGGTAGAGATGCGCTTCGTAGACGATGTTGTCGGCCGGATCCTTGATGTCCAGATTGGGGTTGTTCGAACCCCAATTGGTCGCATTGGCCCAGCTCTCGCCCTCGACGAAGATCGTGGTCTTGTCGCCCAGCGCCCGGATCGCATCGACCGCCGCCTGCGCTGCCGCCGGCCACACCGTCTTGTTCGGCATGTTGTGCGGCTCGTTCATCAGGTCATAGCCATACACCGCCGGCTTGTCGCCGATGGCATCGGCCAGCTTCGCCCAGAAATCGGCGAACTTCTCGACCGGAACATCGGCCGTGCCGATCGCCTTGCCGGCAAAGCGTCCGAAATTGTGGACGTCGACGACGACCTTGATGCCCAGGCTCTGGGCATTGTCGAGGAATTTGGTCAGCCGCGCCATTTCCTGCTCGTCGAGCGGCCCGCCCAGCTTGTCCTGCAGACGTTCCCACTTCACCGGAAGACGAACGAGTTCGATACCCTTTTGCGCGTAAAAGGTCAGATCCTTCAGCGATGGGTAGACATAGTCATAGCCATAGCGGTCGCCCTTGCCGAACTCCGCACCAGACAGGTTGATACCAAGCATTTCAGACCCCGCAGCCGTCGCAGTTTGCGACCTTCCCGGTCTTTATACTTCCAGGCCTGTCGATAATCGGTTGCGCGATCCGGCTAACACGTCGTTCATCACATTTTAGTCGTTACGCCTGCGATCCTTTAGGACGCCGAGGATGAACCGGGGATTACCGAGGACATAGCGGTCGAACATGCGCCGCGGCTCCAGCGCGAGGCGGTAGACCCATTCCAGCCGGGCCGCACGCAGCCAGCCCGGCGCACGCGGAATCGCACCCGAGGTAAAGTCGAGGAACGCGCCTACGCTCATCGATGCCATCCCGATCCTTGCCGCATGTTCCGCCGCAAAAATCTCCTGGCGCGGCTGGCCCATGCCGATGATCAGCAGGTTCGCACCCGATCGCGCAATCTCGTTGACCAGCGCTGGCTCTTCGTCCGGTTTGAAATAGCCGTCGCGCACGCCGATGATCCGATGTCGCGGATAACGCTCGGTGATGATCGCGCCTGCCTGTGCGGCAATGCCCGGCCGGCTGCCGAGAAGAAACAGGCGCAGGTCGTGGCGGCTCCGTTCGAAGAAGATCGGGATGAAGTCGCTGCCATTGACGTTCGCCGGGAACGGCGCACCGTATAACAGCTTGCGTGCCATATCGACGCCGATCCCGTCGTTCAGCACGAGGCTGTCGGAATAGGCATCGACCAGCCGCCGGTCGACGCGCGCCAGGTTGACGCTGTGCGCGTTGCAAAAGGTGACGCTGCCGCCATCGGCCGCGTCGATACGGTCGTCGACCGCCGCAACCGCTTCGTCGAACGTCAGAACGGCGATGTCGACCGGGCCGATCCTGCTGGTTTCCGCCTCGATCATTCCTGCTCCGTCGGGTTGGTATGTGCGCACTATGGTGAACCCGGCGCTAAGCCTGTTGCTCAACCGCCCCGCAACCGCGCTCGTAGCAATGCCTCGGACGGATAGTCAATCGAGGCGGGCCGATGACCGATACTGCCGATCCCTATACGGTACTCGATATCGATCGTGGAGCGGATCCGGACCAGATCAAGCGCGCCTTTCGCCGGATGATCGCGCGCTGGCATCCCGACCGGTCGTGCGATGCCGATGCCGCCGATCGCGCAGCGGCGATCATCAGCGCCTACCGCACGCTATCCGATCCCGAACGGCGTCGGATCGCCGACCGACGGAAGGTCATGCGACCGATGCCGCCCGGAACCGAACGGCGACAATCCGTTCGCCGGACTTCGGATCGCGCTGCGGTGTCTCGATCGCGATACCGGGCCGTGCGGGTCCGCGACGGTGCGTCGGCGGCCGTTGCGCTCGCCCTCGTCGCCTATGTGCTTTCCCCTGATATCCGCGCCTATCAGCGCGACCGGGGCGACGGCGCCGCAATCGCAGCGGCGGTCATCGGGCCGGAACAATGAAAAGCCCGACACTTTCGTGCCGGGCTTTCCGTCCGTTACCGGAGAGACGCTTACGCGCTCGGGGTCGGGTCGAAGGTCGAGTCGGTCGTGCCGTAATAGTAATACGTCACGCCACCGATTTCGTTCGAACCGAGATACTTGACCGACGTCTGATCGGTGAAGCCCAGCTGGCCGCCCGGGCCACCCATCGGGTCGGTCGCCGCAGGACCGGTCGAACCCGAAATGTCGAGCACGCCGTTCTTGCCGAAGGTGACGGTGTCGTTCATGTCGCTGTCGAAGATCATCGACGTGCTGACGAGCAGATCGTCGCTGCCGAAGTTGCTGATCGTGTCGCCACCGAGGTTCAGACCCAGCGCGTTGTCATGGAACAGCACCTTGGCGCCGCCTGCCATGTTGAACGAGTTGTCGCCGACCGTGCCTTCGATCACGTTGGTGCGGCCGAAGGGTTCCCACAGGTTCTTCAGCGTTGCCGAGTCGGCATAGACGTAGCCGCCGTTCTTTTCACCGAGATAGCGCAGTTCGGTGATGTTGGCGTTTTCACCGGCGAGCTGCAGCTGGTCCTGACCGGCGTTGCGGCGGCTGACGCGATCGATGTCGAGAACGCCGTTCGAGCCGAACTGAATGAAGCCATCGCCGTTTCCGTCGAAGATCTGACGGTTGTTGATGATCGAGTCGTTCGCGCCCCAGCCGAGGAACAGGTCGTTACCGACATTGCCGTTTGCGATCACGAACGCGTTCGCGCCGTCTGCGGCCTGGTAGGTGTCGCTGTTGCCGTTGGCGACCACGTTCTGCTGGGTCGCAGTCGTGATCAGAACACTGTTATCACCGAAAGCCATAAAATAATCCTCCTTGTTGCCCCGGAGGTGCGCGGTGGTCGACGATCGACTCCCTGCACCATTCAGTCCCCCTTTTTCCGCACACAGGCAGGAAACAGGTTTGTCGAATGTCTTCCCCCGGGTCAGCAACGTCTCCTCGACGAGCACCGCATTTACTGTCGAGTAACCATTTCGTTCCCGGTCGGAGACAGGCTTTTACATATGTCTTGTTGCGGGACAGCACAAGCGTGGCAAAAATGTACCAAACCGGGACCAACTAGTTGAAATGCAACTGGTTCCCGCAAACGATATCGGGATCAGTACGTATCCGTTACGATCCCTTGACTTTGGCCATTTCCGACGGGGAATCCATTGGTTACCACGGACGGGAGACAGGCCGCCTGTGGCAATTTTCAACCCGTCCGGTTGCGCCGCAATATTAGGTAGAGCGCACCCCCTCCGCCATGCCTTGGATGGGCACCGCGAATTGATGCGATGCGGTCGACATGGCGGCCAGCCGCGATCCAGTCGCCGATTGCGGCCCGAATCGCCCCGCGGGCATGGGGTCGTTCGGATTCGGCACGTGGCGGTCGACCGGTCACGACCAGCAACACCCGGTCGCCCCGCACGATCGCCCGTCCCAGTTCCTGATCGAGCCGGGCATGGGCCGCCGCCAGCGTGTGGCCGTGCAGATCGATGGTCGCATCGGGACTGACCAGCCCGCGCGCAAGCTTGTGGTCCCAGCTGGCGTCGAGCGTATCGCCGGGCGTCCGTGCCCCGCGCGCGGGCTTGACGGCGGGTGCCGCGACCGGGCGGGTTGGTTTGGGTCTGGGTGCACCATGTTGTTCCAGCACCGCGAGAGGAGCGACGGGTCGCGCGCCGTGCAGCGGCTTTACCGCCGCGACGACCCGCGCCCACAGCGCCGCCTCACCCGGATCAAGGCGTCGGCCGGCCACTCGCGATCCGTGCAACGGTTCCGATCGGCACCAGCAGGAACGCCGTGCCGCGCGCGCTCATGCCGCCCGCGATCGCCCGCGCTTCGTCGCCCGCCCCCCAGAAGGTATCGAAACGATTGGTGCCCTTGATCGCGCCGCCGGTATCCTGCGCCACCCACAGGCCCGACGCATCGGTGCGATCCATCGACAGGAACACCGGCGCGCCCAGCGGCACGAAGCGGACATCGGTCGCCACGCTGGCATTGCCGGTCACTGGCAGGCCCATCGCGCCCAGCGGCCCCGGCCCGGTCAGTTCGCGAAAGAACACGAAGCTCTTGTTCTCGCGCATCACCGCGCGCCCCTGTTCGGGATTGGCGCGCAGCCACGCCATCAGCCCCTGCATCGACGCCTGCCCCGGTCCGATCAGCCCGCGGTCACGCATCAGCTTGCCGATGCCGGTATAGTCGCGACCATTCTGCCCGGCATAGCCGATGCGCATGACTCCGCCATCGGGCAGCCGCAGCCGCCCCGAACCCTGGACCTGCAAAAAGAACATCTCGACCGGATCGGCCGCCCACGCGATTTCGAGGCCGCGTCCGGCCAGCGCGCCTTCCTCGATCGCCGTTCGATCATAATAGGGTATCAGCTTCGCGCCATCGACCCGACCGCGAACCCGCTTGCCCTTCAGATCGGTCGAAAACAGGCCGAGATCGGCTTCGACCAGATCGCCCGGCACACCATAGACCGGTGTTTCATAGCCCGGTTGCCGCGTTCGCGATCCGTGGATTTCCGGTTCGTAATAGCCGGTGGCGAACGCCTTGCCGTCGCCGACCTGCGCGGTTTCGAACCATTGCCCGAAGAATGCCCGCGCCTGCCCCGTCCCGGTCGACCGTGCCGCATCACACGCGCCCTGCCAGTCGGCCCCCTGCGTCAGCCCGGTCGGATCGGTCCGCCGCACCAGCGAGGGACAGGAGATGCGAAACGCCGCCAGCGCGCGCGCGGCGGACTCTTCGGTCAGTGGCAGCGTCGCGACTGGCGGTCCGGCAACGACCCCCGCCGCAAGCGCCGTGGCGGCGCCATTGACCGCAGTGCCGCCGGTAATCGGCGGCAGCGGGACCGCACCGGTCGGCTGACGAACCGCAACCGGGCGCTGCACCGGTGCCTGAGCGCGGGCGGCAGGACGCGCCGACGTCGTCGTCTCCACGCCCCGCGGCACGATCGCATTCGAACAGCCAACCAGCAGCAGCGCGGCAAGCGCCGCCGATCCCCCCTTGCGCATCGACGTCAGGCTTCGTCGGTATCGGCAAGCTTCCAGTTCGGGTCGTTGCTCTTGAGCACCCGCAGGAACGTCCAGACGTCATGCGTCTCGACCGCATCGGACATCGAACCCGCGACGATATTGCCGTCGGCATCGCGGGTGATCGCGGCGATATCGGCATCGAAGCGGACCGACACGCGCGCTATGCCGCCTTCGACAGACGCCTCGGTCACCACCGCGCGTTCGATCGATACCAGCCGGTTGTCGAGGACATGGCCCGCCGCGTTGCGATCGGCGATCGCCTGCGCGAACGCGTCGCGCACATCGCGCTCGGTCAGCCACTCCAGCGTTGACTCGTCGCCCTTCCAGAAGGCTTCGAGGATCATGCGATAGGCCGATTTCGCCCCTTCGACGAACTGCGCGACGTCGAACGACGGGTCGGCGGCGATCAGCGCGCGCAGACCGCTTTCGGCCCCGCTATCGACATAACGCGGACCCAGCACACGCGCTTCGGGCGTCACTTCGATCGGGCGCGCGATCGCGGGCGTCGCAATCCGCTCGTCCGCGGTGCGCGGCAAGGGTTCATGACCGGTACGCTTCCCCAGCACGGCATAAAGCCGCATTGCGAGAAACGCCGCGACCATCGCGAGCAGGACGACAAAAACCACCATGCCTTCACTTCCTTCCATCGATCGGACATAGGACCGAACGAGCGCGGATACAAACGGCGTGACGGCCTTACGTTCGCCCGGGTGGTCGACCCGTTGAATCGTGGTCGGGCCGCTGCTAGTCCGCGCCATCTTAACGCGGGAAGCGCCAAAGCTATCCGCCCGAGCCGACAGGGATCGACATGGACGAACAGAACGCCGCAGGCGGCATCGACGCCTTTGCCAACGGGGACGACAGCCAGCCGGCGGTCAACGTCATCACGCAATACGTCAAGGACCTCTCGTTCGAGAATCCCGGCGCGCCGGGCGTCTATCAGATCGCCGGTCAGCCCAAGCTGGACGTGCAGTTCAACATCGGCGCCAACCAGGTCGGCGACGATGTCCACGAAGTCGTGCTGAAGATCGAAGCGCGTGCCGAGGTCGAGGATCAGGTCATGTATCTGGTCGACCTGTCGTTCGCCGGCCTGTTCGGCCTGCGCAACATTCCGGCCGAACATCTGCAACCCTTCCTGCTCGGCGAAGCCCCCCGCATCCTGTTCCCCTTCGCCCGCCGCGTGCTGGCCGATGCGGTGCGCGATGGCGGCTTCCCGCCGCTGCTGCTCGAACCGATCGACTTCGCGCAGCTCTATCTGTCGCAGGCCGAACAGCAGGGCGCGCTCGGCGAAGTCGCCGGCCACGCCTGAACTGGAGCCGATCGACATTCCGTTCGCCGCGCGGGGCTGTGACCGACGGACGTCCTGTCGTCACTCCCGCGCAGGCGGGAGTCCATATGCGCAGAGGTCGCCAATCCATTGGAAACCGTCGCGGCCATGGATTCCCGCCCACGCGAGAATGACGAAGCAAGATGGAGTCGTTGAATGTCGATCGGTCCTGATGAGCACGGCCGCGGACTGACGACATGAAACTCGCGAAGTCACTGGGGTCGGTCGGCGGGCTGACATTGGCCAGCCGCGTGCTGGCACTGGGCCGCGACTCGCTTCAGGCCACGTTCGTCGGCGCGGGGTTCGCGTCGGACGCGTTCCTCGTCGCCTTTCGCCTGCCCAACATGTTCCGCGCCCTGTTTGCCGAAGGGGCGTTCAACGCCGCCTTCGTGCCGCTCTTCAACAAGAAGGTGGCCGAGGGTGATGCGGCGGCGGAGGGTCAGGGGCTGCCCGCCGCGCTCGGCTTCGCGCAGGCGGTGCTGTCGGTACTGCTGCCGGTGCTGATCGCCGCGACGGTCGTGATGCTGATCGCCGCATGGCCGCTCACATATCTCCTATCGGGCGGGTTCAAGAACCCGACGACCGAACAATTCGTCTATGCGGTCATGCTGTCGCGGATCACCATTCCCTATCTGCTGCTGATCTCGATCGTGTCGCTTCTCGGCGCGATCCTTAATTCGCTCGATAAATTCTGGGTCAATGCCGCAGCACCCATCCTGCTGAACGTCGCGATGGTCGCCGGGCTGCTGTTCTTCCACGGCCCCGATCCGTACGCGACGGCGCGGGTACAGGCTTGGGCGGTCACCGTCGGCGGCGCGTTGCAGCTCGGCTGGGTGATGTTCGCCTGTCGTCAGGCCGGCGTCTCGCTCCGCCCGCAACGCCCGCGCCTGACCCCCGAAGTGCGCGAGATGCTGCGCCTGATCGTCCCCGCCGCGATCGGGGCGGGCGCGATGCAGATCAACCTGCTGATCTCGACCGCGCTGTCGGGGCGGCTGCTCGATCAGGGATCGATCTCGTACATCTATTATGCCGACCGGCTGAACCAGTTGCCGCTCGGGCTGATCGGCATCGGTCTCGGCACCATCCTGCTGCCCACCATTTCGCGGCAACTGGCGCGCAAGGAAGACGCGGCGGCGATGGACACCCAGAATCGCGGTATCGAACTGGCACTGTTGCTGACGCTGCCCGCGACCATCGCCTTCCTGACCGTCGCCGAACCGATCCTCCGGGCGCTGTTCCAGCATGGTGCCTTCGGTCCCGAGGATACGCTGCGCAGCGCCCAGTCGCTGGCCGCCTTCTCGCTCGGCCTGCCCGCCTATGTCCTGATCAAGGTGATGACGCCCGGCTTCTATGCGCGCGAGGATACGCGGACGCCGGTGCGGTTCGCGATGATATCGATCGTCATCAACATCGTCCTGAACCTCGCCTTCATCCCGACCATCGCCCATATTGGTCCACCGCTCGCCACCGCCGTCGCGGCATGGGTCAACTTCGCCATGCTCTATGTCACGCTCCGGCGACGCGGCCATTTCGCGTTCGACCGGCAACTGACCCATCGCCTGCCGCGCTTCGCCATCGCCGCGCTGCTGATGGGTGCGGCGCTGTTCTTCGCCGACCGCATCGTCGCGCCATGGACCACCGGCGAAGTGCTGACCCGCATCATCGGCATGGTCGCGCTGGTCGGCGCCGGGGCCGTCGTCTACGGCCTTGCCTGCCTTGCCACCGGAGCGTTCCGGCTGGCCGATCTCCGCGCGCTGCTGCGTCGGCGCGCCGCCTGATAGGAAACAGAAATGCGTGTCGTCTCCGGCATCCAGACCACCGGCAACCTTCACCTCGGCAATTATCTGGGCGCGATCCGCAACTGGGTACGGTTGCAGGACCGGATGGGCGTCGACGAGGTCTGCCTGTTCTTCCTCGCCGACCTTCACGCGCTGACCGTGACGCAGGACCCGCAGGAAATGGCGTCGAACACGATCGAAATGGCGGCAACGCTGCTGGCGGCCGGCATCGATCCCGACCGCTCGATCCTGTTCAATCAGGCGCGGGTGCCGGCGCATAGCGAACTGGCGTGGATCCTTGGCGGCACCGCCCGCGTCGGCTGGCTCA
Organism: Sphingomonas sp. Leaf67; assembly: GCF_001421965.1. Classification (GTDB taxonomy): domain Bacteria; phylum Pseudomonadota; class Alphaproteobacteria; order Sphingomonadales; family Sphingomonadaceae; genus Sphingomonas. The sequence continues at coordinate 439,769 of NZ_LMLP01000021.1, forward strand.
ATCGCATGACCCAGTGGAAGGACAAGGCCGGCAAGAACCGCGAAGGTGCCAGTGTCGGCCTGTTCACCTATCCGGTGCTCCAGGCCGCCGACATTCTTGCGTACCGGGCGACGCACGTTCCGGTCGGCGAGGACCAGAAGCAGCATCTCGAACTCGCGCGCGACATCGCGACCAAGTTCAACCTCGATTTCAACGTCGATCTGTTCCCGCTGCCCGAACCGATGATTCCGGAGGATACGCCGCGAATCATGAGCTTGCGCGACGGCACCGCCAAGATGTCCAAGTCCGACCCGTCGGACCTGAGCCGCATCAACCTGATCGATTCGGACGATCAGATCATGGCCAAGTTCCGCAAGGCCAAGACCGATCCGGAACCCCTGCCGTCCGAAGTCGCCGGGCTGGCGGAGCGGCCCGAGGCGCGCAACCTCGTCACCATCTATGCCGCGCTGTCGGGGGAGACGTCGCAGGACGTACTCGCCAACTTCGGCGGCCAGGGGTTCGGCGCGTTCAAGCCCGCGCTTGCCGATCTGGCGGTCGCCAAGCTCGGCCCGATCCGCGACCGGCTGGTGGCGCTGCTCGGCGATCGCGCGGCGGTCGGAGCGACACTGGCCAAGGGCGCGGCGAAAGCCGAGGCGCTGGCCCGGCCTACCCTGTTGGCGGCGCAGCAGGCGTTGGGGCTGCAAGTTTGAATATTTGTTTTATTTAATCGGATGCCACGGATAATTATGTGTTGTCCGTGGCACCTTCGTCACCTTATGCGTTCGGGAACACCCACTACAGGGGAAGCCGTTCGTGACCAGCACCACCGTCGACACCAAGCCCTTTACCGATCAGAAGCCCGGCACGTCGGGCCTGCGCAAGAAGGTGCGGGTATTCCAGCAACCGCATTACGCCGAAAACTTCATCCAGTCGGTGTTCGACGTGGTCGAGGGGAAGGCCGGCGCGACGCTGGTGATCGGCGGCGACGGCCGCTATCTGAACCGTGAGGTCATCCAGACCGCGATCCGCATGGCCGCCGCCAATGGCTTCGCCCGCGCGATCGTCGGACAGGGCGGCATTCTGTCGACCCCCGCCGCCTCGAACGTCATCCGCCAGCGCGGTGCGATCGGCGGGCTCGTCCTGTCGGCCAGCCATAATCCCGGCGGCCCGGACGAAGACTTCGGCATCAAATACAACGTGTCGAACGGTGGCCCCGCGCCCGAAAGCTTCACCGACGCGCTCTATGCCCGCACGCTGGAGATCGACCGCTATGCCATCAGCGACGTGACCGGCATCGACCTCGATTCGCTCGGCGAACAGGATGTCGACGGCATGACCGTCGAGGTGGTCGATTCGGTCGCCGCCTATGCCGACCTGATGGAGACGCTGTTCGATTTCGCCGCGATCCGCGACCTGATCGCCGGTGGCTTCCGCCTGTCGTTCGACGCGATGAGCGCGGTGACCGGTCCCTATGCGACCGAGATCCTCGAACGCCGTCTCGGTGCCGCACCGGGTACCGTCGTCAACGGCACCCCCCTGCCCGATTTCGGCGGGCATCACCCAGACCCCAATCTGGTCCACGCCCATGAATTGTACGAACGGATGATGGCTGCCGACGCACCCGATTTCGGCGCGGCGTCGGACGGCGACGGCGACCGGAACCTCATCATCGGCCGCGGCATCTTCGTGACGCCGTCCGATTCGCTCGCGGTACTCGCCGCCAACGCCCATCTCGCCCCGGCGTACAAGGACGGCATCGCCGGCATCGCCCGTTCGATGCCGACCTCCGCCGCCGCCGACCGCGTCGCGCAGGCGCTGAACGTGCCGCTGTACGAAACGCCGACCGGCTGGAAATTCTTCGGCAATCTGCTCGACGCCGGCCTAGTCACCATTTGTGGCGAGGAAAGCGCCGGCACCGGCTCGAACCATGTCCGGGAGAAGGACGGGCTATGGGCGGTGCTGCTCTGGCTCAACATTCTTGCCGCCCGCCGCCAGCCGGTCGCCGAGATCATGGCGGATCATTGGGCGCGCCATGGCCGCAACTATTATGCCCGGCATGACTATGAGGGCGTCGAACAGGCGGGGGCCGACGCGCTGGTGGCGTCGCTGCGCGATCGTCTCGCTACGCTGCCGGGCACCATGATCGGCGACCTGACCGTGTCGGAGGCGGACGACTTCGCCTATCATGACAGCACCGACGGATCGGTCAGCCGCAAACAGGGCGTCCGCATCCTGTTCGCCGACGGATCGCGCATCGTGTTCCGCCTGTCGGGTACCGGCACGCAGGGCGCGACGCTGCGTGTCTATATCGAACGCTACGAACCGGCCGAGGGCGATCTGGCGCAGGAAACCGGTAATGCGCTGGCCCCGCTGGTCGCCGCTGCCGAGACGCTCGCCGCGATCCAGCAGCATACCGGCCGCAACGAGCCGGACGTCATTACGTAAAAGGGTTCACGCAAAGGCGCGAAGGCGCGGAGGGGTTGTGTTCGCAGCACCCCCTCCGCGATCGGGAGACGCCTGCGCTGGCGGCGACCGCGCAGGAAATGCCGCCCGCGCGGGCAAGGGTAGCGTCTGACGCAACTCCTCCGCGTCTTCGCACCTTCGCGTGAATCAATTCTACGTAAATCCGCTCAACCCTCGAGCGAGCGCAGCAACGTCCGCACCGCACTGTCGATCTCGCGATCGACCCCGCGCAGTTCTTCGATCCGCCGAACAGCGTGGATCACTGTCGAATGGTCGCGATTGCCGAACTTGCGCCCGATCTCGGGCAGCGAGCGCGTCGTCAGCCGCTTGGCGAGATACATCGCCACCTGCCGCGGCCGCGCGATCGCCTGCGCCCGCCGGGCAGAAATCAGGTCGAGCTGCTTGACCTCGAAATGCGCGGACACCGCGCGCTGGATGTCATCGATCGTGACCCGCTTGGCCGGCCCGGCCAGCATCTCGCCCAGCGTCGCATGGGCGAACGCCATATCGATCGTATCGCCGGTCAGCGAGGCATAGGCGATCAACCGGTTCAGCGCACCTTCCAGTTCGCGCACGCTGCCGCGAATACGTCCGGCCAGCAGTTCGAGCACATCCTCGGGCACGACGATGCCGGGCACCTCGGCCAGCTTCGCCGCGAGGATCGCATGGCGCAGCTCGGTTTCCGGCAGCTTGATGTCGGCGACCAGCCCCCCGCCCAGCCGCGACAGCAGCCGGGGATCGATGCCCTCCAGCAGCCCCGGCGAACGGTCGCAGGCGATCACCACCCGCTTGCCCGCATCCATGAACGCGTTGATCGTGTGCAGGCATTCCTCCTGCGTCGCATCCTTGCCCGCCACGAATTGCAGGTCGTCGATCATCAGCAGATCGACCCCGCGCAGCCGCGCCTTGAATCCATGGGTATCGCGCGCGCGCATCGCCGCGACGAATTCGAACATGAACCGCTCGGCCGGCAGATAGGTCGCGCTTGCCGCCGGATCGGCGTCGAGGAACGCATGACCGATCGCATGCATCAGATGCGTTTTGCCAAGGCCGGTACCGCTATGCAGGAATAGCGGGCTGAAACGCGGCGCGCCCGGCTCGGCCACCGCCTTGGCGGCATTGAACGCGACTCGATTCGATGCCGAAACGACGAACCGGTCGAAACGATAGCGCGGATCGAACACCGGACGGTCGCCGGGCACCCGCTGCGGCACGGCGGCCGCGAAGGCCACCGGCGGCGCGACGGGGGCTGGCGCCGATTCCGGCAATACGGCCGGCGGTACGATTCGCGATTGCAGCGCGCTCGCCGTTTCGACCACCACGTCGCGCACTTCCGGCAATTGCGCCCGGAATTCGTGCGTCAGGCGTTCGGCATAATGATTGCGGACCCAATCGGTCATGAAGGCCGACGGCAGCGTCAGGCGGACGACGCCATCGCCATCGGGGGCGACCAGTTCCATCGGCTTCAGCCACCGGTCGAACAGCCGCTGTCCGGCGGACGCACGCAGGTTCTGGCGCACGCAGGCCCATGCCGCGGCAACCTCAACCTGACCATGATCCACCGGTTTCGTCACGCAGATACACCCCTCCCGCCCGGAGAATCAGCTTCTCCGCCACGGTTCATCCATCGTTTAAAAGCCCCCCTGACCGCGCCGGAGCGACGATCGTACACGGAGATTCGTGCGGGCCCCGACCACCGCTATCGGCGTCGGGAAGTGCTGTTTAGGAACCGCGACGCCGATCGATCAAGTCACGAAACCGAAATAAAGGCGGTTGACAGCGCCCCAGCGGCGGAAACCCGTTGGATTTATTTTTTAGCGTTTTACGTCAATATCTTAGCGAACTTTCGCTTGGTCCGAATCCTCGAATCCACGGATTTCCGCCGTTTTCCCGGGCGTTGATTCGGCGCGGTTTGCAGGAACCATTCCAGCGCGGGACGGGCGCTTCGGACCGACGTGTGACACCGTGATCAGGCGACGCAAGAAACCCCGCCGACCATAGGGTCGACGGGGTTGATCCTGTCCGACGGGGACGAAGCGATCAGGCGATCGCGCCGACCGCCTTCGTCAGACGCGAGAACTTGCGGCTTGCGGTGTTCTTGTGCAGCACGCCCTTGGCAACGCCACGGGCCAGTTCCGGCTGCACGCTCGCCAGCGCGGTGGTCGCCGCTTCGCGGTCACCCGCGACGATCGCTGCTTCGACCTTCTTTACGAAGGTACGGATGCGGCCAACGCGCGCACCATTGATTTCCGCACGACGCGCATTGCGCCGGATACGCTTCTTCGCCTGTGGCGTATTCGCCATGCCGTCCTCGACTCTCGCAAATGATTGGTGCCGATCGAACAATCCGACCGGAGAAGGTGCGCCCCTTAACTGGTCGGGCGCGCCAGGTCAACTATTGCTGGCAGGATCGGCACCAGAAGGTGGAGCGGCCGCCGTCGACGCGCCGCTCGACGATGCCGCCGCACGGGCATGGTTCGCCCTCGCGACCATAGACCCTGAATTGTTTCGAGAAATAGCCCAGTTCGCCATCGGGACGGGCATAATCGCGCAGGGTCGATCCCCCTGCCTCGATCGCCGATAACAGCACCGCGCGGGTCGCATCCACCAGCGGCGCCAGCCGTTCGCGCGCGATTTGCCCCGCCGGTCGAGTCGGCGAAATGCCCGCGACGTTCAGCGCCTCGCACACATAGATATTACCGAGTCCCGCGACGATTCGCTGATCGAGCAGCAGGATCTTGACCGGTGCGATCCGCCCCGCGAACCGCCGCTCCAGATGCTCCGCGGTGAAGTCCGGTCCCAGCGGCTCGGGCCCTAGTGCGGCAAAGGGCGGCCATGCCGCGACCCCGGCGGTCGGCAACAGGTCGACCGACCCGAAGCGGCGCGGATCGTTCAGCACCACCTGCCGCCCGGCATCGGTCGCCAGTACCAGATGATCATGGGCCAGCAGCTCGACCGGATCGACGCGCCAGCGGCCGGACATGCCGAGATGGAAGATGAACGTATCGTCGCGATCGGTCTCGATCAGCCCGTATTTGGCGCGACGCGACAGGCCGGTCACTGTCGCCCCGGTCAGCCGCTGCCCCAGATCGACCGGCATCGCCCGGCGAAGATCGGCACGATTCGCGATGACCCGCGCCAGCCGCTGACCGGTCAATACGGGTGCCAGACCGCGAACGGTGGTTTCTACCTCGGGAAGTTCGGGCATGCGGTCTTTCGGCTGACCGGTCGATGGCACCGGTATGTACGCCGGAAAGCTAGGTTCGGTTTGCTCCGGCCACAAGGCACCGCTAGGGCAGTCTCCATGAACGACACGGTATCCTTCGGTTACGAAGATGTGGCTCCCGCGGAAAAAACCAAGCGCGTCGGCGATGTCTTCGCCAGCGTCGCCTCGCGCTACGACCTGATGAACGACGCGATGTCGGGGGGCATGCACCGGTTGTGGAAGGACCGGTTCGTCGCGCGGGTAAAGCCGCAAAAGGGCGAATCGATCCTCGACATGGCCGGCGGCACCGGCGACATCGCGTTCCGCATGGCGAAGGCCGGCGCGCACATCACCGTCGCCGACATCAACCCGGCGATGCTGGGCGTGGGCATGGAACGCGCCGAAAAGCGTGGCATCGACGGTCTGCTCTGGTCCGAACAAAATGCCGAGACTCTCGATTTCGGCGACCGGGCGTTCGACGGCTATACGATCGCGTTCGGTATCCGCAACGTGACCGACATCCCCAAGGCGTTGCGCGAGGCGCACCGCGTGCTGAAGCGCGGCGGGCGCTTCTTCTGTCTCGAATTCTCGACGGCGACGTGGCCGGGCTTTGCCGATGTCTACGACCATTATTCGCACAAGCTGGTGCCCAAGCTCGGCAAGCTGCTGGCGAATGACGAGGACAGCTATCGCTATCTGATCGAATCGATCCGCCGCTTCCCCGACATGCCGACCTTCGAACGGATGATCGGCGAGGCGGGCTTCATCCGCACGCGGGTGGAACCGATCATGGGCGGGCTGGTCGCGATCCATAGCGGGTGGAAGATTTGATGCGGCATGCATCAAACCCCCGCGCAGGCGGGGGTCCAGGGCAAAAGGCCGCATGACGTCGACCCTCACCCATTACTGGCGCATCCTGAAATGGGGGCGCACGCTCGCGCGCCATGGCGCGTTGATCGAGCTCGAGCGCAACCCGCGCACGCCGCCGCGCCTGCGCCGGGTCGTGCGTCTCGCCCGGCTGGGCGCGCGCGTCCCCGCGACTCCGCGCTATGCCGAGGCGTTCGCGGCGCTGGGACCGGCGGCGATCAAGCTGGGCCAGACGCTCGCCACCCGCCCCGATCTGGTCGGCGAGGATGTGGCGCAGGACCTGTTGTCGCTGCAGGACGCGCTGCCGCCGCTGTCATGGGCCGTGGTGCGCCCGGCGATCGAGTCGGGGCTGGGCCAGCCGATCGAGCGCCTGTTCCAGTCGATCGAGGAAAGCCCGGTCGGTGCCGCGTCGATCGCACAGGTCCACCGCGCCATCACCACCGACGGCCGCCGGGTCGCGGTGAAGGTGCTGCGGCCAGGCGTCGAGGCCCAGTTCTTCGACGCGATCGACACCTATGAATGGGCCGCCGCCCGCATGGAGACGATGGGCGGCGAACTGCGGCGGCTGCGCCCGCGCCTCGTGATCGAGACGATGAAGCGCTGGACCGCGCGCGAACTCGACCTGCGCCGCGAAGCCGCTTCCGCGTCGGAACTGGCACAGGGGATGGAGGCGGAGCCCGACTTCACCATTCCCGACATCGACTGGCAGCGGACCACGTCCAAGATCCTGACCACCGAGTGGATCGACGGCATCAAACTGTCGAACCGCCCGGCGCTGATCGCGGCGGGGCACGACCTGCACGCGATGGCGACACGGCTGGTCCGCGCGTTCCTGCGACAGGCGATCGCCGACGGGTTCTTCCATGCCGATATGCACCAGGGCAATCTGTTCGCCCTGCCCGATGGTCGCATCGCCGCGATCGATTTCGGGATTATGGGCCGGATCGACCGCCGGGCGCGGGTTTGGTTGGCCGAGATCCTGTATGGCCTCATTACCGGGGACTATAAGCGCGTCGCGGAGATCCATTTCGAGGCGGGCTATGTCCCCGCCCATCACAACGTCGCCGAATTCGCCACCGCGCTGCGTGCCGTCGGCGAACCGATGCGCGGGCTGGCGGTCAAGGACATGTCGGTCGGCATGATGCTCGATTCGCTGTTCAACATCACCCGCGACTTCGACATGGAAACGCAGCCGCACCTGCTGCTGCTGCAAAAGACGATGGTGATGGTCGAGGGGGTCGCGACCGCGCTCGATCCCGACATCAACCTGTGGGAGACGGCGGCGCCGTTCGTGCGCGGCTGGATTCGCGATGAGCTGGGGCCGGAGGCGATGGTCGCCGACCGGATCATCACCGACCTGCGCACCTTTGCCCGGCTGCCCGACCTGATCCGCAATATCGAGGCGCGCTATCCCGCGCCCGGCGGTGCCCCGCCCTCCCCGCCGCTGCCCGAGGTCGCCGTCGTCCGCGTCGGCGGCGGCTGGCGCTATGCGGCGGTCGGGATCGTCGGCGGCCTCGTCGGTGCGGCCTCGGCGATGCTGCTGGGATGATCCGCGCGCGACCGCCGGTCTGGCTGTCGTGCTCCAGCCGGTTCGCGACGCTGCGGCCCGGCATGGCGCTTGGCATCGCGCTGCTGGCGCTTGCCCTGCTGGCATCGGCCTGGTTCCTGCCGGCCGAGGACACGGCCCGCGACGCGCCGCTCGGTGTCGACATCTATGCCTCGGTCGTCGACGGTCTGCGGAGCGGTGGCGATTATTATGCCGTTGCTGCGCAGGAACTGCGCGCCAATCGTACCCCGCTCCACCCCTTCCCCGCGATCCGCCTGCCGACGCTGAGCGTGGTGCAGGCAGCGCTGCCCGACCTCGTCTCGATCCTGTTGCTGATCGCCATCGCCGCCGCCGCCGGCCTGGCATGGAGCCGGCGGATCGGCGGCTGGTTCGAACGCGGCCCGCCGCGCATCGCCGCGCTGTTCCTGCTGGCCGGCGGCATGGTCGCGTTCGTCCAGCCGTCGCTGGTGGCGTTCCACGACCTATGGGCCGGGCTGCTGATCGCATGGTCGCTGGCGATCCGGCGCGAGGACCGCTGGGTCGAGGCGGTCGCACTGGCACTGTGCGCGATGGTGATCCGGGAAACGGCGGCGCTCTATGCACTGGCGATGCTGGCGGCGGCACTGCTGGACGGGCGTCGGCGCGAGGCGCTGGGCTGGGTCGCGGCGCTGCTGGTGTTCGTCGCCATCCTGCTGCTCCATGCCCGCGCGGTCGCGCTGGTCGCCGGGCCGCTCGACGCGGTGTCGCCCGGCTGGAGCGGTCTGCACGGCCCCGGCCTGTTCGCTTCCGCCATGGCACGATCGACCGCGCTCATCATCCTGCCATGGTGGCTGGGCGCGCCGCTGGCGATGCTGGCGATGCTCGGCTGGGCGGCGGCACCGGGCCCGCTCGGCGGACGTGCCGCGCTGACCTTTGGCGGATATGCGCTGGCGATCGCGGTGTTCGCACGCACCGACAACTTCTACTGGGCGCTCGCCGCCGCCCCTGCCTATCTGGTGGGCATGGCGTTTCTTCCCGACGCGGTACGCGATCTGGCCCGGCCGATCCTCGACAGGCGGCGTGTTCGGGTGCAGAGAATTACCCGATGACACGCATATTGCTGATCGTCGGTGGCGGCATCGCCGCGTACAAGGCGTGCGAGCTGATCCGCCTGTTGCGCGGCCGCGGCCATAGCGTCCGCTGCGTGCTTACCGATGGCGGCGCGCAGTTCGTGACGCCGATGACGCTGGCGGCGCTGAGCGAACAGCCGGTCCATACCAGCCTGTGGGACCTGAAGGACGAGGCGGAAATGGGCCATATCCAGCTTAGCCGCCAGGCCGACCTGGTGGTCGTCGCCCCCGCCACTGCCGATCTGCTCGCCCGCATGGCGGCGGGCATGGCCGACGATCTCGCCACCACGCTGCTGCTCGCCACCGACAAGCCGGTGCTGGCCGTCCCGGCGATGAACGTCCGCATGTGGCAACATGCCGCGACCACCGACAATGTCGCGACCCTGCGCCGGCGCGGCGTGACCGTCCTCGACCCCGATGACGGGGCAATGGCCTGCGGCGAATTCGGCCCCGGCCGCCTGCCCGAACCGCCCGCGATCGTCGCCGCGATCGAGGCGATGACGACCCCGACCAACCCGTCGCTGGCCGGTCGCCATGTGCTGGTGACCGCCGGCCCGACGCATGAGGCGATCGATCCGGTCCGCTATCTCGCCAACCGCTCCTCGGGCAAACAGGGTTTCGCCATCGCCGCCGCGTGCGCTGCGCGCGGTGCGCAGGTGACGCTGATCGCCGGGCCGGTGACTCTGCCGACCCCGCGGGGGGTGACGCGGGTCGATGTCGAATCGGCGCGCGACATGGCCAATGCGGTGGCACAGGCGCTGCCCGCCGACGCCGCCGTCATGGTCGCCGCCGTCGCCGACTGGCAGGTCGAGGCCGCCCCGTCCAAACTGAAGAAGGGCGACGGCCCGCCGACGCTCACCCTGCTGCCCAATCCCGACATCCTCGCCATGCTCGGCCGGTCGCCGCGCCGCCCGCGCCTGCTGGTCGGCTTCGCGGCCGAAACCGACGACGTGCTCGCCCATGCCACCGCCAAGCGCAGCGCCAAGAATGCCGACTGGATCGTCGCCAACGACGTGTCGGGCGATGTGATGGGCGGGGATCGCAACGCGGTCCACCTCGTCACCGCTGACGGTGTCGAACGCTGGTCCGACGCCGCGAAGACCGATATCGCGGCCCGGCTGGCCGACCGGATTGCCGATGCGCTGCTTTAGTCCCTTGCTGCTCCTTGCCGCTGTCGGCTGCGCCACGACCGCGCCGCCGCCGGTGACGCTGGCCGGTGCCAGTTTCGGCCCGACCGCGTCGCGCGATGTCCGCACCCTCGTCCTCGTGCTGCACGGCGACGGCGACGGCATGGTGCCCGCCGCGTTCAACGACGCCGCTCATGCCATTGCCGACGCGATCCCCGGCGCGCGCGCGGTCGCGTTGCTGCGGCCCGGTTATCGCGACATGGCGGGCAACGCATCGCCCGGCACCCGCGGCGGGACCGACGGCGACAGCTATACCGCCGATCGTGTGGCGGCGGTCGCCGATGCGATTGCGGGCTGGCGCACCCGCTATCCACAGGCGCGCGTGATCCTCGTCGGGCAATCGGGCGGGGCGGCGATGGCGGCGACGTTGATGGGGGTCCGTCCGGGGCTGGTCGACGGCGTCGTGCTGGCGGGTTGCCCGTGCATGTTGCCCGAATGGCGCAAATATCGCGCGAATCAGGGGGCGGCCGGGTTCAGGACGGCAGTGGACAGCTTCGATCCTTTGCAGACCGTCGGCGGCGTCGCGCCATCGACCCGCGTCGCGCTGCTGGTGGGTGCCGACGACCGGGAAACGCCGCTGCGCTTTTCGCGCGGCTATGCCGAGGCGCTGGCGCTGCGCGGCATCGCCACCGATTACCGCGTCCTGCCCGGGCGCGGGCATGACCTGTTGCGCGACGGCGACCTGATCGATGCGGTACGCCGCATGGCCGCCGCGCCGCCCACGGCCCCGCAACGCAATGCGATGGTGACGCCGTGATCCCGATCCGCCTGCGGCGCCTGCCCCATGGGCATGACCTGCCGCTGCCCGCCTATGCCACCGCCGGTGCGGCGGGCATGGACGTGGTCGCCGCCGAGGAGGTCGAACTTGCCCCCGGTGCGCGCCACGCCGTCGCGACCGGCTTCGCTATCGCGATCCCCGATGGGTTCGAGGTACAGGTCCGCCCACGCTCGGGCCTCGCGCTTAAAAATGGCATCACCTGCCTGAACACCCCCGGGACGATCGACAGCGATTATCGCGGGGAAGTGAAGGTGATTCTAGCCAATCTCGGCGACCAACCGTTCCGCGTCGTGCGCGGCGAACGCATCGCGCAGCTCGTCCCTGCCGCCGTCACCCGCGCCGACGTGATCGAGGTCGATACGCTCGACGATACCGCACGCGGCACCGGCGGATTCGGCTCGACCGGGCGATGACGCTGCTGACCCTTTTAACGCTGGTGCAGGCGATGCCGCTGGTGCCGACGCCGGTGCCCGCCGCTCCCCCGATCGCCCGGTCGCCGATCGACTGGGCCGCCCTGCCGCCCCTGCCCTATCGCCGGACTCCGCAACCGACGACGTCGATGGTCAATTTCGTCGTGACCGAACTGCGTCGCAACGAATGCCCGCGCCCCATGCCGGTGATGGGCCGCACCCAGTTGCAGGTCGACGTCGCGGTGCTGATCGGCGAGGATGATCTGGTCCGTGCCACCATCCCCCGTGCGATCGGCTGTCCGACCGTTGAACAATATGGTGCCGGGCTGGTCGTCAGCTTCGCACGCGGCAATCTGATGCCGCACTTCGTCAAAGGTGGCAGCTGGTACCGCGCATCGTTGCGGTTCGACTGGACCGAATGACCTTTTCCGACGCCGAACTCGATCGCTACGCCCGCCACCTCGTCCTGCGCGAGATCGGCGGCGCGGGACAGGCGGCGCTGAAGGCCGCGCGTGTCGTCGTCATCGGCGCGGGCGGTATCGGTTCGCCCGCGCTGCAATATTTGGCGGCGGCGGGGGTCGGCACGCTGATCGTGATCGACGACGACCGGGTCGACGCCAGCAACCTGCAACGCCAGACGCTGTTCGGGGACGGCGATATCGGCACGGCCAAGGTGACCGCCGCCGCGCAGGCACTCGGCCGCATCAACCCGTATGTCACGGTCGAGCCGGTCGCCACGCGGATCGACGCGGCCAACGCCGGCAAGCTGCTCGCCGGGGCGGACGTGATCCTCGACGGCTGCGACAACTTCGCCACCCGCCTGATCGTCGCCGATGCCGCGCTGGCGGCGCGCGTTCCGCTGGTCTCGGCGGCGGTCGGCCAGTTCGAGGGGCAATTGGGGGTCTTTCGCGGCTGGGAAGCGCATCTGCCCTGTTATCGCTGCTTCGTCGGCAACGATCCCGCCCGCGCCGATGCCAGTTGCGCCGATCAGGGGGTGCTGGGCGCGCTGACCGGGGTGATGGGCAGCCTCGCCGCGCTGGAGACCATCCGCGCGATCGTCGGCTTCGGCGACGATCCGGCGGGCAAGCTGCTGGTCGCCGACCTGCTCGCCTTCCGCTTCCGCACCCTGTCGCTGCCGAAGGATCCGGGCTGCCGATGCGCGGGCTGACGATCGTCGTCGTCGCGCCCGACCCCGACCGCTTCCGCGCCGCCCTGACCATCGCCTGCGCCGCAGCGGCGCTGGGCGGCCGAACGCGGGTCTATCTGCATGAGGGAGCCGTGGCGCTGCTGGCGATGGCCGGGAGCGCGCCGGAGGGCTTGCCGAACCTGACCGGGCTTCGGGCCGTCGCGATCGAGAGCGGCGTCGAATTGATCGCCTGTCAGACCGGGCTCGCGCTCGCCGGGCTGGCGGCGGACGAAGCGGCGGTCGCGGCAGGTGGCATGATCGACCTGCTCGCGACGCTTGCCGACGACCGGCTGGTCACCGTGTAGACGGGGCGGAGGCCGCGGCCCCCGCCCGACCCGCTCAACCGTTGGCGAGCGCTTCCTGCGCGAACGCACGCACCGCCGGACCGATATCGGCCCGACCCAGCGCCACGGCGATGTTCGCCTGCACCCAGCCGGCCTTGTCGCCGCAATCGTACCGCTTGCCGTCGAACGTGAAGCCGTGGAACGGCTGGTTGCCGATCAGCTTGGCCATCGCGTCGGTCAGCTGGATTTCGCCACCCGCACCCGGCTCCTGCGAATCGAGAATCTGCATGACTTCGGGCTGCAAGATGTAACGGCCCGGAATCATCAGGTTCGACGGCGCCTTGCCCTTGGGCTTTTCGACCAGCGCGGTGACTTCGGTCAGGCGGCCGTCCTGCTTGCCGGGCGAGATGATGCCGTACTTGTCGGTCTCGCTGTCGGGCACTTCCAGCGCGCCGATGACGTTGCCGCCGACCTCATTATAGGCTTCGACCATCTGACGCAGGAAACCGCCCACCATCAGTTCGTCGGGCAGCAGCACCGCGAACGGCTCGTCGCCGACGATCTCACGCGCGCACCACACCGCATGGCCCAGGCCCAGCGGTTCCTGCTGGCGGACATAGACCGGGCTGCCCGGCTTCTGGCGGATGCCCTCGATCAGCGACATCGACTTGCCACGCGCCTTCATCGTCGCTTCCAGTTCGTAGGAAACGTCGAAATGATCCTCCAGCGCGCCCTTGCCGCGGCCGGTGACGAAAATGATCTGTTCGATGCCGGCCTCCAGCGCCTCTTCGACGGCGTACTGGATCAACGGCTTGTCGACGACCGTCAGCATTTCCTTCGGCATCGATTTGGTAGCGGGAAGAAACCGGGTGCCGAGGCCGGCGACTGGAAAGACTGCCTTGCGAACCTTCTTGATCGTCATCGTTTCATCCCCAAAATTTGCTGCGCCGCGATAGAGATACGCTGCGGAATTGGCAAACGACGTTTGCCTGCCGTACTGCCGGCTGCGGCATTGCGGCAGTTCATTGATCGTACAGCCCCTTTCCCCTAAGGGCGACGCGGATCATGGTGTTCTCCAAGCTATTTCGCAGGCCCGCAACCCCCGCCCCACGCGTTCCCGACGATGTCGTCGTGTATGCGATCGGTGACGTGCATGGGCGGCTCGATTGCCTCGACGATCTGCTTGGGCAGATCGACGCCGATCCGGCACGCGGCGGACGGCGGCCGGTGCTGGTTTTCCTCGGCGACCTGATCGATCGAGGCCCGGAATCGCGTGGCGTTGTCGACCGGGTCATGGCGATGTGCGCGGCCAGCGTCGATGTGCATTGCCTGTGCGGCAATCACGAGGAACTGCTGCTCTCCGCTGCAGAAGGTGCCCGCCAGGCGCTCGGCGTCTTCGCACGCGCCGGTGGCAAGGAAACGCTGCTGAGCTACGGCGTCGACGAAGCGGCCTATGAGCGAGAAGATCTGAAGGGCGTCCAGCGCCTGATCGCCGGGCATGTGCCGGCGGCGCATCTCGACTTTCTACGCGGCCTGCCCGACCAGTTGGTCGTTGGGGAGTATGTGTTCGTTCACGCCGGCATCCGCCCCGGCGTTCCGCTCGATGCGCAGAAATCCTCGGACTTGCGCTGGATTCGCTCGCCATTTCTCGACCATGTCGGCCGCTATGAACGTTTCGTCGTGCATGGCCACACCGTAACGCAAGATCCCGACATCCGCGCCAACCGCATCGGCATCGACACCGGTGCCTATCGCACCGGCCGATTGACCGCGCTGGTGCTGGAGGGGGACACGCGGCGGTTCCTGTCGACGGCCCTGTCCGCAGGCAACTACGCCGCAGCGGCGTAAACGCCAACCGTTCCTGAACAATGACAAGCACGGCAAGCCGCTGTGACTGGCATCGCCCGATGCGTTGATCGCCGGACGAACGAAAAAGGGCGCCCCAACGGAGCGCCCCTTCCCTAGACTGAAGCGCGGTTTCCCGCGCGAGCAATCAGTTGCTGTCCGAATCGCTGTCCGAATCGGCAACAACGACGATGCCCGCAACGACAGCAGCCGCGGCGAGAAGCGCCACGATGATGCCGCCGCCGGCCAGCTTTTCGCCCTTGGCGGCCGGAGCCGAAGCGCGAGCAACCGACAGCTTCGAAGCGTTGGCGGCGGTCGCAACCGTCGGAGCAACGGTCATCGAAACGGCCGAAGCCGCGATCAGCATGTTCTTAGCAAAACCCATGTCAACACTCCCTTGTATCTCTACACGTCGAGCGGCCCTTCGCATACGGTCCGCCCCCCTGCAAGCTTAATCATACCAATCACGGCCAACCGTTTCCGGTTCCGGACGAGCATAATACGCCTTGCGCACGGCTGAAACTCACCGGGGCGTGCCCGGTTTCGTTCGCAATCGCGGAAGTTCAGTATGCAATGCGGTACCAATTAGGGCAAGCGCACTGCGTCCGATGATGATCGGATTATCGGAGCGGCTGGTCGCGCGTCGCTATGATCGGCGGCACGTACGGGATCGGCGCGCCGGGCGGGATCGCCGCGATCTCCAAGGCGATATTTTCCGCACGTTTTCCTGCGGATGAATGGGTCCGGCTATGAAAAATGCCGCCGTCGATCCGGGCACCGGGTCCTTTCCAGAACGCAACGGCCGACGCCGGATCCCAACGCGCATTGCGGAGCAGATGGACGCTCAGCCGGTCGGCGTCGTCTTCGGTCATGCGAAAGATGCGTCCATTTCGGCCCAATTCGCGCAGCAGGCCACGACTTACCTTCGCCGCTTCAAGGCGGACATGGTGGCGCAGGATATTGTGCGACAATTCATGCGCAACGACGACGGCAAGTTGCGAATCGTCGAAACGTTCGAGAAACTGGCTGGAAATCTGCACCAGCCGGCCATCGGCGACGGCATCCATCGATGGTCCGACCCGCAATTCGAACAGCGTTCGACATCCGGGTGAGGCCGGGACGGTCACCGGGCGTTCCTGGCCTGCACGGCGCAGGATCATTGCCAACGGTCGATCGGACGGTTGCGCTTCCAGCATCACGGCGAAGGCGTCGCGGGTTGCGACATGACCACCGCCGCTCGCGACCGGCACCGGCCGTGCGTTTACGCTGACGATGGAATCGTTCGCTCGCACCCCGGCGCGGTCGGCGGGACTGCCGGGTACGACCGCTTCGACCGCGATCGCGGATTCGAAGCCGAAGGTCGTGCGGGCAGTCGCCTGCTCACTGACGTCATACTGATCGATGGCGTGCACGATCAGTCCGGTGACGGGCGCGCGATCGGCGCACAGCGCAGCATTGGCGTGGGCCAGCCGATAGCCGATCGCCCCCAGCCGCAGATCGGCAGCGCGAAGTGTTTCCAGGGTTGCCTGGTCCGTCCCGGTGGTGACGGCGGTATTCGGCGCAGCACCGATCGTCAGCAATATCGTCGCGAGCAAAACGGGGTGCCGTGTCCGAACCACCCGGCGATGCTCGGCGATCCAAGGAAAGCGAAAGGACATCCGTCACCGATAGCATGATCGCAAAGCCCAAGGCGATGCCGGACAGGCTGCCGGGTATCGGCCCACCGAAACGAAAAACGGCGCCGGAAACCTCCGACGCCGTTCTCGATCGAACCGGTCTCGCGTTTAACGCATGCCGGGCGGAAGCGCCTGTCCGGGGGGCGGTGCGCCGGCACCACCGCCCTGCTGCTGCATCATCTGTTGCATCTGCATCTGCTGCAGCACTGCCTCGGGGATGAATTCGATCATGTCGACATCGAACACCAGCACCTGCTTCGACAGTTTCTTGACCTCCGGCGACATCGGCGGCGCACCTTCGGGACGCGGTGCGCCATAGCCGAGCGCCGGCGGCAACCAGAAACGATATCGCGACCCCTTCGACATCAGCTTCAACGCCTCTCCGAACCCCGGAACGACCTGCTTGGGCGACATCGGGGTCGGGTTGCGGCTCTGGTCGAAGATCGTGCCGTCCGTCAACTTGCCGACATAGTTGATCAGCGTCACGTCGGCATCGGTCGGGGTCGGGCCGCTACCCTTGGTCAGCACTTCATATTGCAGACCGCTGGCAGTCGTGACGACGCCGGGCCGCGATGCATTGGCGGCAAGGAACGAGGCCGTTTCGCTGCGCGAACCAACCCAGGCGAAACCGGCCGCGACCAGCAACGCGAGCGCGATCCCGATCCACACCCAGACGATATGACGCTGCTTGACAGGCTGCAGCGGAACGGCAGTGACCGACATCGACACCCCTTTGGCACGCCTCGCGCACCCGATCTCAGGAAACCGGCGGCATCGTCGGCATCATCGCCGGCGGACCGCAATCGCGGAATTACCGGGCGCTGTCGCGCTCGAGGCGCTTGCGCTCCATCTTGCGCGCCCGGCTGATCGCTGCCGCCCGTTCGCGAGCGCGCTTTTCCGAAGGCTTTTCGTAATGACGACGCAGCTTCATTTCGCGATACACACCCTCGCGCTGCAGCTTCTTCTTAAGCGCGCGCAGGGCCTGATCGACATTATTTTCACGAACCATGATCTGCATGAGGTCGAAAAACTCCGGGTCTTTTCATTGCAATAGAATAGGGTTCGCCGAAGCATGGCCGCGGCGTGACGCTTTCCCCTAACAGGAGTGCTCTCTGCGGGCAAGCGTGAGCGCCTGCCGGGGTCAGAACAGCAGGTCGCCTCCGGCGCGTCGGGCCAATATCCGGCCGATCGCGTCAAACAACGCATCCATCGCCACCGGCTTGAACAGAACTTCGTCGGCGCCCGCGGCAAGACATCGCTCGGTCAGGTCGATCGCCGTATCGGCGGTGACGATGATGATCGGCAGCGTCTGTTTCGCATCCTCGCGCGCCCGCACGCGACGGATGACCTCGAACCCGTCCATGCCGGGCATCCGCAGGTCGAGCAGGACCAGATCGAATTCTTCCTCGTCGATCCGGCGCAGCCCGGCTTCGGCCAGATCCGCCTCGACCATGGTCGCACCGGCGACGTCCAGCATGTCGCGGACGACCCGGCGATTCATCGCGTCATCCTCGACGAACAGGATCCTCATGCGTCACCGATCCGAAGGATCGCCCTGTTTTCAAAGCTTTGCATATCGAAATCCGCTATCGCTACGCCGCATTTGAAACAAGGGCTGTTGGCACCGCACCCTGGTTATCCCGAACGACGAACAATGCATCGATAAGTTGCTTAGCGGAAACCGGCTTGTTTAGCAATGTAATGACGCCCTCGTCGACATTTACGTCATATTCTTCTGCGTTGCGCATCAGAACGGCCGGCACCGGCGCTGTCCGCAACTCCGTCCCGATCTCGGCAAGATCGCGCTCCGGCACATCGCTGCCAGCGCGGACTGCTTTCATATCCATCAACAAGGCGAGCACCCTGCCCCCGGCCAACAGCTCGCGCACCGTCGCCACGTCGTCGACGAACGCGATCGCCGCGCTGTGATCGGCAAACAGGGTCCGCATCATCCCCCGCGCGATCGGATTGCGTTCGAGAATGACCAGCTTGTCCGGACCGGCCACGTCGCCCCCGTCCGTTTCCCCCGGAGTCGCCGGCGTCACCGGCAGGTCGAGCGTGAAGGTCGACCCTTTGCCCGCGACACTCGTGACGCGAATGTCTCCACCCATCGCACGGGCGAGGTTGCGACAGATGGTCAGCCCGAGGCCGGTACCGCCGAAGCGGCGCGTCGTGCTGTTGTCGGCCTGCTGAAACGATTCGAAGACATCATCGATACGGTCGGCGGCGATACCGATGCCGGTATCGGTCACCGCGATCCGGACATGATGGTCGTCACCCTCGACTCGCAGGCCGATGCCGCCGGTTTCGGTGAACTTCAACGCATTCGACAGCAGGTTGAAGAGGATCTGACGCAGCCGTACCGGATCCCCCTCGATCCAGCGGGGGACCTGCCCGATCCCGAGCGTGAAGCGCAGCCCGCAATCCTCCGCGTGCCGCCGCGACGATCGCGCCAGCGTCTCGACCGTCTCGATCAGGTCGGTCGGAATACGTTCGACCGACAGATTGCCCGACTGCATCTTGGCGACGTCGAGAATATCGTCGACCAGCGCGCGCATCGTGACCCCGGCGTCGTGGACGATGCCCAACCGGTCACGCAGGTCGGGCGTCAGTCGCTGATCGCGCAACATCACCTGCGCCATGCCGAGGATGCCGTTGAGCGGGGTGCGGATCTCATGGCTGGTCGTCGCCAGGAAATCACCCTTGGCCTTCAACGCCTTTTCCAGCGCGACATTGCTCGCCGCCAATTCGACGTTGGCGTCGCGTACCGCATTCCGGCTCCGGCGAAGCGTAATGAGACCGAAGGTCAACAGCGCGACCAGCACCGCGACCGCAGCCGCGATGCCGCCGAACAGGATGCGCTGGTATCGCGCGCTCGCCCGCTCGAACACGATGTTGCGGCGCAGTTCCTCCTGCTTCAGCCGGGCAATGCGCAGTTCCTGGTTCTGAAAATCGAACCGCGCCGCCATCAACGCGGTCTTGGTCGAGGTGGTGAGCTTCGTCGCCTGTTCGTTCAGCCGGCTGAGTGCTTCCAGATGGGCGAGCGATTTCGGTGCATCGCCGACCGCCGAATAGACGGCATAGGCGTTCTGATGATTGTCGCGCGCGGGAAGCCCGGTCGTGCGCAGATCGACCCCGTCGAATGCGGCATCGACCAGCTGCACCGCCAACGCCGTGTCGCCGCGATCGATCGCCACCCGTGCCGCCAGTGTGCGCAGCTGGTCCAGCGAGGCCTTCGACCCCACCGCTTCCGCGATCTTCATACCCGCCATGACCGACTGCCAGGCCGCCGCATCATTGCCCGCCGCGCGCTGCGTCCGCGCGAGGTTGCGCAGGATCTGCACTTCGAACGACGGATTGTTCAGCCGGCGTACCGCGACCAGCGCCCGTTCGAAATCTACGATCGCGCGTTGATAGTCGCGCATCTCGCTGATCACGTTGCCGCGATTGTTCAGCAGCGAAACCGACAGCAGGGGATCGCCGCCATAGGTCTCGATCGCCTGCTCGTAATAGCGAAGCGCCGCTTCGAAATCGCTGCCCTGCCGATACAGGGCACCGATGCTGAGCAACGCCATGGCCTGCCCGCGCCGATCACCGGCGGCAAGATAGACGCGATAGGCCGATTGATAATCGCCCAGCGCCGCTGCCACCTGCCCCTCATCGGCGGACAAGTCGCCCCGCGTACGCAGCGCGTCGCCCTCGATCGCGACACGGGGAGAGAGCCTGGCGAGGATCGCCAGCGAACGGTCGACCGCGCGCTTGGCGGCCGCTTCCTGATCGAGCCGGATATAAGCCTCGGCCTGCAACCAGATGCTGGCGGCGACCAGTCGTGAGGAGGCACCGTCACGCTGCAGGGCGACACGCTCCAGTTCCTGCCCGGCCCGCAAACCGGCGCGGGGTTCGGCGACCAGCGCGGCGCGAATCACATCAAAACGGCGGTCCAGCGGGTCGACGCCCGGCTGCGCACTTGCTGGCAACGCGCTGGTCGCCATTAAGAGAGTCAGGGCAAGGAGCGGGAGACGCAAGCGCATTGGAGCAAACTAACCCGATTGGGTTAATGATTGGTACCGCTTAACCGGTCTTCCACTGACCTTCGTTGCGCAGGAACGACAGGCGCGGACTGGCCATCGCCGCAAGATGGCGTTCTTCCAGCAAAAAGGTGCGGAACGCAGCGAACTCGATCGGGCGGCTGATCAGATAGCCCTGCACCATGTCGCAGCCCATGACGCCGAGCAGCGCCAGCGCGGCGGGTGTTTCGACGCCTTCGGCGGTCACTTCCATGTCCAGCGCATGGGCGAGATCGATCGTCGAGCGCACGATCAGCGGATCACGGTTGCTGCTGGTCAACTGGGTGACGAACAGCTTGTCGATCTTCAATTCGCTGGCGGGCAGACGCTTGAGATAGGCCAGCGACGACAGGCCGGCTCCATAATCGTCGATCGCCAGCGGCACGCCGATCTCGCTGAACGTCCGCAGATTGGCGATCGCGCTTTCGGGATCGCGGATGACGGCGGTTTCGGTGATCTCGAACCCGACACGTGCGTCGCCTTCGCGGACGAGTCGGCAGGCCTCGCGGACGAACACCGGATCGGACAGCAAGACGCCCGACATGTTGATGAAGATCGGAATGTCGTAGCCAGCCGCCGCAAGCATGCGCTGATCGGCGATCACCCGGCGGATGGTCCACAGCGTCAGCGCACCGATGACGTTCGATCGCTCGGCGGCCTCGATGAAATCGCCGGGCAGCACCAGCCCGCGCGTCGGATGCCGCCACCGCACCAGCGCTTCGGCACTCGCCACGCATTGCTGGCGCACCCGCACCTTGGGCTGATATTGCAGGAATATCTGCCCGTCCTCGATCGCGCCGGGCAGGTCGCGCATCAGCTGGACCGGGTCGTGACCCGCGGCGGGGTCGTTCAGATCGCGTACGACATCCGCGCCGATCTGCTGTCCGTCGACAAGCGCAAGCTCGGCCGCCTCGATCAGCCGGACCTCGTCGGCCTCGCGCACCCGGCCACCCACGCCGCCGATTCGCAACGTCACGCGATAGCTTTCGCCGTTCAGGTCGAACGGCTGCACCATCGCCGCGCGGATACGCTCGGCCATGGCGTTGCCGGCCGTGGCCGAATCGCGCTCGAACTTGATCTCCAATCCGCTCCGGCCGACCGGCGTGATCCGGCTATCGGCGATCATCGCGCTCAGACGCGCGGCAATGTCGGTCAGCGCCACCCCTGCGCCGACGACGCCGAACTGCCGTCGCAACGCGGCGAAGTCCTCGATTTCGGCGAGAAACAGGAAGCGATATCCGGCAGAGGGCGCGACGGCGCATGCCGAGATCGATCCGTCGCGCACAGCGACCGGCGACAGGGGCCGCTGCCCCCTCCCGTGTCCTGACGGCCCGACCAGCGGGATATGTTCCGAATCGGCGCGTGCCATGATGTCTGACGCTACCCCGCAAACCCCGAAGCATCCGTTAACGCTCCCAATCGCGACGAGATGGTTTTCTTGTAATTTGAGATTGGCCTATGGTTAATTTCCGGTTAATAAGGTGCCGCGCTTCGGCGCTACTGGGAGACTGAAAATGCAGGCGTTTTTCGCACTGTTCCGTGATCATTACGGCGAAGACCTTCGCCCGATCTGAACGGAACATTCGCCTGGATCGGGACGGTTCGCCGCAACGATCCAGGCGTTTTTGCGGAACACCCCGCTGGAACGGCCCAAATGGCGTTCCCCTTCACCCGCTCCGTTCGAATGCGGCAAAGCTGAACTGGCGGGCACACGAAGAATCGTTGTCTTGTCGCTCGGTCGTTGGTCGCTACCTGCAACGGGACCATGACCGATCCCGTATCCCACCGCCTGACCCATCTCGAACGACTCGAGGCGGAAAGCATTCATATCCTGCGCGAAGTGGTCGCCGAGGCGGAACGCCCGGTGATGCTCTATTCGGTGGGCAAGGATTCGGCGGTGATGCTGCACCTCGCCAAAAAGGCATTCTATCCGGCCCCGCCGCCCTTCCCGTTGCTGCATGTCGACACGACGTGGAAATTCCGCGCGATGTACGATCTGCGGGACAAGGCGGCGCGCGATGCCGGCATGGAGTTGCTGGTCCACCACAATCCCGATGCACAGGCGCGCGGCATCAATCCGTTCGATCATGGCAGCCTGCACACCGATTTATGGAAGACCGAGGGTCTGAAGCAGGCGCTCGATCAATATGGCTTCGATGCCGCGTTCGGTGGTGCCCGCCGCGACGAAGAGAAGAGCCGCGCCAAGGAACGCGTCTTTTCCTTCCGCTCGGCCAACCATCGCTGGGACCCGAAGGCGCAGCGACCTGAACTATGGCATCTGTATAATGCGCGGAAAGCGAAGGGCGAATCGATCCGGGTCTTCCCGCTGTCGAACTGGACCGAGCTCGACATCTGGCAATATATCCTGCGCGAGCGGATCGAGATCGTGCCGCTCTATTTCGCTGCCCCCCGCCCGACCGTGGAGCGCGACGGGATGTTGCTGATGGTCGACGACGACCGCTTCCGCCTGTTGCCCGGCGAGGTACCGGTCGAGCGGTCGATCCGGTTTCGCACGCTGGGCTGCTACCCGCTGACCGGCGCGGTCGAGAGCGAGGCGGCGACATTGAGCGACGTCATCCAGGAAATGTTGCTGACCACCACCTCCGAACGGCAGGGACGGGCGATCGACCGCGACGCAGGGTCGGCCAGCATGGAAAAAAAGAAGCAGGAGGGCTATTTCTGATGGCAACCGCCCCCGCCTACACGCCCGATGCCCTGATCGCGGCGGATATCGACGCCTATCTGGCGCAGCACCAGACCAAGTCGCTGCTCCGCTTCATCACCTGCGGATCGGTCGACGACGGCAAATCGACGCTGATCGGCCGGCTGCTCTATGATTCGAAGATGATCTTCGAGGATCAGCTCGCCTCGCTGGAGAGCGATTCGAAGCGCGTCGGCACGCAGGGGCAGGAGATCGACTTCGCGTTGCTGGTCGATGGTCTTGCCGCCGAGCGCGAACAGGGCATCACCATCGACGTCGCCTATCGCTTCTTCGCGACCGAAAAGCGCAAGTTCATCGTCGCCGATACGCCTGGCCACGAACAATATACCCGCAACATGGTGACTGGCGCGTCGACCGCCGATCTGGCGGTGATACTGATCGACGCGCGCAAGGGCGTGCTAACCCAGACGCGGCGGCACAGCTATCTCGCGCATTTGATCGGTATCCGGCACATCGTGCTGGCGGTGAACAAGATGGATCTGGTCGGCTATGACCAGGCGACGTTCGATCGCATCGTCGCCGACTATGCCGCCTTTGCCGAATCGATCGGCATCGCCGGTTTCACCGCGATTCCCTTGTCGGGGTTCAAGGGCGACAACATCGCCGCCCTCTCCGACAACACGCCATGGTATGGCGGCCCGGCACTGATCGAGCATCTCGAATCGGTCGCGCTCGACAGCGATGCGGCGGCAACGCAGCCGTTCCGCCTGCCGGTGCAATGGGTCAACCGCCCCGACCTCGACTTCCGCGGCTTCGCCGGCCTGATCGCCAGCGGCACCATCCGTCCGGGCGATGCCGTGCGGGTGCTGCCGTCGGGCAAGACGTCGCGCATCGCGCGGATCGTGTCGATGGACGGCGATCTGACGGAGGCGGTCGCCGGTCAGTCGGTGACGCTGACCCTGACCGACGAGATCGACTGTTCGCGCGGCGACGTGATCGCCGCCGCCGATGCGCCGCCGCAGGTCGCCGACCAGTTTCGCGCGACGATCGTGTGGATGGACGGCGAACCGATGCTGCCCGGTCGCGCCTATTGGCTGAAGACCGGGGCCGGCACCGTCTCGGCGACGGTGCAGCCCCCGCGCCATGCGATCGACGTCAACACGCTGGCCGAATTGTCGGTCAAGACGCTGTTGCTGAACGATATCGGCGTGGCCGACGTCTTCACCGATCGCGGCATCGCCTTCGAACCCTATGCCGACAATCGCGACCTCGGCGGGTTCATCCTCATCGACAAGATCACCAACGCCACCGTAGCCGCCGGCATGATCGACTATTGCCTGCGGCGTAGCCAGAATGTGCATTGGCAGTCGATCGACATCACGCGGCAGGCGCACGCCGCGCAGAAGAACCAATCCCCCCGCGTCCTGTGGTTCACCGGCCTGTCGGGGTCGGGCAAGTCGACCATCGCCAATCTGGTCGAGAAGAAGCTGCACGCGCTGGGCAAGCACAGCTTCCTGCTCGACGGCGACAATGTCCGCCACGGGCTGAACCGCGATCTGGGCTTCACCGATGCCGACCGGGTCGAAAATGTCCGCCGCGTCGGCGAGGTCGCCAAGCTGATGGCCGATGCCGGACTGATCGTGCTGACCGCCTTCATCTCGCCGTTCCGTGCCGAACGCGATCTGGCGCGTTCGATGCTGCCCGCGGGCGAGTTCGTCGAGGTGTTCGTCGATACGCCGCTGGCCGTCGCCGAAGCGCGTGACGTGAAGGGGCTGTATGCCAAGGCGCGCAGCGGCGCACTGGCCAACTTTACCGGCATCGACAGCCCCTACGAACCGCCGCTCGCACCGGAAATCCATGTCGACACGACGCGCGAAACGCCGGAAGCCGCCGCCGAACGCATCGTCGAACATGTGCTCGGCATCTGGGCGCCGGTATTGTGACCGACGACGCACTTCTCGCCACCGCGATCGCCGCCGAGGCCGGCAAGCTGTTGCTCGCAATCCGGGCGGAGGGGCGCGAGACCGGCAAGGCGCTGGGCGACCGCGGCGACCGGGAAGCGAATACGCTGATCCTCGAACGACTGCGCACCGCCCGCCCCGATGCGTTCGTGCTGTCCGAAGAGTCCGCCGACGACAAGGCGCGCTGCGCCGCCGCGCAGACATGGATCGTCGATCCGCTGGACGGCACCCGCGAATATGCCGAGGGACGCGACGACTGGGCGGTGCATATCGCGCTCGCGGTCGGCGGCCGTGCCGAGGCCGGAGCGGTGGCGTTGCCGTCGCTGGGCGTCACCTTGTCGAGCAGCCCCGCACCGGTGGTGCCGCCCCGCCCCGCCCGCCCACGCATGGTCGTCAGCCGCACTCGCCCCGCGCCACAGGCGCTGGCGGTCGCCGAAGCGATCGACGCCGAACTGATCCCGATGGGATCGGCCGGTGCCAAGGCGATGGCGGTGGTGCGCGGGGAGGCCGACATCTATCTGCATGCTGGCGGGCAGTATGAATGGGACAGTTGTGCGCCGGTCGCAGTGGCGCTGGCGGCCGGACTGCACGCGTCGCGGATCGATGGGTCGCCGCTTTATTATAATTGTCAGGATACGTGGCTGCCCGATCTGCTGATCTGTCGGCGCGACGATGCGGCGCGGATCCTGCCGATCATCGCCGGTCTGGAACTGGATCGGTAGCGCACGGCTTCCAAGCGGCCGATGCCATGGTTTGACCGATCGGGACGGGTCCGACGCTTCGATCCGTTCGCCGGCAACAGGCTGCGATCGATGCCAGCCTGTGGCCCATGTCCGTCGTCCCCGCCGCCCCCGGTTGCGGCCACGAACCGTATCGCATCTGGTCACTCCGCGACCCACCTGTCAGAAGCGGACCATGGGCATTCATCATCACGACCATGGCGATCATTCCGGGCACGACCATCAGCAGCACGGGTCGCACGGGCATCACGGACATTCGCACGCACCGGCCGACTTCGGCCGCGCCTTCGCGATCGGAACGCTGCTCAACATCGGCTTCGTTCTGATCGAAGGGGCGGCGGGTTTCTGGTTCGATTCGATGGCGCTGCTTGCCGATGCCGGGCACAATCTGTCGGACGTGCTGGGGCTGCTGATCGCGTGGGGCGGGGTCGAACTGGCCAAGCGACCGGCGTCGAGGCGGTTCACCTATGGCCTCGGCGCGTCCACGATCCTTGCCGCGCTCGCCAACGCGCTGGTGCTGCTGATCGCGGTCGGGGCGATCCTGCTCGAAACGATCCAGCGGCTGGGCAATCCGCGCCCGATCGATGGCTGGCCGATCGTCTGGGTCGCGCTGACCGGGATCGTCGTCAACCTTGCCACGGCGCTGCTGTTCGCGCGCGGGCGGCATGGCGACGTCAATATCCGGGGCGCGTATCTACACATGGCGGCCGATGCAGCGGTGTCGGCGGGGGTGGTGATCGCCGGGCTGGCGATCCTGTGGACCGGGGCGGGATGGATCGATCCGGTCGTCAGTCTCGCGGTCGTCGCGATCATCCTGATCGGGACGTGGAGTCTGCTGAGCGAATCGCTGCTCCTCGCGCTACAGGCGGTGCCGCGCGGGATCGATGCGGTTGCGGTCGAGGCGCTGCTGGCCGGCCTGCCCGGCGTGGCGCGGGTGCACGACCTGCACATCTGGCCGATGAGCACGACCGAAACCGCGCTGACCGCGCATCTGGTGATGCCAGACGGGCATCCGGGGGACGCGTTCCTGACCGACCTGTCGGGACGGCTGGAGCAGGCGTTCGGCATCGGCCATGCGACCGTGCAGGTCGAGGCTGGCGACGATTGCGCGCTGACCCACGCACATTGAAGGCTATGGTCTGCGCCCCATAAGCGTATCCCCGCGCAGGCGGGGATACGATTTCCCCTAGTGAAACTTACCGCGCCACCGACACACGATAGACCATGCGGTGGTGGTACGGCTTGCCCGGTTCGACCCGTGCCGATCCGAACGCCGGCTGGTTCGGCGTATCAGGGAATTTCTGCGGTTCGAGGGCGATGCCGTCGCCCATGCGATAGACATGACGGTTCTTGCCGATCAGCGTCCCGACGATGAAATTGCCCGAATAGAATTGCACGCCCGGTTCGGTCGTCAGCACTTCGAGCACGCGGCCCGACGCCGGATCTTCGAGGCGCGCGGCGAGCTTGGGTTCGCGGGTGATCCCGGCGTCGAGCACGAAATTATGGTCATAGCCGCGCCCGGCGACGATCTGCGGATCGCGGCCGTCGCGGACATCCTGTCCGACGATCCGCCCGCGGGTGAAGTCGAACACCGTGCCCGCGACCGGGCGACGTTCGCCGGTCGGGATCAGCGCGTCGTTGACCGGGGTATAGCGGCTGGCCGGGATGGTCAGCTTGTGGGTCATCGTGCCAAGGGCGCTGCCCTCGCCACCCATGTCGAACAGCGCGTGGTTGGTCAGGTTGACGATGGTCGGCGCATCGCTCTTCGCATCGAAATCGATGGTCAGCGCGCCCTTGTCGTCGAGCGCATAGGTCACCGTCACGTCGAGCGTGCCGGGATAGCCCTGATCCCCCGCCGGACTGTTCAGCGTCATCGTCACCGACGCGCTCGGGCCGTCCTTGACCGCCACGATCCGCCACACGCGCTTGTCGAAGCCGACCGTGCCGCCGTGCAGCGAATTGGCCTTGTCGTTCTGGGTCAGCTGATACGCCTTGCCGTCGAGCGTGAACTTGCCGCCGGCGATGCGGTTGGCATAGCGGCCGATCGTCTGGCCCCAGTAATTGGGCGCGGTGACATAGCTGGCGGCATCGTCATAGCCGAGCGTGACGTCGGCGACCTTGCCTTGACGATCGGGGGCGTTGAGCGCCTGCAACGTCGCGCCCAGCGTCATGATCCGGGCGCTGACGCCGTTGCTGCCGGTCAGCGTCACCACCTCGACCGCGGTACCGTCGGGCAACTTGCCGAAGCTCGACCGTTTGGCCGTTGCCGCGTTGGCGGTGCCTGCACACCACAGCGTCGCTACCGCCAACGCACTGACCGAAATCGCCTTTTTCATCGTCACCCTCCCAAAGCCACCGGCGGGGCTATCGCGCCGCGTCCGGTTCATCGGGAGGGGTATAGTCAGACAATAACGGCTTGTTCAAGCGGGGAGCGGGTCAACGCTCAGCCGTCGCCAAGGCGCTCGATATCGGCACCCACCGCCTGCAGTTTTTCCTCAAGCCGCTCATAGCCGCGATCGAGGTGATAGACGCGGCTGACCGACGTCTCACCCTCCGCCGCAAGCCCGGCGATGATGAGGCTCATCGACGCGCGCAGGTCGGTCGCCATTACCGGCGCACCGACCAGCCCGGCGACCCCGCGCACCACCGCCGATCGGCCGGTGACGGTGATGTCCGCGCCCATCCGCGCCAGTTCGGGCACGTGCATATAGCGGTTTTCGAAGATCGTTTCGGTCAGCACGCTGGCACCGTCGGCGCGGGCCAGCAGCGCCATGAACTGCGCCTGCATGTCGGTGGCGAACCCCGGATAGGGTGCGGTCGACAGGTTGATCGGGCGGATGTCGCCGCTCGCCTCGACGAACAGCGAGGTCGCTTCCTCGCGCACCGCCACGCCCGCCTCGACCAGCGCGTCGATCGTCGCGCGCATGTCGCTGGCGACGACATTGGCCAGCTCGACCGCGCCACCGGTGATCGCGGCGGCACAGGCATAGCTGCCCGCTTCGATCCGGTCGGGCATCACCGCATAGGTCGCGCCATGCAGCTTGTCGCGCCCCTCGATGGTCAGCGTGTCGCTGCCGATGCCGTCGATGCTCGCCCCCATCGCGACGAGGCAGCGGCACAGGTCGACGATCTCCGGTTCGCGCGCCGCGTTTTCGAGGATGCTGGTGCCCTTCGCCAGCACCGCCGCCATCACCGCATTCTCGGTCGCGCCGACCGACACCACCGGGAAACGATAGCGTCCGCCCGGCAACCGCCCCCCGGGCGCGGTCGCCTTCACATAGCCCGCCGCCAGCTCGATTTCGGCGCCCAGTGCCTCCAGCGCCTTCAGATGCAGGTCGATCGGGCGGTTGCCGATCGCGCAGCCGCCGGGCAGCGACACCGTCGCCTCACCGGCGCGCGCGACCAGCGGCCCCAGGACGAGGATCGACGCGCGCATCTTGCGGACGATGTCATAGGGCGCGACCGTCGACGTCAACCGCTGGCCACGCAGCGTCATCACCCGGCCGAATTCGCTGGGGTGCGATCCCTCGATCGTGGTCGACACGCCGAACTGGTTGAGCAGATGGCCGAAGCTATCGACGTCGGCCAGCCGTGGCAGATTGCGCAGCGTCAGCGGCTCTTCGGTCAGCAGCGCGCACGGCAACAGGGTGAGTGCGGCGTTCTTCGCCCCGGAAATGACGATGCGGCCCGACAGGCGATTGCCGCCGCGAATGACGATACGATCCATGGGGCAGCTTCTAGTGAGTACGCGAGGGTGTGCAAGAGGTGCACAGCAATCCTCCCCGGCACGGGGAGGATGTATGTCGCCCGTTGCCTGGCTGCGGTGTTCGGGTCATTCTCTCGTCATCGGGACTATGGTGGAGATGATCGGTGACCGGAATCGCCGTTACGTTGCTGACGCTCGCAACGCTGATCGTCATGTCGATCCGTTTTGATCGGGGACACCGCGAGATCGCAAGGTTGCCGATGCAATGGTCTCTGTCGGGTCGTGTGAACTGGACCGCGCCGCGCCGCCTCGCGCTGGCGTTCACGCCGGTGTTGGCGGCGATCCTCCTGATCACCATCCAGATTACCGCACCCGTGCAGACCCAGCCGCCGGGGTCGGACGGGTCGGTATTGCCCGCCCTGCTAACGGCGGCGCTGTTGCTCGTCGTCACCCATGCGATTCATCTTCGGCTTTGCGACCGGATGACCAGTCGCATGAACTGACGAAGGGTATCAGGCGGAAGCCGGACTCAAGCCTTCTCCAGCGTGCACTGCAGCGGGTGCTGGTTCTGGCGGGCGAAGTCCATGACCTGCGCCACCTTCGTCTCCGCGACCTCGTAGGTGAAGACACCGCACACGCCCACGCCGCGCTGGTGGACGTGCAGCATCACCCGCGTCGCTTCTTCCATGCTCATGCGGAAGAAGCGTTGCAGGCACAGGACGACGAATTCCATCGGCGTGTAATCGTCGTTCAGCATCAGCACGCGGTAGGGCGTAGGCTTCTTGACGCGGGTTTGGGTGGCGACGCCGAGACCGGTCGAGCGGTCGTCGTCATGGTCGCGGTCGTCGCCGGCCATCTGGATGCAAAGCTGTCGAGACATGTCGCCACAAAATATGGCATGCGGGCCGGACAGGGCAAGGGGGTGCGTGGTCATATGCGCCGATTTGGAAATGACAAAAGGGGCGACCGCTCGCGCGACCGCCCCCTTCGTTAGTCCGTAAAGGTAACCGACCGCTTACGCGGTGGTCTTCACCTTGTCGGCGGCGACCGCAACGCGGTTGCTGATCGGCTGCGCGGCGTCGCCGGCCAGCTTGATCATCATTTCGGTGGTCTTCGATGCTTCGGCAACGAACGAGTCGAACGACTGGCGGACGAAATCCGACTGCAGCTTCATGAACTCGGCCGGCGACTTCACGGTCGCGAGCGTCTTGGCGGTCGAGGTCGCGTGTTCGAACGACTTGCGACCGAAGTCGGCCATTTCCTGACCCAGGGTTTCGAGGCCCTTGGCGGCGATGCGGCTGGCTTCGACCATCGCTTCGATGTTGCCCTTGGCCATTTCGTTCATTTCCTCAAAGCCCTTGGCGCCCTTTTCCATGGCGGCCTTGGTCTTCTCGTTCATGTCGGTCATCATGGTCTGCGCCTTGTTGGCGGCATTCTGGGCGGTGGCGGTCGCTTCGTTGGTGACGTCCATGGTCTTTTCCTCGACTTGTGCGGTTACGGTCTCGACCGCCGCGGTGGTTTCCTCGGCCATGACCGTGCTGGTCTCGACCGCGGTTTCGACGACTTCCACGACCGGCTCGACCGGCGGCGTCGGAATGACGGCGGCGGCGGTTTCGGCCTTGAAAGGCAATTCGACGGGAGCCGGCTTGGGCGCTGCCACGAACGGCACGGGCGGAATTTCCGCCTGCTCGGGTTCGACGGGCGGCACGAACGGTTCCGACGCGGCAGCCTCGACAGGCGCGACGGCGGCCGGTCGGGTGGATCGGGAAATGGCAGGCTTGCGCGTGCCGGTCTTCGGACCTCTGATGGCCACTCGGACATCCTCCATCTGATTACTGCTGCGGCGCATCACCTAGTCGATCGGCATGACGCTTTCAAGACGATTTTGTTGCACCGCAACATAAATATACAGATAGAAAAATCAAATGTTCTTATCGGGTTCGGACATATTCGCCCGGCGCGTCGCCCAATGCTGCTGCACTGCCGCCACCGGGAATGCGCGCCCCGGTCGCCGGCACGGCATCGCCGTCCGCCGCCGCAATCCATTGCCGCCAGTCCGGCCACCAGCTGCCCTTGGTCTCCTTCGCCCCCGCAACGAAGGCGGCGAGCGAGTCGGCCGGTTCGTCGTTGGTCCAATATTGATATTTGCCGGCGGACGGCGGGTTCACGACGCCGGCGATGTGCCCTGACCCGGCCAGCACGAACCGCAACGGCCCGGCAAAATGCTCGGTCATCTTCCACACGCTTTCGGGCGGGGCGATATGATCCTCGCGCCCTGCCTGGATATAAGACGGGGTCTTGATCGTCGTCAGGTCGATCGGCGTGCCGTCGACCGTCATCGACCCCGCCTGCACCAGCCGGTTGTCGCGGTACAGGTCGGTCAGATACCCCAGATGCCAGTTCGCCGGCAAATTGGTGACGTCGGCGTTCCAGTGCAGCAGGTCGAACGGCGCATAATCGTTGCCGAGCAGATAGTTGTTGGTGACGTAGTTCCAGATCAGGTCGCGCCCGCGCAACAGGTTGAACGTCGCGGCCATGTATCGCCCGTCGAGATAGCCGTCCTTGCCGACCTGCCGGATCATCTTCAGCTGCTCGTCATCGACGAACAGCGACAATTCGCCGGCCTGGCTGAAATCGACCTGCGCGGTGAAGAAGGTGGCGGTGGCGACCTTCGCCGCCTCGCCGCGCGCCTCCAGCAACGCCAGCGTCGCCGCCAGCGTGGTCCCGGCCACGCAATAGCCGATGGTATGCACCGATTCGACGTTCAGCGCCGCGCGCACGGTGTCGATCGCATCTATCTGCCCGCGCACGACATAATCGTCCCACGTCACGTCCTTCATCGACGCATCGGCCGACTTCCACGACACGACGAACACGCTCAGGCCCTGCTCGACCGCCCAGCGGATGAAGCTCTTCTCTGGCGTCAGGTCGAGGATGTAGAAACGGTTGATCCATGGCGGGAAGATCAGCAGCGGGATCGCCCCGACCTTTTCGGTGGTCGGCGCATAGTGGATCAGTTCGTAGAGCGGCGTGCGCTTGATGACCTTGCCCGGTGTCATCGCGACGTTGCGGCCCAGCTCGAACGCGCTGGTATCGCTCTGCGTCATCTGCCCCCTGGCCATGTCGGCCAGCATGTTCTGCATGCCCTTCAGCAAGTTCTCGCCGCGCGTCTCGATGATCTTCTCGACGACCAGCGGGTTGGTCGTGGGGAAGTTGGTCGGGCTCATCGCGTCGATCAGCCCGCGCGTGGCGAAGCGGAGCTGCTCCTTCTGCTTGGCGTCGACGCCGTCGATCGCGTCGACACCTTTCAGCATGTGGTCGGCGATCAGGAAATAGCTCTGGCGGATGAACGCGAACACCGGGTCGTCATGCCATTGCTTGGCCTTGAACCGCTTGTCGCGGGCGCGTTCGGGCGATTCGTCGACCGGCGTCGCGTTGGCGGGGTCGAGGAAGCGCTGCCACAGCTTCATCGTATCGGTCCAGAAATCGGTCTGCACCTTCAGCATCCTGGTCGGGTCGGGCAAGGCGGGCACGCGCTCCATCAGGTCAATGCCCTGTTCGAGCATCATCTGCTGCGCACGGCCGAGCATCTGCGTCCAGTGCTGCAACTCCTCGAGCGACATGGTCGGCAGGGCCGGATCGGCCGTTCCGGTCGGCTTCTCGGTCGATTCGGTCATTTTCCTCTCCATGGCGGCCCGGGCGCTCTACCGGTTAGCGGCTTCGTAGCGTAAGGACCGCATCGAAAGGAACGAGAATGTCCGACGAATTCTACCGCATGAAACGCCTGCCCCCCTATGTCATTGCGGAAGTAAACGCGATGCGGGCGGCGGCGCGTGCCGGTGGCGAGGACATTATCGACCTCGGCATGGGCAACCCCGATCTGCCACCGCCTGACCACGTCATCGAAAAGCTGGTCGAGGTCGCGCGCAAGCCATCGGCGCACGGCTATTCGCAGTCGCGCGGCATTCCGGGCCTGCGGCGGGCGCAGGCGAATTATTACGGTCGCCGTTTCGGCGTCGATGTCGATCCCGACAGCGAAGTCGTGGTGACGATGGGGTCGAAAGAGGGTCTCGCCAGCCTCGCCACCGCGATCACCGCGCCGGGCGACGTGATCCTCGCGCCCAATCCCAGCTACCCGATCCATATGTTCGGCTTCATCATCGCCGGCGCCACCATCCGCGCCGTGCCGACCACGCCCGACGAACATTATTTCGAAAGCCTCGAACGCGCGATGGCATTCACCGTGCCGCGCCCCAGCGTGCTGGTGATGGGATACCCGTCGAACCCGACCGCCGAGGTCGTCGACCTCGCCTTCTACGAACGCGTCGTCGCCTTCGCGAAGGAACATGGGCTGTGGATCATCTCCGACCTCGCCTATTCCGAACTCTATTATGACGGTTGCCCGACCCCTTCGATCCTGCAGGTCAAGGGCGCGAAGGACGTCGCGATCGAATTCACGTCGCTCAGCAAGACCTATTCGATGGCCGGCTGGCGGATGGGCTTCGGTGTGGGCAACAAGAAGCTGATCGCGGCGATGACCCGGGTGAAGTCCTATCTCGATTACGGCGCCTTCACCCCGATCCAGGCGGCGGCCTGCGCGGCGCTGAACGGTCCGCAGGATATCGTCGAAAAGAACCGCCAACTGTATCACAAGCGCCGCGACGTACTGGTCGAAAGCTTCGGCCGTGCCGGCTGGGACATCCCCTCCCCGCGCGCGTCGATGTTCGCGTGGGCACCGCTACCGCCGGCGCTGGCGCATCTGGGATCGCTGGAATTCGCCAAGCAGCTGCTGACCGAGGCCAAGGTCGCGGTCGCGCCGGGCGTCGGCTATGGCGAGAATGGCGAAGGCTATGTGCGCATCGCAATGGTCGAGAACGAACAGCGACTGCGACAGGCGGCACGCAACGTGAAGAAGTATCTTCAGTCGATGGGGGTGAATACGCCGGCTGGACGCAACGCTGGGTAACTCCCGCATCGTCATTCCGCGCAGGCGGGAATCCATAGACGCAACGTCGGCAAGTCGTTCGCTGGCCTCAACGCATAGGGGTTCCTGCCTGCGCGGGAATGACAAGGCAGACGGCGGAACCCCGCAGCTCGTCCACCGCTATACACCCACCCCTTCCGGAGCGCACCAATGAACGACCTGCCGATCGAACTCACCCTGCTCGGCTGGTCGGTCGTGCTGCTGACCATCGCGATCCTGCTGCAAGGCCAGTTCGCGACGAAGGAACGTGGCACCCAATGGAATGCCGGCCCCCGCGACGGTGACAATGCGCCCAAGGGCGTTATGGCGGGCCGCGCGCAGCGTGCCCTCGACAATCTCAAGGAAAGCTATCCCGCCTTCATCGGCCTTGCGCTCGCGCTGGCGGTCAGCGGCCGTACCGGCGGGTTGGGCGCGACGGGGGCGATCCTGTGGTTCGTGGCGCGCATCATCTATCACCCGCTCTACCTGTTCGGCGTGCCCTATCTGCGCAGCATGGCGTGGATCGTGTCGATGCTGGGGCTGTTGCTGATGCTGATCCGGCTGCTGTGAAAAGCGCCACTTCTTCCGTCATAACATAATCTCGCTACGCCGCTGCGATCGATTGCCGCAGCTTCGCGCCGTGCCGCGATCCCCCGCGGTTGGAGCGTCGGCGTCATGTTCGTGTTCAAGGGTCTCGAAAGCCATCCGCGCAGCTTCGTGAAGGCGGTGTCGTGGCGGACGGTCGGATCGATCGACACTTTCCTGCTGGGACTGTTATTCTCCGGCTCGGCGAAGCTGGCCGGGGCGATCGCCGGAACCGAAGTGCTGACCAAGATCACGCTGTTCTATTTCCACGAACGCGCATGGTCGCTGGTCCGCTGGGGCCATCGCGCCGATCCCGCCGCGACCACCGACGCCACGACCCTGCCGACGAGCTGACGACCGGCCAGGCCGGTCAGTCGCGAACGACGTCTTCCTCAAGCGACCAGATCAGATCGCCCTTGCCCAGCACCCGCCCGTCATGGCTGCACACCGCGACCGGCTGCACCGGGCGACGGTCGCAGGCATCGACCAGTACCGGCGTCGCCGCCACGCCGGTTTCCCACCGCTCGCCCCATTGCCGCAGCGCGACCATGGTCGGTTGCAGCGCATAGCCCTTTTCGGTCAGGCGATAGTCGATCTTGCGACGATCGCTCTCGACCGCGCGCCGTTCGAGGATGCCGTGCCCGACCAGCCGCGACAGACGATTGGCAAGGATGTTTCGGGCGATGCCGAGTTCCGACTGGAACTCCTCGAAATGCGACAGCCCGTTGAACGATGCGCGCAGGATCAGGAACGACCAGCGTTCGCCCATCGCCTCCAGCGCGGCGGGCAGGCTGCACTGATCGGCAAGGTCGCGTAGCGGTTCTCGAAGGACGGTCATCATCCGCTTCGATTCTAGCGCATGGCGGCGGGCAAAGGAATAGCACTTCTTTCGCGCCCGCAGCAAACATCGCAACTTGCAACTTACATTCATGTAGATTAGGCGCGGGACACCGTAATCTCTGGATGGAGCTGTTGCCCGTGAAGATGTTCGCCCTGCTGACCGCCGCTGTGCTGACCCTGCCCTTCGCCGCCGCAGCACAGCCGAACCGCGGCTATAGCGCCGTGCCCGCGACCGCGCCGGCCGTCGACACGATCCTTACCCGCAGCACGCTATGGAAGTGCACTGCCGAGCGTTGCGCCACCCCGCGCGCCGAAGGCAGTCACCTGACCATGTGCCAGCTCGCCGCCGCGCAGCTCGGCCCGCTCGCCGCCTTCACCGCCAACGGCACCCCATTTCCCCCCGAACAACTCGCAAAGTGCAACATTCGCGCCAAAGGTGCCTGATCGACGCGAAAACGGTTGCAAAGCCGCCCCGGCCCGCTCCATCTAGATCGCATGCTGCGGCAGTATGAATTGGTGGAGCGGGTCAAGACCTACGACCCGGACGCGGACGAGGCGCTGCTGAACCGCGCCTATGTCTTTTCGATGCACGCGCATGGCAGCCAAAAGCGGGCATCGGGCGACCCGTATTTCAGCCACCCGATCGAGGTGGCCGGCATCCTGACCGACCTGCACCTCGACGACGAGACGATTGCGACCGCGATCCTGCACGACACGGTCGAGGACACCGTGGCGACGCACGAGGAAATCCAGGCCAAGTTCGGGGTCAACGTCGCCCGACTGGTCGAGGGCGTGACCAAGCTCAGCAAGATCGAGGCGCAGACCGAGAACGAGCGCGCCGCCGAGAATCTGCGCAAGTTCCTGTTGGCGATGTCCGACGACATTCGCGTGCTGCTGGTGAAGCTGGCCGACCGGCTGCACAATATGCGCACGCTCCATCACATCGCGAAGCCCGAGAAGCGCAAGCGGATCGCGCGCGAGACGATGGACATCTACGCACCACTCGCCGAGCGGATCGGCATGTACGAGTTCATGAACGAGATGCAGACGCTGGCATTTCGCGAGATCGAACCCGAAGCGTATGAATCGATCACCCGCCGCCTCGAACAACTGGAGGAAGGCGGCGGCGACCGCGTCGCCAAGATCGGCGGCGACCTGAAGACGATGCTCGACCGCCACGGCATCACCGCCGAGGTATCGGGCCGGCGCAAGCATCCCTATTCGATCTGGCGCAAGATGTCGGAGCGGCACGTCACCCTCGAACAACTGTCGGACATCGTCGCGTTCCGCGCGATCGTCGACAGCGAGGAGGAATGCTACCGGGCG
This sequence comes from Sphingomonas sp. Leaf67, assembly GCF_001421965.1. Lineage (GTDB taxonomy): Bacteria > Pseudomonadota > Alphaproteobacteria > Sphingomonadales > Sphingomonadaceae > Sphingomonas. The sequence goes on from NZ_LMLP01000021.1 coordinate 477,154, forward strand.
CTCGGCATCATCCATCGGCGCTGGCCGATGGTGCCGGGACGGTTCAAGGATTATATCTCGACGCCCAAGCGCAACGGCTATCGTTCGCTGCACACCGCCGTCATCCATGCCGAAAACATGCGGATCGAGGTGCAGATCCGCACTCGCGAGATGCATGCGCAGGCTGAGTTCGGCCTCGCGGCGCACTGGGCGTACAAGCAGGACGCGGTGCGCCCCGATACGCAGGTCCGCTGGATTCGCGACCTCGTCGAAATTCTCGACAATGCCGAGAGCCCCGAGGAACTGCTCGAACATACCCGCATGGCGATGTATGCCGACCGCATCTTCGCCTTCACGCCCAAGGGCGAACTGCATCAGTTGCCCAAGGGCGCGACGCCGATCGACTTCGCCTATGCGGTGCATACCGATCTCGGCGATCAGGCGGTGGGCGCGAAGGTCAATGGCGGCGTCGTTCCGCTGCGCACCGAACTGAAGAACGGCGATCAGGTCCAGATCCTGCGGTCGAAGGCGCAGCGTCCGCAGGCCAACTGGTTGAACTTCGCCATCACCGGCAAGGCTCGCGCTGCCATCCGCCGCTATATCCGCCTGCGCGAACGCGACGAGACGGCGGCGCTGGGCAAGCGGCTGTATCAGGAACTGATCGCGCGCCTGCCGGTCCCGCCCGGCATCGACGCGCTGGCGGAAGGGCTGAAGCGGCTGAAGATCGCCGACGAAGCGACGCTGTTCGAAGGGCTGGCGCATGGCAAGCTGACCGACGAAGCGGTGATGGAGGCGGTCATGCCCGGGGCCATTGCCGACCCGAAGATCGAACCGATCCCGGCGCAGCGCGCCCCGATCGAGATCAAGGGGCTGACCGCCGGCGTCGGCTACGACCTCGCCACCTGCTGCCACCCGGTGCCGGGCGACCGCATCATCGGCATCCGCCGCGGTGATGGCCGGTTCGAGGTGCATGAAATCGGCTGCGAGACGATCGAGGCGATCGACCCGCATCACTGGATCGATCTGACCTGGGGCGACAATGCCGAGGGTGCCACCGCGCGGATCGCGGTGACGCTGAAGAACGAACCCGGTGCGCTGGGTGCGGTGGCGACCGTCATCGGCGGCCACCGGGCGAACATCCTCGGGCTACGGCTCGATAATCGCGACACGACCTTCCACACCAACACCATCGATGTCGAGGTCCGCGACGCGGCGCACCTGATGAAACTGCTCGCCGGCCTGCGCGCGGCCGATGCGGTGAACAAGGCGGAACGCGGCTAACCCCAAATCCTATTCCTCCCCGGCACGGGGAGGGGGACCAGCGCAGTTGGTGGAGGGGGGGTCCTGCTCCACTACGGTCGTGCTTCGTCGACAACCCCCTCCACCATCCGCTGCGCGGACGGTCCCCCTCCCCGTATCGGGGAGGAACTGCACCGTCCCCCTTGCCTCCCCCGCCCCCAATCCCCAAAGCACAGCCATGGCACAGGAATCCCCGCTCGACCGGTTTCGTGACGTCCTGCGCGGCACGTCGCGCGCGATTGCCGACGAACCCGAGGTCGAACTGGCCTTCACCGCCGACGCGCCGACCGCGTCGGGCAAGCATATCAAGGTGCCGATGCCCGCCCGCGCGCTGCCTGCCGATCAGGTGGCCGAGGCGCGCGGCCATGCCGACGGCTTCGCGCTGCGTATGCGCCATCACAATGCCGCGCTCCACGCCCGTACCGCACCCGGCGATGCGGTCGCGCGCGCCGTCTATGACGCGGTCGAACAGGCGCGGATCGATGCGCTGGGGTCGGCCGGGTATGACGGCATCGCCGACAATCTCGACCATGCGCTAACCATGCGCATGCGCTCCGACCCGATCACCCGCGCCCGTACCCGCGCAGAAGTGCCGCTGTCGACCGCGGTGCAGATGCTGGTGCGCGAACGGCTGACCGGCCGTGCCCCGCCCGCCGCCGCCGCACCGGGCATGGCGCTCATCACCGACTGGATCGAGCAGCGCGCCGGTGCGCAACTCGACAGCCTTGCCGGACTGGTCGCCGATCAGGCCGCCTTTGCGCGCGGCATCACCCGCCTGCTCGAGGACCTCGAACTGGTCGAGGGCGAGATCGAACCCGAACAGGCCGATGACGGCGGCGACGATTCGGAAGGGGAAGACGAACAGACCCCCGAGGACGATGGCGACGATTCGGGCGAACAGCAGGGTGGCGAAGGTCAGGTCGAGGCGCGCGGCGAGGATCGCAGCGACGAACAGTCCGATGGTCAGTCCGACGACCTGTCGGAGGACATCGACGCCGAAGGCGACGACATGGCCGATGGCGAGGACGAAGGCGGCATGATGCCGGTCCGCCCGAACCGCCCCTTCGCCGACCTGAACGCGCAATTCGAATATCGTGCGTTCACCACCAAATATGACGAAGTGATCGCCGCGACCGAATTGTGCGAGGCTGACGAACTCGAACGGCTGCGCGCCTATCTCGATCAGCAGCTGGTGCAGTTGCAGGGGGTCGTGACCAAACTCGCCAACCGGCTGCAACGCCGGTTGATGGCGCAACAGTCGCGGTCGTGGGACTTCGATCAGGAGGAAGGGATGCTCGACGCGGCGCGGCTGGCGCGCGTCGTCATCAACCCGGCCCAGTCGCTCAGCTACAAGATCGAGCGCGATACCGAATTCCGCGATACCGTCGTCACCCTGCTGATCGACAATTCGGGATCGATGCGCGGCCGCCCGATCGGCATCGCCGCGATCAGCGCCGACATCCTTGCCCGGACGCTCGAACGCGTCGGGGTGAAGGTCGAGATTCTCGGCTTCACGACGCGCGCGTGGAAGGGCGGCCAGGCCCGCGAATCGTGGCTCGTCGCCGGACGCCCGCCCCAGCCCGGTCGCCTCAACGACATTCGCCACATCGTCTACAAACAGGCCGACGAGCCATGGCGCCGTGCCAAGAAGTCGCTCGGGCTGATGATGCGCGAAGGGCTGCTGAAGGAAAATATCGACGGCGAGGCGCTGCTCTGGGCGCATGGCCGCCTGCTGGCGCGGCCCGAGGACCGCAAGGTGCTGATGGTCATTTCCGACGGCGCGCCGGTCGACGATTCGACGCTGTCGGTCAATTCGGGCAGCTATCTGGAACGGCATCTGCGCCAGGTGATCGCGTGGATCGAGGGCAAGTCGCCGGTCGAACTGGTCGCGATCGGCATCGGCCATGACGTGACCCGCTGGTATGCCCGCGCCGTCACGATCATGGATGCGGAACAACTTGCCGGAACGATGATCGAGCAGCTGGCGTCGCTTTTCGACACCCCATGAAGCCGACCGCCCCGCCCGGCGGCTTTCGCGGGCCGGTCAAGCGATCGATCACGATCGCCGGCCACGCGACCTCGATCAGCCTCGAACCCGGCTTCTGGGCGGCACTGGAGGCCGCGGCGACCCGACGGTCGCTGCCGCTATCGGCGCTGGTCGCGGCGATCGACGCGGTGCGAATCGAGGGAGACGATCCACCCAACCTCGCGAGCGCGATCCGGTCTTGGTTGTTGGGGGAGGTTGGCGCTGGGTAAGGTTGTTTTCGCGCGAAGGCGCAAAGGACGCCAAGGGGTCGCGGACCCGGGAAGGTCGGCCGCTATAACGGCTTCATCGCTTGTTGCAACGAGAGAGGGAGTCTTCCGCTCGCGGGCGATGGCCCAAAGCGCGACCCCTTTGCGCTCTTTGCGCCTTCGCGCGAACCAAATCTCTTCTTCTACTCCGCGCCTTCGCGCCTTCGCGTGAACCAGCCTTCTACTGCTGATCCGGCAGGATCGGAGACACGGTAACCTCGCCCCGATCACCCGAACGATAGCCAAGGCTCGCCCGCCCCTTCACCGGTCCGGCGACGTCGGCGACCAGATAGAGCGGCCGCCGCTTCGATTCGACGTATAGCCGCCCGAGATATTCGCCGATCATCCCCAGCACGAACATCTGCACCGCGCCGAGGAACACGACGACCAGCATCGTCGACGTCCACCCCTGCACCGCGCTGCCCGACAGCCAGCCGATCGCGATATAGGCGAACAGCAACAGCGACAGCGCGGTCAGCACCAGCCCCAAATGGCTGGCGAGGCGCAGCGGCGCGGTCGAAAAGCCGGTCACCGCGTCCAGCGCGAATCCGATCATCTTGCCCAGCGGATATTTGCTCTCGCCCGCCAGCCGTTCGTCGCGGTCATAGGGGAACGGCACCTGCCGGAACCCGACCCACGCCACCATGCCGCGGATGAAGCGCGCCTGTTCGGGCAGGCTCAGAAACGCGTCGAGCGCCCGCCGCGTCATCAACCGGAAATCGCCGGTATCGAGCGGGATCGGCGTATCGGTCACCCGGTCGAGCACGCGGTAGAAGGCGGCGGCGGTCAGTTTCTTGAAGAAGGTCTCGCCCTCGCGCTTGCGCCGCACCGCATAGACCACGTCTGCGCCCTCGGCCGCCATCGTTTCCAGCATCGGCCCGAGCAATTCGGGCGGGTCCTGCAGATCGGCATCGATGATGAGGATGCGTTCGCCCGCGCACAGGTCGAGCCCGGCGGTCAGCGCCAGCTGATGTCCGTGGTTGCGCGACAGGTTGATCGCGACCAGCCGCGGATCGGCCGCCGCCAGCCGTTCCATCACTGGCCAGCTTTGGTCGCGCGACCCGTCATTGACCAGGACGATCTCGTGATCGTCGCCGACAACCGCTTGCGCCGCCGCCGAAATGCGGGCGTGCAGCGTGTCGAGACAGGCGGCCTCGTTATAGCAGGGGACGACGACGGAGAGCGCGGGACGGATCATGGACGGCTGCGTTACTCCATGCGACGCGGTTGGAAAAGCCGGATGGCGATGTCGCCCGATCCCGGTTAGGATCAGGCGTCGCTGGAGGAATGCCGATGCGCGTGTTGCTGTCGTTGCTGTTGCTCGCCGCCGCCCCGCCGGCCGTGGCGCAAATCTGGGACGGAGGGCGCTCCGCGGTGCGCGACGTACCGCCACCGGCAACGTCGTTGGTCGCAAGCGATCTGGACGATATCAACCGGTCGATCCGCGACGGGCGGCGGCGTGGTGACCTGACCCGGGCCGAGGCCCGGGCGCTCATGATCCAGAGCGCGGTCATCGAGCGGCTGAATCGTCAGTATCGACAGGGCGGACCGATCGCGATGAATGCGCCCGCGCTCGCCGACCGTACGCTGGCGCTGCGCGGCGAGGTGGCAGCGGCACGCGCCCGTCCGAAATGAGCTGGGTTGCAATGTAGGACTTCGCTTGCCAGCCCGATCGCGCAAATGGCGGAGCGGAAGCGATGATCGAGGCGAGCGTAGGCGAGGACGGCACCAACCGTGCGGACGATGTGCGCGCCGTCCAGTGGCTGTTGCTGCGGATCGGTATCGATCCCGGCGCGGTCGACGGCCTCGCCGGACCGCGCCTGATCGCCGCGATCCGCACCGCGCAGGTCCGGTTCGACATGGAAGCCGATGGCCGGATCGACCCCGGCGGGCGGACCATCGCCCGCCTGACCGGCGCGCGCGCGACATGGGACGGCGACAGCCGCAACTGGCCGCAGGAGCGCAAGCTTGCCAGCCTCCATCCCCGCTTCCGAGGCCACATCGTCCGCGTCATCGACACGCTGCGGCGCGACGGCCTGCGCCCGACGATCGTCTATGGCTGGCGATCGGTCGCCGTCCAGCGGCGGTTGCTGCGCGAGGGGGTGACGCAGGTCGGCTTCGGTTTCCACAATGCGCAGACCCCCGACGGCCTGCCCGCCGCATGGGCCGCCGATCTGGTCGACGACCGCTGGTACTGGACCGAACCCGAATGCCATGTCTTCTTCCGCGCGCTGGGCGCGGCGGGCAAGGCGGAGGGGCTGATCTGGGGCGGCGACTGGACGTTTCGCGACTGGGCGCACCTGCAGGGCCGGCGCAATGCCGAACTGGCGAGCGTCCGGCGCGAGAGCGGGCTGACGTAAAGCGTTACCGATTCTTCATCTCTGCGACGTAGCGTTCCCGGCCATGTCGTCCTCCGCCCTGCCCCTGCCGATGTCGGCGCGTGCCGTACCCGGCGCGACGGCGCTGCGCTGTTTTTTGCTGGTCGCGGCCATGGTCGCGGGTGGGGCGCTGATCGGGCTGCTGACCCGCCACGCCTTTTCGGTCGCCTTCTGGCCCGCCAACGCGATCCTGGTCGGGTTGATGCTGCGTATGCCGCGCCTGTTCCGGCCGTCGGGCTGGGCGGGAGCCTTCATGGGATTCGTCGCCACCGACCTGTTGTTCGACCGCAATATCGCCCTGTCCGCGTTCTTCGCGCTCGCCAATACCGCCGGGACCTTCGCGGCGACGGTGGCGCTGCGACGGCTCGATCCCGCCGACCTGCGACTGGAGCGCGTCCATTCGGTGCTGCGCATCCTCGCCGGACTGATCCCGGCCTGCTTCGTCGCGGCGCTGATCGGTGCGGTGCTGGTCGTGGTCGAATTCGGCGGCTCCGCCAGCCAGACGCTGATGACATGGCCGGCGAGCGAACTGGTCAATTATCTGGTCGTGCTGCCGGTCCTGCTGACGCTGCGCCACCCCGATGCCCAGCCACCGCGAATCGCCGAACCCCCGATCTGGCCGGCGGTCGCGCTGGCATTGTCGTGCGTCGCGGCGGTGCAATTCGACGGGCCGGGCAGCATCATGTTCCCGATGCCCGCGCTGCTGCTGTGTGCGCTCACCTATCCGGTCGCGATCACCGCGGTGCTGACCATGCTGCTCGGTACCGGCTGCCTCATCACCATCGGCCTCGGCATCGTCGAGATCGGGCAGGACATGGCGATCCCCCGGCTGGTGCTGTCGGTGCGGATCGCGGTCGCCTTCCTCGTCCTCGTGCCGCTGACGATCAGCAGCGCGATGGCGGTGCAGGACGCGCTGCTGCGCCAGCTGCGCGACGCCGCCGATCACGACGGGCTGACCGGCCTGCTCAACCGCCGCGCGTTCGAACAGCAATTACAGCAACGGCTAAGGCTGAACCAGCTGCCGGGCCACGGCCTTGCGCTGCTGTGGCTCGACCTCGACCATTTCAAGGCCATCAACGACCGTCACGGCCATCCGGCGGGCGATGCGGTGCTGTGCGCTGCCGCCGCTACCCTGCGCAATGCCTGCGGCGTGAACGATCTGTGCGGGCGGCTGGGCGGGGAGGAATTCGCACTCCTCCTGTCCGCAACCGATCGCGCCGCCGCGCAGGATGCCGCCGAACGACTGCGTTCCGCGATCGTGGCGCAGCGCGTCGACTGGCACGGCACCGCGATCCACGCAACTGCCAGCATCGGTGCCTGTTACCTGACCCGCACGCCTACCGACGCGGCGCCGTTGCTCCGCTGTCTCGACGAAGCGATGTACCGCGCGAAACGCAGCGGGCGGAACCGCGTCGAATGGCTCGACGGGCCCGATCTGGCGCACGCGGCGTAAGAATCTGTTTGGAAGCTCGCGCGAGAGCTAGCTTCGGGGCGGCACCGGCCCGCTCTCCCACCCCACCACCCATGCAATTATACTGACTTGGGTGGTGGGGTGGGGGAGCGGGCCGGTACCGCAAAATGCGTCTCGACGCATTTTCAAACGGAGTCGAGCCGCGCCAACGCCCATTCCGCCGCATCGCGCACCACCGCATCGGCATCGGCACAGGCCGCCCGCACCGGTTCGATCAGCGCGCGGTCGCCGCTATTCCCCGCCGCGATCAGCGCGTTGCGCACCATCCGGTTGCGCCCGATCCGCTTGATCGGCGACCCGCGAAACACCTCGCGAAACCCGGCATCGTCCAGCGCGATCAGGTCGGCCAGCCGGGGCGCGGCGAACTCCGCCCGTCCGGCAAAGGCGCGGTTGGCGGCGGCGGCATCGGCGAACTTGTTCCACGGGCACACCGCCAGACAATCGTCGCAGCCATAGATGCGGTTGCCCACGCCCGCGCGAAGCTCGACCGGGATCGGTCCGGCATGTTCGATCGTCAGATACGAGATGCAGCGCCGCGCATCCAATCGGTACGGCGCGGGAAACGCATCGGTCGGGCAGGCCCGCTGACACGCGTCGCACGATCCGCACCGGTCGCGCGCCGCGACATCGGGGGCCAGGTCGAGCGTGGTATAGATCGCGCCGAGGAACAGCCAGCTGCCATGGTCGCGGCTGACCAGATTGGTGTGCTTGCCCTGCCACCCCAGCCCCGCCGCTTCGGACAGCGGTTTCTCCATCACCGGCGCGGTATCGACGAAGACCTTCAGATCGCAGCCCGATTCCTGCGCCAGCCAGCGGCCGAGCGTCTTCAGCGCCTTCTTGACCACGTCATGATAATCGCTGCCCTGCGCATAGACCGAGATGCGCCCCCGATCCCCGACCTCGGCCAGCGCCAGCGGATTGACGGCGGGGGCATAGCTCATACCCAGCGCGATCACCGACCGCACCTCGCTCCACAGTGCGTCGGGCGATCCGCGCTGTTCGGCGCGTTCCTCCATCCAGATCATCGACCCGTGCCGCCCCTCGTCCAGCCATTGGCGCAGGCGCTCGGCGGTGCGCGGCGCGGCATCGGCACGGGCGATGCCGCACGCGACGAAACCGCATTCGGCCGCTTTGGCACGAATACGCGCGACGATATCGCTCGGCTGGCCCTTGTCTCCGGTCACCTCCCCCCGCTACCCTCTATCCGACGCGCGCTAAAGGGCGACGTTCAGGGGGGATCTCGTTTGCCGGACGGAAATTGGGCGCTGAGCGCGGACGGACTGGTCAAACGCTTCGGCGACCGGCGGGTCGTCGACGGCATCGATCTGCATGTGCCCTACGGCGCGGTGTACGGCGTGCTCGGCCCCAATGGCGCGGGCAAGACGACGACGCTGCGGATGCTGCTCGGCATCATCGAACCCGATGAAGGACATCGCACCCTGCTGGGTCGGGCCGCACCGCGCGATGCCTCCGATCAGGTCGGCTATCTGCCCGAGGAACGCGGCCTGTATCCCGGCATGAAAGCGCGCGAGGCGATCGCGTTCATGGGCGCGTTGCGCGGGCTCGACTGGTCGGTCGGGCGCAAGCGCGCTGCGGTGATGCTCGAACAGGCGGGCCTCGGTCACGCGATCGACAGCAAGATCCGCAAGCTGTCCAAAGGCATGGCGCAATTCGTGCAGCTGCTGGGATCGGTCGTCCACCAACCCGAATTCCTCGTCCTCGACGAACCCTTTTCCGGGCTCGATCCGGTCAATCAGGAACGGCTGGAGGCGCTGATCCGGGCTGAGCGCGACCGGGGGGCGACGATCCTGTTCTCGACCCACGTCATGGCGCACGCCGAACGGCTGTGCGACCGGCTGTGCATCATCGCCGGCGGCAAGCGCCGGTTCGAAGGGACGGTCGACGATGCCCGCGCGATGTTGCCGATGAAGGCGCATTATGTGCCCCATCACCCCGCGCCCGGCATCGCCGCGCTGTTGCCGGACGATGCGCACGAAGAACGCGGCGGGTGGCGCTTCACCCTGCCGGCTGACGGGATCGAGGGGATATTGGTGCGGCTGATCGACGCGGGCTATGGCATAGCGGGGCTGTCGATCGAACGACCGGGGCTGCACGACGCCTTCGTCCGGATCGTCGGCGAAGCCGATGCGGAGCGGGCCGCATGAGCCGGCTGATCCGTCAGACGCTGACCATCGCCCGCCGCGACTTTATCGCCACGGTGATGACGCCGATGTTCCTCGTCTTCCTGCTCGCCCCGCTGCTGTTCGGCAGTTTCGGCGCGATCGGCGGCATCGGCGCGGCAACGGTGGGCAAGAGCGCGGAGGACAAGGTTCGCATCTACGCCATCGCCACGCCTGCCGACGCCCGGCGACTGCGCGCCGCCGACGCGCTGATCCGCCCCGGCATCCCGCGCGAGAGCGGCCCGCCTGCGCTGGCGATCGTCGCGCCGGACGCCAACCCGGCGGTTCAGGCCCGCGCGCTGCTGTCCGATCCCGATGTCGACGTGCCGGCCGTATTGTACGGCCCGCTCGACCGGCCGCAGCTGATCCATGCCAGCCTGGTTTCGACGACCGCCCCCTATCTGGCGGGGCTGGCCGAACAGGCGGTGCGCGATCGACGCGCCAACCTCGGCGATGCGCGTCTGTCGACGCCGGTATTCACCCGGATCGAGCGCGACAGCACGTCGCTCGGCGGCAAGAAAGCCGCCGGATTCTTCGCGGTCGTGACCCTGTTCGTCGTCACGCTGATGCTGGCCGGACAGGCGGTCGGCACCATGGCAGAGGAGCGATCGAACAAGGTGATCGAGGTGCTGGCCGCCGCCGTCCCGCTCGAATCGGTGTTCCTCGGCAAGCTGCTCGGCATGTTCGGCGTGGCGGTGCTGTTCCTCGCCTTCTGGGCCGCCGTCGGCGCCAATATCGGCAGGTTGCTGCCCCCCCAGCTGGTCGCCGGCTTGACCGACATCGCCCCCGCCATCGGTTTTCCGGGCTTCCTGCTGCTCTACATCCTGTATTTCGCCATGGCCTATATGCTGCTCGGCTCGGTGTTCCTGACCGTCGGCGCGCAGGCATCGACCCCGCGCGAAATCCAGATGCTGACGCTGCCGATCACGATCTTTCAGATGGCGATGTTCGGCTTCGCATTCGCCGCGATCAGTCGGCCGGGCAGCTGGATCGCGCTCGCCGCCGAAGTCTTCCCGTTCAGCAGCCCCTTCGCCATGGCCGCCCGCGCCGCGACCAGCGGCGAATGGTGGCCGCACATCGCCGCGCTGGCGTGGCAATTGCTGTGGGTGGCGATCACGATCGTGATCGGCGCGCGACTGTTCCGGCGCGGCGTGCTGCAATCGGCAGGGCCGAAGTTCCGATGGTTCAAGCGGGGGTAGTGGACGGCCGGTGACGCCCGCCAGCATTCATGTATCGGATTGACGCATTCAGCGGGTATCCGGAACGTCCGCATTCTGAGGTGATGCATTACCTGTGTTTTGCGTCGCTAACTTGGAAAATTGGTAAGAAGCGGCCGTGGCCGTGCCGGCCCGAACACGTCATATCTGCCTCATGATCAATACCCGCAATGGCGCTGCTCGGCTACTCGGCTTCATCCCCGATCAGACGTTGCCATCTGCATCCCTCTGCGAACTGACAGGCGACACAGCAAAGACAAGCGTAGGTGTTTTCTCCTCCGGATTAGAGCGCCGGGTAGCTGATGCGTGGCTTCAACCGGCAGCCGATCTTACTTGTGCTCAATGTCGTATGCTGGTTGGCCAACGCTTGGGATTGCGATGGCTGGCCCGCCCGGTGACGATCTTCGTCAAACGGCATCCGCTAGCCGAGTGCGACCTCTACTCCGGAGACCTGACCGTCATCGCCCTCGTGGTTTGGCGCGATCTTGCGACCTACGCGCCAAACGCCACACGCCGGATGCTCGCGCAGGATTATGAATGGCTGCGACGTGAAGCTGACGACGACCGATGGGCGGGCAGTATTCTGAAGCAGGCGGTTGTGGCGCTCGACGACGCGTCGGGCGGATAAGCGAGCGCTATTGAGCGTAAAAAAACCCGACCGCTTTAGGCAGTTGCGCTGATGCAAAACTCTGATTTTGCCTCAGCGGCAGCCAGCTACTTCGTCACCAGTGTCACGATCGACAGCCCCGGCGGCATGGGCACGCGCCCCAGCAGATGCCGCTCTAGCCGGAAGATCGCCTCGAACGCGGTGTTCAGAACCTTGGGCGGCGGCGAATCGTCGCTGTCGTCCTTGCCGCGAATCTTGCCCGCGACCCGCGCGGCGACGGCAGCCGGAAACAGCAGCGAGTTGAAATAGCGCAGGCCTTCATGCTTCAGGCCCGCGTCGGCGATCGCCTTGGCCAGCGTGCGCTTGGAATAGCGGCGGTGGTGGTGGTTCACCACGTCGTGCGCGCTCCACATCCATTGATGCGCGGGCACCGTGACCAGAATCTTGCCGCCGGGTGCCAGCCGATCGGCCATGCCGCGAAATGTCGCGACATCGTCCTCGATATGCTCGACCACGTCGAGCACTGCGATCATGTCGTATTGCGCGCTGACCCCGGCAAGCGTCGGCAGCGGTGCGGTGCCGACCGGCTTGCCCAGCCGCTCGCTGGCGATTGCGCGGGCCGCCGGGTCGATCTCGATCGCGTCGACCGTGCCGAACCCGGCCAGCATCGGCAGGTTATGCCCCGTGCCGCACCCGATTTCGAGGATGCGCGCGCCCGGCCGCAGCCCGGCATAGCGTTCGACATAGTCGGCCAGGATCTCGCGCCGCGCGCGATACCACCAATGCGTCGAGTCGTGCGCCGCCATGCGGTCGTAAACGATGCGGTCCATCTTATCCGAATACCCATGAACGATTGAGCGCGAAGGTAGCGAAGGGCGTGACCAGCACCGCCGGAACCAACGGCACCCAGTGCGCCATGCCCGCCAGATCGACCAGCCCGAACGTGAACAGGCCGTTCAGCACCATGCCGAACCCCTGCACCGCCAGGAACTTCATCGGCTGTTCGGCACCGCCCGACCGTGTGCCATGGTCGCGGAAGCTCCATCGGCCATGCGCGATCCAGCCAAAGGCGGCGGCAACAACGAACGCGGGTACGACTGCCACGAACGCATAGCCGGTCGGCAGAATGTAAGAGACGAGCGGCAGATACACGATCGCATAGATCACCGTCGACAGCCCGCCGACGATGCCGAACCGGATCAATTGGCCCAGCACCCCGTCCGGTATCAGTCGTTCGATCCGCGCGATCACCCGCGTGCCCACCCTTGTCCTTTGCGCGCCATCCGATACAGCGCCGCTGTTGCCACCATGGCTGGACTGCCGCCGTAGATCGCGGCGGGCGCGGGGGAAAGTAGTTTTGACCAGGCTTCCATCCACGGGCCATTTCCTCGACCGGCACTGGCTGCGCTGGCTGCTGCTTGCCTGGGTGGTGATGGCGGCATGGTTCCTGTGGCAACGGTGGAACGCGGTCCACTGGCTGGCGCTGTCCGATACCGACGACAATATGCGGCTGATGCAGGTCCGCGCATGGATGGGCGGGCAAGGCTGGTACGATCTGCGCCAATACCGGCTGAACCCGCCGAACGGTCTCGATATCCACTGGTCGCGGCTGGTCGACCTGCCGATCGCCGGGCTGATCCTGTTGTTCAAACCCATTGCCGGGCCGGTCTGGGCCGAAAAGCTGGCGGTCGGCATCGCGCCGCTGCTGCCGATGGGGGTCGCGCTGATCGCCCTGTCGGTGACGGTGCGGCGGCTGGTCGCGCCGGTCGCATGGCCGCTGGCGGTGCTGTTCCTGCTCGGCTGTTCGTCGACGCTGCTGATGTTCATGCCCGAACGCATCGACCATCATGGCTGGCAGCTTGCCTGTCTCGCGTGGACCGTCGCCGGCATCGCCGATCGCAAACAGGGCCGCGGCGGCATGGTCGTCGGCCTGTCCTCGGCCGCGTCGCTGACCATCGGTCTCGAACTCCTGCCCTATTGCGCGATGGCCGGCGCGATCGTCGCCTTGCGCTGGGTGTGGGACCGGGCGGAGGCGCGGCGGCTGACCGTCTACGGCGCGACGCTGGCCGGCGCGAGCGCGATCGGTTTCGTCGCTTTTGCCTCCAACGCCAATTACGCGATGCGCTGCGACGCGCTGACACCGGTCTGGCTGTCGGCGGTGGTCGCGGGCGGCGCGCTGCTGGTGCTGATCGCCCGGATCGGACCGAAGACGTGGCCGCTGCGCCTGATCCTGACGCTGATCGCGGGCGGCGCGCTCGCCGGTGCGTTCGCGACGCTGTTCCCGCAGTGCCTCGCGCGTCCCGAAGGCGTGTCGGAGGAACTGGCGCGCACGTGGCTGAACAATGTCCGTGAGGCGAAACCGCTCTACACCATGCCCGGCCGCACCATCCTGCTGATCGTGACCGGACCGATCATCGGCCTGCTCGGTGCGATCTTCGCCACATGGCGCGCGCGGCGCTCGGCCGATTTCGTCGGCTGGGCGGTCGTGACGCTGTTCACGACCTTCGCGGTGGCGATGCTGTTCTGGCAGATCCGCTCGGGGCCGGCCGCACAGTTGCTGGCGATTCCCGGAACGGTGGCGCTCGCATGGGTGGTCGTGCCGTGGCTGCTGTCGCGCGAGCACGCGGCGGTGCGGGTGCTCGGCACGGCGGCGGTGATCTCGCTGCTCCTGCTCGGCAACCTGTTCGTCGATCAGGTCAGCAAGCTGCTGTCGATGCTGCCCGACAGCGGCCTGACCAGCCATGTCCGCATCAAGCCGCAGGACGCCCGCACGAAACAGATACTGCGCGCCGGTGCCCGTTGCGGCAGCCTGCCCGCGTTGCAGGCGCTGAACCGCCTGCCCCCCGCGGTGATGTTCACCCATGTCGATCTGGGGCCGCGCCTGATCGTCGCGACCCATCATGACGGCATCACCGGCCCCTATCACCGCAACGGCGATGCGATCCTCGACGTACACCACGCGTTTCAGGGCGACCCGGACAATTTCCGCACCATCGCCCGCCGCCATGGCGCGACCTATCTGCTCACCTGCCCCAACATGGCCGAAACCACCGTCTATCGCGCGCGGTCGCCGGGCGGCTTCTACGATCTGCTCGCCCATAACAAGGTGCCCGGCTGGCTGATCCCGGTCGCCCTGCCCAAGGGGTCGCCGCTCCGGCTGTGGCGGATCGATTATAGCGGGATGGCGCGGTAGGCTCGCCGAAGCGCGAAGGTCGGCATCAATACGAAACCTTACGGTGCGCCCGCACAGGCGGTGGCTACGTGCCAAGCAAGACGATGGCCCGCACCTCTAACCAGGGGACACGAGAAATGCCGCCGTCGCAAATCCGGCGAAGGTCGGGGACGATTGCGTTGAGTCGCCGTTGCTGCCCACGATCCCGAAACGCAAAACGCCCGCCCCCTTGCCGGGGACGGGCGTCGCGGACCGTGGAGGCCGGATCGCTTAGCGGGCAGCGACCTGCTGCGCCGGCGACAGCGGCTTGGCGATGCGGAAGCGGACCGGACGGCCACCGACTTCGCCCGACACGTTGCGGTCGCGCACTTCGAGGCGGAACGGCTCGCCGCTGGTCAGGACGGTACCCGACAGAACCGTCGCGCCATTGTCGGCAACGCTGCGGGTATAGTCGAACTTGTAGCCGTCACGCTCGATCTCGTTCGCCGAGGCGAGCGTCGGGATCAGCATGCCCGCTGCGACGAGGGCGACACGAAAGGCGGCGGCGGCGGCAAAGCTGCGCATGATGTTTCTCCGGCTGGTTGGGATGGACGCTCGTGCGTCGTTTCGTTGCCAGAGATGTGCATGTTGCAGCGCGATATCGCAACTGCACAGGTTCTTACCGCAATTGCAGAAAACGAAATCGGAATTAGGGCAGGAACCGGTTCACCACGTCGCGCGCCAGGCGCGCCGGGCGTTTCGTCGCGGCGTCGAGCGAGCACCACGTGCTCTGCACCTCGACCAGTACCTCCTCGCCGCGCTTGATCAGCGTCGAGAAATAGGCGCGAACCCCCTCGACCCGCTCCGCCATCACCGTCGCGACGATCGTGTCGTCGAGGAAGGCGGGCCGGCGATAGGTGATCTCGTGGCGCAGCGCGACCCACAGATGCTTCGCCACCGCTTCGGCCGGCGCGACCCGTTCCCAATAGGCGACGACCGCGTCCTGCACCCAGGACAGGTACACCGCGTTGTTGACGTGTCCCATATGATCGATGTCGCCCGGCGCGACGGCAAGCGGATGCTGATGTGCCATGGAAAAACGGTGGCCCCTGCTGACATGCGAGTCAATGAGACTCACGCCGGACCGAGTGACGGCATGGACCATTCGGCCACGGTTCCCAAAAACGCTCCCGCGCCGGCCGGGCCGCTGCAAAAGTCCCCGCCAGCGTACCCGGTTGGTGCGTGAGACGCTCGCAGACGTCTCACGCACCGCGCTACGACGAGGTTACGCCTTCGCCACCACGCTCTCCGGCAGATCCTTGCCGAACACCCGCTGATAATATTCGGCGACCAGCGCCCGCTCCGCCTCGTCGCATTTGTTCAGGAACGACAACCGGAACGCGAAACCGACATCGCCGAAGATCAGCGCGTTCTGTGCCCATGTAATCACGGTACGCGGACTCATGACGGTCGAGATATCGCCATTGACGAATCCGCGCCGGGTCATGTCGGCGACGCGCACCATCTTTTCGACCGCGTCCTTGCCGCCGACCTTGTCATATTCGCCCGACTTGGCGAGCACGATCCGCGCTTCGGTGGCGGCGGGCAGGTAGTTCAGGGTGACGACGATGTTCCACCGGTCCATCTGCCCCTGATTGATCTGCTGCGTACCGTGATACAGCCCCGACGTATCGCCCAGCCCCACGGTATTCGCGGTCGCGAACAGGCGGAAATACGGGTTGGGCCGGATCACGCGGTTCTGGTCGAGCAGCGTCAGCTTGCCCTCGGTCTCCAGCACGCGCTGGATCACGAACATCACATCGGGGCGACCGGCGTCATATTCGTCGAACACCAGCGCGGTCGGCGTCTGGAGCGCCCATGGCAGCAACCCTTCGCGGAATTCGGTGATCTGCTGCCCGTCCTTCAGCACGATCGCGTCGCGCCCGATCAGGTCGATGCGACTGATATGCGCGTCGAGGTTGATGCGGATGCACGGCCAGTTCAGCCGCGCCGCGACCTGTTCGATATGCGTCGACTTGCCGGTGCCGTGATAGCCCTGCACCATCACCCGCCGGTTGTGCGCAAAGCCTGCGAGAATCGCCAGCGTCGTGTCGGGATCGAACACATAGGCGGGATCGGCATCGGGCACGCGTTCGTCGGCCACCGAAAAGGCGGGTACTTCCAGATCGCTGTCGATGCCGAACAGGTCGCGCGCCTTCACCATCCGGTCGGGGGCGCTCAGGATCGTCGTTGCGGCTTCGGGCTGGGTATCGGTAGTGGTCATGCGGGCCTTTCGCGGGTCGGCGCACCGGCGGGAGCGTCGCGGCGTCCTTTAGGACGATCGGGGTCGCCTACTCAACCTTTGGCGGCAGGCGGAACAGGGTCGTGAACCGTTCGGCAATCGCCCGGTTCCCCTCGACCACGATTGCGTCCGCCGCCGCCAGCGGTCGTCCGCCATAGACGACCGGCAGGAACGCGGACGGCGCGCCCGACAGCGTCGCATTCACCGCCGCCGTCGCCGCGCCGCGCCGGACGTGCAGCGCGCCATCGGCCAGGGTAGCAACATAGGCATCCTCGCCGAACCGGAACGCGACCGTCGCCCGCCAATCCCCCGCCCGCTCCGCCACCAGCAGCATTTTCAGCGACAGCAACAGCGATACCGCCGAGAACGGCAGCGTCGGGTCGTGCGTCGGCGACCGCAGCGCCCATTTCGCCAGCGCCAGCACCACCGGCTCACTCTCATACCCCCAGCGCGTCAGTTCATATACCTGCACGTTGGCAGGCGGCGGCAGCCGGTGGCGATGGACGATCCCCGCCGCCTCCAGCCCCGCCAGCCGCTGCGTCAGCACATTGGCGCTGATCCCCGGCAACCCGGTGCGCAACTCGCCGAAACGGCGCGGCCCCAGCAACAATTCGCGCATCAGCAATAGCGCCCATCGCTCACCGACATATTCCATGCCCAGCGCCGCACCACAGGCATCGTCGTAGCGTCGCTTGTCGGTCTTGGTTACTTTTTCTAACTCCATCGTTGCAATTTCTAACCCACGGGCGCACCCAAGACAAACAGTGATTCGCTGGTCCGGGGAGAGGGTGCCATGCCGAAGATGATTTTCGTGAACCTCGCAGTGGCCGATGTGCCTGCGGCGACCCGTTTTTACGAAGCGATCGGGTTCGTGAAGGACGACCGTTTCTCGAACGATCGCGGATCGGGCATGACGTGGTCGGAAACCATCCACGTCATGCTGCTCGACCGCGACTTCTACGCGACCTTCACCCCCAAGCGGATCATCGACGCGAAGACCGAAAGCGGCGTGCTGCTGGCATTGTCGTTCGACGATCGCGCCGCCGTCGATGCGATCACCGAAGCCGCGCTGACGGCGGGGGCACGCGAACTGCATGATCCCGAGGACGAAGGCTTCATGTACAGCCGCGCGTTCGAGGATCTCGACGGCCATGGCTGGGGTCCGTTCACCATGGACATGGCCGCCGCCGAGGCGGTCCATGCCGATGGTGCGGCGTGACCCGGCCGGTCATCACCGCCTTCGACTGGGTGCCCGATTTCGCGCAGGGGCAGGTCCGCGACCTCCGCGTCCGCTGGATATTGGAAGAGGCGGGCCAGCTTTACGACGTCGATTATCTGTCACAGGGTGCGCAGAAGCGCCCCGATCACCGTGCCCGGCAACCCTTTGGACAGGTACCGACCTATCAGGACGGCGATCTGACCCTGTTCGAATCGGGCGCGATCGTGCTGCACATTGCCGAACGGCATGGCGTGCTGCTGCCGAACGATCCGACCGCGAAGGCGCGGGCGATCGAATGGCTGTTCGCCGCGCTCAACACGGTCGAACCCCCGATCATGGACCATGCCATCGCCACCTTGTTCGAACGGGACGAACCCTGGTCGAAACCGCGCCTGCCCGCGGTCGAGGCGCGCATCGCCGAGCGGTTCGGCGAGGTCGCGGCGCGGCTGGGAACACGCGAATGGTATGATGGCGACTTCGGCATCGGCGACCTGATGATGGTCGCGGTGCTGCGGATCATGGATGGCAGCGACCTGCTCGCCGCCCATCCGACGCTGGTCGCCTATGTCGAACGGGGCACCGCCCGCCCCGCCTTTCACCGCGCGCTTGCCGCGCAACTGGCCGGCTTCACCGGCGAACCGCCTGCCGGCTATGCCGAATGGGCCGCCAAGGGAGACTGCGCATGACCTATATCGACGGGTTCGTGACCCCGGTGCCGCGCGCCATTCGCGCCGCCTACGAACAGCATGTCGCGGCGGCGGCGGCGATCTTCGCCGATCTCGGCGCGGTGCGGTTGATCGAATGCTGGGGCGACGATGTGCCCGCTGGCAAGCATACCGACTTCGCACGATCGGTCGCGCTGACCGAAGACGAAGACGTGCTGTTCAGCTGGATCGAATATCCCGACCGCGCGACCCGCGATGCGGCCGGCGCGGCGATGATGGCCGATCCGCGGATGGAGGCGCTCGACATGCCGTTCGACGGCAAGCGCATGATCTATGGCGGCTTCGATGGCGTCATGGTCAGCGGCGACGGCGGCGCGCCCGGCTATGTCGATGGCTGCCTGACCCCGGTCTCCGCGACGCAGCGTGACGCCTATATCGCGTTCGCCGCCGAATCGGCACAGGTGTTCCGCGATCACGGCGCGCTGCGCGTGGTGGAGGGCTGGGGCGACGACGTGCCCGCCGGCAAGCACACCGACTATGCCCGTGCCGTCGACCTGCAGGATGGCGAAGTCGCCTGCTATTCATGGATCGAATGGCCGTCGAAGGACGCCCGCAATCGCGGTTGGCAGGCGGTGATGGCCGACCCGCGCATGGTCGATCGCGAAATGCCGTTCGATGGCCGGCGCATGATATATGGCGGCTTCTTACCCGTTTTCGACCAACGCATGGGAGCAGGCGCATGAACCGGCAGGGTGACTTCATCTGGTATGAATTGCTGACCAGCGACATCGACGCGGCGGCCACCTTCTATGCCGACATCGTGGGCTGGCAGGTGCAGGATTCGGGGATGCCCGGCATGGATTACCGCCTGTTCGTCGCCCCCGACGGCGCGATGATCGGCGGGCTGATGGCGATGCCGCCGGAGATGCCGGCACCGGTCTGGCTCGGCTATGTCGCTGTCGACGATGTCGATGCCGCCGCTGCCGATTTCATCGCGGCCGGCGGTACGCAGCACATGGCCCCGACTACCATCCCCGGCGTCGGCCGCATCGCGATGCTCACCGACCCGCAAAACGCCGCGCTCTATCTGATGCGCAGCGCAAGCGACGCGACCAGCACCGTCTTCCAGGCCGCCGATCAGGCGACGCCGGGGCATTTCGTCTGGAACCAGTTGATGGCGCCCGACCTCGACCGCGCCATCGCCTTCTATGTCGACCGGTTCGGCTGGCGACAGGAAGGGTCGATGCCGATGGGGTCGTTCGGCGACTACAAATTCCTGCTGTGCGGCGACGTCGCGATCGGTGCGGCGATGGGCATGGTGCCGGGCGGACAGCCCGGCTGGCAATATTCGACCCATGTCGCCGATATCGACCATGCGGCCGACCGCATCACGGCCGGCGGCGGCACCATCCTGCAAGGGCCCGACCAGATCCCCGGCGGCAGCTATTCGATCGTCGCCACCGATCCGCAGGGTGCCCGCTTCGGTCTGGTCGGTCCGCGGCGATGAGCAAACTGCAACTGTGCCTCGTGGTCAACGGCCGGGCGGAGGAAGCCGCACGCTTCTACGCCGTGACCTTCCCCGACAGCGCGGTCGGGCGCATCCACGCGGCCGCCGCCGACTTTCCCGGCGGCAAGGCGGGGGACGCGCTGGTCGTCGAATTCACCCTGCTCGGCCAGCCCTGTTTCGCGCTCAACCACGGCCCGCCGACGCCCTTTTCCGATGCGATCTCGTTTCAGGTGCTGACCGACGATCAGGCGGAGACCGACCGCTACTGGGACGCGATCGTCGCCGATGGGGGACAGGCGCGCGACTGTGGCTGGTGCAAGGACCGGTTCGGCCTGTCGTGGCAGATCACGCCGCGCGCGCTGATGGCCGGGATGGCGGATTCCGATCGGGCAGCGGCCGGGCGCGTCATGCAGGCGATGATGACGATGCAGAAGATCGACATTGCCGCTATCGATGCCGCTCGCAGCGGAGAGAACCGATGACCGAACACGAACTGGCGATCGAACGCCGCATCGCCGCCCCCGTCGACGCGGTGTGGCAGGCTTGGACCGAACATCTCCCCAAATGGTGGGCCCCGCGCCCCTGGACCACCGACCTGATCGCCCTCGACCTCATCCCCGGCGGCCGGTTCGCAACGACGATGCGCGGGCCGGCGGGTGAGGAAATGATGGGCGAAGGCGTCATCCTAGAGGCGGTCCCGTACGAACGCGTCGCCTTCACCAACGCCTTCGCCCCCGGCTGGATACCGCAGCCGCAGCGGCTGGCGTTCGTCGGCCTCTTCACCTTCGAGGCCGATGGCGACGCGACCCTCTACCGCGCCGCCGCCCGCCACTGGGACGAGGAAACCGCGAAGATGCACGCCGAAATGGGCTTCGAAGGCGGCTGGGCCATGGTCGCGCAGCAATTGGAGGCAGTCGCGGTCAATTTCGCGTGAAAATCTCTGTACTTCTGCCGATTCTCCACCGTTCAGTTCGAGCAGCTTCGAGCGAAGTCGAGAAGCGTCCGTCGAGAACCGCCAGCCCAAGGCAACGCCGTCTCGACTACGGTTCTCGACAGGCTCGAACCTACGCTCGAAGCAAACGGTAATAGGCGTTGAGGAAGCGGCCCTCGCTCACGCAAACGCCGCCGCCCCCTTCAACTGCTGATACGCCGCGATCACCTTCTGCAACGCCGCCTCATGCTGCCGGTCACCGCCGTTGCGATCGGGGTGATAGCGCCGCACCAGTTCCGAATAACGCTGGCGCAGGCCGGTCCGGTCGACATCGATGTCCAGCCCCATGACCTTCAGCGCCGACCGGTCGGCGGGGCTGAGCGACCGCCCGTCCCTGCGCTCGGCCCGGTTCACCCGCGCGTCGCGGAACTTCGCGCCGATCGCGTCGAGCGGATCGGCGAAATCGGCCCATGCCGGCCCCGGATCGACGCCGGCCCGCGCAAAGGCGCGCGTCTCGCGGTCCCAACCGGCATAGGGGCGCTGCGCGTCGTTGATCTCCTCGGCGGTCATCCCCGCAAAATAGTTATACCCGGCATTGAACGCGCGGATATGCTCGAGGCAGAACCAGCGATAGGCGTTCGGCCGCTCACCGCCCTGCGGTGCACCCTCGACCGGCGGCGCGCGGAATTCGCCCGCGTCGGTGCATCCGGGCACCTCGCACGGCCGGCCATTCGCCTCGACCCGCCCGTGGAACCGGGCATTGGGGCGATCCTTGCTGATCTTCTCGCGCGCCACGCGACTCCCTTTGGCAAAAGGGGCTATATAGGCGCGATGACCGACACCACCACCTTGCCGCTCGCCGATCTGATCGCCCGGCGGCTCCACGACGCCCTGTCCCCGACCCAGCTGGTCGTGACCAACGACAGCCACCACCATGCCGGCCATATGGGCGACGATGGCACCGGCGAGAGCCATTTTTCGGTCGACATCGTCGCGGCGGGCTTTGTCGGCCAGTCGCGCGTTGGGCGGCAGCGGATGGTCAACCGGGCGCTTGCCGACCTGCTGGCCACCCGCATCCATGCGCTGGCGATTCGCGCCCGCGCTCCGGGAGACGGCGATTGAGTTACGACCTCTGGTACTGGCCGACGATACAGGGCCGCGGCGAATTCGTCCGCCTCGCGCTGGAGGGGGCCGGCATCGCCTATCGCGATCGCGCGCGCGAGGACGGCGTGGAGGCGATGCTGCACATGCTGGAACGGCACCCGCGCCCGCCCTTCGCCCCGCCCTATCTCTCGCTCGACAATTTCGTCATCGCGCAGGTCGCCAACATCCTGCAATATCTGGGCGAACGCCATGGCTTGAGCCTGTCGAGCATCCGCGACCGGCAATGGGCCAATCAGTGGCAGCTGACCATCGCCGACCTCGTGACCGAAATCCACGCCGTCCATCATCCGGTGGGGACCGGCGACTATTACGAGGACCAGCAGGCGGAGGCATCGCGCGCCGCCCGCCGGTTCCTGTCCGAACGCCTGCCCAAGTTCCTGACCTATTTCGAAGACCTGCTGCGCGAAAACGACAATCCTTGGGCGATCGACCACCGCTGGACCTATGTCGACACGTCGCTGTTCCAGCTGGTCGACGGGTTGCGCTACGCCTTCCCCAACCGGATGAAGGTGCTCGAACCCGGCCTGCCCCGGCTGATCGCGATCCGCAACGCCGTCGCCACCCTGCCCGGCATCGCCGACTATCTTGCCAGCGACCGGCGTATCCCCTTCAATGAAGACGGCATTTTCCGCCACTATCCCGAACTGGACGCCGACTGATGGAAAACGACCGCTTCTTTCTGCAGACGATCTTGCCGATTACCCACGATCTTGGCGGGTTCAAGGTGCATCGCACTCTGCCGACGAAGACGCGGACGATGGTCGGCCCGTTCATCTTCTTCGATCAGATGGGCCCTGCCGAACTCGACCCCGGTCAGGGCATCGACGTGCGCCCGCACCCGCATATCAACCTGTCGACGGTCACCTATCTGTTCGGCGGCGCGATCGACCATCGCGACTCGCTCGGCACCTTTGCCCGGATCGAACCCGGCGCGGTGAATCTGATGACCGCCGGCCACGGCATCGTCCATTCCGAACGCTCGCCGGACGACGAACGCGCCGGTGGCCCGCTGTTGTCGGGCATCCAGACATGGCTGGCGATGCCCGAGGACCGCGAGGAGATGGATCCGGCGTTCGAGCATGTCGAGGCCGATCGCCTGCCGATCGTCAGCGGCGGCGGCGCGACCGCCCGCGTCGTGATGGGCGACCTGTGGGGCGTGTCGGCCCCGACTACCCAGTACGCCGCGACCATCTATGCCGACATCCTCCTCGAATCGAACGGCGCGATCCCGATCGATGCCGGTGCCGACGAACGCGCGCTGTATCTGACCCATGGCGACGCGGCATTGGACGGTGTCGCGCTCGAACCGATGACGCTCTACGTGCTGCGCCCCGGCATCGCCGCGACGCTGCGATCGTCGTCCGGCGCGCGGGTGATGCTGTGCGGTGGCGAGGCGTTCACGACCCCGCGCCATGTCTGGTGGAACTTCGTGTCCTCGCGCCGCGACCGCATCGATCAGGCAAAGGCCGACTGGAAAGCGGGCAACTTCCCCAAAGTCCCCGACGATGCCGAAGAATTCATCCCGATCCCCGAAATCCCCAAAACGGTCAGTTATCCGTGACCGCGACGCGTCGCATCGCGCTGTCGACCGGCGTGTCGCTCGACGTCGCGGTGGCGGGCGATGCGGGCGCACCGGCGATGATCTTCCTCCACGGCTTCCCCGAATCGCACCGGACGTGGCGGCACCAGTTCGCCGAATTCGCGCGCGACCATCACGTCATCGCCCCCGATCAGCGCGGCTATGTCCGTTCCGACAAGCCGGCGGCGGTCGCGGACTATTCCCCCGACCGCATCGTCGCCGACCTGATCGCACTTGCCGACGCGCTGGGCGTCGGCCGGTTCACGCTGGTCGGCCATGACTGGGGCGGCGCGATCGCGTGGATGGCGGCGCTGCGCCATCCCGACCGGATCGAACGCCTCATCATCCTCAATGCGCCGCATCCGCTGATCTTCCAACGCTCGCTGTTCGACGATCCCGACCAGCGCGCCGCCAGCCGGTACATCACCAAATTCCGCGACACGGCGATCGATCGCGGGCTGATCGGCGCGGGGCTCGAACATTTCTTCGCGACCGGTTTCGCCAAACTGGTCACCCGCGCCATCGCCGGGCAGGACAAGGCCGCGTATCTCGATGAATGGTCGCAACCCGGTGCGATGACCGCGATGCTCAACTGGTACCGCGCCTCGGCGATCGTCGTGCCGGCACCCGGCGAAACGCCCGAGCGTCCGGCCTGGATCGACGCCCCCTTCCCCCCGGTCACGCAGCCGACGCTGGTCGTGTGGGGCCTGCGCGACAAGGCGCTGTTGTCGGTGCAGGTCGAGGGGCTGGAGGCGGTCGTGCCCGACCTGACGGTGGTGAAGGTCGATGCCGGCCATTTCGTGCCATGGGAGGCACCGGAGGCGGTGAACCGGGCGATCAGGGGGTGGTTGCGCTAACGATCACCAGAACTGCCCCCAACCGTTCGTGCTGACGGGGGCGACGCCGGCCACCCGGAAACGCTCGGCGTCGGCAACCCCCACCGTTCGTGCTGAGTAGGGACTGAGCGAAGTCGAAGGCCCGTATCGAAGCACTTGGTCAGCGGCCCTTCGATACGCCGCTTCGACAAGCTCAGCGGCTACTCAGGACGAACGGTCTGGGAAGCAAGGCGAGGAAAGCCAAACTTTCCCACACCCACCCCGTTCAGTTCGAGCAGCTTCGAGCGAAGTCGAGAAGCGTCTGTCGAGAACCCGCCTGCTTGGGGCACCCCTGCTCGACTACGGTTCCCGACAAGCTCGAAGCAAACGAGGGCGGAAGGGTCGAGGGAACGCGAGAGCCTACCCCCGAACCACCTTCGCCACCGAATCGAGCAAGCCATTCACGAACCCCTTTTCGCGCCGGTCGTAAAACGCATCGGCCACGTCCAGATACTCGCTGATGACCGCCGCCACCGGCACGTCCGGCCGCGCCAGCAATTCGTACGTGCCCGCGCGCAGGATTTGCCGCATCGGCTTGTCCAGCCGGTCGAGCGTCCACCCGGTCGACAGCTTCGATGCGATCATCGCGTCGATCTCTTCGCGGCGGGCATCGACGCCCTTGACCACGTCGTCGAAGAACTGGACGTCCGCCTCGGCATATTCGACGCCTTCGATCGTCGCGCCCAACCGGTGCTGGTGGAATTCGTGGAGCAGCGCCGGGATCGGCGTCGCTTCCATCTCATGCTGGTACAGCGCCTGAACGGCGGCCAACCGGGCGGCGGCGCGTGCCTGACGGGCACCGCGCGGGCGGGAATTCTTGCTGGTCATAAGCGCCGCCCCATAGCCGCTGTCGGCCGCCCAAGTCGAGGGGGCGCTTTCCTACAGCCCCCGATGGTGCCAGCGTCGCCGCGCTCTTTGAACCGTCCGCCTGTCCACCGCCCATGGTCCGACCGCCGCACGAATGCGTGGCGAGTGTGACTTTTGTGACCTTTGGCGGATTTCCGCCGTTTCGGAGCCCCGGTACGATGCATCGATCGACGCGACCACACCGTTCGTCACCCCGGACTTGATCCGGGGTGACGGGTCGTCAAACGCGTCTCTTTACAACCGGATCGCCACCGACTTCGCGTGCGCCGGCAGCCCTTCGGCCCCGGCAAGCGTCACCGCCGCCGGCCCGATCTTCGCCAGCGCCGCCGCGTCCAGCCCCAGAAAGCTCGTCCGCTTCATATAGTCCAGCACCGACAGCCCCGATGCGAACCGCGCCCGCCGTCCGGTCGGCAGCACGTGGTTCGGCCCGGCGACATAATCGCCGACCGCCTCCGGCGTGTACCGCCCGAGGAACACCGATCCGGCATGGCGCACCGCCCGGAACAGCGGTTCGGGATCGCCGACCGCCAACTCCAGATGCTCGGGCGCGAGCCGATCGACCAACGGGATCGCATCGGCCAGCGTCGGCACGATCACGATCGCGCCGTTCGCATCCCAGCTCGCCCGCGCCACCTGTCCGGTCGCGAGGTCGGCGATCTGGCCGTCGACCGCCTTGGCCACCCGGTCGGCAAAGCCGGCATCGTCGGTGAACAGGATCGACTGGCTGGTCGGATCATGCTCGGCCTGGCTCAGCAAGTCGGCGGCGATCCATTCGGGGTCGTTCTGCCCGTCGGCGACGACCACGATTTCGGACGGGCCGGCGACCATGTCGATGCCGACCACGCCGTATAGCTGGCGCTTCGCCTCGGCGACCCACGCATTGCCCGGCCCGGTCACGACATCGACCGCCGCGATCCGGTCGGTGCCATAGGCGAGCGCGGCGACGGCCTGCGCCCCGCCGATCCGCCACACTTCGTCGACCCCGGCCAGCGCGGCGGCGGCCAGCACCAGCGGATTGACCTCGCCCTTGGGCGTCGGCGTCACCATCACGATCCGCTCGACCCCGGCGACCTTGGCCGGGACCACGTTCATCAGCACCGACGACGGATAGGCCGCGCGGCCGCCGGGGACATAGACCCCCGCCGCCGCCACCGCGCTCCACCGCGCGCCCAGCCGCACGCCATCGGCATCGACCTCGTCGCGATCCTCGGGCCGCTGCTTGGCGTGGTAGGCGACGATTCGGTCATGCGCGAGTTCCAGCGCCGCGCGCAGGTCGGGGTCGAGGCCCCCCATCGCCGCATCGCACGTCGCTCGCTCGATACGCCAGCCGGTCGCATCCGGATCATGGCCATCGAACTTCTCGGTAAATGCCCGCACCGCCGCATCGCCGTCGTCGCGCACCGCGCGCAGGATCGCGGTCACGTCG
The DNA here is from genome assembly GCF_001421965.1 of Sphingomonas sp. Leaf67. GTDB lineage: Bacteria > Pseudomonadota > Alphaproteobacteria > Sphingomonadales > Sphingomonadaceae > Sphingomonas. The sequence goes on from NZ_LMLP01000021.1 coordinate 504,263, forward strand.
CGCGCCACGTCGCTGTCCGCCTCGCGCCGGGCATCGACCAGCGCCGTGAAGTCGGCGGCGAACCCTGCCGCGCTCGTATCCAGCCGGATCATGCCGCCACCGCCCGGCGGAACGCATCGACCAGCGGCACGACGGCCCCACGCGTCTTGAACGCCGCGCGATTAACGACCAGCCGCGACGTCACCTCGGCGATGGTTTCGACCTCGACCAATCCATTCTCCTTCAGCGTCCGTCCCGACGACACCAGATCGACGATGCGCGGGGCGAGGCCCAGCACCGGGGCCAGCTCCATCGCGCCGTTCAGCTTCACGCACTCGGCCTGAACGCCCCGCGCCGCGAAGTGGCGCTGGGTGGTGTGCGGATATTTGGTGGCGATGCGCACATGGCTCCACCCGCGCGGATCGTCGGTCGCCGCAAGGCGTGCCGGTTCGGCGACCGAGATGCGACAATGCCCGATCTTCAGGTCGACCGGTGCGTACAGCTCCGAATAGTCGAACTCGGCCAGCACGTCAGACCCGACGATGCCCAGCTGCGCCGCGCCATGGGCGACGAACGTCGCGACGTCGAACGCACGCACCCGGATCAGGTCGATATCGGCGCGGTCGGTGCGGAAGCGCAACGCGCGGCTGTCGGGATCGCGGAACGCCGCTTCGGGCACGATGCCGGCGCGCGCGAGCAGCGGCATGGCTTCTTCGAGGATACGCCCTTTGGGCACGGCGATGATGATGGGGTCGGTCATGGGCGACTGGCGCTTTACTTGGGGCGCACGGCGGGCGCAACACGCGCTCCATGGCCGATGAACCGACGAATCGCCTCGCCTTCCGCCAGCAGGCGGCGTTCTGCGCCGCGATGGCGGCACCGATCACCGCCCGCGTCTGCGACGCGCTCGCCACCGCGCTGGCTCGCGACGGCCGGACCGGGCGGCGCGTGCTCGACTGGCCGGGCGATCCGATCCCCGACGCGCTGCCGCTGCGGCTGGTCGGGGGGCTGCATGCGCTGGCCCGGAGCGGCATCGATCGCGATCTGACCGCGCTGTTCGCCGGTGCCGGCGAGCCGCAGGCGATCCTGCACCGGGCGCTGGACGACCATGACGCGATGCTGCTGCCATGGCTCGACGGCCCGCCGCAGACCAACGAGCCGATGCGCTCGGGCGTGCTGATGGTTGGGCTGCTGGCAGTCGCGCGGCGGCACGGTCCCGTCCTCGACATTCTCGAAATCGGGTCGAGCGCCGGCCTCAACCTGCTGATCGATCGTTACCGCTTCGATCTGGGCGGGGTGCCGGTCGGCCGCGCCGACGCCCCGGTCGCGATCGTCCCCGATTGGCGCGGCACCCCGCCCCCGGAGGTGCCGATCCGGATCGAACGGGTGCGCGGCGTCGATATCCAGCCGCTCGACGCCACCGACCCCGCGGTCGCGACCCGCCTGTCGGGCTATATCTGGGCCGACCAGCCCGAACGGCAGGAACGGCTGGGGGCGGCGACCGCGATGCTGCGCGCGGACCCGGTCGATCTGGTCGCGGGCGATGCCGTCGGCTGGCTGCGCGATCGCCTCGCCGAACCGCAGGCGACCGGCGTCACCCGCGTGCTGATGCACTCGGTCGTCTGGCAATATCTCGGCGACGACCGTCGTGCCGCGATACACCGCATGATGGCGGAAGCCGCCGATGCCGCCACCACCGACCGCCCGCTCGCCTGGGTCCGGATGGAGCCCGATCGCGTCCTGCAACGGCAGGAGCTGATCGTGCAGAGCTGGCCCGGCCATGGCGAACCGCAGATGCTCGCCACCGCCCACGCCCATGGAGCGTGGATCGCTGCGACGTGACCGAGGCCGACTTCCTCGCCGCGCTGCGCACCCTGCCGCTCCACCCCGGCGCACACGGCCTGACCGACGACGCCGCGCACCTCGGCGACCTCGTCCTGACCAAGGACATGATCGTCGCGGGCGTCCATTTCCTTGCCAGCGATCCCCCCGCCGATATCGCGTGGAAACTGGTCGCAACCAACCTGTCGGACCTTGCCGCCAAAGGTGCGGTGCCGGTGGGGGTTATGCTGGGGGTTCCGATCGGCGACGATGCATGGGACCGCGCGTTCCTAGCCGGCCTCGACGACGTGCTCCGCGCCTTCGACTGCCCCCTGCTCGGCGGCGACACGGTGACGCTGCCCGCCGACAGCCCCCGCTTCCTGTCGCTGACCGCGCTCGGCCGTAGCGCCCGCGCCCCGCGTCGCGACGGCGCGAAGGCGGGCGATGCGCTCTGGGTAACCGGCACGATCGGCGATGCCGGCGCGGGCCTCGCCATCGCGCAAGGCGCGGCGGGGCCGGCCGCGCTGCTGAACCGCTACCGCCGCCCGACCCCGCGCCTTGCCGAAGGACGGGCGCTGGCACCACTCGTCCACGCGATGATGGACGTGTCCGACGGCCTGCTGATCGACGCGACGCGCATGGCGGCGGCAAGCGGACTGGCAGTGACGATCGATCTGGCGGCAGTGCCGCTGTCGCCCGACTTGCGGGCGTTCGGCCATGACGCGCTGACGGCAGCGACGGCGGGCGACGATTACGAACTGCTTTTCGCCTGCAATACCACGCCGCCGGTAGCAGCGACCCGGATCGGGACATTCGCCGTCGGCACAGGCCTGTCACTGGTAGATGCAGGCCACCCCGTCCCTCTCCCCAATCGACTAGGCTACCAACACTAAATCCTCCCCGGCACGGGGAGGGGGACCAGCCGAAGGCTGGTGGAGGGGGGTGTCCCCGAACGATCCACCTGTGGAAGCCCCCCGCTGCGCGACGGTCCCCCTCCCCGGCACGGGGAGGAATTAACGGTTGCCTCCCCCGCCCATGCGCATAAGCTGCCCCGCTTCCAAGGGGTTCGACCCGACGAGACAGCCGGGCGGCCCCATGCAGGAGGGGTTGCGGATGACGATAGTCTATCTGGCCATGGCGTGTGGTGCGCTGGCCGTGTTGTACGGTGTGTTCACGAGTATGCAGGTGCTGCGCGCCTCGCCGGGCGACGCGCGGATGCAGGATATCGCCGCCGCAATCCAGGAAGGGGCGAAGGCCTATCTGGGTCGCCAGTATCGCACCATCGCCATCGTCGGCGTGATCGTCGCCATCATCCTGTTCCCCACGCTCGGGCCGCTGTCGACGGTCGGGTTCTTGATTGGCGCGATCCTGTCGGGCGTCGCGGGCTATGTCGGCATGGAAATTTCGGTCCGCGCCAACGTCCGTACCGCAGAGGCCGCGCGAGGCTCGCTGCAGGGCGGCCTCACCATGGCGTTCCGCTCGGGCGCGATCACCGGGATGCTGGTCGCCGGCCTCGGCCTGCTCGCGATCTCGGGCATCTTCTGGTACCTCGTCGCCATCGCCGGCCACGGTCCGGGCGACCGCGAAGTCATCGAGGCGCTGACCGCGCTTGCCTTCGGCGCATCGCTGATCTCGATCTTCGCGCGGCTGGGCGGCGGCATCTTTACCAAGGCGGCCGATGTCGGCGCCGATCTGGTGGGCAAGGTCGAGGCGGGCATCCCGGAGGACGACCCCCGCAACCCAGCCGTAATCGCCGATAACGTCGGCGACAATGTCGGCGACTGCGCCGGCATGGCCGCCGACCTGTTCGAAACCTATGTCGTCACCATCGGCCTGACGATGGTGTCGATCGCGTTGCTGGTTCAGGCACCGCCCGCCGAACTGCTGCGGTTGATGGCGTTGCCGCTGATCGTCGGCGGGGTGTGTATCGTCACCTCGATCCTCGGCACCTACATGGTCCGGCTGGGCAAGGGGCAGTCGATCATGGGCGCGCTGTACAAGGGGTTCTGGACCACCGCGCTGCTGGCGGTCCCCGCCATCTGGTTCGCGGCCAGCTGGGCGCTGGGCGATCTCAACGCCGTGATCGGCGGCGCGGGCTTCCTCGATCCCGGCGGCGATACGCTGACCGTCGAGGGGGCGCTGGGGGCACAGGCCCCGGTCGCCGGACAAAGCTTTACCGGCATGGACCTGTTCTGGTGCATGATGATCGGCCTCGCCGTCACCGCCGCACTCGTGTGGATCACCGAATATTACACCGGCACCGCCTATCGCCCGGTCAAGTCGATCGCGAAGGCCAGCGTCACCGGTCATGGCACCAACGTCATTCAGGGCCTCGCGATCAGCCTCGAATCGACGGCATTGCCGACGCTGGTGATCGTGATCGCGGTGATCGCGTCCTACCAGCTGGCCGGCATCATCGGCGTCGCCTTTGCCGCGACCGCGCTGCTGGCGCTCGCCGGTATGGTCGTCGCCCTCGATGCGTACGGCCCGGTGACCGACAATGCCGGCGGCATCGCCGAGATGGCCAACCTTCCGGACGAGGTCCGCCGCCGCACCGACGCTCTCGACGCGGTCGGCAACACGACCAAGGCGGTGACGAAGGGCTATGCGATCGGCTCCGCCGCGCTCGCCGCGCTCGTCCTGTTCGGGGCCTACACCACCGACCTGAAGCTGTTCTTCCCCGACCTGACCGTCGATTTCTCGCTGTCCAACCCCTATGTCATCGTCGGGCTGCTGCTCGGCGCGCTGCTCCCCTATCTGTTCGGGGCGTTCGGCATGACCGCGGTCGGCCGCGCGGCGGGTTCGGTGGTCGAGGATGTCCGCGCGCAGTTCGCTGCCGATCCCGGTATCATGGCCGGCACAAGCCGTCCGAATTACGGCCGCACCGTCGATATCGTCACCCGCGCCGCGATCCGCGAGATGATTATCCCCTCGCTCCTCCCCGTCCTGTCCCCTGTCGCGGTCTATTACATCATGACGTGGGTCGCCGGACAGGCGCAGGGGTTCGCGGCCCTCGGCGCGATGCTGCTCGGCGTCATCGTCTCCGGCCTGTTCGTCGCCATCTCGATGACCAGCGGCGGCGGCGCATGGGACAATGCCAAGAAATATATCGAGGACGGTAATTACGGCGGCAAGGGATCGGAGGCGCACAAGGCGGCGGTGACCGGCGATACCGTCGGCGATCCGTACAAGGATACTGCCGGCCCGGCGGTCAATCCGATGATCAAGATCACCAACATCGTCGCGCTGTTGCTGCTGGCGGCCCTTGCCGGACACACCGCCGGATAGGTTCCTTTGATCGATTGCGTCCCCCGTCCGCCGCGTTAGGATCGACGGCGGATGGGGGCGTCCAGTCTTGCCGGAACAGGTGCGCGGGGCGCGCATCCCGGCCGCCCCCGAACAGGGGGGTTCATGCGGTTCGTTGCGGCCATCGGCCTTGTCCTTGCCACCGTCGCTCCGGCACAGACGCCGCCGCCTGCGGACAAATCCGCCAAGGTCGATGCGGCCAAGGTCGATCCCGCCACGCCGGTCCCGATCGAGGCGTTCGCCGAACTGCCATCGATCGAATCGCCCAAATTGTCGCCCGACGGTACCCGCGTCGTCGCCAAGAGCGCGATCGGCGGCAAACAGGTGCTGGTGCTGTCGCAGTTGAGCGGCGATGCCCGCAACGTCGGGCTGGGCACGCCCGAGGATACCGACATCAACTGGTGGCGCTGGGTCAATGACGACTGGCTGATCGTCGGGCTGGGTACGCAGCAACTGCTCTACGGCAACGAATATTACGTCACCCGCGTGCTGAGCGTGAAGGCCGATTTCAAGACGACCCGTCGGCTCGACTGGGATAAATCGGGCCTGCGCGCCGACGATGTGCTGTGGGTCGCGCATGACGGCAGCCCGCGCATCCTGCTGTCGCGCCAGACGGGGATCGAAAACGAATCCGACTTCAACCCGACCGTGTTCGAAGTCGACGTATCGACCGGCAAATCGCGCCGCGTCGCCGATGGCCGCCCCAACGTCTATAGCTGGTATGCCGACGGACAGGGGCAGGTCCGTGCCGCCTATCAATATAACGACCAGTCGCGGCGCTCCGCGCTGCTGTACCGTGCGAACAATACCGAAAGCTTCCGTGTCATCGCCCGGCGCGAACGCAAGGACGACGACGGTCTGACCATCCCGATCACCTTCCGCACCGACGGCAGCGCGATCGCGCTGGACGACGAAGGCGGCTTCACCTCGGTCTATCAGGTATCGCTGCCCGACCTCGCGCTGGGGAAGAAACTTTATTCGCTCGAGGGGTACGACATCGACGGCATCATCGACAATGCCGACGAGAACGACGTCGCCGGCGTGACCGTAACCGAACGCTACGGACGGACCACATGGTTCGACGAGAAGTTGAAGACACTGCAAACCGACATCAACGCCTCGATCGGCGACCGTCGCGCGCGGATCGTGTCGTGGGACCGCAAGCGCGACAAGTTCCTGGTGGAGGTCGCGGCAGCCTCCCAACCCGGCGGCCTGTATTACTGGGACAGCGCGTTCAGCCGGATGCAGCGTATCGCGTGGAACAGCAAGACGTTGCAGAGCCGCCGCCTCTCGCCGGTCGGCACCATCCGCTATGCCGCGCGCGACGGAACCTTGATCGAGGCGGTACTGACCATGCCGCGCCACCGGCTGAACCAGAAGAACCTGCCGCTGATCGTCCTGCCGCATGGTGGCCCCTCGGCCCGCGACAGCGAGGGCTGGGATTGGTGGACGCAATATCTGGCCGAGCTCGGCTATGTCGTGATCCAGCCCAATTATCGCGGATCGTCGGGCTATGGCACCGCCTTCGCCCGGAAGGGGGCCGGCGAATGGGGCCTGAAGATGCAGGACGATCTGAACGACGCGGTCACCCATCTGGCAAAGGAAGGGATCGCCGATCCCAAGCGCGCCTGCATGGTCGGCGCGTCTTATGGCGGCTATGCGGCGATGCGCGCCGCCCAGCGCGACGGCAACTTGTACCGCTGCGCGATCAGCTATGCCGGCGTGTCCGATCTGGCGGCGCTGCGCCGCTATGACAGCCAGTTCCTGAACGGCCGCACCATCGGCGACTGGCTGCGCAGCCAGGCACCCGATTTCCAGACGGTCTCGCCCCGCTTCCACGCCGCCGACTTCTCGACGCCGATCCTGCTGATGCATGGCAAGGTCGACAAGCGCGTGCCGGTCGCACAGTCGCGGATGCTTGCCGCCGAACTGAAACGGGCGGGCAAATCCTATCGCTATGTCGAACAGCCGCTCGGCGACCATTTCTTCTCCCGTGGCGAGGACCGGCTGCAATTCCTGCAAGAGATGACCGCGTTCCTGAAGGAGCATAACCCGGCCTGACCGGGCAATCCCCCACCTACCGTCACCCGAAGGCTAGACCCGGGGGTGACGTGCGAGTGCGGACCACCCGCACCTTGCGCCCGCCCGGCACCGCGCCTATTTTCGTCCAAACTACGACGACCGGCCGTGTCAGCCACGGGTCCGGCCGTTCGCGCTTTCCTTTTTTATGGTTTGCGCCTATGGGGACCCGCCCGGTTCCGGTGCGCCCTTATTCACGAGGTATTTGTTTGGCGAAGGAAGAACTTCTCGAAATGCGCGGCCAGGTGGTCGAATTGCTGCCCAACGCGATGTTCCGCGTCCGGCTCGAGAACGATCACGAAATCCTCGGACACACTGCCGGCAAGATGCGCAAGAACCGCATCCGCGTGCTGGTCGGTGACGAAGTGCTGGTCGAACTGACCCCGTATGACCTGACCAAGGGTCGCATTACCTACCGCTTCAAGTAAGCGGACCCCGCGTGACCGGACCTGCGGCCATGCGCCTGATTCTCGCCTCGACCTCGCCCCGCCGCCGCGACCTGCTGGCGCGGATCGGCGCGGTGCCCGATCGCGTCGAGGCACCCGATATCGATGAAACCCCGCTGAAAGGCGAATTGCCGCGTCCCTATGCGCTGCGCCTTGCCGAGGCGAAGGCGCGCGCGATCGGTCCGGTCGAGGGTGCGGTGGTGCTGGCCGGCGACACGACGATCGCGCTCGGTCGCCGCATCCTGCCCCCCGCCACCAGCGAGGACGTGCAGCGCGAGCTGCTCGGTCTGCTGTCGGGGCGTCGCCATCACTGCCTGTCGGCGGTATGCGTGCTGATGCCCGACGGACAGGCGCGCATTCGCATCGCCGATACGATCGTCGCCTTCAAGCGGCTCGAACCGCGCGAGATCGACGCGTACATCGCGTGCGGCGAAGGGTTGGGCAAGGCTGGCGGCTATGCGATTCAGGGGCGCGCGGAAGCTTTCGTGCGTTTCCTTTCCGGCAGCCATTCGGGCGTGATTGGCCTGCCGCTGTTCGATACCCGCGCGCTGCTCGAAACCGCCGGCGTTGCGCTTGGCTGACTGGATCGTCGAGCGCGGCATCGGCGAAGTCCGCGCCGCGCGTATCGTCGACGGCGACATTGTCGAGGCCCGGATCGAACCCGACGACGCGTTGCGCGCGGGCACGATCGTCGCCGCCCGGCTGGTCCGCCGCCTGCCCGTCCGTAACGAGGGCATCGTCGCGTGGGACGATGGCGAGGCGCTGTTGAGACCCCTGCCCCGTACGGTCACCGAAGGCGCGACCTTGCTGGTCGAGATCACCCGCCCGGCCCTGTCCGAACCCGGCAAGCCCAAGCGCGCCCGCGCCCGTCCCGCCGCGCCCGACGCGCAACCGTGCGACGGTCCTTCGATCGCGGACCTGCCCGGCGCGCGCCTTGTCGGACCGTTCGATCGCGATCTTCTGGGTGATGCCGGCTGGCCGCTGCTGATCGAGGAAGCGACCACCGGGCACGTCGCCTTTCCCGGCGGTGCGCTGTCGATCGCGCTGACCCCGGCGATGACGCTGATCGATATCGACGGCGACCTCGCCCCCGCAGCGCTCGCCATCGCCGGTGCGCGGGCGGCGGCAGCGGCGATCGCCCGGCTCGATATCGCCGGGTCGATCGGCATCGACCTGCCGACGGTGAACGATAAGGCCGTCCGGCAGGCGACTGCCGAAGCGGTCGATGCCATCCTGCCGCAACCGTTCGAGCGCACCGCCGTCAACGGCTTCGGCTTCCTGCAGATCGTGCGGCGGCGGTCGCGTGCATCGCTCCCCGAACTGTTCGCCCATGTGCCTGCCCATGCCCGCGCGCTCCTGCGACAGGCGGAGCGCACCGGCGGCAGCGGCGAACGGACGCTGGCCGCGCATCCCGCTGTCATCGCGGCCGTCGCCGCCCGGCCGGACTGGATCGCGGCGGTCGAACGCACGCTCGGCGCATCGCTCGCCTTGCGGGCGGAGAGCGGCCTCGCCATATCCGCGGGCCATGTCCAGGCCCGCTTCCCGTAACCGCTGCCCACTGTGTTCGGCTCCGACCGATCCGGCCTTCCGTCCATTTTGCAGCCGCGGCTGTCGCGACCGCGACATGCTGAACTGGATGGGCGAAGGGTATCGGATCGCCGGTCCCGCCGCATCTTCCGACGAAAAATCGGAAACCGGGCTGGACAGCGACGATTCGCGCGGCTAACAGGCCGGCTCTTCCGGTCACCCGGACAGGCCCAGGTAGCTCAGTTGGTAGAGCATGCGATTGAAAATCGCAGTGTCGGCGGTTCGATCCCGTCCCTGGGCACCACGCCTCATACATCGTCGTTCTGAACGGTAGAGCCGGGACAAGCACCACCCGCGAACGCCGGGTGTAGCTCCGTGAGCGACGTCCCGCGTTCCTGACATGCTCGGACCCGTGCGTCGCCGTCCGGCAGGCTGCCGATACCACCCGCTGAACCGTGCATTCCGCGTAACCGGCCTCGCCGCGTGCAATGACAAGGATGCCAGCGCTATCCGTAACCAGGGCTGACGGTGATCGCGATCCCCGCTAGATTGAGCGTCGACCGACTTCCCCTGCCGATACCGGCATTTCGACTGGAGACCATGATGACCATCGGCGGATCGACCCCGGCCACGGAACTCGCCGCGATTCGATCGGTCGCCCCCGCCCCGGCGATTACCGCCACCGAACGCGCCGAACGGATCGAGCGCGCGCGCGCCCGGACGGCCGAGGCCGGTGCCGACGCGCTGCTCGTCCATACCGGGGCCTCGCTCGACTATTTCACCGGCATTCCATGGGGTGCCAGCGAGCGCATGGTCGCGTTGCTCCTGCCCGTTGCCGGCACCCCGCGCATCGTCTGCCCGGCGTTCGAGCGCGGTACGCTGGAGGCCGACCTGACCATCGCCGCCGACCTGCTGCTATGGGAAGAGGATCAGGACCCGACCGCGCTGGTCAAGGACGCGCTGCCCGCCGGGGCCACCCTCGCCATCGACCCGGTGCTCCCCTTCGCCTGGGGGCAGAAGCTGGCCCGTCACGGCCTGACGCTGACCGACGGCGCGCCCGCGATCGACGGCTGTCGCATGGTCAAGTCGCCCGCCGAACTTGCGCTGCTGCAAAGTGCCAAGGACATGACGCTGGCGGTACAGGCCGCCGCCGCCCGCATCCTGCGTCCTGGCATCCTCGCCAGCGAGGTCGTCCGCTTCGTCGACGAAGCCCATCGCGCGATCGGTGGCGGCGCTTCCTATTTCTGCATCGTCCAGTTCGGCCGCGCCACCGCCTTTCCCCACGGCCTGCCCGGCGACCGCGCACTGAACGAAGGCGAACTGGTGCTCATCGACACCGGCTGTCGCGTCGGCGGCTATCACAGCGACATCACCCGCACCTATGCTTTCGGCCCGGTCGGTGACGACGTCCGCGCGATCTGGGACATCGAACATGCCGCGCAGGCCGCTGCCTTCGCCGCCGCCGCGCCGGGTGTGCCGGCGCAAGCCGTCGATGCCGCCGCCCGTGCGCTGCTGGTGCGGGAGGGCCTCGGCCCCGATTACCGCCTGCCCGGCCTGCCGCATCGCACCGGGCACGGCATCGGCCTGTCGATCCACGAACCCGCCTATCTGGTGCGCGGCGACCCGACGCTGCTGGCGCCGGGCATGTGTTTTTCGAACGAACCGATGATCGTCGTTCCCGACCGTTTCGGCATCCGGCTGGAAGATCATTTTCACGTCACCGACACCGGCGCGGCATGGTTCACCGAACCGCAGCCGTCGATCGACCGCCCGTTCGGATGACGCCGCTGATCGCGCTGCTGCTGGCGACGGTCGCGGTGCCATCGGCTGCCGCGCCCGGCCGCTATGCGGGGACGACGATCGGACCGCCACCCGCCGACCTCCGGCTCGACCCCTTCTACCAACGATATGTCGATGCCGGCGGCGTGCCGGTCGTGTCGTCGGCGAAGGTGCCCGACGACGCGCTGCTGTTCGCGCGCGACATCGCCATCGCGATGCTGGCCGATCGCCCCGACCTGCGCCGCTGGATGGCGGCGTCGGGCTATCGCGTCGCGATCATCGCCCTGACCGAGGGGCTGATCGATCTGCCCGAACAGCGCCACTGGACCAAACCCGCCGCCGACGATCCCCGCCTGACTCTGTGCGAGCGCAAACACTATGTCGAGCGGATCGGACGGCTGAGCGACCGCGATTACTGGAACAATCGTGCCCGCGGCATGGGTGGGCCGTTGACCACCGCCCCGGCCGAAAACCTGCTCGGTACGCCGGGCACGTGGTATTATGGCGAGAACACCTTCGTCCACGAATTCTCGCACGCCATCCTCGCCGCGATCCGGCAACGCGACACCGCGCTCCATGCCGCGGTAGAGCGTGCCTATGCAACTGCCATGGCGCGGGGGGCGTGGCGCGGCGAATATGCCGCGACGACGGTCGACGAATATTGGGCGGAGGGAACGCAGCTCTGGTTCAATACCAACCGCCTGATCGTCGTCGATGGGCAGCGGCTGCTCAACGACGATGACTTGCAACGCTATGACCCGACCCTCTACGCGCTGTTGGCGCAGGTCTATGGCGACCGCCACCGCCTGCCCGGCGACGTCTTCTACCGCCATCCCGCGCGCGTACCGCCCGGCGATCCGCCCAGGGCGACGGCGGAAATCTGCTGAAGATGCCGCCGGTCGGCGCGTTCAGGGCAGCGGGTACGGCCCCTTGCCCTTGTCGGCGATAAAGCGGTCGACCCGCGCATCGATCATCGGCAGCGGCACCGATCCCAGGCTGAGCATCGCATCGTGGAACGCGCGATAGTCGAACCCCTCGCCCAGCGCCACCTGCGCCTTCGCCCGCGCGTCGAGGAACGCCAGCTCGCCCATATAATAGCTCAGCGCCTGCCCCGGCCATGCGATGTAGCGATCGACTTCGGTCGTGATCTCGTGGTTCGACAACGCGGTATTGTCGCGCAGGAACGCCTGCGCCTGCGAGCGCGTCCAACCCTTCGAATGGATGCCGGTATCGACGACTAGCCGGGCCGCGCGCCACATCTGATAGCTGAGCATGCCGAACAGGTCATAGGGGGTCTCGTACATCCCCATATCCTCGCCCAGCGCCTCGCAATACAGCGCCCAGCCCTCGCCATAGGCCGAGATATATTCGTTGCGGCGATATTCGGGCAGGTCGGTCAGCTCCATCGCGAACGGCATCTGGAACGCATGGCCCGGCGCGCTTTCGTGAAGTGTCAGCGCCGGGAGCGAATAGAGCCCGCGCGACGGCAGGTCATAGGTGTTGAGCAGATAGATGCCCGGTCCGCCCCGCCCACTGGTGTAGAATGGCGCGATGTCGGGGTCGACGGCCCTGATCGCGAACCGCATCCGCGGCAACCGGCCGAAATAGGTCGCGGCCTTGCCGTCGAACGTCTTGGCGATCCATGCGGCACGGTTGAGCAGGTCCTGCGGCGTCTTCGCATAGAATTGCGGATCGGTGCGCAGGTGGTTCAGGAACGACGGCAGATCGCCTTTCCACCCCACCTGCGTCATCACCGTCTGCATCCGCGCGCGGATCTTCGCCACCTCGCGCAGCCCGATCGCGTGGATTTCCTCGGGCGGCAGGTCGCGGGTCACGAATTCGCGTACCTTCGACCGATAATAATTCCGCCCGTCGGGCAGGTCGTACGCCGCCAGCTTTTCCTGCGCCCCCGGAATATACTCGTCGCGCAGGAACGCCATCAGCGTCGCATGTGCCGGCACCACCGCCTGCGCGATCACCCGCTTCGCCTCGGCCCGCAGCGCTGCCTGCCGCGCCGCCGGGATGGTCGCCGGCAGCGTCCGGAACGGCGCGTAGAAGGGCGACGCCTCCCCCGCATCCGCCTCCACGACCGCACGCACCCCGGCATCGCGTCCTTGCAGGGTGATGCGCGGCGGCGTGAAGCCACGCTTCAGCCCGGCGCGCATGTTCGCGATCTGCTGATCGAAATAGCGCGGGACGCTGGCCAGCTGTGACAGATAGAGCCGCAACGCCGCCTCATCGCGGTAATTCTCGCGCGCCATGCCGGCCAGATCGATCCAGAAGCTGGTGTCGGCGTTCAACGGCTTTTCGTAATCGCGGTATTGCTGCCGGGCGAGCAACGCCGCGATCTGTGCGCGATAGACGGTATAATCGTCGCGGGCGGCCGGCCCGAGCGTCGCCGGATCGATCCGGTCGAGCGCGGCCATCGTTTCGGTCCAGCGCTGCGTCATCCGCGCCTGCGCCGCCGGTCCGACATCGGGCAGCGCCGCGTTGCGGCTGGTCGGCGAATCCTCGCCCGGACCGGTCAGCGTCCTGCGCCACGCATATTCGCGCTCGGACAATTGCCGGAACGCCGCGTCGGCCGACGCGGCCGGCGCGGCAGCGACCGTCGTCGTCGCCCGCGCAGCCACGGGTGCCGCGATCGACAGCGCCACTGCCAGCGTAATCTTCATGCCCTGTCCCCCGTAACGTCGTCGATGTCGCGCAGCAGCGCCCGCGACACCCAAACTCCCTCGCGCTCGCTGATCGGGCGCAGCGCGTGGCGACGCGCTCCCGACACCCGCGCGCCCTGCACCTCGATCGCGGCGAACACCGCCTCTGCACGGGCCATCTGCGCCGCAGCCTCCGCTCCCAGAAACCCGGCGGGATCGAGCGCGAGGATCAACTCGCCACCCAGTGGCGATCCCTTGCGCCCCGCATCCCATGCGATCGATTCCGCACTGGTCAGGTCACCGATCAATGGTCCGGCGAGCAGTTCGACCATCAGCGCCAGCGCCGATCCCTTGTGCCCGCCGAACGTCCGCATCGCCCCGGCCAGCACCGCCGCAGCGTCGGTCGTGTCGCTGCCGTCGGGCGCATGGCCCCAGTCGGTCGGCACCGGCCGGCCCGCGCGGCGATGCAGTTCGATCTCGCCGCGCGCCACCGCACTGGTCGCGAAATCGAACACGAACGGCGCGGCACCGGCACGGGGCCAGCCGAACGCGATCGGATTGGTGCCGAACACCGGCTGCGTGCCGCCGGCCGGCGCGACCCACGCGTGGTTCGACGTCACCGCCAGCGCGACCAGCCCATGCTCGACCAGCACCTCGACCTCGGGCCAGAGCGCGGCGAAGTGGACGGCATGGTTGATCGCCAGCGCCGCGATCCCGTTTGCGCGTGCCGCCTCGACCAGCGCATCGCGACCGGTCTCGAACGCCAGCTGGGCAAAGCCGCCTTTCCCGTCCACCCGCACCACGCCCGCCGCCCGTCGTTCCAGCACCGGGACCGCATCGGGCACCACCACCCCGCTCGCGACCGAATGCGCCGCGACCAGCAACCGGTACAGGCCGTGCGCGCCGCAACCATCGCGCTCGCCGGCGACGATCGTCTCGGCAACCGCCGCGACATGCGCCGGGGCCAGCCCGACACGGGCAAGCGTCGCGCGGGCATAGTCGCGCACCTCGGACAGGGTCATGCGGACGTGCGGCTCGCTCACGCGGTGGCATCCGCCTTCGCGGTGAACAGCCGGACGCCGAACACCGGCCCCGCACTGTTCTTGTCATGCGGCACGAAGCGCACCTTTACCTGTTTCTTGCCCTTGGTCAGCGGCTCGGGCACCGGGTAATCGACGTCGAAGAACGCCCCCGGCCGATCGGCGTCCAGCGTCTGGGTCGCGATCCGCTGATTGTCGATCAGGATATCGAAGCTGCGCTTGCGCTCATCCCCCCAATAGGTCGCCTGCAGGACCAGCGGCCCGGGCTTCACCGCCATGGCGAATTCGAAAAAGCCCCCGGTACGCGCGTCGCGCCCGTTCCGCCCGCGATAGACCAGCGGGTAGGAAATCTCGGAGGTCAGCTGATGGTCACGCTCGGGCTGCATCTCGCCCAGATGCATGACGTCGACCGACCGCGCCGCCAGATCCTTCTGCCGCGCCTGTTCGGCAAGGAAGCCAGCTTCCTCGACCTTCCACTGCGCATCGGTGAACCGCTTGAAATAGACGGCCGAGCGGCGGTCATATTGGCGATAGAAGGGGACGAAGCTCAGGTCGCCGGGCCGGATCAGCCCGCGCGTCGCATATTGCGCATCTTCGCCCGCCACCGGCACGAACCCGGCGAGCAGGTCGTCGCCGACCATCGATGGATCGGGCTTGTCCCATTCGCCATCGGCACGCCCGAGGTCGCCGGCCAGCACCAGCGGCCCGCGCAGTACCGCGATCGTCTGCGCATCGCCCGGCGTCGCCTCGATCCGCAGGTCGAGCGGCAGGCGGATCGTGACCGCATCGCCTGCCTGCCACCGCCGGGTGACGATCGCATAGCCCCCGGCGGAGGCCGCCTCGACCGGTTTGCCGTTTACCAGCAGCTCGCGCCCCTTCGCCCAGCCCGGCACGCGCAGCGCGACCGGGAAGGTGCCCGCCTTGCCGAGCGATGCAAAGGTCAGCGTCGCCTCGCCCGTGAACGGATAGCCCGTCTCCAGCGCCAGCGTCGCGTCGCGGGCCTGCCATTTCGCGTCGGCGGGGATGTAGAGGTTGACGATCAACGCATCGTCCCCAGTCCAGAAGATGCTCTCGCCGTGCTTGGCATGGCTTTCCATGCCGGTGCCGACGCAGCACCAGAATTCCTCGCTGTCGCGCGCCGAATAGTCGCGCTTCGCCCCGGTCATCAGCGGCGTCATATAGGTGAAGCCGCCGTTCACCGGCTCCTGCTGCGCCATGACATGGTTCAGATGCGCGCGTTCGTAGAAGTCGAACAGCGCCCCGTCGGGCTGCCACGCATACAAATGCCGGGTCAGCTTCAGCATGTTGTAGGTGTTGCAATGTTCGCAGGTCTGTTCGGTGATGTGTTGCGAGATGGTATCCGGTGCGCTGAAATATTCGCGGTCGGCATTGCCGCCGATCACATAGCTGTGATGGCGCGTCACCTGTTCCCAGAAGAAGCGCGCGGCGGTCGCCTGATCGGGCTTCCCCGTGATCTCGTGCAGCCGCGCCAGCCCGATCAGCTTGGGCACCTGCGTATTGGCATGGAAATTTGCCAGCTGGTCGCGCTTCTGCGTCAGCGGATCGAGGTTGCGCTTGTCGTAGATCCGCTCGGCCAGCCGCAGCCAGCGCGCATCGCCGGTCCGCGCGTGCAGTTCGGCGAAACTCTCGTTCAGTCCGCCATATTCGCAGGCGAGCATGACCTGCACCTGGTCGTCGCTCAGCGCGGCGAACACCCGGTCGATATAGCCGCCCAGTCCGATCGCGATCGCCATCGCCTGCTCGTTCGCGCCGATATGGTCGATGACGTCGAACAGCCCGGTGTAGAGCTTGTGCCAGTTGTAATAGGGCACCCAGCAGCCGTTGAGGTCGAACCCCGCCGAGCGGATGTCGCCGCGCATGATCTCGGGGAAGATCTCCTTCCCGTCGACGACGGTCCCATCCTTGCGCTTGCGGGTGAAGCCCGCGACATAGCCGTCGCCATGGGCCGCCTGACACCGCGCCAGTTCGCCGATGATATAGGTCGCGCGCGCCACGCAGTCGGTGCAGCCGGTCTGGGCATGGGTCAGCGCCAGCCCCGACAGATAATGCCCCAGCGTATGGCCGGCGATGGTGTCGCTTTCCCACCCGCCATAGACCGGGGCCTTGGGCGTCATGCCGGCGAACTTGTGGAAATTGTGGAGCAGCCGGTCGGGCGACAACCGCAACAAATAGGCGCGGTTCACCTCGACCGCGCGCGCATAGTCGGACGGGCGCAACCGCACCGCCGACAGCGGAAACGGCTTGGCCGTTGCCGGCAACGCCGCCATGGTGCGCGCCGCCGCCGGCAGCGCGAGCACCGGCAACGTCGCGGACGACATCAGGAACGCACGACGTCCAACCAGCATTTCCATCTCCCAAGAATATTGTATACGATAGGGTAAGATGGATCGGAGTCAACCGATCGGTTGCAGGCAAGGCAGGGTGATGCGGCGATACACGGTATATCTGGGCAGCGTGGCATTTGGCACGATGTTGTCGCTGGGGGCCAGCGCGATGCTGACCGCCGCCCCCGCACCGGTGCGCCATGCCGCCGGCATGCTGACGCTCACCCTCGATCCCGCCAGCCAGACGCTGCGCACCCTGTCCCCCGCCGCCGAACCGGCGTTCGATTTCGTACCCAGCGGCCGGGCCGCGACGCGCAAGGGCGATGGCTTCAACCAGATCGGCGACCTCCACCTGCGCGTCCGCAGCGCCGGTGGCACGTGGCGCGACTTCTCCTCGGCGCAGCATCGCGTTCCGGTCCGCGCGCTTGCCGCCGGCGGGACAGTGATCGCGCGCGCCGACATGACCGCGACGATGGGCGCGGGGTTCCCGCTCACCGTCGAGCGCACCTGGCTGCGTGAGCGCGGCACGCCGGTGCTGCGCTTTACCCTCGTCAATCGCGGCACCACGCCGGTCGAGGTCGGCGCGCTGGGGATGCCGATGGTGTTCGACAACATCATCACCGATCGTTCGCTGGAACAGGCGCATGCGCAGGCGAGCTTCGTCGACCCGTATATCGGCAACGACGCCGGCTATCTTCAGGTCACGCGCCTCAACGGGAAGGGTCCGGCGCTGCTGGTCGTACCCGATGGCCGCACCCCGCTCGAACAATATCGCATCCTCGACGATGCGCGGCGGACAGGCGCGGGCAGCGTCTTCACCGATCGCACGCCGCGCCAGCAGACGTTCGAGGGCTTTTACGACTGGATGGTCGCCAGTGCTGCGATGGCGGACAAGGGGCAGCCATGGAACCCCGCGACCGGCTTCACGCTCGCCCCGGGCGAGCGGCGGACGTTCGGCGTGCGGCTGGTCACCGCGCCGTCGATCCGCGCGATCGAACCGACGCTGCAGGCCGAGCGCCGGCCGGTCGCGATCGGCTTTCCCGGCTATGTCGTCCCGACCGACAGCCCCGCCGACCTGTTCGTCCGTGCCGCGCAGCCGGTGCGCGACGTCGCCGTCACCCCTGCCGATGCGCTCACGCTGACCCGCGTCGCCGGCCCGGCGGGCTGGAACCGCTGGCGCGTCACCGGCACCGGCTGGGGCCGGGCGCGGGTCGCGATCACCTATGCCGATGGCAGCGTGCAGAGCGTCCATTACTACGTCACCAAGCCGCTCGCGCAGGTCGCCGCCGATCTCGGCCGCTTCAGCACGACGCGGCAATGGTTCGACGACGCCGCCGACCCCTTTCACCGCGCGCCCGCGATCCTCACCTATGATCGCGAGGCGAACCGCATCGTCACGCAGGACCAGCGCGTCTGGATCGCGGGGATGAGCGACGAGGGCGGCGGCGGCGCATGGGTGGCCGCGACCATGAAGCAGCTCGACCATCCCGATGCCGGCGAGGTCGCCAAGCTGGAGCAAATGGTCGACGAAACCGTGCTCGGCCGGTTGCAGATGGCGAGCGGCGGGGTGAAGAAAAGCCTGTTCTATTATGATCCCAAGGCGTTCGGGTCCTATTACGACAAGGGCATCGACTGGTCGACCTGGGCGTCGTGGGACAGGAAACAGGCCGACGATCTAGGCCGTTCGTATAATTACCCCCATGTCGCGATCGGGCATTGGGTGCTGTATCGGCTCGCACGCCATCACGCCGGGCTGGTCACCCGCCACGACTGGCGCTTCTATCTCGCCATGGCCGCGCGCACGACCGTCGCGATGATGCGCGACGCGCCGCATTATGCGCAATTCGGGCAGATGGAGGGCGAGATCTTCGTCGAGATCCTTACCGACCTGAAGCGTGAGGGGCTGACCGACGACGCGCGCGAGGTCGAGGGATTGATGAAGGCGCGCGCCGATCACTGGCGGACGCTCGCCTATCCGTTCGGCAGCGAGATGGCGTGGGATTCGACCGGCCAGCCCGAGGTCTATGCGTGGATGCGCTATTTCGACCACCCGCGCGAGGCAGCGGTCACGCGCGAGGTGATCCTGGGCTACGACCCGACGATCCCGCACTGGGGCTATAACGGCAATGCCCGCCGCTACTGGGACTTCCTCTACGGCGGCAAGGTGAAGCGGATCGAGCGTCAGATTCATCACTACGGCTCTGCCCTGAACGCCGTCCCGTTGTTCGACGCCTATCGCCGCGATCCGGCCGATCTGCATTTGCTGCGCGTCGCCTATGGCGGGTTCATGGGCGGGATCACCAATGTCGATCGCGAGGGCTTCGCCTCGGCGGCGTTCCACTCCGAACCCGATATGATGCGCTGGGATGCCTATACCGGCGATTACGGCATGGGCTATTTCGGCCATGCCTATGCCGCCGCGACCTATCTGGTGCAGGACCCGACCTTCGGTTGGCTGGGCTTCGGCGGGATCGTGCGCGAGGATGGCGGGGCGATCGCGATCGAACCGCGCGACGGGGCGCGGACCCGGCTGTTCATCGCCCCCGCCCGACAATGGATCACGCTCGCGGCAGGCAAGATCGCGCGCGCCCGCTGGCTGCCGGCAACGCGCCGCATCGAACTGACGCTCGACCCGGCGACCGCGACCACACCGACCGCGCATCTGTCGGTCGAGGCACCGGCGGGCGGCGCGGCCTATGCGATCGACAAGGGTGTGGAGGAGCGGGGGTTCACGACCGTCGCGCTGTCGTCGACCGCCACGACCTTGACCCTGTCCCCGCGCTAGCCACCACCGACATCCCCGCGGAGGCGGGGATCCAGAACCTCTGACGACTGCGACTCCATCGCCGGACCTGCGCGTCTGGATCCCCGCCTTCGCGGGGATGACGGATGGGGTATGCCTACCGCGCCCCACCCAGCGCGCGCAGGAAGAAGTCGTATTCGCGCCGTTGCCCATAGGCGACCGGCCCGGTCGACCGGCCGGCGGAATGTTCGCCGTTGGGGACGACCAGCAGTTCGAAATCCTTGTCCGCACGTATCAGCGCGTCGACGACCTGCATCGTCGACGCCGGATCGACGTTCGAATCCTGCTCGCCGACCACCAGCAGCAGCTTGCCCTGCAACTTGTCGGCATGGACCACGCCCGATGCCGCCAGATAGCTCGCATCGACCGGCCAGCCGAGCCATTGTTCGTTCCAGTCGATCTTGTCCATGCGGTTGTCGAAACATCCCGCGAACGCGACCCCGGCCTTGTAGAAGTCGGGATGGAACAGCAGCGCGTTGAGCGTACTCTGCCCGCCCGCCGACCCGCCATAGATGCCGACCCGCGACAGATCGACCGACGCGTCCTTCGCCGCCAGTGCCTTCATCCATGCGATCCGGTCGGGAAAGCCGCTGTCGGCCAGATTCTTCCACGCGACGTCATGGAACGCCTTCGACCGGTTGGCCGTGCCCATGCCGTCGATCATCACCACGATGAAGCCCAGATCGGCGATCTGCTGCATCCCCATCGCCTTGTCGCCGCCCGAAAACCCGCCGAACGGCCAATAGCCCTTCGGCACGAAACTGTCGTGCGGCCCGGCATAGATGTTCTCGATCACCGCGTACCGCTTGCCCGGATCATAGTCGCGCGGTCGCACTACCATCCCGTAGATGTCGGTGGTCCCGTCGCGTCCCTTTGCGACGAACGGCTCGGGCGGGCGATAGCCGGCGGCGGTCAGCGCGCGCACGTCGCCGCGCTCCAGCGTCGCGATGATCCGGCCGCTCGACGCATCGCGCAGGTCGGTCACTTCCGGCAGGTCGGTGCGCGAATGCACGTCGACAAAACTGGTGCCGTCGGGCGAGAAGCGCGCCTCGTGCGTTTCGTCGCCATCGGTCAGCCGGGTCAGGTTGCGCCCGTCGAAATCGATCCGGAACCAGTGTTTGTGATACGGGTCCTCGCCCGGGGTCACCCCGCCGGCCGAAAACCAGATGCGCCGCGCATCGTCATCGATGCGGGCGATATCGCGCACGACCCAGCGTCCCCGCGTGATCGGCCGCACCCGCCCGCTCGCGCCGTCGACCCAATACAGATGCCGCCAGCCGTCGCGCTCCGATGCCCAGATCAGTTCGCGCCCCTCGCCCTTCACGTCGTGCACGAAGCGGCGTTCGTTGAAGACGAAGGTCTTCGCATCCTCGCCGATAACGGCACGCGCCGTGCCGGTGGCGGTATCGACCGCGATCACCTTCGCCTGCTGAAACCCGCGCCGCAGATACTCGAACGCGAAGCTGCGGCCGTCCTTGCGCCACTGGATATCACCCAGTTGCCACGGGTTGGGGAACAACGCGTCGGGCACGTCGATCCGTCGCCCGGTCGCTGCCTCGAAGAGCACCGGCCGCTCCTGATCGATCGCATCGCCGGGCTTGGGATAGAGCTGCTCGGCCAGCGCCGGCTGCACCTGCCCCACCGGCGACGACACCACCCGCGTCACGATCCGGCGATAGCCGGGCCGCACCCGGTACAGCGCCAGCCATTTGCCATCGGGGGACCAGACGAGCGTCTCGGGATCGTAGAAATCGCCGGGACTGCCGTCCTGACTGCGCCACGCCTCCGCACCGCCGTTCGCGCCGCGCACGACCAGATTGTCGTCTACCACCAGCGCCTCGCGCGCGCCGTCGGGCGAGCGCTGCGGCACGTTCAGCGCCGGCACCTTCAGGTCGCGCACCACCCCGAACCCGCGCGGTCGCCGGCCCGGTTCCTCGACCGGCGCGCAGACATAGTCGGTCAGCGTGCAGCGCCATGGCGCATCATCGATCGCGAAGCGGATCGCGCGCCGCGCGCCTTCGAAATCGAAATGCTCGAACGGCAGCCGCAGTGGATCGACCGCCTGTCCCTGCGCGTTGGCGAGACTCTTCGCCATCGCCGCTGCGTCGAACGCCGCCGACTTGGCACGCGTAGCGGTATCGACGTCGACGAACGCGAACCCGCCCGCCACCGTCTTGCGATAATGGAAATGCCGCCCGTCCGCGTCCCATTCCGCCGGAAAGGCGATGTCGCGGGTCAGCCACTGCCATCGTTCGCGCAGCGCGATCGACTGCGCGACCCGGGGATCGGTCTGTGCCTGCACCGGCCCTGCCAACAGTGCGAGCGCCAGCAACAACCGCTTCATCGTGCCGCCTCCAGCGTGAACGTCCAGTCGATCGGGCGGAGCGGCACGCGATAGCGCATGTGCGGCCGTCCGTCGGTGCTCCATCCGGTATCCCCGCCGACACCGCTCTGCGCGACGTCGATCAGCAGCGTACCGTCGCCATGCGGGCGGATGTCGCTGCTGTGCGCCTTGGCCGGCGGCTTTTCCATCAGATCGGCATAGGGAAAGGGTAGCGCGTTCACCGCCAGCGGCCGATCGCCGGTCACCCGCACGCCAGCCCCGTCGGCACCGGTCACCGCGATCCAGCGGACATCCTGCTTGGTCCCCGACTCCTGCGGCCGCGCATAGCCGTGATACTGGTCCGCCAGCATCCCCCGCCACTCGCCGATCAGCGCCCCGGTCTTGCGGTCGGCATAGCTTTCCCACGGCCCGCGCCCGTACCAGCGGATGCGGTCGAGCGTCGCCGGCATCCGGAACTGCACGCCGACGCGCGGCGGATCGGGCAGGTCGTCGCGCAGCGGCACGAACCGCACCGCCGCCCGCGCCACGCCGGCCGCATCCATCGTCCAGCGGGTCGTGACCTTCACCGATCCCACGCCCATGTCATGGGTCACGACGATCGCATCGCCGTCGATCGCGATCGCATCCAGCCGCCGGTTGTTGCTGAACTGCTCCCACATGCGGTGGCTTTTGGTCATGCCGGTGCCGACGTCGTTGTCGGTCGGCGCGCGCCAGAAATCGGGCGCACCCCCGCTCAGCAACGTCGTACGCCCGCGCGCATAGCGTCGGACCAGCCCGGTCGCCCGGTCGATCTCCAGCACCGCATCTCCCGCCGCCAGCCGCAGGACGTCGCCGCCATCGACCGGTGGTGTGCTGCCCCGCGCCGCGGCCAGCGGACGCGTAGGCGACAGCGCGAATTGTTCGTATCCGACGATATGCCCCGTCGCGACCAGCGGGATCGCCCCCGATTTGGCCCGCGCGCGCAGCACCAGCATCCGTTCGGCCCCGGCATCGCGCGCCGGCGGCAACGACAGTGAGAGCGGCGCGCGATGCCCCGCCGCGACGGCCGGCATCGCCACCCGCCCCGTCGCGACCGCGCGCCCGTCCTCCAGCACCGCATAATCCAGCGTGAAGCGCGACAGGTCGATATGGTCGTGACGGTTCAGCACGACGAACCCGTCGCCCGCCCGCGCGAACGCGATCGGGGCATAGACCTTCGCCATCTCGTAATATTCGGGATCGGGCGTCCGGTCCGACCGGATGACGCCGTCGCCGACCGGGCTGTCGTCGCCGTCAGGAACGAAGTCGCGGCCCTGCGCCCAATAGTCGCGCCCCGCCGCGTCCTTGCGCGCGATGGTCTGGTCGACCCAGTCCCACACGAACCCGCCCTGCAATTTCCGGTGGGCGCGAATGACGTCCCAATAGTCCTGAAAATTGCCGAGGCTGTTGCCCATCGCATGGGCATATTCGCAGAGGATCAGCGGCTGGGTGAATTCGGGCCGTTCAGCATAATCGACCATCTTTTCGACATCGTCGTACATCGGCGCGAAGATATCGACATAGGCATTGGTCGGGTGTCGCCACCCGCTCATGCTGTGCCCCAGAAAGCTGACCAGCCGGGTGTCGTCGCGCGCCTTCACCCACTTCGCCGCCGCCTCGAAACTGGTGCCGACACCGGTCTCGTTGCCCAGCGACCAGAAGAGGATCGAGGGGTGGTTCTTGTCGCGCTCGACCATCCGTTCGACCCGGTCGAGATGCGCGGCCTTCCATTCGGGTTTGTAGCCGAGCAGCGTGCCTTCGAAATCGCCGCTCTGCTGCGCCTGCGACAGATAGCCGTGGCTCTCGATATTGGCCTCGTCCATCACGTACAGCCCGACGGCATCGGCCAGTTCGTACAGGCGCGGGTCGTTGGGGTAGTGCGACGTGCGCACCGCGTTGACGTTCGCCGCCTTCATCAGTTCCAGATCGCGGCGCAGCGTCGCTTCGGACACGATCCGGAAGGTGTGCGGGTCATGTTCGTGCCGGTTCACGCCGCGGATCATGATCCGCCGGCCGTTGACGCGCACCTCGCCATCCTCGATCGCGACCGTGCGGAATCCGATCCGGCGTTGCGTCGCCTCGACCACCCGCCCCTTCGCATCGAGCAGTTCGACCAACAGCGTATAGAGATCGGGCGTCTCGGCGCTCCATGCCCGCACCGCCGGCACGTCGCCGGTCAGCCGGACGGTGCGCTGCGCGTCCGGCACCCCCTCGCGCGTCAGTACCGCCCGCCCGCCATCGAGGACGCTCGCCCGCACGCGCACCGTCGCGTTCGCCCCCGCCACCGCGACGTTCAGCGCCAGCGTGCCGTCGCGAAACCCGTTCGCCAGCCCGGCACGTACATCGATGTCGCGCAGATGCGTCGCCGGCGCGGCGTACAGCGTCACGCTGCGCTCGATCCCGTTGACCCGCCAGAAATCCTGATCTTCCAGATAGCTGCCATCGGCATAGCGATACAGTTCGATCGCGACCGTGTTGCGCCCCGGCCGCATCGCCGCCGTCACGTCGAACTCGGCGGGCAGCTTCGAGTCCTCGGAATAGCCGATCCGCTGCCCGTTCACCCACAGATAATAGGCTGCACCCGCCGCCCCGATCGTCAGCAGCATCCGCCGCCCGGCAAAGTGCGCCGGCACCGTCACCTCGCGGCGATACGATCCGACCTCGTTCAGCCGGTGGTCGATCCGGGGCTGGTCCATCGGAAACGGATAACCCGATCCGACGAACACCGGCGTCCCCTGCCCCTGCGCCTGCAGGATGCCGGGCACCGCCACCGTGCCCCAGCCAGCGACGTCATAGTCGGGCCGTTCAAAGCCGATCGGCCGCGTTTCGGGGGTCGCCGATCGGTGGAACCGCCACTGCCCGTCCAGCGACAGGTGATAGCGCGATCGCACCGGATCGTCGCGCAGCGCGAGCGCCCGCGTCTCGAAGCCGTCGAACGTCGCGTGCATCGGTTCGGCACCGATCCGGATGACCTCCGGCCGCTCCCATTCGGCCGGTGCCGCCGTCTGCGCGGTGGCGGTCGCGACCGCCAGTGTGGACACCAGCATGGCAAGCGCGACGCGACCGATCATTGCTTCTTCTCCCTTGCCCGGTGGCCGATACCGCAGGGGCACCGGCCACCGGTATCCTTCCTCAGAATTCGGCAGAAAGACCGACGAAGAAGGTCCGCCCGGCGACGTCGTACACGCCGGGATAGGTGTTGCCGTTGCCAAAGGACGCCAGCACGCCCTGCGCGATCGCCGGCGGGTCGCGGTCGAGCAGGTTGTTGACGCCGATGCGCAGCGCCACATCCTTCATCACCGTCGCGCTGGCCGCCAGATCGAAATAGTTGGCGACCGGCAGGCGCGAATTCACGACATAGGTCGATCCCTGCAGGTTCTCATCATCGGTGTTGAACGAGTTCTTCGTCGCCCCGATGTAGCGCCAGTTGAGCGAGATCGACCCCTTGCCGTCGGTGGAGGTCCAGGTGAAGCGCGCCTGGTGGCGCCACTCCGGGCTCGGCTGGCCGCAGGTGCCGCCGAATAGGCCTTTGCAGTCATAGGTGCCCAGGCCCGGCAGCGGCTCGGTCGTCAGTTCGCGCAGCCACGTTCCGACCATGCTCACGCTGAAATCGCCGAGGCCGGTGTCGACCCCGTAATTCACCCCGAGGTCGAGACCGCTGGTGGCGAGCGAACCGGTATTCTGCGTCGTCGAGGTGACGAAGCCGGCGGTCGTCGCATCGCCGCCGAACAACACGCCGTTGCGCGGATTGCGGTTGAACAGCGAACAGAAGAACGGATCGCCGGTCGCGATGCACTGGCTGATCGTCAGCGTGACCGGGATCACGCCGATATAGTCCTTCACCTTGATGTTGAAATAATCGACCGACAGCATCAACCGCTTGGCAAAGCGCGGGGTCAGCACCAGCCCGGCGGTGTAGGTGTCCGCCTCTTCGGGGCGCAACGCCTGGTTGCCGCCGAAAAAGCCGGTGCACTGCTCGCTCGGGCATTCGATGATGTTGCCATATTGCGCGGCGGTGACGCCGGTATTCTGGCACTGCTGCAACGTCGCCGCCGGGCTGGTGCCGGAGCACGGGTCCTGCGTCGTCACGTTGCCCGGGCTTTGCGCCCCGAACAGTTCGGAAATATTGGGTGCCCGGATCGCGCGGTTATATCCGCCGCGCAGGCGCAGGTCGCGCGACGGTGCCCAGGCGATTTCGCCCTTGTAGGTGGAAATGCCCTTGTCGCTGGTGCTGTAGTTCGAGAAGCGATAGCCGCCGGTCAGCGACAGTTCCCTGAAGAACGGCCGGTCCTCGACGATCGGCACCCGGACTTCGGTGAACCCTTCGGTCACGTTGAAGCCGCCCTCGATCTCCTTCGTGCCCTTGGCGAGCGCCAGCGCGTCGGCCCGGAATTCGAGCGATTCACGACGATGCTCGACGCCGAAGACCGCGCCGATCCCGCTATCGGCCCATGGCAGCTTCACGCCATATTCGCCGCCGTCGACGGTCAGCGTGCCCGACAGGACCGTTTCCTTGTCCAGCCCCTCGGTGCTGGTCGGCGCATAGACATAGGCGAGCGCCGCCGCGGTCGGCCCGCCGAACTGGAAGACGTTGAGCGGAACGCAGCTCGGGTCCGAACCGTCGACGACCGAACGGCACGTCGGCACGCCATTGACCAGATCGACCTTCAGCGCGCGGTTGGCGCGTTGCGGGTCGATGTCGTTCCGATACGTCTCGTTATAAATCACCGTCGAGAACAGCGCATTGGCATCGTAGCGGATACCCGGCGCGATCTCGCCCCGGAAACCGCCGCTGACGCGATAGTCGGTGTGACGCAGGTCGTCGCGGCGCGGCTGGGCCGGGGCGGCGACCGGACGATAGCCGATATAGACGTCCTGGTTGACGTTGGTGCCCGCCGCCGCGCTGCCGCACAGCAACCCTGCCTGCTGTGCGCTCATCAGCGGGTTGTTGCAGTTGATCGAGTACGGATACCCCTGGAACAGGGCCGACGGCGCGACCTGCGAATTGGTGCGATCGTCCATGAACATGAAGCTGCCATAGATTTCCACGGCCGGATTGACTTCATACTTCGCAAAGGCACCGGCGATGAAGCGGGTGTCATTGCGCTGGAAGTAATTCAGCGGCGCGTAGTTGTAGCGGAAGTCGGGGTTATACTGGACCCAGGTCTTCTGACCGTCCTTGGTATTGTTATACCCGCCGGCGGCGATGCCCGAGCGCAGCGGCACGAACCGCCCATACTGATTGTTTGACGATCCACCACAGGTCAGCGACGTCGCCGCCGATGGCGTGCCGGAGAACACCGGATCGAGCGCGCAGGCCGATACGTCGCGGTTATATTGCAGGATCGGCTTCACGTCGCGATAGCCGAAATAGGCAGTCACGTTGCCGCGATCCTCGGCGAAATTGGCACCCAGCGCGATGTTCGCGTCGAACCGCTGTCCATCGACCGGGCTGCGCAACGCCGGGGTGAAGCCCGCGCCGACGACCCGCGCACGGTTCGCGGCATTGTCGTTCTGATGCGCCGAGAAGCCATATTGCACGTCGGTCTTCACGCCGTTCAGATTGTCGCGCAGCACGAAGTTGATGACGCCCGATACCGCGTCGGACCCGTACACCGCCGACGCACCGCCGGTCACGACATCGACCCGCTGCACCATGAACGACGGAATGAAGTTCAGGTCGGTCGCCTGGATCGGCAGCAGGCGCTGCCCGTTGACGAGCACGAGGTTACGATTGCTGCCGAGGTTGCGCAGGTTCACCTTCGCGGTCCCGTCCGAGCCGTTCGATACATTCTCGTTCGCGTCCGGCGTGATCTGCGGCAGGCGATTGAGGACGCTCTCGATATTGGTTGCGCCCTGCAACCGGATCTCGGCGGCATCGACGGTCGTGATCGGGCTGTTGCTCATCACCCCCGGCTGGGCAAGGCGCGTGCCGGTGACGGTGATGACCTCGCCATCGCCTTCGCTCGCTTCGCCGGCGACCTGACCATCGGTCGTCGCCTGCGCGAAGGCCGGCAAGGCGTTCCCAAGCACCAGCGCGGTCACCGCCGCGGATGCCAGCAATCTCGTCATACGTTGCATCGTCAACCCCCCGTTGTTTGGGAAGAACATACACATCGAAACGGAGTCATCAAATATATTATACTATGTACGAGCAGTAAAATTGTCAGATCGAGGCCTGTGGTGTCGCTTCCATGCGGGACAGGGATGAAAATCGTCACGGTGCGACGATCGGCACCGTCGGTGATGATCGTCATACCGGTTGGTGCCGCCCGTCAGGCGGCGGGCGCGTCGCTCTGGAATTCGCGGCGCAGGTCGACCACCGTCTGCTCGATATGGCCGTACATCGCCTCACGCACCGCCGCGGCATCGCGGGCCAGCCAGCGATCGAGCAGCTCGGCATGTTCGTCGTTCGCACGCTGGTCGCGACCGAGCGGCTCCAGATGCTTGCGGACATAGCGTTCGCCCAGCACATGCAGCCGCTCCAGGACCGTCGTGGTGATCGGCTGACGCGACGGGCGCAGCAGCGCGAGGTGGAAGGCGCGGTTGAACGCACCGACGCCTCCGCCATGCGCGTTGGTGGCCGCGTCGAGTCGCGCGAGGGTCCGGGTCGCCGTCTCGCGCTCCGCCTCGGTCGCGCGCACTGCCGCCGCCGCCGCGATGTCCGGCTCCAGCCGCAGGCGCAGGGCATAGACTTCCTCGGCTTCGTCGATGGTCAGCTCGCGCACGAAATAGCCGTGATTGGCGCGCGATCGCAGCAACCCTTCCTGCTCCAGCCGGGTCAGCGCCTCGCGCAGCGGGATCTTGCTGACGCCCAGTTCGGCGGCCAGCGCGTCCTGCCGGATCGCCCGGTCCTGCTCGACCCTGCCGGCAAGAATGCGGTCGCGGACCAGATCTACGAGCTGGTCGGACAGATTGCGGATGATGATGCCGGTCATGAAAAGCGCCTCGCCCGGTCGGGGTGGTCCGGGATTGCTGCCTTAACTTGGCGGCAGGACGACGCGCAACCGCGCCTCACCCGAAACGTCCCAGATCGAACGGCGTCAGGTCGACCGCCGGCGTCTCGCCGTGCAGCAGCGCCGCCAGCGCCTCGCCGGTCGTCGCCGACAGCGTGAGACCGAGATGCTGATGGCCAAAGGCATAGGCGATCGCCCCGCGCCGCCCGATCGCGGGCAGATAGTCGGGCAGCGTCGGCCGCGCGCCCATCCACGGTTCGACCGGCGCGCCGATCGACAGGCCGAGGCTGGCGACATGCCCGCGCAACCGCGCCCATTTCCGGGGATCGGGGGGCATGTCGATCCGTGCGAATTCGACGATGCTCGCCGCGCGCAGCCGATGGGCGAAGCGGGTGACGATCATCGAGCGGTCCTCGAACACCACCGGCGGCATATCGGCGGGCCAGTCGCCCGGATTCCCTTCGATATGATAGCCGCGCTCGGCGATCAGCGGCGCGGACATGCCGGCCGGCGCGACCAGCGCGGCGGACGCCGCCCCGGCCGCGACCACCGCCACGTCGGCGGCGTGGGTCGTACCGTCGTCCAGCGTCACCCGCCCGTCGCCGCCGACCGCGCGTACCCGGCCCCGCACGAACGTCCCGCCCTGCGCGGCGAAGCGGGTGGTCAGCGCCGCGCCCAAGGCGGTCGTATCGACGATCTGCCCGCTGCCGACGAACCGGATCGCGCCGGTGATCGGAACGTCGGTCAGGGCGCGCAGCCGCGCCAGTTCCTCAGGGCTCGCATCGCGCACGCTCGCGGTGCCGGTGTCAGCCGCCATCCACGCCGCACGCCCGCGCGCCGCACTGTCCGGCGTTTCCCACACCACGAAATGCCCGTCGACGCGCAGCAGATCGGCCGCGTCCGCGTCCGCCAGCACCTGTCGCCATGCCGGGATAGCGGTCGCCAGCAGCGCCGACAGCGCCGCCTTGCCGCGCCGGAACCGCGCCGGACGCGCCGCGAGCAGCATCCGCAGACTGAACGGCAACCATGTCCCGATCGCGCGGAGCGGCAGCGCCAGCGCGCCCCCGCTCGAGAACAGCCGGCCCGGCACGCTCCGGATCGTCGCCAGCGACGCGAGCGGTTCGACCTGTTCGACCGCGATATGCCCGGCATTGCCCCATGACGCGCCGCGCCATGGCGCATCGGGGGCGACGATCGTCACCGCCGTGCCGCGCCGTTGCAGCGCCAGCGCGACGTTCAGCCCGACGACGCCGTCGCCGATGACGATCGCGGTCGCTGGCGCGCAGTCGATCATCCGCGTGCGCGCACCAGACTGCGTGCCCGGCCATAGCCGAGGTAGAAGAGGACCCCGACGACGTTCCACAATCCGAACCGCACCAGCGTCTGCGTCGGCAGGCTGACCAGCAGGTACAGGCAGCCGAGGATCGCCAGCGTCCCCACCACGAACGGCGCGGGGCAGCGGAACACGCGCGGCATGTCGGGCGCCCGCTTGCGCAGCACCATCATGCACGTCGCGACCGCGATGAACGCCAGCAGCGTCCCCGCATTCGCCAGTTCGGCGATCTCGTCGAGTCGGAAGAAGCCCGCCACCGCCGCCACGAACACGCCGGTCACCATCGTCACCAGCGCCGGCGACCCGGTCCGCGCCGACACCCGGCTGAGCGAGCGCGGCAACAGCCCGTCGCGCGACATCACGAAGAAGATGCGGCTCTGCCCGTACATCATCACCAGAATGACCGACGGCAGCGCGATCAGCGCCGCCAGCCCGATCGCCCACGCCGCGAACGGGTGCTGCAACGTCCGCAACACATAGGCCAGCGGCTCGGCGGAGCGGCCGAGGTCGACATAGCTGACCGCCCCGATCGCCGCGACCGCGACCCCCATATAGATCAGGGTGCACGCCGCCATCGACCCGATGATCCCGATGGTCAGGTCGCGGCCCGGATTGCGGGCCTCTTCGGCCGAGGTCGCGACCGCATCGAAGCCGTAAAAGGCGAAGAACACGATCGCCGCCGCCGCCATCACCCCGCGCGTCGCCCCGCCCTGCACCTGACTGCCAAAGCCATAGGGCATGAACGGTTCGAAATTGCTGCCCGAAAACGCCGGCAGCGCAAAGAAGATGAACACGGCCAGCGCGACCATCTTGATCGCGACCAGCGCGATGTTGAACGTCGCGCTCTCCTTGGTCCCCGCCACCAGCATGCCCGCGATGCCGAGCGCCACCAGCACGGCGGGCAGGTTCACCAGTCCCCCGCCATGCGGCCCCGACAACAACAGCGGCGGCAGATGCACCCCCGCACTCTGCAGCCACCCGACCAGATAGGCGGACCATCCGACCGCCACCGTCGAACAGGCCAGCGAATATTCGAGGATCAGGCTCCACCCGACGATCCATGCGATACTCTCACCGATCACCGAATAGGTATAGGTGTACGCGCTGCCGGCGGTCGGGATCAGCGTCGCCATTTCGGCATAGGCCAGCGCCGCGCAGGCGCACACTGCGCCCGCAATCGCAAAGGACAGGATCACCGCCGGCCCGGCCCGATCCGCGCCGACCCCGGTCAGCGTATAGATGCCGGTCCCGACGATCGCACCGATCCCCAGCGCGATCAGATGCGGCCAGCTCAGCGTCTTGCGCAGCTTGCGGTCCGGATCGGACTCGTTCGCGTCGAGGGGCTTCAGCGGCCCCAATATCCCTCGTGCCAAGCCCCTGCCCCCTCGTTCGTGTTCTAGTGCCGCATCATACCACGGTGAATCCGGCGAAGAACGGGTCCTCGCGATCGATCCAGATCGTGTTGAATCCCGTAGCGATCGCCGATCCCTCGATCGAGGGCACGATCGCGGCCTGCCCGCCGATCATCGTCTCCGCCTCGACCCGCCCGACGAAGCGGCTGCCGATATAGCTTTCATGCACGAAACGGTCGCCGACCTGCAACCGCCCGGTCGCCGCCAGATGCGCCAGCCGCGCCGAGGTGCCGGTCCCGCACGGGCTGCGATCGATCGCGCGCTCGCCATAGAATACCGCGTTGCGCCCGTCCGCACCCTCGCCCTTTGGCGCATCGGCCCACAGCACATGGCTGACGCCCCGGATCGTCGGTTCCAGCGGATGGACCGGGTCATAGACCGCCTGCACCCGTTCGCGGATGGTCCGGCTAAGCTCCACGAGCCGCGCCGCGCCGAGATCGTCGAGGCCGGTATAGGCCCCCTGCGGCTCGATGATCGCATAGTAGTTGCCGCCATAGGCGACATCGATCGACAGCGGCCCGAAACCCGGCACGTCGATCTCGATCCCCTGCGTCGCGAGATAGGCGGGCACGTTGCGGATCTTCACCGATCGCACCCGGTTGCCCTCCGCGACATAATCGATATCGATCACGCCCGCAGGCACCTCAACGCGCAGCCTGCCCGGCTCGCGCGGGGTAATCAGGCCGTTCTCCAGCCCGAAGGTGATCATCCCGATCGTGCCGTGCCCGCACATCGGCAGGCAGCCCGACGTCTCGATGAACAGGATCGCCGCATCCGCATCGGCGCACGGCGGGTACAGGAACCCGCCCGACATCATGTCGTGCCCGCGCGGCTCGAAACACAGCCCGGTGCGGATCCAGTCGAACCGCGCCAGGAAATCCTGCCGCCGCTCCGCCATGCTGGCACCCCGCAACAGCGGCGCGCCCCCGGCCACCAGACGGACGGGATTGCCCGCCGTGTGGCCGTCGATGCAGAAGAAGGTGTGGCGCATCAGGCGGCGAGCGCCGCCTTGAGCACCGGGCGGGTCGCCGCGCACTTTTCGACCATCGCAATGACTTCGGCCCGGCGTGCGCCTTCGAGCGGCAGGCGCGGCAGACGGACACGTTCCGACCCGCGACCCATGATCTCTTCGGCCAGCTTGATCGACTGGACCAGATCATGTTCGGCATCGAGGTGGAGCAGCGGCATGAACCAGCGATAGATGCGCCGCGCCTCTTCCCAGTCGCCACGATAGACCGCCGCGATCAGCGCCACCGATTCCTGCGGGAACGCGCTGGTCAGGCCCGATACCCAGCCGCTGGCGCCGAGCAACATGCCCTCCAGCGCGACGTCGTCCAGACCCGCCATCACGATATAACGGTCGCCGAACCGGTTGATGACGTCGGTGAAGCGGCGCGGATCGGGCGCGCTTTCCTTGACCGCGACGATGTTCTTGACCGGATCGAGCAGTTCGAGCGTCGCAAAGTCGACCGACACACGGTAGGCGGGCGGATTGTTGTACAACATGATCGGCAGGCCCGTCGCCTCGGCAACGGTGCGGAAATGCGTCGCCAGTTCGTTCGGCGTCGGCACATAGACCATGGCCGGCAACAGCATCAGCGCATCGACGCCGATCGCCTCGACCTCCTGCGCGAACGCCGCCGCGCGGTGCGTCGTGAACTCGGACACGCCGCACACCAGCGGCACGCGCCCGCCGACCGCCTCGACACCGGCGCGCAGCACCGCGTGCTTTTCCGCGACGTCGAGCGAATTATTCTCGCCACAGGTGCCGAGCAGGATCAACCCGTCGACACCATCCTCGACCAGCGCTACCAATCCACGCTGCGTCGCGTCGATATCGACCGAACCATCCGCCGCGAACTGCGTCGTCGCTGCGGGATAAACGCCCGTCCACATGCTCGAACCAGAAACCACATCATCCTCCATGATCGTGATTTTCGTATACGATATTAAGTCGGCACTGCCAACTGAAATCGGGCGATTTTTGCACGTGCTCGGATTGCTTGCGTTGCAAGGTCTGCAATTTCGGAAAAACGCGCGCGTTTGCGCGATTTATCCCTTGTCTCCGACATGCTCGATACCTCTGGGGATCGGTTCTATCCCGGCGAAGGCAGCATCTAACGATATTCGAGAGACGCGTACGCGTCTCCCCTTCCTGAAAGGGAGGGGTCGGGGGTGGGTTGGCCCGTTGGCGAGCGGACGCTTCCCCCGCGAGCCTATAGCGGATGACATAGGACGGAACCGTTCGTCCTGAGTAGCCGCTGAGCCTGTCGAAGCGGCGTATCGAAGGACCGACCCACGTGCTTCGATACGGGCCTTCGACAAGCTCAGTCCCTACTCAGCACAAACGGTTCTACTTCACGTCATCATGCTTTAGCCGTGCCGAACGCACCCCGGTCTCCGCACTACGGTGCCGATTCCCGATCTTTCGGCGTACTGCGAGCGGAAATCCGGCCAACGCAAAGTCGGCGCTAAACGCCCGTCAACGCCCGTACCCCTCACCCCGCCGGGTCGATCGCCCGCAACCGCCCGGCGACCACCGGCCCCAGTCGCGCGACGATCCGGTCGACGCCCTGCGCATTGGGATGGATGCCGTCGGGCAACATCAGCGCCCGGTTGCCCAGCACGCCCGCCAGAATGAACGGATCGAGCGTCGCGTCATATCGCTTCACCATGTCCGGCCAGATGCGGTTGAACGTCGCGGCATAGTCCGGACCCAGATTGGGCGGCACCAGCATGCCGGTCAGCACCACCGGAATGCCGCGTTTCTGCAATTCATCCAGCATCGCGACGAAATTGGCGCGCGTCTCGGCCGGCGGAATCTGGCGCAGCACATCATTGCCGCCCAGCCCCAGCAGCACGAGGTCGGGTTTCCGGTCGAGCCGATCGAGCGTATAGGCCAGCCGCTGCCGCCCCGCCGCGCTGGTATCGCCCGAAATCCCGCCATTCACGACCCGCGCATTGATGCCGTCGGCGCGCAACGCATCCTGCAGATCGTCGGGCAGGCTGTCCCCGCGGGCGAGGCCATAGCCGGCATACAGGCTGTCGCCGAACGCCAGCACCAGCCGCTCCGGTCCGGCCACCGGCTTCACCGATGCGGCCGTGGAGTTTGCGGCGGACGTGGCATGGCTCATCGTCACCTGGATGGTCTCGTTCCCTTCCGACAAATCGGGCTGGCTGCATCCCGACAGCAGCAACGCGCCTTGGAGAATGGCGAACGCGCCCGCATATGTGGGTCCCTGCTTCGTCACTGGCGACAAACCTCCCATGCAATCCGTTTCGAACGATATGGTCATAGACGCGCGCGGTGTCACCCTGACGCTGGGCGAAGGCGATGCCGCGACCCGCATCCTGCACGGTATCGACCTTGCCGTCCCTGCCGGGACCAGCGTCGCGCTGTTGGGCGCATCGGGATCGGGCAAGTCGTCGTTGATGGCGGTGCTGTCCGGCCTCGAACGCGCCAGCGGCGGTCAGGTCCATGTCGCCGGTGCCGACTTCGGCGCGATGGGCGAGGATGATCTGGCACGGGCACGGCGCGGGCGGATCGGCATCGTGCTACAGGCATTCCATCTGTTGCCGACGATGACCGCGCTCGAAAACGTCGCGGTACCGATGGAACTGGCCGGGGTGGCCGACGCCTTCGCCCGTGCCGAGGCCGAACTGGCATCGGTCGGTCTCGCCCACCGCCTCCACCATTACCCGACGCAATTGTCGGGCGGCGAGCAACAGCGCGTCGCCATCGCCCGTGCGCTGGCCGGACGCCCGGCGCTGGTCTTTGCCGACGAACCGACCGGCAATCTCGACCGCGCGACCGGCCGTGCGGTCATGGACCTGCTGTTCGAACGCCGCGCCGCGACACAGGCGACCTTGCTGGTCATCACCCACGACCCGGCGCTCGCCGAACGCTGCGACCGGGTGGTCGAACTGGCCGATGGCCGGATCGCGCGAGACAGCGCGCGATGAGCGTTGCCCCAAGAAGGTCACAGCCGCATCCCCGCCGTACCCCGGCGGCGTCGAGACCTCTGCGAACGTCGCAACCTTGGCCAAACATTCACCGTACCCCCGCGCAGGCGGGGGTCCAGAGCGACACACGCAAGCCGATGTTCTGCTTGGCCCTGGCCCCCCGCCTGCGCGGGGGTACGGCAGAGATACGAACCCGCACTCACGCCCGCCGAGACACCGCATGACCGACTGGCGTCTCGCATGGACGTTCGCGCGTCGCGAACTCGATGCCCGCTTCCGTGGGTTGCGGCTGTTGCTGGTCTGCCTGATCCTCGGCGTCGGTGCGCTGGCCGCGATCGGCAGCCTGACGCGCTCGATTACCGGCGAACTGTCCGCGCGCGGCCAAAGCCTGCTCGGCGGCGACCTCGAACTCTCGGT
Source organism: Sphingomonas sp. Leaf67 (assembly GCF_001421965.1). Taxonomy (GTDB): domain Bacteria; phylum Pseudomonadota; class Alphaproteobacteria; order Sphingomonadales; family Sphingomonadaceae; genus Sphingomonas. Next base: position 540,482 of record NZ_LMLP01000021.1, read on the forward strand.
GTCGCAGCGAACCGCCGATCCGGCCGAGCGCCGGTCGATGGCGAAGCTGGGCCGCGTGTCCGAAACGCTGCGGATGCAGTCGATGGGTGTCAACTTCGACGGCGAAACAGCCCCGATCGAGCTGAAAGCGGTCGACCGGACCTATCCGCTCTACGGCACACTGGCCCTGCAACGCGGCACCGCCCGCCCGCTGTCCCCGACCGAGACCTATGTGGGGCCAGCGCTGGTCGAACGGCTGAAACTGCGGGTCGGTGGCCCGGTGCGTTTCGGCACCGCGCGCTTCACCGTCGCCGGCATCATCGCCGACGAACCCGACCGGTTGAGCGAAGGATTTACTTTAGGCGCAGTGGCTTTGGTATCGCTGGAGGGATTGCAGCGCACCGGCCTGATCGCGCCGGGCAGCCTGTACGAGAGCAAATACCGCATCGCCAGCCGCTATGATCCGGGGCAAGCGATCAAGGCGTTTACCGACCGCTATCCGGCGCAGGGCTGGGACAGCCGCACCCGCGACCGCGCCTCGCCGGGGGCTGAGCGCTTCCTGACACGGATGGGCGAGTTTCTGGTGCTGGTCGGCCTGACCGCCTTGGTCATTGCGGGCATCGGGGTCGGCAACGGCGTGTCGTCCTACCTCGCCACCCGCCGGTCGAGCATCGCGACGCTGAAGGTGTTAGGGGCCACGTCCGGCCTGATCGCGCGTGTCTATCTGCTTCAGATCATGGTGGTTTCCGCGATCGGTATCGCCATCGGGCTGGCGATCGGCATTGCCGCCGTGCCGCTGATCGTGGCAATCGCGGGCGATGTGCTGCCGGTTGCGCCCCGCTTCGCCATCCATCCCCTGCCGTTGGTACAGGCTGCCGCCTATGGCCTGCTCATCGCCCTCGCCTTTGCCGCGCCGCCGTTGTTGGCGGCAGGCGCGGTCCCTCCCGCCGGGCTGTTGCGCGGGGTCCATGACGGCCGTCGACCGCCGCGGTGGAAGGCGGCGGCATGGATGGGTGCAGCGTTCGCGGGGATCGTCGCGCTGGTCCTGACGACCAGCGAACGGCCATGGTTCGGTGCGGCATTCCTCACTGCCGCCGCCGGACTTCTCCTGTTATTGTCGGCGCTTGGCTGGTCGATCCGCTGGGCCGCCGCCCGCCTGCCCCGCCCTCGCCGTCCCCTGCTCCGGCTCGCGGTCAGCGCGCTCCACCGACCCGGCGCGCGCACCGGCGCTTTGGTCGTGGCGCTCGGCCTCGGGCTGACCCTGTTCGTCCTGCTGGCGACCATCCGCACCAGCCTCGATGCCAACATCGCAAGGACCGTCCCGGCCCGCGCCCCCGCCCTGTTCGCCCTCGACGTGCCCCCGGCCCGCGAATCGTCGTTCCGTGCAACTATCGTCAACTTCCAGCCCGACGCCGACATCCAGACCGTACCACTGATGCGCGGCACGATCACCGCCTATGGCACCACCCGCGTCGCCGATCTGAAAACCATTCCGGAGGGCGCATGGGCGCTGCGCGGCGAACGCGGCCTGACCTTCGCCCGCGACCTGCCGCCGGGCAGCGAACTGGTCGCGGGGAAATGGTGGCCCGCCGACTATGCCGGCGAACCGCTGGTGTCGGTCGACGAACGCATGGCCGAAGCGCTGAAGCTGAAACTCGGCGACCCGCTGACGATCAGCGTCGCCGGGCAGGAACGCACCGCCCGCATCGCTTCGTTCCGCAAGATCGAATGGGACACGATGGGTTTCAATTTCGTGATGGTATTCAGCCCCAACGCCCTGTCCGACGTCCCGCATAACCTTGCCGCGACGATCACCATGCCGCCTGGCCGCGAACGCGCCGTCATCGGCGCGCTGTCGGCCCGCTTCCCCTCGACCTCGGTCGTCGAGGTGCGCGACGTCATTGGGCAAGTCCGCGATATCGTGTCGCAAATGGCCACCGCCATCGCGGCCGCAGCAGGGATCGCCATCCTCGCCGGCATCGCGGTGCTGATCGGCGCGATCGCCGCCGCGCGCGAAACCCGAACCTATGATTCGGTGATCCTGAAGACGCTCGGCGCGACGCGTGGCCAGATATTGGCGGCGCAGGCGCTTGAATATCTGTTGCTCGCCGTCATCCTCGCTGCCCTTGCCGCCGCGATCGGGATCGCGGGCGGGTGGTATGTCGTGGTCGAACTGTTCGCATTCGACTGGCTACCCGACTACCGCGTGATCGCCCTGACGCTGGCGACGGGGGTCGGAGTGACGTTGGGGATCGGCCTGCTCGGCGCGTTGCCGATCCTGAGTGCACGGCCGGCGCGGGCGCTCAGGGAGCTTTAAATCCTCCCCGGCCCGGGGAGGAGTTTCAGGCTCCAAATGAAAAGCCCCGGCAGTTGCCTGCCGGGGCTTTTCGATCAAACCGCTGCGCGAGGAGCGCCGCCGCCGCGACCGCGACCGCCCCGGCCGCGACCACCGCCGGCACCGCCGCCACCCGGACGACCGCCACCACCGGCACCGGCTTCACGCTGCGGCGGGCGTCCGCCACCCTGCCCTTCGCTGCGCTGCGGCTGACCGCCACGGGCCGGACCACCGCGACCATGCGCCGGCTTGGCACCATGGGCATGGGTCGCACGCGGACGCGCCGGGCCACGCTCGCTGGGCAGACGCTCGGGACGATCGGGAGCATAGGGCGCACGGCTCGCCTTGATCTGCGCGCTCTGTTCGAGGAAGTCGGCAGGCAGCGGCACGACATCGATCTTCTGCTTGGTCAGCCGCTCGATCCCCTTCAGGAACGGCCGCTCGTCATCGGCGCAGAAGCTGAACGCCACGCCCGACGCACCGGCACGCGCCGTGCGGCCAATGCGGTGGACATACTGCTCGGAAACGTTGGGCAGTTCGAAGTTCACGACATGGCTGACCCCCGACACGTCGATCCCGCGCGCGGCGATGTCGGTCGCGACCATGATCGGCACCGTGCCGTCGCGGAACGCGGCCAGCGCCTTCTCACGCTGCGGCTGCGACTTGTTGCCATGGATCGCGTTCGACGCGATGCCGTTGGCGGCCAGCAGCTTCACGACGCGGTCCGCCCCATGCTTGGTACGGGTGAACACCAGCGCGCGATCGATCTTCGTATTGCGGAAGAACATCGTCAGCAGCGCCTGCTTCTCGGTCTGCTGGACGTGGGTGACATATTGCTCGACACGCTCGGCGGTCGACGACACCGGCGTCACCGCGACGGTCGCCGGATCGGTCAGATACTTGTCGGCCAGTTCGCGGATATCCTTCGGCATGGTCGCCGAAAAGAACAGCGTCTGACGCGACTTGGGCACCATCGACACGATGCGGCGCAGCGCGTGGATGAAGCCGAGGTCGAGCATCTGGTCGGCTTCGTCGAGCACGAGGATCTCGAGTTCGCCAAGGCCCAGGCACTTCTGGTCGATCAGGTCGAGCAGACGGCCCGGCGTCGCGACGAGAATGTCGACACCCGCCGCCACGTCGCGGATGTTGCGCGGCACCGGCACGCCGCCGAACACGGTGGCGACGGTCAGCTTGCTGTGCTTGGCATAGGCGCGGGCATTGTCCGCGATCTGGCTGACCAGTTCGCGCGTCGGGGCCAGCACCAGCATGCGGCAGCGCATCGGGCGGCGACGGACATTGGCCTTCACCAGCAGATCGATCGACGGCAGCACGAACGCGGCGGTCTTGCCGGTACCCGTCTGGGCGATGCCCAGCAGGTCGCGCCCTTCGAGCACCAGCGGGATCGCGTCGCGCTGAATCGGGGTGGGGGTTTCGTAATTCTTGGCGGCGAGCGCGTCGAGAATCGACTTCGACAAGCCGAGTGACTGGAAGGTCATGATAGTTCCTGAAATAGGATCCGGCACCCGAAACGCAGCAAAGGCGCACGGGCAGCGGGCAAAAAATTGCGACCCGCGTGACTAGGGAAGCCGGTTGGAGCTGCGACGCGGAGCCGAGACCATATGGTCCGATCACGCTGCCTGAAAAAGCGTCGCTGCACTGCGGTAGATACGCGAGATGGCCGCATTGGTCAAGCCACGGTCCGTTTTGCCCGTTTTCGCTATGGCAACCCACGGATGAAGGCCGTACAGCCCGGATATGAACGATCTTTCCCCGTTCGGCGCGCCTACCGGCGGTCCTGTTGCCGCCGACCCGGTCGATAACCTGCCGCGCCGCCAGTTGCGGTTGCTGGGGGAAGCAGCCGACAAGATGCTGGCCGCCAACGACCCGGCTGCTATGGTCGAGGACCTGTTCGCGCTGATCGCCGACGAATTGCGGCTCGACGTGTTCTTCAATTATCGACTGGACGCCGATGGCCTCATGCTGGTCGCCCATGCCGGCTTGACCGAAGCCGAGGCCGCGGCCGGCAAACGGCTGGAGGTGGGACAGGCCGTGTGCGGTTATGCGGCGCAGGAACGCCGCCCGATCGAGGCATTCGCCGTGCAGGCCTCGGACGACCCGCTGACCGGCTTCGTCCGCGATCTCGGTATCGACGCCTATGCCTGTACCCCGCTGGTGCACGGATCGACGCTGCTTGGTACGCTCGGCTTCGGGCGGCGCTGGACCGACCGGTTCGATGCCGACGAACTCGCCTTTCTCCATACCGTCTGCCACTATGTCGCTCTCGCCAAATACCGGCTGAGGATCGAGGCCGAATTGCGGGAGGGGATCGCGATCCGCGAACGCCTGCTCGGCGAACTCAACCACCGCGTTCGGAACGCGCTGCAAACGGCGGTCGCCGTCGTCCGCCTGGGCGCGGCGGATACCAGCGACGTCACGGCAAAGGCCGCGCTGGCGGCCGCCGCCGGCCGGCTGGAAGTGCTCGCCGCCGCCCATCGCCCCCTCTACGCCGCCGACACGCCGACCCAGATCGATATCGCCGCGCTGCTGGATGCGATCACCGAACGTGGCGATGGCGAACCGATCGAGGTGACGACGCATGGTATAGCGTGCCTGCCGATCGAACAGGCCGTCGCCGTCGCGCTGCTGGTCCATACGATGCTGGACCCCGATCCCGAAGCGCTGACGGCGGTCATGATCGAGGTCGGTGAGGATGCCATGCACATCGCCCTGAACGGTCCGGTCATGGGCGTCGCCCATCCCACGCTCGACGATAGCCGTCTGGTGCGTGGCCTGTCGCGGCAGTTGCGGGCGACCGTCGCACGCAACGGGACCGACCGCCTCACCCTCTCCATCCCGGGACGCGCCCATGGCGAATAAGCTGCGGATCATGCTGGTCGAGGACGAAGCGATCGTCGCGATGCTGGTAGAGGATGCGCTGACGCTGCACGGTCATATCGTTACCGGCATCGCCGATACGCAGGCGAGCGCGCTGGCGCTGGCCGACGCCGACCGTCCCGATCTGGCGCTGTGCGACGTGCGGCTGGCGCAGGGCGATTCCGGCCGGACCGTCGCGGTCGCGCTGGCAGCGCGCGGCATTCCCTGCCTGTTCCTCAGCGGCAATTGCCCGGACGTGGCCGACCACCCGCTGATCCTCGGCTGCGTCGCCAAGCCATTCTACACCGCCGGCCTCGGCTATGCGATCGCGGCGGCGATGGCCCGCGTGCAGGGTCAGGTGCCGGAAAAGATCCCGAACGAGCTGCGCTTCTACGCGACCGTCGACTGAACCTGCCCATCGGCGACGTGGAACCGCGTCGCGTCGCGGGCGATACCGTCGAACAACCCGGCCTCGGTTCCGGTCAGCCACACCTGTCCCACCCCCGCCGCGCGCGCGAACAGCGCCGCGCGGCGTTCCGGATCGAGATGCGCCGCCACCTCGTCAAGCAACAGCACCGGCGGACGTCCGGCACGTTCGGCGACCAGTTCGGCATGGGCGAGGACCAGTCCCAGCAACAGCGCCTTCTGCTCGCCGGTCGAACAGCGCGCCGCCGCCTGTCCGCGGTCACGATCGGTGACGATCAGGTCGGCCCGGTGTGGCCCGCTCAGCGCCCGTCCCGCCGCCGCATCGCGCGCGCGCCCTGTCGCCAGTTCGCGCGCGAACAGTGCGGCGTCGCCGTGCCATCCCTCCACCGCCAGTGCGGCACGCGGGAAATCGGAGGCGGGCGTCTGTGCGATCCGCGCGTCGAGCATCGCCACAGATTCGGCCCGCGCCGCACCCAGCGCCACGCCATGTTCGACCATTCGTGCTTCCAACGCCGACAACCAGTCTGGATCGGGCATGGCGTCCTCCGCCAGCAGGCGGTTACGTTGGCGCATCGCCGCATCGTAGCGCGTCGCCTGCGTGGCGTGGCCGGGTAACAGAGCCAGCGTCATCCGGTCGAGGAACCGCCGTCGCTCGCCCGCCGGTTCGACGAACAGCCGGTCCATCGCCGGGGTCATCCACAGTACCGACAACCATTCGGCCAGCACCGTCGCCGATGCACCCGCCCCGTTCACGCGCACGATCCGCCGTTCGGGGGCATTGGCCTGCGTCCCCGTGCCCAGTCGCACATCGCCGGCCAGTTCGGCGGCGACGCCGAAACCGCCCGCCCCGCCCTCCCGCGCCATGTCCGACAGCGCGGCGCGGCGCAGGCCACGTCCGGGTGCCAGCAACGATACCGCTTCCAACACATTGGTCTTGCCCGCGCCATTGGGCCCGCTCAACACGACGAAGCCCGGTCCCGGTTCGAGTGTTGCCGCCGCATGATTGCGAAAGTCGGTCAGGGTCAGGCGGGTCAGCATCTGCGACCGACCGTTACCCGCGCGCCTCGCCCAACGGAACCCGCCATGGTTCCGGCCAGGTTATACGAACGCAACTTTCCGCGCCGCCGGGAATTGGGATTGTCAAATTACAACAGGGATACGCCATGACCCGCTTCGTTCTCGCGGCAGCCGCCGCCTTCGCTCTCACCGCCTGCGCATCGCAGACGCCGGAGCAGCAGCAGGCCGAACAGTTGCGCGATCAGGCCGATGCCGAAGCCGACGCGATCGAGGCCGCTGCCGAGAACCAGACGGCGCAGATGAAGGTAGAGGCCGAAGGCCTTCGCAATCAGGCGCAGCAGGCCGGCGGCTATGACGCTGAGCGGCTGAAGGTCCGCGCCGACGCGATGAAGGACGAGGCGAAGTTGGTCGAGGAACAGGCTGAAGCCCGTGCGAAGGCCGTGCGCGATGCCGGCGAAGCAAGGGCAAGCGCCGCGCTCGCCAAGTGAGGATGGCGTCGGCGCAAGTTCGCCAGTCTTCGTGATCGTGCTCCCGCAAAGGGGGCGCGACATTTTATGTCGATACCCGGTCGTTGCCAATTTCAGTTAGGACCCTTGCGCCGTAAAGGTCGCTATCCCCCGACGCTAAATCCCCTGCAAACCCTGCTCTTTCAGCCGCTTCTGCGCGGCGTGATATGCGATGGGTTCCGGGATATTCAGTCGGCGCCGGGCGGTGTCGAGCGGCTCGGCCAGTAACGCCTCATAGGCCTCGGCATGCAGCCAGCGTGCGCGGCGGCCGTTGCGATACCCTTCCCACACCGCCTTCGCGAAGGACCGCTCGCCGGTGACGCGGAGCGACTTCAACGCTGCGCCCAACCCGATCGCCGCCCAGCCCAGTCCGCCAGTCTGCGCATAGGAAAAGGCGACGAGGCATGCTTCACCCAGATGCTCTTCGGCGGTGTAGCCGGTCAGGATGTGCCAGATATCATGGACATCGCGCTCGCGCCGACCGAACCACGCGACCGGATGCTGTGCGTCCTGCCAGCCCTCGCCATCGGCATAGCTGATCTCGGCCAATCCCTGCGCGGAGAAGCCGGTACGGTCGAGGAACGCGCGATAGTGCGCACCGACGCTACCGTCGGGCAGGCCATCGATCCATGTCCGGTCGGAGAACCGCGTGGTCAGTTCGACATGATCGAACGCGATCCGTCCGCCACCCGGTTCGGCCAGCAATCGCACGTAATTGCGGTGGCTGGTATCCGCATTCAGCGCCCGCATGATACGAAACACCTGTACCGTGTCGTTACCATCGGCCAGCAACCGCCTGAGCGCCGCCCACGCCGTACCCCAGTCGCGGCGCACCGGTTGCACCGTTTCCATTTCCCGCGTGGCCATGCCCGCCTCCGTTACTTACAGCTATGTAAGTATTTGCAGGCCTCGACGCGGTCAAGCCTCTCACGGACCGCGGAACGTCGCACCGAATGACCTCACGGCATCCGCAACGCATCCAACGCCGCCGTCGCGGCGCAAGGCATCAACTCGCAGCCGGCCTCATGCGCTGGCGGCTGTCGGCAATCTGCGGGGTGCCGCGTTCGCACGACGCGCTGATGACCGGATAGGAAAGGTCGGTGCTGCGCGCCAGCATCGCCGGTACCGCTGCCTGACATTCCGCCACCGACTGATAACTTATCGGGGCGATCCGTTCGCGGTTGCACGTCGCGCCATCGTCGCCGCAGCCAAGGATTGCCATGATGTAGACCAGAGGTGCCATCGTTCGTCTCCCTGATGCGATTCAATTCCTCGACGCGCCGCTTGTTCCGACGAAGCGTTGCGCCGGCGCGTCCGATTCCCCAAATGGCGCTTGCAATGCCCCCTGATACCTCAACCGCCTCCGGCCCGACCCGGCCGATGCTGGCGACGCTCCGCCGATTCCTCCCCTATCTGTGGCCTGCCGGGGCCACGGGCCTGAAGGTGCGCATTGTCGCGGCGCTGGCGCTGGTCGTCGCGTCGAAGGTCGTGCAGGTTCGCGGCGCGCCGTTCGCGTTGCAGGGCGCGATCGATACGATGGGAGCCGGATCACGCGACGCGCTGTGGCTGGTCGTGGCGCTGGTCGCGGGCTACGCCGCCGCGCGCTTTGCCGGCACCCTGTTCGACAATCTGCGCAACGTCGTGTTCGAACGCGTCGGACAGGACGCGACGCGGCGGCTGGCGGCGTCGGTGTTCCGCCACCTCCATGCTCTGTCGCTGCGCTTCCATCTCGAACGACGTACCGGCGCGGTAACCAAGGTCGTCGAGCGCGGCACCAAGAGCATCGACACGATGCTGTACTTCCTGCTGTTCAACATCGCGCCGACGATCCTCGAACTCGGGTTGGTACTGTGGATCTTCGGCACGCGGTTCGGCAGCTGGCTGGTCATCGGCACGGTGGCGATGGTCGTGTTCTACATCGCCTTCACCCGTTGGGTCACCGACTGGCGGTCGTCCTTACGCGAACGGATGAACGATCTCGACACCGGCGCGGTCGCGCACGCGGTCGATTCGCTCCTGAATTTCGAGACGGTAAAGTATTTCGGCGCCGAGGAGCGCGAGGCGGCACGCTATGACCGCGCCGTCGCCGGCTATGCCGAGGCCGCCGTGAAGTCGGAAAACTCGCTGGCGCTGCTCAACATCGGACAGGCGCTGATTACCGCGCTGATGCTGGGCGGCGGCATGGCGCTGATCGTCTTCGGCTGGGCGCGTGGACAGTTTTCGGCGGGCGACGTCGTGCTGGTATCGACGCTGTTGACGCAGTTGTTCCGCCCGCTCGACCTGCTCGGCATGGTCTATCGTACCGTCCGTCAGGGCGTGGTCGACATGGGTGCGATGTTCGACCTGATCGATACGCCGGCCGAAGTCGTCGATGCTCCCGGCGCACCGGCGCTGACCGTCAGCAAGGGTCATGTCCGGTTCGAAGGGGTCGGATTCGGCTATGGCGACGGCCGCACGATCCTGAACGGGATCGACCTCGACATTCCGCCGGGCACGACGCTGGCGGTGGTCGGGCCATCGGGCGCGGGCAAGTCGACGCTCGCGCGATTGCTGTTCCGCTTCTACGATCCGACCGCCGGGCGCATCACCATCGACGGACAGGATATCGCCGCCGTATCGCAGGCGTCGCTGCGCAGCGCGATCGGCATCGTGCCGCAGGACACGGTGCTGTTCAACGACACGATCGGTTACAACGTCGCTTATGGTCGTGCCGATGCGACCGCCGACGATGTCGCGCGGGCGGCACAGGGTGCGTCGATCGCGGGCTTCATCGCCAGCCTGCCACAAGGGTTCGACACCCGCGTCGGCGAGCGCGGCCTGAAACTGTCGGGCGGCGAGAAACAGCGTGTCGCGATCGCCCGGACGCTGCTGAAAAATCCGCCGGTGCTGATCCTCGACGAAGCCACCAGCGCGCTCGACAGCCGGACCGAGGCCGACATCCTCGCCACACTGGAAGCGATCGAACGCGGTCGCACGACCATCGTCATCGCCCACCGCCTGTCGACCGTGGTCCACGCCGACCGCATCGTGGTGCTGGAGGGCGGCCGCGTGGTCGAAAGCGGTGCGCATGGCGAGTTGCTCCGCGCCGGCGGCACCTACGCCGAAATGTGGACACGGCAAGCGGCCGAACGGGAGGCGGCGCTGGCCGAGGCCTGAAAGGTTCAGGGCGTATCCGATGGACACTCCCCGGCGCCCAAGCGTATCGCCCGGGGCCAAGCGGGAGAGCGACCGATGAACGACAAGCTGAAAAAGGCGGTTACGACCACGGCACTGGTCGGGGGCGGCCTTGCGCTATGGACCGCACTCGCCGCCAGCGCGTCGGAAGCACTGGTGCCGGCGGACGGGGATTTCGTCGACGTGCCCGGCGGGCGGCTCCATTATGTCGATACCGGCGGCGACGGTCCGGTGATGGTGATGCTGCATGGCCTGTACGGACAGCTGCGCAACTTTTCCTATGCGCTCACCGCCGAACTGGCCAATCACCGGCTGATCCTCGTCGACCGGCCCGGTTGGGGCCATAGCAGCGTCGATGGCAGCCAGCCGCCGATCGAGGAACAGGCGCGCATGGTCGCCGATCTGATCGACGCGCTGGGCCTAGATCGGCCGTTGCTGGTCGGTCACTCGATGGGTGGCGCTGTCGCGCTTGCCTTTGCGCTGAACCATTCCGGCAAGATCCGTGGCGTTGCGCTGATCGCGCCGCTGACCCAGCCGATGGACCATATCCCGCCGATCTTCCGGGGCAAGGCACCGCCCGCCGCGCTGCGCGGGCTGGCCGCATGGACGGTCGGGGTGCCGTTGACGACGCTGACCGGACCCGCCGTCGCGAGGCATGTCTTTGCGCCCGATGCGGTGCCGATGGACTTTGGTACGCGTGGCGGCGGCCTCGTCGCGCTCCGACCGTCGAGCTTTCAGGCCGGCGCGTTCGAAATCGACGACGCCAATCGCGCGGTGTCGGCCATGGCGACGCGCTACGGATCGATCGGCCTGCCGGTCGCGATCCTGTATGGCAGGGACGACCAACTGCTCGACCCGCAGCAACAGGGCGCCCGCACCGCCGCGATGATCCCCGGCGCGACGCTGACCAACATCGCGGGCGGACACATGATCCCGGTGACCCACCCGCGCGAAACCGCCGACTGGCTGCGAACGGCAACGATTGCGTGAAGGTGCTGCTGCTGGCGATGCTGCTCGGCGGCTGCACCACCCCCTATGGCGACGGGATGGGTGACATTCTGCGCGGGCAGGGCATCGCCGCGCGCGAGCCCGAGTACGACGTCCCCTATGTCCCGACGCCCGAACCGGTCGTCGACGCGATGCTGGCGATGGCACAGGTCGGGCCGAACGACATCGTCATCGACCTCGGGTCGGGCGATGGCCGCATTCCCCTTGCCGCCGCCCGGCTGGGTGCCCGCGCCAGCGGGATCGAGATCGATGCGGCCCTGGTCGAACGCGCCCGGCGCAACGCCGCGCTCTACACGCTCACCGACCGCGCCCGCTTCATCCGCGCCAATCTGTTCGACGTGCCACTGCGCGACGCCAATGTCGTGACGATGTACCTGTTGTCGAAGATCAACCTCGCACTCCGCCCGCGCCTGTTGACCGAATTACGGCCGGGTACGCGCATCGTAACCCATGCGTTCGACATGGGCGAATGGCGCGCGGATGAAGAGCGGCTGGTCGCCGATCGCCGGGTGTTCCTGTGGATCGTCCCTGCCGTTGCGGGTGGCGATTGGCTGACGACCCTGCCTGATGGGCGCGAGGTGCCGCTGCACCTCGACCAGCGGTTTCAGGACGTCACCGGCACGCTCGGCAATGCCGAGATCACTGGCACCCTGCGTGGCACCGCGATCCGCTTCGCCGCGGCCGGACGCAGCTACACCGGCACGATCGGCGAAGCGACGATCACCGGCGATGGCTGGCGCGCAACGCGAGTCCGTTAACCCTCGACGCTGCGACCCTGCATCCCTAGGTGGAGGGCAATGGCGCTCGACCCGATCCCCGTATTGCAATCGACCTTCGGCTTTCCCGACTTCCGCGGTGTCCAGCGGCAGGTGGTCGACCGCGTCCTCGCCGGACAGCGCACGCTGGCGGTGATGCCGACCGGCGCGGGCAAGTCGCTGACCTATCAGCTGCCCGCCACGATGCTGAACGGGACCTGCGTCGTCGTCTCGCCGCTGATCGCACTGATGCACGACCAGTTGCGCGCGGCGACCGCGGTCGGCATCCGCGCCGCAACGCTGACCAGCGCCGACGACAATCGTGCCGAGACGCGCGGCCGGTTTCTGGATGGTGAGCTCGACCTGCTCTATGTCGCGCCCGAGCGGGCATCGGGCAGCGATTTCCGCGACCTGCTGTCGCGCGGGAACCTTGCGCTGTTCGCGATCGACGAAGCGCATTGCGTCAGCGAATGGGGCCACGACTTCCGCCCCGATTACCGGCTGCTCCGTCCGCTGTTCGACCAGTTTCCCGACGTGCCCCGACTGGCGCTCACCGCCACCGCCGATGCGCATACTCGTGCCGACATCCTTGAACAGCTCGGCATACCGCACGACGGGTTGATCGTCGCCGGCTTCGACCGGCCCAACATCCGCTATCACATCACCCCGCGCGATCAGGGCACGCGCCAGATCGCCGACATCATCGCCGCCACCCCCGGCCCCGGCATCGTCTATGTCCAGTCGCGCGCCGGGACCGAACGGTTGGCGGAGGCGCTGGCCAAGACCGGGCGTCCGGTCCGCGTCTATCATGCCGGGCTCGATTCCGCCGTGCGCCAGCGCAACCAGCATGATTTCGTCGCGTCCGAGGACATGGTGATGGTCGCTACCATCGCCTTCGGGATGGGGATAGACAAGCCCGACGTACGCTTCGTCGCGCATGCCGGACTGCCGAAATCGATCGAGGCCTATTATCAGGAGACCGGCCGAGCCGGGCGCGACGGCGATCCGGCGGTCGCGCATCTGTTCTGGGGGGCCGACGACTTCGCCCGCGCGCGCCAGCGGATCGGCGAGGTCGAACCGGCGCGCCAACCCGGCGAGCGGCAGCGGCTGAACGCGCTGGGCGCATTGGTCGAAACCGCGGGGTGTCGCCGTGCGATCCTGCTGCGCCATTTCGGCGAGTCGCCGCCCGAATATTGCGGCAATTGCGACAACTGCCTCACGCCGCCCAACGCGATCGACGCGACGCAGGTCGCGCAGAAATATCTGTCGGCAGTATTTCGCACCGGCATGATGTTCGGCGCGACCTATATCGAACAGGTGCTGACCGGCCAGTCGACCGAACGCAGCATGACCAACGGCCACGAAAACCTGTCGGTGTGGAACATCGTCGACGGCGACGAGACCGCACTGCTGAAGCCGGTCGGACGCGCGCTGCAACTGCGCGATGCGCTGCGCGCCAACGACCATGGCGGGCTGGAATTCGGCCCCGCCGCGCGCGGACTGTTGAAGGGCGGCGATACGCTGTCGCTGATCGTGCCGCCCAAGCGCGAGCGGCGGCGGCGCGGCAGCGGCACGGCTACTCCCAACCCGACCGGCGATCCGCTGTTCGAGGCGTTGCGCGCCAAACGCCGCGAACTGGCGCAGGAAGCCGGCGTGCCGCCCTATGTCATCTTTCACGACTCGGTCCTGCGCGACATGGCGACCGACCGGCCGCAGACGATCGGCGGGATGCGGCGCATCACCGGCATCGGTGAGAAGAAGCTGCAGGCGTATGGCGACGCGTTTCTCTCGGTAGTCAAGCAACACTGATCCTCTCCGTGCCGGGGAGGATTTGCGTCGTTCCGGTGGCGACGCTATCGTCCCTCCCTATGCAAATCCGCCGTATCGACGACCGCATCTCGGTCAGCCCGCAGATCACCGCCGACGACGTCGCCACGCTGAAGGCGCAGGGCTTCACCACCATCGTCAACAATCGCCCCGATGCCGAGGAAGCGGACCAGCCGGGCGGCGATACCATCGCCAAGGCGGCGGCGGCGGCCGGCCTCGCCTATCACGCGATCCCGATCACCCATGCCGGGTTCAGCCACCCGCAACTCGACGCCATGGCGGACGTGCTGGAACAGGCCGACGGTCCGATCCTCGCCTATTGCCGCTCGGGCACGCGATCCTGCAATCTGTGGGCGCTTGCCAGTGCCAAGGGCGGCCGCGACTCGGCCGAACTGATCGCAGCGGGCGGTACGGCGGGCTATGACCTGTCGGGCATCCGACCCATGCTGGACGCGCTTTCCAAAGGTTAAGTCGCGGGTACCTTAACGTACGTAACCACATCGGTTCAGGTGCTTAACCAAATCGCAACGGCCAATGCCCCATCCCTCTGTCCGTACCAACAGGGGTTATCGATATGGGCATTGGTCTGGACGGCGCCCGCTTTCTCCAGGAAAGCCGGGCAGAAGAAGCACAGCGCAGCACCGGCGCGGCGTGGTTCGAACTTGGCATCTGCTATTCGAGCGGAACCGGCGGCGCGGTGATCGATCTGGTCGAAGCGCACAAATGGTTCAACCTTGCCGCGATGTCGGGGCTGGAGGACGCACAGCATTGGCGCGCGGAAATCGCATGCGACATGACGCCGCGTCAGATCGCCGATGCGCAGAAAGCCGCCCGCGCCTTCCTGCGGACCGAAACCCGCCCGAACTGACCCGCTTGGCGGCCGGATGCACCGGCCGCCAAGCGGATCGGAACCCTATCCACCGCGTCCGATCCGAACGCCATCCCGGCGTGCCGGGACGATGTTCGTCGCGACCGGATCAGGGTCAGTCCGCCGCCTTTTTCGGTGCGGCTTTTTTCGGTGCGGCCTTTTTGGCAGCAGGTTTTTTCGCCGCCGGCTTGGCATCATCCTTTGCCGCCGCCTTCTTCGGTGCCGCCTTCTTGGCCACCGGCTTCTTCTTGCCCTTGGCCGGCGCCGCCGCCGCACGCTCGTCGATCAGTTGCGCCGCTTCTTCGAGCGTCAGCGCACCCGGTTCGATCGACTTCGGGATCGTCGCGTTGGTCGTGCCGTCGGTGACATACGGGCCATAGCGCCCTTCCATCAGCTTGATCTCGGCCTCGGTACGCGGATGCGCGCCCAGCACCTTCAGCGGCTCCTTCGCCGCGCCGCGCGCGGGACGTCCGCCGCCCGCCGCCGCCTCGGCCAGCTTGACCACCGCCGCGTTCATGCCGGTTTCGAACACGTCCGCCGTCGTCTGCAACCGCGCATATTTGCCGGCATGCTTGAGATACGGGCCATAGCGCCCGATCGCCGCCTCGATCGGCTCACCCGTTTCCGGATGGTTGCCGATGGTGCGCGGCAGGCTGAGCAGCTTGAGCGCCCATTCAAGGTTCAGTTCGCCAATATCCTTCGGGATCGACGCGCGCTTGGCATCCTTGCCCTCGCCAAGCTGGATATAGGGACCGAAACGACCCGATTTCCGTTCGACTTCCAGTCCGGTTTCCGGGTCCTTGCCCAGTCCTTCGGGACCGGCGTCGCCGCCTTCCTCACCGCCCGGCTGCGCGAAGCGGCGGGTATATTTGCATTCGGGGTAGTTGGAGCAGGCGATGAACGCGCCGAACTTGCCGCCGCGCAGCGCCAGCCGCCCCTCCCCGCAATTCGGGCACAGGCGCGGATCGCTGCCATCGGCCTTGTCGGGGAACAGATAGCTGCCGAGGAATATGTCCAGCTCGGCGGTGATCGCGCTCGGCTGCTGCTCCATCACCTCCGACGTGCGTGGCTTGAAATCGCGCCAGAACGCTTCGAGCACCGCCTGCCATTCGGCACGCCCGCCCGACACGTCGTCCAGTTCCTCTTCCAGCTCGGCGGTGAAGTCGTAGCCGACATATTTCTCGAAGAACCGTTCGAGGAACGCGGTCAGCAACCGCCCGGTCTCCTCGGCGAAGAACCGGTTCTTCTCGACGCGGACATAGCCGCGATCCTTCAGCACCTGGATGATCGAGGCATAGGTCGACGGCCGCCCGATCCCCAGTTCCTCCAGCCGCTTGACCAGCGACGCTTCGGAGAAACGCGGCGGCGGCTGGGTGAAATGCTGTTCGGCGACGACGTCCTTCTTGGCCGGGCTGTCGCCCGAGCGGAGCAGCGGCAAACGGCGCGAATCCTCGTCGGCCGCGTCGTCGCGCCCTTCCTCGTACAGCGCGAGGTATCCCGGGAAGAGCACGACCTGTCCGGTCGCGCGCAGCCCGGTCTGACCGGTCTGGTCCTCCAGCTCGACGGCGGTCCGCTCCATCCGCGCCGACGCCATCTGGCTGGCCAGCGCCCGCTTCCAGATCAGGTCGTACAGGCGGCCATGATCGCCCGACCCGGCACGATCCTTCGAAAAATCGGTCGGGCGAATCGCCTCGTGCGCTTCCTGCGCATTCTTGGCCTTGGTCTGATACTGACGCGGCTTGTCGGGGACGTAGCTGCCGTCATAGCGGTTGGCGATGGCACCGCGCGCGGCATCGATCGCCGATCCGTCCATCTGCACACCGTCGGTCCGCATGTACGTGATCGCGCCGTCCTCATAGAGCGACTGCGCCACCCGCATCGTATGGCTGGCCGAAAAGCCCAGCTTGCGCGCCGCTTCCTGTTGCAGCGTCGAGGTGGTGAACGGGGGCGGCGGATTGCGCGTCGCGGGCTTCGTTTCGACATTGGTGACGGTGAAGCGGCCATCGACCACCGCCGACTTCGCGACCTCGGCCGATCCGGCGTCGCCCAGCGACAGCTTGTCGAGCTTCTTGCCCTTCAGTTTGACGAGGCGCGCGTCGAACGGCGTGCCGTCGGCCTCCATCTTGGCGACGACCGACCAATATTCCTGCGCGACGAACGTCTCGATCTCGCGCTCGCGCTGGACCAGCAGGCGCAGCGCGACCGACTGGACGCGTCCCGCCGATTTCGCGCCGGGCAGCTTGCGCCACAGCACCGGCGACAGGGTGAACCCGACCAGATAGTCGAGCGCACGGCGCGCCCGATACGCATCGATCAGGTCGGTATCCAGCTGACGCGGGGCCTTCATCGCGGCGAGGATCGCCGGCTTGGTGATCGCGTTGAACGTGACCCGCTCGACCTCCTTGGGCAGGGCGCGGCGCTTTTTCAGCACCTCCTGCACATGCCAGCTGATCGCCTCGCCCTCGCGATCGGGATCGGTGGCGAGGATCAGGCGATCGGCAGTCTTGGCCAGATCGGTGATCGCCTTCAGCTGCTTCGTCTTGTCGGCATATGTCTCCCAATCCATCGCGAAGCCGTCGTCGGGGTTCACCGACCCGTCCTTGGGCGGCAGGTCGCGGACATGGCCGTAGGAGGCGAGGACGCGGTAGTCGGACCCCAGATATTTTTCGATGGTCTTCGCCTTGGCGGGCGATTCGACGATGACAAGCTGCATGATGTGACGGTCGGTCCTTGTGCGTACGTACGCGAGAGTGGAGAGCGCCGGGGGGTGGCGTCAAGTCGGCGGATGCAGGTGACGGATCGCGGTTACGCTTTGATGGCAGGTCGTTACCCCAGGCTGACCCGCCCGCCGGCATGGCGGTCGAGCCGCCCGGCCAGTTCGAGTTCGAGCAGCACCGTCTGCACCACCGTCGTCGGGCATCCCGATTGCCGCACCAGTTCGTCGACCGCCACCGGCACCGGGCCGAGCAGTCCGGTGATCCGCGTCCGGTCGCCGTCGCTGGCATCGGTCGCCGCCGGTTCGCCGACATAGCGCCCGCCCGGTGCCCGCACCGCCCGCGCATCGATCGGGCGGAGCATTTCGGCCACGTCGGCCGCGTTCTGCACGAGCGTAGCGCCCTCCCGAATCAGCGAATTGCATCCCTGCGCCCGCGGATCGAGCGGCGATCCCGGCACCGCCATCACCTCACGCCCCGCCTCCCCCGCCAGCCGGGCGGTGATGAGCGACCCCGATCGCGGTGCCGCCTCGACCACCACCGTGCCCAGCGCCAGCCCGGCGATGATCCGGTTGCGCGACGGGAAATGGCGGGCGAGCGGCTGCGTGCCCGGCGGCTGTTCGGCGATGAGCAACCCGCGAGTCGCCACCTCCTCCTGCAAGCCGGCATTTTCGGGCGGGAACACGACGTCGATGCCGCTGGCGATGACCCCGATCGTCGCATGGCCGATCGCGCCCTGATGCACCGCCGTGTCGATGCCGCGTGCCAGTCCCGACACCACGCAATATCCCGCCGCGCCCAGTTCCTCCGCCAAGCCCCGCGCGAACCGGCAGGCCGCCGCCGATGCGTTGCGGGCACCCACCATCGCGACGCACGGCCGCGCCAGCAGCGACAGGTCGCCGCGCACGATCAGCGCGGGCGGCGCACTGTCCAGTTCGGCCAGCAACGCGGGATAGTCGGGATCGCCGAGCAGCAGAAACCGCCCGCCGAGCGCACGCACCGTCGCGATCTCCCGCCGCACCGCGCCTTCGTCGGCCAGCACCGGCGCCCTGCCGCCCCCGCGCGCCGCCAGCATCGGCAACGCATCGATCGCCGCCGCCGCATCGCCATAGCGATCGATCAACGCCCGGAACGTGACCGGTCCGATATTCGCCGACCGGATCAGCCGCAGCGCCGCGAAGCGGGCCGCTTGCGGCTCATTCACGCTTGCGGCCGATCCTCGGCTCTGTCCCGGCGACCAGTCGTTCGATATTTTCGCGATGCTTCCACAGCACGATCAGCGCGAGGCCGAGGAACAGGATCACGAGATCGAACCGCCCGGCCCATGCCGCCGCGATCGGCGCGGCGACCGCCGCCGCCATGCCCGCGACCGACGAAATGCGAACCGTCGCCAGCAACCCCAGCCACATGATCGCATAGGCCAGTCCGGCGATCGGGCAGAGCGCGACGACGACACCCATCATCGTCGCCACCCCTTTGCCGCCGCGAAAACGCAGCCACAGCGGATAGCAATGCCCGATGAACGCCGCCGCACCGGCGATCGGTTCCTCGCCCGGAAACAGCGCCGCGACGATCCACACCGCCGCTGCCCCCTTCAACAGGTCGAGCAGCAGCGTCGCCGCCGCCAGCCCCTTGCGTCCGGTACGCAGCACGTTGGTCGCGCCGATATTGCCCGACCCGATCGTGCGCAGGTCGCCGGCACCGGCGCTGCGGGTCAGCAGGATGCCCCATGGAATCGATCCCAGCACATAGCCGATCAGCAACGCCGCCGCCGGCGGGATCCAGAGTATTTCGCTCGGCAGGATAGCCCCCTGAACTTGCCGTCTGTCGCATGGAGGGTAAGGGGTTCGGCGACGGCATGCAACGCGGCCGGATACGCCAAGGGGAGTATGCCCGGTGATGGGCCAGACGACGCAACCGATCCTGTTCTTCGATTCGGGCGTCGGCGGCCTGTCGGTGGTCGCGCCGACGCTGGCGCTGCTGCCGACCGCGCCGATCGTCTACGCCGCCGACTCGGCCGGTTTTCCCTATGGCACCCGGACCGAGGCGGAGATCGCGGCGCGGGTGCCGGCGCTGCTCGGGCGGCTGGTCGAGCGGTATCGCCCGCGCCTCGTCGTGATCGCATGCAACACCGCATCGACCATCGCGCTGCCGGTGGTGCGTGCCGCGCTCGACGTGCCGGTGGTCGGCACGGTGCCCGCGGTCAAGGTCGCGGCGGAACTGTCGCGCAGTCGCGTCATCGGCGTGCTCGGGACACAGGCGACGGTGCGCCAGCCCTATGTCGACGGCCTTGCCGCGCGCTTTGCCGGCGACTGCACCGTGCTGCGCCATGGATCGGCGGCACTGGTCGAACTGGCCGAGGGGGCGCTGGCCGGCGACGCACCGTCACTCGACCGGATCGCGACTGAACTTGCGGGGCTGTTTTTGCAGGAACGGGGCGACCGGATCGACGTCATCGTCAACGCCTGCACCCATTTCCCCTTACTTGAGGCCGACATGATCGCGGTCGCGCCCGCTGGCGTCCGCTTCGTCGACGGCGGCCCCGGCATCGCCCGCCGCATCGCGACGCTGACGGCGGGACAGCCCTTTCCCGAAGCGCCGGTACCCGGACGACTCGTCTTCACCCGACTGGGCGAGCGCGAACGGGCGATCGCCGCGACGCTGGCCCCGCGCGGGTTCGCGTCGGTCGAAGCGCTTTGAGCTTTTGGTCACGAACGCCGACGCTGAGACAAAATGTCCAAGGGGGTCGATCAGGGTAACCGCTTTTATCCGCTGGAAACGCGACCGCGCAACAGGTACACCCGCGCCCCATGAGCATCGACGCAGTTCCGGCCCGCTCGGTCGATTACAACCGTGTCTTCGCACAGGCGATCGACCGCCTGCACGAGGAAGGGCGCTACCGCGTCTTCATCGACATCCTGCGCAACAAGGGGCAGTTCCCCAATGCGCGGTGCTTCGCCGGGCATAACGGGCCGAAGCCGATCACCGTCTGGTGCTCGAACGACTATCTGGCGATGGGCCAGCATCCCGCGGTCATCGCGGCGATGGAAGAAGCGCTGCATGACGTCGGTGCCGGCTCGGGCGGCACCCGCAACATCGGCGGCAACACGCATTATCACATCGACCTCGAAACCGAGCTCGCCGACCTGCACGACAAGGAAGCGGCGCTGCTGTTCACCAGCGGCTATGTCTCGAACGAGGCGACGCTGTCGACCATCGCCCGCATCCTGCCGGGCTGCATCATTTTTTCGGACGAGCTGAACCACGCGTCGATGATCGCGGGCATCCGGCATTCGGGCTGTGAAAAGCGGGTGTTCCGCCACAACGACCTCGCCCATCTCGAACATCTGTTGGCCGCCGAAGACCCGTCGGTGCCCAAGCTGATCGCGTTCGAAAGCGTCTATTCGATGGATGGCGACGTCGCCCCGATCCACGCGATCTGCGACCTCGCCGACAAATATAACGCGCTGACCTATCTCGACGAAGTCCATGCGGTCGGCATGTATGGCGCGCGCGGCGGAGGTATTTCCGAACGCGATGACGCGGCATCACGGCTGACGATCGTCGAGGGAACGCTGGGCAAGGCATTCGGGGTGATGGGCGGCTATATCGCCGCCGATCGCACCGTGATCGACGTGATCCGCTCCTATGCGCCGGGCTTCATCTTCACGACCAGCCTGTCGCCGGTGCTGGTCGCCGGGGCATTGGCCAGCGTCCGCCACCTCAAAGGCTCGACTGCCGAGCGTGAGGGGCAGCAGGCGGCGGCCGCGACGCTCAAGACGCTGTTCGCCGATGCCGGGCTGCCGGTGATGGACACGACCACGCATATCGTGCCGCTGATGGTCGGCGACCCGGTAAAGGCCAAGCGGATCAGCGACATCCTGCTGCGTGAATACGGCGTCTATGTTCAGCCGATCAATTATCCGACCGTCCCGCGCGGCACCGAACGGCTGCGCTTCACGCCGGGGCCAGCGCACGAT
Organism: Sphingomonas sp. Leaf67; assembly: GCF_001421965.1. Taxonomy (GTDB): domain Bacteria; phylum Pseudomonadota; class Alphaproteobacteria; order Sphingomonadales; family Sphingomonadaceae; genus Sphingomonas. The sequence goes on from NZ_LMLP01000021.1 coordinate 561,945, forward strand.
ACGGCCATGATGCAGGAACTGACCGCTGCGCTGGTCGAGATCTGGGGCCGGCTGGAACTGCGCAAGGCAGCCTGAGCGGCGGTCCCGGCGGATCAGCGGCAAACCGGCGCTGTTCCATTGCGCCGGTATCGCTTCGCCTCGAACCTATGGCTGCGCCAATAGTCCGGTGAGCAGCGTCAGCACCGCCAGTCCGACCGACAGCGGCAGGCGCAGCTTCATCCACCACGCCGGTACATGCCCTGCACGCACCAGCGCCATGTCGACCAGCAGCGATCCGAGCAGCCCTGCCGCCACGATCGCCGATGCCGACAGGACCGACGCGAACAGGACCGCGCCAGCGACCAGCGCGACCAGCGTCGGCACCACCGCGATGCCCAGCCACAGCGTCAGCGCCGCGCCGGCCACCCGCGCCGACACCGCGCCCCACCACATCCCGCCCAGAAAGCTCAGGATCAGCGCCGAATAGAATAGCGCCAGCGCCAGCATCATGCCGCCCTTGGCCGGATCGATCAGCCGTACCGCAACCGCGACGATCGGCGGCAAGAGCCCGGCATAGCCCAGCAGCAACGCGGCAATCGGCGGACGGACGACCGGGGCAGCATCGATCCCGTCAGCCACGGCAATATCCCTCGCCCGGCTTGACCGTCAGACAATCTGTCTTGCCCGCCAGCCATTTCAGCCCGGTCGCATCACCGTTGCTCGGTCGCAGCAACAGCGTCTCGCCACCGCGTTCGAACCGGATGCCTTCCGGTGTGACCGTGCCGACGAAATTGCCCTTGTTGTCGAGGTCATATTGCATTTCGAGCTTCACATCGCCCTGCGCCGGATCGCTGACGACCAGATAGGTGCCTTCGACGCCGACCCAGCGACCGAGATACTGGCTCGCTCCCGGTGCCGCGGTATTGCTGGTGGTCGGGGTTGGCGTGGGGGTCGGCGATGGTGCCGGCGTCGGCGCCTTCGGCGCGGGCAGCGGCGTGGCGGCGCTGTTTTCGATCGCGGCCTGTGTCGCGGCACCTTCGCTGCGCCGTTCCGATGCGCCGCATGCGCTTAGTGCAAGTGCCGCGACGATGATCGTTCCACGCATCCTTGCCATCCCTTTCGCCTTTCCCAATGACCTCAGCCTAGCGCCCGGCCATCCCGACGGCTAGAAGCGGCCCATGGCCCGTATCGCAATCGCATCCGACCACGCCGCCCTAGGGCTCAAGGCAGAACTCGTCACTTGGTTGCACGACCAGGGGCATGAAGTCGCCGATCTCGGCCCCGACGGGCCGGCCAGCGTCGATTATCCCGACTATGGCTACAAGCTGGCACAAGTAGTTAGCGGCAAGGATGCCGATTTCGGCGTCGCCTTGTGCGGATCAGGCATCGGCATTTCGATCGCGGTCAATCGCGTCGCCGCATGCCGCTGTGCGCTGGTGTCCGAACCCCTGTCGGCGGCACTGGCGCGCGAACATAACGACGCCAACGTCATCGCAATGGGCGCACGGCTGGTCGGCAGCGAAATGGCGAAGGCGTGTCTGGCCGCCTTCCTCTCCACCCCGTTCGGCGGCGCCCGCCATCAGCGCCGCGTCGACAAGCTGGGTACTCCTCCGGCGTAAGCAGAAGAATTGGGTTCACGCGAAGGCGCGGAGACGCGGAGGGCGTGCGCGGCCCCCGCTCGCGCCGGCGAGCCTTCTGTTCACCTCGCAACCGGGCTGCAAAGGATCGCTGCGTGATAGGTGTCCGCGTGCACGACGCTTTCGCGTCTCCGCGCCTTTGCGTGAACCACCTTCTTCTACCGCCGGCCTGAAACCCAATTCCCCGGGTGGCATTTCGATGACACCCGGACTAAAGCGCGCGCGACCTCTTTTCCAGCGGGAGCCGCGCCCCATGACCGACCAGTTCCGCCCCGACGGTTTCTTCGAAACCACCCTAGCCGATGCCGACCCCGCCGTGTTCGCGGGCGTCACCCACGAACTGGAACGCGAGCGCTATCAGATCGAGCTGATCGCATCGGAAAACATCGTGTCCAAGGCGGTGCTGGAAGCACAGGGTTCGGTCTTCACCAACAAATATGCCGAGGGTTATCCCGGCAAGCGTTACTATCAGGGCTGCCACCCGTCGGACGAGGTCGAGCAGCTCGCGATCGATCGTGCCAAGCAGTTGTTCGGCTGCGGCTTCGTCAACGTTCAGCCGCATTCGGGCGCGCAGGCGAACGGGGCGGTGATGCTGGCGCTGACCAAGCCCGGCGACACGATCATGGGCATGAGCCTCGACGCCGGCGGTCACCTGACGCACGGTGCCAAGGCGGCGATGTCGGGCAAGTGGTTCAACGCGGTCCAATATGGCGTCGATCGCGAAACCCATCTGATCGACTATGACGAGGTCGCGGCGCTGGCGCGCGAACACAAGCCGACGCTCATCATCGCCGGCGGCTCGGCCTATCCGCGCCATATCGACTTCGCCAAGTTCCGCGCGATCGCCGATGAGGTCGGTGCCAAGTTCATGGTCGACATGGCGCATTTCGCCGGCATCGTTGCCGCCGGCCTGCACCCGACCCCGTTCGGCCAGGCGCATGTCGTCACCACCACCACGCACAAGACGCTGCGCGGTCCGCGCGGCGGCATGGTGCTGACCAACGACGAAGCCATCGCCAAGAAGATCAATTCGGCGGTGTTCCCGGGGCTGCAGGGCGGTCCGTTGATGCACGTGATCGCGGCCAAGGCGGTCGCGTTCGGCGAAGCGCTGCGCCCGGAATTCAAGGACTATATCCGCGCCGTCGTCGAGAACGCGCAGACGCTGGCCGCTACCCTCAAGGATCGCGGCGCCAACGTCGTCGCCGGCGGCACCGACACGCATCTGGCGCTGATCGACCTGACCCCGCTGGGCGTCACCGGCCGCGACGCCGACGAGGCGCTGGAGCGCGCGGCGATCACCTGCAACAAGAACGGCATCCCGTTCGACCCCCTCCCCCCGGTCAAGACCAGTGGCATCCGCGTCGGATCGCCCGCCGGCACCACCCGCGGTTTCGGCAAGGCCGAGTTCACCGAGATCGGCCATATGGTCGCCGACGTGCTCGACGGGCTGCGCGCCAAGGGCGAGGCGGGGGACCCTGTGGTCGAGGCGGACGTTAAGGCACGGGTTCGGGCGCTGTGCGAGCGGTTCCCGATCTATCCGGGTCTGTAAGGAGGTCACATGGTCAAGGACAAATCGGTCGGCAAGAGCATGGCGAAATGGGGCGCGCTGGGCGCGGTCATCGCCATTCCGGTGCCGTTCGTTGGCCCGCTGATCGGCGCGGCTGCCGGTGCGGGCTATGCCTGGTACAAGGCGAACAAGAAGCCGCGTTACTGACGCGCCCCGCCCGTGCCGCCATGTGGCGGCGCGGGCGGTTTGACAGGAAGACCGATGCGCTGCCCGTTCTGCGCCCATGACGACAGCCAGGTGAAGGACAGCCGTCCCAGCGACGACGGCGCGGCGATCCGGCGACGGCGGCAATGCTCCGGCTGCGGCGCACGCTTCACGACGTTCGAACGCATCCAGTTGCGCGACCTGACCGTGGTCAAGTCGGGCGACCGCCGCCAGCCGTTCGACCGCGACAAGCTGCTCCGCTCGGTCGCCACCGCCTGCCGCAAGCGCCCGATCACCCCGGCACAGGTCGAACGGCTCGTCTCGGGTATCCAGCGCCAGCTGGAAACCACCGGCGATAGCGAAATCCCCTCGGGCCGGATCGGCGAACTGGTGATGGAGGGACTGCAAGGCCTCGACCCGGTCGCGTACATCCGCTTCGCCAGCGTCTACAAGGACTTCCGCGAGGCGAAGGATTTCGAGGAATTTGCCGGCACGGTCGGGGATGCGGCGAAGGGGTAAGACCTTCACCGCGCCTACTCGCCCCTTGCCCAACCCACACCGTTCGGTTCGAGCAGCTTCGAGCTTGTCGAGAAGCGCCCGTCGAGAACGCGTTACCGGTAACGCCCTTCCCCCGGTCAAGTTCGAGCAGTATCGAGCCGGTAGAGACACGCCCGTCGAGAACCCAAGGCCCGCCATGTTCCACGTCTACATCCTGAAATGCTCGGACGGCACCTATTACACCGGCCACACCGACGACCTCGACCGCCGCGTCGGCGAGCATCAGTCCGGCACGATCCCCGGCTACACTGCCGATCGTCGCCCGGTCGAACTGATGTGGAGCGAGACGTTTCAGACCCGGACCGACGCGCTGGACCGTGAGGCACAGGTCAAGGACTGGTCGAAGAAGAAGAAGGAAGGCCTGTTCCGCGGCGACTGGTCGACGATCTCGACCGCAGCGAGTGCTCGACAGCCGAATCTCGACAGGCTCGATGCTGCCCGAACCGAACGGGAGGGTAGCGCGACCACCCAACCCGTCATCGTCCTCGTCCGCCCGCAACTCGGCCAGAATATCGGCAAGGCCGCCCGCGCCATGCTGAACTTCGGCCTCACCGACCTGCGCCTCGTCGCCCCGCGCGATGGCTGGCCCAATCCCGAAGCCGGACCAGCTGCCAGCGGTGCCGATCAGGTCCTGCGCGATGCCGTCGTCTATGACAGCGTCGCCGATGCCGTCGCCGACTGCGCGCATGTCTACGCCACCACCGTCCGCAAGCGCGGCATCACCAAACCGGTCGTCACGCCCGAGGTCGCCGCACAGGCGATTCGGGCCGATGCCGGTCGCTCGGCGATCCTGTTCGGCCCTGAACGCTCCGGTCTCGAAACCGATGACGTGGCGCTCGCCCGCACGATCCTGACCGTGCCGATCAATCCCGAATTCGGTTCGCTCAATCTCGCGCAGGCGGTGATCCTTGTCGCGTACGAATGGTCGAAGGGGCAGGATCTCGCCAGCCCGTCGATCGTCGACCTCGGCGAACCCGCCCCGCACGAAGAACTGGAGGGCATGATCGGCCAGCTGGACGACATGCTGGAAGCCGCCCGCTTCTTCTTCCCGCCCGAACGCGCTGTCACCTCGCGCCGGACGCTGCGCACGCTGCTGACCAAGCCCGGCTGGACGTCGCAGGAGGTGCGCACGATGCGCGGCGTGCTCTCGGCGCTCGACGGGGCGAAGCGGCGACGCTGACGCCGGTTGAACGGCAGCGCGGACCGCGATAGCCTCGCGCGTCCGCCCGATCCGAAAGACCAGCCATGCACTTCAAAATCCTCGCACTTCTTGCCACCGCGCTGATCGTGACACCGTTGTCGGCCGCCCCGGCATCGCAATCGGCGAAGAGCGCCGAACCGGCATGGCAGGCAGCGACGAAGCTGAAGCGCGGCGTCAACATCATCGGCTACGATCCGCTATGGCGCGATCCCGCCAAGGCGCGGTTCCAGACGAAGCATTTCGCGATCATCAAACGGGGCGGCTTCGATTTCGTCCGCGTGGTGTTGCAGGCGTTCGAGCACATGGACGCGCAGAACCGGCTCGATCCGCAGTGGCTGGCGACGCTCGACCGGGTCGTCAACGAAGCAACCGCCGCCGGCCTGACCGTCATCCTCGACGAACACGACTTCAATCCCTGTTCGGCAGCACCCGACGCCTGCGAACCGAAGCTGGTCGCGTTCTGGCAGCAGATCGGCGAACGTTATCGCGGTGCCCCGGACACGGTGCTGTTCGAATTGCTCAACGAACCGCATGCCCCCCTCGACGCCGCGCGATGGAATGCGATGCTGGCCAAATTGATCCCGGTGGTGCGCGCGACCAACCCCAATCGCACGCTGGTGATCGGCCCGACCCGCTGGAACAATCTCGAAGAATTGCCGACGCTGAACCTGCCGCGGGACGACCGGAACATCATCGTGACGTTCCATTCCTACGAACCCTTCCGCTTCACCCATCAGGGCGCGCCGTGGGCCGACGATATGGCGAAGGTCAGCGACGTCCCCTTCACCGCCGCCGACGAAGCCCGGATCAAGGCCGATTACGACAAGGTTGCGGCATGGTCGAAGGCGAATAACCGCCCGATCCTGCTCGGCGAATTCGGCGCGTACGACAAAAGCGGCATCCCGATGGAAGCCCGCGTCCGTTATACCTCAGCGGTTCGTCGCGAGGCGGAGGCACATGGCTTCCCTTGGGCGTATTGGCAATTCGACAGCGACTTCATCTTGTACGACATCGACAAGAATCGCTGGATCGAACCAATCCGGCAGGCGCTGGTGCCGACCGATAAATAAATCGGACTGAACTGATGGGGTGGATGCCCCCTTCGAGCGGCGTCGTATGATGCCGGACCGGCACCGGGAGGTGCCAAGGGAAGGAGGAGCAGATGACCGACGTCCACATCCTCGCCATCGACCTGGCGAAGCGCAGCTTCCAGATCTGCGCGACAGCGCCGGGAGGCACGTGTATGGATGCCCCCGGTTTTGCCAGGCGATTTTCCGACGTTCTGGCGGCTCGGCGCTTATATCGTTTGTGTGTCAGGCCTGTTCGCGTGGCTCATCGTTTGCCACTGGCCGGTATGCAGTTCGAAGAACGCGGTCCACATCGGTTCAGAGAGCTACGATGCTCGCGCCCCGGGACTGGTTTCCACGTCCTGAACATTGAAGTCCTTGCCGCATAATCGTCAGTCGATCTCCTTGCGAGGGCCGCGAAGCCCCCAGGCGCTTACCGGTTCGCTTCAGAGGAAGACGACCGGCTTACGCCATCCGATAATTCTCTTCTCGCGTCATCATCGCCCAGATCATGCGCGCCATCTTGTCGGCCAAGGCGACCGCAGCCACCATTCGCGGCTTGCGACCGAGCACATGGCCGTGAGCTGCTGCCGGTTTCGTGGACACTGAGATAGGGTGTTTTTGAGACTGGAGGATGGAGATGCAACGACGGAAGTTCAGCCGTGAGTTCAAGCTCGAGGCGGTGAAGCTGGTTCGGGAGCGCGGGGTATCTGTATCGCAGGCCGCACGCGATCTGGACCTGCACGAGAACGTGCTGCGCAAATGGGTGCGGGAGCAGGCGGCGGACCCGGGGTCGGCGTTTTCTGGACTTGCCCCGCTTAAGTGGAGAGGCATTTGCTCAGCGTGACGCGGTTCGTTCGAACTGCGAGGGGCTGGTGTAGTCGAGCGCGGAATGACGCCTGANCCCGGGGTCGGCGTTTTCTGGACTTGCCCCGCTTAAGTGGAGAGGCATTTGCTCAGCGTGACGCGGTTCGTTCGAACTGCGAGGGGCTGGTGTAGTCGAGCGCGGAATGACGCCTGACGGGGTTGTAGAAGCCGTCGATATAGCGGGCAATGGCATCCGCGGCTTCGTAACGGGTATAGAAGACGGTACGCCATACGAGCTCGGATTTGATGGTCTTGAAGAACGTCTCAACCATGGCATTGTCGTAACAATTTCCCTTGCCCGACATGGAGATACGGATGCCGTGGCGACGCAGTTCGGCCTGGTACTCCACTGAACAATATTGGCTGCCACGGTCCGAATGATGAATGAGCCCTTCGGGCGGACGCCGCATGACGAGGGCCTTGCGCAACGCCGCCAGCGCCAGATCGCGGTGCAGTCGGTCGCCGACGGCCCAGCCGACGACGCGGCGGGAGAAGAGGTCGATGACCACGGCCAGATAGAGCCAYCCCTCCCGCGTCCAGATGTATGAGATGTCCACGCCCCACTTCTGGTTGGGTGCCGCCGCGGTGAAGTCCTGGTCGATGATGTTCGGCGCGATCGGCCAGGCGTGCTCGCTGTCGGTGGTCCGCTTGAACCGCCGCTTCTGCCGCCCGCGCAGGCCGTTCTCGCGCATCAGCCGGGCCGTGCGACGCCGCCCGATGGCAAAGCCATCATCCTGCAACTCGCGCGTCATGCGCGGGCTGCCATAGGTGCCGTTCGACAGCGCGAACGCCGAGCGGACATGCGCCAGCATCACCATGTCATCGCGCTGGCGCCGACTGGCCGGCCGATCCTTCCAGGCGAAATAGCCGCTCTGGCTGACGCCGAGCACCCGGCAGAGGCGGTGGACCGGGAAATCCTTCTTCGCCCGATCGACGAGCTGGAACCTCATCGACTTCCCTCCCGGGCGAAAAAAGCGGTCGCCCGCTTCAATATRTCGCGCTCCTGCCGGAGGATCTCGTTCTCCCGCCGAAGCCGCTTCAACTCGGCAGCCATATCTGCCTGCGGCGTTTGATCCGGCGTATCCACCAAACGATCCCGGCTGCGGCCGATCCAGCGCACCAGCGTCGATAACCCAACACCCAGGTCCTCCGCGATCTCGCGCTGCGTGCGTCCGCTGGTCGCCGCCAGCCGTACCGCTTCGTTTTCAAATTCCTTCGTGAACCGTCGCTGCTTCGTCATCGAGTTCGCCTTTCACCTTAAGGAGAACTCTCCACTTTTCCGGGGCAAGTCCA
>NZ_LMLP01000022.1 GCF_001421965.1 Sphingomonas sp. Leaf67
CCTCACGCCCTACGAATACATCGCCAAGATCTGGACGTCAGAGCCAGACCGGTTCATCGTCAACCCGATCCACCAGATGCCGGGACTAAACACCTAGCCACAAATACTACCGTTCGTGACGCAAAAATCATGAGTTCCATAGTAAGTGTCATAGTCTGCAAGCTCGATTACTTTCGTGATGCGTCAACCCGATGCAGGTGAGGTCCTACGTCCGGTTCGGAACAGCACTTTCCTACAGCCGCCTCATGCGGCATCGTCCGCCGCTCGCCCGTCGGTAATCCTCACCGGTTCCTTCGAACGCGTCTACGTCGGATGCTGCACGAGTGTGACCTTTGTGACCTTTGGCCTCACACCACCCCGAACGGCACCACCATATTGTCGGCATAATGCCCGACATGCGCCCGCCCAAGATACGGCACGCCCATCGCGCAGGCCCAGCGGGTGACGATCTGTTCCTCGGTTTCGCCGAAGCCGGTGTCGTCGGGATGACGATCGGTAACCGCGCCCAGCCGGATGCCGGCAATCCCCTTCAGCTGCGTCGCCTCGCTCAGCTGCCATAACAGGCGGTCGATCCGGTACAGGTCCTCGCCCACCTCCTCGACGATCACGACATGGTCGGTCAGGTCGGGCAGCCACGGCGTACCGATGAGCGCGCAGAGGATGACGAGGTTGAAGGCGACGGTTGGCCGTCCGTCGAGCTCGGGGGCCAGCATCGCCCGGTCGCCATCGATCAGCCATGCCAGCGATCGTGCCGCGCTGTTGGTGCCGCCGGCCTTGCCGACCTGCGCCGCCATCGGTCCGTGTACCGGCCGCCCGATCCGCCGGGCATAGAGTGCGCCCAGCAAAAACCCCATGTCGGAAAAACCGACATAGCTCTTCGCCGCCGCCGCGCGGTTCAGCTGCGGCATCACCATGTCGAGGATGCGGTTCGAACCATAGCCACCGCGCGCGAACCAGATCGCATCGAACGCGGGATCATTGGCGAATTCGAGGAAGGCTGCGGCGCGCTGTTCGTCGGTGCCGGCGAAATGGCCGGCGTCGAGGAAGCATTGCGGATGCACGACCAGATCGACGGAAGGGTAGGTGAGCGCGGCATAGCCCTGTGTGCGGGCCATCTGTTCCTCGTCCACCCGCCGCGCCGGTGCCACCACGCCGATCCGCATCCCGCAACCCCGCTTGCCACTGAAGGTCAAGGTCGATAGCCCCGCGCGATGCTGTACGGCAAATCCTTCTTCCTCGTCGGGATCGGCGGTTCGGGCATGTTGCCGCTCGCCATGATCCTTGCCGGGCGCGGCGCGACCGTGGCCGGATCGGACCGCTCGCTTGATCAGGCGAGCCTGCCCGCCAAGTTCGACGCGCTGCGCGCCGCCGGCATCGCGCTCTACCGCCAGGACGGCAGCGGTGTCGTGTCGGCCGATCAGATCGTCGTCGCGTCGGCCGCGATCGAGCCGACCGTCGCCGATATCGTCGCAGCGGACGCGGTCGGCGCGCAGCGGATGGGCCGCGCCGAACTGCTTGCCGACCTGTTCAATGCGGCACCGCTGTCGATCGGGGTCGCGGGGACCAGCGGCAAGTCGACCGTCACCGGCATGATCGGCTATCTGCTCCACACGCTCGGCCGCGATCCGACGGTCATGAACGGCGCGGTGATGAAGGATTTCGTGCGCTCCGACCGCCCCTTCGCCAGCGCGCTGGTCGGGCAGGGCGATGCGTTCGTCAGCGAGATCGACGAGAGCGACGGATCGATCGCCTTCTACCGGCCGCAGGTCGCGGTGCTGAACAATGTCAGCCTCGACCACAAGACGCTGGAGGAACTGCGCGCGCTGTTCGGCGGGTTTGCCGACCGCGCGGGCCATGTCGTCGTCAATGTCGGCGATGGCGAAGCGGCGGCGCTGGCGGTGGCGGTTCCGGCGAGCAAGCGCACGACCTTTTCGGTCGAGGGCGATGCCGATCTGGTCGCGCGCGCGCTGGTGCTCGAACCCTTTGCCAGCCGGTTCGAGCTGGTGGCGGACGGGATGGTCCATGCCGTCCGCCTCGCGGTGCCGGGGCGGCACAATATCGCCAACGCGTTGGCCGCGATCGGCGCGGTCGTCGCCGCCGGGGTGCCGATCGCCGATGCGGTCGCGGCGATTGCCGGTTTCTCGGGGCTCAAGCGGCGGTTCGAACTGGTCGGGACGGCGCGCGGGGTCGGCGTGATCGACGATTTCGGGCACAATCCCGACAAGATCGCCGCGACCATCGCGACGCTGCGCACCCAGCCGGGACGGTTGCTGCTGCTGTTCCAGCCGCATGGCTATGGTCCGCTCAAGGTCATGCGCCGCGAGCTGGTGACGATGTTCGCCGGCGCGCTGACTCCCGACGACCTGCTGGTGCTGCCCGATCCGGTCTATCGCGGCGGCACGGTCACGCGCGAGGTCACCAGCGGCGACATCGTCAACGACCTTACGATACAAGGCGCGCCCGCCCGCCACATCCCCGACCGTGCGGCGGCGGCGGCGCATCTGGTGGCGCAGGCACGCGAAGGCGACCGGATCGTGGTGATGGGCGCGCGCGACGACACGCTGTCCGAACTAGCGGCGCAGATTGTCGCGATGCTGGATTAGCGGCGTTCCGGCACCCGGGATCAAGTCGAGACTTCTGCGAAAGTCCGTGGACCGTATCCCGGCCTTCGCCGGGGTACGGCTCGGCTTGGCTCCGTTCGGTACTTTCCCAGAGTTCTCGATTTAGTCCGGGGTGACGAGGGGAACGTGGTCCGGGACTGGCACATCGCGACCGTCCCCCTGCTTGACATTCCCCCCGCCCTCGGCGAGCGCTGTGAATATCATAAGCAAATAGTCGAATTAGTCCGACTAAGGGGAGCGCCGCTTTGGCTGACAAACAGGCGGGATCCGCCACCACCGGGCTGGCATTCGCCGCCGTCACCACCCTGTTTTTCGCCTGGGGCTTCATCACCTCGCTGATCGATCCGCTGGTCGCGGCGGTGAAGGGTATCTTTACGCTGACCGATTTCGAGGCGCAGCTGGCGGCATCGGCCTTTTTCCTCGCCTATGGCCTCATCTCGATGCCCGCCGCGATCCTGCTCGGCCGGTTGAAGGCGGTTCCCTCGATCCTGTTCGCGCTGGTGACGATGGTCGTCGGCTGCCTGACGATGCTGGTCGCGGCGAACCTCGCCGTATTCCCGCTGGTCCTGCTCGGCCTGTTCATTCTCGCCGCCGGCATCACCGTGTTGCAGGTCGCGGCCAACCCGCTGGCCGCCGCGCTGGGCGACCCGAAGCTCAGCCATTTCCGCCTGACGCTCAGCCAGACGTTCAATTCGTTCGGCACGTTCCTCGGGCCGCTGCTCGGGGCCAGCCTGTTCCTCGACGGGGTCGAGGTGAAGGACGGCACGGTGTTGACGCAAGCGGTGCGCGCCGGCGCGTTGGCTGGGATCGACCGCGCCTATTTCTGGATCGCCGGACTGATCGCGGCGCTGGCGGTGTTCTTCTTCCTCAGCCGCAAGGTCGTGTCGGCCGCCGTGCCCGAAACCCCGGCCGATACGCCGTCGCCCGCCGCGCTGCTGCGCGATGCGTTTTCGTCGCGCTGGGCACTGCTGGGGGCAAGCGCGATCTTCCTGTATGTCGGTGCCGAAGTCGCGATCGGTACGCAGATGGCGCTCTTCCTGAACGCCGACACTGTATGGGGCGCGTCGAACGCGCCGTTCGGCGTGCCGCTGCTGGGCTTTGCGATGGGCAGCGACGGGGTGCCCGGCGTGTCGTTGCAGGAAGCGGGCAAGGCCGTCGCCTTCTACTGGGGTGGCGCGATGGTCGGTCGCGCGATCGGATCGGTGCTGCTGTCGAAGGTGAAGGCGTGGAAGCTGATGGCGCTGTTCACCGCCATTGCCGTCGGCATGTGCTGCTATGTCGCGGCGGTCGGCGGGGTGACCGCCGGGTTCGTCGCGCTGTCGATGGGCCTGTTCAACTCGATCATGTTCCCGGTCATCTTCACCCTGACCCTCGAACGCTCGACCGCCAGCGAAGCAGCGACATCGGGGCTGTTGTGCACCGCGATCTTCGGCGGGGCGGTGATCCCGCCGGTCGTCGGTCTGGTGTCGGGCGCGGTCGGCCATGGTCCGGCGTTCCTCGTGCCCGCGCTGTGCTATGCCGCGCTGTGCGGCTTCGCCATCGCCGCCGGCCGCACCGCGACGCGCAATATCGCTTCGGCGAAGAGCCTGCACTGATCGGCGCAGCGGCGGCTTGGTATCGGGCCGTCGCTTCGACTAGGCTCGCTGGACAGAACCGAACGGGAGAGACCAGATGACCGTCGTCCAAGCCACGCTGATCCTGTCCGCGCTCGTGCTGCCGGCATCGTTGTCGGCACAGGCGCGCTACGAAGGGGCCGGCGCGACGCAGGAACTCGACTGCGACGGCGGCACCGCGACCATCCAGGGGGCCGGCAACACCATCCGCGTGACCGGGCGCTGCTCGGCGCTGGTGATCGAGGGGGCGAGCAACCGCGTGCAGGCCGATCTGGCACCCAAGGGCAGCATCCGCATATCCGGCGCGAGCAACACGGTAACCTACCGCACCGCCGATGGCAGCAAGGCGCGGATCAACGTCGCCGGGGCCGGCAACCGGGTGTCGGTCGCGAAGTAAGCGGCGCTATGAAGCAGTTTCAAAACGCGCGTTCTTCGGGCCGGCACCGCACGGTAATGCGCCCTTCGACGCGTTTCCGAACGGACGCTTACGCCGCGACGCGGGCCTGCAACGCGTTCTGCGCCAGCGCGATCGATCCCAGCGGCCCTGCCTGATCGCCGAGCGCCGGTGCGACGACATAGTCGCGTTCCGGCAGCGGCAGATACCCGTTGATGCTGGCCCGCAGCGCCGGTTCGATCCGCGCCAGCAGATGCGGCTGCTTGTTCATCACGCCGCCACCGATCGCGATCCGCCTCGGGCCGGTGGTGCACACCATCGCATGGCACATCGCCACGATCGACGCGGCGGCGCGGTCCCACACCGGATGGTCGGCCGACAGCGTCGACACATGGACATCGCCCAGCGCGGCCTTGATCCCCGTTCCCGACGCCAGCCCCTCGACGCAATCGTCATGAAACGGGCAGCCGCTGGGCAGGGTGTCGCCGGGCAGGCGTGGCGTGCGCAGATGGCCGATCTCGGCATGGCCGATGCCGCGCGTCGGCCGGCCATTGACCAGCAGCCCCACGCCGACGCCGGTGCCGATCGTCACATAGGCGAAGTCGTCCAGCCCCTGCGCACAGCCCCATCGCGTTTCGGCAAAGGCCGCGCCGTTGACGTCGGTATCGAACGCGCTGGGCACGTCGAACATCGCCGACAGCGTGCCGGCGACGTCGGTCATCGGCCAGTCGGGCTTGGTCGTGGCAAGGATATGGCCCCAGGTGGCCGAGGCGGGGTCGAGATCGACCGGGCCGAAGCTGGCAATGCCCAAGGCGGCAAAGCCGGTCGTGTCCCACCAGCGCTGCAACACGGCGGCAATGGCTGGCAGGGTGGTATCGGGATGTTCGGTCGGGACCGTTTCCTGCGCCAATATCCGATCCGGCCCGTATGCCAGCGTGCAGACGCATTTCGTGCCGCCCAGTTCGATCCCGGCGAAGGGCAAATCGCCCCGATCGCGCACCGCCAGTGAATCGATAATCATGTTCATCCCCGAAAACCCTGTCACAGGTAAACCCCGGCGTAACGTTGCAGGGATTCGGACGAAAGCGCAAATGAGAAAATCGGTTTGTTTAAGGTAATGGGGCAGGCCGTACCGTTACATCGTGGCACGCCGGATTTCGTATAAAGTCCGCCGCCCGCTAACCGGGCGTCAAGGTCCGCCATGCCAAAACCGGGTCGAGAACGGAGTCGGCGATGCGGATCGATACGGTACAGGCGAAGATGGGCGGCACGGTCGATGCCGGTGCCGGCGGACGGTTCGAACTCGCCTTCGCGGCGCAGTTCAAGGGCAATGCCGCGCAACCGGCGTCGATCGTGCCCCCGCCCGATATCCGTAATCTGACGCCGCGCGAAATGGCCGAGTACGGCTTCCGCCTGTTCGGTGACGGCGTGATCGACATTCACACGCTCCACCGGTTTCGGCGCGAACTGATCGCGACCGACGGTACGCCCGCCGCCGATACCAAGATGGATTTTGTCGACCAGGCCCGCCGGCGGCTGGCGAATCTCGATGCGGTGTTCGAACCGAAATCCTCGACATCCTACCGCTCGCTGCGTCGGCTCCTCGATTTCGCGAAGCCGTAAGGGCGGCGACTACCCGACCTCGTCCGCCTTCCACAGCGCCGTCGCGCTCGGCAACAGGAAATGGCTGAACGGCAGGATGGCCGCACCAACCGCCGGCGCATCCTCGGCCAGCATCGCCCGGCGTACCGGGGCCAGTGCGGGGACGTTCGTCGCATCGACCCGCAACCGTTCGTTCAGCCGCTCGGCCAGCGTTTCGACATGCTGCCCCGGCAGCCGCCCGCCGACGAAGATCGCCGCCGGATTGATCAGGCAGTTGATCGCGATCAGCGGCTCGACCAGCCGGTCGACCGACGCATCGATCCAGTCATCCACCACCGCCAGCAACGTGGCATCGTCGCCGCGCTCGCCCCGGATGTCGCCCAGCGTGAAGCCCGCCCGCCGCAACGGATGCAACAGGCCCGACAGCGACACGCTATGCTGGATCTGGGTGCGCCCGCCCTTGCCGTCGCTCCCCATCAAAAAGCCGAGTTCGCCCGATCGCCCCTTGGCACCACGGAAATAGCTGCCATCGATCACCAGCCCGCCGCCGAGTGCCGCCGAGATCAGGACGTAGAAGAAGCTTGCCTGATGCTGGCCATGGCCCAGCTGCAACTCGCCCATCGCCGCCGCCGCCGCATCGTTTTCGACGAACACCGGCAAGTCGATCGGCGTGGCGAACAACGCGGCCATGTCGACGCTTTCCCATTCGGCATAGCTTGCCGGGCGGCCGGGCAGGTCGACGGTGCCGAGATCGTCGGGCCGCGCAACGCCGATGCCGACGATCCGATTGGCGTCGACCCCGGCTTCGGCGATCAACCCCTCCACCGCCGAGCGATAGAAACCGGCAACCTCGTCTGGCAGCGCGAAATCGACGTCGCGGGTGGCGCGCGCCAGCGTCTGTCCGGTAAAGTCGACCAGCACGATCGTCACATGATCGCGGTCGATGTTGATGCCGATCGCGTAGCAGGCGGCGGGATTGACCACCAGCTTGGTCGGCGGCTGCCCGCGCCCGCCGCGTCGCTGCCCCGCTTCGAGGATCAATCCTTCGCTCAGCAGCCGGCGGGTGATGTTGGCGATCGCGGGCGGGGTCAGCCCGGTGATGTTGGCCAGGTCGATCCGCGTCAGCGACCCCGACACCCGGATCGCATGCAGCGTGACCCGCTGGTTATGATCGGCGGCACGTTCGAGGTTGGTCCCCGACAGTCGAATCGGCGTACGATCGATCACGTCCGGACGTCCCGGGCGGCTACGGGGAATGGCAAACTTCGTCTCCCGGTCACGGCATCGCCGTTCGTTGTTTTGTGACAGCGTGGACCAGTGGACAGACCAGTTCAATTGTAAACCGTATTGTCGAAACGCCGGTCCGACGATTGACAACGTTGTCGGAATTGGCGAACGGGGCGGCAAAGGGATGCGCGCGGCCAGATCGCGGGCAAAGGGAGAGCGACGCGATGAAACCGGTTCCTCAATTTTTGTTGTGCACGATGCTCGCCGGGTTCGGCGGGGTGTTGCCTGCCGCCGCGCAGACTGTGCCGGCACCGGCCCCCGCCGCGACCGTGCATCCCGACATCTGGCCGCGCGCCAACTGGCCGTACAAGGTCGATCCGGCGCTGGAAAAGCGCATCGCCGACCTGCTGAAGAAGATGACGCTCGAGGAAAAGGTCGGACAGGTCGTGCAGGGCGATATCGCCAGCCTGACGCCCGTCGACGTGAAGCGGTATCATCTCGGCTCGGTGCTGAACGGCGGCAACTCCGCGCCGAACAACGACGAATTCGCGCCTGCCTCCGAATGGCTGAAGCTCGCCGACCGTTTTTACGAAGCCTCAGTCGACAAGAGCGACGGCGGCGTCGGCATTCCCGTCATCTGGGGCACCGATGCGGTGCATGGCCACAGCAATATCGTCGGCGCGACGCTGTTCCCGCACAATGTCGGTCTGGGCGCGATGCACGACCCGGCGCTGATGCGGAAGATCGCGCAGGCGACGGCGGCCGAAATCCGCGCGACCGGCATCGAATGGACCTTCGCACCGACGATCACCGTGCCGCAGGACCTGCGCTGGGGCCGCGCCTACGAAGGCTATTCGTCCGATCCGAAGCTGGTCGCCAGCTACGTCACGCAGTTCATCGAGGGGCTGCAGGGCGCACCGGGGTCGACCGACCAGCTCAAGGGACCGTACGTCCTCGCCTCGACCAAGCATTTCCTTGCCGATGGCGGTACCTTTGGCGGGCAGGATCAGGGCGATGCCAGGATTCCCGAAACCACGCTGCGCGACATTCATGGCACGCCCTATGTCTCGGCGATCAACGCGGGCGTGCAGACGGTCATGGCCAGCTTCAGCAGCTGGAACGGCGAAAAGATCACCGGGCACAAGGGCCTGATGACCGATGTCCTCAAGAAGCGCATGGGTTTCGGCGGCTTCATCGTCAGCGACTGGAACGCACACGGTCAGGTCGCGGGCTGCACCAACGCGTCGTGCCCGCGCGCGATCAATGCCGGGCTCGACATGTATATGGCGCCCGACAGCTGGAAGCCGATCTGGGAAAACCTCGTCAAGCAGGTCAAGTCGGGCGAAGTGCCGATGGCGCGCCTCGACGACGCGGTATCGAACATCCTGCGCGTGAAGCTGCGCGCCGGCCTGTTCGATGCGGGCAAGCCGTCGTCGCGGCCGTTGTCGGGCAAGTTCGAGCTGCTCGGCAGTCCCGAACACCGTGCGGTCGCGCGCGAGGCAGTGGCGAAGTCGCTGGTTCTGCTCAAGAACAATGGTTCGCTGCTGCCGATCAAGGCGGGCGCGCGGGTGCTGGTCGCCGGTGACGGGGCGAACGACGTCGCGCGTCAGTCGGGCGGCTGGACGCTGACATGGCAGGGGACGGGGATCGATCCGAAATATTTCCCCGGTGCGACCACGATCTGGCAGGGGATCGATACGGCGGTAAAGGCGGCCGGTGGCTCGGCGACGCTGTCGGCCGATGGCAGCTTTTCGGGCAAGAAGCCCGATGCGGCGATCGTCGTGTTCGGCGAAACGCCCTATGCAGAGTTCCAGGGCGACATCAAGACGCTCCAGCTGCGCCCCGAACTGCGTGGCCCCATCGAGACAATGAAGAAGCTGAAGGCGCAGGGGATTCCCGTCGTCGCGCTGATGCTGACCGGCCGTCCGCTGTTCGTGAACGCCGCGATCAACGCCGCCGACGCCTTCGTCGTCGGCTGGCTGCCGGGATCGGAGGGCGCGGGCGTCGCCGACGTGCTGCTGCGCGGACAGGACGGCAAGGCGAAGCGCGATTTCTCGGGCACGCTGTCCTTCCCATGGCCCGCGACCGGCGATGCGACCGGGCCGACCCAGTTCCCGATCGGCTATGGCCTGACCGCCGCCAGCAAGACGGTGGTGCCAGCCTTCTCCGAAGACCCCAAGGTCGCCGAAGCCGATGCCGGTGACGTGTTCATGGACAAGGGGCTGCCCGCGACCGCATGGTCGCTGGAGGTCGGCGGTGCCGGCACCGGCGGCAACACCCGCATCACCACCGTGCCCGCGCAGTCGGGCGCGGGCCGGGTCAAGGTTACCGCGACCGACCACGGCGTACAGGAAGGCGCGCGCCGCTTCGAGATCGACGGCAGCGGCCCGGCACAGATCGTGCTGAGCACCCAGTCGCCGGTCGACCTGACGCGGCAGACCAATGGCGACGTGATGCTGGTATCGACGATGCGCGTCGACGCCGCCCCGACCATGGCGGTCACGCTGTCGCTGCGCAGCGGTCCCGGCGGCGGACAGGTCGCGCTCGGGCGGATGGAGAAGCTGCCGGTCGGCCAGTGGAAGACGCTGGGCGTCCCGCTCAAATGCTTCGGCGGCAATGTGAACATGGCCAAGGTCGATACGCTTTTCGCCCTGTCGACCGACGGCAAGCTGACGGTCAGCGTCGCGCGCGTGGCGCTGGGCACCACGGCCGACGTGACGGTGAGCTGCAAGTAAAATCCTCCCCGGCACGGGGAGGGGGACCATGCGCAGCATGGTGGAGGGGGGTGTCCGCATACGCAGCCGATCCGTATGCGACGCGCTCCTCTGTCACTATTTATCATTCCCGCGCAGGCGGGAATCCATTGCCGCCAAGGTTTCTTGCTGATTCGCGATGTTGGCGCATATGGACTCCCGCCTTCGCGGGAGCGACGAAAGCGGATAAAAGGGGCATGGCGATGAAGGCAATCTGGGCATCTCTACTGCTGGCCACCGCCACCCCGGCCATCGCCCAGGACGCCGCACCTGCGACCGCCCCGATCCCTCCGCGCGTCTCGGTCTCGGGCGGCATCGTCGAGGGCAAGGCCGAAGCCGACCGCGTCCTCTTTCGCGGCATTCCCTTCGCCGCCCCGCCGCTGGGTGCGAACCGCTGGCGCGAACCGCAGCCGGTGGTCGAATGGACCGGCATCCGGACCGCCACCGCGCCGTCGCCCGCCTGCCTGCAGAACGATTATGGCTGGAACCGCGCCGACCATGTCTTTGCGGCGGAGGATTGCCTGACGCTCGATGTCGGCACGCCGGGGCTGACCGGCAAGCGCCCGGTGATCGTGTGGATTCACGGCGGCAGCAACCGCGCCGGATCGGCGGGCGGCATGGCGCTGTCGGCGATCGGCAAGCGCGACGTGGTCGTCGTCGCGGTCCAGTATCGCCTCGGCATCTTCGGCTTCCTGCCGCACCGCGCGCTGGCGGCGGAAGCGAACGGGGCCAGCGGCAATTACGGGCTGATGGACCAGATCGCGGCGCTGCGCTGGGTCCGCGACAACATCGCCAAGTTCGGCGGCGATCCCGACAACGTCACCATCGCCGGTGAAAGCGCCGGATCGCAGGACGTGTCGCTGCTCCTCGCCTCGCCGCTCGCCCGCGGCCTGTTCGCGAAGGCGGCGATGGAATCGGGCACGCCCGGCTTCGGCCTGCCATGGCGTCCGCTCAAGGAAGCGTTCCGCATCGGCGATCAGCTCGACGTGCTGCTGGGCACGCGCGGGACGGCGGCGCTGCGCAGCGCCTCGCCCGCCGCGCTGCTTGCTGCCGATCTGAAACTGCACGATGCCAAGCTGACCGCCGACGATTATCTGTACCTGCGCACCACCATCGACGGCGCTGTCCTGCCCGATACGCCCGACCGGCTGTTCGTCACCGCGCCCAAGCGTCCGGTCATCATCGGCAGCAACGTCCTCGAACTCGATCTGCCAGGCGACCGTCCGGCGCGCGACGGCTTTGTCGACCTGTCGTTCGGCACCAATGCGGAGGCCGCCCGCACCTTCTACCGGCTCGACGAACCTGATTCCGTCGCCCATCCGCGCATGGGCACCCGCGATCAGCAGATCGCGACCGACGCCACCTTCCGCTGTCCGGCCGGCAACCTTGCCAACCTGCTCGCCGGGCGCAGCTGGCCGGTGTGGCGCTATGAATTCGACATGGCCGGCGATGGCGGTCCCGGCCGCACGTCGCATGCCGCGGAGATCGGCTATATTTTTGCCGACAAGCGCGTCGGACCGGTGTCGATGCAGGATTACTGGCTGGCCTTCGCCGTCACCGGCGATCCCAATGGCGACGGCCGCCCGACCTGGCCGCGCACGACCAAGGGAAAGCCCGCCAATATCCTGTTCGACGCGCGCGGTGCCACGCCGCGCGACGGCGATATGCGCCCCGAAATCTGCCGTTTGCAAGGATCGCTATGACCCACGATCGCCGTCATTTCCTGAGCCTCGCCGCCGGGGCGGCGCTCCTTCCCGCCGCCGCCTGCGCGCAGGAGGACAGCTATGAGGTCAAGCGCCAGCGCCAGTTGGCGACCGACTGGCCGTGGCTCGGCCGCTATGCCGCCGCCAATGCCGCGCTCGCCGCTTCGGGCAAGCCGACCGACATCGTGTTCATGGGCGATTCGATCACCGAAGGCTGGGCCGGCAAACGCCCCGAATTTTTCCGCGCCGGGCGAGTGGGCCGCGGGATCAGCGGGCAGACGACGCCGCAAATGGTCCTGCGAATGATGGCCGACGTGATCGCGCTGAAACCGAAGTTCGTCCACATCATGGCCGGCACCAACGACATCGCCGGCAATACCGGTCCGATGACGCCGCAGCAGACGCAGGACAATCTGGCGATGATGGTCATGCTCGCGCGGGCAGCGAAGATCGGCGTGTTGCTGGCCAGCGTGCCCCCGGCGGACGGCTTCCCGTGGCGTCCGGGCCTTGCCACCGTCGCGCCGATCCGCGCGCTCAACGCCTGGGCGAAAACCTATGCCGGGCAGGTCGGCGCGACCTTCGTCGACTATACGCCTGCACTTGCCACGCCGGGCGGCGCGATGAAGCCCGGCTTCGCCGACGACGGCGTCCACCCGACCGCCGCCGGCTATGCCGCGATGGAGACCGTGCTGACCCCGGTCCTGCGCGCGAAGCGCCTGGCCGCCTGACAAGCTGAACGAACCCGCCTCTGCCGCGACAATCCGACACAATTTTAGTACCTTCGCGACAAACGCCTGCGACACGCCGCCCCCATCTTCGGTTCAGCCCAAGGGGTTCGAACAGGAGAAAGTTCATGAAGAAGTTCGCACTGATGATCGCCGGCCTCGGCGTCGCGATGACCGCGCTGCCCGCCGCCGCCCAGCCATGGCAGTCGGTCAACCAGCGTCAGGCGCAGATCGAGCGTCGCATCGATCAGGGTATCCGGAGCGGTTCGCTCAGCCGGCGCGAGGCGGTGAACCTGCGCGGCGAATTCCGCCAGATCGCCCAGCTCGAACAGCGCTATCGCCGCTCGAACGGCCTGTCGATGCAGGAACGCCGCGACCTCGACCGCCGCTTCGACGCGCTGGCGTACAAGGTGCGGGTCGACAAGCACGACCGCAACGGCCGTCCGGGTCATCGGCGCTGACCGCCGCAAGCCGTATCCCCGCGTAGGCGGGGATCCAGGGCCAGGCAAGCCGACATAGCGTTTGACGCTCTGGACCCCCGCCTGCGCGGGGGTACGGTTGCCCGTGTCACGCCCCCGCCACGAATGCCCCGATCAACCCCGCATCCTCCCCCAGCCGCCCCGGTACGACGATCGGCGCCGTCGCCGGGGTCAGCAGGTTCGCCCGCACCCGCCCGTCCAGTTCCGCGATCAGCGCGGTGGCATTGGCCAGCCCGCCGCCGACCGGCACGATCGTTGCCGACACGGCGTGCAACAGCATCGCCAGCGGCCCGCCGACCAGGTCGCACCAGTAATCGACCGTCGCCGCCGCCCGGCGCTCGCCGGCCTTGGCACCCTCCGTAATCGCGATACTGGCAGCCTCGACGCCGTGCAGAAAGCGATGCAACCGCTCCAGCCCACGCGCGCTGCCGATCGTATCGAGGCACCCGACAAGGCCACAGCCACAGGGAAACACCGGATTGGCCCCCGGCGCGATGCGGCTTTCGTGCACCACCTGCCCATGGCCCCATTCGCCGCCGATCCCGCCCGCGCCGCTCACGATCCGGCCGCGTTCGACCAGCCCGCCGCCGACCCCGGTGCCAAGGATGATGCCGAACACCCGGTCATGCCCGATCGCGACCCCGCGCGCCGCCTCGGCCAGCACGAACGCATCGGCGTCGTTCACAACCCGCACCGGCACCCCCAGCGCACGGGCCAGTTCGTCGGCCAGCACTTGCCCGTCGATACAGCGAATATTGGCGCTGGTGACGATGCCCGATAGGGGATCGACCAGCCCGGCGGTCGCGATCGACACCCGGTCGCCCTTCGTCACCGCCAGCGCATCGGCAAACACGGTGACGAACGCCGCCCAGTCGCCGACCGGCGTCGGCACCTTGCGTCGCCAGCCGATCGCCCCCGCATCGTCGAACGCGGCGATATCGACGAACGACCCGCCGACATCGGCGCAAAGCCGCATCGTTATTCCGCGCCCAGCCAGCTCTTGCGGAATGCCCGTTGCGTGGCCGTCAGCGCCTGTCCGACCGTCTCGCCACGCACTACCTCCAGCGTCGGATCGGCCGCCGGGGTCAGCGTCGTGGTGCGTTCGGCCCCGAACCGGCGATAGCGCAGCTCGACCGGCGTGCCCGGCTTGAGCGCCGCCAGCGCGGTGTTCCACGCAGCGCCGTTGCCGATCGCTTGCCCGCCGAGCGCGACGATGACGTCGCCCTGATCCAGCCCGGCGGCGAACAGCGGCGAATTCTGCGCGGGCGGGAAGGTCAGCGTCACGCCCTCCGCCTCTTCGCTCGCTGCCGTCCGTCCGATCCAGCCACGCGCGGGCGCGGCGGGCCGCAGCACCAGCCCCGCCTGCGCCAGCAGCGGTGCGAAGTCGGGCAGGCCGCTGCCATCGATCGACCGTGCGAAGAACGCGTCGGCAAAGCCCTGGTCCCCCGTCGTCGCGGCCAGCGCCGCGCGCAGATCGGCGGGCGTGTACGGCTTCTCGCCCTTGCCATGCCGCGCCCACAGCGTCCGCATGAAATCGTCGAGGCTCTTGCCCGCGAACCGCTGCCGCAGTTCGAGGTCGAGCGCCATGCCGATGATCGCGCCATAGGGATAATAGGACACGAAGATATTGGGATCGACCGGATCGATCGAGCGCGCGGCATCGACGAACGGCGCGCGCAGGCTCATCTCCTGCGGCGATGCGTTGATCCGCGCTGCGATCCGCGCCGGATTGTTGACGATGCCGCTCAGCATCGGCCCCATCTCGCCCAGATACTCGTCGACGCTGGCAAGGCCCGCGCGCCGGATCGACAGCGGCCCGTAATAGCTGGTGAACCCCTCGGCCAGCCACAGCGACGGCGTCGGATTGGCGCGGGTGAAGTCGAACGGTTCCAGTTCGGCCGGGCGGATGCGCTCGACGTTCCAGCTATGGAAGAATTCATGCGCCAGCGTGCCGAGCTGGTCGTCCTTCGCCTCCGCCAGCGACTGCGCGTTCGTGATGATCGTCGAGTTTCGATGCTCCATGCCGTCGCCCACGATCGACGGGCGATAATCGGCGATGAAGGTATAGCGGCCGAAATCATAAGGAGCCGGCGCGCCGAAGATCGCGATCTGCTGCGCCACGACCTTCTTCGCCTTTTCGGTGAAGCGGTCCATGTCGGCGGCGCTGCCGTCATGGTGGAGCGCAAGGCGATAGGTCTTGCCGCCCGCCTGCCATTCGCGGACCATATGGTCCGACAGCTCGGTCGGACTGTCCATGAAATATTGCAGGTTCGGCGCCCAATAGGTGCCGGGCGCGTCGCTCTCCGGCAACTGCGTCGCGACCTTCCATGTGGGGTCCGGACTCTGAAAGCGGACGCGGATCGGCTGCGCGTCATAGCCGGACGCCCACAGGAAGGTGGCCGGCATGTTCAGATGCGCATGGCTCGTATCGATCTGCGCATAGGTGCCGTCGCCGTGATCGGCGAACAAGGTGTAGGCGACGACGACCGTGCCGTCATGCCCCGCGACGCTCCAGCCATAGGGATCGATGCGCGTCAGCTTCAGCGGCCGCCCGGCGCCGTCGGTCGCGGTCACGTCATAGACGTTCTTGGCGAATTCATGGATCGCATAGCGCCCCGGCGACGACCGCGACATCTGGACCCGCAAGGGGCCGGCGGGTACCCCGGTCCATGTCGCGGTGATCCGCGCGCGGTGATGCTCGACCTGCGGAAACGAAACGTCGTAGCGCACCTTCGCCGCCGTGCCGGGATCGCGCTGGCCGGGGGCAGGGGCCGGATGCACCGGCGCACTCTGCGCCAGCGCGGGCAGCGCGATTGACGAAACAAGCAAGGCAGCAAACAGCGAACGGACCATGGAGGCTCCCCGGAAAGACAGTCGCCGTCTTCTAGGCCGGGAGGGGTGGAACGGTCCACGCCTTCTTCTCCCCTCGCTGGTCGGGAAGGGCAGTGAAGCCGCCGACGTTCCGGTCGATCGTTGATCCGCCCTAGATGTCCTCGATCACCACCCGATCGAACAACACGTCCCCCGCGCGCACTCGGTCGCCGGTCGCCACCCCCGCCGCCGTCACGAACGGCGCGGGCGTCAGCATCACGATCGTCGAGCCATGTTCGAACCAGCCCATCTCCTCCCCCTGCACGACCGGCGTCGCCAGCGTCGCGACCGGATCGGCCCGTTCGCGCAGCAGCTTGACGGTATCGAGGAAGGTCAGCCGGATCGCCGCGACCAGGATCGCAGCGACCGGCACCAGCAGCACCGGCGTCCCGTCGTCCAGCCGCAGCCGCACCGTCGCGCGTTCGTTGCGACAATACAGCCGGTCGACGCGATTGAGCGCGGGCGGATTGACGTTGAAACAGTCGCCGGGAAAGTAGCGCACCCGTTCGACCACCGCATCCTGTGGCGCATGGAAGCGGTGATACATCCCCGCCGTCAGCCGCAGCGTCACGAAACTGCCGCCGATATACGCCTCTCCCTCGCCGCCGGTCAGCTCACTGATAGAATAGCGCCGCCCCTTGGCCTGAATGATGCTGTCACCGTCGATCCGGCCACTGGCGACGATGATCCCGTCCGACGGTGAAGACAATTGATGCGCCGGCGCGCGGAACGTCCGCGCCCCCGGCCGCAGCCGCCGGATGAACGCGGCGTGCAGCGACGGCCACCGCGCCTCCGCCGCATCGGACAGGTCGACATCGCAAAAGATTCGCCACACCGCGATCAGGCTGCGCGCGACCAGCGGATGTTCGACCTTGCTCAGCCAGCCCATCGCCCGCGTGGCGCTGCGTCGCGGCAGCCAGTTGGTCAGCGCGTAATTGACCGATTCGATGTCGGTCAGCTTCGCAATGGCGCGCGACAGGGCGGAATTCACGGGCGTGGGCGGGGCGGGGCGGATATCGTCCATGGCCGTCATCAATATTTCCCCATCGGGTCATATTCGCGACAGTCATGTCGCCACTCGCCATCGTGCTCGCCGCCGGTACCGCCGGTCTCGTCGCTACCAAGGGCCGCGCCCGCCTCGCGCTCAGCCGTGCCAAACACGGCTCGCTGACCGGCCATGTCCGCTGGGGACAGCGGATCGCGAGGGCGATCGCCTTCTACGACTATTACGACGCGCGCTTCTTTGCCGCCGACGACGCCCCGGCCGACATCGCCGCCCGGCGTCGCGCCGGCTTCGACCGCCTGTCCGCGCTCTACGAAACCCGATTCGCGAAAACGGTCGCCGCGACGAAGGAATTGCGCGAAGGCCTGTCCGACCTGCAATTCACCGGCCGCTACCGCGTACCGTTCCAGTTCAGCCGGCTGGTCCGCGAACGCCTCGCCACCGGAGCCTTCTACCAATCGTCGTCGGGCGTCACCGCCACCGACCTCGACGGCAATGTCTTCCACGACCTTGCCGGCTCCTACGGCGTCAACCTGTTCGGCCATGATTTCTACAAGGACTGTATTGCGGAGGGCAGCGCGCGCGTCGCCGATCTGGGGCCGGTGCTCGGCACCTATCACCCGGTCATCGCCGCCAATGTCGCCCGGCTGCGCACGATCAGCGGCATGGACGAGGTGTCGTTCCACATGTCCGGCACCGAAGCCGTCATGCAGGCGGTGCGCCTCGCGCGCTATCACACCGGCCGCCGCCGGCTGGTGCGCTTCGCCGGGGCCTATCATGGCTGGTGGGGCGATGTGCAGCCGGGCATCGGCAACCCGACCCCGGCCGACAACACGCTGACCCTGTCCGAAATGTCCGACCGGACGCTGCATGTGCTGGCGACGCGCAAGGATATCGCCTGCGTGCTGGTCAACCCGCTACAGGCGATGCACCCGAACAAGGGCGCGCCGTCGGACGGGACGCTGATCGACAGCAGCCGCTGCGCGCATCTCGACCGCGCCGCCTATCGCGACTGGCTGGTGCGCTTGCGGGAAGTTTGTACCGAAGCCGGCATCGTCCTGATCTTCGACGAAGTCTTCATGGGCTTCCGACTGGCAAAGGGCGGCATGGCCGAGGCGTTCGGCGTGCAGCCCGACATGGTCACCTATGGCAAGACGCTGGGCGGGGGTCTGCCGGTCGGCGTCGTATGCGGCCGGGCCGATCTGATGAAGCGTTTCCGTCCCGACCAGCCCGCCGACATCTGCTTCGCGCGCGGCACCTTCAACGCGCATCCCTATGTGATGGGGGCGATGGACGTGTTCCTCGAACGCCTCGATTCGCCCGAGGTGCAGGCGATGTACGCGAACGTCGACGCCCGCTGGGACGCGCGCATCGACCAGTTCAACGCCGCGATGGCGCAGGCCGACCTGCCGGTCCGCGCCACCGGCATGCAGACGGTCTGGACGATCGGCTACACCGTGCCGTCGCGCTACAACTGGATGCTGCAATATTACTGCCGTGCCGAAGGGCTGGCGCTCAGCTGGGTCGGCACCGGCCGCCTGATCTTCAGCCTGAATTACGACGATGCGGCGTTTGCCGAGGTCGTCGCGCGCTTCGTACAGGCGGCACAGGCGTGTCAGGCCGATGGCTGGTGGTGGAGCACCCCCGGCACGACCAACAAGATGTTGCGGCGGCAGGTGCTGAAGGAAACCCTGTCGCGGCGGCTGGGTCGGGGATAGGCATCCCCGACCCGTCCCGGCCTATTGGCGACGCTGCGCCATTGCCGCCTGCAACGCGTCGATGATCGCCCGGTTGGCCACCGGTCCCGACAGATCCTGCGCCAGCGTGGTAAAGCCCTCGCGGCGCAGTGCCTGTCGGATATGATTCACCGAAATATAGTCGCCGGTGGCGGCCAGTTCGATTGCCCGCGTCAACGCCGGCGTTTCGCGAGCCACGCGCTGTCGCCCGTCTGCTCAGCCGTTCCGCACCCACGGCGTTCGCACGACGGCACCGGTGATGACCTTCTTGCCGAACGCCTTGCGCATCTTGTCGGCACCTTCGCCGTTCCGCAGCACGACATGCGTGCCCCCCGAATGCAGTGTCTCGATGGCGCTGATCGATGCGTCATGCTTGCGGCACAACGCCACCACATCGGCCTGGGCGATGCTGACATTCATCGCGCGCGATGTCGTGGTCGGGGTCGAAGCGCCCCGGCGCCAATCGTCCTGCATGCAGATCCATTCATATTTCGAGCATGCGGACCAGCCGGGCCACGCGGGAAGAAGTAACCAGCCGGCGCCGGTAGCAGGGCCGTTCGGTCGATACCGGGTGAACCGAATCGTATATGGGGTGCCGGCGGCGGCAAACCAGAGGGGTTTGGGGCTTTCTGCTGTCCTGCGGTTTTTGCGTCTGTTGGATGCCAGTGGAAGCAGAAGAAACGTGCATGGGGCTCTCAGATGCCGCAAAAGGTCGGATCAACCCGCGCATCGCATCGGGAGTGAGTGGCCGATCAGTAGCATTCGGATAGAATTGGGCCCTGCATCACACATAGATATGGTTCTCATGTCGAACGACTATCCCCATTTCTACCGCATCGGTTTGATCCGGTTCCGCCGATGTGTGGTCCGACGTTTCATCAGGACGATGGCCGCCGCGACAATGAAGGTACCGGGGATCATCCACAGCCAAACGAACAGAAGCAGTTCGTCCCAACGTCCATTATGGAGAAGACGTCCGCTATGGAATAGCTCAACCCAAAGACATTCCCGGCTATAACAATACAAGCCATAACGATCAGGCCATCCCAGCTTGATCGAAAGCCACTCATATACGCCTACGGTGCCGACCCCGATCGCGATGATAATGGCCATGCAGCAAAAGAACCTTGCGGGCCCCATCGTGCGATAGACCGCTATGAAGTCGGATAACGAAGCCACCGCCCCCTCCTATCGTATTGACGGCTGCGACTATCCTGTTCGATCGCGACGGGAGCCTACCGGCTTCTACTCGACCGGCCAACACGCCGCTTTCCTACAAGTGGGTCGTTCGTCACACTGCTGGCCGTTCTTTCTCTTCGTCGATCGTTCTCGCGTAAAACGATGCGACTGGTTCGCAAAGGTGCAAACCGGCCGCGAGTGTGACTTTTGTGACCTTTGGCCGAAAAACGCTGTGTTTTCAGGCCCGGCCACGGGCAATGCCCGTCGAACGGTGCTTTTCGCGCCGCCGGCCGGGCGCGCCTGAAGGTTCGTGGATAGCTTCGCTATTCCCTTACCGGCGCGCCGCTTCTTGCAAATCGGTGTCGATCCGCGCGCCCTTCAACAGCTGCACCGGCGCCTTGCGATACAGGATGAAGTCGTTGAAGGGATCGGTCACGATCTTCGTCGCCCACACCAGCCCGGTCATCACGTCGCGCTGCACGAACAGCTGTACCACCCGGAACAACAACCCGCCGACCGCGAACGCCAGCCACAGCAGCGCCAGATGTCGCAGGAACCCGACAAAGCCGACATGCGGTTCGAACAGCCCCAAGAAGGTCGGATCGATCAGCAGCGGGATCGGCGTCGCCGCCCACAGCCCCATGAACACTACCTTGCGGAACAGGTTGTAGCCGACCTTGATCTCTTCCTTATGTTCGTGCGTCGCCTGATTCTGATGATCGTAGGTCTTGGGTTCGAAGAAGAAATGCCCCGATTGCCGCGCGGTCATCGCCACCAGCCAGCCGAGCAGGCTGGCGACCGCCGGGTCGATCCACACCACGACATAGGCGATCAGGAACGTCGTCGCGCTGACGAAATGCAGCGCCTGGTTGATGATGCTGTGATGGTAGTAGCGATGATCGTCCCACCGCTGTTCCTTCAGCGCTTCCTTGAATCCGGACATCGAATAAGCCTTTGATGAAAAGGGTTTGGGTTCAGGCGGTCGCGGCGTGCGCGGGCGTCGGGTGGTTGTCCTGCACGCCCGCCGCGCGCCGGAAGCAGACCAGCGAGAAATGGCCGAGCGGGGGGAGCGGGCGGCGCTCGATAAGTTCCGCCTGCGGGTTGCGCGCCGCCCAGTCGCCATAGATCGACCATGGGAAATCGGTGCGCCAGCCCAGCCGGCTGGTGATCGGCATCAGCACGCGCTCGATCTTCGCCCGCATCCCCGCCTCCGCACCCAGCCGGGTCGCGATCACGATCATGCCGCCGGGCCGCACCACGCGCAGGAATTCGCTCAGTGCGCGGTCGGGATGCGGCACTGCCGACACGACATATTGCGCGACGACCACGTCGAACGACGCATCGGCGAAGTCCAGCGCCTCGGCATCGCCGATCGCGATCCGTTCGACATGGTTCAGCTTTAGCCGGCGAACCCGGTCGCGCGCCTTGTCGAGCATCTGGTCGGCGATATCGATGCCGGTGATCCGGCTGTCGGCACGGTAATGCGGCAGCGAGATGCCGGTGCCGACGCCGACCTCGAGGATGCGACCGCCGACCGTTTCGGCGGCATCGATCGCGGCACGACGCCCGCGCTTGAACACCGGACCGAAGACCAGATCGTAGATCGGTGCCCAGCGATCATAGGCGGTCGCCACGCCGAGGCGGTTCAGTTCCTGAGCCAATCCGAGAGTTTCCTTGTCCAGTGCCGCACCGGGCTTGTCTGGCCCGATAAGATGACGTGCGTCGATGACACGCCAATGTCGCGGACGTGTCAGCAAGGTTTCAGTTTGATGGAACTCGCCGTCACACGCGCGAAATACAATTGTCGCGCGGCATCGCTACAGCGACATCATCGCAGGGACGCAAGTCCCGTCCACTGGCGTGGAGAAGTACGATGACGACGGCATCTGTATCCCGGACCAATCGGCATAATTCATCGGCCGCGACCGTGAAGTCCCTCGCGCGCAAGATTCCCGACTGGATCAACGACCCGCAAAGCTATCGTGCCGAGGGTCCGAAAAAGTCCTATCGCACCGTCTTCATCTCCGACGTCCATCTCGGCACGCCGGGATGCAGTGCGACGCAACTGGTCGACTTCCTCCATTCGTTCGAATGCGAGACGCTGTATCTGGTCGGCGACATCGTCGATGGCTGGCAGATCCGGCGCGGCTGGTACTGGCCGTCGAGCCATAACGACGTGATCCGATCGATCCTGAAGTTCGCGCGGCGCGGCACCCGCGTCATCTACATCCCCGGCAATCATGACGAGGCGTTTCGCGACTATACCGGTCTCGAATTCGGCGGCGTCGAAATGGTCGAGGAGGATATCCACGAAACCGCCGATGGCCGCCACCTGCTGGTGCTGCACGGCGACAAGTTCGACGGCGTGGTGCTCTATGCCAAGTGGCTCGCCTTTCTCGGCGACCATGCCTACACCGCGCTGCTGAAGGCCAACAGCGTCTGGAACTTCGCGCGGCGCAAGCTCGGCCTCCCCTATTGGTCGCTGTCAGCCTATGCCAAGCACCGGGTCAAGAACGCGGTCAATTTCATCGGCCGGTTCGAGGAAACCGTCGCCCATGCCGCCGCCGAACATGGCGTCGACGGCGTGGTGTGCGGCCATATCCACACCGCCGAAATCCGCCAGATCGGCGACATCATGTATTATAACGACGGCGACTGGGTGGAGAGCTGCACCGCGCTGGTCGAGGACCATCAAGGGGCACTGTCGCTGATCGACTGGCGTGCCGAGACGTGGGAACGGGAACTGGCAAGGTCGAACGGCAAGGCCGTCGATGCCGGCCGGGCGGTCGCCACCGCGTGAGGATCGCCATCGTCAGCGATGCGTGGAGCCCGCAGGTCAACGGCGTCGTCCGCACGCTGCAAACGACGATCTCTCGTCTGCAACACCGCGGCCATGTGGTCGAAACCTTCACCCCCGACGGTTTCGCCTCCCGGCCATGCCCCGGCTATCCCGAGATCCGGCTGGCGTTCGGCTGCGGTTCCGAGCTCGGCCGTCGGATGGCCGCCTTTCACCCCGACGCGATCCATATCGCGACCGAAGGACCGCTCGGCTGGGCTGCACGGCGCTGGTGCCGGGGGCGGGGGGCGCGCTTCACGACCTCTTTCCACACCAATTTCGCCGACTATCTGGCGATGCGCACGCACCTGCCCGCCGGGCTGTTCTGGCCGTTCCTGCGCCGTTTCCATGCCGCCGCCAGCGGGGTGATGACCGCGACCGCGCGCGTCGCCGGCGCGCTCCACGACCACGGCATCGCCCATACCCGGCGCTGGTCGCGCGGGGTCGACCTGTCGCTGTTCAAGCCCGATGGCGCGCAGCTCGACGTGGCGACGCTACCGCGCCCGATCCTGCTCCATGTCGGGCGCATCGCCATCGAAAAGAATATCGAGGCGTTCCTCGCGCTCGATACGCCGGGCACCAAGCTGCTGGTGGGCGACGGCCCGGCGCGCGCCGATCTGGAGCGGCGCTATCCGCTGGCGCAATTCGTTGGGGTGAAGCAGGGCGCGGCGCTCGCCGCTGCCTATCGCGCTGCCGATGTGCTGGTCTTTCCCAGCCGCACCGACACGTTCGGCCTCGTCATGATCGAGGCGCTGGCCTGCGGCACGCCGGTTGCCGCCTATCCGGTGCCGGGGCCACTCGACGTGATCGGGCTGGACGGCACGGGCGGCGGCAGCGGACGCGTCGGCGCGCTCGACGCCGATCTGGCAGCGGCGGTCGAACAGGCGATCATTGCTGACCGCGACGCCTGCGTCCGTGTCGGCACCGGCTATTGCTGGTCGCACTGCACCGACCAGTTCGTCGGCAATTTGGTCGATGCCGGCCTGACGACAGATGGTGCGGCGGTGGCTGCGTAGCGAAGAGCGTTCCTCCGCACCGGGTTCCCGGCCGCACCCGTCACCCCTGATCGCCGACGAACCGCTTGGGTCCGGGGTGACGAACGGCCGGTTCAGCCCCGTGCGCCGGCGATCATCTTCGCGGCTATATGCCGCACGGCCCCGTCATTCTTGTCGCCGCCCGGGCTCGGGTCGCCCAGCTTGTCGAGGCTGGCCTCCAGCGAATCGAGCAGGCCGGGATGCTGTTCCTCGACATAGCGCATCGTCCAGAACAGCAGATGCTCGACCGCGATCTCGCGGTGGCGGGTTTCGGTGATCGCGTCGGGCATGGGAATTCCTTTCGGGGCGTCCAATGCCCGGACGCGGGCGGGCGTTCCCTTCGGTACGCCCGATCCGGCCTTGGAGTCCGTTTGGAAACTCGCGGAAGGGCGAGTTTCAAGGCGGTGCCGGCCCGCTCCCCCGCCCGGCCACCCACAGGGTACACTCAATGGGTGGTCGGGCGGGGGAGCGGACCGGCACCACAAAACGCGCAACCGCGCGTTTTCAAACAGCCTCTCAGAACACCGCCTTCACCAACTGCGCAAAGGCATCGGCACGGTGGCTGATCGAATGCTTGTGATCGGGATCGATCTCGCCATAGCTCTGGTTCATGCCGTCCTGAACGAACATCGGGTCATAGCCGAAGCCATGTTCCCCACGCGGCGGCCAGACCAGCTTGCCGTCGACGCGCCCTTCGAACCATTCGACATGACCATCGGGCCATGCGAGCGCGAGCGCGCAGACGAAGTGCGCCGCGCGGCTGTGATCCGGGCCGGTCGCCTGCATCCGGTCCTCGACCAGCCGCATCGCCGCGGTGAAGTCCTTGGACGCCCCGGCCCAGCGGGCCGAAAAGATGCCCGGCTCGCCGTTCAATGCCTCGACGCACAGCCCGCTGTCATCGGCCAGTGCCGGCAGGCCCGACAGGTCGGCGGCCTGCAACGCCTTCAGCTCGGCATTGGCGACGAAGGTCGTGCCGGTCTCTTCCGGTTCGGGCAGGTCGAGCTCGCCCGCCGAGATCGGGGTGACGCCATATGGCCCGAGCAGCGCCGCGATCTCGCGGATCTTGCCGGGATTATGGCTGGCGATCACCAGCTTGCCCGGTTGTAACTTGCGGATCGCCTGTGGCTCCTTGCCCTCGCCACTCATCGGCCGGTCGCCCGCAGCTGTTCGGCGAAGATGCGACCGCAGCCGATGCGGGCGAGGCGCAGCAGACGCAACAGCGCCTCCTCGTCATAGCATGCGCCCTCGGCGGTGGCCTGTACCTCGGCGATGTTGTTATCGCTGGTGAGCACGAAATTGGCATCGGCATCGGCGGCCGAATCCTCGATATAGTCGAGGTCGAGCACCGGCGTACCCTGATGGATGCCGCAGCTGACCGCCGCGACCTGCCGGCTGATCGGATCGACCTCCAGCTTGCCTTCGCGCATTAGCCCGTCGACCGCGAGCCGCAGCGCGACCCACGCGCCGGAGATCGACGCGGTGCGGGTGCCGCCATCAGCCTGGATCACGTCGCAATCGAGCGTGATCTGCCGCTCGCCCAGCGCCTTCAGGTCGACCACTGCCCGAAGGGAGCGCCCGATCAGCCGCTGGATTTCCTGCGTACGGCCCGACTGCTTGCCTTTGGCCGCCTCACGGCTGCTGCGGGTATGGGTGGCGCGGGGGAGCATCCCATATTCCGCCGTCACCCAGCCTTCGCCCTTGCCGCGCAGCCATGGCGGCAGGCGTTCCTCAAGCGATGCGGTGACCAGCACCTTGGTATCGCCGAATCCGATCAGGCACGATCCTTCGGCATGGCGGGTGAAGTTCGTCTGGATCGTGATGCTGCGCATTTCGTCGGGGGCGCGGCCGGATGGGCGCATGGGAATCTCCTGAAATTTCGTGAAGTCCTAGCCGTCCGTTCATCGCCGCGCCAGTCGCCGCGCGGTACGCCGCTGTGACGGGTCCGGAACGACGGGTCCGCAACAGGGAGCCACTTCATGAAGATCATTGCCTTGGGACTGCTGCCGATACTCGGCGGCTGCGTCATGGCGGTCGGCAATACGACCACCGAAGGCGCGCCGGTCGCGATCGAGCGCGAGACGATCACCTATGAGACATCGCCGTGCTTCGGCACCTGCCCAGTCTATTCGGTGACCATTCAGCCCGACGGTTCGGGGGTGTTCGAGGGGCGGCGCTTTACGGCGGTCACCGGTACGCGCGTGTTCCGCGCGACGCCGGCGCAATATCGGGCGTTCGCCGCCAAGATACGCCCCTATCGTCCAGCGCAGGGCGACCGGCTGCTGCAACCGGGCCAGCCGGGATGCGAGAATGCGCCGACCGACATGCCCTCGGTCGATATCCGCTGGAACGAGATCAGCGGCGCGTCGCAGCGGCTATCCTATTATTTCGGCTGCGGCGCGGCGGATGACGGCCGGACCGGCGCGGCGCTGCGGGGGGCGGTGAAGGAATTGCCGATCACAAGCTTCATCGCCGCCAACTAACTCCTCCCCGGCACGGGGAGGGGGACCATGCACAGCATGGTGGAGGGGGGTGTCGGCACACGGCACGGCTGCGTTGCACGACCAACCCCTCCACCACCGCTTCGCGGCGGTCCCCTTCTCCGCGAGCGGGGAGGATTTGGGTTCCGCAAAGCGTCGCGCCACCCTACATTCCCCCCATGGCCCAACCGATCCGTGAATTGACCGACCGCGCCCGCGACGTGTTTCGGATCGTGGTCGACAGCTATCTGTCGACCGGTGCGCCGGTCGGGTCGCGGACCATCGCGCAACTGTCCGGCCTGAACCTCTCGCCCGCATCGATCCGCGGGGTAATGCAGGATCTGGAGGAAGCCGGCCTGCTCGCCGCACCGCATGTCAGCGCCGGGCGGATGCCGACCGAAACGGGTCTCCGCCTGTTCGTCGACGGCATGATGCACGCGATGGAGCCCTCCGCGCAGGAACGCGCGACGATCGAGGCGCAGGCCGATACCGCCGGCCCGGTCGAGGAGGCACTGGCCGGCACCGCCGCTGCCTTGTCCGGCCTGTCCGCCAGTGCCGGCGTGGTGCTGGTCCCCAAGCGCGAACCGGTGCTCAAACAGGTGTCGTTCGTGCCGCTGTCGGGCACCCGCGCGCTGGCGGTGCTGGTCGGGGCCGACGGATCGGTCGAGAACCGCGTCCTCGATGTCGCGACCGGGACCAGCGTCACTGCCCTGGTCGAGGCGGGCAATTACCTGACGGCGCGGCTGTCCGGCCTGACCTTGAGCGAGGCCCGCGCGCGCATCCTGCGCGAGATCGGGCAGGAACGTGCCGAACTCGATACGACCGCCCGCGCGCTGGTCGAGGCTGGTCTGGCGATGTGGAGCGAGGATGGCGGGCATCGCCCGGTGCTGATCGTGCGCGGACAGGCCCGGCTGATCGATCCCGCCGCCGCCCATGATCTCGACCGCGTGCGGCAGTTGCTCGACGAACTGGAGGGCAAGGAAGAGATCGCCCGCCTGCTCGAATCGGCACAGGACGGCGATGCCGCGCGCATCTTCATCGGATCGGAAAACAAATTGTTCGCATTGACCGGATCGTCGGTCATCGCCAAGCCGGTCCGCGCGCTGGACGGGCGCGTGGTCGGCGTCGTCGGCGTGATCGGGCCTGTCCGGTTGAACTATGCGCGCGTCGTGCCCATGGTGGATTTCACCGCCGCGACCCTGACGCGGCTGCTCGGCTGACAGGACAAGAAGAGACCGGAATGAACGACACTCCCGCCAACGACGATACGAACGACCTGCGCGAAGCCACCGCCGAGGCCGCGCCCGAAGTCGCCGAAGCGGATCGCCTCGCCGACCTCGAAGCGAAGCTGGCCGATTCGCAGGCCGAAACCCTGTACGCCCGTGCCGATCTGCAGAATGTGCGCCGCCGCGCCGAAAAGGAAGTGGCCGACGCCCGCGCCTATGCCGCGACGGCGTTCTCGCGCGACATCCTGTCGGTGGCCGATAATCTGTCGCGCGCGCTGTCGGCGATCCCCGACGACCTGCGCGGCGACGACCGGCTGAAGGGCCTGATCGTCGGCCTCGAAGCGACCGGGCGCGAGCTGGAAAGCATCTTCGGTCGCCATGGCATCACCAAGATGGTGGCAGTCGGCGAAGCGCTGGACCCCAACAAGCATCAGGCGATGTTCGAGGTGCCGTCGAACGACGTCGCACCGGGCACCGTCGTGCAGGAAATCCAGACCGGTTACATGATCCGCGACCGGTTGCTGCGGCCGGCGCTGGTCGGCGTGGCCAAGACGCCGGAGGGCGGGGCCTGAGCGACACGGTTCGGCCCGACCTCGCCACGCCGCCCCGGTTCGAACGGATCGTCCACCCGGAGGCGATCGTCGAGCCGGCGGTGCTGGCGGCGTCGCTCGCGGCACTCTGCACAGGCGGTCAGGACGGCACGGCACTGCGTCGTGCCGCGACCGCCGTGCTGCGCGACGCGATGGTGCGTGGCCGGGCGGAGATCGAACGGCGGCTGAATGCCAACCCCAGCCACGGGCTGGAGACGTCCGCCGCCTATGCGTATCTGACCGATGCGATCCTCGTCGCGCTCACCGGCTTCATCGTCGAACACGTCCACCCGAACCATAATCCGACCGCGGCCGAACGGATGACGCTGATCGCGGTCGGCGGCTATGGCCGGGGGGAAATGGCCCCGCATTCGGACGTCGATATCGGCGTGCTGACGCCGTGGAAGCAGACGCCATGGTCCGAACAGATCATCGAATCGATCCTCTACGCGCTGTGGGATCTGGGGCTGAAGGTCGGCCATTCGTCGCGTTCGCTCGACGAAATGGTGCGGCAGGCGAAGGGCGACGTCACGATCCGCACCGCGCTCGTCGAGGCGCGCTATGTGTGGGGCGATACGACGCTCTATGCCGAGGCGGCGCAGCGCTTCAAGAACGAGGTGCAGGACGGGACCGCGCGCACCTTCATCGCCGAAAAACTGGCCGAGCGCGATGCCCGGCACAAGCGGATGGGCGATACCCGCTATGTCGTCGAACCCAATGTGAAGGAGGGGAAGGGGGGGCTGCGCGACCTGCACGCCCTCTTCTGGATCGGCAAATACGCCTATAACGTCCGCCGCGCCGCCGATCTGGTGCGGGTCGGCCTGCTGAGTGCGCCCGAATTGCGCAAGTTCAACCGGGCCGAGGATTTTCTGTGGGCGGTGCGCTGTCACCTCCATCTCATCACCGGCCGTGCCGAGGAACGGCTGACGTTCGACGTGCAGACCGAGATCGCGACACGGATGCGCTACAGCGACCGGGTCGGCAAATCGCGCGTCGAACGCTTCATGCAATATTATTTCCTGCAGGCGAAGCGGGTCGGCGACCTGACGGGTATGTTCCTCAGCCATCTCGACGAAACCTATGCCGCGCGGGGCAGCCGGTTCGGTTTCCCGCGCCTGCGGCGGCGGCCGCGGCGGTTGAACGGCTTCGTGCTCGACCGCGGGCGTCTCGCGCTGCCCAAGGACGATTTCTTCGCGCAGGACCCCGTCCGGTTGATCGAAATCTTCGCGCTTGCCGATCTGCACGGGCTGGAAATCCATCCGCTGGCAATGCGCGCGGCCTCACGTGACGCGCGCATGGCGGCGCATGTTCGTTCGCACCCCCGCGCCAACCAGCTGTTCCTCGACGTGCTGACGTCCCCGCGCGATCCCGAGCTGGTGCTGCGCTGGATGAACGAATGCGGCGTGTTCGGCCGCTTCATTCCCGATTTCGGCCGCATCGTCGCGCAGATGCAGTTCGACATGTACCACCATTACACCGTCGACGAGCACACGATCCGCATGATCGGCCTGTTGTCGCAGGTCGAACGCGGCATCTGTCGTGAGGAGCATCCGCTGTCGACCGCCCTGTTCGGCGGCATCGTCCAGCGGCGCGCGCTGTTCGTCGCGGTGCTGTGCCACGACATTGCCAAGGGGCGTGGCGGCGACCATTCGATCCTCGGTGCCGAAGTCGCCGAACGACTTTGCCCCCGGCTGGGCCTGACCCCGGCCGAGACCGAGACGGTGGCATGGCTGGTCCGCTATCACCTGTTGATGTCGGCAACGGCGTTCAAGCGTGACCTTAGTGACTTTAAGACGATCCTCGACTTCACCAGCGTCGTGCAATCGCCGCAGCGGCTGCGCATGCTGCTGGTCCTGACCGTCGTCGATATCCGCGCAGTCGGTCCCGGAACGTGGAACGGGTGGAAACGGCAGTTGCTGACCACCTTGTTCGAAACCGCCGAGGAGGTGCTGCGCCTGGGCCACAAGCAGCGCGGACGTGACGAACGCATCGCCGAAAAGCAGGAACGGCTGCGTGAGACGCTGGGTTGGGACAAGGATACGCTGGCGGCCTATGTCCGGCACCTGCCGCCCGCCTATTGGATCGCCGAGCCCGACGACGTGATCGCCGCCAATGCGCGGATGGTCGATCAGGCGGGCGACGTGCGCCTGACGATCGAAACCAGCGTCGACGAGGATCGCGGCGCGACCGTCGTCACGGTCCATGCCGCCGATCATCCGGGGCTGTTCTACCGCATCGCCGGGGCGATCCACGCGGCGGGCGGCAACATCATCGATGCGCGCATCCATACGACCCGTACCGGCATGGCGCTCGACAATTTCCTCGTCCAGAATCCGCTCGGCGGTCCGTTCGACGAAGCGGGGCAGTTGCAGCGGCTGAAGACCACCATCGCCGACGCGCTCGCCAACCGGATGAAGCTGACCGACCGGTTGGCCGCCAAGCCGTTGTCCCGCCCGCGCGCCGATGCCTTCCCGATCGAGCCGAACGTCCTGATCGACAATGCCGCGTCGAATCGCTTCACCGTGATCGAGGTCAATGCCCGCGACCGGCCCGCGCTGCTCCACCATCTGGCGCAGGCGCTGTTCCAGTCGAAGGTGACGCTGCACTCCGCCCACGTTGCCACCTATGGCGAACGCGCGGTCGACACCTTCTACGTCACCGACCTGACC
The DNA here is from genome assembly GCF_001421965.1 of Sphingomonas sp. Leaf67. Taxonomy (GTDB): domain Bacteria; phylum Pseudomonadota; class Alphaproteobacteria; order Sphingomonadales; family Sphingomonadaceae; genus Sphingomonas. The sequence goes on from NZ_LMLP01000022.1 coordinate 30,739, forward strand.
GGCGACCGCATCACCGGCCAGTTGCGGCTGAAGTCGCTCGAACGACGGATGCTCGACGCGGCGGCAGGCAAGGATTTCAGCGCCTTCGCGTAATCCCTTGCGAATCGATAGGGATTGCAGCAGGATCGGGTTATGGACCTGATCCTGCTGGCCGTACTGGTCATCGCCGTGCTGCTGATCGCCCTCGTCGCGATCGCATCGCACCGTCGCAAGCTCCGCCATGCCGGGGCAGATGACGGGGGAGACCTCATTTTCGGATGGTTCGACGGGGCCAGCACGTCGGCGGACTGCGGCAGCGACGGTGGTGGCTGCGACGGTGGGGGTGGCGGCGGCGATTGAGCGGCGATGCCGGTTCGCCCAGTCGGCAGACTGCAGGAAGTGTGAATGCTCTGGACTGGGGGCGGCAGAGTCCGGCCTCGGTTTACGGAAGCGCGTACTTGCCTCGATGCCCGACTGCCATCGGTAAGGAACAGCAATGATCCCGATCGGTCGGCAAAGTACCAGACGACCGTACTTTCCCGGCGGATGAACGCATCCTATCCGGCGGGACATGGAAAGCGGTAATGATCTGGCCAAGCTGACCGAGCGGGAAAAGGTCTGTCTGAGGCAATGGCTCCAGCACAAGTCTGCCAAGGAGATCGCCGTCGATCTGGGCATTTCGCATCACGCGGTCGAAAAGCGGCTGAAAATGGCGCGCCTGAAACTGGGTGTCGCATCCTCCTTGCAAGCCGCGCAGATGCTCGACGCGGCAGAAGGGTACCAGCAAGCCGTACCCCAGACGCCGGCCCTCGCGTCCAGTGCTGGTGGAGGTCAATCGACGTTCATTCGTCCATTGGTATTGGGAGCAATCGCTATGAGCCTTATCGCGGCAACCCTGCTGGCACTTATGTGGCAGCCTTTGGAACGATCTACTCCTGCCGCCGGGGATCAACGGCTCATTCGAGAGTATGACCAGCAACTCGACGCAGTACTGAACGCGTTGCTCACTGCCGCCGAGATTGCGCCAGACGGCGAAATCATTCTCCGAAATCCGGTGGCCGACGAGCGTTTCATCCGGTTTGGCAGCGGTTATTATTGGCAAATCAGCGGAACCGGACAGGAAGATTTCCGGTCGCGCTCGCTGGCAGGGCGCACACTTGTGCCGAAGGTTGATACCCCATCGACGGCAGCACTTTCCTATGAGTCCAACCAATTTCCGAATGAGCCGCTGCGGGTCGTCGAGCGTACGGTCCGGCTGACGGGCAGCGACGTCGAGTGGCGCTTCATGGTCGCGCGGTCCTGTCGCGAATTATGTCGATGACTCTTTGAGCCGATCAAACCGCGCGCGGGCGTTCGGGCCTTCCCCAAGCGCTCCCATGCAAACCAGCGCAACCCGACAAACGGAAAAGCCGCCACGTCCACGCAAAGACATGGCGGCTGTTCAATATCGCACGTCGGACGAACCGGCGCTTATTTCGGCGACAACACCATCAGCATCTGTCGGCCTTCCATGCGCGGATAGGCTTCGACCTTGGCGATTTCCTGCGTCGCTTCGGCGACACGCTGCAATACCGCCATGCCGAGCTGGCCGTGGCTCAGCTCGCGCCCGCGGAAGCGCATCGTGACCTTCACCTTGTCGCCTTCGGTGATGAACTGCTCGACCTTCTTCATCTTCGTATCATAATCATGATCGTCGATGTTCGGACGCATTTTGATCTCCTTGATCTCCTGCGTCTTCTGGGTCTTGCGCGCGAGGTTCGCCTTCTTCTGCGCCTCGTACTTGAACTTGCCCACGTCGAGGAACTTCGCGACGGGCGGGTCGGCGTTCGGCGACACCTCGACCAGATCGAGTCCGACCTCCTGCGCCTGCGCCATCGCTTCGCGCGTGAACATCACACCCAGATTCTCGCCCTCATGGTCGATCACGCGGACCTTCGGCGACTGGATGAACTCGTTGAATCGGGGGCCGTTCATCGGCGGCGGCGCATTCGGGCGACGCATCATGGGCGGACGGATAGGTGCTGCTCCTTCAGTGTTCGAAACTTCTATATAGTCAATTCTGCACGATTACGAAAGGTTCCGCGCAAGATCGGGTGCCAGCGATTCCGACGACAGCATTGCGACCAGTTCGTCGAGCGTGATGACCGACTGTCCCTGACTGCCCAGACGGCGCAGCGCGACGGTGCGTTCCTCCGCCTCGCGCTTGCCGACCACGACCAGCGCCGGGACCTTGGCGAGCGAGTGTTCGCGCACCTTGTAGTTGATCTTCTCGTTGCGCAGGTCGGTTTCCACCCGGATACCCGCCGCCTTCAGCGCCGCCGCGACCTCGTCGGCATAGTCGTCGGCATCGGACACGATCGTCGCGACCACCGCCTGCACCGGCGACAGCCACATCGGCATGCGGCCCGCATGATGCTCGATCAGGATGCCGAGAAAGCGTTCGAACGTGCCGAGGATCGCCCGGTGCAGCATCACCGGGCGGTGGCGATTGCCGTCCTCGCCGACATAGGTCGCGTCGAGTCGTTCGGGCAGCACCCGGTCCGACTGGATTGTGCCGACCTGCCATGTCCGCCCGATCGCGTCGGTCAGGTGAAATTCGAGCTTGGGCGCATAGAAGGCCCCTTCGCCTGGCAGTTCCTCGAATTTCGCCTTGATGTCCTCGGACAGGTTCGACGACAGCACCGCCTCGCGCAGTTCCGCCTCGGCCGTGTCCCACATCGCATCCGACCCGAAGCGCTTCTCCGGGCGCAGCGCCAGCTTCACTGCATAATCGGTGAAGCCCAGATCGCGATAGACCGAGTCGAGCAGTTCGCAGAAGTCGCGAACCTCCTGCACCAGCTGATCCTCGCGGCAGAAGATGTGCGCGTCGTCCTGCGTGAACTGGCGGACGCGCATGATGCCGTGCAGCGCGCCATGCGGTTCGTTGCGGTGGCAGCAGCCGAATTCGGCCATGCGGATCGGCAGGTCGCGATACGACTTGATCCCCTGACGAAAGATCAGGACGTGCGCCGGGCAGTTCATCGGCTTCAACGCCATCATGTCGGCATCGGCGCTGACGATCGCGCCCTCGTCCTCGGTATTCGGGATTTCGTCGGGCACCACGAACATATTCTCGCGATACTTGCCCCAATGGCCCGACTGTTCCCATTGCCGCGCGTCCATCAGCTGCGGCGTCTTCACTTCCTGATAGTCGGTCGCGTCAAGCCGGCGGCGCATATACGCCTCCAGCTGCCGCCACATCATATACCCCTTGGGGTGCCAGAAGACCGAGCCCTGCGCTTCGGACTGGAGGTGGAACAGGTCCATCTCCGCGCCCAGCTTGCGATGGTCGCGCTTGGCGGCCTCCTCCAGCCGGGTCAGATGCGCGTCGAGCTGCTTCTTCGACAGCCATCCGGTGCCGTAGATACGGCTAAGCATCGCGTTCTTCTGGTCGCCGCGCCAATAGGCACCCGACACGCGGGTCAGTTTGAACGCCTGCGGATCGAGCTTCGCCGTCGATTCGAGGTGCGGCCCGCGGCACATGTCGAGCCACTGGCCCTGCCGGTAGATGGTCAGCTCTTCACCCTCGGGCAGTTCGGCGGCCCACTCCGCCTTGAAGGTCTCGCCCTGCTGCGTCCAGCGGTCGATCAGCTGCTGGCGGGTCACGACCTCGCGCTCGAACTTCTCGCCCTTCGCGATGATCTTGCGCATCTCTGCCTCGATCAGTGGTAGATCCTCGTCGGTGAAAGGCCCACGGCCCGGCGCGGGCGCGAAGTCGTAATAGAAGCCGTCGTCGGTCGCCGGACCGAAGGTAATTTGCGTACCCGGATACAGCGTCTGCACCGCTTCGGCGAGGACGTGCGCGAAGTCGTGGCGATGCAGTTCGAGCGCATCGGCCTCGTCCTTCGTCGTCACCAGCGCCAGCGACGCATCGCCGTCGAACGGTCGGTTCAGGTCGCGCACCTGCCCGTCGACCCGCGCGGCGATCGCCGCCTTGCGCAGACCCGGCGAGATCGCGGCGGCGATGTCGGCCGGCGTAGTGCCCGGCGTCACCTCACGGACGGCACCGTCGGGGAGGGTGATGCGGAACAATGCGGACATGCGAAGCGACCTGACATGCGAGGGAGATAAACGCCTGCCGACTAGCCGCTGGGGGCGGGGAGAGCAAGGACACGCGCGCTGCCACTCGCCCGCACCGTCCTTCCGGCGAAGGCCGGAATGGCGGCAAGCGTCAGGGGATCACTCCACCGCCGCGCCCGCGTCGGTATAGGTGATCCGGATGCGGACCCAACTGCCGATCAGCGGCCGCCCGCCGACGCGCGGCGGCAGGATGCGGAACTGCCACGCCGCCTGGCGCACCGCGCCGGCCAGGCCCGATCCCCGCGCCGACTGGCCGATTTCGCGGCAATCGGTCACCTGATTGTTGGGAATGGTCCGGCACGCGACCTCGCCCCAGCCCGGTTGCGCGCGGCGGGGCAGATAGGTCGCCAGCTCGGTATGGGTCGGGCGGCGGTACCAGTCGGCGGCGTAAAGGCGCTCGCCGCCACCGCTGCCGCCGCCGGTATCGGCCTCCGCATCGCCGTCGCCGCTGTCACTCGTCGCACTGCCGGTGCCGACCCCCTCCGCGCTGCGGGTGCCGGGGGTGATGGCGGCCCGTGCGAACTCGCGGCCGGTCATCGGAATGACCTTTGACCAGACGTCGGACGAACGGTCGGCGGGGACCGGCGGGGGCGGCGGAACCTCGGGCGGCGGTGACACCGTCGCGGTGGGCGGGGCGCTCGCGGCGCTGCCGGCGGCGGCCTTGCGCTGAACCTGTTTGGCCGGGGCGGCGGCGGGCGCGACCCGGTCGGCGGGCAGCATGTCGACGACCAGCGGCGATTTTTCACCCGGCGGCGGCGACATCATCGTGGGGGCGATGCGCAGCAACAGCAACAGGATCAGCACATGGATCGCGACGACCAGCACCAGCGTCGTCAGGCGCCGCGACAGCGGCGACGGGCTTTGCGCGGAGAACCGTTGTTGAATCACCTGCGTCGCCACGCCGAAGCCCCTAGCGCAGCCGAAGCGCAAGGGCGACGGGAAAGAACGCGTATTGCCGGCCAACCGACAAACGGCGCGCGTGGCGCGAGAGATTGTCGAGCGTCGTCCTGTATAGCGGTCATCATCGCCGTACCCATCTTCTCGCAGAGAACATCACCGTCATATAAAGATATCTTTATATCGTCATTGACAGCCCTAGCCCGATGGTGTTGAACGCCCATGTCGAGGTTCCCCATCCCAGGCGTGGCGATGGGGCTAAGACGGGAAGCCGGTGGTGTCCTTCGGGGCAGAATCCGGCGCTGCCCCCGCAACTGTAAGCGGCGAGCGGCGGCTCCATTTCGTGTCACTGGGTTCCCGCAAGGAGCCTGGGAAGGCCGGAGCCACCGCAGTGACCCGTGAGCCAGGAGACCTGCCTTTCGACGCCATAACGTTCCTCGGACGGGGGTTCCTCCGGTGGATCGCGCTTGATGCGACGGTCCGTGGCGTGATGCCTTCCCGGCCCGTCCGTACCCTGCGCGCTTTCGCCAGACCTCCCGCCCGCAAAGCTTGGGTGAGTCATGACGAATAGCGGCTTCACGTTTGCGCTCAGCAGCTTGTCCTTCGACGAGGAATATCGTCCGGCCGACAACACGCGCATCACCACCAACTTCGCCAATCTCGCACGGGGGACAAGCCGGCAGGAAAATCTGCGCAACACGCTGGCGATGATCGACCATCGCTTCAACGCGCTGATGCACTGGGACAATCCTACGGGGGATCGCTACGCGCTGGAGCTGACGATCGTCTCGGCCGCGCTTCGGACCGGCAAGGACGCCGAACCCTTCCCGCTGATCGAGATCCTGCACACGGTCGTTATCGACCGGACCCGCGGCGAGCGGACCGACGGCATGGTCGGCAACAATTTCTCCTCCTATGTCCGGGACTATGACTTCAGCGTCGTCCTGCCGGATCACTTCAAGGCCGGGGGCAGCGGCGCGCCGGAGGGGTTTGGCGACCTGCACGGCAATCTGTTCAAGCAGTTCCTCGGTTCCGGCGCCTATCGCGACCGTTTCCGCAAGGCCCCGGTCATCTGCCTGAGCGTGTCGAGCAAGGAAGTCTATCACCGGACCGCCAACACGCATCCGATCCTCGGCGTCGAATATCGCACCGACCGTTCCTCCGCGACCGACGCCTATTTCGCGAAGATGGGCATGACGGTGCGCTACTTCATGCCGCCGCACGGCGTCGCGCCGCTGGCCTTCTATCATATCGGCGATCTGGTCAGCGAGTACACCAACCTCGAACTGGCCAGCACCATCGCCACGATGGAGACCTTCCAGAAGATCTATCGGCCGGAGATCTACAACGCCAATTCGGTAGCCGCCGAGCACTATCGGCCGAGCCTGACCTATCAGGACTATTCGCTGACCCGCATCCTCTATGATCGCGAGGAGCGCAGCCGGCTCGCCGCCCGGCAGGGCAAGTTTGCCGAGGAGCATGTCATCAAGCCGCATGGCGCCGCGCTCCGGCGCTGGTCCGCGACCTGCGGCCTGTGATTCCCAGCTACACGGAGGATTTTGCATCATGACGACCCTGTTGCCGACGACCACCGCGGGCAGCCTGCCCAAGCCTTCCTGGCTCGCCCGGCCCGAGACCCTGTGGTCACCGTGGAAACTGGAGGGCGACGAACTGATCGCGGGCAAGCAGGACGCCTTGCGTCTGGCGGTCGACGATCAGCGGCAGGCGGGGATCGACATTCTCGGTGACGGCGAACAGACCCGCCAGCATTTCGTCACGACCTTCATCGAGCATCTGGACGGCGTCGATTTCGAGAAGCGCGAGACGGTACGCATCCGCAACCGCTACGACGCCAGCGTGCCGACGGTCGTCGGCGCCGTCTCGCGGCCGAAGCCGGTCTTCGTCGACGACGCCCGTTTCCTGCGCGCCCAGACCGAACAGCCGATCAAATGGACGCTGCCGGGACCGATGACGATGATCGACACCCTGTACGACGCGCACTATCGGAGTCGCGCGAAACTGGCGTGGGAATTCGCCTGCCTCCTCAACGAGGAAGCCCGCGAGCTGGAGGCGGCCGGCGTCGATATCATCCAGTTCGACGAACCCGCGTTCAACGTCTTCTTCGACGAAGCCAATGACTGGGGCATCGCCGCGCTGGAGCGCGCGGCCGAAGGACTGAAGGCTGAAACCGCCGTTCACATCTGCTACGGCTATGGCATCAAGGCGAATACCGACTGGAAGAAGACGCTCGGCTCCGAATGGCGCCAGTATGAGGAAACCTTCCCCAACCTGCAAAAGTCGACGATCGATATCATTTCGCTCGAATGCCAGAATTCGCGCGTGCCGATGGACCTGATCGAACTGATCCGCGGCAAGAAGGTAATGGTCGGCGCGATCGACGTCGCCACCGACACCGTCGAGACGCCCGAGCAGGTCGCCGACACGCTGCGCAACGCACTGCGCTTCGTCGACGCCGACAAGCTTCTGCCCGCCACCAATTGCGGTATGGCACCGCTGTCGCGTGACGTCGCACGGGGCAAACTGAAGGCACTGGGTGCCGGTGCGGAAATCATCCGCAAGGAATTGGCGGCTTGACCGGGAATAGGCGACGGGGGCGGTCAATACGGGAGCATTCACGGTAGATGCCATTCTCTAACGGCTGCGGATGACGTCTATATCGTTACCATTCTCTTCAGGGTGATGGTCGCGGCGATCATCCCTGTTGGCTATGCCGGCAGGAAAAATTCTCGATTTGCCAATGCAGGGTGTATGACGGATGCGGTGCATGCGAAGGGTCGCCGCATCTTCGTCCAGCTCTGGCATGTCGGGCGCGTCAGCCATGTCGATCTGCACGGCGGCGAGGCGCAGGTAGCTCTGTCGGCGATCCGCGCCGAGGCCAAGACCTTCGTCAACAACGGCTTCGCGGACGCGTCCGCGCCGCGCGCGCTTGAGCTGGACGAGCTGCCCGGCATCGTCGAGAGCTTCCGCCAGGCGGCCGCGAACGCGATGGAGGCTGGTTTCGAAGGGGTAGAGGTGCATGGCGCTAACGGCGATCTGCTCGACGAATTCCTGCGGGAGACGGCGAACGTGCGAACCGACGCCTATGGCGGTTGGATCGGGCGAGCGTTTGCCACGACCGGAATCGGGTCTCAAACGAGAGGTAATGGATCAATCATTGTCGAGATGCCCCTCACCATATGCCGTTTGGTAACCCGATTTATCAATACACCAGCACTGGAGCGCAGCGCCATTTCGATCTCGATTGAAACAGCCCGATGCCGATAAGCATGCTTCTGCCAAGCACGACCATCGATCCTGCGATAGACCACTGCCCGATCACAACGAACAGACCGATGAGCGTGCGCCCTTCTCTCCGACCCGCCAGCGGATAAGGCAAAAGGGCAATCCTCGAGCCACGAAGATCACTGTGGTGACAAGGAGAACTCCGCGCTGCATGGATCGAGCGTTGTCTCAGCGCGAGGGATAACGCGATAAGGGGCAAGACCAGCTAGCATACGGGAAGTGGAATAGCGTGTTCCGCCGTTATCGTCGCTGGGCGACGACGGGCTTTTTCGATGGCTACCCTTTGTCCACGATGCGTAGAACGGGCAGATCACCAAGCCTGCTATCGAATGGAGCTCATGGGCCGTTCCGCGCGCTCCTCATCGGACCTGGTTTTCTGAAGAACCGGCAAGTGCCACTTCGAGCCGATCGACCGAACCGAAATTGGGTTAGCGCTCGCCCGCCGTCATGCTAGTCGCTTGCTCGTAAAAGGGAAAAGCATGGCCCAGGCTGAAAAACTCTATCGGCGCGTGATCGACTTCGCTGCGGCTCAAATGAATGCGGGCACCTTTCCTATCGGTGCTCGCCTGCCAACCGAGCGCGAGCTGGCCGAGAGCCTTGCAGTAAGCAGGGCTACCGTACGCGAGGCGATGGTCGCACTTGAAATCATGGGTGTGGTCGAAATCCGGAAAGGCTCGGGGATCTACGTCGTTGCGCCATCGGCGTTGAATGGCCGGGTCGCCGCGCTCGATATCGGCGCATTCGAGCTACTTGAGGCGCGGCGGAGCATCGAGGCGGAGGTAGCGGCGCTGGCGGCGCAACGGATCGCGGCCGATGAACTCGCCGAGCTCCAGGCGTTGTTGGACGTGATGACGCAGAAGGACATCGCAGCCAGCGAACGGGCGGATCGGGAATTTCATCTTTGCATCGCCAAGGCGACCGGCAACGCCGCGATGGTGAGCGTCGTCACCGATCTGTGGAACATGCGCGACCGCTGTCCGCTGGCACGCACAATCCATCAGCGCGCACGTGGTGGCGACGAGCTGCTGCGCCTCGAGGAGCATCGCACCGTGTTCGACGCCCTGCGTGCGAAGGACCCGGATCATGCCCGGCAGGCGATGCGGGATCATCTCGACGCTGTCATCGATCATCTGTTGGCCAAAACCGAAAGCGACGAACTCGCTGCCGTGCGCCAGCGAAGCGCCGAACTGCGCGGCCGGATGCTCGTCAAATAGGCCTGATAAATTAGCCAGACAAATTGGTTGACAGCGAGTTCGTTACCGCTACCATAACTCATCAAGGCACGGCTCCGGGAGTGAGCCGGCATAGGAGCTGGAAAAGGGTATGTTTGGCGACGTCTTCCTGCGCGAACTGCGCGCATCGACTGCTTTCCTGCTGATCGCGACCGCCGCGTCGCCTGCACTAGCCCAGACCGGTACGGCCGCGCCCGAGCAGGAAACTGTCGATCCCTCTGCCACCGGCAACGAAGACATCGTCGTCACCGGCTATCGCGCGTCGCTGACCAGCCAGACGAACGCCAAGCGGAACTCGATCGGCTTCACCGACACGATCTTCGCCGAGGATATCGGCAAGTTCCCCGACACCAACATCGCCGAATCGGTCAACCGCATCCCCGGCGTGACGATCAGCCGCGAAGTCACCGGCGAAGGCGCGAACGTCGCGATCCGTGGCCTCGGCACCAACTTCACCCGCGTGCTGCTGAACGGTGCGCCGGTCGCGATCGCCTCGGTCCGCTTCGATGCGCAAAGCACCAACCGCGAGGTCGATCTCGACCTGATCCCGACAGAGCTGTTCACGCAGCTGACCGTCAGCAAGTCGCCCACCGCCGGCCAGATCGAGGGCGGCGCCGCCGGCACGGTCAACCTGCGGTCGGCGCGTCCGTTCGACAATCCCAAGCCCTATGTCAGCTATGGCCTGCAGGGGTCGAAGGTCAGCAGCGCCGACAAATGGGGTTATCGCGGTCATGTGCTCGCCAGCGCGACCTTCGGCGACTTCGGCATCCTCGTCGGTGGGGCGGCGGTCAAGAACCAGTTCCGCGTCGACGGGTTCGAGACGGTAGGCTGGACCAACCCGAACCTGACCGCGACGCAGAGCAGCAGCGCGACCCGCAACGCGACCGGCGGCGGCAATTTCACCATTCCGGGCACCGTGCCCGCCAATGCCGGCAACGGCCTCGTTCCCGGCACCGTCATCGATCAGGCGTTCCTGCTGCGCAACAATCCCGGCGCGACGATCGAACAGATCGACAACGGCATCCTGCCGCGTCTTGGCCGGCCACGCACCGAAATCGGCGAACGCACCCGCTATAACGGCCTCGTCAGCCTCGAATGGCGGCCCAGCGACGCGCTGCACTTCTACGTCGACGGGATGTATGCCAAGCGCGATACCGAGTTCACCCGGACCGCGATGAACTGGGCGGTGCGCAACGGCGCTGCGATCCCGCTCAACACCACCTACGATCAGACCAGCTGCTCGGTCGGCTGCACCGTCACCGGCGGCACCTATGCCAACGCGCAGTTCTTCCTCGAATATCGCCCGTACAAGGACACGCAGGATTATTGGGGCGTGAACCCCGGCGTGGAGTTCGTGGTCAACGACTTCATCAAGGGCGATTTCCAGGCGAACTATACCAAGAGCAATTTCCGCCGCGAAAGCCCGACCTTCCTCGTCATCACCCCGCCGAGCAGCGGCACGACCGTCACCTACAGGAACGACGGCGGCATCCCGTCGATCACCACCAACATCGACCTGAACGATCCGCGCAATTTTGGCTGGGCCGGCGGCGGGCGCGTCAACCTGAACGGCGAGGAGCGCGCGACCGAGACGCGGGGGATCCGCGGCAGCCTGTTGTTCGGCGACGAGGCGAAGTTCAGCGTCCGCGTCGGCGGCGCCTATGATGACACCAAGCGCCGGATCACGCCGTTCGACAATACCATTCCGTGGCAGGCCGCGATCTGCGGCAACAACCCCAGCGTCGTGCTGCCCGGCCCGAACCGCCAGCCGATATGCGACGGCGCGAACTTGCCCGGCACGGTCGCGCCGGCGGGCTATCCGACCTATCCGGCCTATGGCACCGCCGCGACGCTGGGCGGCGCACCGCTGATCTATCGCGGTTCGCTGATCCCGACCGCCGCCGTGCCGTCGTTCCTGCTACCCGGCGACAACGGCTATGTCACCGTCGACTGGAACAAGGTGAAGGCCGCGACCGGCTATGACGCACTGCTGGCCGGTGCGACCGAAACGGGGTCGGGCAGCAGCGGCGCGAACGGCGGCCTGATCCGCGAAAAGGTGACCGGCACCTTCGTCGAGATGAACGGCGTGTTCGACATCGGCGACCAGGATACGCTGCGGCTGAACGGCGGCATGCGCTATGTCCGCACCGAACAGATCGTCGGCGGCCGGACCACCATCCCCAATCCGCTCAACACGCGGGGCGGCGTGACCTGCCCGGGCACCAGCCCGACCTTCGCGCTCGATGGGTCGTGCTACGCCCCGATCGTCAACTTCACCGAGACGAACCGGCTCTATTCCAACTTCCTGCCCTCGGCGAGCATCGCCTACAGCTTCGGGCGCAAGGCGGTGGCACGCGGCTCGATCTCAAGAACGATGACGCGGCCCGATCCGAACCAGCTGCTGCCCGGCGCCAGCTTCATCCAGCCATCGGCGGACGTCGGCACGCTCGGCAACAACGCGCTCAACCCGTATATCTCGGACAATATCGACCTCGGCTTCGAATATTACACCGGGGGCGAAGGCGTCATCGCGTTCGCGGCGTTCCGCAAGTCGATCACCGGCTTCACCGTGAACGGCGTGACCACCGTGCCCTTCTCGACGCTCGAACCGTTCGGCATCACCTTCTCGTCGCTGACCCAGGCGCAGCAGCAGGCGCTGCTCGACCGGGCGCGCCCGTCGGGCATCACGCCCGAACAGGTGCCGATCCAGATCCAGCAGCAGGTCAACGCCGACGGCAAGCTGAAGGTCAACGGGCTGGAGTTCCAGATCACCCAGCCGCTCGATTTCCTGACGCGTCATATCGGCGTCGAAGGGTTCGGCGTGCAGGGCAACCTGACCCTGATCGACCAGAAGGGCGAAGGCACCGGCGCACCGGCGATCGCGCTGGGCGTCGCTCCCACTACCTATACGCTGACCGGCTATTACGAAGGCAACGGCCTGTCGGCACGGCTGACCTATACCTATAACGAAGGGTCGCAGCAGTCCGGACTGAACCAGAACGGCATCACCAATGCCGCGATCTTCGGGCGCAGCTACGGCCAGCTCGATTTCTCGGGCAATGTCGACCTCGGCAAGATCCTCGGCAACGACTATCTGCCCACCCTGGTGGTCAACGTCATCAACATCACCAAGGAAGCCCAGGCGAGCTACTTCCAGTTCCCGAACGCGACCTTTAACGAATACAACCCCGGCCGGACGCTGCTGCTCGGTGTACGCGGCAGATTTTGAGTTTGCTTTCCTTCCTTCCCCAAAGGCCTGCTCGGGCCGGTCTTCACGACCGGCCCACTTCTTTTAGGGGCGGTTGGGCCATGTTCTCGCGATCGGAAATGCCAATGCGCCTGCTCTTCTTGGTAACCGCGCTGCTCTTCGCCCTCTCGCCGGTCGCTGTCGTCGCGCAGGCGCGCGATCCTGCGCCGCCACGCCTCGAACAGCGCGGGAAAGCCACGCAGCTCGTCGTCCAGGGCAAGCCGTTCCTCATGCTGGGCGGAGAGATCCATAATTCGAGCAGTAGCGATCTCGCGTACATGACGCCGATCTGGCCGAAGCTGAAGGCGATGAACCTCAACACGGTGCTGGTGCCCATCGCATGGGAGACGATCGAGCCCGTCGAGGGACAGTTTGATTTTGCACTGCTCGACGGGCTGTTGCGCGGCGCCCGCGCGCACGACCTGAAGGTCGTGCTCCTCTGGTTCGGCGCTTGGAAGAACACGTATTCCAGCTACGTCCCCGCCTGGGTGAAGCGGGACCAGACCCGTTTCGCACGCGTGCTGACCGCCGATGGGCGCGGCACCGAGCGGCTGTCGGCCTTTTCCGACGCGGCGCGCGATGCGGATGCACGAGCATTCGCCCGGCTGATGCGCCATCTGAAGGCCATGGACGGCGCGCAGCAGACGGTGATCTCCGTACAGGTCGAGAACGAGGTCGGGGTCATCCCGCAGTCACGCGATCATTCGCCTGCCGCCGAGGCGGCGTTCGCCGGTCCTGTCCCGGCAGTGCTGATGGAGCAGCTCGCCGCGAAGCGGACACGTATTCACCCCGAACTGCGCACCGCCTGGGAGCGGGCCGGCGGCCGGGGGGCGGGGACGTGGCGCGACGTCTTTGGCGACACCGGCATGACGGAATCGCTGTTCATGGCATGGCACTATGCGACCTTCATCGAAAAGGTCACCGCGGCCGGTAAGGCCGAATACGCGCTGCCGATGTTCACCAACGCAGCGCTGATCCGGCCAAACTACCAGCCGGGCCAGTATAATTCCGGCGGTCCGCTGCCCTTCGCGATCGACGTTTACAAGGCGGGTGCGCCCTCGCTCGACTTCCTCGCCCCCGACATCTATTTCGAGGACTATGTGAACTGGGCGTCGCAATATGCGCGGCCGGACAATCCGCTGCTGGTGCCGGAGGCGCGCGGCGGTCCTGCGGGCGCCGCGAACGCACTCTATAGCTACGGGTCGCTCGGTGCGATCGGCTTTTCCCCCTTCGGCATCGACGGTGAGGGCGTGGTGCTTCAGGGGGATGCGAGCATCGGGCTGCAGGCGGCGGGCGAAGGCGATCCGGCGATGGCGCATCTCTACGGCCTGCTCGCTCCGCTCGCCCCGCGCATCCTCGACGCTCAGGCAAAGGGCACGATCTCGACCGTCATCCTCGAAGGCGGCGCCCAGCGGTCGGGTCGCGGGCGGATCGGCGACTATGTGGTCGACGTGCAGCGTGCGACCGGTCCCGACGGCAAGCTCGATCCGCTCAGCCGGGTAGCGGCGATGTTTCTGCAGACCGGACCTGACGAGTTCACCGTCGTCGGTGCGGGCGACATGCAATTGTCCTTCACGACCGACCGCCCGGGCGCGCCGACCGCCGGGATCGAGAGTGTCGATGAACAGTTTCTCGGTGTCACCGGCGCTCCGCGGACCGGTCGCCGGCTAAATGGGGACGAGACGGGGCAAGGACAGGGCCTGCGCCTGTTCTCGACCGATGCTGCGGACCGGAAAGCCTACCGCCTGCGGCTATACCGGTATCGTTGAGGTCGGTGCAGGTCGCGGTTTCGGTCTTCGTGCCGGCACAATCGACCTGCCGAACCGATCGCCTCACCGGGCTCATTTCTGCTGAACAGATGACCGCTTTCCGCAAGGGCGTTCGGAAAGCTGCGCGACCCATCATGAGCCAGCTACAGGCTCGGTGCTGCCAATCTGGCTTTGCAGTATGCGGTCCAACTGCCCGCGCATCGCATCCAGGAAAATGCGTTTCAGCGTCGCCGCATCAGTCGAGGACCCACGCCGTCCGTACGCCAAACGCAAATCCTCCAGAGCGCCCCCAAGGCGCTCGGCGATGCCGCGGGCATGGTAAAATTTGCTGTACCCAGCGGCAACCCGATCGCGATCATCGTGCCGCGAAGAGTGATTTTGCGACGCCAGCAGAACAGGTGTCCGCGGCGGGCGAGGTTAGGATACTTCTCCGCATGTACGGCCGTGTACAGCGAAGAGGACATTCTGGGGGGTAGGGGGCTCCCTCAGGGGGGAAGGACGTCTACAACGCTTTAGTGAAATTGGTCGGGGAGAGAGGATTCGAACCTCCGGCCCCTGCCTCCCGAAGGCAGTGCTCTACCAGGCTGAGCTACTCCCCGACGGAGTATCGACGGGCTGATCGAGGCACCCGCCGTTGCTTGGAGGCGCGCCTATAGCGGGCGGTCGCCGGCTCCGCAAGCGGGATTCGTACGCCGCGCTGTTTGGCTTTGAGCGCGAAGCTGCTACGGGGCGGACACGACCTTCTCTTACCGATTGTGTGACCGTGGCCACTCCGCTCGACAAACTGCGTAATTTCTCGATCATCGCCCATATCGACCATGGCAAGTCGACGCTTGCCGACCGGCTGATCCAACGCACCGGCGGCCTCGCCGAGCGTGAGATGTCGGCGCAGGTGCTCGACAATATGGAGATCGAGAAGGAACGCGGCATCACCATCAAGGCGCAGACGGTGCGGCTCGAATGGAAGGGCCATGTCCTCAACCTGATGGACACGCCGGGCCATGTCGACTTCGCCTACGAAGTGTCGCGGTCGCTGGCGGCGTGCGAGGGCGCGCTGCTGGTGGTCGACGCGGCGCAGGGGGTCGAGGCGCAGACTCTTGCAAATGTCTATCAATCGATCGAGCATGACCATGAGATCATCCCGGTCATCAACAAGATCGATTTGCCTGCGGCCGAGCCCGAGAAGGTCAAGGCCGAGATCGAGGACCTGATCGGCCTCGACACCTCGCGCGCGGTGCTGGCATCGGCCAAGGCCGGGATCGGCATCGACGAGATCCTCGATGCGATCGTCGAACAGATTCCGCCGCCCAAGGGCGATGCCGCCGCGCCGTTGAAGGCGATGCTGGTCGACAGCTGGTACGATCCGTATCTCGGCGTCGTCATCCTGATCCGCGTGATCGACGGGTCGATCCGCAAGGGTCAGCAGATCAAGTTCATGAACGCCGACACGACGCATCTGGTCGACCGCGTCGGCGCGTTCCGGCCGAAGATCGAGCAGCTGCCCGACCTCGGCCCCGGCGAGATCGGCTTCATCACCGCGCAGATCAAGGAAGTGGCGCAGACGATGGTCGGCGACACGATCACCGACGCCAAGCGTCCGACCGCCGAACCGCTGCCGGGGTTCAAGGAAGTGCAGTCGGTGGTGTTCTGCGGCCTGTTCCCGGTCGATGCCGCTGATTTCGACAAGCTGCGCGAGTCGATCAGCAAGCTGCGGCTGAACGATGCCAGCTTCACCTTTGAAATGGAAAGCTCGGCTGCCTTGGGCTTCGGGTTCCGTTGCGGGTTCCTGGGGTTGCTGCATCTGGAGATCATTCAGGAGCGGCTGACGCGCGAATACGACCTCGACCTGATCACGACCGCGCCGTCGGTGGTGTATCAGATCGAACTGACCCATCCCGATCCGGCGGGCATAACCGAGATCGACCTGCACAATCCGGCCGACATGCCCGACGTCAACAAGATCAAGACGATCAGCGAGCCGTGGATCAAGGCGACGATCTATGTCCCCGACGAATATCTGGGCGGCATATTGAAGCTGTGTCAGGACCGGCGCGGCATCCAGCTGAACCTGACCTATGTCAGCGGTCGGGCGCAGGCGACCTATGAACTGCCGCTCAACGAAGTGGTGTTCGATTTCTACGACCGGTTGAAGTCGCTGTCGAAAGGCTATGCCAGCTTCGATTACGAACAGATCGGCTATCGCGAGGGCGATCTGGTCAAGATGAGCATTCTGGTCAACGAAGAGCCGGTCGACGCACTGTCGATGATCGTCCATCGCGGGACCGCCGAAGTCCGCGGGCGCGGTATGGTCGAGCGGCTGAAGGAACTGATCCCGCGCCACCTGTTCAAGATTCCGATCCAGGCGGCGATCGGCGGCAAGGTGATCGCGCGCGAAACGATCAGCGCGATGCGCAAGGACGTGACCGCCAAATGCTATGGCGGCGACGCCAGCCGCAAGCGCAAGCTGCTCGACAAGCAGAAGAAGGGCAAGGCGAAGATGCGCGAATACGGATCGGTCAGCATCCCGCAGGAAGCCTTCATCGCCGCATTGCGCATGGGCGACGAAAGCTGATCCCGGCCCCGACCGGTGTCGGGGTGATCATCAACGGACAATATAAAAGCGGCCGATGCCACGGGGCACCGGCCGCTTTTTGATGTAGGCAGTGCTGGCTTACGCCAGAACGCTCATCACCATCTGGACGGTCAGTGCCACCCCGGCCCAGCCGATCGCGGCCATACCGACCATAGTGGCGATGGTCGCTCGCCCGGAATATTTGGTGTGCATCCTCGCCCTCCTTGTTCTTGTCTGGGACAGATTGTTCGAAACCGGCGACGATTGCAAATTTGTGATTGCCCGGATTTGGCGTAAAATTGCTGCAGAAACCGTGCGTTTGCTGCGCCGCACAACGAAATTTGCGCAGTGCAAAAACTGCGTTCCGACCGGACGTGCCAAAATGGAACGATATTTTTGGCGCGCCTTCGCATCTGCAATGCGTGGTTAATGCGGCCCGACAGCCTGAAAATTTTTTTTCGACCCCGTTTGGCGTAGCGAAATTAGGGCAGATTCGGGCTGCAAACGTTTCGCGAGCGATTCGTGATGGATGGTTCTGATCTAATTTTACCGTGGAACTTTTGGCCGATTCGAACGTCGGCGGGGCGCCGGTTTCGGCATTACGACATGGAGAACGACATGACCGACACTGATCGAACGTTCGGCGGCGCGCAGCAGGCTACCGATCAGATGAAGGCAGCAGGCGATCGGATGCAGGCGGCCGGCACGCAGATGACCGAACAGGGATCGCAGCTCGGCCTGACCATCCTGTCGCAGGCCGAATCCAATACGCAGGAAGCGTTCAAGGCGATGCGCGCAGCCGCGCAGGCCCGCGACCTGAACGAAGTGATGAAGATCCAGTCGGAATATATGCGCGAACAGGGATCGCGATCGATGACGCAGGCCCGCGAAGTCGGCGAGATGATCGCCCAGTTCGGACGCAGCGCCATCGGACAGATGACCGGGCGCGACTGATCGGTCTATGCCGATGATCCGTCGCGGCCATGGGCTGCGACGCATGGGGCGTGGCGGAAGCTGAGGGGATTGGAATGGGTCGTTGGTTTCTGTGGCTGTTCGCTCTGCTGACGCTGGCAGGAACCGCAATTGCCCAGTCGAAGCCGCCGGTGGTGCTGGCCGCTGCCAGCCTGCAGGAATCGATGAACGCGGCGGCGGATGCATGGGCCGGGCGTGGCCATGTCCGGCCGACGCTGTCCTTTGCCGCCAGTTCGGCGCTGGCGCGGCAGGCCGCGGCGGGCGCGCCGGCCGACCTGTTCGTGTTGGCCGATGTCGAGTGGATGGACGATCTCGATCGGCGGGGACTGCTTGCGCCGAACACCCGTGTTAACTTGCTCGGTAACCGGCTGGTCCTGATCGCGCCGGTCGACAGCAAGGTTCGCGTGGCGTTGCGTCCGGGTGTCGACGTGGCGCGGGCGCTGAACGGCGGACGGCTGGCGATGGCCGATCCCGATGCGGTGCCGGCGGGGCGCTATGGCAAGGCGGCATTGACCCGGCTCGGCGCATGGGCCGGCGTCGCGCCGTCGGTGGTGCGTGCGGAGAATGTTCGCGCCGCGCTGGCGCTGGTCGAGCGCGGGGTCGCGCCGCTCGGCATCGTCTATGCCACCGATGCCAAGGCGTCGGCGAAGGTGCGGATCGTCGGCGTCTTTCCGGCGGCGAGCCATCCGCCAATCGTCTATCCGATCGCGCGGCTGAAGGCATCGCGCAACGTCGACGGCGAGCGATTCCGCCGGTTTCTGATCAGCCCGGCCGGCAAGTCGATCTTCAAACGCTACGGCTTTTCCGCGCGCTGATGATCGGCTGATGATCGATAGCGCCGAGTGGGCGATCGTCCTGTTGTCGTTGAAGATCGGCGGGGTGGCGATGCTGGCGGCGCTGCCGGTCGCCTATGCACTGGCATGGACGTTGGCGCGCGGGCGATTTCCGGGAAAGGTGCTGCTCGACGGGGTCGTCCATCTGCCGCTGGTGCTGCCGCCGGTGGTGACCGGGTGGCTGTTGCTGCTGGCGTTCGCGCCAGGCGGACCGATCGGTGGCTGGCTGGAATCATGGTTCGGGGTGAGCGTATTGTTCCGATGGACCGGGGCGGCGATCGCGGCGGCGGTGATGGCGCTGCCGCTGATGGTCCGTGCGATCCGTTTGTCGATTGAGGGCGTCGACCGGCGGCTGGAAAGCGTCGCACGGACGCTGGGGGCCGGGCGCGTGCGGGTCTTCTGGACGGTGACTGCGCCCCTAAGCCTGCCGGGCATGCTGGCCGGCATGGTGCTGGGCTTCGCCCGCGCGTTGGGGGAGTTTGGGGCAACGATCACTTTCGTATCCAACGTGCCGGGCGAAACCGCGACGCTGCCGATCGCGATCTACAGCGCGTTGCAGGTGCCCGGCGGAGAGATCGGCGTCGTCCGGCTGGCTGCGCTGTCGGTGGCGCTGTCGCTGATCGCGCTGGTGCTGTCCGAATGGCTGGCGCGGCGTGGTGGTCGGGGCGGCCATGTCCTTTGATATCGACGTCACCGTCCGGCTGGGCGAGGCGGTGGTCGGCGCGATCGTGCCGGATGACGGACAGGACAGCGGACTGACGGTGCTGTTCGGCCCGTCGGGGGTCGGCAAATCGAGCGTGCTCAACATGGTCGCGGGGTTGCTGCGCCCGGCGGCAGGGCATGTCCGGGTCGGCGGGCGCACACTGTACGACAGCGCGGCGGGAATCGACGTCGCAGTACCCGACCGATGCTGCGGCTATGTGTTTCAGGAGCCGCGCCTGTTCCCGCACCGCCGGGTCGCGGCCAATCTGCGCTATGGGATGGGGCGGGGCACGCCGCCGATCGGTTATGCCGACATGATCGCGCTGCTGGGGCTGGAGCATCTGCTCGACCGCTGGCCCGCGACCCTGTCGGGCGGCGAGGCGAAGCGGGTGGCGATCGGGCGGGCGCTGTTGTCGGGCGCGCGGTTCCTGTTGATGGATGAACCGCTCGCCTCGCTCGACCGGGGGCGGCGTGAAGAATTGATGGTCGCGATCGAACGGCTGCGCGACACGCTGCGCCTGCCGATCCTGTACGTCACCCATGATGCGGCGGAGGCGGAACGGTTGGCTACGCGCATCGTCGTGATGTGACCATGGTGCCGCCGCGATCGGGCATGATGACGATCCCGAAACGATCGGGAGTTTGCGATGCGGATGATGGTGGCAGGGTTGGCGATGATGCCGGCAGACGCGCAGGACATCGAACCCGATGGCCCCGACATTGTCGTCACCGCCGGCAAGCCGTTGCGCGTCGATGCGAAGCTGCTGCGCGCAGCCCAGCGGCGTTTTGCGGAGGATCGACCGGCCCATGCCCCGCGAGCGACGCTCCGGTTCGAATTGTGGCGCGGGTACAGCCGGATATCGGCCACCGACGTCGGCCTGGCGCTGACCGACGGGGCGGGAGGGCAATTGCCGGTCACGATCGATGGCGATGGCCGGGTGGTATTCGCGACCTTGCCCGCCGGACGCTGGTTCCTCACCGCGCCGGCGCAGTCGCAGGGCATGCACCTGCGACCGATCGTCTTGTCGAGTGGTACCAGTGTGGAGGACCGACGACTGGGCGACCTGCGCGCACAATGCCGGGTGATGGTGGCCATGGCAAAGGCGGATGCGTCGTTGCTGGCGATGCCGCTGATCGGGATGTTCGATGCGATCGGCGGATGCGCCAGCAAACGCTTCGGTTTCTACCATCCGGTAGAGCATCCGTTGGCCAGCGCGACGGCGACGGGTGCGGGCGTCATGCGTACGCTGCGGCTGTCTGTAACGTCGACCTCGTATGAAGCGCCGCTGTCCGATCGCAACCTGCCCAATGACGCGCGGGTCAGGCTCGCCTATCGCTGATCGTCTGTGCCGGGCATCGGTACGCGCGCCGTCTGTCCGCCGCGGGTGAAATAGGCGGCGTCGATCGCGAGGCTGCGCAATTGCCAGCCATCGACGCTGTCGCCGGGCGACAGGGTGCGCGTGCCCTCTGCGCCGCGGACCAGCGCGACGGCATCGCGCCCGAGCCGCCCGACCACGCCCAGCAACACCGGCGCGTCATCGGGCAATGCATCGGCGGCGGGCGGGGCGAACAGCGTCCGGGCAAAGGCGGCGCGCATCGGCGGCGGGGTGGCCGGGGCGGCCAGCGGCCCGACCACCGGCGCCGGTGCCTTACCGCGATCGGTGTCGCGCAACAGCCATGGCGGCAGTGCGAGCGCGACCAGCGCCGCCGTCGCGATCAGCCCATGGTCGCGCAGGCTCATCCCCGCCATGGGGCCACCAGTCGGGCGTCGAGCCGCACCCCGCCCGGGGCCGAGGTGAGTCGCCATGCCGCTATCCGCACCGGCGGGCCGCCCCGTTCGAGCAGATCGGCGAACGCCACCACCGCCTTTTCGCTGCCCGATGCACGCAGGGTCAGGATGGCGAGCGGGGCGGGGGCGGCGGGATCGGCGGCAAGGCTTTCGACCAGCACCCCGCCGCGCGCGGCATGGGTACGGACGCGGGCCGCCAGACGGCGGGCGGCATCTGCGGCATTGTCGGCGGGGAAGGCCGCACCGGCGACCGCGACCGCTGCAGGGATGGTTGTCGCGTCGGCGCGGGCACTGTCGCGATCGGCACGGGCGTTCGCGAGGTCGTCGAGCGCGTCGGTCGTCGGAACGGCGAGCAGCGCGGCGATGCCGAGCGCGATCAGCGGCAGGCGCGGCGTCATCGCGGCTGTTCCAGCGTGATCCGCATCCGCCCGTCGCCATCGGCGCGGCTCTGCGCGACGGCGCGCAGCCCGCCCAGCGCCGGATCGCGACGGAGCGCCGACAGGGCGCGATCGGGATCGGGGGCGGCGACGTCGATGGTCAGCGGGCCGGTGTTGCGCTCGACGCGCAGCAGCGCGGCATCCTCCGGCAGCGCGCGGGCGATCGCCTCCACGGTCGCGCCGAGTGTCGGCGCATTCCACGCCATGGCGAGCGCGGCGCGGCCACGATCACGTTCGGTGCGCGCCGCGACGGCCGGTGCCGATCGTTCGGTCAGGGTGCGGGTCTCGCGCCGGACGTGCGCGGTCATCAGCGTCGCCCCGGCAAGCGTCAGCAGCGGGGCGGCGACGATCGCGAGCGCGAGGATCAGGGCGGCACGATCGGGCCGGGGCCGTTCGGCCGGCTGCGGGGGTGGATCGGCCGGTACTGGTGGGCGCGATGCCGGCCGCGCCGCGCCCAGCGCCCGGTCGAACAGGCTGGGCCGCACGGGCGCGCTGTCATTGGCGGGGCGGGGATCGGCCATGGCCCGCTCCTACGCCCGGGGGCGGTCGGTGGACAAGCGCGATCGGGCCGGCGTCGTCGATCGGCACCCCCGTCACGGAACCGTCTTCATTCCGCCACGCGATCGTCTTCGATCCGCAATCGCCGTGTCGCAGCTTTGCGCCAACGGGGGGCTGGGGAGGACGCCGGCGGTGCCGGCTTCCGGGACAAATTGCGGGGATTTCCATGGCGAACAACGACCTGACCATCGGATACGATGATGGCGATATCGAAACGAATCTGAGCAACGGACCGAACCTGCAGGATCTGGTCGACCAGCGGTATTCGCGGCGGCAAGCGCTGCGCGGCGGTGCGTCGACCGCGGCGGTCGCGGTGTTCGGCGGGTCGCTGCTCGCCGCGTGCGACGACAAGGTCGAGGGCATCGACAACACCCCGCCGGTCGTCGGCGGCCGGTCGAGTGGTGCCACCACCGGTGGCCGCGTGGTCGTGCTGACCGGCACCGCCACCGACGACAACGCCATCGTCACCCAGGCCTTTACGCAGGTGTCGGGTCCGACCGTCGCGCTGTCGAACGCGAACACCGGTGCCGCAAGCTTCATGGCGCCGGCGGTATCGACCGCGACCAACCTCGTCTTCCGCTACACCGCGACCGACGTGAAGGGTGCTGCGAGCAGCACCGACATCACCGTCGCGGTCGCTCCGCCGACGCTGGGCTTCTCCGCCGTTCCCAAGAGCCTTGCCGACGCGCTGACCGTTCCGGCGGGCTATACCGCGACCGTCCTGTACCGGCTGGGCGATCCGCTCAACAGCGCGACTGCCGCCTATGCCAATAACGGCACCGATACCGGCTTTTCGGCGCGTGCGGGCGATCATCACGACGGCATGAGCTATTTCGGTCTCGCCGCCAGCGGCACCGCGCAGGACGCGAACAATTCGACGCGTGGCGTGCTGGTGATGAACCACGAGAATATCTCGGAACAGTATCTGCACGTGAACGGCGTGACGTCGGTCAACGGCGTCCGTCCGACCGCCGAAGTGGTCAAGGAAATGGAATGCCACGGCGTGTCGGTGGTCGAAGTGACCCGCGCGTCGACCGGTGGCTGGAGCTATGTGCAGGGGTCGGCGCTGAACCGCCGGATCACGCCCTATACGCCGACGACGTTCAGCGGTCCGGTGCGCGGCAGCGCGTTGCTGTTCACCGCCTATTCGACCGATGGTACCGCCGGGCGCGGCACGATCAACAATTGCGCCAACGGCCATATGCCGTGGGAAACGTACATGACCTGCGAGGAAAACTGGGCAGGCTATTTCCGGCGGGACGCGGGCGACAATGTGCGGCGCGCGGCCGCGCTGGGTACGAAGGCGGTGCAGGCGTTCACCCGCTACGGCCTGAACACCGCGAGCGGCGACACGCTGCGCGGCGGCAATTACGCCTGGACCACGGCGGCAGAGGCCGTTTCGGGCCAGACGCTGATCCGCAAGTTCAACGCGACCGTCGACGCCACGCAGCCCGCCAACGGCACCGGCGACTTCCGCAACGAACCGAACCAATATGGCTGGTGCGTCGAGATCGATCCCTATGATCCGGCCGCCGCGCCGCGCAAGCGCACCGCGCTCGGCCGGATGAACCACGAAGGCGTATGGCCGGGCCGCGTGTTCGCCGGGGTCAAGCCGGCCTTCTACATGGGCGACGACGCGCAGAACGAATATATCTACAAGTTCGTGTCGAACACCGCATGGGTCGCGGCGGATGCGGCGGCGACCAACCGCCTTGCGATCGGTGACAAATATCTGGACAGCGGCACGCTGTACGTCGCGAAGTTCAACGCCGATGGCTCGGGCGAATGGATCGCGCTGGTGTTCGGGCAGAACGGCCTGACCGCCACCAACCCGCTCTATGCCTTTGCCGATCAGGCCGATGTACTGACGCATTGTCGCCTTGCCGGCGATGCGGTCGGCGCGACGCGGATGGATCGTCCCGAATGGACCGCGGTCAACCCGGCGACCGGCGAGATGTACTGCACGCTGACCAACAACTCGTCGCGCGCACCGGCACAAGTCGACGCCGCCAATCCGCGGTCGTACATCGACCCGCGCACCAACGGCACGCGTTCGACCGGCAATGCCAACGGCCATATCGTCCGCCTGCGCGAGCGCGGCGACACGACCGAAGCGACGGCGTTCACGTGGGACGTCTATGCCTTTGGTGCCGGTTCGGACCTCGAACCGACCAACATCAACCTGTCGAGCCTCGACGCGACCAACGACTTCTCCAGCCCGGACGGCCTGTGGTTCGGCCGCGCGTCGAACGCCAGCGGACAGGTGACGCCGGTGCTGTGGATCCAGACCGACGACGGTGCCTATACCGACGTCACCAACTGCATGATGCTGGCGGCGATGCCGGGCACCGTCGGCGACGGCGGCACGCGCACGATCACCAATACCGGCGTGTCGGCGACCAGCACCGCCACGACCCGTATCGGCAAGGCACCGGGCACGACGCTGCGCCGCTTCCTGGTCGGGCCGGTCGGCTGCGAGATCACCGGCGTCGATTCGACGCCGGATGGCCGGTCGCTGTTCGTGAACATCCAGCATCCCGGTGAGAACGGCAACCTGTCGAACATCACCAGCATCTGGCCGGCGACGACGGCGGGCAGCCGTCCGCGATCGGCGACGGTGGTCATCACCAAGGAGGACAATGGCGTGGTCGCGCTGTAAGTCTTTGGTTCTACGGTATCGGGGCGGGCGGTGGTCGAAAGGCCGCCGCCCGTTTCGCGTTCAAAGGTCACAAAGGTCACACTCGTGCGCATCGTGCGGCGAGTGCGGTTCCGGTACATCGACCCAGAGTTGCACCGGGCGACTGCGGACGCGGCGGACCGATTTCAGCGCCGTGGCGGCGTTGCGCGTCGTGAACGATGCTTCGGCATTGCGCCTTCCTCGCACCTTGCCACCGACTAAAATCGGTACCGTCCCGATGATCCAAGCGGATCGACAAATGCACCAGCCAAGGAGCGCGAACCTGGCCGTCGATCCTGCGCAGGATCGCGCGATGTAGGAAAGCGCCGATATCGGACCGCGTGCCGCGCCCGCCCGTTAGTAACGGTACCCCTCGGCCCGGTCGAATCGCGCGATCGGTCCGGGCCGGGCGGCGGGTCCGGTCAATAGATGCCGTCGATTTCCATCGTCAGGCGCGGGGCGGGGGGATTGAGCAGCAGGCTGCGCTTGTCGCCCTGTAGCACTTCCTCCTGCCGGAGCCGGTCGTAGCGGCTCCTGGCCGCTGCCGCCGCGTCGGCACCGTCGCGCAGGATGGTGGGTTTGAGGAAGACGAACAGCGTGCGCTTTTCACGGCGTTCGTTGCGGCCCTTGAACAACTCACCGAGGATCGGAATGTCGCCAAGGACCGGCACCTGGCTGCGGACGCGTTGGTAATCGTCGCTGGTCAGGCCGCCCAGCACGATCGTCTGGCCATTATCGGCAAGAACGGTGGTGTTGGCCGATCGTTTGTTGGTGATGATGTCGGCCGCGCCGCTGACCTGTGTGGGCGCGATCGAGGATGCTTCCTGACTGACTTCGAGGCGGATCGTGTCGCCGGCATTGATGCGCGGCAGGACGCGCAGGGTGATGCCGACGTCCTTGCGCTCGATGGTGGTATAGGGATTGGCGGTGCCGTTGCCGGTCAGGATCGATCCGGTCACGAACGGTACTTCCTGCGCCACGACGAACTCGCCGAGCTTGTTGTCGAGCACCGTGATCTGCGGGGTCGAGAGCAGATTGGCTTTGGTCGACTGGCTGAGCGCCTGCACAAGGATCGAGAAGTCGTTGCCGATGCCGATATTGCCGCTGATGCCGTTGCCGAGCAGATTGCCCGCGGGTACGCCCAGCGCGCGCAGGATGCCGCCGAGCGACGCTCCGGCGTTGTCGAATGATGTCGCAACCCCTTCGACGCGGGTCAGCGCCGCGCCCGACGTGCCGATCTGTACCGCCAGTTGTTCGGCGTCCTGACCGGTGATTTCGGCGATCGCTGCCTCGATCAGCACCTGCGGACGGCGCACGTCGAGGTCGGGGATCAGCCGTTCGATCTGGGCGATGGCGGTGGGCGTGCCGCGCACGACGACGGCGTTGATGTCGGGGGCGGGCTGGACGGTGATGTCCGGGGTGGTGAAGCCCTGTGCCGAAGTGGTCGACGCGTTCTGGCCGACCGTGCTGATGCTGGCGCCTGTACCGGTGCCGACGCCGTTCGCGGCGGCGATCCCCGCCGCGCTCGCACCGCCATTGGCGATCAGGCCCGACAGCGCCGCGCCGGCATTGTTGCGCTGGCTGGTGGTCGAGAGACTCCGTGCGACCGGGTTCGAGGCGGACTGCTGCTGGCCGAGGATGCCGCGCAGGACTTCGGTCACGCTTTCGGCATCGGCATAGTTCAGGCGGAATACGCGGGTCGAGGGGGTCGTGCCGCTGCCGCGCGCGTCGAGCGACTGGGCAATGCGCCGCGCCTCGGCGACGCCCGCCGGGGTGCCGCGCACGAGGATGGTGTTGCTGCGCGCGTCACCGGCGACCCGCGCGCCGCCTTCGCCCAGCACCGCCTGCATCGCCGTCGCGATATCGGCGGCGTTGCCGTTCTGCAGCGTGATCGTGGCAAAGGTCGATCCGCCGCCGCCGTCGAGCGAGCGGGCCAGCGCCTCGATCCGGCGGACATTGTCGGCATAATCGGTGACGACGATGGCGTTGGGCTGGGTCAGCGGTTCGACGCTGCCGAAGCTGGCGACCAGCGGGCGCACGATCCGCGCGGCATCGGCCGGGGGGACGTTCGACAGCCGGACCATGCGCGTGGTCAGTTCCTGCCCGCCGACGCCGCGCCCGCGCACCCCCCCGTCGCGCACCGCGTTCGCCTGCGGAATGATCCGCCATGCCGAGCCGGAGCGGACCGCCGCAAAGCCGTTGGCGCGCAGCACCGACTGGAACAGCTCCCACACGCCCGCCGGCGACAGCGGTTCGGCGGAGGTGACCGTCACCTGCCCCTTGACCGTCGGGTCGAGGATCAGCGTGCGGCCGGTGATGCGGCTGATCTGATCGGCGACGTCGGCGATCTCGACGCCGCGCATGTTGACGACGACGTCGGCCGCCTGCGTCTGGCCCATGACCGGCGACAGGCTGGTCGTGGCGAGCGTGAGGGACAGGAACGCGGAAACGAGGCGATGGCGCACGGAGGGAGACCCTAACGAATGGGAATGGAGACGGTGTTCGGCTTGCCGTCGCGAAGGATGGTGACCTGGGCCTGCCCCGATGCGGCGGCGCTGGCGATGGCGGCGTTGACCGCCGACGGATCGGTCAGGGCGGCGCCGTTGACCGACTGGATGACGTCGCCCGCGCGCATGCCGGGCGGCGGGTTCGCACCGATCGCATAGCCGCCCGCGACCGGGGTCGCGTTCAGGCGCGACAGCACCGTCTGCGCGCTGGGCGGCGGCGGGGCTGCGGCGGGGGCGGCGGAGGGCTGTACGGTGAAATTGGGGGCAGGGGCCGCCTGACCGGGGGTCGGCGTCGCCTGTCCGAACGGATCGGGGAAGGCGAGATATTCCAGCCGCCCGCCATTGTTCAGGATGATGCGGTCGCGGCGGATCTCGGTCACCTGCGCCCCGGCCAGCGCATCGCCGACCTTGAACGGCTTGGCCGCTTCGTTGCCGATCGATACGAACGAGATCGACAGTTCCGCGGGCCGGGCGAAGACCACGCCCTTCAACACCGCCTGGATGGCCGTGGGGCTGGTGGCGTCGGCGGCGGTCGGGCTGCCGAAGGGTGCCCAAGCGAGCGCCGGGCCGGTGTCGACGATAACCGCGCGGGTGCGTGCTGCGGACGGCACGGTGATCGCGCCGGTGCCGGCATGGCCCGCGATCCGCCAGACGAGGCCGGCGAGCGCGAACGCGACCGACACGATCGCGGCGGCGGCGAGCCAGTCGGCCCAGCGTTCGCGCCATCGCAGCCGTTCGACGACGATCATGCCGCGTCCTTGCGCAGGAAACCGTCGAGCCGGGCCATGGGCGCGGCCTCGCCCGCCGGGGCGACGGTGATCGTCACCCGGTCGAGCGCGGGGTCGCTGGTCGCGGTCCGGTTCACCGCCACGCTCCATTGCCGCCCCAGCATGTCCACCGCGTCCGCATTCGCCTCCGGCGTCCCCACTTCCAGATCGGCCAGCCGGTTTTCGGCGACCCACATCGCGATCGCGCGGCGTTCGACGCCACGGGTCGAATCGATATGCTGCTCGACCGCGCCGATCAGCCCTACCGTGGCGATCGCCAGTACCGCCAGCGCCACCATCGCCTCGATCAAAGAAAAGCCGGCATCGAGTTGATCCTCCCCGCTTCGCGGGGAGGGGGACCATGCGCAGCATGGTGGGGGAGGGCGGCGCAACGCAACGGCAGCGTATGCGGCGACGCCCCTCCACCAGCCTATGGCTGGTCCCCCTCCCCGCACAGCGGGGAGGATTTTCATGACGTTACCTTCGTGGCGCGGGCGGTGATGCCGTCATAGCGCACCCGCCACGTCTGGTCGCCGCCGGTGATCGTCGCGCCCAGCGGCTGGCCGGTGCCGTCGACGCCGAGGACCACCGGCGGGGCGACGTCGAGCGTCATCACCATGCCGCCGGGCAGGGTATGGAACGCCAGCGGGCCGTCGGTCCGCGGGGTCAGGCCCCTCGCCCCGACCTGCGCAAAGCCATAGCCATGGGTTTCGGTGGTCAGCGCGATCAGCTGGTCGCCGAGCATCGCGTCGTCCGCCGCCGCCTGCAGCCGCACGGCGAAGCGCCGCGCCTCCGCCTCGACATTGGGGGCGCGGGTGGCGGCACCGATGCCGAGGCTGACCGCACCCGCCGCCACGCCGATGATGGCGAGGACGATCAGCATTTCGATCAGGGTCATGCCGGATTGGCCGGGGGGCACCACGCGCGCCTTCGTCACTCCCGCGACGGCGGGAGTCCATACACGCTGGCAGCGCGATTCTTTCGCAGGCGCCAGCGGCAATGGATTCCCGCCTGCGCGGGAATGACGATGGGTGGTGGCGAGGATCAGCGCGCCGTCCCGTCGATATCGGCGTCGAGTCCCTCGCCACCGGGCTTGCCGTCCTTGCCCAGCGACGTGATGGTGAAGCGTCCGCCGGTCGATTCGTAGACATACGGGTTGCCCCACGGGTCCTGCGGCATCTGCGACAGATAGCCGTCGGGCGGATAGGCACCGGGGACCGGCGGCTGGGTCGGTTTTTCGAACAGCGCCTTCAGCCCCTGCGTCGTTGTCGGATAGTCGCCATTGTCCAGCCGGTACATTTTCAGCGCGGCGGAGATCGATTTGATGTCGGTGCCGGCGGTCGTCACCCGCGCCTGATCGGGGCGGTTGATGACGTTGGGCACGATCAGCGCGGCGACCAACGCGATGATCGCCAGCACGACGATCATTTCGACCAGCGTCAGTCCCGCCTCGCGGTCGGGGACAGAAACCTTGCGGGCGGCGGGGTTCGCGGCCAAGGTGTCACGAAACTTTCGGAATAAGATGCGCATCCACGCCCCAATGCGTCCACACGATGAAGCCATTGTGACAATCGAACCCGCCTCCGCCGGTCCGGCCGCTGGCGTGTGGGCTGTCGCGGGCGGCAATGCCATTGTAGTCGATGGCACGGTCCCCGCAACAACCTTGCTTGTGCCGTCCGAATCAGTCCTTCTGCTCAGCGTCGACCTGCCGCTGCCCAGCCGGGCGAAACGGCTGGCGGCGCTGCCCTTCGCGGTCGAGGACCGGATCGCGGATCCGATCGATGCCGTGCACCTGGTGCTGGGCGATGCGATCGGCGACCGGCGCTATCTGGTCGCGGTCGTGCGGCACAGCGTCATGGCCGAATGGGTGGCGATCGCCGATGCCGCCGGGATCGGCGGCGCGGCATTCGTGCCCGATGCGCTGACGGTGGCCGTGCCGGTCGAGGGATGGAGCGTCGAGGTGATCGGCGGGAGGGCGCTGGTCCGCGCCGCCGACGGCACCGGCTTCGCCATGCCGCTGCCGATGCTGGTCGCGGCGTGGGAGGCGGCGGGGCGACCGGCCGTGCAGGCGCTGGGTGATGCGCTGCCGGCGGCGATGGCGGGCGACGGCGTGGCGTTCCCGCCCGCGCCGCTCGACCAGCGCATCGCCGATGCACCGATCGATCTGCGGCAGGGGGTCTATGGCCGCCGCCGGACGGCATGGCCGAGCACGACGCGCAAGGTGGCGATGATCCTCGGTGCGGCCGCGCTGGCGCATGGCGTGATCGCGGTCGCCGACACGCTGATGCTTGAGCGAATCGCCGAGCGGCGGCAGGCGGCGCTGCAACAGCTGGTGGTGACGACCGCGCCGTCGATCCCGACCGGCGGCGACGATTTCATGGTGCGCGTCGCCGATCTGCTGCCGCGCCCGACCGGCAGCAACCGATTCGTGCCGCTGCTGTCGCGCGTCGCCGGCGCGTTGTCGCCGATCGGCCCGGCATTGGTGGTCAACCGGATGGATTTCGAAGGAAACGCGCTGACCCTCGATTGCCAGTCGCCCGAAACCGGCATGGCCGACCGGCTGCGCGCCGCATTTTCCGCCGCCGGCGTCGCCGCACAGGTGAGCGCCGCCCCCGGCGGGGCGCTGCGCATCGTGGCGCGCGGGGCATGATCGTAGTCCGGCGCAGCGCCCGGATCGAGGGGGCCCTCGCCCGGTTCGATGGCTGGTGGCAGGGGCTGACCACGCGCGAGCGGGTGCTGGTGGGGACGCTGGCGGCGCTGCTCGCCGGGGTCGTGCTGGTGTACGGCGTGGTCAAGCCGGTGCAGGCGGCACGGGCGCAGGCGCGCGCCGATATCCGGCAGGCGGAGACGCTGATGGCGCGGGTGCGTGCCGCCGGACGGCTGGAAAGCGCACCGGCGACGACCGCTGCCGGACCGCCGCAAACGGTGATCGCATCGGCGGCGACGACCGCCGGGTTGCAGCCGGTGCTGGCCGAGGCCAATGGCGGCGTCACCGCGACGCTGACCGACGCGCCTTATCCGGCGGTGGTGACGTGGCTGAGTTCGGTCGCATCGACCAGCACGATCGCCGTGCGGCGGGTGACGATGCAGCGTGGTTCGACCTCCGGCCGGGTCAATGCCAGCGTGGAGTTTCGACCATGACCGACACGCTGCTCCATGCCGAACCCGTCCGCCTGCCCTATGGCTATGCGCGTAAAGGGGGCGTGCTGATCCGGCTGGGCAAGGCGGGCATGGAATGCGTCCACCGCGCCGATGCGACGCTGGACGCGATGCTGGAGGTGCAGCGGGTCGCGCCGGGCATCGCGTTCGTGGCACTGGACGATGCGGCGTTCGATGCGGCGTTGCAGGCGAGCTATGGTGGCAGCGCGTCGACCGCCGCCGATATCGAACTGGCCGAAACCGATCTGGCGGCACTCGCCGACAGTGCGGCGGCGGTCGACGACCTGCTCGACGCGCGCGACGATTCGCCGGTCATCCGCCTCATCAACGCGCTGTTGCTGGAGGCGATCAAGGAAGGCGCATCCGACGTCCATGTCGAGACGCAGGAAAAGCGCCTCGTCGTCCGCTTCCGCATCGACGGCGTGCTGCGCGACATCGTCGAGCCGCCGCGCGCGCTTGCCCCGCTGCTGGTCAGCCGGATCAAGGTCATGGCGAAGCTCGACATCGCCGAGCGCCGCACGCCGCAGGACGGGCGGGTAACGCTGCGCATCGGCGGGCACGACGTCGACGCCCGAGTATCGACCATGCCGACCCAGCATGGCGAGCGGGTGGTACTGCGTCTGCTCGAACGTGGCGGCATGATGCTCGACCTCGGCGGGCTGGGCATGTCGGAGCGCGACGAAAGCGTGTTCGGGCGGTTGCTGGAACGGCCGCACGGGCTGTTGCTGGTCACCGGGCCGACCGGGTCGGGCAAGACGACGACGCTCTACACCGCGCTCACCCGGCTGAACGATCGCCGCCGCAACGTGATGACGGTCGAGGACCCGATCGAGTATGAACTGGCCGGCATCGCCCAGACACAGGTCAATCCGCGCACCGACATGACCTTTGCGCGGGGGCTGCGCGCGATCCTGCGGCAGGACCCCGACGTCATCATGGTCGGCGAAATCCGCGATCAGGAAACCGCGCAGACGGCGGTGCGATCGTCGATGACTGGCCATTTCGTGCTGTCGACGCTGCACACCAACACCGCGATCGGATCGGTCACGCGGCTGATCGACATGGGCGTCGAGCGGTACCTGCTGGCACCGATGCTGGTCGGGCTGGTCGCGCAGCGGCTGGTGCGGCGGTTGTGCGTCGAATGCCGGTGGCAGGATCGCTCGACCGAGGCGGACAGCGTCCTGCTGGGCGGCGCGATCAAGCCGGGCAAGAAGCTGTGGCGCAAGGGCGGGTGCGAGGCGTGTCATCACGAAGGCTATCGCGGCCGCGCCGGGCTGTACGAGGTCGTCGCGGTCGATGACCGGTTGCAGGCCATGATCCACAATGGCGTCGCCGAGGCCGAACTGGAACGCGCGGCGCGGGTCGATAATCCGGCGTTGCTGGATGATGGCGTGGCGAAGGTGAAGGCCGGGGTGACGACCGTCGAGGAGGTCGCGCGGGTCGTGCGGGACGAGGGGTGATTCTTACCGCCCTTAACCCCATCCGTTTGGTTCGAGTAGCGATCGAGCTTGTCGAGAGCGCGTATCGAGAACGCCTCTCCTCGGGCGGGCCGTTCTCGACGGACGCTTCTCGACAGGCTCGAAGCTGCTCGAACCGAACGGCAATTTTGACTGGGTTGGGCAGGTGACCGCCTACACCTACCGCGCCGCCTCCCGCACCGGCGCGACCGTCAAGGGCGTGATCGAAGCCTCCAGCCCCGCCGCCGCCCGCGCGATCTTACGCGAACGCGGCGAATTGCCGCTGTCCGTCGAGGAGGCTGCGGAAAAAGGCCCGAAGCTCGGCAGCATCCAGCTGCCCCGCCTGTTCCGGCGCGGCGTGTCGAGCAAGGCGCTGGCGACGCTCACCCGCCAGATCGCAACGTTGGTCGGATCGGACATCTCGATCGAGGAATCGTTGCGCATCGTCGCCGGACAGGCCGACAATGCGGCGGTCAACGCGCTGCTGCTCGACGTGCGCGCCGCGATCCTCGACGGGCGCAGTTTCGCGCAAGGCCTGGCGCGGCATCCCAAGGCGTTTCCCGAATTCTATCGCGCGTCGGTCGCGGCGGGCGAACAGTCGGGGCGCTTGCCCGACGTGCTCAACCACCTCGCCAATTTCGTCGAGACCCGGCAGGCCAATGGCCAGAAAATGCAGCTGGCGTTGCTGTATCCGGCGCTGTTGGCGACGGTCAGTTTTGGCATGATGGTGCTGCTGATGGTCTATGTCGTGCCCGACATCGTCCGCGTGTTCGTGTCGCGCGGGGCGGAACTGCCGTTCCTGACGCGAGCGCTGATCGCGCTGTCGGCGTTCATCCAGAAGTACGGGCTGTACGTCGCGGTGGCGGCGCTGGTGCTGTTTCTGGTCGGCGCGCGCTGGCTGAAGGTGCCGGGCAACCGGCTGGCGGTCGACCGGCGGCTGGCGACGCGGGCGCCGTTCCGCCGGTTCAGCCGCCAGCATAATGCCGCGCGCTTCGCCGGTAGCCTCGCGACGCTGGTCGGCAGCGCGGTGCCGCTGGTCGAGGCGCTGCACGCCGCCGCCGCCGTCACCCCCAACCGCTTCGTGCGCGACAAGGCGCTGACCGTCGCCGCGCGGGTGCGCGAGGGGTTGTCCTTACGCGCGGCGATGGCGGAGGCGGAAATCTTTCCGTCGATGCTGGTCGCGATCGTCGCCTCCGGCGAGACGTCGGGGCGGCTGGCACCGGCACTCGACCGCGCCTCGGGCGAGCTGGAGCGCGAACTCGACGCGCTGGTGGCGACGCTGGTTGCGCTGGTCGAACCGATGGTGCTGTTGCTGATGGGCGGGCTGGTGCTGATGATGGTGCTGGCGATCCTGTTGCCGATCATCAACCTGAACAATCTGGTGCAGATTTAGGGCCGATCGACATTCAGTACGGTCTTGCCTTCTCCCCTCCCTGATAAGGGAGGGGTCGGGGGTGGGTAGGCCGGTTGTGGCGCGCCCACTTTCCCTCGCAGACCGACCCAACCCCCAGCCCCTCCCTTGTCAGGGAGGGGAGTAGTTTGCTGGCCTGACAGCTGAATGTCGATCGGTCCTAAAGCCGTATCCCCGCCTGCGCCGGGGAACGGTTCACGCAGGTGACGGGTGCGTGCTAACGCTGCCGTCCGTCTCGCAACAAGGAAGCACCATGACCGACCTCGCCCGCATCGTCGCCGAGGTGACGGAGGAGATCACCGCCAACGCCGCCGAGATCGAGGCGGCGGCGGACGCCGGGCTCGACTATCCGCCCGACTGGTTCGGCATGGCGGTGGCGACGCCCGATGGCGGGCTGTTCCATGGCGGCTATTCCCATATCCGTTTTCCGTTGCAGAGCATCGCCAAGATCTTTGCGCTCGAAATGGCGTTGGAGGCGTGCGGGGACGCGGTGTTCAAGCGCGTCGGGCGCGAGCCGTCGGGTGATCCGTTCAATTCGATCGTCGACCTCGAACGCAACAAGGGCGTGCCGCGCAATCCGTTCATCAATGCCGGCGCGCTGGTGGTGTGCGACATTTTGGTCGAGCACCAGGCCGACGATTGCGCGCGTGCGGTGGTCGACTTCATTGGTCGCGAGGCCGGGCTGGCCGAGGTAATCCTCAATCAGGACGTGCTGGAGACCGGCCGCACCGGCGGCGACCTGAACCGCGCGATGATGAGCTTCGCGAAGCATCACGGCAATCTGCATTGCGACATCGACGAGGTGATGGAGGCCTATGTCCACCAATGCGCGATCGAGATCGATGCGAAGTCGCTGGCGAAGGCCGGGCTGTTCCTGACCCGCACCGCGCGGACCGGCGATGCGGCGGGCGACAAGCGCGCCACGCGGACGCGGCGGCTGCTGTCGTTGATGACGACGTGCGGGCAATATGACGGGTCGGGGGATTTTGCCTATCGCGTCGGGCTGCCGGCCAAGAGCGGGGTGGGGGGCGGTATCCTCGCCATCGTGCCGCAGGTCGCGTCGATCGCTGTGTGGTCGAACAATCTCGACCGGCAGGGGAACTCGATCCTCGGCATACGCGCGCTGGAGTTGCTGGCAGACAAGGCGGATTGGTCGGTGTTCGGGTGACTCCACCCGTTCGTCCAGAGTAGCCGCTGAGCTTGTCGAAGGGGCGTATCGAAGAACCATTGGTGGCGGGTGCTTCGATACGGGTATTCGATTTCGCTCGGCCCCTGCTCAGCACGAACGGCCTTTTTCGTACTTCCACCCTCCCTTCCGTTTGCTTCGAGCGCAGGTTCGAGCCTGTCGAGAACCGAAGTCGAGAAGGGGTTGGCCCGAACAGCGAGTTCTCGACGGGCGCTTCTCGACAAGCTCGAAGCTGCTCGAACCGAACGGGGTGGGGCGGGGATAAGGCGGGGTCAGCCCGCCTTTTTCGGCCCCAGCAGATCCAGCACCGCGGCGGTCATCGCGATCGTGCCGGTCACGATCGACGGTTCGGGCGCGACCTTGAACAGGGGCGAATGGTGCGACGGCACCGGTGCGCCGCCATTCCGCGCCGCGACGATGTCCGCCATCGGCGTGCCGCCGACCGCGAAATAATAGCCCTTCACCTTGGAATCCGGCTGGACCAGATAGGCGAAGTCCTCCGCACCCATGCCGGTCTGTTCGAAGGGCATCACGTTCTTCGGGCCCAGTGTCGTCGCCATCACCGCGTTCAGCCGCCGGGCGAGCGGCGCGTCGTTGATCGTGGTCGGCGTGCCCTCGATCACCTTCACCACCGGCATCTTGTCGGCGGGCATCCCGTTCAGCGTGCCGATGCCGCCCGCGACGCGCCTGATCCCGTCAAGCAGTTGCTTGCGCGTCCCCTCGTCATTGGCGCGGACGGTGACCTGCAATTTCGCCAGATCGGTGATGATGTTATGCTTCAGCCCCGAATGGAACGAACCGACGGTGATGACGCCGGGGTCGAGCGGCTGGCGTTCGCGGCTGATGAGGCCCTGCAAGGCGATCACCAGCTGCGACGCCACATAGACCGGGTCCTTGCCGGCATGCGGGCTGGCCCCGTGCGCGCCGATGCCGGGCACGTCGATATCGACCGAGTCCGACGACGAATATTGAATGCCCTCCGATGCCGAGACCATGCCCGCCGGCAGTCCGGCGGCGACGTGGAAGGCCAGCGCGTAATCGGGTTTCGGAAAGCGGTTGTAGAGGCCGTCGGCCAGCATCGCCTTCGCCCCGCCGACGCGTTCCTCGGCGGGCTGAACGATGAACACGATCGTGCCCTGCCACCGGTCCTTCAGCGCCGCCAGCCGCCGCGCGGTGCCGACCATCGCGGTGATGTGGGTGTCGTGACCGCAGGCGTGCATCACCGGGGCCTCGACCCCGTCGACGCCGACCTGCCGCGCCTTGCTGGCATTGGGCAGGCCCGATTTCTCCTCGACCGGCAATCCGTCCATATCGGCGCGGACCAGCACGGTCGGACCGGCCCCGTTCTTCAGCACGCCGACCACGCCGGTGCCGCCGACGCCGGTCGTCACCTGCATCCCCGGCACCCCGCGCAGCTCGGTCGCCATGCGCTCGGCGGTCTTTACTTCCTTGAACGACAATTCGGGATTGCGGTGGAACCAGTCCCACATTTGGCCCAGCGACGCCGTGTAATCGGCGCGGACGGCAGGTGCCCAGTCGGGTTCGGCCATGGCCGGCGTCGCGGCGAACAGGCAGGCGGCGGTGGCGATCAGTGTGCGCATGTTGGGTCCCCTTTGGGCCTTAAGCTATCCGCTTTCGCCAAAGTGTCGAGGGTCGATGTTGCCGTCCCGTTCCGCGTCACCCATATCCATCCGCATGGCGATCACGATCCGCACCGACCTGTCCGAGCCGGAAACCGGCCAGACCTTCGTCCCCCACCGGCCGGCCCGCCCGGCAAAGGTGGATGCGGGCAAACGCTTCGTCATCAAGTCCGATTACGAACCCGCCGGCGACCAGCCGACCGCGATCCGCGAACTGGTCGCGGCGGCGCGCGCGGGGGAGAAGGATCAGGTCCTGCTGGGCGTCACCGGGTCGGGCAAGACCTTCACCATGGCCAAGACGATCGAGGAATTGCAGCGCCCGGCGCTGATCCTTGCCCCCAACAAGATCCTTGCCGCGCAGTTGTACGGCGAAATGAAGTCATTCTTCCCCGACAATGCCGTCGAATATTTCGTCAGCTATTACGATTACTACCAGCCCGAAGCCTATGTCGCGCGGTCCGACACCTATATCGAAAAGGAAAGCTCGACCAACGAGGCGATCGACCGGATGCGGCATTCGGCCACCCGGTCGCTGCTGGAGCGCGACGACGTCATCATCGTCGCGTCGGTATCGTGCCTGTACGGCATCGGATCGGTCGAAACCTATTCGGCGATGATTTTCGACCTGAAGAAGGGTGATGTCGTCGACCAGCGCGAGATCGTCCGCAAGCTGGTCGCGCTGCAATACAAGCGCAACGACGCCGCGTTCCAGCGCGGTAATTTCCGCGTGCGCGGCGACAGCCTCGAACTGTTCCCGTCGCATTATGACGACAGCGCGTGGCGGATCACCTTCTTCGGCGACGATATCGAGGAGATCACCGAATTTGATCCGCTGACCGGCAAGAAGGTCGCCAGCCTCAATTCGATCCGCGTCTATGCCAATTCGCACTATGTGACGCCGGGACCGACGCTGAAACAGGCGGGCGAGGCGATCCGCCACGAACTGACCGAGCGGCTGAAGGAACTGGTCATGGAGGGCAAGCTGCTGGAGGCGCAGCGGCTGGAACAACGCACCAATTTCGATCTGGAAATGATCGCCGCCACCGGTTCGTGCGCGGGGATCGAGAATTACAGCCGCTTCCTGACCGGACGCCTGCCGGGCGAACCGCCGCCCACGCTGTTCGAATATCTTCCGGAAAATTCGCTGCTGTTCGTCGACGAAAGCCATCAGACGATCGGCCAGATCAACGGCATGTCGCGCGGCGATCACCGGCGCAAGATCACGCTGGCCGAATATGGCTTTCGCCTGCCGAGCGCGATCGACAACCGGCCGCTGCGCTTCAACGAATGGGACGCGATGCGGCCGCAGACGGTGTGCGTGTCGGCGACGCCCGGCGGGTGGGAGATGGAGCAGACCGGCGGCGTGTTCAGCGAACAGGTCATCCGCCCGACCGGCCTGATCGATCCGCCGATCACGATCCGCCCGGTCGAGGAACAGGTCGACGACCTGATCCACGAGGCGAAGGAGACGGCGAAGAACGGCTATCGCACGCTCGTCACCACGCTGACCAAGCGCATGGCCGAGGATCTGACCGAGTTCATGCACGAAGCCGGCCTGAAGGTCCGGTACATGCACAGCGACGTCGAGACGCTGGAGCGCATCGAGCTGATCCGCGACCTGCGCATGGGTGTCTATGACGTGCTGGTCGGCATCAACCTGTTGCGCGAGGGACTCGACATTCCCGAATGCGGGCTGGTCGCGATCCTCGATGCCGACAAGGAAGGGTTTTTGCGCAGCGAAACCTCGCTGATCCAAACGATCGGCCGTGCCGCGCGCAACGTCGACGGCCGGGTGATCCTGTATGCCGACCGCATGACCGGCAGCATGGAACGCGCCATCGCCGAAACCGATCGCCGTCGCGAAAAGCAGCGCGAATATAACGAAGCGCACGGCATTACGCCCACGACGATCAAGCGCCAGATCGGCGACATCATCGCCGACGTCGCCTCGCGCGATCAGGTGACGGTCGAGATCGACGAGGACGGCCCGCGCCACATGGTCGGCCACAATCTGCGGTCGTATATCGAGAGCCTCGAAAAGCAGATGCGCGAGGCGGCGGCCAATCTGGAGTTCGAGACCGCCGGACGGCTCCGCGACGAGATCCGCAGTCTCGAAAACGAGGAACTCGGCCTGCCGGCGAGCGAGCACAAGGCACCGATCATGGGCCGATCGAACGAAGGCAAGCCGGGTACCCGCAAGACCCGCTATGGCAAGCAGAAGGCGATGCGCATGGCCGGCGGGGGCGGGCGGGGGCGGTAGCCGACGATCGTCATCCCGGCTTGGGCCGGATTCGTAGACGCTGACGCCAAAGCTGAACACGCAACGTCGGCGTGCATGGCCTTCCGCCTGCGCGGGCGTGACGATCGCCCAAAGATCGTCTTCCCGGCGCAGGCCGGGATCCATTGTGTCGGGCGTTCTCGACTCCATCGCCGCCTCCCCCATCCGTGGATTCCGGCCTACGCCGGAAGGTCGAGCGGTTCGATGGAAGGGGCACGGTGCCCCATCCCCGGTTGAGGCCGCCGCCCGCATCGCCCATAAGGTGGCGATGCGTATCAAGTTCCTTGCCCCCGCTCTCCTGCTGGCCGGGTGCGTGCCGCCGGGTGCGCCGCCCGAGCCGGTCACCGCACCATCGCCCGCGCCACGACCCACCGCCGTCGCGCCGACCTCGCCGCCGGTCAGTGACTGGCGCGACCTGCCGCGCACTCCCGGCGACTGGCAGTATCGTGGGCTCGGCACCGGATCGGCGGCGACCTACGCCGTGCGCGGTGCGGCCCCGGTCGCGACCCTGACCTGCAACCGCGCGGCGAAGCAGGTGACGATGGTCCTCGCCACGCCCCGCCCCGCCGCCGGCACGGTGACGATCCGCACCACCAGCACGCAGCGCAGCGTCGCCGTGCAGCCGATGGCGGGCGGCGTCGGCGTGGCGCTGCCGGCCAGTGACCGGCTGCTCGACGCGATCGGGTTCAGCCGGGGCCGCTTCGTCGTCGAAGGCGCCGGGATCGGGCGACTGGTCCTGCCGAGCTGGGCGGAAATCCTGCGCGTGACCGAGGATTGCCGCGGCTGATGCGGGGAGTCGCGCTCTGGTCGCTGGTGCTGCTGGCGGGTTGTTCCAGCGAACCGCCCCCCGCGCCGGCCCCGACCGAGCGCCCGCCCCCTACACCCCGGCCCACGCCTTCGCCACGCGCGCTCAAGCCCGGCGAGTTGCCGACCCCCGAACTCGACGGCGCGACGCCGCTCGCCGGGCGCTGGCGGTATCAGGCTTCGGCTACCGGCAGCGCCGCGCTGTATGAATCGAACGGCGCGGCGGCCTTTACCATCCGCTGCGACCCGCAGGCGAGGCGCATCGTCTTCGCCCATCCGGGGCAGGGGCGCACGATTCGCCTCTATGTCGCCGATGCCGCCGCGACCTTCCCGACGCAGGTCGTCGACGGCGCAGCCGAAGCGGCGGTGACGACCGGGCAGACCTTTCTCGACGCGCTCGCCCGTGCCGATGCGATCGGTTTCGCCATCGACGACGACCCGGTCGCGCAACTGCCGGGCGACAAGGCGATCGGAACGGTGGTGCGGGGGTGCCGGCCGGGACTGCGCTGAGTCTGCGTCGGCAGGGCGCGAACTATGGCGGAAACATCGTGCAATACAAGTCTTGTACGCGGCGGCGAGATGCCCCAGATTCCCTGTGCGCCACCGTTCGGGGCGTAACGGCTTTAACTAGCGAAAGGAGGTGATCCGATGTCTCATGGTTCAGCAGTGGGTTCGGTTCAGTTCGTTCGGGAGACGCGCCGCTAAAGCGTGGGCCACGTGCGGGGGGTATTCTCCCTCAGTCAACGCCGTGGCACCATGAATGCGGCTCGCATGGTCTCCCGGGCTGGAACTTCCGGCCGCTGACCATGCTTGAGGTCGTCGGGTGTCGAGAGACCCCGGCGGCCTCTCTCATATCCGCCCTATGCGGTGTTCAGCGTGCGATGCCCCGCCGCCAGCACGATCGCGACCAGCGATCCGCCGACGATATTTCCCGCCGTCGCCAGCAACAGATTGCCCGCCATCGCGGTCGCCGGCACCGCCGCCGGATCGATGGCCCACGCGATCGGCAGCAGCGTCATGTTCGCGACCGAGTGTTCGAACCCTGCCGCGACGAACAGCGCGACCGGCCCGACGACGCCGACGATCTTGCCCGCCACCGACTGCGCGCCCGTCGCCATCCACACCGCGAGGCAGACCAGCATGTTGGCGAGCACGCCCGAGGCGAACAGTTCCACCCAGTCCTTGGCCAGCTTCGTATCGGCGGTCTTCAGCGCCGCCTGTCCGACCGCGCCGTCGATCGCATTCGGCGCGCCCGATGCGACGAACAGCGCGGCGATTGCCAGACTGCCGATCAGGTTCGCGACCCACACGGTCGTCCAGTCGCGCACCGTCTCGCCAATGCCCAACCGGTCCTGCGCGGCAGGCAGCACCAGCATCGTGTTGCCGGTGAACAATTGCGTGCCGGTCACCATCACCAGCATCAGCCCGACCGAAAAGGCGACACCCGACAGCAACTGCGTCGCGCCACCCGGCGCGGACCCCGCCTGCGCGAGCAGATAGCCGATCGCGCCGAAGGCGATCTGCGCCCCCGCCGCGATGCCGAGCAACAGCATCGCGCCGACCGGCGGACGGGTCTTGGCGAGCAGGGCGTCGTCGACGCTGTCGGCCAATGTGTCGGCGGTGGCGTCGTCCTTGGCCATGGCGTGTCCTCGCGCTGCTCGGTGTCACAAGCGGAACGATCGACGCCGGTCGCGGCTCCTTCAGCGCAGCATCGGCTGGATGTCGACGATCCGGACGTCGTGCATCTGGTTCAGATACGCATCCAGATATGGTTTGTGGGACGCGCCGACCACGACCAGCGCCCGCATCCCCGGTCCGGGAGCCTCGGCCAGCATGTCGCGGATATTCGCCGCCATGCGCAGGTTGCGCACTTCCCAATAGGCGACATATTGCCGGCCG
This sequence comes from Sphingomonas sp. Leaf67, assembly GCF_001421965.1. Taxonomy (GTDB): domain Bacteria; phylum Pseudomonadota; class Alphaproteobacteria; order Sphingomonadales; family Sphingomonadaceae; genus Sphingomonas. The sequence continues at coordinate 72,933 of NZ_LMLP01000022.1, forward strand.
AACCGCTGCGGCGAGGGTTCGTTCAGCGCCGCGCCGAAGTCGCTGTCATAGATCATCTGGACGATGCCCGGCGCGTTATGGGCGCGGTACAGTGCCAGCAGCCCCGGCCCGGTAGCCAGGTCGCGTTCGGCCGCTTCGTTGACCGCGCGCCGCTTCGCGCCCGCCGGATTGTCCCACGCCGTCTGGATCGCCTTGCCATACGCCGCCTCGTCGGCCTTCGGAATCGATCGGTCGGCGCTGTGATCGTCCATCGCATAGACCCGCTCCAGCCCCAGTCGGGCGGCAAGGCGGGCGGCGATCATCAGGCTTTCGTCGGGGCGGGTTTCCAACTTGGTCAGGCGCTCGACCAGCGCGGCGTCCAGCCCGTCGCCGGCATGGCGTTCGGCGGCGGGCAGGCGCAGCCACTGGACCAGCGCGGACGCCTGCTCGCCCCCGGAAAGGAAGGTAGCCGACAGCCGGCGACGCTGCGCGGGAGAGGGCGTCGCGGGCCAGGCGGCGAGCATCTTCAGAAACGCGACGTTCGCCGCCGGAACGTCCAGCCCGGTCGCGGCACGCGCGGCGGCGGTATCGGGACAATAGGATGCCACGGTATCGGCATAGCGATCGGGATAGCGGCGCAGTTCGTCGCACTGGACACCCGATACGTCCTCGATCGCGATCGCCTGCGGCTTCCATGCGGCCAGCTTGTCGAGTAGCGGCGCCAGTGCTTCGGGCCGGAAACGATCCGGCAACTGCGACAGATGCGCCGACCCCAGTATCGCGACCTCGTTGACCGGGCCGTTGCGCGGACCCTTGTGCGCCGACGGGTCGAAATCGGGACGATAGCTTTGGGCGGTGGCCGGCGCGGCGAGCAGCAGCAAGGTCGACAGGATGCGTTTCATCAATTTCCCCCTTTGGCCGCAGCGTAGGGGGGCAAGCGGGGAAGGGGAATGCGGTTTGATGGCGATCAGACTGCAACCTTCCCCTCGCGCCACAGGGGAGAGGGAGGCGCAGACTTGGTCTTTGCCTTGGCAAAGGCCTAGGCGGGATCGACATTCAGTTCACTCGGCGCAGAAATAGCGTTCGATTCCCTTTCGTCACTCCCGCGCAGGCGGGAGTCCATATACGTCAGCGTCGCGAATCCAGCCAAACCGTCAGCGTCTATGGATTCCCGCCTGCGCGGGAATGACGAAATTCCGTGCGTATCGCTGAATATCGATCGGTCCTAGTCGAGGCAGGGAGGGAAGCGCGTGCGGAGCGCGCGCGAGCCGAAGCCTCGCCTCGCCCCTCTCCCAAGCTACGCTAGCCAGCAGGCTGGCAAGCTCCGCTATCCCTCTCCCCTGTCCAGGGGAGAGGGCGGGGCCTGTACCCCCCAAAACGAAACCGCCGCCCGGTTTCCCGGACGGCGGCTCGTCTACATCACGAAAACCCGAACGATCAGTCGTTCAGATATTCGCCTGCATCGGCGTCGGTGCCGGTGCCCGAGGGCACGACATCGGCCAGCGGATCATTGGCGCCCTGCCCGTCGCGGGGTGAGCGTGCCCGTTCGGCGGCGCGCTCTTCCTCGGCCGAATGCGGCGCGACGAAGCCCTGCAACGCCTTATGCTGTGCCCGCAGCGCCGCGTCGCGCGACGATGCCGCCACGCGCAGGCGGTTCATGCCGGCACCGGTGCCCGCCGGGATCAGGCGACCGACAATGACGTTCTCCTTCAGACCGTTCAGGCTGTCGATCTTGCCCTGCACCGATGCTTCGGTGAGGACTCGGGTCGTTTCCTGGAACGATGCGGCCGAGATGAACGACCGCGTCTGGAGCGACGCCTTGGTGATGCCGAGCAGGACCGGCTTGCCCTGTGCCGGGGCCAGACCCGGCGCAAGCTTCGCATTGGCTTCGTCCATCTCGTCCCGGTCGAGCTGTTCGCCGGCCAGCAGGGTGGTGTCGCCACCGTCGGTGATCTCGACCTTCTGCAGCATCTGACGAACGATCGTCTCGATGTGCTTGTCGTTGATCTTCACGCCCTGCAGTCGATAGACGCCCTGGATTTCGCTGACCAGATATTCGGCCAGCGGCTCGATGCCGAGCGTTTCCAGAATGTCGTGCGGGTTCGGCGAACCACCGATCAGGTTGTCGCCGCGCTTGACATAGTCGCCTTCCTGAACGTCGATGACCTTCGACTTCGGGATCAGATACTCGACGACATCGCCGCCATCCTCGGGCTGGATGCCGATCTTGCGCTTCGCCTTGTAATCCTTGCCGAAGATCACGCGGCCCGAAACCTTGGCGATGATCGCCGCTTCCTTCGGGATACGCGCTTCGAACAATTCGGCGACGCGCGGCAGACCACCGGTGATGTCGCGGGTCTTGGCCGATTCACGGGCGACACGGGCAAGAACGTCGCCCGCCTGCACCTGTGCACCATCCTCGACCGACAACACCGCGCCCGGTGCCAGCATGTAACGTGCCGCCTCACCCGAATTCGCGTCGAGCAGGGTCATGCGCGGACGCAGATCCTCCTTCGACTTCGACGTCACGCGATATTCGATGATCTCGCGCTGGGCGATACCGGTCGCTTCGTCGACGCGTTCGGTGACGGTCTTGTTCTCGATCAGATCGATGAACTTCACCGTACCGCCCGTTTCGGTGATGACCGGCGCGGTGAACGGGTCCCATTCCGCCATGCGGTCGCCCTGCGAAACGATGTGGCCATCGTCGAACAGCACGTACGCACCATACGGGATGCGGTGGACCGACAGGTCGCGGCCGTCCATGTCGACGATCGCGATTTCGCCCGAACGGCTGAGCACCACCCGACGGCCGCGCTGATCCTCGATCAGGCGCAGGTCGCGGAACTCGACCGTGCCGTCGACCGGCGCTTCGAGGTTCGACTGTTCGTTCAGCTGCGCCGCGCCACCGATGTGGAAGGTACGCATGGTCAGCTGCGTACCCGGCTCACCGATCGACTGCGCCGCGATGACGCCGACCGCTTCGCCGATGTTCACCGGGGTACCACGGGCAAGGTCACGGCCGTAGCAGGTGCCGCAGACGCCGACCTTGGCTTCGCAGACCAGCGGGCTGCGGATCTTCATCGCCTGAAGTCCGATCGCCTCGATGCGGGTAATCATCGCCTCGTCGAGCAGCGTTCCGGTCGGGAACACGACTTCGCCGGTCTTCGGATCGACCACGTCCTCTGCCGTGGTGCGGCCGAGGATGCGTTCGCCGAGCGACGCGATCGTCGCACCACCTTCGATGATCGACCGCATTTCCAGCGCGCGCTGGGTACCGCAGTCTTCCATGATGATGACGCAATCCTGCGACACGTCGACCAGACGGCGGGTCAGATAGCCCGAGTTCGCCGTCTTGAGCGCCGTATCCGCCAGACCCTTGCGGGCGCCGTGGGTCGAGTTGAAGTATTCGAGGACGGTCAGGCCTTCCTTGAAGTTCGAGATGATCGGCGTTTCGATGATCTCGCCCGACGGCTTGGCCATCAGCCCGCGCATGCCGGCCAGCTGCTTGATCTGTGCCTGCGAACCGCGGGCACCCGAGTGGGCCATCATGTAGATCGAGTTGATCGGCTTCTCGCGACCCTTGTCGGGACCCTCCTCGTAGCGGCGGACCGCCTTGATCTCGTCCATCATCGACGTCGCCACCTGATCGCCGCAACGGCTCCAGGCGTCGATCACCTTGTTGTACTTCTCCTGCTGCGTGATCAGGCCGTCCTGATATTGCTGCTCGAAGTCCTTCACCTGATCGCGCGTCTCGTCGACCAGCTTGTCCTTGTCCGGCGCGATCAGCATGTCGTCCTTGCCGAACGAGATGCCGGCCTTGAACGCGTGGCGGAAGCCCAGCGCCATGATCGCATCCGCGAACAGCACGGTCTCTTTCTGACCGGTGTGGCGATACACCTCGTCGATGACGTCGCCGACGTCCTTCTTGGTCAGCAGGCGGTTGACCGTTTCGAACGGGACCTTGTGGCTGTGCGGCAGCGTTTCGCCCAGCAGCATGCGGCCCGGCGTGGTCTCATACCGCTTGAGATACTGCTTGCCGTCCTCGTCGGTCTGCGGAACGCGGCTGATGATCTTGGTATGCAGCGTGACGGCACCGGCGTGGAGTGCCTGATGCACCTCCGCCATGTCACCCAGCAGCATGCCTTCGCCCGGCTCGTTCGTCTTTTCCATCGACAGGTAATACAGGCCCAGCACCATGTCCTGCGACGGCACGATGATCGGCTTGCCGTTGGCGGGCGACAGGATGTTGTTGGTCGACATCATCAGGACGCGCGCTTCCAGCTGCGCTTCGAGGCTCAGCGGAACGTGCACGGCCATCTGGTCGCCGTCGAAGTCGGCGTTGAACGCCGAGCAGACCAGCGGGTGCAGCTGGATCGCCTTGCCCTCGATCAGCACCGGCTCGAACGCCTGGATGCCCAGACGGTGGAGCGTCGGCGCACGGTTCAGCATGACCGGGTGTTCGCGAATGACTTCGTCGAGGATGTCCCAGACTTCCTTGCGTTCCTTCTCGACCCACTTCTTCGCCTGCTTGAGCGTCATGCTCAGGCCCTTGGCGTCGAGGCGCGCGTAGATGAACGGCTTGAACAGCTCGAGCGCCATCTTCTTCGGCAGGCCGCACTGGTGCAGCTTGAGTTCCGGGCCGGTCACGATGACCGAACGACCCGAATAGTCGACGCGCTTACCCAGAAGGTTCTGGCGGAAGCGGCCCTGCTTGCCCTTGAGCATGTCGGACAGCGACTTCAGCGGACGCTTGTTGGCGCCGGTGATCGTGCGGCCACGGCGACCGTTGTCGAACAGCGCGTCGACCGCTTCCTGCAACATGCGCTTTTCGTTGCGGACGATGATGTCCGGCGCGCGCAGTTCCATGAGGCGCTTCAACCGGTTGTTGCGGTTGATGACGCGGCGGTACAGGTCGTTCAGATCCGACGTCGCGAAACGGCCGCCGTCGAGCGGCACCAGCGGGCGCAGTTCGGGCGGAATGACCGGCACGACGTCGAGGATCATCCACTCGGGACGGTTGCCCGATTCGAGGAAGCTCTCGACGACCTTCAGCCGCTTGATGATCTTCTTGGGCTTCAGTTCCGACTTGGTGACGGCCAACTCTTCGAGCAAGTCGCGCTTTTCACCCTCGAGGTCGAGGTCGATCAGCATCTGCTTGACCGCTTCGGCACCGATCCCGGCCGAGAACGCGTCCTCGCCATACTGGTCCTGCGCGTCGAGCAGTTCGTCCTCGGTGAGGAGCTGATACTTTTCGAGGGCAGTCAGGCCCGGCTCGATGACGATGTACGATTCGAAATACAGCACCCGCTCGAGCTGCTTCAACTGCATGTCGAGCAGCAGGCCGATGCGCGACGGCAGCGACTTCAGGAACCAGATGTGCGCAACCGGCGCGGCCAGTTCGATATGGCCCATCCGCTCGCGGCGGACCTTCGACACCGTGACTTCGACACCGCACTTTTCGCAGACGATGCCCTTGTACTTCATGCGCTTGTACTTGCCGCACAGGCACTCGTAATCCTTGATCGGACCGAAGATGCGCGCGCAGAACAGGCCGTCACGCTCGGGCTTGAACGTGCGATAGTTGATCGTCTCGGGCTTCTTGATCTCGCCGAACGACCACGAGCGGATACGCTCGGGGCTGGCGATCCCGATCTGGATCATGTCGAAGGTTTCCGGCTTGGCCACCGGGTTCGCGAAATTGGTCAGTTCGTTCATGATCTTACCTCATAGCCCTCTCTCCTTCAGGGGAGAGGGTTGGGAGAGGGGAAGTGCGGAGAGGGTAGTGGACTACCCCTCTCCCCGACCCTCTCCCCGCACGCGGGGAGAGGGAGATTTGGTCGCTTATTCCGCCGCGTCGGCCAGTTCTTCCGGCTTTTCGATGCTGCCCAGCTCGATGTTGAGACCCAGCGAGCGCATTTCCTTGACCAGCACGTTGAAGCTTTCCGGGATGCCGGCCTCGAAGGTGTCGTCGCCCTTGACGATCGCCTCATAGACCTTGGTGCGGCCGACCACGTCGTCGGACTTCACCGTCAGCATTTCCTGGAGCGTATAGGCGGCACCATAGGCCTGGAGCGCCCACACTTCCATTTCCCCGAAACGCTGGCCACCGAACTGCGCCTTGCCGCCCAGCGGCTGCTGGGTAACGAGGCTGTACGGCCCGATCGAACGCGCGTGGATCTTGTCGTCGACGAGGTGGTGCAGCTTCAGCATGTAGATGATGCCGACGGTGACCATCCGGTCGAACTGGTCGCCGGTCCGCCCGTCGAACAGCACCGACTGACCCGACGTGTCGAGACCCGCCAGCTTCAGCATGTCGGACACATCGCTCTCGCGCGCGCCGTCGAACACCGGGGTGCCCATCGGTACGCCCGTGCTGATGTTCTGGACCAGCTCGTGGAGCTGCTCGTTCGAACGGCTGTCGATGTCCTCGGCATAGTGATCGCCATAGATCTCCTTCAGCCGGTCCTTGACCGCCGCCGGCATTTCGCCGCCGACCGCATCCGGATTGGCTTCGCGCCAGTCGCGCAGCGACCGGGCGACTTCCATGCCGAGGTTGCGGGCGGCCCAGCCGAGGTGCGTTTCGAAGATCTGCCCGACGTTCATGCGCGACGGCACGCCCAGCGGGTTGAGCACGAGGTCGACCGGCGTCCCGTCGGCGAGGAACGGCATGTCCTCCGCCGGCAGGATGCGGCTGATGACGCCCTTGTTGCCGTGACGGCCGGCCATCTTGTCGCCCGGTTGCAGCTTGCGCTTCACCGCGACGAACACCTTGACCATCTTCAGCACGCCCGGCGGCAGCTCGTCGCCGCGCTCCAGCTTCTCACGGCGATCGTGGAACTTGTCGGTGATCCGCTTCACCGCCTCGTCATACTGCGCCTTGACCGCTTCGAGGTTCGACTGCGCCGCATCGTCGGCGACGGCGAACCGCCACCACTCATGCTTCTCGACGCTGTCGAGCAGTTCGCGGTCGATGACCACGCCCTTCTTCACGCCCTTGGGGGCGGCCGTCGCGGTCTGCCCTTCGAGCATTTCGCGCAGACGCGACCAGGTCGCACGGTTGAGGATGCCGCGCTCGTCGTCCGAGTCCTTCTTCAGGCGCTCGATCTCCTCGCGCTCGATCGCCATGGCGCGCTCGTCCTTGTCGATGCCGTGACGGTTGAAGACGCGGACGTCGACAACCGTACCCGACACGCCCGGCGGCAAGCGCAGCGAGGTGTCGCGCACGTCGCTGGCCTTTTCACCGAAGATCGCGCGGAGGAGCTTTTCCTCCGGCGTCATCGGTGATTCACCCTTGGGCGTGATCTTGCCGGCAAGGATGTCGCCCGGTTCGACCTCGGCACCGATATACACGATGCCCGCCTCGTCGAGGTTGCGCAGCGCTTCCTCACCCACGTTCGGAATATCGCGGGTGATGTCTTCCGGCCCCAGCTTGGTGTCGCGGGCCATCACTTCGAACTCGTCGATATGGATCGACGTGAACACGTCGTCCTTCACGATCCGCTCGCTGATGAGGATCGAATCCTCATAATTGTAGCCGTTCCACGGCATGAACGCGACGAGGGCATTGCGGCCCAGCGCCAGCTCGCCGAACTCGGTCGATGGGCCGTCGGCGATGACCTCGCCGGCCTTCACCACGTCGCCCACCTTCACCAGCGGACGCTGGTTGATGCAGGTCGACTGGTTCGAACGCTGGAACTTCATCAACGTGTAGATGTCGACGCCGCTCTCCGCCGCATCGACCTCACCGGTCGCGCGGATGACGATGCGGGCCGCATCGACCTGATCGACGACGCCGGCGCGCTTGGCCGAGATCGCCGCGCCCGAATCGCGCGCCACGGTCTCTTCCATGCCGGTGCCGACGAACGGCGCTTCCGCCTTCACCAGCGGCACCGCCTGGCGCTGCATGTTCGAACCCATCAACGCGCGGTTGGCGTCATCGTTTTCGAGGAACGGAATGAGCGACGCGGCGACCGACACCAGCTGCTTCGGGGACACGTCCATCAGCGTGACGTTTTCGGGCAGCGCCATCAGGAATTCGCCGGCCTGACGCGCCGACACCAGTTCCTCGGCGAAGCTGCTGTCCTCGTTCAGCGTGGCCGACGCCTGCGCGACGGTGTGCTTCTGCTCTTCCATCGCCGACAGGTACACGACGTCGTTCGTGACCTTGCCGTCGACGATGCGACGATACGGGGTCTCGATGAAGCCGTACTTGTTGACGCGGCTGAACGTGGCCAGCGAGTTGATCAAACCGATGTTCGGGCCTTCCGGCGTTTCGATCGGGCAGATACGGCCGTAGTGGGTCGGGTGAACGTCGCGGACTTCGAAGCCTGCACGCTCGCGCGTCAGACCGCCCGGCCCGAGCGCCGAAACGCGACGCTTGTGCGTCACTTCGGACAGCGGGTTGGTCTGATCCATGAACTGCGACAGCTGCGACGAACCGAAGAACTCGCGAACGGCCGCGACCGCCGGCTTGGCGTTGATCAGGTCGTTCGGCATGACCGTCGAGACGTCGACCGACGACATGCGCTCCTTGACCGCGCGCTCCATGCGCAACAGCCCGACGCGATACTGGTTTTCCAACAGCTCGCCGACCGACCGCACGCGGCGGTTGCCGAGATTGTCGATATCGTCGACTTCGCCCTTGCCGTCCTTCAGGTCGACCAGCGTCTTGACGACCGCCAGGATGTCCTCGCTGCGCAACGTGGTCACCGTGTCCGGCGCGTCGAGGTCGAGACGCATGTTCAGCTTCACGCGGCCGACGGCCGACAGGTCGTAACGCTCGGGATCGAAAAACAGGCCGGCGAACAGCGATTCGGCGGTTTCCAGCGTCGGCGGCTCGCCGGGGCGCATCACGCGATAGATGTCCGACAGCGCCTGTTCGCGCTCCTCGGCCTTGTCGACGTTCAGCGTGTTGCGGATCCACGGACCGGTCGACACATGATCGATGTCGAGCAGCTCGATCCGCTCGATGCCGGCCTGGTCGAGCAGTTCGAGGTTCTCGGCGGTCACTTCGTCGCCGGCTTCGATATAGATCTGGCCGGTGGTCTCGTTGATGAGATCATAGGCGCTGTAGCGGCCGAAGATTTCCTCGGTCGGGATCAGCAGATCGGTCAGACCGTCCTTGCCCGCCTTGTTCGCGAGGCGCGGGGAAATCTTGGTGCCGGCCGGGAACACGACTTCGCCGGTGTTCGCATCGACGATGTCGAACGACGGCTTCTGGCCACGCCAGTTTTCCGGCGCGTACGGAATCCGCCAGCCGCCTTCGCCACGGACGAAGGTCACGCGGTTGTAGAAGTGGTTGAGGATGTCCTCGCCGGTCATGCCCAGCGCATAGAGCAGCGACGTGACCGGCAGCTTGCGCTTGCGGTCGATGCGGACGTTGACGATGTCCTTGGCGTCGAATTCGAAATCGAGCCACGAACCGCGATACGGAATGACGCGCGCGGCGAACAGATACTTGCCGCTGGCGTGGGTCTTGCCGCGGTCATGGTCGAACAGCACGCCCGGCGAGCGATGCATCTGCGACACGATCACGCGCTCGGTGCCGTTGATGAAGAAGGTGCCGTTGCCCGTCATCAGGGGCATGTCGCCCATATAGACGTCCTGCTCCTTGATATCGAGCACCGACCGGGCTTCGGTATCGGCGTCGACCTCGAACACGATCAGGCGCAGCGTGACGCGCATCGGCGCGGCATAGGTGATGCCGCGCTGACGGCACTCTTCCACGTCGAACTTGGGATCTTCCAGTTCGTAGGTGACGAAGTCGAGCTCGGCGGTGCCGGCGAAGTCGCGGATCGGGAACACCGACCGCAGCGTCTTTTCGAGGCCGGAGACATAGCCGATCGACGGGTCGGAACGCAGGAACTGTTCATAGCTCTCGCGCTGAACCTCGATCAGATTCGGCATCTGCACCACTTCGTGGATGTCGCCGAACACCTTGCGGATGCGGCGCTTGTGCGTGCCGGTTGCGGTTGCCTTGGTCGCCATGGAGTCGTGGGCCTCGCTTGCAGTCAAATCTCGTGCCCGGTTGCCACCGGGCTGGCGTGCGATCGGGACGACGAAAGCCGCGTCACCCACATGGGGCCGCAGCTGATCGAGCGTCCTGGAATGGCGACAGGCCTATGCATGGAATGCGTTGCGCGACGACGCATTCTTTCCCGGTCCTGAAGCAAGCCGTCGATATAGAAGCCATGACCGGGTGTGTCAACGCGGGCCAGTCGTGGGTTCGACTGGCCGTGGAACCAACCCGCTTCGTCGCAACCGGGTGCCAGGTGGGCTAACGCTCGCACGGAAAGCCCGGTTCAGGGCGACGATGCAGTTCCAGCTTTCGTGCGCGGCGATCGTCGCGACTCTTGCCGTACCCGCCGCCGCGCAGCAGGCGCAACCCGGCGGATCGATTCCGATCTACGACATCACGCCGCAGGTCGCGCCGACCCCGGTGCCAACTTCGACGCCGATCGCAACCCCGACCCCGCGCGGCACGCCGTCGCCGACTCCGCGCGCGCCCCGGGCTCCGGTCCCGACCGCCACGCCGACCCCGCCCGCGCCACGTCCCCGCGTGACACCTTCGCCAACTTCGAGTCCTGCACCCGTCGCTACCCCAGCGGCCGCCCCGGCACCGCAGGCGACCTATGCCGGCCCGCCGGTGCTGCCGACCCCGGCCGCCTCGCCCACGCCCGACCTGCTCCCGACCCCCGCCGCCCAACCCGCTCCGGCACCGACCGGCGATGCGCTGCCATGGTGGCTGTGGTTCCTCGTCGGGATCGTGGTCGCGACCGGCGTGGCTCTGCTGTTCGCCCGGCGGCGGCGTCGATCGGCGACGGTGGTCGACGATGCCGTGCCGGTTCCGGACCTGCCGCCCGAACCGGTAGCCCCGCCCGCGCCGCCGCGCGCCGCCCCGCCGCCCCCCGCGCCGGTCGTCCCGCCACCCCCCGCAGCGCCCGCGCCGACGCCGGGGCCGTTCCTCGAATTCCAGCTCGCCCCGATCCGGGTCGGAACCGAGAACGAGCGCATCCTGCTCGATTTCGACCTGACGGTCGGCAATCCTGCATCGATGCCGGTGACCGAAGTCAGCGTCGCGACGATGCTGCTGACCGCCCATGCCGGACAGGACGACGCGATCGCTGATTTCTTCGCCAATGACGGCAAGCGCGGGCTCGACCCGTTCGCGCTGGGCGCGGGCGAGCAACGGCATCTGGAGGCGACGATGACCCTGCCGCGCGTGGCGGTGAACATCGTCACCGCGCGGGACCGGCCGTTCTTCGTGCCGATGATCGCGATCGACGCGCGTTATCGCTGGGAGGACGGTCGCGAATCGCGCACCACCGCCGCGTTCATGGTCGGCCCCGCCGCGCCGCAGGGAAAGCTCGCCCCGATCTTCACCGATCGCGGCGACCGCATGACCGATCGGCTGGAAGTGCGGCTCTATGGGCAGGTGCGGCGCACGTAACGCCGCCATCGCCCTTGGCGATAATCGATATACCCGGTAGCGTCCACGCGGGACAGGAAAGAGGGCGGCATGGGGCGGCGGGACCGGATATTGCGATTGACCCTCGGCGTGCTGCGGCTGCTGCTCGCGCTCAATATTCTCTTTGCGATCATCTTCCTGCTGGCGGCCATTGCCAGCCTGCCGTTGCACGACATGCTCGCCGCACAGATGGTCGCCAAATATCCGGCGATCGATGCCGAACGCATGATCGGCGGCATCCGCGCGCTGTTGCTGGTCGGCGTCGTCGCATCGGTGCCGGCCCATGTCATCTTCTCGCGGTTGATCGCCATCCTCCGCACCGTGCTGGCGGGGGAGACGTTCGCGTCGCCCAATGCCCGGCGGGTGCGCGCTGTCGGCTGGGCGTTGCTGGCCATCCAGCTGCTCGACATCCCGTTGTTCGCGATCCTGCCGCGCTTCGATGGCATCGGGGTTGGAGTGGACGGTTCGTCCTTCTCGATCGGGGGCTGGTTGTCGGTGCTGGTCGCATTCGTGCTGGCCCGCGTCTTTGCCGAGGGCGCGGCGCTCCGCGAGGATCTGGAAGGGACGGTCTGATGGCGGTGCTGGTCCGCCTCGACGAAGTGTTGCTCGCCCGCCGCATGACGCTGACCGAACTGGCGCAGGCGGTCGATATCACGCTCGCCAACCTGTCGATCCTGAAGACCGGCAAGGCGCGGGCGATCCGGTTCACCACGCTGGACGCGATCTGCCGGGTGCTCGAATGCCAGCCCGGCGACATTCTGATCCATGCCGAAACGGCTGAGGAACGCGATACCGACGACTGATCAGCAAAAGGGGGAACGATGACGCGTATCATGAAGCGGCTGTTGCTGGGGGCGGCGCTGGCCGCGCTGCCGGTGACCGCGACCGTATCGGCGGCGCAATCGCGCCCCGCCGCCACCGCGCCGGCGAAGCTGGCGATCGACATGCGGTACCTGACGCTGCCCAACGGGTTGAAGGTCGTGTTGTCGCGCGACACGCTGGCCCCGACGGTCACCGTCGGCGTCTATTACGGCATCGGCTTCCGCGTCGAACCGCGCGAACGCACCGGCTTCGCGCATCTGTTCGAACATCTGATGTTCCAGGGGTCGCAGAACGCACCGAAGGGCGTGTTCATCAACACGATCAGCAATGCCGGCGGCGTGCTGAACGGATCGACCCGGTTCGATTTCACCAATTATTTCGAGATCGCGCCGTCGAACGCGCTGGAGCGCATCCTGTGGCTGGAGGCCGATCGCATGGCGCGCCCGGTCATCGACGACACGGTGCTGAAGAACCAGCAGGGCGTCGTCGGCAACGAGGTGAAGGTCAACGTCCTCAACCAGCCCTATGGCAGCTGGCCGTGGATCGACCTGCCGATGCTGGCCAACACCAACTGGTATAACAGCCATAACTTCTACGGCGATCTGAAGGAGATCGAGGCGGCGACCGTCGCCGATGCCAAGCAGTTCCACTCCGCCTTCTATCGCCCGAACAATGCGGTGCTCGTGGTCGCGGGCGACATCGACTATGCCCGGGCCGAGGCGATGGTCCGCAAATATTTCGGTCCCCTGCAAAAGGGCGCGCCGGTGAAGCTGCCCGACCTGGCCGAACCGCGCCAGACCGCGGAAAAGACTCGCAGCCGCGTCGACGCGCTGGCGCCCAAGCCCGGCTGGGCGGCGGGCTATCACATGCCGCCGCGCGGCACGCCCGAATGGTATGCGATGGGGCTGATCGACCAGATGCTGGTGCAGGGCGACGACAGCCGCCTGTCGCGCAAGCTGGTGTCCGAAACCGGCATTACCGGCGATCTGTCAGGCGGGATCAATGCCTCGCTGGGCAACATGTACAACTATAACGGCCCGATGCTGTGGGCGTTCAACTTCACCCATGATCCGCAGTTTGGCGATGCGCAGATCCGGCAGGCGGTGGACGGCGTCATGGAGCAATTGCGGACGACCCCGGTCACGCAGGGCGAACTCGACCGGGCACGGACCAAATTGCGCTCCGATCTGTATTCGTCGGTCGATGGCGGCACGCGCGTCGGGCTGATCGATCTGCTCGCGGTCTATGCGCTGTTCGACAATGATCCGCAGGCGGTGAACCGGATCGAAGCAGGCTTTGCCAAGGTGACCCCCGCGCTGATCCAGAAGACGGCGCAGGAATATCTGCGGCCGACCAACCGTTCGATCTACACCATCGTACCCGGCAGTGCCGCCGCCAAGGGAGGCAAGTGAGATGCGCCGTTCGATCCTTCTCGCCGGCCTTGCGCTGATCGCCGCGCCGCTCGCCGCACAAACCCCGCCGCCGGCACTTCCCGCGCCGCCGATCGGGGCTCCCAAGCCGTTCACCGTGCCCGCCTCGGAAACCTATACCCTGCCCAATGGCATGGGCGTGACGCTGATCCCCTATGGCAACGCGCCGAAGGTCACGATGGTGTTGCAGGTCTATGCCGGCAATCTGGAGGAGGGGCGCGATCCGTGGCTCGCCGATCTGGCCGGCAGCATGATGAAGGAAGGGGCGGGCAGTCGCGATTCTGCGGCGCTCGCCACCGCTGCCGCCGGCATGGGCGGCAATCTGGGCGTGCGTGTGAGCTATACCGGCACGTCGATCAGCATGAGCGGCCTGAGCGAATTCGCACCGCAGGCGGTTGCGCTGATCGGGGACGTCGCCCGTCATCCGACCTTTCCGGCCGGCGAGTTCGATCGCGTCAAGGCGAACAGCGCGCGCTCACTGACGCAGTCGCTGGCGCAGCCGGGGATGCTGGCCGACTATGCGCTGGCCCGTGCGACCTATGGCGACCATCCCTATGGTCGCATCCTGCCGACCCCGGCGCAGCTGAACGGCTACACGCTCGATCAGGTGAAGCGCTTCTATGCCACCAATTTCGGTGCGCAGCGCGCACGGCTGTATGTCGCGGGACGGTTCGATCCGGCGCAGGTGAAGGCCGCCGTGCAGCAGGCATTCGGCGATTGGCAGAAGGGGCCGGCACGTCTGTCGCTGGTGCCGACCGCCGCGGCGGGACCCCGTGTGTTGCTGGTCGACCGGCCGGATGCGCCGCAATCGACGATCCGGCTCGACTGGGCATCGCCGCTGGCCGGAAGCGACGGCGACATTCCGCTGCGCGTCGCCAATGCGCTGCTCGGCGGTAGCTTCTCGTCGCGGATCACCCGCAATATTCGCGAGGACAAGGGCTATACCTATTCGCCCGGATCGGGGATCGCCCAGCGTCCCGGCGACGCCCGCTGGACGTTCGATGCCGATGTTACGACCGCGGTGACCGGCGCGTCGCTGAAGGAAGTGTTCCACGAAATCCGGACGCTGCAATCGACCCCGCCGAGCGCCGAGGAAGCCGGCGGCATGCGCAGCTACAATGCCGGGCTGTTCGTATTGCGCAGTTCGGACAGCGCCTCGCTGATCGGGCAACTTGTGACGCGCGACGCGCTGGGCCTGCCGGCCAACTGGCTCGACCGCTATGTACCGGCGACCATGGCGGTCAGCGACGCGCAGTTCAGCAGCGCGATCCGGCTGAGCCTGCCGCTCGACAAGTTCACGCTGGTCGTGGTCGGCGATCTGGCCAAGGTGAAGCCGCAACTGGGCGCGCTGCCGGAGTTGAAAGGCGTGCCGGTGCAGACGGTGACGGTCCCCTGAACCGGGACGCCGGGGCGGCGCGATCCGCCCCGGCGTTACTCGATGACCACCGGCGGTGGCGGCGGCCCGTCGGCGCTGGCGGCTGCTCCGGGCGGTCGGATCGCGAAGCGGATGCGTTCGATACAGCCGCTGGCACCGGTCGTCGACGGCGCGCGACGCGCGGTGCGGATCACCTGCATCGCTTCCCGACCGAAATCCTCGGCCGGCTCGCTTGCCAGCACCCGCGTGTTGCCGACTTCGCCCCAAGGGGCGACATCGAACTGGACCACCGCCCATCCTTCGATCGAACGGCGGTTCCACGCCGGCGGATAGATCAGCCGTGGTTGCTGGACCCACGGCGCGGTCGGGCAGTGCGGCGTTGGACCGAACGCATCTTCTGGCGGAGCGGGTGGTGCCGCGATCCGGAGCGGGCCACGCCAATAGGGGTACATGCAGCCGGTACGCGCACCGGCGACGAAACGCGATTTCGCGACGGCCTTGCGCGACGCCGCATCCAGTGCGGCATCGCCGGTACCAGCAACGGTTCGCACGCTGATCGGGCGACCCTTTTTGTCGAGGTCGTAGCCGGTCATCGACCATTGCCGCTCGCCCGGCGTGCCGGGAAGCTTGTCGAAATCGGGAAAGGCGCGCAACAGGTCCGCCGGATACGGCCGACGCCGGCAATCTGTATCGGGTGGCGTGATCCGGTCCCAGCCTTCGGGGGGTAACGGGCCACTGCTCGGATCGAGCGAATAGGCCATCAGGTCGGCCCGTTCCGCCGTCGCAAGCGTGGTCAGTTCGATCGTATAGTCGATCGCGCAGTCGTTTCGCGGACTGCCGGACGCGAACTGCGATGCGGCGAAGGCCGGGACAAGATCGCTGCCGAACGGGATGAAATCATTGCTGCCCGCCCGCTTGATCGACAGCGGCCGACCGCTCGCATCGATGCGGAAGCGCAAGGTGGTCACCTTCGACGGTACTTCGCCCCAAGCCAGTTCGGGGCGCGACCGGACCAGTCGTACCGGATCGATGACGGTACCGCCGCATCGGACCGGACCGGGCGTCCAGCGGGCCAGACGTTGCTGGGGCGGCGGGGGTACGACCGACGTGGTGGCCGCCGTCAGGAACAGCGCGAGCGATACGATTGCCATGGCCTGGAGGATGCGGGTGTTTTGTTACCGGCGCAAGGCGCCGCCGGTCTTCGATTGCTGCGCGGGCTCGAGGGTCGGATCTCGCGGGCGTTGCGCAAAAAAAGGGGCGACCCGTCGCCGGATCGCCCCTCTTCTTTGTCGCCAAGCCGGGATGGAAGTGAATTCCATCCCGTCGGTCGGGCCTTGCGGCCCGCCGGCCGGCCTTGCGGGAATGCGGGGCAGCATCGCTGCTCCGTCTCTCCCGCTGCGGCTTACTTGACTTCGACGGTTGCGCCGGCGCCTTCGAGCTGCGCCTTGATCTTGGCGGCTTCGTCCTTGTTGACGCCTTCCTTGACGGCCTTCGGAGCGCCTTCGACCAGCGCCTTGGCTTCGGTCAGGCCGAGACCGGTGATGGCGCGGACTTCCTTGATGACGTTGATCTTCTTGCCACCGTCGCCGGTCAGGATGACGTCGAATTCGGTCTGCTCTTCAGCAGCCGGGGCAGCGGCGCCACCGCCAGCGGCCGGAGCGGCAGCAACGGCAGCAGCGGCCGAAACGCCCCACTTTTCTTCGAGCAGCTTCGAGAGTTCAGCTGCTTCGAGGACGGTCAGTTCGCTCAGCTGGTCGACGATTGCGTTGAGGTCAGCCATGATATTCTCCGTAAATCAGATAGGGGTAAATGGGTCGGAAGCCGCCGATCAGGCCGCGTCCTTCTCCGCATATGCCGACAGGACCCGGGCGATCTGTGCCGCGGGAGCCTGGGTGATGGTCGCCAGCTTCGTTGCCGGGGCAACGATGAGGCCGACGATCTTGGCGCGCAGTTCGTCGAGCGACGGCAGCGAGGCGAGTGCCTTGATACCTTCCGCATCGAGGAGCTGGCCGCCCATCGCGCCACCGACGATCTCGATCTTGTCGTTCGTCTTGGCGAAGTCGTTGATGACCCGTGCCGCGGCAACGGGGTCGGTCGACGTCGCAAGCGCCGTCGGGCCGGTCAGCAGGTCGGCGATCACCGCGTACGGCGTGCCTTCGGCTGCGATCCGGGCAAGACGGTTCTTCGAGACCTTGTAGCTCGCGCCGGCGTCACGCATCTTGTTACGCAGGCCCGTCGACTGTGCGACGGTCATGCCGAGGTTGCGGGTGACGACCACCACGCCGACCTCGTTGAAGGTGCGGTTCAGCTCGGCGACGGCTTCACTCTTCTGAGTGCGATCCATGCCGTTCTCCTTAACTGGGGCGTACTTCCGACAATTCGGAAAACGCCCGCGAACAATCCGCCCGCCGCAGATGCGACAAACGGGGCGACAGTCCGTGAAGGGGCATGGTCGCCATGCGAAGAAACCGGGCAGTCGCGCGGATTTCCCATGGCTGGCCCGGCGTGGCAGGTGCTGCGCCCGGCGAGTTAACGCATTCCCCGCCTCGGCAGGACATTAAGCGGGAAACCCGCACCTGCTGTCTCGGACGGACGTCGGACCTGGACGAATCCAGCCACGACGCTTGCCGGCGCGCTTATGCCGGGTACGTCCGGGAGTCAAGCACGGGAAGGCGCTTGACCTTCGGCGGCGAGGCTTCATTGGTCCTACAAACCGATTGGGGGGCGCATGCCGCGGACGATGCTGGAAATCTGTATCGACAGCGTTGCGGGGTGCGACGCTGCGATATCCGGGGGGGCGGACCGGATCGAGTTGTGCGGTGCGCTGTCGGTGGGCGGGCTGACGCCGTCGCCGGGACTGGCGGCGCTGGTCGTCGCGCGGGCGCGGGCGGCGGGGGTTCGGGTCCATGCGATGGTCCGGCCGCGCGCGGGTGACTTTGCCTATGATGCGGGCGACGTCGCGACGGCGGTCGCCGATGCGCAGGCACTGATCGCCGCCGGGGTCGATGGGTTGGTGTTCGGTGCAGTGCGGGGCGGCGCGATCGACGAAGCGGCCCTGCGCGAATGGGTCGCGGCGGTGCGGGCGGTTCGCGACGATATCGACCTGACGCTGCACCGCGCGGTCGACCTGTTGCCCGATCCGGTGGCGGCGATCGAACCGGCGGTGGCGCATGGCTTTGCCCGCATCCTGACGTCGGGTGGCGCGGTGCGTGCCGTCGATGGGGCGGCGGTGATCGCCGCGATGGTTCGCGCGGCGGCGGGGCGGATCGTGGTGATGCCGGGATCGGGCGTGCGGCCCGACAATGTCGTGGAACTGCTGTCGGTAACGGGTGCGGTGGAGGTTCATGCTTCGGCCGGTGTTGCGGTCCCGCAGGACGATGCGCGCGTCCACGCGCTCGGCTTTGCCGGGCCGGGACTGGCGCGGACCGATGAGAAGATCGTGCGGGCGCTGCGCGCCGCGATCGATGGATAACGGGAGAGATCGAATGACGTTCATGCCGCTGGGCCGGCGCGCCCTGCTGACCGGAACCGCGGGATCGCTGGCGGCGGCGACGCTGCCGGTGCGCGCCATCGCCGCGCCGCGCCCGACCGAGCCGAGCGGACTGCTGCACGGACTTGGCCGCCGCGACGGGCTGTTCGAACGCCTTCCGGTCGAGGACCCGTCGCGGACGCTGCTCGCGCGCGGGTGGTTGTTCCACGAGGGCGATATCACGCCCCCGGCACCGGTCACCCATGACGATACGTACAGCAATGCCAAGGCCGGTAACGCGCGCGGCGCGGCGGCGATGGATTATGACGACAGCGACTGGGCGGCGGTGACGCTGCCGCACGACTGGGCGTCGGCGCAGGGCTTTGTCGAGACCGCGAACGTTGCACAGGGGTATCGCCCGCGCGGGATCGGCTGGTATCGCCGGACGCTGCGGCTCGACCCCGCCGATCGCGGCAAGCGGCTGGAACTGCATTTCGGCGCGATCGCGACCGCGGCGACGATCTGGATCAATGGCAGCATCGTCGCGCGCAACTTCTCGGGCTACAACGCCATCGACATCGATCTGACGCCGTTCGCACGGTTCGGCGACGAACTGAACGTTATCGCGATCCGCGTCGACGCCAACGCGATGGAGGGCTGGTGGTACGAAGGCGCGGGCCTGTACCGCCAAGTCTGGCTGTCGAAGCGCGCGCCGGTATCGATCACGACCGACGGGGTGCATTGCGATCCGCGCCTTGGCAGCGATGGCCGCTGGAGCGTGCCGGTTACCGTCGCGCTAAACAGTATCGCCCGCGAGATGGCGGCGGCGAATGTGCTGGTCGACCTGCTCGACCCCGCCGGCAAGGTCGTCGCCAGCGCACGCGGGCAGGCGCAGTTGCCGCCGCTGGGCGAGGCAGAGGTCGCGCTGTCGCTGCCGGTCGCCGACCCGCAGCTTTGGTCGATCGAGACGCCGACGCTCTATACCGTGCGCGTCATCACCGATGCCCCGGGCGGTGGGGACGAACGCCGCATCGCGATCGGCTTCCGCACGATCCGCTTCGATGCCTCGCAGGGATTTTTCCTGAACGACAAGGCCGTGAAGCTGAAGGGCGTGTGCCTGCATCAGGACCATGCCGGGGTCGGCGTGGCGGTGCCCGATGCGTTGCTGGCGTGGCGGCTGCAGCGGATGAAGGATACCGGCGTCAACGCCATCCGCTGTTCGCACAATGCGCAGGCCGAAGCCTTTTACCAGCTATGCGACCGGATGGGGTTCGTCGTCATGGACGAAAACCGCGTCTTCAATCCTGCGCCCGAGAATATGGCGCAGCTGGAATGGCTGGTCCGCGCGCATCGCAATCATCCCAGCATCATCCTGTGGTCGGTCTTCAACGAGGAACCGATGCAGGGCACCGAAGCGGGCGTCGAGATGGTCCGCCGAATGGCGGCGCAGGTCCATGCGCTGGACGACAGCCGCCCGGTGACGGCGGCGATGAACGGGTCGTTCTATGACCCCAAGAACGTGTCGAGCGTCGTCGATGTCATGGGGTTCAACTATTATCAGGGCGATTACGACAAGTTCCACGCGCTGAACCCCGCAAAGCCAAGCACGTCGTCGGAGGATACCAGCGCGTTCATGACGCGCGGGGCCTATACCACCGACAAGGCCGCGCATGTCCTGTCGTCGATGGACGATGAGGCGGCACCATGGGGCGCGACGCACCGTGATGCGTGGGCGGAGATCGCCAAGCGCCGCTTCATCGCCGGCGGGTTCGTGTGGACCGGGTTCGACTATCATGGCGAGCCGACGCCGTTCACCTGGCCGACCATCGCCAGCTTTTTCGGAATCCTCGACCTGTGCGGCTTTCCCAAGACCGCGTACGACATCCACCGCGCGCACTGGATCGACGATCAGGCGGTGGTCGGCGTCGCTCCCCATTGGACATGGCCGGGCAAGGAGGGGCAGCCGATGCCGCTGCTCGTCACCAGCAATGCCGAACGCGTCCGGCTCGTGCTGAACGGGCGGATGATCGGCGAACAGGCGGTCGACCGGATCATGGGCAACCGCTTCACCGTCGCCTATGCGCCGGGCAGGCTGGAGGCGATCGCGCTGCGAGGCGGGCGCGAAGTGGCGCGGGCGGTGCACGAAACGGCGGGACCGGCGGTCGCGCTGCGGCTGACCCCGGCGCGGCGGCAGATGCTGGGCGACAACGAGGACGTCGTGCCGGTCACGATCGATGCGGTCGATGCGAAAGGACGCCACGTCCCGACCGAGAACCGGACGACCCGCTTCACCATCGACGGCGCGACGCTGATCGGCGTCGGCAACGGCGATCCCAACAGCCATGAAAGCGAAAAGGCACCGCAGCGGTCGCTGTTCAACGGTCTGGCGCAGATGCTGGTGCAGGCGGGCGAGGGGCGCGGGAAGGTGACGATCGTCGCCAGTGCCGACGGGCTGCGTGCCGCCCGGCTGGTGATCGACCGCCTCGCGGCGACCCCGCGGGCGCAGGTGGCAGTGACGCCGCCGGGGGCGTTCATCCTCGGCTGGCGACGCTCCAGATCGTTCGCGACCGCGCCCGATCCGGGAATGACCCCGCCGGTGAACGACAATAACAGCTGGGACTTCACCCGCAGCGGCACGCCCGCCGCACCCGAGGCCGGGCCGTCGTTCCGCCTGTATCGCGCGGCGCTGCCGGTACGGCGACGGGTGGTGGCAGAAGGCGGGACGCTGAGCTTTGCGCAGATCGAGGGGCGGGCGACCGTTTATGTCGATGGACGGCAGGTCGCGGCCAAGACCGATCCCGCCGCCGGCACGCTGGTGGTGCCGGTACCCGCCGGGGCGAAGGGCGTGGCGGTGCTGGTCGCGGCGGTGCCGGGTGCACGGTCGGGGATTACGGGGGCGGTTCGGCTGGCGCCCAAGGGGTGAGTGGCAGGCGGGACTCATCATGACCGGGATAGGCACTCGACGTACGCTCAGCCCCTACTCGGCATGAACGGTGTGCACTGGCCGGTGCCGCTTCCACGTTCGTGGATCGGCCCTAAAATCAATCCCTCCGTTTGCTTCGAGCGGAAGTTAGAGCTTGTCGAAAACCGTAGTCGAGAAGGGGTTGCCCCAAGCGGGGCGTTCTCGACAAACGCTTCTCGACAGGCTCGAAGCTGCTCGAACCGAACGGTGGCGGGGCGTTTTTAGCTCAACGGAACGCCCCGATTTCCGCGACCGCAATGGCCGGTGCCGGCACGGCCGGCTGCGGGAAGGCGAAGCGGAGGTAACGGGCGGCACGCGCCTTCGGGAAGGGCAGGCGCTGCGTCGCGCGGGCGTAGTTGATGTTCGGGAACTCGCCTTCGCCGCCAGACACCCATGTCCTGCTGTCGGTGCTGGTTTCCACGCGGTATTTCATCGGCGGAGCGGCGTTCGGATCGACGTGGCGGGTCGGGGTCAGGGTGAAGCCAGCCAGCGTCTCGCTGCGGCCCATGTCGATGGTCAGGGTCGCTGGCGCGGGGCTGGTCCAGGCGGTGCGGGGGGACGCGTCGAGGATTGCTTCGCCGCCCGGCGCGCTGGCGGCGGTGACCTTCCACCCTGCCCGGTCGACGATGCTCGCGTCGGTAACCTTCAGCGGCGGCAGGTCGACGGGTGCGACCGAGCGGAACAGTGCGAATTCGCGGATCGCCGGACCGGCGTCGGCGGCGACGGTGCGGAAGCGGACGCGGCGGGGTGAAATCGGCGCGGGCAGGCGGACGAGGCGCTGGGGGCCGACCATGTCCTTTTCGGCGACGGTGGTCCATCGGTCGCCGCCGTCCGACACGTCGATCGCGAAGCGGGTGACGCGCAGACCCAGCGGCAGCCATTCCTGCAAGCGGACCGTGTCGAAGCTGCGGCCGGGCGGCAGGTCGAGGATAATGCTGGCATTTTTGGCTTCCGGCGGGGCGAGCCAGAAGGTGTCGGGGCGGCCGTCATTGACGTTGCGGGCGGAATTGCCCGACAGGTCGGCGCTGGCGGTGGCGACCGCGCCGTCGGCCTGGTTGTTGGCGAAGGTTGCACGTAGCGCGTTGCCGAAGGCGGTCAGGCTGGCGACGTCGCGGTCGTGGATGCGGCCCCGGCGATCGGGGGGCAGGTTCAGGTGGAAGGTCGTACCGTGACCGACCGAGTTATCGTACATCTCCATGATTTTGCTAGATAATTTTACCTGCGCATCCTCATCGGCATGGTAGAACCAGCCCGGCCGGATCGACACGTTGGTCTCCGCCGGCCACCACAATTCGGCCCCGCGCACGCCGGTATTGCCCTTGGCCTGATCGTACGGCTCGTTCGGCATGGTCGGCCAGCACGGGTCGGCGGCGTGGCCGTCTTCGTTGCCGACCCAGCGGATATCGGCCCCGAGCGGGTCGAAGGTGCAGGCGTCCGGTTGCAGGTCGTGGACCAGCTTTACGATCGACGGCCAGTTATAATATTGAACCGCATCGATTTTCCGTGTCTCGCGCGCGCCACCATAATAGCCGTCGCCGCCATTCGCACCGTCGAACCACACCTCGAACAGGTTGCCGTAGCGGGTGCAGAGTTCGGTCAATTGGGCGCGATAATAGGTGATGTAGCTGGGCGTGCCGTAATCGGCGCGGTTGCGGTCCCATGGGGACAGGTACACGCCGAAGTTGATCCCGCCGCGCCGACATGCCGCCGCCAGTTCGCCGACGATGTCGCCCTTGCCCTGTTTATAGGGCGAATTGCGGATGCAATGTTCGGTCAACATCGTCGGCCACAGGCAGAAGCCGTCATGATGCTTGGCGGTCAGGATCAGCCCGGTGAGTTCGCCGGCCTTGGCCGCCGCCACGATCTGATCGGGGTCGAAATCGGTCGGGTCGAACAGCTTGGGGTCTTCGTCGCCATAGCCCCATTCCTTGTCGGTGAAGGTGTTGATCGAGAAATGGATGAAGCCGTACTGGCGGCGATCATGCCATTTGAGCTGGCGGGGCGAGGGGGTGGCCCCCCATGGCGCGGGCAAGGCGGATCCGGCGGCGACAGGCGAACTGCCGGTGCGCGGGGTGCAGGCGGCGGCACCGGCGATCAGGCTGCTGCCCATCAGGCTGCGGCGGGAAAACTTCATTGCTCTGCTCCGGGGGCTTTGGGTTCGGGAGATAGGGGTTCGGGAATCAGCCATGTCTGCGCGATCTGATGACCACGCCCGCCGCCGCCGATGCCGGCTGGGCGGTGCCATTCGAGGGTCAGCGCGCTATCGGCGGTAAGGGTTTGCGGGATCGGGGTTTCGATCGTTTCGCGATCGCCCTTGCGCGCGCGGAAACCGTGGAGTTCGACGCCGTCGCCGGTCAGGCGCATCGGCAGGGCATAGTCCTCGCCCGCCCAGCGCGCGATCAGGCGGTAGCGGCGACCCCGCTCCAGCCCGGTATACGACAGGCGGACGGGGGTTTCGTACAGCCCCTCGGCATAGCTCAGGTCCGCCATGCGCCAGCCCTGATCGGGGATATGGTCGGCGACGCCGTCGATCGCGCTGGCCAGCGATTGCGGATCGGCGTCGAAGCCCGGCCCACGCACCAGATGCGGTTCGGCGGTCGGGTCGCCGAGATCGTCGTAGAGCGCCATGTCGCGGCTGCGCCACGGATCGCCGATCGCATAGAGGCGGGCGGCGGCGTCCGGCCGGGTCAGTGCCTCGGTCATCGCCGCTTCGACGGACGTGCGGTCGTTGAGCTGAATATCGGCGCGATCGAGATTGGCGCCGCGTTCCCAGTTGGAGGCACCGTGGCGCGGGACCGACAACTGCATCCGCGCGCGCCGCCACAGCCGGTCGGCGATGGCGGTCAGGTCGGCCCGCAGCGGGGCGATTATCGCCGGTTCGGGGCGGGCATAGGCGAAGCGCGCGGCGACGACGGCCGGTTCGGCCCCGGTGGCGGGTGCCTGACGCAGCGTCCAGAGCGCCTCGCCCTGTGCGGCTTTCGCCGCGATCAGGCGGTGGCGGACGAGCGCGTCATAGGTGGCGCGGTAGCGATAGAGGTCGATGCGCCAGTCAGCCCATCGGGCGGGTTTCAGGTCGGCGACCAGCCGGGCGGTGGCATCGATCCCGGCATTGGCCGACGGGTCGCCGCGCCAATTGCCCTCCAACGCCTGCGGAACGGCGGCGAACGCTATGTCGCCGACGAACATCCGGGCATAATCGGCGGCAATCTCGGCGGCGGGGGTCGCCGGGTTCCAGCCGAGGCGGAACCATTGGGTCACGTTCCAGTCGTCATTGATCCCCTCGCTATAGGTCACGAAGCCGCGCGTTTGCGGGGCGAGATAGGCGAAGATTTGCGCGGTGGCGGCGGGGCGGGGGTTCACCGGCTCGCGGCCTTGCGTCAGTGCGAAGGCGGGGTGCCAGTCGGGGATCGGGAATTGCGCGTGCATGGTGTGCGCGGTGTCGGGATAGGTTTCTACGGGCAAGCGCCCGGCGATCCGCGCGCGGTGCGTGGCGAGGCTGTCGCGGGTCTGCGGGCCGACGAAGATCGCGGTCAGCCAGCGCGGGTGCTTTGCCAGTTGCGCGTGAAAGGCGTCGAGGCCGGCGGCGTCGAACCCTTGCGTCGACAGGAGGATTTCGGCGTTCGCGAACCGCCGGCGCAGCGCGGTGGCGATGCGCTGTGCGACGGGGAACAGCCGGTCTGGTGCGGTATGACCGGGATCGCCGCCGGGGATGTAGAGTGCGTCGAGCGCGGGCAGTCTGGCGGCGAGCGTCGCGAAGTCGGCCACCTCGGCATCGGCGCTGCCGGATTTTTCGTAATCGCGCAGCAGCGGGTAGAAGAGCGCTACGTCAAGGCCGAGGCGGTGGGTGGCGGCGGCGACCGCGATGAGCGTTTCGGTGGCGGGAAGCGGGGAGAGCGGCGAGGTGGCGGCATCGTCCGACACCGGCGCGACGAACTGGATACGGTTGCCCCCGAGTAATGCGAAATCCTCGATCCGGCGGGTGAGCATGGGCAGTCCCCAAGCGTCATAGCTGTTGTTCTTGGCGCGGTAGCCGATCTGGGTGCCGCGGATCGCCATCGCCGGGGCTTCGGCGACATGTGGCGGGGCGGTGAGGGTCAGATCGTCGAGATGGCGGAGCAGCCAGCCGGCAGCGAACAGGCGGCCGCGGGTGGTGGCGGCGCAAATGGTGATCGTGCGCGGGGTGGTGGTGATGGCGAAGGCTTCGGGGGCGAGTTTTGCCGACACGAACCGGATCGCTACGGGCACCGCACATCCGTATTCCCGCGCAGGCGGGGATCCAGTGTCACGAACGCAATCGTTCGGTCTGCTTGGCTCTGGCCCCCCGTCTGCGCGGGGGTACGGTGCCGGTTGGAGCGTAGCCAGATTCGCCACGCCGTCATTCCGGCGAAGGCCGGAATCCATTGTGTCGGGGGCTGTCGCTTCCTGCGCGACCGTCTCGTCGTCCATGGATCCCGGCTTTCGCCAGGATGACGAAGGGCAGGATGCTCCCCGCTCCGTCAACCGCTCGCGCAGGACCTGCGCCGCCGGATCGGTGCCGACGACGCACGCGGCGTTCAGCGGTACGACGACCGGCGCGGCGGTGGCGAGGAGCGTGGCGAGGATCACCGGGTGCCCGGCCGATCCTCACGGCGCTGCCCGAACGCCTTGTTCGGGGTCGCCGACATCTCGAACACCAGTCGCCCGCCCTTCACCAGATCGGCATGCGCGATCCAGCTTTTGGTCCATGGCCGGCCGTTCCATGTGACGGTGCGGACATAGGGGCGGTCGGGCGCATTGCCGCGCGCCTCGACGATCAGTCGCTTGCCGCCACCGACCCGTACCGTCGCGCGATCGAACAGCGGACTGCCGAGCACATAGGTCGCGCTGACCGGATCGACCGGGTAGAAGCCGAGCGCGGAGAGCAGATACCATGCGCTCATCTGGCCGCAGTCGTCGTTGCCGATGATGCCGTCGGGGCGGTCATGGTACATGTCGGTCAGCAGGCGGCGGACCATCGCCTGCGTCTTATACGGCGCGCCGCACCACGCGTACATGTACGCCACGTGGTGGCTGGGTTCGTTGCCGTGCGCATATTGCCCGACCAGCCCGGAGATGTCGGGCGGGGCGTCGGCCGGGAGTTCGGACGAGGCGTTGAACAGCCCGTCCAGCTTTGCCTCGAACGCGGCATCGCCGCCCATCGCCGCGATCAGGCCGGGGATGTCGTGCTGGTTGAGGAAGGTCGCCTGCCAGCCATTGCTCTCGGTGAAATCACGCCATTTCTTCGAATGGCCCAGCGCATTGGGGGCATAGGGTTCGGCCCAGCTGCCATCGGCCAGCCGCCCGCGCGCAAAGCCGATCCGGGCATCGAACACATTGCGCCAGTTGCCCGACCGCTTGCGCAACCGCGCCGCCCCGGCGGCGTCGCCCGCCGCATCGGCGATGAACGCGCCGGCATAGTCGTCGTAGGAAAACTCCAGCGTCTTCGACACGCTTTCGAAGATGCGGTCGGCGGGCGCATAGCCGAGTTCGTCATAGGCGCGTACGCCGATGCTGTTGTCGAGATTGGGCGTCGACCAGTCGAACGAGCGTTTCTTCACCCCGCCCCATGCGGCGGCATAGTCGGCGGCGACGCCCTTCGCGCGGGCTTCGGCGAGAACAGGGACCGCGTGCCAGCCGATCATCGTGCCGGTCTCGACGCCCTGTAGCGGCCAGACGGGTGGGCCGAACGGGCTTTGCTGCGTCTGGCGGATCAGGTCGCGGGTGAACGCCTCTGTCAGCTTCGGGCGGATCAATGTCTGAAGCGGGTGGAAGGCGCGATAGGTGTCCCAGAGCGAATAGGCGCTGTACGCCGCTTCGCCGCGCGGCACGGTATGCGTCTGGCGGTCGAGGCCGATATAGCGGCCGTCGGTGTCGGAGAACAGCGTCGGACCGATCGAGGCGTGGTAGAGCGCCGAGGCGGCGACGGTGCGTTGCTGCGCGGTGCCGCCCTCGAACCGGATCAGGTCGAGTTCGCGCGCCCATGCGGCGCGGGCCGACCGGGCGTAGCGGTCGAAGTCCCAGTGCTTGGCTTCGGCGGTCAGATTGGCCTTTGCGCCCGCAAGATCGACCGCGGAGATGCCGGTGCGCAGGACGATTGGCGCGGCACCGGCGTCGTCATAATGGAGCACGGCCTTCAGCCGTTTGCCGGTGACGCTTTTGTCGCCGCCGGGCGTGTCGTCGTCGCCGAAGAATTCGATGCGGTCGGGCCGGCGCGACAGCTGCATCGCAAAGAAGATGCGGCGGCCCTTCGCCCAGCGGAACACGCGGCGGGTGCCGGTGATGCTGCCATCGGGTTCGAGGGTCAGCGCGGCTTCGTCGATATAGGGCGACTGGTTAGGCCCCTCCATCACCAGATGCGACAGGTCGATCAGGATATGGCCGGGGCCGGCGGGAAAGCGGTGGCGCTGAATGCCGGTGCGGTCGGTGACGGTCAGTTCGGACCGGACCCCGCTTTCGAGGGTGACGGCGTAATAGCCGGGCTCGGCGACTTCCTGCGAATAACGCTGGCGGTAGCCCTTGTCGGGATCGTCGAGCGGGCCGCCGTCGAGTTGGACGGGGCCACGCGTCGGGACCACCAGCACGTCGAGCATGTCTCCGATGCCGGTGCCCGACAAATGGGTGTGGCTGAAGCCGAGGATCGAGCTGTCGCCCTTGTGATAGCCCGAACAGGTCGCCCAGCGCGCGGTGTCGGTGTCGGGCGACAGCTGCACCATCCCGAACGGCATGGT
This sequence comes from Sphingomonas sp. Leaf67, assembly GCF_001421965.1. Taxonomy (GTDB): domain Bacteria; phylum Pseudomonadota; class Alphaproteobacteria; order Sphingomonadales; family Sphingomonadaceae; genus Sphingomonas. Next base: position 101,186 of record NZ_LMLP01000022.1, read on the forward strand.
CGCGCCGGGAAAGGTATGGCCGTCGCCGCCGGTGCCGATGAACAGGTCGGGGCGGGCGGGCGCGGTGCCGGCGGCACCGACGGGCAGGGCATCGACCAGCGCCAGCGCGGCGGTGCCGCCGAGCAGGGCGCGGCGGGAAAGCGTCGTCATTTCGGCAACTCCTGCGTGCCGGTGATGGTGAAGGCGACTTCCTGTCCGGAGGTGCTGCCCGGCTGGCCGCCGCCGAGGAACAGGCGATAGTCGCCCGGCCGTACCGCGCGGGTGCCGTCGAGCGACACGGTGCTGAGCAGGCGCGGGTCGAGGGTGAAGGTCACGGTCTTGCCCTGTCCGGGCTTCAGCGCGACGCGCTGGAAGGCGACGAGGCTGTGGCGCAGCACCGGGTCGTTCCATGCGCCGACCCTGTTGAGCGCGGCAGGGGCGATCAGATAGGCTTGCGCGACCTCTTCACCGGCGCGTTTGCCGGTGTTGGTGATGCGGGCGGTGACGGTCAGCGGCTGGCCGGCGGTCAGGGTCGCCGGGGCCTTTGCTTGCGTATAGGCGTAGCTGGTGTAGCTCAGCCCGTGGCCGAAGCCCCAGAGCGGCGTCCCCTCGAAATAGCGATAGGTCCGGCCCTTCATATTGTAGTCGACGAAGGCGGGCAGGTCGCTGGTCTTGGCGTAGAAGGTCACCGGCAGCCGGCCCGACGGGTTGGTCGTGCCGTCGAGGACGTCGGCGATCGCGGTGCCGCCGACCTCGCCCGGATACCAGCCGGCGACGATCGCGTCGGCATGTTGCTTGGCCCATTCCATCGCCACCGCGCTGCCCGACAGCAGGACGACGATCAGTGGCTTGCCCGATGCCTTGACCGCTTCGAGCAATTGTTGCTGCGCTTGCGGAAGCGCGATGTCGGTACGATCGCCGCCCGAGAAGCCGGCGACTTCGAGGCGCAGCGCCTCGCCCTCGACCGCAGGAGACAGACCGACGAACGCGACCACCGCATCGGCGGATCGGGCAGCGGCGACGGCTTGCGCCCGCTGCGGATCGGCAGGCGCGATCCAGGTCAGCCGGATGCTGTCGTCGGTGCTGGCGTGGGTCAGGTCGAGACGGAAAGGTTTCGGGCTGGCGTCGGCGAAGTCGAGGACCGCCTCCATCCGTTCGGACTTGCTGTCGTTCGCCGCGCCCTCGATGGCGGCGGTGCCCGTGGCGCTCAGCACGTCCCTGCCATCGACCCACAGCCTGACCGCGTCACGGCCCGAACATTTGTCCCAGCAGCGGTTGATGTCGATGCGCAGCGTGTAGCGGCCCGGACCCGGCGGGGTGAGCATCCCCGACCAGCGCACGCCGTAGCGGTTTACCGGCAGGTTCGCGGCGGGGCTGGTTCGCCGCCAGTTGAAATCGATGGTGCGGTCGGTGCGGGTCAGCACCGGCGCGCCGGTCATCGCCGGGTCGGCGAAGTATTCCGCCTTCAGCCCCGCACCGAAGGCGGTCCGGGACACTGGCAGGGGCACGCCCCCGGCCAGGGTCGACCCCTGCGCATAGGTGACGGCGAAGCGGTCGGTCAGGCCGTCGAGCGGCGTGACCGGGTTTGCCGAGGTGCCGTTGTAATTGGCCTCCAGCACGTCGAGGCTGTCGGCGTTGGGACCGACCACCGCGATCCGGGCACCGCGCTTCAGCGGCAGGATGCCGTTGTTCTGGAGCAGGACCAGCGACTTGCGCGCCGCCTCCAGCGCAAGGGCACGATTGGCGGGGGTGTGGAGCGCGCTGGCCGGGATCGCGTCCCAGCGGCTCTTGCTGCCGAAGGCGTCGCCCAAGCGCTTGCGCACTTCGAAGGTACGCTCCAGCGCACGGTCGACCACCGCTTGCGTGGTCAGGCCGCGTTCGAGCGCCCTGGGCAGCGCGGCATAGGCCGAGCCGCAATTGACATCCATGCCGGCATTGATCGCGGCGGCGGAGCCGGCGGCGTTGTCGAGCGCGTAGCGTTGATAATGGGCGATATTGCCGATCGCGTCGCAGTCCGACACCACCAGCCCGTTCCAGCCCCAGTCGCGGCGCAGCCGTTCGTTGAACAGCCAGCCGGCGGCGCACACCGGCACGCCGTGAATGCCGTTATAGGCGCACATCACCGATTGCGCCTTCCCCTCGGTCAGCACGCGGCGGAACGCGGGGAGGTAGGTCGCTTCCATGTCATAGGGTGCGGTCTGGACACTGAAGGCGTCGCGGCCCGCCTCCGGCCCGCTATGCGCGACCAGATGCTTGGGCGTGGCGATGACGCGGGGTTGCAGCGGGTCCGGCCCTTGCAGGCCGCGCACATAGCCGACGGCCATCGCGCCGGTCAGCACCGGGTCTTCGCCATAGGTTTCCATGCCGCGGCCCCAGCGCGGATCGCGGAAGATGTTGATGTTGGGCGACCAGAGGGTCAGCCCCTCGTACCGCCGCCGGTTCTTGCCCGAGAGCGCATTGTATTTGGCACGCGCCTCGGTCGAGACGACGGTGCCGATCCGCTCCATCAGCGGCGCGTCCCATGTCGCCGCAAGCCCGATCGCCTGTGGGAACACGGTGGCGACGCCGTTGCGGGCGAGGCCGTGCAGCGCCTCGTTCCAATAATCATAGGCCGGCAGGACATCGCCCTGTGCCGGGGCGGTGCTTTGCAGCTGCGCCGCCTTTTCTGCCGGGGTCATCGCGGCGATGGTCGCGGCGATCTGCGGATCGGGCCGAAGATCGGACTGACCGGCCCCGGCGAGGAGCGCGAGAAGGATGCTCATTTGGCGGCTCCCAGCGTTTGCAGGCGCAGCGCCTTTTTCAGCGCGCCGGCCGATGCCTTGCCCTCGATCGTCACCGTCACGCTTTCGCCGGGCAACAGGTCGAGGAAATTGTCCGACGCCTGCACGTCGAGCGTCCCGAAGCCGATCCACAGCGCGCGGGCGAGGCGCCTAGCGGTGACGGTCAGCGTCGGCTTGCCATCGACCATCGACCAACGGGTCGTTAGGCCCGGATCGGGCAGGTCCATCGCCTTTTCCGGCAGCGCCGACACCAAAGCGCGCGAGGTCGGCTGACCATCGACCAGCAGTTCGAACACCGCGAAGCTGCGCTTGGGATCGGCACCCTTGAACAGGTCGGCGTCGGTCAGCGTGGCGATTTTCGTCGACGACAGCGCCGGCAGTTGCACCGCGCGTTCGAACTGGTTGGCGACGCGGCCATCGACATCGATCGTCCGCACCCGCCAGCGCGCGGTGACCGGCCGGGTCGCGTCGGAGATCAGCGCGACCTCGGTCGGGCCATCGGCCTTGCGCGCCGCCGAGATGGCGAGCGGGGCGAAGAACCGGCGGGCGGCGAAGTGCAGCGCCTTCCACCGGCCATAATAATCGATGCTCGACCATGACGCGCCGGGCCACACGTCGTTCAACTGCCAATAGAGCGTGCCGCTGGTCACCGGGCGGCAGGCGCGGTGGTGGAGCGCGCCCAGCTGGATGCCGTCGGCCTGCATCACCTGACTGAGATAGACGAAGTCGGCGAAGTCGCGCGGCTCGCGGTACCGCATCCGGATATAGTCGAGCAGGCGGCCTTGGCCTTCGCCCTTCAGGAATTTCTGATGCGCCTTCATCACCGGCGCTTCGATCCCGTAGTCGGCGGGTTTGGCGAACTTCGCGATGGTCGCCATGTCGGGCATCGCCTGCAGCCCATATTCGGACATGAAGCGCGGGCAGCTGTCGAGGTACGCGGTGGCGGGCTTCTTGCCGCCCCACACGTCCCAATAATGGCGGTCGCCATTGCCGTCCTGATCAGGCTTGCCCTCGTAATTGGCGCTTGGGCTGCCGGGCCAGTACGGCACGTCGAAGTCGCGGCGTTCGGCGGCATCGCGCAGGACGCGGTCGAACAGGATCGCCATGCCGACGCCGACGCGTTCCTGTTCGTCGGCCCCGACGCGCTTCTTGAAGGCGGTGCGGTCGCTCCAGCCCTCCCAGCCCGACAGCACTTCGTTATTGCCCGACCACAACACGATCGAGGGGTGCGCCTGTACCCGGTCGACCTGTTCCTCGGCCTCGATCTTCACGCTCTCGCGATACTCGGGGTCATAAGGGGTGATCGCGCCGCCGAACATGAAGTCGGACCAGATCATCAGCCCCAGCCGGTCGGCGGTGTCGAAGAAGCTGTCGGGCAGGTACATGCCGCCGCCCCAGATGCGCAGCATGTTCATGTTCGCCGCCTGTGCGTCACCCATGATCTTGCGCATATAGGCGTCGGTGACGCGCGGGCCGAAGCTGTCGAACGGAATCAGGTTCGCGCCCTTGGCAAAGACGGGCACACCATTGATCCTGAACAGGAAGCCGCGACCGATCGCGTCCTTCTCCCGCACCAGTTCGACGGTGCGGATGCCGGTCGAGCGTTGCTGGCTGTCGACCAGTTCGCCGTCGAGCCGGGTTTCGGTGGCGACGGTGTAGAGCGGCTGCGCGCCATAGCCGGCGGGATACCACAGCTTCGGGTTGGCGATGGCAACGGGTACGCTGACCCGGTTCTCACCCGCCGTGACCGCGACGGTGCGGGTTGCGCGGACCTTGCTGCCGTCGGGCGCGGTGACGATCGCGTCGACCTGCACGGTCGCGTCGCGATCGGCGATCAGGGTCACGTCGGCGGACAGGCGCGCCTCGGCCGGGGTCACCGCCTCCTGCTGGACGCGCAAGGTATCGATGCGGACATCGTCCCACGCATCGACCTGTACTGCGCCATTGGGGCCGACGTTGATGATGCGGGGACCCCAGTCCCAGCCATAATGGTATTTGGGCTTGCGAATATAGGGCGAGGTCTGCCGCGCCTCGGGCTCGTCGCCCGCGGTCGAATCATATTCGCCGGGCAGGGGGTTCTCGATCTTCGCGACCATCGGTTTCAGCACGCCGAGCGGCGATTTGAAGGCGATGCGGATTTCGTTCGCGCCGGCCTTGAGCAGCGGCTTGGCATCGGCGCGCCAGCGGCGATGGGCATTGTCGGCGGCGAGCAGCTTGGTGCCGTTGACGAACACCTCGGCAAAGGTGTCGAGTCCGTCGAAGACCAGATCGACATGGTCGCGCGCGAGCAGCGCCCGCGTCGCGTTCAGGCGTCCGCGATAGTCCCAGTCGCTGCGCCCGACCCACTGGATCGTCGCCTCGTTCAGCCGGAGGAAGGGATCGGGCGTGATCTTCGCCGCGATCAGATCGGTCTGGACGTATCCCGGCACCCTGGCGGGCAGCCAGCGCGCGGCCTTCGGGTGCGCCTTCGCCGCCGGATCACCGGGGGCGAGGCGGACCTCCCAGCCCTTGTCGAGCGTCACCGTCTGGCGTGGGGCCGCCCCCAATGCGGCGGGGGCGGCGGCAAGCAACAGGAACAGGGCTGGCTTCACTTGGACTCTTCCAGTTGCAGCGTGTCGACGGTGTAGAAGGGGTGCGACAGCGGCGAGGTGAATTGCAGGCACACATCCGCATCGCCCGCCTGTTTCGGGAAGCGGCCGGTGAAGTCGAAGCGGTTGGGTGCGGTGTCGGGGTCGGGGAGCGGGAAGGTGGCGGCCACGGTACCGGCGCAGCCGCCGACGCGCATCACCAGTTCGCCATATTGCGTGACCGAATAATGCAGGCGGACCTTGCCCTCGTCATGCGCGAGGCCATAGTTGCGCGGCAGGCGCGCGACGGTGACCTTGAACGCCTGTGCGACGTCGAGCGGCATTTTCAGCGCCTGGGTACAGGTGTCGAACAGGTTGACGTTATAGGCCGGCGCATCGCCGCTCTGGCCCGAGACCAGCGGCACGCGGAGGCCCAGCGCCCCCTTGGGACACGCCACCATGTCGTTGCCGCCGGTCGCGCGCAGCAGCGCCGGACGGGTCGCGTCGAAGCGGCGCGGCACGGCGAGCGCATGACCGTCCTTCGCGAACGCCGTGGCCGTGACGACCTGACCCGGCTTCACCGCGATCGGCGCGGCATAGGCGCGCGAGCGGGCGGTCGGCTGGCTGCCGTCCACGGTGTAGCGGATCGTGCCGGCACCGGTCTGCGTGGCCATCGTCAGCTTGGGCAGCTTCTGCCGCAGCACATCGCCGTTCGTGCCGGACAGCGTGTAACCGACCGCGAAGGCCGCATCGGCGGCGGCGATCCCCTGCCGCTGATAGCGCAGCATCTGCGGCTGGAGGCGTTCGACGAACCCCTTGAAGTCGCGCTTGTCGCGCGGGCTCCACGTGAATTCGGCGATCGCCGACAGGCGCGGGAAGGTGGCGTGTTCCTTCTGCTTCGCCGTCGCCAGATATTCGGACCACGCATTGCCCTGCGCGCCCAGCACGTGCGCGGCGGCCTCCGCCGTCACGCCGGGGCGGACCGGTTCATAGCCATAGACCATCTCCAGCGTCTGCAGCCCGATGCGGCCGGGCGGTTCGTCGCCGGCGGTCGACTGGATATTGTCGAGATACAAATTGGGGGCGGGCGACATGACGACGTCATGCCCCTTGTTCGCCGCCTCGACCGCGCCCGCCTCGCCGCGCCACGACATGACGGCGGCGCTGGTCGGGACGTCGCCTTCGAGGATTTCGTCCCAGCCGATCAGTCGGCGGTTCTTGGACGCCAGATATTTGCCGAGTTCGGAGATCATCCAGCCCTGCATCTGGTTCTCGGTCTTGAGGCCCAGCGCCTGCATCTGCGCCTGCACTTCCGGCGATCGCTGCCACTGGTCCTTCACCGCCTCGTCGCCGCCGACATGGATGAACTGGCCGGGGAAGATGTCGAGCAGTTCGTCGAGGACGTTCTTGATGAAGGTCATGCTGCGCGGGGAGGGCGAGAACAGCCACGGATTGACGCCCCAGTCATGGCCGACCGGCGGGCGGTCGCCGAGCACGCCGACCTCTTCCGGATAGGCGGCGACCGCTGCCTGTGCATGGCCGGGCATGTCGATTTCGGGGACGATGGTGATGCCGCGTTCCGCCGCATAGGCGACCAGCTTGCGCAGTTCGTCCTGCGTGTAGAATCCGCCGACCTTCGGACCCGGAGCGCCGCCGGCGACGGGGGGCAAGCGGAACGCGCCGATCTCGGTCAGCTTCGGATAGCGCTTGATCTCGACCCGCCATCCCTGATCGTCCGACAGGTGCATGTGCAGCGTGTTGAGCTTTTGCGCGGCCATGGTGTCGACGATCGGGTAGAGCGTGTCGATCGGCTGGAACGACCGCGTCACGTCGACCATCAGCCCGCGCCAGCGAAAGCGTGGGCTATCGTCGATGCTGGTCGCGGCCACCCGGACCGGCTTGCCGAACGCGGTATCGGGACTGAGCAACTGGGCGACCGTCATCGCGCCCCAGATCAGGCCCCGGTCGCCGCTGGCGGTAATGGTGATGCCCTTTGGCGTGACGGTCAGGCGATAGGCTTCGTCACCGGTGATCGCCGCATCGCGGACGAAGCGGATCTTGCCGGTGGCAGCGGTCGTCAGCGTCAGTCCGCGATCGACCTTCACCCGATCGGTCAGCAGCCGTGCGGCGGTGGCGGCACCGGTATCGCCGGCCGGTACGGCGATGCCCGCGCCATCGGCAATGGTGATCGTGCCCTTGGCCGGGGCGATCCGCGCGGGCAGGGGCAGGAGCGGGGCGGTCTGCGCATGGACCGGAGCGATGGTCGCGGTGGTCGCGGCAAGCGCCGCCCAGATCAAATGCTTCACGCTGATACTCCCCTGTGGCTGGCACGCCGATTCGCTGTGCCCGGAACTCTAGCGGCCCGAACGAAAAAAGGCCCCGGCAAAGCCGGGGCCTGTGACGAAGCGGGGGGCACGGGCCGCACCCCCCGTATCGCCGGCCCCCTTACATGCGGAAGGTGGCGCTGAGCGAGAATACACGACCGTTCTTGTAGATCGACGTCGGTGCGTCCGGCGTGCTGCTGTACTGATAGTAGGTTTCGTCGAGCAGGTTCGACGCCGCTGCCGTCAGGCCGATGCCTTCCGAGATGGCGTAGCTGATCTGCGCGTCGAGCTGGCGATAGCGATCGGTATAGTCCGAGCTTGCCTGACGGCCGAAGCGGTAGAAATACTTCGAACGCCGGTTGTAGCTGACCCGCGCCTGGAACGGGCCTTCCTCGTAATAGGGGACGATCGTGAAGGTGTGCCGCGACAGGAAGGGCAGGCCGTTGGCGAACGGGGTTTCCGCATCGGCAAAGGTGTAGCTGCCCTGCACGCCGAAGCCATAGGCGATGTTGGTGTTGCCCGACAGCGACATGCCGGTCACCGACGCCTTGCCGCCGTTGATCGGACGCGAGATCGAATAGGTCAGCGTACGGCCGGTGACGCTGTTGGTGAACTCCACCCCGTCGTCCACCTGATTGCCGACGTAGTTCGAGATGTCGCGATAGAAGAACTCGCCCGACAGGAAGCTGGCCGGTGCGAAATACCACTCGGCCGACAGCCCGTAGTTGGTCGCGGCATAGGGCCTCAGGTCCGGATTGCCGCCGCTGCCCGAGCGGGTGGTGTCGTCGAGCGACAGCGAACCGGCCAGGTCGCCGTAGCGCGGACGCGCGATCACTTTCGCCGCGGAGGCGCGCAGCACCACGTCCTCACCCGCCTGGAAGATGACGTTGGCGGCGGGCAGGAAGCGCGTCTCGTCGTTATTGACCTTGGTCAGCGCGAACTGGCTGCTGCCGTTCACGGTGCTCTGGACGTAGAAGGTCGATGCGTCCGACGTGTTGACGACACGGCCGCCAAGGTTGCCGCGGAACTTGCCCAGCTCGAAGTTGGCCTGGATATAGCCCGCCGCGATCTTTTCGCGCACGCGCCAGTAATCGCCGCGCGACAGACCGCGATCGGCTGTGAAATTGCCATACTTCGTCAGCGCACTGAGAATGCCGTCCTTGTCGAGCGTGGCATAGGGCGTGCCGTTCCCCGACGTGCCGAGACCGTTGTACAGGTTCTTGTCCTGCACGTAGAAATCGAGATCGGCCAGCGTGTAGTTCTGGTTGGTGTAGACGGCGTTGCTGTAGGTCGTGTTGCCGTTCAGGTGCGAGGCATAACGGCCGCCGAACAGGATCGCCTTAAGCGGACCGAAGTCGACGTCGCGCTTCACATTCACTTCGCCGAAGATCTCGCTGTCGGTGGTGAAGCCCGACTGGAGCGGGATGCCGCCGATCTGGCGGCCGAAGAACCGGCGGCCGTCGGGTGCGGTGATGTTCTCACCGCCATTGGCGGTGAAGTTGCTCAGCCACTTGGTCGCATCGCTGGCCGGCGAGTTCCAGTTGACCTGCGTGTTGCGGCCGTTCGCCCCGGCGGTGAAGCCCTGCTGCGTACGGAAATCGAGCAGATATTCGGGGTCCTTGCCGCCGGTGGCGCGGGTGGCACCGAGGTTGCCGTTGATGGTCCATTCGCCCGGCGTCCAGTCGACCAGCAACGATACCGAGTCGTTCTTCAGGCGGGTACGGCGATAATAGGTGTCGAGCTGGCCGGTCGATCCGGTGCCCGACGTGATGCCGGTGAAGGTCGCCGAATCGACGATGCCCGGCTGGCCGTTCTGACCCGGAACGAAGGTCGCCGCGGTCATCCGCGATCCTTCGAAGCCATAGGTATATTCGGAATTCGACACGTTGTCGTAATTGCCGCGGATGATCAGCCCGGTGCCGGTCACGGTCAGGTTGTCGGTCGGCTTGGCCGAGACCGCGCCGCTGAAGCTGATGCGCTCGCGCTCCTGTTTGAAGAATTCGCGGGCGAGGAACGAGGCATAGCGCGACGCGCTGAATGCCGAGATGGTGGCGGCGGTGGGGCGCGAACCGTTGATGGTGGCACCCATCACCGCGCGACCGTCGGCACCATATTGGATCGGATTGCGCGAGCCGTCGGCATTGGTCGTGCTGAAGCTTTCGAGCAGCGCGGCACCGGTGCGGTACCAGTAGCTGGCGACGCCGGCGCGGCTCAGCTGTTCCTTGTCGTAGCTGACCGAGCCGAGGAAGCCGATCGTCTCGTCCTGGTTCTTCCAGCTGTACAGCGCCGAACCGCGGAAGCTGCCGCGCTTCGCACGGTCGTTATATTCGCCGCCGGCGGTCGCGGCGATCGTGTTCGACTTCAGCTCGAGCGGCTTGCGGGTGACGATGTCGACGGTGCCGCCGATGGCGCCTTCCTGAAGCCGGGCTTCGGGCGTCTTGTACAGGACGGCCTGGCTGATGATCGTCGGCGACAGCAGCGAGTAGTTGAACGAACGGCTCGACCGGTCGGACGGGTTGCCGCCCCAGTCGGCCGATGCGACCGAGTGGCCGTCGATGGTCACGCGGTTCAGCGCGGGTTCGGTGCCGGCGATCGAGAGCTGCTCGCCTTCGCCGAACTGGCGGTCGACGGTGACGCCGGGCAGGCGGGCGAGCGAGTCGGCGATGTTGCTGTCGGGCAGCTTGCCCACGTCTTCGGCCGAGATGACGTCGACGATCGAATCGGCGCGCCGCTTGGTCGCGATCGAGTCGGCGATCGACTTGCGGATGCCGGTGACGGTGATCGTGTCGTCTTCAGCCGTCGAGCTGGTCGGTGCGGGCGCTTCCTGCGCCAGTGCCGGCGTCGCCACAGCGACCAGCGCGGTGGAGGCTAGATATGCGAAACGCGAAAAAGCCATGGTCCCTACCCCTTCTATCCGGGCGCGAAATGCGCCCTCCCCGATTGGCCGCGACGGGCAGCGACGCCATGCGTCACGCTCTGGTACTGCTTTGGTACCATGCAAGCTCGTTTTGGTCGGCCGCAATGTGACCAATCACAATCATAAAATCTACATAAAAATGAAAAAGATCTACACTGGTGAGAAAATATGGCGCTAACGTTGCCTAAATCGGCTGGTTTACACCGTTTATTTCTCCAATGCGTAACATAGTTACAAAAATGCTGGCGGTCAGGTGAACTGTATACACTGGCAGGTAGTAGCGAAACAGCGGTACGGCATAGTGCCAATGATGATACGGCAATGGCGGATAGCCCGTTTCCACCGGTATTCTTGGCGCTCACGTGCACTTGCGTAGTACCAAAAACATACCTATCACGGCGATTGTGATCCTCCAGACCGCCCCTTACGTTGATCGCTCGATGAGTTCGAAGGGCGTGGTCATGGAATTTTCAGATCGGGTCGGCCGGTTGCGCGACGATGCGCATGCGCCGCTCTATGTGCAGCTGCAGCAGCTGGTTCGAACCGCGATCGAGCGGAAGATCCTGCAACAGGATGATGCGATCCCGCCCGAACGCGAACTGGCCGTGGAATATGACGTGTCGCGCATCACCGTGCGCAAGGCGATCGAGGGGCTGGCCAAGGAAGGTCTGGTCGTGCGACGGCGCGGGGCGGGGACGTTCGTCGCGGCGCGGGTCGACAAGAGTTTTTCGAAGCTGTCCTCCTTTTCGGAGGATATGGTCGCGCGCGGCCGCGTGCCCAGCAGTGCGTGGGTGTCGAAATCGACCGGGCTGGTAACGCCCGAGGAATCGATGTCGCTGGGGCTGTCGCCCGGCGCGCCGGTCTATCGGTTTCAGCGGATGCGCTATGCCGACGACGTGCCGATGGCGGTCGAATATGCGACCATCGCCGGCAATTGCCTGCCCGGCGTTGATGCGGTCGGCGACTCGCTCTATGCCGCGCTGGAGGCGGCGGGATCGCGGCCGGTGCGCGCGTTGCAGCGGCTGCGCGCTATGGCGTTTCCCGTCGAACAGGCACGCCGGCTGGGGGTCGAGACCGGCCATGCGGGGTTGTTCATCGAACGGCGCGGGTTTCTGGCCGATGGCGACACGGTCGAATTCACCCAGTCCTATTATCGTGGCGACGCGTACGACGTGGTCGCCGAACTCAACGCAAGCTGATCCGGCACAGGCCGGCACCAAGAAGGGGTTCATGACGTCCACCGTCGAAACCGGGCCAACGCCGGTCGTTGCCGAGCATACCGCCATGCACCGCGAAGCGGGGGAGGGCGGTGCGTCCGTCGCCCGCTTCCTGTCGCGCAATGCGCAGGCGCTGGCGGAGCTTGGCGCATTGCTGCGCGCCGATCCGCCGGCACTGGTCGTCACCTGCGCGCGCGGGTCGTCGGACCATGCCGCGACCTATGGCAAATATCTGGTCGAGACGCTGTGCGGCGTGCCGGTCGCCAGCGCCGCGCCGTCGGTCGCGTCGGTCTATGCGACGCGGATGGAGCGGATGAACGCGCTGGTGATCGCGGTATCGCAATCGGGCCGCAGCCCCGACCTGCTGCGCACCGTCGAAAGCTACAAGGCGGCGGGCGCCCGCGTCGTCGCGCTGGTCAATGTCGAGGATTCGCCGCTCGCTGCGCTTGCCGATACCGTGCTGCCACTGTCGGCCGGTCCCGAAACGTCGGTCGCGGCGACCAAGTCGTTCATCGCCTCGCTGACCGGCCTAGCCGCGATCGCCGCGCACTGGAGCGAGGATCAGGCGTTGCTGACGGCGCTGAACGATCTGCCCGCACAGCTTGAGGCGGCGTTCGACCTCGACTGGACGACGGTCGCCGACACGCTGGTGCAAGCCCGCAACCTGTTCGTGATCGGCCGCGGCTACAGCTTCGGCGTCGCGCAGGAAGCGGCGCTCAAGATGAAGGAAACCTCGGCGCTCCATGCCGAGGCGTTCAGCAGTGCCGAAGTCCGCCACGGGCCGATGGCGATCATCAACGACGGCTTTCCGCTACTGGGTTTCGCGACGTCGGACGATGCCGGCGACGATGTCCGCGCGGCGGCGGCCGAGTTCGCCTCGCGCGGCGCGGCGGTGCATCTGGCCGATGCGTCCGATGGCGACAGCCACCCGCCGACGATCCGCAGCCATCCCGCGATCGAACCGATCCTGATGATCCAGAGCTTCTACCGCATGGTCAACACGGTGTCGCTGCGCCGGGGCCTGAACCCCGACCAGCCGCCGCATCTGCGCAAGGTCACCGAAACGCGATGAGCAGCTTCGTCTTCCGCGGCGGGCGCGTGCTCGCCGACCAGTGTCAGCACGACAGCTGTGCGTTCCGTGTGGAGGGCGGCGTCATCGCCGACTTCCACGCCGGTGACGATGCGCAGGTGATCGACCTCGACGGCGGCTGGCTGGTGCCGGGCTTCGTCGATACGCAGGTCAATGGCGGCGGCGGTGTGTTGTTCAACGACCGCCCGACCGTCGCGGGCATCGCCGCGATCGGCGCGGCCCATGCGAAGTACGGAACCACCGCCTTCCTGCCGACCCTTATCAGCGATCGGCTGGACGTGGTTGCCGCGGGCCTCGACGCGGTCGATGCCGCGATCGAACAGGGTGTGCCGGGCGTCGTCGGCATCCATGTCGAGGGGCCGTTCCTGAATCCTGCGCGCAAGGGCATTCACGACGCGAACCATTTCCGCGCGCTGGATGACGCCGCGATCGACCTCCTGACCCGGCCGCGCAAGGGCGTGGTGATGGTCACGCTGGCCCCCGAGCGAAACGAACCCGCCGCCATCGAGCGGCTGGTCGCGGCGGGCGTGATCGTCAGCATCGGCCATAGCGATGCGACTTATGAGGAAGCCCGCGCCGCGATCGATGCCGGCGCACGCGGCGTCACGCATCTCTACAACGCGATGTCGCCGCTCAAGCACCGCGATCCGGGTGTGGTCGGGGCGGTGCTGGAGGACAAGTCGGTCTATGCCGGCCTGATCGTGGACGGCGCGCACCTGCATCCTGCCGCGATCCGCGTGGCGCTGGCGGCACGGCCGATCGACCGATTCATGCTGGTGACCGATGCGATGCCGACGGTCGGTGCGGAAGCCAAGGAATTCGTGCTCAACGGGCAACCGATCCATGTCGAAAACGGCGTGTGCGTCGATGCCAACGGCACGCTGGCCGGATGCGATCTCAACATGGCGACGGCAGTGGCCAACACGCACGAACTGGGGGTCGCGTTCGAGGATGCGGTGGCGATGGCATCGGCCAACCCCGCCGCGTTCCTGCGCCTGTCGCACCGGATCGGCAGCCTCGATATCGGGCATAGCGCCGATTTCGTCTGGCTCGACCGGGACCTGACCGTGCGCGGCACGTGGATTGCGGGCAACCGCATCGTCTGACCCCGGTTCGCCGGGACGAACAACAGCATCCGCGCGGATCGCCGGGGGGGCGGACGTGCGCACGAAGGGGCCGACCATGACCGCCATCCTGCTGACCGCACCGCTGCAAGGCTGGGCAAACGCGCTCGACGAGGTGCCCGACGCGGTGTTCGCGGGGCGGATGCTGGGCGACGGGGTCGCGATCGACCCGACCGGCGGCACGCTGCACGCGCCGTGCGACGGCGAAGTGCTGACGCTCCATGCCGGCGGCCATGCCATCACCCTGCGCGGTGAGGGCGGGGTCGAGCTGTTGATGCATATCGGGATCGACACGGTGCAGCTGGGCGGCCGCGATTTCACCGCGCGGGTGGGGGTCGGCGACCGGGTGGAGCGTGGTCAGCCGCTGATCGATTTCGACCTCGACGCGCTGGTGCGCGGGGCGCCGTCGCTGATGACGCCGCTGATCGTCACCAATGCCGATGCCTTTCGCATCGTCCGGCGAGAGACCGACCGGGTGGTCGGGATCGGCCAGCTGCTGATGACCGTCGAGCCGATCGCGGCGACGGCACCCGCCACGCCGTCGGCCGAGGGCGAGCGGATCGTCCGGCAGGTGCGCGTGGCGATGGCGCACGGCCTGCACGCGCGGCCGGCGGCAAAGATCGGCGATGTCGCGCGTGGCTTCGTCGCGACCAGCTGGCTCGGCAAGGACGGGGCCGAAGCCCGCACCACCGGTGCGGTCGGCCTGCTCGGGCTGGGCGTGCAGTTCGGCGACACGATCGACGTGATCGCGAGCGGCCCCGACGCGCCGGAAGCCGTCGCCGCGCTGGTGACGCTGATCGAGAGCGGCATGGGGGAGCGTGCCGAACATGCGCCGGTGCGGATCGTCGCGCCGCCGCCGCCCGCGCCGGTTGCGCTGCCCGAGGGACAACTGGCGGGCACGCTGGCGGCACCGGGCTATACGATCGGTACCGCCCGCTGGCTGCGCGTCGCCGACATCGCGGTGCCGGTCGACGGACAGGGCGCGGCGATCGAGGCGGCACGCCTCGATTCGGCACTGTCGGCAGTGCGCGAGACGCTGGCCACGACGACGGGCGAGGGGGCGGCGATCCGCGCCGCGCATATCGCGTTCCTCGACGATGCCGATCTGCGCGAGGCGGCCAATACCGCCATCGGAGAGGGCCGCGATGCCGGTCATGCGTGGCGCGCGGCGACGCGGGCGCAGGCGGCGACGCTGCGCAATCTCGGCGACGCGCGGCTGGCCGAGCGTGCCGACGATCTGCTTGACCTCGAACGGCAGGTGCTGGGCGAACTGACCGGCACACAGGCGGAGGCGATGACCTTCCCCGCAGGCACCATCCTGCTCGCCGACGATCTGCTGCCGTCGCAGGTGATGGCGATCGATCCGGCCAACGTCATCGGCCTTGCGGTCGAACGTGGTGGGCCGACCTCGCATGTCGCGATCCTTGCGGCGACGATGGGCCTGCCCGCGCTGGTCGCGATCGGCGCGCCGCTGGGTACGGTCGCCGATGGCGCGACGCTGATCCTCGACGCCGATGACGGCGTGCTGCACGTCGATCCCGATGCGGCGACGCTGGCCGAGGCACGCGCCCATGCCGATCGCCGCACCGCCGACCGCGACGCCGCGCTCGCCCGTGCGACCGAAGCCTGTGTGACGCTCGACGGCGTCCGGATCGAGGCGTTCGCCAATCTCGGTTCTGTCGACGATGCGAAGGCGGCGATGGCCAATGGCGCGGAGGGGTCGGGGCTGCTGCGCACCGAATTCCTGTTCCTCGACCGCGACAGCGCGCCTGATGCCGCCGAACAGGCCGCGCTCTATGGTGCGATCGCCGCCGAACTCGACGGGCGGCCGCTGATCGTGCGGCTGCTCGATATCGGCGGCGACAAACCCGCCCCCTATCTGCCGATCGCGCCGGAGGAAAATCCGGCGCTGGGCCTGCGCGGCATCCGCGTCGCGCTGGCCATGCCGGACATTCTCGAAACCCAGTTGCGCGGCATATTGTCGGTGCAGCCGGTCGGGCAATGCCGGATCATGATCCCGATGGTCGCGAGCGTCGCCGAAATCGCCGCGGTGCGCGCGGTGGTCGACCGGTTGCGCGTCGAACTGGGCATCACCGACCGGGTCGAGGTCGGCATCATGGTCGAAACCCCCGCCGCGGCGGTCACCGCCGCGACGCTGGCGGTGCATGCTGATTTCCTATCGATCGGCACTAACGACCTGACCCAATATGCGCTGGCGATGGATCGCGGCAATCCGGCGGTCGCCTCGGGCATCGACGGGTTGCACCCGGCGGTGCTGCAACTGATCGCGCACACGACCGACGGGGCCGCGCGGCATCGTCGCTGGGTCGGGGTGTGCGGTGGCCTTGCGTCGGATCGGCTGGCGATTCCGCTGCTGGTCGGGCTCGGCATCACCGAATTGTCGGCGTCCCCGCGCTTCGTGCCCGAATTGAAGGCGCTGGTCCGGCGGCTCGATACCCATCGCTGCCGGTTGCTGGCGGTCCGCGCGCTGGCGGCGGCATCGCCGGCCGAGGTGCGGACCATGGTTCGCGAATTTCTTCAGGAGCAGGGCGTATGAAGTCGATCGTCGAAACGCTGCAGCCGATCGGCCGTGCGCTCATGCTGCCGATCGCGGTCCTGCCGGTGGCGGGGCTGTTGCTGCGGCTGGGCCAGCCCGACCTGCTCGACATCGCCCTGCTGGCGGCGGCGGGCGATGCGTTGTTCAACAATCTCGGCCTGCTGTTCGCGATCGGCGTGGCCTGCGGCATCGCCCGCGACGGCAACGGCGCGGCGTGCCTTGCCGGCGTAGTCTGCTATCTGGTCGTCAAGAATGGCGGGCCGGTGTTCCTGACCGTACCGGCCGACGTGACGCAGGGCTTCGATGCGGGGGTGGCGGCGACGCTGTCGGCGGCGTGGAAGGCAAAGGCCTTTGCCAAGCTCGACGTGCCGATCGGCATCGTCGCCGGCCTGATCGGCGGCCATGCGTATAATCGCTATGCGACGATCAAGGTACCGGAATATCTGGCGTTCTTCGGCGGGCGGCGGTTCGTGCCGATCGTCAGCGGCGTGGTGGGCATCGGCATCGCCATCATGGTGGGGTTGAGCTTCGGCGGCATCACCACCGCGCTCGATCTGCTCAGCCGTGGACTGGTGGCGTCGGGCAGCTTCGGCCTGTTCGGGTTCGGCCTGCTCAACCGGCTGCTGCTGGTCACCGGGCTGCATCATATCCTGAACAACGTCGCGTGGTTCGTGCTCGGCGATTTCGGGGGGACGACCGGCGATCTGCGTCGCTTCTTCGCCGGCGATCCGACGGCGGGGGCATTCATGGCCGGCTATTTCCCGGTGATGATGTTCGGCCTGCCCGCCGCATGCCTTGCCATGTACCGATCGGCGCTGCCCGACCGGCGCAAGGCGGTGGGCGGCATGTTGCTCAGCCTCGCGCTCACCAGCTTCCTGACCGGCGTCACCGAACCGATCGAATTCTCGTTCATGTTCCTCGCGCCCGTGCTGTACGCGATCCATGCGGTGCTGACCGGGCTGTCGATGGCGCTGATGGACTGGCTGGGGGTCAAGCTCGGCTTCGGCTTCTCGGCCGGCCTGTTCGACTATGTGCTGAACTATGGAAAGGCGACCCGGCCGCTGATGCTGCTGCCGGTCGGTGCCGTCTATTTCGCGCTGTATTACGGGGTGTTCCGCTTCTTCATCGTGCGGTTCGACCTGAAGACGCCGGGCCGCGATGCCAGTGCGCCGACCATGACCGGCGCCCCGGCCACCGGCGATGGCGCGCGCGGGCGGGCGTTCCTCGCCGCGCTGGGCGGCAGCGGCAACCTCGTCAGCATCGGGGCATGCACCACCCGGCTGCGGCTGGTCGTCGCCGATCAGGCGCTGGTCGACGAAGCGGCGCTGAAGGCACTGGGCGCGATGGGCGTGCTGCGCCCCTCGGCACGCGCGGTGCAGGTCGTGGTCGGCCCGATCGCCGATCAGGTAGCGGAAGAAATTCGCGAAGCCGGGGCCAACGGTCCGGCCGCCCCCCCGGTCCCAGCCCCGCCAGCCGAAGTGCCTGTCGCGCAGCCGACCCTTCCGGCGGCGCTGGTCGAGGCATTGGGCGGGGCAGGTGCGATCCTGCGCGCCGAATCGCTGGCGGGCCGGATGCGCGTCGAACTGGCCCAAGCGACGACGATCGATCCCGCGACGTTGCCGGGCGTCCGCGCGGTGGCACAGCCGAGCGCGACGGTGGTGCATCTGTTGCTGTCATAGTCCGAAGGTGTGTTGCGGAATTAGCACGGCTGTTAGCAATACGTGTCGCATATATGGCATCTAGTTTCATTCGATATTGACCCGTGTGCGTGCTGGCGGAAAACTGTCGCACAGGTGAACAGGCCGTGCGACGTGACGGGTGACGGTGCGACCCGACTGGGCCGGACCCTTCCTCAAGCAAAAAGCGCGACGCTGCGCCAACAAGGGGGAATCAATGAAATCTATCACGAAGCTGCTTGCCACATCCTGTCTCGCGACGATGCTGGCTGGTACTGCCCACGCGCAGGTCGTGCCCGTAGAGGCACTGCCCGATACGAACACCGCGACGACCGACAAGGACGATGACGCGATCGTCGTTACCGGCACGCGTATACGTCGGCCCAACGCCACGTCGGCCGCGCCGATCCAGTCGGTTACGTCGGAAGAAATCCGCTTGCAGGCGGCCGTCAATGTCGAGGACGTTCTCAACCGCTTGCCGCAGATCGCACCGGATGCGCAGCAGAATTATCAGGATTCGGACGGTCGCCAGCGGATCAAGTTGCGCAGCCTCGGCTTCGAACGCACGCTGACGCTGGTCGACGGATTGCGGCTGGGTACGCAGAACGGCGTCGACGCCGGTATGATCCCAGTGGCGCTGATCGAACGCATCGACGTCCTTTCCGGCGGTGCATCGTCGGTCTACGGCTCGGATGCCGTCGCCGGGGTCGTCAACTTCATCCTGCGCAAGGACCTGGACGGCATCAATCTGAATGCGAACTACAATTTCTACAATCACGAGAATAAGGACACGCTGGTCAGTCCCTATGCCCGCGCGGCGGGGTTCCCGGTGCCGCGTGGCCTGACCAACGACGGCGCGCGCGTCGATTTGACGCTGTCGGCAGGCACGAAACTGTTCGACGACCGGCTGAGCGTCATGGGCTTCGTCAACTATCGCAAGGCTGACCTGGTCCCTTACGATGCCCGCGCCAGCTCGGCATGTCAGCTGGTCGAGGCCGGGATCGATGGCCCGCTCAGCTGCTCGACCTCGACCTACACCCAGTACGGTTACCTTAGCCCGCGCGGCGGCACGCAGGCGAACCGTGTCTATGCCAACAACCCCGATGGTACCCGGACGTTCGTTCCGTTCGGCGTGGGCATCCAGGCGAATCCGTTCGACGGGTATTCGTACCAGCGCGAAAGCAACCGCCTGAATGCCGGCGGGTTCGTATCGCTGAAGCTGTCGGACGCGGTCGAGCTGTATGGTAACGGCTTGTGGTTCAAGGACAAGTCGTACAATCGTTTCCCGGCACGGGTGTTCAGCTTCACCGCCTATGGTTCGACCCCGTTCAGCGTGAACTGCAACAACCCGCTGATGTCGACGGCACAGCAGGCCGCGATCTGCGGTACGGCGGCGGGTACGTCGACGCTGTTGCCGATCGAGGTACGCTATCGCTTTAACGCGCTGCCCTATTCGGCCGATCTGTACGAGAATCAGGGCATTCGCGCTGTCGGTGGCGTGCGCGGGACCATCGCCGAAGCGTGGAGCTATGACGTCGCCGGCGTCTATGTGCGCAGTCAGCAGGACGTGACCAATGGTCCGTTCCCGGAATTCGCGAAGATCAACCGGTCGCTGAACGTCGTCAACGTGGGTGGCACGCCGACGTGCGCCACGGGTACCGCCGACGGCTGCGTCCCGTTCGATGCCTTCACTGCGAACAACAACAATACGGCGCTCTACGATTATCTGTTCAGCGGTCGCGACGGTACGTACGGCAACGTCACTCAGTTGTTCGACGTGGTGGCCAACCTGTCGGGTGACCTGGGCAAGTACGGTATCACTGCGCCATGGGCGGACCAGGGCGTGGCATTCGCCATTGGGGCCGAATATCGCAAGGACCGTTTCCTCGGCACCGCCAACCAGGCGTTCCGTGAGCAGAATGGCGGCGAGAACTTCCAGCTGCGCCAGAGCGTGAAGGAAGCCAACGTCGAAGTGCAGGTGCCGCTGGTCGAGAAACAGCGCTGGACCCATCTGTTGCAGGTCAATGCCGGCTATCGCCTGTCGAAGTACGATACCAATCCGGATACGTTCAGCACGTATAAGATCGAGGCGCTGTGGGCTCCGATTCAGGACGTCACCTTCCGCGGCGCGTTCAACAAGGCGCAGCGCGCACCGACCGTGATCGAGATCCGGCAGGCGACGCAGCGGCAATACGGCACGCAGGGCGGTTCGCAGAACGACTTCTGCGCCAGCACGACCGTTCAGGTACCCGATCCCACTGATCCCACGCGCACCATCACGCAAACCGTAGCACCGCGTGCGTCGATCGATGTCTGTCGCGCCACCGGCCTTGCGGATTCGCTGTATGGCAGCCCTACGCTGAACTGTCCGAACAACCAGTGCACGGTGTTCACCGGCGGCTTTACCGTCGATCCCGAAACCGCTTGGACCAAGACGTTCGGGGTGGTGCTCAAGCCGCGCTTCCTGCCGGGGCTGACCTTTTCGGTCGATCGCTTCCTGATCGATATCGACGACTCGATCGGCTATGCGGATTACAGCTATTGGCAGGAAGGCTGTCTGACGTCAGGCGGCGACTCGTATTTCTGCGACAAGATCGTCCGCGCGCCGACCACCGGTATTTTGTACAGCGCGCCGGCGAGCAATCCGACCTCGGGCTATATCCAGCAGGGTACGACCAACACGTACAAGACCAAGGCGCATGGTTGGGACTTCCAGGGCCAGTATGTTCTGCCGATCGACCGGTTCGGTACGCTCGACTGGATCTTTAACGGATCGTGGACGACGCTGGCTGGCAATCAGGAATCGCCGATCCGCGACGAACGCAACTGCGCAGGGCTTTTCGGCAATGGTTGCGGGCAGCTGATCCCGAAATGGACCCATGGCTTGCGCACCACCTACATCACGCCGGACAAGGTCGCGTCGATCTCGTTCAACTGGCGCTATGTCGGCTCGCTGACCCATGCCAAGAACTCGGGCGACCCCGCCGTCGGCGGTACGCCGGAGGACGCACGCAAGACCTTCTATCGCTTCGATCCGGTCAGCTATTTCGATCTGGCGGCAACGTTCGCGGTCGGGCGGCAGTTCACGCTCCGTTTCTCCGCCAACAACCTTCTCGACAAGGTGCCGCCGATCCTGCCGAACTCCTATGACGTATCGCTGGCGCGCAACAACACGATCCCGGCGCGCTACGACTCGCTGGGTCGTCAGATTTCGATTGGCGCTACCGTTAACTTCTGATCCTGCTTTTCGGGTAACGAACTGGCCCTGTCACCATCGCGGTGACAGGGCCTTTTCGCGTCAGGCGCTGCGCAGGCTCCCCGACTTCGAAACCGTGCTGCGTCCGTCGTCGCCGGTGACGGCATAGGTGAAGCCCGGCAGGATCGCGAAGGCGCCGACCTGTCCACGCGCGTCCATCGCGAGGAAACCGACCTGCACCCCGTCGAGCGCCGACCCGCGCAACCGGGCGATATGCTCGACCGCCTCGCGACAGGCTGCCATGGGCGACATGCCGGCGCGCAGTGACGATACGACGCGGGCGGTGCCGGCGATCCGAGTCACTTCCTCGCCCAGACCGGTGGCGGTTGCGGCACCTACCCCGGCCTCGACGAACAGGCCGCTGCCGACCTGCGGCGAATCGCCCACCCGGCCGTGCAGCTTGAACGCCATGCCCGACGTCGTGCAGGCACCGGCCAGCGATCCGTCGGGCGCACGCGCGATCATGCCGATCGTGTCATGGTCGAGCGGCCCGCCGAGCGGGGCACGGGCGTTCTCGCTATTGGCGGCCGGCGCGTATTTCGACGTCTTCAGCCATTTGCGCCATTCCGCCTCGGCTTCGGGTGTCAACAGCTTCTCGGCGGTGAAGCCGTTGGCCAGCGCGAATTGCCGCGCACCGTCGCCGACCAGGAAGGTGTGCGGGGTGCGCTCCATCACCGCGCGCGCGACCGAAATCGGATGGGCGATATCCTCCATCGCCGCGACCGCGCCGACATGGCCCTTGTCGTCCATGATGACGGCGTCCAGCGTGACGCGACCGTCGCGATCCGGATAGCCGCCCTTGCCCACCGAATGGTTGGTCAGGTCGGCTTCGGGCACCTGCGCCCCCGCTTCCAGTGCGTCGATCAGCGTGCCGCCGCGCTTGAACCGGGCGACGGCGGCATCGTTCGCGGCAGCACC
Organism: Sphingomonas sp. Leaf67; assembly: GCF_001421965.1. GTDB lineage: Bacteria > Pseudomonadota > Alphaproteobacteria > Sphingomonadales > Sphingomonadaceae > Sphingomonas. The sequence goes on from NZ_LMLP01000022.1 coordinate 123,591, forward strand.
GAAGTCCCACGTCGAAGCGACGCGCAGGACGCTCCGGCCACGCGGCTGGGCGGGCAGGGTCGCCGATGCGGTGGCGGCGGCGAGACCGGCGATCGCGGTGCGTCGGGTGATGGTCGGCATGGTCGGCATGGGCGGCCCCGTTTTTACTGGTGATGCGCAGTTGTGCGCAGTCGCCGGGAGCGGGGCAAGCCTATACCGCGATCTCGCGCAGCACCGCGTCGAGCACCGGGAACCCCGCCGCGGTCAGGGCCAAGCGGTCACCGTCACGCGCCACCAGCCCCTGTCGCGCCAGCAGCGCCACCGCCGGGGCACGCACCACCGCATCGATCGGCCGTTCGCCCAGCGCCGCGACGCGGGCAAGGTCGATCCCCTCGCGCATTCGCAGGCCCATCACCAGCGCCTCGGTCACGCGTTCGTCGGGGGTCAGCGCATCTTCGCGTTCGATGCCGTGGCCGTTGCGCGTCACCGCCGCGATCCAATTCTCGGGCTTCTTGCGCCGGACCGTCGCCAGCCCCACGCGCCGGCCATGCGCGCCCGGACCGATGCCGGCATAGTCGCGATAGCGCCAATAGGTCAGGTTGTGGCGGCTCTCCGCCCCCGGCCGGGCATGGTTCGACACCTCGTACAGCGGCAGGCCAGCGGCCGACGTCATCGCCTGCGTGGTTTCGAACAGGTCGGCGGCAAGGTCGGGATCGGGCAGGGTCAGCGCACCCTTGGCCGCCAGCGTCGCGAAGCGCGTGCCCGGCTCGATGGTCAGCTGGTACAGCGAGAGGTGCTCGGTCCCGAACGACAGCGCCCGGGCGAGTTCGGCTTCCCATTGGTCCAGCGACTGGCCGGGCCGGGCATAGATCAGGTCGAAACTGACCCGCGCGAAATGGCGCTGCGCGACGCCGAGCGCGGCCAGCGCCTCCTCGACGCCATGCGCGCGTTCGAGAAAGGCAAGCGCGTCGTCGTGCAACGCCTGCACGCCCAGCGACACGCGATTGACCCCGGCGGCAGCGATATCGGCGAAGCGGGCGACCTCGACCGAGGACGGATTCGCCTCCAGCGTGATCTCGATATCGTCGGTCGGCGGCCATGCCCGGCAGGCGGCATCGATGATCGCGGCGACGGTCGCCGGCGGCATCAGCGACGGCGTGCCGCCCCCGAAAAAGATCGACGCCAGCCGCCGGTCGGGCAGTGCGGCGACCTCATGGGCCAGATCGGCGAGCAGCGCCTGCAACCACGCCGCCTGATCGACCGTATCGCGGACATGACTGTTGAAGTCGCAATAGGGGCATTTCGACACGCAGAACGGCCAGTGGACGTAGAGCGCCAGCGGCGGCAGCGTGAGCGGAGGTTGGTCGGGCACCATCGCCGTCCCATATGGGCGTCATGCGATCGATACAAATACTCGCGCCGGTTTTGCTGCTGACCGGCTGTTCGTCGGGCGGCGAGGCAGGTCCCGAACGCATCGTCGAGCCGCGCGCGTTCGAAGGGCCGGCACCGCGCGGACCGGCGCTGTTGCGACAGGCGATGGACGCGGGCCACCGGGCGGCGCGGGCGGCGGCGGGACTGGCCCCGCTCGGCTGGGACCCGGCACTGGCGCACGATGCCGCCCGCTATGCCGATACGCTGGCAAAGACCGGCCGGTTCGAACATTCGGCGCAACCGCGCGGCGTTCCCGAACAGGGCGAGAATCTGTGGACCGGCACGCGCGGCGCCTATCGCTACGACGAAATGGTCGGGCATTGGGTGGCCGAACGGCGCGACTATGTGCCGGGCGTGCTGCCCGCCGTGTCCCGCACCGGCAAGTTCGGCGATGTCGGGCACTACACCCAGATCATGTGGCAGACGGCGCAGCGGTTCGGCTGTGCCGAGGCGAGCAACGCGCGCGACGACTATGTCGTGTGCCGCTACGTGCCCGCCGGCAATGTCGCGGGACAGCGCGCCTATTAGGGGCCGGGGATGGTCCTACAGCACCTTCCACGCGACGATCGCCCGCAACCCCAGCACTAGCGCGTCATCGACATCGCGCAAGCCCCCGGGGCGGCGGACATATTGCACATCGGGTTGCAGCGTCAGGAATGGCGCGATCCGGTCGCTGTAGGTCAGCTCGATCATGCCCTCCGATCCGGTCAGCGCCGGTTCGCCCGCCGGATTGGCGCGGCGATAGGGGGTGCTGAGATCGGCGCTGGCCATGCCGATCGACACCTGGCTGTCGGGGCGGGCGGGCACGATGCCGCGTCCGGTCAGGCCGATCTGAAACCCGCCCGCGAACGGTGTCGTCCGCCCGTCGGACAATCCGGCGCGGGCAAAGGCGCGCCAGTGGCCCGGCTTGTCGGCCTCGCCCGCCAGATCCCGTTCGAGCAGTAGATAGACGCCGTGCGACGCGGCGGCACCATCGGCCAGGGTGACGCCCGGCGGCGCGATACGCGGCTGGCGGCGGCTATAGGCCCAGCCGCCGATGCCGATCGCCGTGCGGCCCTGCAACCCGCCCTCGGCGACGAACAGCGTCGATCGTTCGCGGCCGGTATCGGCGGTGCCGCGCGGCGCGCGGATCGCCACCGCCTGCACATAGTGCCGCTCGTCCCCGGCGCGCAGGCGAATGGCAAGGTCGGTGCGCGGAAAGATCGACGGTCCGTTGGGCCCGGTCGCGGCCAGTTCCGATCCGATGCCGAAGGCCGGCGCGATCAGGTGCGCGGCGGCATCGCCGGCATAGAATTCGCTGTTCAGGTCGTATTTGCCGACCAGTATCGACAGCCGGTCGTCGGCAAAACTCTGCTGGAACCATGCCTGGTACAGCAGCAGCCCGGGCGCGCCGACCTCGATATTGTCGACGCCCTGCAAGGTACCGGCCAGGTCGTTGGGCCGCCCGCCCAGATTGTTGAGCAGGCTGACAACGGCGCTGCCGCCGCGCCAGCCGACCGCCCGGTCGAGGTCGAGTGCGGCGACCACGTCGAGATTGTCGAGATAGCGCGCCCCCCGCGTCTCGCCTGCCGCGACCCCGACGACATCGCCCTTATAGGCGAGGTCGAGCGACAAGGCGGATGCCGGCGCGTCGTCCTGCGCCCGGGCGGGGGTAGCAACACCGGTCAAAGCCAGCGTGGCAAGGCCGATGATCGATAGCCGAAACATGTTCGCTCCTCATGGTGCATGGCCGCCGCCCGGTGCGACGGGCGGCGGCACCTGTCGGGGTCAGGCGGCCTGACCGAAGGCGGCGTCTTCGCTATCGGGTCCGCCCTGCGCCATATCGAGCGCGAAGCCACGGGCACGGGCCTGTTGGTCGGCAACCGTATTGGTCTTCGCCCTGGCCTTGGACGCGGGTTTGCCCTGCGGCTTGGGGGCCGGCTTGGCACGGGCCGATCCACCGGCTGCGTCGATCCGGAAGAAGGCAATGCTCGACTGCAGTTCTTCCGCCTGTCCGGCCAGTTCCTCGGAGGTCGAGGTGATCTGTTCGGATGCCGATGCGTTCTGCTGCGTTACCTGATCCAGCTGTTGCAGCGCCTGGTTGATCTGCGACGCACCGATGTCCTGTTCGCGGCAGGCCGCGCTGATTTCGGACACCAGTTCGGCGGTCCGGCGGATATCGGGGACCAGCTTGGTCAGCATCTCGCCGGCCTGTGCCGCTGCCTGCACCGTGTCGCCCGATACCGCGCTGATCTCGGCCGCCGCGGTCTGGCTGCGTTCGGCCAGCTTGCGGACTTCCGAAGCGACGACCGCAAAGCCGCGACCATGTTCACCAGCCCGGGCCGCTTCGACCGCTGCGTTCAGCGCCAGCAGGTCGGTCTGGCGGGCGATTTCCTGCACGATGCCGATCTTCTGCGCGATCGTCCGCATCGCACCCACGGCGCGTTCGACCGCGACACCGCTGGCCTCGGCATCCTTCGACGACTGGCGCGCGATCTTTTCGGTCTGGGCGGCATTGTCGGCATTCTGTTTGATGTTGGCGGCCATCTGCTCCATCGACGCCGATGCTTCCTCGGCCGCCGCCGCCTGTTCGGTCGCGCCCTGGCTCACCTGTTCCGACGAAGCAGAGAGCTGCTGGCTGCCCGCCGCGACATTGTCGGCGGCACCGCTCGCATCGCCGACCACGCCGCGCAGCCGCTCGACCATCGACACCATCGCATGGCCCAGCTGGTCCTTGTCGGACAGCGGCGTGTGATCGACGGTCAGGTCGCCCTTGGCGATCGCATCGGCCAGCGTCGCCGATTTACGCAGACCGGTGACCATCGACACCATCGCATGGCCCAACCGGTCCTTGTCGGACAGCGGCTTGTGATCGACCGACAGGTCACCCAGCGCGATCGTGTCGGCCAGCGCCGCCGATTTGCGCAGGCCATCGACCATCGCGACCATCGCAAAGCCCAGCTTGTCCTGTTCCGACAGCGGCTTGTGATCGACCGACAGGTCGCCCAGCGCGATCGTATCGGCCAGCGCCGCGGACTTGCGCAACGACTCGGTCATGCGGTTCACGGTATCGACCAGATCCTTGATCTCGTCGTTGCTGGTGACGGGCACTTCCTTGTCGAGGTCGCCGATCGCCACCGCGTCCAGCGCGACACCGACCCGACGCAGTCCCTGCGACACGATGTGGCTGATCCACCATGCGCCGGCGACGGCGATGGCGATGGCGACAAGGGCGATGCCGATCAGCCAAAGGCGCGCGCTGGCATAGAGCGCATCGCCCTCGTCATTGGCTTCCTTCATCTCGCCCCGCTGACGCTCGACCGTTTCGTCGACCATCTCGCCCATCTGCGTGGCTGCGGTCCGCGCGGCGCCCAGCGAAATCTGCCCGGCCTCCATATTCTTGTTCTGGAGCGCCAGTTCGATCGCCTTGTCGGCGGTCGCCTTGTACGCGTTCCATTGTTCGCGGATCTTGGCATATTGTTCAATGTCGGTTTCGTCGGCCATCGGCGGCGCCTTGGCGATCAGTTCGTCCGCACGCGCGCGCTGTCGCCGCAATTCCTCCATCTGCGCCGCCTTCAACTGCGCATCGCTGGTCAGGGCGAGGTTCTTTTCCGCCACCACCGCCGATGTCGACGCGTCGTTGAACTGCTGGATGCGGTCGAGCGCAGTGGCGGGGTCGTCGACCAGATTGCTCATCGAATCGCTGATCGACGACAGTTGCGATACGCCGAGGCCGACGATGCCGGTCAGTAACAGCAAAACGACCGCAAAAGTCGCTCCCAATTTCATCTTGATCGTTGCGCGCATGTTGCCTTCCTGATGGTACGACTATGCGGTCACCCAAGCGCGAAGCGGTTTAACATTTGGTTCGGACCATCTTAGGATTGCAGATATCAAGATTAACGTGGCGCAGCATGATCGGAGGTGTTTGGAAAAATTCCTGCCCGATGCAGGAATGTTCATCGCGGAAAGGTAATTTCGGCAATGATGTAGCCGTTTTCCGCGTATCCCCCGATCGCCCTGCCGGAACGGAAGATGGTTAACGCAGTCATCCCGATCTTTTTGCGCTGCACAAACTTTGGAAGAGGACGGCAGCATGCGTCCTTCGTCCAGCCGACGGACGTTGTCGTTACGTCACGCGGCGCGACCGAATGCCGCATCGTCGCCGATCCCGCGACGGCCCGCGAATGGACGACGGTGCAACGGGCTGGTGCGTCACCGGGCGGAGATCGCCGGTGCGGGCGGTTTCCCGAAGCCCCGTAACGGCGGAGGAATATATTTGCGGTCACGCTTTCCATGGCGTTGCCGCACGGGTGCCGCTACCGGTCTGGTCTCGGAACAAGGGGATTGTTGATGGCTGGCGGATTGGTGGCACTGCTCGACGACGTCGCGGCGATCGCGAAGCTGGCGGCGGCGTCGCTCGACGATGTGACCGCGGCGGCCAGCCGCGCCGGGGCCAAGGCGGCGGGTGTGGTGATCGACGATGCGGCGGTGACGCCGCGCTATGTCGTCGGCCTGTCGCCCGCGCGCGAACTGCCGATCATCGGCAAGATCGCGCTGGGATCGCTCAAGAACAAGCTGCTGATCCTGTTGCCCGCCGCGCTGCTGCTGAAGGTGTTCGCGCCATGGGCGATCACCCCGATCCTGATGCTGGGTGGCGCGTTCCTGTGTTTCGAGGCGGCGGAAAAGATCCTTGCCCCATGGCTTGGCGGTCACGCGGACGAGGAAGCGGCAACCACCACCGATCCCGCCGAGATGGAACGGACCCAGGTCAGCGGCGCGATCCGCACCGACCTGATCCTGTCGGCGGAGATCATGATTATCGCGCTGAACGAGCTGCCCGACATGCCGGTGTGGATGCAGGCGGTGGTGCTGGCAGCGGTCGGCATCGCGATCACGGTCGGGGTGTACGGCGTTGTCGCGCTGATCGTGAAGATGGACGATATCGGCCTTGCGCTCGCCCGTCGTTCCAGTGCTGTCGCGCAGACGATCGGGCGCGGGCTGGTCAAGGCGATGCCGGTACTGCTGAAGGCGCTGGCGCTGATCGGTACCGCCGCGATGCTGTGGGTCGGCGGGCAGATCATCGTGCATGGTATGGAGGAGTTCGGCTTGGTCGCCCTGCCGCACCTGATCCACGATATCGCGCATCACGCCGCAGAGGCGCTGCCCGCGATCGGCGGTGTCGCGAACTGGATCGTCAACGCCGCGCTGTCGGCGGTGGTCGGTATCGTCATCGGCGCGATCATCGCCGGCGTGCTGCACATGATCCCGCGCAAGCATTGACCGGGAGGGGTATTCACTCCTTTCCAATGAAATCCCGTTCGCTTCGAGCTTGTCGAGAAGCGTCCGTCGAGGACTCCGTCCCCCGCGCTACAGCCCCGCCGCCGCCGCGTTCAATGCCGCATCCATCGCCGCCGTCGCCGACGCGCCTTCGGGAATGTCGTTGGCATAGAGCGCGAAGGTCAGCGTCTGCCCGCTCGCTCCGGTCATCGTCCCCGCCAGCGCGGAGGTACCCGACAGCGATCCGGTCTTGGCGCGCAGCCTGCCCGCCAGCGGCGTGTCGCGGAACCGCCGCGCCAGCGTGCCGTCGACGCCTGCGACCGGCAGCGTCTCCAGCCACGCCGCGCCCCATGGTTGCGCCCGTGCCCAGCCGATCAGCGCGACCATCGCCCGCGGCGTGACCCGGTTATAGGTCGACATGCCCGACCCGTCCGACAGATCCCATGCGGTGCGCGGCACGCCGGCCAGCGTCATGATCGCGCCGACCTTCTTCAGCCCGTCGGCGATCGATCCGGTTCCCCGAACCGCGCCGATCCGGCGCAGCAACAGTTCGGCATGCAGATTCTGGCTGACCTTGTTGGTGAGCGCAATGTCCTCGACCAGCGGTCCGGGCTGCACCTGTGCCAACATCGGCGGGAATGTGCCACGTTCGACGACTGCCCCATCCTCCGCCGGGACATGGGGCCGGTGGCGCACCGCCACCTTGCCGGTGACCCTTACCCCCCTGTCACGTAACACCTTCGCAAACTTCCACGCCGCATAGTGCGCGGGGTCGTCGATCCCGACCCTGATGCGCTCGCCGTCCCCCGTGGCGACCGTCCCCGACACCCGCAGCAGATCGCTGCCCGGCATCCGGTCATAGCCGATGGCGTTGCGCGCCCCGACCCTCAGCCGGTTGTCGATCCGGTAATAATCCGAACCGCGTACCACCGCCCGACCACCCTCGGTACGGACGGTCAGGACCAGTTCGTTATCGTCCAGCGACAGCGCGGAAATGCCGGTGCCCGACCGGGTGGCGATATTGTTCCACCCCATGCCCGGCGACCAGCGCTGGTCGGGAAACCGGCTGTCGTCGCCGATCACGTCCCCCACCATCCGCGTGGTCGCCGCCACCGCATCGGCCAGCGTGGTCAGGCAGTCGCTGCGACAATCCTCCGCCGACGACAGCCGCGCATCGCCCGCACCCATCAGCACCACGTCATGCCCCTCGGTCCGCACGCCCGTCCGGGCATCGTCCGGTCCCGTCACCGCCAGATAGGCAAAGGCGGCGATGGTCGTGAAAATCTTGGTATTCGAAGCGGGTACGAAGCGATGGTCGGGATCGATCGCGACGCGCTCGACGCCCGCCGCATCGCGGATGACCAGGCCGAACCGCGTTCCCACCGGGGCCTGGGCCAGCGCGGCGCGCACCGCCGCCTCGACGCCGGGATCGGGTGCCGCCGCCGTCAGCCACAGCGCCGCGCCCGCCAACCCCGCCCGCCCGTATCGCATATGCCTACCCCCCTGAAACGGCCTTGCGGCGCATCGCCAGCGCGAACGCCAGCACGACCGCAAACGACAGGCACGGTATTAGCATCGTCGTCTGGATCGACAGGATATCGTGGCTCAGCAATCCCATAGCCGGCGGGAATAGCGCGCCGCCGATGATCGCCATTACGATCAGCGGCGCGCCCAGCGTCGCCTGCGGTCCCAGATCGCGCACCCCCAGCGAGAAGATCGTCGGAAACATGATCGACATGAAGAAGCCGGTCAGCAGCAGCGCCCCGATCGCGACCATGCCCCCGGCCAGCGCGGCGACCAGCGTCAACACGATGTTGGCCAACGCAAATCCTGCCAGCAGCCGCGTCGCCGCGACCTTCTGCATCAACAGCGTCCCGACGAGCCGCCCGGCAAGAAACAGCGCCAGGCTGATCGACAGCAGATAGGCAGCGTCGCGCTCGGGCGTCGCGGGGCTCAACGACTTCACGAAATCGACGAAGAAGCTCCACACCCCGACCTGCGCCCCGACATAGAAGAATTGTGCGACGACCGCCCAGCGCAGCGTCCGGACACCGATCACCGACTTCAGCCCCGCCAGCGTGCCGCCGCGCGTATCATGGGCGATATCGGGCAGGCGAACCACCGCCACCGCGACCGCGATGAGTATGACGACCCCGGCCAGCACCAAATAAGGCAGCTGCACCATCTGCGCCTCGCTTGCCCGATAGGCTTCGAGCGCAGTGGGAGCCATCGCGTCGAGCGTCGCACGATCATGCTCGACGCCAGAAAAAATGAACAATGCACCGATGCTGGGGGCGATCGCACCGCCCAGACCATTGAATGCCTGCGCCAGATTGAGCCGTTGTTCGGCCCGCGCCGGATCGCCGAATGCGACGATATAGGGGTTGGCGGCCGTTTCGAGGAACGCCGCCCCCGCCGCCAGCACGAACAGCGCAGCGAGGAACCCGGCAAATTCGCGGAGTTCCGCCGCCGGATAGAAGAGCAGCGCGCCGACCGCGTACAGGCCGAGGCCCGCCAGGATGCCGGCGCGATACCCGAAGCGGCGCATGATGATTCCGGCGGGCAGCGCCATCAGGAAATAGCCGAGATAGAAGACGAACTGGATGAAGCCCGCCTCCGCCCGGTTCAGCGCCAGCGCCTTTTGAAACTGGCGGATCAGGATGTCGTTGAAGTTGTTCGCGATCGCCCAGAGGAAGAACAGGCTGACCACCACTGCAAAACCTACGCCGAACCCCGGCGTGATGAAGCGGCGCGCGCCGGGATCGTCACGGGCATCGGACGGCGGCGATGGGGCGGTGATGATCGGGATAGGCATGGCTTCCTCTCCGCCCGGTGAAGTCCGGGTTCATTCTTGTCGTCAGCGCCGATGGTCGGGCAAGACGCACGGCGACCCGTCGTCGATAGCAGCAGAGCCAGACGGTGACAGGCCCGACCGCTGGGTCATGCGTGGTCGGTCAGGCGGAAGATGCGCGTCATCGGTGTCCAGCGGCTGCCATCGGGGGCGTGCGGCAATGCCCGCTGGAACTGGCCCATCTTCGCTTCCCATGCGACGACGTCGGGATCGGCGAGGTCGGCAGCGGCCTTGGCCGCCGGATCGAACGCATCGGTGACGACCATCGTCATCACCAGCCGGTTGCCGGTGCGGTAGATGTCCATCTGCGTGATCCCGGCCTCGCGGATCGACGCCAGCACGGGCGCGGGCACGTTGCCCGGCCGGTGCCAGTATTCGTACTCGGCGATGGCGGCTTCGTCGTCGGCGAGGTCGAGGGTCAGGACATGGATCATGCGTTCGACCAGCCGCCATCGATCACATGCACCGCGCCGGTGGTGTAGGACGATGCATCGGAGGCAAGGTACAGCGCCAGTTCGGCGATTTCCTCCGCCCGGCCCAGCCGCCCCATCGGCTGGCGGGCGGTGAACGACGCGCGCGCGGCGTCGGCGTCGCCGGTCGCGGCCATGCGTTCCTCGAGCGACGGCGACTGGACGGTGCCGGGGCAGATCGCGTTGCAGCGGATACCCTGTCCGACGAAATCGAGCGCCACCGACTTGGTCAGGCCGATCACCGCCGCCTTCGACGCGGTATAGACGAAACGGTTGGGCACCGCGATCACATGGCTGGCGACCGACGACATGTTGACGATCGACCCGCCGCCCGCGTCGATCATCGCCGGCAGCAGGGCGCGGATCAGGCGGTATTGCGCGCGGACGTTCAGGTCGAAGCTGAAGTCCCAATCGGCTTCTTCGGTGGTCAGGATCGTGCCGGCATGGACGAAGCCCGCACAGTTGAACAGGATATCGACCGCGCCGACCCGGCCGGCGAAATCCCGGATCGCCTGGGCGTCGAGCAGGTCGACGACGTGCGCCTCGCAGCCATCGAGCGTCGCGAGCGCGTCGGCATTGATATCGACCGCCAGCACCCGCGCGCCTTCGCGGGCGAACAGTTCGGCGGCGGCGCGGCCGATCCCTTGCGCGGCGGCGGTAACGATGGCGGTTTTGCCGGACAGACGGGTCATGCGGTCTCCGAGGAAGGAACGGGGGCGTCGGCGCGGACCAGACCGGCGTCGACCAGATCGTGCCACAGCGCGGGGGGCAGCGACAGGGTGGCGAGCGTCACCGCCTGCGCGACTTCCTGCGCGTCGGCCATGCCCGGAATGACGGTGTCGACGGCGGGATGCGCCATCGCGAATTGCAGCGCCGCGGCCGCCATCGGCACGGCGTGGCGTGCGCAGATCGCGGCGATCGCATCGACCCGGCGGACGATATCAGCGGGTGGCGCTTCGTAGTTATAGCGCGCGTCGCCGCCGGTGCCGGTGGCGAGAATGCCCGAATTATACGGCCCGCCGAGGATCAGGCGGACGCCCATCGCCTCGCAGCGCGGCAGCAGCGTGTCGAGCGCGCCCTGTTCGAGCAGCGTGTAGCGGCCGGCGAGCAGGATCGCGTCCAGTTCGACCCGGTCGAGCAGTTCCTCGCACACCGCGATCTCGTTGACGCCGATGCCGATCCCGCCGATCGCGCCCGCGTCGCGCAAGCTCCGCATCGCCGGATAACCGCCGTCGAGAAAGGTCGCCATCCGTGCGGCGGCATCGGCACCATGGGTCATCGCGCCCAGATCATGCGCGAGCAACAAGTCGATGCGATCGCGCCGCAACCGGGCGCGGCTGGCATCGAACGACCGCAGTACGCCGTCGCGCGAATAGTCGAACGCGCTCTCGACCGGCTCGGGCGACACGAAGCCCTGTCGTTCGGTGGCGAGATCGCGGTCGGGCACCGGTTGCAGGACGCGTCCGACCTTGGTCGACACGAAGGCGGTGCCGCCCGGATCGCGCTCCGCCAGCGCATCGCCCAGCCGCCGTTCGGACAGGCCGAAGCCGTAATGCGGCGCGGTGTCGAATGCGCGGATGCCGTGATCCCATGCGGCGTCGATCGTTGCCCGGGCGGCATCCGTGCCGACCGGACGATATAGATTACCGATCGCCGCCCCGCCGAAGCCGAGCTTGGCGGGACGCTGCCCTGCGGTCATCGCGTGTCCTCTCTCCGCTTATATTCGCGAAGAAATTTCACCTGTCAAAACCAAATCAATATACGACGACCGAGCGGATGCTTTCCCCGGCATGCATCAGGTCGAAGCCCCTGTTGATCTCGTCCAGCGACAGGACATGGGTGATCATCGGGTCGATCTCGATCTTGCCGTTCATATACCAGTCGACGATCTTCGGCACGTCGGTCCGGCCCTTCGCCCCGCCGAACGCGGTACCGCGCCAGTTGCGGCCGGTGACCAGCTGGAACGGACGGGTGGCGATTTCCTTGCCCGCTTCGGCCACACCGATGATGATGCTGGTGCCCCAGCCGCGATGGCATGCCTCCAGCGCCTGTCGCATCACCTGCGTATTGCCGGTGCAGTCGAACGTATAGTCCGCCCCGCCATCGGTCAGCGCGACCAGATGCTGGACGATGTCGCCGTCCACGTCCCTGGGATTGACGAAATGGGTCATGCCGAAGCGGCGGCCCCATTCCTCGCGCGCGGGGTTGATGTCGACGCCGACGATCATGTTCGCACCGGCCATGCGCGCGCCCTGCAACACGTTTAGGCCGATGCCGCCCAGACCGAAGACGATGATATTGTCGCCAGGTGCGACCTTGGCGGTGTTGACCACCGCCCCGACGCCGGTGGTGACGCCGCAGCCGACATAGCAGCTGGTCTGGAACGGCGCGTCCTCGCGGATCTTGGCGACCGCGATCTCGGGCAGGACGGTGAAGTTCGAGAAGGTCGAGCAGCCCATATAATGATAGATGGGCTGGCCCTTGTAGCTGAAGCGGGTGGTACCGTCGGGCATCAGCCCTTTCCCTTGCGTCGCGCGGATCGCGGTGCACAGGTTGGTCTTGCCCGACAGGCACGACTTACACTGGCGGCATTCGGGGGTGTAGAGCGGGATGACGTGGTCGCCGACCGCGACACTGGTCACGCCCGCGCCGACCTCGCGCACGATCCCCGCGCCCTCATGGCCGAGCACCGAGGGGAACAGCCCCTCGCTGTCGAGCCCGTCGAGCGTATAGGCATCGGTATGGCAGATGCCGGTCGCCATGATCTCGATCAGCACCTCGCCGGCCTTGGGGCCTTCGAGGTCGAGTTCGACGATTTCGAGCGGGCGCTTGGCTTCGAACGCGACGGCGGCACGGGTCTTCATGGGGCGTCTCCTTGGGGTGCCGTGGGACTAGCGGGCGCGGACGGGGGTCGGCAAGGGGGCGGTGGTGCGCTAGGAGGCAACGCCATGCTTGCACGTTCGCTCCTGCCCTGTGCCGCCCTGTTGCTCTCGGCCTGTGCCGGTGGCGGGTACCGGCCGGTCAGCGATGCGGTGGTCAAGGTCGGTCGGCCCTATCAGGTGCGCGGCGTCACTTATGCGCCCGCCGTCGATCCGGCATATGACATGCTGGGGCTGGCGAGCTGGTATGGCAGCGAGTCGGGCGGGCGCACCGCCAATGGCGAGCGGTTCCGGCCCGGCTGGGTCACCGCCGCGCACACCACGCTGCCGCTGCCGAGCTATGTCGAGGTGACCGCGCTCGACAGCGGGCGGCGGGTGCTGGTGCGGGTCAATGATCGCGGGCCGTTCACCGGGCGCGGGCGCATCCTCGACCTGTCGCGCGGTGCGGCCGAGGCGCTGGGCGTGCGGGGGGCCGGCGTGGTGCCGGTGCGGGTGCGGGTGGTGTCGCCCGACGAGCGCGACCGGGCGCGGCTGCGCAAGGGCAAGAGCGCGCGCGAACTGCCGCCGGTGGACGAGCGGATGCGGGCCAATTTGCGGGCGCAGTTGCGCGCGAGCGGGCTGTAGCGCGCAAGCCAAAGGTCACAAAGGTCACACTCGCACGCAATTGGCGGCGCGGTCGTTTCTCAAACGTAGCGGCGATGGGAAAGAACGGTGGGCGAGCGAACCCTGCGCGATCGTGGCGTTTCGTGGCGCTGTAGGAAAGTGACTATTCTGGTCCTGTTCGTCGGCCCCGGCGGACGTCACTCACCGTTCCGATCGGGGGTGGCGCCGGCCACCGCCGGCCTTGCGCGGATTACAGCTGGGGCCAGCCCGTTCCATACCGGTGCCCGACCCTGATCGGCCTCTCCGTCTGTCCCGATATCCCATATTCGATGCACCATTTCGGGAAGAAGCATCCGGGAACGGATTATGGGAAACCCACCGTTCCGAGGGGGCGCGTATCCATGCGGTCGGCAGCGTTAATTTGCCGCCAGGAGGTTCCCGATCGGGAAGGCGGCGGCAACGAATCGTTCAGCGAAACCCCAGGATGTCACCGTCGAGGGGCATTTCGTTCGTGTGCGATGCCGGCCGCGTTGCCAGCGGGCGCGCTATCGTCGGGTCGAAGCTGTCCTCGACGCTTTCCCGTCCATACAGGGTGAAGCCATCGATGACGAAGGGGAGCCCTTCCGATCCCTCGAACGTCGACCGGTCGCTGATGTGGAAATGGAGATGGGGCGCGCCAGCGGCACCGGTCTGGCCGAGGCGGCCGATCACGTCGCCCTTCCTGACGTGCATTCCGGGGCGCATGGTCACGCTGCCCTGCCGGAGATGGGCGTAATGCGCATAGACGCCGGGTGCGATCGCAAGGATCACGAAATTGCCGTACAACGTGCGGGCGGTAAGGTCGTCGGGCGTTTCCAGCGGGCGCAGCGGTTCGCCGTTGGCAATGCCGTCACGGGCATCGACGACGACGCCATCGGCCACGGCGAGAACGTCCTTGCCGTAGCCGACCCAATCCGCGTCGACGGTGTCGGTAAGCGCTGCATGTCTGCCGCGCAGGGAATGGTTGCCGTCGTCGAGCCCGAACCAGTCGATCGCGAACCGCTGCGGAATGGACAACTTGCCGTTGATCGCGACGGGACTGCCCCAGTGATGCGACAGGGGATTGCCCGGCCCGTCGACCGCCAGCCAGCGTCCCCCGCGCAGGGGCGGACCGATCCGGACGGCCGGGGTTTCGACGACAGCCGCGCGTACGTCGTCGGCGCGCTGGATCTCACCCTTGGCCGTCACGAAGGTCAGCTGGTGCCGCAGGCTCGCGGTCCTCGTCCCGGCGGGCAGGGTCAGCCACAGGAACAGCGACAGCGTGCGGCCCGATGCGATCGGCAGGCTGTCGATGGGGTCGCCCTCTGCAGCGGGCTTGTTGCGCAGTCGCTGGAGGCCGGCGCCCTCGACGACGCTCGACGCGACCGTGTCGGCGCCGGTGAATGTGGCCAGTCGTATCAGTCTGAGCGGGTTGTCATCGGACTGGAAGCTGGTGATCCGCAACTCGTACGCGAGATGCGTCTGTCCGTCGCTGCCGGTCACGATGTGCGGTGCGAAGGGAATGCGTGCCTCGACCTGGGCCTGATGGATCACCGGTCCCGCGGTGGCGGCCACCGACGGAACAGCCGTCGACTGCGCGGTCGCCGCATTCGGGAGGGCGAGCACCAGCAGCGTTACGATCGAGCCTTCAAATCGTTTCACACGGCACCCCGTTCTGGCGAGAGGCGAATGCGGTACCATGGTTTCCGGCAGCATGTCATGGTGACTGCTTCGGGTCGCATTCCACACCACCGGCGCGCGACGTTGCAGGTCGACCGATCGCCGGTCGTCGGCCGACGATATCAGCCCACCGGCATGGGCGACAAACCCTTGAAGCCCGGTTCCCGCATGACAGAACAAGGCGACAGAGTTCGTCGTGCAGGTCTGGCATATGTCGGGATCGGTTGGATCGGCCCGCTCCGTCCGCCGGACATCCCCTGCTGGTCGGCATCGACGATCATCTGGTCGGTATCGGGTCGGCGGGCTCGTCCTGATAGACGGAAGGGCCGGGCGGCGCGACGGCGGCGGGCGAGATCAATGCCCCTGTGTCGATGTCGTACCGGAAGGTTTCGGTTACATCGCCAGTTGCCACGGTGATGACGCCGCGCGATCGATCGTCCTCCACCCTGATACGTACTTCCGGGTGCCCGGCGCACCGGATCGTCGCACCCGACCCGAACCCGGTTCCGCCGTCAGGCCGGATCAGACACGGCGCATCTCCGGCCCGGCCGAGTTCCAGCCAGCCTTCGGTCGTGATGCGGTGGGTATAGACCCCGTGGCCGTTCGGGCCCACCGTCGTGAAAGGCTCGCCCCGTTCGAACCGGCGCTCCCTGCCGGGAATGTCCTTCACGCCCACCTGATTATGGGTCAGCAGGCCATCGGCACCGATATAATAATGCCCGATCTGCGTTCCCGTATTGCCCGGCCAGCGCAGATGCATGTGCATGTGCGGCGGGGCGTCGGTGTGACCATGGGGGGCGTTGGTGTCGAACCCCATGATCTGGATACGCCCCAGATGCTCCCGTTCGACCTGTTCGCCCAACCCCAGTTCGCGAACGACTTCGCGTTGCGCGAATTCGAGGACGTTGGCGGCGCGGCGTTGCACGTCGGGGAACGGCCCCGTCGCATAGAATCCGGCCCGTCGCGCCGGATCGGCATGCTCGAAACGCAGGACCATGCCCGGCTCGACGATGTGCGTCGCGACCTCCCCCGCCGTCACCGCGTCCACGGCAACCGGCGGCACCGGCACGATGATGCGCCCCCCGTCCGCCTCGAACGGCAGGTCGCCACCCTCCAGAATGACCCGGCGCACGGCGTCGCCCGCCCCCCGGAAGGCGAGTTCCAGCGACCGTCGACGCGGAACGTTCAGCGCGATGACCGTCTCGCGCGCATTCTCCGCATTGAACAGGGGCGTGGCGACCGCCGTGCAGGACGGGCAGGACGCCGGATCGAACCGCGCGACGGGTCCGGTTGCGGGACGGCGCTTCACGAACTTCAGGACGATCCGCACGGTGTCCGCCGGCTGCCCGTCAGCGGGCAGGGCCGGTGAGGGGGACGCGCAAAGTCCCGCCAGCACGAGAAGGAGCGATGCCCGCTTCACCAGTTCGGCTTCCACGACAGGCCGAGCCAGAACGTGCGCCCGACCGGGAAATAGTAGTTCAGATAGTCGCGGCCCGTGCCTTGCCGGACGACGAACGGCGCCTTGGTCAGGTTCTGGACCTGCCCGACCAGTTCCACACCTTCGCGCACGGCCAGCCGTGCCTGCACGTCGACCTGCTGGCGTGGCTCCTGATACAGGTCGCGCGTCGGCGTGTCGCCATCCGCCGATTGCAGCGCGCGGCCGATACGGTTGTACGAGGCGCGCAGTTCGACCGGCCCGGTGGCGTAGAAGACGGTGAGATTGGCGATGTAGTCCGGCTGCTGGATCAGCCCGCTCGTCTCGCGGGTTGCGGGCAGACCGGCCGCGACGCCTGCGGCACTGACCGGTTGGCGGTACGATCCGTCGAGCAGCGTGACGTTCGCGTTGAAGCCAAGGCCCGGCAGCGCGGCGATACGATCCAGCGTATAGCCGATTTCCAGCCCCTTGATCTTCGCCCCGGCGGCATTGCGCGGCGTGCTGACGAAGACGCTTTGATACGTCACGCCCTGAAAGGTGGTGACCGGACCTTGCTGGCTGCTCGTGAAGATCTCGTTCCGGATGTCCTTGACGAACCCGGCGACCGACAGCATGCCCGCGCCCATATACCATTCATAGGACAGGTCGTAATTCCACGCCTCGCGCGGTTTCAGGTCGGGGTTGCCCGTGTTGATCGTCAGCGTGCCGTCGGTGCCGATCCCGAACGAGGTGCGGGCGGCATATTGGCTGTAATCGGGGCGGCCGATCGTCTTCGATACGCCCGCGCGTACCCGCATCCCGTCGCCAAGCTGGTAGGTCGCCAGCGCCGAGGGCAGCCAATAGGCATAGTCGGTCGTGCGCCGTGTCGATCGATAGTCGGATGCGCCCGCCCGGACCGGGGCGTTGGTATCGATGACGAGGTTCGTCGCATCGTAGCGGACGCCCGCCTGCACATCGAACCGATCGGCGCGGAACAGTGCCTGCGCATAGACCGCTTTCGTCGTTTCCAGGTCGCGGAAGTCGTCGGCGGCGTTGTTGGCGCGTTGATCGGTGGTGGTGAACGCGCCGCGATTGGCGTCGAAACGCTGCCATGCCGCCGGCCGGTCGATCAGGAGATAGCGAACCGCCGGTGTCAGATAGGCCGTCGGATTCGTGTCGTAGAGGATGCCGCGCAGCGTCCCGGCGGTTGTCTGCCCTGCGACAGTGGCGGGGACATATTCGGTGTAGCGCTGGTCGTAGGACAGGTCGGTGCGCGTGACCGCCGCGCCCATATTGGCCCCGAAACCCCGATCGTCGGCGGTCGCGTTGATGCCGAGATTGACCTTGCCGAAATCGACGGTGGAATCGAGATCGCGGTTGATGCTGCGATAATAGAGTGCGCGGTAGCTGTCCGGATCGTTCGCGGCCGTGATATTGTTGATCGTCAGCCGCGGACGACCGTTGGTAATGGTATAGCCATAACCGAACGCCGGCAGGAATCCCGCCGACGACGTGCCGGCGCGCGGATTGGTGTCGTATTTGATCATCTCGCGCAGCTCGCGATACTGCGCCGTCGAACGCGCCAGTGTCGTGTCGAGCACGATGCCGTCGCCGAAATCATGCCGCCCCTTCGCATCGATCAGCCAGGTATCGCGCTGGACCGGCTGATAGGTCAGCCCCTGCTGAAGATCGCCCTGTGCGAACGCGCCGCTCGTCGCGGTGACGGCGGTGGGCGCACCGGTCGGCAACGTCAGGATTTCATACCGTGTCTCGGTATCCTTGTCGCGGTAATAGCCACCGAACAGCGACACGTCGGTCGCAGCGTCGGGCTT
Source organism: Sphingomonas sp. Leaf67 (assembly GCF_001421965.1). GTDB lineage: Bacteria > Pseudomonadota > Alphaproteobacteria > Sphingomonadales > Sphingomonadaceae > Sphingomonas. The sequence goes on from NZ_LMLP01000022.1 coordinate 142,007, forward strand.
CCATTCCAGCTTCAGATTGCCGCTGAGCCGGGTTCGCATGTTCTCGAAGAAATAATCCTGATTGCGCACCGGCACCAGCAAACCGTTCGACCGGTTCGGGAACGGCGTCCGTGCGCCCGCCGCGGTGAAATACGACCAACCCGCGCCGTTGCTGTCGCCGGGCAGTTCGGCGCGCGCGCTGGACGGCAACCGCTGATATTCCACCGACGCGACGACCCCGAACGTCCGGTCGGCACCGAAGCGCAGCGCGCCGGTCGCGTCCGCCCGGATCGACGCCCCGCCATCGCGAATGAGCTTGCCGGTGGTGTCGTTGTAGCCGCCATTGGCGTTCATCACGAAGAACCGGTCGCCGCGACCGTCGAAGGCGCTCTTGGACACGATGTTGATCTGCCCGCCCAGCGCGTGCGGATCATATTGCGCGGTGACGCTCTTGATCGCCTCGATCCGCGACACGAGCGACGACGGCAGCATGTCCAGACGCGCACCACGGAACACCCAGTCGGGCGAGGCCAGCGGAATGCCGTCGATCGTCACCAGATTGTATTTGGGATCGAGCCCGCGGATCGTCGCGCGCTGGTAGATGTCGCGGTTCTTGGTCGGATCGGCGCCGCCGACCACCGAAACGCCGGTGATCCGCCGGCTCGCCTCGACGATGTTGAGGTCGGGCAGCCGCCCCACATCGTCCTGCGACACGGCGTCGAGGATTACGGCAGAGTCGCGCTTGGCTCTGGTCGCCGAACGCTGCGAAGCGCGAAAGCCGGTGACGACGATCTCCTGACCGTCTCCGGCGTCGGCGACTGCCGACTGGTCGGGACCCACGGCAGGCGCATACGACTGCGCCAGTGCGGCAGTGCTGGTCAGCATGGTGCCTGCAAGCAGGCCGTGAACCCAGCGGCTTTGGTAACGCATTTCGAATCAGTCCCCCATTTCCTGCCACGGTATATATATCACGTTGTATGATATTAATTTGACAGTGCGGCGAAACTGGCGGATTTTCGTTGCGGTCGTTAGCGACGGCACATGATGAAGAGGCGTTTCATGAAAGCGGCAGGCGTTTCCGCGCGCGCGCGCACCGTGCTCGCCGCGATCAGACGGCATGGCAGCGTCTCGCGTGCGGTCCTGATCCGCGAGACGGGTCTTTCCGGCACGGCGATTTTCCGCGCGACGGAGGAACTGGAGATTGCCGGACTGGCCCGTGCCGGCGAAACCGTCGCGGCAGGGCGGGGACAACCCAGCAATATCATCCATATCGTACCGGACGCCGCCTTTGCCCTCGGCCTGTCGGTGATGACCGATCGCGCCGATGTCGTCCTGCTCGACCTGGCGGGATGCGTTCGGGCACGCGCCGAGATCACGATGCCGGGAATGCCCCGCGCGGCCCTGCTGGACGCCGCAGCGGCGTTCGGGACCGAAGCGCTGTCTTCGCTGGGCATCGAACCATCCCGGCTGAACGGCCTCGGCATCGCCGTCGCGGGTTTTTTCGTCGGACCCGACATGGTCAATCCGTCCGGGGAACTGGAGGATTGGGCACTGGTCGATCTGCGCGCGGACGCATCGCGCAGGCTCGCCTTGCCCGTCGTGGTGGAGAATATCGCCAGCGCCGCGGCATTGGGTGAACGGATGCTCGGCGTCGGCTCCCGCTATGGCAGTTCCTGCTACATCAACGTCGCGTCGGGCTTCGGCGCCGGGATCATCGTCGACGGCGTGCTGATGCGCGGGCGACACGGCAATGCGGGAGAAATCGCGGGCCTCTTTCCGATGGCGGGGCGGGTTACGCCCAATCTTGCCACGTTGCGTGCCTGTCTGGCCGACCACGCCGTGCCGACCGCGGGGATCGCCGACATGGTCGCACGGTTCGATCCGGCATGGCCCGGCGTCGAAGCCTGGCTGGCCGAGCATCAGCCGAGCTTTTCCTATCTGTTCGGGGTGCTTCGCCGCACGCTGGATTGCGAGGCCATGATCCTGGGCGGCCGTCTGCCGCGCGTGCTCGCGCGTCGGATCGTCGATGCCGTGGAATGGCCGGAAACGACGCTGACCGACCGGCGCGCGACACGCGCGCCGATGACGCTGCTCGATGTCGCTAGCTTGGAACCCGATCTGGCCGGACCGTTGGGTGCGGCGTCGCTCGTCTTTCATCGCACGCTGTTCGATTGAATGCATATGCCAGCGCGAGCGCCGTCGCTCCGATCGCTCCGATCGCGCCGACCATCAGCAGCGACGGCACGGACCACGGATCGGCCAGCGTATCGCGATAGGGGGAGGCCGCCAGCACCTGGCTGAGCAGCAACAGGGCCGCAGCCTGTGCGCATTTCGATACGCCGGTAAAAACGCCAACATAGACGGTGGCTCGTCCCGTTGCCGCGTGGTTCATCATCGCCGACCACAGCACCAGCCATAAGCCGCCGGTTCCCATGCCGAACCCCATGCCTGCCGTGACCGCGCCGGGCGATGTCGCCTGCAGAAGGCCGGCGGCTGCCAGCCCCAGAAGCGACGCGGCAATCATCAGAATGCTGGTAACGCCGATCCTGTGCCGCCCGGCGAACCAAAGCATCTGGCTGACCAGTCCGCCGACCGCTGCCCAGAGCAGCAGCCCCACGCCATTGCCGGCAAAGGCCGCATGATAGGGCTCCAGCGTGCGAAAGATCGCGGTGCCCGTCATCATCACGGTGAGCGCCGCGAGGATCGCGACGAATGGCAACCTCTGCATGGAATGCGCTTCCGATGCCGCCGAAGCGCCGGCACCGGTCATTCCCGTACGCCGCAACAGCCATGCGGTGCCGCAGGCGAGTATCGAGAGGCATCCTGCCCAGACGATCCAGACAGAAGCGCCGCGACCCTCGATCAGCAGCGGTGCTGCAAGCCCTCCCACGGCAAGAGCTGCAAGTCCCGACGCGATGTTGCGCCTGGCGAGCAATGCGCATGGCGCATCATCGGTGAGAGCGGCAAGCGCGACCACGGCGTTCTGGGGTACGTCGATGCTGGGATAGCTGGCTCGAAAAGCCACCAGCATCGCGAGAGCCCAGGCCAGTCGGAAACCGGGCGCGATCAGCGGCGTCGCGCAGAACAGCAGGAAGAACAGGCAGGTCACCGGCGCACCCCACGCCTGAAGACGCAATGCTTCGACGGTACTGACCACCCTCGTACGCCACCGCAGGCCGAGCGCGGCATCGATTGCGCCGTTGAGGGCGAGCGACCCGGCCATGATCGAGCCCATCGATCTGGCACCAAGTCCGCAAGCCTCGGTCAGGAAGAAGGCGAACAACAACGTGCTGGCGTGCCATAGCTGGCTCTTGGCGAAGTGAGCGAGCAGGTAAGGCATCGTCGACGCTGCCAGCCATCGTCGCGGTCGACCCTTCGGGCTGTGGGCTACCATCCTCTCTTGCGCAGTCCCATCGACGGAGCGAGGGCAACAGCACCCCCGTCACCGGACACTAGCGCATATCTGTGCCCCTTTTGTGTAACGCCCGCCATTCCAGCAGGCGAACTCCAAGCCGTCCGGACGCCAGCGCAGGTCGGAGCGGATCGCCGCCATGATGCGGTAGACCCGCTTGTCGTTGTCGAGGTCGGTACGAGCGTGCAGCCGGCAAGCGTCCCGAGAGCGCACCGTGTCAGGCGGGGCGGCAGTTCCAGGTCGGCAAGTCAGCGACCCGGCGAGCCGGATAGTCGGCGATCGTGCTGATGGTGTCGGCCCGCCGGACCTCGGCGTCGTTGAGCGTGGCGGTTTCCACGTGGCTGTCGATGCTGGCGGCAAGATGACCGGCATCGCCGGAGCCGGCGAACGGCGCGCTATGCATGATCCATGCGTTAGCGCGCCTGCCTACCTATTTTGCCAAAGCCGTCGTGACGGCTTGATCGAGGAATGCTGCCGCGTTCGCGATTGCCTCCCGCCCTTCGGCCAGTTCGGCGTGGAACATGTGCCAGACGTGGAACATGCCCGGCCATATTTCCAGCGAGACGCGGACGCGGTTCTCGCCCAGATGCGCGGCAAGGCGGATGGCGTCGCTCAGCATCAGTTCGCCCTCCCCGATCTGTACGATGATGGGCGGCAGGCCACGGACATCGGCGAAGACCGGCGACGCTTCGGGGCTGTTGGGCAGTGCGTCGCCCAGAAACGTCCGGGCCATCAGATCGAGGCCCGCCTTCGTGTTGAGCTTGTCCAGTCCCTCGCGGTTGAACATCGAAGCGCCGGTATGCTCGAGATTCGCCCATGGCGAGAGCGCCGCTCCGCCGGCTGGCAGCGGTACGCCGGCATTGCGCGCCATGACCATCACCGATACGACCATCGCTCCACCTGCGGAGTCCCCGGCGAACGTTACCGATTTCGGGTTCTGCCCCTGATCGATGAGCCAGCGGTAGGCCGCGAACGTATCCTCGATCGGAACGGGGAAGGCGTGCTCCGGCGCCAGTCGGTAGTCCGGCAGGTAGACGCGCACCTTCATCGCCTTTGCGAACGCGGCAGCCAGCCCGTGATACCCGCCCGGCCCGCCGACGATGTACGCACCACCGTGGATATAGAAGAGCACGCCGTCGCGCTCGACGTTTTCCGGTGTGATGAGCGTTGCGGGTACGCCACCCATATCGATCTGCTCGATCCGTACGTCGGCCGGGGTCGGGTGCTCGGCCATCTTGCGGACATAGGACTGGCGAATTTCGTCGATCGTCACGTCGGTGTTTTCGCCGAGGATGACGGGACCAAGGTCCTGCAGGCTTTCGGCCCATTGCTGGAGGCGGTGCGTCACAATGTCGTTGAACGCCATTTCACTTGCTCCTGATGTCGTAGATTTGTTCAGATCATCGATATAGTCCATTCATTGGCGAGCGCGCGTCGACACTGCGGAGGAACAGGGGCGTCTGATGGCACCGGGCAATATCAACGATATCGTCGCCTTCGTGGCAGCAGCCGAAGCCGGAAGCTTTGTAGGAGCAGCACGCGCGCGCTCGATGACGCGATCGGGCATTGCCAAGAGCGTCGCCCGCCTCGAGGATCGATTGGGCGTGCGGCTGTTCCACCGGACGACACGCAGCCTCGGCCTGACCGACGACGGTCGCCTTTTCCTCGATCGTTGCACGCAGATCCTTGCCGACCTCGAAGAAGCGGAATTGTCGATGTCGGATGGCGGCGGCGAGCCGCAGGGTCTGTTCCGGATGACCGCGCCGATGACGTTCGGACGTCTCATGGTCCTGCCGCTGCTCAACGATTTTATCGCGTCGTGGCCGAGGCTCAAGGCGGACGTGAGCTTTACGGACCGGGTGAGCGACATCATCGAAGACGGAATCGATCTTGCGATCCGAATTGGCGAAACCCGCGAGAACAGCAGCCTCATCATCCGGACGCTGACCCATCAGCATGACGTGGTCGTCGCGAGCCCCACCTATCTGTCGATCCATCCGGCACCGCAGCATCCCGACGATCTGTCCGGCCACACCTGCCTGAATTACGTGAGTGCCGGCCAAAAGCGCGCCTGGCGTTTCGTTGTCGAAGGCGGGATCGTTCAGGTGAAACCGCACGCACGCCTCTCGCTCGACAGCGGGGAAGCGCTACGCGACGCGGCAGTGTCGGGTGCGGGATTGGCGTTCCTGCCGAGCTACCTCGTCGACCGCGATCTGGCCGATGGCCGTCTGGTCACGCTGTTGGCGGACTATGCCGCCGCCCCGGTGCCGATCAGCATCATCTACCCGAGTCGTCGCTACCTCGCCCCGAAAGTTCGCCGCTTCATCGATCTGCTGACGCGAACCATCTGATCCCCGGCGTCGTCCGCGTTCGGACTGGCAATCTGTCAGCGCGGAGCGTTCCGCTATCGAGTGGCCTTCGGCATTCTCGGATCTCCGTCCTCTTCGACAACGGCCATCGGGTTCCTCGGTCATCGGCGGACCGCAGGTACGAAAAGGGCGGCTCCTTGCGGGGCCGCCCTTTCGTTTCTGTCAGCGCCGCGGGCCAAGCCCGCGTCGTCGGTCGCTGCTGTAGCAGCGCCGGCCGCTCGCGCTGGGTGAGAGCTTGCCGGCAGCTTCGCTGCCGTCTTGCATCAGCGCGAGTAGAACTCGACCACGAGGTTCGGTTCCATCTTCACCGGATAGGGCACTTCGTCCAGCGTCGGAACGCGGGTGAAGGTGACCTTGGTGCCTTCGGCGCCGATGTATTCGGGGATGTCACGCTCGGCGAGGGTCTGCGCTTCGAGGACCAGCGCCATTTCCTGCGCCTTGGTGCCCAGCGAGATTTCGTCGCCGACATAGCAACGACGCGACGCGATGTTGCACTTCACGCCGTTGACGCGGACGTGGCCGTGGCTGACCAGCTGACGCGCGGACCAGACGGTCGGCGCGAACTTGGCGCGGTACACGATCATGTCGAGGCGCTGTTCGAGCAGGCCGATCAGGTTCTGACCGGTGTCGCCCTTCATGCGCGACGCTTCTTCATAGGTGCGCTTGAACTGCTTTTCGGTGACGTCGCCGTAATAGCCCTTCAGCTTCTGCTTGGCGCGCAGCTGGGTGCCGAAGTCCGACATCTTGCCCTTGCGGCGCTGACCGTGCTGGCCGGGGCCGTATTCACGCTTGTTGACCGGGCTCTTGGGACGACCCCAGATATTCTCGCCAAGACGGCGATCGAGCTTGTACTTGGCGCTGGAGCGCTTCGACATCGTAAATCCAATGCAATTGCAGTAACGTTTGACCATCCACGCGGACGATCGCGGCTCCCGGTATTCGCCGCCGGTCTTGCGACCGGGGCCACCGCTTCACCGGGAATGCGGGGCCGAATTGCGAAGGGGCGCGCCTAGCCGGATGCCCCGACAGAGTCAAGCTGGACAAGCCGCAGCGCAGCCGCCACAGCGCGGGGCATGACGATCCTGCCCGGCCCCGACTGCACCACCATGACCGACGTCCGTGCCGGCGTCGATCAGGTCGACCGCGAACTGGTCGCGCTGCTGGCGCGGCGCTTTGCCTATATGGACGCCGCCGCCCGCATCAAGCCGGGCCGCGAAGCGGTGCGTGACGAGGCGCGCAAGGCACAGGTGATCGCGAACGCGCGGGCGGCGGCGGCGGAGGCCGGCGTGCCCGATGCGGTGGTCGCCGATCTGTGGGAGCGGCTGGTCGAGGCGTCGATCAGGTATGAGCTGGCGCGGTTCGACGCTACGCGGGGGTAGGGTGACAAAGGGTTGGTAGCTCGATCCCGCTCGCCCACGTCACCCAAAATTGCCCGAAACCTCCGGGAAAGTCCCGAACGGAGCCTAAACCGGAGCAGTACCCCGGCGAAGGCCGGGGTCCAGTTGGGAAGGCTTTTCCGTACGTTACCGACGTACCCCCGACTGGCCCTAGCCTTCGTCGGGGTACGAATCAGCGGCTTTCGCGGAGGGCTGGCCTTGCGCCGGGATCCCGCTGCCTTTTGCATCCGCAGCGAGTAGCGGGACCCCGGGTCAAGCCCGGGGTAATGGTCTGGCGTAGAGAGAAAGGGCGGTCAGAAACCGCCCGCCCCCATCAGTGGTTGTCGCGCGGCAGGCCGCGGGTCTGGGCGATCTGCTGATACGCCTCCGCCCCTTCGAGGATCGCGCCGGTCGACATCTGGCCGACGACCGAGCGCTGGATTTCCTGCCACGGGGTCTGCGACGCCGGATATTGATAGCCACCGGCCGCTTCGAGCTCGCGGCGGCGCTGTGCCAGTTCCTCGTCCGCCAGCAGCACGTCGGCGCGGCCCTTGCCCAGATCGATGCGGACGCGGTCGCCGGTGCGCAGCAGCGCCAAGCCGCCGCCCGCCGCCGCTTCGGGGGAGGCGTTGAGGATCGAGGGCGATCCCGACGTGCCCGACTGACGTCCGTCGCCGATGCACGGCAGCGCGCTGATGCCCTCGGTGATGAGGTAGGCGGGCGGGCGCATGTTGACGACCTCGGCGGCACCCGGATAACCGATCGGCCCCGCGCCGCGCATGAACATCAGCGTTTCGGGGGTGATGCCGAGCGACGGATCGTCGATACGGTGGTGATAATCCTCGGGGCCATCGAACACGACCGCCGGCCCTTCGAACGCTTCGGGATCGTTCGGGTTGGACAGATAGCGTTCGCGGAATTCGGGACCGATCACGCTGGTCTTCATGACCGCCGCGTCAAACAGATTGCCCTTCAGCACGATGAAGCCGGCTTCTTCCTTGAGCGGCTGGCCGAACGGCCGGATGACCTTTTCGTCCTCGATCGTCGCGTCGCGGCAATTGTCGCCGATCGATTTGCCGTTCACGGTCAGCGCGTCCTCGGCGATCAGGCCCGCACCCATCAGTTCGCGCACGACCGCCGGCACGCCGCCCGCGCGGTAATAATCCTCGCCCAGATATTCGCCGGCGGGTTGCAGGTTGACCAGCAACGGGACCTTGTGGCCCTGTTCCTGCCAATCCTCGATCGGCAGGTCGACACCGATATGGCGGGCGATCGCCGCCAGATGGATCGGGGCGTTGGTCGAACCGCCGATCGCCGAATTGACCTTGATCGCGTTGTGGAACGCGTCCTTGGTCAGGATCTGCGAGGGTTTCAGGTCCTCGCGAACCATGTCGACGATGCGCAGGCCGGTGCGGTACGCGATTTCCTGCCGGTCGCGATACGGCGCGGGGATCGCGGCGGAACCGGGGAGCTGCATGCCGAGCGCCTCGGCCAGCGAGTTCATCGTCGTCGCCGTGCCCATCGTGTTGCAATAGCCGGTCGAGGGCGCGGACGACGAGACGAGGCGGATGAATTCCTTGTTGTCGATCTCACCGGCGGCCAGCAACTGGCGCGCCTTCCACACGATCGTCCCCGATCCGGTGCGCTCGCCCTTGTGCCAGCCGTTGAGCATCGGGCCGACCGACAGCGCGATGGCGGGGATGTTGACGGTCGCGGCGGCCATCAGGCACGCCGGCGTCGTCTTGTCGCAACCGATCGTGAGCACCACGCCGTCGAGCGGATAGCCGTACAGCACCTCGACCAGACCCAGATAGGCGAGGTTGCGGTCGAGTCCGGCGGTCGGGCGCTTGCCGGTTTCCTGGATCGGATGGACCGGGAATTCGAGGACGATGCCGCCCGCCTCGCGAATACCTTCGCGCAGCCGCTCGGCCAGCACGAGGTGGTGGCGGTTGCAGGGGCTGAGGTCGCTGCCGGTCTGGGCGATGCCGATGATCGGCCGGCCGGACTGCAATTCTTCCTGGCTCAGGCCGAAGTTCAGATAGCGCTCGATATAGAGCGCCGTCATGTCGATGTTGTCGGGATTGTCGAACCAGGCGCGGCTACGCAGGGGGGGCATGTCGTTCATGGAAATTCCGGTGCAGCAAGTGGACGGACGAACAAGGGCAATCGGGGGGCAGGCAACGCGGACGACCGAGCCGGGTGCGTGCAGGTGAGTCGGACGCTGCCCGTCTTCACCCTGCTTCCTCCCCGTATCAAGCGCCGTTGACGCCATGCGTTGGCGCATATAGTCAGACAAAATCGAATTGGGCAAGCGATGCGACGGACCAAACCGTCCCGCCAGCCGTAAAATGGGAGAAGACGAGGATGCCGGCCCCAATATCCGCGCGCCAGGGCGCGGTGCCACAAGGCGCGTCGGGCGCCAGTTACGCGCCCGCACTGACGCTGCTGGCCAGCCTGTTCTTCATGTGGGGGTTCATCACCGTCATCAACAACACGCTGCTGCCGCATCTGCGCAGCGTGTTCGACCTGAACTATACCCAGACGACGCTGATCGAAAGCGTGTGGTTCATCGCCTATTTCTTCGCCTCGATCCCCTCGGCCAAGCTGATCGAGCGAATCGGGTATCAGAAGTCGCTGGTTATCGGGTTGCTGGTGATGGCGGCCGGGGCGCTGGGCATGGTGCTCGCCGCCAGCCTGCCCTCCTATGGCGTGACGCTTATCATGCTGTTCGTGATCGCCAGCGGCATCACGCTGCTGCAGGTCGCGGCCAACCCCTATGTCGCGGTGATCGGTCCCTCGGCCACCGCGTCGTCACGGCTCAACCTGGTGCAGGCGATGAACTCGGCGGGCACGATGCTCGCGCCGCTGTTCGGTGCGTATCTGATCCTCGGCCGGTCGAAGGGCGGCACGTCGGAGGCGGGCACGGTGCTGACCCAGGCCGAACGGCTGGCCGACGCGCAGTCGGTGATCCTGCCCTATGTGCTGGTCGCGATCGTGCTGGTCGTGCTGGCGGTCATCATCGCCCGCTTCCCGCTGCCGGCGATGGGATCGTCGACCAGTCGCGTGGCGAAGGAGGAACGCAAGAAGCATTCGCTGTGGAACCACCGCAATCTGGTGTTCGGCGTGCCCGCGATCTTCATCTACCTGATCGCCGAGATCGGCGTCGCCAACCTGTTCGTGAACTTCGTCAGCCAGCCCGACATCGCCAACGTCACCAACGAACTGGCCGGGCGCTACCTGACCTTCCTGTGGGGCGGCATGATGGTCGGCCGGTTCGTCGGCAGCTTCGTGATGCAGAAGGTCGATGCGGGCAAGGTGCTGGCATTCTTCTCGATCGGCGCGTTCGTGGTGATGCTCGGCGCGACGTTCCTGTCGGGACCGGCCGCGATGTGGTCGCTGATCCTCGTCGGGCTGTTCCATTCGATCATGTTCCCGACGATCTTCACGCTGGGCATCAAGGGTCTGGGGCCGCTGACCGAGGAAGGGTCGGGGCTGCTCATCATGGCGATCGCCGGCGGTGCGCTGGTGGTGGTGCAGGGCTGGCTGGCCGACCGGTACGGCCTGCAATGGTCGTTCCTGCTGACCGCCGCCTGCGAACTGTACATCCTGTTCTATGCGGTTTGGGGATCGAAGGTGACCAACCCGATCGACGACGTCCCCGCCGACACCGACGTCTTTGCATAAGGAAACTTCGATGACTCTCCGTCTGTTGCAGCGCGTCGCCCCGTCGCGCGCCGTGATCGCCGCGACCGAAACGGCTGCGCACATCGTCCCCGGCGTCGACAGCGTCCGCGCGCTGGCGCTGCGCGCGATCGATGCCGGCCACAGCATCGCCGACGAGGTCGCGGCGCTGGGGCAGGGCGAGGCGGTCGATATCGCCGCGCTGCTCGATGCCGGTGCGATCGGATCGCCGATCGACCATGAGGACCCGGCGCACGTCATCATGACCGGTACCGGCCTCACCCATCTCGGATCGGCCGAGGGCCGCGACAAGATGCACCGCGCCGCCGCCGAAGCCGCGACCCAGACCGATTCGATGCGGATGTTCCTCGAAGGGGTCGAGGGCGGCAAGCCGGCCGAGGGTCAGGTCGGGCAGCAGCCCGAATGGTTCTACAAGGGCGATGGCGGGCAGATGGTCGCGCCGGGCGGCGACTTCACCATGCCGCATTTCGCGCAGGACGGCGGCGAGGAGCCGGAGCTGGCGGGCATCTATGTGATTGGTTCGGACGGCACGCCGCACCGCATCGGCCTCGCGCTCGCCAACGAATTTTCGGACCATGTGACCGAACGGCACAATTATCTGTGGCTGGCGCACAGCAAGCTGCGGCAGGCATCGGTCGGCCCCGAACTGCTGGTCGGCACGCCGCCCGAGCATATCGAGGGGGCCAGCCGCATCGTCCGGAATGGCGAGACGATCTGGGAAAAACCGTTCCTGTCGGGCGAGGCGAATATGTCGCACAGCCTGTCGAACCTTGAACATCATCATTTCAAATACGTGCTGTTCCGCCGCCCCGGCGACATCCACGTCCATTTCTTCGGCACGGCGACGCTGTCCTTCTCGGACGGGGTGCGGACCGAGGAAGGTGACGTGTTCGAGATCGAAGCCGCGCCGTTCACGTTGCCGCTGCGCAACCGGCTGACGCGCTCGACGGAAGAGCGCGTGGCGGTGAAGCTGCTCTGATAGTCTCGCCGTTCCGGTGATCTCATCGTCGTCCCGGCGCAGGCCGGGATCCATTGTGTCGGGCGCTATCGAAAGATGCGCGACCTGACGGCATCCATGGATCCCGGCCTGCGCCGGGATGACGGTTGGGCATCGGTGTGATGCTACGTCGCCCCTTCGTCATTCCCGCGAAGGCGGGAATCCATATCCGCCAACGATCTTGCTTGAGCCGCAACCTTCGCATGTATGGCCTCCCGCCTGCGCGGGAGTGACGAAGGCGCGGGCGCGAACCTGCGTTCGAACCGAACCGCCTACTCCAGCAACGGTTCGATCCGGTCGAGCAGCGGCAGCTGGCTCTTCAGCATCAGCGTGCGGGCCTCGGCGACCGGCATCCATCGCGCCGCGTCGACTTCGGGAAAGCTGCGGCGACGGCCGCTGCGGGGGGGCCATTCGATTTCGAACAGGATGCTGGTGATCGCTCCCGTGTCGACATCCTGTTCGGCGGCAAAGGCCGACACCGACTTGCCGCCCGCCTGTCGCACCATGCCGAGCGGTTCGAGCGGGCCGGTGACGGTGACGCCCAGTTCCTCGGCCACTTCGCGGCGCGCGGCGTCCTCGACCGCTTCGTCGGGTTCGATCTGGCCCTTGGGAATCTGCCACGCGCCGACATGCCGCCGCGCCCAGAACGGGCCACCGGGATGGACGAGCAGCACCGCCGGCCGGGGCGTTCGACGATAGAGCAGGATGCCGGCGCTATGCTGTGGCATGAAAGGGTCCCCGATTTTTCGGGCGATCGTGACCGTCGCCCTTGGTTGATGGACAGACGCCGCCGACCCATGTTGCGTTCCATCGATGCCGCAACTCGACCTCTTCGCTGCCGAACCGGTGCTGTCCGGGCTGACCCATCGGGCCGGACTGGTGGCGGACGACGCACTGCCAGTGCTGGCGGCGGCGATCGATGCCGCGCCGCTCGTCCCCTTCCGGTTCCAGCAATGGACCGGGCTGCGGCGGACGGCATCCTATGGCTGGCATTATGATTTCGAGCAGGGCCGGGTGGGACGGGCCGAACCGATGCCCGACTGGCTGCTGGCAGTGCGTGCGCGGGCGGCGGCGTTCGCCGGGCTACGTCCCGACGCGCTGGTGCAGGCGCTGCTGATCCGGTACGATCCGGGTGCCGGCATCGGCTGGCACCGCGACCGGCCGGTGTTCGAGCATGTCGTCGGCCTGTCGATCGGTGCGCCCGCGACGCTGCGCTTCCGACGGCGGCGCGAGGGTGGGTTCGACCGGTTCGCGCTGCCGCTGGTGGCGGGCGGCGCCTATCACCTGACCGAAGAGGCGCGCTGGGACTGGGAACATGGTATCGCCCCGATGGCCGAACCGCGCTGGTCGATCACCTTTCGCAGCCTGACCGAACGGTTCGCACGGAGTTTGCGCGATGCGTGAGTTGAGCCTGCACGTCGTCGGGGCCGACCATCCCAATCGCGGCGGCGGCAATCGCCGGTTCGAGATACTGCTGTGCGCGCCGGGGGAGGCGGTGACGCTGGTCCCCGAACCGCGCAATCCGGTCGACCCGCATGCGGTAATGGTGCTGAGTGCGCGCGGGGTCCAGATCGGCTATCTGACCGCCGACCGCGCGGCATGGATCGTCGGCATGTTGCGCAGCGGACGGGACGTCGCGGCGATCTTTCAACAGGCGACCGCGATGGGCGCGGCAATCCGGATCGCGTTCGATGGCGCGGTGCCGACGCTGCCCCGGCCGGTAGTGGTACAGGCCGATCCCGAACCGGATTTTTGGCCGGACGACCTTCCCCCCGACGATTGCGGGCGATGCGGGCCTGCGTCGCTACCGCGCGATCCAGTGCCTGCGCGCGAACCATGCGACGATCACGCCGCTCATGACGACGCACAGCCCGACCACGCCGGCAAAGGCCCATGGTTCGTCGGCAAAGGGGATGCCCTTTACATTCATGCCGAGCAGGCCGGTCAGGAAGGTCAGCGGCAGGAAGACCATTGCGGCGATGGCAATCTGCAACGATCGCTGGTCGAGCTGTTCGGCGCGCAGGTCAGTCAGCGTCTCATGGATCAGCGCGGCGCGTTCGCGGATCGAATCGACTTCCTCGGCCATGCGGGCGGCGCGGTCGGCGGCGGCGGCGAGGTGCAGGCGGTCGTCCTGTTGCAGCCAGTCGCCCTGCAACTGGCCGAGCTTTTCGAGCGCCGCGCGCTGCGGCACGAGGAACCGGCGATAGCCGATCGCGCGGACGCGGGTATGGGTCACCGCGCGGCGCTGTTCGAAGATGCGGGTCGGGTCGAGCGCCTCTTCGCATTCGTCGAGCGTGTCGCCCAGATCGGCGATCAGCGGGTCGAGCTGTTCGGTGATCGCGCTGGCAAAGGCGACGATCAGGTCGCCGGGATCGGCGACGCCGCCACCTTCGACCCGGTCGACCACCGTATGGAAGGCGGTCAGCCGGCGGCGCGTGACCGAATGGACCCGCCCGGCGCTGGCATAGAGCCGGACCGAGGCGAGCGGATCGGCGCTGCTCAACACGTCGTCGGACAGGCCGCGCAGGTTGACGAACGCCCCCTTGCCGATCGCGTCGCAGCGCGGTCGCGTCTCGACGGCGGTCAACGGCTCGATGACATATTCGGGCAGATGGGCATGGTCGCGCAGCCACAGCGCGACCTGATCGCCTTCGCCGTGCAGGTGAATCCACGTGAAGCCGCCCGTCGTATCAATTGCCGTCATCGGGTCGACCGGCGTCGCCTTGCCCCCCTCGATATGCCATGCCGAGCACGTCATGCGAGATCGATCGTCAGGCCGGGCAGCGGCTCGGCGGGCACGGGTTCCATGATCCGCACGGCATCGGCGCGCGCACGGTCGAGGATCGCCGCCGGCACGTGCGGCGCGTGATGGATGCGGTCGGCCTGTCCCAGCCAGCGGGCCTCGCGCAGCGTCAGGTCGTCGGGATCGGCGGACCGCAGCCGGATCACCGCGACCCGGCCGGTGACCGCTGCGGCTCCGTCCAGCCACCGCGCGACCGCATCGTCGGCATGCGGCACCATCGGGTCGAGCGGTCCGCCCGCCGCGATCGCCGCACCGATTGCGCGGCGGCGGTCGCCGCCATCGGGAAAGCGGATACGCAACGCCGCGCGCGCCGCGCCCAGCCCCTCGGCCAGTCGCCCGACCCCGGCGGGCAGGATCGCCTCCAGCCGCTGGCGGATCGCCGCTGCCAGCCCCGCCGACACGCCGCCGGTCGAGATCGCGATCAGGATCGGCGACCGGTCGACGATCGCGGGCAGGGTGAAGTCGCAATCGGCGGGCCGGTCGACGGCGTTGACCAAGATGCCGCGCGCCTTCAGCCCATCGATCGCCAGGCGCGCCTCGGCATCGTCCTCGACCGCGACCACCGCGATGCGGGCGTGCGCGTCGTCGGCGACGACGGTCAGCCCGCTGCGTTCGAGCAGGCGGCGCTTGGCATCGGCCGGCTCGCCCTCCCCGACAAGGATGACACGCCGCCCGGCGGTGCGCAGCAGGATCGGCAGCCCGTTCACAGCCAGGGCGGCAGGCGATCGGCCTCGGCCAGTGCCGCGATCGGCGGGCGTTCGCGCACGACCGCGAACCGGTCGCCCGCCACCAGCACCTCGGGCACCAGCGCGCGCGAATTGTAGGTCGAGGCCATGGTCGCGCCATACGCGCCGGCGGTCATGAACGCGACCAGATCGTCGGCGGCGACCACGTCCATCGCGCGACCCAGCGCAAAGGTGTCGCCGGTCTCGCACACCGGGCCGACGATGTTGGCCACGGCGCGCTCCCCGGTCGGGCGGACGGCGCGGATGTCGTGATAGGCATCGTACAGGCTGGGGCGCAGCAGATCGTTCATCGCCGCGTCGACGACGACGAACGGCGCGGTCGCGCCCTGCTTCACGCGGATGACGCGCGACACCAGCACCCCGGCATTGGCGACGATCAACCGGCCGGGTTCGAACATCAGCCGCGCGTCCCAGCCGGCGGTCGCGCGGGCGACCATCGCGCCGTATTCGGCGGGGGAGGGCGGCAACGGCCGGGCCGGGTCATAGGGCACGCCCAGACCACCGCCCAGATCGGCATGGGTGATGGTGTGACCGGCGGCGCGCAGCGTGGCGATCAGCGCACCGACCCGGCCGAATGCGGCTTCGAGCGGCACGAGGTCGGTCAGCTGGCTGCCGATATGCACCGCGACGCCGCGCACCTGAATACCGGGCAGCGATGCGGCATGGGCATAGGCGGCGGGCGCGGCATGGTAATCGATGCCGAACTTGTTCTCCTTGCCGCCCGTCGAAATCTTCGCATGGGTGCCGGCGACGACGTCGGGGTTCACCCGGATCGCGATCCGCGCGACCGTGCCGAGGCGGGTGGCGACCGCCGACAGCATATCGAGTTCGGGTTCCGATTCGACGTTGAACTGGCCGATGCCGGCATTCAGCCCCTGCGCCATTTCGTCGGCGGTCTTGCCGACGCCCGAGAACACGATCTTGTCCGGGTCCATGCCGGCGTCGAGCGCGCGGTATAGCTCACCCCCCGACACCACATCGGCCCCCATGCCGGCGCGGGCGAGAGTCGCCAATACCGCCTTGTTCGGATTGGCCTTTACCGCGAACGCGACCAGCGGTTCGCCGGTGCCGAGCCCGGCCACCGCCTCGCGAAACACGCGGACATGCCGTTCGAGCGTCGCGGTCGAATAGACATAGACAGGGGTCCCGACCGCATCGGCGATGGCGGGCAGGCTGACATCCTCGGCATGGAGCGTGCCGTTGCGAAGCGTGAAACAGTCCATGCGCCAGCCTTTAGAACGGCGCGGGCGCAATGAGAATGGCCGAACGTGTCGTTGGTCCGCCTTACCGCGCGGCGAACCCGATCATCTGTTCGACCATCAGCCGCAACTGGCCGTCCGCCTTGTCGATCGCGCCATCCTCGACGGTGTTGATCGCTACCCCGATCGGCGTCGGCCAGCCGCGCAGCGCATGGGCGACGGTGCGCAGCGTGCCGAGCGTCGCCACCGCCGCCTGCCACCCGGCGGCGGTCGCCACCAGCCCGACCGGCAATCCGTCGAAATAGACGCGGTCGTCGCGGCGCAGCATCTCGACATGGTCGAGCGCGTTCTTCACCAGCCCCGACAGCGTACCGTGATAGCCGGGCGACCCGATGATGATCCCGTCGGCATCGCGCAGCGCGCGCAGGAACGACTGGATGCGCGCATTGCTGCCCGCCGTTTCGGGTTCGTAGTTCGGAAAGTCGATCGCCGGCCCGGTCAGGAGCGTGGTGCGCGCACCCAGCGTCGCGGCATGGGTCAGCGCCCGCTCCAGCGCGGCGGCGGTTCCCGAGGTCGGGCGCAGCGTGCCCCCCAGCGCGACGATATGCGGTTGCTTCATGGCCGCAGCGCTAACCGATCATCGCCGCGCTTGCCAGCCTCAACGCGGCCGTACCGCTTCCCATGCCTCGGCGATATCGGTCAGCGACGCGGCGGCGTTCAGGAAGGGGCGTGCATCCTGCCCGATGCTGGCATTGACGATCTGTTCGCGCAAGGACGTGTAGAGCCGCGACAGGGTCTGCGACAGGTCGCCGCCCTTGTCGAAATCGAGACCCGCTTCCAGCGCGAACAGGATCGCGGTCGCACGGGTCACCCGGTCGCTCTTCATCGCATATTGGCGGTTGTCGGTCGCCCACGCCGCCGAGCGCAGCGCTCGGACCGCTTCCTCGTACAACAGCGACACCAGCGCGTGCGGGTCCGCGCCGCCGGTGCGCGCGGCAAGGTCGACCGATCGATAGGTCTGGGCGGGATCGCCGGAAAGGGCGGTGGCATAGCGGGTCATTATTCGCTCCGCGTCCACATCTTGATTTGGTTTTCCATGAAGGTCTGCTGTGCCTTGTACGCGGCGACGCGTGCTTCGGACGCCGCGAACTGCTGCGTCATCCGGGTGGAGGTCGTTTCGGTCTGATCGGCGACCTTGGCCTGTTCCTTGGCCAGATTGGTCTGCGCCTCGGCATAGCGCTTGTCGCTCGCGCCCAGCCCCAGCGTCGTGCTCTTCGCCGCAATCGCGATACGGTTGAGCGCGGCGGGCAGGCTCTGGCCGCCCGTCTTGTCGTTGCCGGTACCGGGCACGAACATCGCCTCGACCGCGTCGGGATTGTCGATCAGTGCCGCCGACAGCAAAGCGTCATCGACGCGCAGCGACCCGTCATTGTTGGTCGCGACGCCGATCCGCGCCAACGTCGTCGGGCTGCCGTCGGTCTTACCGGTCAGGTCGGCGATGCTCAGCTTCTGCAGCGACCGCTTCAGCGACTGCGCGGCCGGGTCGGCGCGCAGGTCGCCGGTGATCGGGTCGGTCGCCTTGTTCACCGACGCCAGCATGTTGTTATACGCCTCGACGACGTTCTTCACCGCCTCCTTCAGCGCGTCGGTCGGTCGCGACGAACTGAGCGTCACCGGGCCGTCGGTCGTCACCGCCTTCAGCTCCAGCTTCACGCCGTCCGCACCGGTGATCGTGTTCGACGCGCTGACCATCGGCACGCCGTCGACGCTGAACACCGCATTGCCCGCGCGGGTCACGACCTCGGCACCGTCGGTGGTGCTGCTGTCGAAATCGACGTTCAGCCGCTCCAGCCCGGGCACCGCGCTGCCGCTGGCGGGGGTGGCGGTCATGGTGAAGGCCTGGTTCGCGCCATCGGTGCTGCGCAGCACCAGTCGCTGGCCATTGGCGTCGTTCACGACGCTGGCGGTAACGCCCGCCTTGGCCGCGGTGATCTTGTCGGCGACCTTCTGCAACGAGGTCGCATCGCCGGCATCGATGGTGATCGCCGGGATGGTCGTGCCGTTCGCGGTGAAGGTGCCGTCCGCGCCGACGCTGCCGAGCTTCAGCTGGAGCGTGCCGGTGCCGACCGACCCGGTGGTGCTGAACGAATCCTTGGTCACCGCCACCTGCGACGTGGCGAGGCGGGCGACGGTCACGCTGGCGTTCAGGCTGGTGACGGTCTTGCCGCTCGCCACCGACACCCTGACCGCCGGACCGCTGCTGCTCAGCTGGGTCTTGAGGCCGCTCGATTCGGCCAGCGTCGTCAGGGCGGTCGCGAATTCGTTGATGCCCGACTTCAATTCGGCGACCGATGAAATCTGCGCGGTCAGCACATCGGATTTCTTGGTCAGCTGCGCGTTCTTGTTGGCGAACTGCGCCTCGACCAGGCTCTTGACCAGCGCGGCGGTGTCGACGCCCGAACCGGCACCCAGCGCGTTGGCAAGGTTCGGTGTCGTGGCCTTGGTCGTCGTCGTCTTGGGAATCGTCGTGGTCGACGCGGTCGCTGTGCTGGTCGTGGTCGCCATCGTCTTCTCCCGCGCACTCTCCCCCTATCAAGCGGCAGAAGCGCGGAAATCTTTAGGGACGTTTAAGCGGAAATCTTTCCGTTTTCATCGAAGCGCGCCTCGGGCGGCACGGTGACCGGCGGCTGGATTCCGCCCGCCTGCCGGTTGACGCCGAAGACGAACGCCAGAACCGTCGCGATGGCGAGATACAGGTCGTCGCGAACCTCCTGCCCCTGCTTGCTGGTGTAATAGACGGCGCGGGCGAGCTGCGGATATTCCAGCATCGGGATCTTCGCTTCCGCCGCCAGTTCGCGGATCGCGAGCGCGGTGGCGCCACGCCCCTTGGCGACCACCACCGGCACCTGATCGCGACCGTGTTCGTAGCGCAGCGCGACCGCGAAATGGGTCGGGTTGGTCAGCACGACATGCGCCTCGCCCACCGCCGCCTTGAAACCGCCCTTCAGGATGTCGTGCCGCCGCTGGCGGATCTGCGCCTTCACATGCGGATCGCCGTCGCTTTCCTTGTGTTCGTCGCGCACTTCCTGCTTGGTCATCTGCAGACGGCTCATCCGCTGGAAGATCGCCAGCGGTACGTCAAGGCCGGCGATCAGCACCAGCCCGCCCGCCATCACGAACAACAGCGTCAGGAACGTGCCGCCCAGGTCCGAAATCGCCTGTTCGACGTTCGACGACACCAGCCCCATCGAGCTGACCGCCGCCGATTTCAGCATCACATAGCCGATCGCGCCGAGCAGGATGACCTTCAGCAGCGACTTGCCGAGTTCGATCCAGCCCTGCGTCCCGAACACGCGCTTCATGCCCGATGCCGGGTTGATCCGCGACCCCTTGGGGGCCAGCGCGCCGCCGTTGAAGCGGATGCCGGTCAGTCCCGCCTGCGTCACGATGCTGGCGACGACGGCAAAGACCAGCACGCTGCCGACCGGCACCGCCAGCTTCCATCCGGCCTCGACCAGCGGCCGCCAAGGCTGGAAATCCTCGACATCGGCGCGGCCGAACCGGAAGCTGGCGGTCATCACCGCCTTGCACGCGGCGACCAGCGTCGGCCCGAACATCGCCAGCCAGCCGCACCCCGCGAGGATGACCAGCGCGGTACCCAGTTCCTTGGACTTGAGGACGTCGCCGTCTTCGCGCGCCTTGTCGAGGCGCTTCTGGGTTGGGCTTTCGGTTTTGTCCTCGCTCACCGCACGCCTCCCAACACCAGCGTTTGCGCGGCTTCGAGTGCCTCCTGCACGACGACCAGCATGTAATCGGTCATCGCCGGCAGTGCGACGAACAACGCGATGACTCCGACGAACAGGCTGGCGGGCAGGCCGACTGCGAACAGGTTGAGCGCGGGGGCGGAGCGCGACAACATGCCCATGACGAGGTTCAGGCACAGTAGCAGGAACCCGACCGGCAGCGCCAGCAACAGCCCCGACAGGAACGCATAGCCGCCGAAGATCGCGATGTTCTGCAGCTTCGCGGGCGTCAGCCACGCCGCGCCGGGCGGCAGCAGTTCATAGGACCGGACCAGCAGGTCGATCAGGATCAGATGCCCGTCGAGCGACAGGAACAGCAACGTCAACAGCACCGACAAGAAGGTCCCTAATGCAGGGCTTTGCGCCCCATTCTGCGGATCAACCATCGCCGCGAAGCCGATGCCCATCGAGATGCCGATAACCTCCGCGGCGATCACCGGTGCTGCGAACGCGATCTGGAGAACGAGTCCGATGGCGAGGCCGACCAGCCCCTCGGCCGCGATGGCGAGGAAGGTGGTCAGCGAAAAGATGTCGGTCGGAATGGCAAAGGCCTGCGCGTGCAGCACCAGCACCGCGATCGCCCCCGACAGCAGCACGCGCACCTGCACCGGCATCGCCACCGCCCCGAACACCGGCGCGATAATGAACGCCGCGCCGACCCGGACCATGGTGAACAGGAGCGCCCAGAGTTGCGGTTCGACCGCAAGGCCGAACCCTAGCATGGCCGGTTCGCCGCCAACCGTACCCCCGCCTGCGCGGGGGTAAAGCTCGGAATAGGCAAACCGCCAGCTACGCCCACACTGTCCTTACGGCGAAGGCGGGCATCCGTTGTGTCGGATGCTGTCGAAAGCGCGCGACCGTCGCCCCATCCATGGATGCCGGCCTCCGCCGGAAGGACGGAGGGCGCGCAAGTAGCGGCCGCGAAGATCACCGCACCAGATCCGGAATCCGCTCGAAGATGCTCGTCGTGAAATCGCTGAGCAGCCCGAGGATCAGGCTGCCGAACACCGCGAGGCTGATGCCGACCACCGCCAGCTTCGGCACGAACGACAGCGTCTGTTCGTTGATCGACGTCGCCGCCTGGATCATGCCGAGGATCAGGCCGGCGACCAGCGCCGGGATCAGGATCGGTGCCGCGACCAGCGCCAGCACCCACATCGCCTCGCGCGCGACGGTCATGAAATAGCCCGCGTCCATGCGCGCTAACTCACGAACGACGCGGCAAGGCTACCCATGGTCAGCGCCCAGCCATCGACCAGCACGAACAGCAGCAATTTGAACGGCAGCGAGATGATCGTCGGCGACAGCATCATCATGCCCAGCGACATCAGGACCGTCGCCACCACCAGATCGACGACGATGAACGGCAGGAAGATCAGGAACGCGATCTGGAACGCGGTCTTCAGCTCGCTGGTGACGAAGGCGGGCAGCAGGATCGAAAACGGCGTATCGGCGGGCGAGGCGATCGGGCCGCTTTTCGCCATCTGCGCGAACATCGTCACGTCCTTGGTCCGGGTCTGCTTCAGCATGAAGGCGTGGAGCGGCAGGCTGGCGTTTTCGATCATCTGGGTCGAATTAATCTGCCCGGCGGCATAGGGCTTGATCGCGGTGTCGTTGATCCGGCCGATCACGGGCGACATCACGAACAGCGACAGGAACAGCGACAGTCCGATCAGCACCTGATTGGGCGGCGACTGTTGCAGCCCCAGCGCCTGGCGCAGCACCGCCAGCACGATGATGATCCGCGTGAAGCTGGTCATCATCAGCAGGATGCTGGGCAGGACCGACAACAGCCCCATGATGATGAGGATCTGCAGCGACAGCGCCATCGGCGCGTCGTTGCCGCCGCCCAGCTGGCCCAGCGCGCGGTCGAGCGCGTCGGCGGCACCGGGGGCAGGGGCGGGCGCGGCCGGAAGCGCCTGTGCCATCGCTGGCACCGCAAGGAACAGCATCAGCGCGATGCCGATGGCTGCGAGTACGAGTTCGAACCGCCAGTTGGCCCGCGTGCGCGACGGGCGCGCAACCTTCACGACGCGTGCGGGGGCGGGCGTCGCCATCATCACACGCCGCCGCGCAACTGCCGCCGGACGATGGCGCATCCGGGCCAGCAGCGGGTCGAACGTCGTGCTCAACCTGTTCATTTGTCGCCCCGGTCGAGCAGGGTCACGCCGTTACGGCTGACCGAGACCAGCAGCTGCCGGCCCTGAAATTCCAGCACCGCGATCTTGGTGCCGGTCGACACCATCATCGTCTCGCGCACCTTGACCAGCCGCTCCCCCTGATTGCCCGGCATCCGCGCTTCGAGCCGGCGCCACAGATACAGGCAGCCGATCATCAGCCCGCACACCAGCGGCAGCAGGATGACGAGCTTCAGGATGTACGACCACATCATCAGCGGCTGACCCGCTTGTCGGGGCTGACCAGTTCGGTCATTCGCACGCCGAACCGGTCGCCGACGGTCACCACCTCGCCGCGCCCGATCAGCGTGCCGTTGACGAACACGTCGAGCAGTTCGTTGGCACCGCGGTCCAGTTCGATCACGCTCGTTTCACTCAGCGCCAGCAATTCGCGCAGCGTCAGCTGCGTCGACCCGATCTCGACGGTCAGGCGGACGTCGACATCCTGCAACAGCTTGAAATTGGTGGCGAGCGACGCCTCGGCGGGGAAGCCACCGGTCATCTCGTTCATTGGAATTCCTCTTCGAAGCCCGGGTCGATGGAGTTCAGCTTGATCGCGGCCTGCCCGTTGGCGGTGCCGACCGTGCCGGTTCCCAGCCGCCGGTTCGACACCCATACCGGTACCTGCGGCCCGAAATTGATCGGGATGATGTCGCCTTCCTTCAGCTCGAGCAAGGTGGCGAGCGACACGACCGGTTCGGCCAGCACCGACCGGACGGGCAGCTTCACCGTCATCACCGCCCGCGTCAGCCCCGACAGCCATTTGGGATCGGGCGCGCTGCGGCCATGGACCTTGGTCGACAGCTGCGGCGCATGGGGCTTGAGCGCGGCGACCGGATACAGGATGTCGATATAGGTCGGCAGCATCGCATCGCCCGGCTGGATGCCGAACCGCGTCGCGATCACCGCATCCTCGCCGTCGATCGCACCCATCATCGCCGGATTGGCCTCGGGCGTGCCGGGTTCGAAGGCGATGCCGGCCAACGGCCCCCATGCCTCGCCCAGCGGCGCGGCGATCGCGCTCGCCAGCCGGCGCAGCATCGCTTCGGCGGCGGGGGAGAATTCGATCGGCATCGGATTGGGCGCTTCGCCGAACCCGCCGAAGAAGGTGTCGAGCGTTTCGAGCAGGAAGGTGCCGTCGATGACGATGATCGCCGGGCTTCCCCCGGTCGACAGCGTCAGCGGCACCCACCCGGTCAGGCCATAGGGACGCCGCGCCGCGCAATAGCCCGCGAACCGGTCGACCTCGACCGGTTCCGACCAGCTCTTGACCCCCTTGCGCAACAGCGGTTCGAACACCTGCCGCAACGACCGCGCCATGCGCGCCGACAGGTGTTCGAGCGCGCGCAGATCGCCGAACGGGTTGAGGTTCGCCGCACCCAGGCTCGGCGCATGCGACGCGGCCGCCGTACGGCGACTCCGTTCGCTGCCTTCGGGCACGGTGGATGGGCTGTTAACCATGGACGTTTACTGAACCACAAACGTGGTAAAATAAACGTTACCGATGCCGCCAAAGCCTTCCTTTTGCTCCAATGTGTCGTTGATCGCCTTCTTCAGGCGCAGCGACAGCTGTTTCTTGCCCTCGGGGGTGAACACCTGATCCTCGGTCGTTTCGCCCAGCGCGAGCAGGATGGCGGAGCGAATCGCGATCTCATGGGTCTTCAGATTCTCGATCACCTTGTTGTCGTACGAGGTGGAGATCGCGACGCCTACCTGAATGAAGTGCGTGCTGTCGGACAGGTTGGAGGTGAATTCCTTCTCCATCGCGTAATAGGTCGATGCCCAGCGATCGCCGCCCTCCATCTCGGGCGTCGGCCGGCTATTCTCGTCGCCATGGGCGGCCTCGCCACCCTCGCCGCCGCCTTCGCCGCCGCCATGACCGCCGCCCTCGCCGCCTTCACCACCGGCACCGGCCTTCACCTCTTCCGATTTCGGGACCAGCTTGGGCAGGTCCTTCTTCTCTTCGGGCGGTTCCTCCTTGCCGTGCTCGCCGCCGCCGCCGATCAGTCCCGACGAACTGGCATACAGCCCGGCACCGACGCCCCCGCCCAGCAGGACGAGGACGCCGACGACCATGACCAGGATCTTGACCAGCTTGCCCTTCTTCTTGGCCGGCTTTTCTTCCGGCGTTTCCTTGTCGCTCATGTCGTGGTTCCTCAGGCGATGCGTTTATCGGTTCGGGTGGAGGACGCCGGCGTGTCGGCAAAGGTGGAGCGGGGCGCGCGCGGTTGCTGCGACCCCTGATCCTGCGCCTGACGCTGCGATGGCTGTTGCTGCGTGCCGACATCGACCTGCATGCCGCCCAGCTTCAGCCCGCGGGCCTCGGCCATTTGCAGCAGGCGCGGCTGCGCATCGGCGAGCAGGCGGCCGGCATCGGCGTTCTCGCTGCTGAAATGCACATGGACGCGGCCGTCCTCGGTCGTGCGGATCGCGACCTCGACATCGCCCAACGCGTCGGGCGACAGGCGGATGCGGGTTTCGCCCTGCGTCGGCGAGGCGTCGCGCAGCGTCTCGATCCGGTCGATCATTCCCTCCACCCATTGCGGCTGGCGGGTGTCGAGATGCGGCTGCGCGGCGGTGACCGGTGCCGACACGGGGCGCAGCGTCGCGGCGTCGATCGCCGGGGCGGCCGGGGTCGGCAGCGGCGGCGCGTCGTCGTCGCGGCGCGGACGCACGGGCGCAGCGTCGGCCAGCGCGACCTCGGCCACGGCTTCGGGGGTGGGTGCGGCCGCGACGCGGGTGACCGGCGGGGCCTTGGTCGGCTGCACGGTCGATGCCGCGACCGACACGACCGGCGCGCCTGCTTCGCCCGCGATCGTCTGTCGATTGGGGGTCAGCGGTTCGGTGGTCGGTTGCGCCACGGCCCCGCGCCCGGTCGGCAGCGCGAACGGTACCGCCGGCTGATCGATCAGCACCGTTGCCGGATCGACCGGACGCGTGGCGGCGTCCGCGACCGGTATGCGTTGCGCGGTGTCGACGACCGGTGCGCGCCCGATCGGCTCGGCGACGGGTGCCAACGTAACCGGATCGACCATCGGGGCGGCAGGCTTGTCCGCGATCGGGGCCGATGGGGCGGTATCGCGTGCAGCGGCGATCGGACCCGTCCGGCGCGGCGCAGCAATCGGCGCGACGTCGGCCGACGGAACGCCCGGCGTCCGGGCGAGCGGCGACGGAACCGCGACCGGCGTCACCGGATCGGCGGGCGGTGCGGCCGCATCGACGGCGGGCGAGGGGATGTCGATCGCGATCGGCCCGACACCCGGCTGCGGTTGCACGGCGGCATCTTCCGGAGCGATCGGCGCGAACCCGTTGGCGACGGGTGCCTCGGTCTGCCAGTCGGGTCGCACCGGATCGACGGTCGGCGTACCGGGCAACGTGCCAAGTGCCACCGGTGCGAACCGCCGGGTGGGCGCGGAGGGAGCCTCGACGGGTGCCGCACGCTGATGGTCGGGAACGCGGCGATTGCCGGTTGCCAGCGGAGCGTGTGCGGCCGGGGCAGGGCTGCCGTCTGCGACAATCGGTTGCCCCACGGTGGTGGCGTCCTGCGGAACGGTGAGCGTGGCAGCGGTGGCGGTTGGCGTTGCGCGGGTACGAACCGGCTTCAGGCCGTCCACGCCCGGACGCGGGTCGACGATCGGTGTATCCACCGGTGCGCCCGGAACCCGACGGGGCGGCGGCATGGCCGAACGATCGGACGCGGGCGGGCGATCGACATCGGGCATCGACAGACCGGCGCGCGTCGTTTCTGATGCGGCCGGCGCGGTGCCGGCGGTAGTGGTCATTGCCGGCTCCGTATCCGGCAGCTTCGGGCCGATCCGCTTCATCGCCGGCTCGGCGTCGTCGGGCACCGGCGCGAGGGCGTCGGCGGGCGTCGCGATCATCGGCGGCAGGTCGAGCGGCGCTTGGTCGATCGGCGGCGCATCGGCCGACGCCATGACGACCGGCACGTCGCCGTCCTCGCTCGCATCGGCATCGTCACCATCGGGCGTCGGAACGGCCGGTTCCTCCGCCGCGCGGCGGGCACGTACCGGCAGCGGTGGTGCGAAGCGCGCCGGCATCGGCTGGATCAGTTGTTCGGGCCTCGGTTCGGGCGCGCGGACCGCGACCGGTTCTTCCTCGGGCAGCAGCTTGAGCGCACCCAGCACCCCGGCGGCGGCGATCACCGGCACCGCGTCGCGCACGGTCGGGACCGGCGGTGCGGGATCGGCCGGCACCATCGCGATCGCCTCGCTGGCCGAACCCGGCAGCACCGGCGCGACCACCGGGACGGCCGATACCGGCACGACTGCCGGCGCAGCGACGGTCGTCGTGGTGGCAACCGGCATGGGTACGACTGGCATTGTCGGGACGCCCGTCACCGGCAATGGCTTGCCGCCATCGGCAGCGGCCTGCCGTCCGTCGTCGCCACCCGCCGGCACGATGGCGGCAAACAGCGCGGCAAACGCGTCGGCGGCGGCACCGGCCAGCGGTGCGGCCTGCATCGCCAGCGGGGAAGCGGTACTGGATAGGGCGGTGAGAAGCTGCATAGGTCGATCCGTCAAGCGTTCGACCGGTCGATCAGCAAGGATCGTGCCGATTGGGTCGGCGTACCGGCGGCGCATTTTCCAGCGCGCGGAGTTCGCGCAGCGCGCGGGCGGCATGGGCGCGTTCGAGCAGCTTTTCGACCGCGCTCTGGTCGCGCCTGGCGGTCATCGTCGCCGATCGGGCGCGCTCCAGCCCTTCGTCGGCTTGCACCACCCGCCGGTCGACGACCTGCGCGGTGGCGTGCAGCCGTTCGCGATAATGCGCGGCGGCGCCCAGCCCGGCGGCGGTCGCGCTGGGGGTCGGCACCGGCGACACCGCCTCGGCCAGCTTGTGGATGCGTTCGCGCAGCGCGATCTCGTCGGCGACGCGCGCGGCGGCGCGTGCTTCCTCGGCCTGGGTCAGGTTCAGCTGCATGGTCCGTACGCGCAGCACGCGCGACAGGCGCTTGGCCTTATCCGTCACCGAAAATACCCACCAGCTCGGCGACCGCATCGTCGAGCGAGACGATCTCGTCCGAATCCTGCTTCACATATTCCATCACCGCCGGATGCGCCGCCAGCGCGCCGTCGATCGCGGCGTCGGTGCCGGGGCGATAGGCACCCATCAGCACCAGATCGCGATTTTCTTCGTACGTCGCCAGATGGCGGCGCAGCACCCGCGCGGCGGCCAGATGCGGCCGGTCGGCGATATCGGTCATCACGCGGCTGACCGACGGACCCAGATCGATCGCCGGATACACGCCGCGCTCGGCCAGTTGCCGGCTGAGCACGATATGCCCGTCGAGGATCGACCGCGCCGAATCGACCACCGGATCGCTATTGTCGTCGCCATCGGCCAGCACGGTATAGATGGCGGTGATCGATCCGCCGGTGCGGACGCAGGTGCCCGCCCGCTCGATCAGCCCCGGCAGCATCGCGATGGCGCTGGGCGGATAGCCACGTGCCGACGCCGGTTCGCCCAGCGCCAACCCGATCTCGCGCCCGGCATGGGCGACGCGGGTCAGCGAATCGATGATGAGCAGGACCTTCTTGCCCTGTTCGCGAAACGCCTCGGCAATCGCGGTGGCGCGCAGCGCGCCCCGGATGCGCAGCACCGGCGAATGGTTGGCCGGCACCGCAACTACGACCGATCGCGCGCGGGCATCGCCCTTCAGCTTGGTTTCGAGGAAGTCGGACACTTCGCGGCTGCGCTCGCCGATCAGGCCGACGACGATCACATCGGCCTTGGCGGCGCGGACCATCATGCCCAGCAGCACCGACTTGCCGACGCCGGAGCCGGCCATGATGCCGACGCGCTGGCCCTGACCGATCGTCAGCAGGCCGTTGATCGCGCGGACGCCGACGTCCATCGGTTCGAGGACGCGGCCACGGTCGAGCGGCGACTGGATGCGCCCGGCCAGCGGCCAGCGGCCCGCACCCCGGATCGGACCCTTGCCGTCGATCGGCTTGCCCGCGCCATCGACCACCCGGCCCAGCATCGCCTCGCCGACCTCGGCCTCGCCGGGCTTGTCGCCCGGCCGAACCAAGGCACCCGGCAGCAGCGGGGCGGGGCCGCCCAGATTCATCATCAACGTCCGGCCGTTGCGAAACCCGATAGCCTCCGCCTCGACATGGCCGCCGTCGCCGGTGCCGACCTGACACACGGTGCCGACCGGCAGCGACAGCCCGACCGCTTCCATCAACAGCCCGTCATAGGAGGCGAGCCGTCCGGCGACGCGCGGTCGCGGACGGAAATCGGTCGGGGCGAGCGCGCCCAGATAGTCGCCGGCAAAACGGTTCAGCATGATACGGGCACCGGTACGGTTTCGATGGCCGCGCCCAGCTGCTCCAGCCACAGCGACGGGCCGTCCTCGACCACGGTCGACGCGGTTTCGAGGACGAAGCCGCCCCGTTCGACCGCCGGATCGGCGACCGGGAACACCGCCTTGGCCAGCTTGCCCTCGACAAGCGGAATGTCGGCTTCGTGCATCCGCAGGATCGCCGATTCGGCGCTGTCGGCCAGCAGTTCGGCGGCGGCGTCGATGCGCGCGGCCAGCCGGTTGGCCGATACGCCGACCTCGCCGACGATCTGACGGACCAGCGTCAGCACCGTCTGGCGCAGCCGGTCGGCCATCGCCTCGCGGTCGATATGCGTGGCGGTGCCCAGCGCCTCGGTCAGTCGCGCCAGCAAGGCGTGGTCGCGGGCGTGTTCGGACTGGCTGGCGGCGGCGGCGGCGGCCAGACCCTCGGCATAGCCGGCGGCATGCGCCTCGACGGCCGGGTCCAGCGTGGTGGCCGCGACATCGCCGGCATTGGCGCCGAACGGGTCCCAGCCCTCGGTCGGATTGCTGTCGGGATCGGCCGGGCGGAAATGCCGGGGGCCGCTCGTTGCCTGTACAGGGGCCTGTCCCGATGCCGCCGCGCCCGCCGCCGCTGCGCCGAAATCGGCAGGGCGGACCGGCACGACACCGGTTTCGGCGAACGGATCGGGCGCACCGAAGGCGCGGGCGAGGATGTCGGCGGCGGCGACGTGGCGGCTGGCGAAGCCCGCGACGAAGCCACCGGTGGCGCGGGGGGCGGCGCTCTCAAACATAATCGTCGTCGCCGCCGCCCATCATGATCGTGCCGTCCTTGGCCAGCTGGCGGGCGACGGTGATGACGCCCTTCTGCGCGTCGAGCACCTCGGCCAGCTTCATCGGTCCGCGGGCCTCGATCTCGTCGCGGATGCCGTCGGCGGCGCGGGCCGACATGCACCCCAGGAAGCGGTTGCGCCCGGCCTCGTCGACACCCTTGAGCGCGCGTACCAGCAGGTCGCTGTCGACGTTGCGGATCAGCACGCCCAGATTCTTGTCGTCCATCTCCAGCAGGTTGTCGAAGACGAACAACTGGTCCTCGATCGCGCGGGCGATGTCGCGGTCGATCTTGGCCAGTTTCGGCATGACCCGGTTCTCGGTCGCCTTGCGCCCCGACGACAGGATGCGCGCGGCATCCTTGGCACCGCCCAGCTGCACGCCGCTCCCGCTCGACCGGCCGGTCGAACGGCGCGACAGCATCGACTTCAGCGTGTCGATCGCCTCGGGCGTGATCGGACCCAGCTTGGCGATGCGGTGCAGGATCTGCGGCTGCGCGGCCTCGGGCAGCCCCTCCAGTACCTGTGCGGCGATGGCGGGGTCGAGATTGGCGAGCAGCACGGCGGCGATCTGCGGATGTTCGTCCTTGATCAGGCTGACGATCTCGCTGGCATCCATCCAGTCGAGCAGCTCGATCTGGCACGCGGTCTCGACCGGGGTGATCTTGGCCAGCACGCTCTCGGCCTTGTCGGCCCCCAGCGCGCGGTTCATCACCGTTTCGATGTGCGGACGCGGATCGAAGCCCACGGTCGTGCGCTCGCGCGCCTTCTCAACGAAATCGTCGAGCACGACGGTCACTTCGTCCTCGCTGACATCGGCGACGGTGAACATCGCCTTGCCCAGCTGCTGCACCTCTTCGGGGTCCAGCTTCTGGAGGATCGCGGCGGCTTCCTCCTCGCCGACCAGCATCATCAGGACGGCGGCACGTTCGACGCCGCTATGGATACGGGTGGGGGCGTTCACTGCTTGGCATCCGACTGGATCATGTCACGCACCGCCAGCGCCGCGCGCGCCGGATTGTCGCGGGTGAAGCCGCGGACCAGACCGACCCGGTCGTCATAGCTGCGCGCCCCTTCCAGCATTTCCATGCTCACCGGCTCGGGCTCGACCTCGGCAGGGGGCGGGGCGAGCGCGGCCTGTGCGGCGGCTTCCTGTGCGGCGACCCGCGCGGTTTCGGCGGCGGCCTCGGCCTTGCGCTTCTCGTTGATCGCCTTGACCATCGGGCGGACGCCCATGAACAGCACCAGCAGCGCGATGACCAGCGCGGTGCCGTTGCGCGCCGCCATCGGCACCCAGTCGGCATCGTACCACGGCCGCGCCACGTCGCCGGCGACCGCATCGGGCGAGAATTTGCGGCTGATGACCGTCACCGTGTCCTGCCGCTGCTGGTTGAAGCCGACCGCCGCCTTCACCAGGTCGTTGATCTGCTGGATCTCGGCCGGGGTGCGCGGCTTGCCGCCTTCCGCCTCGCGCAGCAGCACCGCCACCGACAGCCGCTTGATCGCGCCCGGCGCAGCGCGCGTCACCGACACTTCCTTGCCCAGATCATAGGCGCGGTTGAAATTCTCGCTGGTCTTGACCGGCGGGGGTGCCCCCGGCGCGGTGCCCGGCTGGACGGTGGCGCCGGACGGACCCGGCGTCGCGGTCGCCAGCGTCGATGCGGCGGGCGCGGTATTGCTCAGCGCACCGGGGATGCCGCCCGGCGTGGTCTCGCCCGGCGTATTGCCGGCCCATGTGCCCTGTTCGGCACGGACCACGCCCTGCTTGTCATAGCTTTCGCGCGTCGCCTGACTCTCGTCCAGATCGACATCGGCCTGAATCTCGGCCGAGAAATTGCCTGCACCCAAGAGCGGGGTCAGCAGCGTGTTGAGCTGCGCGCGATACTTGTCCTCGATCCGGCGCTGATAATCGATCCGCTCGTCCGAAAGCGTGCTGCTGTCGCTACCATCGCTCGGCTTGCTCAGCAGCGCGCCCATCTGGTCGATGATCGTCACCTGATCGGGCTTCATCCCCGGCACCGAAGAGGCGACGAGGTTGACGATCGAACGGACCTGCGCCTGCGTCAGGCTCCGGCCGGGTTCGAGGCGGACGATGACCGATGCCGACGGCTGGGCATTGTCGCGCACGAACACCGACGATTCGGGCATGGCCAGGTGGACGCGCGCATCGGCGACCGATTCAATCTCGCCGATCGACTTGGCCAGCTCGGTCTCGCGTGCCTGGCGCAGCCGCTCGCCCTCGACGGCGCGCGACACGCCCATCGGCAACTGGTCGAGGATCGCATAGCCGCCCGGTGCGGCCTTGGGCAGGTCCTGCCCCGCCAGCAGGATGCGGGCGCGGTGATAATCATCCTCGCCCACGGTGATCCCGCCCGAATCGTCGACACTGCTCTCGATCTTCGCGGCGGACAGCGCATCGACGACCGCCTGCTTGTCGCTGTCGGGCAGCTGCGGGAACAGCACGCGCTGTGGCGGGGTGGCCAGCGCCATCCACGCGATCGCCGCCGACAGCACGAGGCCGATGATGAAGATCATCGGCATGCTGCGCTTGACGGCGGGGTTCTTCATCAATCCGCCGACTTGGGTCAGCGGGTTGGCGAAGCGCGCGGCTGCGGGGGCGGGAACACCGCCTGCACCGGTGGTGGCGAGAGCGTTTTCCATATCAGACCGGCATGCTCATGATGTCCTTGTAGGCGGACAAAAGTTTATTTCTCACCTGCATCGTCGCCTCGAAGCCGACCGATGCCTGCTGACGCGCCATCATCACCTTCGCGATGTCCACGGTCTCGCCGCGTTCGTACATCGCCGACAACTCGCTCGCCTTGTTCTGCTGCGCGTTCACGCCCTTCAGCGCGTCGCCCATCGCATCGGCGAAGCTCGCCGGTTTCGCAGACTCGGCCGCCGGGGCCGGGGCCGCCGCGACCTGCGCATTCGCCTTCGACAGCGCCTGATTGCGCTCCAGGATCTGCGCGCGAAGCTGCATCACCCGGTCGACGCCCATCGCGCCGCCGACACCCCCGACGCTCATGCCGAAGCCGCCACGGCATGTGCCGGTGCCAGCGTCTCGCCCGCCTCACGCGCCTTGGCGAGGCGATAGCGCAGCGTGCGCTCCGAAATGCCCAGCCGCCGCGCGGTCTCGACCCGGTTGCCGCCGCATTCCTCCAGCGTCCGGCGGATCGCGGCGAATTCGTGGATCTGCACGATGTTGGTCAGCGTCGCCGCGACCGGTTCGGCGATCCGCGGCTGCGCGGCGGGACCGGCGCGATCGAACACGATGTCGTGCGCCTCGATCCGGTCGCCCATGCCCAGCAGCAGCGCGCGCTGGATCACATTCTCCAGCTCGCGGGCATTGCCTGGCCAGTCGTGACGGAGCAGCAGCGCCAGCGCCGCGTCCGAAATCCATGGCAGCGTCGCGCGATCGGCGGCATGGCGCACGACCATTGCCGCCGCCAGCGCCGCGATATCGCCCGGCCGCTCGGCCAGCGCGCGGGTGGTCAGCGGGAACACGCTCAGCCGGTAATAGAGATCGGCGCGGAAGCGGCCGGCGGCGACTTCCTCTTGCAGATCGCGATTGGCGCAGGCGACGACGCGGACATCGACCGCCTCGGCATGGGTCGCGCCGATCGGCACGACTTCGCGTTCCTGCAACACGCGCAGCAGCTTGGCCTGCAACGGCAACGGCATCTCGGCGATCTCGTCGAGCAGCAGCGTGCCGCCATGCGCCGCGCGGAAGAACCCTTCGCCTGCCGCGCCCGCGCCGGTGAACGCGCCCTTCACATGGCCGAACAGCATCGCCTCGAGCATGGTTTCGGGGAGCGCGGCGCAGTTGATCGCGATGAACGGGCCGGCGGCGCGGCTGCTGCCGGCATGGATGGTCCGCGCCAGCACTTCCTTGCCGGTGCCGGTCGGGCCGCCCACCAGCACGGTGATGTCGGCGGCGGCGACGCGGCGGGCCAGCGCCTGCAACGCCAGGCTCTCGGGATCGGCGGCGACCGCCTCGTGCCGGCCGCACAACAGCGCCGCGGCAAAGGCATGGGCGAGTTCGGTGTCGGCATGGGTGTAGCACAGGCGTGCCGGGCGGCCGTCGGCGAACGGCGTCGCGGCGACCGGCCCTTCGGCCAGCACCAGCGTGCGCGACGCGATCGGCGGCACCTCGCCCTCCATGATCAGGAACGCATCGGCCGGGCCCGGCTTCTGCCCGGCATTGGCCAGCACGAACCCTTGCGCGCGCAGCGAGGATACGAGCGTGAACTTCGAGGCGAGGACGGCAGCGGATGGATAGATCGAGCGCATCGGTGGTGATTC
Organism: Sphingomonas sp. Leaf67; assembly: GCF_001421965.1. GTDB lineage: Bacteria > Pseudomonadota > Alphaproteobacteria > Sphingomonadales > Sphingomonadaceae > Sphingomonas. Next base: position 176,006 of record NZ_LMLP01000022.1, read on the forward strand.
CCCTGGACGGCACCTCTTTGCCGCCGCGCTGGTTAACACCCGGTAAAATCCTGCCTGATTCGGCTCTGTATGCCGCGTGCGCTCCCCCGCGCGCGCGAGGGGCCGATTTTTTCGCTTAAACCCCGCCGACGGCTGCCGTTTCTCCGGGCAGCAGCTTCGTTCCCGCACGCTTCATCAGGGGGGACCACGGGGCGCTGGACGTCAGACCGGAGGAAATACCATGACCGTTATCGGATCCAACATCGGATCGCTTCGCGCCGCCAACGCCTCGTCCGCCGCCAACGACGCGCTGAAGATGTCGATGGAACGCCTGTCGACCGGCAAGCGCATCAATTCGGCCAAGGACGACGCCGCCGGCCTCGCCATCGCCACCCGCATGACCAGCCAGATCAAGACGATGGCCGTCGCCGCCCGCAACGCCAACGACGGCATCTCGATGGCGCAGACCGCCGAAGGCGCGCTGGGCGAAGTCACCAACATGCTGCAGCGCATGAAGGAACTCGCCGGACAGGCCGCCAACGGCTCGCTCGGTACGTCGGAACGCAAGGCGCTCCAGTCGGAAGTCGGCCAGCTGACCGCACAGATCAACGACATCTCGACCAAGACCAATTTCAACGGCATCAACCTGCTCGACGGCTCGGTAAAGGGCGTGACGCTCCAGACGGGTGCACAGGCAGGGCAGACGACCGCGCTGTCGCTCGCCAACACCTCGGCCAGCGCGCTCGGCCTGAACGGCTATCGCGTCGAGGGTCAGGCGACCACCGGCCGCATCAGCGCCGCGACGATCGGTGCCGCCGATATCCAGATCAACGGCAAGAACGCCTTTGCCGCTGCCCTGACCACGGGCACCGCTGAAACCACCGCCGCCGCGATCAATACCAACACCGGCCAGACCGGCGTGTCGGCATCGGCGTACAACACCCTGTCGGGCGGCCCGATCGCTTCGGGCGGCGTCACCAGCACGACCGGCTTCTCGATCGCGGTCGGCGGCGGCACCGCCGTCAATGTGACCGGCGCCACCGGTCAGGAACTGGTCGAAAAGATCAACCGCGACGTGGGTGGCGTCAGCGCGCAGCTCGACAACGAAGGCAAGATCGTCCTGTCGAACGACACCGGCAAGACCATCGTCATCGCCGGTGCCGATGCGGGCAAGGCGGGCTTCACCGCCGGCACCTATGGCGGCTTCGTCGCGCTCAACAGCTCGAACGGTCAGCCGATCGACATCAAGCGCGGGACCTCGGGCGACGCGACCGATCTGGCCGCCATCGGCTTGAACGAAACGAGCTCGCCTACCTCGGTCAAGGGTTCGACGGCAGGCACCTCGGTACTCGACGGGACGGACAACCTCAAAATCAACGGCGTTGCTATCGGTAGCTCGAATGACGCTTCGGCGGCATCGAAGGCAGCGGCGATCAACGCCGTCACCAAGGATAGCGGTGTAACCGCGACCGCAACTACCAAGGCGACCGTCGTCATCGACGCGGCAATGCTTGTCGCGGCAAACGACCTCTATATCAATGGCGCAACTGTTGCGCTGGACGATACGGTCGCGAAGGGCGGTAACGGGGACGGTGCCATCTCGATGTCGGACCTCGTCGGCAACATCAACAAGGCTGGCATCAGCGGCTTGGTGGCGTCGAGCGATACCGACGGTAACTTGGTCCTCACGTCGTCGACTGGCAACGATATCATCCTTCAGGACGGTCCGACCGCCGCAGGTGCGGGTCTTGTGAAGAGCGTCAAGGGCGATGACGGTACGGCAGCTACCGGCACCAACATCGCCGGCGGTCTGACGCTGCGTGGCCGTATTGAACTGAAGTCGGATACCGGTGCGGAAGTTCGCGTCGAAGGCTCGACCGCGTCGCTCGGCAAGGTCGGTCTCGCTGCGCAGGGCGGTGCCAAGGATATGGTCGGCGGCGCGCTGAACGTCACCACGCAGGCGAATGCTTCGACCGCGATGACCGCGATCGACAAGGCGCTCGACAAGGTTTCGTCGATCCGTGGCGATCTGGGTGCCGTGCAGAACCGTCTGCAGGTCACCGTCAACAACCTGACCACCACCTCGTCGAACCTGCAGGAAGCGCGCAGCCGCATCGAAGACACCGACTTCTCGTCGGAATCGACCGCGCTCGCCAAGGCGCAGATCCTTGGCCAGGCATCGACCGCGATGCTGGCACAGGCCAACCAGTCGCAGCAGGGCGTGCTGAAACTGCTCGGCTAAGCCCGGCTCCGCTGCCGCCGTTCCCCCTTGCATGAAGGCGGCGGCAGCGGTCCTCCCGTTAACGGGACCGGCCCCCGGCGACGGAAACGTCGCCGGGGGTTTTCGGCGTCCGCCGCACGCGCCCGGACTCTATATATAGCGCACACCCCAACTGCTCCCCGCTTGGTGGGGAAGGGGACCATCCGCAGCATGGTGGAGGGGGGTGGCCACAGGCGCGCCGCTGCATCGGGCCACCCAATTCCTCCCCGCCCGCGGGGAGGGGGACCGCCGCGAAGCGGTGGTGGAGGGGGATGGCCGCAGGCGGACCGGTCGAGGCATCTGCTCCCGCCCGACCGTCGGCGAGACCCGGCCTCCACGAGCCCGCTGCCGAAATTCCCTATTGCGATCGGAAGTCTGCCGTACCCCGGCGAAGGCGGCGGTCCAGCGCAAGGCAAACCAACGGCTGGTACTTGGCTTGTTGGCCCCCGCCATCGTGGGGGTACGTCAGACGGGTGGCAACCGACGCGCTCGCAGCGGCCTCGAACGGGACCGGACGCCAGAACCGCGATCGTTGCCGCCGAACCGAACCGACCGCTTTCCTACAACCGGAAGCCTGCTATATCCTCGCAACCCGGCGCTTGCCCATCGCCCGTCCATCAGCGCCACACATCCGGCAGCAAGGCGCACGCGATAAACGCGGCGAGTGTGACCTTTGTGACCTTTGAACGCAAAAGCGGGGCCAGACTTGCGCCGGCCCCGCCAAAAATCCAGTAATAGGAGGCGGTTACCCCGCCGCCCGCGCCAACGCCTTTTTCAGCTTCTCATGCGCCGATTTCTTGATCTGGCAGATGCGCGCCGCGCCGACGCCCAGCACCTGCCCGATTTCCTCGAGGTTGAGTTCCTCGACATAATAGAGCTGGATCACCTGCGCCTCGCGTTCGGGCAGCGCGGTGATCGCGGCGATCAGGGCCTCGCGCAACTCGCCTTCGGCCAGCGCCTCGAACGCGTCGGGGCCGTCGTCCATGAACCACGGTGCTTCGTCGGTATACACGTCGTCGATCGAATCGAACTGCACCGACTGGACATCGGCATAGTCGGTCCGGAGCTTGCCCAGCGGCACGTCCAGCCGCCCGGCGATCTCGGCGGGCACCGGCGCGCGGCCCAGTTCCTGCGTCAGCGCCGACACCGCCTTTGCATAGTCGCGCCGCCGCTTCATCGCGCCGCGGCTGATCGTCGCCTGTCGCCGCAGTTCGTCGATCATCGCCCCGCGCAGCCGCGTGGCGAGATATTGTTCGAACGTCACCGCGCCGCGATCCTCGAACATCGGCACCGCCTCGACCAGCGCGACCAGACCGATCTGCACCAGATCCTCGACATCGACCATCGTGCTCATATGGCCATGGACGTGCCACGCGATCCGCCGGACCAGCGGCAGGTGCCGCCGGACCAGCGCATCGGCGTCGTTGGGCCGGGTCCGCCGCGTATAGGTCGCGGCGTTCAGCTCGGGCTGCGGGAAGAAGGGGGCGTTCATGCGGGAATGGCCTCCGGTGCGCCGATGACGGCGACGACTTCGACTGCCTTGTCTTCGGGAACTTCGAAGAAGCTCATGACCGGGGTGTCGGGCAGGCACGACTTGACCAGCTTGCGGACGGCGACGCGGATCGACGGTTGCACGACCAGCGCGAACGGCTTGGCCTCCGCCATCAGCGGCTGGGCGGCATGGGTCAGCGCGTCGATGATGCGCCGGCCCAGATCGGGCTCGATCGCGTTGCGCCGCGACGGATCGCCGCGCATCGCCTGTCCCAGCAGCGCCTCCAGTTGCCCTTCGAGCGTCATGACGCGCAGCGGCTCGCGCACGCCGCACAGCTTCTGGATGATGAGCGCGCCCAGTTCCGGCCGGATCAGCTCGACGATTTCCTCGGCATCCTGCGTCCGCTGCGCGACGACGGCGATGGCGGCGGCGATGCGGCGGAATTCCTTCAGCGGGATATTCTCGGCCAGCAGCGCGCGCAGCACCTGCGTCAGCGTGGTCAGCGTCAGCGGCTGCGGGCACAGTGCCGCCACCAGGCTCGCGGCACGGTCCTTCAGCCCATCGAGCAGCGACTGCACCTCGTCCGGGCCCAGCAGCTCGGTCGCGTTGACCGTCAGCACATGGTTCAGATGGGTGGCGACGACGGTGCCGGCATCGACCACCAGATAGCCGGCACCGGTCGCGGCATCGGCATCGCCCGGCTGGATCCAGATCGCGTCGAGGCCGAAGGTCGGGTCCTTGGCGGTCTTGCCCTCAAGGAATCCGCCGACCGCCTGTCCGGTGTCGAGCGCCAGCATCTCGGTCGCCGACGCCATATCCTCGCCGACGACCACGCCGCCGATCGAGATGCGATAGGTATAGGGTGCGAGGTTGATGTCGTCGCGCACCTTCACTTGCGGCACGACGAAGCCCAGATCCTTGGACAGCTGGCGACGCACCCCGGTGATCCGGCTCATCAGCGGCGCGCCCTTGCGCTCGTCGACCAAGGGTACGAGCCCGTAGCCGATGTCGAGCATGATGTGGCAATTGTCGTTGACCTCGTCCCAGCCGATCTTCGACAGGTCGGCCGGTTCGGGCAGCGCCTCGACCGGCGGGGCGGGGGGCGGCGCGTTCTTCTGCTTGGCCAGCTTCCACGATGCGAAGCCGGCGATGCCGGCGGCCGGGGCGAGCACGAGGAACGGCATCCCCGGCAGCATCGCCAGCAGGCCGAGAATGCCCGCGACCGGCGCCCAGGTGCGGTGCGACGCGAACTGCGATCCGATCTGCCCGGCCAGATCCTGCGACGAGGTCGAGGTGACGCGGGTGACGATGGCGGCGGCGGCGATCGACAGCAGCAGCGACGGCACCTGCGCGACCAGCGCGTCGCCGATCGCCAGCAGGATGTAGGTCTGCGCGGCCTGTCCGACCGCCATCTGATGACTGACGACGCCGAGGATCAGGCCGCCGACGATATTGATGGCAAGGATCAGCAGGCCGGCGACCGCGTCGCCCTTCACGAACTTCGACGAACCGTCCATCGCGCCGTAGAAATCGGCTTCGGCCCCGGTTTCGACGCGCTTGGTCCGCGCTTCGTCGGGGGTGATCAGGCCGGCGTTCAGGTCGGCGTCGATCGCCATCTGCTTGCCGGGCAGGGCGTCGAGGGTGAAGCGCGCCGACACTTCGGACACGCGCCCGGCGCCCTTGGTGACGACGATCATGTTGATGATGATGAGGATCGAAAAGACGAAGAGACCGACGACATAGTCGCCGCCGATCAGGAAGCTGCCGAACGCCTCGATGACATGGCCCGCCGCCGCTTCGCCCTCATGGCCGTGGACCAGCACGACGCGCGTCGATGCGACGTTGAGGCCGAGGCGGAACAGCGTGGCGAACAGCAGCACCGTGGGGAAGGCGGAGAAGTCGAGCGGCTTCTGCGCATTGAGCGCGACCATGAGCACCGCGATCGAGATCATGATGTTCATGACGAAGAAGATGTCGAGCATGAACGCCGGGATCGGCACGACCATCAGCAGGACGAGCAGCAGGATCGCGCCGGGTAGCGCCGATTGGCGCAGCGCGGGCAGGATGCTTTTCGGATCGCTCAGGATCGCCTGCATCATGCCGCTCCCAGATTGGCGAGGATCGAATAGGCCAGCCGCGCCGATTCAGGCGTCGGGCGATAGAGCGAAGCCATCTGCGCCGGGTTCGTCGCGCCATTGCCGTCGCCGACGCCGCCACGGCCGCGCACCACGTTCAGATTGGCGATGGTCGTCGCCAGCCATGCCTCGTCGCCGCCCTGCGCCTCGTTGCCCATGATGACGTCGCCGCTAAAGCCGTTCAGCATCACGGCGGGCTGCTGCATCCGATTGACCGGAAAGCCGCCATCTTCGACGCCGCTGCCGCCGCCGGTCTTCGCCCCGCGATCGAGCTTTGCACCCATCCGTTCGTAGATGTCGCCGAGCGAGCGCGGCTGGCCGCCGGGCGCAAAGAAGATCGACCGGTTCGCGCGGGCGGCGGCGGGGAACATCGCCGCCGCCGACCGGTCGGGATTGGCCTGCATCGACGTCAGGAACTGGCGCGCACCGCCCAGGCCCAGGAAATGTGCCATATACAGGTCGGTGCCGGTCGCGTTGCGGCCCAGCGCGCCTTCCAGTGCGGATTTGTTGTCGGCGGCATGTTCGGCGGCCATCAGCGACGATGCCTGCGGGTCCTTGCGCAATTGCAGGATCGCCTGCCGCGTGGCGGGGTCGGCGACATAGTAACGGCCGTTGCTGCCCTGGCGGATGCTGTCCGACGCCCACCCCATGCCGTGTTCGGCACCATGCGCCTTGACCACGCCCAGCCAGCTCTGTTCGACGAACTGATAGAGCCCGGTCGCTGACGAGGTCGCGGCGCGCGCGTTGGTGTGCAGGCCGCTTTCGACCTGCGCCTGACCCAGCAGGAAATTGAAATCGATGCCCGTCCGCGCGCTCGCCGTCGCGATCGCTGCATGGACGTTTGATCTGGCTTCTACCGGAACGACATTCATCGGGCTGTGCTTCGCTTCCCCTGTTCGGGAGAACACTCAGCAAGCAGCGTGCCAGTTTTTGGCTTCGCTCAAAACGCAAGCTCGCCGATTGTCCTGAGTAGCCATTGAGCCTGTCGAAATGGCGTATCGAAGGACGCCAGCGGTGCTTCGATACGGGTCTTCGACTTCGCTCAGCCCCTACTCAGCACGAACGGTTCTGGTTGGATTGAAAGCGGCAGCCGCGGATCACCGATACGCCGCTGCCGCCATGCGCAGCGGCGTGCCGGCAATGCCTGGCCGGTAGGCCGGCAATCCGCCGCCGGTCAGCTGGTCGATGCGCCGCCGGACGTTGGCGGTCATCAGATTGACGTAGATGCGCGCGGTCTCGTTCAGCCGCTGCGCCTCGCGCGCCAACGTTTCCAGCTCGGCGTCGAGCGGCACGTCGTCGTTGGCGGCAACCGCCTCGATCCCTTGCAGCTTCATCGCCGTCGCGGTTTCCAGCGCGGTGACATCGTTCGCCTGCAACGCGGCGATTTCCGCATGCAGGCTGTCGATGATCTGGATCAGCGCATCACGCCGGTTCATTGCTGTTCCAATCGAGTTTCAGGGCGATGAGCCGGTCGGCGATGGTGGCGGGCGACAAGGGGAAACGGCCCTCGGCGATCGCCTTGCGGATCGTCGCGACCCGGTCGGTATCGACCGGCGCCGATGCCGACATGGCGGCCGCCGTCGTGCCCCCCGACAGGATCGCCACGCCGGTCTTCGCCACCGTGCTGTCCGGCGCCGGCGTCGCTGCGGCGCGTGTCTGCCCTTCGGGGCGTGCGATGGCACGCTGCCCGATCGACGATACCGGCCTTGAACCGACTGAATCTACCATGTCCCCGTCCTTCACGAACTGCTGACATGAGGAGAAACGACGCCATCGCGAACTTCTTTAGCAAAAATTACTGCGGATCAATTTTTGTCGATTTTGCCGTGTCAGCGATCGAAACCGGGCAGGGCGGCACGGCCCGATTCCATCGCAATCGCCTGGATCGGCGGCTTCGCGGGATCGACCTTCACCATCAACCGGCCCCCGACCGGCGCATCGCCCATCGCCACGCCGTCGCGGGTGATCGAGAAACCCTCGGCCCCGGCTTCGACCATGATCGGGTCGCCGCGACGGATCACCGGTTCGGGCTTGGCGGGGGCGGCGACGGCGACGGCCGGTACTAGGCGTTCGGGAAGGGCGCGGGCCAGCCGGCGGACCGGGACATAGACTTTCCAGGCCGGTGCCATGCAGTTGACGACCACCGCATCCTGCCGTTCCGACAGCCAGCTGAATTGCGGCATCGCGCATTTCGCCAGCTTCAGCCGGGAATCGACGCGCATCTGCGCGCCGCCATCCATGCCGATGCTGGCACCGGTGAACTGCACGATCGCTTCGTCGAGCTGCGCGGTCGACTGGAAACTCTGCGCTGCGACGGCGGGGGCGGCAGTCAGCAATGCGATGGTCAGGATCGGGCGGATCATCGGTCGGCTCCATGTGGACGGGCGGCAACCGGCGCCTGCCGGTCGGCAACGGCTTGCCGGTCGCCGGCAAAGCCCAAATCGATCTGGACGCCGCGCGTGCCGGTGGCCGGCGGGGCAAAGGCAAGCTGGTCGGGCTGTACCGCGCCATCGGCGACCAGCGCGGTCGCGACGGTCCGGGCGCGGTCGCTGGCAAGGATCGCGGCGCTGCCGGTCAGCGGGTCGACATCGCCGGCGGTGCCGCCGGTCAGCGTCACCATGACCCGCGGGTCGGCGGCGGCGGTCCGGACGAACTCAACCGTCCGGGCATAGCTGGCCGGCATGGCGGCCGATCCCGTGGCAAAGCCGTCGACGATCCCGCGATCGAGCGTCATCGGCGCGGCATCGGCATCGAACCCGGCGCGGATACCGGCGGTCAGCGCCTTCCGGTCGACCATCTGCGCCGCCTGCAGGAACACGAAGAACCCGACCAGCAACAGCGACAGGTCGGCCAGCGTGGTCAGCCAGAGCGGCCGGCCGGGGGCGACATCGAACTGCGACATCTTCATTCTGCGGCCTCCCGGAAATGCGGACGTTCGCGGCGGGCCAGCGCGACCAGCGGCCCTTCGAACCGGCTGCGTTCGAACGCCTCGATCCGCCCCATCCGCCGCAGCCGTCCGGCGATCGGCATCCCGATCAGCGCGGCGACGATCGCGCCGTACAGCGTCGACAGCAGCGCGACCGCCATCGCCTTGCCGATCGCGGTCGGATCGGTCATCGCCATGAACATCTGCACCAGCCCGACCAGCGTGCCGATCATGCCCAGCGCCGGTGCCAGTTCGGCGACCGCCGCCCACATGTCGGCGGCGGCGAGGTGGCGCTCGGCACGCGCGGCGTTGCGATGGCTCAGCGTCTCGCCGACCGCATCCGGCCCCGCGCCATCGACGATCGCGGCGATCGCTTCGGCGATATCGGGATCGGCGATCTGCGAACGGTCGAGCGTCAGCACGCCGTGCCGCCGCGCGATCCGTGCCAGTGCGGCGATCTGTTCGATGCCGGCATCGGCGGTGAACGGGCGGCGCGGCAGGGTGGCGAGCGCGCGCAAAGCACGGCCGACGTCGGCGAACGGCGTGCGGATCGCAATCGTCAGGATGGTTCCGCCGATCACGAACAGGGCGGCCATCGGATCGGCATAGGGGGCGAGCAGCGTCAGGTTCATGCCCGCTGTACTGCAAGGGCAATGCCAGTTTGTGCCCGGCAATGGTTTGCCGGGGCGCGGCGGGCGGTTGCCGCGATCATGGTTAAGGTCGCGCCGATACCGGTCGCGGCACGGGGATGCGTGAAACTGGCACGCGCTTTGCTGTGATCGGTGGGGACGCGCATCCGGCGCGCCGCTTGGGGACTTTGGGCCGATGGCCGACAACGCTCTGTTCGGGATACATGGTGCCGCGCTGGAAGTGCGGGCGCAGCGCATGGGGATGCTGGCGTCGAACATCGCCAACGCATCCACGCCCGGATTCAAGGCGAAGGACGTCGATTTCCGCGCGGCGCTGGCCGGGGCGGAACGCGGCGGCAATGTCGACGGCGCGATCGACCGCAACACGCTGTACCGCCTGCCGCTCCAGCCCTCGATGGACGGCAACACCGTCGAACTGGCGACCGAACAGACCGCGTTCGCGGAAAACGCCGTGGCGTATCAGACGACGCTCGCGTTCCTGAACGGCCGCATCTCCACCATCACCCGTGCGCTGAAGGGGGAATAAGCGATGGCTGCTCCGATGAGTATCTTCGAGGTATCGGGCCGCGCGATGTCCGCGCAGCTCGTGCGGATGAATACCACCGCGTCGAACCTCGCCAACGCCGGCGCGGTCGCGACGACCGAGGCGACCGCCTATCGCACGATGAAGCCGGTGTTCCGCACCAGCTTCGACGCGGCCAGCGGCCTCGCCACCGTCGATGCCCGCGAGATCGTGCAGGCGGGCGAGACCCCGGCCAAGCGCTACGACCCGAGCAACCCGCTGGCCGATCCCGAAGGCAATGTCTGGGAAGCGGCCGTCGACGAACCGCGCGAGCTGGTCGACATGCTCGACGCCGCCCGCACCTATCAGAACAACGTCGAAGTGATGTCGACCGCCAAGTCGCTCATCACCGAAACCCTCCGTCTGGGACGCTGATCATGGCCACCACCTCGGTCCAGAATATTCCGCAACTCGATGCCGCGAAACAGGCGGCGGCAAAGTCCAAACTGGGCCAGCGTTCGCTGGGCCAGGATGACTTCCTCCGCCTGATGACCGCGCAGCTTCAATATCAGGATCCCTTCAACCCCACCGACAACGGCCAGATGGTCGCACAGATGGCGCAATTCTCGTCGTTGTCGGGGATTACCGAGATGAGCTCGACGCTCAAGACGCTGGCCAACAAGATCGGTGGCAACGGCACCAGCGATGCGGTGTCGTGGATCGGCAAGGCGGTGCTGACCGACAGCCCGACCGCGACCGCCGACAATAACGGCAACGTCAACGGCGCGGTCGAACTCGACGCCGATGCCGCCAAGGTCCAGCTGGAGATCCGCGACGCCAGCGGCGTGGTCGCGCGCACCGTGTCGATGGGCCCGCAGCCCAAGGGCATGGTCGATTACCAGTGGGACGGCACGACCGACAGCGGCACCCCCGCCGGTGCCGGCCCCTACACCATCGCGGTCGCCGCATCGGATACGAGCGGCGTCGTGGTCAAGGCCCGCAACCTCGCCTGGACGGGCGTGTCCTCGGTCATGCCGAACGGCGGCAAGCCGACGCTGACGCTGTCGAACGGGTCGCAGGTCGCGGCCGACACCGTCCGCAAGATCGCCTGATCCCTAACTTTACGAATTCACGCAGGAGCCTAGCATGTCCTTCTATACCTCGCTGTCCGGCCTGAAGGCCTCTCAGGTCGACATGGCGTCGATCGCGCACAACCTTGCCAACGTCGGCACCACCGGCTTCAAGAAGAGCCGCGCCGAATTCGCCGACGTGATCGCGTCGAACCTCGCCGTCGCGCCGACGCAGATGGTCGGTTCGGGTACGGTGGTGAAGGGCAATCGCCAGCAGTTCGGCGAAGGCAACCTCGTCCAGTCTTCCTCGTCGCTCGACATCGCGATCGCCGGCGACGGTTTCTTCACGCTGAAGCCCGATCCCAACAAGCAGGGTCTGGCCTTCACCCGCAACGGTTCGCTGCGCGTCGATTCGAACCAGTTCGTCACCGATGCGCAGGGCGCGCGGTTGCAGGTCTATCCGGTCGATGGAAACGGCAACGTTATCGCGACGACGCGTGAATCGCTGACCGATCTCGTACTCGCCGGAACCTCCGGCAAGCCGAAGGGCACCGACAATGTGACGCTTGGTCTCAATATGAACGCACGTTCGGTCGTTCCGGCGACTAGCGACTTCAGCCGGTTCGATTCCAGCAGCTACAACGAAGCGATCTCGACGACCGTGTATGACGGCGCCGGCAATCCGATGACGATGACGACCTATCTGAAGCGGACGACGCCACCGGTCGTTACCGTACCCCCCGCTGCCGAGGATCTGTCGAGCACCTGGGAGGCACACAGCTTCGTCGGCGACAAGCCGATGACCGTTGGCACCGGTGCCGCCGAGACCCCGGTGGTTACGGTCCAGTTCAATGCCGCCGGTCAACTTGCCGCGCCGGTCGTCAGCACCTTCAACTCGTTCATGCCGCCGAGCGGCGTGGCCCAGCAGCAGATCAAGCTGACCGTACCGGTCACGACCGAATCGACCACCAAGCCGTTCAAGGTCGCGCAGCAGCTGCAGGACGGTGTCGAGGTCGGCCGTCTGCAGGGCGTCACCATCAACGAAAAGGGCGTCGTCACCGCCAGCTATTCGAACGGCGATACCAAGCCGCTCGGCCAGGTCGCGATCGTCAACTTCTCGAACGCGTCGGGCCTGCGCCAGATGGGCAACAGCAACTGGCAGGCGACCGGCCTGTCGGGCGATCCGACCTTTGCCAGCTCGGGCGAAAACGGCGCGGGCTCGCTGATGTCAGGCATGATCGAAGGGTCGAACGTCGACATCACCGAGGAACTGGTCGGCCTGATCGCCGCGCAGCGCAACTTCCAGGCGAACTCGAAGGCGCTGGATACGTCGAACCAGATCACGCGCTCGATCCTCGATCTGCGCGCTTGATGGGACTGGCATGGCCCTTGCTGTGAAGCAGGGGTCATAACACGGAGGCTTCGATGGACCGGCTGGTCTACACCGCGATGTCGGGATTGCGCGGACACATGGCGTCGCAGGCCACGATCGCGAACAACATCGCGAACGGGTCGACGATCGGCTATCGTGCCGACAAGGTCGATTTCGAACAGTTGTTGCTCAAGGGCAAGAACGGCGAACTCGAATCGCGCTCGCCTTCGTCGGAGGAGGTGCGCGACATGGACCGGCGGGCGGGGGCGATCCTCGCCACCGGTCGTTCGCTCGACGTCGCGGTCGAGGGCGATGCGTGGATGGCGGTGCAGGGGCCGGACGGCACCGAAGCCTATACCCGCCGCGGCGACCTGCAGGTTACTGCCGCCGGCACGCTGGAGACCGGCGATCGCTTGCCGGTCATGGGGGTGGGCGGTCCGATCACCGTGCCGCCCAGCCAGTCGATCAACATCACCGCCGATGGTCGCGTGATGATCGTGCCGCAGGGCGCGCCGCCCGGTACGCCCGATCAGGAAGTCGGCCAGATCAAGCTGGTCAGCACCGCCGGCAGCGACACGGTCAAGGGCATCGACAATCTGCTGCACGTCCGTGGCGGCGGCACCCTGCCCGGCGACATGACCGCCAAGGTCCGCGGCGGCGCGCTCGAACAATCGAACGTCAACATGACGCAGGCGCTGGTCGACATGATCGAGAACCAGCGGTCCTACGAAGTGCAGGCCGGCATGCTGAAGCAGGCGAAGGAAATGGATGAAGCCTCCGCCAACCTGATGCGCGTCCAGAGTTAAGGGGAATACGACATGGCCAATGCAGCACTGCATATCGCGCGCACCGGGCTGGATGCCCAGGATACGCGGATGCGCGTCATCTCGAACAACCTGGCGAACGTCAACACGACCGGGTTCAAGCGCGACCGCGCGTCGTTCGAGGCGATGAGCTACCAGATCATCACCGCGCAGGGCGCCGCCTCGACGCAGGAATCGCGCTACGCCACCGGCCTGAACCTCGGCACCGGTGTCCGCGTGCAGGGGACCGCGAGCATCCAGACGCAGGGCTCGCTCGCCACGACCGGCAACGCGCTGGACGTCGCACTGGAAGGCGACGGCTTCTTTCAGGTGCAGCTGCCCGGCGGCCAGATCGGCTATACCCGCGCCGGCAATTTCACGCGCTCCGCCGAAGGGTTGCTGGTCACCACCGACGGACATCAGGTGATGCCCGGCATCACCCTACCCGAGGGCGCGACGTCGATCACGATCGGCGGTGACGGCACCGTCAGCGCGACCATCCCCAACCAGACCGAAGCGACCCCCGTCGGGCAGATTCAGGTCGCGACCTTCGCCAATCCCGCCGGGTTGCAACCGGCCGGGGACAATTTCCTGACCGAAACGGGAGCGTCGGGCGCGGCGCAGCTAGGGGTCGCCGGCCTCGAGGGTCGCGGACGCATCCGGCAGGGGATGCTCGAAAGTTCGAACGTCAACGTCGTCGAGGAACTCGTCGACATGATCGAGACGCAGCGCGCCTATGAGGTCAATTCGAAGATGATCTCGGCCACCGACGAGATGCTGAAATATGTCAATCAGAACATCTGACGCCGCGCGCGCCGTCGCGCTCGCCATGGTGGTGCTGGCGGCAATGCCGGCAGATGCCCGCCCCCTGTTCGGCAGGAAATTGCCGCGCGAATCCTACGCCGCCACCCCGCCCGCCGCGCCGCTCGTTCCGGTCGTCGCGACCGGCGCCATCTTTCAGGTCGAGCAGGGCTATGCCGCGCTGTACGAGGGATGGCGCGCGCGCAAGGTCGGCGATCCGCTGACCATCAGTCTCGTCGAGCGCACCAGCGCGTCGAAATCGGCCGGATCGAAGCTCGACAGCAATGGCGGTTTCTCGATCACGCCACCCTCGGTCGGGCCGCTGTCGTTCGACCCCAATATCGCCAAGGCATCGGGCGGCCGCAATTTCGGCGGTACCGGATCGTCGGATCAGACCAACGCGCTGTCGGGCGAATTGTCGGTCACCGTCGCCGAAGTCTATCCCAACGGTACGATGCTGGTGCAGGGGCAGAAGCGGGTGACGCTGAGCCGCGGGGATGAGGTCGTCGCGATCAAGGGGATCGTCCGCATCGCCGATGTCGATGCGAACAACCGCGTGCCGTCGACCCGCGTGGCCGATGCCCGCATTTCCTACACCGGCAAGGGCGATGTCGCCCGCGCCAGCCGGCAGGGGTGGCTCAGCCGCTTCTTCCAGGTCGTCAGCCCGTTCTAGGACTGTCCATGCGCTTCCTGCTCGCCATTTTCGCCGCCCTCCTGATGATCGCGCCCGCCTCGGCGGAGCGGGTCAAGGACCTTGGCCGTTTTCAGGGCATCCGGTCGAACCAGCTTACCGGCTACGGTATCGTCGTTGGCCTGCCCGGCACCGGCGACGACAATCTCGAATATACCGTGCAGTCGGTGAAGGCGATCGCCTCGCGCATGGGACTGCAACTGCCGCCCGGCGCCAATCCGGGGATGAAGAACGCGGCCGTCGTGCTGATCACCGCCGAACTGCCGCCCTTCGCCAAGCCTGGCCAGCGGCTCGACGTGACGGTTGCCTCGATGGGCAAGGCGAAGTCGTTGCGCGGCGGTGCGCTGATCATGACCCCGCTGCTGGGTGCCGATGGTCAAATTTACGCCATGGCGCAGGGCAATCTCGCGGTCGGCGGTCTGGGTGCCGAGGGTGCCGACGGATCGAAGATCGTCGTCAACATCCCGTCGACCGGCCGTATTCCCGAAGGGGCGACGGTCGAGCGCATGGTCGACACCGGCTTTGCGACCGCCCCCACGCTGACCTTCAATCTGGCGCAGGCCGATTTCACCACTGCGCAGAATGTCGCGGGTGCGATCAACCGGCGCTTCGGCGCGGGCACCGCGACCGCGATCGATGCGGTGTCGGTCGCGCTGCGGGCCGCACCCGGTGCCGACACCCGCGCGATGCTGATGAGCGAGGTCGAGAATATCCCGGTCGAATCGGCCGAGACCGCCGCGCGCGTCATCGTCAACGCCCGCACCGGTACGGTCGTCATCAACTCGGCGGTGCGGGTCGCGCCCTCGGCGGTGACGCACGGCAAGCTGACCGTGAAGATCGACGAAAACCAGCGCGTCAGCCAACCCGCCCCGTTGAGCCAAGGCCAGACCGCCGTCGAACAGAAGAGCGGCGTCACGGTCGAGCAGGAGGTCAAGCCGATGTTCGTGCTCGCGCCCGGTCCCAAGCTGGCCGATGTCGTGAAGGCGATCAACGCGATCGGCGCATCGCCCGCCGATCTGGTCGCGATCCTCGAGGCACTGAAGGAAGCGGGTGCGCTGAAGGCGGAGCTGGTGGTCCTGTGAGCGTGATCGGCGCGACGACCGGCGTCGGGGTCGACACCACCCGCATCGGCAACAAGGACAATCTGAAGGCGGCCGGACAGCGGTTCGAATCGGTCTTCACCGGCATGATGCTGAAATCGATGCGGCAGGCGAAGCTGGCCGACACGCTGTTCGACAACAAGGCCGCCGGCCAGTTCCGCGACATGTGGGACCAGAAGGTCGCCGAAAACATGTCGGTCACGACCCCGCTGGGAATCGGCAAGGCGATGACCGAGTTTCTGGCCCGGTCACAGATGGTTAACGTGGCCGATGCCAATAATCCCGCTCAAGCCCGGACCGATTCGGTCGTTACTTCGGGTGAAGGGAAGAGCGGATGAGCGACCTGCTGTCGATCGGGGCAAGCGGGGTCAGGGCGTATCAATCGTCGCTGACCACGACGTCGGACAATATCGCGAACGCCGGCACCACCGGGTATGTTCGGCGGACGACGTCGCTTGCCGAAATCGGCGTGGGTTCGTCGCGGCAGATTTCTGGCAGCGGGGTGACCGTTACCGGCGTCGCGCGGGCCGCCGACGTCTTCCGGTCGCAGGAAGTGCGCCAGTCGACCTCCGACGTGTCACGCAGCGATGGCGGCATCGTGTGGATGGCCCGGATCGAGGATGCGCTGACCAGCCGCGCGCTGACCGATCGCATGACTGCCTTCTTCAACAGCGCCACCGCGCTGTCCGCCGACCCGTCGGCCGATGCGTCGCGGCGGTCGATGCTGGAATCGGCGGAAAGCGTCGCGCAGGCGTTTTCGGGCACGATCGGCGCGCTCGACGAAACGGCCAGCTATCTCGACCTCAATGCCGATAACGCGGTCAGCAAGCTCAGCAACAATGCGGCAGTGCTGGCCCGGATCAACGACGGTCTGTCGCGGGTTTCGAAGGGATCGACGGGCGAGGCGCAGCTGCTCGATCAGCGCGACCTGATGCTCGACGAGATGAGCGAGATGACCGACATCGACGTCAAGTTCGATACGACCGGTCGGGTAACGGTGCGGGCGGGCGGCGCGGATGGCCCGCTGATGGTCCACGGGATCGAGGCGTCGACGGTCCGGTTCGAACGCGACGAAGACGGCGCGCCGGTGTTCACGACCATGCGTGGCGGCACCGAAAGCATTTTGATCCCGCGCGGCGGCGCGCTGGCCGGCATGGTCGACGGCGCCAAGCGGATCAGCGACATGCGCAAGGAGGTGGTCGATGTCGCCACCGATTTTGTCATGGACGTCAACGGCGCGCTCGCCAGCGGCGAGGATTTGAACGGCGCTGCCGGTGCGCCGATGTTCGCGATGGAACCGACCGGGCGCGTGACCCGCAGCATGGGCGACCCGGCCAAGATCGCGGCGGCAACGGCGGGGCAGGGACCGCGCGACAGCGGCAACCTGTCGAAGCTGTTCGACGCCCGCCGCAACGGCCTGTTCGAACAGCGGGTGGTCGCACTGCAATCGAGCAACGGGTCGGCACTGAACGCGCGCAAGACCATTGCCGAGGCACAGGGTGCGATCCGCGATTCGGCGGTCGACGCGCGCGATTCGGCGGCGGGCGTGAACCTTGACCAGGAAGCGGTGAACCTGATGCGTTTCCAGCAGGCCTATCAGGCGTCGAGCCGCGTAATCCAGGTCGCGCGCGAAACGTTCGATACGCTGTTCGCGATCCGATAGGACGACCGATGCAAATCTCCACCGCCAATTTCTACAATCGCGCCACGAACCAGATGACGCGGCTGAACGGCGACCTCAACCGGCTCAACACCGAATTGTCAACGCAGAAGCATCTGAAAGTCGCGTCGCAGGATTCGGCGGCGTGGATGATGCTGGGCGGGATCAAGAAGGACGAGGCGGACTCGAACGCTTTCCGTTCCAACATCACCTTGTCGCGCGGATTGTTGGCGCAGGCCGACACGGCGCTGGGCAACGCCGACGAACGGCTGGTGCGCGTTCGCGAACTGACCGTTCGCGCGGGCAGCGATACGCTGAATGCCAAGGACAAGGTGGCGATCGCCGCCGAACTCGACCAGATTCGCGACGGCCTGCTGGCGATCGCCAACGGCCGCGACGTGCGCAATCATCCGGTGTTCGGCGGGACCGGCGACGTGGCCTTTGCCAAGGACGCGACGACCGGCGCGATCACCTATACCGGCAACGCATCGGTCGCGAACGTCCGCATCGGCGAGGCGAGCGAGATGCAGGTCGGCATCGATGGCAGCCGGGTGTTCAGCGGGGCCAATGGCGGTGTCGACATCTTTGCGTTGATCGACGATCTGAAGACGGCGATGGAGATGCCGACCGACAAGCCGGTGCTCGATCCGGCGGTGCCGGTCGACCCGGACGCCCCGGTATTCGACGTCGACGCCGCCCGCAAAGCCTATTCGGCGAAGATCAGCACCGCGCTGGGCAAGCTGGATACGGCCGAGGCACAGGTGACGGCGGCACGTGCCGCCAACGGCGCGCGGGCGGCGCGACTGGAGATCGAATCGAGCCAACTGGAGAATATCGGCATCGACCGTGAGGAAGCGCGCAGCGCGCTTGAGGATACCGACATTTCGACGACGATGGTCGAGTTTCAGAAGACGTTGACGATTCTCAGCGCAACGCAGGCCAGCATTTCCAAGTTGGCGGGCATGTCGCTGTTCAACTATCTAAAGTGACGGCAATGAACCTCGCCCGACGGTAAATTGTCGGGTGGTAACGATTTCTCGACGTCTATCGGCCACAAGGGACGGGTGATGCGACGCAGACAGCGGCGCAACGGATCGTAACCCAGGGGCAAGCGCCATATGTTTCCGGCCATCGGCTTCGTCGTCCTTCTCGTCATGGTGTTCGGCGGGTTCGCCTTCACCGGTGGCGATCTTGGACCCGTGCTGCACGCCCTGCCGCACGAAATGCTCATCATCGGCGGCGCGGCGGTGGGCGCGCTGATCATCGGCAATTCGGGTCGCGAGCTGAAGGGCATGGGCGGCGGCTTCATGAAGGTCATGAAAGGCCCGAAGTACAAGAAGCAGGATTATCTCGACGCGATCTTCCTGGTGTCGAAGCTGATGAAGATGCTGCGCGCCGAAGGACCGATCGCGCTCGAACCTCATGTCGAGGACCCGAAATCGTCGTCGGTGTTCGGTGAATATCCCCGGCTGGTGAAGGACCATACGCTGGTCAACCTGATCGCCGATACGCTGCGCCTCGTCGTCGTGTCGTCGGGTACGCTCGACGTGCATGCGGTCGAGGAGGTCATGGATAACGCCATCAAGACCCATCACCACGAGGAACAGGGGCCGCAGGCGACGCTGCAGGGTCTTGCCGACGCTCTCCCGGCATTGGGCATCGTCGCGGCGGTGCTCGGCGTGGTCAAGACGATGGGATCGATCGACAAGCCGCCGTCGGTCCTGGGCGGCATGATCGGGTCGGCGCTGGTCGGTACCTTCCTCGGCATTCTGCTCGCCTACGGTCTGGTCGGACCGCTTGCGGGCCGGTTGCAGCAGGTGATCGACGCCGATGCCGCCATCTATCACACCGTCAAGCAGATCATCATCGCCTCGCTCCACGGCCATCCACAGCCGCTGGTGATCGAAGCGGCGCGTTCGGGCATCCCGCACCACAACCAGCCCGGTTTCGCCGAAGTCTTCGACGGCCTGCGCGGACGCTGATCCCATGGCGAAGGCACCCCACGGCAACAATCAGCCGCCCCCCGTCATCATCGTCAAGAAGATCATCGCCGAGGGCCATAGCGGCCATCACGGCGGTGCGTGGAAGGTCGCCTATGCCGACTTCGTGACGGCGATGATGGCGTTCTTCCTGCTGATGTGGCTGCTCGGTGCCACGACCGAGAAGCAGCGCAAGGGACTGGCCGATTACTTCACCCCCTCGCTGGTCACGGTGAAGGCCGGTGCGGCGGGATCGAACGGGCTGTTCGGCGGCGAATCGATCGTCGACAAGGACAGCTATCCGCACCGCGCCGCGCAGACGGGCACGCGGTCGCTGACCATCCCGGTCGATGCCAATGGCGGCGAAAAGGCCGGTTCGGGCGAAAAAGGCCGGCTGAAGAACAAGGCCGAAATGGCCGAGGCCGATCGCAAGGCGTTCGACAAGGTGAAGCGCGAACTGAAACAGAAGCTGCAAGCCAGCCTCGAACTGCGCAAGCTCGCCAACAATGTCCGGGTCGTGCCGACGCGTGACGGCGTACGGATCGATCTGGTCGACAATGCCGATTATTCGATGTTCTCGCTGGGCACCACCGCGCTCGCCCCCGAAGCGTCGAAGCTGATGGCGTTGATCGCCGAGACGGTAAAGGATTTGCCCAACACCATCATGATCCGGGGGCATACCGATTCGATCGCCTATGGCCGGCGCGAGACGATGAACAACTGGATGCTGTCATCGGGCCGGGCCGAAGCGACGCGTCGCCGCCTTGCCATGTCCGGGGTCGGCGAACGCCGCTTCGAACGGATCGAGGGCGTGGCCGATCGCGAGCCGATGGTCGCCAAGGACCCCTATGACCCGCGCAACCGCCGCGTCGCGATCACGCTGCTCTATCAGGAGACGGCCGGATTCGGGGGGCGTCGCATGGCCAGCACCGACAGCGACGCCCCCGCGCGGGCCGATGTCCCACGCCCCGGCGTCGAACACGCCGAAGGGGAGCGTTCGGAGGCGCATTGATCGGGCGGATCAGAAGAACAGCTTGCGGAAGGTCAGCCGCACGACGCGCCCGGTCGCATCGAGATAGCCGGGCTGATAGTTGATCGGCACCACGCCGTTGGCGTCGGTCACCCGCTGGCGCGCATTGAACAGATTGTCGACGCCGATGCTGATCCGCGCACCGCGCAGCCAGCGATTGTCGCGGACCAGTCCGGGTTGCTGGCCCAGTTCGATCCATGACCGCAGCCCGACCCGCGCGAGACCGCCGAAATCGAGCGTCTGGCCGGTGCCGCTGGCGCCGCCATTGACCTCGGTCCCCGACTGCCAGTTGACGGTCACCCGCGCGCCCAGCCCGTCGCGGACATAGCCGCCGTTGAAATCGATCTGGTGGCGCGGGGTGCCGCCATTGTCGTCGACCGCCGACCCGTTCAGCAGATCGAGTTCGGGCAAGCCGGACCGGATCACGATCGTGTCGGTCAGGTTCACGCTATGATAGACGCCGAACCACAGCCGGCCACCGCCGCCGCCACCGAAACCACCGCGCCCGCCACCGCCGCCGCCGCCGAACCCGCCGGGGCCGCCAAAGCCACGTCCGGCGCCACCCGGACCACCGCCGCCCGGCCCGCGTCCTTCGCCGGCACCGGGCGGTGGCGGTGGCGCACCGGCGGCCTCCGCCGCCTCGCGCTCGGCCCGACGCCGTTCCATGAAGGCGCGCCGCTCGGCCTCGGCCGCGCGCGATCGGGCGGTGGTGATCCGCTTGGCGAAGTTGACGCCGTAGCGCAGCACGCTGCTGTCGGCGCGCGCGAAATTGACCGGGCGTCCATCGACGCGGGTCAGGACGCCGCTTGCCGGATCCCGGGTGAAGCGATCGGGAAAAGCGTCCTGAATCTCGGCGGTGATCGTCGGGAAGGTGCGGATCGGGTTGTCGGTGTGATTGTTGGTATAATCGAACTGGAATGAGATATCGCGCCCGCTCCACGGCTTCAGGTTCACCCCCAGTTTCAGGACGCGGCTGTCGCTTTGCACCAGATTGGGGTTGCCGCCGCTGATCGCGGTGACGTCGACTGTCTGGCCCAGCACGTAGTCGAAGCGGCGGACGAAGGGCGTGGTGATGAACGGGTTGCCAAGCTGCTGCTGCGACGGCGCATTCTGTTCGTGGCTGACCGATGCCAGCACGCGCAGCGCGGTGATCGGTTGCCAGTTGAGGCCGTAGCCGTACGAGGTCAGCGTCCCGAAGTCCGACAGCTGCTCGACCTCGGCATTGGCGTTCAGCGACAGGCGGCCGAGCGCGGACAGGACGTCGCGCGAGGCATTGGCGATCGGCAGGTCGATATTGGCACGCACCGACCCGCTGTCGCGGCCGAGATCGGCGGCACTCGCCACCCCGGCGCGCACCGAATCGCTGCTGAAATCGCTGGTCGTGCCGGCGATGCGGATGCTGGTGCTGGCATCACCGGCGGGCAGCGAGAAGGGCGATCCGGCGACGAGGCCATTGATGCCGGCGATGCTGGAGACCGATTTCGCGCGATCGGCGGTGCGGATCAGGTTGCCGAGATCGCCGAACGGGCTGAATGTGCCCGCGCTCACCGCCGCCTGGATATCGGTCACGTCGACGCCGCGATCGGTACGGGTGCTGGTTTCGATCCGGTCGTAATTGCCGTTCACCGTCCAGCGCCACCGGCCGAGATCGCCGTTCAACGCGAAACCGGCGTTGGCGGTCGTCGTCTCGCCATTCTGGACCAGCGGCTTGGCCTCGGCATAACGCCGAACGATCACGGTGCTGGCAAAGGGCGAGAGCGGCGTGTTGCCGGGCAAGGTGAGCGAGATGGCGGGCAGGCCGAGCAGCGATTCGGTGCGGTTGTGCTCGACCCGTCCGGTCACCGTCGCCGCGACATTTCCGAAGATGCTGCGTGCATAGACGCCGTTGGCGGAGAAGCGGTCGACTGCGCCCGACAGCGTCCGGAACGGGGTGGTGTCGGTGACGCGCGGTGTGTTGGCTCCGGCGGCAAATCCCGCCAGCGTCGGCGCGCCGTCCGGCACTGCCGCGACGGTGACGGGGGTGCCGGCCAGTGCGCTCAGCCCCGCATCGATCGCCGCGCCATTGGTCGTGCCGGTCACGTTGCCGATCAGATCGTACGGCGTGCCCGACGTGTTCGGGATGATGCCGCGTTCGCTTTCCAGCAGGTTGCTGGTCGTCTCCGCCTGCAGGTTCAGGTTGAAGCGTTTGTCGCGGTCGATGCGGACGAGACCCGCCTCGGCCTCGACATTGCTCGATCCGCCTTCGGTCGGTACGCTGCCCTGCAATTCGCCGGTATAGCTGCGGAAACGCGGGCGCAGGACGAAGTTGATGACCTTCTGGTCCGACCGATAGCCGAATTTCAGCGCGACTTCTTCCGGAAGGATGTCGACGCGCAGGATCGCTTCGGTCGGCAGGTCGCGGACTTCCTGAAAACCCGCCGAACGCCGTCCGTTGACGAGGAAGACCGGCTCCCCGCCGCGCACCGATTGCAGCTGCGGCGCGAGTTCGGCGACCAGTTCCGCGACCGAACTGACGCCGTAGGAGCGGATGTCGGCTGGCGACAGTTGCAGTTCGGGCTTGATGTCGCCCGGCACCGATCCGGGGGGCGGGCGGCCGGTGACGACGATCTCTTCGGCTTCGCTTTCGGTCTCGGTGCCGCCGGCTCCGGCAGGATCGGTCGGTTCACCCGGTTGCAGCGCGGTCGGGGTCTGGGCGACAGGGGCCTGCGTGGTTCCCGCGACCGGGGCGTTCTGCGCCGCCAGCGCAGCGGGTGCCGACCCCAATGCCAAAACCGCCAATGTCCACCGCGCCATGCAAAACCCTTTTGAAACCGTGCCCGCATCGTTGCGGTGCACAGCTGCTACGTCCCGAATGTCGCACAACTATCGCAGGTCTTGAAAATATCCGGGGCGGCTTCAGCGCCGTAGCAGATAGTTCAGCCGCGCCGCCGCGATCGGCCGGTCGCGATCGTCCTGCCACGCGGTCGCGGCGACATTGGCGATGCGCGCACCCAGCCGGGTGACGCTGCCCGCCGCCCATGTCGTCCGTTCGCGTCCGCCGCGCATATAGTCGATGGTGACGTTGATCGGCTTGATCGTCGCCTCGTCCGCGCCCAGCGCGTGGCGCAGCGCCACCCATGCCGCCATTTCCAGCATGCCGCCGATGGCACCGCCATGGACGAAGCCGGGTCGACCGAGCAGGTCGTCGGCGAACGCCATCGCGACGATCGGCTGCCCGGCATCGTCGGTGTCGAGCGTCAGCCCGAGCAGGTCGGCATAGGGTGGCAGCATCAGCCCGCGTCCAGCAGCATGAACGTGCCGGCGACATGCGCGACCGGGTCGCCCGGATCGCCGTCATGGGCGATGCCGCGCACGAACGCGACCTGCCGCGCGACGCGGTAACATTCGCCGCGCCCGACCACCGTCCGCTCCGGTGTGGCCGGGCGCAGATAGTCGAGCCGCAGGTCGAGCGTCGCATGCGGCAGGAACGCCCCGCGTTTCAGCCACACGCCGACGCTGGTCGCCATGTCCATCAGCGTCAGGATCGGCCCCGACGCCAGCACGCCGCGCGCCGGATCGCCGATCAGGTCGGGGCGGAACGGCAGCAGCAACTCGCACCAATCCGCGCCATGCGCCTGATAGCCGATGCCCAGCCGCGACCCATGCCCACCGACCCGCGCCGAAAAGAAGCGGGCCGGGTCGAAGCCGAGCGGGGGCGGGAAACCAGTCATCACCGGCCCGTGTAGAGGGTTTCGGCGGTCGGTTGAAGCGGCGGCGGGGGTCAGTGCAGCGCGATCTCCGTGACATAGAAGGGCGCGACCACCTTGTCGGTCGCATTCTGTACCCATAGTCCGTCGATCTGCTTCTTGTCGGCACCGATCCTCGACAGCGGCAGTTCGATCTTCTTCCAGCCGCTTGCGGGCAACGTCACCGCATAGGCCTGCGCATCCAGCGGCTTGCCATCGACCACCGCGACGATCCGCAACTGCTGCGCGCCGCCGTCCATGCCCTGGATCAGCATCGTCACCGATTTATACGCCGTGGTGTCGAACGGCGCGTGGTGCAGGTACAGCGCCTGATACGGCCCAGCCTCGACCCGGATCGGCTTGCGCTGCGATCCCAGTACCTCGCTCGACAATTCGACCTTCGCCCAGCTCCAGTTTTCCCAGCCATTGCCGAGCGCGGTGCCATACACGTCGCCGACGCCCGCGTCCTGCGCGACGGCCGGTGCCGCCAGCAGCGCCACGGCCAACCACCAATGGCCGCATCTTTCCTCTCCTCTCCCCCGCCGGTATCGTCCGGCTGCCCCCATGCTACGCGCGCCGCGTCGATTGAAAAGGGGGAAGTTGGGGAGCGGGACCGATGCGGGTGACGACGATGATCGCAGACGGCATTGCCGACGTCCGGCTGACCCGCGGCGACAAGATGAATGCGATCGATCCGGCGATGTTCGATGCGCTGATCGACGCGATCGAAACGTTGCGCGCGTCCCCGGCGCGCTGCGTCATCCTGTCGGGCGAGGGGCGCGCCTTTTGCGCCGGGCTGGATATGGCGAGCATGGCGACGGGCGCGGCGGGCCTCGACCTGACGACGCGGACGCATGGCATCGCCAACCGGGTGCAGCAGGTCGCATGGGGCTGGCGGACGTTGTCGATGCCGGTGATCGCCGCGGTGCATGGGCTGGCACTAGGTGGCGGATTGCAGATCATGGCCGGCGCCGATGTCCGGATCGCCGCCCCCGATACGCGCTTTGCGATCCTGGAGGCGAAATGGGGACTGGTCGCCGACATGGCCGGCTTCGCGCTGTGGCGCGATGTGCGGGGCGACGTGCTGCGCGAACTGGCGTTCACCGCGCGGGAGTTCGACGCGGTCGAGGCGCAGGCGGCGGGGTTCGTGACGCGGCTGTCCGACGATCCGCTTGCAGCGGCGCAGGCACTGGCCCGATCGATCGCCGAGCGCAGCCCGGACGCGGTGCGTGCCGCCAGGCGCCTCGCCAACCTCGCCGACGACGCGGATGCCGCAACGATCCTTACCGCCGAAAGCGCCGAACAGATCGCGCTGCTCGGTAGTGCCAATCAGGTCGAAGCCGTGCGTGCCGGCATGGAGCGGCGTGCGCCGAACTTTGCCGACTGACCCATCGTCCTTCCCGCCTGCGCGGGAATGACGATGGTCGCTACTTCAAATATCCTGCACCAATCGCCCGTACAGTTCCGGCCGCCGGTCGCGGAAGAAACCGAAGGCGGCGCGGTGGCGCTTGACGCGGTCGAGGTCGAGCGTCGCAGTGATGACCCCCTCTTCCTCGCGATCAAGTTCGGCAAGGATGTCGCCGCGCTCGTCGGTAATGAACGACGTGCCGTAGAACGTCTGGTCATGTTCGACCCCGACCCGGTTGGCCGCGACTACCGGTACCACGTTCGACACCGCATGGCCGACCATCGCCCGCCGCCACAGCCGCGCGGTGTCGAGGCTGGTGTCGTGCGGTTCGCTGCCGATCGCGGTCGGATAGAACAGCACTTCCGCGCCCATCAGCATCAGCGCCCGGGCGGTTTCGGGATACCATTGGTCCCAGCAGACGCCGACGCCCAGCTTGACCGGCCCGTCCCATACCTTGAACCCGGTATTGCCGGGGCGGAAATAGAATTTCTCCTCATATCCCGGACCGTCGGGGATATGGCTCTTGCGATACACGCCCTGCACGCGACCATCGGGGTCGATCATCGCGAGGCTGTTGTAATGATGCGGGCCGTCGGCTTCGAAGAAGCTGGTCGGGATATGCACCTTCAACTCGCCGGCCAGCGCCTGCATCGCCAGCACCGCCTTATGCTCGGTGACCGGCTTGGCGTTGGCGAACAGCCCTTCATCCTCGACCCGGCAGAAATATTCGCCTTCGAACAATTCGGGCGGCAGGATGACCTGAGCACCCCGTGCCGCAGCCTCGCGGACCAGCCGCGATACATTGGCGATGTTGCGGTCGATATCGGTCGAGAAGCCGAGCTGGAGCGCGGCGACGGTGATCTCGGTCATGACGGGGCGGTCCTTCGGGTTACGCCGGAATCTGCTGGCTGATGCAGTGGAAGCTGCCGCCGCCGGTCAGGATGTGATCGGCGCGTAGCCCCACGACCTCGCGATCCGGGAAAATCCCGGCAAAGGCGGCGATGGCGGCGGCATCGGTGCCGGTGCCGTAGAGCGGCACGACCACCACGGCGTTGCCGATATAGAAGTTCATGTGGCTGCCCGGAATGATCTCCTCCTCGGGCGACAGCACGCGGCCGGGGGAGGGGACCGGCACTACCTCGACGCCGAACGCCTGTGCCCGTGCTGTCGCATCCTGATAGATGCGCCAGTTGGGATCGTTCTCGGCCGCCTGCGGGATTGCCAGCCGGTTCGGCCCGACGAAGCGCGCCAGATTGTCGACATGGCCGTCGGTATGATCGTTCAGCAGCCCGTCGCCCAGCCACAATACCCGGTCGTAGCCGAGATCGTCGTGCAGCCGCGCTTCCGCCGCCGTCTTGAAGAAACCGGTGTTGCGATTGGGGTTGAGCAGGCATTGCTCGGTCGTCACGACCAGCCCGGTACCGTCGCCGTCGATCGCGCCGCCCTCGATGATCCAGTCGTGATTGGCCACGGTCAGCCCGCGCCCGCGGGCAAGGCGCAGGCCGATGTCGCTGTCGCCGGGCAGGTCGTACTTCCCGCCCCAGCCATTGAAGCCGAACCGGTGCGCGGTGCCGTCGCCGCCGATGATCGGGCCGGTATCGCGCAGCCAGATGTCGCCGAACGCCTCGATCGTGACTTCGGCAAAGGGCGCGCGGGCGCGGGCGTCGTCGGCCGCTTCCACGGTCGCAGCGACCAGGATCACCGTCTCACCGCGTCCTTCGGCATGGACGGCCTTCGCAAAGGCGACGACTTCGTCCCGGGCGGGGTCGAGGTCCTCCAGCCACAGTTCGGCGTGGCTGGGATAGCCGATCCATACGGCGGCGTGGGGGGCCCATTCGGGTTGCGGCGCGGTCATGCGCGCGCAGATACTGGATCGGCGCGCGCAGGAAAAGGGTCGACGTCCGCCTGCCCTTGCTCCGGCCGCGCCGATGGGCGATGGGGCGGCATCTTTCCAAGACCCGCGCAGGAACCGAGTCCCATGAAATTCTTCGTCGACACCGCCGATACCAGCGACATTCGCGAACTGGCCGAAACCGGCCTGCTCGACGGTGTGACCACCAACCCGTCGCTGATCCACAAATCGGGCCGCGATTTTCTCGAGGTCGTGCGCGAAATCTGTTCGATCACGCCGGGGCCGGTATCGGCGGAGGTCGTAGCGCTCGACCACGCCGGCATGATGCGCGAGGCCGAAATCCTGCGCAAACTGGCCGATAACGTCGCGGTGAAGGTGCCGCTCACCATCGACGGCCTCAAGACCTGCAAGGCGCTGACCGACGACGGTACGATGGTCAACGTCACGCTGTGCTTCTCCGCCAATCAGGCGCTGCTGGCGGCAAAGGCCGGCGCGACCTTCGTCTCGCCGTTCGTCGGGCGGCATGACGATATCGGTTTCGACGGCATGGGGCTCATCAGCGATATCCGCCTGATCTACGACAATTACGATTTCGGGACCGAGATCCTCGTCGCCAGCGTCCGCCATCCGATCCACGTCCTCGAATCGGCCAAGATGGGTGCGGACGTGATGACCGCCCCGCCGTCGGTCATCCGCGCGCTGGTCAAGCATCCGCTGACCGACAAGGGGATCGAAGGCTTCATGGCCGACTGGGCCAAGTCGGGCCAGACGATCGTCTGATCGACGCGGGGGCTGGCGTGGACGACCTGACGCAGCCCCTGCCGCTGGCCTTCGCGACGCACTTGGCGCGGGATCGTCGACGATCCGGGCATACCGTCCGTGCCTATGCCGCGACCGCCGAGCGGCTGATCGCGTTCCTGCAAGGCCATTGGGGCGGGGCGGTCGATGGCGGGCGACTGGGCCGCATCACCGCCGCCGACCTGCGTGCCTTCCTCGCCCGTCGCCGCGAAGACGGGCTGGGTAATGCGTCCGCCGCACGCGAATTGTCGGCGGTGCGGGCCTTTCTCGATTTCGCCGGTGTTGAAGCACCGCGCCTGCGCGGGCCGCGCACCGGCAAGACCGTGCCCCGTCCGATCTCGCCCGACGACGCGGTGGCGCTGGCCGGGGACGTCGCCGACTTTGCCGCCGAACCGTGGATCGGTGCGCGCGACTGGGCGGTGTTGCTGCTGCTTTATGGTGCTGGACTGCGCATCGGCGAGGCATTGGCGCTGACCGGGGCGGTCCTGCCGCTGGGCGCGACGCTCGTCGTGACCGGCAAGCGCGACAAGACGCGGGTCGTGCCGCTGCTGCCGCCGGTCCGCGCCGCGATCGAGGCCTATGTCGCGCAGCAACCCTGGGGCACCGCGCGCGACGCGCCGCTGTTCCGGGGGGCAAAGGGCGGGCCGCTGGCTGCCGGGGTCGTCCGGCGGGCGGTGCAGGCCGCGCGCGGGCGGCTCGGCCTCGGCGACCGCACGACGCCCCACGCGCTGCGCCACAGCTTTGCCACGCATCTGCTGGGTCGTGGCGCGGACCTCCGATCGCTACAGGCGCTGCTGGGCCATGCCAGCCTGTCCTCGACGCAAATCTATACGGCGGTCGATGCCGCCCATCTGTTGGACGTATACCGGAACGCGCATCCGCATGGATAGCTACTGCCGATGGGACAGAGATAGCTGCCCAATACGCATTTCCTTCACCGTGCAGTAGAAGCGCGGTCCCGGATCGAGTCCGGGGTGACCCTCGATTGGTGAACGCTCCAAACGCGAAACGCCGCGCCGGACCTCGGTCCGACGCGGCGTTTCGTTCAACGCATTGTGAGCGCGATCAGCCGGCCTGTTCGGCGAGGATCGTCAGACCCTTGGAATTCACCTCGGCAAAGCCGCCGCGGATCGCGATGCGCTCTGCCTCGCCCTTTTCGGTGCGCTGGATCAGGACGTCGCCATCGCGGATCGTCGACATGAACGGCGCGTGGCCTTCCAGCACACCGAAGTCGCCTTCGGTTCCCGGAACCGTGACCATGTAGACCGATTCCGACCGCACCAGCTTTTCGGGGGTCACGAGTTCGAAGTGCAGCATTTTCAAAACCTCACTCCCTCTCCCCTTCAGGGGAGAGGGCAGGGGGAGAGGGGGGTTCGGCCGAGAGGTTCCGACTGCCCCTCTCCCCGACCCTCTCCCCGCACGCGAGGAGAGGGAGATGGAATTACGCGTCCTGCGCCATCTTCTGGGCCTTGGCGACGACTTCGTCGATGCCGCCGACCATGTAGAAGGCGCTTTCCGGCAGGTGGTCATATTCCCCTTCGACGACTGCCTTGAACGACTTCACCGTGTCTTCCAGCGCGACGAACTTGCCGCTGATGCCGGTGAACACTTCGGCAACGTGGAACGGCTGGCTGAGGAACTTCTGGATCTTGCGGGCGCGGGCGACCGTGACCTTATCCTCTTCGCTCAGCTCGTCCATGCCGAGGATGGCGATGATATCCTGCAGCGACTTGTAGCGCTGGAGCAGCGACTGCACGGCGCGCGCCGTGTCGTAATGCTCCTGACCGACGGTACGCGGCTCCAGAACGCGGCTGGTCGAATCGAGCGGATCGACCGCCGGATAGATGCCGAGTTCCGAGATCGCGCGGTTGAGCACGGTCGTCGCGTCCAAGTGGGCGAACGAGGTTGCTGGGGCCGGATCGGTCAGATCGTCGGCGGGGACGTAGATCGCCTGCACCGAGGTGATCGAGCCCTTGTTGGTCGAGGTGATGCGTTCCTGCAGCGCGCCCATGTCGGTCGACAGCGTCGGCTGATAGCCCACCGCCGACGGGATGCGGCCGAGCAGTGCCGACACTTCCGAACCCGCTTGGGTGAAGCGGAAGATGTTGTCGACGAAGAACAGCACGTCCTGCCCTTCGACGTCGCGGAAATATTCGGCGATCGTCAGGCCCGACAGCGCGACGCGGGCACGCGCGCCCGGCGGCTCGTTCATCTGGCCATAGACCAGCGCGACCTTCGAACCCTCGCTGGTCGGATTGCCGTCGGCATCCTTGGCGATGACGCCCGCGTCGAGGAATTCGTGGTAGAGATCGTTGCCCTCGCGGGTCCGCTCACCGACGCCCGCGAACACCGACGTGCCGCCATGGCCCTTGGCGATGTTGTTGATCAGTTCCTGGATCAGCACGGTCTTGCCGACGCCTGCGCCCCCGAACAGGCCGATCTTGCCGCCCTTCGCATAGGGTGCCAACAGGTCGATGACCTTGATGCCGGTAACGAGGATCGCGCTCTCGGTCGATTGGTCGACGAACAGCGGGGCCGCTGCGTGGATCGGCGCGGTGGTTTCGGCACCGACCGGCCCGCGCTCGTCGATCGGCTCGCCGACGACGTTCAGGATGCGGCCGAGCGTCTTGGGGCCGACCGGCACGCGGATCTGCGATCCGGTGTCGCGCACCGCCTGACCACGGGTCAGACCTTCGGTCGCGTCCATCGCGATCGTGCGGACGGTGCTCTCGCCCAGATGCTGCGCGACTTCGAGGACCAGCCGGTTGCCGTTATTGTCGGTTTCGAGCGCCGACAGGATGGACGGCAGTTCGCCGTCGAACGTCACGTCGACGACCGCGCCGATGACCTGGCTGATCCGGCCGGTATGGTTGGTGCTGCCCTGGGGGGCGTAGGTGTCTGCGGCGGTTGCCATCACTGCTTCCTCGGTTCGCTGCTGCTGCCCGCCTGTGGCGCGGGGCGGGTAAAGTCTACGATCAGACGGCGGCCGCCGTCGATCTTTTCACGGGTAATCTGGTAATCGGCACCGGACAGGCTGCCCTTGACCGGGCTTTCGGTCCTGATGCCACGCTTCACCTCGTCACGGCCGGGAAGGCCGAGGCTGGCAAGCGGACGGTCGATCCAGCGGACGAACTGGTCCTTCGAAAAGGGGCTGGAATCGAGGTTCACGATGTCGAGGGTGAACTGCAGCCGATCGATCCGCCAGGCGTCACCACGGACGTAAAGGTTCGCGGTATTGACGGGCTTGATCGACGGATCGGCCATCGGCGTCGGCATCGCGTTGGCGATGAAGGCACCGCCGGCCTGCTCGTACGGCGACAGGCGGAAGCCCATGCCGTTCAGCAGGTCGATCGTTTTCGGCGCATCGCCGAACACCGTCGCCCAGCCGCCGGTGACGAAGGGCGTCGGCGTCACGCGCGGCTTGTCCGCCGCCTTGTCGGCAGCAGGCTGACCGCAGCCGGCCAGCATGGCGACGAGCGCCAGCAGGACGGCGGGACGGATCACAGCGCTTCGGTGCCGATGATCGGGCTGATCCGGCCGGCATGGTTGGTGCTGCCCAGAGGGGCGTAGGTGTATGCAGCGGTTGCCATCATCTAGTCCTCCAAGCCGTCAGTCTTTAATCTGAAAAGTCACGCGCCGCTTAAACACCCAACGAACAGGCTTACCGTTCTCGTCCAATTTGGGGTTGAAGTTAGCCTTCGCAAGCAGATTTCGGCAGACCGCTGCATCAATTTCCGGAGACGCCGTGCTGGATTCAACGTTACACTTATCTGCCTTGCCGTTCGTGTCTACATCAAGCGCGACGTTCAGGACTGCCGTCTTTGATGATGTATCCGACGGTACCGTCGACATCGTCGGTCCTTGCGCGGCAGTCCATGCCGTCGAAGGTACCACGAGCGCCAAGGCAATCGAGAAAATCACAGCGCTTCGGCACCCGAGATGATTTCGACCAGTTCGGTCGTGATCGCGGCCTGGCGGGTGCGGTTATATTCGATGGTCAAGCGGTTGATGAGATCGCCCGCGTTGCGCGTAGCGTTGTCCATCGCCGTCATCTTCGAACCCTGTTCCGACGCCGCGTTTTCCTTCATCGCACGATAGATCTGCACCGCGATATTCGTGGGCAACAGATTGTCGAGGATCGCTTCCTCGCTCGGCTCGTACTCGACCACCGCGTCGGCGGAAGGTTGCGAAGTTGCCACGGCGGGGGTTGGGATCTTGACCGGAATCAGTTGCTGTTCCGTGGGTTCCTGCGTCAGTACCGTTTTGAAGGTTGCATAGAACAGGTGCGCGACGTCGAATTCGCCCGCATGGAAGCGGCGGATCAGGTCGTCGGCATAGCCCTTCGCATCGGCGAAGGTCAGCTTGCCGAGATCGCCCGGTTCGACCGAATGGACGAAGCCGTCGCGGAACTGGCGCGCCAGCACGGCGCGACCCTTGCGGCCGATCGTCAGGAACTTCACGGTCTTGCCCTGTTCCTGAAGCTCCAGCGCGCGGCGGCGCGCCATGCGGGCGATGTTCGAGTTGAACGCACCGGCCAGCCCCTTGTCCGAGGTCGCGACGACGAACAGATGCACCTGATCGCTGCCGGTGCCGGCGAGCAGCGGCGAGCTGCCTTCGGTGACCTGTACCGTCGAGGCGAGGCTGGCGACGACCTGTTCGACGCGGCTCGCATAGGGACGACCGGCCTCGGCCGCTTCCTGCGCACGGCGCAGCTTGGCGGCGGCGACCATCTTCATCGCCTTGGTGATCTTCTGCGTCGACTTCACCGAGCCGATGCGGAGCTTTAGGGCCTTGAGGCTTGCCATCTGTTTTCCCTACTCCCTCTCCCCTTCAGGGGAGGGGGTCGGGGAGAGGGGAGTGCCAACTTCGGGCGTCCCGCTCTTCCCCTCTCCCAACCCTCTCCCCTGAAGGGGAGAGGGCTTTGATAGTTACGCGAAGTTCTTGGCGAACTGGTCGAGCGCGGCCTTCAGCCCCGACTTCGCCTCGTCGCCCAGATCCTTGGTGTCGCGGATCTTGGTGAGGACGCCCGCATGGTTGGCACGGAGATCGGCGAGCATCGCCTGCTCGTAGCGGGTTACGTCGTTCACCGGAACGGTGTCGAGATAGCCCTGCGTCCCGGCGAAGATCGACGCGACCTGTTCCTCGAACGGCATCGGCGAGAACTGTGCCTGCTTGAGCAACTCGGTCAGGCGCGCACCGCGGTTCAGCAGCTTCTGCGTCGACGCGTCGAGGTCCGACCCGAACTGCGCGAAGGCCGCCATTTCGCGATACTGCGCCAGTTCCAGCTTGATGCTGCCCGCGACCTTCTTCATC
Source organism: Sphingomonas sp. Leaf67 (assembly GCF_001421965.1). GTDB lineage: Bacteria > Pseudomonadota > Alphaproteobacteria > Sphingomonadales > Sphingomonadaceae > Sphingomonas. Next base: position 209,552 of record NZ_LMLP01000022.1, read on the forward strand.
GCCTTGGTCTGCGCGGCGGAACCGACGCGGCTGACCGAGAGGCCGACGTTGATCGCGGGGCGGATGCCGGCGAAGAACAGGTCGGTTTCGAGGAAGATCTGACCATCGGTGATCGAGATCACGTTGGTCGGGATATAGGCCGACACGTCACCCGCCTGGGTTTCGATGATCGGCAGCGCGGTCAGCGAGCCGCCGCCATTGGCGTCCGACATCTTGGCGGCGCGTTCGAGCAGACGGCTGTGCAGATAGAACACGTCGCCCGGATAGGCTTCGCGGCCCGGCGGACGGCGCAGCAGCAGCGACATCTGGCGATAGGCGACGGCCTGCTTCGACAGATCGTCGAACACGATCAGCGCGTGCATCGCGTTGTCGCGGAAATATTCGCCCATCGCGGTGCCGGTGTACGGTGCCAGATACTGCAGCGGGGCGGGGTCCGACGCGGTCGCAGCGACCACGATCGAATATTCCATCGCGCCGTTTTCTTCGAGCGTGCGCACCAGCTGGGCGACGGTCGAACGCTTCTGGCCGACGGCGACATAGACGCAATAGAGCTTCTTGCTCTCGTCATCGCCCGCATTCGCGGTCTTCTGGTTGATGAAGGTGTCGATCGCGACCGCCGACTTGCCGGTCTGACGATCGCCGATGATCAGCTCGCGCTGGCCACGGCCGACGGGGACGAGGGCGTCGATCGCCTTCAGGCCCGACTGCATCGGCTCGCTGACCGACTGGCGCGGGATGATGCCCGGTGCCTTCACATCGACGCGGGCGCGACGGTCGGACACGATCGGGCCCTTGCCGTCGATCGGGTTGCCGAGACCGTCGACGACGCGACCGAGCAGACCCTTGCCGACGGGAACGTCGACGATGGTGCCGGTGCGCTTGACGGTGTCGCCTTCCTTGATCGACGAGTCCGACCCGAAGATCACGACGCCGACATTGTCGGCTTCGAGGTTCAGCGCCATGCCCTGGATGCCGCCGCCGAACTCGACCATTTCGCCCGCCTGGACGTTGTCGAGCCCGTGGATGCGGGCGATGCCGTCACCCACCGACAGCACCTGGCCGACTTCCGAAACCTGCGCTTCGGTGCCGAAATTGGCGATCTGGTCGCGGATGACCTTCGAAATTTCTGCGGCGCGGATATCCATGTTCAGCCTTTCATCGCGTGCGCGAGCGTGTTCAGTCGGGTCTTGATCGAGCTGTCGATCATCTGGCTGCCGATCTTGACGATCAGACCGCCCAAAAGCGTTGAGTCGACCTTCAGGTCGATCGCGACGTCGCGACCGATCCGGTGGCGCAGCTGCTGACGCAGTGCATCGACCTGCGAATCGTCCAGCGGATGTGCCGAAACGACCTCTGCATTGGTTTCACCGCGGCTGCGTGCCGCCAGTTCGCGAAACGCACGAATGATCGCAGGCAGGTCGCCCAGACGACGATTCTGCGCGAGCACGCCGAGGAAATTGGCGGTCAGCGGGTCGAGGCCGAGCACCGGTGCCAGCGCGGCGATGGCGCGCGCCGCGTCGGCGCGACCGATCAGCGGGCTTTTCACCAGCGCGGCGAGATCGTTCGATTCGGCGATGCCCGTCGACAGCGTCTTCAGGCTCGATTCGACCGCGTCGAGCTGGCCCTGCTGCTGAGCGAGGCCAAACAGCGCGGTTGCATAGCGGCCACCCAGGCTCGCCTGGATCGTTCCGCCGCCAGTAGTTCCGCCGGATGTCTCCACGCGTGCGTCCTTGTCAGGGGTCAATTCAACATCCCATGCCGGTGAGGGGGCCGCACTCCCAACCGCCGTCGCGAACCAATGTCGCGCCGCTGACCGGCCCCACGCGCCCCCGATGGGTCGTGGGGGCCGCTAGCATCGGTGTCATTATTTCGCAAGCTTTGCGGGACGCGCCGTGGTGGGTTGCGATTCGGACGCAAGCTGAACGGGGGATTATCGGGCTGCAACAAGAAGAAAGTTGGGTTCACGCGAAGGCGCGAAGACGCGGAGGGGTCGCGTTCGTTTCGACGGCATTCCGCGCCAGCGGCTTGATTGCCCGTTGCGACCGAGGGCGATGTCTTCCGATCGCGAGCGACGTCGCCCGGAACGCAACCCCTTCGCGTCTTCGCGCCTTCGCGTGAAAACTCCTTCTCTTATTTCGCTGCCGTACAGCGATAGACCAGCCGTTCGTTGACCTGCGCGGGCAACGAGGTGCGAATCGCCGATTGCTGCGTGGCCAGCGCCGCGCGCGCGCCGGTGTCGGCGGCGCACGCCTTTTGCTGCACCTGTCCGCGCAGCGTGCGGGCGCGCTGCATCGATTCGGCGGACAGCAGATAGCGGCTGTTGGTGTAGCTGCCGCTGACGGGATCGAAGCGCAGTACCGACACGGTGGCGTCCTCATTCGGAACGAGAATCCGTTCCCAGCCGCCGCCCGGCGCTTCGGCATATTGGGTGCGGCCGTTCATGCAGCCATCGGCGCGCCAGCCGAAGCGGACGGTTTCCACCGGCGACAGGATGATGCGGCTGCGTTCGGGCACCAGCGTGCATTCGAGCGGCCCTGACAGCGGCGCGATCCGGGTCGCGGCGGTATTGCCCGATTCGTCGGCGGCGGCGATCGAGGCCGGATCGAAATCGGGCCGCAGCAGGAAGGTGGCGATCGCACCGACGAACAGCACGCCGCCGCCGATCGCCGCGAACTTCGCGGCGCGCGGCTGCCCACGGGTCAGCAACAGCCCGGCCCCGCCCGCCGCCAGCACCGACAGCGCCAGCAGCAGCGCGGCGGCGGCGATCATGTTCTCGCGGCGTTCGGCATTGGCGGCGCGCGCCTGTTCGAGCGCGGTCGCGCGTTCCTCGCGCGCGCGTTCGGTGGCGGCGCGGGCGCGCTCGCGGTCCTCGACGCCCTGGCGTTCGGCATCGGCGCGGTCGCGGGCATCGGCATCGGCGAGCGTCAGGCAGGGGGTGGCGATGGTCGCGACCTGCTGTGCCGCCTCGCGCAGGAACGCGATCAGCTCGCCATCGGCAATGGCGAAGGCGAAGCTGGCGTCGCCCTCCTCACCCCGGGTCAGCGCCGAATTGACGCCGAGCACCCGGCCGCACCGGTCGAGCAGCGGCCCGCCCGAATTGCCGCGCGCGATGCTGGCGGTATGGACCAGCACCGCCGTGCCCTCCAGCGTGCGGTTGCCCGACAACACGCCCTGCGAGCGGACCGGGGAGGTCGGCGTGACGAAATCGTCGACCGATCGCGCCGTCGCCAGGTCGACATTGCCGGGATAGCCGAGCGCGATGGCCGGATCGCCTTCGCCAAGGCCACCGGTATAGACGGTCAGCGGGGGCAGGCGCACGCCGCTGACCTCGATCAGCGCCAGATCGCGCGCCTTGTCGATGCGGACCACGCGCCCCTCGAACGACCGGTCGCCTTCGGACGGAACCACGCCGACGACGGTGTCGCCGGGATAGCGTTCCATCAGTTCGACGACATGGGCATTGGTGACGATGCGATTGGGCGCCACAGCGAAGCCGGTGCCGTGTTCGACATCGACCATCTCGCCATCGACGGTCGCGATCACGACGACGCGGACGACGCCGCGCGCCGCCGCCGTCACGTCGTCGGCACGGGCGGGGGCGGACAGGGCCAGCAGCGCGGCGAGCACCGTCAGCCAGATCGTCAGCAGGCGCAGGATCGGTGTCGCGTTCTTTACCATGGTCGCCGCCGTTTCGGCCAAAGCGCCGCGTGGGGCAAGGGGTGGCCAGGGACCGGCTACACGAAACTATAGGGATCGACGTCGACCGCGACGCGGACCTTCGCGCTCCAGTCGACCCCGTCGAGCCAGTCGCGGATCACGTCCTGTATGTCGAGCGCGCGGGTGGCGTGGACCAGCAGCCGGAAGCGGTGCCGCCCGCGCAGCATCGCCAGCGGGGCGGGGGCGGGGCCATAGACGTGGCAGCCATCGACGTGCGGTGCGGCGCGGCCGATCGCGCGCGCGGTCGTCTCCGCCGCGCCCTTGTCCTCCGACGACACGATGATCGCGGCATAGCGGCCGAAAGGCGGCACGCCGGCGTCCTCGCGTGCTTCGGTCTCGGCGGCGTAGAAGCTGTCGGCATCGCCCGAGATCAGCGCCTGCATCACGGGCGCGTTCGGCTGCGTCGTCTGGATATAGACATGGCCGGGCTTGGTCCCGCGCCCGGCACGTCCGGCCACCTGCGCGATCTGCTGGAAGGTCCGCTCCGACGCGCGCAGGTCGCCGCCCTGCAACCCCAGATCGGCATCGATCACCCCGACACAGGTGAGGTTGGGAAAATGATAGCCCTTGGTCACCAGTTGCGTGCCGACGACGATATCGATGTCGCCCGCCTCCATCCGCCCGACGAACTCCGCCGCCTTGGCCGGGGACCAGATGGTGTCGGAGGTGACGATCGCGATCTTGGCGGTCGGCCACAAAGCGGCGGCTTCGTCGGCGATCCGCTCGACGCCCGGACCGCAGGCGACCAGCGCGTCCTCGGCATGGCATTCGGGGCAGGCGCGCGGGGTCGGGATGACATGGCCGCAATGATGGCACGACAGCCGGTGGATCAGGCGGTGTTCGACCATCCATGCGGTGCAATTGGGGCATTGGAAGCGATGCCCGCACGACCGGCACAGCGTCAGCGGCGCATAGCCGCGCCGGTTGAGGAACAGCAGCGCCTGTTCGCCGCGCGACAGCGTCTCGTCGATCGCCTTGACCAACGGCGCCGCGATCCAGCGGCCGCGTTCGGGCGGTTGTTCGATCAGGTCGATCGCCTCGATCGTCGGCAACTGCGCCTTGCCGTAGCGGCCGGGCAGCTTCACCTCGGTATAGCGGCCCTGCGCGACCTGTTGCCGCGTCTCGATCGCGGGGGTCGCGCTGGCGAGGATCACCGGGCATTTCTCGAACAGCCCGCGCATCACCGCGACGTCGCGGGCGTGGTAATGCACGCCCTCTTCCTGCTTGAAGCTGGTTTCGTGCGCTTCGTCGACGACGATCAGCCCGAGATCGGCATAGGGCAGGAACAACGCCGATCGCGCGCCGACCACGACCTTCGCCTGTCCGCTGGCGATGGCGCGCCACGCCCGGCGGCGCTGCGTCGATCGCAGGTCGCTGTGCCATGGCACCGGCTCGCAGCCGAAGCGCGCGGTGAAGCGCTTCAGGAACGGTTCGGTCAGCGCGATTTCGGGGAGCAGCACCAGCACCTGCCGCCCCGCCGCGATCGCCGCCGCCACTGCCTCGAAATACACTTCGGTCTTGCCCGACCCGGTGACGCCGTCGAGCAGGAAGGGGTGGAAGGCGTCGGCCGCCACCGCCGCGGTCAGCCGGTCCGCCGCCGCATGCTGGTCGGCCGACAGTTCGGGGCGATGATGGTCGGGATCGGGGATGGCATAGGGCTGGTCGATATCGACCGACACCGCCTCGATCGCGCCGAGCTTGACGAGGCCGCGGATGACCGCGTCGGACACGTCGGCGAGTGTCGCCAGTTCGCGGACCAGCCCGCGCCGCTCGCCGATCCGCTCCAGCGCCTGTGCCCGCTGCGGGGTCAGCCGGTCGGGGACTTCGCCGGTCGCGCGATATTCGATGGCGAGCTTCGCCCCCTCCAGCGCCGAATTGGACGCAAGGCACATGCGCAGCACCGATGCGGGGGCGGCGAGATAATAGCCCGCCGTCCATTCGACCAGCCGGCGCAAGGGCGCCGCGATCGGCGGCACGTCGGCCACGCCCAGCAACGGCCGCAGCCGGTTGTCGCCAACCTCCTCGGTCGCCAGCCGCTCGGCATCCCACACCACGCCCAGCAACTGGCGGGGGCCGAGCGGGGCGGTGACGATCGAGCCCGGCTCGACGGTCATGCCATGCGGCACCCGGTAGTCGAGCGGCCCGAGTGCGGCATTAAGCAGGAGAACGCGGGCACGGGACATGGCGGTTAGATAGGGTGGTCGGTTCCTTCCGTCATCCCGGCGCAGGCCGGGATCCACGGTCCGCAAGCGCCGATGGCTTCGGTTCCTGTGGCCCGGTGGATCCCGGCCTGCGCCGGGATGGCGAAGGAGGGGGACGATAACCCCCTTCGTCATTCCCGCGAAGGCGGGAATCCATATACGCTAACGGTGCGCCTCGTTCGGCGGCGTATCCGCCCGGGAACGCCGGCAACCGCGGCTACAGCGCCAGCCGCGCCGTCACGCGGATATCGCGCCCGGCGAGCGGGGCATAGTCCTTCAGGAAGCTCGCATGGCGGCGCGCCTCGACGTCGAACAGGTTGTTCGCCGACACCATCAGCGTCGTCTTGCTGTCGCGGCCGAAGGGGCGCAGCGAGACCGAGGCGTTGACCATCGTATAGGCCGGGGTCGTCGTTTCCAGATCGGCGACGCGGTCCTGGCGGGTCACATGCTCGACCTCGCCGCGCACCTGCACCAGCCGGCCCTGCGCCTCGATCCCGCCCAGCACGCGCAGCGGCGGTATGCGCGGGGCGGGGCCGCGATCGACGATCGTGGCGCGGGTATAGTCGGCCAGACCGTCGAGGTTGATCGCCGTCTCGCCGATCTTCGCCAGCCGTGCCGACGTTTCCGCCTCGAACCCCCAGAGCCGGGCATCGGCCTGTTGGTACTGAAACACCGGCAGGTCGTCCTGCTCGGCACCGGTCGGGTTCTCGTAGATGAAGTTGCGGAACCAGTTGTGATAGGCCGACAGGCCGAAGCTGTAGCCGTCGCCCGACCCCTTCAGCGTCGCTTCCAGCCCGTCGCTGATTTCCTTGGCGAAGCCGGGGTTGCCGACCTCGAACGCCTGCGTGCCGGCATGCGGCCCGTTGGCGAACAGTTCCTCGGCCGACGGCGCGCGTTCGGTGTGGCTGGCGTTGATGCCGATGCGGACATGGTCGGCCAGCGCGACGCTGCCGCCCAGCGATCCGGAAAAGCTGTCGAAGCTGCGACGGATATTGTCGTTGCCGAGCAGCGCGTCGGCAGCGGCGCGCGCGGTGGTATATTCATACCGCCCGCCCACTTCGGCACGGAACGCGCCCAGATCGAACGACTGAAGCGTGAACAGGCCGAATTGCTGCGTCTCGCTCTTGGGCAGGAATTTCTCGTCGCCGACGATGTTCAGGTCGCGGATGAACATCTGTCCGCCCACCGCGCCGCGCCATCCGCCGCGCGCCGCCTGCACCAGTTCTACCCGTGCCTCGATCCCCTGATTGAAGAAGCTGGTGCCGATCTCGCCGGTATCCTCGATCTCGTCATGGCGGTAATCGGCGAAGCCCGCGCGCAGGCGAATCTTTTCGACCGGGCCGTCGCCGGTATCGACCTCGGCGCGCATGTCGGCGCGGGTCTGCTGGACATGCAGCGTCACCTCCTCCGCCTCGCCGCCGTTCAGCGAGTAACGGATCGGCACGCCGTACCGGTTGTCCAGATGGCTGACCGAGAAGCCGAGATTGCCGGTGTCAGTGACGATCGCCGCACCGCCGGCGACTTCCCACATCTTCGACTGCGAATTGGGCAGCTTGCCGCGCAGATCGGCAAGGTCGCGGACGTCGGGATCGGCGCTCGCCGCAGCCTGCGTGCGCAAGGGACGCGACATGATATAGCCGCCGGTGTCCAGATCGTCGGTCTGCCCGAAGGTGCCGTCGAGGTGGACCACGACCTTGTCGGTGACCGGCACGTCGACCGCCGCCGATCCGCTCCGTTCGTTCGCGGCCGAGCCATAGGTGGCGAGCGCGTCGACATGGATCGGTTCGGTCGGCACGCGGCGCGGAATGCGGCTGTCAATGACGTTGACCACGCCGCCGATCGCCGACGACCCGAACAGCAGCGCGGAGGGGCCGCGCAGCACTTCGATCCGGTCGGCGGTCAGCGGGTTGATCGCGACGGCATGGTCGACCGAGGTGTTCGATACGTCGAAGCTGCCGATCCCGTCGGTCAGCACGCGCACCCGCTCCCCCTGAAGCCCGCGCAGCACCGGCCGCGAGGCGTTGGGGCCGAAGCTGGTCGCCGACACGCCGGGCTGGCGCGCCAGCGTCTCGCCGATGGTCGGGCGCAGTTCGCGGGTCAGTTCCTCGCCGCTCAGGACACTGGTGCCCGACAGGATGTCGGCCTGGGTGCGGGCATAGGGGGCGGTGACGATGATCTCGGGCGGCGCGTCGCGGTGATAATCGTCGCCGGTCGCCGGTGCGGCAGCAGTCTGGGCGAAGGCGGCGGCGGGAAGGAACAGGGCGGCGCTCGACAGCCACAGGGCGGCACGGACCATTTGATACGACTCCGAAGTACGATGATGCCTGTCGCTACCGTAAGATGATACAACGTATCAAGCATTTTGTGCGATGCAGCGACGATGGTACGGCGCATCGGGTTGCACGGGCAGCATTTTTTGGCGAGGGTTGCGCCCATGACCACCGTTGTCCCCGACCCCGCCGCCGAACCCGATGCCGACGCCGGGGACGATCGCCGCTATCGTGCGCCCGCGCTCGAAAAGGGCCTCGACATCCTCGAACTGCTTGCCGGTTGTGCGACGCCGCTGACGCTGACGCAGATCGTGCAGCGGCTGGGGCGGTCGCATGGCGAATTGTTCCGGATGGTACAGGTGCTCGAATATCGCGGCTATCTGACGACCGAGACGGGGGGCGAGGGCTACAGCCTGAGCGACCGGCTATTCTCGCTCGGCATGAACCAGCCGCGCACCCGGTACCTGATCGAGGTCGCGTTGCCCGAAATGCGGCGGCTGGCGCAGGACACTGGCCAGTCGTGCCACGTCGCGGTCCATACCATGGGCGACATGGCGGTGGTCGCGCGGATGGAGTCGGCCGAACAGCTCGGTTTCTCGGTCCGCGTCGGCTATCGCCGGCCGCTGTTGCAGGCGGCGTCGGGGGTGGTGCTGTATGCGTTCCAGCCCGACGACGTTCGCGCCCGCTGGGAAAAGCTGCTCGACCCGCAACCCGATGCCGAGGCGCTGGCGGCGTTCCGCGCCCATGCCGACGAAGTCCGCCAGCGGGCGGTCGAACGCACCCCCAGCCGCTTCGTCAGTGGTGTGACCGACCTGTCGGCCCCGATCCTGCGCGGCGGCGCGGCGGCGGCGGCGTTGACCATGCCCTATCTGGCGAAGCTCGGCGAACCCGACGCGATCGATGCGGCGGCGGCAGCGGTGCAGGCCGCGGCGGCACGGATTTCCGCGCAACTGGTGGACGACGACCACCATCCTTGACGACGGATGTCAGGTTCGGCCGTAGCGGGACCCGTGGTATGGATTCGCGGGCTGCACGTCCGGCGAGTTCTCCCCGCCTCCCTCTTTCTTCCTGCAAAGGCGGGGATGGGGACGCCCGTTCGAAGTGCACCATGTGAGATTGCAGGAATGCCTCGGCCGGCGTCCCATCGCGCCGCCGCCTTGTCGGTGGTGCACTTCTTTCGTGAACTCGGGGAATCCATACACTCTGTCGTCCCCTGCCTGCCAAGCCGTCGGCGGCAATGGATTCCCGCCTTCGTGGGAATGAGGAAAGCGGTGGTAGGATAAGAGGATAGCATGGCGGGAGTGACCGAGGGTCGGACGGGTAAGTCGCTGTACCTTACCCCTTGCGCTGGCCCTCGACGATCGCGATCGCGCGTTGCACCGATGCCTCGATCGACAGGAAGCTGGTGTCGAGCGGGGCGGCATCGGCGGCCATTACCAGCGGTGCAGTGGAGCGCGACGAATCGCGTTCGTCGCGGGCGCGGATATCGGCGAGGACGCGGTCGTAGGTGACGGTCGATCCGGCCTTGGCGAGTTCGGCGTGACGGCGGCGGGCGCGGATCGCGGGGGTGGCTTTCACGAACAGCTTGGCATCGGCATCGGGGGCGATGACCGTGCCGATATCGCGGCCGTCGAGCACCGCGCCGCCGGGTTGTTGCGCGAATTTACGCTGGCGGCGGAGCAGCGAGGAGCGGACCAGCGGGTGGGCGGAGACGATCGAGGCGGTCTGGCCCGCCTCGTCGGTGCGCAGCCACGGATCGGCAAGCAACGTGTCGGGAAAGTCGCAGGCGGCGACGCAATCGGCTTCGCGCGTCGGGTCCTGCCCCTCGCGCAGCACCAGCGTCGCGACCGCGCGGTACAGCAGCCCGGTGTCGAGATGCGGCAGGCCGAAATGCTTCGCCAGCGCCCGCGCGATGGTGCCCTTGCCCGATGCCGCCGGGCCGTCGACGGCGACGATCACAGCGACGCGCCGAGGCCACGCAGCAGCGTGGTGAAGGTGGGGAAGCTGGTGGCGACCGGGGCCATGTCGTCGATCGTAACCGGGGCCGTGCTGACCAGGCCGGCCACGACGAAACTCATCGCGATGCGGTGATCGAGCTTCGCGGCGATGGTGCCGCCGCCGGGCAGCGGATCGCCGCCGGTGCCGTCGATGATCAGGCCGTCTTCGGTCTCCTCAACCCGCGCGCCGATCGCGCGCAGCCCTTCGGCCATGGTGGTGATGCGGTCGCTTTCCTTGACGCGCAGTTCTTCGAGACCGCGTGCCGTCGTGCGGCCCCTGGCCAGCGCGGCGGCGACGAACAGGATCGGGAATTCGTCGATCATCGACGGGGCGACCGCCGGATCGACCTCGATTCCGGTCAGCGTCGAGGCACGGACGACCAGATCGGCGACCGGCTCGCCGCCGACATCGCGGGGGTTTTCGAAGGTGATGTCGCCGCCCATCGCGCGCAGCACGTCGAACAGCGCGGCGCGGGTCGGGTTGAGGCCGACATTGGTGATCGTGACATGGCTGCCCGGCACCAGCAGCGCGGCGACGACCGGGAAGGCGGCGGAGGACGGATCGCCGGGAACGGTGATCGTCTGCGGCTTCAGTTCCGCCTCGCCGTGCAATTCGATGACGCGGCCGGCGGGGGTTGCCTCGACGGTCAGCTTCGCGCCGAAGCCGGTCAGCATCCGTTCGCTATGGTCGCGGGTGGGCACGGGTTCGACGATGCGGGTGATGCCCGGCGTGTTGAGGCCGGCGAGCAGGATCGCCGACTTCACCTGTGCCGAGGCGACCGGCAACGTATAGTCGATCGGCACTGCGGGCACGATCCCGCGCAGCATGAGTGGCAGGCGACCGCCGGGGCTGGCGGTGATCTCCGCGCCCATTTGGCTTAGCGGTTCGATGACGCGGCCCATCGGCCGCTTGCTGAGCGAGGCGTCGCCGGTGAAGGTCGCGGTGATCGCATGGCTCGACACCAGCCCCATCAGCAGCCGGGTCGAGGTGCCCGAATTGCCCATGTCGAGCGCGGTGGCGGGTTGCAGCAGCCCGCCCACCCCGACACCGTCGATCGTCCAGATCCCGTCGTCGCCCCGCATGATCGTCGCGCCCATCGCGCGCATCGCGGCGGCGGTGGACAGGACGTCCTCCCCCTCCAGCAGGCCGGTTACGCGGCTGGTGCCGACCGCGAGCGCGGACAGCATCAGCGAACGGTGGCTGATCGACTTGTCGCCGGGAACCGGGGCGGTGCCGGTCAGCGGACCGCTGGCGGCGACGGACAGGGGCGTGGGGGCGGCGTGGTGCATGACCGGCGGCTTTGACAGCGCGTGCCCGCTATGGCAAGGCGCGCCCCATCCCGGGGGTCTGCCCCGTTTTTCCACGACACCGAAAGGTTTGGCTACACATGGTGAAGCCGGAATGGGGTACGAAGCGTACCTGTCCGAAATGCGCGACGCGCTTCTACGATCTCGGCAATGACGAGCCGGTCACGTGCATCAATTGCGGCGTGCACTGGAATCCCGAACCGATCCTGAAATCGAAGCAGCCGCTGCCGTTCGAACAGGTGAAGGTCGAGAAGGAAGGCGCGAAGGACGCCGATCTGGGCGACGATCTGGACATCGAGGGCGACGACGAGCCGTCGGCCGACGACGATGTCGATCTGGGTGGTGACGACGACCTGGGCGTCGACACGACCGACGAGGACAGCGACGCCGAGCGTTGATGTTTTTGGCAGGCGGGCGATAAAAGCCGCTTGCCAAACCCGCGCCCTCCGCATAGAGGGCGCTCCTCCCCGCAAGGGGACGAAGCCGCCGACCAGCAGCGGCTTTGGAAAAATGGACGGGGCCGTAGCTCAGCTGGGAGAGCGCTGCAATGGCATTGCAGAGGTCAGGGGTTCGATCCCCCTCGGCTCCACCATTTCCAAAAGACCCCGCGGCGACGCGGGGTTTTTTGTTGCCTGCGCCCGGTGATCCGAACACGATATGCGGTGTACCGCCAACGCAGCTGCACATAGGTGGCAAAACGGTCGAGAAGCCCGCGCGATTAAACCAGTATAGCGAACGGAACAGCAACAGCCGCTAGCGCAAATCCCCTATGATTGGGGTCCAAGCGCTGCCATATCGTTCGCGACTGTTCGCATTTTCCGGGTTACGCGCCGCCGACCGCGTGCTGATCGACGCATTGCTCGATCAGCGTCAGCGCAGCATCGCACCGCACCGCACCGCACCGCACCGCACCGCACCGCACCGCACCGCGCCGCGACATCGTGTCGGAAGGCGCGGTGTCGCGATTCGTGCATCTCGACCGGACGGTGGCGGTGGCGGAGTAGCCCGTGTCGTGCGTCCCGCTTCCGGACGGGCGGGGCACGATCGGCGTTGGGCGAAATCGTGATTAATTCGTTAAGGCGGTCATGATGAAACCGCAGCCGATCACTCCGCGCCGCCACCCGTTCCGTGCCAGCCTGCCCAAGCTGGCGAGCGTGCCGCTGTCGAACGAGGACAGCGACCTGAAGCTGTTCGCGGTCAGCTTCACCGCGTTCTTCATCTGCTTCTATACGTTCCTGCTGTAGGACACGGCGCCGGCCTTCGTCGCGTTCAGGCCGGACAGCCGTCTTTGCACGCCTTGTTCAGCCGTGCGGCGAGCCATGCCGAGATCAGACACATGCCAGCGACGATCAGCAGCATGTCGGTCGGACCCAGCCCGGCCTTGGTCAGCAGGATCACGCTGATCGCGCCGACGGTCATCGACGCGCAGTTGACGACATTGTTCGCCGCCACCGTCCGCGCGGTCTGATCCTTGGTCACGGTGGTGGTCAGGAACGCATAGAGCGGTACCACGAACATCCCGCCGAAGATCGCGATGAGCGCCAGCGTGCCGAGCAGCAACAGCGACTGCGGATGGGTCACGAAGTCGACGACACCGTAGAGGGTGTCGCCCGGCGCCGGCACCCAGTTGCGCGCCTCGAAAGCGAAGGCCAGCACGAACACCGCCATCGCGACCACCGATGCGGGCGAATAGCGCGCGGAAATGCGGCCCTTCAGCAGCGCGTTGATGATGACCGATCCGATCGCGACCCCGACTGAGAAAATGGCGATGGTCAGCGACGCGACCTGCTGGTCGGCGGTCAGGACGTTCTTCACCAGCACCGGGAAGATCACGATCAGCACCGACCCGATCGTCCAGAAAAAGCTGATCGACAGGATGGCGAGGAACAGGCGACGGATATGCATCGTCGCGGCGATCAGATGCCACGACGAGGTCAGCGGATTGAAATTGATCGTGAGTTCGGGGCCGCTGCGCGGGGCCGGCGGCACGAAGCGCGCGGTGAACCAGCCGATCAGCGACACGACCACCACCAGCCCGGCGGCCCATTCGACGCTGATCCAGCCGGCGACGATCGTCCCGGTCAGCACCGACAGATAGGTCGCCGCCTCGATCAGGCCGGTGCCGCCCAGCACCTGATCGTCGTCGAGATGCTGGGGCAGGATCGCGTATTTGATCGGCCCGAAGAACGTCGAATGGACGCCGAGCATCACGACCGCGCTGAGCATCATCACCACGCCGGTCGTCACATAGCCGGTCCGCGCGATCAGCATTCCCGCCGCGCCATACAGCATGATGCCGATTTCGGCCGTCTTGACGATGCGGATGATCCGCGCCTTGTCATGCGTATCGGCGAGCTGGCCCGACAGGGCGGAGAGCAGAACGAACGGCAGGATGGCGAGGCCGGTGGCCAGCGCGTTGAAATTCTGTTCGCTCGCCGGGTCGCGGAACAGTTGGTAGGTCGCGAACAACACCATCGCATGTTTGAACAGGTTGTCGTTGAACGCCCCCAGGAACTGGGTGACGAACAGCGGCAGGAAACGGCGCTGCTTCAGCAACCCCAGCGCATTCATCATTCGAAAAACGACCTAGTCAGTGTCCCCGCAGGGTGTGGCGGCGGTGTAGCCGAGCCGAGCCGCCCGCTTCAATCGCCGATTGCCGCTTTCGCGCGAGGGTGCCGGGATGCTAGACGACCCGTCGTGTTGACGCTTCCCAATATCCTGACGCTGTCGCGTATCCTGGCGGTGCCGCTGCTGGTCGCGTTCCTGTGGTGGCCGGTGTGGGAGGCGGGATATGCCATCGCCTTCGCCCTTTATTCGCTGATGGGAATTACCGATTATTTCGACGGTTACCTTGCGCGGGCGCAGGGCACCGTGTCGAAGCTGGGTGTGTTCCTCGACCCCATCGCCGACAAGATCATGGTCGCGGCGGTCATCCTGATGCTGGTCGGCACGCGGCATGACGTGGCGATCATCACCGGCATCCACCTGATCGCCGCGCTCGTCATCCTGCTGCGCGAGATCGCGGTGTCAGGCCTGCGCGAGTTCCTTGCCGGCATTCAGGTATCGTTGCCGGTGTCGAAGCTGGCCAAGTGGAAGACGACGTTGCAACTGGTCGCGTTCGGCGCGCTGATCCTCGCCGGGGCGGTGCCTGCCTATGCGTTCGTCCATGTCACCGGGCTGGTATGTCTGTGGGGCGCGGCGGTGCTGACCGCCATCACCGGCTGGGACTATCTGCGCGTCGGTCTGAAGCACATGGACAGCTGATGCCGATCGACATCCTCTATTTCGCATGGGTGCGCGAGGCGATCGGGCAGGGCGGCGAACGGGTCGACCCGCCCGCCGACGTGACCACCGTCGCCGGACTGATCGACTGGCTGGCGGCGCGCGGCGGCGGCTATGCGGTCGCGTTCGAGAATCGCGACCGGCTGCGCGCGGCGGTCGATCAGGCGTTCGTGCCGCTCGACACCCCGATCGCGGGCGCGCGCGAAGTGGCGATCTTTCCCCCGGTAACCGGCGGATGATCCGCGTCGTCGTACAGGACGCGCCGATCGATCTGGCGGCGGAATTCGTCGCTGCCGAGGCGGAAGATGCCGGGGCGGTGGCGACCTTCACCGGGCTAGTGCGCGGCGATGACGGTGTGACCGAACTGGCGCTCGAACATTATCCGGGGGCCACCGAGCGCGCGCTGGAGGCGCTGTGCGAACAGGCCGTGGCGCGCTGGGATCTGGCAAGGGCGGTGGTGGTTCACCGCGTCGGGCCGATGGTACCCGGCGACCGGGTGGTGTTCGTCGCCACGACCGCGCGGCATCGCGGCGCGGCACTGGAGGCGTGTGCGTTCCTGATCGACCGGTTGAAGACCGGTGCGCCGTTCTGGAAGCGTGAGCGCCGTGGTGGTGATGCACGCTGGGTCGAGGCGCGGTCGAGTGACGATGCTGCAGCGGCGCGGTGGGGGCCCGAAGCGTAGTATC
The DNA here is from genome assembly GCF_001421965.1 of Sphingomonas sp. Leaf67. Classification (GTDB taxonomy): domain Bacteria; phylum Pseudomonadota; class Alphaproteobacteria; order Sphingomonadales; family Sphingomonadaceae; genus Sphingomonas. The sequence continues at coordinate 225,013 of NZ_LMLP01000022.1, forward strand.
GGAGCCTGTCCTTCGATCCGCTATTTCGATTTCGCTCGACGGCTGCGCAGAACGAATGGCCGAGAACTCAATCTGAAGCCGGCCTTACCCGCTGGGTTCGAGTAGCGATCGAGCGAAGTCGAGAGCGCGTATCGAGAACGGGGTTCCGCCAGGGTAACCTGTGAAGGGTTCGCCTGGAGCGGGGCGTTCTCGACGGACGCTTCTCGACAGGCTCGAAACTGCTAGAACCGAACGGAATTTTTTAGGGCGTAGGGCCATGCCAACGAAAAGCCGGGCGGGATCGCTCCCGCCCGGCTTCGTCGTTCGATCTGAACCCGGATCAGCCGAGCTTCGGGGCCAGCACGCCGTTCACGACATGGACGATGCCGTTCGACTGCTGCACGTCATATTGCGTGACATAGCTCTTGCCGCCGCCGACATCGGTCAGCACCAGCGCGCCGTTTTCCAGCGTCGCCTTGATCGGCTGCCCTTCGACGGTGGTCAGTGTGGCCGTGCCGCCGCCGGCCTCGATCTGTGACTTGAGCGCGGCTGCGTCGAGCTTGCCCGCCACGACGTGATAGGTCAGCACCTTGGTGAGCGATGCCTTTTGCTCAGGCTTCAGCAGCGTATCGAGCGTGCCGGGGGCGAGGCGCCCGAATGCTTCGTTGGTGGGGGCGAAGACGGTGAACGGACCCGGACCCGACAGCGTAGCGGTCAGGTCGGCGGCCTGCACTCCCTTGACCAGCGTCGACAGATTGCTCGCCTTCGATGCGTTGGCGACGATCGTCGCGGTTGGCAGCATCGGTGCGCCGCCTACCATCACCGGTGCGGTGGCGTTGGTGTTGACCTGTACGCCGGTCTGGACGGTGCCGACGGGGGTGGTCACGGTCGCGGTCGTACCGGTCTGTGCACCGGTCGTCGTCGTCGGGGCAGGCTGTGCCGGGGCGGTCTGGGCATGGGCTGCGCCGGCCAGCGACAGGGTGAGGGCGGCGGCGGAAATCGTAGCGCGAAACATCGGTTTTCTCCGGTGGTTGCGGTAAATTGATGCGCGGTGCGTCGCGCACCAACCCCGGAAATACGGTTCAACCGCAAAAACGGTTCCCGCCGGACGGAGCTGGATCAGCCCCGCTCGGCGGTCAGCACGTCGGCCAGCAGGCGGAAATCGCGTTCGCGCGGCGAGGCGCGCCGCCAGACCAGCGCAATGCGACGCTGGGCGTTTTTCGACTCGATCGGTCGAGCGGTGACCCCGGTATGTTCGAGGATGCCGGCGTCGATCGCCATCTGCGGCAACATGGTCGTGCCGAGGCCATTGTCGATCATCTGGACGATCGTGTGCAGCGACGTGCCCATCATCATCGCCTGCCCACGCACTTCGGGTTGTTCGCAGGCGCGCAGGGCATGGTCCTTCAGGCAATGCCCGTCCTCGAGCAGCAGCAGTCGTTCGGGATCGATGTCGTCGGCGACCAGCGGCGCGGTGTCGCCGCTGTCGTTGCCGGGCACGGCAAGCAGCAGCCGATCCTCGAACAGCGGCGCGACCTCGACCTCGCCACAACCATAAGGGAGTGCCAGCAGCACGCAGTCGGTGCGGCCGTGGTGCAGCCCCTCGCACGCCGCCGCGCTCGGTTCCTCGCGCAGGAACAGCTTCAGGTCGGGATAGTCGCGGCGCAGGCGGGGGAGCAGGCGCGGCAACAGGAACGGGGCGATGGTCGGGATGACGCTCATCCGCATTTCCCCCGACAGCGGGCGGCCGGCGGCGCGCGCCATGTCGGTCAGTTCCTCCGCTTCGCGCAGCACCTTGCGCGCCTTCAGGACGATGCTCTCGCCCAGCGGGGTAAACCGAACGACCCGGCGAGTGCGCTCGACCAGCACCACGCCGATCAGCGTTTCGAGTTCGCGGATGCCGGCGGACAACGTCGACTGGGTCACGAACGATGCCTCGGCGGCGCGGCCGAAATGGCCGGCGTCGTGCAGCGCGACCAGATACTGAAGTTGCTTGAGCGTGGGCAAGTACACCGACATGCGGCCCACTTATCGACTGCGCCGATCAATCCCAAGGGGAATTCCGATTGGAACGGTCCGTGCCGTACCCTATATCGCGATGCAGCAATTCACGGTGCGGCGACGCACCAAAAGAAAGGGCAATTCATGCTGACCGTTGGCGACACGCTTCCCGAATTCACCGTTCCCGTCCAGCAGGGCACCGCAGCGCTGCCTGCCGGCGAAACGCTGAGCCACGACGCATTCCCCGGCAAGTGGAAGGTGCTGTTCTACTGGCCGAAGGACTTCACCTTCGTCTGCCCGACCGAGATCGTCGGCTATAGCGAGCTGAAGGAAGATTTTGCCGATCGCGACGCCGTGCTGATCGGCGCGTCGACCGACACCGCGCATGTCCATCTGGCATGGCGCAAGTCGGACCCCGATCTGGCCGCCGCCGACTTCCCGTGGATCGCCGATAATGGCGCGGTGTTGGCCAGCAAGCTCGGCATCCTCGACAAGAACGAGCATGTCGCGTTCCGTGCGACCTTCATCATCGATCCCGACAACGTCATTCAGGCGGTGCAAGTCAACGGCCTGAACGTCGGTCGCAACCCGCAGGAAACGCTGCGCGTGCTCGACGCGCTGCAGACCGACGAACTGTGCCCGTGCAACTGGAACAAGGGCGACGACGTCCTCCAGGTCGCGGCCTGATCCTTTCGGGAGCTGGCGTTCGGTCCGCTCCCACCTTTTTTCGGCACCCCAGCGCAGACCCGGCGACGCGCCCGGTCGGCTGGGGTGTCGTGTATCTGCTGTATGGAGACGCCCATGTCGCTGAAGGAATTTGCGGGCCAGCTGCCCGATTTCGCCAAGGATATCCGCCTGAACGTCGGTTCGCTGCTGAACGAGACGGTGCTCGACCCGCAGAAGAAGTTCGGGACGATGCTCGCCTGCGCGCACGCCACCGGCCACAAGCCGCTGGTCGAGGCGGCCGAGGCGGAAGTCGCCGACAAGCTGTCGCCCGAAGCGGCGAATGCGGCGCGTGCGGCGGCGGCGGTGATGGCGATGAACAACGTCTATTACCGCTTCGTCCACCTCGCCAAGAACAAGGAATATGGCAATCTGCCCGCCAAGCTGCGGATGAACGTCATCGCCGCGCCGGGGATCGACAAGGTCGATTTCGAACTGTTCAGCCTCGCCGTGTCGGCGATGAACGGCTGCGGCATGTGCATCGACGCGCATGAGGACGTGCTGAAGAAGCACGGCGTGAAGGCCGAGGTGATCCAGGGCGCGGTGCGGATCGGCGCGGTGCTGGCGGCGGTCGCTACCGTACACGCTGCGGTGGCTTGAAGAAGATTGGGTTCACGCGAAGGCGCGAAGACGCGGAGTGATTGCGGCTTACGATCGTCCCGCGATAGCGGGACTGTCACTTCTGCCGCAGCGCACTAAACGGCTGATCGCTACGCGATCGGCTTCCTCTGGCGAGCCTCCTCCGCGTCTTCGCGCCTTCGCGTGAACCAATTCTTCCTCCTGAACAGACCTACGACAACGCCCGATACACACTGTAAAGGCTGGTGATCGTCAGCACGATGCCGACCAAGATCAGCAGCGTGCGCGCCGGGATGTGCTTGGCGAACATCGCCCCGAACGGCGCGGCGACGATTCCGCCGATCAGCAGCCCGGCGACGGCGGTGGTGAACGCCTCCAGCCCGAGATGGATCAGGAACGTCGCCGAGATGCTGACCGTCAGGAAGAATTCGACGGTGTTGACCGTGCCGATCGTCGTGCGCGGCGTGGCGCCCTGAACCAGCAGGTTGGACGTCACCACCGGCCCCCAGCCGCCGCCGCCCGCCGCGTCGAGGAACCCGCCGATCAGGCCCAGTGGGGCGATGACCTTCGGCTCCCTGGGCTTGGGCGGATGGCGCAGGCCGCGCCACAGCAAATAAAGGCCGATCGCCGCCAGATAGGTCATGACGAACGGCCGCGTCACCGACGCGTCGAGCGATGACAACAGATACGCGCCGGTCACGCCGCCCGCGACACCCGGCAGCAACAGCCGCCAGAACAGTTTCCAGTTCACGTTCTTGTGCAGCACATGACTGATCCCCGACACCCCGGTCGTGAAGCATTCCACCACATGGACGCTCGCCGAAGCGGTGGCGGGCGGCACACCGAGCACGCTGACTAGCAAGGTCGACGAAATTACCCCGAACGCCATGCCGAGCGCCCCATCGACGATCTGGGCGGCAAATCCGGCGGCAACGAATTCGGCCAGACGCGTCCAGTCGATATTCTCGAACATCCAAATTCCTTCGACATCGGCTCAAGCGGCGGACAGTGATGACGGCAAACGACAATGCCTACAAGATACATAGGGTTTGTTACGCCTACAGCATGGCTTGGCGGCGGGCGGCCGGGTGCTTACATGCGATCGTCGTTTAAGGGGATTGCCCATGTTCGCGCGGCTGGTGCGCTATTTGGATTCGATCAAGGCGCGGGACCCCGCGCCACGGTCGCGCGCGGAAATCCTGACGTATCCGGGCGTATGGGCGGTGGCGCTGCACAAGGTCGCGCACCGGTTGTTCAAGGCGCGCCGGTATTTCGCGGCGCGCTGCGTGAACCATATCGCCCGCTTCATGACCGCGATCGACATCCATCCTGGCGCGACGATCGGGCGACATTTCTTCATTGACCACGGTTTCGTCGTCATCGGCGAGACGGCCGAGATCGGCGACGGCGTCACCATCTATCAGAACGTTACGCTGGGCGGGACCAGTCCCGACAACGGGATCGCCGGCAAGCGCCACCCGACGATCAGCGACGGCGCGATCATCGGGTCGGGCGCGCAGGTGCTGGGGCCGATCACCATCGGCCGGCGCGCGCGGGTCGGCGCCAATGCGGTAGTGACGAAGGATGTGCCGGAGGGCACGACCGTTGTCGGCATCCCGGCGCGCCCGACCGTCGTCGAGGGTGGGCAGGCGGGCGACCCGCGCTTCGTGCCCTATGGCACGCCGTGCCGCGACATGTTCGATCCACAGACGCAGCGGATCGAGCTGTTGCGCTGCGAACTGGAAACGCTGCGCCGGCGGCTGGACGAAGTTCTGGCCGAACAACAGGACCAGCGCGACCGCGCCTGATGGGAGTCGTCACACCCTTTCCCGCCGCGCGCGAGCCGGGACAGATCGGGTTCGACCGCGCCGAACTGACGCGCATCCTCGATCTCTATGGCCGGATGGTCGCCGCTGGGCATTGGCGCGATTATGCGATCGATCTCGGACGTGAGGCGGCGGTGTTCAGTGCCTTTCGTCGTGCGACCGAACGGCCCGAATTCCGGATCGAGAAGCGGCCTTCCTTACGCAACAAACAGGGCATGTGGGCGCTGGTCGGCGAAGCGGGTGCGGTCGTGAAGCGCGGCCACGAACTGGGGCTGGTGCTGGCCCCGGTCGAACGACGGCTCATGAAGCTGGTAGAAGACTAAAAAAGGCGGCCCCGGTTGCCCGGGGCCGCTAGAGGTCGCTCACTAAGGAATGTTTCAGGCCATCGCCACGGGCGGTAGGCGTTCGCCCAGACTGCCGAGCACCCCAACTACCGTGCGGCGCATCGGTTGCCAGAATACCGACAGCGTCAGCAGCGCCGATCCGATGACGAAGGCGGTGAACGCCGCCGACAGTTCCACCGCGCCGGCCTTTTCGAACAAGGCGTAGAGCGCATAGAGGACATAGGCGAGGCTGGAGACCAGCAGCGCGCGGCGGTCGACGGCCAGCGCGACGATGCCGAACAGGATGTAGAGCGCGATCACGACCGCTGCCATCGGCAGCGTGACGCTGGGTCCGAACACGCCGAGCAACTGGAACAATGAATGCGCGATCAACGGCGCGGCGACGAGGTGCAGCCAGAAGGCGACGTCGCTGCGGCGGGTGCGACGATCGCGGTCGCTCATGTCCCAGCGCATCGCCGCGACGAACACGCCAAGGCCGCCGAGCAGAGTGATCGGGTAGACATTGTCCTTCAGCACCGGGAAGGCAGCGACCAGCAGCGCGGCGACGGTCGCGACCAGCGCAGCGGCACCGGCGGCGACGGTGATCGGCACCATGAACCGACGCCAGTGCAACCATGCCCCGCCGGCGGCGGCGATGCCGATGCCGGCAACGATCATTGCGGTGGTGCGGTCGGTCAGGTTCTGGGGCTCGAGTTCGACCATGACCCCGACCAGCGTGGCGGCGACCCCACCGACAAACGCGAGCAGCAGCAGGATGCTGGGCAGCGCCATGCGGCGACGCGCGGTGAAATATTCGGCAAGGAACCACGCGGCACCCGCAACGCCGAGGCCCCCCAGCGGCTTGAGGATGGTGCCCCCGATCCATGCGAGCGATACCAGCAGCAGGGCCAGCGCAACCGAGACGAAAATGTCGTTGAACCCGGTGAGCAGGCGGAAATGCTCTTCGTCGACCACCGGCGTCGCGCGTTGCCGCGCGATATGGGTGCGGAGGGCTTCGGCGGTGGCGGGCGACAACACCCCTGCCTCCACTGCGCCGTTCAGATCGCTCTCGCTGTACATGTTGCTACCTCCCTGTGTTGGTGGAGTATAGCAGTAGTGTATTGTTCGGACAATACGGTTGTTTTGGTGCCATCGATCGTAATTCCGGATCAGACCCGGTTTGATCGAAGGTCGGGCATTGTTGGTCGACCCTTCCCTTGAAACGACGCAAAAACGCCCCGCCGGTGAGGGCGGGGCGCTTGTTCGGCCATCAGGCCGGTGTGGTTACTTGCCGCCGGGGTTGCGGCAACCGTCCTTCACCGTCCGCGAACAGACCGGATAGCTCTGCGGCGCGGGCGGGGGCGGGGTTACCTGCGGCGGGGCGAAGGTAACCTGCGGGGTGCCCGCCATCGGTGCGTTCGCCATCGGGGCGGGCGGCGCCATCGGTGCGGCGGCCGGGTCCGGCTGGCCTGCCATCGGTGCCGGCGGGGGCGGCGGCGGCGCGTTGGGATCCGCCGGAGCGTTGGCATCGGGTGCCATCGGTGCAGGCGGCGGGGTCATGTTGTCGGCGGGCGGAGTCGGCGCACCCGGCGTACCGGGCTGCATCGTCGAATCGGCGGGCGGCGTGGTCGGTGGGGTCGTCTGGGCGACAGCGGCACTACCAATCAGCAGAGCGGCCATGAAAGCGACAGTCTTCATCGGAAGATTCCTTTTCGACTTGTTTCGTTTAGGCTGCGGTCCAAACGAGCCAAGTCGAAAAGGTTTCCTGTGCAGTGTTCAGCCGGTCGCGTCCAGTGCGTAGCCGGCCGACCGCACGGTACGGATAATGTCGGGCCGTTCGCCGATATTGATCGCCTTGCGCAGCCGCCGGATATGCACGTCGACGGTACGCGATTCGATGTCCGAATCATGCCCCCACACCGCATCGAGCAGCCGTTCGCGCGAAAATACCCAGCCGGGATGTTCGAGGAAGTGTTTGAGAAGACGGAATTCAGTCGGGCCGAGCGGCACGACTTCGCCGCCGCGCCGGACGCGGTGGCCGACCGTGTCCATTTCGATATCGGCATAGGTCAGCGCCTCGCCTGCCAGCGCGGGGCGGACGCGGCGGAGCACGGCGTTGACTCGGGCAACTAGTTCCCGCGGCGAAAACGGCTTGGTGACATAATCGTCCGCGCCGGTTTCGAGACCGCGGACCCGGTCCTCCTCCTCGCCGCGCGCGGTCAGCATGATGATCGGTACGTTCTGCGTTTCGGCCTGCCGGCGCAGCTGACGACAGACTTCGATCCCCGACAACCCCTCGACCATCCAGTCGAGCAGGACGATGTCGGGCGTCGCCTCACGCGCGAGGAGCAGGGCTTCCTCGCCCTCATGCGTGCGGACGACCTCGAAATCCTCGCGCTGGAAATGAAAGGCGATCAGTTCGGCGAGCGCCGCATCGTCTTCCAGCAGCAACATGCGTGCCTTGGTCATGATTATCCTGCGAATTCGGAAGTTTCACGCTCGGCCAAGGTCCGGCCGGTCGCGGCGAAATAGACCATTTCGGCGACGTTGGTCGCATGGTCGCCGATGCGTTCGAGGTTCTTGGCAACGAACAGCAGGTGCGCGACCTGGCTGATCGTCTTGGGGTTTTCGACCATATAGGTCACCAGCACCCGGAAGATGCTGTTGTAATAATCGTCGAGCGCATTGTCGCGCTTGCAGATTTCCACCGCCGCCTGTGCATCGCGCGCGGAAAAGGCGTCGAGCACGTCATGGACCATGTCGGCGGCGAGCTGTGCCATCGCCGGCAGGATGCTGAGCGGTTCGATGCGCGGGTCGTGCGTTTCGCCATGGATCGACGACACGCGCTTGGCGATGTTCTTGGCATAGTCGCCGATGCGTTCGATCACCGCCGCGATCTTCAGTGCCGCGACCACCTCGCGAAGATCGTCGGCCATCGGCGCGCGCAGCGCGATAACGCGGACGACCAGCTTCTCGACCTCCGCCTCGATCGCGTCGATCGCCTTGTCCTGCGCGCGGACCTGCTTGGCAAGTGCGGGGTCGTTGCGGGTCAGTGCCAGCATCGCGTCGCTAATCGCCTGTTCGGCGAGGCCGCCCATTTGCGAGATCAGCGCACGTAAATGCCCGATATCGCGGTCGAATGCCTTGACGGTGTGTTCGTGGCCGGTCGCCATCTCGTCTCCCTCAACCATAACGCCCCGTAATATAGTCTTTTGTGCGCTCTTGCCGGGGGTTGGTAAAGATGTCGGACGTACGGCCATATTCGACCAGCGTGCCGAGATGAAAGAAGGCGGTGCGTTGCGACACGCGCGCAGCCTGCTGCATGTTGTGCGTGACGATGGCGATGGCGTAGCGGCCGCGCAGTTCGTGGATCAGTTCCTCGATCTTGGCCGTCGCGATCGGATCGAGCGCGCTGCACGGTTCGTCCATCAGAATGACTTCGGGATCGACGGCGATGGCGCGGGCAATGCACAGTCGCTGCTGCTGCCCCCCCGACAGGGCGGTGCCGCTGTCCGACAGGCGATCCTTGACCTCGTTCCACAGCCCGGCGCGGGTCAGCGAACGTTCGACGATGCCGTCCATGTCGCCCTTCGACGCGGCGAGGCCGTGGATGCGCGGGCCGTAGGCGACGTTTTCGTAGATCGATTTGGGGAAGGGGTTCGGCTTCTGGAACACCATGCCGACGCGGGCGCGCAGCTGCACCACGTCCATCGCGGGGGAATAGATATCCTCGCCGTCCAGCCGGATGTCGCCGGTCACGCGGGCCGAGGCGACGGTGTCGTTCATCCGGTTCATCGTGCGCAGGAAGGTCGATTTGCCGCAGCCCGACGGGCCGATGAACGCGGTGACATGCTCCATGGCGATGTCGATCGACACGTCCTTGATCGCCTGTTTCTGGCCATAGAAGACGTCGACGCCGCGCGCGGACAGCTTCGGCACGGCGTTGGAGAGAGTGGTGTCGGTCATTACCAGCGGGTCTCGAAGCGATTGCGGAGATAGATGGCGAGCGCGTTCATCGCGAGGAGGAACGCCAGCAGCACGAGGATCGCGGCGCTGGTCTTTTCGATGAAGCCGCGGCTGACCTGATCGGACCACAGGAAGATCTGCACCGGCAGCACGGTGGCGGGATCGGCGAACCCCTGTGGCGGCTGGCTGATGAAGGCGCGCATGCCGATCATGAGCAGCGGCGCGGTTTCGCCCAGCGCGCGGGCCATGCCGATGATCGTGCCGGTCAGAATGCCAGGCAGTGCCAGCGGCAGCACGTGGTGGAACACGACCTGTACCTTCGACGCGCCGATGCCCAGCGCGGCGTCGCGGATCGACGGCGGCACCGCCTTGATCGCGTTGCGCCCGGCGATGACGATGACGGGCATGATCATCAGCGCCAGCGTCAGCCCGCCGACGATCGGCGCGGAGCGCGGCAGGTTGAGCGTGCCGAGGAACACGGCCAGCCCCAGCAGGCCGAAAATGATCGAGGGAACGGCGGCCAGGTTGTTGATCGACACCTCGATCAGGTCGGTCCAGCGGTTTCGGGGGGCGTATTCCTCCAGATACAGGGCCGATAGCGTGCCGACCGGGAACGCGATCGCCAGCGTGATCAACATCGTCATCAGCGAGCCTTTCAGCGCGCCCCAGATGCCGACCGCCGTCGGATCGGTCGAATCGGCCGATTTGAAGAAGTCCGCATTGAACCCGGTCGAGATCGTGCCGGCCTGTTCCAGCCGCGCGACCAGTGCCTCCGCCTGCGGATCGCCATCGGCCTTGGCGGCTTCCTCGACCGCCGGGGCGGCGGGGACGGGGATGGTGACCCGGCGCGACAGGATCGACGGGTCGGCCTTGATCGCGTCGCGGACGGTCAGCCATGCGCTGTCCGAGATGACGCGGTTGTCCTCGCCGAACGCCGCCGCCGCCGCGCCGTTGACGGCGTTTTCGACACCCGCGCCGGCCAGCGCCAGATCGGCGCCACGCCCCTGCAGCTGCGACCGTTTGACCTCGATCCCCGCGGTCGGGAAGTCGATCGGCAGCGCGACCAGCGTCCGCTGAAACCCGCCCGCGCCGCTGATCAACATGGTAACCAGCAGGAAGGCGAGGAACCCGGCCGACAGGACGACGGCGGCCAGCCCGAAAAAGCGGAAACGGCGTTCGGCGGCATAGCGGCGGCGGATGCGTTTCTGCATCACCCCCGTCTTCCAGTCGGTCGGCACGCGTTCCGGGACACGGGCGGGCACGTCGCGATCGATCGCGGGCGATCCGGCGACGTTCGCAGGACTATTCATACGCTTCCCGATACCGTTTGACGACGCGCAGCGCGACGACGTTGAGAAGGAAGGTGATCGCGAACAGCGTGAGGCCAAGCGCGAAGGCGGCGAGCGTCTTCGGGCTGTCGAACTCGGCCTCGCCGGTCAGCAGGTCGACGATCTGTTTGGTGACGGTGGTCGCGCTTTCGAACGGATTGAGCGTGATCGACGCCGCGCCCGATGCCGCCATGACGACGATCATCGTCTCGCCGATCGCACGGCTGACCGCGAGCAGGACGCCCGCGACCACGCCCGGCAATGCGGCAGGGAGCAGGACCTTGCCGATCGTCTCGCTGGTGGTGGCCCCCATGGCGAGGCTGCCGTCGCGCATCGACTGCGGTACGGCGGCGATCGAATCGTCGGCCATCGACGAGACGAACGGAATGATCATCACTCCCATTACCAGCCCGGCGGCGAGCGCGCTTTCCGAACTGGCGAACGGCATGCCGAGCATGACCGCGAGGTCGCGGATCGCAGGACCCACGGTCAGCGCGGCGAAATAGCCATAGACCACGGTCGGCACGCCGGCGAGGATTTCGAGGATCGGCTTCATCCATTTGCGGACGGTCGGCCGGGCATATTGCGTCAGGTAGACCGCGCTCATCAGCCCGAACGGGATGGCGACGATCATCGCGATCACCGCACCGATGAAGAAGGTGCCCCAGAACAGCGGCACCGCGCCGAGCGTCGCGCCCGGATCGTTCGAGCGGATGACCTGCGGGCTCCAGTTGGTGCCGAACAGGAAATCGGTGACCGGCACGATCCGGAAGAACCGCCAGCTTTCGATCACCAGCGACAGGAAGATGCCGAGCGTGGTCAGGATCGCGATCAGCGACGCGACCAGCAGCGCGAGCATCACCGCACGCTCGACCTGCGTCCGCGCGCGATAATCGGGACGGATGCGGGTAAAGGCGAAGGCGCCGCCGGCAAAGGCGAGCAGGATGGCGAGCGTGGTGCCGATCCAGTCGTAGCGGCTCTGCGCGTCGGCATAGGCCGGGGCCAGCACCTCCGCCTGGGGATTGAACGCGCCATAGGCGTTGCCGAGCGCCAGCGAGCGCGCCTCGGCAAGGATCGCCGAGCGTTCGAAGCCGGGGCCGGGCAGGCCGGTGGCGGCGGGCGTCGACAGCACGGAATCGCGGACCAGCGTCGGCGACACCGCGCTCCAGATGCTGAGGAACAGCAGCGCCGGGGCGGCGATCCAGATCGCCATGTGCCAGCCATGCTGGCCGGGCAGCGAATTGGGGCGATCGGCAGCGGTAAGGGGCTTGGCGAACCGGGCGGCGCGGGCGCAGGCGACCATCCAGCCGATCCCGCCGAACCCCAGCACCAACAGGATCAGCGTGACGCCGTGCATCAGTGCAGCTCCGCCGGGTTCATCGGCCTCTGGTTCGCAATCTCCGCCGCCGATTCGGCGCGGACCGCCGCCGGGGCGGCGATCATGCCGCGCCGGGTCAGCGGACCGCCCGGGTCCCACGACCTGGCATACATGGCGAGGAAGTCGTTCATGCCGGGCACGGGTTTGATGTGCGCCTTCTTCACATAGATGAATAGCGGGCGTGCGCCCGGATAGGTGCCGCCGGCGATGCTGTCATAGCTGGGCGCGATGCCATCGATCGGCACGCCGTGCAGCCGCGACTTGTTTTCCTCGAGATAGGAATAGCCGAAGATGCCGACCGCATTGGGGTTGGTCGACAGATTCTGGACGATCAGATTGTCGTTCTCGCCCTTGTCGACATAGGCCGCGTCCTCACGGATGCGGGTGCAGATGTCTTCGTAGCGATCCTTGTCGCTGTCCTTCAACGTCTTCACCCCCGGCACCGCCGCTTCGCAGGCGGGGACCATGATGAGTTCGACCAGCGCGTCGCGGGTGCCGCTGGTCGCGGGGGGGCCGAAGAACTGGATGGGAATGGCGGGCAGCGCCGGATTGATCTGGTTCCACATCCGCGCGGTGTTGGGCTTGCCCAGCGGATTGGCCGACAGCGCCATATACACGTCGCGCTTGCTGAGTTGCAGCTTGGGGCCATTGTTCGATTCGGCCAGCGCCACGCCGTCGACGCCGACCTGCACCTCCATGATGTCCTTCACGCCGTGCGACAGGCAGGTGGCATATTCCGACTTCTTCAGCCGGCGCGACGCGTCGAGGATATCGGGATGCTGCGGACCGACGCCTGCGCAGAACAGCGACGCACCCGCGCCGGTGCCGGTCGATTCGACCAGCGGCGCGCGCAGGTCGGGGTTCGCATTGACCAGCATTTCGGCCACGGCGGTGGTGAAGGGGTAGACGGTCGACGACCCGACGACGCGGATATGGTCGCGCGACGTCTGCGGCTCGCAAGCGACGAGCGCGAGGCCGAGGGTCAGGACGGACGCGATCCGACGGGTCATGCGGTTCCGGTTTCCAGAGGCGTATACGGTCATTCGCGACGCTCTGCCGTGCTCTGTTACCATGGCGTTACGGCTTCATGACAGTGTGCAGCGGCAACAGGACGTTGACCGTCGTGCCGTCGCCGACGACGCTGCCGATATCGAGCCGCCCGCGATGCCGTTCGACGATGTGCTTGACGATGGCGAGGCCGAGGCCGGTGCCGCCCAGTGCCCGGCTACGTCCCGAATCGACACGATAAAATCGTTCGGTCAGGCGCGGCAGATGATCGATCGCCACCCCCTCGCCATGATCGCGCACCACCAGTTCGGCCATGGTATCGCGCGGGGCGAGCCGAATTTCGACCGGGGTGCCGGCGCGGCCATATTTCATCGCATTGCCGATGACGTTGTGCAGCAGTTGCGACAATTGCGCGCGGTCGCCGATCACGGTCACCGCCGGTTCGACCAGCAGCGACAGGTCGGCCCCACGCGCCGGGTTGGTCGCGCTCACTTCGTCGCGGACCGCGCGCAGCATCGCCGACAGGTCGACCGTCTGGTCGGGCGGCCGGTATTTCTCCGCCTCGATCCGGCTGAGCGAGATCAGATCGTCGATCAGCCGCTGCATCCGCCGCGCCTCGTCGTTCATGACCTTCAGGAAGCGTTCGCGCACTGCGGGGTCCTCGCCCGCTTCGTCGCGAAGCGTTTCGATGAACCCCAGCAGCGAGGCGAGCGGCGTGCGCAGTTCGTGGCTGGCATTGGCGACGAAATCGACGCGCATCCGTTCCGTCGCGCGATTGCCGGTCCGGTCGGCGAGATGGACCAGCCGCCGCTCGCCGCCCAAGGCACGGACCCGCATCTCCCAGCTCTGGTCGCGGGCACCAAGGCCGACCAGCCCGACCGGTTCGGGATCGTCGCTGTTGCCGAACAGGCGTTCGGCGGCGGCGGGATGGCGGATGGCAAGGCGGACGTCGCCGCCGACGATATGCTGGCCGAGCAGCGTGCGGGCGGCCGGGTTCGCGGCCTCGACATGACCGGCGACGACGACGAGGATCGGTTCGTCGATGGCGTCGATCGCCGCCTGCGTCGCAGCGGAGCCGTGTTGCCGCGCGGTATCGGACGATTCGGTCGTGCCGCGATCGGGGGTGTGCAGTCCGGCGACCAGCACCGCGGCGACCGCCCCGACCAGCACCACCGCGCTGGCGTTGATGTCCGCGCCCAGCAGAAAGGCCAGCAGGGCGACGCCGACGGCAAGCGCGATGGCGAGGGGCAGGCGGGGGCCGAATTCGTCCATCGCCCCCGATTAGGCGCAAGTGTCGCCTTAGGCCAGTGTGTCCGTCTTTACGATTGCGTAATCGCGCGGGTTCAGGAAGATGCCTCGCATGTCCGACGATCCGCATTCTCCCGCCACGCCCGGTGCCGCGACCACGCGGCGCACGCTGCTGATCGGCGCGGCGGGGGCGTCGGCGGTCGTATCGATCCGGCCGGCACTGGCGCAGACCCAGGCGTCGGTGATGACCTGCGAAATTCCGGTGCCCGACAATGCCCGGCGCGGACAGATGATCGATGCCGAGGGCAGCGTCGTCGCGCCGGGCACGCCGGGGGCGTTTCCCGGAGCCAATCGACCGTTCACCGGTGAGGATGTGAAGCGCGCCATGAACGGCGCGAACCTGCCGGGTGCCGATGGCGACACGACCCGCGCCTATATGAAATATGTCCAGCGGTTGCAGAACGGGACCAGCGGCTTCACCTGCTTCGCATCGTTGCAGATGCCGCGCGGCTGACGCGCATGGGCGCACGCTATCGCGCGCCACCGCCGGGGCATGTGCTGATCCTGTCGCTCGATCCGCTGACGGCGATCTATCACCGCGCGTCGGGGCAGACGCATGTCGTGGCACCGCCGGTGCCGGAGATGCTCGCGCTGCTGGCCGATCCGCTGACGCCGCAGCAATTGCTGGCGGCGCTGGCGGAGCGGTACGACCTGCCCGACGGCGATCTGACGGCGCTTACCGCGCGGCTCGACGAACTGGCGGCGATCGGACTGGTCGAGCGCGATGCGGCATAGCCGGACGCTGCGCATCGGCCCGGTAGGGTTCCGGGTCGGCAGCGACTGGCGCGCGCCGATCGCGGCGCTGGACGATCTGTATCGTGACTATCCGCTGCCCGAGGGGGGCATCGCCGATTTCAACGTCCGCCTGTTCGCGGCACGGCCGTGGCGGCGCCTTGTCCGGCCGGCGGTGATGATCGGCGGCGACTATATGCTGCCCGACGCGCTGCCGCTTCCGCTGGCGCAGGGGCTGCTGGCCGCGGAGATGGGGATGAATTTGCAGATGGCGCTGGCGCAACGCCGCTATCTGTTGCTCCACGCCTCGGCGGTCGAGCGGGGCGGGCGGGCGCTGTTGCTGAGCGGGGTGTCGGGCGCGGGCAAGTCGACGCTGGCGGCGCTGCTGATGACGCGCGGCTGGCGGCTGATGGGTGACGAGTTCGCGCTGATCGACCCCGCCAACGGGCTGGTCCATGCCTTCCCCCGGCTCATCAGCCTGAAGAACGAGGCGATCGCGGTGGTGCAGGCTGCCGCCCCCGACGCACGGTTCGGGCCGTTGCTGGCGGGAACGCCCAAGGGGGATATCCGGCATCTGGTCCCCGACGCGAGTGCCATCGCGGCGATGGATCGACCGGCGGTACCGGCGCTGCTGCTGTTCCCGACCTTCGGTCGACCGCAGGCCGTGCGGGCGGTCGGCGCGGCGGAGACGTTCGTGCGGCTGACCCAGGCATCGACCAATTATGTCGCGATGGGTGAGCGCGGATTCGGCGCGCTGGGGCGGCTGGTGCAGGACGTGCCGGTGCGGGCGATCGACTATGCCGATACGGATACCGGGCTTGCGCTGGTTGAGCGGCTGTGGGGCGCGCTGGCATGACCGATGCCCGCCTTGCCGGCGCGCTCGCCGATCCTGCCCTGTGGGACGGGTTGGATTCCCCCGACAGCTGGAACGCACTGATTGCGGCGGCGCGAGCGGAGCAGTTGATCGGCAGCCTCGCCACCCGGCTTGACGGCATCGCTATGCCGCCCGCCGCCGCGCGGATCATGGCCGATGCGCGGGCGTCGGCCGAACAGGGGCGGGTCGCGGCGCTGTGGGAGGCGGAGATGGCGCGCCGTGCGCTTGCGCCACTCGGGGTGCCGGTCGTGCTGTTGAAGGGGACTGCGTTCGTCGCCGCCGGGCTGGATGCGGGGCGGGGGCGGTCGATAGGCGATCTCGACATCCTCGTGCCGCGCGACGCCCTTGATGCGGTCGAGGCGGCGTTGCTGGCGGCGGGGTGGGAATGGGTCAAGCCCGACCCGTATGACGACGCCTATTATCGCCGCTGGATGCACGAGTTGCCGCCGCTGATCCATCGCGAGCGGGATCGAATGATCGACGTCCACCACACCATCCTGCCCCCGACCGCGCGGCCGACGCCGGATGCGGCGCTGCTGATCGCCGATGCGGTGCCGCTCGGCAACGGGCTGTCCGTGTTGTCGCCCGCCGACATGGTGATCCATGCCGCTGCCCATCTGTTCGTTGATGGCGATTTGCAGGGTGGCCTGCGCAACCTGTGGGATATCGACCGGCTGGTGCGGGAGTTCGACGATGGCGGGTTCGTCGATCGGTTGATGGCGCGCGCCGGGCGGCATGATCTGGTTCCGGCGACGGCGCGGGCGTTGCGGCTGGCGAAGCGAATTTTCGGGACGCCTTTGGAAGAGTTCGCGCCGGTCGCTTCGGATGCGCTGTTCGTCCGGCGGCTGCTGGCGCGCGATGGCTGGGGGCGGTTGCGGCATCGGGGGACCGAATTCGGTTTCTATGTCCGGTCGCACTGGCTGCGGATGCCGCCAGCGATGTTGGCACGGCATTTGTGGACGAAGTTTCGGAAGAAGTAGTTGGTTCACGCGGAGGCGCGGAGAAGAAAGAGGTTGTTCGCGCAAAGGCGCAAAGGACGCTGAGGGGTTGTGGACCGGGCCATCTCAGCCTGTCTGGCGCAGCCTTTTCTCTTTCGGCGGCCCAACGAGAGAGGGCCGCTGTCGCGGCGAGCGCAACATCTTCGCGTCCTTTGCGCCTCTGCGTGAAAATCAAACCTTCTTCTACTCCGCGTCTCCGCGCCTCCGCGTGAACCCCCTTAAACCTTCAACGCCACATGCCCCGCGTATCGTACACCTGCTTGCCGACCCGAACCTCCGCCGGCACCCGCTTGAACACGCCATGGTCGACCAGCACGACCAGAATGTCGTTCGCCAGCCCATCGTCGAGCGATACCAGCCGCCCGCCCGCCAGCGCCTTTGGCAGGCTGCTGACGAACGGTTCGACCAGATCGATCCGGTCGCCGAACCGTTCGATCAGCGCAGCCGCGACCTTTACCGCCGGGCTTTCGCGCAGGTCGTCGATATCCGCCTTGAACGCGAGGCCCAGCAGCGACGCGCGCGCTTCGGGGGCGGCATCGAGCAGTGCGGCGGTGCGGGCGACGACATGGTCGACCTTGCCGTCATTCACCTCGCGCGCGGTGCGGATCAGCGGCGTCTGTTCGGGGGCGGCATCGACGATGAACCACGGGTCGACCGCAATGCAGTGCCCACCGACGCCGGGGCCGGGCTTCAGGATGTTGACGCGCGGGTGGCGGTTGGCCAGCTCGATCACGTCCCACACGTTCAGGTCCATCCGGTCGCACACGATCGACAATTCGTTGGCAAAGGCGATGGCGACGTCGCGGCTGGTATTTTCGACCAGCTTGACCATCTCCGCCGTCCGCGCGGTGGTGACGGTGCAGGCCCCCTCGACGAAGCGGCGGTAGAAATCGCACGCCGCCTCGGCACAGGCCGGGGTGATCCCGCCGATCGAGCGTTCGTTCGACACGAGTTCGAGGATAATCCGCCCCGGCAGCACCCGTTCGGGGCAATAGGCCACGGCGATGTCGGGCGTTTCGGACACGCCGGGCAGCGACAGATCGGGGCGCAGTTCGGCCAGCAGGTCGCGAATTTGTTCGGTGGTGCCGACCGGCGAGGTCGATTCGAGGATGACGGTATTGCCCGGCGTCAGCACCGGCGCGATCGCGCGCGTGGCGTTCAGGACATAGGAAAGGTCCGGCGCATGACCCGGGCCGAACGGCGTCGGCACCGCGATGACGAACACGTCGGACGGGGCGGGGGTGGTCGCGGTGGTCAGCCGGCCGAGCAGTACGACGTCGCGCACCAGCGTGTCGAGATCGGCTTCCTCGATATGAATGTCGCCGCGCGCGACGGTGTCGACCACGCGCTGGCTGACGTCGATCCCGATCACCCGCGCGCCCGACCGGGCGACGACGGCGGCGGTCGGCAGGCCGATATAGCCGAGGCCGACAACGCACACGTCATAGCTGTCGGCGGCGGTGATCCGCTGTTCAAGCATAGAGTGTCTCCACGATGCGTGCGGACGCATGGCCGTCTCCGAAGGGATTATGCGCCCGTGCCATGGCGGCATGAGCGGCCGGGTCGTCGAGCAGCCGCGTCACCTCTGCGACGATGCGGTGCTCGTCCGATCCGATCAGCCGGGCGGTGCCGGCGGCGACCCCTTCGGGACGTTCGGTCGTCTCGCGCAGGACCAGCACCGGCTTGCCGAGGCCCGGTGCCTCCTCTTGCACGCCGCCCGAATCGGTGAGGACGAGGTAGCACAGGTCGAGCAGGCGGACGAACTGCGGATAGTCCTGCGGATCGAGCAGCGCCACGCGCGGGTGATCGCCGAGCATCGCCTCCATCACGCCGCGCACCTGCGGGTTGGGATGCACCGGAAAGACGATGCCGATATCGTCGCGCTCGGCGATGCAGGCGATGGCGCGGGCGATGCTGTCCATGCCGCCGCCGAAATTCTCGCGGCGATGGGTGGTGACCAGCAGGATGCGCTTGCCCGCGAACCGTTCGGCGATGGCGTCCAGTCCGGCGGTGTGCCGCGGGTCGGCGGCAATGCGGTCGCGCGCCATGTGCAGCGCGTCGATCACGGTATTGCCGGTGACCTGCACGCGCGACGGCGGCACGTTTTCGGCGAGCAAGGCGTCGGCGGCGGTCCGGGTCGGGGCGAAATGCAGGTCGGCGATGCTGCCGACGATCTTGCGGTTCACCTCTTCGGGCCAAGGGTGATAGATATCGTGGCTGCGCAGGCCCGCCTCGACATGCGCGACCGGCACCTTGCGATAATAAGCGGCCAGCGCCGCGACCATGGCGGTCGCGGTGTCGCCCTGCACGATCACCCGGTCGGGCCGCTCGGCATCGAACACCGGCCCCAGCGCATTCAGCAACCGCGCGGTCAGGGCGTCGAGCGACTGGCCGGCGGTCATGATGTCCAGGTCGATGTCGGGCACGATGCCGGCAAAGGCCAGCACCTGATCGAGCATCTCGCGATGCTGGGCTGTGACGACGACGCGCGTGTCGAAGCCGGGATGCGCGCGCAGGGCATGGATCAGCGGAAACAGCTTGATCGCTTCGGGGCGCGTGCCGAAGACAACCAACACCCGCTGCACCTGCTTGCGCATCGACGACCCCCCACGACCGGAATTGGCCGCTGCTGCGGTGTGTCCTAGCGGCAGGAGTTTAACAATTGGCCAAAATCCTCCCCGGCACGGGGAGGGGGACCAGCGCAGCTGGTGGAGGGGGGTATCGGCATACGGCACCGTCCCGTTGCGCGGAGAACCCCCTCCACCACCGCTTCGCGGCGGTCCCCCTCCCCGTGCCGGGGAGGAGCGGTCAGCCGTGATACCGTTCCGCCACCTTGTCGCGCGACGCGTTCGGGGCGACCTTCGCTTCCGCCGCGACCAGCGCGTCCCAGTCCGCGACGTCGGGCAGCGACGGGATGCAAACCGGCTCACCCAGTTCCAGGCCGCGCAGCGAGGCGACGACCAGATCGTCGGGTTCCATCACCCGTTCGGGCGGGAAGTCGTCGACGCTCTTGCCCGCGACATGGTGGAAATCGGTCGCGGTGACGCCGGGGATCAGCAGCTGGACGCGGATGTCACTGTCCGCGGTCTCGGTCTGCATGACCCGGGTATAATAGGCGACATAGGCCTTGGACGCGCCATAGCCGGCATAGGTCTGCATCTTCGTGAACAGCGTGCCTGATCCGACGTTGATGATCGTCCCCCGACCATCCCGCTTCATGCCGGCCATCGCCGCATCGGCCAGCCGGCTGAACGCCACGACGTTGAGCAACAGCATATCGGTCATGTCTTCGCGGTCGCCTTCGCCCACCTTGCCGATCGCGGCGAAGCCGGCATTGTTGACGAACAGCGCGACGGGCTCGCCCGCCTCCAGCCGTTCCTCGACCACGTCGAGATCGTCGGGGTCGGCAAGGTCGGCGACGATCACCTCGATATCGATGCCGTGGTCGACCGACAATTGCTCGGCAAGGTCACGCAACCGGTCCTCGCGCCGGGCGACGATGACCAGATCGTGGCCGGTCCGCGCCAGATGATGCGCAAAGCTGAGACCGATACCGGACGATGCGCCGGTGATGAGGGCGACGGGGCGGGGCATGGCAAATCCTTGGGTGAGGGAAGTTCAGGCCGACAAACGCGCCAGCATCGGGATAAGCTCGTCGAAATGATCGATCACCGCATCGGCACCCAGTTCGGCGACCGGCTGCATCATGAACCCGAACGAACAAGCGATCGACGGAATGCCGGCATTGCGCGCGGCATCGATGTCGAAATGCGAATCGCCGACGAATGCCGCGCGTCCGCCGCCGCAGCGTTCGATCATCGCATCGATCGGCGCCCGGTCCGGCTTCGACTTGCCCGGCCCCAGCGTGTCGCCGCCGAGGATGCAGCCGAATCGGTGGGTCAGGTCGAGTTCGTCCAGCAACCGCCGCGCCAGCGCCTCCAGCTTGTTGGTGACGATCGCGACCTTGACCCCGCCCGCCTCGAGCGCGTCGAGCGCCGCCATCGCACCCGGAAACGGCCGCGAATGCACCGCGATATGCGCTTCGTAATAGTCGAGGAGCAGCCGGTTGAGCCGATCCAGTTCGGCTTCGTCGCAGCCGCCGGTCGCCTCCATGCCCTGGCGCAGCATGTGTTTCGCGCCGCCGCCGATCATCGGGATCACCTGTTCGCGCGTCAGCGGCGGCCGTCCGGCATCGGCCAGCGCATGGTTCACGGCATCGGTCAGGTCGCCGCTGGTATCGACGAACGTCCCGTCGAGATCGAAGCCGACGATATCGAATGAAATCTTTGTCATCTGGTCCGCTTTGGCGCGCGTGATATGGAATTGGCAAGGGTCGTATGCCAAGGAGCGGCCCCATGAACGCGCAACCGATCGCCGCCGTCATCCTTGCCGCCGGGCAGGGGACGCGCATGAAATCGTCGAGGCACAAGGTGCTGCATCCGCTGGCCGGACAGCCGATGCTGTTCCACCTGCTCGACAGCCTGAACGCCGCCGGCATTTCGCGCCGGGTCGTGATCGTCGGCGCGGTCGGCGAACAGGTCGAGGCGGCGGTGGCCGGGCGCGGCGTCGAGATCGCGTGGCAGCGCGAACAGCTCGGCACTGCGCACGCCGCGTTGCAGGCGCGCGACACGCTGTCCGATCATGACGGCATCGTCCTCGTCTGTTTCGGCGACACGCCGCTGCTGTCCGCCGATACCGTCGCGCGGCTGGCCGCCCGGCTGGCGGCAGAGGACCAGCCGGCCGTCGCCGTGCTCGGCTTCCGCCCGCCGCACGCCGCCGCGTACGGTCGGATCATCGCCGACGACGCGGGCAACATCGCCAAGATGGTCGAGTTCAAGGACGCTTCGGCGGACGAACGCGCGGTCGACCTGTGCAACAGCGGCGTGACCGCCGTGCATGCCCGCGACGTGTGGGCGTTGCTGGACCGGGTGGGCAATGCCAATGCTGCGGGAGAATATTACCTGCCCGACATCGTCATGCTGGCGATCGCCGATGGGCGCGGTGCGGTGGTGATCGAAACCGGTGCCGACGAAGTGGCCGGCATCAACAGCCGCGCCGAACTGGCGGCGGTCGAGGGCGCGTGGCAGGCGAAGCGGCGTAGCCAAGCGATGGCCGATGGCGTCACGCTGGTCGCGCCCGACACCGTGTTCTTCGCGCACGACACCAAACTCGGCCGCGACGTGACGATCGAGCCCAACGTGGTGTTCGGTCCCGGCGTGACCATCGCCGACGATGTCATCATCCACGCCTTCAGCCATCTCGAAGGTGCGAGCGTCGCATCGAAGGCCGATGTCGGCCCCTATGCCCGGCTGCGCCCCGGCGCGGCGCTGGGCGAGGGCAGCCGCGTCGGCAATTTCGTCGAGGTGAAGAACACGACGCTGGGCACGGGGGCCAAGGCCAACCACCTGACCTATCTGGGCGACGCGATCGTCGGCGCGAACGTCAATATCGGCGCGGGTACGATCACCTGCAATTACGACGGCTTCTTCAAATACCGGACCCATATCGGCGAGGGTGCCTTCATCGGATCGAACAGCGCGCTGGTCGCGCCGGTATCGATCGGTGCCGGCGCGCTGGTCGCCGCCGGATCGACCGTGACCCGCGATGTCGAGGCCGACGCGCTGGTGCTGGTCCGTGCCGAGCGCGCCGACCACCCCGGCTGGGCCAAGCGCTTCCGCGCGCGGCAGGCGGCGGCAAAGGCCGCCAAGTCCAAGAAATAATCCCGCCGGAGAGAGCGATATGTGTGGAATTGTTGGCATCATCGGCACCGACAGCGTTGCCGACCGGCTGCTCGACGGGCTCAAGCGCCTCGAATATCGCGGCTATGATTCGGCGGGCATCGCCACGGTCGAGGGCAGCGCGATCGAGCGTCGCCGCGCGTCGGGCAAGCTGAAGAACCTCGCCACCGAACTGGCGGCGCACCCGTTGCCCGGCCATGTCGGCATCGCCCACACCCGTTGGGCGACACATGGCGGGCCGACCACCAACAACGCCCATCCCCATGCGACGGCCGAGATCGCGGTCGTCCACAACGGCATCATCGAAAACTTCAAACCGCTGCGCGAGGAACTGACCGCGCGCGGCCGGGTCTTCACCAGCGAAACCGATACCGAAGTCGTCGCCCATCTGGTCAGCGAACAGGTCGAGGCCGGACTGTCGCCGGCGGACGCGGTCAAGGCGATCCTGCCGCGCCTGCACGGTGCCTTCGCGCTTGCCATCCTGTTCCGCCGGCATCCCGACCTGCTGATCGGCGCGCGCCTCGGTTCGCCGCTGGTCGTCGGTTATGGCGAGGGCGAGGTGTATCTCGGCTCCGACGCGCTGGCGCTCGCTCCGCTGACCCAGCGTATCGCGTATCTGGAGGAGGGCGACTGGGTCGTCTGCCGCCGCGACGGCACCGACATTTTCGATCGCGACAACAATCCCGTCGACCGCCCGGTCACACTGTCGGGCGTCACCGGCGCGCTGATCGACAAGGGTAATCACCGCCACTTCATGCAGAAGGAGATTTACGAGCAGCCGATCGTCGTTGCCCAGACGCTGCGCTCGTACCTGCAGCGGTTCGAGGGGAAGGTGACACTGCCCATCCCCGATTTCGACCTGTCGGGGATCAAACGCGTCACCATCGTCGCCTGCGGCACCAGCTTCTATGCCGGCATGGTCGCCAAATACTGGTTCGAACAATTCGCCCGCGTGCCGGTCGACTTGGACGTCGCCAGCGAGTTCCGCTACCGCGCACCGGTGATGGAGGAGGGCGGCCTTGCCCTGTTCATCAGCCAGTCGGGCGAGACCGCCGATACGCTCGCCGCGCTGCGCCATGCCAAGAGCGAGGGCCAGACCATCGCCGTCGTCGTCAACGTGCCGACCAGCACCATGGCGCGCGAGGCCGACCTGCTGCTGCCGACCCATGCCGGGCCGGAGATCGGCGTCGCATCGACCAAGGCGTTCACCTGCCAGCTGGCCGTCCTCGCCGCGCTCGCCGCGAACCTCGCCAAGGCCAAGGGGCGGCTGAGCGAGGCCGAGGAGCGGACCATCGTCCGCCATCTGGCCGAGGCCCCCGCATCGATCAACGGCGCGCTCGCCTATGATGAATCGATCGAGGCGATGGCGGGCGTCATCGCCGCCGCCCGCGACGTGCTGTATCTGGGGCGCGGCACCGATTATCCGCTGGCGCTGGAAGGCGCGCTGAAGCTGAAGGAAATCAGCTACATCCATGCCGAGGGCTATGCCGCCGGCGAGATGAAGCACGGGCCGATCGCGCTGATCGACGAACATGTGCCGGTGATCGTCATCGCCCCGTCGGGGCCGCTGTTCGACAAGACCGTCAGCAACATGCAGGAAGTGCAGGCGCGCGGCGGCAAGGTCGTGCTGATCTCCGACTATGACGGCATCCAGGCGGCGGGCGAGAATTGCATCGCCACCATCACCATGCCCAAGGTCCACCCGCTGATCGCGCCGATCGTCTATGCGGTGCCGGTGCAGCTGCTGGCGTACCATGTCGCGGTCGCCAAGGGGACGGATGTCGACCAGCCGCGTAATCTGGCCAAGAGCGTGACGGTGGAGTGACCGTAAGCGGTATCACCCAATCCGTTCTTCCCGAGTAGCCGTCGAGCTTGTCGATACGGGTCTTCGACTGCGCTCAGCCCCTACTCAGCACGAACGGTTCTGCCGGTAGCAAGCGCACCAAATCCTCCCCGTGCCGGGGAGGAGCTGACCGTTCACCCCTTGTGGCGGAAATACGCGGCGAAACCGCGCACCTGATGCTTCAGCTTCAACAGGTCGCGGTTCTTGATCAGGTCGTGCTGCGACTTGCCCAGCACATCGCGCAGCGCGGCGCGGACGCTTTCGACCATCCAGCTGCGCACCCGCTTCTGTCCCAGATGCTTGGCGAACAGCGCGCCGTTGCCGAAGCCATAGCCGCGATACATCTTCCGCGCCGCGTCCAGCCCGCGCCGGCCATGATAATGATCCACGCGGAAGGTCGGATCGTACAGGATCGGAATGCCCAGATCCTGCGCACGCACCAGATAATCGGTGTCGTCCGACCCGACGAACGCCGCGCCCGCGCCGAAGCGTTCGTCGAACGTGCCGATCCTCTGCGCAACCGCGCGCTGCATCGTGAAGTTCGCGCCGATGATGAAGCCGCTCGGCATCGCCGTCGGTCCCAGTTCGGCGGGATTGGCGGCGCGCTTGGTCGTGAACGGAATGTCGCGCGGATCGCCGAGGCCGACCATGCCGCCCCGGATCACGTCGCGCGGGTCCTTGGCATAGGCGGCACGGACATGGTCGAAATAATCGGGTTCCAGCGTGCAGTCGTCGTCGGTCATGACGATGATCCGCCCGCGCGCCGCCGCCAGTCCGGCATTGCGCGCGCACGACAGCCCGCGCCGTTCCTCGACTACGATCCGCACCGGCACCGCCTGCCCGCCCGCCCAGCGTTCCATGACCTGCTGCGTATCGTCGGTCGACCCGTTGTTGACCAGAACGACCTCGACCGATTGCTGCGCGCGCCCGACCGCGATGGCGAGCGCGTCGAGTGCCAGCGGCAACTGCGCGGCACGGTTCAGCGTGCAGATGATGACACTGAATTCCGGGTCGGTCATGGCGTCCTCAGTTTCCGACTTGTTTCAGCAGGTCGACGGCCTGCGGTGCCGAGGTCGCCTGACGCGCGATGCGCAGGCCCTTGGTCCATGCATCGGCATAGCGGCCGATCTTGCCGTAGGAATTGTCGAGGTAGACATGCGGGATGTCGAGCAGCGTGCACATGATGTGACCGTGCAGCCGGTCGGTGATGACCTTGCGCCCGTCGCTCAATACGCGTGCACCGCGATCGAACCGCTGGTTGGCGAGGTAGTTGTAGACCGAAACCTGCCGCTTGCTCTTGGTCAACGCCCCCGTCGCGATCGCGCGGGCGTTTGCGAAACGGCGTTGCCATGTCCGCGATTTCGGCGACTCCGCCCGCCAGTCGGCTTCGCGCGCATTCGGGATGCTCTGCAAGAGGCTAGCGTCGAGGTTCACCTTTTCCTTGTCGGTGCGCAGCAGCATGACGACGTCGTGGGTTGGCGTCGCCGGGCGCGGCAACAGGCCAATGCCGAACGCCGCGTCGGGAACCAGCGTTGGGGACAGGCCGAGCCGTTCCTGTGCAAAGGTGACGCTGTGTCGATCGCGGACCATCAGGTGAAAGTCGGGGTGCGCGCCGAAGGAGTCGACGCATTGCTGAATGGCCGTGTCGTCCTGAAACTGGATCGACTGCGGCGCCTGTACCAGCCGCCGATCGGTGAAGATGCGCGCCATCTTTTCGCGGAATTGCTGGTGGCGCGGCCAAACGTCGCCGAAATTGCCGCCGCCATGCAGGAAGATCGGCCCGGTCGGTGCCGCGCGGCGCAGCGCATCGGCGTCGAACCGCGCGAGGCTCGCCACATAGCTGGGATCGCGACCGGTCAGCTCGCGCAGGACGGACAGTTCGCCGAGATAGATCGCGCTGTCGCCGACATTGCCGTGATCGGGGAAGTCGATGATCGCGTATGGATCGCCCCGGCCGACATGCTTGCCGAACTCCGTCAGCAGCAATGCGCGCTGTGCGGCAATGACGCTTTCCGTCGAGCGCGAGGTCTCGTTACCGTGTTCGCTCATACGTCCCCCGATGATGATAAGGCGCGCATGATCGGGTTCGGCCGAAGAGTCAATTGAACAACCAACCGTGTTTAATCCACAAACGGGAAGTTGCGGTGGTGCGATGGTAATGCCGCGCCGCGACCCGCGCGGTGATTTAGGGGCGGTGCAGGATTTTCATGTGCGACCGATCGCTGCTCTGCGCCCGCCACCCCAACTCCTTCCCGGCATGGGGAGGGGCGCGCAGCGGCGGCCGGCGACTTGCCGGGGGCCGGTCACGCCGTAATCCACTCCACCCCGGCGGTAACCGCCGCATAGTCCGCATCGCATGCCCGGTCGCTGACGATCCGGTCGACCTCGGCGAACGACGCGACCGCTACCACGCTCGCCCGGTCGAATTTCGACGCGTCGACCGCCATCGTCACCCGCCGCGACTGACCGATCATCTGCCGGCACAATTCGCCCTCGCCGATATGATAGTCGGTAAAGCCCGCTTGGGCGTCGACCGATTCGGTCGACACGATCGCCATGCCCGGCCGGAATTGCGCCAGATACGCCCGCGCCGTCGCGTCGAAGAATGCGCGGTAGCGATCGTCCAGCTCGCCGCCCGCCAGATACAGCCGGTTGCCGTTGCGCCCGCCCAGTTCGGCAGCAACGCCCAGCGCGTTGGTGACCACGGTCAGGTCGCGCTTGCCCTTCAGCGCCTGCGCGATGTGGAACGCGGTCGAGCTGGCGTCGAGGTAGAGCGACTCGCCGTCCGCCACCACCTGCGCCACCGCGGCGGCGATGCGTTGTTTGGGCACGGCATTGCGGTGCAGCCGCGCCTCGAACGGCCCTTCCTCGACCGACTTGGCCAGCCGCGCCCCGCCATGGATGCGCTCGATCAGGCCATCGGCCTCCAGCAGCCGCAATTCACGGCGTACGGTTTCGTCGGATACCGCCAGCACATCGGCCAGCCCATGGATGCCCATCGCCTCCCCCTGCGCCAGCAGGTCGAGGATTTCCTGGCGGCGGTCGCGGCGCTTCATCATGGGGGTGCAGCATATCGCCCAAACCGCCGGCCGCAACCGCCGATCGACCGATATCAACACCATATCATCATGATTGTTCGATTTCGTCCCGATCCGATCGTCAGTCCGCCAATATCCTGACCGCATGTAACAAATTATACGTATTGGCAGGCTAGGCGCGCCGTCGAACGGGGAACAACCCCGCATCCGATCCAAAGGGGAATTCCATGTTTTCGTTTTCGACGCTGCCGGCTCGCCGGTGGCGTGTCTCTGCGCTTGCCCTGTCCAGCGCTGTCACCGCCCTTGCTATCGCCGCGTTGCTGCCTGCGACCGCGCAGGCACAGGACGTGCCCGCCGCCGAACCGGCCGATCAGCAGACCGCCAGCGAATCGCTGACCGACGACATCGTCGTCAACGGCCGTCGGCAGCGCACCGCGCTGATCGAGGAACAGTCGGCGATCGCGACGATCGACATCGTCACGACCGGCGACGTCGCCATCCATTCGCAGACCAGCATCGCCGACCTCGCCAAGATGCTGCCCGGCGTCTCGGTCAGCCGCGATCAGGGCCGCAACCAGAGCGCGACCGGCGAAGCGCAGTTCGCGACGATCCGCGGCTTCGACACCAGCTACAACGCCTACACCCTCGACGGCCTGCGCCTGCCGCAGACCTCGGGCAGCAACCGCGCGATCTCGCTCAACCTCTTCTCGCCCTTCGCGATCGGTGGCATCGTCGTCGACAAGACGCCGGGTGCTTCGCTCGACGCCGACGCGATCGCCGGCATCATCGACCTGCGCACTCCGACCGCGTTCGACTTCGCGCAAGGGTTCACCCGCGCCCGTGTGCTGGGGCAGGTCGCCGGCCTCGCGCTCGACCGCGAACAGGAAGCGTTCGGCGGCGCGATCGGGCTGGATACCGCGCGGCGTTTCGGCAGCGACCATCAGTTCGGCGTCTATCTGGCCGGCTATTACGAGGAACGCGGCAACGCGGCGGAATCGACCGCGGTGCAGAATGACTACAAGACCACCAGCTTCGACGTCGGCACCCCGCGCGCCAACCCGAACGCGCTGTCGGCCGATGGCGTCCAGTGGAATTTCTACAACAACAAGATCAAGCGCTATGGCGCGACCGGATCGTTCGACGTCCGTGGCGAAGCGATCGACCTGTTCGCGCGGGTCAATTACGCGACCTATCTGAACACCAACACGATGAACCAGACGGGCCTGCGCAACGAGACGACCAGCGGCCAGTCGAGCGGCAACCCGCTGCGCACGCTGACGGGCGGCGGCACGACCCGCGCCTACAACGCGGCCGGCGTCTACACCCCGCAGGGCATCAATCCGGCAAGCTATTTCCGGACCGAGGATATCGAACAGGAACTGTTCTCGGGCCAGATCGGCGCGAAGGCGCACTGGAACGGCTTCACCGCCGCGCTCGAAGGTGCCTATGCTGATGGCCGCTTCGACCAGCCGACCCGGATCGAGGCGGCGTTCCGCGGCATCGCCTATAACGGTACCGCCACCAACACCGGTGCCGCGACCGAAGGCGTCGTCGTCGACCTGTCCGCCCCGAAATCGCCGCGTCCGGTGCTGTCGGCGGGGGCGACGCGCTATGTGTCGTCGCTCGACCGTCCGACCCAGCTCTATGTCCAGCGCGGCTACGACTATCTGACCGAAACCAAGAAGACGCTGAAGGGCAGCATCGGCTGGACCGGCGAGGCTTTCCTGTCGTCGGTCGAGGTCGGCGGCCTGTACGAGGATGCCGACCGCACCGGCCGCAGCCTCGCGCCCGACAACACCCGCTACCGCTTCCTGACCCCGTTGCAGAGCGGCACGGTGCAGGGACCGTCGATCAACCAGTATCTGGGCTATGTCCTCAAGGACTTCCTCGACTACTATCCCGCCCGCCCGATCAAGGTGCTGTCGCGCGCGCAGCTCGACGCGCAGGTCCGCGACTATGTCGACCCGATGGTGATCGCGGCGAACACGCTCAATCAGGGCCTGCTTGACGGGAACGAACAGCGCAAGGCGATCTACGCCACGGCGACGCTGAAGCTCGGGACGCTCGAAGTGATGCCGGGCATCCGCTACGAGGATAACAGTTTTCGTGCGCGCTATTTCCTGAACGACAATGCGGTGGACGGGGCGCGCTTCGTGAATGCCGGTCGCGATTACGACCATCTCGACCCCAGCGTGCTGGCGGCATGGAAGCCCAGCGACCGGATCACGGTACGCGCCGCCGCCCGGTCGAGCTATGCCCGGCCGTCGTTCGACCTGATCGCCGGTCCGACCCGCATCACCCGCGATCCGGGCCGGGGCAACGCGATCACCGCGATCAGCCAGCCCAATCCCGACCTGAAGCCGGTACAGGCGTGGAGCTATGACGCGGGCGTCGATTTCTACGCTGGGGTCGGCCGCTATTTCCAGCTGGCGGCCTATTACAAGGATCTGTCGAACTTCGTCGTGACCACCGCCACGCGGACGGCGGGCGAGACGATCGACGGCATCGTCTATACCCGCCCGATCAACGGCGGCGGCGGCAAGGCGAAGGGGGTCGAGGCATCGGGCCGCTTCACCGTCGGCGACATGGTCGACAGCAGCTTCCTCGGCAATTTCGGCGTGGGCGGGAACATCACCTACCAGCAGACCGAGGCGAGCTACGTCATCCCGCTCAACGGCGTGCGCACGACCCGCACCAGCGCGCTGCCGCAGGCACCGGACCTGATCTACAATGCCGAGGTCTTCTATGCCGGTGGCGGGTTCCGCACGAACCTGTGGTACAACCATACCGGTCGCATCCTCGCGGCGGTGCAGGACAGCCAGCCCGACATCTACGTCCAGCCGGTCGGCGAGCTGAACTTTGGCGCGGCGTACGAGGTGACCGACAATCTCGAAATCGGCATATCGGCGCGCAACCTGCTCGACCAACACACCTATTGGGCGACCGTGGGCAAGGACGAGACCTATATCTCGAACGACCGCAACGGTGGGTATCTGAAGACTGGCCGCGTGTTCCAGTTCAGCCTGACGATGAAGATGTGAGCGGGCGGGCGGGGTGGACATCGACGCCGGTCACCCCGCTTCCCCCTTCGTCATCCCGGCGCAGGCCGGGATCCAAGGTTCCGCGAACGCCGACACCGGGGAATATGCGGCACGATGGATCCCGGCCTGCGCCGGGATGACGACGTTTACGTGACAGAAGGACCGACCATGCGCCCCATCCTGTTCCTTGCCGCCGCGCTCGCCTTCGCGCCTCCCGCCGCCGCCCGCGACACGCTCGACCGCGTCGTCGTGCTGATGCGCCACGGCGTCCGCGCCCCGATCGTCGGCGAAGCACCGGCCGACACCAAGGTCGCCGGCGAGTGGCCCGCATGGCCGGTCGCGCCGGAATTCCTCACCCCCCACGGCGCGGCGGCGATCGCGCACCTCGCCCGCTACGACCGCCGCTGGCTGTCCGCCACGGCCTGCCCGGCTCCCGGCAGCGTCCGCATCCGGACCAACACCGCCGAACGCACCATCGCCACCGGCCGCGCCTATGCCGACGCGCTCGCCCCCGGTTGCACGCTGCCGGTCGATCACAATCCGGCCGGACGGATCGACCCGCTGTTCGAACCGCTCCGCGCCGGCGCGACCGCGTTCGATGCGGACAAGGCGGTGGCGGCGATCACCGCCTATACCGGGGGCGTCGACGCGCTGACCGCCCGTCATGCCGATGCGATCCGCGCCCTTGATCGCGTGCTGGGTTGCGGCCTGCCCGCCGGCTGCTCGACGCCGGGACCGGCGACGCTGAACCCGAGCCGTGACGGACGCGGTATCGACTTTACCGGGCCGATCCGCGCGACGTCGGGCACCGCGCAGGTGATCCTGCTGCAATATGCCGAGGGGATGCCGATGGCGAAGGTCGGCTTCGGTCGCGCCGATGCCGCGACGATCCGCCGGATCGGCACGCTCCACGCCGCGCTGTTCGACGTCTTCACCCGCTCGCCCTACATGGCCGCGCACCAGGCGGGACCGGTCGGCGCGCACATGCTCGCCACCCTGACCGCCGCCAAGGCACCGCGTCTCGAAATGCTGGTCGGCCATGACACCAACGTCACCGCGCTCGGCGCGGCGCTCGGCGTCGATCTCGACGCGCCGGGTTTCGCGCGGGGCGACGTCGCCCCCGGCGGCGCGCTGGTGTTGAAGCGGTGGCGTGGGCGCAAGGGGCCGTATGTCACCGTCTCCTACCGCGCGCAGCCGCTGGAGGCGATCCGGTCGGGCGCGGCGACGGTGGTCGAAACCCCGCTCGCAATTCCCGGCTGCAGCGTCCGCTGCCCGATCGACCGGTTCGACGAACTGCTGCGCGCAAGGCTCGCCTCGGTCGTGGCGGGGTGATAGCATCGGCGGCATGCCTTGCTACGCGCTCGCCGATGCCGTCCCCGATCTGAGCCCCGACTGCTGGGTCGCGCCGTCCGCCGATGTGATCGGCGCGGTGCGGCTGGCGGCGGGGGCCAGCATCTGGTTCGGCGCGGTGGTGCGTGCCGACAATGGTGCGATCGTCATCGGTGACCGCAGCAACGTACAGGATGGCGCGGTCCTGCACAGCGACCCGCACGCGCCGCTGACGCTGGGGCAGGACTGCACGATCGGCCACCGCGCGGTACTGCACGGCTGTACCATCGGCGACCGCGTCCTGATCGGCATGGGCGCGACGGTGCTGAACCATGCGGTGATCGCCGACGACTGCGTGGTCGGAGCCTGCGCGCTGGTGACCGAGGGCAAGACCTTCCCTCCGAAAAGCCTGATCGTCGGTGCCCCCGCGCGGGCGGTCCGGACGCTGACCGACGAACAGCTCGCCGGGCTGAAAGCGTCGGCGGCGGGGTATGTCGAGAAGGCGCGGCGGTATCGCACCGATCTGCGTCCGATCGCATGAAGTCCGGCACGGTCCATATCGTCCCCGACGATCTCGCCACCGCGCTGACCGCCGACGCATCGATCGAGCCGCTATGGGATGCGCTGACCCCGCTCGGCCGCAACGAGTTTCTGTGCTGGATCAAGGATGCGAAGCAACCCGCCACCCGCCAGCGTCGCATCGCCCGCACCATCGCCGAACTGGTCGACGGCAAGAAGCGCCCCTGTTGCTGGCCCGGCTGCATCCACCGCACCGACAAGGCTCCCGGCCGCTGGCAACAGGCGGTGCTGATCGACGGGAAGGCGTGAAGCAGCCACCACGTTAGTCCCAGGCTTGATCGAACCGCATGCGAACGCCGTGCGCTCGACCCCAAGGCCGCCGT
This sequence comes from Sphingomonas sp. Leaf67, assembly GCF_001421965.1. GTDB lineage: Bacteria > Pseudomonadota > Alphaproteobacteria > Sphingomonadales > Sphingomonadaceae > Sphingomonas. Next base: position 257,927 of record NZ_LMLP01000022.1, read on the forward strand.
ACCCCCACGTAGGCGGGGGTCCAGAGCCAAGCAAAACAACCGCTTGCGACCGGGGGCCCTGGACCCCCGCCTGCGCGGGGGTACGGTGGATTTTCGGTGAGCATGCTCGCTCAGGTCTCGGCTCGATCCGGGGCAACGAACGGCGCAGTGGTCGCGCGCTCCCTACAGCGTAACCCCCGACTTCCAGATCCCGATCGCGCGTTCCTCGTTCACCTCGTTACGCGCCGGCTCGCCCGAAGCGACCGCGACGATCCGCGCCAGCAGCGCATCCGCCGCCGTGTCCTGCCCGTCGTCCAGCACGATGCTGGCATCGAAGTCGATCCAGCCCGCCTTGCGCGTCGCCAGATCGCGATTGGTTGCGATCTTCATGGTCGGTACCGGGCTGCCGAGGGGCGTGCCCCGTCCGGTCGAAAACAGCGTGATCGTCGCCCCCGCCGCCGCCAGCGCGGTAGTCGACACCGCGTCGTTGCCTGGCCCGTCGACCACCGACAGTCCGGGCGTACGCACCGGTTCGCCATAATCGAGCACGTCGCAAACCGTAGCAAGGCCACCCTTCTGCACCGCGCCCAGCGACTTTTCCTCCAGCGTGGTGATCCCGCCCGCGATATTACCAGGGCTTGGGTTCTCCGACACCGGCTCGCCATGGTCGAGGAAATAGCGTTTGAAGCGGTTGGTCACCTCGACCAGCCGGTCGAAGACGCCCTCGTCGGCACAGCGCGCCATCAGCAATCGCTCGGCACCGAAGATCTCCGGGATTTCGGTCATCAGCACCGTGCCGCCCGCCGCCGCGACCCGGTCGGTCATCCGCCCGATCAGCGGATTGGCGGTCAGTCCCGACATCGAATCCGATCCCCCGCACTTCACCCCCAGCCGCAGCGCCGACAGCGGCACCGCCTGCCGCTTCGCTTCCGCCGCCTCGGCCAGTTCGTCGACCGCCGCCATCGCTTCGGCGAATTCATCGGCGCTCGCCTGCGCCCGCACTGTCCGCACCCGCGCCAGTACGTCCGCCGGCAACCGCGCCAGCATCGCATCCAGCTGGTTCGATTCGCAGCCAAGGCCCAACAGCACCACGCCCCCGGCATTGGGATTGCACGCCAGCGCGGCGAGAATCGCTCCCGTGCGGTTCAGGTCGTCACCCAGCTGCGAACAGCCGAACGGATGGTTGAACGCATGGACTCCGTCGATCCGTCCGGCATGGCGTGGGGATGCCTGCGCAGCGATCCGCTCGCCCAGCCGCCCGACACAGCCGACCGTCGGCAGCACCCAGATTTCGTTGCGCGTCGCCACGCTGCCATCGGCGCGGACATAGCCGGCAAAGCCCGGCTCGACGCGCGGCTCGGGGGCGGGTGGAAGGGCAGGGGCGTAGCGATACGCATCCTCGCCGACCAGCGCGGTCGCGACATTATGGACATGAACATGCTCGCCCGCCGCGATGGGTGAGCGGGCGAACCCGATCGGGCTGCGATAGCGCCGCACCGGCGCACCGGCCGCAACGGCGCGCACCGCGATCTTGTGCCCGACCGCTATGTCGACGCGTGCCACGACACGCTCGTCATCGACCGCCACCACGTCCCCCGCCGCAACGGGATCGAGCAACAGGGCGACATCGTCGTCGCGATCGACGCGCACGGCACGGGCGGGGGAAACATCGAGCATTACACGGAAATAGGCCATTGCCACCGCTGGCACAATCCACGAAAGGACCGGGCAAAGGAGAACCGCGCATGGCCGCCCTGCTGCTGAACCCCGATCGCCTGTTCCCGGCCGATCCGACGACGCGCGGCATCGCCCGCACTCTGTATGCCGCCGTCCGCGACCTGCCGATCGTCAGCCCGCACGGTCATACCGATCCGGCATGGTTCGCGACCAACCGGCCATGGACGAACGCGACCGAGCTGTTGCTGTCGCCCGATCACTATATCTTCCGTATGCTCTACAGCCAGGGCATCGCGCTCGACGACCTCGCCGTGCCGCGCCGTGACGGCACCATCGTCGCCGACCCGCGCAAGGCATGGGGGCTGTTCGCCGCCAACCAGCATCTGTTCCGCGGCACCCCGTCGCGCCTGTGGCTCGACCATGTGTTCGGCGCGGTGTTCGGGTTCGAGGAGGCGCTGACCGCCGCCAACGCCGATACCTATTATGACCGGATCGGCGAATTGCTGGCGACCGACGCCTATCGCCCGCGCGCACTGTTCGACCGCTTCGGCATCGAACTGATCGCCACCACCGAAGGGGCCGACGACCCGCTCGACCATCACCGCGCGATCCGCGCCAGCGGCTGGAGCGGGCGCGTCGTCACCGCCTATCGCCCCGATGCGGTGATCGACTGCGAACACGAAGCCTTCCGCCCGGCGCTCGCCAAATTCGCCGAACTTACGGGGGAGGACGTCCATGACTGGACCGGTTACCTGAACGCCCACCGCAAGCGTCGGCAGGACTTCATCGCCGCCGGTGCCACGTCGAGCGATCATGGCCACCCGACCGCGCGCACCGCCAACCTCTCGCCCGCCGAGGCGGAGGCGCTGTTCGCCAAGATCATCGCCGGCACCGCCGACGCCGCCGATGCCGAGTTGTTCCGTGCGCAGATGCTGACCGAAATGGCGCGCATGTCGATCGACGACGGGCTGGTCATGCAGATCCACCCCGGGTCGTTCCGCAATCATAATCGCGGGCTGTTCGAAGCCTATGGCCGCGACAAGGGTGCCGACATCCCGACCCGCACCGATTATGTCGCGGCGTTGAAGCCGCTGCTCGACGTGGTCGGCACCTCGACCGAACTGACCATCATCCTCTTCACGCTCGACGAATCGACCTATGCCCGCGAACTCGCCCCGTTGGCCGGCCATTATCCGTGCCTGAAGCTCGGCCCCGCATGGTGGTTCCATGATTCGCCGGAGGGGATGCGCCGCTTCCGCGAGATGACGACCGAGACCGCCGGCTTCTACAACACCGTCGGCTTCAACGACGATACCCGCGCCTTCCTGTCGATCCCGGCGCGCCACGACGTCGCCCGCCGCGTCGACTGCGGCTTCCTCGCCCGGCTGGTCGCCGAACACCGGCTGGACGAGGGCGAAGCGCATGAGGTCGCGCACGACCTGACCTATAGCCTCGTGAAGAAGGCGTACAAGCTGTGAAGCTGTCCAACGCGACCCTGAACGACCTGCCCGCCACGGTCGCCCGCCCGACGTACGACCGCACCACGCTCACCGCCGGCATCGTCCATATCGGCCCCGGCGCGTTCCACCGCGCGCATCAGGCGGCCTATGTCGACAGCATCCTCGGCGCAGACCCGCGCTGGGCGATCAGTGCGGTCGCACTCAATTCGACCGGGGTCGCCGATGCGCTCGGGCCACAGGACGGCCTCTATACGCTGGCGCTGCTCGACCGCGAGACCAGCCATCGTGTTATCGGATCGATCACCGAATTGCTGACCGCGCACCGCCGCGACGCGGTGCTGTCGCGTATCGCCGCGCCGACCACCCGGCTGGTGACGACCACGGTCACCGAAAAGGGCTATCACCTCGACGGCACTGGCGCGCTCGACGTCGACCATCCGGCGATCGTCCGCGAACTGACCGGGGCCGAACCGTCGACGCTGTCGGGCTGGCTGGTCGCCGGCCTCGCCGCGCGCCGGGCGGCCGGGGGCGGGACGATCACGCTGATGTCGTGCGACAATCTGGTGGACAACGGCCACCGCTTCCGCCGCTCGGTCCGCGATCTCGCCGCCGCGCGCGATCCCGATCTGGCGATGTGGATCGACGATCACGTCCGCTTCCCCTCGACGATGGTCGATTCGATTACGCCCGCGACCGACGACACGCTGCGCGCATCGATCCGCACCGCCACGGGCCTCGACGATGCGTGGCCGATCCAGCGCGAAGGCTTCGCGCAATGGGTGATCGAGGATGATTTCGCCGGCGACCGCCCGCCGTTCGACGCCGCCGGGGTACAGTTCACCCGCGACGTGCGCGGCTTCGAAAACGCCAAGCTGCGGCTTTTGAACGGCGCACATTCGACGCTCGCCTATGTCGGGCTGCTGATGGGCCTCACGACCGTCCGCGACGCGATGGCGACCCCGCCGCTCGCGGCCTTCGCCGAACGGCTGATGCGGCACGATATCGCGCCGTCGATCCAGCCGCCCGCCGAAATGGACCTGTCGGCCTATATCGACGCGGTGCTGGCGCGCTTCGCCAACCCGGCGATCGCCCACCAACTGGCGCAGATCGCATGGGACGGCTCGCAAAAGCTGCCCTATCGCCTGTGCGACACGATCCGCGACGCGCGCGCGGCGGGGCGGTCGGTCGATCGGCTGGCGGTGCCGATCGCGGCGTGGTTCCGCTTCCTCGAACTGCGTAAAGATAGCGGCGAGAAGCTGGTCGATCCCCGCGCCGAAGCATTGCTGGCGCGGGCAGGGGAGCCGGCGGCGTTGCTGGCGATGCGCGATGTGTTCGGCGATCTCGGCGAGGATGTGGTGTTCGTCGCGGCGGTTGAGCGAGCCTATGCAGCGCTGGCGCCGGGTGCCGATCTGGCGGCGGCGTTGGTCTGACCGGGTAAATTGGTTCACGCGAAGGCGCGAAGCTCGCGAAGAAAAGAAGGTAGATCGTCGCGCAGAGGCGCAAAGGGATTTCGCTCCGGACGATCGGCTCGCGATCGGGAGATAATAGCGCGCTTTGCAGCGTATGCTGAAGCCGCTGACGCGCAGGGACGCTGCGTCCAGCGGAACCCGCCGCGTCTCCACGTCTCTGCGCGGGAATCTACCTTCTTCTTCGCGTCATCGCGCCTTCGCGTGAACCCAATCCCTTAAACCAAACCAACCCCCTCATGCGCCAGCAACCACCGCTTGCGCTCCAGCCCACCACCGTAACCCGTGAGCGCCCCCGACCGCCCGATGATGCGATGGCACGGCACGACGATCGCGATCGGGTTCGATCCATTGGCCAGCCCGACCGCCCGCACCGCGCTCGGCCGCCCGATCGCGGCGGCGATATCGACATAGGCGACCGTCCGCCCCGCCCCGACATCACGCAATGCCTTCCACACCGAACGCTGAAAGTCGGTCCCGCCCGTCGCGGTCGGCAGCCGGTCGATCGCCGCCACGTCGCCTGCGAAATACGCGGTCATCGCCCGCATCGCGTCACTGGTCCGCCCCGCCGGCATGACCCGCCACCCGCCCGGTCGATAGTGCAGCTGCAACAGCCGCTCCATCCGCGCACCGAAATCCTCGAATTCCAGCACCCGCAACACCCCGTCGCCATCGGTCAGGATGGTGATCGTGCCGACCGGACTGGGCAGCCATTCCTCATACAGCGTCATCATGCCGGCAATCTGGCCCCGCGCCCGACCGACTGCCAGCGGAAACCGGACACGACACCACACCCATGTCCGTTTTCCGCTAGTCGCGCTTCGCAGCGGCGATAAGGTCGCCCCATGCTCGACCCCGACCATTGCTATGCCGCGATCGAACGCCGCGATCCGACGCAGGACGGGCTGTTCTTCACCGCCGTCCGCACGACGCGTATCTATTGCCGCCCGGTCTGCCCGGCGCGCACCCCGATCCGCGACAACGTCACCTTCTACGCCAGCGCGGCGGCGGCGCAGGCGGCGGGTTACCGTCCGTGTCTGCGCTGCCGGCCCGAAACCGCTCCCGACAGTCCGGCATGGGCCGGCACGCTCGCCTCGATCCACCGTGCGCTCCGCCTGATCGATGACGGCGCGCTGGCGGAGGGCAGCGTCGCCGCGCTGGCCGACCGGCTGGGGATGACCGATCGCCATCTGCGCCGGCTGTTCGTCGACCATCTGGGGCTGACCCCCCTCGCGATCGAGGCGACCCGCCGCCTGCACCTCGCCAAGCATCTGGTCCACGACACCCGCCTGCCGCTGACCGACATCGCCTTCGCGGCCGGCTATGGCAGCGTCCGCCGGTTCAACGAAGCGTTCCAGTCCGCCTTCGGCCGCGCCCCCTCGGCGCTGCGGCGCGAAGGCACGCCCCCCGATCCGGCCGCGCCGATCACGGTCACCATCGCCCACCGCCCCGATTTCGTGCCCGCCGGCCCGGTCCGGGTCGCGCTACCCGAAGGCCATGCCGAAGTGACGCCGGGCAAAAACCGGACCCTGCGCATCACCCTGACCGACGTCCCGCTTCCCGCGTTGGGCCGCGCCATCGCCGCCGCCAAACGCGCGGTGTTCGCAGGGAACTGAAAACACCGTCCTACAGGTGTGCGGACGGCCAGGATCGCTGCCGTTCTTTCTCATTCCTGTTCATCACGCGAAGGTGCGAAGGCGCGAAGGTAGGAAATTAGGGGTTCGCGCGGAGCCGCGGAGGAGTTGCGCTCGGTGCGACCTCCCCCGCGCCAGCGGGCCTCATGCCAAGCTGTCAGCGAGCGCACCGTCTCCCGATCGCGAACGGTTCGCAAAAAACGCAGCCCCTCCGCGTCTCCGCGCTTTCGCGTGAAAACGGATTTTCTCTTCGTGCCTTAGCGCCTTCGCGTGAGCCAAAACCGACAAGGACGAAAACCTGCGCGAGTGTGACTTTCGTGACCTTTGGCCCGATCAGGCCAACCCATGCCGCGCCAGCATCGCCGCCGGATCGGGATCGCGCCCGCGAAACGCCCGGAACAGTTCGATCGCCGGCCGCACCGCGCCTTGGGCGAGCACCGTCTCGCGCAACCGGTCGCCGGTCGCCCGGTCGACCGTACCCGCCTCGACGAACGCGGCAAAGCCGTCCGCCGCCAGCAGCTCCGCCCACAGATAGCTGTAATACCCCGCCGCATAGCCCCCGGCGAAGATATGCGAGAAGGCATGGGGGAAGCGATGCCATGCCGGTGGCCGCACCACCGATACTTCGTCGCGCACCGCCTCGATCACCGCGATCGGGTCATCGCCCTGCGTGCCCAGATGCAGCAGCAGGTCGAACATCGCGAACTCGATCTGCCGCAACAGGAACATGCCCGACCCGAAGCGCCGCGCCGCCAGCATCCGCTCGAACAGGTCGCTCGGCAGCGGCTCGCCGGTTTCGACATGGCCCGACATCGCCGACAGCACCGACGGCTCCCACGCGAAATCCTCCAGCAACTGGCTCGGCAGCTCGACCGCATCCCATTCGAACCCGGTCGTCCCGGCGATGTCCGGTCGCGGCACGCGGGTGAACAAATGGTGCAGGCAATGGCCCGTCTCATGCAGCAGCGTGACGACGTCGTCATGGCTCAGCAGCGGCGTCGCCCCCCCGGTCGGCGCGAAGTTGCAGACCATATAGGCGACCGGGATGCCGTCCGCCGGATCGGCGCGATAGGGCCGGGCAGGGGCCATCCACGCGCCGCCCTTCTTCCCCGCCCGCGCATGCAGGTCGAGGTAGAGGCCGGCAAACACCCCGTTGCCGTCGGCAACATCGTAATAGCACGCATCGGGATGATAGGTCGCGACGTCGCTCCGCTTGGTCAGCGTCAGCCCGAACAACTGGCCCAGCAGCTTGCGCCACCCGCCAAGCACCCGGTCGACCGGAAAATATTGCTTCACCACCGACTGGTCGATCGTATGGGCATGCCGCTTCAGCCGGTCGCTGACGAAGCCGATATCCCAGGGTTGCAGGTCGGCAATGCTCAGATGCTCAGCGGCAAAGCCGCGCAGTTCGGCCATCTCCGCCTCGGCATGCGGCCGCGCCCGCTTGGCGAGGTCGCGCAGAAACGCCAGCACTTCCGCCACGTCCGGCGCCATCTTGGTGCTCAGCGACCGCGCGACCGGATCGGTGAAGCCCAGCAGCGTCGCCGCCTCGTGCCGCAGCGACAGGATGCGACGGATGCGATCGCCATTGTCGAACCTGCCCGCATCCGGCCCCTGATCCGACGCCCGCGTGCCAAAGGCGCGATAGACCTCCGCCCGCAGGTCGCGGTCCTCGGCAAAGGTCAGGACCGCGACGACGCTCGGCTGTTGCAGCGTCACGACCCAGCCGTCCAGCCCACGCGCTGCTGCCGCCGCCGCCATCATCGCCCGGTCCGCGTCCGACAGCCCGGTGAGTCGCGCGGGGTCGGTAACGTGCAACGTCCACGCATCGGTCGCGTCGAGCACCGCACTGGCGAATTCGGTCTGGAGCGCCGACAATTCGGTCGCGACGTCCTTGAACCGCGCGCGATCGACATCGTCCAGCGCGACGCCCGCCAGCGTGCGGTCGCGGATCGACCGTTCGACCGCCATCCGGTCGGCATCGTCCAGCTCGGCGAATTCGGGCGCGACCGCCAGCGTCCGCAGCGTGTCGAACATCGCCCGGTCCTGCTGCGCCGCGATCCCGCGCGCGGTCAGCACCGCCTGTCCCGCCGCATGTGCCTCGCGCAATTCGGGCGTGTCGGCAACGGCATGCAGGTGCCAGACGGTCGACCAGAAATCGTCGATCGCGACGTCCGCCGACTCGACCGGCAACCACGTATCGGCAAAGCCGGGGCGCGCCGCCTTGGCCTGTTCGGCAACGGCATCGCGCTCAGCCAGCAGCGTGTCGAGCGTGGGCGCGATCGTGGTCGGGGTGATCGCGGCGAAATCGGGAAGCTGGGACAAGCGTAAATCCTTCAACATTCGACGACATTGACCGCCAGGCCGCCCTGGCTGGTCTCCTTGTACTGGCTCTTAATATCCTCGCCGGTCTGGCGCATCGTCTCGATCACCTGATCGAGGCTGACAATGTGGCGACCATCGCCGTGCAGCGCCAGATAGGCGGCGTTGATCGCCTTGATCGCGCCCATCGTATTGCGCTCGATGCACGGGATCTGCACCAGCCCGCCGATCGGATCGCAGGTCAGGCCCAGATTATGCTCCATGCCGATCTCGGCGGCATTCTCGACCTGTGCCGGCGTCGCGCCAAGGGCTGCGGCAAGCCCGGCGGCCGCCATCGAACAAGCGACTCCGACCTCGCCCTGACACCCCATCTCGGCCGCGGAGATCGACGCGTTCTGCTTGTAGAGAAACCCGATCGCCGCCGCCGTCATCAACAGCGTGTGCGCTCCGGCACGGGTCGATCCATGGACGAACGTCTCGTAATATTTCAGCACCGCCGGGATCACCCCCGCCGCGCCGTTGGTCGGTGCGGTGACCACGCGGCCACCCGCCGCATTCTCTTCGTTCACCGCCAGCGCCCACAGGCTGACCCATTCGAACACGACGCTGGGATCGCTGCGGGGGCCGCGCTCCAGCAGTTTCTCACGAATCGCCCGCGCCCGCCGCTGGACCCGTAAGCCTCCGGGCAGTTCGCCGCTCCCGGTACAGCCGCGATCGATCGAGGCGAGCATCGCCGAGCGCACCGCATCCAGGAAGCCGACTGTCTCCGCCTCCGCCCGCCATGCGCTTTCGTTGGCGGCGACGATTTCGGCGATCGACTGCCGGGTGTCGGTGCAGATCGTCAGCAGTTCCGCGCCGCTGGTAAAGGGGTGGGGCAGCGTCAGGTTCAGCCGAGGAGGCGTCTCGCCCTCGGCCCGGATCGCGCCGCCGCCGATCGAATGATAGCGCCGCACGATCCGGCTTCCGTCGGCAAGGACTGCCGTGAACGCCATCGCGTTGGGATGGCCGGGCAGGAAGCCGGGATGGAAGACGATGTCACGCGCCGGATCGAACGCGATCGGGTATTTCCCCGCCAAGTCGATCGAGCAGTCGGCATGGATCGCGGCGACCATCGCCGTCACCGCATCGGGATCGACCCCTTCGGGCGTCGCGCCCGACAGCCCCAGCAAGATCGCGACATCGGCGGCATGGCCTCGACCGGTCAGCGACAGCGACCCATAGAGGTCGCACAGGACCCGTTCGGGCGCGATGCCCTCTTCCTCGAGCATCGTCGCAAAGGCATGGGCGGCGCGCATCGGTCCGACGGTGTGCGAACTCGACGGCCCGATACCGATCGTGAACAGGTCGGTGATGCTCAGCGGGGTCATGCCGGATTGCCGAGCAACGCCGCGAACCGGTCCGCCGCCGGGCGCCAGTCGATCTCGCGCGCCGCCAGCCAGTCGTCGTCATAATAGGTATCGCCGTAGCGCAGCCCCGAATCGCACAGGATCGTCACGACCGATCCCCGCTGCCCCGCCGCCGCCATTTCCGCGATCAGCGTGGCGCAGGCGACGATATTGGTCCCGGTCGATCCGCCGACCGGCCGCCCGAGCCGTGCGCTGATCGCCCGCATCGCCCCGATACTGTCGGCATCGTCGACGGCGATCATCCGGTCGATGACGGCGGGCACGAAGCTCGGCTCGACCCGCGGCCGTCCGATACCTTCGATGCACGAACATTCGCCTTCGACCATATGGATCGTCGGGTCGGCATAATGGCGGTGAAAGACCGATGCTGCCGGGTCGGCGACGCACAGCCGTGTCGCATGCCGACCATAGCGGATGAAGCGGCCCAGCGTCGCCGATGTGCCGCCGGTCCCGGCACCGCACACGATCCAGCTCGGCTCGGGCGAATCCTCCTTCGCCATCTGCGCAAAGATCGATTCGGCGATGTTGTTGTTGCCCCGCCAGTCGGTCGCCCGCTCGGCATAGGTGAACTGGTCGAGATAATGGCCGCCGCTGGCGTCGGCCAATGCCTGTGCCGCCGCATATACGTCGCGCGGATCATCGACGAAATGCACTTCGCCGCCCTGGAACCGGATCGCATCGATCTTCGCGCTGGCGATGGTCCGCGGGACGACGGCAATGAACCGCAACCCGATCAACCGCGCGAAATAGGCTTCCGACACTGCGGTCGACCCGCTGGTCGCCTCGACCAGTACCGTGTCCGGACCGATCCACCCATTGCACAGCCCATATAGGATCAACGAACGGGCGAGCCGATGCTTCAGGCTGCCGGACGGATGGACCGATTCGTCCTTCAGGTAGAGCGTAATTCCCGGTGTCGCCGGCAGTTCGACGCGGATCAGATGCGTATCCGCCGACCGGCAGAAATCGGCTTCCAACCGCCGGATCGCATCCAGCGTCCAGATGCGATCATGCGAAGGCGGCGTGGGAGCGGCGGTCAACGGGATGATCCTCTCAAAAAATACTATCATCCGCCTTATGACGCGGTCGGGGAACAGGGGGAAGGGCGCGCCAATATCGCCGCAATCGCCCGGAAACGGCACGCAGGATCGCAAAATCACATGGAACCGGAAAAAATGCGAAAACGTTGTTGACGCCTTCTGAAGCCGCCCATATAAGCAGCTTCACCGGACGACGAGACGCTCTTCGCTTCTCCCGCCGGTCGCCTCGCTGATCTTCGGATCGTGCCGCTGATGCGGATAGCGAGTTGCTCTTTTTATCCGGGACCTGGTGCTAACCGAATGGTTGGTGCCATGTGTTCCGGTCTCTCTATCGCCGGTTCGCTGGCGCTTCGGCCTTGGTGGTTTGGAGCAGGGAGNTCCGGGACCTGGTGCTAACCGAATGGTTGGTGCCATGTGTTCCGGTCTCTCTATCGCCGGTTCGCTGGCGCTTCGGCCTTGGTGGTTTGGAGCAGGGAGTGCTATTTGACATTGTTGATGTAGATGAAGGGACATGTGGGCGGCGGCTTGCGGTCTATGCCATTCAAGGTGGTATTGGATCGTTTAAAAGTTAAGTCGGCTCATATGTCTTACAACCACCATATTGTATGTGCAGAGCCGGCTCCTTGAAGTGAGCCGAGTGCATCTGGTTATTCCACCGGGTGTATTTGGAACATCAAACTTGAGAGTTTGATCCTGGCTCAGAACGAACG
>NZ_LMLP01000023.1 GCF_001421965.1 Sphingomonas sp. Leaf67
CAGGCGTCATTCCGCGCTCGACTACACCAGCCCCTCGCACAGGCGTCATTCCGCGCTCGACTACACCAGCCCCTCGCAGTTCGAACGAACCGCGTCACGCTGAGCAAATGCCTCTCCACTTAAGCGGGGCAAGTCCACTTCGGTCCTGCGCCGCTCGGCTAGCGCGGCGTATTGCCAGCTGGCAGCCGCATTGTAGCGGCCGATCGCGGTCGACACGCCCGCCCGCTCCAGCGCGGAAGCACGGGTGCCGAGGTGCAATTCGGGCTTCTTGTCGATTCCGAGCGCCTCGTGCGACCGCGCGTCGATCCGGCGCTGGATACCCCTGAGCGCGAGCCGGTCGTTGCAGATGCTGGCGAAGCGTTCCCGCAGGTGCGGTACGAAAGCTTTGCCGGCGATCGCGGCGTTATAGTGCTTCGACCGCTTGTCCGGCGCGAGGCTGCGGCTGACCTCGACGATCTTTTCCTGCCGGTGCGGATAGCGGACGCGGGTCTCGCCCTTGCGCTTAAACTCCTCGGCAATCTCGAAATCCCACTTGCCTGGGTCGGGCATCCATTTGGCGGGGCGATCGTGCGCGATGACGTGGAGGTGAAAGTTCTGCTTGTCATTGCCCGGCCCCGGCGCATGGATCACCGCGGTATACATCATGCCCGTGGATTGGCCCTCCGCGTCGCGGGCGAAGGAACCGAGATGGTCGCAGAAGTGACGAACGATGGCAGCCCGGTCGTCGGCGCCAAGCTCGTGCGGCAGCTCGGCGACGTAGCGATACTGCGTCCGGCCAGCGGAACCGGGTGTGAAAATGACGGGCGGATCCTCATCCGGCCAACCCGGCGCGCGCCGTAAGACGTCGAGGATCGCCGCGCAGTCACGGCCATCGGCGCGGTAGCGCTTCGGCTTGAACGACTTCGGCCTCTTCCGACTGGCTACCCGGCGCTCCCGCTCGGCATGGCAATGGGCGACGAAATCTGGAGGCAGTTCGTCGGCCGCTACCCTTTTCAACCACCCCCCGATGACGCTGGCGTCGATGCTCAGCCCTTCATGCCCCTGCCGTTCGCAGCGATCAACCGCTTCCCAATAGGCACGGCGCCGATCGGGATCGTCGGATATGTTGCTGAAGACGAGCGGCCGAACCGCGATCTCGACCGCATCGCCGCGCTCGACATAGCCGGCATGATCGAGCGCCGAACCGACCTCGACCGCTTCGACACGCTCGACATAGGCGGCATGGCTCGCTGCCAAACCGCCCGTCGCTGCGGCGATGGACGACCGGGTCACGGAACAGGAATGGAAGTGGAAGCTGGTCGTGACCCCGTCCGCCGCCCGCGGACGACCCGGGCGGGGCAGCGGCGCGCCGAAGTCGGCGGTGATCGTCCACGCGCTACGGCCGCTGGTCGGTCTCTTCGCGGCCTCTTCTTTCGCCTGTTCCTTGATCTTAACCCGTCCGATCTTGAGCAACTGCTCGTCTTCCTCGCGCGACCGCAGCAGCGCGGCGAGCTTGCCATTCGCCGCTCCGATGCTCTGGCTAATCGCCCGCTCGCCGACCACGCTTCGCCTCCAGCACGCCGTGCCGACGGCGTGACGGCATCAGTCTGGAATGGATCGGCGCCAGCCGATAGACCCCCCTCGTGACGGCAGCCGTCACCTTCCGGATCACCCCGCCCGCGGGTGAGAAGGACCGCGCCCGCAAGGCGCCATCCGGAGCCGGCAATCGGGTCCGCGCACCAGCGTCGCTCGGGGTTTCCCCAGCGACGCGGAATTGCGCCTGAAATTTCCTCATCCGCCCTTAAAACCTTCGCCAGATCCATCGCGGTCTGGCAGCACGGTCCCGAGCCGGGTATCCGTTCGAGCGAGCAGCATTGGGACGATGATGGCAAGAGCGACGAAGAAGACGACGGCGGGCGGTGATCTGGGTTTCGAGGCGGAGCTTTTCCGGGCCGCCGACAAGCTGCGCGGCAATATGGAGCCGTCGGACTATAAGCATGTCGTGCTCGGCCTTATCTTCCTGAAGCACATATCCGAAGGGTTCGAGGCAAAGCACGCCCAACTGCTCGCCGAATATTCCGAGGGTGCTGAGGACGAGGACGAATACCGCGCCGACAACATTTTCTGGGTGCCGAAGGGCGCACGCTGGTCGCACCTTCAGGCGAACGCGAAGCAGCCCGGCATCGGCAAGGTCATCGACGACGCCATGCTGGAGATCGAGAAGGTCAATCCGGGGCTGAAGGGCGTGTTGCCCAAGGATTACGCCCGCCCGGGCCTGAATGCGGTGATGCTGGGCGAACTGATCGACCTGATCTCCGGCATCGGTTTCAAGGACGCCGGCAACGCATCCCGCGACCTGCTCGGCCGGGTCTACGAATACTTCCTCGGTCAGTTCGCCGGCAGCGAGGGCAAGCGCGGTGGCGAGTTCTACACGCCGCGCTCGGTCGTCCGGACAATGGTGGAGATGCTCGAGCCGTACAAGGGCCGCGTTTACGATCCGTGCTGCGGGTCGGGCGGCATGTTTGTCCAGTCGGAGAAGTTCGTCGAAAGCCACGGCGGGCGGATCGGCGACATCGCCATCTATGGTCAGGAATCCAACCACACGACGTGGCGGCTGGCGATGATGAACCTGGCGGTGCGCGGCATCGACGCCGACATCCGCTGGAACAGCGAGGGTAGCTTCCACAAGGACGAACTGCCCGACCTCCGCGCCGATTATGTGCTCGCCAACCCACCGTTCAACATTTCCGACTGGGGCGGTGACCGGATCAAGCAGGATGCGCGGTGGCAGTTCGGCCCCCCGCCGGCCGGCAACGCCAACTTCGCCTGGCTCCAGCACATCCTGCACCATCTGGCACCCACCGGCACCGCCGGCGTCATCCTGGCCAACGGGTCGATGTCCTCGACCCAGAATGGCGAGGGCAACATCCGCCGGGCGATGGTGGACGGCGACGTGATCGACTGCATGATCGCGATGCCGGGCCAGCTCTTCTATTCGACCCAGATCCCGGTGTGCATCTGGTTCCTGGCGAAGGACAAGTCGAACGGCATCGGCCGCAGCAGGAAGCTGCGCGACCGTCGCGGCGAGATCCTGTTCATCGACGCGCGCAAGCTCGGCCACATGGTCGACCGCACGCGGCGCGAGTTCAGCGATGCGGATATCGCGAAGATCGCCGACACCTATCACGCTTGGCGCGAGGGGGAGGGCTATGCCGACGTTCCCGGCTTCGCCTGCGCCGCCCGCCACGAAGTCATCGCTGGCCACGGCTATGTTCTCACGCCCGGTCGTTATGTCGGCGCCGAAGACGTCGAAGCGGACGTCGTTCCTTTCGCCGAGCGCTTCGCCACCCTCCAGGCGACGCTGGAGGAGCAGTTCGCCGAAAGCGCGCGGCTGACCGACGTCATCCGTCAGCGGCTGGCGGGAGTGGTCGTGCCGGACGAGCGCCCGAATGTGTAAAAAAAAACCGCGAAAGTTTTGCACGTCGCGGCGCATGTGTAAAAGAAGCCGCGATGTTTTTGCAGGACGATGCGAGCCGGGAGAGCTGTCGTGCCGATTGATCTGACCCCGCTCACCAGCGCGATCGCCCGGCTCGAAGAAGGTCAGGCGCGCTATCTAGGTGACACGTCGGACACGCAGATCCGCGATGGCCTGATCCAGCGGTTCGAATTCACCTATGATCTCGCGCACAAGATGCTGCGCCGCTATTTGGCGATGAGTGACGCCAACCCGGATGCCGTTGCGCAGATGAGCTTTCCCACGCTCATCCGCACCGCGAACGAGCGCGGCCTGCTGTTGAACGAATGGTCACGGTGGAAGCAATATCGCGACGATCGGAACATCACGTCGCACACCTATGACGAGACGAAGGCGATTAGGGTCGTTGCCGGAATACCCGCCTTCATCGAAGAGGTGCGATACCTGCACGACATAATGACGCAGCGAGCCGAATGAGTTCGCCGATCGCCATCGAAGCTCGGCACGATGCGATCGTACGCGAGACGCTGCTGCAGCATCTTCCCGCCGACACGACCGTCTATGTCTATGGCAGCCGGGCAAAGGGCAGGGCACGGCCCATGTCCGATCTCGATCTGGCGCTATGCGCGTCGAATCCGATCCCGCCGTCGGTCATGGCCGGTCTGGCGGAGGCATTCGACGAAAGCGACCTGCCTTGGAAGGTCGACCTGATCGACTGGACGACGACGAGCGACCGGTTCCGCGCGATCATCGCGCCCGACCTTCGCGTGCTGGTGCCAGGACGGCTGACGGCGTGAACGCTGGTGAGGCAAGCGTCGCCACCGAGGCGCGCGGCGTCGCGCAGACGGCGAAGGACACGCTGGCGCTGATCGAAGGGATGCGGGTGCTGATGGCCGACTACAAGCAGCGCATCCGGGCCGACCACCCCAAAGGCTATTCGCAGGACCTGCTCAACAACCTGTTCCGCCACCCCTATACGCGGATCGAATATGTCGAGCAGGAACTGGGTGTGTCCCGACCGACCGCGACGAAATATCTCGACACGCTGGCGGCGGCAGGATTTCTGGACAAGCAGCGGATCGGACGGAATAACTACTACATGAACCAGCGATTGGTGGCTTTGTTCGTGGATGGGGCGGCGTGATGGCGGATAGGCGCCTTGCTGATCTTTTATCTTTTACCCGAGATGGAGAGTGGGGACACGGAGAGCCCACAGACGGTCACTCTCCCGCACTGGTGGTTAGAGGGACAGACTTTCAAAATGTGCGGTATGGTGACATGCGATCGTTGCCTGTGCGTTATATACGTTCGGACATTCTCGAGCGAAAGCGTATCCGACCCGGCGATACCCTGATCGAAGCGGCAGGAGGGACGAAGGATCAGCCGACTGGCCGCACCGTCCTAATCAAGAATAAATTATTAGAAGATGCCTCCCATCCGCTTGTATGCGCAAGCTTTTCACGACTTCTTCGTCCGAACGTTAGCGAGGTTGATCCAAATTTTCTTTTCTGGAAATTGCAAGATGAATATGCACCTCGACGTATGCTACCATATCACATTCAGCATACTGGTGTCGCTCGCTTCCAATACACGCAGTTTGCAGAGAATTTTCCGCTCTACCTTCCCACTATATCGATACAGCGAAGCATCGCCGCCGTTTTGTCCGCCCTTGACGACAAGATCGAACTCAACCGGCGGATGAACGAGACGCTGGAAGCGAGCGCGCGGGCGTTGTTCCGGGACTGGTTCGTCGATTTCGGCCCCACCCGCGCCAAGGCCGAAGGCCGACCCGCCTATCTCGCCCCCGACCCTGTTCCCCGACCGCCTTGGCAACGATGGCGTCCCAGAGGGGTGGGAATGGGGGCCACTTAACGAGATGCTTGTTTTTCAGAGGGGCTTCGATCTGCCCAAGGGCGATCGAACGGATGGAGCTTTCCCCGTGATCGCTGCCAGCGGTCCCAGCGGAACACACAGTGAAAAGCGGGTCAGCGGCCCTGGTGTGTGCACCGGGCGATCAGGTGTGTTGGGCGGCGTCTATTACGTCGCTGAAGATTTCTGGCCGTTAAACACCTCCCTTTGGATCAAGGAGTACCCGCACACCACTCCGCTTTATGCGTTTCACGCCCTTCTCGACATTGACATTGGCTCGTTCAACGCTGGCTCTGCGGTGCCAACTTTAAACCGGAATCACATCCACAACTTGCCAGTTGTCAAACCACCCATGACAGCGATCCTTGCCTTCGATCGGATCGTTGGCGAATTGTATGCGAGGCGAAATGCTAATTTAGTCGAATCCCGTACCCTCCTTGCCACCCGCGACGCCCTCCTCCCCAAGCTGATGTCCGGCGAAATCCGTGTCCGCGAAGCTGAGGCGTTGGCGGCATGACCTGCGCCCCCGGCTCCCCCGCCTGATGGCGAAGCTGACCGAATCGGTCGTCGAGGACGCCGCGCTCGCCTGGCTGGCCGAACAGGGCTGGCAGGTCGCCTATGGCATCGACGCCTCGCCCGACGGCAATACGCCTGAGCGGACGGCGAACAGTGACGTGATCCTGACCGCTCGGCTGACCGCGGCGGTCGATCGGCTCAACCCGCAGATCCCCGCCGACGCGCGCGCCGATGCGATCCGCCGGGTGCTGGCGGTCGAGATGCCCGGTCAGGTCGAGGAAAACCGGCGGCTCCACCGGCTGATCGTGGAGGGGGTGCCGGTCGAGTATCGCGCGGCCGATGGCGCGATCCGCGGCGACCGGGTGCGGCTGGTCGATTTCGCCACGCCGGCCGGTGGCTTTGACATGAACGACTGGCTGGCGATCAATCAGTTCACCGTCATCGAGCGCGGCCACACCCGTCGGCCCGACATCGTGCTGTTTCTCAATGGCCTGCCCATCGGGGTCATCGAGCTGAAGAACCCGGGCGACGAAAACGCCACCGTCACCGGCGCCTACAATCAGCTTCAGACCTACAAGAGCGAGATCGGGTCGCTGTTCCGCACCAACGCGCTGCTGATCGCGTCGGACGGCATGACGGCGCAGATCGGATCGCTGACCGCCGACCAGGAGCGCTTCATGCCGTGGCGCACGGTCGACGGCGAGGACATCGCGGCCAAGGGCGTGCCCGAGCTTGAGGTGATGATCGCGGGCGTGCTCGATCGCCAGCGCCTGCTGATGCTCATCCGCGACTTCACCGTGTTCGGCGACACCGGGCGCGGCATCGTCAAGATCATCGCCGGCTATCACCAGTTCCACGCCGCCCAGCGCGCCGTCACCGCGACGCTCCGCGCAGTGCCAGGTGTGTCGGCGGCGGGCGCGATGCGGGAAAGCCCCATGCGCTACGGCTTGCCCGACGCTGCCGCGCATCCAGCCGGCGACCGCCGGATCGGCGTGATCTGGCACACGCAGGGGTCCGGCAAGAGCTTCCTCATGGCCTTTTACGCCGGGTTGCTGGTGCGCGAGCCAGCGCTGGAAAACCCGACGATCGTCGTCATCACCGACCGCAACGACCTCGACGATCAGCTGTTCGCCACCTTCTCGATGTGCGCCGACCTGATCCGCCAGACCCCGATCCAGATCGACAGCCGCGAGGACCTGACCGAACGGCTCGACCGCGCGTCCGGCGGGGTGATCTTCACCACGATGCAGAAGTTCGCCCCTCCGCCGGGGACCAGCGACTATCCCGCGATCAGCGACCGCCGCAACGTCATCGTCATCGCGGACGAAGCGCACCGATCGCAATATGGCTTCCGCGCGCGGATCGACCGCAAGACCGGCGAACTGGCCTATGGCTTCGCCAAGTATCTCCGCGACGCGCTGCCCAACGCCTCGTTCATCGGCTTCACCGGCACGCCGATCGAGAAGGATGACGTCAACACCCCCGCCGTGTTTGGCAACTATGTCGACGTCTACGACATTGCCCGCGCGGTCGAGGACGGCGCGACGGTGCCGATCTACTACGAGAGCCGGCTGGCCCGCATCGAGCTTCCGCCCGAGGAACTGCCGGTCATCGACGCCGAGATCGACGGCCTTACCGAAGACGAAGCGCTGAGCGAGCAGGAACGGTTGAAGCGGCGCTGGTCCGCCGTGGAGAAGCTGGTCGGATCGAAGAAGCGCCTGGAGATGGTCGCCGTCGATCTGGTCGCCCATTTCGAGGACCGGCTGGCGGCAATGGACGGCAAGGCGATGGTCGTCTGCATGAGCCGCCGCATCTGCGTGGCGCTCTATGATGCTATCGCCGCCCTCAGGCCCGAATGGCATAGCGACGACGACAAGACGGGCGCGGTGAAGGTCGTGATGACCGGGTCGGCAGCCGACATTCCTGCATGGCAGCCGCATATCGGCAACAAGGCGCGGCGCGACCTGCTGGCAGCCCGGGCGAAAGACCCGACCGATCCACTGCGGCTCGTGATCGTGCGCGACATGTGGCTGACCGGCTTCGACGCGCCGTCTATGCACACCATGTACATCGACAAGCCGATGCGCGGCCACGGCCTGATGCAAGCGATCGCGCGTGTGAATCGCGTGTTCCGCGACAAGCCGGCGGGGCTGGTGGTCGATTACATCGGCATCGCCCAGAACCTGAAGAAGGCGCTCGGCCAGTATTCCGCCTCCGACGCTGCCGAAACCGGGATCGACGAGGCGGAGGCCGTCGCGGTGCTGCTCGAGAAGTTCGACGTGGTGCGAGCGATGTTCCACGGCTTCGACTGCAAGCCCGGCATTTCCGGCACACCGGTCGCACGGCTGAAATGCCTGGCCGAAGCGATCGAGTTCATCCTCGCCCGCCAGCATGAGGCCGCGGCGAAGGAAGCAAGCGACGAAGCCCGGAAGGCCGCGCACCGCCGTTTTCAGGACGCCGTGCTCGCGCTGACCAAGGCTTTCGCGCTGGCCGCCGCAAGCGACGAGGCACGGGCGATCCGCGACGACATCGCCTTCTACCAGACCGTCCGCGCCGCTCTCGCCAAGACCGGCGGCAGCAGGGGCTCTGCGAAAGACCGCGACTTCGCCGTCCAGCAGCTTATCAACAAGTCAGTGGTGTCGACCGAGATCGTCGAGATTCTGCGCGCCGCAGGCCTCACCACGCCGGACATCTCGATCCTGTCCGACGACTTCCTGGCCGAAGTGAAGGCGATGGAGAGGCCGAACCTGGCGCTGGAGGCGTTGAAGAAGCTGCTCGGTGACCAGATCCGCTCGCGCAGTCGCACCAACGCCGTCGAGAGCCGCCGCTATTCCGAACGCCTGACCGATGCCATCGCGCGCTATCACACCAACGCCGTCAGCACGGTCGAGGTGCTGCAGACGCTGATCGACCTCGCCAAGCAGATCCGTGCCGAACAGGCCCGCGGCGAGGCGGAAGGGCTGACCCCGGAGGAGATCGCTTTCTACGACGCGCTCGCCGACAATGAAAGCGCCGTCGACATCATGGGCAACGACAGCCTGAAGGTGATCGCCGCCGAACTGGTCAACAACCTGCGCGCCAACTCCACCGTCGACTGGTCCCACCGCGAGAGTGCCCGAGCCAGGATGCGTGTGCTCGTGAAGCGAATCCTGCGTAAATACGGCTATCCACCCGACCTTCAGGAAGCAGCTGTCCAGACTGTCATCCAGCAGGCCGAATTGCTGGCAGGCGCATGGTGATTTTTCGCGAAGGCAAGGCGAAAACCTGCCTGGGGCGGTTTACAGGGCCTCGGCTAAGCTATTGATTTCACGACAACCGATTTAGGCCGGTTTACAGCAGAAACGACAGTTTTCTGCCATTTCCTGTAGCTTGGGAAGCTTCTGCTCTACCATTGAGCTACACCCGCGTCGGTCCTTCAGCCCTTACCCGGCGGGACTGTGCTGTCAAGCCGGGAGGAGCAACGAGGCGTCGCCATAGGAATAGAAACGATATTCCTGCGCGACGGCGTGGGCATACGCCGCCTGCATCCGCTCCCGCCCCATCAGCGCCGACACCAGCATGAACAGCGTCGATTTGGGCAAGTGGAAGTTCGTCATCAGGCCGTCAATGCCACGGAACCGGTAACCGGGGGTGATGAAGATCGCGGTGTCGCCCTCGAACGGCTGGACCCGGCCGGCGTCGTCGCAGGCGCTTTCGATCAGACGCAGACTGGTGGTGCCGACCGCGATCACCCGGCCGCCGGCGGCGCGGGTCGCGTTCAGGCGGTCGGCGGTCGTGGCGTCGATGCAGCCCCATTCGGCATGCATCCGGTGGTCGTCGGTATCCTCGGCCTTGACCGGCAGGAAGGTGCCCGCACCGACATGCAGTGTCAGCGTCGCATGGCCGATTCCCGCTGCGTCCAGCGCCGCCATCAATGCCGGCGTAAAGTGCAGCGCGGCAGTGGGGGCGGCGACCGCACCGGCCTCTCGCGCGAACAGCGTCTGGTAATCCTCGGCATCGCGCGCGTCGGCACCGCCGCGCCTGGCGGCGATATAGGGCGGCAGCGGCATCCGCCCGGCACGCTCCAGCAGCAGCTCGACCGGCTCGTCGCCGGCGAAGTCGAGCGCGAAGCTGCCATCCTCGGCCCGGTCGCCGGCGATCGCGGTTACGCCTGCGCCGAAATCGATCGTGTCGCCGTCGCGCAGCCGCCGCCCGTTGCGCACGAACGCCCGCCAGCGGCGCGGCCCCTCGCGCTTGTGCAGCGTCGCGCCGATGCCCGCGTCGCCGCGCCGTCCCTCCAGCTGCGCCGGAATGACGCGGGTGTCGTTGAACACCAGCAGGTCGCCGGGTCGCAGGCAGGCGGGCAGGTCGCGCACGCTCCGGTCGAGCGTGGCATCGCCATCGAGCACCAGCATCCGCGCCGCGTCGCGCGGGGCGGCGGGGCGCAGCGCGATCCGATCGGTCGGCAGCTCGAAATCGAACAGGTCGACGTGCATCGCCGGTCGTCGCTCGCCCGGGGTTAGCGGGCGGGGGCGGGCTGGGTCCGCCGCGGCGCGGCAGCGGGCCGGGGGCGCGGCGCGGTGGCGGGCAGCGGTGCGACCGTTTCGGGCAGGGCGACCGGCGCCTCGGGCTGATAGGGCGGGGGATTGTCGCTGGCGATATAGGCGTGGACGACGCGCGACGGATCGGCCGGCGGCTCGCCCTTTTCGATCGCATCGACATATTGCATGCCGTCGATCACCCGGCCGAACACGGTATATTTCTTGTCAAGCGCGAGGCGCGGGGCGAGCATGATATAGAACTGGCTGTTCGCGCTGTTCTCGTCATTGGCCCGCGCCGCCGCCACCGCGCCGCGGACGTGCGGCAAATAGTTGAACTCCTTTTCGACGTTCGGCAGCTTCGAGCCGCCGGTGCCGTCGCCATCGGGATCGCCGCCCTGCGCCATGAATCCGTCGATCACGCGGTGAAATTTCAGGCCGTCATAGAATTTTTCGCGCGTCAGCGTCTTGATCCGCGACACCATCTTGGGCGCGACGTCGGGACGCAGCCAGATCGTCACCCGCCCGCCGGTCGACAGGTCGAGGATCCACAGGTTGCGCAAGTCCGTCGTCGACGGCGGCGGCGCGCGTCCGGGCACGTCCATGACCTGCGCCGTGGCGGGCAGCGCGAGGAGCGAGGCGAGGAAAGCGAACAATAGGGCGATACGACGCATGGAGTTCCCGGAACACGCGAGGGATATTGGGTCTGGCAGCGGCGCATAGACCATGTCGTCGCTTGCGCCAATCTGAACATCCATGGGTCGGCACGGGGCGGTTTCGGCAAAAGGGATTGGCAAACGGTCGAACGCCCGGCTATCACCCTGTGCGACTGGACGGAGAACCGGCCGGTCCGGCGTCGCTTCCACGAGGGCGACCGGAGAGGGGCAGGGCGCGACATGCGCCCGACGACAAGGGCTGTTGAATGGCGACTGACGACGATCAGCACGTACCCGCAGGCGGCGCGACCGCGCTGGACGGCGGGCCGGACAACCCCCGCAGGCGCGACTATCTGTCGATCGGCGCGGTGGCATTCGCCGGGGTCGGCGCGGGCGTGATCGCGCTGCCGCTCATCAACCAGATGTCGCCCGCCGCCGATACGCTGGCGCTGTCGACGACCGAGATCGACCTGTCGGCGATCGAGCCGGGACAGGCGATCAAGGCCAGTTTCCGCAAGCAGCCGCTGTTCGTGCGCAACCTGACGCCCAAGGAAATCGCCGAGGCGAACGCGGTATCGCTCGCCGATCTGCGCGATCCGCAGACGCTGGCTGAGCGGACCAAGACCGGCAAGAACAACTGGCTCATCACGCTGGGCGTCTGCACGCACCTGGGCTGCGTGCCGCTGGGCGCGGGCGAGGGTGAGAACAAGGGGCCGTTCGGCGGCTATTTCTGCCCGTGCCACGGGTCGGCCTATGACACGGCCGGTCGCATCCGGCAGGGGCCCGCGCCGCAGAACCTGCACGTTCCCGAATATGCATTCACGTCCGACACCGTCGTGACGGTCGGCTGAGGAGAGAGTCATGAGCTTCCCCTGGGCCAAGCATTACGAACCGAAACAGCCGCTGATGCGCTGGCTGGACGAGAAGCTGCCGCTTCCCCGGTTGGTCTATAACGCGGTCGGTGCCGGTTATCCGGTGCCGCGCAACCTCAATTATTTCTGGAACTTCGGCGTGCTCGCCGGCGCGGCGCTGGCGGTGCAGATCATCACCGGCATCGTGCTCGCCATGCATTATGCGGCGAACGGCGCGGTAGCGTTCGATTCGGTCGAGCGGATCATGCGCGACGTGCCGTCGGGCTGGTTCCTGCGCTATGCCCATGCGAACGGCGCGTCGATGTTCTTCATCGTCGTCTACACGCACATCTCGCGCGGCATCTATTACGGGTCGTACAAGGCACCGCGCGAAATGGTGTGGCTGCTCGGCGTCGTCATCTTCCTGCTGATGATGGCGACGGCGTTCATGGGCTATGTGCTCCCTTGGGGGCAGATGAGCTTCTGGGGCGCGCAGGTCATCACCGGGTTCTTCTCGGCGATCCCGGGCGTGGGCGAAACGATCCGCGTTTGGCTGCTGGGTGGCTATGCGCCGGACAATGCCGCGCTCAACCGCTTCTTCTCGCTCCATTATCTGATGCCGTTCGTGATCGCGGGCGTCATCGTCCTGCACATCTGGGCGCTGCACATTCCGGGGTCGAACAACCCGACCGGCGTCGAGGTGAAGGGACCGCAGGATACCGTGCCGTTCCACCCCTATTACACCGCCAAGGACGGGTTCGGGCTCGGCATCTTCCTGATCGTGTTCGCGTCGCTGATCTTCTTCGCGCCGAACCTGCTCGGCCACCCGGACAATTACATCCCGGCCAACCCGCTCTCGACGCCGGCGCACATCGTGCCCGAATGGTATTTCCTGCCCTTCTACGCGATCCTGAAGGCGTTCACCGTCGACTTCATCCTGCCCGCGAAGCTGTGGGGCGTGCTGGCGATGTTCGGCTCGATCCTGCTGCTGTTCTTCCTGCCGTGGCTCGACAAGTCACCGGTGAAGTCGGCCAATTACCGTCCGACCTATCGCCTGTTCCTGATCGTGCTGCTGGTCGACGTGCTGGTGCTCGGCTATCTGGGCGGTGCGGAGGCGACGCCGGTCACGGTGCTGCTCAGCCAGATCGCGGCAGGCTATTATTTCGCCCATTTCCTCGTCGTCCTGCCGATCGTGTCGGCGATGGAGCGGCCGCGGCCGCTGCCCAATTCGATCACCGAAGCGGTGCTGAAGGGCGAAGGCGGCACGTCGCCCGCGCAGACCGCCGCCCATGGGTCCGTCCTTCCGGGGCACAACAGCCCGGCCGCGGCCGAGTAAGGGAACCACGATGCTCTCCTTCGCTTCCCGTTTTCTCGCCCGCAACCTCAACCTCGTCGTCGGCGCGGGCTTTCTGTTCGCGCTGCTGCTCGGTGTCATTTCGACCGTCAGCGGCATGATCAACGACACGCCGGTCCATTCCGCCGAGCACGAGTTCCACCTGAAGCCGCGCGACGCCGGGCTGCAATCGGCGGGGCTGTTCGGCACCTTCGACAACCAGCAGCTGCAGCGCGGGTTTCAGGTCTACAAGGAAGTCTGCTCGGCGTGCCATTCGCTGCGGCTGGTGTCGTTCCGCGACCTTCAGGCGCTTGGCTATGACGAGGGTCAGGTCAAGACGATCGCCACCGATTGGGCGATCGAACAGCCGAGCGTAAATCCGGAAACGGGCGAGCCGGCGACGCGCAAGAACCTGCCGTCCGATCGTTTCCCGCTGGTCTTCGCCAACGACGTCGCCGCGCGCGCCGCCAACAACAATGCGGTGCCGCCCGACCTGTCGCTGATGACCAAGGCGCGCGACGACGGTTCGGATTACGTCTATTCGCTGCTGACCGGCTATAGCGCGCAGCCCGCCGATCTGCTCCGCAAATTCCCCGAGGCCAAGACGCCCGAGGGCCTGCATTTCAACCGCTATTTCGCGACGCTGAACCTCGCCATGGCACCGCCGCTGACCGCGAACGATCAGGTCCAGTATCAGGACGGTACCCGCGCGACCGTCGACCAGATGGCGAAGGACGTCGCGGCGTTCCTGACATGGACGGCCGAGCCGAACCTGCAAAAGCGTCACACCTGGGGTCTGGCGACGGTCATCTTCCTGCTGATCTTCACCGGCCTCGCGTTCGGCGCGTATCGCAACATCTGGCGGGGCATGAAGCATTGATCGTTGCGGATGACGTCGGGGTCGATGCGATCGCCCGGCGCATCCGCACCATCCCCGATTTCCCCAAACCCGGCATCCGGTTTCGCGACATCACGACGCTGATCCTCGATCCGGAAGGATTGCGCCTCGCCGTCGATGGCATGGTCGCGGCGGTGAACGGCCCGATCGATCTGGTCGCGGGGATCGAGGCGCGGGGATTCGTCTTCGCCCCTGCCGTCGCGCTCGCGCTGGGCGCGGGGGTGTTGCTGATCCGCAAGGACGGCAAGCTGCCCGGCGCGACGATCGCCGAGGACTATGCCCTCGAATACGGCACCGACCGCATCGCCATCCACGCCGATGCCTGCGCCCCCGGCGCGCGGGTGTTGCTGATCGACGATCTGATCGCGACTGGGGGCACGGCGCGCGCGGCGGTGCGGCTGCTGCGCAAGGCCGGGGCGAGCGTCGAACAGGCGTTGTTCGCGATCGACCTGCCCGATCTGGGTGGGGCGGCGGCGTTGCGCGCGGACGGGATCGGGGTGTCGGCGCTGGTGGCGTTCCCGGGGGAGTAGGCCGGTTTCGGGAGGGGCCGCAAACCGCTTCTGCTGATTCGCCCTCGCCCTTCCCACCCGGCGCCGCCGGACGTGCTCTCCCCTCTCCCGACGGGAGAGGGAGGGAGCGGCAAAGCCGCGGAAGGGTGAGGGTGAACTGACTAAGGGGTTGAAGGCGCGGGCCGCCTATCCCCGCGCAGGTGACCGCACCGGTACCCCCGCCGCGGCCAGTGCGGCATGTGCATCGGCCACCGACGCTTCGCCGAAATGGAAGATCGACGCCGCCAGCACTGCGCTGGCATGCCCCTCGATCACTCCCGCGACCAGATGGTCGAGCGTACCCACCCCGCCCGAGGCGACGACCGGCACCGATACCGCATCGGCGATGGTGCGGATCAGGTCGAGGTCATAGCCGTCGCGCGTCCCGTCACGGTCCATCGACGTGACCAGCAACTCGCCCGCGCCCAGCGACGCCAGCTTCAGCGCATGTTCGACCGCGTCGATGCCGGTCGCGCGGCGGCCGCCATGGGTGAACACTTCCCAGCGGCCATCGCTGCGCCGCGCATCGACCGAGGCGGTGACGCACTGGCTGCCGAAGCGGTCGGCGATGTCGGCGACCAGTTCGGGCCGGGCGACAGCAGCGGAATTGACCGCGACCTTGTCCGCCCCGGCCAGCAGCAGCGCGCGTGCATCGTCGGGCGAGCGGACGCCACCACCGACGGTCAGCGGCATGAAGCATACCTCTGCGGTCCGCCGGACCACGTCGATGATCGTGTCGCGACCCTCATGACTCGCGCCGATGTCGAGGAAGGTCAGCTCGTCGGCGCCCGCCGCATCATAGGCACGCGCCTGTTCGACCGGATCGCCGGCATCGCGCAGTTCGACGAAATTGACGCCCTTCACCACCCGCCCGGCATGGACGTCGAGACAGGGGATCACCCGCGCCCGGACGGTCATGCGCTGGCGACCCGGATCGCTTCGGCCAGGTCGAGGCGACCGTCGTACAGCGCGCGGCCGGTGATGACGCCCTCAATGCCGGGCTTGCCCTTCAGCGCGTGAATGTCCTCGATCCCCGCCACCCCGCCGCTGGCGATGACCGGGATCGACACGGCAGCAGCCAGCGCGGCGGTCGCCTCGACATTGCAGCCCTTCAGCATCCCGTCGCGGCCGACATCGGTGAACAGAACGGCGGCAACACCGGCATCCTCGAACCGGCGGGCAAGGTCGGTGACCGAGACGGTCGACACATCGGCCCAGCCGCGCGTCGCGACCATGCCGTCCCACGCGTCGACCGCGACGACGACCTGCCCCGGACAGGCGGCGGCGGCCTCGCGGACGAAGTCGGGGTTTTCGAGCGCGGCGGTGCCGATAACGACCCGCGCGACGCCCAGATCGATCCAGCGATCGACATTGGCGCGGTTGCGGATGCCGCCACCCAATTGCACCCGACCCGGAAACGCCCGCAGGATCGCGGCGACCGCATCGCCATTGACCGACTGGCCCGCGAACGCCCCGTCGAGGTCGACGACATGCAGGTGATCCGCCCCGGCGTCGGCGAACAGCCGCGCCTGCTGCGCCGGATCGTCGCCATACACGGTGGCGCGGTCCATATCGCCCTCTGCCAGACGGACGACCTGCCCGCCCTTCAGGTCGATGGCGGGGAAGACGATCAAGGACGCCATTCGAGGAACCTCTCCAGCAGCGCGATGCCATAGCGCTGGCTCTTTTCGGGGTGGAACTGCACGCCCAGCAGATTGTCGCGGCCGATCGCCGCCGTCACCGGGCCGCCATGGTCGGTGGTGGCCAGCACCTGATCGCCATCGAACGCATAGCTGTGCAGGAAATACGCCTCACCCGGCACCAGCAGCGGATGCTCGCAGCAAGGCACGACATCGTTCCAGCCCATATGCGGCACGGTGATGCCGGGCGACGCGGGCAGGCGGCGGACGGTGCCGTCGATCCAGCCCAGTCCCGCGTGCACGCCGAACTCCTCACCGGTGACGGCAAGCAACTGCATGCCGACACAGACGCCGAGGAACGGCACGCCGCCGTCCAGCGCCCGCTCGCGCATCGCATCGACCATGCCCGGAATCGCGGTCAGGCCGTTCATACAGGCCGCGAACGCGCCGACCCCGGGCAGGACGATGCGGTCGGCGCTCCGCACCGCTTCCGGATCGGCGGTGATCGACAGGTCCGACGCGCCCGCCGCCTTCAGCGCATTGGCGACCGAATGGAGATTGCCCGCGCCGTAATCGATCAGTGCGATCAAAACAGGTCGCCGATCTGGTCCATCGCCAGCGTCATGGTAAAGGCGACGATCTCGACCGTCGCGACGCCGTTCACGACGAACGGGTCGGTTTCCGCCACCGCGCGCACCGCATCCGCTTCGCCGCGGAACAGCAGCACGCCGCCGGTCGGCGGATTGCGACGCCCGGCGAGCAGCATGACACCCTCGTCCATCGCCTTTTTGATCCATGCGACATGCGCGTCGCGGTGGACATCGACCTCGTCGAGCGGCTTCACATAGGTGAGCATCGCGAGGCTCATCGGCTGCATCGGACGGGTCACCATGTCACAACACTCCCTTGGTCGAGGGGATGGCATCGCTCTTGCGCGGATCGATCTCGGTCGCGGTGCGCAGGGCGCGGGCCAATCCCTTGAAGATGCTTTCGGCGATATGATGGTTGTTGGTGCCGTACAACGTCTCGACATGCAGCGTGATGCCAGCGGCCTGTGCGAAGCTGTGGCAGAAATGGCCGAACATCTCGGTATCCATCGTTCCGAGTTGTGCCTGGGTGAACGCCACCTTCCATACCAGCCACGGCCGTCCCGAAATGTCGAGCGCGACGCGCGTCAGCGTCTCGTCCATCGGTGACAGGGCGTCGCCATAGCGGCGGATGCCGCGCTTGTCGCCCAGCGCCCTCGCAAAGGCTTCGCCGATCGCGATGCCGGTATCCTCGACGGTATGGTGCGCGTCGATATGCAGGTCGCCGATCGTCCGCACGGTCAGGTCGATCAGCGAATGGCGGCTCAGCTGTTCGAGCATATGGTCGAAAAATCCGACGCCGGTCGACACGTCATAGGTGCCGGTGCCGTCGAGATTGACCGTGACGTCGATCGACGTCTCGCTGGTCTTGCGGGCGATGGTGGCGGTGCGCATGTGCGGTTCCATAGCGCTTGGCGTGGCCCATGCAACGCAACGAATCTTGACGGGCGGGCAAACGCCGCTAACCCAAGGCCCATGAACCAGCCCGTCGCCGACAGCCTGATCCCGTATGACGAGATCGTCCAGGAAGCCTTGCGCGCCGTCGTCGGCCGCGTGCTCGGGCAGGTCTCCGCCACCGGCGCGCTGCCCGGCGAGCATCATTTCTACATCACGTTCAAGACGCAGGCCCCCGGCGTCGACATCCCCCGGCGGCTGATCGAACGGTTCCCGGACGAGATGACGATCGTCATCCAGCATCGTTTCTGGGACCTGACCGTCGATGCCGAACGATTTTCGGTAGGGTTGAGCTTCGGCGGCATCCCGTCGACGCTGGTCATCCCCTTTGCCGCGATCACCGGTTTTCACGATCCGGCGGTCAATTTCGAACTGCGCTTTCAGGCGAATGACGAACCGGGCGACGAGCCCGAACCGCATGATCCGCCCGAAAACGATGCGCCGATCGCCACCAGCGAGGACGGATCGAACGTCGTGGCGGTGGACTTCAAGCGCAAGAAGTGACGGTCGAGGTCGTCGCGAATCCCGGAGAGGGCGAGCGCGAGGCGATCCTGCGCATCCTGTCCGCGCATAACGATGCCGCGGTCGGGCCGACCGAACGACGGCAGGTTGCGATCGTGGTCCGCGACGATGCGGGCACGATCACCGGCGGGCTGTGGGGCAAGATCGGCTATCGCTGGCTGTTCGTCGAGTTTCTGGCGGTGTCACCGGCGTCGAAGGGGCAGGGGATCGGCCGCGACCTGATGCAGCGGGCCGAGGAACTGGCGCGCGCGGCGGATTGCATCGGCATCTGGCTCGACACGTTCAGCTTTCAGGCGCGCGGCTTCTACGAGAAGCTGGGCTTCGGCCATTTCGGCACGATCGACGATTTCCCGCCGGGCCATGCGCGCTTCTTCCTGTCGAAACGGATCGACTGACGCGCCCGCGGGTTTTTGGGTGATGACCGATACCCGTACCGAAACCGACTCGATCGGCGCGATCGAGGTTCCCGCCGACGCCTATTGGGGCGCGCAGACCGAACGATCGATCGAGAATTTCCCCTTCCCGCCGTCCGAACGGATGCCGATCGGCATCGTTCATGCGCTGGCCATCGTGAAGCAGGCGGCGGCACGGGTGAACCGGGCGCATGGTCTGGAGGGCAGCATCGCCGATGCCATCGAGGCAGCGGCGGGCGAGGTGATTGCGGGCAAGCTCGACGATCAATTCCCGCTGGTCATCTGGCAGACCGGCAGCGGTACCCAGTCGAACATGAACGCCAACGAAGTGATCGCCGGGCGCGCCAACGAAGCGCTGACCGGCAAACGCGGTGGCAAGTCGCCGGTCCATCCCAACGATCACGTCAACAAGGGGCAGTCATCGAACGACAGCTTCCCGACCGCGCTGCACGTCGCGGCGGTCGTCGCGCTGAACCGCGACCTGATCCCGGCGCTCGACCGGCTGGCGGACTCGCTGGAGGCAAAGGCGAAGGACTGGACCGATATCGTCAAGATCGGGCGCACCCATTTGCAGGATGCGACGCCGCTGACGCTGGGGCAGGAATTTTCGGGGTATGTCGCGCAGTTGCACGATGCGAAGCGGCGGTTGGAGGCGGCGGAGGGGGATCTGCTCCGCCTCGCACAGGGGGGTACGGCGGTCGGCACCGGCCTGAACGCCGCGCCCGGTTTCGCCGAAGCGATTGCTGCGGAGATTACCGCGATCACCGGCCACGCCTTCGTCACCGCACCCAACAAGTTCGAGGCGTTGGCGTCGAACGACCCGCTGGTCCAGCTGTCGGGCACGCTCAATACGCTGGCGGTCGCGTTGACGAAGATCGCCAACGACATCCGGTTGCTGGGGTCGGGACCACGCTCGGGGTTGGGCGAAATCGACCTGCCGGCGAACGAACCGGGCAGCTCGATCATGCCGGGCAAGGTCAATCCGACCCAGTGCGAAATGCTGACGATGGTGTCGGCGCAGGTCATCGGCAATCACCTGTCGGTAACGGTCGGCGGGATGCAGGGGCATCTGGAGCTGAATGTCTTCAAACCGCTGATCGGCGCGGCGGTGCTGCGGTCGATCGACCTGCTTAGCATAGGCATGGCGAGTTTCGCCGAGCGGTGTATCGACGGGATCGAGCCGAACCGCGCGCGGATCGGCGAACTGGTCGAACGCTCGCTGATGCTGGTCACGGCACTCGCGCCCGAGATCGGCTATGACAACGCCGCCAAGATCGCCAAGCACGCCCATGCCGAGGGGCTGACGTTGCGCGAAGCCGGGCTGGCGATGGGGCTGGTCGATGCGGCGACGTTCGATCGGCTGGTCCGGCCGGAGACGATGGTCGGATAGGGGCGATCGCTGTCCTACAAAGGCAGCCTGTGCCATGCCGTCGACCGGGCATCGTTGCCCACGCTGTTTGACAAAGTGGTTCGGTGGCTTCGCGCAACGTCCGCACGCTGCGCGAGTGTGACTTTTGTGACCTTTGGCATCGGCCCATGGATGGCGTCAGTATGTTGCACGGAACATCCCGGCCCTTCCCGCGCTGTAGATGTATAATCTTGGCGAGGGAAATCATGGGTGCAACGACGATAGGGGCGCTGGTCGGTGCCGCGATCGACAAGATGAGTGGCGACGATGACTCGAGCGTCGATGGTGCTATCAAGGGTGCCATTGTCGTCAATGTCCTGAAAGTCGTGGTGCCCATCGCGATTACCTATGCTGTCGGCTGGGCCGTCTTGCGCGGCGCAGGTGAACTGAAGGCACAATTGTTCGAAACGGAGGATGCAGCATGATCGGACGTATTATCGGCGCACTGGTCGGGCGCGAGATGGATCGCCGCGACGGGCGTGGTGGCGCGAAGGGTGCGGCGATGGGCTGGGTCGCCGGCAGCGTAATGCGTCGCATGGGACCGCTCGGCATGATTCTTGGTGGCGGTTATGCCGCGAAAAAGGCTTATGATCGTCGCAAGACCGACAAGATACGGCGCGGCTACTGAGAATGTTTTAGAGCCTGTCGGTGGCGGAGGCGATATCCGCCCTGCTTGCCGGTTTGGCGCGCAATCCACAATTTACGGATGACAGGAGAGGGGCGACGGGATTCCGTCGCCCCTTGACGTCGTGCGCCTGCACGCGCGATGAGGCCCCGCCATGAGCCATCTGCCAGACCCCGACCTCCACGGCTTCAAGCGCCGGGGGGTGTTGTTCGTCCTGTCCTCCCCATCCGGGGCGGGTAAATCGACGATCGCACGCAAGCTGCTGGCCGCCGAAAGCGACCTGTCAATGTCGGTATCCGCCACCACGCGCGCGCCGCGCGAAGGGGAAGTCGACGGTAAGGATTACCACTTCGTCGATCTGGAAGAATTCCGGCGCATGGTGTCGGCCCACGAATTTCTGGAATGGGCGCATGTGTTCGGCAACCGCTACGGCACGCCGCGCGCGCCGGTCGAAGCGATGCTGAGCGCGGGCAAGGACGTGTTGTTCGACATCGACTGGCAGGGTGCGCAGCAACTGTTCCAGATTGCCGGCGGCGATGTCGTCCGCGTCTTCATCCTGCCGCCGTCGATGGCCGAATTGCGGCAGCGGCTGGTGTCGCGCAACACCGACAGCGTCGAGGTGATCGATGCCCGCATGGCGCGATCGGCGGCCGAGGTCAGCCATTGGGACAGCTATGATTATGTGCTGGTCAATGACGATGTCGAGGATTGCTTTCGCAAGGTACAGACGATCCTTGCGGCGGAACGGCTGCGCCGGTCGCGGCAGACCGGACTGATCGGGTTCATTCGCAAGCTGCTGCGCGCACCGGGCGAATAACGCTTCCCCACCCCGTAGGGGAAGGGAAGCGTCAGGCGTTCAGGGGTGCGCGACCTTGATATCGTCCGCATTCGGCGCGTCGGCTGCGCCGACCGGACGTTCGGAAAACGCCGGATCGTGCGCTTCGGGGATCGTGCCCCCATCGGCAATCCCCGCCGCATAGGACGCCGATGAATCGCTGCCGTCCGCCTGATGCGCCATGGTCGGCGGCGGGAGCAGCTTCACCTCCTCGTCGGTCCGACGCGGCGTCGATCCGCGTAGCGACAGCAACATGCCCGCCGCGACACCGACACCGCCCAGAATCGCCATGGTCGTCCACGGTCGCATCTGCGCTTCGAGCGCGAGGCTCTGCTTGCGGACGTAGATGTCCTGGTTCGACCGTTCGCGGCCGTCCTTGCGCGGTTCGAACAGATTGTCCTTGGCACCGGGCGTCGCAGGGGTATCGATCGTCTGCGCCTCTTCCTTGAAGAACATCTCCATGAACCGGTCGGCGCTGCGCGGCAGCAGGTTGCTCATCTTGATCATCGCCATGCCGGTGCCGCCGACGGTCAGGTCGCGCTTGGGATGGGCTGCGGCGAAACAGATCGCCTTGGCGACCAGTTCGGGATCATAAACGACCGGCGGGACGCGCGCCGGCTTGTCCATGCGGTTGCGGGCATGTTCGGGATAGGGGGTGTCGATCGCGGCGGGTTTGACCAGGGTGACCGATACCGGGCGGCCTTCGGCCTCCATCTCCATCCGGAACGCCTCCGTAAAGCCCTGCACCGCATGCTTCATCGCGCTGTACGCCCCCTGCACCGGCACCGACCGGTCGGACAGGATTGACCCAAGATTGACGATCGCCCCGCCGCCTCGTGCGGTCAGTTCGCGCGCGGCATAGAGCGAGGCCGCGACGGTCGCGAAATAGCCGACGTCGAATACGCGACGCTGTTCGTCGATGCCGGTCGCCTCCAGACGGGCATAGAGCGCGACGGCGGCGTCGTTCACCCATGTGTCGAACCCGCCGAACGCCTCGCGTGCCTTCGCACCGATCCGTTCGGGGGCATCGGCGGCGGTGATGTCGATCGCGAGGAAATCGACCTTGCCGCCGTGCAGCAGGATCGATTCGGTCGCCTCGCGCAACGCGTCTTCGTTGCGTGCGACCAGCAGAACCTTTGCCCCTTCGCGCGCGGCCCGGCGGGCGGTGGCGAGGCCGATCCCCGACGAGGCACCGGTGATGACGATAGTTTGCTCGGACAGCGGCTTGAGCGTGACGGCCATGGGGAACCTCCGAATGTCTGGATGGCGCGCTAACGCACGGCAGCCATCCGGGGGTCCGGCCAAGCTATTGTTCCAGAACCGCCATTCGCTGCGGCAGCACCGTCATCACCGCGCGGCGCGCTTCGCTGTCGATCGCGGTCCAGCGCGCGATCTCGTCGCGCGTCCGTCCGCAGCCAAGGCACCAGCCGGTGTCGGTATCGATCGAACAGACCAGCACGCAGGGGCTCTCGATCGCTTGCGGAGCGACCGGTTCGAACACGTCGTCCACCGGATCAGAGCGGGATGCGGACATTCAGGAAGGCGGGGAAGGGGCCGTTCCAGCCGCCATCCTCGACCGCGTCCTGCTGAACGTAGCGGGCCGGGCGTTCGTCGCGAAGTTCGGGCGCGCGCTCCTCGCGCTCGCGACGCGGACGGCGTTCCTCACGCTCTGCGCGCGGCGCGCGTTCGCGGGGCGCTTCCGGTTCAGGGGCGGCGGGACGAGCGCGAGGCGCCTCCGGTTCGGCGGCGGCCGGACGGGGGCGGCGACCACGGCGAGGGGCCTCCTCGACCGGTTCGGCCTCGACCGGCGCTTCGGCCGGTTCGTGCCCCAAGTCGAGCACCGGAATCTTCTGTCCGGTCAGCTTTTCGATATTGGCGATATTCTCGGCGTCGTCGGGTGTAACCAGCGTATAGGCGATGCCGGTCGCGCCACCGCGCCCGGTACGACCGATGCGATGGACATAATCGTCGGGATGCCACGGCGCGTCATAGTTGAAGACGTGGCTGACCCCCTTCACGTCGAGGCCGCGCGCAGCGACGTCCGAGGCGACGAGGATCGAGACGTCACCCGACTTGAAGCGTTCCAGTTCGGCGATGCGAGCGGACTGGTCCATGTCGCCATGGATTTCGGCGGAGCGGAAGCGGGCGCGTTGCAGGCTCTTGTTCAGTTCGCGCACGGTCGTCTTGCGATTGCAGAAGATGATCGCGTTGCGGACCTCCTCGGTCGCCAGCAGCGTGCGCAGCACTTCGCGCTTCTTTGCGGCGCTGACGGGCACGACATGCTGGGCTATGTTCAGATTGGTCGATGCCGGGCGCGACACCTCGATCGTCTTGGGATTGTCGAGGAACTTGTCGGCCAGCTTTTTGATCGGCGGCGGCATCGTCGCCGAAAACAACAGCGTCTGACGCTGCTTGGGCAGCTTGGTGCAGATTTCCTCGATATCGGGAATGAACCCCATGTCGAGCATCCGGTCGGCTTCGTCGATGACCAGCATCGAACAGCCGGTCAGCAGGATCTTGCCCCGAGTGAACAGGTCCATCAGCCGGCCCGGCGTCGCGATCAGCACGTCGACGCCCTTTTCCAGCGCGGCGAGCTGGTCGCCCATCGAAACGCCGCCGATCAGCAACGCCATCGACAGCTTGTGGTTCGCGCCGTACTTCTCGAAATTCTCGGCAACCTGCGCGGCCAGTTCGCGCGTCGGTTCGAGGATCAGCGAGCGCGGCATCCGTGCCCGGCTGCGCCCCTGCGCCAGGATGTCGATCATCGGCAGCACGAACGAAGCGGTCTTGCCGGTGCCGGTCTGGGCGATCGCGACCAGATCGCGCATCATCAGTACCGACGGGATCGCCGCCGCCTGAATCGGGGTCGGTTCGGTATAGCCCGAATCGTTGACGGAACGCAGCAGTTCGTCGGACAGGCCGAGATCGGCGAAGGTCATTGCGGTTCCATGGCTGGGGAACGCAACAGGCCCGCGCTCCGGTAAATCGGACGGCGCGTCGCGGAAAACGTCGGAAAAGTCAAGGTTGGCGTGCGCGCCGTCCGCAATTCAGCGCGCCGGGACCAGCGCGCGGAACTGCGCGATCCGGCACTGGCCACCGGTGCGCGAGCGGATGACGTCGCGTGACGCGCACATCCGCCCGTCGCTGCTCGGTTTGATATACATGCCGGCATAGAAATCGAGCGACGGGCAATCGTCGGCCAACCGCGCCCGCACCCGTCCCCCACCGTTCAGCAACAGATCGACGCTGTCGGTGCGGCTGATCGTCACCGCCGCGACACTCTGTACGGGCAGGCAACGGTCGGTCCGCTTTTCGACCCACTGGATCGGCGGGAGCGCGCGTGGCGCACTGAACGCGACGGGGGCGAAGGGGGCACGGGGAACGCGAATGATCATCCGCTGGATCCGCATCTCGGTCCGCATCACCGTCGTCGCCGGCGGTTCGGCAAGCCGACGCTGCGCGGCACCGGGCAGCGCGAGCATGAGCAACATCAGGGTCGCTGCGGGAAGCGGCAAGGCGGTCACGCGAAGAACATCTCCGATCGGAATTTAACCGCAGATGAACTGGTCGCAAGGGAATTGCGGTGCTACCGCCCGATCCATGATGCCATCGCCCGTCGCCGCGATGGTCGCCGATGCCCGTGCGGGGCTGGGCGACCGGATCGTCACCACCGATGTCGAACGGATCGCGCCGTGGCTGACCGACTGGCGCGGCCGCTATCACGGGAAGAGCGCGGCGCTGTTCGAACCTTACGCTACGGAACAGGTCGCTGCACTGGTTGCGCTGGCCGCGAAACACGGCGTGCCGATCGTGCCGCAGGGCGGTAACACGTCGATGGTCGGCGGGGCGACCCCGCCCGCGCATGGTGAAGCGGTGCTGCTGTCGCTCCGGCGGATGGATCGGCTGCGGCGTATCGATCCGGGACAGGCGGTCGCCGAAGCCGGCGTCATTCTCCAGAATCTGCACGAAGCCGCCGCCGATGCCGGCCAGCGATTCCCGCTGACGCTCGGCGCGCGGGGCAGCGCGACGATCGGCGGGCTGGTGTCGACCAATGCCGGCGGTACGCAGGTGCTGCGCTGGGGCAATATGCGGCGGCTGGTGCTGGGCGTGGAGGCGGTGCTGCCCGACGGATCGGTGCATGACGGGCTGGCGGTGCTGCCCAAGGACAATCGCGGTTACGACCTGACGCAATTGCTGGTCGGGGCGGAGGGGACGCTCGCCATCGTCACCGCCGCGACGTTGCGGCTGGCCCCGGCCATTGCCGAACGTGCCGTCGCATGGGTCGGGATCGGCGATCCGCAGGCGGGACTCGACCTGCTGCGCAGGATGCAGACGGCGACCGACCGGATCGAGAGTTTCGAGATCATCCCTGCCGACACGCTGGCGCTGGCCGTTGCACACGTGCCGGGCGCGCGCACGCCGCTGGCAGGCGATTATCCGTGGCAGTTACTGATCGAGGCGGTTGCGGCCCCGGGCGAATCGCCGCCCGCGCCGCTGCTCGAAACGCTGCTCGCCGATGGGTTCGCTGCCGGATGGATCGGGGATGCGGTGATCGCCACCAGCGAGGCGCAGGCCGAGGCCTTCTGGCGGTTGCGCGATTCGCTGTCGGCGGCAGAGAAGTCGACCGGACCGGCGGTCCAGCACGATATCTCGGTACCCGTGGACACCATGCCGCGGTTCATGACGCAGGCGGCGGCGGCGGCGGAGGCACGCTTTCCCGGTACCCATGCCACCGCCTTCGGCCATCTGGGCGACGGCAATGTCCATTTCCATGTCCGCGCGCCGTCGGGGGTCGATCCGGCGCGCTGGTATGCGCAGGACGCGCCGGTCGTCACCCGCTTCGTCCATGACGCGGTGACGGCGGCGGGCGGATCGATCTCGGCGGAACATGGCATCGGCCAGATGAAACTGGCCGAACTGGAACGGCTGGGTCCGCCCGCCCGGCTGGGGGCGTTGCGCGCGATCAAGGCCGGGCTGGACCCGTTCGGGCTGTTCAATCCGGGCAAGCTCGTATCGCTTGCGCCCCGCGCGACCAATCCATAGACGGTGGCACGAGGTACGCCCGGGGGGGCGGCCGTCCGGCAATCAGCCGGACCGAATTGAGTATCTGGAGACCCTGAAATGGCCAGCGCGCCGCAGAATCAACCGCTTCCGCTGTTCTACAATCGGCTCGAACCGCTTTCGAGTCAGACGCACGGCAATTGGAAGGTCCGTTCGTCGGATCGTGCGCCGTTCCTGACCGGGCAGCATGCGATTCCCGTCACCGTAGAAGAATTTCCGCTGGTGCAGCGCCGGATGCCGATCGTGTTCTCGGTCGGTGACGATCCTGTGCCGCTGGCGCTGATGGGGCTGAACGAAGGCGTCAACACGTTCCTCGACGACGATGGCCGGCTGATCGACCCGGAAACCTATATTCCGGCCTATATCCGTCGCTACCCGTATCTCCTCGCGCGCCTGCGCCCCGATACGGACGAGCTGTCGCTGTGCTTCGATCCGACGTCGGACGTGATCGGCCCGTTCGAGGAAGGCGAGCCGCTGTTCGATGGCGACCAGCCCAGCGAAGTCACCAAGCAGATCCTCGCCTTCAACGAGCAGTTCGAGCAGGCCGGCCAGAAGACCGGCATGTTCATGAAGGAGATCAAGGATATGGGCCTTCTGATGGACGGCGAAGTGTCGATCCAGCAAGAAGGCAACGACCAGCCGTTCGTCTATCGCGGTTTCCAGATGATTTCGGAGGAAAAGCTGAACGAACTGCGCGGCGATCAACTGCGCAAGATGCAGCAGTCGGGGATGTTGCCGCTGATCTTCGCGCACCTGTTTTCGCTGTCGCTGATGCGTGACGTGTTCGCGCGGCAGATGCGACAGGGCAAGGTGCAGGCGCAGCCGGCAGCGGTTCCCACTTTCTAATGCGCGGCACCCGGCCGTTCCACGCCCAGCGCTATTCGCGCGGTGCGATCTTCTTTCACTGGACGATCGCGCTGCTCGTGCTGGTGAATCTGTGGATCGGCCTGGTCGGCGGATCGATGGGCGTTCACAAGGCGGTCGGCATCACCGTGCTGGTGCTGACCGCCGGGCGCATCGCCTGGCGCATCGCCAACCCGCCGCCGCCACTGCCCGCCTTTGTCGCGGGTTGGGAGCGGCTGGCGGCGAGCTGGACGCATCGCCTGTTCTATATTTTGCTGGTCGTCCTGCCGCTGAGCGGTTGGGCGATGGCGTCGGGGGCCAAGCGCTACCCGCTCGATTGGTTCGGGCTGTTCCCGATCCCGTATCTGCCGATCACGCCCGCGGTTGCCGGGGCCGGACATGAGGTCCACGAAGTCGTCGGGTTCCTGATGGCCGGACTGGTCGCGCTCCATGTCGGCGCGGCGCTGCGGCACCAGTTCCTGCTGCGCGACGGCATCGTTTCGCGCATGCTGCCGGGCGGGCGGCGGGCGCGCTGAGATGCGTTGCGATAAAGTCACGGTCAAATGTAAAAAGGCTCTTGAAGCCGTCCGGACAGCTCCCTAAATACTGGTTACACGGTTCGATGTCCCCCCTTTCGTTGGACCGTGCGGCGCGTTTCACGCGCCTCCTCCCTGAACCTTGGCCACTCCGTGTTGTACACGGGGTGGCTTTTTTCTTCGGCTATTCCGCTGCG
This sequence comes from Sphingomonas sp. Leaf67, assembly GCF_001421965.1. Lineage (GTDB taxonomy): Bacteria > Pseudomonadota > Alphaproteobacteria > Sphingomonadales > Sphingomonadaceae > Sphingomonas. Next base: position 28,264 of record NZ_LMLP01000023.1, read on the forward strand.
ATGCGGCGCGTCGTATTCAGCGCGATGTCTGATGCCCGGTCGAGCACGGCCCGCACCAACGCGATCATCTCGCCGAGGCCGGCACCGGGCCGGTCGAGTGCATCGTCGAGATACAGGCTGCGGTCGATCTCCAGTTGCAGCGCATGAATGTCCGCCCGCGGCCGGGCGTGTTCCGACAGGATGTGGCCGCCGGCATAGGGATGGTTGATCGCCAGCGGCAACCCGCGATGGCGTACCACCGCTGCGATCGATTCGGTCAGCTGCCCGCCCGCGCTCCGCCCGTACCGGTCGCCGAGCACGATCTGCGCCGGCGTCAGCCCGACCAGAGTCGGCATCGAGTGCAGGTCGAGCAGGATCGCGATGCCAAATCGGGCATGCGCCGCCGCCAGTGCCGCCGCGACCGCCGCGTGATACGGGGTATGATCCGTTGCGATTCGCTCGATTACTTCCGCATCGGTCAGCTTGCGCCGCCACATATTGTCGGCGCCCCCGGCGCGGCGGGGGATCAGCCCGATGCCGCTGCGGACCTTGTCCGATGCGGCGCGACCGGCGTCGCGTGGGTCCGCGCCCGCATCGACCTGCGGATCGCGGTCGCGCACCGGCGACCGATTGAGGTCGATCCAGCCCCGCGCCCGCGTCGCCACCAGCATCGTTTCGTCGCGGCGCGCACCCTGCGCGACCGCATCGACATACCGGTCCTCCAGCGCCGTCAGCCGCGCGACCGGCACGGTCAACAGCGACAGCATCGCCGGCGGATAGTCGCGTCCGGCATGGGGCACCGACACCACCACGGGCGACACCGGATCGGCCGGACCGAAACGGCGAAAGGACAGGGGGGCGGGGATCATGTCCCGTACAGGATCACGGCCCGCCGCAGTTGTCGAGCATATCGCTGGAAAATCTTAACCCGGAACGGCATACTGTCCGGGCTCGGGTCGAAGGGGTTGGGATGTACAGGATTTTGCTGGCCGAAGACGACCAGGTGATGCGCGAGTATCTTACGCGCGCGCTGGAACGTGCCGGCTATGGCGTCAGCGCGGTCGATCGCGGCACGGCGGCGATCCCGCTGCTGCGGACCGAAACCTTTGACCTGTTGCTGACCGACATCGTCATGCCGGAGATGGACGGCATCGAACTGGCGCAGCGCGCCGGCGAGATGGTCCCCGACCTGCGCGTCATGTTTATCACCGGTTTCGCGGCAGTCACGCTCAAGGCCGGACGACAGGTGCCGCATGCCCGTATCCTGTCCAAGCCGTTCCACCTGCGCGAACTGGTTGCCGAGGTCGACCGGCTGTTCGGGGAAGAAAGAGTGCCGACCAGCAATTAAGCGCTTGTCAGGCGGCAACCGCGCCGCTAACAGCGCCACTCCGGTTTCGCTCTCTCCGGCAACAGAGAGAGCGCCGGGCGCGTAGCTCAGTGGTAGAGCACTGTGTTGACATCGCAGGGGTCGCAAGTTCAATCCTTGCCGCGCCCACCATTTAGAAAGCCCGTCAGGTGAAAGCCTGGCGGGCTTTTTCGTTGCTCGTCGATTCTCTCGGCTCGATGGGCGTTTGGGCATGCATGTTCCTTGCCGCGCTACGCCTCCTAATTCCGGCGCATAATCGTTGCGCCGGGAAACGGTCTGTCCCGTATTCGATGCGTACTGGCGCGATCACGCTACATCAGTCGAAAGTATTGCTACGGCTGGCCGGACCAAGCGGCCAGAATCACGAAAGAATTAAATCCATTTCGAAGCCGTTGCGAAAAATGAGTTGAAATAAAAGGGGGTTGTATGTCACTGCGCCCCGGTCAGCTTTTTGGGAGGGGCGGCAACAACTTCGGGGGAAGAAGACATGGAATTGGCGCGGTCAGACCATCATGGGGAGGCACCGACGGACGTGCCGATCCGGAAGCCGGCGCATATTCCGGCGCTCGACGGGCTCCGGGGCGCTGCCGCGCTGTTGGTCGTGGTTTCCCATTTTCAGACCCTCGGCCTGTCCGAGGATCATATCCCGCATTCGGGCACGTTCGGGGTGATGATCTTCTTCGTCCTCAGCGGCTTCCTGATGGGCCATCTCTACCTGTTCCGGCCGTTCGACGCAGCCGCCGTGACCCATTTCATGGCGTCGCGCATCGCGCGGGTGATTCCACTGTTCTATGCGGTGATCATCGGCTCCTATATCGCGTCGAAGATCTTCGGCAGCGACTTCGTCTATTATCTGACGACCTTCGATACGGTGAAGCACCTGCTGTTTGTCGGCAGCAAATATGTCTTCTGGTCGATCCCGCCCGAAGTCGAATTCTATGTCGTGTTCGTCGGTCTCTGGTATGTCGTCGCGCGGCGGCACGTCCTGCGCTATCTGCCGGTCTTCGGGTTCGGGCTGGCGGCGATGTTCGTCCTGCAACCGATGTTCCCCGGCATCACCGTCTTCAATTCGCTCCCGATTTTCCTCGCGGGCGTCGGCGCGGCGGTGTTGTGCCGCTACGTGCAGTTCGACCGGATCGACAAGCGTTCGGCGACGATCGTCCAGTGTCTGGGGATCGTTCTGATGCTGTCGATCTTCGTGGAGTTCGTCTCGACCGATCCGACCAAGACCGGCTTCGGATGGGAGCGCGGACGTGTTTACGAAAGCCTGCCGATGGCGTTGCTGTTCGGTGCGTTCGTGCTGTCCTTCACGATCGATACGAAGTTCGCGCGCGTCTTCTTTGCGAACCCGGTCATGCGGCGGCTCGGAGCGTATAGCTTCTCGATCTACCTGCTGCATGAGCCGGTCGCCGACACGGTCCGGAATGCGCTGCAGCTATGGAACGTCCCGATTGCTCTGCAGATCGTTGTCATTCTGGTCGCGATCGTCGGCGTGGCATCGCTCAGCTTCCGCTTGTACGAAATGCCGATGCAGTCAGCGGTCAGGCGCGCCATCCTGCACCTCGACCGGTACCGGGTTCGCGGTGTCTCGATGTTGCGCGAAGCGCGGGCGGGCGGCCGGTAAGCCGGTATGCTCGCGCGACCAGAGCAAAGCGGCCTGGATCTGGACGCTTTCCGCGGCCGGTTCTGACAAAATTTCTCTAGATTCCGATAATTCGGCAACGTCGGTGTCGATCCGGATATCTTAGCTCGAATCGGCGAAGCGTTATCAGGTGGATACGTTTGATAACTTGGTACGGCAAGTGGCTGTGTTTCTGGCGTTCCAGATTTTCCGGGCCTAAGATCATAAAAATTAGGTCCCTTTATCTCCAGTGTTGGATTATCCTGTATCATCCCGAAAACGAACCGGCCGATATGTTTGATGTCGGATCTTATTTGATAACAAATATACTGGACATTCTTGCGCATATCTGATGTTGCCGCTGTTGATTGCATCGGGGGGTGCAGAGGACGGGGCAGCGATCATGACGGTAATGAAGCAGGCAGAACGTAGCGAAGGGCGGGCACCCCGCCAATCGTGGATGGATTTGCTGCGCGGTCTGGCAATCCTGCTGGTCGTGGCATTCCATTCGGTGGCCATCCTTAGTCGTGTCGATCTGGTACCACCGGCTTGGCTGAAAGAAATCACCGATTTCTTCGCGCTTTACCGAATGCCGACGCTGATGTTCCTGTCTGGCTTGTTGCTGCCAAAATCGCTGAAGAAGGGGTCGGGTACCTACTTCCTCGGCAAACTACGCAGTGTCTGGTGGCCCTATCTGATCTGGTCGGCCGTCACGGCCATCGTCTTTTCCCGCGACGTTGGCAGCGTCTCGGCTATCTTCAGTCTCCTGAATGCTGGAAGTTACCTCTGGTTTCTTTACTTCATCGGGATTTTCTATTTCGTTGCCTATCTTGTGAAGTCGTTCAACTTTTTCGTTGTCGGGGCGGCTATCTTCGGAATTGCGGTGCTGGTGTCGTTCGGGTCGCCCGGCATCGTCGTGCATACGCGCATGTTCTACCTGATGACCTTCTTCTTCCTCGGCGCATTTGCGGGTCGGCATTGGGATGCCTTCCTCGCCCTCACCGATCGGCGCGAAAGCCTGTTCGCGGCAGTAGTCGCCGCGATCGGCGGCGCCTTTGCCGCCTATTTCGACTTTAAGTCCGGACCGGCGTTCATCGCGCTGACCCTCGCCTTCGTGATCGCGGCATGCCATCTGTCGCGTAAGGTCGTGGATCATCGCTGGACGCACCTACCCAATTATGTCGGCCGCAATTCGCTGAAATTTTATGTCAGCCATTTCCCGGCCATTTATCTGTTCGACGTCATGGCGGTCCGGCTTGGTGTCACCAATACCGACATTATTGTCCTCGCCAGCATCGTGTTCGCATTGTCGGTCGGACTGATCCTGTCGGTCGCAGCGGAGCGATCGAAGGCGGTGCAGTGGCTTTTCGCCGTACCGAATTTTGGCAAACCGGCCGCGGTCCGCCCGGCCAATGCGTGAACCTTGCTGCCGGGGCCGCGCGAACCGCACGGTGCCCGTCTCGATGCCCGGTTCCTGCAGATAGGTCGTCGAGGTTCGGATGACCGCCGCCGTCCGGTTGATCTACGGCCATTGCGCGCATCGCTATCCGCGTTAGCATGCTCCCAAATGACGGGAAGGATTGCGATGCGCTGCTACGGATGGATCGGTCTCGCCGCGACGACGCTGGCGATCGCGACGCCCGCTACCGCGCAGCGGGTCGAGGAAGTGTCGATCGATCAATTGCAGGCGCAGATGCGCGCGGGCGCCACCGACAGCGTCGCGGTCACCCGCGCCTATCTCGCCCGGATCGCGGCGATGGATCGCGCCGGCCCGACGCTGCGCAGCGTCATCGCGCTGAACCCGGATGCGTTGCAACAGGCGGCGGCGCTTGATGCCGAGCGGCGTGCCGGGCGGGTGCGGGGGCCGCTGCATGGCGTGCCGATCCTGATCAAGGATAATATCGAGACGGGGGACCGGGTTGCTACCACCGCTGGTAGCCTTGCGTTGCGGGACAACTTCACCGGGCGGGATGCGCCGTTGGTCGCCTATCTGCGGCGGGCGGGGGCGGTGATCCTCGGCAAGACCAACTTGTCCGAATGGGCCAATATCCGGTCGACCCGGTCGATGAGCGGGTGGAGCGCGGTCGGCGGACTGGTGCGCAACCCCTATGCGCTCGATCGCACCGCCTGCGGATCGTCCTCGGGATCGGGTGCGGCGGTCGCGGCCAGCTTCGCGGCGGCAGCGGTCGGGACCGAGACCGACGGCTCGGTGGTCTGCCCCTCGTCGATCAACGGACTGGTCGGGTTCAAGCCGACGCTGGGCCTGATCAGCCGCAGCCGGGTGGTGCCGATCAGCCATAGCCAGGACACGCCCGGGCCGATGGCGCGATCGGTGCGCGACGCGGCGCTGTTGCTGTCGGCGATGGCCGGACCCGATGCGACCGATCCCGCCACCGCCCGGACCGAGGTTCGGGATTATGTCGCTGGCCTGTCGACCGACGCATTGAAGGGGCGGCGGATCGGCGTGATCCGGCCGCAGGGGATGACGCAGCCGCTGACCCGGCGGTTCGACGCGGCACTTGCGGTGCTGCGCGCGGGCGGCGCGACACTGGTCGAGGTGACGCCGCCCAAGCTCGACGGGTTGGGCGAGGCGGAACTGCTGGTGCTCCAGACCGAGTTGAAAGCCGACCTGAACACCTATCTTGCAACCACTCCGGCGGCGGTGAAGACCCGCACCCTCGATCAGGTCATCGCCTTCAACCGCGCGAACGCGCCGCGCGAAATGCCGTTCTTCGAACAGGAAACGTTCGAGGCCGCGGCGAAGACGGGGGGCCTGAAGGACCCCGCCTATCGCGCGGCGCGGGCGAAGTCGCTGCGGCTGGCGGGTGCCGAAGGGATCGATGCGATGCTGAAAGCCGCGAAGGTCGATCTGTTGGTCGAGCCGACCTATGGCGCGGCGTGGCTCAGCGACCCGGTGTACGGCGACCAATATGGCGGCCCGTCGGCGTCCGAATTGCCGGCGGTGGCGGGCTATCCGCACCTGACCGTACCGATGGGGCTGGCGCAGGGACTACCGGTCGGGCTGTCGCTCATCGGCACGGGTGGTGCCGATCAGCAGGTGCTGAACGCCGGCTATGCCTATGAACAGAGGGCGCAGGCCCGGATCGCGCCGCGTTATGCGGAGCGTGCCGAGGTGGGCGTGGGGCTGGAAGGGGTTCGGTAGGGGCCAGACAGCGACGTTCCAGCGCTCGACCACAATTCCAGCCTACCCTGGCGAGGGCCGCGGCCCAGTTGGGGGACGCCGGTAATCTACCGGGAAGACATCCCAACCGGACCCCGGCCTTCGCCGGGGTACGGTGAAGATCTGGCCAGATCCGCAAGCCTGACAAAAGTCTCGTTTGCGCCAGACCGAAGTCGGGACGCTACCCCAGCGTCTTGAGCAATTCCTCCCACCACACGACGCCCGGATCGATCGTCGCCACCGGCACGCGTTCGTTCAGCCCGTGGGCAAAGATTTCGCCGGGCTTCATGAACACACCCCCGACGCCGAAGCTCGGGATACCCTTGGCCCGGAAATGCATCGAATCGGTGGCGCCGGCTTCCTGCATCGGCAGGACCGGCGTACCCGGCGCACGTTTGGCGACCACGGTCTTGACCGCCGACACGACCTTCGGGTCGAGCGGGGAGGCACCGGCCTCGATCGTGCCATTGTCGCGGAAGGTGACCGCGATCGTCGGGTCGGCGACCAGTTCGATCAGCTTCTTCTCGATCTCGGCGCGCGGCGTGCCGGGAAAGATGCGGCAGTTGATGTTGGCCATCGCCCGCTGCGGCAATGCGTTGGGCGCATGGCCGCCGTTGAACATGGTGGGCACACAGGTCGTACGGACTTGTCCCACATAGCGTTTGTCGGCGGACAGGATGTCGGCGGCGGCGGTATCGGCCGGATTGGCGGCGAACGCCTTCATCGCCGCGCCCAGCTCGCCCGGCGTTGCGGCGGCGGTCCCGGCGAGTGACGCCTTGGTGATCTCGTTCTGCTGCGGCGGGAAGCGGTAGTTGGCGATCCGCACCACCGCGTTCGCCAGCACCGCGATCGCGTTGCGCGGCCCCGGTCGGCTCGAATGGCCGCCGGGATCGGTGACGGTCAGATGCCAGTCGCCATAGACTTTCTCCGCCGCCTGCAGGCCATAAGCGATCGGCTTGCCATCCTCGCCCAGTGCGCCGCCACCGGCATCGGCGTTCAGCACCAGCCCGGCATTGACGAACGCCCCCGCTGCCGCCTGCGTCGTCTTCATCTCGGTTTCTTCGTCACCGGTCAGCACCAGCACAAGGTCGCGTTTCGGCACCCAGTTCTCGCGCTTCAGCTGCATCAGCGTCGCGACGACCAGTGATACGTTCGCCTTGTTGTCCAGACTGCCGCGCCCGAAGACATAGCCACCCTCGACCACCGGCGTGAACGGATCGCGGGTCCAGTCCTTTGCGTCGGCGGCGACCACATCCATATGGCCCAGCACGACGGTCGGCTTCGCCTTGCGGTCGCGCCCGGCGATGCGCGCGGTCAGATAGCCGGTCTCGCCCAGCGGCACGAACGTCACGTCGGCATCGGCAAAGCCCGCCGACACCAGTTGCTGCTTCAGATAGGCGGCATAGGCCGGCACCTGCCCCTCGCCCTGCACCGTCTTGAACGCGATCCCGCGCGTCAGCAGCGTCAGCGCTTCCTTGCCCGTAGCGGAGGTCGGCGCATCCTGCGCGATCGCGGCGGCGGGGAGCAGGGTGGATGCCGCAAGGACGACGAACAGGTGGCGCATGGACTTCTCCGACTAGGCTGCCGGCAGTCTGCGCAGGGGAAGGGGCGGGGCGCAAGACCGCCCCGCACCCTCGTCACGCCGGCAGTGCGGCAATCGCCTTGGCGTGATCGGACACCAGCCGGATCGTCGTGTCACCGGTGAAGATGCCGTACCAGCCCTGCGGCTCGTGCGGCGGATCGCCCATATACTGGCGGTCGCCGTCCTGGAACCGGTAGTCGGGATGCGCCGCGCGCGCTTCGCCGTTCCATGCCCAGAAATTGGTGCCGGCGATCGGCCCGCCGTCCTGCATGTCCTTGATCGCCGCCGAATAGATGCGACCGTAGAAGCGATCCTTGTACGTCGTCGCCACCGCCGGATCGTTGCTGCCGCCGTCGCGCGGATAGCCGAATTCCTCGATCACCATCGGCTTGTCCAGCCGGCGGGCCAGCGCGACATGGTCGGCGATATACTGGTCGGTCAGCATCTCGCCACGCGCGGCGGTATTGGCGAGGTCGGTCTGCTTCACCCAGTCCCAGTTGTTGGGCCAGATATGCACGGTCAGATAGTCGATCTCTGGGATGGCATGTTCGGCCAGCACGATATCCGCGCTGTCCAGCCCGCCCTTCAGCCCCTCGCTGCCGGTCGAGACCAGATGGTTGCGATCGATCGACTTGATGAACTGCGCACTGTCGCGGACCCACGCATAGAATTGCGGCAGGTTCGCATGGGCCATGTCGCCCGACGGACGCGGCTCGTTCGACAGCTGCCATGCCATGATCGTCGGATCGTCGGCGTAGGGCTTGCCCGTCACGCCGTTGGTCCGCCCGACGACCGCACGGATCCAGTCGCGATACAGGTCCATGGCGGCGCGATTGCCGTAGAATTGGGCATTGAAGTTCGCGAATTCCGGCCAAGGATGCGCCGGATCGTTCATGTTGAGGTATTTGCCGCCGTTGACGTAGGACAGGTACGTCATCATCCCGCCCGACCATTCCCAGAAGTTGGTCAGGTAGAGCACCGCGCGAATGCCGCGCTTGCCCATTTCCGCCAGCGCATAGTCGAGCCCGGCGAGCAGCGTCTGGTTGTAATCCTTGCCGGGACCGCGAAAGCCCGGCTTGATCGAATTCTTGAGCGGCCCTTCCTCGCTCGACGCCAGCACGCGCAGGTTCGTCACCCCCATCGCCGCCAGCGCGTCGAGTTCGCGGCCCAGCCGTGCCCGGTCGCCATAGGGCGCATCGGCACCCAGATAGGCGGCATACCACATATTGCCGCCGACGAAACGATAGCGCCGGCCGTCGAGCGACAGCCGCATCCCGTCCCGCCGCACGAAGCCGCTGGTGCCGCCGGCGGTCGGCCGCGACAGGGGAGGGGCCATGGTACAACCGGCGAGCAGCGCGCCCGATCCGATGAATCCGCGCCGTGCGATCGTCGTCATGCCGTCCAGTCCCTCATCCCTACGCCGGTCTTGCCGTCTGTGCCGGCAGACTGCGGAACCGGCGCATCGCTGTCAACATATGTATTTCATTTTTGTTTATTCCGCGGCCGGAAGTGGTTACGCTTGCTCGCGGCCACCAGAAAATGAGTTGCGATGCGCTACCCCCGAACGATCCCATGGCTGATGGTGCAGTTGGAAAGGTTTTGCGGCCCATCATCGGCGTCCGCCGACCGGCCCCCGGCGTTCGCCGGCAAGCTTTTTGCAACTGTCCTTTCGCACTCGAACCAGAACCGCATAGCCCGAGGACCAGAAGGACCGATATGCCCCGCCCCCTGATCGCTGCCTTCCTGCTGGCACTTCCCGCCATCGCGCCGGCCCAGACCGTCGCCCCCGTCGCCGAAACCGCCACCCGGCCGATCCCGCTCCACATCGGCGGCCGCGTCGTCCCCGCCGATGGCGGGTATCAGCGGCAATGGCCCGGCACCTATCTCGAAGCCGCGTTCAAAGGCCGCGCCGTCGACCTGAAGATCGGTCCCGGCGAGGTCTCGCTGCGCATCAGCATCGACGGCGCGGCCCCGGTCGCACTGGTCCGCCCCAAACCCGGCCGCTACCGCATTACCGCGCCCGGTGTCGGCCGCCATCGCGTCCGCGTCGACGTGGTCAGCGAATCGCAGGCCGGCCCGACCGGTCTGGGCGGCCTCTTCGCGCCGGCCGGCACCACGCCGCTTGCTGCACCCAGGGCCGCCGCCCGCCGGATCGAATTCATCGGCGACTCGCACACCGTCGGCTATGGCAACACGTCGACCAGCCGCGACTGCACCGAGGTGCAGGTGTGGGAAACGACCGACACGTCGCAGGGGATCGCCGGTCGCCTCGGCAAACGCTACGGTGCCGATATCCGCGTCAACGCCATTTCCGGGCGGGGCATCGTTCGCAACTATGGTGGCTTCGCAGCACCGACCGTGCCGCAGGCCTATCCCTACGCGCTGTTCGACGCAAAGACCCCGGCCGACGACGCGAGCTGGCACCCGCAGGTCATCGTCATCGCACTCGGCACCAACGACTTTTCGACGCCGCTGAAGTCCGGCGAACGCTGGGCCGATCGCGCCGCGCTCCATGCCGATTACGAAGCGCGCTATGTCGCCTTCGTCCAGGGGTTGCGCCGCCGCGACCCGAACGCCCTGTTCGTGCTATGGGCGACCGACCTCGCCGATGGCGAGATCCTGCGCGAGGTGCAGCAGGTCGCGACCAAACTCCGCGCGACCGGCGAGACGCGCCTTGCGGTCGTGCCGGTAACCGGCCTTAATTTCGGCGGCTGTCACTATCATCCCGACCTGGCCGACGACGCAAGGATCGCTGCGATGATCGCGACCGTGATCGATGCCCGGCCGGACGTGTGGAAGCGGCGCTAAGAGGCTGTTTGAAAACTCGCGGTAAAGCGAGTTTCGCAGGCGGTGCCGGCCCGCTCCCCCGCCCGGCCACCCACACGGTATTTTAATGGGTGGCCGGGAGGGGGAGCGGGCCGGCACCGCAAAAATGCGCCACGGCGCATTTTCAAACGGACGCTAGACCGACGTCACCGGCGCGGCGTCTTCGGCGGTGAGCATCCGCACTTCGTAGATCACTGCATCCCCCCGCTTCGCGGTCAGGGTGATGGTCGCCGCCGGGCGGCCCTGCGCTCCTGCCGACGGGATCGGATAGTCGAGCGCGACGAACCGGTCCGCCGCCGGCTCCTTGTGCGTCGCGGTGGCGAGCGGTGCGCCGTCGAGGGCGATATCGATCGCGCGATCGACATCGCGGCCCCAGATCAGCAGCCGCAGCACCGCCGGTCCCGGTCGCCGGGCCAGCGTCATGCCCAGTGTCTGGCCGGGTTTGATGCGCCGCGCCGACCGTCCCGACCAGTTCACGACCTCGCTGCCGCCCGGTACCAGCTGATGGTCGCGCTCCGGCTGCATCTCGCCCATGTACAGCGTGTCGACGGTGCGGCGGCCGAGCGTCCGTGCCTCGGCCTGCGCCCGCACATACTCGCCCCGCGCCGCCGCCCAGCGATCGCTGGTGAAGGTCGGCAGATACACCGCCGTCCGCCGGTCCCATTGCGAATAGAAGGGGCGGAAGGTCAGCGTTTCGCCCAGCGCGCCGGTCGCGGTGAAGCGGTTGTCGCCCGCCGGCGTCAGGCTGTCGGCGATCGCGCCGTCGTTGACCAGTGCCGGCCCGGTGCTGTCGAACGGCTTCGCCTCGCTGCCCATATCGGCGGCGAGCACCAGCGGACCATAGGTGAAGGCGACGATCGTCGGATCGTCGGGCGTCGCTTCGGTCGCCAGCGTCATCGGCAGCGTCAGCGCGACGGTATCGCCCGCGCGCCACCGCCGGTCGATCACCGCATAGCCGCCGCGCACGACTGGCGCGATCGCCTGTCCGTTCAGCGCCACGACCGGGTCCTTCGCCCAGCCGGGCAGGCGGATCGCGATCGCCTGCCTGCCGCGCGGCGCGCGCCGGACGGTGAGCGTCGCATCGCCCTTCAGCGGCATCGCGGTATCGAGATCGACCGCCAGTCCCCGTTCGCTCCAGTCGAGCTTCGATGGCACGAACAGGTTCAGGTACAGCGTGTCCGCATCCTGCCACCAGATCGAATCGGCATGTTTGGCATGGCTCTCCATCCCCGATCCGACACAGCACCAGAAACTGTCTTCGGGGCTGGAATAGGTCCGCCGCGCCCCCGCCGCCAACGGCATGAAATAGACGAAGCGGCCGTCTCGTGGCCGCTGATGGGCGAGCATGTGGTTGATCTGCACCCGTTCGTAGAAATCGAACCAGCGTGCCTCTGGCTGCCAGCCATAGAGATGCCGGGTCAGCTTCAGCATGTTATAGCTGTTGCACGCCTCGCACGTCGCCTCGCCCAGTCGGTTCGACAGCTGGTCGGGCTGGCCGAAATGCTCGCGTTCCGAATTGCCGCCGATGACATAGCTGTGATGCCCGGTCACCCGCTGGTGAAAGAAGCGCGCCGCCGCCGCATGGGCCGGCGCGCCGGTCAGTTCGTAGAGGCGGGCAAGGCCGATCACCTTCGGGATCTGCGTGTTGGCGTGCAGCCCGGCCAGCCGGTCCTGCCCGGCGGTCAGCGGGTCGAGCACCGCCTTGTGCCGGATCTTCTCCGCCATCCGCAGCCAGCGGGCATCGCCGGTCAGCGCATAGGTATCAGCATAGCTTTCGTTCAGCCCGCCATGCTCGGCCGCCAGAATGCGCTGCATCTGTTCGTCGGAGCGCGGTTCGAGCACGCCGGCCAAATAGCCGGCCATGCCGAGCAGTATCGGCATGGCCCGAGCATTGCGCGCCAGCACATGCGCGTCGATCAGCCCGGCATGAACCTTGTGCCACGTATAGAGCGGCACCCAGCCGCCGTTCAGGTCGAACCCGTTGCTGCGGATATCGCCGCGACGCAACTCCTCGAACACGATCTTGCCGTCGACCGTCCGGCCGTCGCGCTCGACGGTCGTGCCGCCGACATAGCCGTCGCCATGCGCCGCCTGAATCCGTGCCATCTCCTTCAGCGCATGGTCGAGCCGCGCCGCGACCGCTGCGTCGCCGGTATTGGCGACGGTCAGCGCACAGGCCGACAGCCAGTGGCCAAGGCTGTGCCCGGCAATCCCCTGCGCCTCCCAACCGCCATAGACCGGCTTCGGCGCGGGCAGCCCCGCCGAGATATAGAAATTATGCAGCAGCCGTTCTGGGTCGAGATCGAGCAGATAGCGGCGATTGGCGGCGAAGGCATCGGCGAAGGGCGATGGCTGCAACGTCACGAATCGGGCGGGGATCGGTTCAACCCGACGCATCGCTCGAGTCGCCGCGAACGCCGATGTGCCGAACGGCAAAAGGCTGGCACCGATCATCAGGCTCCGGCGGCTGATCGACAGGACCCGGCCGGGTCCGGTGCCGTGCGGGATCGGGGGCGTGACGGGGTTCGGCATGGACGGTCCTGACTGACGGTTTGGCATCGCTGCGTCTTCAGGAAAGAATTGTCTGACTTTTGGAAGGACGTCAACCGGCGATGGTGCAATCCTGCCAATGGTATCGCTATCATCGCAGACACTGATTGAGCTTGCCGGGGCGCGGCCTGTTCGATGCCGCTGTATAAAATCGGAGGCTAATCAGGCACGAACCCAATCGAAGCGCGCCAGTCGCGACGTGCGACCGAAGTGCAACGTCGCCGACATTTTTCATATCGTCCCCATTGCATTCCCCCGTCCTCACGGTAATTGTCAGAGTATAGATAGGCTCAATCAAGGGTCTGATCGGGGAGAGTTTCATGGTCGTCAGGGCCGGGATGCTGGTGTCGGCATCTGCAATCGCTTTGTTCCTTGGCATGCCTGCCTATGCGCAGGTGACCGGTGCAACGCCCGGTGTTCCCGCCGATGGCCCGGAACAGGCCGGCGACGGCACCGTTTCGCGCGACCCCGCCACCGACGAAGGCGACGAGATCATCGTCACCGGCGTGCGGGCATCGATCGTCGGGGCGCTGAACGTCAAGCGCAACGCGACGCAGGTCGTCGACTCGATCGTTGCCGAGGACGTCGGCAAACTGCCCGACAATAACGCGATCGAAGCGTTGCAACGCGTCAGCGGCGTGCAGGTGACGAACCGGGCGGGCGGTGAAGCCGCCGCGATCTCGATCCGGGGTCTGCCCGATGCGCTGACGACGATGAACGGGCGCAACATCTTTACCGCGTCGGGGCAGAATTTCTCGCTGGCGGATATTCCCGCGAACCTGGTCAAGCGGATCGACGTGTACAAGACGCGCGCCGCCGACCAGATCGAGACCGGCATCGCCGGTCAGATCGACGTGTTCACCCGGCGTCCGTTCGACTTCAACGGCTTCGCGCTGTCGGGCGTCGCACGCGGCATCTATAACGAACAGGCCGACAGCATTAATCCCAACGTGTCGGGGCTGATCAGCAATCGCTGGGAAACCGGGATCGGCGATATCGGCGTGTTGGTGAGCGGCAGCTATGCGCGCACCAAATATCGCGACATGAGCGTGACGGCGGGTGCGATGGTGCCGTTCGCAACGACCGCCAATCTGCCGCGCGGCAGCGGCGCGGCCAATGTTTGCGTGCCGTCCAATCCGAACGGCTGGACCGTGCTCGAACGGATTGCGCCGACGGATTGCCGTGCTCCGCAACAATTGCTTTGGCAGCCGGGTCTCGAACGCGGTTTGCCGACTACGCCCGGATCGACGTTGCGGATCAACGGGCAGGACGTTCCCTATTATCTCTCGCGCGACGCGGTGTTCAGCCCCGACATCGCGGGCACGCGCGAACGTCCGGCAGTGAACGCTGCGGTCCAATGGTCGCCGAACAGCAGTTCGACCTACACCGCCGAATTCTTCTGGAACCAGTTCCGCGCGACGACGCAGAACAGCCTGTTCTTCAGCTTCGTCGATTGGTGGGGCGGGCTCGGTGCCAATCCGGCCTCGACGATCGAGCTCTATCCCGACACCAACATCGTCAAGGCGCGCTCGGTCGGCGACGTGTTCGGGTTCAACAGCGGCGACTATACCCGGTCGAAGACCGACAGCTTCGTCTATGCGCTCAACGCCGATTGGAAAGTGGGCGATAACGGCCGGATCACCGCCGATCTGTCGTATCAGAACAGCCAGTTCGACACACAATTCCTCGCGATGCGCCTGAACCGCATCGCCAGCCGGATCGATGTCGATTTCAACACCCGCAACGGCATCCCCGCCTATAATTTCGACAATAACGACCTGCTGGTCGATCCGACCCGGTGGACCGTCGGCGAATTCTACGACAATGCCAACCGGTCGAAGGGCGATGCCAAGACCCTGCACCTCGACGGCGAGAATAAGTGGGACGAAGGTTTCCTGCGCCGGGTAAAGGCGGGCATCCGCGTCGACGATCGCAACGCGGTGGATTCGGTGCGGTCGCAGGATGCGGGCGCATTGGGGCGACGCTTCTCCGATCTCGATCCGGGCCTGCAACTGACCAACAAGGACTTTTTCGACGGTCGCGCCAGCGTGCCGACGTCGTGGCTGGTCCCCAACGGCACCTATATCTACCAAAATGTCGACGCGATCCGGCAGCTGTACAAAAGCACCGTCGCGCCCAATTTCCTGCTGTCGGATCAGCTGCGCCTGACCGACGTGTTCGACATCAACGAAATCACCATGAGCGCCTATGCCATGGCCGATGGGCAGTTCGACCTGTTCGGACGGCCGTTCCATGTGCAGGCCGGCCTTCGCTACACCGATGTCGACACGAATTTCGTGTTTACCGACCGCTATAACGGCACCGTCACCCGCGCATCGAACGGCACCGCCCGGTTCCTGCCGAGCGCCACGCTGCGCTACGACATCGCCGACGATTTCCGCATCCGCTTCAACTATGGCGAGACGCTGCGCCGGCCGGCGTTCGGCGATCTCAACCCCAATCCCAATCTGGTCGGCGACCTGACCAATATCGGTCGCGGCAGCGGGTCGTCGGGCAATCCGAACCTGCGCCCGACCATCGCCAAGAATTACGACCTGTCGGCCGAATGGTTTTTTGAACGGGGCAGCGCGATCTATGGCACGCTGTTCCGGCGGGAGATTGACGGGCTGGTCGTGCCGCTGACGTCGGTGCTGACCATTCCCAATACCGGGCTGAACACCAATGTCTTCGCCGTCACCCGTCCCGAAAACGCCTCGAACGGCGTGCTCAAGGGGATCGAGCTGGGGCTGACCTATTTCCCGACCTATCTGCCCGCGATCCTCGACGGGTTCGGATTTCAGGGCAGCCTGACGCTGCTCGATTCGAACCAGAACATCCCGTTGACCGACAGTGCCGGCAATGTGACGGGCGAGACGCAGTCGGCCTTCTTCGGCGTGTCGGACCTGTCGTACAATGCGACGCTGGCCTATGAGAAGGGCGGCCTTGGCGCGCGTCTGTCCTATGTCTGGCGCAAGGCGTTCCTCGCCAACAACGAAGCGCGGCTGTTCGCCAATCCGATCGGCGTCTGGCGGCGTCCCGAAAGCAGCCTCGACTTTCAGCTGACCTATGCGGTCACCAACCGGCTGGGGCTGACGCTCGACGCGGTCAATCTGACCAGCCAGACGCAGCAGAATTATTACCGGTTCGAGGATGCCGGCAATGCCGACCAGTTCAACCTCGGCACCACCCTGCTCTCGCGGACCTTCGCGGTCGGGCTGCGCTACTCGTTCGACTGACGCGCATCGCCCGCTGTGATCCAATCCTTTTCTGACGGAGTGACCCCCATGATCCGGTCCACGCTTCCGCTCGCCGCCCTCGTCCTGCTCGCCGGTTGCAACGGTATTTCGGGTACCGATGCCAGCGGCAATATCTCGGCACCCGTCGCACCGGCACCGGCACCGGCACCGACGCCGACCCCCACGCCGACACCGACCGCGACGTCGGGCCTGTTGGCGCTGACCGGCGACACGATGCCGGTCCATGACCCGGCCATCCTGAAGGACGGTAACACCTATTTCCTGTTCGCGACCGGGTCGGTCACCGATCGCGAAGGGTTGCTCGCGACGCGGACCTCGACCGATCTGACCGCATGGACGTGGCGCGGCCCGGCCTATACCGCGCTGCCGGCATGGACCGGGACCGCCGTGCCCGGCACGTCGGGCATCTGGGCACCCGACATCGTCAAGCGTGGCGGCGAATATCGCCTGTATTATTCGGTCTCGACCTTCGGCAGCAACCGGTCGGCGATCGGCCTGACCGTCAACAACGCACTGAACGTCAACAGCCCCGCGACCGGCTGGGTCGACAAGGGGGCGGTGATCCAGTCGAACACCACCGACAATTTCAACGCGATCGACCCGGCGGTCTTTACCGACGCCAATGGCGGCGAATGGATGGCGTTCGGCAGCTTCTGGTCGGGCATCAAGATGGTCCGGCTCGATCCTGCTACCGGCCTGCGCCTTGCCAGCGACCAGACGATCTATCCGCTGGCGACACGCCCCGCACCGGGGGCGATCGAAGCGCCGTTCGTCGTCCGCCACGGCGACTATTACTACCTGTTCGCATCGTTCGACGCCTGTTGTCAGGGGGCGAACAGCACCTACAACACCGTCGTCGGCCGGTCGCGGACGCCGACCGGGCCGTATCTCGACAAGAGCGGCAAATCGATGCTCGACGGTGGCGGTTCGCTGGTGCTGGCATCGGGGCAGGGGACCGATTCGCGCTATGTCGGGCGTGGCCATGTCGCGGTGCTGCAGGAAACGACCGGCGATCATATCGTCTATCACGCCTATGACCGCGAACGGAACGGCGCACCGACGCTGCAGATCCAGCGGCTGACATGGGATGCCGATGGCTGGCCGGTGGCGCAGTAACATGGGGTTCGAACGCGTGCTGTCGTCGTTCGCGGCGCTGTTGCTCGCCGGGGCGGGGGTCGCACAGACCGCCGCCCCGGAAGGCGACATCCGACCGGTCCATGATCCGGTGCTGATCCGGCAGGGGGCGACCTGGCACGTCTTTTCGACCGGCATCGGGCGCGACGGGCAAGGGGTGCTGTCCGAGCGGACCTCGCCCGATCTGGTCCATTGGCAGGCGGGCACGCCGCCGTTCGCCAGGCTGCCCGACTGGGCGACGCAGGCCATCCCCGGCGCGCGCAATCTGTGGGCGCCCGACATATCCTTCGTGAACGGCCGCTATCGCCTGTATTATTCGGTCTCGACCTTCGGATCGAACCGGTCGGCGATCGGCCTCGCCACCAATGCGACGCTCGACCCGCAAGCGCCCGGCTATGGCTGGCGCGACGAGGGCATGGTGCTGCGATCGATGCCGGGCGACGCCTATAACGCGATCGATCCGGCGTTCATCGCCGACAAGTCGGGCCGACACTGGCTGTCGTTCGGCAGCTTCTGGAGCGGGCTGAAACTGGTCGAGCTGAACCCGCGGACCGGCAAGCCGCTATACCGCGACGCCAAGCCGCTTGCTTTGGCCAGCCGTCCGGTCCCGGCGGGCGCGCCGTCGATCATCGAGGCACCCTATATCTTCGAACGCGGCGGTATGTACTGGCTGATCGCCAGCTACGACTATTGCTGCAAGGGCGTGAACAGCACCTATTACACGGTCATCGGCCAGTCGAAGACGATCACCGGGCCGTATCTGGGCAAGGACGGCAGTTCGATGCTCGCCGGTGGCGGCACGGTGCTGCTGCGGGCCGATCTGGAGGAAAAGGGCCGGTTCCGCGGTCCCGGCCATGCCGGCCACAGCCGGGGGGACGACGGCATCGACCGCATCGTCTATCATGCCTACGACAAGGAAAATGCCGGTGCGCCGACCCTGCGCGTCGCGACCCTGCAATGGGGCAGCGATGGCTGGCCGACCGCCCGGTGAAGGAGAGAATGACCATGAACGACGCCCTGTCCCGCCGCCTGTTCCTCGGCGGGGTTGCCGCCGCCGGTGCCGCGACGGCCATGCCCGCATGGGCGCAGCGACGGCGCGGCGGCGCGACCGGCATCGTCAACCCGCTGGTCAAGAACCGCGCCGATGCGCAGGTGTTTCGCCACACCGACGGCTGGTATTACCTGACCGGGTCGGTGCCCGAATATGACCGGCTGGTGCTGCGCCGGTCGAAGACGATCGGCGGCCTGACCACCGCGCAGGAAAAGGTCCTGTGGCGGCACGAGGCATCGGGGCCGCGCTCAGGGTTCCTGTGGGCGCCCGAACTGCATCAGATCGACGGCAAGTGGATCATGTATTTCGCCGCTGGTCCCAGCGGCGGCGGCGAGGACGTGTTCCGCATCCGCACCTATGCGGTGGTGTGCGACGGTCCCGATCCGATGACCGGCAATTGGTCGGTGCTGGGCCAGCTGGAAACGCCGTGGGACAGCTTCAACCTCGATTCGACCAGCTTCGTCCATCGCGGCACCCGCTATCTGGCATGGGCGCAGCGCGAGCCGGGGATCGAGACCAATTCGAACCTGTACCTCGCACCGCTCGCCACGCCGCTGACGCTCGCCGCCAAGCCCGCCCGGCTGACCGTGCCGACGCTGCCATGGGAGATTCGCGGCTACAAGGTCGCCGAGGCCCCGGCGCTGCTGGCGCGCAACGGGCGGCTGTTCCTGACCTATTCGGCCAGCGCCACCGATGCGCGCTATTGCCTGGGGATGCTGACCGCGCGCGACGATGCCGATATCATGGACCCGGCGGCATGGACCAAATCGCCGCAGCCGGTGCTCAAGACCGACGCCGCGCGCAAGATTTTCGGCCCCGGCCATAACAGCTTCACCGTCGACGAACGTGGTCGCGACATGCTGGTCTTTCATGCGCGCGATTACGAAAAGATCACGGGCGACCCGCTGTTCGATCCGAATCGCCATACGCGCGTGCAGCCGGTGCGGTACGACGCCGCTGGCGTACCGCAGTTCGAACCGCCCGCCGCGAACGGGTTGCTGCGGATCTAAGGGGGACCTGATCCCGATCGGCAGGTTCGCTGTATCAGGAACAGCGCCAGCGATACATCGATCGACTATCGGAAACGACAGTCGGCGGGTCGCTGGATTCGCTTCGCGTCCCTATTGTAACGCCCGCAACTTGCCGCTTTTTTTGCTTCCTCTTGGCGGCATTAACTATCTGGTATTCGGTACCGTCCTATTGCTTCGTCCATGATGCTGTTGACGCGGTTGGGGGATGGAATGCGGAAATCCGGGTATCTGCTGGCGGCGACCGCGTGCGTCGTGGTCGCCTGCCCGGCCGCGGCGCAGGGGCTGCGCGGGGTGGTTACCAAGGCCGGCGAGAAGCCCGATGCCCATGCCGGCGAGGAAGCGTCGGCCAACACCGCCGACATCGTCGTCACCGCGACTCGGCGGTCGCAGCGTTTGTCGAACGTGCCGATTGCGGTCAGCGCCTATAGCACCGCCGCGCTCCAGAATTCCGGCGCGACCGACATTCGCCAGATGGCGCAATTGTCGCCGTCGCTGATCGTGTCGTCGACCGGGTCCGAAGCCAATGCCTCGGCGCGCCTGCGCGGCATCGGCACGGTCGGCGACAATCCCGGCCTCGAAAGCTCGGTCGCGGTGTTCATCGATGGGGTCTATCGCAGCCGTACCGGTTCCGGCCTCAACGATCTGGGCGAGGTCGAGCGAATCGAGGTGTTGCGCGGGCCGCAGGGTACGTTGTCGGGACGCAATTCGTCGGCCGGCGCGATCAGCATCTACACCAAATATCCCTCGTTCGACTTTGGCGGCTATGGCGAGGCGAGCTATGGCAATTTCAACGCGGTGCGCCTTGCCGGTGCGCTGACCGGGCCGATCGTCGCCGACAAGCTGGCGTTTCGCGTCGACGGCGTCGTCGGCAAGCGCGACGGCTTCTATCGCGATGTCGTCAACGACACCGATTACAACGACCGCAACCGCTATTTCGTGCGTGGACAGCTGTTCTTCAAACCGGTCGACAATTTCTCGATCCGGCTGATCGGCGACTATACCCATCGGGACGAGAAATGCTGCGGCGCGGTCTATGTCGATACGCAGGAAAAGGTCGATCCGACCCCGGGCGTGGCGGGCGACTACGCCCTATCGGCGCAGAACCGGATCGTGTCGATCCTGCAAAGCCTTGGCGGAGTGTTGCCCAGCGACGGCGATCCGTACAACCGCCGCATCGCCAATACGCGCGGCCGGGCCTATAGCAATGTCACGACCGATTATGGCGGCTCGGCCCGGATCGGCTGGACCCTGTCCAACCTCCAGCTCATTTCGATCAGCGCGTATCGCGAATATAAGTCGGGCGGTGCCGCCGACGTCGATTACGGCAATGTCGACATCGCCTACCGTCCCGATGACGGCAACGCCTATCGCCAGTTCCATACCTTCACGCAGGAAACGCGGCTGAGCGGCGGGCTGTTCAACAACCGGCTCGACTGGATGGTCGGCGGTTATTACGCGCACGAAAATCTTCGGGTCGCCGACAATATCCGCTTCGGCACGCAATATGGCGCGTTCGCCGCGTGCCGGGTCGTCGCGACGATAAACCCGCTGGCGGCGCTGCGCAATCCGGCGGCCGCCGGGTGCCTGAGCGCCACCGGCCGCGCCGCGCTGACCCCGGCGGTCGGCCCGCAGATCATCGGCGGCATCGACCGGCTGAGCACGCTCAACGACCTCGGCAGCGTCCGTGACCTGTATGACCAGACCAGCAGCAACTATGCGTTCTTCACCCACAATATCTTCAAGGTGACCGATACGCTCAGCCTGACCGGCGGGCTGCGCTATACGCATGAACAGAAATCGCTGGATGCCAGCTTCCTGAACAACAACACCGTATGCCCGACGCAGCAGGCGGCGATGGCACCGTTGCTCGGCAGCAGCAACGCGACGCTGCGGTCGCTGGCGGCCGGGATCGTCACCCTGACCTGCACCGGCAATTCGACCGCCGCGCTGACCGGCGTGCCGATCCGCGACAAGCTGACCGAAGGGCAGGTCACCGGCACCACCGTGCTGTCGTGGAAACCGGTGTCCAGCACGCTGCTCTATGCGTCCTATGCGCGCGGGTACAAGGCGGGGGGCTATAATCTCGACCGTTCCGACCTGTCGGCGACGGTGTTCGCCACGCCGACCGCCGCATCGGCGCGCAACCTGCGGTTCGATCCCGAAACCGTGCAGGCGCTGGAAATCGGCGTCAAATACAGCTCGGCGAAATTCACCGCGAACCTTGCCGCATTCCGATCGGCGTTCCGCAATTTTCAGCTCAATACCTTCAACGGCACCAACTTCATCGTCCAGAACATCAGCGCGTGCGACCAGTCGCTGGCCGGTGCCGATCGCGACAACAATTCGGCGACCGGGGCGTGTTCGGGCAAGGTCGGCGCGGGCGTCGTCACGCAGGGGTTCGAATTCGAAGCCGGGGCCTATCCGGCGCGCGATGTCGCGTTCAACATCGGCTATACCTTCGCCCACACCCAGTACCGCAACAACCTGATCGGCAGCGAGGCGGGCGAGCCGCTGAACGCGGCACTGTTCCTGTTGCCCGGCAACCAGATGTCGAACGCGCCGCGCCACACCATCACCAATTCGGCAGTGTGGACCCCGCCGGTCGGTCGCAATCTCAGCGCGCTCTTCTACGTCGATAGCCGCCTGACCAGCGACTATAACACCGGATCGGACCTGTTCGCCGAAAAGCGGCTCGACGGGTTCTTCCTGATGAACGCCCGCATCGGCCTGCGCGGACCCGAACAGCGCTGGGCGATCGAGTTCTGGGGGCAGAACATCCTCGACACCGACTATCAGCAGGTCGCGTTTGCCGCGCCGTTCCAGGGGGCGGGCAGCGTGTCGCAGGTGACGCGCTTCGGCGCACCCGCGTTCGGCGTCGGCAACGCCATCACCTCCTCCTTCCTGGCCGAACCCCGCACCTATGGCATCACGCTGCGGTCGCGGTTCTGATCATGCCATTCCTGCCTGCAACGGATGACCTGAAACCATGAAAATTCCACGCAAGCTGGGGCTGTCGTTCCTTGCCGTCATCGCGTCGGCGGCGGTGGTGATGCTGGTGTTCTTCACCAGCATCATGATGATCGCGCGTTCGGCCGAGCGGAACAACCACAGTCGCGACGTCTATGCGAAGGCGTTGACGCTCGAAACGTCGATCCTGCGGCAGAACAGCCAGTTCCGCGGGTTTCTGGTGACCGGCGACCCGACCTATCTGAAGTCCTATGACGAGGGGCGGCAGGAGTTCGACGAGACGGCGGCGGCGCTGGCGGAGATGCTGACGATCGCGTCGGAGAAGGAGCAGCTGGAGGAAGCGCGGCGCGAGACGCTGGCGTGGCGCAAGAATTGGGGCGACCGGCTGATCGCGAAGGTGACGGCCGGCGAACGCGACGCGGCGCAGGAGGAAGTGCGCGGCGCGGGGCAGAAGGTGCTGGTCAGCAAGGTCGCGCTGCCGCTGCGCTCCTTGCGCGCGACCGAGACCGAGGAGATGGAGGCGAATACGGCGGCGCAGGAAAGCGCGATCACCACCGCGCTGATCGCGCTGGCGATCGGCGGCGTCGCGCTGATCGGGATCGCCGTCGCGCTGTCGATCATGCTCAGCCGTCAGATCGCGCGACCGATCACCGCCCTGACGCAGGCGATGGCCGATCTGGCCAATGGCCGGCACGACATCGCCGTCGATGCGGCGGGGCGCAGCGACGAACTGGGCGATATGGCGCGCGCCGTGCTGGTGTTCCGCGATACGGCGGCGGCGAAGATCACTGACGATCGCGACCGCGCGGCGGCGATGACCGCGATCGGCGGCGGTCTGCGCAGCCTGTCGCAGGCCGATCTGACCGCCCGCGTGGCCGATGTGCCCGACGCGTTCCGGGCGCTGTCGGACGACTTCAACAACGCCACGTCCAGCCTGAACCGCGTGCTGGGCGAGGTGCGCGGCACCGTCGACAGCATCAAGCATAATTCCGACGAAATCTCGCAGGCCGCCATGGATCTGGCCGAGCGGACCGAGCGCGAAGCGGCGGCATTGCAGCAATCGTCGTCGGCGCTCGACGAAGTCACCCGGTCGATCCGCGAGGGCGCGGGTGCCGCGACCGGTGCCAGCAGCGCGATGGTCGATACGCGGAACGAGGCCGAACGTGGCGACGCGATCGTCCGGCAGGCGATCGGCGCGATGCACGGCATCGAACGCGCCAGCAACGAGATCGCCGAGATCATCAGCCTGATCGACGGCATCGCGTTCCAGACCAATTTGCTGGCGCTGAACGCCGGCGTCGAGGCGGCGCGTGCCGGCGAGGCGGGCAAGGGCTTCGCGGTCGTCGCGTCGGAAGTCCGCGCGCTGGCGCAACGCTCCGCCAACGCCGCGACCGAGGTCAAGACGAAGGTGCAGGCGGCATCGACCCATGTGAAGGCCGGCGTCGAACTGGTCGAGCAGACCGGTGAGGCGCTGGGCCGGATCATCGAACGGGTCGCATCGGTCGGCGGGTCGATCGACGCGATCGCACGCCAGTCGGACCATCAGGCGACCAGCCTCGGCCAGATCAACGTCGCCATCGCCGAGATGGACGCGATGACGCAGCAGAATGCGGCGATGGTCGAACAGACGTCGGCGGCGGCCCGGCAGCTGGTGTCGGAGGCGGAGGCGCTGGCCGGATCGGTCGCGACCTTCGCCATCGACGGTGGCGCTGCGACGAACGTGACGCCGTTCACGCCCCGCCGGCAGCAGCGCCGCTGGGTCGCGCCGCCCGAGCCGGCTCCGCGCCGCGCCGTGAATGCGAGCGACGACTGGGACGCTTTCTAAGGACATGCCGGGTCCATTGGGGCAACATGCGCTGGTCGTTCGCGACCTGGGCTCGGCGTTCGTCGCGGCGGTATTGGGGGCGGGGGAGCGACAGCTGGCCCGCGCGCCCCTGACCGCGGCGCTGATCGCCGACTGGCCGGGCGATGCCGCGGCGGATGCGCTGGCGATGCGGTTCAACGGTGCGCTCCACGCGCTGGCGCGGCGGGGCGACGATCCGATGCTCGGTGCGCTCTATGCCACCCGGAACGGTGATTTCGATACGGTGATCGGTAGTGCGATGGCGGCGGCGGACGGCTTCATCGCCGACTGGATGCAGCATCCGCCGCAGACCAACGAGGTCGGGCGCGCCGGGGCGGTCATGGCGGCGCTGATGACGCTGCGCGGGTTGTACGACCTGCCGGTCGAGTTGCTCGAACTGGGCGCGAGTGCCGGACTGAACCTCAATCTTGGCCACTATGCCTATGATCTGGCCGGGGTACGGGCCGGGCGCAGCGATTCGCCGGTGCGGATCGCGCCCGAATGGCGCGGGTCCCCCCCGGTCGCGCGGCCGGTGGAGATCGTGGCGACGCGCGGCGTCGACCTGCGTCCGCTCGCCGCCGCCGACCATCGGGCCCGCGAACGGCTGATGGCCTATGTCTGGGCCGACGAACCCGAACGCGCCGAACGGCTGCGCCATGCGCTGGCGATCGCCGGCGACGTGCCGCCGCAGATCGCGTGCGACGACATTCTGCGCTGGCTGCCGGCTGAACTGGCCCGTCGACCCGACAAGGGCGTATGTCGCGTCGTGATCCACACCATGGCGCTGCAATATTGCAGCCCGGCGACGCGGGCGGCGGTGACCGAGGCCATGGCGGCCAGCGACTATCCGCTGGCTCGCATCGGGTTCGAATGGACCGACGCTCGCGATGCGGTGCATCTGACGCTCACCACCTATCCCGACGGCATCGTCCGGCATCTGGCGACCTGCCATGCCTATGGCCACTGGATCGACTGGCACGGTTAGCCCGTCGCGAACTGCTCCGCGGTAAGGCTGTACAATCCGCCGCCACCCGCCATCGCCGCCATGCCGAGGCCACGCGCTTCGGGCACGATCCGGTCGAGATAGAAGGTGACGGCCGCTCGCTTGCGCGCGGCGAAGTCGGCATCGTCCATTCCGGCCAGCGCACGCCCCTGCCGTTCAAGCAGCCAACCGCACACGCAGGTCGCGAGCATCGTCAGGAACGGATAGCTGCCTGCCAGCCGATCGTCGATGCTGGCCTCCAGCATCCAGCGCGCGACGGCGTGGGTGTCGTTGAGCAGGTCTTTGAGCGCAGCATGTTCAACGTCGCCGCGCATGTCGGCGAACAGCGCGTCGATTGCGGCACCGCCGTCGCCCGACAGCTTGCGCCCGACCAGATCGGCGGCCTGGATGCCGTTGGTGCCTTCGTAGATCGGCGTGATCCGCACATCGCGATAATGCTGTGCCGCGCCGGTTTCCTCGACATAGCCCATGCCGCCATGCACCTGCACGCCGATGCTCGCGACCTCGCAGCCGATGTCGGTGCCATGCGCCTTGGCCAGCGGCGTTACCAGATCGAGCCTCGCCTTCGCGCCTTCGACGCCCAGCGTCGCACGATCGACCTGTCCCGCCGCGTAATAGACCAGCGCCCGCCCCGCCATGGTCTGAGCGGCCATCCGCAGCAGCATCCGCCGGACATCGGGATGCTCGATGATCGCGACCGGCGCGCCGCCGGACGAGGCGCGCGCCGACTGGACGCGATCGCGGGCATAGGCGACGGCGCGCTGCGTTGCCGCTTCGGCGACCTGCACCCCTTGCAGACCGACATTGAGGCGGGCGTTGTTCATCATCGTGAACATCGCGCGCATCCCCGCGCCCTCCGCGCCGATCAGCTCGCCGATGCAATCGCCGGTATCGCCGAACGACAGCACGCAGGTGGGCGAGGCGTGCAGCCCCATCTTATGCTCGATCGACACCACGCGGACGTCGTTCGGCTCCCCCGGTTGGCCATCGGCGTCGAGCCGGTATTTCGGCACGAGGAACAGCGAAATCCCTTTGGTTCCCACCGGCGCGCCGGGCGTGCGGGCCAGCACCAGATGGACGATATTGTCCGCCATGTCGTGATCGCCGAACGAGATATAGATCTTGGTCCCGCGAATCCGCCAGTTGCCGTCGCCGACCGGCTCCGCCCGCGTCGTCAGCGCGCCGACGTCCGATCCGGCCTGCGGTTCGGTCAGGTTCATCGTGCCGGTCCATTCGCCGGTCGCCAGTTTCGGCAGATAGCGCACCTGTTGTTCGGCGCTGCCGTGATGGGTAAGTGCCTCGATCGCGCCGACCGTCAGCGTCGGGGCCAGCGCGAAGCCGAGATTGGCGGTGCCGAGCGTCTCCAGCACGGCGGTCGCGACCGCGAACGGCATCGCCTGCCCCCCGAAATCGGCCGGCGATCCGATCGTGCCCCAACCGCCCGCGACATAGGCCTGATAGGCGGCGCGATAGCCGTCGGGCATCACCACCCCGTCGGGGGTCCAGCGCGCGCCGACCGTGTCGCCGATCCGGTCGAGCGGCCGCCATTCGCCGGCGGCGAATTCGCCGATCCCGGTCAGGATCGCGTCGAGCATGTCGGGGGTCGCATCGGCAAATCGCGTGTCGGCGGCAAGTTCGTCGATCCCGGCGGCATGGGTCAGCACGAAACGCTGTTCGGCGGTGGCGGGGATCAGCTCCATTTGCCCTCTCTCGATTCCATGTTTTTGCCGGTATAGCGCCCAAATCATGACCGCTCCAAACGCCCGCATCGCTACCGTCACCTTACCGTACGGCATGGCGGCGATCGACGCGGCGGCGGCGGTGATCGCGGACGGCGGCTGCGTCGCGGTACCGACCGAGACGGTCTATGGCCTCGCCGCCGACGCGACCGATTCGCATGCGGTCGCCGGCATCTATGCCGCAAAGGGGCGGCCGGGCTTCAACCCGTTGATCGTGCATGTCCCGACCATGGCGGCAGCGCAGGCGCTGGCGGTGTTCGACGACCATGCGCTGCGGCTTGCCCGAGCATTCTGGCCGGGACCGCTGACGCTGGTGCTGCCGATGCGCGACGGGGCTGGGATCGCCGCGCTGGTGACCGCTGGACTGCCGACCGTCGCGATCCGGGTACCGGCGCACGACGCGATGCAGGCGTTGCTGGAAAGGACCGGGCGGCCGCTCGCCGCGCCGTCCGCCAATGCCAGCGGATCGATCAGCCCGACCCGTGCCGACCATGTGTTGCGCAGCCTGAACGGTCGCATCCCGCTGGTCGTCGATGGCGGAGCGACGCTGCGCGGCATCGAATCGACGATCATCGCCTGTGTCGGCGGCCAGGTGCGCGAACTGCGCCCCGGCCCGGTGACCCGCACTACGGTCGCCGACCTGCTGAACATATCGATCGGCGGGGCGGGCGCGGGGATCGAGGCGCCCGGACAACTCGCCAGCCACTATGCCCCGTCGAAGCCGGTCCGGCTGAACGCGACCGATCGGCGTGCCGGCGAATGGCTGATCGGTTTCGGTCCGGTCGCGGGCGACAATACGCTGTCGGCCAGCGGCGATCCTGTCGAGGCGGCGGCGCGGTTGTTCGATTTGCTGCACACCGCCGATGCGTCGGCGGCGACGAGGATCGCGGTCGCACCGATCCCCGATGACGGGTTGGGTGCGGCGATCAACGACCGATTGCGCCGGGCAGCGGCCGCGACTTAATATAGGTCAATAAAGCAAGAAATTCCGCTGACTTAGGGTGCGTTTCGTTTTTTCAAGCTACGCAACGTTAACCTTCGGGCGTTAGCTGGTTCGGTACGGGAGGGTACCGACAGTGAGCGCAACCGACGAGATCGACTTCGACAAGAGACTGGCCGCCTTTGCCTATGACGAACGCAGTTACGGTGCGTTCCCCAAGGTCAAACGTGCGATCGAACGGTATGCGCCCGCTGCGCTGACCGGCCTGTACCGGCACATCGCGGCGACGCCGTCGATCAGCGTCATGTTCCAGTCGCAGGCCCGGATGGACCATGCCCGCGACAAGCAACTCGAACATTGGCGC
Organism: Sphingomonas sp. Leaf67; assembly: GCF_001421965.1. Lineage (GTDB taxonomy): Bacteria > Pseudomonadota > Alphaproteobacteria > Sphingomonadales > Sphingomonadaceae > Sphingomonas. The sequence goes on from NZ_LMLP01000023.1 coordinate 56,698, forward strand.
AAGCTGTTTTCGGGACCGATCAACCGCGACTATGCCGCCGCCGCATCGAACATCGGGCAGGTCCATGCCCGGATCGGCTTGGCACCGACCTGGTATATCAGCGGCTATGCCCGGATGCTGGAGCATGTCCTGCCACGGCTGGTGCTGGGGCGGATCGGCTGGCCGTTCGGCGCGCGGGCGCGCGCCCGGGCGGCGACCGCGCTGGTCAAGGCGTCGCTGATCGACATGGACATCGCGCTCGCCGCCTATTTCGAGGCGGAACAGGCCGGACGACGGGCCGTCATCGAACGTTGCGGTGCCGCGTTCGAGCGGATGGCGCAGGGCGACCTGACCGTATCGCTGAGCGGACTGCCGCGCGAATATCAGGCGCTGGCCGACAGTTTCGAAGCGATGCGCCAGCAGATGTGCGAGACGCTGGGCATGGTCACCCGGTCGGGCGAGCAGATCCGCATCGGAACGGGCAATATCCGTCAGGCGTCCGACGACCTGTCGCAGCGTACCGAACAGCAGGCGGCGAGCCTTGAGGAAACCGCTGCGGCGATGGACCAGATCGTCAGCACCGTTCGCGAAACCGCCGAAGGCGCGTCGCGCGCCGATCGCATCGTCGGCGAGGCGCGGGGCGAGGCCGAGGAATCGGGCAAGATCGTCCGCCGCGCGGTCGACGCCATGGGCGGTATCCAGCGGTCGTCGGCCGAAATCAGCGAGATCATCAGCGTCATCGACGGCATCTCGTTCCAGACGAACCTGCTGGCGCTGAACGCCGGTGTCGAGGCGGCACGGGCGGGGGAGGCGGGCAAGGGCTTTGCCGTCGTCGCATCCGAAGTCCGCGCGCTGGCGCTGCGTTCGGCCGAAGCGGCCAAGGACGTGAAGACCCGCATCCTCGCGTCGTCCGAACAGGTCGATGTCGGTGTCGATCTGGTCAATGCGACCGGGCAGGCGTTGCAACGGATCATCGGGCGAATCGGTGAGATCAGCAATCTCGTCTCCGGCATCGCCACCTCGGCGGCGCAGCAGTCGACCGGCTTGCAGCAGGTCAATACCGCCGTCTCCGAAATGGACAATGTGACCCAGCGCAACGCTGCGATGGTCGAACAGGCCACCGCCGACGCCCGCGCGCTGGCGCAGGAGGCCGAGGTGCTGGCGAACGAGGTGGCACGGTTCCGGCTTGCCGGTCCGGGTGATAGCAGCACCAACGAAGTCCATCGGATGCAACAGCGGCTGGCTGCGGCTTAAAGCCGGAGCGGCTCCCCTCCCTTCCAGGGAGGGGAGGAAGAGGTCCGTTGATCGCCTGATGCATGGAGAAACCCTTCGCATCCGCACCCACCCCCGCAAACCGGTTGCACCCGCGCCGCCCGCGTGCTTGGGAATGATCGGGGATTTGGGAAACACTATGGCCAGCCGCGCGATCAACGGACGGTTCGATGCTGGCGCGACGAGTGGGCGCTGGCTGGAAGAGTATCGCGCCCGCGCGCCGCACGGCGACATGCTGTCCGCCGCCACCGACGACGACCGCGCGGCATGGGAGGTCGCGTTCGAGGAACTGGCCGGGCTGCCGGGCAGTACCCTCGCCGCCGCGCGCGAACGGGCACAGCGCCATGCCGACGATATCGGCACCGCCTATCGCGCGGCGGGCGAGAGCGAGGAACGCCGCTGGCCGCTGTCGCCGGTCCCGCTGCTGATCGGTGCCGACGAATGGCGGACCATCGCCGAGGGGATGGCGGAACGCGCCGACCTGTTCGAAAGCGTCATCGCCGACATCCATGGCGATCAGCAGCTGGTCGCCGACGGTATTTTGCCGGCGATGCTGGTCACTGGATCGCCGCTGTTCCTGCGGCCGATGGTCGGGGTCGTGCCGCCGGGTGGACATCAACTGCATTTCGTCGCCGCCGACCTGTGCCGTGGACCCGACGGGTGCTGGCGGGTGCTGGCCGATCATGTCCGCGTGCCGGTGGGGGCGGGCTATGCGCTCGAAAACCGGCTGGCGATGGGGCGGACGCTGGGCGGGCTGCCGTCGCGGCTCAACATCGAACGCCATGCGCCCTTCTTCGCGGCGATGCGGGCAGGGATCGCTGCTGCCTGTCGCCGGGCCGAACCGCGAATCGGACTGCTGACGTCGGGCAAGCTCAATCCAAGCTATCCCGAACAGGCGCATCTGGCGCGGTATCTCGGGTTCCTGCTGGTCGAGGGGGCCGATCTGGCGGTGCGCGACGACCAGCTCTATGTCCGCACGATCGCCGGCCTGAAACGCATCGACGCGCTGTGGCGGCGGATCGATCCGCGGCTGATCGACCCGCTGGCGTTCGATGCCAATTCGACGATCGGCGTGCCCGGCCTGATCGACGCGATGGCGGCAGGCAACGTCGTGATCGCCAATGCGCCGGGGGTGGGCGTGCTCGAATCGCCGGCCTTCGCCGCGTTCCTGCCGGCACTGGCCGAAAAGCTGCTGGGACGGGCACCGCGTCTGTCGTCGATCGGAACGTGGTGGTGCGGGCGCGCGGCGGACCGCGATCACGTGCTGTCCTCGCTCGACCAGCTGGTGGTGGGACCCGCCTTTGCCGGAACGACCCCCGAACTGGCGGGACCGGTACTTGGTGCCTCGCTCGACGCCGATGCCCGCGCGCGTCTGGCGGCGGCGATGGTGCTGCGTCCGCAGGATTATGTGGGGCAAGAAGTTGCCGAACTCTCGACCATGCCGACCGCGTGCGGTGAAGGGCTGCAGCCCCGTCCCTTCTCGCTGCGGGTCTTTGCCGCGCGCGGTGCCGATGGCCGCTGGGTGGTGCTGCCCGGCGGGTTCGTGCGCATCGGTGACCAGCCCGATGCCCGCGCGGCGGTGATGGGCGAGGGGTCGTGGTCGGCGGACGTGATCGTCCACGGCCCCGATCCGGTCGCGCCGGTGTCGCTGCTGCAAAGTGCCGACAGCGTCGAACTGCGCCGCAATCCGGGCACGCTGCCCAGCCGGGTCGCCGACAATCTGTTCTGGCTGGGCCGGTATCTGGAGCGGGGCGAGGCGTTGCTGGGCGTCATCCGCGTGCTGTTCGGCCATTCGATCTCGGCCGATACCGGCGCGGCCCTTGCCCCCGAAACCGTCGAATGGCTGGTGAAGATCATCGCCGACACCGGCGCCGCCGCGTTGCCGCCCAGCCACCGCCGCCGCGATCTGGTCGATTTCGGGCGTGAGGCGATGGAATCGGTCGACAGCTGGGGCAGCGTCCGCGCGATCAACCGTCTGGCGACCGGCATCGGCGGCGTCTCTCGCGACCGGTTGTCGGTGGACATGGTGCGCCTGCTCGACGCGCCGCATCCGACCACGGGCACGCTGCTCGACCGTGCGGGCACGTTGCAGCGTCGCTATGCCGCGCTTGCCGGACTGTCGGCCGAACATATGGGGCGGACCGATGCGTGGCGGTTCCACGATCTGGGCCGGCGGATCGAACGGGCGATGGCGGCGACGCGAACGTTGCTGGCCGTCGATCTGCGCCGGGCGAGTGCCGAGGACCTGTCGACGCTGCTCGACCTTGCCGACAGCCAGATCAGCTATCGCCAGCGCTATCTGATCGGCTTTGCGCGGGTGCCGGTGATCGACCTGATCGCGCTCGACCCCGGCAATCCTCGCGGGATCGCGTTTCAGGTGGATACGATCGTCCAGCATCTGTGCAAGCTGCCGGTCCTGAACGATGCCGGCATCGCCGAACCGCAGCAACGCATCGCGGCGCGGTTGACCGCCGGCATCGCCATGGGCTCCGCCAACCGCCTCGACCGCGGCTGGGTATTGGAAATAAACCAGCAATTGCAATTGCTTTCGGATGCGATCGCCACCCGCTATTTCCTGCAGGGTGCGCAGGCGTTGCGCGAAGCCGGGTTGACCCTCGCATGATGCGCTATGCCATCCGCCACATCACGCGCTTCGATTATGCCGAGGCGGCAGGGTTCGCGCGCTGCAACCTGCGGCTCCGGCCGATCCTGTGGTCGGGGCAGGAACTGGAGGATTATGCGCTGCTGGTCGAACCGGGCGGTCGGACCGCCCCGGCACGCGCGCAGGCGGGGCTGGCCAACGTCACCCGGCTGGAAGTCGATCGCCCCGAACGTACGCTGACGATCGAGAGCCGGGCGACGGTCCGCGTCGAGCGACCGATCCCGTTCGCATCGCCGGGCGACCCGACGCTGGCCGAGATCCGCACGCTGGTGGCCGGGGTGAACGATGCCGGCCCGGCCAGTCCGGTCAGCTATCTGTTCCCCTCCGCGCACGTTCCGATCGTGCCCGACATCGCGGCATGGTGTGCCGAGGACCTGTCCGACGATCGCGGTATCCTCGACGCGGCGATCGCGCTTGCCCGGCGTATCCAGCGCGACTTTGCCTTCGATCCGACCGCGACGCTGGTCGACACGCCACCCGCCGAAGCCTTCGCCAAGCGCGGCGGGGTGTGTCAGGATTTCGCCCAGATCATGCTGTCGGGCCTGCGCGGCGCCGGGCTGCCTGCGGCCTATTGCTCGGGCTATCTGCGCACGCTGCCCCCGCCGGGGCAGGAGCGGCTGGTCGGGGCCGATGCGACCCATGCGTGGGTGCTGGTATGGGCCGGGCCGGTGCTCGGCTGGGTCGGGGTCGATCCGACCAACGGCATCTGGATGGCGGAGGATCATGTCGTCATGGCGATCGGTCGCGACTATGCCGACATCGCGCCGATCGACGGCGTGGTGCTGGGGTCGGGCGCGCAGACGATGCACGTGTCGGTCGACGTTGAGCCTCTGCCGGTCGGGTAACCCAGTACCCGCGAACATGCCAGGAAAACCCTTTTACGTGGCACCTTCGTCAACATCGTGCCCAACCGGATTGACGACTCCATAGCGGTTGGGGGATATAGAACAAATCATGAACGCAGAGTCGCCCATCCTGTCCGCGCTGAAGCGGCAAGTCGCCGCCATGGAGCGGCGCGCGCCGACGGGCAAGGCGGTGCGAGTCGCGACCGGGCATGGCGATATCGACGCCGCGCTGGACGGTGGAATCGCGCGTGGGCGGCTACACGAGATATTTGCGCTGGAGGCAGGCGATGCCGGCAGCGCCACCGGTTTTGCGGGCATGCTGTCGATCCGGCTTGGCGGCGGCATCGTCTGGCTGCGCGAGGAATCGGCGGTCCGCGGCGGCGGGCACCTGCATGCGCCGGGTCTGGTCGAGATCGGGCTGGACCCGGCGCGGCTGCTGCTGGGGGTGCTTCCCGACGCGCTGTCGGTCCTGCGCGCCGCCGCCGATGTCGTGCGCTGTGCCGGGGTCGGAGTGGCGGTGATCGAATTGCACCGCGATCCCAAGGTGCTCGACCTGACCGCCAGCCGCCGCCTCGCACTGGCGGCGGAGGAAAGCGGGGTGGCGGCGCTGTTGCTGCGCATCGCGGCGACGCCGGTGGCGAGTGCCGCCGATACCCGCTGGGCGGTGCGGTCCTGTGCGTCGCAACCCTTGCCCGCCAACGCGCCGGGCCACCCGACCTTCGACCTCGAATTATTGCGTCAGCGCGGCCGGGGTGCCGATGGCCGCTGGCAAGTGGAGTGGAACCGTGAGCAAGCCGTCTTCACCAGCCCGACCCAGCGGTCGGCGCCATCTGGCGCTGTGGTGGCCGTTCCTGCCCGCCGACCGGCTGCTGCGCCAGTCCCCCTGCGGCGTGCCGGATGATGCGCCGTTCGTCTGTGTCGAAATGGTGCGCGGCGCACTGCGCATCGCCTCGGTCGATTGTCAGGCGCTGGACAAGGGGATCGCCCCCGGCATGGCGCTGGCCGATGCGCGGGCGCAACTGCCCGAACTGGCGGTGGTCGATGCCGATCCGTTCGCCGATCATGGCTGGCTGGAGCGGATCGCCGATGCCTGCGACCGGTTCACGCCGCTGGTCGCCTTGGATGGCGGTGACGGGGTGACGCTCGACATCACCGGCTGCGCGCACCTGTTCGGTGGCGAAGGCGCGCTGGTCGAGGAAGTCGAGGCGCGGCTCGCCCGGTTCGGGACGCTGCGCCACGCGCTGGCTGACACGCCCGATGCGGCGCAGGCACTGGCCCGGTTCCAGAGCGCTCCGGCGGCGAGCGAGGCGGCGGCGCTCCGGCGGCTGGGGGTGGCGGCGCTCAGGTTGGATGACGAGATCGCGGTCGCGCTACGCCGGGCGGGCTTGCGCACCATCGGCGATCTTGCCAGTCGCCCGACCGCACCGATCGCGGCACGCTTTGGCGAGGAGACGGTGGCGGCGCTGGCCCGGTTGCTGGGCGATGCCGATCAGCGGCTGCGGCCGCGCCGGGCGTTGCCGGCATTGTTCTTCGAGCGACGCTTCGTCGAACCGATTGCGCGCGATGCCGATGTGCTGGCGACGATCGGCGAACTGGCGGCGCAGGCGGAGGCGGAGCTGACCGCGCGCGACCGCGGCGGGCGGCGTTTTGCGGTGCGGCTCTACCGGGCCGATGGGGCGTTGCGCGATCTGGCGGTCGAAAGCGGGCTTCCCTTGCGTGATCCGCCGTCGATCGTGCGGCTGTTCCACGAACGGATCGATGCACTGGCCGACCCGATCGATCCGGGGTTCGGCTTCGACATGATCCGCATGAGCGTCCCCGCGCTCGAACCGCTGGCACCCACGCAATTGCAGCTGGAGGGCGGTACGGTCAGCGAGGAGGCGATGGCGGCGCTGGTCGACCGGCTGACCACCCGGCTGGGGCGCGGCCGGATCGCGCGGGTCTGTCCGGGCGACAGCCATTTGCCCGAACAGGGGGTGCTGACCATGCCGGCGATCGATACGCCCGCCCCGATCACATGGGACGCCCCCGAAATCGGCGAGCCGCCGCTGCGTCCGATCCACCTGTTCGACCCGCCGCAGCGCATCGAGGTGATGGCCGAAGTTCCCGACGGCCCGCCGCACCGCTTTCGCTGGCGGCGGGTGCTGCACGACGTGATCCGTTTCGAAGGGCCGGAGCGGATCGCGGCACAGTGGTGGCGGCGTGGACAGGCGAAGGTGCGGACGCGCGACTATTACCGGGTCGAGGATGTGCGCGGGCGGCGGTACTGGATTTTCCGGCACGGGTTGTACGATCGCGAGACGCCCGATCCGCTATGGTATGTGCACGGGGTGTTCGCGTGACGATGCCCCGAGCTCGTCATTTCCGCACAGGCGGGAATGACGAAGAGTGGTGTGGCGGTGACACGGATTCGTCCTTTCTTCGTTATTCCGGCGCAGGCCGGGATCCAAGGTTCCGCAAGCGCCGAAGTTATCGGATATGCGGGCCGGTGGATCCCGGCCTGCGCCGGGATGACGAAAAGAGCGGGCAAGGCGGCCCCGTGACATGCCCTTTGCCGAACTGATCGCTGCGACGCATTTCTCGTTCCTGCGCGGGGCGTCGCCGCCGTCCGACATGGTGTCGCAGGCGAACGCCCTGAAGATGGCCGGGATCGGGATTGCCGATCGCAACACCGTCGCGGGGGTGGTGCAAGCGCATCTGGCGTTGAAGAGGGCGAAGGACAAACGGTGCGAGGCGGGGCTGCCCGACTATCCCTTTGACCTCGTCGTCGGCGCACGGCTGGTGTTCGCCGACGGCACGCCGGACATCGTCGCCTATCCCATCGACCGGGCAGCATGGGGACGGCTGACGCGGTTGCTCAGCGGCGGCAATCTCAAGGCGAAGAAGGGCGACTGTCACCTCGAACTGGCCGACCTGTTGGAATGGCAGGAAGGGCTGTTGCTGATCGTCACCGCACCCGATGGCGCGCTGCTGACGCGGCTGCGTGATGCCTGTCCGGGGCGGGTGTGGCTGGCGGCGGCGATGCCGCGCGGCGGGCGGGACCGGCGGCGGCTTGCCGGCCGGATCGCGCTGGCAGCGCAGGTCGGCGTGCCGCTGCTGGCGACCAACGATGCGCTGTACGCAACGCATGAACAACGCCCGCTGCATGACGTGCTGACCTGTATCCGGGAGGGAACGACGATCGCCGCCGCCGGACGCAGGCTGGCCGCCAATGCCGAGCGCCACCTGAAATCCCCTGAAGAAATGACCCGGTTGTTCCGTGACTGTCCGGAAGCGGTGGAGGAAAGCGTGACGCTGCTGAAGCGCATCGCCTTTCGCCTGACCGACCTGAAATATGAATATCCGCACGAACCGGTACCGTCGGGATGGGAGGCGCAGGACTGGCTAGAGCATCTGACGATGACCGCCGCGCACGAACGGTACGGTCCCGATCTGCCGGCCGAGGTGCAGCGCCGGCTGGACGAAGAATTCACGCTGATCCGCAGCGAGAAATATGCGCACTATTTCCTGACGGTCCATGATCTGGTCCGCTTTGCGCGGACCTGCGATCCGCCGATCCTGTGTCAGGGGCGCGGGTCGGCGGCCAATTCGATCGTCTGTTTCCTGCTCGGCGTCACCTCGGTCGATCCCAGCGAGCATGACCTGCTCTTCTCGCGCTTCGTGTCCGAACAGCGCGGCGAGCCGCCCGATATCGATGTCGATTTCGAACATGAACGGCGTGAAGAGGTGATCCAGTATATCTATGCCCGCTATGGCCGCGAGCGGGCGGGTATCGCCGCGACCGTCATCCATTACCGGCCGAGGAGTGCGGTGAGCGAGGTCGGCAAGGTGCTGGGCCTGACCCGCGACGTGACGCAGCGGCTGGGCAGTACCGTGTGGGGCAGCTTTGCAGGAAAGATGGAGGCGCGGCGCTATACCAGTGCCGGGTTCGACATCGACAATCCCGACATTGCGCAGCTGCGCTGGCTGGTCGACCAGATCCTCGAATTTCCCCGGCACCTGTCGCAGCATGTCGGCGGGTTCGTGCTGACGCAGGGGCGGCTCGACGAAATGGTGCCGATCCACAACGGCGCGATGGAGGGGCGGACCTTCATCGAATGGGACAAGGACGATATCGACGCGCTGGGGCTGATGAAGGTCGATGTGCTGGCGCTCGGCATGCTGACCTGCATCCGCAAGGCGTTCGACCTGCTGCGGCGGCACGGGCTGGGCGATCACGACCTGACCGTCGACCTGAAGGCGGACGACGAAGACGTCTACAAGATGCTGCATAGGGGCGACAGCATCGGCGTGTTCCAGGTCGAGAGCCGGGCGCAGATGAACATGCTGCCGCGCCTGAAGCCTAAGAACCTCTATGACCTGTCGGTCCAGGTGGCGATCGTGCGGCCGGGGCCGATCGAAGGGGATATGGTTCATCCCTATCTGCGACGACGATCTGGGCAGGAGGCGATCAGCTATCCCTCCCCCAAGCCGCCGCATGACCCGAACGAGTTGCGCACCTTGCTCGGGCGGACCTTCGGCGTGCCGTTGTTTCAGGAACAGGTGATGAAGCTGGCTATCGTTGCCGCCGACTTCAGTCCGAGCGAGGCGAACGAACTGCGCCGGGCGATGGCGACGTTTCGGCATTCGGGTAAGATCGAGAATTTTCGGCGAAAACTAGTCGATGGCATGACCCGGCGCGGCTACGAATCCGATTTCGCCGAACGCTGTTTCCGCCAGATCGAAGGGTTCGGCAGCTATGGCTTTCCCGAAAGCCATGCGCTGTCGTTCGCGCGGCTGGTCTATGTGTCGTCGTGGATCAAATGCCATCATCCGGCGGTGTTCGCCTGTGCGCTGCTCAATTCGCAGCCGATGGGGTTCTATGCTCCGGCGCAGATCGTCCGCGACGCGCGCGACCATGCGGTCGAGGTGCGCGGCATCGATGTGAATGTCAGCGACTGGGACAACAAGCTTGAGGGCGAGAACCTCGCGCTGCGGCTGGGGTTTCGACAGATGGACGGGTTCCGCGAGCGCTGGGCCGAGGCGATCGCCGAGACACGGCCCTTTGCCAGCGTCGAGGAACTGGCGCGGCGGGCGCGGTTGCCGCAGCGCGCGCTGCGGCTGCTGGCCGATGCCGATGCGTTTCGGTCGATCGGGTTCGACCGGCGCGAGGCATTGTGGGAGGTGCGGCGCACGCCCGATGCCGAACTGCCGCTGTTCGCGCACGCCCGCGCCGCCGAACTGGGCACGGAGCCCGACATGACGCTGCCCGCGATGCCGGCGGTCGAGCATGTCGTGACCGATTACCAGACGCTCCGCCTGTCGTTGCAAGGGCATCCGATGCAGTTCCTGCGCGACCGATTGGACCACATGGGGGTGACCAGCTGTGGCGAGATCATGTCGGCGAAGGCGGGGGCGAAGGTCACCGCTGCGGGCCTCGTCCTCGTCCGGCAGCGACCGGGCAAGGGCAATGCGATCTTCGTCACGCTGGAGGACGAGGGCGGCGTCACCAATGTCGTGCTGTGGGCGCGGTTGTTCGAGGCGTATCGGCGCGAGGTGATGGGCGCGCGGCTGATGCTGGTCGAGGGTGAGGTGCAGCGCACCCGCGAAGGCATCGTCCACCTGATGGGCGCGCGGGTTCACGACCGCAGCGATCTGCTCGACATGCTGGGCGAGACACCGCCGCCGGTGCCGTCGTCGCGTGGCGACGAAGCGGCCCGCCCGGTCGCCTCGCGGCATCCGCGCGACGTGCGGCTGGTGCCCAAGTCGCGCGATTTCCACTGACATCAGGTGTCCACGTAGTGGGCCGGTGCCGTCCCGATCCGGCTTTGCCGGATCAGACTCTACGCGTAGGACGGCAGGCGGGAGGGTCGGCATGAACGGATTGCTGCTGTTCGCGGTCGCGATCGGATATGCCGCATCGCTGTTCGCGGTGGCATGGGCAGCGCGTCGGCGCCGATGGACGCCCCGCGACCGGCGGTTCGTCTATACGCTGGGGCTGGCGGTCTATTGCAGCAGCTGGACGTTCAATGGCGCGGTCGGCAGCGCCGTCGCCGATGGCTGGGCGTATCTACCGATCTATCTGGGGCCGATCCTGATCTTTCTGGTGGGCGGGCGGTTGCTGGTGCGGATGGTCGCGGCGGTGCAGGCCGATGGCGCGACGTCGATCGCCGACTTCATCGGGTCGCGCTTCTCGCGCAGCCGGGGGGTGGCGGCGCTGGTCACGCTGATCGCGCTGACCGGCACCATTCCCTATGTCGCGCTGCAATTGCGGTCGGTCGCGACCAGCTATGCCGCGCTGGCGGGCATGGCGGACGTCACGCGGCCGGTCGTCGTCACGGCCCTGGTGCTGGCGGGCTTCGCCATCGCGTTCGGACCGCGCGGCGATGCCGAGCCGCGCGCCGAATCCGGGCTGCTGGCGGCGGTCGCGATCGAATCGGTGGTCAAGCTGGCGGCATTCGCCGGGGTAGCTTTGTTCGCAGTGCTGCTCGTCGCAAAGGCGGCACCCGATGCGCGCAGCGTGGGACTGGCCCGGCTGTCGGCGGGGTTCGCGCGCGCCCCCGACGTTGCCGATTTCGTCGTCGCGACGCTGCTGGCCGCCGCCGCGATGCTGTGCCTGCCGCGCCAGTTCCAGGTGACGGTGGTAGCCGCGACCGAACCGGCCGATCCATGGCGGGCGCGCTGGCCGTTCGCCGCCTATCTGGTGCTGACCGCGTTGCTGGTGCTGCCGATCACGCTGGCGGCGCTGGTGCAGGGCGGGATGGCGCGACCCGATCTGCTGGTCATCGCGATGCCGCTGGCGGCGGGCGTGCCGGCGGTGGCGCTGCTCGGCTTTCTCGGCGGCTTTTCGGCGGCGACGGCGATGGTCGTGGTCGAGACGGTGGCGCTGGCGACGATGGTGTCGAACGACCTGATCGCGCCGCTGCTGCTGCGCAGTCCGCGCCTTGCCGCCGCCGAGCATCTCGGGCGGACCCTGGCATGGGTGCGGCGGGGGGTGATCGCCGGGATCATCGGCGTGGCGACCGCCTGTGCGCTGCTGATCCCGCTGACCCGCGGGCTGGCCGCGATCGGGCTGGTCGCGTTCGCGGCGATGGCGCAGTTCGCGCCGACACTGCTGCTGGCGATCGCGCGCGGCGGTCGCGATCCGCTGGCGGCGAAGGCGGGGCTGACGACCGGGCTGATCGGGTGGACGTTCCTGCTGTTCGTCCCGACGCTGACCGGCGCGCCGTTGCCGGTGTCGGGGGTGCCGGGACTGGGTCCGCTGTCGGCGGCGGCGGTGGCGACGCTGGCGGCGAACGTGATCGTCCATGCCATCGTCGCCTTGTCGCGGGCACCGCGCCTGCCCTTCGCCCGTGACGAGCGGGTGCCGCCGGTGCGCGATCTGGGCGAACTGACCCGGCTGGTCGCGCGCTTCGTAGGCGAGGAGCGGGCGGTCGCCGAACTGGGCGAGGGCAGCCATGTCGACGCCCGTGCCGCGCGCCGTGCCGAACGGCTGGTGGCGCAGGTGGTCGGGGTGTCGTCGTCGCGGCGGCTGGTCGGGTCGGCGCTGTCGGGCGCGGCGCTGGGAGCCGAGGATGTCGCGCGGATGCTCGACGAGAGCGGCCAGAGTCTGCAATTCTCCAAGCGGCTGCTGGCGGCGACGCTGGAGCATATCGATCCGGGCGTCAGCGTGGTCGATGCCGAACTGAACCTCGTCGCGTGGAATCAGCGCTATCTCGACCTGTTCGGCTTTCCGCCGGGCATGATCCGGGTCGGTGCGCCGATCGCCGATGCGATCGCGTTCAATGCAGTGCGCGGCGACTGTGGCCCGGGCGAGGTCGACGACCATGTCGCCCGGCGGCTGGCGCATATGCGGCGCGGCACGCGGCATAGTTTCGAACGGGTGCGCGACGACGGCCGGGTGCTCAAGACGATCGGCGGGCCGATGCCGGGGGGCGGCTATGTCATGTGCTTTTCGGACATCACCGTCGAGGCGCAGGCGCTGCGCGCGGTGGAGACGGCGCGGGCCGAGCTGGAAGCGCGGGTCGCGGAGCGGACACGGGCACTGACCCATGCCAACGCGGCGCTGGCGCGGGCGACCGCCGACAAGACGCGGTTTCTCGCCGCCGCCAGCCACGACCTGTTGCAGCCGCTCCATGCCGCGCGGCTGTTCACGGCGGCGCTGGCGCGCGGCGCGGACGATCGCGCAAGGCCCTTGGTCGAGCGGATCGACCAGTCGATCGCGGCGGCAGACCAGTTGCTGCGCGCGCTGCTCGACATATCGAAGCTGGATGCCGGGGGGATCGTGCCGGTGCCGACGCGCTTTGCTGTGCGCGGATTGCTGGGCGAGCTGGTCGACGGCTTTGTCGATCAGGCGGGTGCCAAGAGGCTGACGCTGCGGCTGGGGCCAAGCGATGCGGTGGTCGAGACCGACCCGGTGCTGCTGCGCTCGATCGTGCAGAATCTGGTCGGCAATGCGGTGCGCTATACGGCGCGGGGCGGCGTCGTGATCGGGGTGCGGCGGCGGGGGGACGCGGTGCGGATCGAGGTCGTCGATAGTGGGCCGGGCATTGCCGAGCGCGACCGGGCGCGCGTGTTCCGCGAGTTCGAGCGGCTGGCCAATGCCGAGGATGCCGGGCTGGGGCTGGGCCTCGCGATCGTCGCGCGGACGGCGGCGCTGCTCGGGGCGGAGGTCACGCTCGACAGCCGGGTGGGGCGGGGGAGCCGGTTCGCGGTGACGCTGCCGGTCGCGGCGGGGGCGGTGGCGGCGGCACCGGTGCGGGCGGTGGCGCAGGCGGTGCGGCCGCTCGAATGCCTGATCGTCGACGACGATGCCGGGGTGCGTCGGGGGATGGCGGCGCTGGCGACCAGCCGGGGGCATGGCGTGCGGGTGGCGGCGACGGCCGGCGAGGCGCTGGCGGAGGTCGAGGGGGTGGCGGTGGCGTTCGTCGACCATGATCTGGGCGGGGCGACCGACGGGCTGGCGCTGATCGCGCTGCTGCGGGAGGAGGTGCCGGGGTTGCGGGCGGCGCTGGTGACGGCGGATGCCGGGCGCGCGCTGGCCGAGCGGGCGGCGGCGGCGGGGGTGGCGGTGTTGCTGAAGCCGTTGTCGGGGGAAGCGTTCGACGCGTGGCTGGCCGCGCCGGGCAAGGCGTAGCGAAGCTGGGCCGAGTCGAACTAGGCGCGGCCGGCCGGCGGCGCGAAAAGCGCCGTCCGACGACGCGGGCTTTGCCCGTGGCCAGTCCTGAAACCCGCGGAAAACCGCCAAAGGTCACGAAAGTCACACTCGCCGCGTTTTTGCGCCACGTCGCGTTTCGGTGGTCTCGTGCGCGGCAGGTTGCAGCGGGCAGGAAAACCCAAGGAAAACCGCCAAAGGTCACAAAGGTCACATTCGCCACGCTTTGCGCTGCGTCGCGCAGCGGTGGCGTGGTGTGCAGTAGGTTGCAGCGGGGAGAAAGAGCCGGAGGTGAGGATTGCAGAGGATGCGGCTGTAGGAAAGGGACGGGAGGATGGTTGGCGGTCGCCATCTTCGCAGCAGTGATCGGCGAGTGAGATCGGTATTCCTGCGGCTCCCGTCGTTCCCGTTTCGCCATGGTGGCATAGTGGTTTCGGGAATTTTGAATCGGGAACAGATTTCGGGAAAACGACACCCGCAGGCGTCCGTCAACGCGATCGGTGCGGCCGGATTCTCGCCACAGCTTCGTTTTCGGGAAAGCGGTTAGGTCAGATCAGAGGGGCTAGGTCCGGCCAACCATATGCTACCTCCCGTAAGGTCGTGTCACCGTCCGCAACCTCCCTTTCGATAATGATTGTGCCGCCCAATCTCTCATAGAAGCCGCGCGCGCCCGAATTGTTGAACAGCACCCAAAGGCCTGCGCTTGGCATCGACCGCGCTTTCAGATCGCGTGCCATGAGGGTCATGAGCGGGCGACCCACACCAGCACCTTGCTGCGAACGCAGGATATAGATTGCGCCAAACTCACCGGCAAAGCCGCGCTTGCGCATCGCTTCGTCACGTTGTCTGCCACATGCGCCAAAGCCTACTATTTCGCCTGCGCTCTCGGCGACATAGACCCGTGTTCCGTCCGGGCGGGCGGGAGCGCCGAGAACCATCGCCCACATCGCCGCCCGGCTGTAAGCCGACAGGCTCGAGAGCATTTCTTGAGGAAGTAGCCCGGTATAAGTTTCGCGCCATGACGTGACGTGCAGCGCGCCGATCGCCGTTGCATCTTCAATGGTTGCCAAGCGGAAATCGACCATCGGCATTCACGCTCCCTGTCCAACGCCGGATCAGCATGACGCCGGCCAAGGAAACGAACAAGGCGAGCCTTCCCAAAACTCGATCCCAATGGGAACGTCCCGGCCATCTCGCCCGCCGTTTTGTTTGAGAAGGCCGCCGATGATCCATTTGTCCCGGTGGCCTGCACGAACGATCTGGCAGAACTGATTTCGCCGGTCTGGATTTCCTGCAGTGGATGGAGCAGCATGTCGTCGCTTCACGATCGTTGACGAGCGCGACCTGGCGAATGTCGCCGATGCGATCGGTACTGGCGGGGGTGGGTGATGGAACGTCGTTCAATTTTGGGTTTGCCGTTGGCGACGTTGATCGGGGGCACGGCGCTGCGCGCCTCCGCCACGGCCCTTGTCCCGCCAGAGGCGTCGGCTCCCGCCCGAACGAGGCCGGGGCCCGGACCGGCAAACGGCGTGGCGGTTGCGGTCGTCAAGACGGGCGACGATCGCCAGGGCCACCGACACCAGATCGGCGTCAGCGCGACGACCTACAAAGTCGTAACCAGCGACACCGGGGGCGACCTGTTTGTGATCGAACAGCAGAATCAGCGACGGGGCGGGCCCCCTTTGCACGTCCACCATGGCGAGGACGAGCTTTTCTACGTGCTGGACGGCGAGTATCTCGTGCAGGTCGGCGACCAACGCTTCTCGCTCGCAAAGGGTGATTGCGTCCTTGGTCCTCGGGGCATTCCACACGCATGGGCGTTCAGCGGCAACACTACCGGGCGGCTGTTGTTGAGCTACGCGCCCGCCGGCGAAATGGAGGCGTTCTTCAACGCCTGGGAACAACTGGGATTCAGTCCCGGTGGTTATTCGAAGGAAAAGGACGCCGCGCTACTGGAGTTTTATGGGATGAAGCGCTTGGGGCCGCCCATCCAACTTTGACGCGTACCACAATCGATCATAGCATATTGGGCATGCTGCCGGCGCGCGCGTTTTCCTGAAACTCGATCCCAACGAGAACGCCTCGGCTGTCTCGCGTGCCGTTTGTTTTCGACAACCCGTTCGCCGACCCTATCCCGCCACCTCCAGCCCGAGTGCCCGCGCTGCTACGGCCGCCTGTGTGCGGTTGCCGACGTCGAGCTTGCGCAGCACGGCGGTCATGTGGACCTTCACCGTGGCTTCGGCCATGCCGAGGTCGTGGGCGATCTGTTTGTTGAGGCGGCCGGCGAGGACGCCGAGCAGGACGCGCAGCTGGGTCGGGGTGAGCGTGGCGACGCGGGCGGCGATGTCGTCCTGCGGGCCGTCGTCGGGTGCCATGCGGTCGCCGGACAGGGCGGCGGCGATGGCGTTTTCGATCTGCTCGAGCGGGGCGTCCTTGCCGATGAAGCCGACCGCGCCGAAGCGCGCGACCTGTGCGTAGGCGGCGGTTCGGTCTGCGCCGGAGATGACGAGGATCGGGACGTCGGGCACCTCGGCATGGAGCAGCGCCACGCCGCTATAGCCGACCGCGCCGGGCATGTTCAGGTCGAGCAGGACGAGGGCGAGGTCGCCTGCGTCGCGGACCGCCCGTACCGCGCGGTCGAGCGAGCCGGCTTCGAGGATGCGGGCGTCGGGGCGGACCTGCGTGACGGCGAGGGTCAGGGCCTGCCGGAACAGCGGGTGGTCGTCGGCGATGAGGATGGTGGGGGCTTCAGCCATTCTGCAAATCAATTCGTCCTGCGTAGCCGCTGAGCGAAGTCGGAGCGGCGTATCGAAGGACCGTTGGTAGCAGGTGCTTCGATACGGGTCTTCGACTCCGCTCAGCCCCTACTCAGCACGAACGGTTCGTAACAAGGCCGCTCACGCCGGCCGGATACGTTCGCTGACCAGCGTGTCGACCACCGACGGATCGGCGAGCGTCGAGGTGTCGCCGAGGTTCGACGTGTCGTTCTCGGCGATCTTGCGCAGGATGCGGCGCATGATCTTGCCCGAGCGGGTCTTGGGCAGGCCCGGCGCGAATTGCAGAGCGTCGGGGGTGGCGACGGGGCCGATTTCCTGCCGGACCCAGCCCCGCAGTTCGGCGCGCAGGGCGTCGGACGGTTCCTCGCCCGAATTCAGCGTGACATAGGCGTAGATGCCCTGGCCTTTGATGTCGTGGGGCATGCCGACGACCGCGGCTTCGGCAACTTTTTGATGCGCGACGAGGGCGCTTTCGACTTCGGCGGTGCCCATGCGGTGGCCGCTGACGTTGATGACGTCGTCGACGCGGCCGGTGATCCAGTAATAGCCGTCGCCGTCGCGCCGCACGCCGTCGCCGGTGAAGTATTTGCCGGGATAGGTGGTGAAATAGGTCTGGAAGAAGCGGTCGTGATCGCCCCACACCGTCCGCATCTGTCCGGGCCAGCTATCGGCGATGCATAGATTGCCCTGCGCCGCGCCGTCGAGCACCTTGCCCTCGGCATCGACGATCACCGGCTGCACGCCGGGCAGCGGTTTGGTCGCGCTGCCGGGTTTCAGGTCGGTGGCGTAGGGGAGCGGCGAGATGAGGATGCCGCCGGTCTCGGTCTGCCACCAGGTATCGACGATCGGGCAGCGGCGGTCGCCGACGACGCGGTGATACCAGTCCCATGCCTCCGGATTGATCGGTTCGCCGACGCTGCCGAGCAGGCGCAGCGACTGGCGGCTGGATTTGGTGACCCAGCTGTCGCCCTCGCGCATCAGCGCGCGGATCGCGGTGGGGGCGGTGTAGAAGATGTTGACGCCCAGCCGGTCGATCGTTTCCCAGAAGCGGCCATGGTCGGGATAGTTGGGCACGCCGTCGAACATGACCGTGGTCGCGCCGTTCGAGAGGGGACCATAGACGACATAGCTGTGTCCGGTGACCCAGCCGATATCGGCGGTGCACCAGAAGACCTCGCCATCGCGATAGTCGAACACGTCGCGGAAGGTGGCGTGCGCCCATACCAGATAGCCGCCGGTGGTGTGGAGCACGCCCTTGGGCTTGCCGGTCGAGCCGCTGGTATAGAGGATGAACAGCGGGTCCTCGGCATCCATCGGTTCGGCCGGGCAGTCGGGCGAGGCGTCGGGCAGCAGGTCGTGGAGCCAGTGGTCGCGGCCCTCGACCATCGGTACGTCGGCACCGCTGCGGCGGATGACGATCACGGTCTCGACGCCGGGGGCGTGGGCCAGTGCCTTGTCGACATTGGCCTTCAGCGGGATGCGCTTGCCGCCGCGACAGCCTTCGTCGGCGGTGATGACCAGCTTGCTGTCGCAATCGACGATACGGTTGCCGAGGCTGTCGGGCGAGAAGCCGCCGAACACGATCGAATGGATCGCGCCGATGCGGGTGCAGGCGAGCATCGCCGCCGCCGCTTCGGCCATCATCGGCAGATACAGGGTGACGCGGTCGCCCTTCTTCACGCCCTTTGATTTCAGGACGTTGGCGAAGCAGCAGACCTGTTGGTGGAGTTCGCGATAGGTGACGTTGCGCGTCTCACCCGGCTCGTCGCCTTCCCAGAGGATCGCGGTCTGATCGCCGCGGGTGGCGAGATGGCGGTCGAGGCAGTTGACCGAGACGTTGGTCTGGCCATCGGCGAACCAGCGGATGCGGAAATCGGCTTCGTCGAACGAGGTGTCCTTGACCGTCGCATAGGGGCGCGACCAGTCGATGCAGCGACCGCCCTCGCGCCAATAGCCGTCCGAGTCCGCGACCGATGCGGCGTAGCGGGCGTCATAGTCGGCCGGGGTTACTCGCGCGGCATCGTCGTAGCGGGCCGCGTGAATCGTCTGGGTCATGCTTCTCTCCTGGCGCCCTTGATCCTTGCTCGCGGGGGGGCGCGTCAAGTCGCTTGCGCCTACGACCAAGGTCGTACTGGTCGCCTAGCACCACGCGGATGACACTGGTGCGGCGGGGAGGTGCGACGATCGATCGCGCCCGGCTTTAGGAGAGGATGCCGCCATGGCGGGAACAACGACGGCCGGGGACCATCCCAAGGGTCAGAACGAGAAACTGGTGATCGCCGCGTCGTCGCTGGGCACCGTGTTCGAATGGTATGATTTCTATCTGTACGGGTTGCTCGCGACGTACATCTCGAAGCAGTTCTTTTCGGGCGTGAACGAGACGACGGGGTTCATCCTCGCGCTCGGTGCGTTCGCCGCCGGCTTTGCGGTGCGGCCGTTCGGGGCGCTGGTGTTCGGGCGGATCGGCGATCTGGTCGGGCGCAAGAACACGTTCCTGGTGACGATGGGCATCATGGGCCTGTCGACCTTCGCGGTCGGGCTGTTGCCGTCCTATGCCAGTATCGGCGTCGCGGCCCCGGTGATCCTCGTCGCGCTGCGCATTTTGCAGGGGCTGGCGCTGGGCGGCGAATATGGCGGCGCGGCGACCTATGTCGCGGAACATGCGCCCGACGGGAAGCGGGGGCTGTACACCAGCTTCATCCAGACGACGGCGACCATGGGGCTGTTCGCGGCGCTGCTGGTCGTGATCGGGTTCCGCACGATGCTGGGCGAGGATACGTTCGGTTCCTTCGGGTGGCGGTTGCCGTTCCTCGTGTCGATCCTGCTGCTGGCGGTGTCGATGTGGATCCGGCTGCAATTGTCGGAAAGCCCGGTGTTCCTGAAGATGAAGGAAGAGGGCAAGACGTCGAAGGCCCCGCTGACCGAGGCGTTCCTGCGCTGGCCCAATCTGAAGCTGGTGCTGATCGCGCTGTTCGGCGCGGCGATGGGGCAGGCGGTGGTGTGGTACACCGGGCAGTTCTACGTCCTGTTCTTCCTCGAAAAGATGATGAAGGTCGATGGCGCGACGGTGAACGTGCTGCTGGCGATCTCGCTGGCGCTGGGGACGCCGTTCTTCGTGTTCTTCGGCTGGCTGTCGGACAAGATCGGGCGGAAATGGATCATCATGGCCGGCTGCGCGCTGGCGGCGCTGACCTATTTCCCGCTGTTCGGGGCGCTGACCAGCGCCGCCAATCCGGCGCTTGCCGCCGCGCAGGCGGCGTCGCCGGTGCGGGTGAGCGCGCATGACGACGATTGTTCGGTGCAGTTCGATCCGATCGGCCGCAACAAGTTCGACGCGAAAAGCTGCGACATCGCCAAATCCTATCTCGCGAAGAACGGCATCAGCTATACCAATGTCGAGGCACCGGCGGGCACGATCGCCAGCGTGGAGGTGGGCAACCGGATGCTGGTCGCACCCGATCCGGCGGAAGTGACCGGGCCGGCGCGGGCGGCGGCGATCACCGCCTATCAGGGCGAGGTCGCAGCGGCGCTGGCGGAGGCCGGCTATCCCGCGAAAGCCGATCCGGCAGCGATCGACAAGCCGCTGGTGATCCTGATCCTGTGGTTCATGGTGCTGCTGGTGACCATGGTCTATGGCCCGATCGCGGCGTTGCTGGTCGAACTGTTCCCCAGCCGCATCCGCTATACGTCGATGTCGCTGCCCTATCATATCGGCAATGGCTGGTTCGGCGGGTTCCTGCCGACCACGGCCTTCGCGATGGTCGCGGCGACGGGGGATATCTATTATGGCCTGTGGTATCCGGTGGTGCTGGCGGTGGTGACGCTGGTGCTGGGCGTGCTGTTCCTGCCGGAGACGTTCCGGCGCAATATCCGGGATTAAGGACGACCGTTGAGGAAGGCGTACCCCCGCCTGCGCGGGGGTACGGCTGTGGTTAGGGCAGTCTCTCAACAACAGCGCGGCGGCGCTCCCGGTCCGGTGCCGTAGCGCCGGGCCACGCGGTCGCGGTGGAATTCCTTCAGGGTCATGACCGGTTCGTCCGGATGGTGCGCGGCGCGGTGGGCGACGTAGCGGTCGTAATCGGGCACGCCGACCATCAGTCGCGCGCCCTCCGCCAGCCTATGCAGGAAGCGCATCGCCGACCTCCTGCGCGGTGGGTGTCGCCGCCGCCTTCGCCTTGCGGATCGCGCCGATACCGTAGCCGAGGACCGACAGCACGACGACGATGAACAGCACGCACAGCGCCGCATCGATACGGTCGTTGAGGATGATCCGCTGCATCTCCGCCGCCGTCTTGGCGGGGGCGAGGATCTCGCCGCGGGCCAGCGCGTCGGAAAACAGCTGCGCATGGGCGAGGAAACCGATCTTGGGATTGGCGTCGAACAGTTTCTGCCAGCCGGCGGTGAGCGTGCAGATCAGCAGCCACGCGGTCGGGACCATCGTCACCCACGCATAGCGGTCGCGCTTCATCTTGAAGAGCAGGACGGTCGACAGGATCAGCGCGATGGCGGCGAGCATCTGGTTCGAAATGCCGAACAGCGGCCACAGCGTGTTGATGCCGCCCAGCGGATCGGTGACGCCGCTGTAGAGGAAATACCCCCATGCGGCGACGGCGAGCGCGGTGCCGATCAGATTGGGGCCGAGCTTCTGGGTCTCCTTCATCGCGGGCACGAAGCTGCCGAGCAGGTCCTGGATCATGAAGCGGGCGACGCGGGTGCCGGCATCGACCGTGGTCAGGATGAACAGCGCTTCGAACAGGATGGCGAAGTGATACCAGAAGGCCATCATCGCCGGCCCGCCGATCACTCGGCTGAGGATGTGCGCCATGCCGACCGCCAGCGTGGGCGCGCCGCCCGCGCGAGACAGGATGCTGCTTTCGCCGACGTCGCGCGCCAGCTGGGTCAGCATGTCGGGGGTGACGACGAAGCCCCACTGCGCGATCGCCTGCGCCGCGCTCTGGGCGGTCGTGCCGATCAGCGCCGGCGGGGCGTTCATCGCGAAATAGACGGCGGGGTCGAGCACGCAGGCCGCGATCAGCGCCATGATCGCGACGAAGCTTTCGGTCAGCATCGCGCCATAGCCGATGAAGCGCAGATCGGCCTCGCTCGCGATCATTTTCGGCGTGGTGCCGCTGGCGATCAGCGCGTGGAAGCCCGACACGGCACCACAGGCGATGGTGATGAACAGGAACGGGAACAGCTTGCCCGAAAAGGCCGGGCCGGTGCCGTCGATGAAATGGGTCACCGCCGGCATCTGAAGATCGGGGCGGACATAGAGGATGCCGAGGGCCAAGCCGGCGATCACCCCGATCTTGAGGAAGGTCGACAGATAATCGCGCGGGGCGAGCAGCAGCCAGACGGGCGCGACCGAGGCGACGAAGCCGTACGCCATCAGGATCAGCGCCAGCGCCGGCCCCGAATAGGTGAACATCGGCGCGAAGACCGGCGAATGGGCGACCGGCTCGCCGCCGACGATCGCCGCCATCAGCAGCACGAAGCCGATCGCCGACATTTCGGCGATCTTGCCGGGCCGCAGGAAGCGGCCGTACAGCCCCATCAGCACCGCGATCGGAATGGTCGCGAAGACGGTGAAGGTGCCCCATGGGCTGCCGGTCAGCGCCTTAACCACCACCAGCGCCAGCACCGCGAGCAGGATGATCATGATCATCAGCACGCCGACCAGCGCGATGGTGCCGGGGATCAGCCCCATTTCGCTGCGGATCATGTCGCCGAGCGAGCGTGCGTCGCGCCGCGTCGAGAAATAGAGGATCAGGAAATCCTGCACCGCCCCGGCGAACACCACGCCCGCGAGCAGCCACAGGGTGCCGGGCAGATAACCCATCTGCGCCGCGAGGACAGGGCCGACCAGCGGCCCTGCGCCGGCGATGGCGGCGAAATGGTGGCCGAACAACACGCCCTTGTGCGTCGGGACATAGTCGAGGCCGTCGTTCCGCCGCACCGCCGGGGTCGGGCGCGACGGATCGACGCGCAGCACGCGGGTGGCGATGAACAGGCCATAGAAGCGATAGGCGATGGCATAGACACACAGCGATGCAACGACGATCCACAGCGCGTTGACCGGTTCACCCCGCATCAGCGCGATCCAGCCCAGCGCGACCGCACCGACGATCGCCACCACCGCCCAACCGATCCATTCGCGCGCCGTCGTCGGTGCGATCGGTATGGTTGCTGCTGTCGCCATCGGCCTCTCCCCTGTTTGGGATACTTTTGGCGCAAGGGGGCGGGGGATGCCATGGGTTTCGTGACGCCGCACACCTTTACCTCTCCCGTTCGCTTCGAGCGCAGGTTCGAGCTTGCCGAGAACCGCCGTCGAGAAGGGGTTGCCCCAAACGCCGCAGTTCTCGACAGACGCTTCTCGACAGGCTCGAAGCTGCTCGAACCGAACGGAGAAAGCTGGAGATGGTAATGACTGAAAACTGCTCGTTCCTGCTCGTCTGTCTCGGCAATATCTGCCGCTCCCCGCTGGCGGAGGCGGCGTTGCGTGACGCGGCGGCGCGGGCGGGGGTGGCGATCGAGGTCGATTCGGCCGGAACCGGGACGTGGCATGTCGGCCATCCGCCCGACCCGCGTGCGCAGGCGGTGGCGCTCACGCATGGCATCGACATCTCGGGCTATCGCGCGCGGCAGGTCGAGGCGGCGGACTATCGGCGCTTCACCAACATCCTCGCGCTCGATCGCGACAATCTGGCGGAGGTGCGGCGGCGCGCACCCAAGGATGCTGTCGCGCGGATCGGACTGTTGATGGATGCGGTGCCGGGGCGGAAGGGGCAGGCGGTCGCCGACCCCTATTATGGCAATGCCGCCGGGTTCGAGACGACATGGGCCGATGTGTCGGTGGCGGCGGAGGCGATCGTGGCGGGGTTGGTGGCAGGCCGTCATTCCCGCGCAGGCGGGAATCGATAGACGCTATCGCTGCGGCCGGAGGCGATAGGTCGGCGTGTATGGATTCCCGCCTGCGCGGGAATGACGAAAGCGTGCCGGGGTCGGGGGATCCTACCCCCCGAACGACCGCCCGCCGCCGCCCCAGCCGCCGCTCGACCGGGCGCTGACCCGGCCGCCGAAGCCGCCGCGCGAGACGACCGAGCTGCGCGTCTGGATGCGCTGCGTCGTCACCGGCGTGGTGATCGCGTCGCGGCCGACTGAGTAGCGATAGCCGTTGCCATTGCCGAGATACGCGCCCGACCCGGTATACCAGCCGCCGTCCCGGTCCCGGCGGTCGCGATAGAGGCCGCCATAATTGTAGCGCGACGAATTGTTGTTGAGCAGCTGTCCGATCAGGAAGCCGGTCAGCAGCGGGGTGAAGAAGCTCTGGCCGCCTTCGCTGCGACGCTGGCACTGGGCAGCGCCGAACTGTTCCTCGCACAATTGCTGGCTGTCGAAACGGGGAGCGGCCTTCGCATCCTCGTTCACCGCCTTTTGCTGGGCGGCGGTGCAGGTGTCGCGGTCATACTGGCCGCTGTCGATGCATTGCTGGACGCTCTGGAACGCGGCGACCTCGGTCGGGGGGCCGAAGCGGGCCTGTTCGTTATTGTCGTCGCAGCCGGACAGCATCGCGACGGCGCCGACGGCAGTCAGGCCGGCGGCGACCGAGCGTTTGCGGCGGGGGGGCTGGTTGGTCATGGAAGTACCCTTCAGTACGTCATCGACGCGGCGTTGAGCAGGCCGATCCCGATCGAGGTCGCAGCGTTGTAGATCGCGCTGGCGACATTGCCTTCCTCGATCCGGCGGACCATGTCGCGGACGATGAAGCGGCGCACGACCAGCGCTGCGCCGATCTGGATCACGCCCGCCAGCAAGGCCCATGCGGCGAATTCGACCGGATCGGCGGTGACGCTGAGCGCGGAGGCGAGGGGCAGCGCGAAGCCGATGATCGCCCCGCCCAGCGCGATCGCCGCCGCCGGATTGCCCGATGCGATCAGCGTGCGTTCGTCATAGGGCGTCGAAATCTGATACAGCCGCTTGAACACCGCGAGGAACAGGCAGGCCAGCCCGAACGCGATGATGAAATGGATCGCGCCGTTCAGGAAAGTGCCGAAATCGAGCGTCATCTGGTTCCCCCTTGTCGCCGGTTCAGGCGTTGAATTCGGCGGGCAGCAGCGGCAGCCCGACCATGATCTCGTGCGTCAGGTCGCCGCCCTCCGGCTGCATGGCGATGGCGAGCAGCAACTCCTGCCCCTCCGGCGCGATGTCGCGCGCATAGAGCATGCAGGCCTGCTTGATCTGGCGGACCGGGCGACCGGTGCGTTCGTAATAGACCGCCTCCCACAATTCGACCGGCGGCTGGCTGCGATCGTCCTCGCCGTACCAGAAACGCTGGAAGCGGGCGAGGCCGGGTTCGTCCCAGACGGGTTGCGACAGGCGATTGCGGAACGCGCCGGTATCGGCCCAGTCGACCGGATAGGTCGACGACCATGGCCGGAACAGGGTGAAATCATCGGCGTCGGAGCCGTCCGCCGACTGGCTGACCGCCTGCAACATCAGTTCGTCGTCGGTGTAGAAACGGTGGACATGGCTGCCATCGTCCAGCCGGATGACGCCCTGCGCCGTGATTTCCAGCGTATCGCGCTCGAGGGTGAAGGCGGCACCGGTCAGCCGCCGCCATGCCAGCGCGTCGAGCCGGACCTGGCGTCCGATGGTGATGTTGCGGACCACCGCGATGCCGGGGGTTTCCTCCCGCGCGCCGCTGCCGCCGAACAGGCTGCCGAATATCATGCCGCGATCCTTGTCCGGGCGATGTAGAACAGCCGGTCGCCGACCGCGATCCGACCGTCGGGGTCGAATACCGGCGAATGCTGTCCGGCGCCACAGCTGGCGACCAAGATTCCGCCGCGGGTGCGCAGATCGCGTGCGGCATCGTCGAAACTGCCGCCGGTGCGCGCGGTGGTGGCGTACAGCGTGCCGCCATCGTCGGTGTGGCTGGCGAGTTGCGCGATCAGGCGGCTGGAACCGGGGTCGCTGAGTGCCTTGACCACCAGTTCGACGGTCGGGGTCAGCACCACTTCGACCTGCGGACAATGTGCCGCCAGCAGCCCGGCGGTGTCGGGATCGCGCAGGAAGCAGACGACATGGCCGGTGTCGTTGAGCGCGGTTACCGCCAGCGTCGCCGCCAGCGTGTCGGGATCGGACGGGCCATAGACGATGACGCGTTCGGCGGTCGCGACGCCGGCGCGGCGCAGGTCGGCCGGCGCGGTGAGCGAGGCGACGCGGACGAAGCGGTGCGTCGTGGCGTCGCCGGTCAGTTCCTGCGTCGCGACCAGCACCAGTTCATGCCCCTGCCCGTCGGCGACGATCTCCGCGATCATGCGCGGGGTACGATCGGGGTCGTAGCCGACGAGGACGATATGGCCACGCATCGCGCTATAGTCCCCCAGGCCCATGCGCCGCCGCCGCCAGCGCGCCGACACCCCGGCAAAGGCGCGGGCGATCGACACGGTGAACAGCGCGATCGCGCCGGGCATGACGAACAGCGCGGTGACGATCCGCCCCGCATCCGATTTCGGCGACAGGTCGCCATAGCCGACCGTCGAGGCGGTCGTCGCATACCAATAGAGATAGGCCGAGGGGCGCAGCAGGTCGCTTTCCCCGGCAAAGGCCAGCAATTCCCACGAGATGGTCATGTGCAGGACCAGCAGCGCGAGCAGCACGCCACGGTGCAGCTCGCTGGCCGCGAGATAGAGCCGCCTTAGATACCTGCCGAGACTGAATGACTTCATCCCCTGCCCATGCCCCCGCACCTTGCTTTTTGGTCGCGCCTTATGCTTGGGGTGTCAAGCGCGGCCAACACACCGGGCCGGCTTTTCGGAGGGATGGATGGACGAAGCACCCCGTAGCTGGACGATCGCCGGACTGGCGCAGGCGCTCAGCGGACCCGATCATGCCGACGAACTGAGCGTCGAGCGGATCGAACAGGCCGAACCGGTCCTGAAACTGACCATGCATCATGTCGGCGACCTCGCCATCTTCGCCTCGGTCGCGGGCGAGCAGATCGTCGTGTCGACCCTGTTGTGGCCGGTCGACGAACAGTCCGAACCGGACGCGTTCAACCGGTTCCTGCTGAAGACGCAGAAGCTGGTGCCGCTGTCGAATTTCGCCATCGCGGAAGTGGGCGGACGCGAATATTATGAGCTGGTGGGTGAGCTGTCGGTCGAATCGTCGCTGCATACCGTACTGATCGAACTGCGCGTGCTGGCGCAGAATGCGATCGAGGCGGCGTCGGAACTGCGCACCGAATTTGCCGCGTAACGGAAGGTAGGACGATGTCGATGTGGAAGAATCTGGTCGCGCTGGTGCGCGGCACCGCGCACGAAACCGGTCAGTCGATCGTCGATGCCAAGGCGCTGACGATCCTCGACCAGCAGATCCGCGATGCCGGATCGCTGCAGGCCAAGGCGCGCGACGATCTCGCGACGCTGACCGCCAAGCGGCGGATGATGGAGAAGGAGCTGGAGGGCCTGACCTCGCAGCGGGATAAATATGAATCGTCGGCGCGCGCGGCGATGGCGCGTGGCGACATGGACCTCGCCCGCGAGGTCGCACAGCGGCTGGCGACGATCGAGCAGGAACAGTCGACCAAGACGCCGCAGATCGCCGACATGCGATCCGCCGAGGACAAGATTCGCGGCATCATCAAGACCGGCGACGGCAAGATCGACGCGCTGCGCCGCGAGGTCGACGTCGTCCGCGCGAACGAGAGCGTGCAGAAGGCGCAGGCTTCGGTCGCCAGCAGCTATGGCGGGGCCACCGCGTCGCTGGGGTCGGCAGCCGACAGCCTCGCGCGGCTGAAGGAGCGGCAGGCGATCCGCGAAGAGAAGTTCAAGGCGCAGGCCGAGCTGGAGGACATGCGCACCGGTGCCGACCTCGACGAAAAGCTGAAGGCGGCGGGGCTGTTGCCCGGATCGTCGAGCGCCGACGACATCCTTGCCCGGCTGTCGAGCCCCAAGGACGCGCCGCGCCTGTCCGACGGGACGCGCGACGGCGGAACGATCGGGCGCGACTGATGGAACGCCGCGCGGTCGCCCCCCGTCCCGACTGGCGGGCGACCGCCGAGCGGATGGGATTCACGTTCCACCATCAGGACGGCCAGAAATATTGGGAGGAGGGGGCGTGGTACGCCTTCTCGCTCGACGAGATCGAACAGGGGATCGAGGCACCCAGTGTCGAACTCCACGGCCTGTGCCGCGATCTGGTGAACGAGGTCGTCGGCAGCGAGGCGCTGATGCACCGCCTCGCCATTCCCGACGACATGCGCGACGTGGTGGCGGCGTCGTGGAAGGCGCATGCGCCGTCGCTGTACGGGCGGTTCGATTTCGCCTTTGACGGCAGCGGCCCGGCCAAGCTGCTCGAATATAATGCCGATACCCCGACCAGCATTTTCGAGACCGCGCTGTTCCAGTGGCAATGGCTGGAGGATCGCATCGCGGACGGCACGCTGCCGGCGGGGGCCGATCAGTATAACCGGCTGCACGATGCGCTGGTCGAACGCTTCGGTGCGTTGTTCACGCGGGGCAGCACCGTGCATTTCGCGTCGGTCGACGACCATGTCGAGGATCGCCAGACCGTCCGCTATCTGGAGGATGTCGCGCGGCAGGCGGGGCTGGACCCGGCATTCGTCGCGATCGACCGGATCGGCGTCGATGGCGACGGCGCGTTCGTCGATGGCGACGACGTGCTTATCGGTGCGCTGTTCAAGCTGTATCCATGGGAGGATATGCTGCGCGAACCCTATGCCAAGCAACTGGCGGCGACGAAGACGCTGTTCCTCGAACCGGCGTGGAAGGCGCTGCTGTCGAACAAGGGCATCTTGCCGTTATTGTGGCAGCGGCATCGCGGGCACCCGAATTTGCTGCCGGCCGCGTTTGCGGACGACGCGGCGGCGCTGGCGGAGATCGGTGATGCCTATGTGCGCAAGCCGATTTTCTCGCGCGAGGGCTGGGACATCGAACTGGTCGACGGCAGCGCCACCGCCCGTGGTCCGGAGGGCGGTTACGGCGAGGAAGGCCATGTCGTGCAGGCGCTGGCCCGGTTGCCGGTGTTCGACGGCAATCATGCGGTGGTGGGATCGTGGATCGTCGGCGACGACGCGGTCGCGCTGTCGGTGCGCGAGGATGACGGGCCGATCACCCGCGATCTGGCAAGGTTCGTGCCGCATGCGATCGTTTGAGGTGGGGTAGCGACACGCGTTCCGTCATTCCGGCGTAGGCCGGAATCCATGGACATGGTGATGTCGCGTTTCCTTCGATAGCGCCTGACACAATGGATCCCGGCCTTCGCAGGGATGACGAGGTGGACAGGGAAGACGAGCAGGCAATTTCGTCGTTCCCGCGCAGGCGGGAACCCATTGCCGCTGACAATTGCGATGGAGTCGCGGCGTCGGCGTGTATGGATTCCCGTCTTCGCGGGAATGACGATTAAGGGATGAGTGTCCGCAACGCCGCTTCCAGCGCTACCGCATCCCCCGCAATCCGCAGCCTTTTCACCCGGCTGGTCTGCCCTGCGACCAGCGTCACCGCGCTACGCCCGACCCGCAGTTGCTTCGCGACGAACCGCACGACTTCGTCATTCGCCGCACCATCGACCGGCGGGGCAGCGACGCGCAGGCCGAGTGCGGTCGCGTCGCCCTCCAACGCTACCACGCCCGTCACCGCCGTCTTCGACGCTTTCGGCGTGGCGCGGATCGTCAGCGTCGCGCCGGTCGCGTCAAGGGTAAAAGGATCGCGCATCGCGTTCCCATCGCCGCCGCGCGGGTCCGACACAAGCGGCTTGGCACAAAGCGGCGCGCGACGCATTCATCGGCCATGGCAACCTCAACCGTAACGACCACGACGGCGACGCATAGCTCACCACTGTCGATCCCGATCTTCCGGGCCATCTGGGTCGCATCGATGGCGTCCAATTTCGGCGGGTTGATCCAGTCGGTCGGCGCATCGTGGATGATGACCTCGCTGGCGGCATCGCCGCAGATGATCGCGCTGGTGCAGGCGTCGACGACGCTGCCGATCATGTTGTTGTCGCTCTGGGCCGGGGCGGTGGCCGACAATCTCGACCGGCGGCGGGTGATGCTGGCGGCGCAGGGGTTCATGCTGACCGTGTCGGTCGCGTTGGCGGTGTGCGCGTGGATGGGGTTGCTCAGCCCGTGGCTGCTGCTGTCGTTCACCTTTCTGATCGGCTGCGGGACCGCGATCAATGGGCCGGCATGGCAGGCATCGGTCGGCGACATGGTGCCGCGCAGCGTGTTGCCGAGTGCGGTCGCGCTCAATTCGATGGGGTTCAATATCGCACGCAGCGTCGGCCCGGCACTGGGCGGGGCGATCGTCGCGGTCGCGGGTGCGGCGGCGGCGTTCCTGACCAATGCGCTGAGCTATATCGGGCTGATCGCGGTGCTGGCGCGGTGGAAGCCCGACTATGCTCCGCGCACCTTGCCGCGCGAGACGCTGGGCCTCGCGATGGCGGCGGGGGTGCGCTATGTCCGCATGTCGCCAAGCCTGCGGACGGTGCTGATCCGGGCCGCGCTGTTCGGCGTCGCGGCGAGTGCGGTGCCGGCGATGATGCCACTGGTCGCGCGCGACCTCGTCACCGGCGGACCGCTGACCTATGGCGCGCTGCTGGGCGCATTCGGCGGCGGGGCAGTGATCGGCGCGCTGGGCAGCGTGCGGCTGCGCAAGCGCTGGGCACCCGAGCGGCTGGTCCGCGTGGCGGCGACCGCACTGGCGAGCGGTGCGGCGATCGCGGCGGTCAGCCCGGTCCTGCCGCTGACGATGGCGGCGCTGGTGCTGGCCGGCGCGGGCTGGGTATCGGCGCTCAGCACCTTCAACGTATCGGTGCAGATGGCGGCACCGCGCTGGGTCGTGGCGCGGGCACTGGCGCTGTACCAGATGGCCGCGTTCGGCGGCATGACGATCGGCAGCTGGCTGTTCGGATCGGTCGCCGAAGGATCGGGGGTCCATATCGCGTTGCTGGCGGCGGCGGCGGTGCAGATGCTGAGCGTCGCCGCCGGGTTCAAGCTGCCGTTGCGCGATATCGAGACCGCGAGCCTTGCGCCGCGCGGGTGGGAGACGCCCGATACCGAAGTGCCGGTCGAGGCGCGATCGGGGCCGGTGGTGGTGACGATCGATTACCGGATCGCGCCGAAGGATGTCGTCGGTTTCCTGAACGTCATGAACGAACGGCGCCGCATCCGCCGCCGCGACGGCGCGCATCACTGGGCGTTGCTGCGCGACCTGAACGATCCGGAGCTGTGGATCGAGCGGTATCATGTCTCGACGTGGCTCGAATATATCCGTCACAACCAGCGCCGGACCGAGGCGGATCACGCGAACAGCGTCGCGTTGCTGGCGCTGCACCGGGGCAACGCGCCGCCGCGCGTCCACCGGATGATCGAGCGCCAGACCGGTTCGCTGCCGGTCGCCCGCCTGCCGACCCCCCGCGAGATGGCCGATCCGATGACCGATCCGACACGGTCGAATTGATTTATTGAACACTGTTATTTTTATGCTAGGCTGATCGCGTCGCCGTGATTCGGGGGCGGGCCGGTGCCTGTTCCCGGGTTGGGCAATCCCGATGGGGGAATGGATGTCCGCACCCGATTTCTCGCTGCTGACCAAGCGCCGCTATGCCCCGTTGTTCGTCGTCCAGTTCCTGGGGGCGATGAACGACAATCTGCTGAAATTCGCGTTGCTGTTCCTTGCCAATTTCACGCTGTACCGGGCCGATCCGGCGCGGGCGGCGACGCTGGCGACGGTGTCGACGGGGCTGTTCATCCTGCCCTATTTCCTGTTTTCCGGCCTTGCCGGGCAGATGGCGGATGCGTGGAACAAGGCGTGGCTGATCCGGGCGGTCAAGGCGGCCGAGATCGCGATCATGGCGCTGGCGGTGGTCGGGTTCTGGTTCGAATCGGTGCCGGTGCTGCTGACCTGCCTGTTCCTGATGGGGGTGCATTCGACCATTTTCGGGCCGGTCAAATATTCGATCCTGCCGCAGCATCTGCGCGCCCACGAACTGATGGGCGGCACCGGGCTGGTCGAGGCGGGGACGTTCATCGCGATCCTGACCGGGCAGTTGCTGGGCGGGATCATCCCGCCATGGGAGGCCGGGCTGGTCGCGTTCGGCGTGGCGGTGCTGGGGTTCGTGGCGGCGCTGGCGGTGCCGTCGGCGCCCCCGGCGGTGGCCGAACTGCGGATCGACCTTAACCCGTTTCGCAGCACCGCCGCGATCCTGCGCGCGGCGCATGGCGGGCGCGGGGTGTGGCTGGCGATCCTCGGGATCAGCTGGTTCTTTTCGGTCGGGGCGGTGGTGCTGTCGGAATTCGCGCCACTGGTCGCGGGAACGCTCAACGCCGCGCCGGAGGTCGTCACGCTGTTCCTTGCGGTGTTCAGCCTGTTCGTCGCGGTCGGATCGCTGTTGGTGAACCGGCTGCTCAAGGGCGAGGTGTCGGCGCGCTATGTGCCGATCGCCGCGATCGGGCTGGCGGTGTTCCTGATCGATGCATGGGGAACGGCGGGCCGGTTCGTGGTCGAAACGCCGGGCGCGGATATCGCCGCGTTCGTGGCGACGCCGGGTAGCTGGCATCTGCTGATCGATCTGGCCGGTATTGCGCTGAGCGGCGGGGTGTTCGTCGTGCCGCTCTACGCCATTCTCCAGACGTGGAGTCCGGCCGGGAAGCGGTCGCAGATCATCGCCGCGAACAACATCATCAACGCCATCGTCACGGTCGTGATGGTCGCGGTGGTGACGGCGATGCTGGCGGGCGGGAGCAGCGTGCCTGGCATTTTCGGCGCGCTGGGGTTCGCGACGCTGTCGATCGCGCTGATCTCGTGCTGGCTGCTGCCCGAAACGGTGTTCAAGTCCGTGGTGCGCGGCGCGCTGCGGCTGGCGTACCGGGTGAAGGTGCACGACGCGGAGAACATGCCGCTGCCCGGCGAGCGCGCGGTGGTCGTGGTCAACCATGTGTCGTTCCTCGACGGGTTGCTGCTGGCCGCGTTCCTGCCGGGCAAGCCGACCTTTGCGATCCACAGCCGCTTTGCGCGGGCATGGTGGATGCAGCCGCTGCTGAAACTGTTCGACGCGTTTCCGGTCGATCCGACGAACCCGATGTCGGCCAAGGCGATGGTCAAGGCGGTGCGCGAGGGGCGGACGCTGGTGATCTTTCCCGAAGGCCGCATCACCGTCACCGGCGCACTGATGAAGGTGTTCGACGGCCCCGGCATGGTCGCCGACCGCGCCGACGCGCCGATCGTGCCGGTCCGGATCGACGGGGCGCAATATACCCGCTTCAGCCGGTTGAAGGGCAAGGCCCGGCTGCACTGGTTCCCGAGGATCGAACTGACCGTGTTGCCGCCGCGCCGCTTCGACCTGCCGCATGGATTGAGCGCGCGCGAGCGGCGGGCGATCGCCGGGCGGCAGCTGTACGACGTGATGAGCGAGATGATCTTCGCCACGTCCGATACCGACCGGACGCTGTACGACGCACTGATCGATGCGCGGCACCTGCATGGTGCGGGGATGGCCGTGGTCGAGGATGTGCAGCGCGTGCCGCTGACCTATGACCGCCTCGTCACCGGAACGCAGGCGCTGGCGCGGCCGCTGGCGGCGGGGACGGCGCAGGGCGAGGCGGTCGGCGTGCTGCTGCCCAACGTGGGCGGCGTGGTCGCGACCTTCTTTGCCCTGCAGGCGACGGGGCGGGTGCCGGCGATGCTGAACTATACCGCCGGCCTCGCCAATCTGCGGGTGGCGTGTACGGCGGCGCAGATAAGGACGATCGTCACCGCGCGGGCGTTCGTCGAGCAGGCCAAGCTGGGCGAGGTCGTCGCCGGGCTGGTCGGCGACGGGATCGCCATCCGCTATCTGGAGGAACTTCGCGAGGGAATCGGCGCAGGGGCGAAATTCGTTGCGCTGGTGCGGTCGCGGATGGCGGGGCGGCTGCACCGGCGGTTGCGGGTGTCGGCGGACGCGCCCGCGGTGATCCTGTTCACCAGCGGGTCGGAGGGCGTGCCCAAGGGGGTGGTGCTAACCCACCGCAACCTGTTGGCCAACTGCCTGCAACTCTCCTCCCGGATCGATTTCAACCGGGCGGATACGGTGCTGAACGCACTGCCGGTGTTCCACAGCTTCGGGCTGACCGGCGGCACGTTGTTGCCGATCCTGTCGGGGGTGAAGACGGTGCTGTATCCCAGCCCGCTGCATTACCGGATCGTGCCGGCACTGGCCTACGACGCCAATGCGACGATCCTGTTCGGGACCGATACCTTTCTGTCGGGCTATGCGCGGATGGCGCATGGCTATGATTTCTATGCGCTGCGCTACATCTTTGCCGGGGCGGAGCGGGTGCGGCCGGAGACGCGGGCGACCTATGCCGAGAAGTTCGGGCTGCGCATCCTCGAAGGCTATGGCGCAACCGAGGCGGCACCGGTGATCGCGGTCAACACGCCGATGCACTTCCGCGCGGGCAGTGTCGGGCGGCTGCTGCCGGGGATCGAGGCGCGGCTGGAACCGGTGCCGGGCATCACCGAAGGCGCACGGCTGGCGATCCGCGGGCCGAACGTCATGGCCGGATATCTGAAGGTCGAGGCACCCGGCGTGGTGCAACCGCCGGCGGACGGATGGCACGATACCGGCGATATCGTCACCATCGACGATGCCGGCTTCGTGACGATCCGGGGACGGGCGAAGCGTTTTGCCAAGATCGGCGGCGAAATGGTCTCGCTGCCGGCGGTCGAGGGCTATGCCGCCAAGGTCTGGCCACAGGGCGAACATGCGGTGGTGACGCGGCCCGATGCCCGGAAGGGCGAGCAGCTGGTGCTGTTCACGACGCAGGTTGGCGCGGGGGCGGGCGCATTGTCGGCATGGGGCCGGGCGAACGGCATCGCCGAACTGGCACTGCCCCGCGATGTGCGGGTGGTGGCGGCGCTGCCGGTGCTGGGGACGGGCAAGCTCGATTATGTGACGATGGCGGCGACGGCGGGAAGTTGACGAAGGTTGCACGATTTGTGGGGTGTGGCGGCGGTTCGGTTATTTATTTTCAACGGGTTAGTAGTGCAGGCGCCCCGCAAGCTGCCTTCGCGTCGTGCGAAGTCTTTGCGGAGGTCCTGACCGGAACCTGACTTTCTCCGTACCCCCGCGCAGGCGGGGGGCCAGAGCCAAGCGAAACTATCGCTCGCGTTCGGGGCCCTGGACCCCCGCCTGCGCGGGGGTACGGTAGATGATCGGCCATCGGCAATTTCGCAGGGGGTCTCGCCCGCAAGGAAGTGCGGCAGCGTGCCGGAAGACGCGAACGGTTATCGCGCGGGCGGCTGCGGGAACGTGGTTCAGAAGCGGTAGTCGAGCGTCGCCGTTGCGCCGGGGGCCAGCGTCGTCCGCCATGTCGGGATGCCGTCGATCGTCGTCAGCCCATCGCCCCGGGCGCCGGAGTTCGGCCAGCCGAGCGGCAGCTCGACATCGACCGCGACGTTGCGCGCGTTGGTCACGCTCAGCCGCGCGGAACGATCGTCGAGGCGGGTCTGGTTCACCAGCACCTGTCGGCTGCTGCCGGCGGCGATCAGCAGCGTCTCCCCCTCCGCACGGTCGGTCATCGTGCCGGTACCGACCAGCAGCGCGGTGTCGCCGCGCGGCGCGTAGAGCGCGGTGGTGCCGGCGGGAAGCGCGATGCCGAGCCCGTCCGCCTTCTCGTTCTTCACCCGCAGGACGATGTCGACCGCCGCGGCGTCGAGCGGCTGGCCGACGGGAATGCGGCGGCGATAGAGGCGGGCATAGCGCACCCCGTCCTGCCGCAGCAGCGCGACCTGTTTCTGACCCCGCGCGGCGACGGTGGTGCGGCCGGGCAGGCGGTAGAGTTTCAGGTCGCCGAGATTTTCGGGTGCCGCCGGGGCGGGCGGTGCCGGTGGGGCCGGCATCGGGGGCGGCGGTGGTGGTGGTGGGACGGCCATCCGCGATGCGGTGACGATGATCTCCTCCGCCGGTTCGAACGTCGCCTCGCGCAGGTCCGACGTCGTCGTGCCCAGCGGATAGCAGCGCAGTTGCAGTTGGGTCGCCGCCGCCTCGATCGGCGCGATCCGTTCGCGGTTCAGCCGTCCGGCGACCACCTGCACCTCGGCATCGGCGAACCCCTCGGCATTGCTGTTGGCGAGCGTGGTCCATGCGAACAGGTTCAGCCGGTCGCCCGTCAGCGTGCCGACATAGCTGGCCGACCAGTCGAAACCGCTGGCGAGGTAGGAGAGGCGGACGGTGACGGTCCTGCTCGACGGGCTGTCGGTGGTGACGCTCAGCACCGGCTTGGCGGCAAGGCCGGCGGGCACGCGGGCGTAGCGCAGCGATTCGGGCAGGCCGCTGCACCCCAACGCCTCGACGCCGTTCGCGGTGCGCAGCACGACGCCGCCGACGGGACCGGACACGATGGTCGCCGGTTCCTCGCGCGATGTCCCGGTGGCGCGGTCGGTACGGCGCAACGTCACCCGGTTGCCGAGCGTGCCGTCGACCAGCGCGGCGGGCGAGAGCAGCCGCGCGTCGCGGTTTTTCTCGACCGTGCCGCCGGGCAGGCCGTCGATCACCGCGCTGACCGGGAGGATGCCGCCCGCCACCCCTTCGAACCGGAGCACGGCGCGGCCCTTTGGCAGTTTGACGCGGCGGGTCTCGGTCACCAGCGCATAACCGTCGAGGTTGCGCAGGTTCATCGCACCCTGCGCCGGCCGATACGGCGCGCGATAGATGGTGACCGCGACCGTCGTCGGGGCGGGGGAGGTCGTGGTCGGCAGCTGCTGCGCGAGGGCGGGGGTGGCGAGGAGCAGCGGGAGGGTCGCGATCGTGAGCCGACGCCGCGTGGTGCGGTGCGACCGATGGCGTTTTTCGCGGTCGTTCCCTTGGATGGGTTCGGGACCGTTTTGGGCGGTCCGTTCCTGCGGGGCGTTGTCGGCGTCCTTCGGCACGGGGGCGATCATTGCGAACGCCGCTGGTTCGTACCCCGGCGAAGGTGAAACCTCAGCGAACGTCGCAGGCTTAGCCACAAACGCGCCGTACCCCCGCGCAGGCGGGGGTCCAGAGCCAGGTAGAACATCGGTTTGCGTTTGGAACCCTGGACCCCCGCCTGCGCGGGGGTACGGCAGGGGGCAGGAACCGGTACTTTCGCAACGATCTCGCCTTTGTCGGGGTACGGTGCGGAATTGGCTCCGTTCGTGGCGTTCGCAGGGGTCTCGTGCGGGCGGTGGAGCGGAGCCGGCCAATACAACCACTTGCGTCCGTAGCTCTGGCCAACCGCCTGCGTGAGGGTACGCTGGCGAGCACGGTCGCACCGCTCCCGGGCGGGTCCGGGTCGCCGGCAACGCGACCGCGACCGGCGCGCCGGATACCTCGCGGGCAGATCGCTCGCCCGGAGCGACCTCCCCGCTGCGTCGCCTGCCCTCGAACGCCGGCATCAGTAGCGCGTGTCGAACGTCGCGGTGACGACCGCCGATCCGTTGGCAGGGACCGGCACCTGCCACACCGTCTGCCCGGCGTCGATCCGTTCGCCGGGGCGGCTCTGTTCGACGATGCGGGTGTCGCTCCAGTCGAGGCCGCCCTGTACCAGCTCGACGGTCACCGGCGCGGCGGTGGCGTTGGTCAGCGTGTAGCGCATTTTCGTCTGCCAGCGATTGCTGCCGATCCGGGTGCGGCTTTCGACGACCGGGCGGACCTTCACGTCGAAGGCGTCGCCGGTGGCAAGCGCGATCTTCGATCCCTGCGGCGTGTGATCGATCGCCGCCTCGCCGGTGAATTGCGGCTGGCCGCGCGCGTCGCGCAGATAGACGCGGATGGTGCCGGCGGGCAGCGCGTCGCCAAGGCCCCCCTGCGCGGCGTTGCTGAACCGGACGATGGTCTGCGCGCTCCGCGGATTTTCGGCGGTGTTCAGCCAGCCATTGACGAAGCGATAGCCGCTGGTCGCAGGCGTGCCCTTCACGTCGAGAAAACTGACCTGCTTGGTCTGTTTGTCGGCGATGGTGGTGCGTTCGGGCAGCGGATAGAGATAGAAGTCGCCGAGCTGTTCGCGGTTCGCGCTTTCGGTCCCGGCCTGCATCCGCGCGCGCGGGCGTTGCGGACGGTACAGGCCGTCCTCGTCGTTCGACCCGACCTCTCCCGCGACCAGCAGCGTGCGGGCATTGGCGAAGGTCGTGCCGGTGGTGTTGGTGAGCGTGACCCAGCCCTGCACGTCGATCGTGCCGCGCTTGCGGTCGAGCAGCGCGACATAATCGGCTTTCCAGCCCAATCCCCGGCTGAGATAGGACAGGGTCGCCGGCCGCGTGCCGGCACGGCTGCTGTCGAGCGTCACCGACAGGGTCGGACGCGCGCGCAGCGACGGCGGTACCTTGTCGAAGATCGCGCGCACCGGCAGGCCGTCGTCGCGCAGCACCTCGATGCGGTCGCCGATCTGGAGCACGACCCCGCCATTGACCGCCAGCACCCTGGCTCGCTCG
This sequence comes from Sphingomonas sp. Leaf67, assembly GCF_001421965.1. Lineage (GTDB taxonomy): Bacteria > Pseudomonadota > Alphaproteobacteria > Sphingomonadales > Sphingomonadaceae > Sphingomonas. The sequence goes on from NZ_LMLP01000023.1 coordinate 94,818, forward strand.
CGCGTTTCGGCACCGGTGGCGGGATTGGTACGCAACAGGGTGATCGTCTCGCCCTCCGCCTTTTCCATCAGGCTGGAGGGCGAGAGCAGGTCGAAGTCGAAATTCTGTTCGACGATGCGGGTGTCGGGAACGGCCAGCGAGACGGTTTCGGGACGGATCTGTGCGCTGACGTCGGGGAAATCCTGTCGCACCGTGCCGCGGTTCAGATCGAGTTGCCGGACGTCCTGCACCAGCGCGACATCGCCGTTATAGATGGTGACCGACACATCGCCCTGCGCATTGCTGGCAATGGCGGGGGGCAGATTGGCGGGCGTTTCCTGCGCTGCGACGGGGAAGGGGGCGAGAAGCGCGGCGAGGATGATCCAGTTCGGCTGCATATCGGGTCCCCGCTAATCGTCCGCGCGAGTTTGGCCGGGGGTGATCGGGTTGGCAAGGGTTCGGGGCCGGTGGCGGTGATGCCGGGGGGTTGGGGGATCGGCGTTGCTGGGTTAGAGTTCGATGGTTTCGTTGATGGCGTAGCTGCGACCGGATGTCGCGTCGGAAGTCGATCGGCCCTAGGCGGGATCGACATTCAGTTCGCTGGGCGCAGGAATAGCGTTCGATCCCCTTTCGTCACTCCCGCGCAGGCGGGAGTCCATATGCGCCAGCGTCGCGGATCGAGCCAAACCGTCGGCGTTTATGGATTCCCGCCTGCGCGGGAATGACGAAATTCCGTGGGTATCGCTGAATGTCGATCGGCCCTTATCCGTGGTTTACCGACGTACCCCAACTGGGCCTCGGCCTTCGCCGGGATACGCACGAAGGGTTTTCGTAACTGTCTCGATAACGTCCGGGAGATGGGCCGTGCAGGTGTCGAGGTCGGAAACGACGATCGACCGAGCGCAACATCGAAAATTCGATCGGCCGGGCAAAGGCCTATCGATCAAACATACCGGCGCTGGGTGAAGCCGCGTCAGGCGCGGGACCGTCGCTTCGACGGCTTCGTTGCGACTTCCATTCACCGGAAATCGCTGGAGCGGGCGAAGGGATTCGAACCCTCGACCCCAACCTTGGCAAGGTTGTGCTCTACCCCTGAGCTACGCCCGCTCTGGCGTTCCGAACCGGGTGACCGGCTGGGGTGAGGCGGGCTATTAGATGGGGGTTTCAGATCGCGCAACCCCTAAATCGCTCTTTTCTGAATCATCGGGCGTGCCCACATAGGGTGCACGCTTTCAGGATAAGGAATCGCCGCTTGGCCACGCTAGGATTGACCGCGCCGGAAAAGGAAGCCGTGGAGGCATTCCGTCGCGATGTCGTCGAACCGTCGATGACGCAGCTGGTCGTCATCGATTTCTGGGCGGAATGGTGCGGGCCGTGCAAGGCGCTGACCCCGATCCTCGAAAAGGTGACCGCCGCCTATGCCGACAAGGGCGTGGTGCTGGCCAAGGTCGATACCGACAAGAACCAGTTCATCGCGTCGCAATTCCAGATCCGGTCGATCCCGACCGTCTATGCGATGTTTCAGGGGCAGCTGGTCGCCGACCTGACCTCGGCCCGGACCGAGAGCCAGTTGAAGCAGATGCTCGACCAGCTGCTGCGCCAGTTGCCGGTTCAGGCGGGCGAGGCGGGCGGTCCCGATATCGAGCCGTTGATCGCGATGGGCGAGGATGCCCTGGCCGAGGGCGATGCGGCGCGCGCGTTGTCGATCTTCGACCAGATCGCCGATATTGCTCCCGACAACGCCGTGGTCGCCGCCGGTCGCGTCCGCGCGCTGATGGCGCTGGGCGACCACGACGCGGCGCAGGCTGCGATCGACGTGCTGCCCGAGGACGCGGCGAAGCTGCCCGCGATCGAACAGGTCCGTGCCGCGCTGGCGCTGGCGCGCGATGCGCAGCCGGTCGACGATCTGGCAGGGCTGAAGGCCGAGGTCGAGGCGAACCCCGACGACTACGACGCGCGCTTCCGGCTGGCCGGCGGACAGATGGCGGCGGGCGACCGCGACGGGGCCGCCGAATCGCTGCTGAAGATCGTTGCCGCCGACCGCGCGTGGAACGACGATGCGGCGCGGCAGCAACTGCTGAAGATCTTCGATGCGGTCGGCCTCGAAGATCCGTGGGTGTCGCAGCAGCGTCGCAAGCTGTCGGCGATCCTGTTCGGATGAGCGCGCGCGTCTCCGTCTTCCCGCTGGCGGGGGCGCTGCTGTTTCCGAACATGCACCTGCCGCTGCATATCTTCGAGCCGCGCTATCGGGCGATGGTGTCCGACGCGCTGGCGCGGGACCGCCGCATCGGCATGATCCAGCCGCGCCCGGTCGGCAGCGATACCGACAAGCCGCCGCTGTTCGATATCGGCTGTGTCGGCCAGATCGTCGATGTCGAGGCGCAGGCCGATGGCCGCTACGACATCGTGCTGCGCGGCGTGTCGCGCTTCCGCGTGCTGCGCGAACTCGATGTCACCACCCCGTTCCGGCAGGTCGAGGCGGAACTCCTGCCGGTCGTGGGCGACACCACGCTGGCGCTGGCCGAGCGCGCGTCGCTGGAGATCGAGGCGCGGCGATTCGCAGACCAGCTGGGCTATGCGGTGGATTGGGAATCGGTCGGGCGGCTGGACGACGAAAGCCTCGTCAACGGCATCGCCCAGATCGCGCCGTTCGACGTCGCCGCCAAACAGGCACTGCTCGAGGTCGATGCACTTTCCGATCGGGCGGAACTGATCGTACAGCTCATGCAATTCTTCGGCAGGCATGGCGATGACGAAGAGGCGACGCTGCAATGACCGCACGAACCGCGCCCGAGGGGGCGACGATCGATCCCTGGCTGTTGTCGATTCTCGTCTGTCCGGTCACCCGGACGCCGCTCGACCATGACGCGGCGGCGCAGGAACTGATCTCGACCGCCGCTGGTCTCGCCTATCCGATCCGCGGCGGGGTGCCGGTCCTGCTGGTCGAAGCGGCGCGGACGTTGTGAGCCGCGATCTTACGGGCAAGTGGAGCGGGATCTTCAACTATCCCCACACCAACCCGCCGACCGCGTTCGAAGCCGACATCGCCGATCTGGGCGGATCGATCGTCGGCACGATCCACGAACCCGATCTCTATTCGCAGCCGCCCGGCGCGCTGATCGCCGCCGCGATCGACGGGCATGTCGAGGGCGCGCGGATCACCTTCAGCAAATTCTACGACGACAGCGCCGGCTATGCCGACATGGTCGTCTATTCGGGGGTGTTGAGCGAGGATGGCTGCGAGATCAGCGGACGCTGGGACATTCCCGGCGTCTGGTCGGGCAGCTTCCTGATGATCCGCCCGGCGAACGAACCGGCCGTCGCCGATGCCGAGGCGGTGGCCGAGCGGGACGGGCCGATCCGGGGATAGCATGGCGCTGTACCATCGATTGCTGGGACGGGCGGCGCGGCTGGTCTGGCGCGTCACCTGGCCGCGTACGATCGGGGTGCGGGCGGTGCTGCTCGATGCGGAAGACCGGATCGCACTGGTGCGGCACACCTATACCGATGGCTGGTATCTGCCCGGCGGGGGCGTGAAGAAGGTGAGGCGATCACGCACGCGCTCCACCGCGAACTGGCCGAGGAAGTCGCAATCGAAGGCGCGACGGTCGAACGGGTGCTCGGCGTCTATCACAGCCGGCGCGAGGGGAAGGACGATCACGTCATCGTCTACGTCGTGCGGGCCGGGGCGGACACGCTGCGCAGGGGCGATGCGCTGGAGGTGGCGGAGGCGGGGTGGTTCGATCCCGACGCGCTGCCGGCGGGGACGACGCCCGCGACGTTGCGACGGATCGCGGAGTGGCGGGCAGGGGTGACGGGCGAGGGGCGTTGGTAGCGGGCCTTGTCGTTCGTCACTGCCGGCTGGATCAAGATCTGCGCGAAAGGACCACGCCAATCCCGCCTGGCCGTGCCCCCGCGCAGGCGGGGGCCCAGGGTCTCAAGCGCAGACCGGTGTTCTGCTTGGCTCTGGACCCCCGCCTGCGCGGGGGTACGGCGAGTGTTTGGCTAAGCTGGCGGCTTTCGCAGCGGTATCGATCAAGTCCGGGGTGACGTGCGGCTTCGGGAACAGCGCCCCCTACGCCGTCACTCCCTGCAACAATTTCGGCAGCTTGCCCGTCTCGCCGCGCGCCTCGGCCATGAACACGGCTTTGAGCGGCGGGATCGAATCGACCGCCGACAGGCCGAAGCGGCGCACTGCGCTCGCCGTCTTGCCGGGAATGCCGAACAGCCGGGTCAGCCCGTCGGTCGCCAGCGCCACCGCGAAGGTGTCGAGCCCGCGCCAGCGCTGATAACGTTCGAGCAGATAGGGATCGCCGAGATCGAGGCCGGTGCGCTTGCCCTCGACCAGCACCTCGGTTAGCGCCGCGACGTCGCGCAGCCCGAGGTTCAGCCCCTGTCCCGCGATCGGATGGATGCCGTGCGCCGCGTCGCCGACCAGCACCAGCCGTTCGGCGGTGATCCGCGCCGCGTGGTGAAAGCCGAGCGGATAGCTCGACCGCGCTGACAGGTTCGACAACGCCCCAAGGAAACCGCCCATCTTCTTCGACGCTTCGGCAAGGAAAGCGCGGTCGGACAGCTTCAGCATCGCCGGACGGTCCTTCGCATCGACCGTCCATACGATCGCCGAGCGATGGCCGTGGTCGTCGTCCTTCAGCGGCAGGATCGCGAACGGACCCGCCGGGTAGAAAATCTCATAGGCGATGTTCTCGTGGCTTTCCGCATGGCCCAGCGTGGTGATGATCGCGGCATGGTCGTAGCTCCAGCGCGCGACGCGGATGCCCGACGCCTCTCGCGTCGGTGAATTGCGGCCCTCGGCGGCGATCAGCAGCGGCGCGGTCAGCGTGTCGCCGTTCGCGGTCGTGACCGTCACGCCGTGCGCCTCGCGCCGGACGTCGATCGCATGATCCTCGTAGCGCAGATCGACCAGCGGCAATGCGACCGCCGCGTCGTAGATCGCCTGCCGCAGCCGCTTGTTTTCGTACATGACGCCGACCGGATCGTCAGCGGCGTCGGGGACGAAATCGAGCTTGCCCGGCGCCAGCCCGTCGGTCGCGCGGATCGCCGCGATCGGGCAGCCTTCGTCGCCCAGCCCGTCGGCGATGCCGATCGCCTCGAACATGCGGTGCGACGCGCTGGCGATCGCCGAGGCGCGCCCGTCGAACCCGGGGGCCAGCGTCACCGCCGGGTCGGCGGGATCGAGAATGATCGAGGTGAGGCCATGGACGCCCAGCGACACGCCCAGCGTGCTGCCGACCAGCCCGCCGCCGAGGATGATGACGTCCGCCTGTGCCATGAAACCCGTCCCATCCGTAACCTGTGTTGCCAGCGATTTAAGGTGTGGTGCGGTTCACCGCAACGCCGCCTTGACGGCAATGGTCGCGGCGGCGCACATCGGGCCGGTATCGAACAAGGGTGGAACGAATGGCGACGAACGCGCAGCCGATGTTGTGGCGCGACGCGATGAAGGCGGGCGTGAGGCGCAGCGGCGCGATGATCGGGGCGACGTTGCTGTTCGCGGCGATGTTGCTGATCGCGGTCGCGCTGGCCAGCTATTCGTCGGCCGATCCGTCGTTCAGCACCGCGGCGGGCGGTCCGATCGCCAACAAGCTGGGATCGCCCGGCGCGCATCTGGCCGACCTGTTGCTGACGGTGTTGGGCGTGCCGGTGGCGATGCTGTTGCCGCTGGGACTGATCGTCAGCGTCCGGCTGTGGCGCGACGTGGCCGTCGGGCCGTGGCCGCAGATGGTGCGCGACTGCCTGATCGGGGTGCTGGCGATGGGGACGACGCTGGCGTTCGTGTCGGGCGAGGCGATATTGTCGCTGCCCGCCGGCTATGGCGGGGTGATCGGCTGGAGCGTCGCGTCGGCGGTGCAGGGGCTGATCCATTTGATCGGCCAGCCGGAGATCGAAATCTGGATCGTTCGCGTCGTGGCGCTGGCGACCGGCCTGTTCGGCATCTGGCGCTGGGCCAAGGGGCTGACGATCGAGATTCCCGACGGCACGTTCCGCATGCCCAAATTCGAACGGCGCGCGCGGAGCGTCGATGCCGGGACGGGCGAGATCGCCTATGACGACGACGCGCCGTTCGACGTCGCGCCCAGCGCGTACGTCGCCGAACCCGATGAGGACGAGGCACCCGCCCGGCCGCAGCCGCGCCGCATCGCCGAACCCGACCATCGCGCGCCGCCGGTCATCGCCGATCGCGCCGCATCGCCTGCGCTCGCCAGCGCGCCGCGCCCGGCGAGCAGCGAGGGGCGCGACAATTTCGCGCTGCCGTCGATCGACCTGCTGGCACCCCCGCCCGAATCGAGCGGCCCGGCGATCGACAAGGCGGCGCTGGAGCGCAATTCGCGCCTGCTCGAAAGTGTGCTCGACGACTTCAACGTGAAGGGGCAGGTGGTGAAGGTCGCCCCCGGCCCGGTCGTCACCATGTACGAACTGGAGCCCGAACCCGGCATCCGCGCCAGCCGCGTCATCCAGCTGGCCGACGATATCGCCCGCAACATGTCGGCGATCTCCGCCCGCGTCGCGACGATCCCCGGCCGCACGGTGATCGGCATCGAATTGCCCAACCAGCGGCGCGAGACGGTGTCCTTGCGCGAACTGATCGCCAGCCAGGCGTTCGCCGACCAGAATGCGCAGCTCCCCATCGTGCTCGGCAAGAATATCGCCGGCGATCCGGTCGTCGCCGATCTTGCCCCCATGCCGCATTTGCTGGTCGCGGGAACCACCGGTTCGGGCAAGTCGGTCGGGCTGAACTGCATGATCCTGTCGCTGCTGTACCGGCTGACCCCGGACCAGTGCCGGATGATCATGATCGATCCGAAGATGCTCGAACTCAGCATGTATCGCGGCATCCCGCACCTGTTGGCCGATGTCGTTACCGACCCGCCCAAGGCGGTGCGCGCGCTGAAATGGGCGGTCGAGCAGATGGAGGACCGCTATCGCATGATGGCGTCGATCAACGTCCGCTCCCTCGCCAGCTTCAACGAAAAGGTCCGCGCGGCGATCGCCAAGGGGCAGAAGCTGGGGCGCAAGGTGCAGACCGGGTATGACGCCGAAAACGGCACGCCGATCTATGAGGAAGAGACGCTCGACCTGTCGCCGCTGCCGCAGATCGTGGTGATCGTCGACGAGCTTGCCGACCTGATGATGACGGCGGGCAAGGAAGTCGAGTTCCTGATCCAGCGTCTGGCGCAAAAGGCGCGCGCGGCGGGCATCCACCTGATCATGGCGACGCAGCGCCCCTCGGTCGACGTCATCACCGGCGTCATCAAGGCGAATTTGCCGACGCGGATCAGCTTCCACGTCACGTCGAAGATCGATTCGCGCACGATCCTCGGCGAACAGGGGGCCGAACAGCTGCTGGGGCGCGGCGACATGCTCTACATGCCCGGCGGCAAGGCGCTGGCGCGCGTCCACGGGCCGTTCGTCAGCGATGACGAGGTGCAGGCGGTGTCCGATTTCTGGCGGTCGCAGGGCGCGCCCGATTATATCGACGCGGTGGTCAACGAGCCGGAGGGCGATGCCGGCTTCAGCCTCGACGGTGCCCCCACCGGCGACGATTCGCCGGAGGAACAGACCTTCCGTCAGGCATGTCAGCTGGTGGCCGAAAGCCAGAAGGCATCGACCAGCTGGCTCCAGCGTCAGTTGCGCGTCGGCTATAATTCGGCGGCCCGGCTGATCGAGCGGATGGAAAAGGAAGGGCTGGTATCGCGGCCCGACCATGTTGGCCGGCGTGAGGTGTTGATGGATTCGGACGGACGGCCGACGGGGTAACGTACCCCTCAACGCCTCCACGCATTTCCTGCAAATCCGTTTGCTTCGAGCGCAGGTTCAAGCCCGCCGAGAACCGATGTCGAGAAGGGGTTGCCCCGAACGAACCGTTCTCGACAGACGCTTCTCGACAAGCTCGAAGCTGCTCGAACCGAACGGGCAGGGGGAGCTTGGGTATCTCGCCGTTCGTCCTGAGTAGCCGTTGAGCTTGTCGAAATGGCGTATCGAAGGACCGCCTGTAGAGTGCTTCGATACGGGTCTTCGACAAGCTCAGGCCCTACTCAGCACGAACGGCATCTCTTGCGGGCGGGCAGGGAACACCTCAACGCGCTCATCGCTTGACCTCCCGCCTTCCAACCGCACGGAAATCCCATGACCGACCTCCCCCTGAACGACGGCCGCAGCCTCCCCGCGATCGGTTTCGGCACCTACAAGGTCCCGGCCGAAGATTCTGCCCGCCTGTCGCGCGAAGCGATTGATACCGGGTACCGCCTGATCGACACCGCCGCCTTCTACGCCAACGAGACGGGCGTCGGCGAAGTCACTGCCGACCGCGACATCTTCGTCACGACCAAATTGTGGCGCGACGCGATGGGCTATGACGGTGCGCTGCGGGCGTTCGATGCCAGTGCGGCGAAGCTGCCGCGCATTGACCTGTTCCTGATCCACTGGCCGATGCCGTCCGAGGATCGCTATGTCGACACATGGAAGGCGCTGGTACGGCTGCGCGAGGAGGGGCGGGTGGCGTCGATCGGCGTGTCGAACTTCTCGCCCGACCATCTCGACCGGATCGTCGAGGCGACCGGGGTCGTGCCGGCGCTGAACCAGATCGAACTGCATCCGCATTTCCAGCAGCGCGCGGCCCGTGCGGCGCATGAACGGCTCGGTATCGTGACGCAGAGTTGGTCTCCGCTGGGGCAGGGAACGCTGCTGACCGATCCGGCGATCGAGGCGATCGCGCAGGAGGTCGGCGCGACCCCGGCGCAAGTCATCCTCGCATGGCATTTGCAGGCCGGGCTGGCCGTAATCCCGAAGGCGTCGTCGCGCGCGCGGATCGAGGAAAATCTTGCGGCGCAGTCGGTGACGCTGACGGCCGAGCAGGTGGCGAAAATCGACGCCATGGACCGCGAGGATGGTCGGCTAGGTCCCAACCCCGACACCCTCTGAACTGCTCCCCGGCACGGAGCGTCGGGTCGGATCGTCCCCCGGGACGATCCTTGACCATGCGGGGCATGGTCAACCTGACGCTGGGGACCATCCGAAGGATGGTGGAGGGGGGTGTCGGCATACGCAACGGCAGCGTTCGCCGCGCTCCCCCTCCACCAGCTTCGCCCGCGGCTTGCTTGCGCGAGCCGACTTCGCGGCTGCGACCTGCCCCCGGCAGGTCGCCGGTCGCCGCTACGTCCCCCTCCCCGCGAGCGGGGAGGATTGCTACAGCGGCGCCATGCTCCCGATCCACGCCGTCCTGCCCCAACTCCTCCGGACGCTGCGCGACCGTAGCTCCGCCGTCCTCGTCGCCCCGCCGGGCGCGGGTAAAACCACCGCCGTTGCCCCCGCTCTCCTCGCCGAACCGTGGGTCACCAGCGAAATCCTGCTGCTGTCCCCCCGCCGCATCGCTGCGCGAGCCGCGGCCGAGCGCATGGCGGCCACCGCGAACGAACCGGTCGGCCAGACTTTCGGCTATGCCACGCGCATGGATAGCAAGCGGTCGGCGGCGACCCGCGTAACGGTGATGACCGAGGGCATCTTCGTCGCGCGTATCCAGGCCGATCCCGAACTGGCCGGCGTGTCGGCGGTGTTGTTCGACGAGGTGCATGAGCGCAGTCTCGACAGCGACTTCGGTCTGGCCCTCGCGCTGGATGCGCAAGCGGCGCTCAGGCCCGACCTGCGCATTCTCGCCATGTCGGCGACGCTCGACGGCGAACGCTTCGCCGCGCTGATGGACGATGCGCCGGTGATCGAGAGCGAGGGCCGTTCCTACCCGCTCGACCTGCGCCATATCGGCCGTAACGCCGAGGCGCGGATCGAGGATTCGGTCGCTGCCGCGATCCGCCGCGCGCTGGTGGAGGCGGAGGGCGGTGTCCTCGCCTTCCTCCCCGGCGTCGCCGAGATCGAGCGGACGGCCGAACGCATCGTCGTGCCCGACGGCGCGGTGCTGCACCGGCTGCACGGCACGTTGCTTCCCGCCGAACAGCGCGCCGCCATCGCCCCCGATCCGCAAGGCCGTCGCAAGATCGTGCTGGCGACCAGCATCGCCGAAACCTCGCTGACTTTGGACGGCATCCGCATCGTCGTCGATTCCGGTCTTGCGCGCCGGCCTCGCTACGACCGGGCGGCGGGGATGACGCGGCTGACGACCGAGCGCGCCAGCCAAGCCGCCGTCACCCAGCGTGCCGGCCGTGCCGCGCGGCAGGGGCCGGGGGTCGCCTATCGCCTGTGGGAAGCCGCCGCCACCGCCGGGCTGCCGCGCTTCGATCCGGCCGAGATACTGGAGGCCGACCTGTCGGCGCTGGTCCTCGAATGCGGCAAATGGGGGGTCAGCGACCCGACGACGTTGCGCTGGCTCGACCCGCCGTCCGCCGCCGCGGTCGAGGAGGCGCGCGCCCGGCTTGCGACGCTCGGCGCGATCGATCCGGACGGCCGTCCGACGCCGCACGGTCTGGCCATCGCCGCGCTGCCGCTGTCGCCGCGTCTGGCGCATATGCTGATCCGTGCGGGCGAGCAGGGCTTTGCCGGGGCGGCGGCGGAGGTCGCGGTGTTGCTGGGCGAACGGGGGCTGGGCGGCAGCGATACCGATCTCGACCAGCGCCGCCGCCGCTGGCGCAGCGAGCGCGGACAGCGCGCCGATGCCGGGCGGCGGCTGGCCGACCGCTGGCGGGGGCTGGTGAAGAGGCGCGACGATCCCCCCGCCGACGCAGTCGCCCGCAGCGTCGCGCTGGCCTTTCCCGACCGCATTGCCAAACGCCGCGATGCGTCGGGCGAACGCTGGGCTTCGGTCGGCGGACGCGGGTTCCGGCTGGAGGCGGCGGCGCTCGGATCGGCCGAATGGCTGGCGGTCGCCGAGACGCAGGGACAGGCGGCGGGCGCGCGCATCCTGTCGGCGGTCGCGATCGATCAGGCGACCGTCGAACAACTGTTCGGCGACCGGATCGAAACGCGGCGCAGCGTCAGCTTCGATCCCGCCACGCGCGGGGTGATCGCGCTGCGCGAGCGGCGGCTGGGCGCGATCCGCCTGTCGTCCGGTCCCGATGCGGCGGCGTCGGCGGACGAGATCGTCGCCGCGCTGGCGCAGGCGGTGCGCCGCGACCTGTCGCTATTGCCGTGGGACGGGGCGGACGCGTTGCGGCGTCGGTCGGCCTATGTCGCGGCGATGCTGGGGCAGGACGATCCGCTGGGCGATGCGGCGCTGACCGCGACGATCGACGAGTGGTTGCCGCCGCTGCTGGCGGGCAAGCGGCGGCTGGAGGCGGTGACCGGGCTGCACGACGCGTTGGAACAGGTGGCGGGCTGGGACTGGATGCAGCAGGTACGGCGCCTTGCCCCGGCGCGCTTCGAAAGCCCGGCGGGGTCGAGCCATGCGATCGACTATGCCGCCGAAGGGGGACCGCGCGTCGAACTGCGGGTGCAGGCGCTGTTCGGGCTTGCCATCCATCCGATGGTGGCGGGCCAGCCGCTGACGCTCAGCCTGACCTCCCCCGCCGGACGCCCGATCCAGACGACGCGCGACCTGCCCGGGTTCTGGGCGGGATCGTGGCGCGACGTGTCGAAGGAGATGCGCGGCCGCTATCCGAGGCATCCGTGGCCGGACGATCCGACGGCGGCATCGGCGACGCTGCGGACGAAGAAGGCGGATGCGCGGCGGTAGCTTCCTACCCGTTTGGTTCGAGCAGCTTCGAGCTTGTCGAGAAGCGACCGTCGAGAACGACCTGTTCGGGGCAACCCCTTCTCGACTTCGGTTCTCGACAGGCTCGAACCTGCGCTCGAAGCAAACGGGACTGTTGTAATGGGGAGTGAAGGATGGATGACGGCAGGCGCTACCCCTCGCCATGCCCCTTCGCGAGATATTCCTCCGACCGCATTTCCTCGAGCCGGCTGATCGTCCGATCGAATTCGAACCGTCCGTCGCCACGCGGATACAGGTCGCCGGGCTGCGCGTCGGCCGCCGCCAGCAGCTTGACGCGATATTCGTACAGCGCGTCGATCAGCGTCACGAACCGCGCCGCCTCGTTGCGGTTGTCGGGGCCGAGCACCGGGATGCCGACCAGAATGACGGTGTGGAACGTCCGCGCGATTTCCAGATAATCGGGCGCGCCGCGCGCTTCGCGGCACAGGCGCGAAAAGCTGAACACCGCGACGCCCTTCAACGCCTTGGGTACGTGCAGCGTTCGCCCGCCGATATCGAGGTCGCACGACGGCACATGGTCGCGATCCTCGACGGGATAATCGGTCAGGCGGAAGAACGCGGCCGACAGCGCCGCGGTCGCGACCGGCCCGTTGGGCACCAGCCACGTATCGACCGCGCCCAGCCGGTCGCGGCGATAATCGGTCGGGCCGTTCAGCGGCAGCACGTCGAGGTTCGATTCGAGCAGCGCGATGAACGGCAGGAAGCTGTCGCGCTGCAATCCGTCCTTGTAGAGATCGACCGGCGGACGGTTCGATGTCGCGACGATCGTCACGCCGTGGGTCATCATTTCGGTGAACAGCCGCGACAGCACCATCGCGTCGGCGGTGTTGTTGATGACCATTTCGTCGAAGGCGAGCAGCTTCAGGTCCTTCGCCAGTGCCTCGGCGACCGGCGGGACCGGATTGCCCGCTTCCTTGGCGCGCTCGGTCGCCAGGCGGGCATGGACCTCGATCATGAAGGCATGGAAATGGACGCGGCGCTTGGCCGGATCGTTCACGCAGTCGTAGAACAGGTCCATCAGCATCGACTTGCCACGCCCGACGCCACCCCACAGGTACACGCCGCGCGGGGCAGGGGCGTCGCGGCCGGTCAGCCGTGCGAACAGCCCGCGCTTTGGGGGGGAATCGAGTTCGGCGGCAAGCCGCGACAGGCGCTGCGCCGCGGCGCGCTGTTCGGGGTCGGGGCGCAATTCGCCGGCGGTGACGAGGCTGTCGTAACGAGTCAGGACGGTCATTCACCGGCCCCTATCACGCCAACACAGTTTGCCTCGAGCTTGTCGAGAACCGAAGTCGAGAAGGCGGTGGCCGCATCAACGTCGTTCTCGACGGACGCTTCTCGACAAGCTCGAAGCTGCTCGAACCGAACGGGGAGGAAACAGGAAGGCACGAGCGATCAGATGATCCGCTCGACTTCCATTTTCTTGATCTCGGCGATCGCCTTGGCCGGGTTCAGCCCCTTGGGGCACACGTTCGCGCAGTTCATGATCGTGTGGCAACGATACAGGCGGAACGGATCTTCGAGTTCGTCGAGACGCTCCCCGGTCATTTCGTCGCGGCTGTCGGCCAGCCAGCGATAGGCCTGGAGCAGGATCGCCGGCCCGAGGAACTTGTCGCTGTTCCACCAATAGCTGGGGCACGAGGTCGAGCAGCACGCGCACAGAATGCACTCATACAGCCCGTCGAGCTTGTTGCGGTCCTCGGGCGACTGGAGCCGTTCCTTGCCGGCAGGTTCCGGGGTCACGGTCTGTAGCCACGGCTTGATCGAGGCATATTGCGCGTAGAAATGGGTAAAGTCCGGCACCAGATCCTTGATGACGTCCATGTGCGGCAGCGGGGTGATGCGGATATCGCCCTTGATATCTTCGATCGCGGTGGTGCAGGCAAGGCCGTTGCGGCCGTCGATGTTCATCGAACACGATCCGCAAATGCCTTCACGGCACGACCGGCGGAAGGTGAGAGAGGGGTCCTGTTCCGACTTCATCTTGATGAGCGCGTCGAGCACCATCGGCCCGCATTCGTCGAGATCGATCTCGAAATCGTCGTAGCGCGGATTCTGACCCGAATCGGGGTCGTAGCGATAGACCTTGAATTTCTTGATCCGGCCCGAGGTCGACGACGTGTGGGTCGTGCCCTTCTGGATGCGACTGTTCTTGGGCAAACGGAATTCGGCCATGGTGCTCGCTCGGTTCGGCTTGTGGGGCGGCAAGACCGCCCGGTCTGCGCGTCAGATACATGACAGGTGGGGATGCCGCAAATGCGAACAAGGGAAAAACCACGGTTATTCCTCCCCGGTACGGGGAGGGGGACCGCCGCGTAGCGGTGGTGGAGGGGGGTGGCCGCCTACGCTGCCGTGGCGTTGCGAGGCGCTCCCCCTCCACCAGCCTGCGGCTGGTCCCCCTCCCCGCGAGCGGGGAGGATTTAGACCGCCGGCAATCCTTCGAGCAGCTTGTCGAGCGTCGCCGGATAGTCGCGCATCCGGATGCCGGTCGCGTTATAGATCGCGTTGGTCACCGCCGCGCCCGCGCCACCGATCCCCAGTTCGCCGATCCCCTTGGCATGCAACGGATTGGCATGATGATCGCGCTCGTCGAGGAAGACGATATCCATGTGCGGAATGTCGGCATGGACCGGCACGTGATATTCGGCGAGGTCGTGGTTGACGATGCGCCCGTCGCGATCGTCATGGACCAGTTCCTCGGTCAACGCCGTGCCGATGCCGAACACGATGCCGCCGATGCACTGCGACCGTGCGGTCTGGGCATTGAGGATGCGTCCCGCCTCGAACGTCGAATGCCAGCGCGTCACCCGCACCTCGCCGGTGACGGCGTGCACCTTCACCTCGCAGAAATGCGCGCCATAGCCGGCCTGCGTCGTTTCCTGTTCCTGTTTGCCCGGCTCGATCGACCCCTTGGCCGTGATGCCGTCGCCGACCAGTTCGCCGATCGCGACCCGGCGGTTGCCGGCGATGGCATGGCCGTCCTTCAGCGTCAGATCGTCGGGTTCGACGCCCATCGCCTCGGCCAGTTTCTCGCGCAGCGCCTGCGCCGCGAGATAGACCGACGACCCGCTGCTGCCCGCACCCCATGAACCACCCGACCCGGCACCCGGCGGCGAATTGGTATCGCCCAGATGCACCGCCACCCGTTCGACCGGCAGGCCGAGGATTTCGCCCGCAATCTGGGCGAGGATGGTGTAGGTGCCGGTGCCGATATCGGTCATGTCGGTTTCGACCATCGCCCGCCCGTCGGGACCGATCGACACCTGCGCCTCGCTGGGTTGCAGCATGTTGGTGCGCGTCGTCGCTGCCATACCCTGCCCGATCAGCCAGTCGCCGTCGCGCTTGCCACCGGGCGTCTTGTTGCGCTGATCCCAGCCGAACGCCTTTGCGCCCGCATCGAGACAGCGGGTCAGCGACCGCGTCGAAAAGGGCACGTCCTTCTGCGGGTCCTTGGCCGGATCGTTGCGGCGGCGCAATTCGACCGGATCGATGCCGATCTGTTCGGCCAGTTCGTCCATCGCATTTTCCTGCGCGAGCAGCCCGACCGCCTCGCCCGGTGCCCGCATCGATCCCGACAGGGTCCGGTTCAGTTCGACCACATCATGTTTGATGATCCGGTTCTCGCCGCCATACAGGAATTGCGTCGCCTGTCCGGCCGGTTCGAAATAGCCTTCGCCCGGCAGGTTCGAACACAGCGTTTCGTGCCCGATCCCGGTCAGCTTGCCATCGGCATCGGCGGCAAGGCGGAAGCGCTGCTGCGTGTTCGACCGGCGCACGGTCGCGTCGAACACTTGCTGGCGGGTCATCACCGTCTTGACCGGCCGCCCGACCGCCTTCGCCGCCAGCGCGGTCGCGACGGTGTCGGGCGAGATGCCGAGCTTCGACCCGAAGCCGCCACCGATATAGCGCGCGACGATCCGCACCTTCGACTGGCGCTCGCCCAGCGACTTGGCGAGCTGCTGCTTGTCCGACGACGGCATCTGCAACGAACCGTAGAGCGTCAGCCCGTCATCGTCCCACACCGCGATCGAGGCATGCGGCTCCATCGCCGCGGAATTCTGCGACGGGGTGCGCCACACATCGTCGACCGTGAAGGCGGCGTCGGCCATCGCCTGATCCAGATCGCCCTGGCTGTGATAGGGCGGCATCGATCCGGGGGGCGGTTTGATCGCGTCGTCGACATGATCGTCGAAGGTGAAGACGCCCTCGGCAGGGTCATGGCGGATCGTCACCAGCTGCGCGGCGTCGCGCGCGACCTCATAGCTTTCGGCGACGACGATCGCGACCGGTTCGCCGAAATAGGCGACGTCCTTGACCCCTTGCGTCGGGGCTCCGGTCTCACCGCCCTGCTGGGCGTTGCGGATGAAGGTCTTCAGGTCGACGACGACGTCGATCACACCGGGCAGCGCCTTCGCCCCCTCGGCATCGATCGAGGTGATCTTGCCCGCCGGAAAGGTTGCGCGGACCAGGAAGCCGTAGGCAAGGTTCGGAAAATCGTACTCGGCCGAATAGGTGGCCTGTCCGGCGACCTTCAGCGGACCGTCGATCCGTTCGATCCCCTTGCCGATGATGCCCTGTACGCTCGAGTCGAGCAGGCTGTTCTCGACCGGTTTGTCCATGCGGAGTGCGTTGGTGGTCATGCGGTCAACTCCCGCAGCGTCGCGATCAGCGTGCGCCGGGTCAGAGGAATCTTGAAGTCGTTGCTGCCGAAGCCCTTGGCGTCTTGCAGCAATAGTTCGGCGGCCTGCCCGAACAGCGCATCGGACGGGGCCTGCCCG
Organism: Sphingomonas sp. Leaf67; assembly: GCF_001421965.1. Lineage (GTDB taxonomy): Bacteria > Pseudomonadota > Alphaproteobacteria > Sphingomonadales > Sphingomonadaceae > Sphingomonas. The sequence continues at coordinate 111,252 of NZ_LMLP01000023.1, forward strand.
ACCAGCACGTTCTCGACGGCTTCGTTGCGCCACGGCATCGGGCCGAGTCCCCCGAACGCAAGGCGGGCCGAGGCGATCTTGCCGTCCTCGACCGCGATAATCCCGGCGACCGAAACCAGCGCGAACGCATAGGAGGCGCGGTCGCGGACCTTGCGATAGGTCTGCTTGCCCGCCGGTGCCGGCGGCAATTCGACATGGGTGATGAGTTCACCGGCGCGCAGCACATGCTCGATATCGGGCGTGTCGCCCGGCAGGCGATAGAAATCGCCGATCGGAATGCGTCGCCGCTCGCCATCGCTGCCCAGCGTCACGATCGTTGCATCGAGTGCGCGCATCGCCACCGCCATGTCGCTTGGATGGGTCGCAATGCACTTCTCGCTGGTGCCGAGCACGGCGAGGATGCGGTTGAAGCCCTCCTGCGCGTCGCAGCCCGATCCCGGCACCCGCTTGTTGCAGCGCGCCGCCGTTTCGTAGAAATAATAGCAGCGCGTCCGTTGCAGCAGGTTGCCACCGGTCGACGCCTTGTTGCGCAACTGCCCCGACGCCCCGGCCAGCAAGGCGCGGCTGAGCACTTCGTACCGCTCGCGGATGATCGGGTCGGCCGCAAGGTCCGAATTCGGCACCAGCGCCCCGATCCGTATGCCGCCGCCGTCGATCTCCTCGATATCGTTCAGCGGCAGGCGGCTGATATCGACCAGCCGTGCAGGCGTTTCGACCTGCAACTTCATCAGGTCGAGCAGGTTGGTCCCGCCGGCGATGAACTTCGTGTCGCGCCCCGCACCCTCGCGGACGGCAGCTTCGGCGCTGTCGGCCTTCGCATAATCGAACAGTTTCATTCTGCCGCCTCCGCCTGCGCAGGTAGTTTGGCGTCGGCGACTTCGCGGATCGCGTCGACGATGTTGGGATAGGCCGAACAGCGGCACAGATTGCCGCTCATCCGTTCGCGGATTTCGTCGTCGGTGAAATCGGGATCGTCGAGGTCCGCGCTGACATGGCTTGGCCAGCCCTTCTCGACCTCGTCGAGCATGCCGACCGCCGAACAAATCTGTCCGGGTGTGCAATATCCGCACTGGAATCCGTCATGCTTGACGAACGCCGCCTGCAACGGGTGCAGCTTTTCGGGCGTGCCCAGCCCCTCGATCGTCACGATCTCGTCATCCTGATGCATCACGGCGAGCGTGAGGCAGGAATTGATGCGGCGGCCGTTCACCAGCACGGTGCACGCCCCGCATTGGCCATGGTCGCAGCCCTTCTTGCTGCCGGTGAGCGAAAGATGTTCGCGCAGCAGGTCGAGCAGGGTGGTGCGAATGTCCACCTCCGCCTGATGCGGCTGGCCGTTGATGGTGAAATGCATGGGTCGGCGCTCCGTTGGTCACATCGGCTAACGTTCGCCGTCGAAACGGTTTCCTGTTGCGAAAGGATCGCAGATGTTAGGGTCGGTTTTGCTGGCGATGCTGGGGATGGGCACGATGACCGAGGAACGACCGATCGACGCCACGCCGATCGTCATCGCGCATCGCGGTGCCAGCGGATCGCGCCCCGAACATACCCTCGCCGCGTATGAACTCGCGATCGAACAGGGTGCGGACTTCATCGAACCCGATCTGGTGCTGACGAAGGACGATGTGTTCGTCGCCCGGCACGAAAACGAGATTTCGGGCACCACCGACGTCGCCGCCCACCCCGAATTCGCCGCCCGCCGCGCGACGAAAACGATCGACGGCCAGCGGGTCACCGGCTGGTTCACCGAGGATTTCACGCTCGCCGAACTGCGCACGCTGCGGGCGAAGGAACGCCTGCCGCAACTGCGCCCCGGCAATACCCGCTATGACGGGCAGCAAGTGATCCCGACGCTGGCCGAGGTGATCGCGCTTGCCAAGCGCGCCACCGCGGCGACCGGGCGGACGATCGGCATCTATCCCGAAACCAAGCATCCGACCTATTTCGCGTCGATCGGCCATGCGATGGAGGTGCGTCTCGTCGCCGAACTGCGCGCTGCCGGCTGGGACAGTGCGAAGGCACCGGTGTTCATCCAGTCGTTCGAGGTGAACAATCTGAAGGCGCTGAGGAAACTGACCGGCATCCGCCTGATCCAGTTGATGGATGCCGAGGGCGGCCCGGCCGACCACGCCGTCGACAGCTATGCGACGATGGCGACGCCTGCGGGGCTGAAGGCGGTCGCGACCTATGCCTTCGGGATCGGGCCGAACAAGTCGATGGTCGCAGGGGGCAAGCCGCTGGTCCATGACGCGCATGTCGCGGGGCTGCGCGTCCACCCATGGACCTATCGTGCCGAGAATGTCTTCCTGCCCGAATCCTATCGCGTGGCCGGCGGACACGGGGCGCATGGCCGGGTGAGGCAGGAAATCGCCGATGCGGTCGCCGCCGGTGTCGATGGTTTCTTCACCGATTTCCCGCTAATCGGGGCGCAGGTACGCGACAAACCATATTGAGGGACGGTGCATGCGATTGGGGTGGGTGATGCTGGCGCTGGCGCCGCTGACCGGGGGCTGTGTCAGCACGGTGTGGAACGTCGCGACCGCGCCGGTTCGCGCCGGTGCGCAGGTGATCGACTGGACGACGACCAGCCAGTCGGAGGCCGACCGCAATTACGGCCGCAAGATGCGCAAGAAGGAAGCCCGCGAGGGCCGCGAGATGCGCAAGGAAGAGGCACGGCGCCTTCGCGAGCGGGACGGCGATTGAGTCGCGTTAACTCCCCTCCCTTGTCAGGGAGGGGAGTACGATCTCACCGATTCCCCGCCAGCGCCTCCGCCACCGCGCGCAGCACCACCAGCCGGGTCTGCACGCCATAATGGCTGCTCACGACCTCGACCGCGCGGCAGCCGGGTTCGCCGGGCACATGGCAGCCCATGCCGTTGACCAGCCCGTCGCTGGCGCTCCAGATCGCGGTGGCGGGAACGGGCAGGGGGCGGCGGACCTCTTCGGCCAGCGCCAGCACGGCGGGATCGTCGACCGACTCGCCGCTGATCCATTCATAGAGCCGCCAGACATGGGTCGAGCGCGCCGGCCCGGCATAGGGGCTGGCGACAGTCACCACCTGTTCGACCAGATCGGGCCGGCGATGCGCTGCCAGCCGCGCCATGATTCCGCCCAGACTGACCCCGACCAGCGCCACCGGCCGTCCGCTCGCCTGCGCGACGGCATCGATGCGCGCGAACAGGTCGCCCGCGTCCGGCCCGATGCTGCGCTGTCCGAAATTGCGCCCCAGTTCCCAGCCATGCGCGTCGTGGCCGAGCGCGCGCAGATAGCGGCGCAGGATCGTGTTCGACCGGTCGCTGTTGAACAATCCGGGCAACAGCATCACCGGCTCGCCGCCCGCCCGTGGTGCGCCCGCCAGCGCCCGCCGCCATCCGAACGGCACCCCCGCCAGCGCAATCGCGGCGCGCGGCGTCTCAATCACGAAACGGCCGATCGGGGGCGGGGCGAGCATGGTCACAGCCATGCCGTGACCGTCACCGGAAACGGCGTCCACGCCCCCATCGGCACCCCCGCCGCCCGCAGCACCGCGCCGGTCCACGCATTGCAGGTATGCACCGCGCTGTACCGCCCGCGCGCCGCGTAAAAGGCATCGGACGGGCCATAGCCGTGTACGGATGGCCCTTGCGCGAAACTCGCACGGATCGCCGCGACCAGCCGCCGATACTGGTCGGGCGACAGCGTGACCGGATAAACCCCCGACTCGCCCTTCGGTTCGGGCAGATGCCCGACATGCAGCACCACCGCGTCGCTGCCGGTCGCGGCGGCAAGGATGGTGACCGGGCTGACATCGGCCCAGGTCGGCGTGCCGAGGTAGAAGGCGCGCTCGCCCCAGCCGATCGACAGCCAGCCATGGCCGGCATAGCGCGGGTCGGCCAGATCGCCGGCACGTACCACATCGTCGAACGACTGGCCGGCGGCATGTTTGGGCAAGACGATGCCGGTATGGATGCCGTTATCCTCGACATAGATGCGGATGCCCTGTTGCGGCGGAAGCTCGCCCGATCCGCCCGGGATCGCGCCGCCGATCAGCCCGGCGATGCAGTACCCCAGCACGAACAACAGCATGCCGCCCAGCAAACCCGACAGTCGAAGGGACCATTTCCGTAGCATCGTTCCCCATGCTACTATGGTCGGATGGCCAGCGATACCCATGTACTCGACCGCCCGCCCGAGGGTGCCAATGCCGACTGGACGATCCCGCAGGGCTGGGACGCCTATAGCGCGCAGGACCATGCCACGTGGGACACGCTGTTCGCGCGGCAGATGCAATTGCTGCCCGGCCGGGCATCGGACGCGTTCCTGCGCGGGCTGGACGCGCTGAAACTGTCCGAATCCGGGATTCCCGATTTCGAGGAGCTGTCGGACCGGCTGGAGGTGCTGACCGGGTGGCGGGTGGTCGCGGTGCCGGGGCTGGTGCCCGACGACGTGTTCTTCACCCACATGGCCAATCGCCGCTTCGTCGCCGGCAACTTCATCCGCCGGCCCGACCAGCTCGACTATCTTCAGGAACCCGACGTCTTTCACGACGTGTTCGGTCATGTGCCGATGCTCGCCGATCCGGTGTTCGCCGACTATCTGGCGGCCTATGGTCGCGGGGGCCTGCGCGCGCTCGAACTCGGGTCGCTGAAGCAACTCGCGCGGCTCTACTGGTACACCGTCGAATTCGGGCTGGTGCAGGAGGCGGGGGCCTTACGCATGTACGGCGCGGGCATCGTGTCGAGCGCATCGGAAACCCGCTTCTCGCTCGACGATCCCAGCCCCAACCGGATCCTGCTCGATCTGCCGCGCGTCATGCGCACCGATTACCGGATCGACGATTTCCAGCAGACCTATTTCGTCATCCCGAGCTTCGACGAACTGCTGCGCCTGACCGTCGAGACCGACTTTGCGCCGGTGTATGACTCGATCGCCGGGCAGCAGGAGATCGCGGTCGACGAAGTACTGCCCGAGGATGTGGTGCTGACCCGCGGCACGCAGGAGTATGCGAGGTCAAAGACATAAAATCCTCCCCGTGCCGGGGAGGATCTTTTACAGATCCAAAGCCCAGCCGTCGCGCCCCTTCGGATCGATCGGTTCGGTCGGCACGAACCGCTCCGCCCCCGCCGTCAGCCGCAACACGCTCCAGTCACCCCGCCGGTCGACCTCCGCCAGCGTAACGCCGCAGACCGCATAGGCGCCGACCACGTCCGCCCGCTGCGTCTCCAGCAGCCCGGCCAGCACGATCGTCGCCCCCGGCGCGGCGATCGCCGCCACCTCCGGCGCCATTGACATCAGCGGCCCTGCGAGGATGTTCGCGATCAGCAGGTCATAGGGTGCCGCCGTGGTGATCGCATCCGACAATGCGCCGTCGGCGACCACCAGTTCGACCCGATCAACCTCGTTCAGCCGCGCATTGTCGGCGGTCACGTCGATCGCCACCGGATCGATATCGGTCGCGATCACCCGCGCCGCCGGCCACAATTCGCGCGCCGCGAACGCGAGCAACCCGGTGCCGGTCCCCAGATCGATCGCGTTCACGAACGTCCGGTCCGCCAACCGGTCGAGCATCGCCAGGCACCCGCTGGTCGTCTCGTGATGCCCGGTGCCGAAGGCGCGTCCCGCATCGATCAGGAACGCGCGCTTGCCCGGCGGCACGTCGCCCGCCTGCGCCGCGGTGTGGACATAGAAGCGCCCGACCGACAACGGGTCCAGCCCCGCCTGGCTCATCGTCACCCAGTCCTCGTCGCCCAGGGCCTCGATCCGCGGCACCTGTCCGGCGGCACTCGGGGCCAGCGCGACGATCGCGGCGATGGCGGCGGCATCGGGCTCCACCTCGAAATAGGCGTCGAGCCGCCACGTCTCGGTATCGTCCTCGACCGTCTCGGTCGTCATCAGCACCGGGGCGGGGTCGATCCCGAAATCATGCGCTGCGTCGATCGCCTCGGCTTCGGCGCGGGTGCACGGCAGGGTCAGTTTCCAGCTCATCGCACATAGCTCGCGCCGTTGACGTCCAGCACCGCGCCGGTCATCGATTCGGGGGCCTCGGTCGCGCAGAATGCCGCCATCACCGCGACCTCGTCGGGCATCGCCACCCGGCCGAGCGGAATATCGGCCAGCAGCTTGTCGCCGCCGCGGCTCGCCACATAGTCCTCGGCCATGCCGGTCATGGTGAAACCGGGACAGATGGCGAAGGCGAGGATGCGATCGCGGGCATAGGCGCGGGCAATGGTCTTGGTCATCGCCACCATGCCGGCCTTGGCCGCGGCATAATGCCAGTGCGCGGGCGAATCGCCCCGGTGTGCGGCGCGGCTGGCGATGTTGACGATCCGGCCGGGGATGCCCCGATCCTGCCAGTGGCGCACCGCCAGCCGGCTGAGTTCGGCGGCGGCAGTCAGGTTGATGCGCAGCGTCCGCTCCCAGCCCGCGACCCATTCGTCGTCGGACCGGTCGATCGGGTTCGGTTCGAACACGCCGGCATTGTTGACGAGGATATCGACCCGCCCGTCCAGCCGGTCGAGCGCGCGCCGCCACAGGTCGCCCGGCGCGGCGGGATCGGCGAAGTCGGCGGCAAGGTCGCCGGCGGTCGACTGGACGGCAAGGGTGTGGGCGTCGCGCAGGCGATCGGCGATCGCCGCACCGATCCCGCGCGATCCGCCGGTCAGGAGAATATGAGCCATGCCCCGCCGTGTAGGCGGGGGCGGGGCAGGGAGCAACGGGCGGTCGTCGGTGCCGTTGCGGTCGTCGGTCTTATGCCGCGACCTTGGCGATGAAATCGACCGCGCTGGCCTTCAGCGATCCCAGTTCGCCGTCGAGCGAGTTGAACCCTTCGCCGACCCGGTCGATTTCCGACGCGACGGTTTCGGTGTCCTCGCGGATCGTGGCGATCGTCGACGACATCGAATCGGCGGCCAGCGCGGTTTCATCGACGGCGGCGGTGATCGCGGTCACCGTCTGCGCCTGCACCTCCATCGCGCTGCGGATGCGGTTGGCGCTTTCCTGCACCTCGCTCACCGTGGCGCGGATCGATGCGTTGGTTTCGACGGTCGATCGGGTCGCCGCCTGGATCGCCGCGATCTTGGCGGCGATGTCGTCGGTGGCGCGTGCGGTCTGGCTGGCGAGACTCTTCACCTCCTGTGCGACCACCGCGAATCCGCGTCCGGCGTCGCCGGCGCGCGCTGCCTCGATCGTCGCGTTCAGTGCCAGCAAATTGGTCTGACCGGCGATGTCGCGGATCAGGCCGAGGATCGATTCGATCGATTTGGCATGGTCCGACAGCGTTTCCGACATGCCGACGGCGGTGCCCGCCTGTCCGGAGGCGCGCGTCGCGATCTCGGCGGCGGCCTCGACCTCGGTGCGCGCATCCTCGATCGCGCGGATCAGCCCGGCGGCGGTAGCGGCCGCCTCACGCATCGCGACCGCCGACTGTTCGGCGGCGGCGGCGACTTCGGACGCCTTGCCCAGCATCCCGCGGGCACTGGCGGAGGTGCGCACGGCATGGCCGCGCAACGCGTCGCTCTCGCGGCTGGCGCGTTCGACCGTCGATCCGATATTGTCGCGGAATTCATGTGCCAGCCGGTCGCGCGATTCCTGCAGGTCGTAATGCGAATAGGCATTGTAGAGCGACACGAACATTTCGCATTCGACCGAGCGTAGCCGGAACAGCAACTCGGCGGCATCGCGGAACGCCGTTTCGTCGGCGATACCGCGCCGCAGCACGTCGAGCAGCGCCCGCGCCCCCGCATCGCCCATCGACAGGATCGCGGTCAGCGGCACTTCGTTCGAAAAGGCGCGGGCGACGGTACGCTCGCACGATTCGACCCATGCCATGCCGGTCAGGTTGGTGAAGCGGTTGCGCAGATAGGCGACGCCCAGTTCCAGCATCCGCTCGTAATCGTTCATCATGCTCTCGCGCCCGCCGACCTTTTGCGACTGGTCGAAATGCGCGGCGGCGACGAGTCGCGCCTCGGGTTCGATCACGCTCCACAGGGCGCGCGCGGCGTCGACATCGGCCGACGAGATGTTGAAAAGGCGAAGGCGTTCCCGCAAATCGATCGTACGGCTGACGCTCTCTGCTGCCGGAAGTGTCTTCGTCGCCACGTTGCGAATCCCCTGTTCCCCTGCGCAGGCCGGCCTGTCGGAACCGATGCGCCGATTCGTAAATAGCCGGTCAGGCGTTAACAGTCCGTTGACCAACCCCTTGCGCAAAGCCCGTTTCGCGGATGCACACTTGCATCGGCGGGCGCGGTGCGTAGATAGACCACAATCGCTGGAAGACCGCATCTGCCGCGCGGTCGCACTGCCTGAGGAATGCCCGACTTGGCCATGGTCCGCCCGAAAGCCCGCCCGACATCGCCGCATCTACAGATCTGGCGCTGGGGTCCCAACATGCTGGTGTCGATCCTGCACCGCGCGACCGGCGTCGCGATGGGGACGGTCGGCCTTGCGCTGTTCGTGTGGTGGCTGGCGGCGCTGGCTGGCGGCCAGGACAGCTATGCGCGGTTCCTGTCGTGGTTCACCGGGCCGTTCGCGGTGGTCGGCTATGTCGTAGGCATCGGCCTCAGCTTTGCGTTGTTCCAGCATATCGGCAACGGCGTGCGTCATTTCTTCATGGATATCGGCGCCAATTTTGAATTGAACGGCAATCGCAGGACGGCGATCGCGACGATCGTCTTCGCCGTCTGCGCCACGGCGGCGCTGTGGGCGTGGCTGCTGGTGGGGAAGCAGTAATGGGTAATGGAACCAGCATCGGTCGCGTTCGCGGCCTCGGATCGGCAAAGGCCGGCGCACATCATTTCTGGCACCAGCGGCTGACCGCGGTCTCCAACCTCGTTCTGATGGTATGGCTGGTGCTGTCGATCGCGATCCTGCCGGGCTATGACTATGACACGGTCTACGCCTGGGTGTCGTCGGCATGGGGTGCGGTGCCGCTGCTCCTGCTCGCCACGTCGGTCTTCTACCATGCCAAGATGGGCCTGCAGACCGTGATCGAGGATTACCAGCATGACGAAACGCGTGTCGTCGCGCTGGTCGTGCTGAACCTCGTCTATGGCGCCGGCTGGCTGCTCGCCGCCTTCTCGATCCTCCGTATCGCTTTCACCGGGACGCCCGAATAATGGCCACCGACGCTTACAAGATCATCGACCACACCTATGACGCGATCGTCGTGGGTGCGGGCGGCTCGGGGCTGCGCGCCACCATGGGCATTGCCGAAGCCGGTCTCAAGACCGCCTGCATCACCAAGGTGTTCCCGACCCGGTCGCACACCGTGGCGGCGCAGGGCGGCATCGCCGCATCGCTCGGCAACAACTCCCCCGACCACTGGTCGTGGCACATGTATGATACCGTCAAGGGTTCCGACTGGCTCGGCGACCAGGACGCGATCGAATATATGGTCCGCGAAGCCCCGGCGGCGGTGATCGAACTGGAACATGCCGGCGTGCCGTTCAGCCGCAACGAGGACGGGACGATCTACCAGCGTCCCTTCGGCGGTCATATGCAGAATATGGGGGAAGGCCCGCCGGTACAGCGCACCTGCGCCGCCGCCGATCGTACCGGCCACGCCATGCTCCATGCGCTGTACCAGCAGTCGCTGAAGTACGACGCCGACTTCTTCATCGAATATTTCGCGCTCGACCTGATCATGGAAGACGGCGTGTGCCGCGGCGTGATCGCCTTGTGCATGGAAGACGGGTCGATCCACCGCTTCCGCGCGCATTCGGTGGTGCTGGCGACCGGCGGCTACGGTCGCTGCTATTTCTCCGCCACCTCGGCGCACAGCTGCACCGGCGACGGCGGCGGCATGGTGCTGCGCGCCGGCCTGCCGCTGCAGGACATGGAATTCGTGCAGTTCCACCCGACCGGCATCTATGGCGCGGGCGTGCTCATCACCGAGGGTGCGCGCGGCGAGGGCGGCTATCTGACCAACAAGGACGGCGAGCGGTTCATGGAACGCTACGCCCCCTCGGCCAAGGACCTCGCCTCGCGCGACGTCGTCAGCCGGTCGATGGCGATGGAAATGCGCGAAGGGCGCGGCGTCGGCAAGGACGGCGACCATATCTTCCTGCATCTCGACCATATCGATCCCAAGGTGCTGGCCGAACGCCTGCCGGGCATCACCGAAACCGGCAAGATCTTTGCCGGCGTCGACCTGACGCGCCAGCCGCTGCCAGTGACCCCAACGGTCCATTACAATATGGGCGGCATCCCCTGTAATTATCACGGCGAAGTCGTGACGATCAAGGACGGCAACGCCGATGCGATCGTACCCGGCCTGTTCGCGGTCGGCGAAGCGGCCTGCGTGTCGGTGCACGGCGCCAACCGGCTCGGCTCGAACTCGCTGATCGATCTGGTCGTGTTCGGCCGTGCGACCGGTTTGCGCCTCAAGGAGACCTTGAAGTCCAACACCCCGCACAAGCCGCTGCCCAAGGATTCCGCCGACCTCGCGCTCGCGCGGCTGGACAAGTTTCGTAACGCCAGCGGCAGCAAGCCGACCGCGCAGATCCGCCTCGAAATGCAGAAGACGATGCAGAAGCACTGCGCCGTGTTCCGCGACGACGCGCTGCTGAACGAAGGCGTCACGATGATGGAGAACATCTACCGGTCGTTCGCCGACGTGAACGTCACCGACCGTTCGCTGATCTGGAACACCGATCTGGTCGAGACGCTCGAACTCGACAATCTGCTGGCACAGGCGATGGTCACGATGCGGTCGGCGCAGAACCGCAAGGAAAGCCGCGGCGCGCACGTGAACGAGGATTTCCCCGATCGCGACGACGCCAACTGGATGAAGCACTCCATCGCGTCGTTCGACGGCTGGGGCGGCAATGGCGGCATGACCGCGATCGATTATCGCCCGGTCCACGACTATACGCTCACCGACGAGATCGACTATATCAAGCCGAAGAAGCGGGTATATTGATCCCGCTTTTCTGAAAGGTACGAAGAGGGCGATCGGTGCGAACCGGTCGCCCTCTTCATTTGCGCGGCTGCAACGACGAGAAGGCCGAAGGGTCGCGGGGAGGTGCGCGCGCTGTGCGCCAGTCGACCGGTCACAACCTGTTCCACGATCGTCGCCCCGCATTTGATCCGGGGCGACGCTTCCAGTTCCGACACTGAAAATAGCGGGACTTCGGATCAGCTTAGGGGTGACGAGGAAGATTATAGTCCGTGCGTGCGACCTCTGCCGCGCCAACTCCCGGACTTGCTTCTTCCGGACCGCCTGAAATCAATTCGCGAAAATCCGGAACATTACCCCGCGCTTTCGGTTTCGCCGCCGACCAATACAGGAACACCCGTTATGCCCGATACCAACGTCAACGATTATCCTTTGCTTGCCCGCCCGCACGTCCATCTCGCCGGTCCCGTCGACCATGCGATGTACGAGAGTTTTCGCAACCAGATGCAGAATGCCCCCGCCGACGGCCCGCTCGTCGTGTCGATCTCGACGCTCGGCGGCGATCCCGAAGTCGCGCGCGCGATGGGCGACGATATCCGCCTGCTGCGCGACTATACCGGCCGCGAGGCGCTGTTCCTCGGCAAGGTCGCCGTCTATTCCGCCGGCTCCACCTTCATGTCAGCCTTCCCGGTCGACAAACGCTTCCTGACCAAGGGAACCCGTCTGATGCTGCACGAACGGCAGATGACCAGCACCCTCGAACTGTCCGGCCCGCTGAAGATGCTGGTCGCGACGCTGAAGGCCAAGCTGCACGAGATCGAAACGTCGGTCGAGATCGAGGAAGAGGGTTTCCGCGATATCGTCGCCGGGTCGCAGGTGTCGTTCGACGAACTGGTCCAGAAGGCCCCGGCCAACTGGTATATCGGCGCGGAGGAAGCGAAGGCGCGCGGGCTGGTCCTCGACGTGATCTGATCCGGGGTCTCCCCTCCCTGAAAGGAAGGGGCGGGGGGGTGGGTTGGCCTGCGAGGAAACGATACCCCGCAACCATCGGCCGACCCACCCCCAACCCCTTCCCTTTCAGAAAGGGGAGCCAGAACCTATCTTGCTGACACTCGCCGACGAAAACGCCCAACATCGGAACGACATGGCCGACAACGACTCCGTCCTCACCGCCGCCCGCGACTGGGCCGGAGCGCCGCTGGCATTGGCCACCGTCACCTCGACCTGGGGGTCCGCGCCCCGCCCGCGCGGTAGCCACATGCTGGTGCATCAAGACGGTCGGTTCGAAGGATCGGTATCGGGTGGTTGCGTGGAAAGCGATATCCTCGCCACGGCCGCCGACGTGGTCGCCGGCGCGCCCTTTGCACTCAAACGCTATGGCGTGGCCGATGCCGCCGCGTGGGAAGTCGGCCTGCCGTGCGGCGGCGAGATCGAGGTGATGGTCCAGCGCGTCGACGCGGAAAACTTCGACCCAGCCCTGTTCAACGCGATCGAAGCGGCAAACGCCGAGGGACAGGCGGTCACCCTGACGACCGACCTGACCAGTGGCCGGACGCAGGTCGGGGAGGGTGACGGTTTCGTCAACCGCTACGACCCGCCGCGCCGCCTGTTGATCGTCGGTGCCGTGCAGATCGCGCAGGGGCTGGCCGGGATGGCGCGCGAACTCGGCATCGCCACCACCGTCATCGACCCGCGCGCCCGGTTCCTGACCGAAGAACGCTTTCCCGGCGTCACGCTCGACGATCGCTGGCCCGACGAGGCGTTGGCCGCGCTCAAGCCCGATGCCGCCACCGCCGTCGTGACGCTCAGCCACGACATCAAGATCGACGACCCCGCGCTGATCGAGGCGCTACGGTCCCCCGCCGCCTATGTCGGTGCGCTGGGGTCGCGGCGCAGCCATGCCGCCCGGCTCGAACGCCTTGCCGTCGCCGGCTTCGCGCCGGCCGATCTCGACCGGATCGACGGCCCGGTCGGACTGGATATCGGCGCGATCGGTCCGTCCGAAATCGCGTTGTCGATCGCCGCGGCGATGGTCAGGAGCTTCCATGCACGCTGAAGACACCGCGCTGATCCTGCTCGCCGCCGGTCGCTCGCGCCGATTCGGCGACGCCGACAAGCTGGCGCAACCGTTTCTGCACAAGCCGGTCGCCTTCCACGTCGTGACGGCGTTGGAGGCGATCCCGTTCCTCGCGCGCATCGCGGTGATCGACGGGACGAAACTCGATTTCGCCTCGCGCGGGTTCGACGTCATCGTCAACGACGATCCCGGCGCCGGCATGTCGCGATCGGTGCAACTGGGGCTGCGCGCTGCACGGGCGGCGGGGGCGAAGGGTGTCGTGATCGCGCTGGCTGATATGCCGCGCATCACGGCCGCCCATGTCTATCGCCTGCTCGACACCGCACAGGGCGACGATGCGGTCGTCGCATCCAGCGATGGCACCAAACCCTGTCCGCCTGCCGTGTTCGGGCAGGGGCGCTTCGATTTCCTCGAATCGCTGGAGGGCGACGCCGGCGCGCGTGATCTGGTCCGCGCCGGTCGCCATGTCATCACCACACCCGCCGAACTGATCGACATCGACACACCCGAAGATCTCGACCGCCTGCGCGCCATCGCCGAGTCTCCCGAGCAGCATGACGCGATCACGTTGCCGCAGCCCCAGCCATGGCATCGACCGCGCTTGGAATGATTTTCCTACAGGGCGGTGAAGCGATAGGCCCGGCCGGATCGGGTTCACGCGAAGGCGAGAAGACGCAAAGAGAAGAAGGTTAGTCTTCGCGCGGAGACGCGGAGACGTAGGGAGGTCGAACATGCCGCGACAGCGGCTCGCTACTCTTATCGGGCAGGGGAAGGGCTCCGCCGGGAATGCTGCAGCCGCCAGCTCCCAACCCTCCGCGTCTCCGCGCGAAAACGATCTTCTTCGCGTCTCCGCGCCTTCGCGTGAACCAAATTCCGAACCCGAACCAAATACGCGGCAAGTGTGACCTTTGTGACCTTTGGCGTCAGGCCATCGCCGCCTGCGCCCCCTTCAGGTCCTCGACGAACCGCGCAAACTCTTCCTCCGCCTGCACTTTATCCGGTAACCGCAGCAGATAGCTCGGATGCACCGTAATCCACGCCGAGCTGCCGTCGGCCAACGTCAGCACCCGCCCGCGCTCACGCGATATCGTCACCGTCTTGCCGGTCAGCGACCGTGCCGCCGTCGCGCCCAGCGCCACCGTCATGCGCGGACGCAGGATGCCGCGCTCCTGTTCGATCCACCACCGGCAGGCATCGATCTCGCCCACGCCCGGCTTGGCATGGATGCGCCGCTTGCCACGCGGTTCGAACTTGAAATGCTTGACGGCGTTGGTGACATAGACGCGCGACCGGTCGATCTCCGCCTCGGCCATCGCCCGGTCGAATACCTGCCCCGCCGGCCCGACGAACGGTCGCCCGGCCAAATCCTCCTGATCGCCCGGCTGTTCGCCGACCACCATCATCGCGGCATCGACCGGTCCTTCGCCGAACACCGTCTGCGTGGCGGGCTGCCATAGCGGGCAGCGCTGGCAGCCCGCCGCCTCGTCGCGAAGGGCAGCCCATGCCGCCACACTGTTGCCGCCGGGGGCCGTTCGTGCCGTCTCGATCATTGCCGCCTCGCGTGCCTGTGCCCCCGCGATCAACGCCGGGACCAGCGCGGTTTCGGGCATGTTCTTCCAATATTTGCGCGGCATCTCCTTCAACATCGCGCCCTTCTTCAGCCGCGCGGGATTGAAGATCGATGCGTAATAGGTCTTCCAGACTTCCTCGACCGGATCGCCGGTCGGCGCATCCGCCTTGGTCGCGCCCGGCCCCTGCGTCAGCGTCTCGCCGTCCCAATGCACCGAAAGGTCGGGCGTCAGGATCGACCAGCGCATCGCCGCGAAGCGGTCGACGAAGAACCGCGCATTGTGGCGGACGATATGATGTTCCGGCTCGAACCATGCGACGAAGCGGGTATCGTCGGCCTCCGCCATCTCGCGAAACCGCAGGAACGCACGCATCTTGTGGATGTCGCGCCGGACCGCCTTCGCCATTTCCTCCAGCCGCCGCATCGCCGGATCGGCCTTGTCGTCGATGAGCCGCGGTTCGGCGATCAGGCGGGTGAGCATCGCATAGAGCAGCGCGAACCGTGCCGGGTCGGCGTGCATCGCCACCGTCCGCGCCAGATCGATGAAGGCGCGGGGGACGCGGGGGGCGGGGGCGTTGCTGTCGACGATCGCCTCGTCGCCGAACAGGTCGGTGGGCAGGTCGCCGACCTGCCACACCACCTCCGACGGTGCGACACGCTGGGCAGCGAGCGACCTGGCGGCGTCGCGCCACCCGTCGAAATCATCCGCCGCCGCCAGCGCCGCAACGCGCATCAGTCGCGGTCGTCGCCTGCTTCGGACGATTCGGCGATCTCCAGTTCCTTGGGCTTGCGCGTTTCGAACACCGTCGCGATGCGCGCTTCCTCTTCGTCGCTCAATTCCTTGGCGGCGGCGGGAAACATCTCTTCCTCTTCTTCGTCGATATGATGTTCGTAACGATGCCGCATTTCGGCGAAGCGCTGGTTCCATTCGTTGCCGGCGGGATCGAGCTTGGAAATCTCGCCAAGATAATCGTCGATTTCCTTATGCTCCGACACCGAATGCCGCGCCTCGTCGCGCAGGTCGGGATTGGCGAGCATCGTCGCGTACAGCGCCTCTTCCTCGGCCGCGGCATGGGCCGATACCTCGACGCGGAACTCCTCGAACAAGCCGGCGCGCTCGTCGCCGCTCGCGGCATCGATCCGCTGGAGCAGGTCGCGGTGCCGGTCGTGATCGGCCTTCAGATCGGCATAGATGCGGGCGTCGGCCATGGGAATTTCCTTCGGGTGGTTCGACCAGACCAACGGCGACCATCGGCGGAGGTTTCTCTTGCGAGCGGTTTTCAGCGTCAGGCGAACAGCTCTAGCTGGTCGGTCTTCCTGGGTGCCACCACCGGGCGCAATTCGGCGCGATCGGCCAGCACCACCGGTCGCCAGTCATCGGCGATGATGAACGGGCGAAGCTTGGCGACCGAAACCGTCAGCCGCGCGACATCGGCCAGCGACAGCCGCCGCCACCGCCGCGCGGTCAGGATCGCGCCCACCGCCTTCACGCCCAGCCCTGGCACGCGTAGCAGCATTTCGCGCGGTGCCCGGTTCACATCGACCGGAAAGCGGTCGCGGAACTTCAAGGCCCATGCCAGCTTGGGATCGATATCGAGCGGCAGCATCCCCGTCGCATCATCGGTGGCGGCACGCACTTCGTCGGGGCGATAGTCGTAGAAGCGCATCAGCCAGTCCGACTGGTACAGCCTATGTTCGCGCATCAATGGCGGGCGTTGCAGCGGCAGGACGGCCGATGCCTCCGGGATCGGGCTGAACGCCGAATAATAGACGCGGCGCAGTGCGAACCGGTCGTACAGCGTCGCCGCCTTGCCGACGATATCGCGATCGGTCGCGGCATCCGCCCCGACGATCATCTGCGTCGATTGTCCCGCCGGCGCGAATTTCGGCGCGGATTTATAGCGTTTGCGCGCATCGCGACCGTCCGCGATCGCATGGGCGACGTCCTTCATCGCCCCCTCGATCTGCGGTGCGGACTTTTCGGGGGCAAGCCGTTTCAATCCGCCGACCGTCGGCAGCTCGACATTGATCGAAACCCGGTCGGCATGGACGCCCGCCAGATGGACCAGCTCGGGATCGGCGTCGGGAATGGTCTTCAGATGGATATAGCCGCGAAAGTCGTGGTCCTCGCGCAGCGACCTTGCGACCTCGACGATCTGCTCCATCGTATAGTTGGACGATCCGATGATCCCCGACGACAGGAACAGTCCTTCGATATAATTGCGGCGGTAGAAGCTGAGCGTCAGCGCGACGACCTCCTGCGCGGTGAAGCGCGCGCGGCGGACGTTCGACGATTTGCGGTTGATGCAATAATGACAGTCGAAAATGCAGCTGTTGGTCAGCAGGATCTTCAACAGCGAGATACAGCGGCCATCGGGGGCATAGGCGTGGCAGATGCCCATGCCCTCGGTCGATCCGATCCCCTTGCCGTCGCGTGAATTGCGCTTGGCGGTGCCCGACGACGCGCATGACGCATCATATTTGGCGGCATCGGCCAGGATTGCCAGTTTCTGCCGGGTATCAAGTTGCGCCATCCGTTCAATATATGTTCTGGAGTGTTCGCGACCAAGCGGTAATCCGCCGGGCGCTTACGCCAATGCCGACCGCCGCGCGATGACCCGAAAAACCGCGACGATCGGACTGGGCTGACCAATCTTGCGCACTGGCAAGGTCGATCGCACTGCCCTAGGTTCGTTGGCGAAACCCGTATCCGGGTTCGCAAAGCGGGGAGGGTAGCGATTTGCTGATGACACAGACGATGCGGTGGTTCGGGCCGTCCGACCCCGTGACGCTGGCCGCCATTCGCCAGGCGGGGGCGACCGAGGTCGTCACCGCGTTGCACGACATTCCCAACGGATCCGTCTGGCCGCGCGAAGCGATCGCCGCGCGCCGGGCGATGATCGCGGATGCCGGCCTTGGCTGGAGCGTGGTGGAAAGCCTGCCGGTCCATGACGATCTGAAGAGGCGCGGCCCCGGCTGGGACCGGTACATCGACGCCTATCGGCAGAGCCTGACCAATCTGGCGGCGGAAGGCATCACCGTCGTTACCTATAATTTCATGCCTTTGCTCGACTGGACGCGCACCGATCTGGCGTGGCCGCTGCCCGATGGTGCCCGGGCGCTGCGCTTCGAATGGGAAGCGGTCGCGGCATACGACATCCATATCCTGAAGCGCCCCGGTGCCCCGCAGGACTATCGCCCGGCACTGGTCGATGCCGCCGCGCGGCGGTTTGCGGCAATGGACGATGCGGCGCGCAGCGCGCTGGAGGCGACGATCCTCGCCGGTCTGCCGGGGGCGGAGGAAAGCTTCACCTCGGCGCAATTCCGCGACGCCATCGCCAGCTATGCCGGGATCGATGCCGGTGTGCTGCGCGACAATCTGACCGCATTTCTCGAAGCCGTGTGTCCCTATGCCGACGACCTTGGCATCCGACTGGTCGTCCACCCGGACGATCCGCCGTTCCCGATCTTCGGTCTGCCCCGCGTCGTCAGCACCGAGCGCGACGTCGCGGCGCTGTTCGATGCGGTGCCCAACCCCTCGAACGGCTTGTGCCTGTGCACCGGATCGTTCGGGGTGCGCGCCGACAACGACCTGCCCGGCATGGTCCGCCGACTGGGCGAACGCATCGGCTTTCTCCATCTGCGTTCGGTCGATCGCGAAGGCGGCGACAGCGCGTTTCACGAGGCCGAGCATCTGCGCGGCGATGCCGATATGGCCGCCGTAGTCGCGGCGGTACATGAAGTGTCACGCAGCGAAGGGCGCAGCATCCCGATGCGGCCCGACCACGGCCACCAGATGCTCGACGATCTCGGGCGGCGGACCAATCCGGGCTATTCGCTGCTCGGGCGGATGCGGGGGCTGGCGGAATTGCGCGGGCTGGAACTGGGCATCGCCCACGCAGCCGCCGGCTGAGCGCAGCCTATTGTAACAAGCGGACGGCTATGGGATCGGTCCTCGCGATGAAGCAGCGCAGCGACAAGCTCTACCGGTGGGTTTTGACCGCCATCGCCGCTGCGATCGACCAGGGGCGCCATCCGGTCGGTACGCGCCTGCCCGGTAAACGTGGTCTTGCCGAGGCGTTCGCGGTCAGCCGCCCGACGGTGCGCGACGTGATGGTCGCGCCGGAGCTTCGCGGACTGGTCGTCCGGCGACTCCGCGTCTGACGCCGGTGACCAGACCGCTCGCCGGTACCACCATCGCCGACGTTGCCGCCCGCGCGGGGGTATCGATCCGTACCGTGTCGCGCGTTCTCAACCGATCGCCGCTGGTCAATGCCGTCACCCGTGAAGCAGTCGAGGCGGTGATCACCGGGCTGAATTTCCGTCCCAGCGCGCGGGCGCGCGGGTTGGCGACCGGGCGCTCCTATCTGCTCGGGCTGGTCCATAACGATCGCAATGCGCTGGTGCTCGACCCCCTGCAACGCGGCATGGTCGGCGCGGCGGCAGCGCGTGGCTATGAACTGGTCGTCCATCCGGTCGCCATCGCGGGCGATCCGGCGGCCGACGTCCTCGATTTCGTGCGCCGCTCGCGGGTCGATGGCGTGGTCGTCGTGCCGCCGGTGTCGGGACTGGCCGGGCTGGCCGATGCGCTGGCCGGCGTGCCGGCGGTGGCGTTATCCTCGGTCGCGCTGTCGGGGTATGACGCGGTG
The DNA here is from genome assembly GCF_001421965.1 of Sphingomonas sp. Leaf67. Lineage (GTDB taxonomy): Bacteria > Pseudomonadota > Alphaproteobacteria > Sphingomonadales > Sphingomonadaceae > Sphingomonas. Next base: position 130,421 of record NZ_LMLP01000023.1, read on the forward strand.
CTGGTATCTGACGAACGCGGCGCGGCACGCACCGTCGCCGACCACCTGGTCGCGCTCGGTCATTGCCGCATCGCGCTGCTGTCCGGCCCCGCATCTGCCCATTCGGCCTGCGAACGGCGGGCGGGGTTCGTCGATGGCCTCGCCGCGCACTGCATCGCACTGTCGGGCGAGGCGGAGGGCGATTACGGGTTCGACGCCGGGGTGACGGCGGCGCAAGCACTGCTCACCGCCCGGCCGCGCCCGACCGCGATCTTCGCCGCCAACGACGTGATGGCGGCGGCGGTGCTGAAGGTCGCGGCGGGCATGGCCGTATCGGTGCCGGGCGACCTGTCGGTGATCGGCTTCGACGGCAGCATCCTCGCGCGGATGCTGACCCCGGCGCTGACTACCGTCCATCGTCCGATCGCCGACATGGCCGGTGCCGTGACCGAACGGCTGATCGACCGGATCGAAGGCACCGCTGCCGATGCCGCGCTCACCGCCACCCTGTCGCTTAGGATTGGCGGGTCGTGCGGTCCGGTCCGCGACGGATAAGGTCGAGGAACCGCACCGCCGCGCGATACTCCGCCGCGCGGACTGCGCGGGTTTCGGCGGCCAGCGCATCCTCGCCCCATTGCTCGGCCTGCCAATCCTCGTCGACATGCGCCGCCGTCCATGCGGTATCGGCATCGATCGCCCGCTCGATCAGCGCCAGCCCGAGCAGCAGCGAGCCGGTCAGGCCAACGATCGGCGACAGCGGCGCCAGCTCCCATGGCGAAAATGCGACCACCGCCTCGCGCACCCGCGCCAGCGTGCGCGGCGGCTGTTCGACCGGCATCACGCCGTCGGTGACGACGAAGGTCACGTCGAACCGCTTGCGCGCCCAGTCGAGCACCGGATTCCATGCCGCCGCCTGTCGTTCGGCCAGTGGTGCCTCGCCGCGATAGCAGAGCAGGTCGCTGCCGCCATAAACCGCCAGTCCGCCGGCAAAGCCCGCCGGATCGGCCGCGACCCGTTCGATCGCGGCGTTGGCAAGGCCGGTCAGCGGCATCGCGCGTGGATCGACCGTCTCGCCGACATTGCGCCATTCCTGCGCGATCGCCTTCGCCAGTTCCGGATAGGGCACGACCAGCGGCAATCGTCCCGGCGTCCGCACCAGCCGTCCGTCGAGCGCGATCTCGCCCTGCGGTGAAACCGCGACGGTCTTCCAGAACCGCCTCACCGGCTTCGCCATTTCGCGGCCAGCCCGCGCGGCACCACTGCCATCGCATACAGCGCCGACAGCACGATCGCGACGCCCAGCACGCGCATGCCGGTATCGGGTGCCCGCGCCAGCACGATCACGCCGAACACCGCCCCCATTGCGGTGACGATGCGGATGGCGACCAGAATCAGCCAGCGATTGCGCGCGACGGGATCAGGGGTCATGGCAGGTCCAGCAGGGCGGGGAGCAGGGACGCATCGTCGCACAGCCGGTCGGCCCCGGCGGCGGTCAGTTCGTGCGGCGGGTGATAGCCCCATTCGACGCCGATCGCCCGCACGCCGGCTGTCCGCGCCATCGCCATGTCGTACCCGGTGTCGCCGATCATCGCGGTTGTCTCCCGTGCAGCGCCAACCTCGGCCATCGCCGCCTGCAGCATCGCCGGATGCGGTTTGGACGGGTGGCGATCGGCGGTCTGAAGCGTCACGAAATAGTGGTCGATCCGGTGATGCGCCAGCAGCAGTCGCAAGCCACGATCCGACTTGCCGGTCGCGACGCCCAGTTGCCAGCCGCCATCCAGCAACGTCACCAGCGTTTCGACGATGCCCGGAAACAACGGCTCGTCCTGCAATCGCCCGTCGGTGCGCATCGCCCGGAAATGCTGCTTATACCCCTCCGCCACCGCCTCGTGCAGGTCGGCCGAGCTATGGGGTACCAGCCGCGCCACCGCCTGCGGCAGGCTCAGCCCGACGATGCGGCGCACCTGCCGCGAATCGGGCGCGGCCAGTCCCGCGTCGGCAAAGGCCAGCGCCATCGCGGTACAGATGTTCGCCTGCCCATCGGCCAGCGTTCCGTCGCAGTCGAATACGGCCAACCGGGTCATGCTGCCCGCATCCATGGTGCCAGCGGATGGTTGCCCAGCGCCGCCGCCACGCGGGCGCGCACCTCGACCGGCTTGTTCTGGTTCAGCTTGGCCGTGCCCCGCCACGCGGTCGGCACCAGTTCGAACCCGGTGATCGCGGCCAGCATCGCATCGGCCTTCCCCGGATCGATCTGGTCGACCGCCCATTGCGGCGCGCGTTCATAGGTCGCGGCGAGCGCGTCGATCTGTTCGCGCAACGCGGCACGATCGATCGCGCGCACCACGCCCTCGACCTCGACGGACAGGTAGTTCCAGGTCGGCACCTCGTCCGGCCCGGCTTCGTACCAGCGCGGCGAGATATAGGCGTGCGGCCCCTGCACAACGAACAGCACGGTCGCTCCCTCCAGATGTGCGGTCACCGCGTTGGAACGCGCGACATGAAACCGCAGCGCGCCATGCGTGGTCATTACCACCGGCACCTGCGCCGCACGCGGTCCGTCGGGCGTGCCGACGAACAGCACGCCGAACCCTTCGTCTCGCACGAACGTCCGTGCGGCATCGTCGGCCATCCGAAAGGCCCGGTCGGGATGCATCAGTCGCGCGATCCCCGGGAGCGACGCTCACCCCGCCGTTCCTTGCGATAGGTCTTGGCATGCGCCTTCGCCTTGGCCTTCAGATCGGCCTTGGTGACGGGCGGCGGCGTATCGTCGATCATCGCATTGCCCAGGCTCATGTCGAACCCCAGCAGGTCGATGCTCTCGGCGAAATGATCGGGCAGTTCGGCGGTGACGTCGACCTTGCCGCCATCGGGATGATCGATGCGGATGCGCCGTGCGTGCAGGTGCATCTTGCGGCTGACCCCGCCGGTCAGGAACGCGGCCTGTCCGCCATATTTGCCGTCGCCGACGATCGGATGGCCGATCGCGGCCATATGCACGCGCAACTGGTGGGTGCGCCCGGTAAAGGGTTGCAGTTCGACCCAGGCGGCACGGTTGCCGACCCGTTCGATCACGCGGTACCGCGACCGCGCCGGCTGGCCCTCGTCCTCGTCGACATGCATCTTCTCGCCGCCCGTGCCGGGCTGCTTGGCGATCGGCAGGTCGACGATCCCGTCGGAGATATCGGGGATGCCGACGATCAACGCCCAATACACCTTCTTCGCGGTCCGCCCCGAAAAGGACTTGGCGAAGAACGCCGCCGCCCGCGCCGTCCGCGCGATCAGCAGCGCGCCCGACGTGTCCTTGTCCAGCCGGTGGACCAGCTTCGGCCGGCTTTCGCCGTCGAACTGCAACGCGTCGAGCAGCCCGTCGACATGGTCGTGGGTCTTCGTCCCGCCCTGCGTCGCCAGACCCGGCGGCTTGTTCAGGACGATCGCCTGCTTGTCGCGGTGGATCACCAGCGACTGCGCCAGTTCGATCTGTTCCGCGGATAGCGGGGGGCGTTCGGCCTTCGCCTTGGGCTGGGCGACGATCGCTGATTCGGGCGGCGGCACCCGCAGCACCTGTCCTGCGGCCAGCCGCGCGCCGGGCTGTGCCCGCCCGCCATCGATGCGCAACTGCCCGGTCCGCGCCCAGCGCGACACGATGTTGAAGCTGGTATCGGGCAGATGCCGCTTGAACCAGCGGTCGAGCCGGATGCCGTCGTCATCGGCTCCGACCGTGAATTGCCGGACGTCGTTCTCGCTCATGCCGCACCCCGTGTCAGTTGCAGCCCGACGAACAGCGCGATGCCCGCGCCGATCACCGACACCAGTACATATCCCAGCGCGCTGGCCATCGCGCCGCGTTCGATCATCGTCACCATGTCGAGCGAAAACGCCGAGAAGGTCGTAAAGCCACCCAGCACGCCCACACCGACCGCCAGCCGCACCGGCTCGCTGCCGCCGCTGCGCACGAGCAGGCCGGTCAACAACCCCATCGCCAGCCCGCCGATCAGGTTCACGCCCAGCGTACCCCATGGATAGTCGGGGCCGAACGAAGCGGTAGCGAAGCGACCGAACAGATAGCGAAGGCCTGACCCCAGCGCCCCGCCGGCCATGACGATGAATAGATTTCCCATTATTGATCCGCGCCTAGCCGATTGCGGCGCGGGAGGAAACCGGTGCTGATGATACCAAGGTATTGGTCTGCTCACAAAACTGCGTACAAAATCGCAATGTTACCCTGGGTTGTGCCCGGTAGCGTGCCGATGGTCCGTTGCTGCCGTCCTGATCGCCGGATCATACGCTTCCCGTGCGCGTCGATTCACTGCTCATCCGGGCGCGTCGAGCGAATGGATGATGCCAGCCCCCTTGCTGCTGGCAGTTACAATCACTACTAAATGCTGCGATGCACAACGATGCCGTATCCGAGTCGGACGTTCATGCCGCGAACGACAGCGTGGCCGAGGAACAGCGCGCAACGCTGAGCGATATCATTCGCTTTGCGCTGATGCAGCGCATCTGCCTGTCGGTGCGCTATAACAACATGGACATGCTGCTCGCGCCGCATATGCTGTGGACCAAGCATGGCGACCTCCATGTCGATGCGGTCACCGTCGAACGTGCGGGCAGCGCGCCAAAGGTCTTCAAGATCGGCACGTTCAAGCTGGCCGGGCTGGGTAATGTCGCGTTGACCTCGCGCACGTTCGTTCCGCAGCCTGAATTCGATCCGGCCGACCCGAAATACGCCGAAGCACCGATCGCGTCGGTCCAACGCTGAATCATTCAATCGTCGAACCGGAACGCGCGGCGCCGCGCAATCGCTTGCACATCGCCGGTCATGGGGCCATTGCGCTACTGGTCGGGGGCGCGATCGGGCGGCCAGCCGGACGCTAGCGGGCGGGGATCAGTGACCAGCATCGGTATCTTCGGTTGGCAGGGCCGGATGGGGCGCGCGATCGCGCTGGAGATCGAACGGTTGGGCGAAACCCTTGCCGGCGGCGTCGATCAGGGGGGCGATCCGGTCGAGCTTGCCGCAGGCGCCGATGTGCTGGTCGATTTCTCCGCGCCGGTCGCGCTGGAGGGTAATCTGGCCGCTTCTCGCGCTGCTGCGACGCCGATCGTCATCGGCACCACCGGCCTTACCGAACGGCATCATGCGATGATCGACGATGCTGCGCGCGACATCGCGGTGCTGCAGACCGGCAATACCTCGTTCGGCATCGCGCTGCTGTCGCGGCTCGTGCGCGACGCCGCCAGCCGCCTTGGTCCCGACTGGGACATCGAAATCGTCGAGAGCCATCACCGGCTGAAGGTCGACGCTCCGTCGGGTACCGCGCTGATGCTGGGCGATGCCGCGGCGGAAGGGCTGGGGACGACGCTGGCCGATAGCGGCGTCATCGGTCGTGCCGGACTGGTCGGTGCCCGAGCTGGCGGCACGATCGGTTTCGCCGCGCTGCGCGGCGGCACCATCGTCGGCGATCATCAGGTCGTCTTCGCGGGTGAGGGCGAACGGATCGAACTCGGCCACCGTGCCGACGACCGTGCGCTGTTCGCCCGCGGCGCGGTCCGCGCGGCACTATGGCTGGCGAGTGCGCCTGCCGGCCGCTACACGATGGATGCGGTACTCGGCGTTTGAAGAAGGCGGATGTTTTCGAATTCTTCCGCCGGTTGGCAGAGGACAATCCGCACCCCGAAACCGAGCTCGAATCGGTCAACGACTATACGTTGCTGGTCGCGGTCGTGCTGTCGGCGCAGGCGACCGACGCCGGCGTGAACAAGGCGACACGGGCGCTGTTCGCGCAGGTCGACACGCCCGGCAAGATGGTCGCGCTCGGCCTCGATGGCCTGAAACATCACATCCGCACCATCGGCCTGTTCAATACCAAGGCAAAGAACGTCATCGCCCTGAGCGAAGCGCTGATCGCCGACCATGCCGGACAAGTTCCCGAAGACCGCGATGCGCTGGAAAAACTGCCCGGCGTGGGCCGGAAAACGGCGAACGTGGTGATGAATGTCGCCTTCGGGCACGAGACGTTCGCGGTCGACACCCATATTTTTCGCGTTGGCAACCGCACCGGCCTTGCGCGCGGCAAGACGCCGAACGCGGTCGAAGCGGTGCTGGAACGGGTGGTCCCCGCGCCGTTCCGGCTGCACGCGCATCACTGGCTGATCCTGCACGGCCGTTATATCTGCAAGGCACGCCGCCCCGAATGCTGGCGCTGCCCGGTCGCCGACCTCTGCGCCTTCCGCCCGAAAACCCCGCCGCCGGTGCAAAAGGCGACGACCGCCTGAAAACGGCTGGCCATGCCGGCAAAGCTTTGCTAGTCGCAGCCTCCACGGCCAAGCACCCGTAGCTCAGCTGGATAGAGCGCTGCCCTCCGAAGGCAGAGGCCAGGGGTTCGAATCCCTTCGGGTGCGCCATTTCCCAAAGACCTGGTAGGAATCGCAGCAGACGGCAGGACTGCCGATCATGCCGTTTCAGCCCAGCCCAAGCCCTTTGACGAACGGATCGCTGCTGCTGGCACGCCCCGCCCGATCGTGCCGCCCGGCGATGCGGCGGCGCCAGCCGGGGGCGGCGCTGCTCGACAGCGTCACGTCATACCAGCCGAGCGCGCCGTCCAGCGACCAGCGATGCCGCCCGGCGGGCAGCGCCTCCTCCGACGCACCGCCGCCCGGCGTCAGGCGACGAGCGCGCAGCCCCGGCGCGGTGCCGACGCGCAGCGTTGGCCCGGCATCGGACAGGCTCCACGCGATCGCCATCGCCGGATCGCCGCGGTGTCCGACGAACTGGCGATGAAATCCGTTAGGCCCCAGCACCCACAGGTCATAGCCGCCATCGGCGGCATAGGGCCAATGCCCATCGATCCGGTCGCCGGCACCCACGCTGTAGCGGCGCGGCGGCTGGTCGAGCGCTTGGCGGTCATAGACATGGAAGACCGCGCCCGCGCCATCGGCGGCAAAGCGCAGATTGAGGCCGGTCGCATCGCCGCGCTCGGTCACGTCCAGTCGATAGGGCAGGGCGCGCGACCGGCGGATGCCGCTTTCCTGCCACGGCGCGCTGGCCACCGGTGCATCGGGGGTGACCTGCCCCTTGATCGCCGCCGCCCGCCGCGCATCGCCGGCGGGATCGGGCAGCACCGGCGTTGCCGCGTCGGTCGCGGTAAAGTCGAACGCGGAGGTCAGGTCACCGCAGATCGCGCGCCGCCACGCGGAGATATTGGGTTCGTGGATGCCGAAGCGCGTCTCCAGAAAGCGGATCACCGACGTGTGGTCGAACGTCTGGGAATTGACCCAGCCGCCCCGGCTCCATGGCGAGACGACATAGAGCGGCACGCGCGGCCCGAGGCCATAAGGGCGACCGCGATAGGCGGGGAGGTCGATCGCGGCATCGCCGCTGCTCGGCACGTCGTGATATTCGCCGGTCAGGTCGATGCTCGATCCGCCGAACACCGTGCCGTCCGCGCCGCGCGCGGGTGGGGCGGGGGGCGGCATATGGTCGAAGAACCCGTCATTTTCGTCGAACATCACCAGCAGCACCGTGCGCGCCCACACTTTCGGATCGGCGGTCAGCGCGTCGAGCACGCGGGCGGTATAGTCCGCGCCCTGCGCCGGGCTGGAGGGGCCGGGATGTTCGGAACCGGCGGCGGTGGCGATCACGTACGACACCTGCGGTAACCGTCCGGCGAGAACATCGGCCTTCAGCAGGTCCGGCCCGCGTGTGGTCAGCGCGCGGTCCTTCAGCACCGCATCGCCGTGCCCGGCATGGGCGTCGCGGAACGCCGCGAAGCCGGCGAGCGGGTTATCGGTGAAATTGTCGTCCATGTCCTGATAGATGCGCCAGTCGACGCCCGCCGCCTGCAACCGCTCGACCGTCGTCGTCCAGCGATAGGGATCGGCCGCGCCGCCCTGTTCGACGAAATTGTCGTGCGAATTGCCGATCGCCGGGCCGCCATGCCGGCCGGCGGGGTCGTTGGTGCCGCTCCACAGGAACAGGCGGTTGGTGTTGGTCCCGGTCTGGACCGCGCAGTGATAGGCGTCGCAGATCGTGAACGCCTCGGCCAGCGCGAACTGGAACGGGATGTCGCTGCGCCGGTAGTGCCCCATGGCGCGCGGATGCTTGGCCTCGGGCCAATGCGCCATGCGGCCCTCGTCCCACGCGCGCTGGGCATCGGGCCAGCTATGCGGCGTGCCCTCCATCCGCATCAGGTCGAACTGCCGCGCGGTGTCGAGGTGGAAGGGGCTGACGATCCGCGGGCCATCGGTGCCGGTCCGGTCGGTCTGTTGCCAGACGGTGCCGGCGGGCGTGGGAATGGGGAAGCGGTCGGCAAAGCCCCGTACGCCGCGCAACGTACCGAAATAATGGTCGAAGCCGCGATTTTCCTGGGCGAGGATCACGACGTGCTCGACATCGGCGATGGTGCCGCTGCGCCGGTCGGGGCCGATCGTCGCCGCACGCGCGATCGACGCGGGCAACGCCGCTGCCCCGGCAAGGGCGGCACTGGTGGACAGGAGCTTGCGGCGCGACAGGTCGACCATGGGGTCCTCGTTATTTCATTGTCGTCCCCGCGCAGGCGGGGACCCATATACGCCGGCGTAGCGGATCAATGCGAAACGTCAGCGGCAATGGATCCCTGCCTGCGCGGGGATGACGGGGTAACGTCAGAAATCGAACGTCAACGCCGCCGTCACGGTCCGCGGCGTGCCAAGGAACGCCGACCCGCCATCGGCCCCGGCCAGATACCGGCGATCGGCGAGGTTGGTCGCCTGTACCGTCAGCGCCATGCCCTTCATGACCGCATTCACTTCGCCCAGATCGACGCCGGCATAGGCGTCGACGGTGGTGAAGCCGGGTGCGGTGGCGGTGCCGTCGCTGCCGATGAAGCGATCGCCGACGAACTTGGCCGCTCCACCGATCTTGAACACGCCGCGCGTATAATCGGCCGCCGCGACCCACATGTTGCGCGGGGAATTGATGACCTGCCGCCCCGGCGTCACGCCGATATCGGCGTCCTGCGCGGCATTGCCGGTGCCGATATAGGTCGCGTGGTTATAGGTATAGTTGCCCGACAGGGTCAGCCCCTGCGTCACGCGATAGGCGAGCGCCGCCTCGATCCCCCGGCTCTTGATGCCGCCGACGTTCAGATAGACGCTGTCCTGCTCCTCCAGATAATCGATGCCGGTGACCAGGTTGGCCGAAATCGACTGGATGCGGTTGTCGAACTTGATGTCATAGGCGGTCAGCGACGCCTTGACGCGCGGCGTCGAATAGCGCGCGCCGATTTCGATGTTGTTGGCGGTTTCGGGCTTGATCCGGTCGATCACCTCGCGCGGTTCGCCGAGCGGCCCGTTGCCGATCGCGGCGAAATTCTGCGAATAGCCGGCGAACGCTTCCAGCCCGTCGATCGGCGCGTGATAGACGATGCCGGTCGAGATTAGCGGGCGGCTGTTCGAATTCAGTTCGGTCACGGTACGGTCGTTGAGCAATTCGGCGCGACGCTGGTCTAGGAAGAACTGCTTCACGCCGAACCGCGCGGTCAACGGCCCGAAGGTCACCGCGTCCTCGACATAATACATGATCTCGTCGAGGCCATAATCGGTGCTGAACTGCTGGTAGTACGGCTTGCCGTCGAACGCCGGGCCGACCAGCGCATTGGTGATCTTGTGCCAGTCGCGCAGTTGGTTGGCGCGGCCGCGTTCCCACCACAAACCGCCACGCAGCGTGTTCTGAACCCCGCCGAAATCATGCGTCCATGCCGCATCGGCGGTCAGCCCGCCGCGATCATTCTCATAATGGGTGTGGCGATAGGACATGACCGGGGTCGATCCCGCCGCATAGCAGCTCGGCGCATACACCGCCGGGATCGCCGCCGTGCCGGTGCAGCCGGTCACGAACGTCGCCTTCGCGCCGGTCGGGGTGACGAAATAATAGCGACCCAGATTGCCGCCGCCGATCACGGTCGGCAGGCTGCCCGTGAATTCGCTCTCGGGATTGCCGAGGCCGTCGTTGCGGACATCGACCAGATAGGGGGGCGCGAAATCGCCGCGCCCGCGCATCCGGTGGTAATAGGCGGTGCCCGACAGCTGCACGTCGCCCAGATCGGTCTCGCCGCGCAGATAGCCGAAGAAATTGCGGCGCAACGCGCGCGAGGTCGAGCGATAGCCCTGATCGATATAGGGGATGCCGGTCCAGTTGTCGGTATAGGCATCGTGGTTCGGATCGTTGGCGAACATCTCCGGGCTGACCGATCCGAATTCGGCTTCGTCGGCATCGTCATAGCTGACCCAGCCGGTCAGCTTGACCCGGTCGATGTTGCTCACGATCTTCGCATCGACATGGTCGCGGCGGGTTTCGCCCGATCCGCCGATCCAGTCCTTGACGCGCGACGTCGAGGCGCTGACGAAGGCGCGGGTGTCGCCGGCGAACTGGCCGGTATCGACGCGGCCATACAGCTTGCGCGCACCGAAATCACCGCCCGCCAGCGTGAAGCGATAGCGGGTGTCGCGCGCCGGATCGGTCGTGACATAGTCGAGCGTCGCGCCCAGCGCCTCGTTCGACCGCGACGAGATGTCGGCGGTGCCCTGCGACACGATCACCGTCTTCAGGTTCAGCACGTCGAGATAGCGGTTGGCGCGCGATCCGCCGCCATAGCCCGAGCCACCATTGGGCAGGCCGTCGATGGTCGAGCCGATCTGCTGACCGCCGCCGCCGCCCGAGCTGAACCCGCGAATGCTGATCGACGTCGCCCAGTCGGACGAACCGAAGGCGTCGCCCTCGGCCACGAACACGCCGGGCAGTTCCTTGATGACGTCGTTGACGCTGGTCAGCGCCGACTGGCGATCGAGCATCGGCTCGGTCACCTGCGTGTTGGCGAAGGTCGTGGCGCGGCCGGTCACGACGATCTCGCCGCCGCTGCGCGCTTCGTCCTGCGTGCCGCCCGACACTTCGGTCGTCGTCGCATCGGCCGGGGCCGTCTGCGCATGGGCGTGCGTCGTCCCCGCCGCGATCGCGAGGATCGCCGCACCCGTGATGAACTTCATGATGTCTCCCCTGGCGGACGTGCCGCCGTGTCCCGGCCGGTTCCCGGCCCCCGCTGCGCCTTTGGCGGATCTTGATGACGGGTGTGTGACGGATGATGAAAATGACGTTCAGATCGGCGATACTTGTGGAACGAGTGCCAAGATCAACGTGATATCATCACGTATCGGCCGAAAATCGCCGCCAGAACCACAGTCCCGACAGGCATGCGCCGCAAATTAACACCAGCGCGGTGGCCAGCGTTGCGCCGGTGAAGAACCCCAGCCACGGCGCGCGATCGTCGGCCAGCTCGCGCAGCAGCAGCAACGCGACGCTGCCGGCATAGCCGAACGAATCGGCCAGATAGATCAGGAAGCCGGCATTGCCCGGCGACTGGCCCAGCGCCATCATCCGGTCGAACAGCACCGCACTGAACGGCGCATAGGCGCTGTAGATGCCGATCCCGATCCACACCGTCCACGCGACCGGCCCGATCCACCCCAGCCGGAACAGCAGGGTCGCCCCGCCCAGCGCGACCGCGCCGAACAGGATCGCGCCATGGATCGCCAGCAGCGCGCGCAGATTGCCGCGGATCTTGGCCAGCAGCGCCATGCCGATCAGCACGACGACGGTCACCGGCACTTCGGTGATCGAAAAGATCGCGGCCGGCGCACCGTTGCCAAGGTCGCCCCAGATCTCGGCGGCGAAATTGTCGCGGAAATCGCGCAGGCCCGTCAGCAGCGTGTAGCCGAGGATCAGCAGCGTCAGCGGCAGGGCGTGGGCGCGGACATAGGCAAGGCGCGCCGCACCATCCATCGCCACCCGCGTGCCCCGCGCCGCGCGGTCGGCGGCATCGGGCGGCGGGGTGCGGGCCAGCACGATCAGCGCGACGATCAGGATCGGCGCGAACAGCAGCCCGGTGACCGCCGGCATCCAGAAGGGCGACAGTCCGTGCTGCACCAGCAGCGCCCCCGCCGTCTTGGTCGCGCCCGACGACAGGATGAAGCTGGCGGTCAGCATCGCCGCCAGCATCTCCGACACCCGCCGCCCCTCCAGATAGCTGAACACCAGCCCCCAGATCATGCCGAGCGGCAGCCCGTTGAGGAACAGGCAGACCGGCCCGAACCGCGGCGGCAGGATCGCGAAGCCCAGCAACGCCACCCATGCTGTCGCAACCAGCGCGAGGATCAGCCGGGCCCGCGCGCCGGTCGCATGTTCGGCGACGACCTTCACCCCCAGCATCTTCGACAGGGCATAGCCGATCGCCTGCGCGAGGATCAGCGTCGCCTTGTAATCGAGCGCCGGCCACAGCGCCGCCTGATCGGCGAAACCGACCGCCATCACCGGTTTGCGAAAGCCGTACATCGCGAAATAGACGCAGAATGCGGCCATGCCCGCCGCGAACAGGCTGAAACGGGAAGGGGCAGGCGTCGGCAAGGTCGGGCAATCGTTGCGAATATCGTCGGTCTATCGCACGGATATGTCGGTTCGATGACCTTGGCAGGCCCGGCCGTCCGCCCCATGTGTCGGGCATGGCTCTCGCGCGCTGGATCACGCCGCACCCCACCGGCATTCATATTCCGGCGATCGATATGTGGATCGACCCGTCCGAACCGGTCGCGCGCGCGCTGGTGACGCACGGCCACGCCGATCATGCGCGCGGCGGGCATCAGACGGTGTGGGCGACGCCCGAAACGCTGGCGATCATGGACGCGCGCTACGGACCGCAGAACGGCATTGGCGTCGCCTATGGCGAAAACCTGACGGTCGGCGATGTCGGCATTTCGTTCGTTCCCGCCGGCCATGTGCTGGGATCGGCGCAGATCGTGCTCGACCACCGGGGCGAGCGCGTCGTCGTCTCGGGCGATTACAAACGGCGCGCCGATCCGACCTGCATGGCCTTTCAACCGGTGCCCTGCGACGTGTTCGTGACCGAGGCGACGTTCGGCCTGCCCGTCTTCCGCCATCCCGAGACCCGTGACGAGATCGACAAGCTGCTGGCGGCACTGCGCACCGAACCCGAACGCTGCGTGCTGGTCGGGGCCTATGCACTGGGCAAGGCGCAGCGGGTGATCGCGGAGGCGCGGGCGATGGGGTTCGACGATCCGATCTACCTGCACGGCGCGCTCCAGCGGCTGTGCGACCTGTATGTCGAACTGGGCGTCGATCTGGGCGAGCTGCGCCCGGCGACCGGCGCGACCAAGGCCGAGTTGCAGGGTCGGATCATCATCGCGCCGCCCTCCGCCTTGAACGATCGCTGGTCGCGGCGGCTGCCCGATCCGATCACGGCGATGGCCAGCGGCTGGATGCGCGTCCGCCAGCGCGCGCGCCAGCGCGGCGTCGAACTGCCGCTGATCCTGTCCGACCATGCCGACTGGGACGAACTGACCCGGACGCTGACCGAGATCGCGCCAAAGGAAGTCTGGGTGACGCACGGCCGCGAGGACGCGCTGGTCCATTGGTGCATGACCCGCCAGATCAAGGCCCGCGCGCTCGATCTGGTCGGCTTCGACGACGAAGACGACTGACCGGGCGTCAGCGCACCGCGAACGTTCCCGTCACCTCGACGCCGTCGCCCGCATGGACCCACAGGTCGAACGCCCCCGGCTCGATCCGCCACGCACCGTCGCCGGCGATCAGCGCCAGATCGTCGCCCGCGATCCTTAGATCGACCCGCGCCTCGGCTCCGGCCGCCAGCGTCACCCGCGCGAACGCCTTCATCTGCCGCACCGGTCGCGTCCGGCTGGCGACCCGGTCATGGACATCGACGCGGACCAGCGTCGTGCCCGCGCGTTCGCCGATATTGCGGACCAGCACCGACACCGGCACCGCCGCCCCTGCCGGCACCACCGCCGGCACCCGCAGGTCCGACACCGCGAACCGCGTATAGCCCATGCCCGACCCGAACGGGTACAGCGCCCGGTCCGGCGCATCGCGCCAGCGACTGCGCCCCGCCAGCATCGGGTCGGTGTCGGGCGCGGGCCGCCCGGTACTGCGCCGGTCGTACGACCAGGGCTGCTGCCCGCTCGCGATCGGAAAGCTGACCGGCAGTCGCCCGGTCGGCTCGGCCACCCCGAACACGATGTCGGCGATCGCCGCCCCGGTCTGCTCCCCCAGAAACCACGTCGCGAGCAAGGCCGGCGCATCGCGCACCGCCCCGTTCAGCGCGAGCGCCCGGCCATGCCGCAACAGCACGACCACCGGCGTACCTGTCGCGGCTACCGCCTCGGCCAGTGCCTGTTGCGCCGCCGGCACGGTGATCTCGGTCCGGCTGTTGCCCTCACCCGACAGGTCGGCACCCTCGCCGATCGCCAGCAGCACCACATCCGCCGCGCGCGCCGCTGCCACCGCGCGTTCGATCCCGCCGGGCAGCGGCTCGCCGATCCCCGACCCCGCCTCGACCGTCAGCGCCGCCGGATCGCGCAGCATCGCCCGCAATCCGCTGGCGATATCGATCCCGTCCGTCGCATCGCCCGCAAACGACCATGGCCCATTGAGATTCGCCCGGTCCGCCCCGAACGGGCCGATCAGCGCGATGCGTTTCCCCGTCCGTGGCAGCGGCAACAACTCGCCGTCGTTGCGCAACAGCACGATCGACCGCGTCGCGACCTCGCGCGCGACCCGTTTGATCGCAGCGCTCCCGGTCTCGCGCCGCTCGGCTTTCACATCGATCGACCGGAACGGATCGTCGAACAGTCCCAGCCGCTCCTTCAGCGTCAGCACCCGCCGCACCGCACGATCGACCGCCGCCATCGGCACCCGGCCGCTTTCGACCAGCGCCGGCAGATGCCGGACATACAGCCCGCTCTGCATCGACATGTCGATCCCGGCCAGCATGGCCAGCCGCGCCGCATCGGCTTCGTCGGCGGCGATCCCGTGCGCGATCAACTCGCGATCGGCATCGTAATCCGACACGCACACCCCGTCGAACCGCAGTTCGTCGCGCAGCAGATCGGTCAGGATGCGCCGGTTGGCGCTGACCGGCACCCCGCCGAAATCGGTGAACGACGCCATCGTCGCGCCCGCCCCGGCGGCAAAGGCGGCGGCGAAGGGCGGCACGAACGTCTCGCGCAGCTCCGCCTCGCTCATGTCGACCGCGGCATATTCCATGCCGCCCCGCACCGCGCCATAGCCGACGAAATGCTTCGGCGTCGCCAGCAACGCATCGGGGCGCGTCAGGTCCGGTCCCTGAAACCCCGCCACCCGCGCCGCCGCCAGAACCCGGTTGAGCAGCACGTCCTCGCCCGCACCCTCCGCCACCCGGCCCCAGCGCTGGTCGCGCGCGACGTCGACCATCGGCGCAAAGGTCCAGTGGATGCCGCCCGCCGTCGTCTCGCGCGCCACCGCCCGTGCCGTGCGCCGCGACAGGTCGGGGTCGAACGCCGCCGCCTCGCCCAGCGGGATCGGAAAGATCGTTCGGCACCCGTGCAGCACATCGGCGGCGAAGGTGAGGGGGATGCGCAGCCGGCTCGACAGCGCCGCTTCCTGCGCCCGCCGTCCCCCCGCCACGCCATAGCCGTTGAACACCATGCCGACGTGCCCGGCCCGGATATCGGCCAGCATCGCGTCGCGGCCGCGAGGATCGACCACCGGATTGAACACCGCGCCGACCGGCCGGATCTCGTCGTTGAAACAGCTGAGCTGCCCGGCCTTTTCCGCCAGCGTCATGCGCGCCAGCAGCGCGTCGACCCGTGCCGACGCCCCCTGCGCCGCAGCGGCCCGTCCCGGCAGCACCGCCGCTGCCGTCGCCAGCAACGAAACCTCCAAAAGGGTCCGGCGGCGCAAGCATGGTTGTTCTACGAAATGTTGCCTGATCGCCACAGTCCGGCTCGCAAATACTTGTGTCCGTTAACCAACATTGCAGCACTTCCGGACCGGGTCTAGTTGTAACCGGTTCCGGCGACCCCGGGGCCAAAGAATATACCGTGGAGAGGATCATGCTGACATTCCATCGCTTCGGCGCGCGCGCGGCGTTGCTGGCTGGCGCGACGCTGCTGCCGGTCGCTGCCTTTGCACAGACGCCGCCCGCCGATCCGGCGGCCACGCAGGGCACCGATGCCGCGACGGCCGACGACGAACAGGACGTCATCGTCGTCACCGGCACGACCACCCGCGACCGTCCGCTCATCACCGCATCGGCCGACATCACGCTCGCCGACCGCGCCGATATCGACCGGCGCGCGCCGCGGTCGACCGCCGACATGCTCGAACTGGTCCCCGGCATCTTTGTCGAGGCGACGGCGGGGCAGGTGTCGAACAACTATTCGGTGCGTGGTCTTCAGGGCGGTGGCCAGCGGTTCGTGCAGCTGCAGGAGGACGGCATGCCGATCCTCTATGGCGGCGGCGGTGCCGACTTCTTCTTCGATCAGGATCTGACCATCGATCGCCTCGAAGCGGTCAAGGGCGGTTCGTCGGGCGTGCTGACCGTCAACGGCGCGGGCGCGACGATCAACTTCATCTCGCGCCGGCCGAACTTCAACGAAGCCGAGGGGGCGGCGCGCGTCACCGCCTATAATTACGGCATGAAGCGCGGCGATTTCTATTATTCGCAGCCGCTCAGCGACAAACTCGCCTTCAACATCGGCGGTTATGTCCAGTCGAGCCCCGGCGTGCGCGACAACCCGTTCGACTATGCCGGCTGGCGTATCAAGAGCATGCTCGAATATCGCTTCGACGGCGGCGGCTATGTCCGCCTGTCGGCAAAGGGCGGCGATGTCGAGAACGCCTATTATGCGACGATGCCCTACCGGCTCGACGATGGTGAGGTGAAGGGGATACCCGGCCTCGATACCCAGTTCGGCAATGTCGGCGGCGACGCGTTCGCCAACATCGCCGTGCCGGTATCGACCTTCGCGCACCCCGGCGGCTTCCGCGAATTCCGCTACCGCGACGGGATCAAGGCCAAGACCGCGCAGGTCCGCTTCGATGTCGAAAAGCCGCTGACCGACACGATCGACCTGTTCGCCCACGCCCGCTATCTGAAATATTCCTACGACTTCAACGGCCTGTTCCCCGGTTCGGGGACCGGTAACGGCGGCCTGACCAGCGCGCAGAACTATCTGACGCCCGGTGGCAATTCGCCGATCGACGGGCTGCTTACGCTGGGTGCCGCTGCCTTCCCCAACACGGTGCGCTTCGGCATCAAGAATCTGCGGACCGGCGTGGTGCTCGGCTCGAACCAGACGGCGGACCTGAATGCGCTGAACGGCAACGGCTTCCTGCAACGCACCGTGCTCAACCACGATTATATCGACGGGCGCGATTTCGGCGCGAATGTCGGCGGCCGTTGGGAATTCGAGAACGATAATTTCAAGAACTCCCTGACCGCCGGCGTCATGTATTACAACGTCAAGCGTTCGCAGGATCAGTCGGCCACCGCCAGCGTCGTCAACGGCGTGCAGACCAACAGCGACATCTATGACATCGTCGCGCTCGACGCCGGCAACCGTGTCATCGGCACGCTGTCGGACAACGGCCTCGTTTCCTATGGCGACTGGGGTGCCGGCATCCGCGAGCGTCTGGATTCGACCGTCTCGCTCTACGCGAACGACGAAGTCGCGATCGGCGACCTGCGCATCGACGGCGGCGTACGCTGGGAAAGCGACGATGCGACCGCGCGCGACGGTGGCGAACTGGCGGGCAGCCAGCCGGTGCCGGCGGGGGTCGGCGGCGTGGTCCGCACCGTCGGGTCGGCGTATAACGGCGTGCTCGCGGTGCGCGAACGCACGCAGCGCAAGGCGTCGTGGACGGTCGGTGCCAACTATCTGCTTACGCCGAACTTCTCGGTCTATGCCCGCTATGCCAACGGCTTCCAGACGAACAACGTCGATCCGATCACCACGATCGAGCTGTACGAAGCGGGCGTCCGGTATCAGATGGGCCGTTTCTTCTCCGGTTCGGCCACCGTCTTCCGCACCAATTTCGACAATCAGAACTATAATTTCGCCAACCCCACCAACCCCTCCCAACAGCAGAATCTGAACGCCGACCTGAAGACGAAGGGCGTCGAGATCGATTTCGTCGTGCGTCCGACGACATGGTTCTCGGTCGATTTCCAGGGTGTGTTTCAGGACCCGCAGCTGCTCAACCTGCAACTCGACGGCGTCGATCAGGGCGCGTCGTTCGAGGGCAATCGCCCCGAACGCACGCCGGCGCAGCTGTTCACGATCCTGCCGACGCTCACGCTGCCCAATGGCGCGGGCGAGGTGTATGCCCGCTACAAATTCGTCGGCAAGATCTTCGCCGACAACGGCAACGGCATCGCGCTGCCCAGCTATGGCGTCACCGGTTTCGGCGTGAACCTGAACCTGACCAAGCGGGTGCAACTGAACCTGAACGCCGACAATGTGTTCGACGTGGTCGGCTTGACCGAGGGCAATCCGCGACAGGGTCAGACACAGGCGATCACCGACGGCTATTTCTACGCCCGCGGTATCGTCGGCCCGACCTATGGCGGATCGCTGACCTTCCGGTTCTAAAGGGGGGAACCGGTCATCCTTCCGTACCCCCGCGCAGGCGGGGGGCAGGGTCACGGGCACCGGACGTCGTTCTGCTTGGCTCTGAACCCCCGCCTGCGCGGGCGTACGGTAAGGTCACGAAATAGCGCGGGCCTTCCTCAAGGCCCGCTCTTCGCGGAAGAGAGTAAGCGATGAAGACCGTGATGCGGTGGATGCTGGCAGGCGCGATGGTGGCGGGAACGGGACTGGCGGCGGCACAGCGCCCCGCGAAAACTCCCGAACTCGCCTTCCAGCTGACCGAGGGACAGAATCTCAACGCCTTCGTCCGCGAAGGGCCGGTCGCGGCGCATCTGCTCCTGCGCAACGGCACCGATCCGCGCATCCTCGTCGCGTTTCCGGCGGGCAATAGCGGCGTCGGCCTGTGGTTCGAACCGGTCGGGCGCGCGGCGACGTGGCGGCTCGAACAGGTGCCACGCCCGACCACCGCGCCGGGCATCGCCGGGCCGCAACCGGCGGTGCTGACGCTTGCCAGCATCGACGCGCCCGAACTGCGCATCAGGCAGGCGGTATTGTCGTCGATCCGCTTCCTGCGCGACTATCAGTCGGTCGGTCGGTTCCCGGCCGAAGTCGCGGTCGATCCGGTCGTCACCGGCAACACCATCCGCTGGAGCCGCCCGCGCCTCGACGGCAAACCCGGCTATCTGTTGCAGATAAGGTTGCTGTCCGGCGCGATCCGCAACGGCGCGCTGGTCGCCGATGCCGGCCGTCCGCTGCGCATGGAGATATTGGCGTCGAGCGGGGAGAAGCCGTTGACCGGCCTTGCCCGCGACGAATTGCTGAACGCCCGCGCCGCCGATGATCCCGCTGCCCGTAATGCGTTGCGATTCCTCAGCTATCGGGAGAAATTCCTCGCGGGATCATGGCGGTTTCAGACCTATTTCGGCCGCGATACGCTGATGTCGGTACGCCTGCTGATGCCGGTCTTGCAGCCGCAGGCGATCGAGGCGGGGCTGGGGTCGGTTCTCGCCCGGCTCGATGCGCGCGGCGATGTTGCGCATGAAGAGGGCATTGGCGAATTCGCCGTGGTCGACCGGCGTAAACTTCGGGAGCGCGGTGACGCTGCCGTGCTCGATTACGCGATGGTCGACGACGACTATATGCTCGCCCCCGTCGCCGCCGCCTATCTCCTCGACCACGCAAGCCCTTCTGCGGCAAAGACATTCCTCGCCCGCCCCTTGGCGAGCGAAGGCATCCCCGGCACCACCGCCCCGGCGGGAATGGCGCTTGTGCGTAACCTTCGTCACCTTATCACCACCGCCCAACCCTTCGCCGAAAATCCCAATTTCGCCAGACTGATAGCAATCCCGAAGGGCCGCCTGACCGGCCAATGGCGCGATAGCGAGGAGGGACTGGGTCGCGGACGCTATGCCTATGACGTCAACGCCGTGTTCGTCCCCGCCGCACTGGAATCAGCTGCCCGGCTGCTGCGCGCCGGGCTGCTCGACCGCTATCTGACGCCCGCGGATCGCACCGCGCTGACCCGCGCCGAGGCGATGGCCGGCGTCTGGCGCACCCGCGCGCCGGCGCTGTTCCGCGTGTCGCTCCCGGCCGCGCAGGCGAAGCCGCGTATCGACGCCTATGCCCGAACGCTCGGCATCCCCGTTGCACCGGCGCTGGCGTCGATCGGGTCCGACCCGATGGTGTTCCACGCGATCGCGCTCGACGATGCTGGCCGGACGATCCCGATCGTGAATTCGGACGAAGGCTTCGCGCTGATGTTCGCCGAACCTTCGCCCGCCGATCTCGAAACCTATGTCACCGCCGCGATGCGGCCGTTCCCGGCCGGGTTGATGACCGATATCGGCATGCTGGTCGCCAACGCCGCGCAGACCGATGCGACGGTGCAGGCGCGCTTCACCCCCGCCGCCTATCACGGTGCGGTCGTGTGGTCGTGGCAGCAGGCGCTGTTCGCCGCCGGTCTGGAGCGACAGCTCGCCCGCCGCGACCTGCCCGCCGCGACTCGCGCGGTACTGACCCGCGCACAGGCGACGCTGTGGCGCGCAATCAATGCCACCCGCGCAACGCAAAGCTCCGAACTATGGTCATGGGCCTATCGCGGCGGCCGATATCAGGTGGTGGCGTTCGGTGCGGGCAAGCAGGACGTCGATGAATCCAACGCCGCGCAGCTGTGGAGCACCGTCTATCTGGCGGTACAGCCGCCGCGTTAGGCAAGCAGCAGGAACGCGGTCACCGTCAGCCGCCCCTGTGCCGGATCGGCGCTGAGCACCGTATCAGGCGGGATCGCACCGCTGTGGAGCAGCGCACTGCGATAGAGTACCGCCCGATTGTAGCGGCTATCGACCATGGAAACCTGTTCGAACCGGTCGGTTGATCCGTCGATATAGGCCGGTGGCGGTGGTGCCGTCGCGACTTCGCCGTTGACCGCGTCCAGATACGCCGACACCCGCCCGGCATCGATCGTCTCGAACCCGGTGCCGCGATGCCGATAGAACGCGGTACCGCCGCGATCTTCCGTCCCCAGATAATGGACCAGCGCGATGCGCGCCGGATCGATGGCATCGAAATGCGGCAGCCGCTGTTCGATGTTCAACGTCGCCGGTGGTGCGGTCACTACCGAAAAACTGGCGTCGAGCAGCGAAACGCCGCCACGATGATCGAAAACATGCGTCAGGACGTTCGTCAGCGCTGGCCGGATCGCGTGAAAATACGTCTCCGGCAGATCCGCGCGCACGCCGGGATATTGTCGCCGGGCCGGTTCGAAATACGCCGCGTGGGCAAAGTCGCGCAGGCCGTCCGGATCGGGATG
Organism: Sphingomonas sp. Leaf67; assembly: GCF_001421965.1. Classification (GTDB taxonomy): domain Bacteria; phylum Pseudomonadota; class Alphaproteobacteria; order Sphingomonadales; family Sphingomonadaceae; genus Sphingomonas. The sequence continues at coordinate 151,683 of NZ_LMLP01000023.1, forward strand.
GAAATGATCGACGATCGCGATCGGCTGTCGCTCGACACCGATGCGTCGCGCGACGATGTCGGGTGCGGTCATGTCGCCCCCATCGCCTGCGCCAGCGCAACGTCGTGAAAAGGCAGGCTCGGCGCTGCACGGGCGATGACGTCGGCGATCTGACGCACCTGCGCCCGGTTGCCGTCGGCATCGATCGCGTCCGCCAGCGGGTTATACCCCTCCGCCACGATCCCCTGACCGTTCAGCACCGCCAGCCAGCTCGCGTCCCGGAACAGTTCGTCGCCGTCGAGGATCAGCCGACCCGACCGGCGATATTGCGCCTCGCGCGCAACCAGCGTGCCGGGCAATTCCATCGTCCGGCAATGTTGCCATAGCGGTTCGCTATGCCCGCTGGTCGCATGGTAATGGAGGATCAGGAAGTCCTTGATCCCGTCCATGTCGCGCGCGAACACGTCGTTGAACCGGTCGGCGAGCGCCGGATCGCAATTGCGGTCGGGGAACAGCGTCAGCAACTTGGTGATGCCGCTCTGGATCAAATGGATGCTGGTCGATTCGAGCGGTTCGAGAAACCCTGACGATAGCCCGATCGCGACGACATTGTCGCGCCACGGCCGTCGCCGCGTGCCCGCCGTGAAGCGCAACAGTCGCGGTTCGGCAAGCGCTTCGCCATCCAGATTGCCCATCAGCGTCGCAGTCGCTTCGTCCTCCGACACATAGCGGCTCGCAAAGACATAGCCGTTGCCGGTGCGGTGTTGCAGCGGGATGCGCCATTGCCACCCGGCGGCCCGCGCGGTCGACCGGGTATAGGGCGTGGTTGCGGGGAGCCGGGTGCAGGGTACCGCCACGGCCCGGTCACAGGGAAGCCAGTGCGACCAGTCCTCGAACGGCTCACCCATCGCATCGCCGATCAGCAGTGCGCGGAACCCCGAGCAATCGATGAACAGATCGCCGTCGATCCGCTCGCCGCGTTCGGTGGTCAGCGCGGTGACGAAGCCGGTCTTGCCATCGCGATCGACCTTTTGCAGCTTGCCCTCGATCCGCCGGACGCCGGCCGCCTCGCTCAATCGCCGCAAATAGGTGGCGTAGAGCCCGGCATCGAAATGATAGGCATAGCCGAGCGTCGACAGGATCGATCGCGCGTCGCCGACAGGTTTGGCGAAGCGCCCTTGCCTTGCCAGTTGCGCCGCCAGCGACAGCGCCGGCAACGGCACATCCATCCCGTCCGCCTGCGCCTTCAACCAGCGATGGTGAAAGGCGACGCCCGGCAACGCCGCGCCGAATTGGCCGAAGGGATGGAAATACCGGTGGCCCGGTGCCGTCCAGTCGACGAATTCGATGCCCAGCTTGAACGTCGCCTTGGTCGCGCGCAGAAATTCCGGTTCGTCAATACCGATCAGTTCGTTGAACCAGTGGATCGTCGGAATCGTCGCCTCACCGACGCCGACCGTCCCGATCGCTTCGGATTCGAGCAAGGTGACGTCGACCGCGCTGCCGAAACTGCGCGACAGCGCCGCCGCCGTCATCCATCCGGCGGTGCCCCCGCCGAGTATGACGATCCGCCGGATTCGATCTCCTGCTTCCATGGCGATGTCGTACCGCAGCGTCGCCTGCCGGAAAAGCCTGCCCTACTGCGATTACCCGTTCACACCGGCAGTCGATAGGGTGCGCGGTAGCGTGGGGTGATCAGCGCATTGGCGTCGGCGTCGCCCGTGAATTGACCCGTCGTCGCGTCCCAATGGACCTTCCGGCCCGTCCGCCAGCCGATATTGCCCATCTGGCACACGATGGCGGTGTTGGCGGCGGATTCGATCGGGCAGGCGGGGGTTCGCGTGCGATCCTTGACGCAGGCGACGAAGTCGGCGGTATGGCGGTCGATACCGTTGTCGGTCGATCGGGTGACCGGCACCTCGCGTGTCAGCGGCTTGCCGTCGCTGACCTCCGGAAATACCTGCCACTGGCTGCGATCCACGACCAGCGTGCCCGTCTCACCGACAAACGCGACGCCGTGATCGCGCCCGCCATAGGGTCCGTGGCTGATTCCGACCGCGTGTTCCCATTCGACCGAATAGTCGCCGAAATCGAAGATCGCGGTTTGCGTGTCGGGCGTCTCCATCGCCGAGTCCGGATAGCCATAGGCGCCGCCCAGCGCACTGACCGATTTCGGCACCGACGCCTTCATGCCCAGCAACGCGATGTCCATCAGATGGACGCCCCAGTCGGTCATCAGTCCGCCGGCATAATCCCAATACCACCGCCAGCTGAAATGAAAGCGATTGGGGTTGAACGCGCGCGCCGGTGCCGGCCCCAGCCAGCGGTCGTAATCGACGCCTGCCGGTGTGGCCTGATCGGGCTGCGGCGCGACCCGCTTCATCCAGCCCATATAGGCCCATGCCTTCACCTTGCGCACCCGGCCGATGCCGCCGCCATGGACCAGCGCGATGGCGTCGGCCCAATGCTGGTTGCTGCGCTGCCATTGGCCAACCTGTACCACGCGGTTGTGGCGTTGTTTGGCGGCGACCATCGCCCGGCACTCGGCGATCGAATTGCCCAGCGGCTTTTCGCAATAGGCATCCTTGCCGGCCGACATCGCATCGGTCAGTTGCAGTGCGTGCCAGTGATCGGGGGTGGCGATGATGACCGCGTCGACCGACCGATCGTCGAGCATCCGGCGATAATCATCATACAGCCGCGGTGCCCGGCCCGATGCCTTCTTCAACTCCGCGCCGCGTTCGGTCAGGACCCGCGCGTCGACGTCGCACAAGGCGACCGGCAGGACGTCCGCCCCCTTCAGCATCGCGTTCAGATTGGACCAGCCCATCCCCTTGCAACCGATCAGCCCGACCTGCAGCTTGTCGTTCGCCGAGGTGCGGCGACGCTGGGCAAAGACTTCGCCGGTCGGCAGGACACTTGCGGTCGAGGCGGCGATGCCGCCCGCCAACAGGGTGCGGCGGTCGAAGCGGGCGTTCATTTCCATCTCTCCCAATATCTTAGGGAGGATGGTAGCCGGAAACGATCGCGTCGCAAGGATGCATAGCGTCAGTGGCGCTGGTTGCCTTACGAACGGATCAGCCGCTCGATTTCGTGTGCGCGGATCAGCAACATGGTCGGGTCGAACGCCTCGGTGCGCGGCGTCCGGTCGGCGATGCACAGCGCCCCCAGTGCAAAACCGTTGCGATCAAGCACGGGAACGCCTGCATAGAATCGCACGGACGGCTGCCCGGTCACGGTGCGGAGCGTGGCGAAGCGCGGGTCGCGCGTCGCATCAGGGACGATCAGGGGTTCGTCGGGACGCTGGACGGTGACTGCGCAAAACGAGTCTTCCAGCGCGACTTCATAGATATCGGTGCCGACCCCGCCCATAAGGATCTGGCACCGGCCGGTCACGATCGACAGTCCGGCGATCGACGCCTTGTACTCCGCCGCGGTGAAGCTGACGATCGTCGCCAGTTCGGGGTCACGCACCCGCGTCATCACTCCGCTGCGATCGACAGCGAGATCGCGAACGGCCCGGTCGCCGTCACGATAAAGCCTGTTCATGCCGGTATTCGGCCAATTCCGAATGCCGCCATGTGCTGAAGGAAGATATGCCATTCGCTGCCCTCGCCCGATCCATCCGCGGTACGTCACCAGACCAGACCGGTGCGCTCGGTTGATCCTTAACTTACGTGAACACTGGTTAACAAAACGTAAATCGGGATCGGCTGGCATCGATTGCGAAAGAAACGCGAAAGTAAAAGACAATTTTATTGGTGGAAAAACGAGTTACGATCGGCAGAATATGCTGCGGGTATCGATTTTTAGGATATGCGGCCAGTATTGGCAAGTATCGGACGGCGACGACAGGGAGGCATGGCGTCAGACGTCCCGCGCGGATCGTCTATAGCAGGTCGGCTTCTCCGATTATCACCCGTACCACCGCCTGACCGCGCGCCAGCGCCTTCCCCGCCGAAACGGACAACAGGTCCAGATGCGATTGCGCGACCGCCAACGGATCGTCGAGCACCGGCCGGCCCGCCAGCGCTTCGAGCGCGCTGTATCGGACTGCGAATGGCTGCAGTTCGCCATCCACGTCCGCGACAAATTCGACCTGATACTTCGCCGGATTGTCGGCAAAGGTCGTCGCATCGATCGTCAGTCCCGTATCGCTCATCGAGTCGCTCCTGATGGCAGCACGCTGGCCGCGGACGATAAGCGCGGCGAGCGTACATCCTGTTCCGCCAAATGGTCGCGATGGACAGCGTCCGGAGCGTACGGTTGCTGCGAATGCCGAATCGTAGAAGTGACGTTAAATCAGAATCTTCCGCCGTAACCGAAGCGATGCGGGGTTTTCCGGGCGATATCGCGTTAATTCTTCGTTGGCGAATGAAGGACAGGAGGGCCGCTACCACACCATATCAGCTTCAGGATGATCCGTTGATCCACTGGTTCAAGGCCGACGCACCCATCCGGGTGAAGTTCGTGATGCTCGCGATCCTGAATGGAGCACTGGCATCGCTGCCGCTCGCCGCCGCGCTGTTATCGCCGCCCGCGACCGATCCCGCCGCGCCGTTCATCGCAGCAGCGGTGATGGGCATCGTTGCCATCGTGCTGTCGACGCTGATCGCGCGCAAGCTGATCTGCGACCCCTATGTCACGACGGTCGTGCGCATGGAGGCACTGGCGGCGGGCGAATTCGCCGCGCCGATCGACTTTTCGGAGTATCGCGATTGCGTCGGACGCATGACGCGGGCGATGGCGACGTTCCGTGATAACGGCGTCCGGCTGGCGGCGGCATCGGCGGTGCAGCAACAGATGGTCGCATTGCTCGGCGCCGGACTGGACCGGTTGGCCAGCAACGATCTCAGCCACCGCATCGACACGGCGTTCCCGGACGAGGCCGACCAGTTGCGGCGCGACTATAACCGGGCAATGGCTGCGGTCGCCGATACGTTGCAAGCGGTTGCCGCCGCCAGCGACAGCATCAACGAAGGCGCGCTGGATATCAGCCGTGCCTCCGACGCGCTGTCGCAACGTACCGAACAGCAGGCCGCGAGCCTTGAAGAAACGGCGGCGGCGATGGAGCAGATCACCAGCACCGTCCGCCAGACGGCGAGCGGCGCGGCGCGCGCCAAGGCGGTCGTCGGTCAGGCACGGGACGAAGCGAACCAGTCCGGTGCGGTGGTCGATCGCGCGATCCACGCCATGGGATCGATCGAACGCGCGTCGATCGAGATCAGCGATATCATCAGCGTGATCGACGGCATCGCATTCCAGACGAACCTGCTGGCGCTGAACGCCGGGGTCGAGGCGGCGCGGGCGGGCGATGCGGGCAAGGGCTTTGCAGTCGTCGCCAGCGAAGTCCGCGCGCTGGCGCAGCGTTCCGCCGACGCCGCGCACGACGTGAAGGTCCGCATCACCGCGTCGAGCGAGCAGGTCAACACCGGCGTCTCGCTGGTCAACGAAACCGGCGACGCACTGCGGCGGATCATGGAGCGGATCGGTGAAGTCAGCACGCTGGTCCACGGGATCGCCGAGTCGTCCGAACATCAGGCGATCCGCCTGCAACAGGTCAACACCGCCGTTTCCGAAATGGACGGCGTGACCCAGCGCAATGCGGCGATGGTCGAACAGGCGACCGCTTCCGCGCGGACGCTTGCCAACCATGCCGACCAGCTTGCCGGTCAGGTCGGGCGCTTCAACCTGCCGCGATCCACCGGCCGGTCGGACGCCAGCCATGGCGGCGTCAGGCTGCTCGACGGCGACTTCCGGAGTAGCCGCGCCGCCTGATCGACTTTCGCTACCTGCGGCCTGCGCTCGCCGGAGCCGGTTGCGGCCAGATCGCCATGATCGACATATGGCGCAGGAACGCAGGCAAGCCGGCAGATCACCCCGCCGGACGCGACGTTTTGGCAAGGCTGCGTTGCAGCCACCGGTCGAACATCTCGACCCAATGGCCGGCGGGCAGGGTGGCGGGACCGACGCCGAAGCCGTGTCCGCCTTCGGTCAGGAAATGCGATTCGACCGGGCGACCGGCGCGGCGCAGCGCCGCCATCATCAACAGGCTGTTGTCGGGCACGACCGCGCGGTCGTCCATCGCGTGCAGCAGGAACGTGGGCGGCGTCGTCGCCGTCACATGTTCCGCCGGGGATCGCCGCGCGACTGCTGCCGGGTCGGGGTTCTTGCCCAGCAGCTGCGCGGCGGACTGGGCATGGGTGAAGGGTGCGGCGGCGGCGATCACCGGATAGATCAGCGCCGCGGCATCGGGCCGTGCGTCGATCCGGTCGATGGCGTCGCGCGGTGCATGGACGGCTTGCGCGAAGTCGGTTTCCAGTGTCGCGGCCAGATGCCCGCCCGCCGAAAAGCCGAGTACCGCGATCTTGTGCGGATCCAGCCCGTCCTTCGTCGCGGCGGCACGGACCATGCGCAGCCCGCGCTGTGCATCCTGCAACGGCACGTCGGCCCGGTCGGTCCAGCCCTCGCCCGGCAGGCGATAGGTCAGGACATAGACGGTATAGCCCAGCGCGGTCAGCCGGCCGGCGATATCGACGCCTTCGTTGCCGATCGACAGGAACGTATAGGCACCGCCCGGAATGACCATCACCGACGCCCCGTTCGGCCGGGCAGGGGTGAAGCGGCGCAGCCCCGGCCGGTCGATATTGCGCAGGAAGGTCGTGGGATCGTTCGCCGGCACCGCGACCGCCTTGAACCCGCCGCCCGGCGGCGTGCCGGTCCACAACGGCACGAACGGGGCCGAGGTCCATGCGGCGGGCGGGGCGGGGCGTTCGGCGACGGTCGGGCGCGGTGTCTGTGCCGACCCGGCGGGCGAGAGCATCGCCAGCGCGAACAACGATGCGGCACGTAGCGAAAACGAACGAACGGTCATGATGGTAATCCTGTAGAAGTCGCATGCGCCAGCGTGATCGGTGCCGAGAGCACAGCGATCTTGGCGGCAGCGAAGCGCTTCGCCAAGCCGGTTTCGGGCGCGACCGCGTCGGGTCGGCATCGACCCGATCGGTCCGTGCGAATGCGGCGATTGTATCGGCCGTGCGTTCGACCGGCCTGCTCCCAGATCAAAGGATGGCTTTTGCTGCACTATCTCGTCGCGCAAAGTGAGTTGCCCGAAGAACGCGAGGCACGTCGTGAACGGGCAGGAAGAAGTGCGGGGGAAAGCTACGCCGCGACTCTCCGGCAGATCGCCCCAGCCGCGGACATCACCCTGATCGCGCCTGCCGATGCCGATGCGCCGGTTTTTTCAGCCGAGATGGTGCGGCGGTTCGACGGGGTCTTTCTGACCGGATCGCCGATGCACGTGTATGACGCTACGCCGGAAGTCGCGCGGCAATTGGCGTTCATGCGCGCGGTGTTCGCGTCGGGCGTACCGTCGTTCGGTTCCTGCGCCGGACTGCAGATCGCGGTCGCGGCGGCAGGTGGTCGGGTGCGAAAAATGCCGAGGCGGATGGAGGCCGGCATCGCCCGCGCGATCGTCGCGACCGACGCGGGGCGAGGGCATCCGTTGCTGGCCGGGCGGCCGGCGGCTTGGGACGCCGCGGCGATCCATGGCGACGAGGTCGAAACGCTGCCGGCGGATGCGGTCCTGTTGGCAGGCAACGCCGTGACCCGCGTTCAGGCCGCCGAGATCCGCCATGCCGGCGGTGTGTTCTGGGGCGTGCAATATCATCCCGAATTGTCGCTGGAGGAGATCGCGGTCGCGTTGCGGGCGCAGGCCAATGATCTGGTCGAGGGCGGATTGGCGGAGGAGGAGGCCGATGTCGCGGATCGTGCGGAGTTGCTCGACCGGCTGCACGGCGAACCCGATCACGGGCCGACGCGGTGGAAGCTGGGGGTCGGGGACGAACTGGCGGTGGAGGCGAACCGCAGGCGTGAGATCGTCAACTTTCTTGCCCATCTGAAAAAGCTGCGGGACACGGCGGGATGAGATGCTTTTTCGACCCGTTTTACTGGGGGCATGGCGACGAGCGTGGTGCGGGGGCGGGCATGGGCAGTACGCTCAACCTGCCGTTGTCGCGGGGGACAGATTGGGCCGGGTATCGGCCGGCATTGGCGCAGGCGCTGGCGGTGATCGCGGACTGGGGGGCGAAGACGCTGGTCGTGTCGTTCGGCGCCGATACCTATGCCCATGATCCGGTTGCCGGTTTCGCGCTGGAGACGGCGGACTTCTTGGAGATGGGGCGGATGATCGCCGGGGCCGGGTTGCCGGCGGCGATCGTCATGGAGGGCGGCTATGCGGTCGAGGCGCTGGGGGCGAATGTCGCGGCGTTCCTGGCGGGCATCGAAGGTGGCGAAGGTGCCACGTAACGGCGCATGTACATGCGACCGCAATCGATTGTTGTCAGGATCGGCGAAGCTGATATAGCGGGCGGCAAGGCTCGCGAAGACGGGCGTCTGTCATGAGGATGTCCGATGCGCCTGCCCGCTTCCAAGCCCCATTTGTCGCTTCCCCGCATATTGGAAATGAATCTCGGTTTCCTCGGCCTGCAATTCTCGTTCGGGTTGCAGCAGGGGAATATGGCCCCGATCTACAGCTATCTGGGCGCGTCGGAGGCGACGATCCCGATGCTGCAACTGGCCGGGCCGATGACCGGCCTGCTGGTGCAGCCGCTGATCGGCGCGCTGAGCGACCGGACCGACAGCCGCTGGGGACGGCGTACCCCCTATTTTCTGCTGGGGGCGGTGCTGTGCGCGCTGGGGCTGTTCTTCATGCCGCTGAGTTCGTCGTTGTTGATGGCGGTGTCGCTGCTGTGGATTCTCGACGCCGGCAACAACATCACGATGGAGCCGTATCGCGCCTATGTCAGCGACCGGCTGAACGAAAATCAGCACCAGATCGGGTTCCTGACGCAGAGCGCCTTCACCGGTGCGGCGCAGATGCTGGCGTTCCTGACCCCGTCGCTGCTGGTGTGGGCGGGGATGAACCAGGACTGGGTCGACACCCACAACATCCCCTATACCGCGCGGATCGCGTTCATGGTGGGGGCGGTGCTGAGCTTTTCGACGATCCTGTGGTCGATCCGGCGCGTGCCCGAATTGCCGCTGTCGGCGCAGGAACGCGCCCGCATCGCCGCCGAGCCGAAGGGGCTGGGCGCGATGCTGAAGGAGATTGGATCGGCGATCCGCGACATGCCGCGGGCGATGCGCAAGCTGGCGCTGATGAGCCTGTTCCAATGGTATGCGATGGCGGCCTATTGGGCGTATGTCATCTATTCGGTCGGCCGGTCGGTTTATGGCACCGCCGATGCGACCTCATCGGGTTTCCATTCGGCGGTGCTGACCAATGGCGAGATGGCGGCATTCTATAACGGGGTCGCATTCCTCGCCGCGTTCGCGATGGTGCCGTTGGCCAAGCGGATGGGTGCGGCGAGCCTGCACGCCCTCTGCCTCGTGCTGGCCGGGATCGGCATGGTCACGCTGCCGCACGTCACCGAAAAATGGATGCTGTTCGTGCCCGCGATCGGCATCGGCATCGGCTGGGCCAGCATCATGGGCAACCCCTATGTGATCCTCGCCGGATCGATCCCGCCCGAGCGGACCGGGGTCTATATGGGCATTTTCAACATGATGATCGTGATCCCGATGCTGATCTTCTCGGGCACGATGTGGCTGTTCTACGACAGGCTGCTGGGCGGCGATCCGCGCAACGTGCTGACGCTGTGCGGGGTGCTGATGTTCGCGGCGGCGATCGCGGTGTGGAGCGTGCGCGAGCGCAATGCGCAGGGGCTGCCGGTCGGCGCGACGCAGGACGCGGCGGCGTGACCATCGCGCTGCACGGCCCGACATCGAGCCTGATCCTCGAACCGCAGGAAGGTGCCGCGCCGCTGTGGCGCTGGTGGGGGCCGCGCGTCGACGCCGCCCTGCTGCCGCCGCTCGGCGATACGCGGCCGCAGGCGTCCTTCTCGCTCGATCGCGATCAGCCGCTGACGCTGGTGCCGGCCTATGGCACCGGCTGGTTCGGGCCGGCGGCGTTGCGCGCGCATCGCGGCGGGCGGGCGTTCGCACAATGGTTCGCCGACGTTGCCATCAAGGCGGAACCGGACGCGATCACCGTCACGTTGACCGATCGGACCGCGCGCGTGACCGTCGTGCAGCGGATTGCGATGGCGGGCGATATGCTGACGCTGTCGGCGAGCGTTACCAATGACGGCGATGATGTGCTGGATGTCGACTGGCTGGCGGCGGCGACGCTGCCGCTGCCCGGCGACAGTGCGACGATTCGCAGCTTCACCGGGCGGCACAATGCCGAGTTCGTCGTCCATGACGAAGCGATGCCGGCGCATGGCTGGGTCCGCGAGAACCGGCGCGGGCTGACCGGCCATGCCGGGCCACCGGGGTTGTTCGTGGTCGGACCGAATGCGGGCTGGCACCATGGCCGGGTCCATGCCGCGCAACTGGCATGGTCGGGCAATCACCGGCTGTCGATCGAGCGCGACGATGATGGGTTCTGGGTGTTGCAGATGGGCGAGGCGCCGGCCCCCGGCGAGATCCGGTTGGCCCCGGGCGAAACCTACGCCACGCCCGAGATGCTCGCGACCTGTTCGATCGCCGGATTGAACGGCGCGGTGCAGGCATTCCATGCCGCCGTCCGCGCGCGCGCACCATGGGCCGGGGCGATGCGCCCGCGCCCGGTGCATGTGAACAGCTGGGAAGGTTTCTATTTCGACCATGACGAAGCGGCGCTGATGGCGCTGGCCGATCGGTCGGCGGGGCTGGGCGTCGAGCGGTTCGTGCTCGACGATGGCTGGTTCAAGGGACGCGGCGACGACACCGCCGCGCTGGGCGACTGGGTGGCCGATCCGGTCAAATATCCGCGCGGGTTGCAGCCGCTGGCCGACCATGTCGTCGGCCTGGGCATGGAGTTCGGGCTGTGGGTCGAACCCGAAATGGTCAATCCCGACAGCGATCTGGCGCGCGCGCATCCCGACTGGGCGTTGCAGCTGGACGGCGTGCCGATGCTGACGTCGCGCAACCAGCTGGTGCTCGACCTGGGGCGGGCCGAGGTTCGCGCGTATCTGTTCGACGCGATCGATACGCTGCTGCGCGACCTGCCGATCGCCTATCTGAAATGGGATCATAATCGCGATCTGGCGCCGGCCGGCGATGCGCGGGGACGGGCGGGCTATCATGCACAGGTGGTCGGTGCCTATGCGCTGATCGACCGGTTGCGCGCGGCGCATCCGGCGGTCGAGATCGAGGCATGCGCCGGTGGCGGCGGGCGCAGCGATGCCGGCATCGCCACGCGCACGCACCGGATGTGGACCAGCGATTGCATCGACGCGGTCAGCCGGGTCGCGATGCAGCGCGGCTTCCTGCATTTCCTGCCGCCCGAAATGATGGGGTCGCATGTCGGGGCCAGCCCGGCGCATTCGACCGGGCGCAGCCAAGGCATGGCGTTCCGCGCCGCCGTGGCGCTGCCCGGTCATTTCGGCGTCGAGCTCGACCCGGCAGCGATCGCACCGGCCGATGCGGTGACGCTGGCGGTGGCGATCGAGCGGTACAAGGATTTGCGCGACCGGCTGCACCATGGCCGGCTGTGGATGGGCGAGGGCGGCGACGGCTTGCTCTGGCAGATGCAGGGTGAAATCGGCGACCTGCTGTTGAGCGTGACTCAGGTGCAGCCGATGACGGTGCGCCATCCATTGCCGCTGCCGGTGCCGCCTTTGGCCGGGGCGGGGCGGGTGCGGGTGCGCCTGCTCGACCTAGCCACCACGCCCGGTCACCCGCTGCCCGATGCGCCGATCTTTGCCGCGATGCGCGGCGAGGGCGTCGTGCTGGACGGCGACGGGCTGGCCCATGCCGGCCTGCCGATCCCGGCGATGAAGGCGGAGAGCGTCGCGCTGTTCGCCATCACCGCAGCCTGACTCTATCGTTTTCCAGTCGAAAGCCGCCCTTATGACCATGCCCGCCCGCCGCCCCGCCCCCGACCAGCCGCTGCCGACCCATTGGAGCATCGATGCCGCGCGGCTGGCCGCCGATCAGCCGGAACTGGCCTTGCCGGTATTCTCGCTGGCCGATCTGACCCCGGTGGTGCCGGGCCATGACGTGTGGGACATGTGGCAGATCGCCACTGCCGATGGCCGCACCGCGTTCGTCGAGGATCGCAGCTGGTGGTTCTTCCTGATGACGCCGCAATTCGCCGATCCCGACGACCGGCACGATGCGGCGCGCATCCGGCTGACCAGCCATGGCGCGGATGGCTGGCGCGATCATGGCGATGCGTTTCCGGACGGCTTTACGCCGGGCAGTCGCGAATGGTCGGGGTCGGCGGTGCTGGCCGAGGATGGCGTGACGCTGACCCTGTATTTCACCGCATCGGGCCGGCAGGGGCAGGCGCGGACGTTCGAACAGCGATTGTTCGAAAGCGTCGGGCGCTTTGCCGATGGCGCGGTCGGTGACTGGTCGACCCCCGTGGAGTCGATCGCCGCCGATGGCGCAACCTATCGGCGCGCCGATCAGGCCGAAGCGGTCGATGGCCGGATCAAGGGCTTTCGCGATCCCGGCTATTTCCGCGATCCCGCCGATGGCGCAGAATATCTGTTGTTCGTCGGATCGGCCGGATGGGTCGATGACGTGCAGGACGGGGTGATCGGCGTGGCGAAGCGCGCCACGCCCGATCAGCCGTGGCGGCTGGCGGCACCGTTGCTGGAGTCGATCGGGGTCAATAGCGAGCTGGAACGGCCGCATATCGTGTTGGTCGAGGGGCGCTATTATCTGTTCTGGTCGACGCAGGCGAAGCGCTTCGCCGATGGCACCGGCGCGCCGACCGGGCTGTACGGCGCGGTGGCGGACAGCATGACCGGGCCGTGGGTGCCGCTCAACGGATCGGGGCTGGTCGCGGGCAATCCGGCGCAGGAGCCGTATCAGGCCTATTGCTGGTGGGTCACCGGCGAACTGGATGTCATCAGCTTTGCCGATTCCGTAGGCCTGAACGGGGCGGAGCCGAGCGATGGCGCGACGCGGCGGCGGCATTTCGGGGGGACGGCGGCACCGTGGTTCCGGCTGGTGCTCGATGGGGACAGGGCGCGCTGGGTGATGTGAGCCGACTGGTTTTAGGATAACGTGGGGCGTCGCCGGTTCGGTCCGGCGGCGCCTTTTTTGTGTTCGGCCAATGGCCCTTTTGCCAGATGCGTCGCCCCAGCGCAGGCTGGGGCCTCTCGCGGTTCTTGCACCGTGCTATTACCGGGAGATCCCAGCCTTCGCTGGGATGACGACCGGGTCGGCGGGGTCGGTGCGCCTCCCAAGGCTCCTGCTGTGCGCCATCACCGGAAGATCCCCGCCCGTGCTTCGATAACGTTCGGGGCTCGGAAGGGCAGCTACCTGCCGCACACAAAAAAGGGCGGCCCGGCCGAAGCCGTGCCGCCCGTAAGGCTCGGGAGGGCGTTAGAAACGGTAGCGGATCGAGCCGGTCACCGTCCGGCCATAGAGCGCGGTGTTGTTGAACACGGCGCTGGTCGACGACAGGATCGGGTTCAGGCTGCCACCGCCACGGAAGCCGAGCTTGTCGAACAGGTTGTTGACGTTCAGCCCCAGTTCGATGCGGTCGACCGGACGTACCGTCAGGAAGCCGTTGACGAAGGTCGAGCCCTTGATCGTGTAGAGGTTGAAGTCGTCCGACGGGGTCGCCGTCTGTCCGTTCACGCTGACACCGAACGCGACCACGCCCGCGTCATAGGAGGGCGAGACGACGAACAGGAATTCGGGCAGGCCGCCGGGACGGTTGCCGACCAGTGCCGGGGTGACGCTGCTGACGATCTTCGAATTCGAATAGGTCGCATCGGCGGCGAGGTGGAAATTGCCGTAGTTTACCCGGCTGGAAAACTCGACGCCGAACGAGCGATAGCCGTTCGAGATGTTCGGGTCGTTGTTGGGCGCGGGATTGTTGATGCGGGTGAAGTCGTAGTTGTTTTCGGTCAACGTCGAGCGGAAGCCGGTGATTTCGACCGTGTAGGACGCATCGCCGAACATGCTGCCGCGCTGCTTCAGGCCGATTTCCTGCTGGTTCAGGAAGTTGACCGACGTCGATTCACCCTGCGCGTTGAGCGAGCCGTCGGCGTTGAAATTGCCCGACAGGACGCGGCGATCGGCATTGAACCGGCCGCCACGGCTGACGCGGGCGAACGCGCTGGTATTGCCGCTGAACGCATAGAGCGCGCCGAGCGACCAGCTGACATAGCTGTCGCTGTAATCGACATTCTCGACCGTCGGGCTGAGCGTGAGCGACGGAATGAGCGCCGATCCCAGCGCGTCGCTGACGCGGGTGACGGGGCCGGTGACGCCGCCCTGTGCCGTCCCCTTGCCGCTGACATTGTCATAGCGAACCGATGCGTCGAGGTTCAGCCCGCCGGTTTCATACCCGACCTGCAGGAACGGGGCGACGTCGGTATAGCTCAGATCGACGCGGCGGGCGCAGCAGCTGCCCCAATTGTCGTTGAACCCGGCCTGACCCGCGGCGGTCAGCTGCGTCCCGATCGTGTTGAACAGGTCGAGCGGCGCGGCATTCTCGCCGTTCAATTCAGCGAAGTTGCGGTTGACGTGCCAGTCCTGCTCGATGTTCTGCTTCATCACGAACACGCCGGTCGACACCGTCGCCTTGCCACCGCCCACGTCGAACTTGCCGTTCACCGCGAGGTTGTTGGCGAAGTTGTTCATGTTCTTCATCAACGTGTTGATGTTCGGATTATTGTTCACATAGGCGCCGGTGAACAGCTGGCCCTGGTTCGGACCGGCGGCATAGCGCAGCGAACCGACGACCTGCCCGTTGACGGTCGACCCGATCACCCCGCCCGCGCCGGTGCGCGGCGCGACGTTGATGAACTGGGTCGTGAAATTGCCGCTGATCCACTGATAGCGCAGCGTGTTGTCGAGCGTGATGTTGTCGGTCAGGTCGTAGTGGAACTGCGCGCCGAGGCCGGTGACGCGCGGGTGGATGCCCTGCACCTCGGCGCTGCGCAGACCGCCGCCGTCATAGTCGAGATACTGGAACCGGCGGTTGTAGATCGAATAGGACGACCCGTCGCGGCCATCGAAATTAGGCAGCGGGGCGAAACCGGTGACCTTGTTCCCCTCCAGCGTCGCGATCGACGGGGTGGTGGTGTTGGTCGGGGCCTGTTCGTCCAGCCGCTTGAAATACAGGCGAACGAAGCCGCGACCGTCGGGCAGGTCCTTGGTGATGTTCGCCTTGATCTGGTAACCGCGCAGGATGTTGAAGCGTTCGTTGGTCAGACCGCCGCCGTTGCGGGCATAGCCACCGACATGGAAGCGCAGCGTGTCGTTGATCGGCGCGCCGTAATCGAAATCGACGCGATGTTCGCGAAAGCCGATGCCGTTCGAATAGGCGACCTGACCGCCCGCCTTGTCGCCGGTCTTGCTCAGATAGTTGATGACCGCGCCCGGTGCCTGACTGGAAAAGGTAGAGGCCGAACCGCCGCGTACCGCCTCGACGCGCTGGACGTTCTGGTCGAAGCGCAGCCAATAGTCGTTGTTGCCGAAGTTGATGTCGCCGAACAGGACGGTGGGCAGGCCGTCTTCCTGGAGCGCGACATATTCCGAACCACCGGTCGACACCGGAATGCCGCGCACGCCGATGTTCGCGTTGCCGCCGGGGCCGGCGGTGTCGCTGGGCTGAAGACCCGGGATGTTGCGCAGCACTTCGGCTTCGGAACGCGGCGTGAAATTGGTGATCGCTTCGTTGCTGAGCTGCGTGACCGAGATCGAGCTGCGGAAGCGCGAGCGTTCGCCGCTGCTGGCGGTGACGACGATTTCGTCGCTGGCCTCGGCAGCATCCGGGATTGCGCCGGGGGCTTGGCTGGTCGTTTGAGCTTCGGGGGCGCCCGTCTGGGCAACGGCCGGCGCGGCGACGAGCAAGGCGATCGGCGACACACAGACAAGCAGAACCGGCATCTTCATGGCAAACCCTCCATCGACGGCTCCACTCGCGAGAGCCTGTTAATCGCTGCATACCGGCTTAGCAATCGTTTGCAAGGGGTAATGCAAAGGATTGCAACAAACGGTCGAGGCGATCAGCGGGTCGCGCCGATCTGTTGCAGAAATGCCGCATGGGTCGGCATCGATTTCGCCATCGCGTCGATCGCGGCCGACAGGCGGTCGACGAAGCTGGCGCTGTTGGTGGGGTCGAGCAGGGGGTCGAGCGAGACGGGGTTGTTCAACTGGCCGATATGCACGGCCAGCCAGCTGGGCGGGCCGAACAGGTCCATGTCGCGCGCGACGAGGCGGCCGCCATGGCGGAAATGCGCGATCTTGAGCGCGACCGTGTCGGGCACGTCCATGCCTGCGCAGTCGCGCCACAGCGGCGCATCGTCGCGCGTCGTCAGCTTGTAATGCAGGATCAGGAAGTCGCGGATACGCTCATATTCCGTACCGGCGACGCGGTTATATTCGTCGATCGGCAGCGGGTCGAAATCGCGGGTCGGGAAATAGGCGAGCAGCTTGGCGATGCCGGTCTGGATCAGGTGGATGCTGGTCGATTCGAGCGGCTCCATGAACCCGCTGGCAAGGCCGATCGCGACGACGTTGCGGTTCCAGAAGCGCCGTCGCCGCCCGGTGGTGAAGCGCAGGAAGCGTGGATCGGCGAGCGCCGGTCCATCCAGATTCGCCATCAGCGTCGCGGCGGCCTCGTCGTCGGACAGATGGCGGCTGCAATAGACATAGCCGTTGCCGGTGCGATGTTGCAGCGGGATGCGCCATTGCCACCCGGCGGCACGTGCGGTCGATCGCGTATAGGGGGTCAGCCCGTCGCCACCGGTCGCGCACGGCACCGCCACCGCGCGGTCGCACGGCAGCCAGTGCGTCCAGTCGTCATAGCCGGTCGCCAGCGCGCCCTCGATCAGCAGCCCGCGAAACCCCGAACAGTCGACGAACAGGTCGGCGGCAAGGGTTCGCCCGTCGTGCAGCGTGACGCTGGCGACGTGGCCGGTCTGCCCGTCCAGCGCAGCATCGGCGACCTTGCCCTCGACCCGCACCACGCCGCGCGCCTCGGCATAGCGGCGCAGGAAGGCGGCGTAGAGGCCGGCGTCGAAATGATAGGCATAGTCGAAGGTCGAGGCGACGCTGCGCGGATCGCCCATCGGCCGGGCGAACCGGCCATGTTTCGCCACGCCCCACGCCATCGACAGATCGTCGAGCGGGGCCGGCGACCCGGCAGCGCGCGCCGCGAGCCAATGTTGATGCACGGCGACCAGATCGAACGGTTTGCCGAACGTACCGAACGGGTGGAAATATCGATGGCCGTGCCGCGCCCAATCGACGAATTCGATGCCGAGTTTGAAACTGCCCTTCGTCTCGCGCAGGAATTCGGCCTCGTCGATGCCGAGCGTGTCGTTGAACAGCTTGATCGGCGGGATCGTCGCCTCACCGACACCGACGGTGCCGATGTCGTCGGATTCGACCAGGGTGATCGCGCAGCGTGTGCCGAGCGCGCGCGACAGCGCCGCCGCGCTCATCCACCCCGCCGTACCGCCGCCGACGATCAGGATCGAGCGAATTGCCGATTGCGGTTGGTCCACGCTGTGCTCTCCGGTGGTCCGCGTTTGCCACGGTTCGGGAAGGTGTAGTGGGCAGCGGACGGTACTGCAATCGAATGCCATTTGTGTACGGGATGATGTTCGTGTCGGTATGCGGTGTCACGGGGTCCGCAGCATCCGACTGTCGACATGGGCGGCATTCGGCGCGTGTCCGATTTGCCGCTGACACGGGCACCTCGTCATGCCAAAAGCAATAAAATTACACGCGGGTGAGTCGGCGACAGACCGGCCTTCGCGATCGGCAGGAGAGTGTATGCGGGTCATCGATCATGTGATCGCGGGCGGTTCAGGCAGTGCGGACGGGGCGACCGGTGCCGTGTTCGATCCCAATCGTGGCGAGGTGCAGGCGCATGTCCGGCTGGGCACCGCCGCCGATATCGATCGCGCCGTCACCGCCGCGCAGGCGGCGCAGCCCGGCTGGGCCGCGACCAATCCGCAGAAGCGCGCCCGCGTGCTGTTCGCGTTCAAGCAACTGGTCGAAGCGAACATGGACGCGCTCGCCGAACTGTTGTCGAGCGAACATGGCAAGGTCATTGCCGATGCCAAGGGCGATATCCAGCGCGGGCTGGACGTCATCGAATTCGCGTGCGGGGTGCCGCACTTGTTGAAGGGTGATTATACGCAGGGGGCAGGCCCCGGCATCGACGTCTATTCGATGCGGTTGCCCGTCGGCATCGGCGCGGGCATCACCCCGTTCAACTTTCCGGCGATGATCCCGATGTGGATGTTCGGGGTCGCCATCGCCTGCGGCAACGCGTTCATCCTGAAACCCAGCGAACGCGATCCGTCGGTCCCGGTGCGGCTGGCCGAACTGATGCTGGAGGCCGGCGCGCCCGAAGGCATCCTGCAGGTCGTGCATGGCGACAAGACGGTGGTCGACGCGATCCTCGACCATCCCGCGATCGGCGCGGTCAGCTTCGTCGGGTCGAGCGACATCGCGCATTATGTCTACAAACGCGGCGTGGCGGCGGGCAAGCGCGTGCAGGCGATGGGCGGGGCCAAGAATCACGGCATCGTCATGCCCGATGCCGACCTCGACCAGGTCGTTGCCGACCTTGCCGGCGCGGCATTCGGATCGGCGGGCGAGCGGTGCATGGCGCTGCCGGTCGTCGTACCGGTCGGCGAGAAGACCGCCGTCGCGCTGCGCGAGAAACTGATCCCCGCGATCGATGCGCTGCGGGTCGGGGTATCGACCGACGCGGACGCCCATTACGGCCCGGTGGTCAACGCGCAGCACAAGGCGCGGGTCGAAGGCTGGATCGCCAAGGGGGTCGAGGAAGGCGCCGAGCTGGTCGTCGATGGCCGCGGGTTCCGGTTGCAGGGGCATGAACGCGGCTTCTTCATCGGTCCGACGCTGTTCGATCATGTGACGCCGGCGATGGAATCCTATCGCGAGGAAATCTTTGGCCCGGTGCTGCAAATCGTCCGCGCGAACGATTTCGAGAGCGCCGTCCGCCTGCCGAGCGAGCATCAATATGGCAATGGCGTCGCGATCTTCACGCGCAACGGCCATGCCGCGCGCGAGTTCGCCGCGCGGGTGAACGTCGGCATGGTCGGCATCAACGTGCCGATCCCGGTGCCGGTCGCCTATCACAGCTTCGGCGGGTGGAAGCGCAGCGCGTTCGGCGACGTGAACCAGCATGGTGAGGAAGGCGTGCGCTTCTGGACGAAGGTCAAGACGATCACCCAGCGCTGGCCCGACGGATCGGTGGCGGGCACGCAGGCCGAGGATGGCGCGGCGGCGCGGACGCAGGATGCGTTCGTCATTCCGACGATGGGGTGAGGCGCAGTATGCGGCGAAGGCCGAGGTCCAGCTGGGAAGGCTGTTCCGTACGTCGCCGACGTCCCCCAACTGGGCCCCGGCCTTCGCCGGGGTACGGATCAAAGACATTTGCAGAGGTCTCGATCCGGTCCGGGGTGACGATGTGGAGGGACGTGATAGTTGATGCTCGATAGCCGGCATGTGCCAGAAGGAATTGCCGTGATGATGCGACGCCTGATGGCGGCGATCCTGATGTTGCTGGCGATGGCGTCACCCGCCGTCGCGCAGAAGCGGATCGCGCTGACCTTCGACGATGCGCCGCGCGCGCGCGGGCCGTTCCTGACGCCCGACGAGCGTACTGCGCGGATCATCGCCGGGTTGCGCAAGGCGGGGGTGCGACAGGCGGCGTTCTTCGTCGTGCCGGGCAATCTGGCTGCGCCCGATGGGGCAGGGGGCGAACAGCGGGTCGCGGCCTATGTCGCGGCGGGGCATGTCATCGCCAATCACAGCTTCAGCCATCCGGCGCTCAAGGCGATGACCGCCGATGCCTATCTGGCCGATATCGATCGCGCCGGTGCGTGGTTGCAGGGGCGCAAGGGGTTACGGCCATGGTATCGCTACCCGTTCCTCGACGAAGGCGGCACCGACAAGGCGAAGCGGGATGCGGTGCGGGCGGGCCTTGCCGCGCGAGGCCTGTCGAACGGCTATGTCACCGTCGACGGGTCCGACTGGAACATCGAAAACCTTGCCGGCGCGGCGCGCAGGGCGGGAAAGCCGATCGACATGGACGCCCTGCGCGACCTGTATGTCGAGACGCACGTCGAGGCCGCCGAGTTCGCCGATCGTCTCGGCCGGCAGGCGCTGGGGCGGCAGCCGGTGCAGGTGATGTTGCTGCACGAAACAGACCTTGCCGCCTATTGGATCGCCGATCTGGTCGCAGGGTTGCGAAAGAAGGGCTGGACGATCGTCAAAGCCGATGTCGCCTATCGCGATCCCATCGCGAAGCTGCGGCCCGATACGCCGTCGGCGCAGGGCAATCTGCTGGAGGCGATCGCGTGGGAAAAGGGTGTACCGGCACCGCGCTGGTACGAACGCAATACCCTTTCGATCGCCGACCCGCTGTTCCGGGCGCGGGTGTTGCACGAGGGGCCATGATGGCGCGCCGGCATACCGCCTCCACCTCGCCCTATGAAGCGACGATCGGCTTTGCGCGGGCGGTGCGGGTGGGCACACGCATCCTCGTGTCGGGCACCGCGCCGGTCGAGCCGGACGGCAGCAGCACGCCCGGCGACGCGGCGGCGCAGGCCGAGCGGTGCTTCGCGATCATCGCCGAGGCGATCGGGCAACTGGGCGGGCGGATCGACGATGTCGTCCGCACGCGCATGTACCTGACCGATCCAAGCGACGCCGATGCGGTCGGCCGGGTGCATGGACGGATATTCGGCAGCGTGCGGCCCGCCGCGACGATGCTGGTGGTGGCAGCGCTGCTTCGCCCCGAATGGCGGGTGGAGATCGAGGCCGAAGCGATAGTGGAGAGTGACGCGTGAACCCCTTTGACCTTACCGACGACCAGCGTGACATTCAGGAATTGGCGCGACGGTTCACGGCGGATGCGATCACCCCGCACGCCGCCGAATGGGACGAGCAGCACATCTTCCCACGCGATACGATCAAGCAGGCGGCCGACCTCGGCTTCGCCGCGATCTATGTGTCCGAAGAGTCGGGCGGCATCGGCCTTGGCCGGATGGAATCGGCGCTGATCATGGAGGCGATGGCCTATGGCTGTCCGTCGACCAGCGCGTTCATTTCGATCCACAACATGGCGGCGTGGATGGTCGATGCGTTCGGGTCGCCGGAGCTGAAGGCGCGCTTCCTCCCCGACCTCGTCACCATGGACAGACTGGCCAGCTATTGCCTGACCGAGCCGTCATCGGGGTCGGACGCGGCGGCGCTGAAGACGAAGGCGGTGCGCGACGGCGATGACTATATCGTCACCGGGACCAAGCAGTTCATCTCCGGCGCGGGTGACAACGACGTCTATCTGGTGATGGTCCGCACCGGTGGCGAAGGGCCGAAGGGGATTTCGTGCCTGCTGGTCGAGAAGGATATGCCCGGCGTGTCGTTCGGCGCGAACGAACGCAAGCTCGGCTGGCATTCGCAGCCGACGCGGGCGGTCATTCTGGATCAGGTGCGGGTGCCGGCCGCCAATCTGGTCGGGGTCGAGGGGCAGGGTTTTTCGATCGCGATGCAGGGGCTCGACGGCGGGCGGCTCAATATCGGGGCGTGTTCGCTGGGTGGGGCGCACCGCTGTCTCGACGAAGCCATCGCCTATACCAAGGCGCGGCAGCAGTTCGGCAAGCCCGTCGCGGACTTTCAGAACACGCAGTTCACGCTGGCCGACATGGCGACCGAGCTGGAGGCGGCACGCGCGCTGCTCTACACCGCCGCTGCCAAGGTGACCGCGAATGCGCCCGACAAGACGCGCTTCGCCGCGATGGCGAAACGCTTCGCCACCGACACCGGATCGAAGGTGGTCGATCAGGCGCTGCAGCTGCATGGCGGCTATGGCTATCTGATGGACTATCCGATCGAACGCTTCTGGCGCGATCTGCGCGTACATTCGATCCTCGAAGGGACGAATCAGGTGATGCGGATGATTATCGGGCGGGAGTTGGTGCGATGATGATCCTCACCGCTGTCGACGGCCATCTCGGCCGCATCCGGTTGAACCGGCCCAGGGCGCTGCACGCGCTGGACCACGCCATGTGCGAGGCGATGCTTGCCGCGCTCGAACAGTGGCGCGACGATCCGGCGGTCCACGCCATCCTGATCGACCATGCCGAGGGGCGTGGTTTTTGCGCGGGCGGCGACATTCGCATGATCGCCGACAGCAGCGCGAACGACGGTGTTGCCGCGCGTGCCTTCTTCGCTACCGAATATCGGCTCAACCACCGGCTGTTCACGTATGCCAAACCGACCATCGCGGTGATGGACGGGGTGACGATGGGGGGTGGCGTCGGCATTTCGCAACCGTGCGATATCCGCATCGCGACCGGGAATACGCGCTTCGCCATGCCGGAGACCGCGATCGGCCTGTTCCCCGATGTCGGGGGCGGCTGGTATCTGTCGCGCCTGCCCGGGCGGATCGGTCAGTATCTGGCGCTGACCGGAGCGCGACTGGACGGGAGCGAGATGCTGGCGCTGGGGCTGGCGACGCATCTGGTGCCGGCGGCGGCGCTCGACACGATCAAGGCAACGATCGCGGCCGACCCGCTGGCGATCGACGCGATCCTGTCCGGTCATGCCGTCCCGCCCGGCGAAGCGGCGATCCTGACACAGCGTGAGGCGATCGACCGCCTGTTCGCCAGCGACGATTTCGAGGAGATCCTGTCCGCGCTGGAGGCCGACGGCTCCGACTGGGCACAGGCGCAACTGACGACGCTGCGCCAGCGTTCGCCGCTGTCGTGCAAGGTGTCGCTGAAGCTGCTGCTCGACGGGGCGACCATGCCGACCTTTGAGGACGAGATGCGGCAGGAATATGCGGTCGTCACCCGCATCGTCCAGCGGCCGGACATCGTCGAGGGTGTCCGGGCGGTGATTGTCGACAAGGATCACGCGCCGAAATGGGACCCGGCGACGGCCGAGGCGGTCAGCGACCATATGATCGACCGCATCTTCGCGCCGCTGGGTGCAGCCGACGAATGGCAGCCGCGATGACCTTTCCCGTCATTCCGGCGAAGGCCGGAATCCACTGTGTCGGGGGGCGTCGGCTCTATCGCCGACGTTTCGTGTCCATGGATTCCGGCTTGCGCCGGAATGACGAATTACGCTGGAGTTTCCATGTCTACGTATGAAACCATTATCGTCGAGCGCCGCGACGCGGTGACGCTGGTCACGCTCAACCGGCCGCAGGCGCTGAACGCGCTCAATGCGCAGATCCTGACCGAACTGCTCGATGCGATGCGGGCGTTCGACGCGGACCCGTCCCAAGGCTGCGCGGTCATCACCGGATCGGCCAAGGCGTTCGCCGCCGGGGCGGATATCAAGGAGATGCAGGAAATGGATTTCGCGGCCATGTATGGCGGCGACCATTTCAGCGGCTGGGACGCGTTCACCCGCACCCGCAAGCCGATCATCGCCGCCGTCGCCGGCTTCGCGCTGGGTGGCGGGTGCGAGCTGGCGATGATGTGCGACTTCATCCTTGCCGCCGATACCGCGAAATTCGGCCAGCCCGAGATCAAGTTGGGCGTCACCCCCGGCATGGGCGGGTCGCAGCGGCTGGCGCGCGCGGTGGGGAAGGCCAAGGCGATGGAGATGTGCCTGACCGGCCGGATGATCGGCGCGGAGGAAGCGGAGCGCTGCGGTCTGGTCGCGCGGATCGTGCCCGCCGACGACCTCGTTGAGGACGCGGTGAAGACCGCACAGGCCATCGCCGCCATGGCGCCACTGGCGGTCAAGGCGAACAAGGAAATGGTCAACGCCGCGTTCGACATGACGTTGACGCAGGGGGTCCAGTTTGAACGCCGGCTGTTCCACGGCCTGTTCGGGACGGCCGACCAGAAGGAAGGCATGACCGCCTTCGTCGAGAAGCGTCCCGGCAACTGGACGGGGCGGTAGGAGAAACCAGCATGGCACGGATCGGATTCATCGGCCTCGGCAATATGGGCGGCGGCATGGCGGCCAATCTGGCGAAGGCGGGGCATGATGTCCGTGCCTTCGACCTGTCGGGCGATGCGCTGGCCCGGGCGAAGGCCACGGGCTGCCTGCCCGTTGCCGATGCTGCCGAGGCGGCGGAAGGGGCGCAGGCGGTGGTGACGATGCTGCCCGCCGGTGCCCATGTCGCGCAGATCTATGCCGACGCGCTGTTCGATGCGGTCGATACCGGTGCGGTGCTGATCGATTGTTCGACGATCGACGTCGACACCGCCCGTCAGGTCGCCGAGGCGGCCCGCGCGAAGGGCTTGCAGGCGGTCGACGCGCCGGTATCGGGCGGCATCGCCGCGGCGAATGCGGGCGCGCTGACCTTCATGGTCGGCGGCAGCCCGGCGGCATTCGCCAGGGCCGCGCCGTTCCTGAAGGACATGGGCAAGGCGGTAATCCATGCCGGCGCGAACGGCGCGGGACAGGCAGCGAAGATGTGCAACAACATGCTTCTCGGCGCGTCGATGATCGCGACGTGCGAAGCGTTCGCGCTGGCCGAGAAACTGGGGCTGGATGCGCAGACCTTCTACGATATTTCCTCGGTCAGTTCGGGCCAGTGCTGGTCGATGACCAGCTATTGCCCGGTGGCGGGCGTCGGCCCCGAAACGCCCGCCGATCGGGGATTTCAGGGTGGGTTCGCCGCCGCGCTGATGCTGAAGGACCTGCGCCTCGCCATGCAGGCAGCGGCCGGGGCAGGAGCCGACACGCCGATGGGCGCGCGCGCCGCCGAGCTTTACGCGCGCTTCGTCGAGGATGGCCATGCCGCGACCGATTTCTCCGGCATCATCCAGACGCTGCGGTAGCAGCGGCTTGACGGGCGCGCGCCGATCCGCTTGGAACGCAGCCTCCTCCACGCGGACGTGGCGAAATCGGTAGACGCAGCGGACTTAAAATCCGCTTCCCATCGGGAGTGCGGGTTCAAGTCCCGCCGTCCGTACCACGGGCTGGCCGCCGCCACGCCTTTCATGGCATGGAGCGACGCATGACCCGCTTGCTGTTTCTTGGCCCCCTGTTGCTGACGCTGGCCGCATGCGACCGGGGGGCGGACGAGCGGCCGGTGGAGGTCGATGCGATCGAGCGGGACGGCAACGGCAATACCGAACGCGTCCTGCTGCGCAGTGCGCTGGCACAGGGGCTGGTACGGTTCGACGCGGCCGGGCAGGTCGAACCGGCGATCGCCGAACGCTGGAACATGGTCGATGACGGGCGCAGCTATATCTTTCGACTGGGTACGGCGACGTGGAGCGACGGGCGACCGGTCACCGCCGATCAGGTCGTCACCGCACTGCGTCGCGCGGTGCGGATCGAGGCCGGGCACCGGCTGACCCCGTTCCTGCGCTCGATCGACGAGATCGTGGCGATGACGCCGCAGGTCATCGAGATCCGGCTGAAACGACCGAATACCGAGCTGCTGACCCTGCTGGCGCAACCCGAACTGGCGGTGCGGCATGGTGCGCAGGGCAGCGGGCCGATGCGGCGGCTGCTGGGGGAGGGCGTGCGGCTGCGCGCGCCGATGGATTCGGACGCACCGGCACCGGTTCCCGCCGACGAGGTGCGGCTGAACGGTGCGCGCGCGGCACTGGCCGTGGCGCGGTTCGGGGCGAAGCGCAGCGATCTCGTGCTGGGGGGCATGCTGGCCGACTGGCCGATCGTCGCCGCGGCCGGGCTGCGGACGACGGACATTCGCGTCGATCCGGCGCGCGGGCTGTTCGGTTTCGCCTTTGTCGGGCGCGATGGGTTTCTTGCCGCGCCGCTGAACCGGGCGGCGGTGGCCATGGCGATCCAGACCGGCAATCTGCCCGCCGCGATCGATGGCGGCTGGGCCAGCATCGACACCATCCTGCCCGAAGCGTTCGATTCGGCCAGCGACCCGGCGCTGCCGCCGTGGCGCAAGCTGACCGAGGACCAGCGCTGGCAGACCGCGCGGGCGCAGGTCGCGGCGTGGGGCCGACCGGTGACGGTGCGGGTCGCGCTGCCCGATGGTCCCGGCGCGACGTTGTTGTGGGGACGGATGGCCGCGGCACTGGCGCGGATCGGGATACGCGGGCAGCGGGTCGCGATCGATGCGCCCGCCGACCTGATGCTGATCGACCGGGTCGCCCCCTATGACAGTGCGCGCTGGTATCTGGCGACGGCGTGCCGGGGTTGCGCGATGGATGCGATGACGCTGATCGCGGCGGCACGTGATGCGACGTCATTGCCCGAACGGGCGCAGCGGCTGGCGGCGGCGGATGCGGCGCTGGCGGCCGATGTCGCGTTCGTGTCCGTTGCGCGGCCGTGGCGCTGGTCGCTGGTCGCGCCGCGCCTGCGCGGGTTCCAGATCAATCCGCGCGCGGTCCATCCGTTGAACCACCTGCGTGGCGATACCAAATAGGGGGCATGGCAAAGCCGACCCGCATCTCCCCCGAACTGTTCGAGCAGATCGCCGGACATCTCGACCGTGATCCTGCCGCCGTGCGCCGTCGCGTGGTGGCGATCGAGCGACTGATGGAACGGTCGATGACCATTCCCGGCATCAACCGTCCGGTGGGCCTCGATTTCCTGCTGAACTTCATCCCCGTCGTCGGCAGCTTCATCGGCGCGGCAATGGGCAGCTATATGCTGTGGGAAGCGCGCAACCTTGGCATGTCGCGGTGGCAGATGGCGCGTATGGCGGGCAATGTCGGCACCGATTGGGCGCTGGGTCTGATCCCGATCGTCGGGGCGGTGCCCGATTTCTTCTTCCGGTCGAACACCCGCAACCTGCGGATCATCCGCAAGCATCTCGACCGCCACCATCCCGCGACGGCGACGGTCGAGCTCTGATTACGCCGCCTGACGTCCGCCGCGCCAGATCTTGATCCGGGTGCCGGGCGTCACGCCACCCTGCCGCGCGGGGCAGGCGGTGTAACGACGACGCTGGTCGAGACAGAGCCAGACTTCGTCCAGCCAGCCGCGTTTATTGGTGGTGATCCGCATCGATTGCGGGGTGATGCCCGGATTGACGCGGGCGATGGCGGCTGCGAGCTGGCCGGCGGTCAGACTGGGGCGACGCGACAGCGCCATCATGTCCGGAAAGCGCAGTTTCCGGAACAGGGTGCGCGATTCGTCGAAATAGGCCGCTGGCGACACGCCCATGCAGGTGCCATGCTTGGCATATTCGTGCTGGAGCAATTGCGCCGAAGGGGTGACGCAGAGGTTCCTGGCGATCACCGCCGGCGGCAGGATCGGCGTCGAGGTGCAATATTGCGGCCAGTCCTTGCCCTCGCCATCGGGCCACAGGCCGTGCAGCGTGAAGCCGAAGCGGTTGCTGCCGCCGCACTGGAATGCGTTGCGCGGGTCGTCGGCGCGCGTCCGGCAAAATTCGGGGCTCCATGTGATCGCCAGCGTATAGCTGCCGATCGGAAGCACTCGGCGCGGCTGCGACGGGCTGGGCAGGTCGGGGCGCGGGCGTTCGATCTGTGACGGGACCGAGCATTGCAGCGTTTGTGCCTGACCGGCGGCGGGTAGCAGCAGGGCGGCGAGGGTGAGGGCGATTCGCTTCATGCGTCGTCCTCCACGGGTTCGAACGGCGTGAACCATGCGGCGGCGTCGGGGCGGAACAGGAAGAAGGTCGCTGCCGCCTGCAACGCGACCGCGACGAGGCGAATGATCCCGCCGGCGTCGAGAATGACCGCACCACCGCCGAGCCCAAGGAGCAGGCTGCCGACCGAGAAGGCGGTGAAGACCGCCACAATCCAGCGCGCGACGTTGCTGGCGCGCTTTGCCGCGAGGAACCACAGCAGCAGCGCGATCAGCACGCCGGTCGCGATCATGCCGCCGGCGGCTACCGCCGCTCCCGAGCCGAGCGCCGCCGTTTGCGGGTTTTCGGTCAGGCGGGCCATCGTCACCGGCCATTCGATGACATTGCCGATCAGGCCGGCGACGATCGAGGCGAGGTAGAGCCGGTCGAACCGGACGATCGAGCTTGGACGCATGGAGTTCCCTCTGTGGAGCGCTGTCCGGTGGTTATGCGGCGTCGAGGGTGAAATCCAGCCCGATATCGGCGGCGGGCGCCGACTGGGTAAGGCGGCCGACGCTGATAAAGGTCACGCCGGTTTCGGCGATGGCGCGGATCGTGTCGAGATTCACGCCGCCCGACGCCTCGGCGGGGACGCAACCGGCGATCATCGCCACCGCTTCGCGCAGGGTCGGCGGGGTCATGTTGTCGAGCAGCAGGTGCGTCGCGCCGGCGGTCAGCGCGGGTTCGATCTGGTCGAGCGAATCGATCTCGACGATGATCCGCTCGATGCCGGCCGCCTTCGCGCGGGCGGTGGCTTCGCCGACCGATCCGGCGACGGCGACGTGATTGTCCTTGATCATCGCCGCGTCCCACAGGCCCATGCGGTGATTCATCGCGCCGCCCATGCGGGTCGCGTATTTTTCGAGGATGCGCAGGCCGGGGATCGTCTTGCGCGTGTCGAGCAGCGTCGCGCCGGTGCCGGCGATTTCGGCGACATAGCGGGCGGTGAGGGTGGCGATGCCCGACAGGTGCTGGACGGTGTTCAGCGCCGAGCGTTCGGCGGTCAGCAGCGCACGGGCATTGCCGCGCAGGCGGAGCAGCGCGGTGCCGGCGGCGACGCGGTCGCCGTCACTCACCAGCGGTTCCAGAACGACATGTGGGTCGAGATGGCGGAAGAAGGCGGCGGCGAGGTCGAGTCCGGCGACGGTGATCGCGTCGCGGCTGTCCATCACGCCGGTGAAGACCGCGTCGGCGGGGATGACGGCGGCGGCGGTGATGTCGCCCGCCTCTCCCATATCCTCGGACAGGGTGGCGGCGACGAAGGCGGGGAGGTCGAAACCGGGGAGCATGGCATTGTCCGAAAGGGGGAAGTTGCAGCGGCTATAGGGCGGGGGGCGAAGTTGGTGAAGGTGACACGTGGTCGACGTCGCGGAGCGTCTCCCCCGGATCGCGAAAAGCGCCTGCGGCTCGCCAGTATGACGTCATCCAAAGGTGTAGGAAAGTTCATGAAGCCAAGCGCCGCGCCGATCGTTTCCCTGCCCGAACGAAATCGGAGGTCGGCGTGGGCGGACGAACAATAGTGGTAACGGGCGCGGAATCCGGGATCGGCGCGGCCTGTGCGGCGGCATTCGGACGCGAGGGCGACCGGGTGGCGATCCTGTATCATTCGGACCGGGACGGAGCGGAAAACAGCGCGCAGACGGTCCGCGACGCGGGTGGCGAAGCGGTCACCATCCAGGCCGATGTTGACGGCGAGGCGTCGGTCGACGCCGCCTTCGCACGGGTCGAGGCGGCATGGGGGCCGGCGGACGTGCTGGTCAATTCGGCCGGGCTGAACATGACGGGGGTCAAGGTCCGCGACATGGCGCTGGACCAGTGGCGGCGGCTGATCGACACCGACCTGACGGGAGCGTTCCTGACGTCGCGCCGGTTCCTGACCGGACGCGGCGACAAGAGCGGCGACGCGACGATCCTGCACATCTCGTCGATCCATGCCTATGCGGTGCGCGCGGGCGGGGCGGATTATTGCGCGGCGAAGGGCGGGCTGACCAACCTGATGGAAACGCTGGCGATCGAAGAGGCGGCGCGGGGCATCCGCGTCAACGCGATCGAGCCGGGCATGATCCTGACGCCGATGAACGCCCGCGCCCAGAGCGATGCCGCCTATCGCCAGGCGCTGGAGCAGAATATCCCGATGCAACGCGCGGGGCAGCCCGAGGAGGTCGCCGATCTGGCGGTGTTCCTCGCGAGCGACCGGGCGCGCTACATCACCGGGGCGCGGATCGTGATCGATGGCGGACTGTCGCTGATGCAGGCGGTCGGCGCATGAGCGGGGGTGCCAACATCGGCGATCCGCATCGCAAGGACGTCGTCGCCGATTGCGAGATCGAACTGGATTTCAACGTCCGCCGGATCGAGGAGGTGACGCTGGACGGTCCGCCCGCGCTGATGACGCGCGACCTGATGAGCCCCTATGTCTGGCAGGAGGCGGACGGCCGGTTCGGCATGATGGTCCGCGCGGTGACGCGGCCGGGCGAGCCGATGACCGATACCGGCGTGATCTGGGCCGGATGGAGCGACGACGGGCGGCACTTCGCGATGCTGCCCGAACCATCGATCGTGCCGGGGCCGGGCGAAGAGGATGCGGGCGGTGTCGAGGACCCGACGGTGGTGCGCCGCGACGACGGCTATGTCGTCTATTATTCGGGCGTGCTGGGCGATCACGCCCATGGCGAACTGTCCTATGCCACCGGTCCGTCGCTCGACCGGTTGACCAAGAGCGGCGTCGTGCTGGCGTCGTCCAAGTCGGAGGGCAATACCAAGGAAGCAACGATCGACCGCACTGCCGACGGGCGCTGGCGGCTGTTCTACGAATATGCCGCCGACGAAGCGTCGCGGATCGGCATGGCGATCGGCGCGGACGTGGCGGGACCATGGGACGAACAGCCGACCCCGTTCATGCCGCGCACCGACAGCTGGGACGACTGGCATCTGTCCACGGGTCCGCTGTTGATCGACGATCCGGCGATGCCGGTGATGTTCTACAACGGGGCGACGCGCGATGCGCGCTGGCGGATCGGCTGGGTGGCGTTCGACGCCGAGTTTCGCGGCGTGGTGGCGCGGGGAATCGAGCCGCTGATCACCCCGCCACCGGTGGATGACCGGAGCGCGACGGACATCGCGTTCGCGGCGTCGGTGGTCGTCGTGGAAGGGGCGATCTGGCTGTATTATTCGCTGGAGGATCGGAAACTGGCGCGGGCGTTGATCCGGCGGAGTTGAGGGGGGGGCCCGAACCTGCGCCTCTATCCGATCTCCCCTCATCCGCCATCCGGTGGCTGCGAGCTTGTCGAGTACCGAACCAGGACCGATCCATATTCAGCGATAGCAACGGAATTTCGTCCTTGCCGCGCAGGCGGGAATCCATAGACGCCGACGGCCCGGCTGGATTCGCGACGCTGGCGTAGATGGGCTCCCGCCTGCGCGGGAGTGACGAACGGGGATCGAACGCTATTCCTGCGCCCGGCGAACTGAAGGTTGATCCCGCCTGGAGAAGGGGGCAAGCGGCCGGGTGCCTGCGCTGCCCCTTGTCTCTGGACACGAGGCTTCCTGCGCTTGCCGCTAGAAGTCCAAGGGCCTGTGATAGCCGCAGGCTGAAGGCTTCTTCGTCAGTTGCCGACGTGCCCCAACCGGGCCCGACCTTCGCCGTGGTACGGACCGACGATTTGGCAACAATCCCGGCTCGGCCAAGGGCCACGAAAGACCGTGAATCACGTTCGTCGGTTCCCGGCCCCGCTTTCCGGTTGCAAGCGAAAATTCGTTCACATATGAAAACGGTTCGGCACCCATATCGCGGTGACCGGAACGGGGCGGATCGATCATCACCGGCGATGCCCCATGGGGGCTGCACATGACGATCATCACCCGGCTATCGGTGCACGACATCCGGTTTCCGACCTCGGCGTTCCTTGACGGATCGGACGCGATGAACCCGGAGCCGGATTATTCGGCGGCCTATTGCATCCTCGAAACCGATACGCCGGGGCTGGAGGGGCATGGCCTGACCTTCACCATCGGGCGCGGCAACGACCTGTGCTGCGCGGCGATCCGGACGCTGGCCCCGCTGGTCGAGGGATTGTCGCTCGACGATATCCGCAGCGATGGCGCGGGCTTCTGGCGGCGGATGACCGGCGACAGCCAGCTGCGCTGGGTCGGCCCGGAAAAGGGGATCATCCACCTTGCGACCGGCGCGGTCGTCAATGCGGTGTGGGATCTGCTCGCAAAGGCGGCGGGCCTGCCGCTGTGGGACTATATCGCCTCGATGTCGGCGGCCGAAATCGTCGGCCTGATCGACTTCCGCTACATGACCGACTGCATCACCCCCGACGAGGCCGTGGCACTGCTCGAGGAACGCGCGATCGGCAAGGCGGAGCGGCGGCAGACGCTGCTGGCGGAGGGCTATCCGGCCTATACGACCTCACCCGGCTGGCTCGGCTATTCGGACGAGAAGCTGGTCCGGCTGTGCCGCGAGGCGGTGGCCGACGGCTTCACCCATATCAAGCTGAAGGTAGGCGGCGATCCCGCGAACGATCGCCGTCGCGTGGCGCTGGCGCGGGACACGGTCGGGCCGGACATCGACCTGATGATCGACGCCAATCAGGTGTGGGAAGTGTCCGACGCCATCGCGCGCGTCAACGACCTCGCCTTCGCCAAACTGCGCTTCATCGAGGAACCGACCTCGCCCGACGATGTCGAGGGGCATCGCGCGATCCGCGAGGGGGTGAAGCCGGTGCAGGTCGCCACCGGCGAGATGTGCCAGAACCGCATCGTCTTCAAACAGTTCATCATGCGCCACGCGCTCGACGTGGTGCAGATCGATGCCTGCCGGCTGGGCGGCGTGAACGAGGTGCTGGCGGTGCTGCTGATGGCCGCGAAATACGACCTTGCCGTCTGGCCGCACGCCGGCGGCGTCGGGCTGTGCGAATATGTCCAGCACCTGTCGATGATCGACTATCTGTGCTTTTCGGGCGTGAAGCACGACCGCGCGGCCGAGTTCGTCGATCACCTGCACGAGCATTTCGTCGACCCGTGCGTCGTCGAGCGGGGTGCCTATCGCGCGCCGACCCGTCCGGGCTATTCGATCGAGATGAAACCCGAATCGCGCGACGCGCATCGCTGGAATCCCAGTTAGGCGACATTGCCGCGACAAATTGCGACAACTCGCGCATTGCGTCGCTCGACGTCAGGCGTATGAAAACGGTTCACGAAACTTTCGGGTGTCCGGCCGGTTATGCGGCCGGCGCATCCGCGCCGTATTCCGTCGCAAAGGTTGCCGCCTTGATCCGATCCGCGTCGTCGCGCGTTCGCCCGTGCCTGTTGCTGCTGTCGTCCGTCCTGCTCCTGTCGAGTTGCGGCAGCGGTGGCGATGCGAAGGAAAAGGGCAAGAACGGTCGCGGCAATCAGGGACCGGCAGTGGTCGGCTTCGTCGTCGTCCAGCCGACCAGCGTCGCCCAGACCGCCGACCTCGCCGCGCGCGTCGTCGCCTTCCAGCAATCCGAAGTCCGCCCGCAGGTCGCCGGACTCATCCGCCGCCGCTTCTTTACCGAAGGCGCGCTGGTCCGCGCCGGACAGACGCTCTACGAGATCGACCCCCGCCTGTACCGGGCGCAGACCAACGAAGCGGTCGCGAACCTGAACAGCGCGCAGGCCAATGCCGAGGCGACGCGCGTCCGCGCCGAACGCTACCGCCCCTTGGCCGAGATCGAGGCGGTCAGCCGTCAGGACTATACCGATGCCGCCGCCCAGGCGCGGCAGGCCGCCGCCGCCGTTGCGCAGAGCCGCGCGCAGCTGGAGACGGCGCGCGTGAACCTGTCGTTCACCACCGTACCCGCGCCGATCACCGGGCGGATCGGGCGCAGCTATTTCACCGAAGGCGCGCTGGTCACCAGCAACCAGACCGATCCGCTGGCGGTGATCCAGCGGCTCGACCCGATCTTCGTCGATATCCAGCAATCGAGCGCCGACCTGCTGGCGCTTCGCCGGCAGCTGGCGAGCGGCGGGGCGGTGCCGGCGTCGGCGGCGGTGCGCCTGACGCTGGAGGACGGCAGCGATTACGGCCGGACCGGCAGCGTCCAGTTCGCCGAGGTGATGGTGAACGCGCAAACCGGCACGGTGACGCTGCGCGCCCGCTTCCCCAATCCGCAGGGCGTGTTGCTGCCCGGCATGTTCGTCCGCGCCAAATTCGCGCAGGCGATCGACACGCGGGCGATCCTCGTGCCGCAACAGGCGGTCAAGCGCGATCCCAAGGGGCTGGCGACGGTGTTCGTGGTCGGGCCGAACGACACCGCCGTGCAAAAGACGGTGCAGGCCGATCGCACCCAGGGCCAGTTCTGGGTCGTGACCGGCGGCCTGAACCCCGGCGACAAGGTCATTACGCAGGGCACCGCGAACCTGCGCCCGAACGCGAAGATCAAGCCGATGCCGGCGAACGCGCCGCAGAACATCGCCCCCAAACCGGCCGGCGATGGGGCTTCCGCGCCCGCAAAGGCGGGATAAGGCATGTCCCGCATTTTCATCGCCCCGGCCGGGATCGCCTGACGCATGTCCCGTATCTTCATAGATCGCCCGATCTTTGCATGGGTGATCGCGATCATCACCATGCTGGCGGGCCTCGGCGCAATCCTGTCGCTGCCGATCGCGCAATATCCCGATGTCGCGCCGCCACAGGTCAATATCCGCGCGACCTATCCCGGTGCGAATGCCGAGACGATCCAGAATTCGGTGACGCAGATCATCGAACAGCAGCTGACCGGCATCGACGGCCTGCTCTATTTCAGCTCGCAAAGCTCGTCGCGCGGGCAGGTGACGATCAGCGCGACCTTCGACAAGGGCGTCGACCCCGACATCGCGCAGGTGCAGGTCCAGAATCAGGTGCAGCAGGCCCTGTCGCGCCTGCCGCAACAGGTTCAGCAACAGGGCATCCGCGTCACCAAATCGAACCCCGACTTCCTGATGATCGTCGGCATCTTCGACGAAACCGACCAGCGCACCAATGGCGACGTGTCGGATTACATGGAGGCGAACCTCGTCGAGCCGCTGGCGCGGATCAACGGCGTCGGCGAAACCAACGTGTTCGGGTCGCAATATGCGATGCGCATCTGGCTCGATCCGGCGCGGCTCGCCTCCTTCTCGCTGATGCCCGGCGACGTCATCACCGCGATCCAGAACCAGAATACCGAAGTCGCCGCCGGCGAGCTGGGCGGGCAGCCGTCCGGCCCCGAACAGCAGCTGAACGCGACCGTCACCGCGCAGTCGCGGCTGCAGACCCCGCCGCAGTTCAAGGCGATCATCCTGAAGACGCTGCCCGAAGGGTCGACCGTCCGGCTGTCCGATGTCGCGCGCATCGAGCTGGGGCAGGAAAATTATTCGGCGTTGAGCCGGGTCAACGCCCATCCGGGTGCTGGCCTCGCCATCAGCCTCGCGCCCGGTGCCGACGCGCTGGAAACCGCCGAGCTGGTGAAGGCGGAGGTCGAGCGGCAATCGGCCAAATTCCCCGCCGGCCTGACCTATGCCTATGCCAACGACACCACCGCCTTCATCAAGCTGTCGATCGAGGAAGTGGTCAAGACGCTGATCGAGGCGGTCATCCTCGTCGTCATCGTCATGTTCGTGTTCCTGCAAAGCTGGCGCGCGACGCTGATCCCGACGATCGCGGTGCCGGTGGTGCTGCTCGGCACGTTCGGCGTTTTCTATCTCTTCGGCTTCTCGATCAACACGTTGACGCTGTTCGGCCTCGTCCTTGCCATCGGCCTGTTGGTCGACGACGCGATCGTCGTCGTCGAGAATGTCGAACGGTTGATGGAGGAAAATCCCGACCTTTCGCCCCGCGACGCGACGATCCAGTCGATGGAGGAGATTCAGGTCGCGCTGATCGCGATCGGCATCGTCCTGTCGGCGGTGTTCCTGCCGATGGCGTTCTTCGGCGGGTCGACCGGCGTCATCTATCGCCAGTTTTCGGTGACGATCG
Source organism: Sphingomonas sp. Leaf67 (assembly GCF_001421965.1). Taxonomy (GTDB): domain Bacteria; phylum Pseudomonadota; class Alphaproteobacteria; order Sphingomonadales; family Sphingomonadaceae; genus Sphingomonas. The sequence goes on from NZ_LMLP01000023.1 coordinate 187,172, forward strand.
TCGCGGCGATGATCTTGTCGGTGCTGGTCGCCCTCATCCTCTCGCCCGCGCTCACCGCGACGCTGCTCAAGCAGAAGAAGCGCGGCGAGGACGGCAGCCTCGAAGGCGGCTGGCTGGAGCGTAAATTCCCGCGCGTCGCGCATGTCGGCGAACGGCTGCGCAATGGGTTCAACAGCCGGTTCGACCGGGGCGTCGCGAAATACGAACGCGGCGTCATCCATGTCATCGACCGCAAATGGCTGTATCTGCTGCTCTATGCTGCGGTGCTGGCGATCCTCGCGCTGCTGTTCGTCCGGCTGCCGACCAGCTTCCTGCCGACCGAAGATCAGGGCGCGGCGACGATTCGCTTCCAGCTGCCCGCCGGATCGACGCGCGGCCGCACCGAAGAGGTGCAGCGCGCGGTCGAAAAATATCTGATGACCTATGAAAAGGACAATGTCCGCACGCTGCTGACCGTCGCGGGTGGCGGCGGTGGCGGGGCTGCGGGGCAGAATACCGGACAGGGGTTCATCAACTTCACCGACTGGGCGGACCGTCCGGGCAAGGACAACGGCGCCGATGCGATCATCGACCGCGCCTCGTCCGCGTTCCGCAATTTCCGCGATGCGCAGGTCTTCGCGCTGCTGCCGCCTGCCGTGCGCGGGCTGGGGCAGGCGAACGGCTTCACCATGGAATTGCAGAACGCGAGCGGGATGAGCGCCGCCGACTTCGCCGCCGCGCGCGACAAGCTGCTCGCCGCCGCCAGCGCCGATCCGATGCTGACCGGCGTGCGCCTGTCCGAACTGCCCGATATCGCCACGCTGAACGTCGATCTCGATCAGCAGCGGCTGTCGACGCTGGGGCTGACGCAGGGCGACGTCAACAACACGCTGTCGACCGCATGGGGCGGTCGCTACGTCAACGACTTCATCGATCGCGGCCGGGTGAAGCGCGTGTTCGTGCAGGGGGACGCCCCCTATCGCAGCGAACCCGGCGACCTGTCGCAGTGGTTCGTGCGGGGCAGCAACGGGCAGATGGTGCCCTTCTCCTCCTTCTCGCGGACCGGCTGGACCGTCGCGCCGACCACGCTGTCGCGCTTTCAGGGCCTGCCCTCGTTCGAATTTCAGGGGCAGGCGGCGTCGGGCGTCAGCTCGGGCGAAGCGATGGACCGCATCGCCGAACTCGCCGGACAGATACCGGGCACCAGCGTCGCATGGGCCGGGCTGTCGTTTCAGGAACGGCTGTCGTCGGGACAGGCACCGATCCTCTACGGCCTGTCGATTCTCGTCGTGTTCCTGTGCCTTGCCGCGCTGTACGAAAGCTGGTCGATCCCGATCGCGGTGCTGCTGGTTATCCCGCTCGGCCTGATCGGCGCGATCGCGTTCGTGACGCTGCGTGGGCTGGAGAACGACGTCTATCTCCAGATCGGATTGCTGACGACGATGGGCCTTGCCGCCAAGAACGCGATCCTGATGATCGAATTCGCCGAACAGGCGGAAAAGAAGGGCGCGCGGGTCATCGATGCCGCGCTGGAGGCGGCGCGCATCCGCCTGCGTCCGATCCTGATGACCTCGCTCGCCTTCATCTTCGGTGTGTTGCCGCTGGCCATCTCGACCGGGGCGGGGGCGAACAGCCGCATCGCCATCGGCACGGCGGTGATCGGCGGCATGTTCACTGCGACGGTGCTGGCGATCTTCTACATCCCGCTGTTCTTCGTGCTGGTCCGGCGCGGGGTGCGCGACGGCCTCGCCAAGCTGCGCGGCCGCAAGGAGGTGCCGGCATGAAGCGGCTGACGCGCGCGCTGCCCGCGCTGTTGCTGGCGGGCTGTTCGATGACCCCGGCCTATGAACGGCCACAGGCGGTGGTGCCGCCGTCGTGGCCGATCGGCGACGCCTATCTGAAGCAGCGCGAGGCGACGCTGCCCGCGCTGACCTTCGAACAGGTGTTCACCGATCCACGCCTGCGCACGCTGGTCGGGCAGGCGCTGGTCAACAACCGCGACCTGCGCATCGCCGCCGCCAATATCCGGGCGGCGCGCGCCCAATATCGCATCCAGCGCGCCGATCTGTTCCCGCAGCTCGATGGCTCCGCCCGCTACAGCTATCGCGGCACCGGCGACGGCGCGACCACGACGACCATTCCCGGGACCGGCGGCACCGGGACGGGCACCGGCACCGGCGGCACCGGCACGGGTGGCACCGGCGGGACGATCGTCACCAGCAACCGTTCGCCTAGCAGCTTCTCGCTCGATCTCGGCGCGACCGCGTTCGAAATCGATCTGTTCGGCCGCATCCGGTCGCTGACCGAGGCCGAACAGAATCGCTATTTCGCGACCGAAGCCGGCGCGCGCGCCACCCGCCTGACGCTGGTCGGCGACATTGCCGAGGCATGGGCCGCCTATGGTGCCGACCGCAGCCTGATGGCCGTATCGGAAGCGACGGCAGCCAGCGCCCGACGCAGCGTCGCCCTGACCCGTGCGCGGCTACAGGGCGGCATCGCCCCGCGCACCGACCTGCGGCAGGCCGAACAGATCCTCGCCACCGCGCAAAGCGACCTTGCCGAACAGCGCACGCAAGTGGCGCAGGACGTCAACGCGCTGCAATTGCTGGTCGGTGCCCCGGTCGATCCGGCGTTGCTGCCCGCATCGATCGACATCGTGCTGCCGACCATCGCCGACCTGCCGGCGGGGATCGATTCGGGAATATTGCTGCGCCGGCCCGACGTGGTGCAGGCGGAATATGAACTGCTCGCCGCCAATGCCGATATCGGTGCGGCGCGCGCGGCGCTGTTCCCGCGCCTGTCGCTGACCGGGCTGGTCGGTTTCGCCAGCGATGCGCTGCGCACGCTCTTCACCGGTGGTGCGTTCAACTATTCGGTCGCGCCGTCGCTCAGCTATCCGATCTTCCGTGCCGGGGCCGGTCGCGCCGGCGTCGAATTCAGCCAGGCCCAGCGCGATGCGCTGCTCGCCACCTATGAACGCACCATCCAGTCGGCGTTCCGCGACGTATCCGACGCGCTCGCCCGACAGGGGACGATCGCCGAACAGACCCGCGCCGACCGCGCCAACCTGCTCGCGGCGCAGGACACGTTCCGCCTGACCGAGGCGCGCTATCGCGGCGGCATCGACACCTTCCTGACCAGCCTCGACGCGCAGCGATCCTATTACACCGCACAGCGCCGGCTGGTCGCGACGCAGCTCGTCGCGGCGACCAACCGGGTGACGCTGTACCGGACGCTGGGCGGCGATTCGCTGCTGGAGGCCGGCGCGAACGGGCCGGTGCCGGTGGCGGATACCGTCGCCCCAGCCACCAACCGTGCCCCCGCGCAGGCGGGGGTCCAGAGCCACAATCGATAGGCTGCGTTGTATCGCCCCGAACCCCCGCCTGCGCGGGGGTACGGCGGAAGGCAGGGAACCGGCACGTTCGTAGGAACCCGGATCGATTCGGGACCTCTGCGAGAGTCCCGAACCGCTTCCCCTACCGTACCCTCGCGCAGGCAGGGGTCCAGGGTTCCAAGCGCAAGCCGTTGTTCTGCTTGGCTCTGGACCCCCGCCTACGCGGGGGTACGGCCAGTTTGCGGCTACGATTACGACGTTCGCAGAGGTACGGGGCAACCATCTGTTCAGGCCACCGCCAGCCAGCCCCCCGCCGGCTCATCGTCATTCGCCGCCTTGCGCGCCAAGCGCACCCGCCGCGTTCGCCGGCTACGGCTGCGTGGCAGCAACCGCCCGACCGACAGCCGCACCGCCGTGCCGCGCACCGTACCCGCCACCGCGAACGCCGCCAGCATCGCGTCGAGATACGCCGCGACATCGATCATCGCCAGCACGCCCGCCATCTCCGGCGCGCCGAGCGCCGACACGACGATCATGTCGCCGCCCATCCACAGCACCGTGCCCGCCGCCGCCGACACGATCGCGAACAACAGCCAATGCCCCGGCGTCAGCCTTGCCATCCGCCGCGCCACCGGCACGACCAGCATCGCCGCCAGCGCCTGCGCCAGCGGCAGGTCGGGCCATAGCCGCAGGATGGCGATACAGGCGATCAGGACGGCGCTGACGATCAACATATGTTTCCCCTCCGCAACGAAATAGGGAGCCGGCCACCGCCCGTAAAGATCAGCCGCCGTCGACGATCAGGTCGACCGACGTGCCCTGTCCCTCGGGCGACAGGAACACCGCAAAGGCGGCTTTGCCACGCGTGCCGCCCAGCACATGCTGGTCGCCATCGGCCTGATGCTGCGCCGAATATCCGCCCTTCGTCGCGCGCGTATAATACCAGTCGACCATCCGTCCGACCGGCTGCGCGATCGTGAAGCTGACCACCCGCAGGCGGCAGCCATCGGCATCGGTTCCCGCCGCTTCGGTGACGCGGGCATCGGGGTGCAGCGCGAAGGCAGCGGGCAGGCGGTTGGCCCAGCCGGCCGAATAGCCGACCTTGCTCGCGCATTGCCGGTTGCCGCCGCGCTGGACGCTGGCCAGTTCGTCCAGCGTCAACGCCTCGCGCCCGCCCTTGCACGACGGACACGCCCCCGGTGCCGGCGCGGATTGCAACGTTTCCTCCGGCGCGGCGCTGCCCGCAGCGACGGTCGGCGCGGGGGCCGCGGCGCTGTACGGCCGGTCGGGCGGGCGCACCGCATCGCCATTGGCTTGCGACGTCAGCGTCGGATCGACCATGATCTGATCCTGCAACGCCGCCGTCACCGCCGGATCGGTCGCATTCGCCTGCGCCAGTTGCGCATCCAGCGTGTCGAGATCGTTGCCCGGCGCGTCCGCACCGCCGCATCCGCCCAGCAGCAACAGCAACGTGAAGGGCAGGGCGCGAATCATCGACGGGTGGCTCCACGGGGACAGTCGGCCGCGACCGTGGGGGTCGCGCGTTAAGAATCCATCCTACTGTAAAAAACCATTGCTGCCATTGCTCCGCGCCGGGTGGTGGGCCATGTCCTGTGCCATGCTGAACCTGTTCTCGATCCTGATCGGCCTCGTCGCGCTCGTGCTGGCGATCCCGGCGCTGATCCCCTTCATCTCGCTGATGAACTGGATCGTGTTCCCGATCGCGCTGGTCGGCTTCGTCGTCGGGCTGTTGTCGTCCAAGACCTCGGGCCGCAACCTGAACCTCATCATCCTGATCGTCAGCGGCCTGCGCCTCTTCCTTACCGGCGGGCTGATCTGATCCGGTGAACGACGGGGCGGACCGGCAGGGGCTGACGTTCGGCGTCGGCGCCTATGTGCTATGGGGGTTGCTGCCCCTGTATTTCCGGTTGCTGGGGCCGATCGACGCGGGCGAGATCGTCGCACAGCGCGTGCTGTGGTCGGCGCTGCTGGTCGCGGGCATCGTCATTGCCGTGCGTCGCGGACCGCGGTTGCGCGCGGCATTTGCCGATCGCAAGGCACTCGCCTACCTGATCGCCAGCGCGGCGTTCATCGCGATCAACTGGCTGGTCTATGTCTGGGCGGTCCTGCACGGACAGGTGCTCGCTGCCAGCCTCGCCTATTTCCTCAACCCGTTGCTCAGCGTCCTGATCGGCGTCGTCCTGCTGGGCGAACGGATGAACCGAACGCAGGCGGTCGCGGTCGCGCTGGCCGGGGCGGGGGTGGCGCTGTTCGCGTTCGGATCGTCGTGGATCGCGCTCGGCATCAGCCTCAGCCTCGCGATCAGCTTCGCGCTGTACGGCCTGATCCGCAAGACGGTGTCGGTCGGCGCGCTCGAAGGATTGATGGTCGAAACCACGCTGCTGGCCCCGGTCGCGCTCGGCTATCTGCTGTGGCTCGGCAGCCAGCAGCCGATGGCGTTCGAACAGGGGGCGGGCATGGCGGCGAAGCTGGTGCTGGCCGGCGCGGTCACCACCGCACCGCTGCTACTGTTCGCCGCAGCCGCGCGCCGCCTGCGGCTGGCGACGATGGGCATGTTGCAGTTCATCGCGCCGTCGCTGCAATTCCTGCTGGCGATCGCCGTGTTCGGCGAGACATTGACCCCGACGCGCCTCGCCTGTTTCGGCCTGATCTGGGCCGGGCTCGCCGTCTATGTCGTCGGCGGGCGTCAGCCGGGGCGGCAATCCACCGCCCCGGCCACCCGCTAGGCAATCAGCGGATCAGCGGCAGACCACCTGCCCGCGATCGACCGACCGGCCGAGCAGCGCACCCGCGCCGCCACCGATCAGCGTGCCGAGCAGCCGCGAATCACCGCCCGCGATGACGTTGCCGAGCACGCCGCCGCCCAGACCACCGATGATCAGGCCGGTCGTGCCGTCGCTGCGCCGGCAGTAATAGCGGTTGTCCTGCCCGCGATAGACGCGGTCGTTGCGGCTCAGCGCGCGGGTCCGGTAATATTGCCCGTCGCGATAATAGCGGTCGGCGAAATAGCGGTTCCGGCCCGGTTCGAACCGGTTGTAGTCATAGTTGCGATAGCCGCGCCAGTCGCGCTGGTTCTGGCGCAGGTCGCGGCGCGCCTCGCGCACGTCGCGGCGATATTCGTTGTCGGCCCGGCGCACGTCGCGACGGTCGTCGGCCCGGCGGACTTCGCGGCGGTAATCGCGTCGCGCGTCGCGAATGTCGTCGCGATATTCCTGACGCGGGGTCTGCGCCATGGCCGGTGCGGCGGCGATCGTCGGCAGAGCAATCGCCGCGACCAGCGCGGCAAGGATCGGGGTACGCATCATGTTTCTCCACTCCGTGAGGACGGAAAACAGAACGGCGTACCCCGTGTCCAAGTTGCGTGAACGTAAAACTACGTTCCGTTCACTTTTGGGTCAGCTATACTGTTCACCCGGATAGGCGAAGAGCAGGTCGGAATCTTCGTCGGCGGTGACGGTAACTTGTCCCTCGAACGTCAGGCAGTCGCCCGCCGCCCATGCGACGCCGTCGGTGCTGCCCTTGCCCGTGACCGGCACGAACCAGCCCTTGACCCCTGCCGGCACGGTCACCGTGCGCGCACCGCCGGTCCAGCGTTCCAGCACGAATTTCGGCCCGTCGACCAGGATGCTGCGATTCTCGGCGATCTTGCCCGGCGCGTCCGGCGCGACGAACGGCCGCGCGTCGGACACCGCGACACCGTCTTCCAGATGCAGTTCGCGCGGCCGGCCATAATCGTACAGCCGATAGGTCGTTTCCGAATTCTGCTGAATCTCGATCAGCGTGATGCCCGCGCCGATCGCATGGACCGTGCCCGACTTCGCATAAAAGAAATCGCCGGCCTTCACCGGTTTCCAGTCCAGCTTCTGCTCGATCGACCCGTCCAGCGCCGCATCGCGCAGCTGTTCAGCGGTCATCGGTTCGAGCGTGCCCAGCGCGATCGTCGAATCGGTTTCGGCGGCCAGCAGCGTCCAGCATTCGTCCTTGCCGCGCGGCAGCCCGCGGGCCTGTGCCTGCTTGTCGTCGGGATGGACCTGCACCGACAGTTTTTCCGACGTAAACAGATATTTGACCAGCAGGTCGGGGGTGTCGTCACCCGGCGTCTTGTACCAGATTTCGCCGACGGGATCGCGGTCCGCCGGCTGGTCTGCGAAACCGAAGCCGAGGTGGTGGCGGCCCCACGGCTTTTCGACGCGGTGCATTTCGAGCTTGGTAACGGGCATAAACGCGCTCCGGATCGGCGTTGAACAGGTCGCGCACCCCATGCGCGAAACGCCGGGGTTACGCCACCCCCGGCCAACGCGCGAAAGGGACTGTTCGCGCTACCCCTTGCGCAGTAGAAGCGTCGCCCATGCGTACCGTATCGTCCCGCGCATCCGCGCTCATCCTCGTCGCTTTCGCCGGCGTCGGCCTCTCCGCCTGTGCCCGTGGTGGCGCTGGTGCCGGCCGCGACCTGCCCTATGTCGCCCGCGACGTGGGCACGCTGTACACCGCTGCGAAGGGCCGCCTCGACCGCCAGCAGTACAAGGTGGCGGCGGCCCTGTTCGATGAGGTGGAGCGCCAGCACCCCTATTCGGTCTGGGCGCGCCGCGCGCAGCTGATGGGGGCGTTCAGCTATTATCTCGAAGGCGACTATACGAAGTCGATCGCTGGCGCGCAGCGCTTCCTGTCGGTCCACCCCGGCAACCGCGATGCGCCCTATGCCTATTATCTGATCGCGCTGTCCTATTACGAACAGATCAGTGACGTGACCCGCGATCAGAAGATCACGATGCAGGCGATGGACGCGCTGGGCGAATTGTCGCGCCGCTACCCCAACACCGCCTATGCCGCCGATGCCCGGCTGAAACTCGATCTCGTCCGCGATCACCTCGCGGGCAAGGAGATGGAGATTGGTCGCTTCTATCAGCAGCGCGGCCAGTGGCTCGGCGCGTCGATGCGCTTCCGCTCGGTCATCGATCAGTATCAGACGACGACCCACGCGCCCGAGGCGCTGATGCGCCTGACCGAAACCTATCTGGCGCTGGGCGTTCCCGGCGAAGCCAAGAAGTCGGCCGCCGTGCTCGGTGCCAACTATCCGGGCACCGACTGGTACAAGCGCGCCTACGACCTGATCAACGACAAGACGCCGCCACCGCCCAAGCCGATCCCGGTCAAATATGCCGACCCGGCCCCGCCGCCGGTCGGCACCGTGACGGTCGAGCCGGCCGAGGATACGCCCGACGCGAAGATCAACCCGTCGACCCGGCCGGCCCCGCCCGCGACCACCCCGCCGCCGGTCACCGGGTCGCTGACCGGCCCGACCACCGGCGCATCGGGCGGCAGCCCCGGCGGACCGGGCGGCACGCCGCGCAACTGACCGGGCGGTTCGCCGCATTCGGGAAGCCGCACGCTATCGTCACCCCCGGGCTTGACCCGGGGTCCCGCTGCTTCTTCGACTGCTGGAAAAGCAGGACGCCGGATCAAGTCGAGACCTCTGCGAACGTCGTAATCATAGCTGCAAACTAGGCGGGATCGACATTCGGTTCGCTGGGCGCAGGAATAGCGTTCGACACCCGTTCGTCACTCCCGCGCAGGCGGGAGTCCATATACGCCAGCGTCGTGAATCCAGCCAGAACGTCGGCGTCTATGGATTCCCGCCTGCGCGGGAATGACGAACCTCCGTGGTTATTGCTGAATGTCGATCGGCCCCTGCCGGACCCCCGCGCAAGCGGGGGTCCAGAGCCAAGCAGAACGACGGCTCGCGCTTGGAACCCTGGAACCCCGCCTGCGCGGGGGTACGGTAGGGGGAGGGGTTCGAGACGTTCGCGAGGGTCTCGATCACGTCCGGGATGACGAGATAGCCTCGGCGGCCCCACGTCGCGGACCCCAAAACCCGCACCGACCCGCACGAAGGGGTTTGTTCTCCGGCTGTTCCGCGGGTAAGGAGGGCGCGATGCTGACGGCGCTTTCCATTCGTGACGTGGTGTTGATCGAGGCACTCGACCTCGACTTCGTCGCCGGCCTCGGCGTGCTGACCGGGGAAACCGGCGCGGGCAAATCGATCCTGCTCGACGCGCTCGGCCTCGCGCTCGGCGCGCGCGGCGATACTGCGCTGGTCCGGCACGGTGCCAAGCAGGCGGCGGTGACCGCGATCTTCGCCGCGCCGGCACAGGACGGCCCGGTCGCGCGGCTCTTCGACGATAATGGGCTCGACCTCGAACCCGGCGAACCGCTCATCATCCGCCGTATCGTCAAGGCTGATGGCGGTAGTCGCGGCTTCGTCAACGATCAGCCGGCATCCGCTGGCTTGCTGCGCGACCTCGCCCCGCATCTGGTCGAGATCCACGGCCAGCACGACGATCGCGGCCTGCTCAATCCGCGCGGCCACCGCGCGCTGCTCGACGGGTTCGGCCGGATCGATACCGCGCCGCTGACCCGCACCTATCGCGACTGGCGCGATGCGGAGGCGGCGCGCGGCGTGGCGCTGGCCGAGATCGAGGTGGCGCAGCGCGACCGCGACTGGCTCGAACATGCCGTCGGCGAACTGACCGCGCTCGCCCCCGAAGCGGGTGAGGAGGAGGCGCTCGCCGAACGCCGCCGCTCGATGCAGCGCGCCGAAAAGGTCGCCGGCGATCTGGCCCAGGTCGAGGAACGGCTCGACGGCCCCAATGGCGCGCTGTCGGCACTGCGACAGGCGGGACGCGCGCTCGAACGCATATCCGAAGCGCATCCGGCACTGACCGAATCGCTCGCCGCCGTCGACCGCGCGCTGGTCGAGGCCGAAGCCGCCGAAACCGCACTGCGCGATGCCGCCGACGCGCTGGCCTTCGATGCCGGCGCGCTGGAGGACGACGAGGCGCGGCTGTTCGCGCTGCGGGCAATGGCGCGCAAGCACCGGGTCCAGCCCGACGATCTTGCCACGCTGACCGACGACCTCGCCGCGCGGCTGGCGCTGCTTGAATCGGGGGAGGCCGGGATCGGCGCGCTGGAGGCGAAGGTCGCGGCTGCGCGCACGGCGTATCTGGCACAGGCCGATCGGGTCCATGCCGCCCGCGCCGAAGCGGCGACGCGACTCGACGCGGCGGTGGCGGGCGAACTCGCCCCGCTGAAACTCGACGCCGCGCGCTTCCGCACCGTCGTCGCCGATCTCGACGAAGGACAATGGTCGTCCGCGGGTCGCGACCGGGTGGAATTCGAAATCTCGACCAACCCCGGCGCGCCCTTCGCCCCGCTCGCCAAGATCGCGAGCGGCGGCGAATTGTCGCGCTTCATCCTCGCGCTGAAGGTCGCGCTGGCGGAAGAGGGCGGGGCGGCGACGATGATCTTCGACGAAATCGATCGCGGCGTCGGCGGCGCGGTCGCTTCGGCGATCGGCGACCGGCTTGCCCGCCTGTCGCGCGCCACCCAGTTGCTGGTCGTGACCCATAGCCCGCAGGTCGCGGCGCGCGGCGACCGCCATCTGCTGATCGCCAAGGCGCATGACGGCATCGTCACCCGCACCGGCGTCCGCCCGCTGTCGAGCGACGAACGCCGCGAGGAAATCGCGCGGATGCTCTCGGGCGCGGAAATCACCGACGAAGCCCGCGCACAGGCCCGGCGACTGATCGAACCGGCATGACCGACCCGCCCCGCACGCCCGATGGCCGCTATATCGTGGTCGACGGCGTGGTGTGGCGCGCGACCCGCCTGGACCTGTCGGAGGTCGAACGCGACCGACTGGTCCACGACCTGATGGACGCGCGGCGGGCAAGCGCGCCGGCGACGATGCAGCGGTGGCAAAGGCGCGCAAGGCGGTCGATGCGGCCAAGGTGGCGTTGGGCGAGCGTGGCCCGGTGTGGTGGGACGACGGCGCACCCGACTATAACCGGCGGAAGGTGGAGAACACGCCCTATGCCGGGTGGTTGGCGGGGCGGTAGATTTGTCGTCTGACCGGAATTTCCTGCTGCAGCGTTCGACAAACGCCGCGAAAGGTTCAACCCCTATCGGCCGGCGACGTTGGCAAGCCAATATCAACCCGCGCGTCACCCCGGATCAAGTCGAGACGTCTGTGAAAGCGCCGGTTCCCTGCCGTCTGCCGTACCCCCGCCTGCGCGAAAGTACGGTAAAGCTGTCGTTGAGCGCGCGACCTTAGTAGAGGCCAAGGTCGAGTTGGGGTGGCAATGGCATTGGCGGACCGTAGCGGATGATCGAAGCGCCACAGCAGGTCACCCGACCTACCCGCGCGTCGCATTCCAGTTGAACAGGAACGTGCGATGCTCGGCCCAGGTCTGCCCTTCGATCACACCGCCACGCAGGCAGGCGCTGCTATGATAGGGCCCGACCCCGTCGCTGGTGCGAAAGCTGACACAGGTCCGCCCTCGGTCGGTCTTCCACTGCCCGCCTTCGATCGTGCTGTCATAGAAGCTGCCCGCGACCGATCCATCGGCCGCCAGCCGCAACTCCATCGACTTCAGATAGGGTTTGGCCGGATCGGTCGTCAGATCGACCACCCAGCGCCCGGCCAACGGGTTGGCCGGCTCGACCGCCGCCAGCGGCGCGGTCAGGACGATGGCAAGCAGAAGCATCCGGCGCACGATCATTCCCCTGACAGACGGACAAGACTAGTCACAAAACAGCGTCCTGCCCATCGACGTTTCCGGCCGCATTTGATCGCCAACAGGTGCCGGATCAGCGGTCGCAGGCCAATGGTGGACCGGGCAGCACGACCGATATAGGCTGGTCGGAGCGGAACGGTGATCGGGCCAAAGTCACTATCCGGCGGAAAACGCGTTCGTTCGGGGGACGACCATGCTGCTTGCCACCCTTCTCCTGCTCGCCGCTCCACAGGCAGCATCTGCACCGGACTGCCCGGCAATGCCAGCGGCGCTGCCGGCCGGTATGGAAGGCTGGCGGCGTCCGGTACCCGTCACGGCCGGTGCCGATGCGACCCGGCCGACGGCGCTGACGATCGGGACGGCGGTTACCGCGACGCTGCTCCCGGTGTCGCGGCTCTCCTACGCGGTACCGCCGACCAAGGCCGCAAAACCCGACAGCCATGGCGGCGTCCTCGCCTTCACCGTGGCCAAGGCGGGGCGCTATCGCGTCGCCCTCGGCGCGGCGGCATGGGTCGATGTGCTGCGCGGGACGACGGCGCTGACATCGGCGGCGCACGGCCATGGCCCGGCCTGTTCGACGATCCGCAAGATGGTCGATTTCGACCTGCAACCCGGACGCCACCTGCTGCAGATCGCCGGCAGCGAACCGCCGGCGCTGACCGTGATGGTCGTCGCGATGCCGTGACCGGCGCGGGGCGCTGTCCTACAGCTGCCCGACCTGTCATGCCCGGTCGGCGCTTCGACAACCGCATCCGTCGTTCCATCGCGGACCGTCACGATCGATTTGCAAAGCGTGGCGAGTGTGACTTTTGTGACCTTTGGCGGATTTCCGGGGTTTTCCAGGCCCCGCCACGGGCAAAGCCCGTGTCGTCGGACGGCGCTGCTCGCGCCGCCGGCCGGGCGCGCTTCGTGCGGCGCGGTGCAGCTTGCTGCACCTTGCCCGGCGCGCCCTAAATCGCGCTGTTCTTCGCCGACTGCGTGGCCGGATCGAACATATAATGGTGCCACGCGAACACCGTCGCGGCGCTGCGGTGCGGTCGCCATTTCTCCGCCAGTTCGCGGATCGTCTTTTCACTCGGTCGTTCGGGCAGGCCCAAGATCCGCCCGATCTCGACCTGCACCGCCAGATCGCCCGCCGGCCAGACATCGGTCCGCCCCTCGGCGAACAGCAGGTAGATTTCGGCCGACCACCGCCCGATCCCCTTGATCCGCACCAGTTGCGCGATCGCTTCCTCATCGTCGGCGGGCAGGTTGGCGAGGTCGAGCCGCCCGCTCAGCACCTCTTCGGCCAAGCTGCGGGCATAGCCGGTCTTCTGCCGCGACAGCCCGGCGGCGCGCAGGTCTTCGTCGCTGGTCGCGGCGATCCGCGCCGGATCGGTCGCCTCGATCAGCGCCGCCTCCAGCTTCGCCCACACCGCATCGGCAGCCTTGTAGCTGACCTGCTGCCCGACGATGGTCCGCAGCAGCGTTGCATAGCCCCGGTCGCGGATGCGCGGCTCGGGATAGCCGGCATGGGCCAGCGCCGCCGCGAACGCCGGCTCGATCCGTGCCAGCGCGTCGAGCGAGCTGCGCAATTGTTCGGCGGAAAGCCCCATGACCGGTCCTTGAAAAGCATGGGCCGTCCCGGCATGGGGCGGCGACAGGAGAACGAACGATGCCCAAGCTTACCGTCGTCACCCGCGCCGGGGAAGAACGAACCGTGGACGGCGAAGCCGGGCTGTCGGTCATGGAAGTGTTGAAGATGAACGGCTTCGACGAACTGCTGGCGCTGTGCGGCGGCGGCTGTTCGTGCGCGACCTGCCATGTCTATGTCGACCCGGCGTTTATCGACCGCCTGCCGCCGATGGGCGAGGACGAGGACGATCTGCTCGATGCGGTCGACGATCGGCGGGATACGTCGCGGCTGTCGTGTCAGGTACGGTTCGAGGCGGGGCTGGATGGCATGCGGGTGGAGATTGCAGACGAAGACTAACGCGCCGGATCGCAGACGAAGCAGCGAAGCTGGTTCGCAGCGATCCAAGCGCGGCCGGCGGGGCAGTGCCCCGACCGACGACATGGGCTTCGCCCATGTCGGGCTGCGTATGCGGAACCCGTTCTCGATACGGGCTCTCGACTACGCTCGATCCCTACTCGAACCAAACGGGGTGGGTTGGGGGTAGGGGAGCAACATTCCAACCGTTCGGTTCGAGCAGCTTCGAGCGAAGTCGAGAAGCGTCCGTCGAGAACCCGTCGCCCCAACCACAACCCGCCATGGGCAAAGCCCATGTCGTCGGTCGGGGCTGCGCCCCGCCGGCCGGGCTTGGGAGGGCTGCGAACCAGCTTCGCTGCTTCGTCAGTCTCCCTTCGCCATCGCGACTGCATACAACGCAATCGCCGCGGCGTTCGACACGTTCAGACTCTCGACCCGGTCCGAAATCGGCAGCTTGGCGAGGATGTCGCAATGCGCCTCGGTATTCTGCCGCATGCCCTCGCCCTCGGCACCCAGCACCAGCGCGACCCGCTTCGGCCCCAGCGCCTGCGCCAGCGTCGTGTCGGTCTTGCCGGTCAGCCCGACGCGCCAGTATCCGGCCTCGCCCAGTTCGACCAGCGCCCGCGACAGGTTCACCACCCGCACCCACGGCACGCTTTCCAGCGCGCCCGATGCCGACCGCGCGACCGTGCCCGATTCGGGCGGGGCGTGGCGGTCCTGCGTGACGATGCCCAGCGCGTCGAACGCCGCCGCCGACCGCAGGATCGCGCCGACATTATGCGGGTCGGTCACCTGATCGAGCAGCAGGATCGGCCGGTCGTCGTCGCGCCCCTGTTCGATCAGGTCGGCCAGCCAGATATCCTCCAGCGGATCGGCCTCGATCACGATGCCCTGGTGCGGCGCATCGGCCGGGACCAGCCGCGCCAGATCGGCGACCTCGGCATAGACCACCGGCACGCCCTCGGGCAGCACCAGCTGCGCGCCCATTTCGTGGGTGCACCAGATCTTGCGGATCACCCGCTCGGGATTGTCGAGCGCGGCGAAGGCAGCATGCCGGCCCCAGAAGCGCGGACGCTGCGGTGAAGCCTTGCTGGGGCGGTGTCCTTTGCGGGCCATGTCAGTCTTTCTCGGGGATAGCGTAGGGGTCGGTGGCGACCGGCTGGGTGGGCAGGGGCGGACGCGGCAGCGGCCGTTCGGCATTGGCCGCGCTCAGCAGGATCGACGCGAGGATGATCGCGTTCTGCCGCATATCGGGGCCTTTGAGGTGATCGTAGGTATCGACGCTCGTATGGTGCAAGCGGCTGCCATAGTCGAGCGGGTCCTGAATGAACTGATAGCCCTGCAGCCCCACCGACTGGAAGAAATAGTGATCGGTCGATCCGGTCCGCCTATTGGCGACGGTGGTCGCGCCCATCGATGCGAAGGGGCTGAGCCATTCGCGCAGGGTCGGCACCGCGGCGACATTGTTCTCGGCATTGATCCCGCGAATCCTGCCCGACCCGTTGTCGATGTTGAAATACGCGGTCATCGCGTCATAGCCGGGCTTCTTCGTGATCGGAAACCGGTTGGTCCAGCCATAGAAGCGCGCAAGGCCACCGTCCCTGCCGCCCGCCGGTTCGGGCCGCGCCGCGATATGCTGTTCGACATAGGCGAGGCTGCCGAGCAGCCCCTGTTCCTCGGCATTCCACAGCGCGAAACGGATGGTCCGCTTCGGCCGGACCTTCAGCGTCGACAGGATGCGCGCCGCCTCCATCACCACTGCGGTGCCCGCGGCATTGTCGGCAGCCCCGTCGCCTGCGACCCAGCTGTCGAAATGCGCGCCGGCCATGACATAGCCCGCCTTGGGATCGGTGCCGGGCAGGTCGGCGATGATGTTGTAGGCGGTGGCGTCGCTATCGTCGAAGCGGACCTGGCTGTCGATCTCGATCGTCGGTGCCGCGTCGCCGACCGACAGGCGCGCGAGCCGGCGATAATCCTCCGCCGCGATCTCGATCGCCGGAACGGCGGGCGCGACGTCGCGGGTGAACAGATAGCCCGACCCGTGCAGCAGCTTGCCGTCGCGCGACGACATCGTCGCCATCGCCACCGCGCCTTCGCTCTTCAGGAACGCATCGAGCTTGCGCGCGAAGTCGAGCCGCCTGGCACGGCGATCGGTATCGGCGGGGTCGAACACCGGCTCGCGCCAGCTATCGGCCTTGGCCAGGTCCTCGCCGGTCAGGCGGCGGAACGGCGCCTCGCCCGGTTCCGACCCTTCGCCCGGCCGCGTCACCATCACGACCTTACCCGACAGCTTGCCGCGCCAGTCGGCAAAGTCCTTTTCCTCCGCGATCGGCGCGACGATCACCGGCGCGGTGATGCGACCGTTGGTGCCGGGCGTCCATGCGATCGGAATCGCGGTCAGCTGTACCGGCCGCGGCGTGACCATGCGGACGCTGGAGCGTTCGATCGTCCAGCCGCGCCCGAACTCGAATCCTTCCTTGGCTACGCTCAATCCCCATTCGCGGAACTTGGCCTCGGTCCAGCGTTCCGCCTCGCGCATCGCCGGCGAATTGGGCAGGCGCGGGCCGATCCGGTCGGTCAGATGCTGGGCGATCGGCATCACCTGCGTATGGCTGGTGCCTTCGTCGATGATCCGGTTCACGGCGTCGCGATCGACGCTTTGTGCCGCCAGCGGTGCGGCGATCAGGGAGGTGGCCAGCAGGATTGCGCGCAATTCGGGTTCCTCGCGTCAAAAATACGTGTCGACGACGCTAAGTTGCCCGACAAAGTGGCGCAAGGCGTTGACAGCGCCGCTGCGGACCGGCAATGGGCGCGCTCGCTTGAACGGCCCGCCCGTTCAGGTGGCGGCTGGACAGGTGGCCGAGTGGTTAAAGGCAGCAGACTGTAAATCTGCCCGGGTTTCCCGTACGCTGGTTCGAATCCAGCCCTGTCCACCACCGCCCGCGCTTCGGCGCGGCGGTGTTTTCCGGGAAAAGCCCATCCCGACCCCGATCCTCTTCGCTATCGCCGCACTGCTCGAAATCGGCGGATGTTTCGCCTTCTGGGCATGGTGGCGGCTCGACCGTTCGCCATGGTGGCTGCTGCCGGGTGTCGCCGCGCTCGCGGCATTCGCATGGGTGCTGGCACAAAGCGATACCGCCGGGGCAGGGCGCGCCTATGCGGCCTATGGCGGCGTCTATATCCTGAGCGCGGTGCTGTGGGGCTGGGCGGTCGAAGGGCTGGTGCCCGACCGGTTCGACCTGACCGGGGCCGCGCTGTGTGTCGCCGGCTGCGCGGTGATCCTGTTCGGTCCGCGATAGGAAGGGATTGGAGCGGGTAACGGGAATCGAACCCGTGTATTCAGCTTGGAAGGCTGCTGTACTACCATTGTACTATACCCGCCCGCACGCTGCGGCGTGGAGGCGATGCCACTGCCACAGTCGGACCGACATGGTCAATGGTGAGCATTCGCGACGTTGCCGCCTGACCGGGCGAGGGCGAACGCCGTACCCCCGCGCTAATCGCTGGCGTTCGGACGGCGAAGATCATAAATACCGCCGCCCAATGGCCAAGATCACCACCCCCCGCCCCGTCCGGGGCACCCAGGACATATTCGGCGATTTCGAACGGCGCTTTACCCATGTCGCCGAAACGTTCGAACGCGTCCGCCGCCTGTACTGCTTCGCGCGGGTCGAGGTGCCGGTGTTCGAATCGACCGCGGTGTTCGCCCGCTCGCTGGGCGAGACGACCGACGTCGTGTCGAAGGAAATGTATTCGTTCGAGGATCGCGGCGGTGATTCGCTGACGCTGCGTCCCGAATTCACCGCCGGCATCGCCCGCGCGTACCTGACCGAAGGCTGGCAGCAGTACGCGCCGCTCAAGCTCGCGACGCATGGGCCCGTGTTCCGCTACGAACGCCCGCAAAAGGGTCGCTATCGCCAGTTCCATCAAATCGACGCCGAGGTGATCGGCGCGGCCGAGCCAATGGCCGATGTCGAATTGCTGGCGATGGCCGATCAGCTGCTCCACGAACTCGGCATCGCCGATGGCGTGACGTTGCAGCTCAATACGCTGGGCGATGCCGCGACGCGCGACGCATGGCGCGCCGCGCTGGTCGATCATTTCATGGGCCATCGCGGCGACCTGTCGGAGGACAGCCTCAAGCGGCTCGACAAGAATCCGATGCGCATTCTCGATTCGAAGGACCCGCGCGACCGCCCGATCGCCGATTCGGCACCGGGTATCGACGGGTATCTGACGGCGGAGGCGGCCGATTTCTTCGCGGCGGTGACCGGCGGGCTGGATGCGGCGGGGGTCAAGTGGACCCGCAACGACCGGCTGGTGCGCGGGCTGGACTATTACCGCCACACCGCATTCGAATTCGTCACCGACCGACTGGGCGCGCAAGGCACCGTGCTGGCCGGCGGGCGCTATGACGGGCTGGTCGAAAGCCTCGGTGGTCCCGCGACGCCGGGCGTCGGCTGGGCGGCGGGGATCGAGCGGCTGGCGATGTTGTTGGAGGACGTGCCCGTTGTGCCTCGGAAAGTAGCAGTCGTGGCCGAGTCAGACGAATTTATTTCGCAGGCACTCGATTATGTATCCCGTTTGCGTCGGGCAGGTTGGGCAGCGGAAGCCATTGTTAGCGGCAGTCCCAAGAAGCGCTATGATCGAGCAGCAAAAACCGGGCCTTCAGCGATCCTTTCGTTCAGTCGTCGTGACGGCATGGTCGCCACGGGCTTCCGAAACTTCAGTCTATCCCCGACGGAAGATGAGCAGATGCGTGAAGCTCTTGCGCCGATCGAGTTCGCATGACCATCGCGCCCGAACGCATCGCCCAGATCGAGGCGCGGCGCGACGAACTGGCAGCGCAGATGGCGACCGGCGACCTGCCCGGCGACCGTTTTGTCGCGGTGTCGAAGGAATATGCCGAACTCGAACCCGTTGCGGCGGCGGCGGGCGAGGTGCGGCGGCTCCGCGCGGAAAGCGAGAGTCTCGCCTATATGACGCAGGACGCCGATGACGACCTGCGCGCGATGGCGCTCGAGGAACTGCACGCCAACCGCCAGCAACTCGACGCGGCCGAACGCGCGCTGGCGCTGGCGCTGCTGCCGCGCGACGCCGCCGACGAACGCGCAGCGATGCTCGAAATCCGTGCCGGCACCGGCGGCGACGAAGCGGCGCTGTTCGCGGGCGACCTGTTCCGCATGTACCAACGCTACGCCGACAATCGCGGCTGGCGGGTCGAACTGATCTCGGCATCGGTATCGGACGCGGGCGGCTACAAGGAAGTCGTCGCCAGCGTGACCGGCGCAGGCGTGTTCGCCCGGCTGAAATTCGAAAGCGGCGTCCACCGCGTGCAGCGGGTGCCCGCGACCGAGAGCGGCGGACGCATCCACACCAGCGCCGCGACCGTCGCCGTCTTGCCCGAGGCCGAGGAAGTCGACGTCCAGATCGACGACAAGGATCTGCGCATCGACGTCTATCGCTCGTCGGGGCCGGGAGGGCAGTCGGTCAACACCACCGATTCGGCGGTGCGCATCACCCACTTGCCGACCGGGCTGGTCGTGATCCAGCAGGACGAAAAGTCGCAGCACAAGAACAAGGCCAAGGCGCTGAAGGTCCTGCGCACACGGCTGTACGAGGCCGAACGCGCGCGCCTTGCCGATGAGCGTGCCGGCACGCGCCGGTCGATGGTCGGATCGGGCGACCGGTCCGAACGCATCCGCACCTACAACTTTCCGCAGGGGCGGGTGACCGATCACCGCATCAACCTGACGCTGCATCGTCTGCCGGAGATCCTCGAAGGTGAGATGGAAGAATTGATCGGCGCATTGATCGCGCAGGACGAAGCGGAGCGGCTGGCGACGCTGGATGGGTGATACACGCGAAGGCGCGAAGACGCGAAGGGAAGCAGGCAGTTTTCGCGCAAAGGCGCAGCGGCGCGGAGAAGGAGCGAACGCCGATCGCGCAGCGATCTTTCTCGACCGCCATTACAACGAAGTTGGAAGGCACCTGAACGCGCGGAACTTCACCCGGAACGCAACCCCTCCGCGCCTCCGCGCCTCTGCGCGAAATCGAACCTTCTTTGCGCCTTCGCGCCTTCGCGTGAACCCATGACCACGCTGCGCCGGGCGCTGACCGAAGCAACGGCCCGCATTGCCAACGTCTCGCCATCCCCCCGCCTCGACGCAGAACTCCTCGCCGCCCATGCCCTTGGCTGCACCCGCGAAGCGATGCTGCTGGCGAGGCTTGACGACCCGGTTCCCGCGACCTTCGCCGAACTGGTCGACCGAAGGTTCGCGCACGAACCGGTCGCCTATATCACCGGCAGCCGTGCCTTCTGGACGATCGATCTCGCGGTCGGTCCCGGCGTGCTGGTGCCCCGCGCCGATAGCGAGACGCTGATCGAGGCGGCGGTCGATCATTTCGCGGCACGCCCTCCCGTTCGCATCCTCGACCTCGGCACCGGACCCGGCACGCTGCTGCTGGCGGCGCTGGCCGAATGGCCGCAGGCGAGCGGGCTGGGCATCGACGCGTCGGAAACGGCCCTCGATTATGCCCGCCGCAACGCCGCGGTGCTGGGAATGGCGGATCGTGCCGTCCTGCGGCCGGGCGACTGGACCGCCGGGATCGACGAACGCTTCGACCTGATCCTCGCCAATCCGCCCTATATCGGGACGGCGGAAACGTTGCCGCACGAAGTGGCCGGTCACGAACCCGCGGCGGCATTGTTCGCCGGGGCGGATGGCCTCGACGAGTATCGCCGTATTGTCCCCGACCTGCCGCGCCTGCTCGCGCCCGGTGGGATCGCCGCGATCGAGATCGGGCATGAACAGGGCGATGCCGTCCTCGCGATGGTCCGTGCCGCTGGCTTGCCCGCGCGACTGGTACGCGACCTCGGCGACCGGCCGCGCTGTATCGTTGCCGGTTGAAATCCAGCACTTCGAAGCCATATTTTTCTTGGAGAAGCCGTGCGCAGCCGCTAAGACCGGCTTGGGGCAGGCACCATCGACCAGGTCGTTGATTGCGGGGCGTGGCTCCTTCCATCGTCATGTGCGCCACTGTCGTCCGGTGGTCATGGCAGGCGGACGGTGCCCGTGCATCGCCTTGCGGATTTGCTCGCATCCGCGATCGGTAGATCGACGGACAGGTAAGGACAGGACAACCAACCCTTGATGAACAATCGTCAGGCCGGCCGCCGTCGCGGTCGCGGTACTCAGCGTCAGCCGGGAACCGGCGGCGGCAATTCGCGCGACAACGGCAATCGCATCGACAATCGCGCGCGTGGCAATGCGGCGCAGTTGCTGGAAAAGTATAAGAACCTCGCTGCCGACGCCCAACGCGCCGGCGATCGGGTGAACACTGAGTACTACCTCCAGTTCGCCGACCATTATTTCCGCGTGCTCGAAGCCGGTCGCTCGCGCGTCGAGGAACAGCGTCGCGCCCGCGACGATTTCGACGGTGCCGATGATGAGGATTTCGACCTCGACGAGAACGAGGCCGGCAACGATCGTGGCAACCAGCGCGACGACCGCCCGCGCGAAGATCGTGGCAATCGCGACGACCGCCAGCCCCGCGCCCAGCGCGACGATCGCTACGCCCGGGACGATCGCCAGCCGCGCGACGACCGCGGCCAGCGCGACGATCGTGGCCAGCGCGAAGAGCGTCAGGTGCGTGACGACCGCGCTCCCCGCGAGGATCGCCAGCCGCGTGAAGAACGTCAGGCTCGCGACGACCGCGCCCCCCGCGAGGACCGTCAGCCACGCGAAGAGCGTCAGTCGCGTGACGACCGCGCCCTGCGGGAAGAACGTCAGCCGCGCGAGCGTCTGCGTCGCGACGGTGGCCGGATGCAGCAGCCTGCCGCCGATCCGGGCGAACCGCGCGGTGTCGAGGGCGAAGTCGGCACGCAGCAGGCCGAGCAGCAGATCGACGTGGCTCCGGTAGCCGAACCGGCACCCGTTCCGGTTGCTGCCGAAGCGACCGAAGCGAAGCCGGTCCGTCGCCGCACGCCGCGCGCCCGCGCCGAAGCCGCGCCCGCCCCAGTTGAGGAAGCGGCACCGTCGATCGAAGCCGATCGTCTGCCGCCGGCGCTGTCGACGAGCGACGATGCTGCCGACCGTCCGCGCCGCCGCCGCCGCGTGCGCACGGAAGAAGAGGCCGCCCCACCCGTCGCCTGATCGGGCACGTACGGCACGAGAACGAAATCGCCCCGGGTCACACCGGGGCTTTTTTCATGTCGGCGGTACCGGTTCGCATAGGCTACGTCGCAGGATGGCAGTCGAAGGACCCGGCATCGCTGCTACGCGGTACCGTACGCGATCGACGTCAGCGTTGCGCCCGTGGCTTCCACGTGACGACGCGGTACACGTAGAAGATCACGATCGCGACCGACATGCCGATCGCGACCGGGCCGACATAATGGTCGAGCTGTTCGAAATTCGATCCTAGCCACAGTCCGGCATAGGCAAGCACCGCATTCCACACGATGCTGCCGGTGAATGTCGCGAGGAAAAAGCGCCAGCGCGGCATGCACGCCATACCGGCGGGCAGCGAAATCAACGTGCGGAAGGTCGGCATGAACCGGAACACGAACACGGTTTTACCACCGTGTTTGCGGAAAAAGCGGTGCAGCTTCTCGACATCTTCCCATTCGACGGTCAACCACCGGCCCCAGCGATCGACGAACGGCTTGAGCCCGTGATAGCCGAACCGCCGTCCGATCGCGTACCAGAAGTAATTGCCGGCCGTGGTCCCGGCGGTGCCCCATAGCAGCAACGGCACCATCGTCATGTCGCCGCGCGCGACCGCCATCCCGCCAAGGCCCATGATGACCTCCGACGGGATCGGCGGCACGACATTTTCCAGCGCCATCAACAGGAAGATGCCGATATAGCCGCCGCGCGCGATGGCATCGAGAATGAAGGTCGTCATGAGGTCTGGGAACGTGCGGAACCGGGTTTCGTGCCGTTACCGCGCCGCCACCCGTGCCTCGATCGCGTCCCAGATCATGCCCGCGACGTCGGTGCCGTCGAATTTCTCGATCGCGACGATGCCGGTGGGGGAGGTGACGTTGATTTCGGTCAGCCATTCGCCGCCGATCACATCGATCCCGACGAAGATCAGCCCGCGCCGCTTCAATTCCGGCCCCAGAGCCGCGCAGATTTCACGTTCGCGCTGCGTCAGTTCGGTCTTGGCAGCGGTGCCGCCGACCGCGAGGTTCGACCGGATCTCACCTGCGCCCGGCAGGCGATTGACCGCGCCCGCGACCTCGCCATTGACCAGCACGATCCGTTTGTCGCCCTGCGCCACCGCCGGCAGGAACGCCTGCACCATATGCGGTTCGCGGTACGCGGTGTTGAACACCTCGATCAGCGACGACAGGTTCTGCGCATCGCTGTCGATCTTGAAGATCGCCTTGCCGCCATTGCCGTGCAGCGGCTTCACCACGACCGAACCATGGTCGGCGAGGAACGCGCGCGCTTCGTCGACCGACCGGGTGATCAGCGTCGGCGGCATGAACCGCTGATAGTCGAGGACGAACAGCTTTTCCGGCGCATTGCGGACCGATGCCGGATCATTGACCACCAGTGTCCGGTCGCTGATCCGTTCCAGCAGGTGCGTCGCGGTGATGTAGCCGAGATCGAACGGCGGGTCCTGCCGCATCAGCACGACATCGGCCTGCTCGCCAAGATCGAGCGAAACCGGATCGCCGAGCGTGAAGTGATCGCCGACCACCCGCTGCACCGTCACCGGCTGTGCCCGCGCCCATACCCGATCGCCCGATTGGTTCAGGTCTTCGGCGGCATAATGGAACAACCGATGCCCGCGCGCCTGCGCCGACAGCATCAGCGCGAAGGTGGAATCGCCCGCGATGTTGATGCCCGATATGGGGTCCATCTGGACGGCGACGGTCAGCGACATGGAAAACTCTCCGATGGTTCGCGGTGCAGGTAGGCGCGGGACACGCGAATGTCACGTCAGCGCAGCGGCCGACCCGAATCCTTCCACCGGTCGAGGATCTGCGAATCCGCCGGTAGCGTGACCGGCGCAGGTGTCGCCGTTGCAACCGGCACGGGCAGCGGCAGCGCCGCGATCTTGGGTGGGGGTGGTATCGTCACCGTCGGTACCGTCGTTACGGGCAGCGGCACGGCCTGTAGCGGCCCCGGCAGCGGCTCGCCACCGATATAGCGGTCGCGAAAGGCGGCGGGCGTGCCCCATCCGCCCTTCCACCGATGGAAGAAATGCGCGCCGAACACGCCGGTCATCACCAGCGTCCGGTTCCACGACGGGGTGACGGCATAGGTATGGTAATGCGTCGCCAGCCCGACCGGCGCGAACACCTCGCCTGCCAGCGCCCGCGCCGCGACCCGCCGCGCGCGCAGCCAGACTGCCGGAGCCGGCGTCCGTGCCATCGCCCCGTCGCAGGCAAAGCTGAACTGGCAGCGCGGGTGATCCGAACCCTGAAACACCACGCCACAGACCGTTGCCGGGAAAGCGGGATGCCGCACGCGGTTCAGGACGACCTGCGCCACCGCACGCTGCCCGGCATCGGGTTCGTTGCCGGCCTCGTAATAGATCGCGCTCGTCAAACACTGCAACGCGCGGGCACGGTCGATCTGGCTGCCGCGTAGGATGAACGGCCGTGCCGCACGGATCGAGGTATCGGCGATGTCGGCGGGGACCGGCAGTGCGGGCAGGGCGGTCGTGCCCGTCGCCCCCTGCCGGACCGGTGCGTCGAGCAGCAACAGCGCCGCACCGGGGAAATGGTCGTCGGCTTCGTACCCGAACCGGACCGGCGGGGGTGCGGGTTGTGGTTCGCGCGATGCGAAGACGGCGAGCGCGATCCCGGCGGACAGGAAAGCCGAGCCGCCGATGACGATCCACCGGTTCCTGGAAAGGGTCACGAACGCAGCCATTCCGTCGCGCTCTACCCGAAAACGCTGCCCGCGCCGTAAACGAAATCCTCCCCGGCACGGGGAGGGGGATCAGCGCAGCTGGTGGAGGGAGGTGTCCACAAGCGGTCCGCCTGCGAATGCCCCACCACCGCTACACGGCGGTCCCCCTGCCCGCGAGCAGGGAGGAGCTTTTCAACGCAAGTTCGCGCTTCCCAGATCGACCGACGCCGCCGGTATCACCACCAGCCGCGGATAGGCCGCCCGCAGCGGTTCGAGGAACTGCTTGGCGTCGCCGACCACGACGATGCTCGCCGCCTTCGGGTCCATGACCCGCGCCGCAACCGACTGGACCGCCGCCGGCCCGACCGCCTCGACCGAGGGGAGGAAGGTCGCGATGCGCGCCAGCGGCACGCCGTCGGCGACATAGGTGGCGATGGTGCCGGCAATACCGCTGGTCCGTTCGATCGTTCGCCCGAAATTGCCGGTCAGCACCGCCTTGCGCGTCGCCAGCTCGGCCTCGGGTGCCGGTTCGATGCCCAGTCGGCGCAACTCGTCGGTAATGATCTTGACCACCTCGGGTGCCGACGGGTTCTTGGTCTGGGTCGACGCGCCGATGGCACCGCCCCAGCGCCGGGCGTCCAGTTCGGATCGCGCACCATAGGCGAGGCCGCGCTTGATACGGATTTCCTGGTTGAGCCGCGAGGAGAAACCGACACCGAGCGTCGCGTTGGCAACGGCGGCGGGGAAATAATCCTTGTCGTCCCGCGCGATGCCGGGGCGGGCGACGACCACACCCGCCTGTCCGGCACCGGGCATGTCGACCACGATCACGCGGGGTTCCGGCGCCGCATATACCGGCGCGGGCGCGGCGGCAGACCCGGGTTGCGCCGTCCAGTCGCCGAACAATCGCGTGGCCAGCGCCATCCCGGCGTCCGCCGTCAGATCGCCGACCAGCACCAGCGTCGCCTCCGCCGGCTGCCACGCCCGACGATAGGCGGTGACGACATCGTCGCGCGTGATCGCCTTCAGCGATGTCGGCGTGCCCGTTGCCGGATGGCCATAGGGCGATGCGCCGAACACGACACGATCGGCGACTAGGCCCGCCAGCTGCCCCGGATCGGTCAGCGCCACCGACACGCCGTCGATGGTCCGTGTCCGCAGCCGCTCAATCTCGTCCTGAGCAAAGGCCGGGTTGCGCGCGACATCGGCAAGGATGGCGAGCGCGGGCGCGGCCTGTGCCGATCCGACGGTCAGCGTCACGCTCTGCGAATCCCAGCCCGCGCCGCTGCCGATGCTGCCGCCCAGCGATTCAACCGCGCGGGCGATCTCGGTCGCCGAACGGGTCTTCGTGCCCTGCGTCAGCAGCCCGGCGGTCAGTTCGCCGACGCCGGCACGGCCCTCGGGATCGGCGACCGCCCCGCCGCCACCGACCAACGCGGCGGTGACGACCGGCAGGCCGCGCTTCTCGACCACAACGACGCGCATGCCGTTCGGCAGGCGACGTTCGACGGGGATGGGGATCGCGACCTGCACCGGTGCGGCCGGGGCGGGGGGCAGGATGCGCTGGCTTTCGGGGGCGGGGGTGAACACCGCGATGCCGGGCGGCACCGCCAGCGGCGTCGTGACGACGCTGCTGGCGACGGCGATCGTGTCGCTGGTCGCGTTCGCCGGCTTGGCGGTGTCGGGCAGATAGCGGACGGTCGCCGCGCGGTTGGCGGCCAGCCAGGTCCTGGCGACGCGCTGCACATCGGCGGCGGTGACGCGGCCGATCGCGGCAAGGCCCTTGTCCGCCGCCTGCGGGTCACGCTCGACAATGACGCCCTGCGCCAGCGCCGACGCTTTCCCTTCCGCCGTTTCGCGCGACAGCAGTTCGGCGGTGGTGATCTCGTTCTTCGCCTCGGCCAGTTCGGCGGCGGTCGGCGGGGCCGCGATCAGGCGGGCGACCTCGCGCTTGAGCGCCGCTTCGCCATCCGCCGCCGATTTGCCGCCGGCAAGAATCGCGTAGAGCGACAGCGTGCCTGGCCCCTGTTTGGCGTCGAGCTGGACGCCGACGTCCTGCGCGATCTGGTCGCGATAGACGAGTGACTGGTGCAGCCGCGAATTGTCGCCGCCCGACAGGATCGCGTCGAGCACCTTCAGCGCCGCCTGATCGGGATGATTGGCGGGCGGCAGGGGATAGCTGATCAGGACGGCGGGCAATGGCGTGTTCGCCTCGTACACCGTCTTCGTCACCGGTTGCTGGCGAACGGGTTCGTCGATCGTCACGCGCGGGATCGGGCGGGCGGGCTTGGCGATTGGGCCGAAATACTGGTCGACCCAGCGGTTCAGTTGCGCGGGATCGAAATTGCCGGCGACCACCAGCACGGCATTGTCGGGCCGGTAATAGGTCGCGTGGAAGGCGCGGATATCGTCGATCGTCGCCGCGTCGAGATCGGCGATCGATCCGATGCCGGGCCGGGCATAGGGATGGCGGCTATACGACACCATCGGCGCATACAGGCCGAACAGCTTGCCGTATGGTTGCGCGAGGATGCGGCTGCGCAATTCCTCCTTCACGACCTCGCGTTCCGACGCGAAGGTCTTGGGATCGACGACCAGCGTCGCCATCCGGTCGGCCTCGGCGAACAACAGCCGTTGCAGATGGTTGGCCGGCACCACCTCGAAATAATTGGTGTAGTCGTCGGCAGTCGACGCGTTGTTGTACCCGCCGACATCCTCGGTCAGCCGGTCGAGCTGTTCGGGCACCAGATTGCGCGTCGCCTTGAACATTAAATGTTCGAACATGTGCGCAAAGCCGGACCGCCCGGCGGGATCGTCCTTTGACCCGACATCGTACCACACCTGCACCGACACGTTCGCGCTCGACGTGTCGCGAATGGCATAGACACGCAGGCCGTTGGGCAGGGTGCGTTCGGTATAGGCGATCGGCGGGACCGTCGCCTGCGCCGCCGCGGGCACGGCACGCGGCTGCGCATAGGCGGGGGCGAACAGGGCGGTCGAAATCAGCAACGCAAGGCCGAGACGCATTGGGAAACTCCGGCAGGAAGAATGCCGGAGATGTGGGCCGCGCGGGCGGCGAGTGTCAATGTATCATCGGCTACGGGCGTCACGCCGGATCAGCCCCCGTGACGCTCCCGCCGGCCGATCAGCCCTTTTTACGGCCGGCATTGGCGTAGAGCAGCGCAGCGGCAAGCGCGGCCGATCCGATGCCGATACCGACGCCGATCGGCACCAGCGGCCATGCCTGTCCCTTCGACGGCTGCCGGGTATCGGCCGCGGCGTCGGCGAGGCGCTTGGCTTCCTTTGCCGCGGCGGCGACCTCGTTCAGTGCGGTTTTTTCGGTCATGATCCTCTCCCTCTTTTATGCTCAACGCTTGCCGGCCGTGTAGCGTGCCCGGAAATCGTCGGCGAAAATGTGCAGCGTGTCGCTGGCGATGGCGGCCCGCAGATCGGCCATCAACGCCTGATAGAAATAGAGATTATGTTCGGTCATCAGCATCGCGCCGAGAATCTCCCCGGCACGGACCAGATGGTGGAGATAGGCGCGGCTGAAATTGCGGCAGGTCGGACAGGCGCATTCCGGGTCGGCGGGGCCCAGATCCTCGGCGAATTTGGCATTGCGGATGTTGATCGGGCCGCCGCGGGTAAACGCCTGTCCGGTGCGACCCGATCGGGTCGGCAGCACGCAGTCGAACATGTCGATGCCGCGTTCGACCGCCCCGACGATGTCGTCGGGCTTGCCGACCCCCATCAAATAGCGGGGTTTGTCGATCGGCAGTTGCCCCGGCGCATAGTCGAGCACGCCGAACATCGCCTCCTGCCCCTCGCCAACCGCGAGGCCGCCGACCGCATAGCCATCGAAGCCGATATCGATCAGCGCGTCGGCGGACGACTCGCGCAGTTTTTCGTCGAGCGCACCCTGCTGGATACCGAACAAGGCGGCGCGCGAGGCATGTTCCTCGCCCGAATCGAACCCGGCCCGGCTGCGGCGCGCCCAGCGCATCGACCGCTCCATCGCGCGGGCCTGCACGTCGGGGGTCGACGTCGTCGGCACCAGTTCGTCGAACGCCATGACGATATCGCTGCCCAGCAACCGCTGGATCTCCATCGATCGCTCGGGACTCATCAGGTGACGGGTGCCGTCCAGATGGCTCTTGAATTCGACGCCATCCTCCGACCGCTTGGTCAGTTCGGACAGGCTCATCACCTGATAGCCGCCGCTGTCGGTCAGGATCGGCCGGTCCCAGCCCATGAAGGCGTGCAACCCACCCAGTCGCGCGACACGTTCGGCGCTCGGCCGCAGCATCAGGTGATAGGTATTGCCGAGCAGGATGTCGGCACCGGCGGCGCGCACGTCCTGCGGCTTGACCGCCTTGACCGTGGCGGCGGTGCCGACCGGCATGAAGGCGGGGGTGCGGATCTCGCCACGCTGCATGGCGATCGTGCCGGCGCGGGCGCGGCCGGAGGTGGCGGTGACGGTGAAGGCGAAACGGGGCGGCATAAGGGGTCGCGTCATGCCGGACCTTACCCGCGCTGTCGACCGTTGTCGCGGCTTCACATCGGAGAGACGACATGCCCGAACCGCTCAACCCCGGCGACGATGCCGCACCCGGTACCCCCGGTACGGGTGAAGATCTCTGCCCGCGCTGCGGCGGCAAGGGCACGATCGACGGTGACGAATGCACCAATTGCGGCGGCACCGGCAAGGTGATCGAAGGCATCGGCGGGGCGTAAATCCTCCCCGGCACGGGGAGGGGGATCGGCCCCAGACTAGTGAAGGGGGGTGTTCACACTCGCAACGCTGGGGTTCGCGGCCAGCCCCCTCCACCATGCTGCGCCCACGGCTCGCCTTGCGAGCCGGCTTTGCTGCTGCGACTTGCTCCCGGCAAGTCTCTGATCGCCGCTACGTCCCCCTCCCCGTGCCGGGGAGGACTTTGGGTCAGATCGCCGCCAGTGCCTGCTCGAAATCGGCGATCAGGTCGTCCGCATCCTCAACCCCGATCGAAATCCGCACCAGATTGTCGGTAATCCCCAGCGCCGCCTTGCGCGCATCGGGCACAGACAGATGCGTCATGCCCGCGGGATGGCTGGCCAGCGTCTCGGTTCCGCCAAGGCTGACCGCCAGTTTTGCGATGACCAGTGCGTCGAGGAACGCGAACGCCTCGCGCTCGCCACCTTTCAGGTACAGCGAAAAGGTCGATCCCCCGCCGGTGCAATGGCGCGCATAGATGTCGGCCTGCCGCGCCATGCCTTCGGCATCTTTCAGGAAACCGAGATAGCCGACGCGCTCGACCTTCGGATGATCGCGCAGGAACGCGCAGACCTTCTCGGCATTCTCGCCCGCCCGGCTCATACGTAGTTCGAGCGTTTCGAGACTGCGGAGCAGCATCCATGCGGTGTTCGGGTCGCAGATCGTGCCGATGGTGTTGCGCATGGAGCGGATTGTGTTGATGTGTGCCTTCGATCCCAGCACGCCGCCGGCCACCAGGTCACTGTGCCCGCCCGCATATTTGGTCAGCGAGTAGACGACCAGATCGGCACCGTGTTGCAGCGGTTGCTGCCAAAGCGGCCCCAGAAACGTGTTGTCGATCGCAATCGGCGGTTTTTCCGCCCCGTCGCCGAACACCGCGTCGCGGGCGGCCGCGACCGCTTCGATATCGACCAGCGCGTTGGTCGGGTTGGCGGGACTTTCGAGATAGATCAGCGGTACCGGACCGTCGGCCTGTCGCAGCACGCCCTCGATCTCGTCGCGGGTCGCGCCGGCCGGGAAGTCGAGATACTTCACCCCGAAGCGGCCGAGCACGCGACCGATCAGCGTTTCGGTCGCCGCATAGAGCGGTCCCGAATGGATGACCGTGTCGCCGGGCTGGACCATCGCCAGAAACAGCGTCGCGATCGCCGACATCCCGCTGGAAAAGACCAGCGCATCCTCCGCTGCTTCCCAGACGCCCAGCCGGTCTTCGAGGATTTCCTGATTGGGGCCGTTGAAGCGCGAATAGACCAGCCCCTCCGCACCGCCCGGCCGCTTGCCGGTCACGCCCTCGAAATGGCGCTTGCCTGCCGCTGCGTTGGGAAAGACGTAGGTCGAGGTCGCGAAGATCGGCGGTTTCAGCGATCCTTCGGACAGGACCGGATCATAGCCATGGCCCATCATCAGCGTCGCGGGCTTCAGCCGGCGACCGCCGACGGTGTCGACCGAAGGCTTGGGGCGACGGCGCGGCGGAACGCCGGTCAGGTCGGCTTCGGTTTCGTCGGACATCGTGAGTCTCTCCTGCTTTTTCGGGAGAGCGTAGCGATAGTTACGGGAGAAACCAAATTACGACGCATGTCGTACCCCCGCGCAGGCGGGGGCCCAAGGTCGCACAGCATAACGGTCGCGTCTGGGACTCTGGACCCCCGCCTGCGCGGGGGTACGGAAAGGACTATCCCGCCAGACCGATCAGCGACAGCTGCCGGCCATAATCCGCCTCGCCGCGATGCGTCGCGCGGCGGAAGCTGAAGAAGCGGTCTTCCTGCGCATAGGTGTCGAGGCCGAGTGCCTCGATCCGCCGCACGCCCGCCGCCGCCAGCCGGTGCACCACATAGGCTTCGAGATCGAACCGGGCATGGCCGGGTCGGTTTTCGGCGAAGAACCGCTCATTGGCCGGATCGGTCGAACAGAAGCGTTCGACGAAGCCCATATCGACCTCATAGCTTGCCCGCGCGATGCACGGGCCGATCGCGGCGGCGATCCGGCCGCTGCGCGCCCCGAGCTTTTCCATCTGCGCGATCGTCGCGTCGGTAATGCCCGCCAGCGCGCCTTTCCACCCGGCATGGGCCGCACCGACCACGCCGGCCTCCGGATCGGCGAGCAGCACCGGCGCGCAATCGGCGGTGACGATGCCGAGCAGGATGTCGGGCCGTTCGGTGACCATCGCGTCGCCCTGCGGCCGGTCGGCATCGGGAAAGGCGGTCAGCACCCGCACGACCGAGGCCGAATGCGTCTGGTACAGCCCGCACAACGCCGCGCCGGGCAGCACCGCCGCCACGGCACGCGCGCGATTTTCCGCCACCGCCGCCGGATCGTCGGCCGATCCGAGGCCGACATTCAGGCCCGCGACGACCCCGCTCGACACGCCGCCGCGCCGCCCGAGAAAGCCGTGCGCCACGCCGTCCAGCGCAGCGGCGCGGATCACCTCGACATCATGGACGTCCGTCACAGGGCCACCCGCATCACGTCATCCACATCCCGATGATTGCCGACCATGAAGTCGTAGCGGCCGACCCGTTCGAAGCCACAACGTTCGTAAAACCGCCGGGCGCGGTGATTGTCGACGAACACCGACAGATAGAGTTCGTCGGCACCGGTCGCGCGCGCCGTCGCCAGCATATGCTCCATCATCCGCGCGGCGAGCCCGCTGCCCTGCCATGCGGTTCGCACATAGAATTGGCGCAGTTCGATCGGCCGTCCGCGCGGTTCGAACGGCAGCGACGGCGGCCCGAGCTTGGCGTACCCGGCCTCGTCGTCGCCAGCCATCGCCAGTACGACATGGAAGCGCGGATCGGTCAGTTCCCCGGTCCACTTGTCGGGCGTGTGGTTGGTCAGGAATGCGGCGAGATCGGCCGGGTCGTAGAGCGTGCCGAACGTTTCGGTAAAGGTTTCCGCCCCGATCCGTGCCAGCAGCGCGGCATCGGCGGCCGTCGCCGCGCGCAGCACCGGGGTCATGCGAACCCCGCCGGAACCGGCCAGCCGGGGCTGGTGATCGCGATCGCCTTGAACAGGCTGCCCATCTGCTCGTCCTCCACCAACCGGTCGCGATCGGCGCGCAACCCGGCACCGCGGTCGGGCGACCGCGCCGACAATGCCTGTACCCGCGCATCGATGCCAAGCGCCTTCAGCAGCGCGCCCTGTTCGACCGGGCCATAGGCCATAGCGTCCTCGGCCCGCGCGGCTTCGGCGAGCGTCGCGAAGTCGACATGCGCGGTCAGGTCCTGCTCGCCCGGGTTTTCATACGGGTTGACGAAGCCGTGCCCGCGCACCGCCTGCAACGTGTCGCCGATCGCCGGGCCGCTATAGCCATAGTCGATGATGAGCGCGCAGCCGCCCTGCGCGACGATCCGCTTGGCCAGCTGGCGCAGGATGGCGACGGCGGCCGGGGCGGTTTCGAGGACCGAGCCGAGCGGCGCCCCCTGCAGATGCGGGGGGATGATCGGGTCGAAACCACGCGTGCCGACGATCGGCAGGAACAGCGTATCCTGACACGCGACCAGCCGTTCGCGCCAGCCCTCCGCCGTCTTCACGAGTTGCCGGATCGGCAGCGCGTCGAAAAATTCGTTGGCCACGACCAGCAGCGGGCCGTCGTCGGGCAGGCCGACACCGTCCATCGCCCATTCGGCCTGCGGCACGTGCTTCGCCTGTTCGGCCCGCAGCGTCGGCGACGTTTCGACGAAATGGACACCGGGGGTGCAGCCCGCCGATTCCATGGCGCGGAGCGCATCGGCGGCGAGGGTGCCGCGACCCGGACCGAATTCGACATAGCGCGCCGCAGGTCGCCCGGCGCGATCCCACCCGTCGGCCAGCGACAGGCCGATCAGCTCGCCGAACATCTGGCTGATCTCCGGCGCGGTGGTGAAGTCGCCCTTCGCGCCGAGCGGGTCGCGCGTGGCGTAATAGTGCGCGTTGGCCGCCCCCATGAACTGGGCGAGGCTGATCGGCCCGGCCAGCGTGATCGCGCGGGCGAGGCGTTCGGGCAGGGCGGCGTCGGTCATCCGAAATCCTCCCCGCTGCGCGGGGAGGGGGACCGTCCGCAAGACGGTGGAGGGGGGTATCCGCAGACGCAGCCGTGGTGGAGCAGGCGAACCCCCTCCACCATGCTGCGCATGGTCCCCCTCCCCGTGCCGGGGAGGAGCTTCATGCCACGCTCTCCGTGCCCGCAATCGGCTCCACGCGGACGCGGCGCTTCTTGGCGGTCGCCATCAGATACGCGCCGACCGCGATCATCGGCAGGGTCAGCCACTGGCCCATATGCAGCCCGGTCGCCTGTGCGAATTCGACCAGCTGGGCATCGGGTTCGCGCCAGAATTCGATGACGAACCGCGCCACGCCGAACCCGGCCATGCCGGTGCCGAGCAGGAAGCCCGGCTTGTACCGCGCATCGGTCCGCCAGAAGAGGAAGGCGAGGATCAGGAACAGGATCAGCCCTTCGCCCATCGCCTCATAAAGCTGGCTCGGGTGACGCGCCGGATCGAGACCGCCGGCCACGGTGCGCGGGAACACGATCGCCCATGGTGCGTCGCTGGGCTTGCCCCACAGTTCGCCATTCACGAAATTCGCGAGCCGGCCGAGAAACTGGCCGATCGGCGCGACGCAGGTGACATAGTCGGTGACCCGGAGCGCGCGCAGGCCGTGTTTGCGCGACAGCCACCAGATGCCGAGAATCAGGCCGACCATCCCGCCATGGAACGACATACCGCCATCCCACAGGCGCAGGATCTTGATCGGGTCGGTAATCATTTCCGGCGCATAGAACAGGACGTAGCCGATCCGCCCGCCGAGGATGATGCCAAGCGTCGCATAAAAGACGAGGTCGTCGGCGTGCCGCCGCGCCATCGGCGCGCCGGGCTGGTCGAGGAGCCTGAGCATATACCACCAGCCGGCGAGGATGCCGGTGATATAGGCCAGCGAATACCATTTGAGCTGAAAGAAGCCGAGGTTCAGCGCGACCGGGTCCAGCCCCAGATCGCTGTAGCGGATATGGCCGGCGGCCATACCGATATCGCCGGTCGCAGCGGCGAGGGTGGAAAGGATCAAGGGAACGCTCCGGCTGTGTGGCGGCGGGTAATATCGGGGAAGCGCGTGCAGGGGAACACCCGATCCTCCCCGGCATGGGGAGGGGGACCATGCGCAGCATGGTGGAGGGGGCTTCCCCAGACGCTACGGTTCCATATGCGGCGATCCCCCTCCACTATCCGCTGCGCCCACGGCTCGCCTTGCGAGCCGACTTCGCGGCTGCGACTTGCCCCCGGCAAGTTGCTGATCGCCGCTACGTCCCCCTCCCCGTGCCGGGGAGGATTTGCTACGGCACCCGCATGGTCGGACCCTCCACGCCCCGCATCACCCGCCGCAACCTGCTGATCGGCGGTGGTACCGGGGTCGGACTGATCGTCGCATGGGGGCTGTGGCCGCGTCGCTACGGCGTCAACCTTGCCGCGGCGGCGGGCGAGACGGTGTTCGGCGCCTATCTGAAGATCGGCAGCGACGGACAGGTGACCGTCGCGGTGCCGCAGACCGAGCATGGGCAGGGCGTCTACACCGCATTGCCGCAGATCGTGGCCGACGAACTAGGGGCCGACTGGCGAACGGTCGCGGTCGAGGCGGCACCGATCAACCCACTCTACGCCAATCCGCTGGCTGCCGGCATCCTGTTCGGCGACGCGCTGGCGCTGCTTCCCGAAGCGACGCGCGCGACCCATGCCGAGCGGACCGCCCTGATGCTGACCGCCGGCTCGACCTCGGTCCGCCGGTTCGAAGCGCCGCTGCGCGCGGCGGGGGCGGCGGCGCGGGTGTTGCTGTGCAAGGCGGCGGCGCGGGGCTGGGACGGCGACTGGCGCAGCTGCGGCACCGCCGATGGCTTCGTCGTGATGGGCGACCGCCGCGAACGCTTCGGCGTGCTGGCCGAACGCGCGGCGCGCGAGAGCCTGCCGGGGGGCGAACTTCCCTTGCGGACTGGCGACGACAAACGGCTGACCGGCACACCCGCCCCCCGGCTCGACGCCCCCGCCAAGGTCGACGGCAGCGCGACGTTCGCCGGCGACGTGCGCAGGCCCGGCATGGTCTTCGCCTCGATCCGGCAGGGACCGATCGGCGACGCGAAGCTGCTGGGCGCCGACAAACCGGCGGCGGAGGCGGTGCCGGGCGTGGTCAGCGTGATCGAAACCGATCGTTGGGTCGCCGCCGCCGCGACGACATGGTGGGCGGCCAATCGCGCGGTCGATGCGATGGCGCCGCGCTTCGAAACCCATGGGCTGATCGACGACCGCTCGATCGCTGCCGCGCTCGACGCCGCGCTCGCGGGCGAGGGGGCGCGGGTGCAGGAGGCGGGCGATATCGACGCGGCGTTCACCGGCGGGCGGACCCAGACCGCGACTTATCGCGTGCGCGCCGCGCTCCATGCCGCGATCGAACCGATCTGCGCGACCGCCGAATGGAATGACGGCACGCTGACGCTGTGGATGCCTACGCAAGCGCCGACGCTGGCCCGCGCCGCCGCCGCGCGCGCGATCGGTATCGGCGAGGACCGCGTCGTCCTGCACCCGACCATCGCCGGTGGGTCGTTCGGGGCCAATCTCGACCACCGCGCCGCCGAACAGGTGGCGGTGCTGGCGCGTCGGCTGGAACGGCCGGTGCAACTGACGTGGTCGCGGGGCGAGGATTGTCTGGCCGATCGCTATCGCACGCCTGCCGCCGCGCGGATGACCGCGCGACTGGGGCGGGGCGGTCGCATCCTCGGCTGGCGCGCGCAGATCGCCGCGCCGCGCACCGGCCGCGATCTGGCGCGATTGCTGCTGGGCGGCGATGTCGCCGCCTCGCTCGGCATGGCATTGCCCGGCGACCGCGGCGATGCGCTGGCGACCGAGGGCGCGGTGCCGGCCTACGGCGTCGCCAACGTCGCGGTCGATCATCATCCCGCCGATCTCGGCCTGCCCGCCGGCTGGTGGCGTTCGGGCGCGCATAGCTACACCGCCTTCTTCACCGAATGCTTCCTCGACGAACTGGCCGGGTTCGCCGGGATGGAGGCGCATTCGTTCCGCATCGCGATGCTCGGCGGCGACGTGGCGCTGGCCCGCTGCCTGTCGACGGTCGCGACCATGGGCGGCTGGCAGGGCGGGGTGCCGGGCAGCGCGCAGGGCATCGCCTGTCACCGGATGCGCGGATCGGCGATCGCCTGCATGGCGGAGGCGCATATCGGCGATGATCAGCGGGTGAAGGTCGACCGGCTGGTCGTCGCGGTCGATTGCGGCCGGGTCGTGAACCCCGATCTCGTGCGCCAGCAGATCGAGGGTGGTCTGATCTTCGGGATGGCGCAGGCGACCGGTGCCTCAACCGGGTTCGACGCGAACCTGCCTGATGTGCGCGGCTTTGGCGGGTTGCACCTGCCCCGGCTGGCCGATGTGCCGGACATCATGGTCGAACTGATCGAATCGGACGGCGATCCCGGCGGCGTCAGCGAACTGGCCGTGCCGGTCGTCGCGCCCGCCATCGCCAACGCGCTGCACGCCGCGACGGGGCGGCGGTATCGGACGCTGCCGTTGCTCTGACGAAAGGGCTTGCCACCTTGGGGCCGGTCGCGCGTTACGTGGCCCCATGGACCTGCCGCTCAATCATCCCGCCATTCCGAAGCGCCGTGTCGGCGTATTGCTGATGAACCTCGGCACGCCCGACGATCCCTCGCCGCGATCGGTGAAGCGCTATCTCGCCGAATTCCTGTCCGACCGGCGCGTGGTCGAACTGCCGGCGATCGCGTGGCAGCCGATCCTGCGCGGCATCATCCTCAACACCCGGCCGAAGAAGTCGGCCCATGCCTATCAACAGGTGTGGAGCGAACGGGGGTCGCCGCTCGCCGCTATCACCCGCGCACAATCGGATGCGATGCAAGGCGCGTTCGGTGAAGAAGTCATCATTGACTGGGCCATGCGCTACGGCAACCCCTCCATCGCCACCCGGATCGAAACGATGCGGCAACAGGGTTGCGACCGTATCCTGCTGGCACCGCTCTACCCGCAATATTGCGCAGCAACGACCGCCACCGCCAACGACAAGGCGTTTGCCCATCTCGCGACCTTGCGCTGGCAACCGGCGATCCGCACCCTGCCGCCCTATTACGACGATCCGTTGTATATCGACGCACTGGTGACGACCCTGCGCGAGGATCTGGCCAAGCTCGCCTTCGAACCCGATGCGATCGTCGCCAGCTTCCATGGCATGCCCAAGCGCACGCTGGCACTCGGCGACCCATATCACTGTCACTGCCAGAAGACGGCGCGGTTGGTGTCCGAAGCACTCGGCCGGCCGCTGACCATCGCGTTTCAGTCGCGCTTCGGCCCGGCGAAATGGCTTGGCCCGGCCACCGACGAAACGTTGGTCGAACTGGCGAAGGCCGGCAAGCGCCGCGTTGCGATCTTTGCGCCCGGCTTTTCGGCGGACTGTCTGGAGACGTTGGAGGAACTGGCGATCCGTGGTCGCGAAAGCTTCGAAGCAGCGGGCGGCACCGATTTTGCCTATCTTCCTTGTCTGAACGCCGAGCCCACAGGCAATAAAATGTTGCGCAACATTATCGCGCGCGAACTTGCGGGCTGGATCGACCCCGCCTAGCAGGGACGAAACAGTCGTAGGAGAGAATGCATGGCACGGGTAGCGATCGTCACCGGCGGCACGCGCGGCATCGGCGAGGCGATCAGCCTCGCGCTGAAGGACATGGGAGTCACCGTCGCGGCAAACTATGCCGGCAACGACGAAAAGGCGAAGGCATTCAGCGACCGTACCGGCATCGCTGCGTTCAAGTTCGACGTGGGCGATTTCGATGCGACGCAGGCGGGCGTGAAGGCGATCGAGGAAGCGGTCGGTCCGGTCGACATTGTCGTCAACAATGCGGGCATCACTCGCGACGGTACCTTGCTCAAGATGACCTACGACATGTGGGACGACGTGATCCGCACGAACCTTGGCGGTTGCTTCAACCTAGCCAAGGCGACCTTCCCCGGCATGCGCGACCGCAAATGGGGCCGTATCGTCAACATCGGTTCGATCAACGGGCAGGCCGGCCAATATGGTCAGGTCAACTATGCCGCCGCCAAGTCGGGTATTCACGGCTTCACCAAGGCGCTGGCGCAGGAAGGCGCACGGTTCGGCGTGACCGTCAACGCGATCGCTCCGGGCTATATCGACACCGACATGGTCGCGGCAGTGCCGGCTGATGTTCTGGAAAAGATCGTGGCCAAGATCCCGGTCGGCCGGCTGGGTCAGGCGAGCGAAATCGCGCGCGGCGTCGCTTTTCTGTGTTCGGAAGAGGGCGGGTTCGTCACCGGCTCGACGCTCAGCATCAACGGCGGCCAGCACATGTACTGATTGCGGGTCGGCGGGGCAGGACCCTGCCGGTTTGTTGGACAGGAAGCGCCCCGGTGAAAGCCGGGCCG
Source organism: Sphingomonas sp. Leaf67 (assembly GCF_001421965.1). Classification (GTDB taxonomy): domain Bacteria; phylum Pseudomonadota; class Alphaproteobacteria; order Sphingomonadales; family Sphingomonadaceae; genus Sphingomonas. The sequence continues at coordinate 226,094 of NZ_LMLP01000023.1, forward strand.
TGTCTGATTGGGGAGCAGGTAATTTCCCTGTGTCGATGGCAACTACAGGCTGGGGCTCGCCGATCACGCACGAGCCGAACTTGCGTTAGTTCAGGGCCACAACGATCGCAGCGATACGAATTAGGCGAAGAGTCGCCACCCACTTTCTATGCGAAGCCGCCCCAGGCGGGACCCCAAAAATGTGCCATTAGAACGCACGCTCTGCAGCGAGTGTCGGAAATTGTTATCGAGAGGGTGGTGCCCCACAGGAGACAAAACTGGGCACTCAGATCATTGGAGAATTTGCGTCCCGAGGGACGGCCGAAGATGAAGGCCTCGTGGATCGCCGGGCCGGGCGAATGTAGGGGCTGCGGCTAGGATATGCTGACGCGACGGCGGTTTTCGCAGGACGATTCCCGCCGATCGCCGGACGAAATTGCCACCAATGGGCATAGCGAGCAGAATGCGGCCATGAAGATCAGCCGCACCGACCTCGCCGATTTCAGCTATTTCCTCGCGATCGCCAACCATCGCAGCTTTCGGCGTGCCGGGCTTGATCTTGGTGTCAGCGCGTCGGCGCTAAGCCATTCGCTCAAGGGCCTCGAAACCCGGCTGGGCGTCAGGCTGCTGAACCGGACCAACCGAAGCGTCACGCTGACGGCCGCGGGAGAGGAGCTTCTGGGCAAGATCGTCGAGCCGTTCGAGGCAATCGGATCCGCCGCGGAGGCCCTCAACCGCTACCGTGACGAGCCCTCCGGTCGCATCCGCCTGAACATCCTCGAACATGCCGCCACGCTGCTGCTGGGTCCGGTCCTGCCGATCTTCGTGGAGCGGTATCCCGAGATCCAGATCGACGTGGCCGTCACCAACCATCTGGTCGATGTCATCTCGGAAGGGGCTGATGCCGGCATTCGTTATGGCGGCACCGTCCCCGAGGACATGATCGCTCAAAGACTGTCGCCTGATATCCATTGGGTCGTCGTCGGCTCGCCAGCCTATCTGGCGAGGCACGGTGTCCCCACGCATCCGCTTCACCTGAAGGACCATCGCTGCCTACGGATCCGCCTGGGCGACGGCAGCATCTATCATTGGGAGTTCGACAAGGAAGGCGAGACGTTCGAGCTGGATGTTCCGGGGCCGATCACTTTCGATGAAACCCAGTTCGGGCTAAGCCTCGTCCGGCGCGGCGTCGGGTTAGCGTATCTTCCCGAACCCACGGTCGCATCACTCGTGAACAGCGGCGAGTTGCACGCCGTCCTTGAGGACTGGGTGTCGACCGGTCAGGGTTTTCATATCTATTATTCGGGCCGGCGACAGGTGCCGACGGGGCTTCGCCTGCTCATCGAGCTCATCAGGGAAATCCATCCGCTCGGGTCATGACCGGTCGCAATGATGAGCCTTGCTCATCGTGGCATGGATCAGACACCCGCTAACCCTGTGCCGCTCCCGCCCCCATAATCGTGTCTCGAAGGCCCGACAGGACCAGAGGGACACAGGCATGACCAGTATGGCAAACACCGACGCCCGGCATCTCCCGCCGGCGGCATCAACGGCGCGCTGGGGTGCGGTCCTGGCGCTCACCTTATGCGTGTCGACGCTGATCGCGTCCGAGTTCATGCCGGTAAGCATCCTGACGCCGATCGCGGCCGACCTGCGCGTCACCGAAGGGGCGGCCGGACAGGCGATTTCAGTGTCCGGGATCTTCGCGGTCGTGACCAGCCTGACGATCGCGTCACTGGCAGCGGGTATCGACCGGCGCCATCTGCTGCTCGGTCTGACCCTGTTGATGCTGGTCTCCGGACTGACGGTGGCATTCGCGCCGACCTACCTCGTACTGGTCGCGGGTCGCGCGCTGCTGGGCATCGCCATCGGCGGGTTCTGGTCGATGTCGACGGCGACGGTCATGCGCCTAGTGCCGACCGAACAAGTTCCCAAGGGACTGGCCTTGCTGAACGGCGGCAATGCGCTGGCTACGACGATCGCCGCCCCGCTCGGCAGCTTCCTGGGCCAGTATATCGGCTGGCGCGGCGCATTCTTCATCGTCGTTCCGCTCGCCGTCGCGACGTTCGCGTGGCAATGGGCGACGCTGCCGTCGATGGCGCCCAATCGCGCATCCGGTGCGACCGGTTCGCTCGGTGTGCTGCGTCGGCCCGAAGCGCGGATCGGCATGGGGGCGGTCGGCCTGCTGTTCATGGGGCAGTTCGCGCTGTTCACTTATCTTCGTCCGTTCGTCGAGCAGGTCACGGGCGTCAGCGTCTCGCTCCTCTCGGCCATGCTGCTCGGCATGGGCGCGGCAGGCCTTGCGGGCACCTGGCTGATCGGCCGCTTCGTCGCCTGGAACCTGTCGGTTACGTTGGTCGCGGCTCCGGTCATCATGGCGGGGATCGCATTCGCCCTGATCGCGCTTGGTTCTATCCCCGTCGCCGTCGCTCTGCTGCTGGGCGCGTGGGGCTTCGTCGGCACCGCGCTGCCGGTGGCCTGGTGGACATGGCTGAGCCGCACGCTGCCCGAGGATGCGGAAGCGGCGGGCGGGCTGATGGTGGCCGTGGTGCAGCTCGCGATCACGCTGGGGGCCGCCGGGGGTGGCTTGCTGTTCGATGCTTTCGGACCAAGCGCCACCTTCCTTGCCGCGGCGCTGGTTCTGCTTGGCTCGGCTTTGCTCGGCCACGCCGGAAGCAGGACCACCGACCGGTCATCCACGGCAACGTTCTGATGCACACCGACCGAGCACCCTTCCACAGCAACAATTTTCGCAAGGGCGATGACGCAATGAAGACCATCGATTCGACGACCATCCGCGGCGTAATGCTGGCAATCATGACCATGACCATTTCGCACTCTGCTCAGGCCCAGGACAGGAGATCCACCATGGAAGTCACGCGCAAGGCCGATCAAAAAACGACCGACGGCTCGCCGGAGTATTTCACCGGCAAGGTGACCATCAGCGGGCAGTTCCAGCGTCCCTCGCCCTCCCGGGTCGGCGGCGCGACGGTCCATTTCGAGCCCGGCGCTCGTACCGCGTGGCATACCCATCCACTCGGTCAGACGCTGATCGTGACGGAAGGGGTCGGGTGGACGCAGGTCGAAGGCGGTCCGACGATCGAGTTTCAGGCGGGCGACGTGCTGTGGTGTCCGCCCGATCGCAAGCACTGGCACGGCGCCACCCCCACGCAGGCGATGACCCATATCGCGATCCAGGAATCGCTGAACGGCTCGCCGGTCAAGTGGATGGAGCAGGTGACCGACGCGCAATATCGCGCCGGTCCCGGCACGGACAGCGGCAAGCCGTGAACTCCGCAGGAGCGATGGGTGCCGAGGCCGATCCGGCATCCATCAGCCGAGTGAAGATGCCCGCAAACGCATTTGTGGAAGGCGGCGAAAGTGAAAACCGGGATCAAGATGGCAATGCTAATCATGACGGGCAGTCTGGCATCCGGGTGCGCCGCCGAGGACCACCCCGGTGATGCAGCCAGCACAAGTAATGGAGACGTTGCGGTGGCGAACGGCGACAGCGATACTTCGCCGGCGACGCGTGCGGTCGTTGGCGGAGGCATCGTGATATCCTCCGAACGAGGCCGGATCACTGCCGACCTCGTCGATAGCCCCGCCACTCGGGCGCTGCTGGCGAGGCTCCCGCTCACCGTCGAGATGCGCGACCATCTCCGACAGGAGAAGACCGGACCGTTGCCCGCCCTTTTGCCCGGGGGGCCGCGGCAGACCGACTTCTCGGCTGGAACGATCGGGCTCTGGGGCACGAATGATTTCGTCATCTATTACCGGAATGGCCGCGTTCCATCGCCCGGGATCGTCGTCCTCGGCCGGGTCAACGGCGACGTAAGCATGTTCGATACGCCCGGGCCGGTCACGTTGCAGATAAAGGAGCGCAGTTGAGCGTCAGGTCGACCGTCTTCGTCGTCGCATACGACGGTGAGCAGCACTCATCACCTCGTTGAATATTGCGCACGCACTACAGCGGCGGTTGACGCGTTAAGATGGTCCCACGGCAATGACGCGGATCGAAATTCTATCGCAGGTGCCCGTTGGGGCGAAAGGAGCGCAAAATCCATGCCCCACACATCAGAAATTGAACTTTCACGACGCGGTCTGCTAGCTGGCAGCGCGGCGACTGCCGTGGTCGTCGCTTCACCGGGAAGCGCGCTCGCCGCATCACCGCCCCAGCCGCAGGTCTCTCCGACCTTGCCCGTGCGATTCGTGGTCAACGGTGAAAAGCGGGAAATGGATCTTGATCCGCGCACGACCCTGCTCGACGCGCTGCGCGAGCATCTGCAGCTGACGGGCACCAAGAAGGGCTGCGATCATGGCCAGTGCGGTGCCTGCACCGTGATGGTCGATGGCGTGCGCATCAATTCCTGCCTGAGCCTGGCGGTCATGCACGACGGCAACGAGATCACTACGATCGAGGGCCTGGGCAAACCGGACAAGCTGCATCCGATGCAGGCGGCCTTCATCAAGCACGACGGCTACCAGTGCGGCTATTGCACCCCCGGCCAGATCTGCTCCGCCGTTGCGGTGCTCGACGAGATCAAGCGCGGCGTGCCTAGTCACGTACAGCGTGACCTGAATGCGAAGCCGACCGCGACGAACATCGAGATGCGCGAGCGGATGAGCGGTAACATCTGTCGCTGCGGAGCCTATTCCAACATCGCCGATGCGATGGCCGAAGTCGCGGGAGCAGACGCATGAGGGCCTTCACCTACGAACGCGCCAAGGATGCCGGGGCGGCGGCCCTCGCAGTTGCAGGCAATCCGACCGCCAAGTTCATCGCGGGCGGGACAAACCTGCTCGACCTGATGAAGATCGAGGTGGAGACGCCAACGCATCTGGTCGACGTGCAGGATCTCGGCTTCGACAAGATCGAGGCGACCGCTGACGGCGGTCTCCGCATCGGCGCACTGGTGACCAATACCAATCTCGCCGCCGACGAGCGCATCCGCCGCGACTACGGCGTTCTGACCCGCGCGATCGTCGCGGGCGCCTCGGGCCAGTTGCGCAACAAGGCGTCGACCGCGGGCAATTTGCTCCAGCGGACACGCTGCCCCTATTTCTACGACACCAACATGGCGTGCAACAAGCGTAAGCCGGGTTCGGGATGCGCCGCGATCGGCGGCTATTCGCGCCAGTTGGGCGTGATCGGCGTCAGCGACAGCTGCATCGCGACGTTCCCGGGCGACATGGCAGTGGCGATGCGCGTGCTCGACGCGGTGATCGAGACGGTCGACGCGACCGGCCAGCGCCGCTCGATCCCGATCGCCGACTTCCATCGGCTGTGGGGCAACACGCCCCAGCAGGATACCGTGCTGAAGCAGGGCGAGCTGATCACCGCAGTGACCCTGCCCCGACCGATTGGCGGCAAGCATTTCTACGAGAAGGTACGCGACCGCGCGTCCTACGCCTATGCGCTGGTATCGGTCGCGGCGGTGATTCAGGCCGACGGCACCGGGCGTGTCGCGTTCGGCGGCGTGGCGCCGAAGCCGTGGCGTGTCGAGGCGGCGGATGCGTTGCTGCCACGCGGTGCCGCCGCCGTGACCGCGCGCGCGTTCCAGGGCGCGACGCCGACCAAGGACAATGCGTTCAAGCTGCCGCTTGCCACCCGCGCGCTTGCCTCGGTCCTCGCCGAAGCGAAGGCATAGGCTCATGAAGTTCGAAACACCCGCCGCCGCCAACCCGATCGACCGGATGAGGGTCGTCGGACGTGCGCAGACCCGGATCGACGGTCCGCTCAAGACCACCGGTCTGGCACCCTACGCCTATGAACGTCACGGCGAGATCGAGAACGCCGCGTACGGTTATGTCGTCGGTGCCGCCGTCGCCAAGGGACGCATCAACGCGATTGACACGGCCACCGCCAAGGCTGCGCCCGGCGTGATTGCGATCGTGACGGCGGCCGACGTGGGCAAGCTTGGCAAGGGCAAGTACAACACCGTCAAGTTGCTGGCCGGACCCGATGTCGATCATTATCATCAGGCGGTCGCGGTCGTGGTCGCCGAGACGTTCGAACAGGCGCGCGCAGCGGCCGGCCTCGTCCGCGTCGATTATGCCCGCGGGAAGGGCCGATTCGACCTCGACGCCGCATTGAAGACGGCCCCGCTGACCGATGCGGAGAAGCCCGGCAAGGGCGAAGACCGGGTCGGCACGTTCGAGACGACCTTCGCATCAGCGCCGGTCAAGCTCGATGCCGAATACACCACGCCGGATCACAGCCATGCGATGATGGAGCCGTTCGCATCGATCGCCGCGTGGAACGGCGACGCGCTGACGGTGTGGACGTCGAACCAGATGATCGACTGGGGCCGCACCGATCTCGCCACCACGTTGAACATGTCGAAGGACAAGGTGACGTTTCTGTCGCCCTATGTCGGTGGCGGTTTTGGCGGGAAACTGTTCCTGCGCAGCGATGCGGTGCTGGCGGCGCTTGGCGCGAAGGCTGCCGGTCGCCCGGTGAAGGTTGCGATGAGCCGGCCGTTCATGGCCAACAACACGACGCATCGCCCCGCCACGCGCCAGCGCATCCGCATCGGTGCGACCCGGGACGGGACGATCACCGCGATCGCGCATGAAAGCGGTTCGGGGGATCAGCCGAACGGCGGTCCCGAAGCCGCGGTGCTGCAGACGCAGCTGCTCTATGCGGGTGCCAATCGGCTGACGTCGATGCGGCTTGCCGTGCTCGACCTGCCCGAGGGCAATGCGATGCGCGCGCCGGGTGAGGCCCCGGGCCTGATGGCGCTGGAAGTTGCGATGGACGAGATGGCCGAGAAGCTCCGCATGGATCCGATCGCCTTTCGCGTAAAGAACGACACGCAGGTAGACCCCAAGGACCCCAAGCGGCGTTTCTCGCAGCGCCAGCTCGTCCGCTGTCTGACCGAAGGCGCGCAGCAGTTCGGCTGGTCGCGTCGCAATGCGAAGCCGGCACAGGTCCGCGACGGTAAGTGGCTGATCGGCATGGGTGTCGCCTCCGCCTTCCGCAATCACATGAACATGCCATCGGGCGCGCGCGTCCGGTTGGGCCGGGACGGCGTCGTCACGGTCGAGACCGACATGACCGACATCGGCACCGGCAGCTACACGATTATCGCGCAGACCGCCGCGGAGATGATGGGCGTGCCGCTCGACTCGGTCGTCGTGAAACTCGGCAGTTCCGCCTTTCCGGTTTCCGCCGGATCGGGCGGCCAGTTCGGTGCGGCCAATGCGACCGCGGGCGTCTATGCCGCCTGCGTCAAGCTGCGCGAGGCCGTCGCCCAGCGGTTCGGTTATAATTCGGCCGATGCGGTGTTCGAGGGCGGCAAGGTAACCAGCGGCAACCGGTCCGCAGACCTGAGTCGCGCCGCCGCCGCAGGGGAACTGGTGGCCGAGGACAAGATCGAGTTCGGCACGCTCGACAAGACATGGCAGTTGTCTACGTTCGGCGCGCATTTCGTCGAGGTCGGCGTGGACATGTACACCGGCGCGACCCGGCTGCGCCGGATGCTGGCGGTGTGCGCCGCAGGGCGGATCATCAATCCGCAGACGGCGCGCAGCCAGGTGATCGGCGCGATGACGATGGGCGTCGGGTCGGCGCTAATGGAGGAACTGGCGGTCGACAGGCGCTTCGGCTTCTTCGTCAACCACGATCTCGCCAGCTACGAGGTGCCGGTCCATGCCGACATCCCGCACCAGGAGGTGATCTTCCTCGATGAGGCCGACGACAAGGCCAATCCGATGAAGGCCAAGGGTATCGGCGAACTCGGCCTGTGCGGCGTCGGCGCGGCGGTCGCCAATGCCATGTACAACGCGACCGGCGTGCGCCTGCGCGATTATCCGCTGACCCTCGACAAGCATCTCGACCGGTTGCCGGCGGTGGCGTGAGCCACCTTCGGAACGGGCCAAATGGGAGAATGCAAGATGACACCCGAAAAGACCGCCCTCTTGCTGATCGAGTATCAGAACGACTTCGTGAGCGAAGGCGGCGCCCAGCATGATGCGGTGAAGGCGGTGATGGCCGACACCGACATGCTGGCGCACAGCCGCGCGGTCGCAACCGCCGCCCGCGATCGCGGCGTCACCGTGATGCACGCGCCGATCGGTTTTGCCGATGGCTATCCCGAGATCCCCGCCGACGCTTACGGCATCCTCGCCGGGATCGTGCAGGCGCAGGCGTTCCGCAAGGGCAGCTGGGGTGCGGAGATCGCCGCCGCGATGGCCCCCGTCGACGGCGACATCGTGATCGAGGGCAAACGCGGCCTTGACTGCTTCGCCAGCACCAACATCGACTTCATCCTGCGCCAGCGCGGCATCACCGATCTGGCGATCGCCGGTTTCCTGACCAACTGCTGCGTCGAATCGACGATGCGCTCCGCCTATGAGCGCGGGTTCCGCGTCGTGACGCTGACCGATTGCACCGCCACGCTGAGCGCGGAGGAACAGGCGGCGTCGGTGACGAAAACCTTCCCGATGTTCTCCCGCCCGCTGACGCACGACGCCTTCCTGGCCGAACTGGAGACGACGCCATGAAGTTCGACACCCCCGCCGACACGACGCCGATCGACCGGCTGGACGTGGTCGGCCGAGCCCATCCGCGCGTGGAAGGGCCGCTCAAGACAACCGGCACCGCGCGCTACGCCGCCGAGCATCACGATGCCGCGCCCGATGCGGCCTATGGCTATATCTTGGGCGCGGCGATCGCGAAGGGTCGGATCACCGCGATCGACACCGCCGCCGCCCGCGCCGCACCCGGCGTCCGTGCGGTCGTCACGCACGAGAATGCCGGCCCCGTCGGCGTCGGCAAGTTCTACGTGCAGCGCGTCCTGGCGGGGCCGATGGTCGATCATTATCACCAGGCGGTGGCCGTCGTCGTCGCCGACACGTTCGAACAGGCACGCGCCGCCGCCGCATTGGTCCGCGTCGATTACGCGCGGGCCAAGGGCCAGTTCGATCTCGTCGCGCAGAAGCCATCGGCCCCGATCGCGGCGCAGGAGCCGTTCGGCGGCGCGTCCGAGGTTTCGGTCGGTGCCTTCGCCGCCGCGTTCGCGGATGCTCCGGTCAGGGTGGACGAAACCTACGCCGTTCCCGATCAGGCCCATGCGATGATGGAGCCGCACGCCACCATCGCGCGCTGGGACGGCGACCGGCTGACCTGCTGGACCGCGATCCAGTCGATGGACTGGGGATGCCGCGACCTTGGCCTCATCATCGGGACGCCGAGGGACAAGATCCGCCTCCACTCCGCCTTCATCGGTGGCGGCTTCGGCGGCAAAGGCACGACGCAGAGCGATCTCGCGCTCGCCGCGATCGCGGCGCGGGTGACGGGCCGTCCCGTAAAGGTGGTGCTGCAACGCACGATCATGTTCAACAACACCATTCATCGCCCCAGGACGATTCAGCGAGTCCGGCTGGGCGCGGCGAAGGACGGGCGGCTGCTCGCCATCGGCCACGACTGCTGGTCCGGCAATCTGCCCGGCGGCCGGACCGAGCCGTGCACGCTTCCCACCCGGCTGATGTACGCGGGCGAGAACCGCCTGCTGCGCCGTTATCTCGCGACGCTCGACCTGGCGGAGGGCAATGCGATGCGCGCGCCGGGCGAGGCGCCGGGGATGATGGCGCTGGAAGTGGCGATGGACGAGCTGGCAGAAAAGCTGGGCATGGACCCCGTCGCGCTGCGCATCGCCAACGACACCCAGGTCGACCCCGAAAAGCCCGAGCGCCGCTTCTCGACCAGGCCGTTCATCCAGTGCCTGACCGAAGGCGCGGAAAAGTTTGGTTGGGGCGCGCGGCAGGTGAAGCCGGGCAGTCGGCGCGACGGCAAGTGGCTGATCGGCATGGGCATGGCGAGTGCAATCCGCGGTGCGCCGATTATGAAGGCGGGCGCACGCGTGCGGCTCGGCAAGGACGGCCACGTCACGGTCGAAACCGACATGACCGACATCGGCCAGGGCAGCTACACGATCGTGGCTCAGACCGCCGCCGAGATGATGGGCGTACCGCTCGACCGCGTCACCGCGAGGCTGGGCGATTCCACGTTCCCGGTCACCCCCGGTTCGGGCGGTCAGGCGGGCGCGGCATCGGCGACCGCGGGGGTCTATGCCGCCTGCGCGAAACTGCGCGCGCTGGTCGCGCAGCGGCTGGGCTTCAACACCGCGGACGTGACGTTCGCGGACGGGCAGGTCGTCTCGGCGGGCCGGTCAGTGCCGCTGGCCGACGCCGCGAGGGACGGCGACATCGTCGCCGAGGACGCGATGGAATATGGCGATCTCGCCAGTCGCTATGCACAGCAGACCGTCGGCGCGCATTTTGCCGAGGTCGCGGTGGACGCCTATACCGGCATCGTCCGTGTCCGGCGGATGCTGGCGGTCTGCGCCGCCGGACGTATCCTGAACCCCATGACCGCGCGTAGCCAGGTGGTCGGCGGCATGACGATGGGAATCGGTGCCGCGCTGATGGAGGAGATGGCGGTCGACACCCGCTTCGGCTTCTTCGTCAATCACGACCTCGCCGGCTACGAAGTGCCCGTCCACGCCGACGTCCCGCACCTGGACGCGCATTTCATCGAAGAGGTCGATGCAACGATGTCGCCGATCAAGGCGAAGGGCGTTGGCGAACTCGGATTGTCGGGCGTGGCGCCCGCGATTGCCAACGCCGTCTACAACGCGACCGGCGTGCGGGTTCGTGACTATCCGGTAACGCTGGAGAAGCACCTCGATGGGCTCCCAGAGATAGCTTAGCGCCTATCGCATTCTGTCGCGATTATCGGCTGAAAGAGATAATAGGATCGTCAGTATCGCTCGGCGCCTTTTTGCGCGACGATCAGCCTCTCGGATCGCCTCGATTTACGCGAGATTCTTAAACAGACGCTACAGGCGCGACACATCGATCCGGCGAAACCGGCGCAACGTTAGGCAGCAAGGGGACCGTCGCGCTCCCCGGTACGCCGATGAAGGCGTTCGCATGGATCGTCATTGTCTGCACTGCAGCGGCAACACCATGCCTGCTTTCGCGAAGTGAACCACAGACCCGGTAGCGCGTAGCGGCGATTTCAAAGGCCCAGACGGTGAAAGCGCCTTTGCCGATCTCACACAGCGGCGGCGTGCTCGCTGCGGCAACCGTGCGCGCAGTTCTCAGACAGTCCTCTATGGGGTCTCACGAAACCGAGCATTTGCGCGGTTTTAGTTAGTGGTGCCCTTTAGACGACAAAGATGGGCACTCAAATTATTGGATAATTTCGCTGCCCCGCGGGTGAGAGGGACGGTTTACCGAGGTCAACACGTATCGTCTTCCAGGCGGTGGCGATTGACCCATGTGTGGACGGCCCTCCGTTGGCAAGTACGACATTCGCCTAGCATTGCTGGTTGGTGCGGCCATGTGTCCGACCTGTTGGTGCGACATGTAGCCGCTGA
>NZ_LMLP01000024.1 GCF_001421965.1 Sphingomonas sp. Leaf67
TCAGGCGTCATTCCGCGCTCGACTACACCAGCCCCTCGCAGTTCGAACGAACCGCGTCACGCTGAGCAAATGCCTCTCCACTTAAGCGGGGCAAGTCCAATGGCATTCAGTTCGCCGAGCAACCGCGCAACCGCAACACCGCCTGGTCGCGCCAGATGCGCTTCGACATGATCTGCGAGGCGAACGGCATTAAGCACCGGCTCACCAAACCCAACCACCCGTGGACCAACGGCTAGGTCGAGCGGATGAACCGGACCATTAAGGAGGCGACCGTCAAACGCTTCCATTACGAAAGCCACGACCAACTCCGGACGCACTTCGCCGACCTCACGGCAGCCTATAACTTTGCCGGCCGGCCCAAGACGCTTAGCGGGCTCACACCCTACGAATACATCGCCAAGATCTGGACTTCAGAGCCAGACCGGTTCATCGTCAACCCGATCCTCCAAATGCCGGGACTAAACACCTACGTGCCGTTTACAGAGCGCCGGATCCGACAAGACGGTACCGATGGCTGTCCTTCGACGAATCAGGCTTCGTTCGGCACTGTTAAGAGCACTGGACGACACGTCGGTCGCCGCGAAATTATACGCCACCCCGTCCTTGGCGAGGGCACCGCGTCGCGATAGACAGCGGTCGCGATGCGATGTGTATTGCGTGGCTAAAACAGTTGTGCGACAGGATTGCACCATGACCGATTCGAACCAGACCCGTCCCGATTTCGAAGCAATGCGCCACGCGATGGTCGTCAGCCAGCTTCGCACCAGTGCCGTCAGCGATCCACGCGTCGTCGACGCGATGGGCGAGGTGCCGCGGGAAGCCTTCGTGCCTGCTTCGCAGGCGGCGCTTGCCTATCGCGACGCGCCATTGCCGCTGGGGGGCGGCCGCGCGATCAATCCGCCGCTGATCACCGGCCGGTTGCTGGTCGCGGCCGACATCCGCCCGACCGATCGCGTGCTGCTGATCGGTGCGGCGATGGGCTATGCGGCGGCGGTGCTGGCGCGGCTGGCGGCGTCGGTCGTCGCGTTGGAGGAAGATGCCGGGCTGGTCGGCTCGGCCCGCGAGGCGATTGCAGATGCGAAGGTGACGCTGGTCGAGGGGCCGCTGAAGGCCGGCTGGGCCGAGGCTGCGCCCTATGACGTCATTATCATCGACGGGGCGGTCGAAGCGGTGCCTGATACGATCGCCGATCAGCTCGCCCCCGGCGGGCGGCTGGCGACGGGACTGGCCGATCGTGGCGTGACGCGGCTGGCGCTGGGCCGGCGCAGCGAAGGCGGGTTCGGGCTTGTCGACTTCGCCGACCTCGAATGCGTCGAGTTGCCGGGCTTTGCGCGGCCCAAGACGTTTCAGTTCGCAAGGTAGGAAATGATGCGGGGGGGGAAGTTCATCGGCGGGGTTGCGGTGCTGGCATTGCTGGCATCTCCTGCGAGTGGGGAGACGTTGCGGGAGGCGTTGGTACGCGCATATGCAACCAATCCACAGCTGACGCAGGCGCGGGCCAACCAGCGCGCGACCGACGAAACGGTGCCGATCACCCGTTCGCAGGGGCTGCCGCAGGTCGTCACGCAGGGTCAGGTCATCGAAAATATCCTGAACCCCGCGAGCCGCGGGTTCACGCAGGCACCGCGCACCGGCAACGTCCAGCTGAACGTCAGCCAGTCGCTCTACGCGGGCGGATCGATCCGCAACGGAGTGCGGGCGGCCGATGCGCGGGTCGAGGCGGGGCGCGCCAACCTGCGCAGCACCGAGGCCAATGTCTTCACGCTGGTCGTCGCCGCGTATAACGACGTAATCCGCGACGAGGCGATCGTCCGGCTGAACCAGCAGAATGTCCGCGTGCTCGAAGTCAACCTCCAGGCGTCGCAGGACCGGTTCCAGGTCGGCGACCTGACCCGCACCGACGTCGCCCAGTCCGAGGCGCGGCTGGCATCGGCACAGGCGCAGTTGCGCAATGCCGAAGCGTCGCTGATCCAGAGCCGCGAAAACTATGTCGCGACCACCGGCACGCCGGCGGGAACGCTCGACGCGCCGCCCGCGCTGCCCAATCTGCCCGCCGATCCCAACGGTGCGGTTGGGGTGGCGGTATCGAACAATCCGGCGCTGATCGCGGCACGGCGCAGCAGCGATGCCGCCGGGTTCGACGTGCGCGTCGCCCGCGCCAACCGGCTGCCGACGGTGAGCGCGATTGCCGGGGGGAGCTATACCAGCTTCCTCGGGTCGGCGCAGTCGGTGGATGGCATCGTCCTGCAACAGGATGGCGGACAGGCGCAGGCCGGCGTGCAGTTCAGCCTGCCGCTGTTCCAGAGCGGACGGCCCAGCGCGCAAATCCGTCGCGCGCAGGCGTTGGAAGGCGCCGCGATCGAGCAGGTGACGCAGGTCGAACGGTCGGTCGTGTCCGATGCGCGATCGGCGTTCGCCGCATGGCAATCGGCACTGCGCGTGATCGAGTCGTCGGAAGTGCAGGTACAGGCCAACCGCCTGTCGCTGGAGGGTGTCCGCGCCGAGAACAGCGTCGGCACCCGGACGATCCTCGACATCCTGAATGCCGAGCAGGAATTGCTCAATTCGCAGGTGCAGTTGGTGTCGGCGCGGCGGGACGCCTATGTCGCCGGCTTCGCATTGCTGGCGGCGATGGGTCGGGCGGAGGCACGCGATCTGGGGCTCGATGGCGGCGCGCTGTACGATCCGGTCGCGAATTACGAGCGGGTGCGCAATCGCATCTGGGACTGGAGCGACGATCCCGCGCCGGTGCCGATCGCGCCCAGCACGGTCAACACCCCGGCACAGACGCCGGTGGTGACCCGCGAACTCGATCCCGCATTGCAGCGGACGCCCAATCCCTATACGCCGACGCAGGGGATCGATGCACCAAATCGACAGGGTGGAGCACCGCGCGCAACGCAAGGCGTTGACACGCCGCGGATCAACCCCGAAGGCTAGGCGTTCAAGGGGCGGAACGAATGAGGGTTGCGATGGGCGATATCAGCAACGAAACGTCGATGGAGGACATCCTGTCCTCGATCAAGCGGATCATCGCCGAAGAGGGCGAAGGATCGGCCCAGGCGTTGCGCGGTCGCAAGTCGATCCGCACGGCGCAGGCACGCGACCTCGACGATAGCGACGAAATTCTGGAACTGAATCAGAGCGTTGCAGCGCCGCCACCGCCGCCGCGCATGGAACAGCCACGGGTCGAACAGCCCCGTGTGGACGCACCGCGCGCCGAACGGCCGCGCGCCCCCGAACCTCGCATGGAAGCCGAGCCCGAACCGATGCCAGCAGCGCCAGCACCCGGCAAGATCGACGCCTCGATCGTATCCGACCGCGCCGCCGAGGCGAGTCGCGGCGCGCTCGATCAACTGTCGCGGATGTTGGTGAAGCCCGAAACGCCGGGTGCCGATTCGCTCGAAGGGATGGTGCGCGAGATGCTGCGCCCGATGCTGCGCGAATGGCTGGACGCAAAGCTGCCCGGCATCGTCGAGGCGATGGTGGCGCGGGAGATCGCCCGGATCAGCGGACGCGAATAACGCCCCTCTCTTGCAACGCCGTCGCATCCGCGCCATGCGACGGCGATGAGCGAACTGCCCAAGACTTTCGATCCCGGCGCCATCGAAGCGCGCTGGTATGCCCACTGGGAACAAGACGGCCTGTTCCGGCCCGAGCGGCCGAACGCGACGCCGTGGACGATCGTCAATCCGCCGCCCAACGTCACCGGCAGCCTGCATATCGGCCACGCGCTCGACAACACGTTGCAGGACATTCTGGTCCGGCATGCCCGGTTGCAGGGCAAGGACGCCCGCTGGGTCGTCGGTACCGACCATGCCGGCATCGCGACGCAGATGGTCGTCGAACGCCAGATGGCGCAGCAACAGCAGAAGCGTACCGATTTTTCGCGCGACGATTTCGTCGCCAAGGTCTGGGAATGGAAGGCCGAAAGTGGCGGCCAGATCACCGGGCAGTTGCGGCGGCTCGGCTGTTCGATGGACTGGGCCGATGAACGCTTCACCATGGACGAAGGCTTTTCGGCCGCCGTCCTGAAGGTGTTCGTGCAGTTGCATCGCGAAGGGCTGCTGTACCGCGACAAGCGACTGGTGAACTGGGACCCGGGTCTCGGCACCGCGATCAGCGATCTCGAGGTCGAGACGCGCGAAGTCAGGGGCAATTTCTGGCGCTTGCGCTACCCGTTGGCGGACGGATCGGGCTTTATCGAGGTGGCGACGACGCGGCCCGAAACGATGCTGGCCGATATGGCCGTCGCGGTGCATCCCGACGACGCGCGCTATATCGCGCTGATCGGCAAGCAGGTGCGCCTGCCGATTACCGGGCGTCTGATCCCGATCGTGGCCGACGAACATGCCGATCCCGCACTGGGATCGGGTGCGGTGAAGATCACGCCCGGCCACGACTTCAACGATTTCGAGGTCGGCCGTCGCGCCGGGATCGAGGCGCGCGACATGCTCAACATGCTCGATGCCAGGGCGCATATCGTGCAGACCGCCGACAGGCTGATCCCCGACGCTTTCCTCGGCCTGTCTAGCGCCGATGCCCGCAAGGCGGTCGTCGCGCGGCTGAAGGACGAAGGCGTCCTGATCCCGCACGTCGACAAGGACGGTGTCGAGCACGATGCCGAACCGCGCACCATCCAGACGCCGTTCGGCGACCGTTCGGGCGTGGTGATCGAACCGTGGCTGACCGACCAATGGTATGTCGATGCCAAGACGCTGGCGCAGCCCGCGATCGAGGCGGTCCGGTCTGGCGCGGTCAAGATCGTGCCGAAGTCGTGGGAAAAGACCTATTTCAACTGGATGGAGAATATCCAGCCATGGTGCGTGTCGCGCCAGTTGTGGTGGGGGCATCGTATCCCGGCGTGGTTTGGAACGCCTATATTCGAGCGTGAGGACGGCACCGTTGGTGTTACCACCATGGCGACCGCAAAAGCGGAGGCTTGGGAAACGTTCGTTGCCGAGACCGAAGAAGAAGCAGCGCAGCAAGCGAAAGAGCATTACTCGAAGCTGCTTGGTGACAATTTTGAGATTGCTTTTTCTTACGATAGCAAAGCGCTCAAGCCAGACGATCGGGTTATATTTCGTGATGATCGGTCGGTTGCGACAATTGTCCTTCATCGCGATACAGACGTCCTAGACACGTGGTTCTCCTCCGCCCTTTGGCCGTTCGCGACGCTCGGCTGGCCGGAAAATACCGACCCGACGCTGGGCGGGCGCTACAGCAATGACGTGCTGATCTCGGGCTTCGACATCCTGTTCTTCTGGAACGCGCGGATGTTGATGCAGGGCATCCACTTCATGAAGGAAGTGCCGTTCAAGACGCTGTATCTGCACGGCCTCGTCCGCGCCGCCGATGGCGCGAAGATGTCGAAGTCGAAGGGCAATACGGTCGATCCGCTGGGGCTGATCGATCGCTATGGCGCGGATGCGTTGCGCTTCTTCATGGCGGCGATGGAAAGCCAGGGCCGCGACATCAAGATGGATGAGAGGCGGGTTGAGGGGTACCGCAACTTCGCGACGAAGCTGTGGAACGCCACCCGCTTTGCGCAGGCCAACGGCATCGGGGCGTCAGCAACGATCGAGCCACCCAGGGCCGAGCTGGCGGTCAATCGCTGGATCATCGCCGAGACGATCGAGACGGTGCAGGCGCTTGACCTTGCGCTCGCCGATCTGCGTTTCGACGGGGCGGCGAACACCATCTATCAGTTCACATGGAGCCGGTTCTGCGACTGGTATCTCGAACTCATCAAGCCGGTGCTGCAGGGTGGTGCCGAGGGTGGCGAGGAAACGCGGGCGGTCGCGGGCTGGGTGCTCGACCAGATTTTGGTGATGCTGCACCCGTTCATGCCGTTCATCACCGAGGAACTGTGGCATGCGCTGGGCGAGCGTTCGAGCGACCTGATCGTCGCGCGCTGGCCGATGGCGGATGCGCGCGCGATCGATCCGGCGGCGCGCGCGGAGGTCGACTGGCTGATCCGGCTGGTCAGTGAAATCCGGGCGGCGCGGACCGAGCTTAACGTGCCGCCGGGGGCGCGGCTGCCGCTGCATGTTCGCGATGCGTCGGGCGAGACGGTCGAGCGGCTGGCGCGACAGGGCGCGGTGCTGGCGCGGCTGGCGCGGGTCGATGCCGTGGCCGGCGATGCGCCGGCGGGCGGGGCGTTGCAGATCGTGGTGGACGAAGCGACCTTCGTCCTGCCGCTGGGCGATGTCATCGATCTGGACGCCGAACGCGCGCGCCTGACCAAGGCGATCGCGGCGGCGGAGAAGGAGCGCGATGCGCTGGCCGGTCGGCTGGGCAATGCGAGCTTCGTCGAGCGCGCCAAGCCCGAAGCGGTCGAGAAGGCGCGGGCGGACCATAATGACAAGATGGCCGAGGCGGCGCGGTTGCATGCGGCGCTGGGGCGGCTGGGGTAACGCTTCGTTCTTCCGGCGACGGCAGGAATTCGTGGATGGGGTGACGTCGGCGTTTTTGTCGTGAGCACCCGACACAATGGATTCCGGCCTTCGCCGGA
Organism: Sphingomonas sp. Leaf67; assembly: GCF_001421965.1. Classification (GTDB taxonomy): domain Bacteria; phylum Pseudomonadota; class Alphaproteobacteria; order Sphingomonadales; family Sphingomonadaceae; genus Sphingomonas. The sequence continues at coordinate 6,515 of NZ_LMLP01000024.1, forward strand.
ATGACGAGGTTTTTAAGGTACTGTTTCGTCATTCCCGCAGAGGCGGGAATTCGACGTTATGGTTCGATCGGCGCCATTACCTCAATGATCCCCGCCGCGACCTTGGCCATGACCGGCGTCTTGGCCAGCACCTCTCCGTCGATCGAGATCGGCAGCGGCGGCACGGTTTCGATGCGCAGCGACTGGCCGTGAAAGGTCACCGTATCGACGCGGCGGGAATCGAGGCGGAAGAAGCCGGCGGCCCAGTTGCGCACGAGGCTGCGCTTGCCCTTGCCGCACACGACCTGAACGATGATCTCGCCGCTGTCGAGCCGCGCTTCCTCAACCAGTTCGGTGCCGCCATGGAAGCGGCCGTTGGAAATGCGGACTTCGGTCGCGGTCATCCGCTTGGCGTTCGGTCCTTCGCCGACGATCAACTGGAATGGCTGGAACTTGACGAATTGCAGCGTCGCCCACGCCAGATATCCGACGCGGCCGAACAGCTTTTTGACGCCGTGCGGGACGGTTTGCGCGATCTGCGGCGACAGGCCGATCGCGGCACAATTCGCGAAATAATCGCCGTCGACCATGCCGAGGTCGATGCGGCGCGGGCGGCCGGTCTTGAGCACCTCCACGGCGCCCGGAATGTCGAGCGGAATGCCGAGCGTGCGGCAAAAGCTGTTGGCGGTGCCGAACGGGAGCACCCCCAAGATAACGTTATGGCCGAGCAGATGGTCGACCAGACTGCTGATCGTACCGTCGCCGCCGCCCAGGATCACCAGATCGGGTTTGCGTTCCAGCGCGCGCTCCAGCGTCGGCACGAGGTCGTCCGGGTTTTCGACCGCATGGGCGTCGACCTCGAACGGCATGCCCTGCATCGCGCCGCACGCCTGCTCGAACTGGTCCTGCCCGCTGCGTGACCGGGCATTGACGATCATGGCGGCGGAGCGGATTTGCGTCATGCGGTCGGTAACGCTCCGTAACGAAAATGGACCCACGCGACTTTGGGTTGATCGACTGGCAGGGTTGGCCCACAAGTCGCGCCATGTCCGCTGCTTATCCTGCGCTGCGCCTGCGCCGCACCCGCGCCTCCGGCTGGAGCCGCCGCCTTCATGCCGAGACGGTCCTGACCCCTGCCGATCTGATCTGGCCGCTGTTCGTGACCGAGGGGGAGGGCGAGCCGATAGCGGCGTTGCCGGGGGTATCGCGCTGGAACCTGAACGGTATCGTTGATCGGGCGCGGGAAGCGCGGGACCTAGGCATACCGGTGGTCGCGCTGTTCCCGAACACGCCGCCGGCGTTGCGCAGCGAGGACGGAGCGGAAGCGCTCAATCCCGACAATCTGATGTGTCGTGCGATCCGGGCGATCAAGGATGCGGTGCCCGATATCGGCGTGCTGACCGATGTCGCGCTCGATCCCTATACCGCACACGGCCATGACGGGATCGTCGACGCGAACGGCTATGTGCTGAACGACGTGACCGCCGACATACTGGTGCGACAGGCGATCGTACAGGCGGAGGCGGGCAGCGATATCGTCGCGCCGTCGGACATGATGGACGGCCGGGTCGGCGCGATCCGCGACGCGCTGGAGGGGGCGGGGCACGTCAACGTCCAGATCATGGCCTATGCCGCCAAATATGCGAGCGCCTTTTATGGGCCGTTCCGCGACGCGGTCGGATCGCGCGGGCTGCTGAAGGGGGACAAGAAGACCTATCAGATGGACCCGGCGAACAGCGAGGAAGCGCTGCGCGAGGTCGCGCTCGACATCGCCGAGGGCGCGGACAGCGTGATGGTGAAGCCGGGTCTGCCCTATCTCGACATCATCACGCGGGTGAAGGCGGCGTTCGAAGTGCCGGTCTTCGCCTATCAGGTGTCGGGCGAATATGCGCTGATCGAGGCGGGGGTCGCGGCGGGCGTGGCGGATCGGGACGCGCTGGTGCTGGAAACGCTGCTCGCGTTCAAGCGGGCAGGATGTTCGGGCGTGCTGACCTATCATGCGGCGCATGCGGCGCGGTTGCTGGGGGCATGATCGACACCGAACGGCTGGTGCTGCGGCGCTGGCAGGAGCGTGATCGCGCGACCTTTTACGCGCATTGTTCCGACCCGGAGGTCATGCGTTATTTCCCGGCATTGATGACCCGCGAAGAAGTCGATGCGTCGATCGCCCGGCAGGATGGGTTCGCCGACCTGCATGGCTATTGCTTCTGGGTGGTCGAGGAACGTGCCAGCGGGCAGATGCTGGGCTTTTGCGGATTGAAGCCTGGTGCCGAGGGCACGCCGCTGGAGGGCGAGGTCGAGATCGGCTGGCGCTTCGGCAAGGAACATTGGGGCAGGGGGTTCGCGCGCGAAGCGGCGTTGGCGAGCGTCGACTGGGGGTTTGCCAACCTGCCCGTCGAGCGGATCGGGGCGATCACCGTCCTCGCCAATACCCGCAGCTGGGGGTTGATGGAGCGACTGGGCATGCTCCGCGCGGTCGATCAGGATTTCGATCACCCGACCGTGCCCGACGACAGCCCGCTGAAGCGCCATGTAACCTATTGGAAGAACCGCCCGTGAGCGCACCGGAGCGTATCACCGGATGGCCGATCCGCTGGATCTTCGTCGCGACGATCCTGACCGGATCGTTCCTGTTGTTCCTTGTCCAGCCGATGGTCGCGCGGATGGCGTTGCCGCAACTGGGCGGTGCGCCGGCGGTGTGGAACTCGGCGATGCTTGTCTATCAGGCGCTGCTGCTGGGCGGCTATGCCTATGCCCATCTGCTCGGCAAGTTGATGCCAAAGGCGCAGGCGGCGGTGCATCTACTGGTGCTGCTGTGTGCGGCGGTATGGTTGCCGATCGGGGTCAGTGCGACGCAGGTACCCGCCGGGATCGAGCCGGCGCTGTGGGCGCCGTGGCTGCTGGCGGCGTCGATCGGGCCGTTATTCTTCGCGGTGTCGGCACAGGCACCGTTGTTGCAACGCTGGTTCGCGTTCGTCTGCCCGGGGCGTGATCCCTATGCGCTCTATGCCGCGTCGAATGTCGGCAGTTTCGCCGGGCTGATCGCCTATCCCCTGCTGGTCGAGCCGTTGCTGCCGCTCCGGTCGCAAAGCTGGGGGTGGAGCGCGGGCTATGCGCTGGTGACGTTGCTGGTCGTGGCATGCGGATGGCTGTTGCCGCAGCGGCGCGAACAGGTGGCGGCGCTCGATCCGGGCGATGCGCCGGACAAGCGCCGCGTGCTGCACTGGATCGTGCTGGCGCTGGTGCCGTCGGGATTGATGCTGGCGACCTCGACCTTTCTGACGACCGATATCGTCGCGGTGCCGCTGCTGTGGGTATTGCCGCTGGGGCTGTATCTGTTGAGCTTCACGGTCGCCTTTGCCGATCGGCGCGGGCTGGCGGAAGCCATCACCCGCTATGCGCCGATCACCATCCTCGTCTTTGGCGGGATGATGATCGGCGGGCATCACGACTACCCGCTGTTGAGCGCGCTGGCGGCACTGATGCTGCTGTTCGCGGTGTCGGTGGCGCTGCACACCCGGATGTATGCGCTTCGCCCCGCGCCGGCGCGGCTGACCGGGTTCTATCTGGCGATGTCGGTCGGCGGGGCACTGGGCGGGGTGTTTTCCGGACTGATCGCGCCGGTGCTGTTCGACTGGAATTACGAATATCCGCTGCTGATCCTTGCCGCAGGGGCGCTGGCGCCGCTGCCATTCCTGTTGCCGGTAACGCAGCGGATATGGGCGGCGGGCGGCACGCGACTGACGATCGGTGTGCTCGTGGCGATCACCGGCTTCATCATGCTGGGCCTTGCCAATCCGGGTGACCTACTGGGGCCGACGCCCGAGCCGATCGCGTTCCTGGCGATCACGATCGTCGGCGTGTTCGCGATCGGATCGCGCCTGCCCTATGTCTTTGCGCTGGCCGGGGCGCTGTTCCTGTTCGGCGGCTATCGCGCGATCCAGCTGTCGCTGGAGCCGGGGGCACGGACGCGGAGCTATTTCGGCGTCTATACGATCACCCGCGGCGAGGGGGTGAACGAGTTGCAGCACGGCACCACGCTGCACGGTATCCAGTTGACCGGCAGTCCCGAGCGCGAGCGAACCCCGACCACCTATTACGTACCCAATTCAGGCGTGGGCGAGGCCTTGCGCGCCGTCCCCGCGCTGTATGGCCGCAATGCCCGGGTCGGTATCGTCGGCCTCGGAACCGGGACGCTCGCCTGCTATGCGCAGCCGGGCCAGCAATGGCGTTTCTATGAGATCGATCCGGTCGTGGTGCGGATCGCACGGGATTCGGGAGCGTTCACCTTCCTGCGCCGCTGTGCGCCCGACGCGGAGATCGTACTGGGCGACGCGCGGCTGAGCATCGCACAGGCCCCGGCGGGGAGCCTCGACCTGCTGGCGCTCGACGCATTCTCGTCGGATGCGGTGCCGATGCACCTGATGACGCGGGAGGCGTTCGATACTTATGGCCGGGTGCTCGGGCGGCGCGGCTTGCTGCTGGTCCATGTGTCGAACCGCTATCTCGATCTGGCCCCGGTCGTGGCGCGGACGGCATCGGGATGGATGGCGGCGCAGCTGGCGTATCAACCGGTCGGCGGCGGGGCGGGCGACAGTGGGTCGGTCTGGATCGCGCTGACCCGCGATCCCGGCGTGTTGGGGGAACTGTTGGCGCGCGGCGGTGCGTGGGAGCCGCTGCCGGTGACCGATACCGCGCCGTGGACCGACGATTATGCGTCGATCCTGCCGGTGCTGCGGGCATTGCAATAACGGATTGCGTTGCCGACCATCCGACGCCTGAGTATCGGGCGTCCGTTGTCTACCGCAGGCTCGCCCCCAGCGTCGCGATCGTCGCACGCTGGGCCTTTGCCGCTTCGGTCGCCTTGGCCAGCGCGGCGTCGAGCGCGGGGTAGGGCGGCGACCCGGCCGCGGCGCGGTCGATCGCCAGCCGTTCCAGATCGGCGAGGGGCGTATCGATCGCGGTGCGCGCGACGTCGAGTTCCGCCAACGCCACCTGTCCCCCCAGCCAGCGCTCGCTGCCCTGTGCCGTCCCGGCGGCGGCACGGACCAGCGGTCGGGCACGGCCCACCGCTGCATCGAACGCAGACGTCGCGCTGTCGATGCTACCGGTCAGCGTCGCGATCGTTCGATCGAGTCCGGCGTCGGGCGTTGCGACCGGCACCGGCCGTGATGGTTCGGCCAGACTGATCTTTTCGATCGGGCGGGGCAGCAGCGACGGATACTCTCCACGCGGCGCGGCGCAGGCCGACAGCAGGGCGGCGAACAGGACGAGCGGGATCGGAGCGGCTTTCATGTCCCCAGCTATGCATCCAAAAAAAATCGCGCGACAGGCTTGCCAGACCAAAAAGCCACGTCTAACAGGCTGCCTCCACCGGGCACCCGTAGCTCAGCTGGATAGAGCATCAGACTACGAATCTGAGGGCCGGGCGTTCGAATCGCTCCGGGTGCACCATGGAAAGCCCCGCCAGACCAACGGTCCGGCGGGGTTTTCTTTGTCTGTGTTGCCGAAGTTCGGTTTCGGCTGCGGAAATGTTTGGCCATACTCGAAAACGTCGACGCGGTTATTTGACGGGGCGAGGGCTTGCCAGACCGAAACGTGGCGTCTAACAGGCTGCCTCCACCGGGCACCCGTAGCTCAGCTGGATAGAGCATCAGACTACGAATCTGAGGGCCGGGCGTTCGAATCGCTCCGGGTGCACCATGGAAAGCCCCGCCAGACCAACGGTCCGGCGGGGTTTTCTTTGTGCGCCATACCGGACCGGCCCTTCGAAAACCGGAGCGCCCAACCGACGCTCCGGTCACCATTCGCTGTTATCTGGCCTGCCAGACATAGGGCCCGACGACCGTGCCGACGAAGCCGCCGGCCATCTTCGTGCTGAGGAACCGGACGTCGACATCGCGCTTCAACGTCTGTTTCCTACCCCCCGCCGCGACATCGAACGCCATCGTGCCACGGTCCGCACGGATGGTCAGCGTGACCGGCGCGGTCCCTTCGATCGGGATCGACGCGACCAGTCGTTCCGCACCCTTTGCCCGCGTGTAGAGCGCGACGACGCGTTTGCCGGCCAGACGGGTAAGCCCGAAGAACAGGTAATAGTCGTCATTCTGGATCGCGGCCAGACCGGCGCGGTCGCCGTCCTGCCGGGGCGTGAACGCGACCGTCGTGGCGATCGTCGCCATATGATGCTGCTGACGCCGCCCGACGAAGCCCGGCACGCCGTTCAGGTCGCCGATCGGCGCGCCACCGTCGATCAGCAGTTCGCCGCCGGCCACGCGATACACCGGAGTCTTGGGCGTGCGGACACCGATCCATTGCAGGCCGAGCGCCTTGCCGTCGAATTCGTCGACATAGCCGAAATCCCCGCTGGTCGGCAGTTTGGGCACTGGCTGGCGCGGCAGCGTCGGGCGGGTGGCGACGAACGGGACACGCTGGCCGGGCGGGAGGATCGTGGGCCAGCCATCCTTCCATGTCACCGGCAGCAGGAACGTCTCGCGCCCGATATTGTAGTAATCGTCGCCATAGGGACGCACGGCGAGGAACGTCGCCCACCAGTCGCCGGCGCGGGTCTGCACCAGCTTGGCATGGCCCGCCGCCGATACTGGATCGCTGCGGTCGGCAGGCAGGTCGCGCTGGGTCAGGATCGGATTGCCGCTCCATGGGGTGAACGGTCCACGCAGGTTTCTCGAGCGGAACGCGACCTGCGAATGGTTGACGCTGGTGCCGCCCTCTGCCGCGGTCAGATAATACCAGCCGTCTTTCCGGAAGATATGCGGCCCTTCGATCCATACCGGTTTCTTGGTGAGGTCGACGCCGCCGTTGATGAGTTGCGTCGATTCACCGACCATCTTGCCGACGCGCCAGTCATATTCCTGGACCCAGATCGCGCGGTGCCCCTCGTACCGCGGCGGTTCGTTCGGGGCGCGGTTGTTGACGATATAGGCGCGGTCGCCTTCCCAATAGATGGAAGGGTCGATCCCTTCGAACGGCAGCCAGATCGGGTTCGACCATGGCCCTTTCGGGTCTTTCGCGGTGATGACGAAATTGCCTTTGCACGCGACACAGGTGTTGACGATGTAGAAGGTGCCGTCGTGATACGAAATGTCGGGCGCGAACACGGCCTCCGACACGCGGCGACCGGTGAAATCGAGCTGTTCGGGCCGGCTGATCGCGTTGGCAATTTGTGTCCAGCTGACCAGATCCTTCGAATGGAAGATCGGCAGCCCCGGATAATGGGCGAAGGACGACAGCGCGAGATAATAGTCGTCGCCGACGCGGGTGATCGACGGGTCGGGATAATAGCCCGACAGGATCGGGTTGCGATACTGGTCGGAGCCGGGCGTTGCCCGCTCGACGCTGCGCCCTTCATAGGTAAAGCGGCTGAAGCGCGCCGGTTCGGCGAGGGCGCTGGTGCTTGCGGCCAGCGCCAACCCGGTCATCAACGTTCGGAGCATCGGTTCGTCCTGTCGGAAAGGGGTGAAGGTCAGGCGTCGAGGCGATAGAGGCCGGCACCATGCGGCGGCAGGTCGGCCTCGACCCGGGTCGCCGCCGTGCCGAGATCGCGCCGCGCCCACAGGTCGCGTACCCGGACAGGGCCTTTCAGGTTCAACCAGCGCAGATCGACGCCCGGCCGGAGCGGCTTCTCACCCGGATTGAACAAGGCGAGATAGGTCGCGCCATCCATTGCCTTTGCGGTCCATGCGCGCATGCCATCCTGTACCTGCAACGGGCGGTTGGCGGTGCTGGCCTGATTGACCGCAATGACTTCCGGATTGGTCAGTAGCGCCAGCGTCGGCGCGTCGAGATGACGCAGGTCGCCGCCCATGATCAACGGCGATCGGGCGATCGACCATAAAGTCATCAGCGTACGCTGTTCGGCGAGCGTGAATTTGGTGTCACGCTGGCCCAGCGCCAGCCGGCCGAGCGGCAGCATGTCGGCATCGGGCCAGCCGCCGGGGCCGGCGAAACGCTGCCAGTTTTCCAGCCGGACGAACTGTGCGTCGAGCAGCGACCATTCGTCCCAGAAATCGTCGCTGATCCGCCACATCTGGGCATGGGCGCGGACATGGTCGCCGTTCGCCACCGGGGTTTCTCCGGGCGACAGACTGAGCAGGATCGGGCGACCCGACCGCGCGATCGCCGCGCTCGCTGCCTCGATCTCCGGCGCATGAGAGTCGTACGGGCGGCTCATATCGTCCATCTTGACCAGATCGACGCCCCAGTCGGCATATTGCGCGAACACGCTGTCGTAATAGGCCTGCGCACCGGGACGACGCATGTCGACGCCGTACATGTCGCTGTTCCACGAACAGATGCTCGACGTGTCGGCAATATCCTGCGCGCGGTACCGGGTACCGAGCACGGGCAGGTTTCGGCGCACCGCCTCGCGCGGGATGCCGCGCATCAGGTGGATACCGAATTGCAGCCCCATCGCATGCACCTGATCGGCGATGGCTCGAAATCCGCGGCCGTTGGCGGCGGAGGGAAACCGCTTCGGATCGGGCTGCAAGCGGCCATAGCCGTCGAGCACCGGCACCGCATCCGCGCGATAGGCATAGCCGGTCGCGCCCGGTTCGTACCACTGGATGTCGATGGTGAAGATCGAATAGCCGACTGGCAGCAGCTTTTCGCGCATGATCCGCGCGGTTTCGATTGCCTGCGCTTCGGTGATGGTCGTGGCGAAGCTGTTCCAGCTGTTCCAGCCCATCGGCGGGGTCTGCGCCAGCCTGGTCTTGCCGCGAGGGGCCGCTGTCGCCCGTGCCGCGCTGGCGACGATCGGGACCGCGCCTGCCGCCCCGATCAGTCCGCGCCGTGTGATCCCGTCGATGGTCATTCCCCGTCCCCCTTGCCTGTTGTCATCATTTGTCGAGCAGCCGTCCGGGAAGGTCACGGGCAGGCGGCGGCCGGCAACGCACCCGGCGGCCGACGCTTCATTTCGAGGCCTTCAGCGTGAAGCTGTCGACATCGAGGAAGCCAGCGCTCGGTGCCGGATTGTAGCAGGAGATCGCCATCTGCTCCCCCTGAAACGTCCCCGTCCGCCATGCGAACGCCAGCGGGAAATCGCCACCGATCGGCTGCCAGCGTCTGCCGTCGCTGCTGTAGGAAAGCCGTCCGCGATCGGCCGTGAAGTCGAGGTCCATTGCCATCCACAGTGCCCGTCCGCCGACCGGCTGTGCCACACGTCGATCGGTCCTGGGACCGGCCTCGGTGCTTTCGAGTACCTCCATCGCCAGCGACGGCGCGCCGTTGGCGGCGCGTGTTACCAACAGTGTCGCGCTGTATTGGCCGAAGGTGCCGAACCCGCAGCGGTCACCGGGACGGATGTTGGCGATATCCAGCTTCACCTCGGCCCGGCTGCGCGGTCCCTGTGCCTTTTGCACCAGCGTGTTGCGCGCCGTCCAGAACCCATCCGCCCTGGTCGGGCGCAGCCGCAGATAGCCAGGGCGCTCGGTCAGCGACCAGCGATCGTCGATCGGATTGTGGTTCCACTGCCATTGCAGGCCCAGTTTTGACGCGCCGAAGTCGTCGGAGGTGGCGGGCTCGACGAAGGGGAAGCCCTTGATCGGCTTTTCGGCGCGATCGGGTACGCGGTCGGGTGCATCCGGCGTTCCCCATATAGGCCAGTCGTCGCGCCAGAAGATGGGGCTGAGGTTCGTCATCCGGCCGATCGATCCGGAATCGATCATCACGAAGCCGACCCACTTCCCGTCCGGCGTATCGACCAGCGCCCCCTGATGCCCGCCGCTTTTGTCGTCGATCTGCGGGCGGGTTTCCCATGGTCCATACAGGCTGCGCGCGCGCGATACCGTCAGGCCCAGTCGGCGGGGAATCGCATTGAACAGGTAATAATATCCGCCTCGCCGGATGATCTTCGATCCCTCGGCACCGGCGTTATAATGAATCTTGCGATCGTCGACCACGCTTCGGAAATCGCGGTCCAGCCTGAGCAGGCGGGTGGTGCCGTCCGATCCGATCGCGGTCGCGATATAGCCGGTGCCGTCGGGTTCGATGAACATGCCCGGGTCGAAGGCCGCGCGGTCGAGTTCGTTCATCGTCCATGTCCCGCGTGGATCGCGGGTGCGATAGATGCGGGTATTCTGTCCGACCGGGGTCACGGCAATGTAAAAGGTGCCGGCATGATGGCGCAGGCTGGCCGCGAACAGTCCGCGCCGATACGCGTTCTTGCCGTCGGTCAGCGTATATTCGGGTCGATCGTCTAGGCGCGGTACGACATGGCTGATGACCTGCCAGTTCAACAGATCCTTCGAGTGGAGCAGGGTCAGGCCGGGCGCATTGGCGAAGGTCGTCGTGACGAAATAATAATCGCTGCCGACGCGAATAATATCCGGATCGGGATAATCGGCGTAGAAAACGGGGTTGCGATAGCTGCCATCGCCCTGATCGGCGCGCCAAACCTGTGCGGACGCGGTACCGCCCAAAGCAGCGCTGACCACAAGCATCGCCACCCGGATCGATCTGGTCGCCAACATCGCTCTCCCATTCCGGCGACTTACGGCCGTTTTTGTCTGGGTATTCAGTTGCCGGCAACGCGTCAATGTCGTTCGCGGTAGCGTTAACAGCTTGCGCTTGGTATCGGTGGCTCGGAATTGCTGCGTGCCGGAGGGGCCGGTTTTGGCCGCGATTTGACGGCGGGTGTCCGGGTCCGTAGCATCGTTTGTAAATTTCATCCGGCATCGATCCGCGGCCCATTACGTATACATCGCGCTGGCGGCCGCCACGTCGACGCCGATGGCAAGGGAAGTACGGTGAGCATGGAACCGGGGCACGATATCGACATGGCCGATATCGACGAGAACGCGGGCCAACCGCCGTTGGACGAACCCGCTGCGCCCGCCCGGAAGGGCTCGGGCCGGCGGCTGCGCGGCGCCGTCGCCCATTATCTCGGCACCGCAATCGTGTCCGGCCGGATCGCACCGGGCGAATTGCTGACCGGCGAAGTCGCCAATGCCGAGGCGCTGGACGTATCGCGCAGCGCCTATCGCGAAGCGGTACAGGTCCTGACCGCCAAGGGGCTGGTCGAAAGTCGCCCGAAGATCGGCACGCGCGTGCTGCCCCGCCGGCGCTGGAACTTCCTCGACCCGATGGTCCTTGCCTGGGCGTTCGAGGGTGAGCCGAACATGTCGTTCATCCGCGGGTTGTTCGAACTTCGCGCGGTCGTCGAACCGGCGGTGGCGCGGCTGGCGGCGGAACGGCGCGACAAGGAGGATATCAAGGCGTTGCGCGCGGCGCTGGGCGGTATGCGGCGGCATACGCTTGCCACAGAAGCCGGGCGCGCCGCCGATCGCGATTTCCACGACGCGCTGATCTATGCCACGCATAACGAGACATTCGTCGCGCTCAGCGCCAGCATCGGCGCGGCCGTCAACTGGACCACGCAGTTCAAACAGCGCCAGCGAGCGTTGCCCCGCGACCCGGTACCCGATCACTCCCGCGTGTTCGAGGCGGTGGTCGCCGGCGATCCCAAGGCGGCCGAAGATGCGATGACCCTGCTGGTATCGCTCGCACTGGAGGACACCCGCACCGCGATGTGAAGGCAGCCTCTGCCGCAGGGTCGCATCCGCGCATTGTCCGTACGCCGCGGTAGCGCGTCCCTGTCCACTACGGCATGGTAGCGGTCACAATGATTCGGGGAGGGGTTATGCGTTCGGTTCGGACTTCGGCGATCTGCGCGGTGGTCGCGTCACTGGCGTGGGGAGTATCGGCCCATGCCCAATCGACGGCACCGGCACTCGCCAACATCTTTGCCGACCATGCGGTCCTGCAACGTGACCGACCGATCGCGATCTGGGGCAGTGCCGCGCCCGGCGCATCGGTCACGGTCAGGCTGAACGATCGTAGCGTCACCGCGCAGACCGGCAGCGACGGCAAATGGCGGGCGACGTTGCCGGTGATGAAGGCCGGCGGCCCCTATGTGCTGGAGGTCAGCGGCGGGAACGCGACGGCGGCGCAGCGACTGTCCGACATCCTGATCGGCGACGTGTTCCTGTGCGGCGGACAGTCGAACATGGAATTTCAAGTCAAGCATGCGACCGGACTGGACGTGATCCCGTCGGCCAATGACGCGTCGCTGCGGTTCACGACGATCCCCGACAGCAGCAAGACCGCGCCCGCCGGCGACCTTGCCAAGCGGGTCGACTGGCGCAGCGTCACCCCGGAAACGATCGGCGACGCATCGGCTGTCTGCTATTTCATGGCCCGCTCGCTGCGCAGGACCGAGAAGGTGCCGATGGGGTTCATCGCCTCCGAATGGGGCGGTACGCGGATCGAAAGCTGGATCAGTGCCCCGGCGCTGGCGACGCAGCCGGGCTTTACCGATGGGCTGAACGCCATCGCGACGTTCGATCGCGATCCGGCCGCGGCAACGGCGGCGGACGGTGCGCGGCGCGAAAAGGCGTGGGAAACAATCGACCCCGCCGCGAGGACCGAGCGCGCGTTTCGGGCGACCGACTATGACGATCGCCGCTGGGCCACGGTGTCGGGGCAATATGAGCAGTTGCCCGCCGCAGATCGCGACCGGCTGGACGGCGTGGTGTGGCTTCGCACGACCGTCGACCTGACCCCGGCACAGGTTGCGGCGGCGCAGACGTTGCGGCTGGGACCGATCGGTCGGTACGACGAAACCTATCTCAACGGCCGTTTCGTCGGCGGTGGGAGCGTCGATTGGGCATGGCGTAACTATGGCGTACCCGCCGGGTTGCTGCGTGCCGGTCGCAACGTCATCGCGATCCGCGCGGTCGGCGCGAAGAAGGACGGACGGTTCACCGACATGAGCATCCGCACGATCGGCCTGTCCGATGGCGGTGCGGTGCCGCTGTCGGGACCGTGGCGGTACCGCATCGGCACCGCGTTGAAGGACGGTTCGGTCGGCCCGGCGCCGTGGGACGTCCCGAACAGTCTCACCACGCTCTACAACGGCATGATCGCGCCGATCGCACCCTACGGCCTGAAGCTGGCGGCATGGTATCAGGGGGAGTCAAATACCGGACAGCCGGCGGCCTATCGCGGGTTGATGTCGACGTTGATGGCCGATTGGCGGCGGGCATTCGCCTCGCCCGAACTGCCGTTCTTCGTCGTACAGCTCACCGGCTATGGCACCCCGGCGACCACTCCGCGCGAGTCCGGCTGGGCGGCGCTGCGCCAGTCGCAGGCGCAGGCGGTTGCCGCCGATGCCCATGCCGGCCTGGCCGTGACGATCGATGTCGGCGACCGGTTCGATATCCATCCGGCGCAAAAGACGGTGATCGGCGAACGGCTGGCACGACTGGCACGGGTCGTCGCCTATGGTCAGCCGGGCTTGCGCAGCGGTCCGGAAGCGGCCGAAGCAGTGCGGCAGGGGGGCGATATCGTCGTCCGCTTCCGCAACGTGACCGGTGGACTGCAACGCTATGGCGGGGCAGGGGCGATCGGCTTCGAACAATGCGCCGGTGCGACCTGCAGCTATGTCGACGGCCGTGTGCAGGGCGATTCGGTCGTGCTGCCCGGCGCGGGTCGCCCGGAGGTGACGGCGGTGCGCTATGCGTGGGCCGATGCGCCGTTCGTCAACCTGTTCGACGGAGCCGACCTGCCGGCCGCCCCGTTCGAACTGCCGGTGCGCTGATGCGGGCGGGGCGGCAGGGATTTGCGCCCGCCGCCCGCTTCGTCAGTCAACGACGAAGCTGGTCGTCGCGATGTGATGCAGCTTGTCGACCGGACCGGCTGCAACGTGCAGCTTGCCGGTTTCGACCTGCGCGGCCGTTAGCAGATACCGACCCTTGCCCGCCATCGGCACCGCTACCGCGCCATTGGCGTCGGCGGTCAGTTCGACGCTTTTGCGCTCCGGCGTGATGACAGTGACCTTGGCGGCCGGGATCGGCTTGCCGTTCCGGATCAGCGCGAAGCGATTGTCGCCGGCGGTCAACGGCGCGATCTCGTACGGCATCCGGGTCTTGATGTCGGCGCGACCGGCGCGTGCGTAATAGGCTACGCCCTCCTTCGCGCCGTCTTCGCCCCATGGCGCGAACACCGAATTGTCGATCACGCGGACATCGCCTGCGGGCAGATCCGCTTCGAGAAAGCCAGCCCTGCGTTGTAGCTTGGCGTTGGTCTGTCCGACGATCTTCGGCAAGACCAGCCGCTTGAACTCCGGATCGCCACCCGGTGGCAAGGCTTCGGCAGGTTCACCAAGGTAGATGCGCGCCGGGCCGTTGCCGTCACGTTCTACCCAGACTTCGTGCGCTTCCGCCAGCGAGGGTAGCGCCAAAGCGAGGATAAGGGTCAGCACGCGCATAACTTTTCTCCCGATCGCCGGCGTTTGGTGCCAGCACCCCGGCTCATAGGTGTAATGCGAGTAGGTCGCAATAGCGTTGCATTGTCCGTTTCTTACGGTTAGGTGGCATCGTATTGCAAATGACTCGCAAAGGGGGAATGATGGCGCATCCGGTACGCACGATGAGGCTGGTGGGGATGCTGGCGCTGGTGATGACAGCTCCCGCAATGGCCGAACCGGTCCGGACGGCGGATGAGGAAACGGACGCGCAACGTGGCGATGACATTCTGGTGGTCGGCAAAAGCTATGGGCAGGCGGTCGGCAAGACCGTCACCCCGCTGAAGGACGTGCCGAACACCGTTACCGTGATCGATCAGGTGCAGTTGCAGCAGCGCAACCTGTTCACCCTTGAGGACGCTCTCACTGTCACCAACGGCGTGACCGTCACCGGGATCAGCAGCGAGGATCCGTCCTACCTGTCGCGCGGCTTCACCATCAACAACTACCTTGTCGACGGCGTGCCGACCTTTGCGTTCGCCTTTCCGGCGGTCGTGCCCGACCTGTTCCTGTACGACCGGGTCGAGGTGTTGCGCGGACCGGCCGGGCTATTCAGCGGGGCGGGCAATCCGGCGGGCAGCATCAATCTGGTCCGCAAACGACCGCTCGACCGTTTCGAGGTCAGCGCCATGGCGGGCTATGGCAGCTTCCGGAATTTCCGCGGCGAGGTCGACGTGTCGACACCGCTCGACGATCGCTCCGGCCTGCGGCTGGGCGTGATGGCGCAGGATCAGGACCAGTTCTTCGACATCGCCCATCGCTATCGCTTCGCGGCGTTCGGGGTCGCCGATACCGAGATCGGCGAGGATACGACGCTGACGGTCGGCGGCAATTACGACCTGTTCAAGCCGGCGATCCAGTCGGGGCTGCCGGCCTATGCCGGCGGCGCGGACGGCAGCGACGGCCGGTTGCTCGACGTCGATCGCTCGACCTATCTCGGGGCCGACTGGAACCGGTTCCGGTCGGAAAGCTGGTCGGGTTTCGTCGAACTCGCGCATCGGGTCAGCGACCGCTGGACGCTGCGTGCCACGGGCCTGATGACCGATGTCGATCGCATCGACATCTACAGCTATATCGGCAACCAGCCGGTGACGCCGGCCAATGGCGGTACCACCAACCACATCGCCTATCGCGGCGACAGTGCGATGCAGACGCGCTCGTTCGATTTCAACGGCGTCGGCAGCTTTCCCGCGTTTGGACGCGACCAGACCCTGATCCTGGGCGCAGATTATCAGGCGAGTTCGGCGACGTCGGACTTTACCCGTTTGTCCAACTATGCGCGGATCAACGTCTTCGACCCCGTATCGCCCGCCGAACCACCGCTGAACCCCTATGGTCCGCTGCCCGCGTTTCAGGGACCGAACGGGCCGGTGACGCAGGTATTCGGCGGATCGGAGACCGAGATCGAGCAATATGGCCTGTACGGACAGATGCGGCTGAGCCCGGTAAAGGGGCTGACGCTGGTTGGCGGCGGTCGCATGACGTGGTGGGACACGACCGTTACCACCACGCGCGTGGCGACCGGCGCGATCCCGCTGCCGACCCGCTACAGCTTCGACGAACGCTTCACCCCTTATGCCGGGGTCGTATGGGACGTCACCGACGACCTGAACCTCTATGCCAGCTATGCCGACAGCTTCACGCCGCAGGCACCACCGGTCGGCCGCAGCCTGCCCGGCGGCGGCGCAGTCCAGCCGCTGGTCGGCGATCAGTATGAGGCGGGGACGAAGCTGTCGTTGATGGACAAGCGCCTGCTGCTGTCGGCAGCGGTCTATCAGATCACGCAGCGTAACCGCCTGTTCAACGATCCCGACGAACCGACGCTGACCTATCAGATCGGCAAGGTTCGTGCGCGCGGGATCGAGGCGGAGGCGAGTGGCGAAATCCTTCCCGGCTGGCGAGTCAACGGCGGTTATACCTTTACCCGGACCAAATATCTGGAGGATGCCAATCCGGTGCTGGAGGGGTTAAGCCTGTTGCCGGTCATCCCGGACCATATGGTCAAGCTGTTCACCAACTATGAGGCTGGCGACGGCCCGCTGGCCGGTGCCAGTGTCGGGGCAGGTGTCACATGGTTCGACAGCACGTGGAGCGGCAATCCACCCGCCTTCAACGCCAACGGTACGCTGCGCACGGCGTCGACGATCGTGCGGCAAGGGAGCTATGCCGTCGCCGATCTTCGCGCCGGATATCGCATCAATGACAATCTGTCGTTGGCACTGAACGTCAACAACCTGTTCGACCGCACCTATTACGCCCGTATTTCGTCGACCGGGCGCGGCAATTATTATGGCAGCCCGCGCACGGTGTTCGCCAGCCTGCGGGTGACGATGCCATGACCGCGACCGGGCAGGCACGCCATGTCCTCTGGCGACGGCTGGGGGACAATGTGTTGCGGCTGATCGCGGCGATGCCGGTCAGCTATGCCGTCGCCAGCCTGTGGGCGATGGCGCTGGCCCGGATACTGCCGGGCGATCCGGTACAGACGACGATGGCGGCGGCGCTGACCGCGCTGCTGCTGTGCGGACTGGCGGTGATGTGGGCCTATGCCGCGCGTAGCGGCTGGCGGGCGCTGTGGACGCTCGTGATGGCGGGTGGCATCGCAGGGGCGATCACCTGGGGATCGATCGCGGTGTGGGGGCGGGTATGAGCAAGGGGTTTCGCCAGTCGCAATCGACGCTGCATACCTGGTCGGGCCTGTTGCTTGGCTGGCTATTGTTCGCAATCTTCGTGGCTGGCACCTCGGCCTATTGGCGGGAGGCGCTGAACCGCTGGGCGCGACCCGAACTGGCCCCGATCGCCAGCCGCGAACGCGTTGTGGATGGGGCCGTCGCGTTTCTGACGCGTAAAGCGCCCGATGCGCAAAGCTGGTTCATCACCGTGCCGAGCGCGCAGAGCGCGGGCGGCGATGTCTTCTGGGTACCGCAGGCCAAGCCCGGCGAGCAACGCCGCCGCGGACGCCGCGACACCCGCGCCTTCATCGGCAGCGACGGGCAGGAGGGGACCGCGCGGGATACGCGTGGCGGCGACTTCTTCTACCGGTTCCACTTCGATCTGCACTATGTGCCGGTGCTGTGGGCGCGCTGGCTGGTCGGCATCGCCGCGATGTTCATGCTGGTCGCGATCTTCACCGGCATCGTCACCCACAAGAAGATCTTTCGCGATTTCTTTACGTTGCGGCGGGGCAAAGGCCAGCGGTCGTGGCTGGATGGCCATAATGCCAGCGCGGTGCTGGCGCTGCCGTTTCACCTGATGATTACCTATACCGGGCTGGTCACGCTGATCGCAATGCTGATGCCATGGACGATCGTCGCCAATTACGACGATCCCGCCAAGCTCTACGCCGCAGTCTTCCCCGAAGCGCCGGCGGCCGAACGAACCGAACGTCCCGCACCGCTGATCGATCTCGGCACGGTGCTGCGCGATGCCGAGCGGCGGGTGGGCGGTGAGATCGGCTATATCACCGTCTTCAATCCCGGCGATGCCGCCGCGCGGATCACGCTGACCCGGTCGGGAACGTCGATGCTGTCGGCGCGAACGCCTGCCATCGCCTATGACGGCGTTACCGGGCGGCTGTTGTGGCAGGCACCGCCCCCGGGCGGTGCGGTCGAGACGCAGGGGGTGATGGTCGGGCTGCATGCTGGGCGGTTCGGCGACTATCCGATGCGCTGGCTGTATTTCCTGTGCGGCATCGCCGGGTCACTGATGGTCGCGAGCGGGCTGGTGCTGTGGACCGTCAAGCGGCGCGAGCGGCTACCCGATCCCGCCCGGCCGCATTTCGGGTTCCGGCTGGTCGAGCGGCTGAATGTCGGGTTCGTCGCTGGCTTCCCGATCGCGATGACGCTGTATCTTTGGGCCAACCGGTTGCTCCCGGTCGGTACGGCGGGCCGGGCCGATGCCGAGGTCAACGTCATGTTCGCCGGCTGGGCGGCGCTGTTCCTCTATGCCCTGGCACGGAAACCGGCACGCGCATGGGTCGAAATGCTGACGTTGCAGGCGGCGCTGCTGATCGCCCTCCCGCTCTACAATATGGCAGCGCTGCCGACCGGACTTCCGGCAACGATCGCGCGCGGCGACTGGGTGCTGGCCGGGGCCGACCTGACGTTCCTCGCGCTGGGCATGGGCTTCGGCTTCGCGGCGTGGCGCGTTCACCGCTTCCGTCCGACGGTGCGGCGGCGTGCCGTCCGGACCGCATCGCCGATCAACACTACAAGCTGGGCACCCGCCGAATGATCCTGATCGCAATGTTGAGCGCACTCGCCGCTTTCGCGCTGCTGGGGCTTGCCAGCGAGCGGCATCGCAGCCGCTGGGAGGGGATCGACCGGCGCTGGCGACGGCGTGGCGGCTGGGCGCTGGTCGCCGCGACCTTCCTCGCCGCATTTGCGGCGTGGGGGCCGGTGTACGGCGCGATCGGCGGTACCGGCCTGCTGATGCTGGGGGCGGGCGCGAGTTTCCTCGCGCTCAACCTCACCCGACCGTAAGCGCGCTCGCCCACGGTTCGAACGCGTCGCGGGCGCGCGCCGTGTACATCTTTTTCCGGTCCGCCTTCTTGGTACGGCCGGGGATCGGCGGCATCAGTCCGAAATTGACGTTCATCGGCTGATAGGTCTCTGCCACCGCCGCGCCGGTGATGTGGTGCAGCAACGCCCCCATCGCCGTTTCGACCGGCGGCGGGCCGACCATGCGCCCGGCCAACTCGGCGGCGGCGAAGCGCCCGGCCAACAGCCCGACCGCAGCGCTTTCGACATAGCCCTCACACCCCGTCATCTGCCCGGCGAAGCGCAGATGCGGTCGCGCCTTCAACCGCAGCGTCTCGTCGAGCAGCTCGGGCGAGCGGATGAAGGTGTTGCGGTGTAGCCCTCCCAACCGGGCGAACTCGGCATTCTCCAGGCCCGGAATGGTGCGGAACAGCCGGACCTGTTCGCCATGTTTCAGCTTGGTCTGGAACCCGACGATATTCCACAACGTGCCTGACGCATTGTCCTGCCGCAACTGCACCACCGCATGTGGCCAGCGGCCCGTGCGCGGATCGTCCAGCCCGACCGGCTTCATCGGCCCGAAGCGCAACGTATCCAGCCCGCGTTCGGCCATCACCTCGATCGGCATGCAGCCTTCGAAATAGGGGACGTTCTCCCATTCGCGGAACTCGGCCTTTTCCGCCGCCATCAGCCCGGCGTGAAAGGCTTCATACTGCTCGCGGTTCATCGCGCAGTTGATGTAATCCTTGCCGTCGCCCTTGTTCCAGCGGCTCTGGAACCAAGCCTGATCGAGGTCGATCGAATCGCGGTGCACGATCGGCGCGATCGCGTCGAAGAAGGCGAGCGCCTCCGCCCCCGTCGCGCTGCCGATATCGCCGGCCAGACCGGCGGCGGTCAGCGGACCAGTGGCAATGATCGTCATGCCGCTGTCGGGCAGGGTGTCGATCCGTTCGCGGACGATGGTAATGTTCGGATGCGCCGACAACGCGGCGGTGACGCCGGCCGAAAAACCGTCGCGGTCAACCGCCAGCGCCGATCCCGCGGGCACCTTGTGTTCGTCGCCCTTGGTCATGATGAGCGAGCCGAGCGCTCGCATCTCGGCATGCAGCAGCCCGACCGCATTCGATTCGGCATCGTCGGACCGGAAGCTGTTCGAACAGACCAGTTCGGCGAGATCGTCCCCCTGATGGGCAGGCGTGCTGTCGCCACCACCCCGCATTTCAGACAGGCGGACCTTCGCGCCGGTTTCTGCCAGTTGCCACGCGGCCTCGGACCCGGCGAGGCCGCCGCCGATGATGTGAACGTCATACTCCATGTCAGGGCGTCTAGGCCGCACAAGCCCAACCGGCAATGAACGTACGAAACGGGCCGTCGTTTTATTGGGTTATGCGTTGGTGGCGTACGACGAAGGGAAGGCGCATGAAAATCTACACCATCGGCTATGAGGCGGTAACCATGGCCGAATTCGTGGCGGCGTTGCAGGCGGCGGGAGTGCGGCGGGTCATCGACGTGCGCGCGTTGCCCCTGTCGCGACGGCCGGGCTTTTCGAAATCGTCGCTCGCGGCCGAACTGTCGACGCACGCGATCGATTATGTGCATCTGAAGGCGCTCGGCACGCCGAAGCGCGGGCGCGACGCCGCGAAGAAGGGCGACGTCGCCACGCTTCGTGCGGTGTATGACGAACAGCTCGAACTACCCGAAGCGCAGGCGCAGGCAGCGATCATGCTCGGGCTGGCTGCCGAAATGCCGTCGGCCCTGTTGTGCTTCGAGCGCGAACCGGCGCATTGCCACCGGACCTTATTGCTCGCAGCGGTCGGGCAGGGGGCGGAGGTCGTGGAACTTTACGCGTAATTTCTCCCCGGCGCGGGGAGGAATTAGCCGGTAACCGGCCGTCGCACCTGACCCGCATCATCCCGGTGCAGCGGCCCGTACGCCACCACGACGTTCAGCGGCAACGGCCCATACACATGCGGGAACAACTGCCCGCCGCGCGAAGGCTCCCACTTCACCGCCTCGCCCAGCGCGTCCAGATCGACCTCCGCCACATGCAGATCGTCCTGCCCGGCGAAGTGCTTGTCGACCGTTTCGGTCAACTGTTCGAAGGTCGACAGGTGGATATAGCCATCGGCCAGATCGACCGGTGCCCCGTCGAAGCTGCCCGTCTCCAGCGCCGCCATCTGCCCGGCGGTCAGCACCTTGAAGGCGGTCACGGCGGTCATTCCTCGATATCCTTCTCGCTGATCGTCGCCGGACCGGTGCCGTCGTCGAGGACGATATCGCCTTCGATCGGCGGCATTGCGGTGCGTTCCTCGGCGACGATCGCTTCGGCCTCGTTTTCGGGGTTCTCGTCCTCGTCGATCTTCGCCGCCGACACGACCTGTTCGCCCATCCCGACGCGGAAGATGGTGATCCCCTGCGTATTGCGGCCGGCGACGCGGATGTCGCCGACGGTGGTACGGATCAGCTTGGCCTGATCGGTCACCAGCATCAGCTGTTCGCCATTATGCGCCGGGAAGCTCGCCACGACCGGGCCGTTGCGGTCGGAAGTGACGATGTTGGTGATCCCCTGACCACCGCGATTGGTCCGACGATATTCATAGGCCGAGGTGCGCTTGCCAAAGCCATTGGCAGTGACGGTGAGAATGAACTCCTCCGCCGCCTCGAACTCGGCCATGCGTTCGGCCGACAGCGTGACCTCGCGGTCGCCTTCCTTCCACGGTGCGGCCTTCAGATACGCCTCACGCTCGTCGGCGCTCGCTTCGAACCCGCCGAGAATCGATAGCGAGATGACCTCGTCATCCTTGCCCAGCGCGATCCCGCGCACCCCGGTCGAGGTGCGGCTCTGGAACTCGCGCACGTCGGTCGCGCTGAACCGGATCGCCTTGCCGGCCTTGGTCGCAAGCAGCACGTCGTCGGTCTCGGTCAGCAGCGCCACGCCGATCAGGCGATCGTCGCTGTCATCATCGAAGCGCATCGCGATCTTGCCCGCGGTGGGCACGTTGGCGAACGCGTCCATCGAATTGCGCCGCACCGTGCCGTTCGCGGTCGCGAACATCACGTGCAGGTCGGCCCAGCGTTCCTCGTCCTCGGGCAACGGCAGCACGGTCGAGATCGTCTCACCGGCCGCCAGCGGCAGCAGGTTCACCATCGGCCGTCCGCGCGTCGCCGGCCCACCTTCGGGCAGGCGCCACACCTTCATGCGGTACACCTTGCCGGCGGTCGAGAAGAATAGCACCGGGGTATGGGTGCTGGTCACGAACAGATTCGTGATCGCGTCCTCGTCCTTGGTCGTCATGCCCGCGCGGCCCTTGCCGCCGCGCTTCTGCGCACGGAACGCATCGAGCGGGGTGCGCTTGATATAGCCCTGCACCGTGACGGTGACGACCATCTCCTCGCGCTCGATCAGATCCTCGTCGTCGATCCCGTCGGCGGCTCCGGCAATTTCGGTCCGGCGCGGCGTCGCGAATTCCGCGCGGATTTCGACCAGCTCCTGCCGCATCACCGCATAGAGCATGCCCCGGTTGCCGAGGATTTCGAGCAGATGGCTGATCGACCCGGCCAGCGTCTTGAGTTCGTCGCCGATCTCATCGCGGCCAAGTGCCGTCAGGCGATGCAGGCGCAGGTCGAGAATTGCGCGAACCTGCAGATCGGACAGCCGATACACGTCGCCGGTCAGGTCGGCCTCAACCGCCTCGACCAGCTTCAGATAGGGCGCGATTTCGGCGACCGGCCATTCGCGTGCCAGCAATGCGGCGCGGGCGGCGGCGGGGCTGTCCGACCCACGGATGATCCGCACCACTTCGTCGAGATTGGTGACCGCGATGACCAGGCCGAGCAACAGGTGCGCCCGCTCGCGCGCCTTCGCCAGCTCATATTTCGACCGCCGGGTGATGACCTCCTCACGAAAGCCGACGAACGCGTCTATGATCTGGGCAAGGTTGAGCAGTTCGGGCCGACCGCCACGGATCGCCAGCATGTTCGCGGCGAAGCTCGACTGCGCCGGCGTGTGCCGCCACAACTGGTTCAGCACGACATCGGGGGTGGCATCGCGCTTCAGATCGATGACGATCCGCACACCTTCACGGTTCGACTCGTCGCGAATGTCGCTGACGCCTTCGATCCGCTTGTCCTTGGCGGCCTCGGCGATCTTCTCGACCAGACCCGACTTGCCGACCTGGAACGGGATTTCGGTCAGGACGATCGACCGCCGTTCACCCCGCGCCTCGACCGTGTGGCGCGACCGCAGGATGATCGACCCGCGCCCGCCGGCATAGGCAGCGCGCGCACCGGCCCGGCCAAGCATCAGCGCGCCGGTCGGGAAATCCGGTCCCGGCACGATCTCGCACAACTCTTCGTGGGTGAGCGGCTCGCCACCCTCGACCCGGCGGTCGATCGTGGCGAGGCAGGCGTCGACCACTTCGCCCAGATTGTGCGGCGGGACGTTGGTCGCCATACCGACCGCAATGCCGCCCGCCCCGTTGACCAGCAGGTTCGGGAAACGCGCCGGCAAGACGGCAGGCTCGCGCTCCGACCCGTCATAGTTCGGCACGAAATCGACCGTATCCTTGTCGAGATCGTCGAGCAGCGCCATCGCCGACTTGGCAAGCCGCGCCTCGGTATAGCGCATCGCGGCGGGCGGATCGGGGTCCATCGAACCGAAATTGCCCTGACCGTCGATCAGCGGCAGCCGCATCGACCATGGCTGTGCCATGCGCGCGAGGGCGTCGTAGATCGCGGTGTCGCCGTGCGGGTGATATTTACCCATCACGTCGCCGACGATACGCGCCGACTTGCGATACGCCTTGCCGGGAACGAAGCCGCTTTCCTGTGCCGAGAACAGGATGCGGCGATGGACCGGCTTCAACCCGTCGCGCACGTCGGGCAAGGCGCGCGATACGATGACGCTCATCGCATAGTCGAGATAGCTCGACCGCATCTCGTCCACGATCGAGATGGGGGCGATATCGGATGGGTCGGCGATCAGCGTCGCGTCTGTCAAAGTTCGATGCTTTCGAGGAATGTTTCGGTTGGGCGACAACCTAGCCGGTCGGGTCGCGAAAGCCAAGCGTCGCGGCTCCGTTCAGCGGGTGCCCGGAACATGCTGCGGCGCAAAAGGTTGCCCGTCCATGCGCGACGTACAACGGTTTCTGAACACGCTGCCCCCGGCCGCCGCCGATCTCGCCACCGTCGCGATATCGGTATTGGCGGCCCTGTTGTTGCATGCCGCCGTGTTCCGGTTGCTGCAGCGGTTCGCGCAGCGCACGCCGGGGTCGGTCGACGACGTCTATGTCGACCATGCGTGGCGGCCGATGCGCTGGATCCTGATCGCCATGGTGTTGGCCAGTGTCCGCCGGCCGCTACGCCTTCCCGAACGCTGGGACGATCTGTGGACGCAGGTCGCCGGCCTCGCCGTGCCGCTGCTGATGGGATGGTTCGCGATCGCGATGATCCGCGCGTCGGTAAAAGCGATCGAGATCGCGACCGACATCACCGTCGCCGACAATCTGCGCGCGCGGCGGCGGCGGACGCGCAGTGCCATCCTGGGACGGATCGCGGTGATCGCCATCGGCTTCATCACCATCTGTCTGATGCTGCTGTCGATCCCCAGCATCCGATCGATCGGGGTCACGCTGATGGCCTCGGCGGGGCTCGCCGGTCTCGCGGTGGGTGCCGCCGCGCAGCCCGCGCTCAAGAACATCATCGCCGGCGTGCAGATGGCATTCACCGAACCGATCCGTATCGACGACGTCGTCATCATCGAGAATGAATGGGGCCGGATCGAGGAAATCCGCCTGACCTATGTCGTCGTGCAGATTTGGGATGAACGACGCCTCGTCGTCCCGGTATCCAAATTCCTCGAATCGAGTTTCCAGAACTGGACGCGCACGACCAGCGGGCTGCTGGGATCGGCGTTCTTCTGGCTCGACCCCACGACCAACATTCCCCGCCTGCGCGCGCGGTTCGAGGAACTGGTGAGGAGCGATCCGCTCTGGGACGGGCGGGCCTATGTGTTGCAGGTGACCGATACCAAGCCCGACGCGATCGAGGTCCGCATCCTCGCCACCGCTTCCGACGCCGCCCGCGCGTTCGACCTGCGCTGTTCGCTACGCGAGGGGATGCTGGCCTATATCCGCGACGAGATGCCCGAAGCGTTGCCGCGCCGGCGTCTCGCCATCGACCAGCCCGATCCTATCCCCGGCGCGCCGCGATGAACGCATCGACATTGCGCCCGAGCACCGTCATCGGCACCCCGCCGCCCTGCACGACCGCATCGTTGAACGCCTTGAAGTCATAGCGTCCGCCAAGCGCGGTCTTCGCCCGATCGCGCAGCCGGTTGATCTCCGAATGGCCGACCTTGTAGCCGCAGGCCTGCCCCGGCCACGAACAATAGCGGTCGACCTCGCCGGTTACCTCGTCGACGCTCGACCCATTGGTGCTGGCGAACCAATCAATTGCCTGCTGTCGCGTCCAGCGTTTGGCGTGCAGCCCGGTATCGACCACCATCCGGCACGCGCGGAACGCGATCGACTGGAGATAGCCGAGCCGTCCGACCGGATCGCCCTCATACGCGCCAAGTTCGTCGCCCAGCTGCTCGGCATAGAGCGCCCATCCTTCCGAAAAGGCGTTGAACTGCAGCAGCGAGCGGATCAGCGGCAGGCGGAAGCTATATTCCCCTTGCCAGACATGGCCGGGAATCGCTTCGTGATACACCAGCGTCGGCAACGAATAGCGGGTCCAGATGCCGGTCGTGCGCAGGTTGATCCACATCTTGCCCGGCACCTTGCCGTCGATCGAACCGGCCCCGCCGTAAGCACCCGGCGCACCCGCTTCCTCGACCGGCGGGATGCGGCGGACCTCGACATTGCCCGGTGCCAGCGTGTTGAACGCGCGCGGCATCCGGGCGCGGATATCGCGCAGCCGGTTCTGCACCAATTCCATGATCTGCGCGCGTCCGGCATCGCCTTCGGGAAAGATGAAGCGCGGGTCCTTGCCGAGCGCCGTCATCCGCGCGCCGACGCTGCCCTTGCTATAGCCCAGCCCCTGCAGGATCACGTCCATCTGCGACTGCAACCGTGCCAGTTCGTCGCGGCCCATCGCATGGACCTCGTCAGGCGTCATGTTGGTCGTGGTCGATGCCCGCAGCCCCCAGCGATACCACGCGTCACCATCCGGCCGCGCCCACATGCCGGCATCGGAGGTCGCCTTCTTCCGGTCGTCCTGCATCGCTGCCAATTGTCGTTCCAGCGCCGGCTTGACCTTGTCGCGGGCGATGGCGGCCGCCTGATTGCTCCAGTCGCCAGGAATGTCCCGGGTACGCCGCGTGAGCGACGTCACCACGTCCCAGCCTGCCGGTTCGCCTGCCAGCGATTGCGTCATCTGCTTCAGCGTCTTGTCGAGCAGGAAGTCGGGCGGCACCACGCCCCGTGCCGACGCGGTCCGCACCCGCACCGTCTCCCCATCCAACTGCGTCGCATAGCTTTCCAGCCGCGCCAGATACGCATCGGCATCGGCCTTCGTCGCGATGCTGTGATCGCTGTCGAGGGAGCGCGGCACGTCGAGATACGCGCCGACATTCTGGATCACGACATAGGGCGTGTTGCGCCATCCGCCGACCGCGACGTCGCCATAGGGCAGGGCAAACCCGTCGAGCGCGGTTTCGAACGCGGTCCGCACGACATCGATATCGGTGCGGGTCGCCGCCGAAACCTTGGCAGGTTCGATCGCCTTCAGCGTCGCGAGATGCGCGCGCAGATGATCGGCGACGGCGTGCTGTCCGGCGGCCGACCGATCGCCCAGCCGCGCCTTCAGCGCCGCGCGCGCGCCGGTATCGATGCCCAGTCCGCTGGCGGACTCGGGCGAATCGACCAGCATCGCCTCGGCGATCCGCGACAGCGTCGCCTCGGCCGCCGCGTCTGCGGCGCTGGCGGCGACGGGCGCGTTCTGCGCGCGGGCGGGCAGGGCGGTGGCGAGCGTCGTCGCGGCGGCTCCGGCGATCCAGTCGCGGCGGGTCAGGTCCATCGGCAATCCCTTGTCAACGAGGTGTCGCCGCCTTGTCCCGTCCCCGGCGCCGCGCGTCAATCGTCCGCCACGACCGTCAGGGTCGATCCGCTGACCCCGACGATCCGGACGCGGTGGCCCACCGCCAGATCGGGTCCGCGCGCGATCCACTCGCTGTCGCCGACCCGCACGCGGCCGCAGCCGCCTACAATCGCCTCGACCACGACGACCTGTTGCCCGATCAGCCGCGCCGCGCGATCGTTCAGCAACGGATCGTCGCTGTCGACCGGATATTCGGCATACCAGCGCCGTCCGATCAGCACCGTCACCACGCTCCACGCTCCGAACACCGCAAGTTCGGCCGGCAGTGTCAGAGCAGGAAACAGCAGCGCCAGCAGCCCGGTGATCGCCGCCGCGATCGCCACGAACACGACGAATACGCCCGGAACCGCCAGTTCGGCGGCACCGAGCGCCGCCGCCAGCAACAGCCAGCCATAGCCGTCGTCGATCATCGGGCGGGCGGTTCGAACGGACCGACCGGTCGGTCCCTTAGCGCGGGTGCCGGCGTTCCGTCCTTGTTTTCGCCCAGCGCTTCCTTCGCCAACTGGCCGATCCCGCCCAGCGTTCCGATCAACTGCGTCGCCTCGACCGGGAACAGGATCGTCTTGGCATTGGGGCTGGTCGCGAACTTGCCGACCGCCTCGACATATTTCTGGGCGATGAAATAATTGATCGCCTGCGTGCCGCCCGACTTGATCGCGTCGCTCACCACTTGCGTGGCCTTCGCCTCGGCCTCGGCGGCACGTTCGCGTGCTTCGGAGTCGCGGAAGGCCGACTCCCGCCGGCCTTCGGCTTCGAGAATGCGCGCCTGTTTCTGGCCCTCGGCGCGCAGGATTTCGGACGCGCGCGTGCCTTCCGCTTCGAGGATGTTCGCGCGCTTCTCCCGCTCGGCCTTCATCTGCCGTCCCATCGCATTGACGATGTCGGCGGGCGGGCGAATGTCCTTGATCTCGACCCGGGTGATCTTCACGCCCCACGGGTTGGTGGCGTGGTCGACGACCCCCAGCAACCGGGCATTGATCTCGTCGCGCTTCGACAGCGTCTCGTCGAGGTCCATCGACCCCATCACCGTGCGCAGATTGGTGGTCGTGATTTGCTGAAGCGCGACATACAGGTCCGACACCTCATAGGCCGCCTTGGCCGGGTCGAGCACCTGGAAGAACACCACGCCATCGGTCGACACCATCGCATTGTCGCGGGTGATGATCTCCTGACCCGGAATGTCGATCACCTGCTCCATCATGTTCACCTTGCGGCCGACCCGATAAAAAAAGGCGGGGTAGAAATTGAATCCGGGCCGGGCGACCGCGGTGAAGCGACCGAAATGTTCGATCGTGTATTGATGCCCTTGCGTGACGATCTTCACGCTCGCGAACAGGTAGAGCAGCACCATCAGGACCAGTGCCGCGATCACGCCCACTATCATCGTTCATCCCCGCTTGCTTCGACAGGGACGGGTCTAGCATAGCGCCCGCATGGAACCCACCATCCCCCTTGCGCCACGCAGCCTTTTGTTCGTCCCCGCCGCGCGCCCTGGCATGATCGAGAAGGCAGTCGGCCTGCCCGCCGACCTGATCGTCCTCGACCTCGAAGATGCGGTCCGTGCGGATGAAAAGGCGGCGGCGCGCACGGCGTTGCCGGCGGCGATCGGCCGCCTCGGGCCGCGTGCCGCCATTCGGGTCAACGCCCCCGACAGCGAGCATTTCGCCGCCGATTTGGCGGCGATCCGGGACCTCGCCGGTCCGCTGATCGTCGTGCCGAAGGTCGAATGTGGCGCGGACCTTACCCCCCTTGCCGGTAACGCGATGCTGGCGATGATCGAAACGCCGCGCGGCGTGCTGGCGGCGGCGGAGATCGCCGCATCGCACGGCGTGGTCGGGCTGATGATCGGCACCAACGACCTTGCCGCCGCCTTGCGACTGCCACCGGATGCGGGGCGGGGGGCGATGACGCTGGCATTGCAGAATGTGGTGCTCGCCGCGCGGGCGGCAGGCGGCTGGGCAATCGACGGCGTGTTCAACGCGCTCGCTGATGCCGAAGGGCTGGCACGCGAATGTGCGGAGGGTCGCGCGCTCGGCTTCGACGGGAAATCGCTGATCCACCCCGGCCAGATCGCTGCTGCCAATGCCGCCTTCTCTCCCAGTCCCGCCGAACTGGACGAAGCACGGGCGCTGATCGCCGCCGCGACCGGCGGGGCGGAGCGGTTTCGCGACCGGATGATCGAGGATATGCACGTCGAAACGGCGCGAAGGTTGATCGAACGCGCGCGTTGACGCTTGCCCGTCACGTTTCGGATCGATAGTGGGGCGCATGTCGCTCCGCCCGATCCTCGGACTCGCCGCCCTGCTGTGCAGCGGCTCGTCGGCCCTCGCCCAGCAGATCACGCCACAAATGCTGCGCGACCATGTCGCGGTGCTGGCCAGCGACGCCTATGAAGGCCGCGAACCCGGCACGCCCGGCGGTGACCGGGCCGAAGCCTATGTGTTGCAGGCCTTTGCCGCCGCCGGCCTGAAGCCCGGCGCGCCCGATGGCCGCTGGCGGCAGGAAGTCGCGCTCGCCGAATATCGTGCGGAAACGATCGCTGCCGTCGTTCGGCAGGGCGACCGTACCATGCCGCTCACCGCCGATCAGATCGCAGGACTTGGTCTGTCCACCAGGACCGATATCCAGCGTGCCCCGATCGTCTTCGTGGGGCGCGGCGATCCGGCGCAGATGCGTGGTACGGCGCTGAACGGCGCGATCGCGGTCGTCATCGGCGGTACCGCGCCCGATGCGCCGCCCGTCCCGACCGCCGACCGTAACGCAGCGTTGCTGGCGGCGGGTGCGATCGGCGTGCTGCTGATCGCGCCGGCGCAGGCACCGTGGACCGATGTCGCGCACAGCTTCACCAGCGCGACCGTCACCGGCACCGCCAAGCGTCCCGATTTCAGCGGCGTCGTGCCCGCGTCGCTCGCCGAAACGCTGCTGGGGCGATCGGCGGCCGATCTGCGGAAGGCCGCCATCGCCGCGGATTTCCGCCCGGTCCGTACGGCGGCGACGATCGATATCGCCGCGACCGGCACCGTCCATCGCTACACTACCGCCAACATCGTCGGCATGATCCCCGGCACGACCCGCCCGAACGAAGCCGTTCTGCTGTCGGCGCATTGGGACCATATCGGCATCTGCCGGCCCGAGGGTGCCCCCGACCGCATCTGTAACGGCGCTGCGGACAATGCCAGCGGCACCGCGATCCTGATCGAGGTCGCCCGCGCGCTGACGAAAGGGCCTCGCCCCGAACGCAGCATCTATTTCGTCGCGACGACCGCAGAGGAGAAGGGGTTGATTGGTGCCGACGCCTATGCCGCCGCCGTCGCCGAAACGCCGCTGAAGATCGTCGCGAACCTGAATATCGATACGACCGCGATCATCCCGACCGGGACGCCGGTCGCGATCGTCGGTCGCGGCAATCACCCGAAGATCGACGCGATCGTCGACGCCACCGCCCGTTCGCTCGGCCGCAAGGTCGATACCGATAGCGAGGCGAACATCATGATCCAGCGGCAGGACGGCTGGGCGTTCGGCAAGCGCGGCATTCCCGCGATCATGGCGACCGGTTCGGTCAGCGACATGAAGCAGTTGTTCGCCTATCTTGACGGCCCCTATCACAAACCGAACGACGACCTCGCGCATCTCGACCTGTCGGGTGCTGCCGAGGATGCCGACCTGCATGCCGCGCTCGCCCGCGCGCTTGCCGACCCGATCCGCTACCCCGCCAACTGAAGACGAGACGACGCCTGTTATGGATATCACCCTCGGCCTGACCTTCGACGACGTCCTGCTGGTTCCGCAGGAATCGGACGTGCTGCCCAGCCAGGCTGACCCGCGCACCCGCGTCGCGCGCGATCTGGCGCTCAACATCCCGTTCCTGTCGTCCGCCATGGACACGGTGACCGAAGCCGACATGGCGATCGTCATGGCGCAGCTGGGGGGGATCGGTGTGCTTCACCGCAACCTGACCGTCGAGGAACAGGTCGCGGCGGTGCGCGCGGTCAAGCGGTTCGAAAGCGGCATGGTCGTCAACCCTATCACCATCACCGCCGACGCGCCGCTCTCGGCCGCGCGCGCTTTGATGGGGCGACACCGGATCAGCGGTATTCCGGTCGTCGAGGGTTCGGGCAAGCTGGTCGGTATCCTGACCAACCGCGACGTCCGCTTCGCCGAAAACCCGAACCAGCCCGTCGCCGAACTGATGACGCACGAGAACCTCGCCACGGTCCGCATCGGTGTGTCGCAGGAAGAGGCGCGTCGCCAGCTGCATCATCGTCGCATCGAAAAGCTGCTGGTCGTCGATGACGACTATGCCTGTGTCGGCCTCATTACCGTCAAGGATATCGAAAAGGCGGTAACCTATCCCAATGCGACCAAGGACGGGACCGGTCGCCTGCGCGTCGCCGCCGCGACCACGGTCGGGGATAAGGGCTATGAGCGGACCGAGGCGCTGATCGCGGCCGAATGCGACCTGATCGTCATCGACACCGCGCACGGCCATAACCGGCAGGTCGCCGAAGCGGTGAAGCGCGTGAAGGCGATCGCACCGCACGTACAGGTCATCGCCGGCAACGTCGCGACCGGCGAAGCGACCCGCGCGCTGATCGATGCGGGCGCGGACGGGATCAAGGTCGGCATCGGTCCGGGTTCGATCTGCACCACGCGCGTCGTCGCCGGCGTCGGCGTGCCGCAGCTGACCGCCGTCATGGACGCGGCGAAAGCGGCGGCGGGGACGGGCGTTCCGGTCATCGCCGATGGCGGCATCCGCACTTCAGGCGACGTTGCCAAGGCGCTCGCCGCCGGCGCATCGGCGGTGATGATCGGATCGCTGCTCGCCGGTACCGAAGAAGCGCCCGGCGAAACCTTCCTGTACCAGGGCCGCGCCTATAAAAGCTATCGCGGCATGGGCTCGGTCGGTGCGATGGCCAAGGGGTCGGCCGACCGCTATTTTCAGCAGGATATCAAGGATCAGCTGAAGCTGGTACCCGAAGGGATCGAGGGGCAGGTTGCGTTCAAGGGACCGGCAAAGGACGTCATCCACCAGCTGGTCGGCGGGGTGAAGGCGGCGATGGGCTATACCGGATCGAACACCATCACCGATCTGCAGGCGCGCGCCCGTTTCGTCCGCATCACCAATGCGGGTCTGCGCGAGAGCCATGTCCATGATGTGACGATCACCCGCGAAGCACCGAACTACCCGACGCGCTGAGGATCGCCGGCTGCGTGTCGATTGCGGCACGCAGCCTTTTCCATCCTTCCGTTCCCTTTCCCGCTGCCATGCGTTTGACCGTCCGACACCACGCCCGCGTCTTCGCGTACTGGATTGATCTAGGTTATGTTGATAGCGTCGGGCATGGTTTTTCTGGACAGTAGCGCATGACTCCGGCGGCACGTACCCAGGCTGCGATCGATCTGGTCGATGCGATCCTCGATGCCGCGCGTACCGGCGGCGCGGCGGGCGATCAGGTCGCCAAACGGTTCTTCGCCGCGCGCCGCTATGCCGGGTCGAAGGATCGGCGCGCGATCCGCACGCTTGCTTATGACGCGGTCCGCCGGTTCGGTGCGGTGCCGGTCAACGCTCGCGCCGCGATCGTCACACTGGCCGAAAGCGACCAGGATCTTGCCGCGACGTTCGACGGTTCGTCCTACGGCCCCGCGCCGATCGCTGCGGAGGAGCCCCGCGCCGAACCCGCCTATGCCCCGGCATGGCTCGCCGATGCACTGCGAAACTCGGGGCTGAACGACGCCGACCTTGCCGCGCTGCTGGAACGCGCGCCGCTCGACATCCGCGTCAACCGGCTGCGCACCGATCGCGATACGTTGCTCGACGAACTGGGTGGCGAGCTGGCGACCGACCTGCCCGACGCGATCCGACTGCCCGCCGACACGCTGCCAGCCAGCGAAGCGCTGCGCGACGGACGTGCCGAAGTCCAGGATTTCGGTAGCCAGATCGTCGCACTCGCCGCCTGCGCCGAACCGGGTGGCTTCGCCATCGACCTGTGCGCCGGTGGCGGCGGCAAGACGCTGGCGATCGCTGCCCAGATGGCGGGGGAGGGGCGCATCCTTGCCACCGATACCGATCGCCCGCGTCTGTCGCGCCTTGCCCCCCGCGCCGCACGTGCCGGGGTGTCGATCGCCGAACCCCGCCTGCTTGATCCGGGCAAGGAAACGGCGATGCTGGCCGATGTCGCCGGGCAGGCCGATTGGGTGATGGTCGACGCCCCGTGTTCGGGTACCGGCACGTGGCGCCGCAACCCGGAGGCGCGCTGGCGGCTGACGCCCGAAAGGCTTGACCGGGTGGTCGCGACACAGAAGCGGTTGCTCGATATTGCCGCCGGCCTTACGTCGCCGACCGGCACGATCACCTATGTGGTCTGTTCGCTGCTCGACGCCGAAGGGGCGGGTCAGGTCGATGGCTTTCTGAAGCGCAATCCCGAATGGCGCGCGCTGCCGCTTGCATTGCCGCGCGGGCGCGTCCACGGTCAGGGAATGCGCCTGACCCCGGCATCCGATTCAACCGACGGCTTCTTCGTCGCACGGCTCGGTCGGGGATAAGGCTGTGTCGCGTTCGGAGAAGTTGATGCGGTTCACCTCGGTTTCGGTCGCTGCCGCGCTCGCGCTCGTATGCGCTTCGACGTCGCTCAGCGGGCAGCGTCCCGATAACCAGATCGACCCGCGTTCGACCGCTCTGCTGCAACAGGGGCGCGCGGCACAGGCATCCGGCAATATCGAGGGCGCGGTCGGACTGATCGAAAGCGCCCTTGTCGTCGATCCGCGCAACCGGCCAGCCTATATCGCGCTGGCCGATATCGCACGCGGGCAGGGATTGCCGGGAAAATCCATCCGCCTGTATCGCGAAGCGCTGAGCCTCGAACCCAATGACCTCGTCGCGCTGAAGGGCGAGGGTGAGGCGCTGGTCCAGAAGGGCGCTGTCACCAAGGCGCGCGAAACGCTCGCAAAGCTGAAGACCGTCTGCGGTGCTACCTGCCCGGCGAGCGACGAACTGGCAGCGTCCATCGCCAAGGGTCCCCCGGTGACTGCGACCGCGCTCCAGACTCCATCGGCGGTACCGGTGCCGGGCAAGGTCGCTCCGACGAACCAGTAATCGCCTTTGCGCGGTCGTGTACGGCGCTTGGCATCGAAAACGCAGGGGAGAGATGCGATGCAACATGCGATGATGCTGCTTCTGGGCCTGGCCGCGACGCCTGCAATGGCCCAGTCTGCCGATGAACGGGTGTCGCTCATTCAGGTGATTGGTGTCGGCACCGTATCCACCCCGCCCGACATGGCGACCATCTCCTATTCCGTCATCGGCGAGGGCAAGACCGCCGACGACGCCAGCGTGGCCCTGGCAACGAAGCAGCGGGCGATCGTCGCGGAGTTGACGGCGTTGCTCGGGCGTGGCGCGCAATTGTCGTCGGGGGAGGTGAGCGTAATCGAAGCCCGATCCGACAAATGCGAGAATTTCACCGGTTATAACAGCCGCCCCCGACTGAGTGAGGGGGATTGCGCCGTTACCGGATACATCGCGATCTGGCAGGGCACGGCGCGGACGGGTGCGGTCGATCGGGCCGGGACCGCCGTCGGTGCCGTCGCCCGACTGGGGGCGCGGATGCGCGGATACAGGGGTTCTCGTTGCGCGATCCAGCGGAAGCACAACGCCGCGCAACCGCCGCCGCGATCGCTGCCGCCCGCGCCAAGGCGGAGGTGATGGCCGCCGGTGCTGGCGTCCGGCTTGGCGAATTGCTGGCGTTGCACGATCCGAACGCGCAGATGGACATGGCGATTTCGGCCGACGATATTGGGTCGATGAGCCTCGCTAACGCGCGTCCGAGGGTGGAAATCGCCGTTTCGCCCAAGGCGATCGAGACGCAGGCCCGTGTGAGCGCCCGGTACGCGATCCAGCGGTAAGGCTCGGCGGCTATCCGGTTCGGCTACCGTCCAGCACCCGCGCCATCGCCACGAATTCCGCAACGCTGACCGTTTCCGCGCGACGCGTCGGATCGATGCCGATCGCTTCCGCTGCGTCGATCGCGCCCGGCACTGACTTCAAACTCTGCCGCAACATCTTGCGTCGCTGTCCAAA
This sequence comes from Sphingomonas sp. Leaf67, assembly GCF_001421965.1. GTDB lineage: Bacteria > Pseudomonadota > Alphaproteobacteria > Sphingomonadales > Sphingomonadaceae > Sphingomonas. Next base: position 41,469 of record NZ_LMLP01000024.1, read on the forward strand.
TGCGGCGGCGGTCAGGCGTTCCAGTGTCTTGAGCAAAACGCCTTCAGGTGCATCGGTCGGGACGACATGCACCACCGCCGACATGACCTTCGGCGGCGGAGTGAAGGCGCTGCGATGCACCGGCATCGCGATGCGCGCCGCACTCCGCCACTGCGCCAGTACGGCCAGCCGCCCGAACGCGTCGTCATTGGCACTGGCGACGATCCGGTCCGCCACCTCGCGCTGGAACATCAACGTCAGGCTTTGCCACCACGGTTCCCACGCCGCCGACAGCCAGCCGACGAACAGCGCGGTGCCGACATTATAGGGCAGGTTGGACGCAATATGCGGCCGCCCCTCGAACAGCGACGGCGCATCGACATCGAGGGCGTCGCCTTCGATCACGCGCAAGCGTCCGGGAAACGCCGCGCCCAGTTCCTCGAGTGCCGGAATGCACCGCCGGTCGCGCTCGATCGCGGTCACCTTCGCCCCGGCCAGCAACAGCCCACGGGTCAGGCCGCCCGGCCCCGGTCCGACCTCCAGCACGTCCTGATCGTGCAAGTCACCCGGTACGCGCGCAATCCGGTCGAGCAATTGCTGATCGAACAGGAAATTCTGCCCCAGCGCCTTGTTCGCCGACAGATGGTGCCGCTTGATGACCTCCCGCAGTGGCGGCAGGTCGCCGACCGGAGCAACGCTCACGCGGCGGCCCGGCGGGCGGCGGCTTCGCCCGCCATCCGGATCGCGGCGATCATCGCGCCCGGCTCCGCCATGTCCCGGCCGGCGATGTCGAAGGCGGTGCCATGATCGGGCGAGGTCCGCACGATCGGCAGGCCCAGCGTAATGTTGACGCCGTCGTCGAAGTGCAGCGTCTTGATCGGGATCAGCGCCTGGTCGTGATAGGCGCACAGCGCCGCATCGTATCGCGCCCGCGCGCGGGGATGGAACATGGTGTCGGCCGCCAGCGGCCCGACGATATCGATCCCTTCGGCCCGCAATAGCTCGACCGCGGGGATCATCACGTCGATCTCCTCGCGTCCGATCGCGCCGCCTTCGCCGGCATGCGGATTGAGTCCAGCCAGCGCAAGGCGCGGTGCCCCGATCCCGAAATCGCGGATCAGGCCGCGCGCCGTCACCCGCGCCCGCGCGAGCAGCAGTTCCACCGTCAGCACCCGTGGCACGGCCGCCAATGGTTCGTGGATCGTCACCGGCACCACGCGCAAGGTCGGGCCGGCGAGCATCATCACCGCATTCTCGCGCGCCACGCCGCATCGTTCGGCGACGAATTCGGTCTGCCCCGGATAGTCGAAACCGACCCGGTACAGGTCGGCCTTGGACACCGGGGCCGTCACCAGTCCCGACACCGCATCCGATCGCGCCAGTCCGGCGGCCAGTTCAAGCGACTGCAACGCACAGCGCGCGCCGCCGATATCGGGCCGTCCGGGTACGATCGCTTCGTCGTCGACCACCGACACGACCGGCAGCGCACGGCGAAACACGTCTGCGGCATCGCGCGGGTCGTCGATCCGCTCGACCGGCCCGTTCCACACCGCCGATACCGCGCGCACGTCACCGACGGCAAAGAAACATGGCAGCTTCTCGCTGTCGCGCCGTTCCCACGCCTTGGCGATCACCTCCGGGCCGATCCCGGCGGGATCCCCCATCGATATGGCGAGAGGAGCTATTCCCCGCATCGCGCGCGCTGCCTCAGCGATACTCGATCACCGCGTCCCGCCGCAGATCGCGCATCATGCGCTGCGCCCGCAGGTTGACGCGTTCCTGCTCCAGGCCCTGCTGGATCTGCGCCGCACTGGGTAAGGCACCGTTGCGTGGGTCCTCGCGACCGCACAGCACCAGCACGCGCACACCGTCCTTGGGCGAACCGAAGGGCGGAGTCGCCTGTCCCACGTTCAGTTTCAGGATGATTTCCTGCAACGCCGGCGGCAGGCTGCGGACGGTCACCGCGTCGTTGTCGACGATTTCCGCCTTTTGCGTCTGCGCGATCTTGGTCGCGTCGCCGCACCCGCGGATCGTCTGCGTCGCTTCGGTGAAGGCCGCGACCTTCGCGCTCGCCTGCGCTTCGGTCGTGCCGGCGGGGAAGGGCAGGAACAACTGCCGCAGCGCCAGCTTGGCGTCGCGCGGATCGGCGGTCAGCACCTGCCGCTTGTCGGTCAGATACAGGATCGAATAGCCGCCCGGCACTTCGATGGGTCCGGCGATCTGCCCGACCTGCATCTGTTGCGCGGCCCGCTGCAACGGTTCGGGCAGCATGTTCAGCCGCACGAAGCCCAGATCGCCACCGACCGCACGGGTCGATGCTTCGGAGAAATTACGCGCGAAATATTCGAACGGCGCACCCTGCCGGATCTGCTCGATCATCTTGGTCATGCCGGCCTGCACCTCGGCGGCGCGATCGGGCGTAGCGCTCATATAGATTTCGCGCAGGCTGAATTCTTCGGCGCCCTTGGATTCCTCCATGCGCTTGATGACGGCGGCGACTTCTTCCTCGCCGACGTTCACGAACGGTTCTACCTGCCGCCGCAGCAACCGGCTCCACGCCAGCTCGCCCTCGATCTGCCGCCGGAGCGAACGATCCGACGACCCGACGGTCCGCAGATAGGCGCGCAGCTGTTCCGGCGTCTGGTTGAAACGCTGCTTGGCCAGCCGGTTGAAGCTCTGCTCCAGCTCGGCCGGCGTGACGGTGATGTCCTTCGCTTTCGCCTGCTGGATCTGCAGCGTCTCGTCAATCAACTGGCGCACGACCTGCTGGCGCAGCACTTCGCGGTCCGCGTCGCTCAGCTTGAAATCGTTCAGCGCGACGATCAGCGCCATCCGCTGGTCGACATCGGTGCCGGTCAGCACCGTATCGTTCACGATCGCGGTCGGCTTGCGAATATTGGGGTCCAGTTTCCCGAAGATGATCGGGTTGCCCGGCAGGTTCAGGTTGGCACCCGGTACCTCCTGCCCGTCGCTGACGGTCTGGGCCGCCAGCGTGGCGGCGGCGGCGATCGCGACGAAGCCGGCGATCGAACGGCCGATGCGGCCGACATTCACGATGTTCTTGGTCACTTGGTCGTCATATCCCATGCGCGCGAAATCAGGGCGGTGCCGCACCATTCGGGCAAATTCATGACCCGCCGCGCCTGAACAGGGCCTTATCGCCCAAGGTTCTTCAATGCCAGCGTTACCAGATAGCTGCTACCGCTGCGCGCGTCGCCGATCCGCTGGTAATCGCGCTTCCACGTCAGCCCCAGCCGCAGGCAGTCGTCCTCATACTGGACACCCAGCCGGTGACGGATCGGATCGTAACCATCGGACAGCGATAGCGAATCCTCCGATTTGTCGGTCAGGTCGACCGTCGCCGATCCGAACGCCGACCAGAACGGACCATAAGCGATGCGACCCGCCACGCGGATTTCCTCGCGGTCCTGCAAATCTTCCAGTTCGTCGATATCGCGATTGAGCCGGAGATATCCGACCTGCAGATACGTCCGGCGGCTGCCGACCGTCGCGTCCAGTTCGTTGCGGCGAATCTTCAGCCCGTCCTTGTCGAGCCGGTAGCGATGGGTGAAGCTGACCAGCTCGCGGAACCGGATATCGGTCCGCCCGACGATATCGGACCAGCGATCGTCCAGCCCGGTGCCGCTCGGCAGGATGCTGGCGCGCTCGCTCGCGCGATAGCTCTGCCCGACCGTCGCCGCGACCGTCATGCCGGGCAGGTCGAGCGCATAATCGAGGCCGTAGGTGATGCGCGACGAATCCTCGAACCGGTCATATCCGGCAAAGCGATTCAGCGCGAACAGGTTGGAATCCTCTAGGTCGACGGCGCGGGCATCCTCGTTCGGGACCGCCAGATTCGCGATCTTCGGCGAAGCCACCAGCTGCACGCGCGGGCTGATCCGCTGCGTACCCGCCCCGAGCGGCCCGACGAACGGCCAGCGGACGTCGATCGCCGCCGCTGCGATGCCGCGCGGGGTAAAGCCTTCGTCGCCGCGATAGCTCAGGACCGCCGTATCGATCGTGTCGCGCGCGTTATAGGCGTCGCCGCGCGCATAGGCGGTGAAGGTCACTTCCTGCCCCAGCGGCGTGTAGCGGGTCAGGTCCCAACGCGCGGCGGCGAACGCGCGCTGCGTATCCTGCCCCTCGCTGCGGCCGATCGCCAGCGTGTTGAGCTGCACCTGTGCGACCCCGCCCAGCAGGCCGTTGAACCGGCGTCGGTAATCGAGTTCGGGCAGCGCGACCGGCTGCATCCCCTGATCGTCGCCGACCCGCAGCGTCTGCACCGCCCAGCCGCTGACCGTCAGCATCGAATCGCGATTGATCCGCTCGACCGTCACATTGTTGCGGAGGCGGTCGTCGCGCGAAATGTCGTAGCGACGCAGGAACGTCTGGTCGGTGGTATAGCGCAACGATCCCGACACTGCCCAGTTCGGATCGAGCTGAAACCGTCCGACCGCGTCGAGATAGCCGCGAAACGACTGTTCGCTGCCGGTCGGCACGATGCCGAGGACCAGATCGTCGCTCCGCCGGCTAACCGTCGCATAACCCTGTACCCGGTACGCGCCCTTGGACGTCAGCGCGCGATACTCGCCCTGCACCATCGGCAGGACGGCGGTGTAGACGTGCGGGGTGATCGTCAGGTCGCGATTGGGCGCGAGGTTGAAATAATAGGGGACGGCAACCTCGACGCCGTTGACCCGGTCGAGCCGGATCGACGGTGCCAGCAGTCCCGAATCGCTGCCATCACCGATCGAATGCGAAAAGGACGGCAACGGAATGGCGGGCAGGCCGAAGATGGTCAGTCCCGCGCCGGTATAGCGGATGCGCTTGCGCGTCGGATCGTAGCGGACGCGGATCGCGGTGATCTTCCACGACGGCTCTTTCGGGCATCCCGCCGAATTGGTCACCGAACAGGGCGTATAGGCCGCGCTTTCGACCGTCACGACGCCGTTTTCGGACCGGGTGCCGCGTTTCGCCGCGATCCGCCCGCCTTCGTCGAGCACGACCAGCATATTGTCCACCACGCCGTCCTTCAGCGTGTCGGTCAGTTCGATCCGGTCGCCATAGGCCACGTCGCCCTGCGGGTTGGTCACCGCGATATTGCCGTCCGCCACAACCTGGCCGGTCTTGCGGTTCCACGTCACCCGGTCGGCGCGCAGCCGGTTGCCGTCGCGCAGCAGCCGCACCTCACCGCTGGCGGTGACGATATCGGCGTTACTGTCATATTCCAGCAGGTCCGACGAGAAAACGATCTGGTCGCTAGTCGGTGCGGTCGGCAGCGCCTGTTCGGGCGCGGGCGGCGGATTGGGCCGATCCTGCAGTTCCTGCGCAAACGCCGGCCCGCCGAACGCCAATGTCAACCCAAGGGCAAGCGAACCGATCGAACGCACCACTAGTCCCGCTTCCCCAGCACCGTCGCCGCCCCATGGCGAGCCTGTCGCCTGTGCCTATCGCATCGTGCAGCGGGAACCGCAATCGCCGTCCACCCGCTTTACCTGCCCACGCCCTGCGGCCTAGAAGAGCGAGCGCCGTAGCGCGCCAGCGTAGAAGGAAGTGCATGTCGATCTCGATCCAGTTCGCCCCCGACCGGGGAACCGCCGCCGCCCTCGTCCTGCCCGTCGCTACGGGAGGGCTCGACCGGATCGCCGCGGCCGGGCTGGACGATGCGACCGCTACGCTGGTCGCCGGTGCTGCCCGTGCCGGCCGGTTCGAGGGGGAAGCCGGTTCGATGGCCGAAATCTTCGTCGCCGGTGAAGGCGACAGCGCCAACCGCGTCATCCTGCTCGGCATCGGTGCCGGCGACGGCGCGGCGCTGGAAAAGGCGGGCGGCGCGCTGACCGGGCGTTTCCTGCTGTCGGGCCTGACCGACCTGACCGTCGATTTCGCCGGCACCGACGCATCGGCGGCATCGGTCGCGCGCTTCGCGGCGACGGCGGCCCAGCGCGGCTGGCGGCAGGATGGCTATCGGACGAAAATGCCCGAAAAGTCCAAGCCGACGCTGTCGACGATCACCATCGCCAACGCGCCGGACGGTATCGACGACGCCTTCGTCGCCGCCGATGCAATCACGCAGGGGATGGACCTGACCCGCACGCTGGTCACCGACCCGCCGAATATCCTGTACCCGGTCAGCTTCGTCGAAAAGTGCCGCGAACTGACCGAACTGGGCGTGGAACTGACCATCCTCGACGAACGGCAGATGGCCGAACTGGGCATGGGCGCGCTGCTCGGCGTCAGCCTCGGTTCGGAAAAGGAGGCGCGCCTGCTGGCGATGCGCTGGAACGGGAAGGGTGAGGGCGATGTCGACCTCGCATTGGTTGGCAAGGGCGTGACCTTCGACACCGGCGGTATTTCGCTGAAGCCCGGACCCGGCATGGAGGACATGAAGTGGGACATGGGCGGCGCGGGCGCGGTCGCCGGCACGATGAAGGTGCTCGCCACGCGCAAGGCGAAGGCCAATGTCGTCGGCGTCGTCGGGCTGGTCGAGAACATGCCCGATGGCAAGGCGATGCGCCCCGGCGACGTCATCACCAGCATGTCGGGCCAGACGATCGAGGTGCTCAACACCGATGCCGAAGGTCGTCTCGTCCTGTGCGACGTGCTGACCTGGGTCCAGAAAACGCATTCGCCCAAGACGATCGTCGATCTTGCCACGCTGACCGGTGCGATGATCGTGTCGCTCGGCAGCGAGCATGGCGGGATGTTCGCCAACGACGATTCGCTGGCCGACCAGTTGCTGGCCGCATCGCGGGAATCGGGTGATCTGTTGTGGCGCTTCCCGCTGTCGCCCGCCTATGACAAGCTGATCGACAGCCCGATCGCCGACATGAAGAATATCGGGCCGCGCGGCGCCGGGTCGATCACCGCCGCGCAGTTCCTGAAGCGGTATATCGACGACGGCGTCCGCTGGGCGCATCTCGACATCGCCGGGATGGTGTGGGCCGACAAACCTGGCAATCACCACGACAAGGGTGCGACCGGCTTCGGTGTGCGCCTGCTCGACCGGTTCGTGACGGATAATTTCGAACAGTAACGTCATTCCCGCGCAGGCGGGGATCCATAAACGCTGATCTGGCGGCTCCATCGAGGTCGTCAGCGGATATGGGTTCCCGCCTGCGCGGGAACGACGCGTGGGCACAGCCATGAAAGTCGACTTCTACCACCTGACCCGCAGCCCGCTCGACCGCGTGCTCCCGCGCATCGCCGCCCGCCTCCACGGCGACGGCGAGCGGCTGTTGCTGGTATCCGACGATGCCGACCAGCGCCGCGATCTCGACATGCTGCTCTGGACCTACGCACCCGACAGCTTCCTGCCGCACGCGCAGGCCGGGGCAGGGGACGACAGCCGGCAAGCGGTCCTGATCGCCGCCGACGCCACCCCCGCCAACGCCGCGCGCAACATTGCGATCGTCGACGGGCAGTGGCGCGACGAAGCGCTGACGTTCGACCGGGCGTTTCACTTCTTCGGCGAAGACCATATCGCCGCCGCCCGCGGCGCGTGGAAAGCCCTTGCCGAGCGCGACGGCGTCGAACGCCGGTACTGGCGGCAAGGCGACAATGGTTGGGAGCAGGCGGCGTAACGCTTGCCTGCCGCGCGGTGCCCGACTAGGGGGACCGTCAACTTCCAACCAGCAACGCAGGAGCTGCGACCACCATGGCCGCCACCCGTACCTTTTCGATCATCAAGCCCGATGCGACCCGCCGCAACCTGACCGGCGCCGTCACCAAGATGCTGGAGGAAGCCGGCCTGCGCGTCATCGCTTCGAAGCGCATCCAGATGACCCGTGAACAGGCCGAAGGCTTTTACGGCGTGCACCGTGAGCGTCCATTCTTCAACGACCTGGTGTCGTTCATGATTTCGGGTCCGGTCGTCGTGCAGGTCCTCGAAGGCGAAGACGCCGTCCAGAAGAACCGCGACATCATGGGCGCGACCAACCCGGCGAACGCCGATGCCGGCACGATCCGCAAGGAACTGGCCGAATCGATCGAAGCCAATTCGGTCCATGGGTCGGATTCGGAAGAGAATGCGAAGATCGAGATCGACTTCTTCTTCAAGCCCGAAGAGATCGTCGGCTGATCGAACAGCTAATGTGAAAAAGGCCCGCTTCCCTGTCGGGGAGCGGGCCTTTTTTGTGTTTGCGCTGCGTGGGAGCAGACGGCGCCGATCGGTTCGTGCCGAGTAGGGACTGAGCGAAGTCGAAGAAACGTATCGAGGCACCTGTTGCGGTCCTTCGATACGCCATTTCGACAAACTCAATGCCTATTCAGGAAGAACGGTAACCTTGCGGCCGGAAATACTCCGCTAATTGTCCACCGCTCAACCCCGTTCGGTTCGAGCAGCTTCGAGCTTGTCGAGAAGCGCCCGTCGAGAACGCGGTCGCTTGAGGCAACCCCGTCCCGACTGCGGTTCTCGCCAAGTTCGAACCAAACGGAATGGGCCAGCGAACGGTGAAAAGGGAAGGGGCCGAAGCCCCGACCCTTACTTGACCGCCGCAGTCGCCGCGACCGCGACCACCGGCGTCCCGACCGAAACCGCTGCCGTGGCCGGCACCGCAACCGGCGTCGCCGATTCGGTGAACGCCTTCAGTTCCCGCCCGGCCGGGATGCGCGCGCTCTTGCCGGTGACGAACGGCGCCGCCGGCCACAGCAGCGCCACCGACGCGACCGTCGCAACGGTATTGCCTTCGCCTTCCTGACGATACTTTCCGGTCACCGGAATGCGGCGGCCGTTCAGGTCGATCGAGCGTACCTGGATTTCCATCTTGCCCGACTTGCCGAACGCACCCTTGCCGGTCAGCCATGTGACTTCGCCGACGGCGGGCGTGCCCTTCGGGATCACGACATAGTCGCCCAGCATCACGTCGGCGACGACGGTCAGACCGAACTTGTACCCTGCGTCGATGCGACCGCCCTTGGTCGTCAGGTCTTCGTTCATCGACAACAATATTTCGGTGTTTGCCGGCAGTTGCGCATTGGCAGCGGTGCCTCCGCGCGCGACGGCGGTCAACGGCACCGCCGAATCCTGCGCAACGGCAGCCGAAACCGACGCGCCAGCGACAGCCGCGACGCAAAGCATCTTCACGATATTCATAAACTTCCCCTCTACTTCCCCCCCATGGGAAGTCGGGGACGGTATTTATCCGATCACTGTCCGACTGAATAGAGGCGCGCCGGTCGTAACTGGACCGAAACGGGGTTAACGCCCGCCTGCTTCCAGCAATCCGCGCGGTGCTGCGAGTTCCCACGCATGGGCAACGGCATCCTCGACCGCGACGGGATCGCTGTCGGCGTCGATCTCCATCCAGCCATCGTCGCCACGCACGGTCGTACTGTCGCCGACGATCCGCACGAAATCATTACCTTCGACCGAAAATACCGTCGCCTCACCCGCGTCGCGCTCTTCGGTGGCCGGCAACACCTTCACGGCTTCACGAATATGGTCGAGCATGTCGGTCATCGCGTCACAAACTCCGCTAGGGTAAGGGGGTAGAGCCGGTGTTCCTCCACCAGCACCCGCGCCGCAAGGGTATCGGGGGTATCGTCGGGCAGGATCGGAACGCGCGCCTGCGCTAATACGCTCCCGGCATCCAGCTCTTCGGTCACGACATGGACCGAACATCCCGCGTGCGTCTCGCCGGCCGCGATCGCACGCGCATGGGTGTCGAGCCCCTTATACGCGGGCAGCAATGACGGATGGATATTGACGATCCGATCGCGCCACGCTGCGACGAATTCGGCTGACAGCAGTCGCATATAGCCGGCAAGAGCGATCGTCTCGACACCCGCCGCCCGCAGCGCGCCGTCGATCGCGGCTTCATACTCCGCCTTGGGAATGCCGCGCGGCGACTTGGCGAAGGTCGCGATACCCTGTTCGGCGGCATGGGTCAGGCCGGCGGCATCGGGCTTGTCCGACGCCACCAGCACGATTTCGTATGGACAGTCCACCGCGCGTGCCGCCGCGATCAGCGCGGCCATATTCGATCCCCGCCCCGAAATCAGGACGCCGACACGGTGTTTAGCCAAGATGCGTCGCGCTCCACTCGCTCCGCGCGCTCCACGTGCCGGCGCTTCCCTTGACGGTGCAGCCCTTGTCGCCCGCATCGACGGTGCCGATCCGCACGACCGTCTCACCGGCTTCATTCAGCGCGGCCGCGACACCATCGGCGTCGTCCGCCGACACCAGCACCGCCATGCCGATGCCGCAGTTGAACGTCCGCGCCATTTCTTCCGGCTCGATATTGCCCTGTCCTTGCAGGAACGCCATCAACCGCGACTGTTCCCACGCATCGGCATCGACCGTCGCATGTGCCTCGTCCGGCAGGACGCGCGGAATATTTTCCAGCAAGCCGCCGCCGGTAATATGCGCCAGCCCATGGATGCGCCCTTCGCGCAGCAACGGCAGCAGCGACTTCACGTAAATCCTGGTCGGCGCCATCAGCGCGTCGATCAACAGCACGTCCTGATCGAACAGGGCAGGGCGGTCGAGCTTCCACCCCTTGTCCGCCGCCAGCCGCCGGACCAGCGAAAAGCCGTTCGAATGGACGCCCGACGATGCCAGCCCGAGGATCACGTCGCCGACCGCGACCTTGTCGCCGGTCAGCAACTGCTCGCGCTCGACCGCACCGACGCAGAAGCCGGCAAGGTCGTAATCGCCATCGGCATACATGCCCGGCATTTCCGCCGTCTCGCCGCCGATCAGCGCACATCCCGCCTGCCTGCACCCTTCGGCAATCGATGCGACGACGCGTTCGGCGGTGTCGGCGACCAGCCTGCCCGATGCGTAATAGTCGAGGAAGAACAGCGGCTCGGCACCCTGGACGATCAGGTCGTTGGCGCACATCGCGACCAGGTCGATACCGACCCCGTCATGCGCGTCATGCTCGATCGCCAACTTCAGCTTGGTACCCACGCCGTCATTGGCCGCGACCAGCAACGGGTCCTTGAACCCGGCGGCCTTGGGGTCGAACACCCCGCCAAAGCCGCCCAGTTCGGCATCCGCCCCCGGCCGCCGCGTCGATTTCGCCAGCGGCCCGATGGCGCGCACCAGGGCATTGCCCGCCGCGATCGAGACGCCTGCCTGTGCGTAGGTATAGCCGCCGCCGCGGTCCGCTTCGTTGCTCATACCCGCCCGACTAACCACATCGCGCTTGGATTTCCACGCCTGCTTCGTCAAAAGGCGCGCATGACTTTGGTTCAGCCCCGCCGCATCCTTGCCGCCCTCGCATTGGGCGTGGTCGCGACCGGGGCGGTCGTGGCGCAGCAGGGTGGCATCGCGGCGGTCGACGGATCGGGCAGTTTCGAGGTGAACGGCGTCCGCGTCGACGTCGCCGGAACCTCGGCCGATGCCGCGCGCACCGCCGGCTGGCGGCTGGCACAGCGCAAGGGCTGGCAGATGCTGTCGCAGCGGCTGACCGGACAGGCGCGCTCGCTGCCCGATGGTACGCTCGATTCGCTGGTCACCAGCATCGTCGTCGAAAGCGAACAGATCGGCCCGAACCGCTACATCGCCCGGCTGGGGGTGCTGTTCAATCGCGGCCGCGCCGCCTCGATCCTCGGCATCGCCGGCGTGTCCGAACGCAGCCCGGCGATGCTGGTCGTGCCGCTGATATGGGACGGCGGCACCGGCACCGTCTTCGAACAGGCGACGCCGTGGCAGGCAGCATGGGCGCGTTTCCGCACCGGTGGCAGCGTCATGGACTATGTCCGCCCCAGCGGCACCGGCGCCGACGGCCTGCTCCTCAACGCCGGACAGGTCACGCGGCGCGGCCGTGGCTGGTGGCGTACCGTACTCAACCAATATGGCGCGTCCGATGTCCTGATCCCACAGGTGCGCCTCTATCGCCAATGGCCCGGCGGCCCGGTCATCGGCACCTTCACCGCCGGCTATGGCCCGGACAACCGCCTGCTCGGCAGCTTCTCGCTGCGCGTCAATCAGGGGGATGCAGTGCCCGCATTGCTGGACGAGGGCGTCCGCCGCCTCGACGCGCTCTACCAGAAGGGCTTGCGCAGTGGCGCGCTTCGCCCCGATCCGGTGCTGGCCGCCCCGCCGCCCGGCAGCGTCGTCTTGCCCGACGAAGTGGACCTAATCGATCCGACCATCACCGAACCCGGTATCGGTCCCTCGCCGCTGCCGACCGGGGAAAGCGTCACCCTGTCGATCCAGGCCGATACCCCGACCGTCGCCGATGTCGAATCGACCGAAGCCGCGCTGCGCTCTGTGCCCGGCGTCCGGTCCGCCGCGACGTCAAGCCTAGCGCTGGGCGGCGTATCAGTGCTGCGCGTGACCTTCGACGGCGACATCGCGATCCTCACCGCCGCGCTCGAATCGCGCGGCTGGCAGGTTCAGCAGGGGGAGGGCGCGCTGCGCATCCGTCGCCGCGCCGCCGGCGCGACCTCGACCGCCCCGCCGAGTGCACCGCAGGGATGACGATCCTGTCTCGCGGTACGGTTCAGCTTACCCTGCCTCTGGAACTGCCCGCCGGTGCCCGGCAGGACCTGTTCCTCGTCGGGCCGTCGAACGAAGCCGCCGTCCACCATCTCGACCATTTCGCGACATGGCCGGTCCATGCGGCGCTGCTGGTCGGCCCACGTAAATCGGGGCGCACGCTACTGGCGCGGCTGTTCGCGGCGAAGAGCGGCGGAACGATCGCCGACGATGCCGACCGTTGGAGCGAGGCCGATCTGTTCCATGCGTGGAACCGGGCGCAGGGCGACGCCCGTCCGCTGCTGATCGTCGCCGACGCCGCGCCGCCGATCTGGCGGATCGGCCTGCCCGACCTACGTTCGCGGATCAATGCGACACCGGTGCTGCGGCTCGAGGCGCCCGACGATGTGCTGATCGAAACACTGCTGCAATATCTCTTCGACAGGAAGGAACTCGTCGCCGCGCCCGATCTGGTGCGCTGGCTTGCCCGCCGCGTCGAACGAAGCCACCTTGCGGTGCTTCGCATCGTTGAGGCTTTGGAGGAAGATGCCATGTTGCGCTCGACGCGCCGTCTGACCGTTCCCGCCGCGCGCGTCGCGCTGACCGGCAACCCGCTGTTGCTGGACCGACTGCTGTGAACGATCCCGTCCCCTCCGCCCGCACGACCGTCGCCGCCGCGCCCGAGGCCCGCTATTTCAACCGCGAACTGTCGTGGCTGGCGTTCAACCGCCGCGTCCTCGACGAAGCGTGCAATCCCGATCACCCGCTGCTCGAACGGCTGCGCTTCCTGTCGATTTCGGCGACCAATATCGATGAATTCTTCATGGTCCGCGTCGCGGGTCTGAAGGGGCAGCAGATGCAGGAGGTCGGCCACGAATCGGTCGACGGCCTGACCCCGTCGCAGCAACTGGCCGCGATCACCGTCGACGCCGCCGGGCTGGTCGACAGCCAGCAGCGTATCTGGCGTGATATCGCCGCGCGATTGGCCGATGCCGACATCCTCGTGCTCGGTGCCGACGAAATCCATGGCGAGACCGAGGAATGGCTGGCCCGCTATTTCCGCGAACAGGTGTTCCCGGTCCTGACCCCGCAGGCGCTCGACCCGGCGCATCCGTTCCCGTTTATCCCGAACCTCGGTTCGGCGATGCTGTTCGACCTGATCCGCCGGTCGGACGATGTCGAGGTGCGAGAGGTCGTGCTGCTGCCCCCGGCGATGCCGCGCTTCGTCCGCCTGCCGGGCAAGACCGCGCGCTATGTCGCGATCGAAACCGTGCTGCGCCATTTCTCCGGCCTGTTCTTCCCCGGTTACACCGTGCGCGCCTCCGCCGCCTTCCGCGTCATCCGCGACAGCGATATCGAACTGGAGGAAGAGGCGGAGGATCTGGTCCTTTATTTCCGCACCGCGATCAAACGGCGGCGTCGCGGCCGGATCATCCGGCTGGAGATCGAATCGGGTATTTCCGACGAACTGGTTCAGCTGCTGCGCGACGAAATGGGCGGCAGCGACGCGCTCATCACCGAAACCGGCGGGTTCCTCGGCATCGGCGACCTTGCGATGCTGGTCGCCGAAGACCGGCCCGACCTGAAATTCCCGCCCTTTTCCCCGCGTTTCCCCGAACGCATCCGCGAATATGGCGGCGATTGTTTCGCCGCGATCCGGGCCAAGGACATCGTCGTCCACCACCCGTATGAAACGTTCGACGTGGTGCTCGCCTTCCTCAAGCAAGCCGCCGCCGATCCCGACGTCGTTGCGATCAAGCAGACGCTGTATCGCGCCGGTAAGCAATCCGCCGTCGTCGCCGCGCTGGTCGCCGCCGCCGAGGCCGGCAAGTCCGTAACCGCCGTCGTCGAACTCAAGGCGCGGTTCGACGAGGAGCAGAATCTCAACCTCGCCTCGGTTCTCGAACGCGCCGGTGTGCAGGTCGTCTACGGCTTTATCGAATGGAAGACCCACGCCAAGATCTCGATGGTCGTCCGGCGCGAGGAACAGGGCTATCGGACCTATTGTCACTTCGGCACCGGCAATTATCACCCGATCACCGCGCGCATCTATACCGATCTCAGCTTCTTCACCGCCGATCCGGTGATCGGACGTGATGCCGCGCAGGTGTTCAACTACATCACCGGCTATGTCGAACCGCAGGCGCTGCAACAGCTTGCCATTTCCCCACGCGACCTGCGCGACCGGCTGGAGGCGCTGATCGAGGGCGAGATCCAGACCGCGCGCGCCGGTGGCGAAGGCTCGATCTGGCTCAAGATGAACTCGCTGGTCGATCCGGCGCTGATCGACAAGCTGTACGAGGCGTCGGCGGCGGGGGTGCAGATCGACCTGATCGTGCGCGGCATCTGCTGCCTGCGGCCGGGCGTGCCGGGCATGTCGGACAACATCCGGGTCAAATCGGTCGTCGGCCGGTTCCTCGAACACAGTCGCATCTATTGCTTCGGCAATGGGCAGGCACTGCCGAACGACGACGCCCTGATCTATGTGTCGTCCGCCGACTGGATGCCGCGCAACTTCGACCGCCGCGTCGAATATCTGCTCCCCATCACCAATCCGACCGTCCACGATCAGGTCCTCGATCAGGTGATGGTCGCCAATCTGCTCGACACCGAACAAAGTTGGGACCTCGGCCCTGATGGCAGCTATCGCCGGATGGCGAAGGGTGACAAGCCGTTCAATCTGCATCGCTATTTCATGACCAATCCGTCGCTGTCCGGCCGCGGCGCGGCGATCGAGAGCGGTGCGGCCACCGTACCGCAAAAACTGTCGCTGCGTGCATGGCGCGCGGCCCGGGAAGGAACGACGTGATCCGATTGCCGTGGAGCCGCCCCGCCACCGTCGCGCACAGCGCGATCATCGACATCGGATCGAACTCGATCCGCCTGGTCGTCTATGGCGGGCCGGATCGCATCCCGGCGACATTGTTCAATGAAAAAGTGCTGGCCGGTCTCGGCCGGTCGCTCGCCGAAACGGGGACGATCGACGCCGACGCGTTTCGCATCGCCGGGGCGGCACTTGCCCGCTTCGCATGGCTGACGAGGGAGATGCAGGTCGATGTCGTCCGCACCGTCGCGACTGCCGCGGTGCGGGATGCCAGTAACGGGCCGGATCTTATCGCGCTGGCTGAACGCTACGGTCTGACTGTCGAAACCCTGTCGGGCGAGGAGGAGGCGCTGGCCGCGGGGCAGGGCGTGTTGTCCGCCATTCCCGATGCCGACGGGATCGTCGGCGACCTTGGCGGTGGCAGTCTCGAACTGGTCCGGGTGAAGGGCGGCAAGCTCGGCGAGCGGGTGTCGTTTCCGTTGGGGGTGTTGCGCATCGGCGCGATCCGCGAACGTCGCGCCGGCGAACTCGACCGGACGGTGCAGCGGATGGTGCGCGGAGCCGGGTGGATCGGGCGGGGGCAGGGGTTGCCCTTCTACATGGTCGGCGGGTCATGGCGCGCGCTGGCCCGGCTCGACATGCATCATACCGGCTATCCGCTGCCGATCGCGCATGGCTATTCGATTTCATTAGCCCGTATCAATGCGTTGCGGAAGATTCTTGCCGAAGTTCCTCGCACCGATCTGAAGGCGGTGCCGAACCTGTCGGGGGGGCGCGTGCCGACGCTCGACAATGCCACCTCGGTCCTTGCCGCGATGACCAAGCATCTCGGATCGGCAACGACGATGGTGTCGGCCTATGGGTTGCGCGAAGGGTTGCTCTACGCCGCCTTGCCTGCCGACGTCCGCGCGCAGGACCCGTTGCTGATCGCCGCGCATGACGAGGGTGCCCGGCAGGGCCGGTTCGCCGAACATGGCGACCTGCTGCACAAATGGATCGCACCGCTGTTTCCGCAGGACGATCCGGCGATGGTCCGGTTGCGCCATGCCGCCTGCCTGCTCGCCGATGTGGGTTGGCATGCAAACCCCGAATTCCGCGCCGAACGCGGTGTCGAGATCGCCTTGCACGGCAACTGGGTCGCGATCGACGCCGCCGGCCGCGCGATTCTCGCGCAGGCGCTGTATAGCTGTCTCGGCGGCGGCGGCGATTCAGCACCGGACCCGCTGCCCCGCCTCGCCCCGGCCGCAGCGCTGTCCGCCGCCCATCGTTGGGGGCTCGCCATGCGTCTCGGTCAACGCCTTAGCGGTGGCGTCGCCGCCCCGCTCCAGCGCACCGACCTGCGTCGCGGTCGGGGTCAGGTCGAACTGGTCGTGCCCGCCCGCGACACCGCGCTCTATGGGGAAGCCGTCCAGAAACGGCACAAGGCGTTGGCGACCGCCCTTGGCATGGAAGCCGCTCTGGTCACTCCCTGACCGCGCTTTCCTACACGCGCCCGATCTGCGACCGTCCGACCGTTCCTTCCACCGTCCGGATCACCCCGTCATACCGACCGTGCGTTGCTGAGGACACAACGCGAACGTGTCAACTTCCGCGCCCGCAACGCCGACTAACCTACTGCGATATATAGGATCTAACTGATTTCACCGACCGGCATACTGTAACCTTCGTCGACTTCCGCCACGTCATCCGCAACGCAAATTGGTCACGATACCCTTGTCGTCGACATCGATATTCAGCCGATCCTGCCGGAAGTCCATCGTTACGATCGTGCCCGGCCGAATCACCCGAACCGTCCGCGTGCCGGACCGCTTGCGGGCATCGTCCGTCATGTTTTGCGTCACCGTCTTGCCGACCAGATCCCTGATCGTTCCGACGCCGCAACTGTCGATCTGTCCGACCGGTCCCGGCCCGACCGGACGACCACCTATGATCATCGGCGGCGTCCTTACCGGCGGTCCGGCCACCGGTGGGGTGTAGGTCTGCGGTTCGGCACAGCCGACCATCGCCACCGCCATCAACGCAAATTGCTTCATTCCACCACCTCCGCTCGGGTCATCTTCAATCGTCCACCCAGCACCGTGAACCCAAGCTGACCCTCGACCAATGCCAATGCGTCGCGGCCAAACTGTTCGAACCGCCACCCGGTCAGGATCGACAGCCCCTCGCGCTGTCCGGCGGCCAGCGCCTCCAGATCGTCCGACCGGGCGAGCAGCCGCGATGCGACCTTGATCTCATTGGCCCGGATTTTCAGCAGCAGTTTCAGCAGGTCGGCGACCAGCGCGCCTTCCTTGCCCAATGCGGGCTTGCGTTCGTCGCGGCCCGGCATCTCGTCGGCGGGCAGCGGCTTCGCTTCGGCCAGCGCGGTCATCATTCGCGAACCGATATCGTTGTGCGCCCATGCCGCCGACAACCCGCGCACCTTGGCCAGATCGGCCTGCTTGCGCGGTGGATTGCCCGCCAGATCGGCGATCGTCTCGTCCTTGACGATCCGCCCGCGCGGCAAATCCTTCCCCTGCGCCTCCAGCTCGCGCCATTTGCCGAGCGCCTTCAATCGCCCCAGCACCTCGGGCTTGCGGCTGTTGACGCGGACGCGCTGCCACACCGTCTCCGGATCGTTGAAATAATTGGACGGATCACCGATCCGCTCCATCTCCTCGTCCAGCCACAGCCCGCGCCCGGTCTTGCGCAGCTTGCCCAGCATCTTGGGGAAAATGACCGACAAATGCGTCACGTCGGCGATCGCATAGTCGATCTGCCGATCGTCGAGCGGCCGCCGCGACCAGTCGGTGAAGCGCGCGCCCTTGTCGACGGTGATCCCCAGATAGGCATCGACCAGATTGGAATAGCCGACCTGCTCGCCCTGACCCAGCGCCATCGCCGCCACCTGCGTGTCGAACATGGGGAAGGGGGTCTTGCCGGTCAGATTATAGACGATCTCGATATCCTGCCCGCCGGCATGGAAGACCTTCAGCACGTCATCGTTATCGGTCAGCAGGTTGAGCAGAGGGGTCAGGTCGATCCCCGGTGCCATC
This sequence comes from Sphingomonas sp. Leaf67, assembly GCF_001421965.1. Lineage (GTDB taxonomy): Bacteria > Pseudomonadota > Alphaproteobacteria > Sphingomonadales > Sphingomonadaceae > Sphingomonas. The sequence continues at coordinate 59,728 of NZ_LMLP01000024.1, forward strand.
GGATCGATCGCCGCGGCTTCCTCGGTATTGGCGATCTGGATCAGGCACAGTTCGGGCCAATAGCTGTTCTCGCGCATGAATTCGGTGTCGACGGCAACGAAGTCGGACGTGGCGAGGCGGGTACAGAGGGCAGCGAGCGTCGCGCTGTCCGCGATCAACGGATGGATGTGCATCGCGCCCGCATAGCAAGGGTCGCGCGCCTTGACAAAAGGGGGTGGGAGAGGGAAGCGGCCCACGTTCCAAAATCACTATTTTAGTGAAACACCGCCAAAGGTCTTACCGATGCACGCCTATCGCACTCATAACTGCGGCCAGCTGACCGACGCGAACGATGGCGAGACCGTCCGCCTGTCGGGCTGGGTGCATCGCAAGCGCGACCATGGCGGCGTGTTGTTCATCGACCTGCGCGACCATTACGGCATTACCCAGATCGTCGCGGACAGCGATTCGCCTGCGCTCGCGCTGCTGGAATCGGCACGGACCGAATCGGTGCTGACAATCGACGGCAACGTGAAGCTGCGCAGCGAGGCGACCAAGAACCCGAACCTCGCCACCGGCGCGATCGAAATCTACGCGCGCGCCGCGACGCTTCAGTCGGCGGCGCAGGAATTGCCCATGCCGGTCGCGGGCGAAGCCGAATATCCCGAAGACATTCGGCTTCGCTATCGCTTCCTCGATCTGCGTCGCGAACGGCTGCACGCGAACATCCTGCTGCGCTCGAACGTCATCGCGTCGCTGCGCCGCCGGATGATCGATCAGGGGTTCACCGAATTCCAGACCCCGATCCTGACCGCATCGTCGCCGGAAGGGGCACGCGACTATCTTGTCCCCAGCCGCGTTCATCCCGGCAAATTCTATGCGCTGCCGCAGGCACCGCAGATGTTCAAACAGCTGTTGATGGTCGCCGGTTTCGACCGTTATTTTCAGATTGCGCCCTGCTTCCGCGACGAAGATGCTCGCGCCGACCGCAGCCCCGGCGAATTCTACCAGCTCGACTTCGAAATGAGCTTCGTCACGCAGGAAGACGTGTTCGCCGCGATCGAACCCGTGCTGCACGGCGTGTTCGAGGAATATGCCAACTGGCAGGGCAAGGGCCGCACGGTGTCCCCGCTGCCGTTCAAGCGCATCCCCTATCGCGAATCGATGCTGAAATACGGCAACGACAAGCCCGACCTGCGCAACCCGCTGATCATCACCGACGTGTCCGACCTGTTCGTCGGTTCGGGCTTCGGCCGCTTCGCCTCGATCGTCGAGGCGGGCGACGTGGTCCGCGCCGTGCCGGCACCGAGGACCGCCGAAAAGAGCCGCAAATTCTTCGACGACATGAACGCGTGGGCGCAGTCGGAAGGGTTTGCCGGCCTCGGCTATGCCACCCGTAAGGGCGGCGAATGGGGCGGCCCGATCGCCAAGAACCATGGCGAGGAAGGCATGGCCAAGATCGCCGAAGCGCTTGGCCTCGGCCCCGATGACGGTGTGTTCTTCGCCGCCGGCAAGGAAGCGCAGGCCGCAAAGCTCGCCGGACTGGCACGGACCCGCGTTGCCGAGACGCTGGGCCTGATCGACGACAAGCGGTTCGAGTTCTGTTGGATCGTCGATTTCCCGATGTTCGAATATGACGAGGACGCGAAGAAGGTCGACTTCAGCCACAACCCCTTCTCGATGCCGCAGGGCGAGATGGAAGCGCTGGAGACGATGAACCCGCTCGACATCCTCGCGTACCAGTACGACATCGTTTGCAACGGCGTGGAGCTGTCGTCGGGCGCGATCCGGAACCATCGTCCGGAGATCATGTACAAGGCGTTCGAGATCGCCGGCTACAGCCAGGAAGATGTCGACACGAACTTTGCCGGCATGATCAACGCATTCAAGTTCGGCGCACCGCCGCACGGTGGCTCTGCACCGGGTGTCGACCGGATCGTCATGCTGCTGGCGGACGAACCGAACATCCGCGAAGTCATCACCTTCCCGATGACGCAGAAGGCTGAAGACCTGATGATGGGCGCGCCCAACTATGCGACGCCCAAACAACTTCGCGAACTCAATATCCGCGTGACCGTCGACGGTCCGAAGGAAGGGTAAGCATCATCGCAGGGCGGGGGAGTATCCCCGCCCCGCGTCCTGTTCATGCGTTTTCGAACGTATCGCCTTCGAGCACGCGCAGACGTCCGTCCTCAATCGCGAAAACCGCGCCGTGCAGCTTGAGCGTGCCGGCTTCGACCCGTTCCTTGACGAACGGGAAGGTCATCAGGTTGTTTAGCGAGACTTTTACGCCTTCCTGCTCAAGCGCCTTCTGGCCTTCGGGACCGGTGCCATGTTCGGCCACGACCTTTTCGCGTGCCCCATCGAGCAGGTCGATCCAGTGGGCGACGAAGCCGCCTTCCCCCGGCTTGGTATTCGCCAGCGCCTGGGTGAGGCAGGCGTTGACGCCGCCGCAAGCGCCGTGGCCGAGGACGAGGACTTCCTCGACCTCCAGCTTCGTCACCGCGAATTCCAGCGCTGCCGACACGCCGTGCCGCCCGCCATCGTCCTCGAACGGCGGCACGAGATTGGCGACGTTGCGCACCACGAAAATTTCGCCCGGACGTGCGCCGAAAATGGTCGCCGGATCGACGCGGCTATCGGAGCAGGCGATCACCATGACCTTGGGGCTCTGGCCACCGGCCAGTTCGCTCCAGCGCTGGCGTTCCTGCTGCCACTCGGTGCCACGAAAGCGATAATAGCCCTCTTTGAGGTCGCTGAAGTGCATCAATGATTCTCCGTCGAAATGTATAATTCTTCCCTCGGTCGGTAGACGCATGGCGCGCGCGAACGTTGCAGGCGGTTGTTCGTTTCGCCGTGCATCGCTATCTGACACGCATGAACGAGATGACGCCGCTGCCCCGCCCCGAGCGGATCCGCAAGCCCGACTGGATTCGGGTCAAGGCACCGACCGGCAAGGTCGTGCAGGAAACCCGCGCGCTGATGCGCTCGAAAAGCCTGACGACGGTATGCGAGGAAGCGGCCTGCCCGAATATCGGCGAATGCTGGTCCAAAAAGCATGCGACCGTCATGATCCTCGGCGACACCTGCACCCGCGCTTGCGCGTTCTGCAACGTGAAGACCGGCATGCCGCGCGCGGTCGATCCGATGGAGCCGCAGCATGTCGCCGAAGCGGCGGCGGCGATGGGGCTGAACCATATCGTCATCACCTCGGTCGATCGCGACGATCTGCCCGATGGCGGTGCCAAGCAGTTCGTGAAGGTGATCGAGGCGATCCGCGCCGCGAACCCGACCACGACGATCGAGATCCTGACCCCCGATTTCCGCAACAAGCACGAGGCGGCGGTCGAGATGATCGTGGCGGCGCGCCCGGACGTCTATAACCACAATCTGGAAACCGTACCGCGCCTCTATCCGACCATCCGTCCCGGCGCGCGCTATTATGCATCGTTACGCCTGCTGGAGAGTGTGAAGAAGCTCGACCCGTCGATCTTCACCAAATCCGGTATCATGCTCGGCTTGGGCGAAGAACGTCTGGAAGTGCATCAGGTGATGGACGACATGCGATCGGCCGACATCGATTTCCTGACGATGGGCCAGTATCTGCAACCCACGCCCCGCCACGCGAAGGTCATCGACTTCGTCACGCCCAAGGCCTTTGACGGCTTTGCAGCGATCGCCCGGGCCAAGGGCTTCCTGCTGGTCGCGTCGTCGCCGCTGACCCGGTCGAGCTACCATGCCGGTGACGATTTCGAACGGATGCGGGCGAACCGCGATGCCAAGCTGGGCGTTGTCCGCGGCTGATGCCAAAGCACAACGAAACCCGCCATCTGCCCTATTCCCCCGAGCAGATGTTCGATCTGGTCGCCGATGTCGCGCGCTATGGCGAATTCCTGCCATGGGTCAGCGCGATCCGGGTGCGGTCAAACAGCGATACCGAAATGGTCGCCGACATGATCGTCGGGTTCAAGGGGCTGCGCGAGAGCTTCACGTCGAAGGTTCAGAAGGAACGGCCCGACCATATCCGCGTCGATTATCTCGACGGGCCGCTCAAATACCTCAACAACGACTGGCGCTTCCGCCCCGACGGGCAGGGCGGCTGCTATGTCGATTTCGGCGTGGATTTCCAGTTCAAGAGCCGCATGTTCGAAATGCTTGCCGGACAGGTGTTCGACCGGGCGTTGCGCAAGATGATCGGCGCGTTCGAGGATCGCGCCGCCGATCTTTACGGCGATTCGGGCACCGGTTCTTCCGGTGCGACTTCGGGCGGCAGCAGCAGTTCGAGCGCACATAGTGCCGCCTGAAGACGGACCCCGCCACGGCCAAGGTCACCGAACTGGCGCAGGTCGGCAACGACCTTCGCCGGATCGCCGCCCTTTTCGGCGCGCGCGAACACGACGGTCCCGACCGGTTTCTTTTCGGTACCGCCGCCCGGACCGGCGACGCCGGTGATGGCGACGGCGACATCGGCCTGCGTCACCTCCAGCGCGCCCTGCGCCATGCTCCATGCCGTTGCGATCGATACTGCGCCGAACGTTTCGATCACGTTGGTGCTGACCCGGACCAACTCGACCTTGGCATCGTTCGAATAGGTCACGAAGCCCGCGTCGAACACGTCCGAGCAACCGGGAATTTCGGTTATAGCCGCCGACACCAGCCCGCCGGTGCAGCTTTCGGCCAGTGTGATGCGCCGACCCGCGGCACGGTTCGTTTCGACGACGCGGCGCGCGGCCTCGATCAGTTCGGGGGGTAGGATACTGTCCATTACATCAATTCCGGGCGCGCTGTCCGCATAGCGGCAGGCGCATCTGGGGGTTGGGCCGGTCGGCATCGACCTGCGCGAACAGGACGATGAGACCGGCGACGTTGCGGGGCGGCAACGGTTGCACAAGGTTCGCTGCCCGCTCGATGCGCGGACAATCCGCCGGATCGATATTGCCGACCACCATCGGCGCGATCAGCGATGCGACCAGCGGCGCGGCGAACGACGCATCAAGCAGCTGGATCGCCTGCGGTGCGGTCAGGCGGGCGAGCGCCGCCTTCGCCTGCGGCCACGCCGCATCGGTTTCGGCTTCGTAACGCGCAAGGAACGGACCACTGGTCCGGCGGATCAGCGCCGTCGGGGGCAGGGCGTTGGCACACCGTGCGCCGGCCTGCCGGATCAGTTCGGGTGCGACGAACAGCACCAGCGCCTCTGCCTCGACCGGCGTCACGCACGCCTGCGGCGTCTGCGCCGACGCCGAACCGCAAGCGAACAGTCCGAGGAACGCGGCGAGGCGCTTCATGCCGGCACCCGGATCGTCGCGATCGCCTGTGCCGCGATTCCTTCCTGCCGTCCGGTAAAGCCCAGTCGCTCGCTGGTCGTCGCCTTGATGCTGACCTGCCGTTCCTCGATCGTCAGGATTTCGGCGATCCGACTGCGCATAGCCGCGCGGTGCGGCCCGATCTTGGGCGCTTCGCAGATCAACGTCAGGTCGACGAAATCGATGATCCCGCCCTCGGCACGGACGAGCTTGGCAGCGTGCGCCAGAAACTGTCCTGATTCGGCACCGCGCCACTGCGCATCGCTCGGCGGAAAATGCGTTCCGATATCGCCGGCCCCGATCGTGCCGAGCAAGGCGTCGGTGATGGCATGCAACGCGACATCGGCATCGCTATGCCCCGACAGCCCGCGATCATGCGGGATCAGCACGCCGCCCAGCCACAATTCCTCCCCGGTTTCGAGGCGATGGACGTCGTAGCCGGTGGCGCTACGCGAAACGAGCGCGGGCAGGGCGCGCGCCTCGGCCAGTGTAAAATCGGTCGGATAGGTGATCTTGTCGAGCATAGTGTCCCCTTCGACCATCGCCACGTTCAGCCCGATCGCGCGCAACATCTGCGCATCGTCGGTGGCTTCGGTGCCGGCATCCCATTCGGCATGCGCCTGACGGATCGCCGCCATGTCGAACGCCTGTGGCGTCTGCACCCGCACCAATGCGGCGCGCGGCACGACATCGCCAAGGCCTACGCCAGCCTGTGCCAGCGTATCGGCAACCGGCAGGACCGGCACGGCACCGGGCGCATTGTCGAGCGCAGCTAGCAGCCGATCGACTACGGCGGCTGGGATGAACGGCCGTGCCGCGTCATGGATCAAGATGCGCGCCGCGTCGGCGACGACGGCAAGGCCGGCGGCGACGCTTTCGCGCCGGGTCGCGCCGCCGATGACATACTCCACGTCGCCGATGGCAGCGTGCAGCGCGTCGGCCTGCCCTGCACCGATCACGACGACCACCCGGTCGATGCCGGGATGCGACGACAGCGCAGCATAGGCGTGCGCGACCATCGGACGTCCGGCGACAGGCGCGAACTGCTTAGGGGTGGCGCTGCCCGATCGCGTCCCGTTACCGGCGGCGACGATCAGCGCGACTGTTGGTCCGGTCTGCATGGCCGTCCGCCTAGCGCAAGGCGCGTGCGCCCGCCAGCCTTGCCCTGCGCACAGCGTTGCGCTAGAGCTTGCCTGATTTTCAGGCACGATTGATGACCATAGCTCCCATCCGTATCGGCGATGTCGTCATCGACACGCCCGTGATCCTCGCGCCGATGACCGGTGTCACCGACCTGCCGTTCCGCAAGATGGTGCGGCGGCACGGATCGGGGCTGAACGTCACCGAGATGATCGCCAGCCAGGCCGCGATCCGCGAAACCCGTCAGTCGATTCAGAAGGCGATGTGGGACGCGGTCGAGGAACCGGTATCGATGCAGCTCGTCGGCTGTACGCCGGTCGAAATGGGCGAAGCCGCCAAGCTGGCCGAGGACAAGGGCGCGGCGATCGTCGATATCAACATGGGCTGTCCGGTGCGCAAGGTCACGAACGGCGATGCCGGGTCGGCGCTGATGCGCGACCTGCCGCTCGCCGCCGAGCTCATCGCGGCGGTGGTGAAGGCGGTCGACGTCCCGGTCACGGTGAAGATGCGGATGGGCTGGGATCACAACAGCCTCAACGCCCCCGAACTGGCGCATATCGCGGAGGATCTGGGCGCGCAGATGGTGACGGTCCATGGTCGCACCCGCAACCAGATGTATCGCGACCATGCCGACTGGGGGTTCGTCCGCCGGGTGAAGGATGCGGTGAAGGTGCCGGTGATCGTCAACGGCGATATCTGCTCGGTCGACGATGCCCGGACCGCGCTGGATCAATCGGGTGCCGATGGCGTGATGATCGGTCGCGGTGCCTATGGCCGGCCGTGGCTGCTCGCGCAGGTCATGCAGGCCCTGTCGGGCGAGCATGTTCAGGACGATCCCTCGGTCGAAGAACAATATCGCCTGATCCTCGAACATTATCACATGATGCTCGACCATTATGGTGCCGAAACCGGCGTCAACATGATGCGCAAGCATATCGGTTGGTACACCAAGGGACTGCACGGCTCCGCCGATTTCCGGAACAAGGTCAATCAGGAAGCGAGCGCCAAGACGGTGCTGGCGATGCTCGACGACTTCTACGCACCATGGTGCTCGCGCGCAGCGGCGTGACAGCAGCGTGACGTCAGCAACCGCGATGCCGGCGTTTGCCGACCTGTTCGCAGGGCTTCCGGTCGCCGCGCTGGTGCTCGATGAGGCGGGGTGTATTGCCCATGCCAATGGTGCCGCCGAACTGCTGTTGAACCTGTCGGACCGGGCGATGCGCGGCCTGTCGCTCGAACAGATCATTTCGCTGCCACCGGGCTATGCCGAACAGCGCGATGGCCGCGCTTTTACGAGTTACGACTGCGAATTGCAGTTGAAGCGCGGCGGGCGGCTTCGCCTGGACTTCCACGACAGCCCGGCAGCGCATGGCTCGGCGTGGCGGATCGTCATGCTGTACGGACTGCGCGGCGGCCATGCGATGTCGCAGGCCGCCGGCGCGCGGGCCGCGATCGGTGCGGCGGCGATGCTGGGGCATGAGATCAAGAATCCGCTGTCGGGAATTAGGGGTGCCGCTCAATTGCTGGCGGGCGACGTCGACGATCGCCCCGTCCTGACCGACCTGATCATCGCCGAGGTCGATCGCATCGCCGCATTGATCGATCGGATGCAGGATTTTACCGACGATCGGCCGCGCGAGTTGGTCGCGCAGAACATCTATCCGGTGCTGGCCCATGCGGTGCAGCTTGCCTCCGCCGGCTTCGCCCGCGGCGTAACGATCGAGGAGCGCTTCGATCCGTCGCTGCCGCCGGTCCGCATCGACCGCGACGCCTTTGTTCAGGTCATGGTAAACCTGCTCAAGAACGCTGCCGAAGCGCTTGAGAAGGTGGAGAAGCCCCGCATCATTCTCGGCACGGCCTATCGCCACGGCCTGTCGCATGGCATTCATGACGGCAGCCGACGCGCCGTACCGATCGAACTGACCGTCACCGACAACGGCCCCGGTGCCCCCGCCGATATCGCCGGCCATCTGTTCGAACCCTTCGTCTCGGGCAAGCGCGAGGGGCGGGGGTTTGGCCTGCCGATGGTCGAGAAGCTGGTCAGCGAGATGGGCGGTCTGGTTCGCTATGCCCGTGAAGGATTTCCCGCGATGACCGTGTTCCGCATGCACCTGCCGCGCGCATGACCGGTCCCGCCCGCATCCTGCTGGTCGATGACGACGCCGCGATCCGCATGGTCGTGGCACAGGCGTTGCGGCGTGAGGGGTACGACGTACAGAGCGTCGCGACGCTCGGCCAGTTGCGCGCCGAACTGCGCGCCGGGCTGCCGGGCGTGCTGGTCACCGACGTCGTCCTGCCGGATGGCGACGGCCTCGAAATGGCCGCGTCGCTGGCCATCGAATATCCGGATCTGCCGATCATCGTTCTGTCGGCCCGCAACACGCTGACGACCGCCGTTCGGGCCGCGGAGGCGGGGGCCTTTGATTATCTGCCTAAGCCGTTCGATCTCGACACCCTCGCGCTGGCGGTGCGCGGCGCGCTGGCGAGGCGCGCCGGAGTGACGGAGGATCAACCGGTCGACGCACTCGATTCGTCGTTGCCGTTGATCGGTCGTTCTCCGGCGATGCAGGACGTTTACCGCGTGATCGCCCGCGTCGTCGCGACCGACCTGACCGTACTGGTCACCGGCGAGTCCGGGACCGGCAAGGAACTGGTCGCCCGCGCCCTCCACGACCTCGGCCGGCGGCAGCGTGCGCCGTTCATCGCATTGAATATGGCGGCGATCCCGCGTGAACTGATCGAAGCGGAACTGTTCGGCCACGAACGCGGTGCGTTTACCGGTGCTGCGCAACGTTCGGCAGGCAAATTCGAACAGGCCGCCGGCGGCACGCTGTTCCTCGACGAGATAGGCGACATGCCGATGGAGGCGCAGACCCGGCTGCTGCGGGTCCTGCAGTCCGGTGAGTTTACCAGCGTCGGCGGTGCCCGCCTGATCCGGGCCGACGTCCGCATCGTCGCCGCAACGAACAAGACACTGGCAGCGCAGGTCCAGTCGGGCCAGTTTCGTGAGGACCTGTTCTACCGACTCAACGTCGTCCCGATCGCACTGCCGCCGCTGCGCGAACGGCGACAGGACATTCCGCTACTGGCACGCCATTTCCTTGATCAGGCCGCCCGCGAAGGTCTGCCGCGCAAGTCGCTGACGCCGGAGGCGTTGGCATTGCTGGAGGGGCATGACTGGCCCGGCAACGTCCGCGAGCTGGAGAATCTCATGCGCCGCGTCGCCGTGCTCGGCCGCGACGCCGCGATTGACGCCAGCGAACTGCGCGGGACGCTGGGCGAAGCGACCGGCAAGCCGATTGCGTTACCCGACACCGACCTCGACGAAGCAGTACGCGCATGGGTCCGCCGCATCGCCCGCGAGGAACCCGCCGCGCTCGACAACGGCACACTTTACGACCGGCTCATCTCCGACGTGGAACGCCCGCTGATCGAAGCGATGCTCGATCGCCACGCCAACAACCAGTTGCGTGCCGCAAAAGCCATGGGGCTGAACCGCAACACGCTGCGCAAACGGCTCGACGATCTGGGCATCGATCCGACGCTTCGCGCCTATCATGCTGACAAGGAACGCTGATCGGTTCGGTTCGCACCCAGGTTGCGATTTGACGTGCGTTGCCGCCGGAATGTTGTAAAACCGCAACATGGGTGCAGCGTTGACGGAACCGGCTCGGGCCTCATCGATCCCCGCGCGGTGGTTCCCGGCGATCGAGGGTGCGGTCCTGCTCCTTGCGATCGCGGTCGGCATCGGCAGCTATTTCCTGTTCGACGGCAGTCAGGCGGCACGGGGACGACTGCCATCGCCGTCGCTGATGGCGGTGGTGCTGGTCGCCAACCTGATCCCGGCGATGGCGCTGCTCGTGCTGATGGGCCGCCGCATTGCCAAGCGCCGCGCAGCCAGATCGGAGATTGGCGGCACCGGCACGTTGCATGTGCGTCTGGTTGCGCTGTTCTCGATCCTCGCCAGCGTACCGATGCTGCTGGTCACGGTCGTCGCGTCGTTCCTGTTTCAGTATGGCGTCGAATTCTGGTCGTCGACGCGCGCTCGCGGCATTTTTGAGAATGCGCAGGCGCTCGCCCAGTCGTCGTACAACGAATTCCTCGATGGGGTCGACAGCCAGAACGTTGCCGTGGCTTCGGACGTCCGGCGGATGCTGTTGAACAATCGCTACTCGATGGAAAGCGACGAATTTCGCCTGTTGTACCAGCAAAGTATGTTCATCCGTTCGCTCAGCGATTCGGTGGTGTTCGATATTCCGGCGGATGGGCGCCCGAGATCGCTGGCGTCGGCCTCCATCTACGAGGGCCCGTTGCGCTGGAGCATCGATCCGAAATCGATCACAGCATTACGATCAGGGCGTAAAAGCTATGTCAGCGTTCGAGACGGGCAGGTCCAGTCCGTGACGCGCGTCCCCGACACGCCGTATTTCGTTTATTCCGCGCGCGACATCGACTTTGCCAAGTTGCAGGATCGCCTGAACCGCACACGTGCGATCCTGTCGGACTATGACGCACTCTTGAACCGATCACGCAGCGTCCAGCTAAGACTGAACATCGCGCTGTTCATCGTATCGCTGCTGATCGTTGGCCTCGCCGTGTTCGTGGCGCTCGCGGTTGCCGATCGTCTGGTCCGGCCCGTGGGCGCGCTCGTCGGGGCCGCACGGCGCATCGCCGATGGCGATCTATCGGCCCGCGTCCCCGAACCGACCCATACCCGCGTCAAGGACGAGATCGGCACCCTCGCCAGCGCGTTCAACAGCATGACCGAGCGGTTGCAGGAACAGACCGGCGAACTGGTTGCCGCGAACGCCCAGATCGACAGCCGCCGTGCCCTGATCGAGGCGGTGATGTCAGGCGTCAGCGCGGGCGTGGTATCGGTCGGTTCCGACCGGATCATCCGCCTCGCCAACAGTTCGGCGACCGCGCTGCTCAAGACCGGCACGATGCCGCTCGTCGGCCGTCCGCTCGCCGAAGTGGCACCCGAACTCGACCCCCTGCTCGGCAGCGATACGCAGGACGCGATCATCCAGCTTGCCGCCGGCGGTGAGGCCAAGACGCTGGCGGTGCGCATCACCCGCGACGATGGCCAGCACATCCTGACCTTCGACGACATTACCCAGCAATTGCTCGATCAGCGCCGTGCGGCATGGTCCGACGTCGCCCGCCGCATCGCGCACGAAATCAAGAACCCGCTGACCCCGATCCAGCTCGCCGCCGAGCGGCTGCAACGCCGCTATGGCAGCAAGCTGCAGGAGGACGACGGCACCTTCGCGCGGTTGACCGAAACGATCGTGCGGCAGGTCGGTGACCTGCGCCGCATGGTAGATGAATTCTCGTCCTTCGCGCGGATGCCCAAACCGGTATTCCGGCACGAGTCCCTCGCCGAGCTGGCGAGGCAAAGCCTGTTCCTGCACGAAGTCGCCCATCCCGATATCGATTTCGTCCTCGAAGCCGCCGGCCCCGCGCCGCTGGTCTGCGACCGCCGGCAGCTGGGGCAAGCGCTCACCAACATCGTCAAGAATGCGACCGAAGCCGTTGCAGCCCGCCCGGAAACGGCCGAACGCGGCCGCATCGAAATCGACGTTCGCTACGATGCGCAGGGGCGGATGCATATCGACACCAGCGACAACGGTATCGGCCTGCCGGTCGAGCGGGACCGTATCGCCGAACCCTATATGACGACGCGCAAGGGCGGCACGGGCCTCGGCCTCGCCATCGTGCGCAAGATCGTGGAGGAACATTTCGGAACCATATCGTTCGCCGACCGTCCCGGAGGAGGGACGATCGTATCGATCATATTCGACCCATCGGTTCTTGCCGCTCTCGCCGGTACCGGATCGACGGAAGATGATGCCCCACAGGAGGTTATGACGCGCCATCCCATGCTTACCCGGACCGGAACGCCCGCATGAAGCTCGACATTCTCGTCGTCGACGACGAAACCGACATCCGCGAACTGGTCGCCGGCGTCCTTGAGGACGAAGGCTATGACACGCGCGGTGCCGCCGACAGCGATGCCGCGCTGGAGGCCGTTGCGCAGCGTCGTCCGTCGCTGGTCCTGCTCGACGTCTGGCTACAGGGATCGCGGCTTGACGGGCTCGATTTGCTCGACGAACTGAAGGCGCGCGATCCGTCGCTTCCGGTTCTGGTCATCTCGGGCCATGGCAATATCGATACTGCCGTGGCGGCGATCCGCCGCGGTGCGGTCGACTTCATCGAAAAGCCGTTCGAGGCCGAACGCTTGCTGTTTCTGGTCCAGCGCGCGACCGAAACCGAACGCTTGCGCCGGGAAGTGGCGTCGCTGCGTGCATCAGTGGGTCGTGAGGATGATCTGACCGGCAGTTCGACCGCGATCAACAGCGTCCGCGCGACGCTGAAGCGTGTCGCCGGCACCGGCAGCCGGGTCCTCATCACCGGCGGGGCAGGGGTCGGCAAGGAAGTCGCCGCCCGCCTGCTGCATGGCTGGAGCCAACGCGCCCGTGCACCGTTCGTGATCGTCAGCGCCGCACGGATGACCCCGGAACGGGTCGATGAGGAACTGTTCGGTGTGGAGGAAGGCGGCAATCTCGTTCGCCCCGGCCTGCTCGAACAGGCGCATGGCGGCACGTTGTTCCTCGACGAAATCGCCGACATGCCAATCGCGACACAGGCCCGCATCCTGCGCGTTTTGACCGACCAGAGCTTTACGCGGGTCGGCGGTACGCGGGTGGTGAAGGTCGATGTCCGCGTCGTCTCGGCGACCGCGCGGGATCTTCAGCAGGAGATCGTCGACGGCACGTTTCGCGAGGACCTGTATTACCGGCTCAACGTCGTACCGGTGCAGATCCCGTCGCTGGCCGAACGGCGCGAGGATATCCCGCCGCTGGTGGAACATTTCGTCGCGCATTATGCCAATGAACGTCGCGTATCGACGCCCGAGGTGGCACCCGATGCGATGATCGCGCTGCAAAGCTATGAATGGCCGGGCAATGTCCGGCAGTTGCGCAACGTCGTCGAGCGTACGGTCATCCTCGCGCCGGGCAATCGTATCGCCCGCATCGATATCGACCTGCTGCCGCCAGAGGTGCTCGGGTCGGCGGGCGATGGGGCAGGGGGTGCGTCGGCCAGCGCAATCATGGGCTCGCCGCTGCGTGAGGCCCGCGAATCGTTCGAACGCGAGTATCTCCGTGTCCAGATCCGGCGTTTTTCGGGCAATATTTCGCGGACCGCGACGTTCATCGGCATGGAACGCTCGGCATTGCACCGCAAACTCAAACTGCTGGGGATTACCGAGACGCGCGGCGACGAATAGCCGGAAGGTCCCATTGCGGGCACCGGCCAAGCGACCTAGATTGCAGATCCGTGCCACTGGGGCACGGCAACCGGGTGCCGGTCAAAGACACTCACGCGGGAAATTTCCCGCCAAAAACAAGGGCAAACCATGGCCGATAGGCACGGGTCGCTACAGGACCTGTTTCTCAACTCGCTCCGCCGGTCGAAGACACCGGTCACGATGTTCTTGGTCAAGGGCGTAAAGCTCCAGGGTATCGTGACATGGTTCGACAATTTTTCGGTGTTGCTGCGCCGCGATGGACAATCGCAACTGATCTACAAACACGCCATTTCGACGATTATGCCCGCCGGGCCGGCCGACCTGTCGTCCGTGATCGAGGCGGCGGCCGAGCATTCGACGAAGAACGCGCCGCTACAGGAAATCTTTCTGAACGCTGTGCGCAAGGCGCAGGAAAACGTCACCATGTTCCTTGTGAACGGCGTGATGTTGCAAGGTCAGATCGCTGCATTCGACCTGTTCTGCATGCTGCTGCAGCGTGAGGGCATGTCGCAATTGGTATACAAGCACGCCGTTTCGACGATTCAGCCGGCCAATCCGCTGAACCTTGCGGAGGAACAGGCATCGGGAGCGGACGAAGTTTGAGCACTGGTTTCGATCGCGACGCGCAGGAATTCACGCGCGGCGCAGCGGCAATGGTCGTCCTGCCCGATATGGGCGGATCGGCGCGCGACGCCGATGCCCGATTGGAGGAAACCGCCGGGCTGGCGCTGGCGATCGGCGTGGACGTCCGCCACCGCGTACCCTTCCGCGTCCGTGCGCCGAAGCCGGCGACGTTGCTCGGCAGCGGGCAGGTCGATCAGCTGGCGGCCATCGTCCGGGACGACGATATCCAGTTGGCGGTGTTCGATGCGGCGCTGACGCCGGTGCAGCAGCGCAATCTCGAAACCGCGCTGGCCTGCAAGGTGATCGATCGCACCGGCTTGATCCTCGAAATCTTCGGCGAACGCGCCCGTACTGCCGAGGGGCGGTTGCAGGTCGAACTGGCCCATCTCGATTATCAGGCCGGTCGACTGGTCCGGAGCTGGACCCACCTTGAACGGCAACGCGGCGGCTTCGGCTTTCTCGGTGGTCCGGGTGAGACCCAGATCGAGGCCGACCGTCGCCTGATCCGCGATCGGATGGCGCGGCTGCGGCGCGAGCTGGAGGGCGTATCGCGGACCCGGACGCTCCATCGCGACCGCCGTCAGCGCGCGCCATGGCCGGTGGTTGCGTTGGTCGGCTATACCAATGCGGGCAAATCGACGCTGTTCAACCGGCTGACCGGTGCCGATGTCATGGCCGAAAACCTGCTGTTCGCGACGCTGGACCCGACGCTGCGCCAGGTATCGCTGCCGGGTGTGGACAAGGCGATTCTGTCCGATACCGTGGGGTTCGTGTCCGACCTGCCCACGCAATTGGTCGCCGCGTTCAAGGCGACGCTGGAGGAGGTCGTGTCGGCCGACCTGCTCGTCCACGTCCGCGACGTTGCACATCCCGATACCGAAGCACAAGCCGCCGACGTCGAAGCCGTCCTCGCCGAAATCGGCGTGGATGAAACAACGCCGCGGATCGAAGCATGGAACAAGCTCGACCTGTTGCGCGAGGAAGATCAAACCGAACTGCTCGGCGAAGCGGCTCATCGTGACGATGTCGTCGCGCTGTCGGCGCTGACCGGGGAGGGGGTCGATCGTCTCGTTCGTACCGTCGGGGATCGGTTGACGCAGGGTCATCGCCGCTACCGGATCGCGCTAGCACCGGAGGACGGCGCAAGTGCTGCGTGGCTACATGCGCATGGCGAGGTTACCGACCACTGGATCGACGAAGGCCGCGCCTTGTACGATGTCCGCATGTCGCCAGCCGATTACGATCGGTTCCTGACGCGTTGATCGCTGCCGAGTATCGTTAACTTCGCGTTAGCGTTACTCGGCCGCCTTTGCACGTTGCCACGCCGATTCCTGTTCGGCCAGCGTCCGGTCGGCGAAGGTGGCATCTTCAGCTTCCATAGCACTGAATCGGCGCTCGAATTTGCCGTTCGCCGCACGTAACGCGGCTTCGGCGTTGACGCCCAGATGCCGGGCCCAGTTGACGACCGAGAATAACAGGTCGCCGACTTCGTCGAACCGCTCGGCGTCGGTCGTCGCTTGCGTGATCTCGGCAAGTTCTTCGTCGATCTTGTTGCGCGGACCGGTAGCGTCGGGCCAGTCGAAGCCGACGCGGCCAGCACGTTTCTGCAGCTTTTCCGCCCGCGCCAGTGCGGGCAAGCCCAACGCGACCCCCGCCAAGGCACCGCCTTGCCCCGGCTTCTGGCGGCGTTCGGTGGCCTTGACCTGTTCCCACAGGTGATGACCGCCAACTTCTGCGTCACCAAATATATGCGGATGACGACGTTCCATCTTATCGCTGATCGCGTCGACGACATTGCTCAGGTCGAAATAACCCGCTTCCTCGGCGATACGGCTGTGGAACACAATCTGGAGTAGCAGATCGCCCAATTCGTCTTTCAGGTCACCGATATCGCCGCGTTCGATTGCGTCGGCGACCTCATAGGCTTCCTCGATGGTATAGGGCGCGATCGTCGCAAACGTCTGTGCGCAATCCCATTCACAGCCACGTTCCGGGTCCCGGAGCTGTGCCATGATCGCGACGATCCGCCCGACGGTATCATGTTCCGCAGTGGCCGGCCGAGCGGACGGCTCGCAGTCTGCTGGAGTGATGATGCCGGTACCATGTTCCGACCCAGGGAGTCCCATAACCGCCTCCATCAATGCATCAAGGCAAATGCGATAATCGACATTATGTAAAATTAGACGTCATTTCCGGTATCGAGGACCAACGTTCCGCCCTCAACGCGCCAACTTCGTAACCTTGACAGGAAGTTCATGCCGATGACGTCGAAATTGCCGAATGCCGGCGACACCACGATCGGCAGGTCACGGGTTTCCAGCGATCCGATCCGCACCGTTTCGATCCGTCCGCGCGCCGCCTCGACCATTCCGTTCGCGGTCGTGATCACCACCGGCGGCACCCGTCGCGGCGTGACGCCGATCGCCTTGGCGGTCGCTTCCGAGATCGCCGTCGTCGTCGCACCGCTATCGATCAGCATCCGCCGCTCAACGCCGTTCAACCGCGCCGTTGCGTAAAAATGTCCGTCGGGCGACTGACGGATACGAACCGTGTCACCCTCGACCATCTGCTCGGCCAGACCAAGCCTTTCGCCTAGACCCGCTGCGACTTCCGTCAATCGGGCGCGGTTGCTAAAAGCTACAAACAGAACCCCGGCAATGATTGCCCACCCGACAACGGAGCGTATTACCGCCCGGGCTGGCGGACGCCGCACCAGCAGCGACGACAATGGCAGCGTAAGCGCCAGCAATCCCAGCAGGACATAGACGCCGCGATCATCGCTCACAGCGTCAGTTCCAGCCCGTCAAACCCCGGCTCGACCCCGTCCGGCAGTGTCGAGCACAATGTGGCATAATCCATCGAATGATCCATATGGATCAGTACCGTGCGCCCGGCCTGGCATGTCTTCGCGAACGCCAGAGCTTCGTCGAGGGACGGATGGGTCGGATGCGGCGCAACCCGCAACGCATCCACCACGAGAATGTCGACGCCGCGATACAGTTCTATCATTTCGGGCGTTACCGTGCTGAAATCCGTCGCATAGCCGATCGATCTGCCCTCGGTCTCGAACCGCAGCCCGGCCGAAAAAATCGAACCATGCGGCTGATCGGTACAGTTTACCGCGATCGGACCGACGGCCATTCGGTCGGGCAGAACATCGGCCGCGACGGTCGCACGGTAGCCCTGTCGCCCGGCAAAGACATAATCGAACCGCGACTTCAGGCTGGCCAGCGTGTCCGCTCGGGCAAAGCCGCGTACCGTCGATCCCTGATTGTGGAACAGTTGCCGCAGATCGTCGATGCCGTGACAGTGATCGGCATGGTCATGGGTCCACAGCACTGCGTCGATGGTCGCGACGTCCGCCGCGAGCAGTTGCTCGCGCATATCCGGGCCGGTGTCGATCAGAATGCGCGTACCGCCATGCTCAATCAACGCGGACACACGGGTACGGCGATTGCGCGGTTCATTCGGGTCGCAAACGCCCCAGTCGTTGCCGATCCGCGGCACACCCGACGACGTACCGGAGCCGAGAATGCGGATTTTCACGCGAGCGTCTTCGCGAACAGCGTATGAAAATTAGCTCGCGTTGCGTCGGCTAACGCTTCCGGGTCCTCGCCACGCAGCTGCGCGAGGAAGCGGCAAGTGTCGGCGACGAATGCAGGCTCACCCTGTTTTCCACGGTGTGGGACGGGCGCCAGAAACGGCGCGTCGGTTTCAATGAGCAGCCGGTCCTGTGGTAAGTCTTTGGCGACTGCTTGCAACACCTGTGCGCTTTTGAACGTCACGATGCCGGAAATGGAAATGTAGAAACCGAGATCGAGCGCGATCCGTGCGAGTTCTGCCGACCCGGTGAAGCAATGCAGAACGCCGGGGAAGGTCCCCTTTCCCAACTCGTCGCGCAGGATCGCTGCGGTATCGTCTTCGGCGTCGCGGGTATGCACCACGATCGGCAAGCCCGTTTCGCGACATGCGGCAAGGTGCGACCGAAAACTGACCTGCTGCGCACCGCGATCGCTATGGTCGTAATAGTAATCGAGTCCGCTCTCGCCGATGCCGACGACCCGCGGGTGCATGGCCGCCGTGACCAGTCGCGCCGTGTCGACATGTGGGTGCTGGTCGGCTTCGTGCGGATGGATGCCGACCGTCGCCCAGACGTCTGGTTCGCGCTCGGCGGTGGCAATCACCGCGTCCCATTCGCTTTCGCGGGTCGAGATGTTCAGCATCGCCACGACGCCGGTGCTGCGGGCGCGGGTCAAGACGTCGCCTTGAACCTCGGCAACGCCCTTATAGTTCAGGTGGCAATGGCTGTCGGCCAGTTTCATGCCGGTACGGTCTCCGCGATCGTCAGTCGTGGAAAGATGGGGGTCGGTGGAGCGATCCGGAAGCCCGCAGCGCGCGCTTCTTCGTACCAGCGGTCGTCGCCCAGCGCGTCATGCCCCTGCCCCGCCTGCCCCAGCTGGTTGAGCAGCGCTTCGGCTGAGGCCGGGACGACCGGCACGATCGTGACGGCGAGATCGCGGATCGCACGGACCAGCGTGCCGAGGACGGCATGCATCCGTTCGGGATCGGTCTTGCGGAGCGCCCACGGGGCCTGCACGTCGATATACTGGTTGCAGGCGAACACGCCGCGCATCCATGCTTCGAGTGCCTGGCTGAGTTGTAAGTTGGTGAAGTTGCCACGGAAGGTAGTGGTTGCTTCGGCGATCGTGGCGAGCAGATCGGCGTCGGCGGGATCGCTGCGGCCCGGTTCGGGCAGCGCGCCTTCCAGATTTTTCGCGATAAAAGAAAGGGTTCGCTGCGCGAGGTTGCCGAAGCTGTTGGCGAGGTCGCTGTTCGCGCGGGTCACGATCGCTTCGTCGGAAAAGCTGCCGTCCTGACCGAAGCTGACATCGCGCATCAGAAAATAGCGCAGCGAGTCGACGCCGTAGAGCCGGGCAAGCTCGATCGGATCGGCGACATTCCCGGCCGATTTCGACATTTTGGTCCCGTCGCGGGCCAGCACATGGCCGTGGCCGAACACGGTTTTCGGCAGCGCCAACTTCGCCGACATCAGGAAAGCGGGCCAATAGACCGCGTGGAAGCGGACAATGTCCTTGCCGATCAAATGCAGCGCCGCCGGCCAGTAGCGGTTCGGCGCGTCGGGATAGCCCGCGCCGGTCAGATAGTTGGTCAGCGCGTCGACCCAGACATACATGACGTGGCCGGGGCTGTCGGGCACCGGCACCCCCCAGTCGAAGCTGGTGCGCGACACCGACAGGTCGGTCAGCCCGCCCTCGACGAAGCGCAGTACTTCGTTGCGGCGGCTTTCGGGCTGAATGAAGTCGGGGTTGGCGGCGTAGAAATCGAGCAGCGGCTGCTGATATTTCGACAGGCGGAAGAACCACGTCTCCTCGGCGGTCCATTCGACCGGCGTGCCCTGCGGCGAGAGGCGGACGCCGCCCTCCCCGTCGACCAGCTCCTTTTCCTCGTAAAAGGCTTCGTCGCGGACCGAATACCAGCCTTCATAGCGATCGAGATACAGGTCGTCGGCATCGCGCATCGCCGTCCAGATCGCCTGCGAGGCGGCATAATGCTGCGGTTCGACAGTGCGGATGAACCGATCACAGGAGATGT
The DNA here is from genome assembly GCF_001421965.1 of Sphingomonas sp. Leaf67. GTDB lineage: Bacteria > Pseudomonadota > Alphaproteobacteria > Sphingomonadales > Sphingomonadaceae > Sphingomonas. The sequence continues at coordinate 79,699 of NZ_LMLP01000024.1, forward strand.
TCAGTTCGCCCGCCATGTCGTGAAAATAACCCGACATTTCATCGGCAAGCGCACGGACGTCGACGCCGCGTTCGCGCGCGGTCTTGACCATTTTCAGGCCGTGTTCGTCGGTGCCGGTCTGAAAGAACACGTCGCGTCCGGCCTGCCGATGAAAGCGGGCGATGGCGTCGGCGGCGATCATTTCATAGGCGTGGCCGATATGCGGCCGGCCGTTCGGGTAATGGATCGCGGTGGTGATGTAGAAAGGATCGGACATGGTCCGAGGCTCTACGGTTCAAAGCGTGACAGAACAAGGTCGGGGATTGCGGCGCTTTTGGCGGCGGACCACGGCGCGCTCCCGCCCGAGATACTCTCGCCGTCCGAAACCGTCATTCCGGCGAAGGCCGGAATCCATGGATACGGGCGATAAAGATAGAGCCGCGACGTACCGTGACCATGGATCCCGGCCTGCGCCGGGATGACGGAGCAGCTAACCGAGAGATCCCAGGCTTCGCTCAAATGACGTCAATTTCAGGACACGCAGCGTTCCGTGCCGGCTTAACCGCCCGGACGCCCCGGCGCCAGGCGGGCGATCAGCCCGGCCATTTCGAACACCGTCGTCTCCGCCACCAGCGACAGGGCCGGAGCCATCGATGCCAGTGCCCGCGCCTTGTCATAGGCGTCGAGCGCGTCGCGCAACGCTGGCCCGGTCCGCGTCCGCGCCGTCGCGGCGATCAGTGCCGGAGAGCGGTCCAGAAACATCGCATAGCGTGGCTGGGCGGTCTTGCCGGCGAGCGATTTGGCAAGGCGCGAGCGGATGCGGTTGTCGAGGTCGCCCGTCTCGGCAATTTCCGACAGGTCGCGGTCGAGCGCGGCGACCGACAGTCCGGCATAGGCCAGCGCGCGGCCGGGCGATCCGTCCGCCGCGGCGACCAGCGCGGCAACTTCCGCCGCTTCGGTTTCGGGCAATTCCGCGCGTACCACCGTCGCGACCTCTGCATCGGTCAAGGGATCGAAGCGCAGTTGCCGGCAGCGCGAGCGGATCGTCGGCAGCAACCGTCCCGGCGAATGGCTGACCAGCAGGAAGATCGTGCCGACCGGCGGTTCTTCGAGGTTCTTGAGCAGGGCGTTGGCACCCGGCCGTTCGAGATCGTCGATCGCATCGATCACGATCACCCGGCGCGACGACAGCGCAGGCTTGGTCGCGAACAGCGGCTGCAGGGTGCGGACCTGATCGATCTTGATACTGCGTGCGATATCCTGATCGGGCTTGTCAGGGTCCTTGGGCAACCGGACGAGTTCGCGATAGTCGGGATGCGCGCCCGCCGCGATCAGCGCGGCGGCGCGGTGGTCGTCGGCGATGTCACCGCGCATCCGGCTGCGCCCGTCGATTGCGGTGGCGAGCAGGCGCAGCGCCATGTCGCGGGCAAAGCTGCCCTTGCCGACCCCCTCGGGTCCGCTCAGCAGCCACGCATGGTGCAGCGATGTACCTTCCGCAGCGGCGATGAACGCCTGCCGCGCGGCATCATTGCCGATCGGGGTCATGGCAGCAGATCGGCGATCGCTTCGATCAGGCGCGCGGTCACCGCCGATACCTCGCCCGAGGCGTCGATGCGGCGCACCCGGTCGCTTTCGGTCGCGGCGATCCGGTCGAAGGTCGTTGAGACCGAGCGATGGAAATCATCGCCCCGCGCCGCGAACCGGTCCGCCGCCTCGCCATCGCGGGCACGGGCGCGCGCGTCCCCTTCCCCATCGGGCAGGGTCAGCAGCAGCGTGCGGTCGGGCAGCAGTCCGCGCGACCCGAAGGCATGGAGCGCGAGGATCGCCGCATCATCGATCCCCTGCGCGCCCTGATAGGCGCGGGTGCTGTCGATGAACCGGTCGCAAATCACCCAGCTGCCCGCCGCAACCAGCGGGTTGATGTGTTTTTCGACGTGATCGGCGCGCGCGGCGGCGAACAGCAGCGCCTCGCTATGCGCGCTCCAGCGGCGTACCTCACCCTGCATCAGCAGGTCGCGGATTGCCTCGGCCCCCTCGCTGCCGCCCGGCTCGCGGGTCAGCACCGCATGGATGCAGCGCGCTTCCAGCGCGGCAACCAGCGCGCGGGCCTGGGTCGATTTACCGACCCCTTCCCCGCCCTCCAGCGTCAGGAACCGCCCGGCGCTCAAGCGAACAGCGAGGTCAGGCTTGCCCAGATCCGGCCGAAGAAGCCGGCCTCGGCCACGTCCTTTTCGGCGACGAGCGGCATACGCTGTTCCCCGGTGTCGGGCGAGGAGATCACGAGGTCGGCGATATGCTGACCCTTGGCGATCGGTGCCTTGATCGGGCCGGTATAGACGACCTTCGCCGTGATCGGGCTGTTGGTGCCGGCGGGCATCGTGACGGTCAGCGCCTTCGGCGCGACGAGGCCGACGGTCGAGGAATCGCCCAACTGAACCTCGGCCGTCTCGACCTTCTTGCCCGCCGCGACGATCGGGCGTGCGCGCCATGCGCCGAAGCCCCAGTTCATGAATTTGACCGATTCGGCGATACGCTGGTTCGCGCTGGTCAGACCGGCCAGCACCATCACCAGTCGCCGGCCGTCCTGTTCGGCCGAACCGGTGAAGCCATAGCCGGCCTCCTCGGTATGGCCGGTCTTCAGGCCATCGGCACCGCGCACCCGGCCCAGCAACGGGTCACGGTTCGCCTGCGTGATCGCGGCCCCCTCGCCCAGCGTCTTGCCCCAGGTGAAATCGGTCTTCGAATAGAATTTCTTGTACAGCTGCGGATGGTTCTGGATCGTCGCGGAGGCAAGCTTCGCCAGATCGCGCGCCGTCACATAGGTGCGGCCTTCATCGGGCCAGCCGTTCGACGTGCCGAAATGGCTGTTGGCCAGACCCAGTTCCTTGGCCCGCTGGTTCATCAGGTTGGTGAACGCTTCTTCCGAACCGGCGATCTTTTCGGCGAGCACGACGCAGGCATCGTTCCCCGACAGGACGATGATGCCGTACAGCAGGTTTTCCACGCTGACATTCTCGTTCACCGACAGGAACATGGTCGATCCGGCCTGAGGACCGTGCCACTTCTTCCACGTTTCGGGCGATACGGTCGCCATGTCCCCAAGCTTCAGATCGCCCTTCTTGATCAGGTCGAACGCGACGTAGGCGGTCATCATCTTGGCCATCGATGCCGGCGGCATCCGGCGATCGGCGTCCTTCGCATACAGCGTCGCACCCGACGACAGGTCAGTCATGAACGCGACCGGTGCCGGCGTGTCGAACGCTGGCGCGGCGGCGATGCCGGGGGTGGCGATGGCGATGGCGGCGATGCTCGAAAGGGCGATCTTACGCATGGGGCACGTGGTTCCGTTCAGTCCTGGGCGATGATCCGGGCGTCGGCGAAGCCGCGACGTGCGATGGCGGCACGGGCGGTTTCGGCGGCGGCACGGGTAGGGAATGGGCCTGCCTGCACCCGGTACAGCCTGCCCGCCGAACGTACAACGCCGTCGATGGTTTTTGCGAGCGCGGCGGCGCGGTTGGCGTCCGACAGGGCCGCGACCTGTACCAGCCAGCGGCCAGCGGCGGGTCTGGGCATGGCGGTGACGGGCGGGTTCGAGCGGGGCACTGGTTTAGCGGCTGCGGTGATAGCCGCAACTTGCGGTGGGGCGGCCTTGGGCGCGACCGCAACAGGCTGGATCGCCGCTGGCTGCACCGACGGCAGCGGCCGGCGCAGCGCCGCGAGCAACGAGGGCGGCGCGGCGAGGCGGGGAACTTCGCTGCCGGCGCGGATCGCGGCCTGTTCGGCGGGCGACGGCGCGGCGGGACGGATTCGGATCTGCGCGTCCGTCTGGTCGCCAACGCCGATCGCCATTGATGCGGGGGCCGACAGCAGCGCGATCGTTTCGGGCGACACCGACGGATCGTTTTCGACCAGCACGATGATCGTCCGACCGCTGTCGAGCGCGGTGACCTCGGCATAGCTGCCGCCGGGGAGCGTGCGGTGCTGCACCGTCATGCCCTGCCCGGCCCGGTGCGAGAAACCGGCGCGGCCGACCTCGTCCAGTCGCTGTTCGTGGACGACCGGCGGCGCGTTCTGTGCCGACACCTGCCCGCCAGCCAGCAGCAGCAGCACGGCGAGGCTCATTGGGCGACCGCGTCCGCCAGCAGCCCGACCGACAGCGCGTAGAAATTGGAACAATTATAGTCGAGGATCACGCGGTAGTTGCCGGTCAGCAGATAGGCGGTCTCTCCCGGGCCGTCCGGCTCGATCAACGTCGCCTGCATCGTCGGGTCGAGGCGGCGGCCGTCGCTGGCAACGACGCCCAGCGCCTGCCACTCTTCGAGCGAGCGCCACTGGCTGTGCCGGGCGAACACGCGCGGGCACCGGGGCGACAGGGTACGCGGGGTAAGGATCGATCGGTCGAAGCCGGTCGGGACCTGCACCGCAAAGCCCCATGGCTGGCCGGGCCGCCAGCCGGCATCGACGAAATAATTGGCGATCGAGGCGAGCGTATCGGCAGGGTTCGACCAGATATTGGCGACGCCGTCGCCATCGCCGTCGCGCGCCAGCCGCAGATAGATCGACGGCAGGAACTGCGGATAGCCGAACGCGCCGGCCCAGCTGCCCTTCAACCGTTCGCGGGGAACGCCGCGATCGATCATCCTCAGCGTCGCGATGAATTCGGGTTCGAACAGGCTGCGGCGACGCCCTTCATAGGCCAGCGTGGCGAGGCTGCGCGGCAGATCGAAGTCGCCGGTATAGCTGCCGTAATTGGTCTCATGCCCCCAGATCGCGACCATGACCGATTCGGGCACGCCGGTCTGCTGCTCGATCGCTGCCAGCCGGCCGCGCTGCGCCTGATAGGCGGTGCGGCCGCGATCGATCCGCGCCGCATCGACATGGCGGATGCGATAGGGGGCGAAGCGCGACACGGTGGTCGTCGACGACGATCCCGGCTGTTGCCGGTCGAGTTCGACGACGCGCGGATTATAGGTCAGCGTCGGCAGGACGGAATCGATCGTCTGCTGCTGCACCCCCTGCGCCCGCGCGCGCAAGGCAACCTCGCGCAGATAGGATTGAAACCCGTCGGCATCCTGCGCCGCCGCCGACCCGCCGGCCATCAGGGTCAGGAACGCTGCCAACCCCGCCTTTGCAATACGCATCACACAGCCTCCCGCTACGGCGATCTTTTGGCACAGCCGGTCAGGCGGATGAACCCCCTCCTGCGACAAAGGCTTGCACAATGACGTCGACCCGCATTAGGCGCTGCAGGCACGGGGAAGAGTGTCCGAGTGGTTTAAGGAACCGGTCTTGAAAGCCACTGGAGCTTTAGCGCCGATGCGATAAAAAGGTGAGGATTATTGCGGATTTGCCGCTACGTCCGGGCTGTGGGTGGAAACGCCCGTAAGTAGATTGTAAGCGGCAAGCGCGCTGACGGTACGGAAGAGTGTCCGAGTGGTTTAAGGAACCGGTCTTGAAAACCGGCGAGCGGGCAACCGTTCCGTGGGTTCGAATCCCACCTCTTCCGCCAGCCGGGGCGGCTTGTGATGGCGATACCCCGCGCTCCCCAACCGGCTTCACCGCCTTCAGATTGAATTCGGGGCTGAACTTCGACCGTTGCGTTCGCTACCGCCGGTTCCGGTACATCTCGGGTGTCCCGCGGAACCGGCGGTGGACCAGAACGGGGTTGCCGGATGGTACCCGCTCCGACGCGACGATCAGAACGTAACGCCGATCCCGCCACTGACGGTTTCCCCATTGTCCTTGCCGATGAACGCGCCAGCACGATTATCGGTGTTCCAGTGGATCAGATTGAGCTGCAACCGGATGATGCTGTCGAGATACCAGTTCACCCCCGCTGTCACCGCTGATCCGTTGCCCCCGGTCGCCACGCCGGCGAAATCGAGGTTCTCGTAGCGCGTCAGCAGCTCGACGGCACCCGGACCGCCGTCGAACACCGGGCGCAGGACGCGCGGTTGCGCGAACGTTCCGAGCCGCGGGTTGTACGGCGGCAGTTCACCGGTGACGAACCAGCCGCCGGACAGGCTCCACGCCCTTGTGACCAGATCATCACGACCGCCGGTCAGGCGGGCATGGCGCTCGCCCGCCTCGCCCATCACCCACACCGGGCCGGCATAGCCTCCGACTTCGGCACCATAGCCGGTCGTTCCCGTCCCGCCGGTCAGGATCCCGGTAGAGACGCGCAGCAGGCTGTTGAAGCGCCCGCCGATCACGGTGTTGCGGGTCAGCGTTCCCGGTCCGTTGGCCAGTTTTTCATCGAATCCCCACAGCCCGAGATGGACGATCGAGCGGTCCGTCTTGATCGGATTCCAGTGCGCGCGTGCCAGCACCGTCCGACTGTCCGACACGCTCTGGTTGGCATCGACAGTATCACCGCTCAGCGTGATCGAGGCATGGCCCGTGCTCCAGAAGATCCGCGGCATCAGCGCGATACCATAAAAGCCACGCTGAGGAATGATCGCGGTAGCGACGACGTTTCTTTCAAGGAACGGTGGTGCGTCCGAACCGCTCGATCCCTCGAAACTCCGATCGTTGAACATGTTGCCGAAGCGGACGTCGTAGGAGATCCGCCCCACGTCATCGCGCCAGCCGACAAACATCGTACCGACGTCGGACACGTTGTCGGCGAAATCGTTTTCGAACTGGTAGAAGAAGTGTGTTCCGATCGCGCCCTCGATACCGATCCGAAGCGCGCGGGCACCGGTGGTCGTGATGTTGCGCGCTTCATACCCGGACCCGAACGTCGAACTGACGTGGTTGATGATACGGCCGCGCATCTTGAACGTATATTTGCCGTCTGCGGAGTGGAAAATCGGCAATCCGCCACGCCATTCGGTGGTAACGCCCGACGGGTTCATTGCGGCGGCGCGCGCTTGCGTCACGGTCTGTTCGGCCGGGCTTGCCGGAATGATCTGCGGCGCGAAGGACACCGTTTCACTGTCGTTGCCGATGGTCGTTGCGGCCGTCGACGGTTGCTGGCGTGGGGCCACGGTGGTGGCGGCCGCGATCGGCGCCACGGCGACCGCGGACGACCTGCTTTCGATCGCTTCAAGCCGCGCACGAAGCAGCGCGATTTCACTTGCCTGCGCTCGCAACAGCTTCAGTATCTCCGCTTGGTCAGCCGGATTGCTTTGAGCAGATACCGGCGCGGAGAGCACAAGTGCGGACACCGACGTGCCAATGTATAGCAGGTGCTTCATGTATCAAGCCCATAATATAAGGTGCCGAATGCTGTCGTTTCAATTAAATGTACGGGCCTATTATCTCGGCAAATATTTCATGGAATCCGCCTCCATCAAACCCGCTATAAATAATTTGCGACACCTTCGCGGCTCACCGATTTCAGGAACTCGTTCCATAGTATCGTGAAGGTTAATTACCCGCTAATGTACTTATGCGGCAGCGATATATTTGCGGCATGGACAGCAACGGCCTTATCGCAAACAGGACTGACGCAAGGTTGACGATGCCGATGCAGGAGGCAGCGGTGTTGTCGTAGCGGGTGCGACACGTCGATCGTTCATGAAGCTGTTCAACAGGCGCTCTATCGGCCTGCGCAACGGGCATGGAATTTGGCAATGAAGTGGAGGCACGATCACCCAAGCGCCTCGACCGTGCCAGTCTTTTTTTGCCCATGGTTTTAAGGAGGGGGCTGCATAACCATACTGGCAATTACGCGCAGATAGCCTGGAAATCATAGAATTATGCCATCAATATTCAGCAAAAACACCCGGTGACGGCAGTGAACAGCATGCATGTTTTCGAGTCATGGATTGATACATCCCGATATCAGCCGAGAGTATCAAACATATTTCTGATTTTGGCAAGAATGTAGGCAATGTTCGGCTTGACCTCATCTGCCGCTGCGTGACGCTGTATAACACGCGAGCGGTGCTTGTGGGTATTCGGGATCGGGATGACGATTGTCGCGGCAACGGTCGCGGCGCGGCGATTTCAGCACGCGACGCGGCGCGAAAATTCATCGGCGCTATTCTTCAGCAGGTGCAGACGCCTGTTGAGCCGGTCGAAGCCCTGCCCAACCTGGCCCATCTTCTCGGCGACCGCCTCGGTGTCGGTGTGGATCGCCGCGATCGTGTTCGACGTCATCCTGGCGGCCAGCGCAGTTTCATCGACGGCCGCCGTAATCATGGTCACGGTTTGCGCCTGCACCTCCATGGCGCGACGGATCCGTCCGGCACTGCTCTCCACCGCGTTTACCGTCGCCTTGATCTCGGCATTCATATCGACCGCCGCTTGGGTCGACGACTGGATTGCACCGATCTTCGCTGCGATATCATCGGTCGCATGCGCCGTCTGCCGGGCCAGCGACTTCACTTCCTGTGCCACCACCGAAAATCCTCGCCCGGCATTGCCGGCGCGTGCCGCTTCTATGGTAGCGTTTAGCGCCAGCAGGTTTGTCCGGCCTGCGATTTCGCGGATCAAGCCGAGAATGGACTCGATCGCGCGCGCATGATCGCTCAGGGACACGGACACCCCGACCGCGTGCGTTGCCTGCGCCCGCGCAAGGCACGCTATTTCAGCCGCCTCCTTCACCTCCTGTTGCGCTGTCTGTATCGCCTGGATCAGTCCGGCGGCGGTTCCGGCGGCGTCGCGCATCGCAGTCGCGGATTGATCGGCGGCCAACGCCACGGCGCTTGTCATGTCCAGCATGCCCCGCGTTGCTACGGCGGTCCGTGCGGTCTGCTCGTGTAGCGACCCCCCTTCGTCCAGGCTTTCGGCCACCAGCGCCGCGATCCCGCTGCGAAAGGCGTCGGCGGTCACTGCGCGCTGGTGTTGCAGCACCGTATCCCTGTGCGCATTGTAGAGCGTGGTCAGGACGTCGCCTTCCATCGCCTGCAGCCTGAGAAACAAGCGATTGATCGCGGTCCGCTCCTCCTTGGAGCAGTTATACTCGTCAGCCATCGTCTCGACGCACCGTGCGATCGTCGCACTGCCGAGTGCGAGGATGGTACTCAGCGGTACGCCGGCGGCAAAGCCCGCTGCAACCCACTGCTCGCTGTGTTGCAGCCATGCCCCGCCCGCAGGGTCGCATAGCTGCGCCTCGATCGCGGAGAATAGGTCCGCTTCATGGCTGCCGCGTTCTGCCGCGGTGTTGGCGGGAAGCAGTCGGTACCACTCCGCGATCTCCGCTGCGGCGATGTCTGCGGCATGAGGTTTCAAAATGGCCCAGACCGCGCGCCCAAGTCGGGAATCTGAATCCTGGAAGCCAAACAAGCGGCATTTCTCGAAGAGATCACGCTCGTCCAAGCAAATACGGCCCGAAATTATAGCCCCGGTTTCCATCATTTGGATGGTAGTTCATGGGTGTTAAATCGACGTTAGCGCAAATTGGGTGGCGCGCTCGCTGTTATGTAGCAGTACGCTGCTGAGTTGGAGCGGCAGATTACGGCCTTCATCAGCCAGGTGCTGCACGTCGACCGGCGTAGGATGCGCGGGGAGCGTGGTGACGGAACGATCCGCAAACCGTCGAGCCGGCGACCAAGCCGTTGTCATTCGATCGGTCACGATCCACTATCGCAATACCTCGCCGGCATCGGCCAGTTCGACCTGATACATGATGTTCAGATGCAGACCGATGAGGTTTGCACACCGAACCGGCGATGGTCAGCACCTGCGTAGCGGGACACCGTGCGAAGGCCGCACGAACACCGGTTTGTGTTGGGGCGACGCCCTTTCGTTCTGCGAAAGCAGGATGGTCGCAACAACGGCCCCTCAATATCCAGCTGCCATCAGCGCCGCATCCATGTCGTTCCGGCCGTGTCGGATGCCGTCTTCAGCCGGGCACGAGCCTTGGCGTCCGACAGGCTGGTGGCACGCGGAAAATCGGTACTGATTGTAGCTGCGCCCGCGAAACTGGCATTGCCGGGTCTTCCGATAAACTCGTGATCGGCGCCGACGTAGACAACGCCGTACTTGTCGCCGGCCGGGGCGGACTGCACCGGCAGCAGATGATCGTGCCAATCGGTGACGAGTCCGGGCACGAGGTCGCGGTCGCGGTCGCCGGTGACGAGCAGGATCGGCACGCGATCACCGGCATAGGCGTCCGGTCCGATCAGACCGGGGATGCGCCCCGGCGATCAGAATCCCAGCACTGCTCTGACGCTGGGGTCGCGGAAGTTGCCGAGCGCTGCCAACCCACCGCCGAGGCGTAAGGCGGTCAGTGTACCGAAGCTATGTCCCGCCGCCACTAATAGGCGCTCGCGGCGCGCCAATCGGCGATCCGTTCGCCGAAATTCGCTTCGCAGCTGAACTTCTCGCGATCGGAATAATGCATCGAGTCGACATGCACCGACGCAATCACCGCGAACCCTGCCTGTTGCCACGCCGACGCGATCGCATCGTAACGCTCGGGCCATGCGCCATGGCCGGTCGAAAACAGGACAACATCCTCCACTTTCTTTGGCACCTAGGTGACGAGCGTAGTCGCGCGCGTGGCGGATACCGTTAACGGCAGTTACGCTGTGGGCTGCGCCGCCAACGGCCTAGGCGTTATGGCGAGAAGCAGCCCTGCGACCGAAGCAAACTTCAATCGGCCCATCGGCTTTACCCCGTCCCTGCTGTGATGTTAGCTGCTACAATACAACCCTCGCAAGTCTACCAGTTGGAAGGCGTTCGGAGCGGATCCGGCATGGCGCCGCCTGATCGCAATGCCGGGCGCTGGCCGAGACGGTCATGGGCATCGATAATCAGATTCTACGCCCGATGCGCTATTCGCAGACCTGACCGGCCGGCACGTCCCGCCAGGGACGCGCCCTGCCCCTCAACCGTCCGACGCAAACATCCCATATTGATCGCGCCACGCCGCTACTTCGTCCCGTAACGGTCCCGGAGCCGGTGCCCCCGACAGGACGAGGCGAGCGATGTCGGGTTCGGGGTGCATCAGCATCTTCTTGTCGCCGTCACTGAACCAGACGGGGATCAGGCGGTCGCACAAAACATCCAGAACCCGCGCGGCCGTGCCGTTTGCGATCGCGTCGCTGCCGGGCAGCAGGCGGACGTTGATCGCGACCCCTTCCAAGCAATTTTGCGGTTTCGCGACGAAATTGACCGAAATCAGCAGCCCGGAGCGGTCGGGTCGTGCCGCGTCGGGCAGATCCTCGTCGCGCCGCCAGACGCAGAACCACGTCCGGCAGATATGCGGCCGCACCGCGTGAATGCCGCAGCCGTTCGCGGTCAGATGGGTACAGGGGATGCCCGCCGGCTTGGCGAAATCGGGCGAGTTGACCGGCAGCACCGTGCAGCAGGCGGTGCAATCGCCGCACGATCGATGCGACAGCACCGGGCCGAGCAGGTTCGTTTCCAGATCGGCGACATCGTCCATCCGCCCCGGTTGCCGAGGCGCGACCGAAAAGGCAACCGCCGCCCTGCACGAAATCTGCACCGTTTCCAGCCGGGTTCCGAACCACGGCGACCGCACGATGTGCAGCAGCACGGGCGTATCGGTGTCCCGGACCAACCGGAGACATTCATGGATATCACCACCGCCCGTAAACGCCGCCCCGTCGTCTGGTGCGTCGCCGCCGCCGTGATGATGGTGACGGTGGGCGACGTGCCGTTCGGTCAGCGAGGTGCCTTTGGCGGCAAGATCGGGTTCGGACTGGCGGCGCTGTTGTTGCCCGGCATTGCCTGCCGTCCGGCGATCCAGCGCAGCGCGACCGCGTCCGCTTCGTCCGCAACACGGTGATGTTCACCATGGACCGGCGGATGGCAGCGGCCCGGGCGAGGCTGCCCGGACTTGCCCGGAAGCTGCCGATGCCCGGCGCGACCCGCCGGTGCGACGGACGCATCAAACCGCCCCCTGCCCCGCCTGCCCCGGTCAGCTCCACATTGACAGTCGAGGCGCGGCCATGATCCTGTGCCCCATGCCGCGTTCGATCCTGATCGTCGATGACGATCCGCACATCCGCCAGTTGCTGGTCTTCGCCTTTGGCAAGGCGGGCCTGAACACCCGCGAGGCCGGCGATGGCGAGGAGGCATTGGCCAGTGCGACGCGCGACCCGCCGGACCTGATCGTCCTCGACATCAATATGCCGCGCATGGACGGGCTGGAAGTATGTCGCCGGTTGCGGGCGGCAGGCGATATCCCGATCCTGTTCCTGTCGTCGCGCGACGACGAGATCGACCGGGTGCTCGGCATCGAGCTGGGCGGTGACGACTATGTCGTGAAACCCTTTTCCCCGCGTGAGGTGGTCGCCCGGTCGATGGCGATCCTGCGCCGGACCGCCGCGCATCCGCCGCGTGCCGAGACGGTGGCGAGCTTTCGCTATGGCGGGCTGAGCATCGATGGCGAGGGATGGGCCGCGCACTGGATGGGGCGGGAGGTCGCGCTGACGGTGACCGAGTTCACGATCCTGCGGACGCTGGCATCGATGCCGTCGCGCATCTTTTCGCGCGACCAGATCATCGACCGGCTGCACGGACCGGGCTTTGCGATCACCGACCGGACGATCGACAGCCATGTCCGCAACCTGCGCCGGAAATTCACCGATGCGGGCTGTGCCGACCTGATCGAGACGCGGGCCGGGGTCGGCTATCGGCTGGGCAACTGCAAGGAGCCGGTCGCGACGCCATGATCGCGCGGGCAAAGGCGGCCATTGCGCGGCATTGGCCGGTGCTGCGGCTGCGCACGATCCTGTTCAGTACGCTGGTGCTGGTCGCGGCGCTGCCCGGCTTCGGCGCGCTGTTCCTGCGGGTATATGAGAACGCACTGGTTCGCCGGACCGAGGGCGAACTGATCGCGCAAAGTGCGGCGCTGGCCGCCAGCGCCGCGATCCTGTGGCAGGGACCACGGCCGACGGTGGCGGCGCCCCGCCCGGCAGCGCCCAATCCCTATGATCCGCAGAGCGAAGTCGATCTGCGTGCCTCGCCGATCCTGCCGCCCCGCCCCGCTGCGCTGGTCGTAGCGGATGCGCCGCAACCCGACGCGCTGGCGACCGCGCGGCGACTGCTCCCGGCGATCGACGAGACCAGCCGCACTACGCTGTCGTCGATCCTGATGCTCGACGGCAGGGGTATCCTGCTGAACGGGGGCGAGGCGGGACGTTCGCTGCGGCAACTGCCGGAAATCCGGTCGGCGCTGGCCGGACGACCGGCGACGGTGTTGCGCGAAAATGGCGGCTACGTTTCCCGCTATCCGTTCGAATGGCTCAGTCGCGCGTCGAACCTGCGGTTGCATCATACGCGGCCGATCATGGTCGATGGCCGGGTTCGCGGCGTGCTGCTGGTATCGCGGTCGCCGCGCCCGCTGTTCAAGGGAATGTACGAGGATCGCGGCAAGATCGTGCTCGGCATCGTGCTGATCTTCGGTGCGCTGATCGTGCTGACCGCGATCCTGTCGCGGGCGATCGTGCGGCCGATCGAGCGGCTCAGCCGGTCGACGCGGACGTTGGCATCGGGCCAGCCGGCGGCGACCGACCTGCCCTCGCTACAGGTCGTCGAGATCCGCGACCTGTTCCGCGACTTCGCGGTGATGGCCGACAGCATCGACAAACGGTCGCGCTATCTGCGCGACTTCGCCTCCTCGGTCAGCCACGAATTCAAGACGCCGCTGGCGGGCATCAGCGGCGCGATCGAGCTGTTGCAGGATCATGAGGCGGACATGACGCCGGCCGATCGGCGGCAATTCCTGCACAACATGGCGATCGATGCCGAACGCCTGTCGCGGCTGGTGCGGCGATTGATGGAACTGGCCAAGGCCGATCTGCACCGGCCGGGCGGGAAAGCCGGTGCGGCGTTGCCGCCGGTACTGGCGATCGTTGCCGACGTACTGCCGACCGCCGGGTTCACCGTGTCGATCATGCTGCCCGAGCAACTGCCCCGGCTGGCGATCGATGCGCGGACGTTGGAGGCAGTGTTGACCACGCTGGTCGACAATGCGCGACAGGCGGGGGCATCGGTCGTGGTGGTTACCGCGGCGGTCGAGGACGGCACCGTCGCGATCGACGTCGCCGACGATGGTCGGGGAATCGCGCCTGCCGATCGCGACCGCATTTTCGAGGCGTTCTTCACGACCAAGCGCGAGGCGGGCGGCACCGGTCTCGGCCTGCCGATCGCGCGGTCGCTCGTCGAGGCTTATGGCGGGACGCTGACGTTGGGAGCGGCGATGGCCGGTGCCCGGTTCGTCATTGGCCTGCCGATCGACCCCGGAGAACGGGCCGAGGTGTAGAGCGATACCGACGGCGCTGGATAAGGACCGGCGTGGCGAACGATCTGCCACGCCGGTCCTCGATTACCTCGGGAAAGGTGCCGGCTGGCGCGAACGCCGCCGGCCCCCTTCGATCAGCCGTCGATACCGTAATGGAAATAGGTCACGCCGTTGATCGTCTCCTGATACAGGAAATCGATCGAGACCATGTTGTGGCCGACGCCGTTCAGGTCGATCTGCCCGCCCGGATGCTTGAAGCCGTCGCTGGACTTGGGACCGCCTTCGCCCGACAGGTCGAGGACGTCGTTGCTGCCGAAGCCGATCGTGGCGTTGTCGTCATTGTCGAAAATCTGCCTGGTGGTGACGATCTGATCGTCGGCACCGAAGCCGTTGATCGTGTCGAAACCGAGGTTCAGACCCAGCGCATTGTCGTAGAAGAATTTGTAGCTGCCCGACGACGCGTCGAAACTGTCGTTGGTGACCTTTCCTTCGGTGAACCCCGCCAGCCGGACCGACGCGTCGGCATAGGCATGGCCGCCGTCCTTCGATCCCAGATAGCGCAGGTTCACCCCGCCGCCATCGGCGGCGACGAGCGTCAACTGGTCGGCACCACCGGCGCCATCGACCGCGATCACGCCGTTCTCGCCAGCGTCGACCGTATCGCCGATCGACCGGTAATTGATCAGCGAGTCGTTCTTGCGGAAGGTCAGGATCGTATCGTCACCGACATCGCCGTTGCTGACGATATAAGCAGTGGCGATATCCTGGCCGAAGATGACGTCGTTGGTGCCGTTCGCGACGAGGATCGTCGACGCAGCGGTGGTGATCAGCGAATTGTTGCTTGGCATGATGCCCCCTCTTTAAAAATCCCCCCAGCCATGCCCCGGCGGTTCCCGAACGGCTGGCCGAAGACCGGGTCCGTCAACGCGACGATCCGGTTGCGACGATGCGCGAAATCGACAACCCCGATCCTGCCAAGCGGTTCCAGAGGAACAATAATTTTACAATATGGCGATGCGTTAGCGAAATATTAATTGTTGCCGCTAACCGTTTGTAAACTTCTCGAGGCGGGACATTCCGACATATTCCGCTGATGTGCAACGTCCTTGCCGGGGAGTTTCAGTTAATCCTGTGCGTTCAGTGCGGTCCAGTCTGGAAAAATAGTGCCAGCAATAGTATCGCCGGTGCGACGACGACGATGACATAGGTAAGCAACAGCTCCGGCTGTCTGGCCATCACCAACACCGGCGTCCAACGAGCGTGGTGGATCGCGGGCAGGTCCCCCTCAAGCGGATCGACGGAGACGTAGCCACCCGAACAGCGTCGGTGCGGATCGGCCGGAACCTACATTCCGGCCAACAGCTTGTCGACGGTGATCGGATAGTCGCGCACCCGGACGCCGCACGCATTGTAGACGGCGTTGGCCACCGCCGCGCCGACGCCGCAGATGCCGAGTTCGCCAACCCCCTTCGCCTTCATCGGCGACGACAGCGGGTCCTCTTCGTCGAGGAAGACGATGTCCTGATGCGGAATATCGGCATGGGTCGGCACATGATATTCGGCCATGTCGTGATTGATGAACCCGCCGAGCCGGGCGTCGATCACCAGTTCCTCGGTCAGGGCAGCGCCGACGCCCATCGTCATCGCGCCCAGTATCTGGCTGCGCGCCGATTTGGGGTTGAGGATGCGTCCGGCACCGAACACGCCCAGCATTCGCCGCACCCGGATTTCGGCGGTATCGGCGTCGACCGCGACTTCGGCGAAATGCGCGCCGAAGGTTGCCTGCACGTATTTTTTGGTCAGGTTGCCGAACTCGATCCGGTCCTCGACCTCGATCCCCTGCCCGCCCGCGGCCTCGCCCAGCGTCACCGACTTGTTGCCCGACCACACCCGGCCATCGGAAAAGCGGGCGGTGACGGCTTCGAAACCTGCCGCTTCGGCGATCCGGTCGCGCAGGCCTATACATGCGGCATAGACGCCGGCGGTCGAGCTGTTCGCGCCGAATTGTCCGCCCGATCCGGCGGAGATCGGAAAGCTGGATTCACCCAGCCGGACGGTCACCTGATCGAGGTCGACGCCCAGCATTTCGGCAGCGGTCTGGGCAAGGATCGTGTAGCTGCCGGTGCCGATGTCGGTCATGTCGGTGGTCACGGTCACGTGTCCGGAACCATCTACACCGACGCGCGCCGCCGATTTCAGCACGATATTGCCGCGATAGGCCGCTGCCATGCCCATGCCGATCCGCCAGCGACCATCGCGCCGCGCGCCCGGCGTCGGAACCCTCGCGCTCCAGCCGAAACGCTCGGCCCCTTCGCGCAGGCACCCGACCAAATCGCGGTGCGAGAAGCGGCGTTCGGGATTTTCGGGATCGACCTGCGTATCGTTCAGGATGCGCAACTCGACGGGATCGATGCCCAGCTTTTCCGCCAGTTCGTCCATCGCCGCTTCGATCGCCATCATGCCCACCGCTTCGCCGGGCGCGCGCATGGCGTTGGATTCGGGCAGGTTGAGCGTCGCCAGCCATTCGTCGACCCGACGGTTCGGCGCGGCATAGAGCTGTCGGGTCTGCGCGCCCGCCCCTTCGGGACTGCCGCCATCGACGTCGCCCGACCAGCTTTCGTGCCCGATCGCGGTCAGCCGCCCCTCACGCGTCGCGCCCAGCCGCACACGCTGGATCGTCGCCGACCGGTGCGGAGTATTGTTGAACATCTGCGGCCGGGTCAGCACCACCTTCACCGCCCGCCCCACCTGCCGCGCCGCGACCGCCGCCAGCACCGCATCGGCGCGGACCCACAGCTTGCCGCCGAACCCGCCGCCGATATGGTGCGCGACGATCCGCACCTTCTCCTTCGGCATGGCGAGCACCTTGGCCATATCACGCGCGGCCCAGTCGACCATCTGGTTCGCGGTCCACAGCGTCAGTTCGTCGCCGTCCCACGCCGCGATCGTCGCATGCGGCTCCATCATCGCATGGGCGTGATCGGGGGTGGTGTAGGTCGCATCGACCTGCACCGCGGCATCGGCGAAGGCGCGATCGAAATCGCCATGTTCGTTCGACGAATGTCGCGTGGCGGCGTCCTTTGCCGCGACGAGGTCGAACATCCCGTCATCGGCGGCATAGTCGATCCGGATCAGCCGGGCGGCGGCGCGCGCCGTTTCGAAGCTGTCCGCCACGACCAGCGCCGCCGCCTGCCCGAACTGATCGACCTGCGGGCCGGCGAGCATCGGCACCTTGTGATCGTCGCCACGCGCCAGCGGCCCGGCATTCTCGTGCGTCACCACCGCCAGCACGCCGGGCGCGGACAGCGCAGCGGCGGCGTCGATCGCCACGATCCGTCCGCTGGCGATCGTCGTCGTGACGATCATCCCATAGACCATGCCGGTCGCCGAAAATTCGGCGGCATAGGTCGCACGGCCGGTGACCTTCAGCGGCCCTTCGATCCGATCGGTCGGACGGCCCAGAACCCGCATGGTATCGGTCGGATTCGGTCCGGCGGCTTGGGTGAACTTCATGACTTGCTTCCTATTTCCGGCCGAACAGCTTTTCGATATCGCCATGCGCCAGCTTGATCCAGGTCGGGCGACCATGGTTGCACTGGCCCGAATGTGGCGTGACTTCCATTTCGCGCAACAGCGCGTTCATCTCGACCACCGACAACACCCGCCCGGCCCGCACCGATCCATGGCAGGCCATCGTCGCCGCGACATGGTCGATGCGTTCCTTCAGCGACAGCGCCGCGTCGTGCGCACGGATTTCGTCGGCCAGATCGGTGACGAGGCCGAGGACATCGCCCTGCCCCAGCACCGCCGGGACGGCACGCACCAGCATCGCGCGCGGCCCGAACCGTTCGAGTTCAAGGCCGAATTCCGTCAGTTCGCCGGCCTTGTCCTCCAGCGCGTCGCAGGCGAACTCGTCCAGTTCGACCACTTCGGGGATCAGCAGCGCCTGTCGCGCGACCCCGCCCGTGGCCAGCGCGGCGCGCATCCGTTCCAGCACCAGCCGTTCATGCGCGGCATGCTGATCGACAAGCACGAGCCCGTCCTCGGCCTCGGCAACGATATAGGTCCGCGCAACCTGTCCGCGGGCAGCGCCCAGCGGGAATTGCGTCGCGGCGGGCGGTGGTTCGGTGGCGACCTCCGCGCGGGCCTGCGGCGGCGGTGCGAAGAAGGTCGGGCGACGTTCGTTGAACGCGAACCCCGACGCTATGGTCGCCTCGGCCAACGGAGGCAGCGGCAATACGGACGGGACGGCAGGTGCGATCGGTTCCGACGTCCATGCCGCCATCGCTTCCTCGGCGGGGCGCTGCGCCGCACGAAAGCCGGCCTCGTCGAGCGCCCGGCGCAGGCCACCGACGATCAGGCCGCGCGCGGCCGCCGGGTCGCGGAAACGCACCTCGGTCTTGGCGGGATGGACGTTCACGTCGATCAGGTCGGGATCGACGTCGAGGAACAACGCGACCACCGCGTGCCGATCGCGCGCCAGCATTTCGGCATAGGCACCGCGCACCGCCCCCGACAGCAGCCGATCCTTTACCGGGCGGCCGTTGACGAACAGATATTGATGATCGGCCACGCCGCGGTGAAAGGTCGGCAGCCCGGCGACGCCGCCCAGACGCATCCCCTCACGCGCCCAGTCCAGTCCGACCGAATTGGCGGCGAGCGCCCGGTCGGTCAGCGCCGCAACGCGTTCGGGCCGCGACTCGCCGGCCTGCACGCCCAGCACCCGCCGGCCATCATGTTCGAGGGTGAAGGCGATGTCGGGGCGCGCCATCGCCAGTCGCCGGACCTGATCGACGCATGCGGCGAATTCCGACCGGGCGGAGCGCAGAAACTTGCGCCGCGCCGGCACGCGGGCGAACAGCCCTTCCACCCGGATGCGGGTGCCCGGCGGCACGGCGGCGGGGCGATCGTCGACCACCTCGCCATTGTCGACGGTGCGCAGCCAGCCCTCCGCCCCCGCCGGTCTGCTCTCGATCGACAGCCGGGCGACGCTGGCGATCGACGGCAGCGCCTCGCCCCTAAACCCCAGGGTCGTGACCGCTTCGATCCGGTCGTCGGGCAGTTTCGAGGTGGCATGGCGTTCGAGCGCCAGCGCCATATCGGCCGGTCCCATGCCACAGCCGTCGTCGGCAACCTCGATCAGGTCGATGCCGCCACCAGCCAGGCGAACCGATATCCGGGTCGCCCCGGCATCGATCGCGTTCTCGACCAGTTCTTTCAGCGCGGAAGCAGGGCGTTCCACCACTTCCCCGGCGGCGATGCGGTTGACGAGATGCTCGGGGAGACGGCGTATTGACATGGAGATCGCTCTAGCCCAAGCGGCCTCATCCCGCGACCTGGAACTGCCATCGTGCAACCGATCGGATAGCCGATCGGACGGGTCGAGGTACAAGCTGCGAACCGCCGCGTCGGGACACGCGGGCAACGACGGAAGTATCGATGGCCTTCTTCTCGCGTTTCTTCAAGTTCATGTCGCACGACATGGCGATCGACCTGGGTACCGCCAATACGGTGGTATATCTGCGCGGTCGCGGGGTCGTGCTGAACGAACCGTCGGTGGTGGCGGTCGAAACGCTCAACGGCGTCAAGCGGGTGAAGGCGGTCGGCGACGACGCCAAGCTGATGATGGGCAAGACCCCCGGTTCGATCGAGGCGATTCGCCCGTTGCGCGACGGCGTGATCGCCGACATCGATGTCGCCGAACAGATGATCAAGCATTTCATCCAGAAGGTGCATGGCCAGCGCCGCTTCATCCGCTGGCCGCAGATCGTGATCTGCGTGCCGTCGGGTTCGACCAGCGTCGAACGCCGCGCGATCCGCGATGCCGCGTCGAACGCCGGTGCATCGCAGGTATGGCTGATCGAGGAGCCGATGGCCGCCGCGATTGGTGCCGACATGCCGGTGACCGAGCCGATCGGGTCGATGGTCGTCGACATCGGCGGCGGCACGACCGAAGTCGCCGTTCTGTCGCTGCGCGGGCTCGCCTATTCCACGTCGGTTCGCGTCGGCGGCGACAAGATGGACGAAGCGATCGTCAGCTATGTCCGACGCAACCATAATCTGCTGATCGGTGAAGCCACGGCCGAGCGGATCAAGCAGGAAGTCGGCACGGCCAAGCCGCCGGCGGACGGCATCGGCACGCTGATCTACATCAAGGGCCGCGACCTGGTGAACGGCGTGCCAAAGGAAATCCAGATCAACCAGGGCCAGATCGCCGAGGCGCTGTCCGAACCGGTCGCCGCGATCGTCGAAGGCGTTCGGATCGCACTGGAAAACACTGCGCCAGAGCTGGCCGCCGATATCGTCGATCAGGGTATCGTGCTGACCGGTGGAGGCGCGCTGTTGCAGGGGATCGATGAGGTACTGCGCGACGAGACCGGCCTGCCGGTGACGGTCGCCGAAGACCCGCTGACCTGCGTCGCGCTCGGCACCGGGCGTGCGCTCGAGGATCCGATCTACAAGGGCGTCCTGCTCGCCGTTTGATAGAGGGGTCGGGGAGCATGGCGCCGCCACGCAACCACCGCCCGGGTTTCTCGCGGCGGGCGCAGTATACCGTGTTCGCGGGCTATGTGCTGGCGGCGAGCGGCGCATTGGTCGGTGCCATCCTGCTCCTGATTTCGATCATCGATCCGCGCGCCTTTGCCGTGCTGCGCGGGGCGGTGCGCGAGGCGACGACGCCGGTCTCGGCCGGGCTCGACTGGGTCTGGGACGGGGTGTCGTCGGTACCGCGCGGGATCGGCGATTATTTCGGTGCGGTCGATGAGAACCGGCAGTTGCGCGCGCGCGAGGCGGCGACGCGACGCTATCTGATGCAGGCGCGGTCGCTGAACCGCGAAAATGCGCGGTTGCGGACGTTGCTGGCGCTGCGCGACCGTTCGGCATCGCCGGTGATCGCGGCCCGGCTGGTCAACAGTTCGGCCGGCAGCACCCGGCGCTATGCGACGCTCAACGCCGGATCGTCGCAGGGCGTGCTGCGTGGACAGCCGGTGCGCGGGCCCGACGGGCTGATCGGCCGGATCGTCGAAACCAGCCCGAACACCGCCAGCGTCCTGTTGATCCTCGACCCGGAAAGCATCGTGCCGGTCCGCCGGACCCGCGACGGGCTGTCGGCGATCGTCGCCGGTCTGGGCAACGGTCAGGTCGAGGTTCGCACCGCCGGCGTGGTCAACGCGCCGTTGCTGGCGGGCGATGTCTTCGTGACATCGGGTACCGGCGGCCTCTATCCGTCCGGCATTCCGGTCGCCCGCATTTCGCGCAGCCAACGCGACGTCGCGCCGGCGCGGGTGTTCGCCGAACCGGACGCGCTCGACTTCGCGCTGGTCGAGCGGGCGTTCCTGCAACCGCCGGTGCCGCGCCCGACCCCGACCCCGACCCCGACCCCGACCCCCACGCCCAGTCCCGAGCCCGCCGCCGAATGAAGCTGCTGGGGCCCGACGACGATCGCAACGATCGCGTCCTGACACGCAAGGCGGTCATCAGCATTCTCGCCGGATCGTTGATGACGCTGATCCCCGTTGTCGCATCGGTGCCGTTCCTGCCGCCGTTCGGGCTGTTGATGTTCCTTGGCTGGCGGCTGTTCCGGCCCGGCGCTCTGCCGGTCTGGGCAGCGGCACCGCTTGGCCTGTTCGACGATCTGGTCAGCGGACAGCCGCTGGGCAGCGCGGCGCTGATGTGGCAGATATGTTCGCTGATGCTCGATCTGGTCGATACACGGCTGGTGACGCGGGATTTCTGGCAGGACTGGCTGCTGGCGGGCGGATCGATCGCGCTGTGCCTGATGGCGGGGCGGATCTTCGCCAGCCGGCTTTCGGCGCAGGTCGATACGGCGTTGGTGTTTCAGATCGTGGTGTCGGTGGCGTTGTTTCCGCTGGCCACGCGGCTATGTACGGCACTTGCGGGCCGTGAGGATGAATGAGCAGGATCGTCACCGAAGCCGCACAGGCGTTCAGCTTCTCCCGGCGGGCGATGGTGCTGGGCGGCGCGCAGGCGGCGGTCGGTGTCGTGCTGGCCGGGCGGATGGCGTGGCTGTCGGTCGCCGAGAACGAGCGCTATAACCTCCTCGCCGAAAGCAACCGCGTCAACCTGACCATGATCCCGCCGCGCCGCGGGTGGATCATCGACCGGCACGGTGCGCCGATCGCCAACAACCGCACCGACTTCCGCGTCGACCTGATCCCCGACCGGATGGAGGATGGCGACCGTGTGCTCGGCGAGTTGCGGCAATTGCTGGCGCTGACCGCCGAAGACATGGCGCGCATCCAGACCGACCTGAAGCGCGCCGGCAATTTCACGCCCGTGCAGGTCGCCGAAAATCTCGACTGGGAACGCTTCGCGGCGGTCAGCGTCCGCCTGCCCGAGCTGCCGGGCGTGCAGCCGACGCGGGGGTTTTCGCGCAGCTATCCGCCGGGGGCCGCCGTCGCGCACCTGACCGGCTATGTGGGTGCCGCGACCGCCGAGCAGTTCAAGCAGGCGCGCGATCCGTTGATGGTGACACCGGGGTTCAAGCTCGGCAAGGATGGCCTTGAAAAGACGCTCGAATCCGACCTGCGCGGTGCCGCCGGTGCCAAGCGGGTCGAGGTTACGGCGCGCGGCCAGATCGTCCGCGAACTCGAAACCCGTCCCGACAAGCAGGGCAAGAACGTCCGGCTGACCATCGATCTGGGGCTCCAGGAATATGCGGCGCGGCGGCTGGGTCCCAACTCCGGATCGGCGGTGGTGATGGACGCGGTGACCGGCGACGTGCTGGCGATGGTGTCGATGCCGGCCTATGATCCCAACAGCTTTTCCGACGGCATCGGGCGGCTCGAATGGAAGATGTTGTCGAGCGACGACCATATTCCGTTGATGAACAAGACGTTGCAGGGCCTGTATCCGCCGGGGTCGACGGTCAAGCCGATGCACGCGCTGGCGATCCTGCGCGCGGGGATCGATCCGCATCGCCGGGTGAACTGTTCGGGCGTGCTGCAGGTCGGCACCGGCCGATTCCACTGCCACAAGCGCGGCGGCCACGGCCCGCTCGACATGGTCGGTGCGGTCGCGCAGAGCTGCGACATCTATTTCTACACCATGGCGCGCGAGCTGGGGTACGACAATTTCGCGCCCACCGTCCGCGCGATGGGGTTGGGGCAGGAATATGAACTGCCCTTTCAGTCGCAACGCTATGGGACCGTGCCAGATAGCGCTTGGAAGTACCGAAAATACAAGCAGAAGTGGACTGTTGCGGACTCGGTCAACGCGTCGATCGGACAGGGCTATGTGCTGACCAACCCGCTGCAACTGGCAGTGATGGCCGCCCGCATCGCCCAGGGGCGACGGGTCGTGCCCCGTTTGCTGCTCGACACGCCGCACCGGCCAGCGCCATCGATGAACATTGATCCGGCCATGCTGGAGACCGTGCACAAGGCGACATGGGCCGTCATCAACGGCGGTGGCACCGGCGGTCGTTCGCGATTTCAGGGACTGCCCGGCATCGAGCTCGCAGGAAAGACCGGGACGGCGCAGGTCCGCCGCATCACCATGGCCGAGCGGCGCACCGGTGTGCTGGGGGATGGTGCCCTGCCGTTCAAGATGCGCGATCACTCGCTATTCATCGGCTACGCCCCCGCCAACGCACCACACTATGCGGTGTCGGTCGTGCTCGAACACTCCGGCCATATCTATACCGCCGCGCCGATCGCCAGCGACATCCTGTCGTGGCTGTTCGACCGGGACAAGGCGATGGCCCGTCTCGAACCGCTCGAACGCGAATGGGGTGGTGACATCAACGCCCGCATGGCGACCCAATGGCGGAGTTTCGAGGCCGCACAACGCGTGCCGGTGCTGAGCGTCCCTGCGACGCCGGCGGATGTCGAGGGAGCGACGACCAACGTCGTCGATTCCGCGGTCGCCAACCAGATCGAACCCGACCCTGCCGTCGCCCAGTCGAACGAAACCCGACGCACAGAATGAAACGCCTCAACCAAACGACCTCGCACGGGCTGGGCTTCGTCCCCGCCCCGCTAGCGCAATTGCCGTGGCGGGTGCTGTTCCTGCTGCTGGCGATCGGTGGCTTCGGACTGGTCGTGCTGTTCTCGGCGGCCGGCGGCAGCGTCCAGCCATGGGCGTCGCGACAGGGGATCGCCTTCGCCATCTTCCTGCTGCTCGCGATCGGTATCTCGCGCATCCGCCTGACCTTCTGGCGCGACCTCGCGCTGCCGGCCTATGCCGTCATTACGGTCCTGTTGATCCTGGTGGAATTGGCCGGGGCGGTGCGTGGCGGATCGCAGCGCTGGCTCGATCTCGGCTTCATACGGGTTCAGCCGTCCGAATTCATGAAGCCGGCGATCGTGCTGGCGCTGGCGCGCTTCTACGAATTGCTGCCGGCAGGCGAGATCCGACGGTTCAGCGCGGTGTGGCCGGCGGCGGCGATGCTGGGTATTCCGGTGGTGCTGGTGATGCTGCAACCCGATCTTGGCACCGCGCTGATGATCACCGCGGGCGGCCTGACCGTCATGTTCCTTGCCGGACTGCCGATCCGGTTGTTCGTCGGCGGTGCGCTGGGGCTGGCGATCGCGGCGCCGCTCGCCTTCCATTTCCTGCTGCACGAATATCAGCGCAACCGCGTCCTGATCTTCCTCGACCCCGAAAGCGACCCGCTCGGCACCGGCTATCATATCAGCCAGTCGAAGATCGCGATCGGATCGGGCGGGATTTTCGGCAAGGGGTTCCTGAACGGCACGCAAAGCCATCTCGACTATCTGCCCGAGGGGCATACCGATTTCGTGTTCGCGACGATGGCGGAGGAATGGGGGCTGATCGGTGGCGTATTCTTGATCACGGCGTTCATCCTGCTGGTCCGGTGGGGCGTCAGCGTGGGCGTGCGGGCGGAGGGTCGGTTTTCGAAGCTGGTCGCGGGCGGGCTGGCGACGACCATCTTCTTTTATGTCGCCATCAACCTGATGATGGTGATGGGGCTGGCACCCGTGGTCGGCATCCCCTTGCCGCTGGTCAGCTATGGCGGATCGGCCCAGATGACGGTGCTCGGCTGTATCGGCATCCTAATGGCGATCGACCGCGAGAACCGCGAACGCGTCCGCTTCTGACGCTAATTTTCAGGCTGGCGAGAAATAGGGTTTGCATCGCCGGCAAGGTTCGCTAAAGGCCCCGCTCCAACGGCGGAACGGCCCTAAACCGATCCGCCCCATCGCGCAGGCGACGGACGCATAGCTCAGTTGGTAGAGCAGCTGACTCTTAATCAGCGGGTCCTTGGTTCGAGCCCAAGTGCGTCCACCACCTGTCCGAATGGACGCATAGCTCAGTTGGTAGAGCAGCTGACTCTTAATCAGCGGGTCCTTGGTTCGAGCCCAAGTGCGTCCACCAGTTTTCGAAGCGGCACTGCCGTTCGCGTGCTATCATTGCACGATGACCCGCCCCCAGATCCTGATGCCCGCCGCGCTGACGCCCCACGTCATCGCCGCGCTCGAAGAACGTTTCACGCTGCACCGGTTGTGGGAACAGGACGATCGCAACGCGTTTCTGGCGGCGGTCGGACCCGACATCGTCGGCATGGCGGTGACCACGCTTGCCGGGAAGATCGACGCAAGCTGGCTCGACCGGTTGCCCGCGCTGGAGATCATCGCCAGCTTCGGCGTGGGTTACGACAATATCGATGCCGATGTCGCCGCGGCGCGGGGCGTGTTGGTCACCAACACTCCCGGCGTCCTCGACGATGAAGTCGCCGACCTTGCCGTCGGGCTGCTGCTGGCGACGCTGCGGCGCATTCCGCAGGCCGACCGGTTCGTGCGCGATAGGCGCTGGTCGTCCGGGACCTTCCCGCTTTCGCCGACGCTGCGCGGACGCCGGGTCGGCATCGTCGGGCTGGGAGCGATTGGCAAGACAATAGCGAAACGGATCGAGGCATTCGGCGTGCCGATCGCCTATCACGGACGTTCCCGTCAGGATGACGTGCCCTATCACTATTTCGACACCCCGGCGGCACTGGCGGCGGAGACGGACGTCGTCATCGTGATCGTGCCCGGCAATAGCGGAACCCGACACCTGATCAATAATGAGGTGCTTGCGGCGCTCGGCCCCGATGGCGTGCTGATCAATGTCGCACGCGGCGGCGTGGTCGACGAACAGGCGCTGGTGCAGGCGTTGCAGGCCGGCACGATCGGTGGCGCGGGACTGGACGTCTTCGAGGACGAGCCGAACGTACCCGATGCCCTGCTTGCCATGGAGAATGTGGTGTTGCTGCCGCATATCGGATCGGCGTCGGTCGCGACACGGGCGGCGATGGGGCAGCTGGTCGTCGACAATCTGATCGCGTGGTTCGACGGCGATCCTGCACGGACGCCGGTACCGGAGACCGCGGCGTTGAACCGGCGTTAGGCCGGAGCGACACCCATCGCCTCTCCCAACCGGACCGGCCGTTCCGGTGCCCAGTCCGGATTGAACGCGATCCGGCCGGGTTCGAACAGCATGACGATGGTCGACCCCAGCAAAAACCGGCCCATTTCCGCGCCCTGCCTCAAAGCAACGTCGCCCCGGCTGTACGACCATTCGGCGATCTGTCCGGACCGTTTCGGGTTGACGACACCGTGCCAGACGGTCGCCATGCTGCCGACGATCGTCGCGCCGACCAATATCATGACGAAGCGGCCATGTTCCGGTGAATCAAAGACGCAGACGACGCGTTCGTTGCGGGCGAACAGATTCGGCACGCCGCGTGCGGTGACCGGGTTCACCGAATAGAGTGCGCCCGGCACATAGATCATCCGCGCCAGTACGCCGTCGCACGGCATGTGCAGGCGATGATAGTCCTTGGGCGACAGGTACAAGTTGGCGAAGTTGCCACGCAGGAACGGTTCCGCGAGGGCCGGGTCGCCGCCGACCAGTTCGGTCGTGGTGAACCAGTGCCCCTTGGCCTGGACGATCCGGCCGTCGTCGATCGCGCCGAACTGGCTGATCGCACCATCGACCGGGCAGACGAAGTTGACACCGGCCAGCGGTCGGACGCCGTCGCGCAGCGGGCGGGTAAAAAATTCGTTGAACGATTTGTAGCTGTTGAGGTCCGGATTCGCGGCTTCGCGCATGTCGACACCATAATGCCGCGCGAACCACCGGATCAGTCGCGGCGTGAACAGCGCGGACTCCGCGCGCGCGACCCGGCCGGCGAGGCCGGTGAGGTGCCGTTTGGGCAACAGATGTTGAATCAGGATCTTCAGACGGTCGGACACAATCGGCCTTTGGATAGGACGCACGGATAGCGATGACGTCGCGACCGGCCTTGTCAGGTCGACCGACGCTAGGCAGGCGGTGGCATATGTCCAGCGGAAACGCATGGCGCGGCGGGGCGGTCCGGCCTATAGGCGCGCCGCATGAGCCAATTGTTCCGCGCCGCCCGCCTGTCCGCCCTGCCCCTGCTGGCGCTGCTATCGACCGTACCGGCCGTCGCGCAAAAGCCCGTCGCGGTGGTGAAGCCCGACAATGCGATCATCCCGCTTCCGCTCAATCCGACCATCCCGGCCGGACAACGGCTGTGTTCGACCAGAACGGCGTCGGGCCTCGGCTATACCGTCCTGCGGCCCGGTACGGGCACCAGGCCGACCGCGACCGACATCGCGCTGGTCAACTATATCGGCTATCTGGCGGCCAGCGGCACGATGTTCGATCAGGGCATGCAATCGCCGCTGCCGATCGATCAGGTCATTCCCGGCTTTTCGGAAGCGTTGCAGACGATGACCAAGGGATCGGTTGTCCGCTTCTGCATTCCCGCCGCGCTCGGTTATGGCCCACGGGAAGCAGGATCGATCCCGGCCAATTCCGATCTGGTGTTTCAGGTCGAGCTGCTCGATTTCAAGACCGCCGCCGAAGTTCAGGCGATGAACAACCCGGCTCCGGCTCCGGCCGAGCAGCAGCCCGCCGCTCCGGCCAAGCCATAAAGGGCGTACCGGGCGGCTCGCCGCCGCCCGGCCGCGCATAGAAGGCTATTTGTCCACCAGCGTTGGCGCATCCGCGCCGTCGGTCATCTTGATCGGCAGGATGCGGCCGTCGCGGGCGTAGCGTATGCGGTCGACCGCCACCTGCCGCTCGCCGCGATAGGGCGCGCCGCCCTGCGGGTTTTCCCAGCGGTGATAGACGATCAGCGACTGGCCGTTCGGGGTGGTAACGAAGCTGTGGTGGCCCGGCCCCTTGTGCGTGGCATCGCTGGTCAGGATCGCGCCGCGATAGTTCCATGGGCCGACCGGAGACGGCGCGGTCGCATAATGCACCGAATAATCGGGTCCGTTGAACCGGCCATGGCTGTACGACAGATAATAGGTGCCGCCGCGTTCGTGCAGGAAAGCGCCCTCGGTAAATTGCGGCGGGTTGGCGACCGGCACCTCGCGGGCGATGGTCACCATGTCGGGTTTCAGTTCCCACACCCGCAGCCTTGAACCGGCACTGCCGCCGGCATAGAGATAGCTCTTTCCCGACCGCCGATCGTTGAAGACCATCGGGTCGATTGCTTCGAAGCCCTTGCCCCCGGTCACCAGCGGGCGGCCGCTGTCGCTATAGGGTCCCTCCGGCCGGTCGGCGACGGCGACGCCGATCCGGCTGGGGGTGGGGTTTTGCGGCCCGACGGAGAAATAGAGATAATATTTGCCGTTCCGCGTCGCGACGCCCGGTGCCCAGAGGAAATGTTCGGGCGCGCCGTCATCCTCGATCCAGCCGATCTGATCGCGGCGGATCAGTTCGCCGCGCGGTCGCCAGCTCTTCAGGTCGCGGGTCGAGAAGGCCCCGAACCGGTCGGCGGCCCAGCTTCCGCCGGGGCCGCCGGTGGGAAAGACCCACAGTTCGTTGCCGATGAACATCGCGTGCGGATCGGCACCCTCGAACTGCGGATTGCCGCCCGGGGCCGCCGCGACGCTGGTGAGGAGGATTAGCGGCAGGAACAGGTATTTGCGCATGGGGGGGGTCCTGTGGGTTCAGAGGATCTTGTGTTGGTTCGTCGGGACGTTGACGAAACTGCTCCGCCGTTCCTTTTAAGAACATGCCTGCAAGAGCCGTTCGCTCAACCCTGAATTCGCCGTACCCCCGCGAAGGCGGGGGTCCAGAGCCAAGCCAAACAACCGCTTCCGCTGGCGGCCCTGGACCCCCGCCTTCGCGGGGGTACGCCAGAGGTAGGCGTTCGGCGCTTTCACAAGACTCCGCTCCGGATCAGAAGCGGAAACGGACGCCCAGCGAATAGACCCGCTCAAGATACTGGATCTGCCGCGTATAGACATCGCCTGCATCGTTGAACTGTCGCGTGCGCTTGATCGGGTTGCCGAGCAGGTTGACGATATCGAACGCCAGCGTGACGTTCGGCACCGGCGTCAGCGTCGTCGAGAAATCGAGCTGCCCCCGCCCCTTTTCGATCACGGCGCGGGTGCGCGGCGATCCGTCGGCACCGACGTCGAGCGGTTCGACGCTGTAATAGCTGACGAAGTCTGACCGGTAGTTGTACGCAAGCCGGGCCGAGAAGAACGAGCGTTCGTAGAGGCCGACGAGGTTCCCCGACCATTCCGACACGCCGGTGAACGGCACGCGGGTGCCCGCGACGTTGGGCGACGCGCTGAGCCCGGTCGCCAGATCGCCGCGCGCGTCGATATAGGTCGCGTTCGCCTGCACCCCGAAGCCGCGCATCCATTCGGGCAGACCGTCGATGTCGAGGAAGCTGGTAAAGGCGAGTTCGGCACCGTTGAACCGGGTCTTGCCGGTGTTTTCGGGCCGGTCGAAGCGCGACGGACCATAGCCGAGATCGACCGGCGCAATCGCCACGCGCGAAATGAACCCCTGCGCATCACGGCGGAACAGTGCGCCGGTCAGCGACCCGGTGCGGGAAAAATACCATTCGAGGCTGACGTCGTAATTGTCCGACGTCAGCGGGTTCAGATCGGGATTGCCGCCCGAGATATTGCGCAGGTTGCTGTTCGGGTCGTTCGGGTTCGGCGGATTATTGGGATCGATGACCGGCGGCGGCCCGACGGTCAGGGTCGGGTTCAGATCGAAGAAGTTCGGCCGGGTCCGCGTCTGGGTATAGGCCAGCCGCATCTGCAGTTCGTCGTTGAAGCGAACGCGGGCGCTGACGTTCGGCAGGTAATCGGTATATTCGTTTTCGGCGACCACCGGGCTGAAGGTCGGGTTGGCGGGATCGGTTTCGTCGCGCGCGAAGCCGCCGATCCGTGTCCTGGTCTTGATCGCGCGCAGCCCGACCAGGCCGTCGACGGTCATCGTCGACCCGAGATCGAACCCGTATTTGATCTGTGCATAGGTCGCGTACGCCTTTTCATTGGCGCGGAAATTCTCGGTCGGATTGAACGCGGGATTTCCCTCCGGCGCGCCGAAGAAGGATCGCAGTTCGGCGATGTTCGACCGGATGCTGGGTTCGGTGATCGACGCGAACGTCCGGACCGGAAAGGCATTGTCGAATTTGAACGCGGGCCGGGTCGAGCCGATGTCGATCGGCAACGCCGAGATCGGAATACGCTGATCGGTCAGCGGGCTGCCATTCAACGTGCTGATATAGGGCGCGCCGCGATCGCGATTGGCGTCGCGGTCGTTGTAGCGGAACCCGACCTTGAATTCACGGAAGAACCCTTCGCCGAGGTCGTACTGCGCATCGAAGCGGGTCTGGATATCCTTGCCGCTGACCTTGAGAAATTCCTGAAAGAAGCCGCGCGTCAGGAAATTGGCGGGATCGGTCACGTCGAAATCGACGAAGTTGAAGCTGGGGCCGCCGTAATTACCGCTCGGCGTTTCGAACACGACGTTGCGGGTCGGCGAACTGGCGAACAGATAGTCGATATTGTTCAGATTGAAGGTGTAGGCGCTGTCGGTATAGGCGATATCGGCCGACAGCCGCAGCCGGTCGCGGGTCCAGGTCGCGCCGCCGCCGACCTGATAGGTGTCGGTGCGGCCGTTGGCGGAGGTGAAATAGCCGTCCGGCGTGTTCGCACCGACCACGGTCGCGCCTTGCGCGATGGTCGGATTGCCGTCGCGCGTCGTCAGGTTGTTGAGGCGGAAGGCGTCGCCGCCGAAGATCGGCACGAACATCCACTGGTTGGAGTCATGGCCGCGATAGCCCTGATACAGGCCATCGACATAGATTTCGAGTTCGGAGCTCGGCCGCCACTGGAACGCGGCATTGGCCGATGGCCGAAACCGCTTGCCGTTGCTGGTGAAGCGTCCCTGCGCGTCAGGATAACGGACGCCGCCGACGCCGGCATTGGCGGCGCTGGTCGTGCCGATCACCAGCGACTGTTCGCGCGTCGCGTCGAGATAGTTGAGGCCGACATAGGAGGCGTTGACCAGCAACCCCATCTCGCCGATGCCGGTGTTCCAGCGCCCGCTGACCAGGAGGTTGCCGTTCCACGTCAGTCCGCCCGATTGCTCCCAGTTCACGCCGTTCAGCGAGCCGGAGATTTCGAGGCCCTTGAAATCGAACGGCCGGCGGCCGCGGACATTGACCTGTCCGCCGATGCCGCCCTCGATCAGGTTCGCGGTGCTAGACTTGTAGACTTCCAGCGCGGCGACGGTGCCGGCCGGGAAATCCTGAATCGCGACGAAGCGGCCTTCGGCGGTGAAGATCTCGCGCCCGTTATAGGTGGTGCTGATATCGGGCAGGCCACGGATCTGGACCCCGGCCGCCTCGCCCGCACCGCGCGTCACCTGCACGCCGGTCACGCGCGCGAGAGCGGCGGAGGCGAAGGTGTCGGGCAGCTTGCCGATATCCTCGGCGACGATCGCATCGACGATGCCGTCGGAATTGCGCTTCAACTGCTGCGCCGATTGCAGGCTGCGGCGCAGGCCGGTGACGACGATGTCGCCATCGTCGGTCGCGCTTTCCTGTGCCGATGGCGCGGGTGCGGTCGGGCTGACCGACTGGTCGGACGGCGTGGTGGGCTTGGGCGTTTCCTGCGCCGTGCCGACCTGCGCCAGCGCGGCCGCCGGCAGCAGGGCGGTGAGCGCCGCCAGCATCGATACCGAGCCTCGCAATACAGGCTTGTCGATCATAGTTCCTCCCCAGCGGTCATGGCCGGACGATCTCGCGCCGCCGGTCCACTTCGACCTATCAGCGGTGGCGCACGTTCACAATACGGTTATATGTGATAATTGAAAACGGTTACAGAAGAAGCACTTCGGCCAATATCCCGGGCAACGGGTGCGCCGGACAAGCGACATGAACGGGAGAGAATGGATGAAGCGATTTGCCGCCGCGCTGCTGGGTGCGACCATGTTGACGCTGTCGCCCGCGCAGGCGCGCGACCGCTGGACCGAGGCGCAGGCCGATGCGTGGTATGCCAGGCAGCCATGGCTGGTCGGGGCGAACTACACGCCCGCCAGCGCTATCAACCAGTTCGAGATGTGGCAGGCCGAGACATGGGACCCGAAGCGGATCGATTACGAGCTGAACCTGGCGCAGGGCATCGGCATGAACACGATGCGCGTGTTCCTGCACGACCAGCTGTGGACGCAGGACCCGGAAGGCTTCAAGCGGCGGATCGACGAATTTCTCCAGATCGCGGCACGGCACAAGATCAAGCCGCTGTTCGTGCTGTTCGACAGCTGCTGGGACCCGAACCCGAAGCTCGGGCCGCAGCATCCGCCGATCCCCGGTGTCCATAATTCGGGCTGGGTACAGGGGCCGGGCATGGCGGGGCTGCGCGACAAGAGCCGCTATCCGGCGTACAAGGCCTATGTGCAGGGGGTGATCGCCGCCTTCGGGCGCGACGACCGCGTGCTCGGCTGGGACGTGTGGAACGAGCCCGACAATGGCGCCGACCAATATCCGGGGCAGGACGGCAAGGAGCCGCTGGTCCGCGCGCTGCTGGCGCAGGTGTTCGACTGGGCGCGCGACGCCGATCCGATGCAGCCGATCACCTCGGGCGTCTGGATCGGGCAGGACTGGACACCGGGTGGCAAGGGATCGGCGATGGAAAAGCTGCAACTCGGCCAGTCGGACGTCATCACCTTTCACGACTATAGCTGGCCGGAGACGTTCGAGGGGCGCATCCGGCAATTGCTGCCGTACAAACGCCCGATCCTCTGCACCGAATATATGGCGCGCGGGAACGGGTCGACGTTCGACGGATCGCTGCCGATCGCCAAGCGGTACAATGTCGGGATGATGAACTGGGGGTTCGTCGATGGAAAGACGCAGACCCGGTTGCCATGGGACAGCTGGCAA
Organism: Sphingomonas sp. Leaf67; assembly: GCF_001421965.1. GTDB lineage: Bacteria > Pseudomonadota > Alphaproteobacteria > Sphingomonadales > Sphingomonadaceae > Sphingomonas. The sequence continues at coordinate 113,034 of NZ_LMLP01000024.1, forward strand.
AAGCCCTATGTGATGGCCGAACCGACCATCTGGTTCCACGAGGTGTTCCGCGCCGATGGCAGCCCCTATCGCACTGCCGAGACTGACCTAATCCGTCGGCTGGCGACGTCGCCCAGGGGAGTCGTGCCGGATACCGCCGCGGCCATGTCGCCCATGCCGCCGCGTCGTCGCCGCTGAACGACCGCCGCCCGCCATCGTCGCCGGGGGTGACGGGTGTTCGAAATCCTAACTTGTTGGTAAAGCTTTTATCCTACGTTGCGCTCTTCCACGGGGAGTCGCCGGTGCATCTCTCGATTTCGACCAAGGTGACCGTCGCCTGCACAGCGGTGCTGTTGCCGTCGCTGTTGCTGCTGGCGAGCTGGTTGCATATCGGTGCGGAGGTGGGCGATGCGGCGGGGCATATCGGTCATCTGACCGAATTGCTGCGTGGACAGGACCGGCAGGATGCCGCGCAGCGTGCGCTGCGCCTGTCGATCGGCGACGCGACCCGGCTGGCCGAACGACACGGCACCGTGCCCGACGCGCAATGGCGCGCGCTGTCCGCGGAGTTGCAGGCGTTTCGGGCGCTGAACAACGTCACGGCGAACGACCCCGATCGCGCGCTGCCGCCCGAGTTGCGGATCGCGCTGGCGCGGACCCGCGCTGCGACGCTGGCATTCGTGCCGATCGGCAAGGAACTTGTCGATATCGCCCGGATCGACCCCGATGGGATCAAGCCGACGATGCCGCGGTTTCTCGACGCGCTCAAGGCGCTGGAAACCGAACGGACGCGAACCCGCGATGCGATGGGCCGCGCGATCGGGGACGCAGCCGACGATGCGATCGCGCTGAACCATCGCGGCACCTTTCGCGCGCTGTTGAGCGCGGGCGCGGTCATCCTCGCCCTGCTGGTCATGGCGTTGTGGCTGCATCTGCGCGTCATAGAACCGCTGACGTCGATCGCGGGCATCCTGCGGGCATTTCGTGCGGACCGTCCGGTCGGGCAAAGCGTGCCCTGTCTTGACCGGCAGGACGAGGTCGGCGATCTGGCACGCGGCGTTTCCGAATATCACAAGGCGATGGAGGCACAGCGCAGCGCGCAACGCCGTGTCGACTTCCTCGCCCATCACGATGCGCTGACCGGCCTGCCCAACCGGTTGCTGTTCGAGAACCGGCTGTCGCACGAGCTGCTGCGGGCGCGCCGGACGGGTGAGAAGGTCACGCTGTTCGCGATCGACCTCGACCAGTTCAAGAGCATCAACGACCGTTGCGGCCATGCCGGCGGCGACGATGCGCTGCGACGCGCGGCCAAGCTGTTGTCGGGCTGCGTGCGGGCCAGCGACCTGGTCGCGCGGATCGGGGGGGACGAATTCGCGATCATCCAGATCGCACCGGCGCAACCCGCAGCCGCCGAGGGCCTGTTGCGGCGGATCGCGCGCGCGACCGACGCCACGCTGACTGCCGATGTCCCGATCCAGATGAGCATCGGCGTTGCCATCGCCGCGCCCGATCAAAGCGGCGGCGACCTCCACAACCTTGCCGACATGGCGCTGTATCGTGCCAAATCGGACGGGCGGAATACCGCACGGTTCTTCGATACCAGCCTGCTGGAGGAAGTGAGCCTGCGCAGCCGGCTGGGTCGCGATCTGGAACGGGCGATCGATGCAAACCAGCTGCACCTCGCCTATCAACCGATCGCAACGCCCGACGGTCGGATTGCCGGGTTCGAGGCGCTGCTGCGCTGGACCCATATCGATCTGGGCAATATTCCGCCGGACGTCTTCATTCCGATCGCCGAAGCGACGGGCCAGATCAGCCGTATCGGCCATTGGGTTGCCGATACGGCAATGGCGGCGGCGGCACGGTGGCCCGAGCACATGCACCTGGCGCTCAATCTGTCGCCACTGCAATTCCGCGACGCCGAACTTGCCGGCAGTCTGATCGACCTGGCCGCAAGGCACGGGGTGACGACCGATCGGCTCGAAATGGAAGTGACCGAAAGCGCCACCCTGCTCGACCAGCATCGCCATGCGGTACACACGACGCTGCGGCGGTTGCAGGCTGCGGGGGCGATCATCGCGATGGACGATTTCGGCACCGGACATTCCTCGCTCAGCAACCTGAAGGAATTCACCTTCGACAAGCTGAAGATCGATCGCAGCTTCGTCGCGGCGATGTTATCCGACGCCCCTTCCGCCGTCATCGTCAAGGCGACGATCGGTCTTGGCAAGAGCCTCGGCATGTCGATCGTCGCGGAGGGGGTCGAGACCGCCGAACAACTGGCGCAGCTTCGCGAATGGGGCTGCGACCAGTTGCAGGGCTATTTCATCGGTCGGCCGATGCGCGTCGTCGACCATCTGATCGCGCCCGTCGAAATGGCAGGCTGACCGACCGCCCCGGACAAACGGCGTAGGATGCGGCCTTGCGCGGCCGACGCCGAGCGGCCAAGCAGCGGCGATGCGGATCGCTCTCTACGAACCCGAAATCGCCGGCAATGTCGGTGCGGTGATGCGGCTGGGCGCCTGTCTGGGCGTCGCCGTCGACCTGATCGAGCCCCTGGGGTTCGCATGGGACGATCGTCGGGTCCGGCGGACGGCGATGGACTATATCGATCATGTCTCGGTCACGCGTCATGCCGACTTCGCCGCGTTCCGTTCGACCGTGGCGCCGCCGCGCCTCGTGCTGTTCACCACCAAAAGCGAGCGATCATCCTATGATTTCGCATTCCTGCCCGACGACGTGCTGTTGTTCGGCAAGGAAAGCGCCGGCGTACCCGCCGACATCGCCGCGATGTGTGACGAGCGCCTGCGCCTGCCGATCCGGGCAGTAGTGCGATCGATGAACCTTGCCACCGCCACCGCGCTCGCGCTGGGCGAGGCGCTGCGTCAGACCGGCGGCCTGCCCGGCTAATCCACGGCGGCTTCGCCCGATTGCGTACCGTCGTTGCGACGCGACGGGGCGATCGGCATCGTCGTGCGTTGTCGGGCTTTCGGGGATGTTCCCTGACAAGGATGATCGATCGAATGGCGGACAGGCCCGACATGGAAATTTCACGCCGCGGCGTGCTGGCAAGTGGCGCGATGGGCGCGGCCGTTGCCGTGACCCCGGCTGTTGCGACGGCGCAATCGGCACCCCGGCCCGCGTCGCCGCCGACGATGCCGGTCCGCTTCAGGGTGAACGGCAAGCCGCAGCAGATGACGCTCGATACGCGCACCACCCTGCTCGATGCGCTGCGCGAGCACCTGCACCTGACCGGCACCAAGAAAGGCTGCGATCACGGCCAGTGCGGTGCCTGCACCGTGCTGGTGGACGGCAAGCGCATCAATTCCTGCCTGACGCTGGCGGTGATGCATGAGGGTGACGAGGTCGTGACGATCGAGGGGCTGGGCACGCCCGACAAGCTGCATCCGATGCAGGCGGCGTTCGTGAAGCATGACGGGTATCAATGCGGTTATTGCACGCCGGGACAGATTTGTTCGGCAGTCGCCGTGCTCGACGAAATCCGGCGTGGCGTGCCGAGCCATGTGCAGGCCGACCTGACCAAGCGTCCGGCCGCGACCAACATGGAAATGCGAGAGCGGATGAGCGGCAATATCTGTCGTTGCGGCGCGTATTCGAACATCGCCGATGCCATGGCCGATGTGGCGGGAGCCAAGGCATGAGAGCCTTTACCTACGAACGCGCGCGCGATGCGGTCGCGGCGGCACGGATCGTCGCCAGCCGGCCCGACGCGAAGTTCATCGCCGGCGGCACCAACCTGCTCGACCTCATGAAGCTGGAAATTGAGACGCCGACGCATCTGGTCGATGTGCAGGATCTGGGGTTCGACAGGATCGAGAAGACCCGCGACGGCGGTCTGCGGATCGGTGCGCTGGTGACCAATACCGATCTTGCTGCCGATGAACGGGTAAGGCGCGATTATGGCGTGTTGACGCGGGCGATCGTCGCGGGCGCTTCGGGACAGTTGCGCAACAAGGCATCGACCGCCGGCAACCTGCTGCAACGGACCCGCTGCCCATATTTCTACGACACGAACATGGCCTGCAACAAGCGCAAGCCGGGTTCGGGCTGCGCCGCGATCGGCGGCTATTCGCGGCAACTGGGCGTGATCGGCGTGAGTAACGCCTGCATCGCGACGTTTCCAGGCGACATGGCGGTGGCGATGCGCGTGCTCGACGCCAGCATCGAAACGATCGATGGCGCGGGTGCGCGGCGCACCATTCCGATCGCCGACTTCCACCGGTTGTGGGGCGATCGGCCCGACGTCGATACGGTACTGAAGCCCGGCGAACTGATCACCGCCGTCACCCTGCCCCGCCCGATCGGCGGCCAGCATTTTTACGAAAAGGTGCGCGACCGGGCATCCTATGCCTATGCACTGGTATCGGTTGCGGCGGTGATCCAGCGCGACGGGTCCGGCCGCGTCGCCTTCGGCGGGGTCGCGCCGCGGCCGTGGCGGGTAGAGGCGGCTGACGCTTTGCTGCCGCAGGGGGCCGCCGCCGTCACCGCCCGTGCGTTTCAGGGGGCCACCCCCACCAAGGACAATGCGTTCAAGCTGCCGCTCGCCACCCGCGCGCTGGCATCGGTCATCGCGCAAGCCAAGGCATAATCCATGCAGTTCGACACTCCCGCGACGACCAATCCCATCGACCGGATGAAGGTGGTCGGCCGCGCGCACGACCGCATCGACGGTCCGCTGAAAACGACCGGCGGCGCGCCCTATGCCTATGAGCATCAGGGTATCGCCAACCAGGCCTATGGCTATATCGTCGGCGCGGCGGTGGCGAAGGGGACGATCCGGTCGATCAACCTCGACGATGCGCGCGGCGCGCCCGGCGTGCTGACGATCGTCACCGCCCAGAATGCCGGCAAGCTCGGCAAGGGGCAGATGAATACGGTAAAGCTGCTCGCCGGGCCGCAGGTCGACCATTATCATCAGGCGGTGGCGCTGGTCGTTGCCGAGACGTTTGAACAGGCACGTGCCGCCGCTGCGCTGGTGCGGGTCGATTATGCGCGGGCGCCGGGGCAATATGATCTGGACGAGGCACTGAAGGATGCCCCGCTCGCCGATGGTGATGGCGGCGTCGCACGGGTCGGTTCGTTCGACAGCGCCTTTGCCGCTGCGCCGGTCAAGATCGATGCCGAATATACGACCCCCGACCACAGCCATGCGATGATGGAGCCGTTCGCGTCGATCGCGGCGTGGAAGGGCGACGAACTGACGCTGTGGACGTCGAACCAGATGATCGACTGGGGCCGTGGCGATCTGGCGAAGACGCTCGGCATTCCGAAGGAAAAGATCACGTTGATGTCGCCCTATGTCGGCGGGGGGTTCGGCGGAAAGCTGTTCCTGCGCGCCGATGCCGTGCTGGCGGCACTGGGTGCCAGGGCGGCGAAGCGGCCGGTGAAGCTTGCCATGCAGCGGCCGATGATGGTCAACAACGCCACCCACCGCCCGGCAACCCGCCAGCGTATCCGCATCGGGGCGCGACCCGACGGGACGATCACCGCGATCGCACATGAGAGCGGGTCGGGCGATCAGCCGAACGGTGGTCCCGAAGCGGCGATCAACCAGACCAAGCTGCTCTATGCCGGGGCGAACCGCCTCACCTCGATGCGGTTGGCGGTGCTGAATTTGCCCGAAGGCAATGCGATGCGCGCGCCGGGCGAAGCGCCGGGGATGATGGCGCTCGAAATCGCGATGGACGAACTGGCCGAAAAGCTGCGGATCGATCCGATCGCGCTGCGCGTCAGGAACGATACGCAGGTCGATCCCGCAAAGCCCGAGCGGCGCTTTTCGCAGCGGCAACTGGTCCGGTGTCTGGAGGAAGGGGCGCAACGCTTCGGCTGGTCGCGGCGCAATGCGACGCCGGGACAGGTGCGCGACGGCAAATGGCTGGTCGGCATGGGCGTCGCGTCCGCGTTTCGCAACCACATGAACATGGCGTCGGGCGCGCGGGTGCGGCTGGGTCGCGACGGCATCGTCACGGTCGAAACCGACATGACCGATATCGGCACCGGCAGCTACACGATCATCGCCCAGACGGCCGGCGAAATGATGGGCGTGCCGGCCGAGGCGGTCGTGGTGAAGCTTGGCAGTTCGGCGTTCCCGGTATCCGCCGGGTCGGGCGGGCAATGGGGTGCGGCGAATGCGACCGCCGGGGTCTATGCGGCGTGCGTGCGACTTCGCGAACAGGTGGCGCAGCGGCTGGGCATCGACCCGGCGACCGCCGACTTCACCGATGGCAAGGTAAACGGCGGCGGGCGCTCCACCGATCTGCGCGCGGCGGCGGCCGGCGGCGACCTAATCGCCGAGGACAAGATCGAATTCGACAAGCTCGACAAGACCTATCAAATGGCGACGTTCGGCGCGCATTTCGTCGAGGTCGGGGTGGATGCCTATACCGGCACCACCCGCATCCGCCGGATGCTGGCGGTGTGTGCGGCGGGTCGGATCATCAACCCGAAATCGGCGCGCAGTCAGGTGATCGGCGCGATGACGATGGGCGCGGGATCGGCGCTGATGGAGGAACTGGCGGTCGACAAGCGGTTCGGCATGTTCGTCAACCACGACCTCGCCAGCTATGAGGTGCCGGTCCATGCCGACATCCCGCATCAGGAGGTCGTGTTCCTCGACGAAGCCGATGACAAGGCGAACCCGATGAAGGCCAAGGGCGTCGGCGAACTGGGCATGTGCGGCGTCGCCGGCGCGGTGGCGAATGCAGTCTATAACGCGACGGGTGTGCGGGTTCGTGACTACCCGCTGACGCTGGAAAAGCATCTCGACCGGTTGCCGCCGATCGCCTGATCCGGTCAGGAGGTGGCGGCCTTCGCCACCTCGACCGCATAGATGTGCGTCGCGCCTTCGAAATTGCCGCGGAACACCACCCATTTGGCGTCAGGGGTGAAGGTCATGTTCGGTTCCAGCCGGTAATCGTGGCGGCGTATATCGACCAGCTTTTCGACCTCCAGCGTGCCCGGCACGATCAGCGCATCGGCATTGGCGGCGTGGATGTCGGCTACGTCGGGAATTGCCTTTGGCGTGAACAGGTAGAGATACTTGCCGTCGGGGGCATGGGCGACCATCTCGCTGTCGCCGCCGTCCCCCGAAAAGCGCCGGCCGCCGGGCATCTGGTTGTAATGTACCGACCATTGGTTGCGATCGACCTTGTACCAGTGGCGTTTGCCGGTGGTCAAGTCGTAGCCGGCGAGCCAGAACACCTCGCCGCGCGGGGTTTGCAGATCGTACCAGATCGTCTTGCCATCGGCCGAGAAGAATTCGTGGCCTGCGATCTCCATGTTCATCGTGCGGCTATGGATCAGTTGCTTGCCCGTGCCGTCCGCCCGGATCGTCCAGATGCGGTCGACCCTGTGCCACGGTCCTTCATGGCAATACAGTATCCGTTGCGGATCGGTGGGTGAGAACTGGATGTGGTTCAGCCAGTCGGTCGAGGCGGTGACGACGCGGCGCTGGCCGGTGCGCAGGTCGATGGTAAAGATTTCCATCGGGATGCCCGCTTCCAGCCGTTCGTTCAGCCGACGTTCCTTGGCCTCGGCGAAGCTGTAGGGCGTGCCGTCCGCTCGGGTGGCGCGATAGTCCGCCTCGCCCGGTCCGACGACGCGGCCGGGGGTGTGACGCTGGTCCTGACGCGTGCCGTCGGGACGGAGTGCGCCTTCGCCCAAGGCGACCTGACCCAATAGCAGCGTTTCATCGGCATTGATCGAACCGATCGATCCGCCGGGAATGTCGGCGACTTTGCGGGTCCGGCCGCTGTCGATATCGACCGCGAAGACAGTGGAGGGGCCGCTGGCGTCGTTGCGAAGCTGGCGCGCGTAATAGGCGGTTCGCGTCCTCCGGCCGGTGAATAGCAGCGTCACGCCCTTCTCCCGGACCAGCGGCTTCAGGTCCCAGGTCTTCAGATCGACCGTCGCGATACCGTCGGGGACGCTGACGACCATCCGGTCGCCTTGCGGGGTGTAGCTGTTCTGATGGAAGTACAGGCTGGTGCTGTCGGGCACGCGGCTGATGCGGACCACGCGGTGGCCGGTCAGGCGGTCGACCCACTGCGCGGCTGGTTCGGCCAGCGCGGGCGCCGCGCCCAGTAGCAGGGCGGCAAGGCCGAGAATGATCGGGGTCCGCATCGCACTCTCCAAACGCACTTGTGATTATTCCACATAGTATGATAGCTATTCACATATTGAGCATGACGAACCGGGTGATGCAAGCCCGGGCCATGTCAGGGAGAGAGCGCGCGTGATATCCGCCCCACCAGCCAAGCGTCCGGTAAAGCTGATCAATTATCTGGCCTATGGGTCGAACGACGTGCTGGGCGCGGGTTCGATGGCGGTGATTTCGGGCTGGGTGCTGATCTTCTATACCCAGTTTTGCGGACTGACCGCCGGACAGGCTGCGCTGATCTTTGCCGTCGCCCGCATCCTCGACGCGATCGCGTCGCCGGTGATCGGCTATCTCTCCGACCATTTCGGCACGACGGCGCTGGGCCAGCGGTTCGGACGGCGGCGTTTCTTCATTCTCGCGGCCATTCCGCTGTTGCCGAGCTTTGCGCTGATGTGGCTGCCGGGCATGACCTTCTGGTATTATCTGGTCAGCTATGTCGGCTTCGAGCTGGTGTATGCGATGGTCATCATCCCGTACGAAACGCTCGCCGCCGAAATGTCGACGGACTATCGGACGAAGGCGAAATTCGCCGGTTTCCGCATCCTGTTCGGCCAGACCGCCGCGATCCTTGCCGGGTTCCTGCCATTGTGGCTCATCAACTATCTGGGCCGCGACAGTGCGCAGACATTTTTCTACATGGGGGTGATCTTCGCGGCGCTGTTCATGGCGACGGCGGGCTTTCTGTATCGGTTCAGCTGGGAACGCCCCCTGCCCGCACAGGCCGGCACCCGCGCGAATGCCGGGGTCGGGTCGGCGTTCAAGGCGCTGTACCGCAACCTGTTTTCGACGATGCGCATCCGTGCGTTCCGGCTGCATCTGGGCATGTATCTGGGCGGCTATATCAGTCAGGATATCTTCAACGCCGCCTTCACCTTCTTCGTGATCTTCGCGCTCGCGGGTACGACGGCGATGGCGTCGGGACTGCTGGGCACGATGTATATCGTCCAGTTCGTGGCGGTAGTGATCGCGATCAACCTTGCGCTCAGGGCCTCGCCGGCCTTCGCCTATCGACTGGCGGCGGTCACCTTCGGCCTTGGCGTGATCGTGCTGCTGTCGCTGTGGGCGGGCGGGACGACCGCGACCAGCCCGCTGATCTACCTGGCGATCGGCCTTGCCGGTCTGGGGCGCGGGGCGCTCAACTATATTCCGTGGGCCACGTACAACTACATGGCCGATGTCGACGAGATCGTGACCGGCCAGCGGCGGGAGGGCAGCTTCGCCGGCGTCATGACCTTCGTCCGCAAGGCGACGCAGGCGGCGGCGGTGGCAGGGGTCGGCCTCATCATCCAGGCGGGCGGCTTCGTTTCGGGCGCGCAGACGCAGACGCCGGAGGCGATCAACACGATCGCGCTGCTGCTGGGCGTCGGGACACTCGGGGTGCTGGTGGCGGGTATCATCGTGTCGCTGCGCTTCCGCCTCGATCCGCAAACGCATGCGATCCTGATGGAAGAAATCGAACGGCTGCGCGCCGGCGATCCCACCCCGCCCGACCCGCTGCACAAGGCGGTGGTCGAGGATCTGTCGGGATGGCCGCACGATCAGCTGTGGGGCAATAACCCGGTCGCGGCGAAAGTCGCGTGATCTGGGCGGCGCTGCTGGCGCAGGCGGCAGCGGCAAGCGCGCCGGTGCCGCTGTGGCGCGATCCGGTGCATGACGGGGCGGCCGATGCATCGACGGTGCGCGATCCGGCGACGCGCGAATGGGTGATATTCTACACCAATCGTCGCGCCGATCTGCCGTTGGCCGACGAGAAGGACGTGTCGTGGGTGCATGGCACCGCCATCGGCATCGCCCGGTCGAAGGACGGCGTTCGCTGGCGCTACGGCGGCACGGCGGCGATCCCGCCGGCCTGTACCGGGGCGACGCTGTGGGCACCGGACGTGCAGCGGATCGGCGGGCGCTGGCATATGTGGCTGACGGTGGTGCCGGGCTTGTTCAGGGACTGGAACGCGCCGCGCTTCCTCGTCCATCTGACCAGCCGCGACCTGATGCACTGGGACTGTGGCGAGCGGGTCGATCTCGGGTCCGACCGGGTCATCGATGCCAGCGTCGCGGTGCTGGGGCCGAACCGGTATCGGTTATGGTTCAACGACGAACGCGCGGGCAAGGCGATCAAATATGCCGACAGCCGTGACCTGACGCACTGGAGCGTCAATGGAACGGTGACCGACACGCCGGGCGAAGGACCGAAGGCATTCCGATGGCGCGGCACATGGTGGCTGGTCAGTGATGCGTGGAAGGGGCTGCTGGTCCAGCGGTCGACCGACGCGACGAACTGGACCCGGCAGCCGGACTATCTGCTGGCCGATGCCGGGCGGCGACCGACCGACCGGGCCAAGGGGCAGCATCCCGATATCGTCGTCGTCGGCGATCGGGCATGGATACTCTATTTCGTGCATCAGTCGGGTGAGGAGCAGGCCAAACGCGATCCGCGCTGGCACAGGCGCAGCGTGTTGCAGATCGCCGAGTTGCGCGAGCGCGACGGCATGCTTTCAATCGATCGGGAAGCGCCGGTGGTCCGGCCGTTGCGATAGGATCGGCTACCGGTCTCATCCCTTCCAAACCGCCCGACGTATCCGGTTTAGGTGAGAGGCAAGATCCAGTTGAAACAAGCGGTGCCGTGTACCGCCTCGGCGCTCGACTGCTACCCCCCGGTCATGTTTCCGTAACCGATGACGATCGTCGCCAGCACCAGCAGGGCGACCCCGCCCCAGACCATCGCCCGGGTGCGCGGTGCGGCATCCTTCCATTCGCGCAGGGCAAATCCCCACAGCGTGCCGAAGATGATGATCGACGCCATGTGCAGCGTCCAGCTCGAAAAGCCGAACCGGCCCATCTGGCTTTCGCCCATGGTGTAGAAGAAAAACTGGAAATACCATGCGGTGCCGGCCAGCGCGCACAGCGCGAAGTTGCGACCCATCGGCGCGCCCGCCGCCTTGCCGCGACCGATCCATTCTTCGCCGCTGCGGTTGCGGACGATCAGGATCGCGCACCACACCGCATTGGTCAGCAGCCCGCCGAACATGACGAGGCACAGCACCGGCAGTCCGGTCCAGAGCGGTCCGGTCCCGGCGGCGGCCGACAGCGCCTTGATCGGCTCGCCAGCGGCCAGACCGAAGGCGAAGCAGGCCGACATGATGCCGGCAAAGATCGCGACGACGATCCCCTTGCGGAAATCGAACTCGGCGACGGCCGCGGCCTTTTGTTGCGGGGACAGCGCCTGATCCTTCTTCGCGCCGGCGAGAGCGACGACGATGATCCCGGCAAGTGTCAGGGCAAGACCGAACAGGATGATGTTGCCCGACACACTGTCGAGCAGCTTGGCCGCGAATTCTCCGGCGAAGAGCGGCGGGATGAGCGTGCCGAAGACGGTGCAGAGCCCCAGCACCACCGCCATGCCGAGCGACAGGCCGAGATAGCGCATGACCAGCCCGTAGCCGAGCCCGCCGAATCCCCATAGCACGCCGAAGAAGACCGGCCACAACAGCGTCGGCAGCGGCGTCGCGGCGAAGACGCCGAGCAGGTCGTTGGTCTGGATACTCGCGAAGAACCATGGCGCGAGCACCCACGAAAAGATCCCGCCGGTCAGCCAGTAAATCTCCCACGACCAGCGTCGCACCCCGCGATAGGGGACGTAGAAGCTGGCCGACGCGAACCCGCCGAGCCAGTGGTAGACGACGCCGGTCAGCGGGTTGGGGGTCATAAGGTCAGGCCCAGTCGATAGAGCCGGTTGGCGTTGCCGGCGAACATCGCGCGGCGCTCGCCGTCGGAGAAGTCGGCGGTAATCGCGGCATAGGCCCCGAGCGTCGCGGCGAAACTGCCGAACAATTTGTCGGTCGGAAAGTCGCTCGCGACCATCGACCGGTCGGCACCGAACAGGTCGATCGCGGTCAGGACCAGCGTGCGCGCCTGTTCGAGTGTCCATGGGCGATGGGTGAAGCCGATGCCCGACAGCTTGATCGCAACATGCGGCAACCGGGCGAGCGCGGCGAGACCCTCCCGCCATTCGCCTTCCTCACCCGGCACGCACATGCCCATATGGTTGATCATCACCGGCGTTTCGGGATGGCGTTCGATCAGCTGCGCAAGAGCGGGGAACTGGCCCGGATAGGCTTGCAGGTCGAAGCTGAGCCCGTGTTCCGCGAGGCGGGCATAGCCCCCGCCCCATGCGTCGTCCTGCGTCATGTCGCGCGGGGTGTAGGTACGGCGGGAATCGGGGTGCCAGTTGACGATGTGGCGGATGCCGCGGACGTTGGGATGCACGGCATGATCGGCGAGCAATGTGTCGAGGTCGGGATCGGACAGGTCGGCGAAGGCGACGATCGCGGTCGGCAACCCGTCGTAATCGGCCATCGCCTGTAGCCAGCGAGTTTCGTCGAGGGCGGCGCCCGGCTCCGCACCGGCATCGACATGGACGATGCCGCGAACGTCCCAGTCGCCGGCATCGGCGCGATAGTCGCCGGGCAGATAGGTCTTCGCGATCGCTTCAACCGAACCGTTGGGGCCGTCATCGGCAAAGGGCGGGGTCAACCATGGGTAGCGGATGCGATCGAGATCCCAGAGATGGACATGGGCGTCGACGAAGGGGAGTTTTTCCATGGCCTTGCGCTCGCGGTTTATCGTTTTTCTCGGCTGACCCGCCCCCGTTCGCTTCGAGCGGAGGTTCGAGCTTGTCGAGAACCGTCGTCGGGAAGGGGGTGCCTCACGTGGGGCCTTCTCGACAGACGCTTCTCGACTTCGCCCGAAACTGCTCGAACCGAACGGGGAGAACAGGGATGGATCAATATGTCGTCCGTCCGCCCGAGGTGTCGAACACCGACCCGGTGGTAAAGCTGCATTCCTCGCTGGCCATGAAACACACCATTGCGGCGCTTTCGTCGACCTCGCCCAGCCGCCCCATTGGGATTTTCGAGCGCATGTAATCGACCTGGCTTTGCGGCAATTGCGCGAGGATCGGGCTTTCGAACGTGGCGGGGGTCAGCGCGTTGGCGATCACGCCCTTGCCGGCGAGTTCCTTGCCGAGCGACTTGGTGAAGCCGATCACCCCCGCCTTGGTCGCAGAATAGGCGCTGGCATTGGGGTTGCCTTCCTTGCCCGCGACCGACGCGACATTGACGATCCGGCCATATCCGTTCGCCAGCAGGTGCGGCACGACCGCGCGGTTGCAATAGAACAGACCGTTCAGGTTGACGTTCACGACCTGCAACCAGTTGTCGATCGGAAATTCGTGGACCGGCACGGTCGCCCCGGTGATTCCGGCCGAGCAGATCAGGATATCGACCTTGCCCAGTGCGGCCACGCTTTCCGCCGCAGCGGCGGCGACCGCCGCCGCGTCGGACACGTCGAGGCGTACGCCGTGCAGACCGATACGCTGGCAGCTTTCCTCCAGCGCGGGGTTCATGTCCCACACCGATACCTGCCCGCCCTCTGCGACGATGCGTTCGGCGACCGCCAGGCCGAGGCCCGACGCCCCGCCGGTGATGATTGCGCTGCGTCCGGCGAACCGCCCCGAATAGGTCATCCGAGCACCGCATCGCCAAGGTTGCGCCATGCGACGACCTGCTGATCCTGTTCGCCAAGACCGGCGATGCCCAGCTTCATCGTGTCGCCCGCCTTCAGATAGACGGCGTTCGGCTTCTTGCCCTCGCCCACGCCCGGCGGCGTGCCGGTGATCATCACGTCGCCCGGATACAAAGTGATATATTCGCTGACATAGGAAATCAGTTCGGCGACGTCGAAGATCATCGTCTTCGTGTTGCCGGTCTGCATCCGCTCGCCGTTCACATCGAGGAACATGTCGAGATTCTGGTGGTCGCCGACCTCGTCCGGCGTTACCAGCCACGGACCGAGCGGGCAGAAGCTGTCATGGCCCTTGCCCTTCGACCACTGGCTGCCGCGCTGCTTCTGGTTGAAGCGTTCCGACACGTCGTTGGCGATCGCGAAGCCCGCGACATGGGTCAGCGCGTCTTCCTTCGACACGTAGCGCGCGGTCTTGCCGATCACGACGGCAAGTTCGACTTCCCAGTCGGTGTGGGTCGAATCCCTGGGGATCATCACCTCGTCGTTCGGACCGGTCAGCGACGACAGTGCCTTCATGAACATCATCGGTTCGGCCGGCACCGGCAGGTTCGATTCGGCGGCGTGGTCGGCATAGTTCAGGCCGATCGCGACGATCTTGCCGATACCGGCGACCGGCACGCCGTAGCGCGGCGTGCCGTCGACGACGGGCAGGCTGTCGACATCGACGTTCAGGCCGGCGATGCTGACGACGGTGATGTCGTCGACCACGCCCGACAGGTCGCGGATCTGGCCGTTCGCATCGACGATGCCGGGCTTCTCATCACCCTGGGTTCCGTAGCGGCAGAATTTCATGGTCTCGTTCTCTCAGTGTTCGAAGGGACGGTGCATGGTCAGGTCGCGGTTCAGTTCGACCCCGAAACCGGGGGCATCGAGCCGCGAAGTCCGCATCCGTCCGTTTTCAGGAATGGGCTCGCCGATCAACTGCGGATGGAACATCGGCTGCACATGGTCGGCCTCCGGCGCCATCATCAGATATTCGGCAAAGGGCGAATTGTGGCGGGTGACCACGAAATGATAGCTGTAGACCGACGAGCCATGCGGCACGACCAGCTTGCCGCGCGCATCGGCCAGCGCAGAGATCTTGAGCAATTCCGTCACGCCGCCGCACCAGCCGACATCGGGCTGAATAATGTCGCAGCAATCCATGTCGAGCAGCATCCGGAAACCCCAGCGGGTCGCTTCATGTTCGCCGGTGGTGACGAGCATGCCCTTGGGCGCGTTGCGCTTCAGTTCGGCATAGCCCCAATAATCGTCGGGGCTGATCGCTTCCTCGATCCATTTCAGGCCATGTTCGTGCGCGGCATGGGCAAGGCGTGTCGCATAGTCGACGTCCAACGCCATCCAGCAATCCCACATCAGCCAGAAGTCCGGCCCGACGCGCTGGCGCATTTCGGCCAGTTCGGCGATGTTCTTCTTCAGCCCCTCGACTCCTTCGGCCGGACCATGGTGCAGCGGCATCTTGCCGCCGATAAAGCCCATATCCTTCGCGAGATCGGGCCGCGCGCCGGTGGCGTAGAATTGCAGTTCGTCGCGGACCGCGCCGCCCAGCATCTGATAAACGGGTTCGTCGCGCAGCTTGCCGAGCAAATCCCACAGCGCGAGGTCGACGCCCGAAATGGCGTTCACCACCAGACCCTTGCGCCCGTAATATTGGGTTGAGAAATACATCTGGTCCCAGATTTTCTCGTATTCGGTCGGCGAGCGCCCTTCGAGGAACCGGGCGAGATGCTTCTCGACGATGAAGCAGGCGGGTTCGCCGCCGGTCGTCACCGCGAAGCCGATCGTGCCATCCTCCGCCTCGATCTCGACGATCAGCGTACCAAGCACGTTGATGCCGAAGCTCTGCCGTGACTGGCGATATTCGGGATAGCGGCTCATCGGCGTCGCGATGTGATCGTCGATCCAGTGATAGCCCTGCTGGTCGTGATAGTCCGCCCCGCCACCACGCACGGTGAACGCACGGACATGTTTGATCCTGGGAAGCGCCGCCTTCATTGCCACCACCTTCGTTACGCGCGGCCATGGTCCGCCGCCGACTGAACCCGAAATCCGCACGCGCCCGCGTACCATCATATGGTATGCCGCCTGCGCCATGCGGTCTGAATTGTCGGAAACCCCCGCTGCGGGAAATCCCGCGAACATCCGCTCCGACTGGTTTACTTTCTCACTTTATGGGATAGGATGCTACTAGATGAGACAGAAACCGTCAAACGAAGAATCACCGGCGGTTGCCGAGCCGGGGTCAGAGCCTGAGCTGAAAAGCGCGGCCAAGGCACAGGGTAGCCAGACGCTGGTGCGTGGCCTCGACCTTCTCGATCAGGTCATCGACGGACCGGTGAAGCTCGCCGAATTGTCGCACCGCATGGGCCTTACGCGGTCGACGACGCACCGTCTGGCCAACGCGTTGATCGATCGCGGTTTTCTGACCTTCCTGCCGCGCGAGGGTTATTTGTTGGGACCTAAGCTGTTGCAGCTCGGCTTCCTCGCACAGGGACAGGCCGACATCGTGCAGATCGCCCGCCCGCGGATCGAGGAACTGGCTGCGCAGACCGAGGACACGGTTCATTTCGGGCGGCTCGACAGCGACCTTGCACTGTATCTCGACAAGATTCCGGGACGTCGCCGGGTCGATATCTCCAGCCGGATCGGAGATCGACAGCCGCTGTCGTCGACAGGTCTCGGCAAGGCGCTGCTGCTCGACGATTCGGAAGCGCGCTGGATCGAGATTTTCGAGGCGGAGCACCCGCCGGGTACCCGCCGCCCCGACTTCGACGTGTGGATGGAACGGATGCGCGGCTATGTCGCGAACGGCCATGCGTATGATCTCGAGGAGAACGAGGATCTGATCCGCTGCGTCGCCGCCCCGGTGCGCGACGCATCTGGCCGGATCGTCGGTGCGATCAGCGTGTCGAGCGCCGCCCAATATATGGACGACGACCGCATGCAGACACTGAGCGTCGACGTGCGCGGCACCGCCGAACGGATCAGCCGCGATCTGGGCTGGTCCCCCGATACCCAGGCGCTGCAAAAGCGTCGCAAGCGATAAGGAGAAGGATTGCGATGAAGCTGTTGGAAGGCAAGACGGTATTGGTCACCGGCGCGTCGACGGGCATCGGCCGGGCGGCAGCGATCGGCGCGGCGCAGCATGGCGCGAACGTCGTCATCAACTATCATAGCCGCGACGACGACGCCGATGCCTGCATCGCCGCGATCGAGGCGACCGGGCAGCGCGGGCTGGCCGTCAAGGGTGACGTTGCCGAGGCGGCAACCGCCACCGACTTCGTCGCGAAGGCGGCGGCGGAGTTCGGGCGCGTCGATGTGATGGTGTCGAATGCCGGTATCTGCCCATTCCACAGCTTTCTGGAGATGCCCGCGGAAACACTGGAGCGGACGCTGCGGGTCAACCTGCACGGCGCCTATTACATGTGTCAGGCGGCCGCGAAGGCGATGGTCGAACAGGGCGATGGCGGGGCAATCGTCGCCGTGTCGTCGATCTCGGCATTGGTCGGCGGCGAATATCAGACGCATTATACCCCGACCAAGGCGGGGGTTCATTCGCTGATGCAGTCGACCGCGATCGCGCTGGGGCGGCATGGCATCCGCTGCAATTCGGTGCTGCCGGGCACGATCCTGACCGAGATCAACAAGGACGACCTCGCCGACGAAGGGAAGCGCAAATATATGGAAAGCCGCGTGCCGCTGGGTCGATTGGGTCAGCCCGAGGATATGGTCGGACCGATCGTATTCCTCGCGTCCGACATGGCGGCCTATGTCACCGGCGCGGCGCTGCTGGTCGATGGCGGCATGTTCGTGAACCTCCAATGAAGTCGATCGCACTCGCTCTTGCATTGCTGGCGGCCGGTCCGGCAGCAGCGGAAACCATCTTTATCGCCGGCGACTCCACCGCACAGACGTACAGGGAAGATCGCTATCCACAGACCGGATGGGGGCAGATGCTGCCCTGTGGCCTGACCGGTGACGTGAAGGTCGAGAACCGGGCAATGGGCGGCCGTTCGACCAAGAGCTTCATCGCCGAGGGGCGCTGGGACAAGATCATGGCCGAGGTGAAACCCGGCGACGTTGTACTGATCCAGTTCGGCCATAACGACGCCAGCCAGAACAAGCCGGAACGCTATGCGCCCGCGGCGACACTGTATCGCGACAATCTGTTACGGATGGTGTGGGAAACGAAGGGCCATGGCGCGACGCCGATCCTGATCACGCCTGTCACCCGCCGGTCGTTCGGTGCCGATGGCAAGACCAGAGCGGATTTCGCGGCGTGGTCGGCAGTGGTGCGCGATATCGCCGCGACGACGGGCACCCAGTTGATCGACCTCGAATCGTCGTCGCGCGGCTGGGTCGACGGCAAGGGCGTCGCCGGGTCGAAAGCATTGTTCCTCCATTATCCTGCCGGGCGCTGGCCGGGGTTCAAGGACGGCATCGACGACGACACGCATTTCAGTGAACTGGGCGCGCGCGGTGTGGCGGAACTGATCGCCGCCGATCTGGCGAGGACGGGGTTGCCGGTAGCAGCGAAGGTTGCAAAGGATCGACCCGATCTGACGCGGACGACGCCTTTGGGGAAAACCGCATGCCGGTGACTGGATATCCTTCGTATTCCCGCGCAGGCGGGGATCCAGAGTCCCGGCCGTCGTCGCCTGTTTCCGGCAACCCTGGATCGCCGCCTGCTCAAGGATCCGGCTGGGGGCTGGCGCGGCGCTCTCTGCTGTGCGCCGGGATGGCGGTCGGCGTAGCCAGTGCCTTCCCCACCTTGGCCCAACCGGGTTCCGCCCCCCTCACCTACCGCCCGATCTGGCCGGGCGCTGCGCCGGGTGGCGAACGGGTGACCGAGGCGGAACAGGAAATCCCACGGTCGCCGACCGGTCCGAAGGACGACACCGCGTTCCTGCACGTCCGTACCCCGACCATGGCGCATATCGCCCCGGCCAAGCCCAACGGCGCGGCCATCCTGTTGGTCCCGGGCGGCGGCTATCTTCGCGTCGCGATCGGCAATGGCGGACGGGCGCTGCTCCAGTTCTTCGCAGAGCAAGGGTATCACGCCTACCTGCTGAAATACCGTCTGCCCGGCGATCCATGGGCGGCCGGGCCGGATGCGCCGTTGCAGGATGCCCAGCGCGCGCTACGGCTCATCAAGGCCGAGGCGAAGGCCAATGCAGTCGCGATCGACCGGATCGGGGTGATGGGATTTTCGGCGGGCGGGCATCTGGCGGCGATGCTGGCATATCGTAGCGACGAAACCTATCGTCCGGTCGATGCCGCCGATGCACAGCCGCTGGGCATACGGGTGGCCGGGTTGCTGTATCCGGTGGTGCTGATGGGTGCGCCGGGCACGCACAGGGGATCGCAGGATCAACTGCTTGGCAAGGACCCGACGCCGGAGAAGGCGTTGCGCGCCCGCACCGATGCCCGGATCAACGCGGCCAGCCCGCCGACCTTCATCGCCCACGCGATCGACGACAGGGTGGTCAGCGTCGACAACGGCCTCGCGCTGCTGGCTGCGCTGCGGCAGGCGAAACGGCCGGCGGAAGCGTATCTTCCTGAAATTGGTGGCCACGGCTTCGGCGTGATGCTGGATGGCCAGCCGGCCCCGTGGACGAAGCTGTTCTTCGCCTTCGCCAAGCGGCACGGGCTATGAGCAGGCCGTCGGTCGCGCTGTTCGTCACCTGTCTGGTCGATGCGATGCGGCCGGCGATCGGCTTTGCCAGCCTGAAGGTGCTGGAAGAGGCGGGTTTCGACGTGATCGTGCCGCCGGACCAGACCTGTTGCGGCCAACCCGCGTTTAATTCAGGCGACCGCGACGGGGCAGTGGCGATCGCGAAGGCGACGATCGTCTGCCTCGAACCCTACGACGCAATCGTCGTGCCGAGCGGGTCCTGCGGCGGGACGATCAAGGTCCATTATCCCGAAATGTTCGCCGACGATCCGGCATGGCTGGCGCGGGCCGAGGCCATCGCTGCCAGGACACACGAAATCCTGTCGTTCCTCGACGCACAGGGCTGGCGGCCCGACGGGGTCGGCCTGCAGACGAGCGCCGCCTATCACGACAGTTGTTCGGGATTGCGCGAACTGGGCATCAAGCGCCAGCCGCGAACGCTGCTCTCGGCGGTCGCCGGTCTCGACCAGCTGCCGCTCAAAGGGGCCGAGACCTGCTGCGGATTCGGTGGCACCTTCTGCGTCAAATATCCGGCGATTTCGAATGCGGTAGTCGAGGAAAAGGCGCAGGCGATCGAGAACAGCGGCGCGGCACTGTTGTTGGCGGGCGATCTGGGGTGCCTGATGAACATGGCGGGCAAGCTGCACCGGCGCGGCAGCAGCGTCCGGGCGTTCCATACCATCGAGATTCTCGCCGGTATGGGCGATGGCCCGGCGATCGGTGAGCCGGCATGAGCTTTGGCCAACGCGTCGAACTGGCGCTGGCCGATCCGGTGCTGAAGGTCGCGGTCGAGCGCACCGCCGGCACCGCCGAGGCGAAGCGGGCGGCGGCGGTCGAGGCGTTTCCGGCATTCGAGGATGCGCGGACGCGGGCGGCGGCGATCAAGGACCATGTGATCGCGCATCTCGGTCACTATCTGGAGATGTTCGAGGCGAACGCGATTGCGGCTGGCGCGCAGGTCCATTGGGCGCGCACCGCCGATGAGGCCGCGACGATCGTCATCGACCTGTGCCGCAAGGCGGGTGCGACGTCGGTCGCGCGTTCCAAATCGATGCTGGGGGAGGAAATCGGCCTGCACCATGCGCTGGCCGAGGCGGGGATCGAGCGGGTCGAGACCGACCTTGCCGAACATATCATCCAGCTGGCGGGCGAACGGCCGTCGCACATTGTATGGCCGGCGATGCACAAGACGCGCGAGCAGGTGTCGGCGCTGTTCCGCGCGAAGCATCGCGACCCGCATGTCGAGGAAACGATCGCGGCGATGGCCGAAAGTGCGCGGCGGCATCTTCGCAGCCAGATGCTGGGGGCCGATGTCGGCATCTCCGGCGCGAACTTTCTGATCGCCGACAGCGGCAGCGTCTGCACCGTCACCAACGAAGGCAATGCCGAACTGTCGATCGTCCCGCCGCGTGTCCATATCGTGACGGCGGGGATCGAAAAGATCGTGCCGTCGCTGCCCCATGCCATCCATATGCTCAGGATGCTGGCGCGATCGGCGACCGGCGCGGCGCTGACCCAATATACGACCTTCTATACCGGGCCGAAGCGCAATGGCGATCGCGACGGGCCGGAGGAAATGCATATCGTACTGGTCGACAATGGCCGCAGCGCGATGGCCGCCGATGCGGCATTGAAGGAGATGCTGCGCTGTATCCGGTGCGGGGCGTGCATGAACCATTGCGTCGTGTTCCGGCAGGTCGGCGGCCATGCCTATGGCGGCACCTATCCGGGGCCGATGGGGGCGGTGCTGACCCCGGCGCTCGACGGATTGTCGGCCAATCGCGATCTGGCCCACGCCTGCACGATGAACGGGCGGTGTCAGGAGGTCTGCCCGGTCAAGATCCCCCTCCCCACGCTGTTGCGCGGATGGCGCGAGAAAAGCTGGCGCGAGGGGCTGGAACCGGTGTCGATGCGGCAGGGCCTCGGCATCTGGCGGCGGGCGGTGCTGCGGCCACGGCTGTATCGCATCGCGAGCAGCGCAGCCGTACGCGCGATGCGGGTCATGACACGACAGGGCTGGATCACGCGCCTGCCCTTTGCCGCCGCGTGGACGAAGTATCGCGACATGCCCGCGCCCGAAGGCGGTACCTTCACGGCGCAATATGCCAAGGGGCGACGGCGATGAACGCGCGCGACACGATTCTCGGCAAGCTGCGGGCGACCGTACCCGTCGATCTAACGGCGCGGGCGGCGGCGCTGGTGGCGGGAAGCGAGCGCCCCCCCGAGCCCGCCGGTTCGCTGGTCGAACGCTTCGTGCTGCGGTTGGCGGGGCCGAGCGTGTCGGCGACGTTCGACCGGATCGATGCTGCCGATGCCCTGCCCGATGCGGTTCGGCGCTATCTTGCGGCGCAGGCGCTGCCCGCCGCGCTCTATCTGCCGCCCGATCCGCATGTCGCCGCGCTCGACTGGCACGGCTTCCAGATCGATCAGGAGGCCGCCCCCGATCAGGGCGCTGCGCTGGCGGTTGCCAAGGCGGGAGTGGCGGAGAGCGGGTCGCTGGTGTTCGAAACCGGACCACAGGCACCGATGCTGCCGAACTTTCTGACGCTCCATCATATCGTCGTGCTGGCGCAAGCGGACCTGGTCGCGACGCTGGAGGATATTCCGGCCGATCTGGCGGGGCATCGCGCGCATTACTGGGTCACCGGCGTGTCGGGGACGACCGACATCGAAGGGCAGTATGTCCGCGGGGCGCATGGACCGCGGTTTTTGCATGTCGTGCTGATGGGCTGAGGGCGACGATCCCCCCTTTCCCGTTTGCTTCGAGCGGAGGTTCGAGCCTGTCGAGAACCGAAGTCGACAAGGGGGTGCCCATAGCGACCCGTTCTCGACGAGGTTCGGGCCGAATTGTCCCCCTTATAATTCTGGACCATGCGGGGCATGGTCCATCCGAGCCTTTTCTCGACTTCGCTCGAAGCTGCTCGAACCCAACGGGAGGAAGATGGAAACGGCCGCTCAACAAAGCATTGCGGCATTAATCACGCGCTAACCCGATGGTAACCGGAACGACGCATCGCACGCATACGTATTGCGCGTGACAAGCGTTCGACAATCGATACTGTCGTTCCGACCCTGTTCAGAGGAACCTGCGTGACTCAGCCTGCCCTCTCCGCCGTTTCCCCTACGTCCCCGCCGCTCGCCGACGCGATCCTCGAAACGCTGGTCCATCGCATCGGCAAGGATGCGCAGGCCGCCCTGCCACATGACTGGCTGGCAGCGACGATCCTGACCGTGCGCAACGACATCATCGAACGCTGGATGGCGTCGAGCAAGGAAGCCCATGCCGCCGGGGCGAAGAAGGTCTATTATCTAAGCCTCGAATTCCTGATCGGGCGGCTGTTGCGCGATGCGATCGCCAATCTGTCGCGGACCGACGAGGTGCGCGAGGCGCTGGCGTCGCTGGGCGTCAACCTGTCCGATCTGGAGGGTGAGGAACCCGATGCCGCCCTCGGTAACGGTGGTCTCGGACGATTGGCGGCTTGCTTCATGGAGAGCCTCGCGAGCCTCGACCTGCCGGCGTACGGCTATGGCATCCGTTATGTGAACGGCATGTTCCGCCAGCGGATCGACAATGGCTGGCAGATCGAGCTGCCCGAAACGTGGTTGCGCCACGGCAATCCATGGGAGTTCGAACGGCGCGAGAGCAATTATCGCATCGGTTTCGGCGGTGAAGTGGTCGGCGACGAGAATGGCGACATTCACTGGATGCCGAGCGAAAGCGTCGAGGCGGTAGCGGTCGATACCCCGGTGATCGGCTGGCGCGGGGCGCGGGTCAATACGTTGCGGCTGTGGACCGCGCGGGCGCGCGATCCGATCCGGCTCGACCGGTTCAATGCCGGCGATCACGAAGGCGCACTGGCCGCTTCGGTGCGCGCCGACACGCTGGTCCGCGTCCTGTATCCGGCGGACTCGACGCCGGCCGGACAGGAATTGCGGCTGCGGCAGGAATATTTCTTCTCCTCGGCATCGATCCAGGACATCGTCCGTCGGCACGTCCAGTATTTCGGTGACATCCGCACCCTGCCCGACAAGGCTGCGATCCAGTTGAACGATACCCACCCGGCGGTGTCGGTTGCGGAGTTGATGCGCATCCTGATCGACGACCATGCGCTCGATTTCGACGGCGCGTGGGAGATTACCAAGGCGACGTTCGGCTATACCAATCACACGCTGCTGCCCGAGGCGCTCGAAAGCTGGCCGCTCCCCCTGTTCGAACGGCTGCTGCCGCGACACATGCAGATCGTCTATGCGATCAATGCGAAGGTGCTGCGCGAGGCGCGGACTCAGGGGCAGGACGATCGCGCGATCTCCGCGATCAGCCTGATCGACGAAGGCGGCGAGCGGCGCGTACGGATGGCAAACCTCGCCTTCACCGGCAGCCACAGCGTCAACGGCGTCGCGGCGCTGCACACCGACCTGATGAAACAGACGGTGTTCGCCGACCTGCACCGCCTGTATCCCGACCGGATCAACAACAAGACCAACGGCATCACCCCGCGCCGCTGGCTGTTCGAAAGCAATCCGGGGCTGACCGCGCTGATCCGCGAGGCGATCGGCGACGGCTTCCTCGACGATGCGACCAGGCTGGCCGACCTGAAACCCTTCGCCGCCGATGCCGCGTTCCGCGAGAAGTTCGAGGGCGTGAAGCGCGCCAACAAGGTCCGGCTGTCGCAACATCTGCGCGAGGTGATGGGCGTCCGCCTCGATCCCGACGCGATGTTCGACGTGCAGGTGAAGCGCATCCACGAATATAAGCGCCAGTTGCTCAATATCCTCGAAACGGTGGCGCTGTACGACCAGATCCGCAGCCAGCCGGACAAGGACTGGACGCCCCGCGTGAAACTGTTCGCGGGCAAGGCGGCGTCGAGCTATCATAACGCCAAGCTCATCATCAAACTGGCCAATGACGTCGCGCGCCGGGTCAATGCGGACCCGGCGGTGCGCGGGCTGCTGCGCGTGGCGTTCGTGCCGAACTACAATGTTTCGCTCGCCGAACTCATCATGCCTGCCGCCGACCTGTCCGAACAGATCAGCACCGCCGGCATGGAAGCATCGGGCACCGGCAACATGAAGCTGGCGCTGAACGGCGCACTGACCATCGGCACGCTGGACGGGGCCAATGTCGAAATCCGCGACCATGTCGGCGCGGACGACATCATCATCTTCGGCCTGACCGCCGATCAGGTCGCCGAGAAGCGCGCCAATGGCTATGACCCGCGCGAGGCGATCGCCGCCTCCCGCGAGTTGCAGCAGGCGCTGTCGGCGATCAAAAGCGGCGTGTTCAGCCATGACGATCCGGGCCGCTATGCCGGGCTGATCGAAGGGCTCGAGAATAGCGACTGGTTCCTGTGCTGCGCCGATTTCGACAGCTATGCGCAGGCACAGCGCGACGTCGACGCGCGCTGGGCCGACCGGGCCGGCTGGAACGCCAGCGCGATCCGCAATGTCGGCGGGGTCGGCTGGTTCTCGTCCGACCGAACGATCAGCGAATATGCCCGCGATATCTGGAAAGTAATGTGAAGCCGCCGGCCGACGCCGTCGCGGCGCTGCTCGCGGGGCGTCACGCCGATCCTTTCGCGCTGCTGGGGCCGCACGCCGGTCCGGAGGGTACGTTCGTGCGCGCATGGTTGCCGAATGCGCAGAAGGTGCTGGCGCACGACCTGTCGGGCAAGCTGCTGGGCGAGTTGCGACCGGTCGGCGACGGCATCGTCGAGGGGATGATCGACGGCCCGCCCCAGCCGATGCTCTACTACGCGCGCGGCGGTGCCGGCGAATGGTGGATCAAGGACCCCTATTCGTTCGGGCCGGTGCTGGGGCCGACCGACGATTTCCTGATCGCCGAAGGTACGCACCTGCGGCTGCACGACAAGCTCGGCGCACATCCGATCCGGCATGAAGGTGCCGAAGGCATGCACTTCGCGGTCTGGGCCCCGAACGCCCAGGTCGTCAGCGTGGTCGGCGACTGGAACCATTGGGATGCGAAGCGTCATCCGATGCGGCGGCGAAGCGATGTTGGCGTGTGGGAAATCTTCCTGCCCGATGTCGGGCCGGGTCAGGCGTATAAATTCGCGATCATCGGCGCGGACGGGCAGCGATTGCCGCACAAGGCCGATCCGTTCGCCTTTGCCAGCGAACTGCGACCGGCAACGGCATCGCTGACGGCAGCGCCGCTCGATCACGACTGGCGCGACGGCGCGCACCGCGCGCATTGGGCATCGGTCGATCCGCGCCGTGTGCCGATCTCGATCTACGAAGTCCATGCCGGCAGTTGGCAGCGCGGCGACGATGGCTGGTTCCTGCCATGGGACCAACTGGCCGATCGACTGATCCCCTATATCGTCGACATGGGCTTTACCCATATCGAGTTCCTGCCGATCAGCGAACATCCCTACGACCCGTCCTGGGGCTATCAGACGACCGGCCTTTATGCCCCCTCGGCGCGGTTCGGCGATGCGGCCGGGTTCGCGCGCTTCGTCGATGGCGCGCACAAGGCCGGCGTCGGCGTATTGCTCGACTGGGTGCCGGCCCATTTCCCGACCGATGCGCACGGACTGGCGCGGTTCGATGGTACCGCGCTGTACGAACATGACGATCCACGGCTGGGCTTCCACCCCGACTGGAACACCGCCATCTATAATTTCGGCCGCCGCGAAGTATCGCAATTTCTCGTCAACAATGCGTTGTTCTGGGCCGAGCGCTATCATGTCGACGGACTGCGCGTGGATGCGGTCGCGTCGATGCTGTACCGCGACTATTCGCGCAAGGATGGCGAATGGATCCCCAACGACGCCGGCGGGCGCGAAAACTGGGAGGCGGTCGAATTCCTGCGCGCCACCAACCGTGCGGTCTATCGTGACCATCCCGGGTTTTTTACGGTTGCCGAGGAGTCGACGTCATGGCCCGGCGTGTCGAAACCGGCGCACGAAGGTGGTCTGGGCTTCGGGTTCAAATGGAATATGGGGTTCATGCACGACACGCTCGCCTATATGGCGCGCGAGCCGGTGCATCGGTCGCATCATCACAATGAAATCACCTTCGGGCTGACCTACGCGTTCAGCGAAAACTTCGTCCTGCCGCTCAGCCACGACGAAGTCGTGCATGGCAAGGGATCGCTGCTGGCCAAGATGGCGGGCGACGACTGGCAGAAATTCGCCAATTTGCGCGCCTATTATGCGCTGATGTGGGGCTATCCCGGCAAGAAGCTGTTGTTCATGGGACAGGAATTCGCACAGCGCCGCGAATGGTCCGAGGAACGCGCGCTCGATTGGGAATTGATGGACGCGCCCGCCCATCGCGGCGTCGCATCGCTGATCCGCGACCTGAACCGGCTGTATCGCGCGACGCCGGCGCTGCACGCCCGCGACTGCGAGGGCGACGGGTTCGCCTGGGCCGTGGTCGACGACGCCGCCAATTCGGTGTTCGCCTGGGAGCGCCGGGCACCGGGCGAAGCGCCGGTACTGGTCGTCAGCAACCTCACCCCGATCCCGCGCGAAGGCTATCGCGTGCCGGTGTCGCAGGGCGGGCGCTGGCGGGAGATGCTGAACAGCGACGCCGCCGAATATTGCGGCGGCGGCATGGGCAATATGGGCGTTGTCGAAGCGACGGACGGGATGGTGACACTGACCCTGCCCCCGCTGGCAACGCTCTGGTTCGAAAACGAAAAATAATCTGGGAGGGGTACATGGAACGTCGGGGACAACCATTGGCGCGCGACGCGATGGCTTATGTTCTGGCGGGCGGGCGCGGCAGCCGGTTGTTCGAAATGACCGACACCCGCGCCAAGCCCGCCGTCTATTTTGGCGGCAAGAGCCGGATCATCGATTTCGCACTGTCGAACGCGATCAATTCGGGCATCCGCCGCATCGGCGTGGCGACGCAGTACAAGGCGCACAGCTTGATCCGCCACTTGCAGCGCGGCTGGAACTTCCTGCGTCCCGAACGCAACGAAAGCTTCGACATCCTGCCGGCAAGCCAGCGAATTAGCGAATTTCAATGGTATGAGGGCACCGCCGATGCGGTGTTCCAGAATATCGACATCATCCAGAGCTATAATCCGGAATATATGGTCATCCTCGCGGGCGATCATATCTACAAGATGGACTATGAGCTCATGCTGCAGCAGCATGTCGACACCGGCGCCGACGTGACGGTGGCGTGCATGGAAGTGCCGCGGATGGAGGCGGTCGGCTTCGGCGTGATGCATGTCGATGCACAGGACCGGATCATCGATTTCGTCGAAAAGCCAAAGGACCCGCCGGCGATCCCCGGACAGCCCGATCTCGCGCTCGCCAGCCTTGGCATCTATGTGTTCCGTACCGCCTTGCTGTTCGAGGAACTGCGTCGCGACGCCGATACAGCGGATTCCAGCCGGGATTTCGGCAAGGACCTGATCCCGTGGCTGGTGAAGCATGGCCATGCGCAGGCGCATCGCTTCTCCGCATCGTGCGTGCGCAGTCCCGAGGAGCCGCGCGCCTATTGGCGCGACGTGGGAACGGTCGATGCCTATTGGGAAGCGAATATCGATCTGACCGACGTGGTGCCCGAACTCGACCTGTACGATCGCAGCTGGCCGCTATGGACCTATTCGGAAATCACACCCCCGGCGAAATTCGTCCATGATGTCGATGGCCGGCGCGGTTGCGCGGTGTCGAGCCTGGTATCGGGCGACTGCATCGTGTCGGGGTCGAGCATCCATCGCAGCCTGCTGAGCACCGGGGTACGCGCGCACAGCTTCAGCAACATCGATGAATCGGTGATCCTGCCGATGACCCGGATCGGGCGCGGCGCACGATTGACGCGGTGCGTGGTCGATGCCGGCGTGACGATTCCCGACGGGCTGGTGATCGGCGAGGACCCGGTGATCGACGGTCACCGCTTCCGCCGGACGGAACGGGGGATTTGTCTGATTACCCAGCCGATGATCGACCGGCTGGAGGCGTGATGACCCGTTCGACACCTTCGCGCACCACGGGCAGTTCGTAGGTGCGCGTTCTATCGGTAGCTTCCGAGGCGTATCCGCTGGTCAAGACCGGCGGCCTTGCCGACGTCGTCGGTGCCCTGCCCGCAGCCCTCGCTCCACATGGTGTCGAGACGACGACGGTGTTGCCCGGCTATCCGTCGGTGCTGAAGCATCTGGGCAGGGCGAAGCTGGTCCATCGTTGGGACGACCTGCTCGGTACGCCAGCGCGGTTGCTGGACGGAAAGATCGACGGCCATCCGCTGCTGGTCCTCGACGCACCGGAGTTGTTCGTCCGCGACGGTGGCCCCTATGCCGACACAACGGGCCGCGACTGGAACGATAACTGGCAGCGCTTCGCCGCACTCGGTCGGGCGACGGCGGATATCGCGCCGCGGTTCGACCTGTTGCACGCGCATGACTGGCAGGGGGCGATGGCGCCGGCCTATCTGCGCTACGACGGCGCGACCGTGCCCAGCGTGCTGACGATCCACAATATCGCGTTTCAGGGCCGCTACGACGCCGCGGTGTTCGCCGGACTGAACCTGCCGGACGCCGCCTTCGCACTCGACGGCATCGAATATTATGGCGGCGTCGGCCTGCTCAAGGCCGGACTGGCGTCGGCCGATGCGATCACCACCGTGTCACCCAGCTATGCCGAGGAAATCCGGCGCAGCGAATTCGGCATGGGTCTCGAAGGATTGATCGAGGCGCGGCGCGACCGGGTGAGCGGCATCGTCAACGGGATCGATCCGGCGGTGTGGTCGCCCGAGCACGACACCGCCCTCCCCGCCCGCTATTCCGCACGCAACCTGTCGCGCCGCCGCGCGAACAAACGCGCGGTCGAGACGGCGTTCGACCTCGATCGCGGCGAAGGTCCGATCTTCATCGTCGTCAGCCGGCTGACCTGGCAAAAGGGTATGGACGTGCTCGCCGACAGCCTCGACGCGCTGGTCGCGATGGGCGGACGTCTGGCCTTGCTCGGATCGGGTGATGCTGCACTGGAAGGCGCGTTCATGGCGGCACGCAACCGGCACGCCGGACGTGTCGGTGTGCGGATCGGCTATGACGAAGCGCTCTCACATCTGTTGCAGGGGGGCGGCGATGCGATCCTGATCCCGTCGCGCTTCGAACCATGCGGGCTGACCCAATTATATGGACTGGCCTATGGCTGCGTGCCGGTGGTGGCGCGGACCGGCGGATTGGCCGATACGGTCATCGACGCGAACGAAGCGGCGGTGGCCGCCGGCGTTGCGACCGGGGTCCAGTTCGCGGCGGTGACGCCGGACGGGCTACTCCATGCGTTGCGCCGGACGATGGGGCTATATGCCCGTGGCGATCTGTGGACGGCAATGCAGAAACAAGGGATGCGCGCCGACTTTTCGTGGAAGCGCAGCGGCGCGCGCTATGCCGAACTCTATCGCGGCCTGACGACCCGGTGATTGCCGGCGCCAGTGCCATCGGCGGCGGAACCCGCTTTGCCGTCCGTGCGCGCGATGCGGCGACAGTGTGGTTGTGCCTGTTCGACGGCGACGTCGAGCGCCGGGTGGCAATGATGCGCGACGGCGACTGTTTCGTCGTCGATGTCGACGGTGTCGGTCCGGGGCAGCGTTACGGCTATCGTGCCGACGGCGACTGGGCACCTGCGGCGGGGCGTTGGTTCGATCCGGCCAAGCTGCTGGTCGATCCCTATGCCGTCGAACTCGACCGGCGGTTCGTCCATGATCCGGCCCTGTCGCGGTTCGGGGCGGATACGGCGTCGATCGTGCCGCGCGCTATCGTCCCGACATCGTTCGAACCGGTCCGGCCGGAACCGCCGCGCATCGATCCAGCCCGGCCGATCTACGAACTGAACGTGCGTGGCTTCACCATGCTGCACCCCGACGTACCGGAGGCACAGCGCGGGACGATCGCAGCGCTGTCCCATCCGTCGGTCCTCGCCCATCTGCGCAAGATCGGCGTCGGTGCGATCGAACTGATGCCGATCGTGGCGTGGATCGACGAACGGCATCTGCCACCGCTGGGGCTTCGCAATGCGTGGGGGTACAACCCGGTCGCGTTCATGGCGGTCGACCCGGCCCTTGCCCCCGGCGGCATCGCCGAACTGCGCGACACGATCGCGGCACTGCATGCTGCCGATATCGGCGTGATCCTCGACGTCGTGTTCAACCATAGCGGCGAGAGCGACGTACAGGGGCCGATCCTGTCGCTGCGTGGGCTCGACGATCGCAGCTACGCCCATGCGCCGGACGGGCGCCTCATCAACGATACCGGCACCGGCAACACGCTCGACGCCGGGGACGCGGGGGTTCGCGATCTGATCCTTGCATCGCTGCGGCATTTCGCGGCGTTGGGCGTCGACGGGTTCCGCTTCGATCTCGCCCCGGTCATCGCCCGGTCGCCGGGGTTCGATCGCGACGCACCGATCTTTGCCGCCATCGCCGCCGACCCGCTGCTCGCCGACCGGGTGATGATCGCCGAGCCATGGGATATCGGTCCGGGCGGCTATCAGCTGGGGCAGTTTCCACCCGACTGGCTCGAATGGAACGACCGCTATCGTGACGATGTCCGCCGGTTCTGGCGCGGGGACGGCAGCGTCGGGACCTTGGCGACGCGGTTGATGGGGTCGGCCGATATCTTCGGATCGCCGACCTGCAGCGTCAACTTCCTTGCCGCGCATGACGGCTTCACCCTTGCCGACCTGGTGTCGCATGTCGATCGGCACAATCATGCAAATGGTGAGGATAATCGCGACGGGCATGGCGACAATCTGTCGTGGAATCACGGGGTGGAAGGACGGTCCGACGATCCGCGCGTGATCGCCGCCCGCACCGCCGATCTTCGTACGTTGCTGGCCACCCTGTTCGCGACGCGCGGCCATATCCAGTTGACCGCGGGCGACGAATTCGGCCGCAGCCAGCGGGGCAACAACAACGCCTATGCACAGGACAACGCGATCACCTGGGTCGACTGGGCGGCGCGCGACGTGGCGCTGGAGGATCATGTCGCCGCACTGGCGCGCTGGCGGCGCGAACGACCGGCGGTATTCGACCGGCACGTACCCGATCAGGCAATGTGGCTGACCCTCGACGGACAGTCGATGACCCCGGCAAATTGGGAAGCACCCGACTGCCCCGGCTTCGAACTCCGGCTGCCCGGCTCGTCGATCCGGGTCGATCGCGCCGGACGAACCGTCACCCTGCGATAGGGTCGCGCACCCGAAGCATCGCCACCGCCGCCAGCGCCATTACCGTTGCCGCGACCAGCATGGTGTAGACCGGATTGGTCGGGAACCACGTCTTGATGACCCCGCCCATCACGGTCGCGACGATCAGCTGCGGCAGGACGATGAAGAAGTTGAAGATGCCCATATACACGCCCAGCTTGCGCTGCGGCAGGGCATTGGCGAGCAACACATAGGGCATGGTCAGCACCGATGCCCACGCGATGCCGATCCCGATCATCGGCACGACCATTCCGATACGGTCATGCGTCAGGAAGATGCCGATATAGGCGACCGCGCCGATGGCGAGGCACAGCAGATGCGTCCGCGCCGCGCCGATCCGGCGTGCCAGCACCGGCAAGGCGAACGCCGCCACCGCCGCGACGCCCGAATAGATGGCAAAGAGGACGCCGACCCAGCTACCCGCCTGATTATACCCGTCCGAGGTCGGGTCGATCGTGCCCCATACCTGCTGGGCGATCACCGGGGTCGTATAGACCCACATGATGATGAGCGCGCCCCAGGTGAAGAACTGGACCAGCGCCAGCCGCCGCATCGTGTCGGGCATGGTCGCCAGATCGCCGATGATGTGGCTCAACACATTGTCGCCGCGGCCGGCGCGGACCAGCGCGCCGGAAACCAGCTGCGCCACGCCGTACAGCGCGATGCCGGCGGCGACGAAATAGGCTTCGCGACCGCTTGCCAACGCTCCACTGCGCTCGGCCCATGCGATCAGCAGCGCGACGACGATGCCGCCGACGATCCACAACGGTCCGCGCTGGGGGATGACGGGCGGGGCATGGTCGACGGGTTCCTGCGCTTCTTCCCCGAACGCCGCCAGTTCCGCCGGGCTGTATTCGCGAACGGTCAGGACGGTCCACAGCACCGCGATCAGTAGCATCACCCCGCCGAAATAGAAGCCGTAACGGACGGCATCGGGCACCTCGCCCGCCGGGGCGGTGTTGCTGACGCCGAAGACGTTTTCGAAGGCATAGGGCGCGATGCTGGCGACGACCGCGCCTGCACCGATGAACCATGTCTGGAATGCATAGCCCGCCGGGCGCTGGCGAGGGGACAGCATGTCCCCGACGAACGCGCGGAACGGCTCCATCGACACGTTCAGCGATGCGTCGAGGATCCACAGCGTCATCGCCGCCGCAAGAATGCTCGGTGCGTTCGGCATGAAGAACAGCGCACAGGTACACAGGATCGCACCGATCAGGAAATAGGGTCGCCTGCGCCCCAGTCGTCCCCACGTCCGGTCGGAATAATGGCCGATCAACGGCTGGACCAGCAGCCCGGTCAGCGGAGCCGCGATCCACATCAGGCCCAACTGGTCGATGGGGGTGCCGAGCGACTGGAAAATGCGACTGGCATTCGCGTTTTGCAGCGCGAAGCCGATCTGGATGCCGAAGAAACCGAACGAGATGTTCCAGAGCTGGGCGAAGCCGAGCGTCGGACGGTTGGTAGTCGTCATAAATCCTCCCCGTTCCGGGGAGGAACTTTATTTGCGCTTCGCTGCCACGAACCGGATCGCTTCGCCACCGCCGGGTGCCAGCGCGATCGTCATCGTATCGCCCTTCTTCACCGGCCGCTGTTCGATGGCGATCGAATGGCGGGCATCGGTCCGGTAATCGGCGCCCGGTCCGTCGCGATAGATTTCCGCCGTATAGGTCTTGCCCGCATCGAGGAAATCGAGCGTCACCGTCGAGTTGCGTGCTTCCTCGTCGCCGATTGCGCCCAGATACCAGTCGTTGCTGCCCGCCGCCTTGCGTACGATCGTCGCATAATCGCCGACCTCGCCGTTCAGCACGCGGGTGTCGGACCAGTCGGTCGGCACGTCGCGGATGAACTTGAAGGCGGCGGGATAACGCGCATAATTTTCAGGCGTATCGGCCGCCATGACGACCGGTGAATACAACACGACATATAATGCCAGTTGCTTGGCGATGGTCGATTTGATCGCACTGCCATTGCTGCCGGTCAGGCTCAGCACGCCCGGCGTGAAGTCCATCGGGCCGCCCAGAAATTGGGTGAAGACCATGTTGGCTTCATGCTCGGGTGGGTTCTTGCCGCCTTCCCACGCGTTATACTCCATACCGCGTCCACCTTCGCGGCTCAGCCAGTTGGGATAGGTGCGCCGCAAGCCGGTGTCCTTGACCGGTTCATGGCTGTCGATCGATACCCTGTAGCGGGCGGCAGCGTTCAGGACGCGCTGGTGATGGTTCACCATCCATTGGCCTTCATGCCACTCGCGATGCTTCGATCCATCGGCATCGATGCGCTCGATCTGGCCGGCATCGGTGACATAGCCGGTCTTGACCACGCGTTCGCCGTGGTCGGCCGCCCATTTGAACGCGGTGTCGAGTTGCGCGTCATAATGGCTGACCGAACCGCCGGTCTCATGATGGCCGATCAGGCGTACGCCTTTCGACTTTGCATAGGCCGCCAGCGCTGCCGCATCGAAATCCTCCGTCGGGCCGCTGAAGTTCATGTCGTTGCCATTGCCGAGCCAGTCGCCGTCCCAGCCGACATTCCATCCCTCGACCAGCACTCCCTGAATGCCGTTGGCAGCAGCGAAGTCGATGTAGCGCCGGACATTCGCGGTGGTGGCGCCGTGCTTGGGCCCCCGCGCCCAGGTCCAGTCGCCCTTGATCATGTTCCACCACACGCCGACGAACTTGCCCGGCTGAATCCAGCCCGACGTGTCGCCCAGCTTGTTGGGTTCGTTGAGGTTCAGTCCGATCCGGCTGGCCGCGTACAGCCCGGCGGCATCGTCGGCGATGGCAATCGTCCGCCACGGTGTCGAAAACCCGGCAGCGCGTGTCACCTTGGGACCGTTCGACCCCGGCGTCAGCACCGCGCGAAACGTCGTTCCCTCGGCCCGGGCGAGGTTCATCGCCGAATAATCGGTCAGCGCCGCTTCGTGGATCGAGACGTGACGCCCGCTGGCAAGCTTCACTGTCATCACCGTCTGGGCGGTGCCGACCGCGTCGAGCGGGGTCTTGTTGTAAAGATACTCCTCACGATTCCATTCGAACGCCGGCTTCCACCATGCGGTGCCGGGTTCGGCAAAGGCGAACTGGGTCAGTTCGTCGGCGATGTTGACCGTCGTCAGGTTCACTTGTTTCGGCAGGGTATAGCGAAAGCCGACGCCATCATCGAACAGGCGGAAGGTGACCGCCATCTCGCGCTTCAGGTTCTTCGCCTCGCGGAAGGTGACGGTCAGTTCGGTGTGGTTGTCGCGGATCGTCTTCCACTCGCCGAACGGCTGTGTCCAACTGCTGTCCGACCGGTCGCGCTTCGTCCCCGCCAGCGTCAGCCCGCGCTCGATCTTCGGTGCGTCAGTGAACAGGAAGCCGAGCTTGCTGTCGTTCAGCACCGCCTTGCCATCCTTCGCGACCGAATAGCTGGGACGACCTTCGTTATCGAGACTGATGGCAATCGTCAGCTTGCCGTCGGGCGACGCAGCGCGTGCGACGACCTCGGCAAAGGCGGGCGAGGCCATGGCGGTCACGCCGGCCAATGCCAGCGCCAGTTTGAACATCCTCAACCCATTATTCCTTATGCTTGATCGCGGATCGCGACCTGCGCCGCGAACGGCCCGAACCGGTCCCCGTCAACGTCGCCAATGGTTTCGATGGCGCGCCAGCCGGCGCCCGCCGCAAATGCCGACGCGGCAGTCGATAGATTGAACACACACAACAACTCCTGCCCATCGAGCTCGCGTTCAAAGGCGAGGATAGCGTCCGATGCCTCGACGATGGTCATGCTGCCCGACCGCAGCGCTGGATGTGCGTTGCGCAGGCGCAGGGCGCGGCGCGTGAAGTTTAGCAACGAACGGGCGTCGTCCTCCTGCCGGTCGACCGCCAGCGGGCGATGGGTAGCACCGGCCGGCAGCCACGGCTTGCCCTTGCCGAAACCGAGATTGTCGGCATCGGCCGCCCATGGCATCGGGGTGCGCGCCCCGTCGCGCGACAGGGTCAGCGGCCAGTTGGCGATCGCCTCCGGGTCCTGCAAATCCTCGAACGCGATCTCGACCTGCGGCAGGCCCAGTTCCTCGCCATTGTACAGGAAGATATTGCCGCGCAGGCAGGCGAGCAGCATCATCTTGATCCGGCCGAAGGCATCGGCATCGGCCCCCTCGGGCAACCAGCGGGATACGGCGCGCGGCGCGTCATGGTTCTCGAACGCCCAGCTCGGCCATGGCGAACCGTCGTCCCATGGCTCGATCGCGTCGCGCAGGATGCGGGGCGACAGTTCGGGGGCGTAGAGAAAATCGAAACCATAGGCCGTGTTGAGCCGCGTATCGCCCGCGCAGAACAGCTTCATTTCACGCGTCGCGTCGTCGCCACCAATCTCCGCCACCGTAAAACGGTCGCCGTCATAGCTATCGAACAGCGCGCGCACCCGTTCAAGGAAGGCCGGAATGTCCGGATGCCCCTGATTATACAGCTTGCGCTGGAAATCGAACGGGCGGGTCCGGGTCTTGCCGTTGCTCGGCATGGGCGGATTGTCCCGCAGTTCGGGATCGTGCATCGCGAAGTTGATCGCGTCGAGCCGGAATCCGTCGACGCCGCGGTCGAGCCAGAAGCGCGCCGTGTCCAGCAACGCCTCCTGCAATTCCGCATTGTGACCATGAAGTTGCGGCTGCTCCTTCAGGAAGTTGTGCAGATAATACTGGCCGCGCCGCGCGTCCCACGTCCATGCCGGACCGCCGAATACCGACTGCCAGTTGCTGGGCGGCGAACCGTCGGGCTTGGCATCGGCCCACACGTACCAGTCGGCCTTGGGGTTCGTGCGGCTCGACCGGCTCTCGACAAACCACGGATGCTCATCGCTGGTGTGTGACCATACCTGGTCGATTATGATTTTGAGGTTCAACGCATGGGCGCGCGCGATCAAGACGTCGAAATCGGCGAGCGTGCCGAAAATCGGATCGACATCGCAATAATTTGCAACGTCATAGCCAAAGTCTTTCATCGGCGATGTGAAGAACGGCGACAGCCAGATCGCGTCGACACCCAGCGACGCGACATGGTCAAGATGCGCGGTAATGCCCGGCAAATCGCCGATACCGTCGCCATTGCTGTCCGAAAAACTGCGCGGATAGATCTGGTAGATGGTCGCGCCGTGCCACCAGCGACGGGCGTTCGCAGTCTCGGTCATTATCGGGTCTCCGCGGCGCATGCCGCATAGCCAAGGGCGGGAAGGTCGACACGGATCGCGCCGGGCGCGGTCACGGTGCCGCAACGACCGGCAAGCGCGCGGAAGCGGATCGAGGCGGTTTCGACCTGTACATTACGAGTGATCGGCGCGGTCGAGGTGTTGAAGAGCAACAGGACTTCGGCGTTGCTGGTCGGATCGAAGCGCGACATCGCGAGCAGGCCCGGCGTTTCCTCCCGCACGCGCAATAGCTGCCGTCCACGGGTCAGCGCCGGGGTCGCCGTCCGCAACTTCGCGAGGTCGGCGATCTGCCGATACAGCGGGTGGGTCGGGGTGAAGTTCGCGGTCGCCGTAGTGGCATTGGTCCCGACCAGCTTGTTGTCGTTGTACGACGCAACCTGCGATGCGAACATGTCTTCCCGCGCGTCCTGATCGTTGCCGTCGCCGGCGAAACCCTGTTCGTCGCCCGAATAGATCGTCGGCACGCCGCGCAGCGTCAGCAGCATCGCATTCGACAGCATCACGCGCGACAGGATTTCGGCATCGCTCGCCTCGGGTCGCGCTTGGCGGAGGTAGAAGGCGAAGCGGCCATTGTCATGGTTTCCGGTAAAGGTTGGCAATTGCCGCGCCATCGCCTCGCCACCGGCATACAGGACGTCGCCGTCGAACACGGTTTCGAACGCGTCAGTACCTTTCTTGCCGGCGACGGTCTGCAAAACCGCTTCGCGGAACGAAAAGTCGAGGACCGCCGGAAACTTGCCAGTCTTCGTCCACGCCGCCAGCCCGCCCGCGTCGAGCGACGACATCGCAACCTCCCCAAAGATATGGAAGTTCGGAATACCCTTCGCCCGGGCACGGTCGCGCATCGCCGGCACGAACGCTGCCCAGAATTCGGGGTTCACGTGCCGAGCCGTGTCGATGCGATATCCGTCGATGCCGAATCGGTCGATCCACCCGCCGAAGATGTCGATCATCCCGGCAACGACGCGCGGGTTTTCGGTCATCAGATCGTCCAGCCCGACGAAGTCGCCCATCTGCGAACTTTCGTTGGTGAAGGTCGTGTTGCCGCGATTATGGTAATAGATCGGATCGTTGAGCCACGCCGGGACCTTCACCGCTTTTTCGGGCGTAGGTACATAGGGGGTGTAGGCGAAGGACGGATCAGTCAGCTTGGCAAAGTTCTCGGCCGTCTGCACGCCGTCGCCGGCAAAGCCACGGTTCTTGCCCTTTGCCGCATAGGGATAGTCGGCGCGGCTGCGATAGACGCACGCGCTCTTGCCGGCACATTCGCGATACTGGATCACGTCGGCGGTGTGGTTGGCGATGATGTCCATATAGACCTTCATCCCCCGCGCATGTGCCGCATCGACCAGCGCCTTGAAATCGGCGTTGGTGCCGAGATGCGGGTCGACCTGCGTGAAGTCGGTTACCCAATAGCCGTGATAGCCCGCCGATTCCTGTCCCGGACCACCCTGTACCGGCTTGTTCCTGAAGATCGGTCCGACCCAGATCGCGGTCGCGCCGAGCGACTGGATGTAGGGCAGTCGCGCGGTCAGCCCATTCAGGTCGCCGCCATGGTAGAAGCCCTTGGCGGTCGGATCATAGCCATGGACCATCCGGTCGCCGGTCAGGCCGCCGCGATCATTGGCGCGGTCGCCATTTTCGAACCGGTCGGGCAGCACGAAATAGATCACCTCGTCCTCGGGCGCGCGGGCGCGAAAATCCTGCGCGGCGGCAGGCAGCGCGCTGGCACCCAGCGTCAGGGCGAGGAGCAGGGATCGGATCACGCGGCAACCTTTACATCGGGCGCCGGGCAGTGGGCGCGCAGGAACTGGTCATGGGTCGGCATCCGCGCGACCGTGGCGGCGACATGTTTCGAACTCATGTCGAGAAACTGGCTGCGGCGTTCGGCGGGCAGCGCATCGGCGAGCGGATGATAGCCGCCGGCCCGCACCCCCTGCCCGACCAATAGTTGCACCCATGCGACTTCAGCGAACAATTCGTGTTCGTCGCGAACGATCCGGCCGGATTCACGGAACAGAGCGATGCGTTCCGCCAGACTATCGGGCAGCGGCGTCGCACGGCGTTCCTGCCAAAAGGGTTCGTCACGACCGTTCAGCGCATAATGCGCGATCAGGAAGTCGCGAACGCCGAGCCATTCGCGTTCCGACTGGCGGTTGAACGCGGCGATATCGGCGGGACGCGGCCGGGAGGCGGGCCAGAGCGACAACAGCCGCGCAATGCCCGACTGGACCAGATGGATCGACGTCGATTCGAGCGGCTCCAGAAACCCCGCCGCCAGTCCCAGCGCGACGCAATTGCCGATCCACGGCGCATGGCGACGCCCGGTGGTGAAGCGCAGCGGCCTGGGATCGGCCAGCGCCGCTCCGTCGAGGTTGCCGAGCAACGTCGCCGCTGCTTCGTCGTCGGACAGATGCGCGCTCGAATAGACCAGCCCGTTCCCAGTCCGCGCCTGTAACGGGATGCGCCACTGCCATCCCGCCGACCGGGCAGTGGCGCGGGTATAGGGCGTAACCGGCTGTGTCGCGGCGCAGGGGACCGCCAGTGCCCGGTCGCACGGCAGCAGCGCCGACCAGTCGTCCCAACGATCGCCCGCCAGCCGCCCGATGAGCAGCGCGGCAAACCCCGAACAATCGACGAAGAAGTCGGCCGCGATGGTCCGTCCATCGTCCAGCGTGACGGTGTCGATCCCGACGTCGTTCAGACCGACCGCAACGACCCGCCCCTCGGCCCGTTCGACCCCGCCCGCCTCGGCGCGTTCGCGCAGATACGCGGCGTAGCGCGCCGCATCGAAGTGATAGGCCCACGCGATGCCCGATGGTGCCTGCGGATTGCCCGGATCGCGATCGAACCGGTTCGCCGACGCCGCGGCCGCACACGCGCTGTGCGACCATAGCGATTCCGGCGCGTCGCCGCCGCCCGCCGCCAGCCAGTAGTGATGGAACGGGACCAGCCCCAGCGACCGGCCGATCGTACCGAAGGCGTGGAGGTAGCGACTGTCCGTACCGTTCCAGCCGGCGAACTCGATACCGAGTTTGAAACTGCCCCCGGTGCGCGCGACGAAGTCGTCCTCGTCGATCCCCAGATGTTGATTGAACAGGCGAAGCTGCGGGATCGTCGCCTCGCCCACCCCGACCGTCCCGATCGCATCGGATTCGATCAGCGTCACCCGCGTATCCGCCGGCAGGAAGCGCGCGAGCGCCGCTGCCGTCATCCAGCCGGCCGAACCGCCACCGACGATCGCCACGCTACGGACGGGTACCTGATCGATCGCCATCAACGCCTCCCGTCACGTCACCCCGCCCGTCCGGTTACGGACGGCCGGCATGGGGCTTCAGAACCGGAACGATGCCCCGGCGAGAAAGCGCCGGCCATAGCTCTGATAATCGATCACCGCGAGATCGTACGACGGATCGACGGTCGCGAAGCGTTCGTCGGTCAGATTCTGTCCCTGCACGAACAGCGACAGCCCTTCGAGCGTCGTTCCCTTCGGGAATTCATAGCCGACCTGCGCATCGATGATCGTTTCGTCGAGCGCCCGGCGACGCTGGCGATTGCCACCGAAGCCCGACAGTTCGCCGACGAAGGTCGACCGGTACCGCGCCGACCCCCGCGCGCTGAAGCCCCATTTTTCGAAATAGGCGGTGCCGTTGACGACCCATTTCGAATAGCCGGGGATGTTTTCCGGCGGCGAGTTGGGATCGGGCTTGATCTGGGTCCTGGTCCACGAACCGCCCCCGGTGACGCCGAACCCGTCGAGGAACGATACGAACGTGCTGAGCGGCAGCGTGGCGGCGAGTTCGACGCCGTAGATGTTGCCGCCTTCGCCATTGATCGGCCGGTCGACGCGACCGAGGGTCGGGGTACCCGCAGGCGTGCCGGTCGGGGTCGGAAACGCGAAATAGTCGAACGGCAGCGTCTGGTTGTACACGTACGACTTCAGGTCCTTGTAGAAGCCCTGTGCCGCGATGTAGCCCGCACGCCCGAAATATTTCTCCAGCGTCAGGTCGAATGAGTTCGACCGGATCGGGCGCAGCGACGGATTGCCACCGCCGCCGGTGATCAGCTGTTCCTGCGGATTGTAGCCGAAGCCCAGCGCGACGCGCATATCGTCGAGCCGCGGCCGCTGTACCTGCCGAGCGGCACCCGCACGGATCACCCAGTCGCCGGGCATGCGCAGCGACAGGTTGAGACTGGGCATCAGGTCCCAGTAATCCGTACCTCGCGTCACCGGCGACAGCACCTGGTTGGCGGCGATCAGCCCCGACGACTTCTGTTCGGTCGCCACGGCCTGCACCCCGACGTTGCCGGTCAGGACCGATCCGCCGATTTCCTGATCGATGTCCGCCTGGACGTACATCGTCATCAGGTCTTCTTCGATACGAAACGCCTTTGCCGGCACGTCCGGACTGGTGTTGGCGTTCAGTTGGTAGACGCCACCTGCCAACAGGTCGCGCGGGTCGTAGCTCAGCATCGGTCCGAGACCCAGATAGCTGAGGCTGGTCGGTTCCTGAATATACTGGTCGGGGATCCGCAGCGAGCGCAGGCCGCCGCTCAGCGCCAATAGGCTTTCGCGCGGATCGAGCGACTTGTCGCGATCGGTATAGTTCAGCCCGGCCTTGACCGCGCCGAAGAAGCCGTCGAGTTCCTTCTCTACCTCGAACCGGTATTGCGCGATCCGGTCCTGCACCTTGCGGTCGTTGAAATAGCCGGCCTGCAGGTTGGACCCGCCCCAACCGAGCGGATCGGTCAGCAGGATCAGGTTCGGATCGGAATAGTTCAGCGTCGGGCTGAACCGCGTGCCGGTCTTGCCGCTGGTGAAGCTGATCGTGTCCTTTGCGCCGACATTCTGGCCATAGCCGGTGCCGGCATAGCTTTCGAGGATGATCTCTTCGCGGTCGGTGCGCGAATAGCTGGCATCGAGCGTGGCGTTCCAGCCATCGTCGCCGCGCCATGCCATATTGTAGCCGAATGCATAGAGCTTCGCCTTGCGCTCGAACGCGTCGTTGCGAACGACGCCCTCGACATTGCCGAACGTGCCGGCGGTGACGAAGCCGTCGCTGTTGGCGGTCGTACCGGTCAGCTTGACGCCCTGCGGCTGGGTCGGATCGTTGAAGGATTGCCCATAGCCGAGCGGCAGTTCGATACCGCGCTTCAACTGATCGTCGTTGAAGTCCGAATAGAAGCCGTCGACGGTAACGGTCAGATTATCGACCGGCTTGTATTGCAGCGTGCCCGACAGGCCGAGCCGCTTGAGACGCGTCGAGGTGACGTAGGACTTCGACCCGCCGATGACGCCCTGCCCGTTGAAACCGGCATAGCCCCAGGCGTTGAATTCCTGAATCTGGTACGGTTCGTCGAGATAGTTGGCCGACAGGGCGATGCCGATCGTGTCGTCGGCGAACTGGTCGACATAAGTGCCGCTGACCCGATAGCCCTTGTCACGCGACCCGGCGTTCAGCTTGCCGAGGTCGGCATAGGTGCCGCGTGCCCCGATCGAGATCGCCTGACGACCATATTCGAGCGGACGGACGGTGCGCAGGTCGACG
This sequence comes from Sphingomonas sp. Leaf67, assembly GCF_001421965.1. GTDB lineage: Bacteria > Pseudomonadota > Alphaproteobacteria > Sphingomonadales > Sphingomonadaceae > Sphingomonas. The sequence continues at coordinate 155,361 of NZ_LMLP01000024.1, forward strand.
GTACCCGACAAGCCCTGTCCGACCAGGTTCGCCTGACCGGTCTTGTAGACCAGGACCTGGCTCATGATTTCAGCGGGATACTGGTCGTATTCGACGGCGCGGTTGTCGCCGGTCGACGTCTGTTCGCGACCGTTGAGCAACGTCGTCGAGAAATCGGGCGCGAAGCCGCGGATCGAGATCGAGTTCGAACGACCCGACACACGCTGCGAGGTCAGACCCGGCAGGCGGGCGATCGATTCGGCGATCGATGCGTCGGGCAGCTTGCCGATATCCTCGGCACTGATCGATTCGACGACCTGATCGCGGTTCTTCTTTTCGGCGACCGCATTTTCGAGGCTGGCGCGGAAACCGGTGACGACGATATCCTCGTCCGCGTTCGTCGCGGGATCGGTCGGGTCGGTGCCGTCGGCCTGAACCGTGGTCGGCTCCGTTGCGGTCGTCGCTTGCGCCAACGCGCTGCCGTTTCCTGCCAATGCGCCTGCCGCGATCAATGCCGCGATGCTCGCGCCGCGTGCCAGCCGGGCGCATGTCAGCGCCTGCGATGAATACCGCATATCCCAATCCTCCCCAACGTTGTTCGATTCCCCGGTTCTTCCGCCCGGTTCGTCCATACCCTCTTATTGAAACCATCGGTCGCGCTTGGGAAGCGGACAGCATACGTATTCAGTCGATGCTTGCCGATGGCGGATCGGCACCGCTACACCGGTGCTTTCTCTCGATCGATCGGGCCGACAGCCGGCCGCAAAGGACCAGTCATGCCGGCGGGCGACAAGCCGACCTCCTTCGATATCGCGGCGCTGGCCGGCGTATCGCAGCCGACCGTCAGCCGGGCATTGCGCGGCGACCGGACGGTCAGCGCCGCGACGCGGCTGCGGATCGAGGCGATCGCCGCGCAGCTGAATTACAAGGTCGACAAGAACGCGTCGGCACTGCGGCGCGGCAGCACGTCGACGCTGGCGCTGCTGTTCTTCGAGGACCCTGCGCCCGACGGATCGCGGATTAACCCGTTCTTCCTGTCGATGCTGGGATCGATCCTGCACACCTGCGGGGCGCGCGGCTATGACCTGCTCACCTCGTTCCAGCACCTCTCGGCCGACTGGCATGTCGATTACGAGGACAGCCGCAAGGCGGACGGGCTGATCCTGCTCGGCTATGGCGATTTCGACGATTATTCGCGGCGACTCGACCAGTTGGTGGCGCAGGGCACGCATTTCGTGCGGTGGGGATCGGCCGATCCGGCCCATCCCGGCACCGTCATCGGCTGCGACAATTTCGCCGGCGGGCATGATGCGGGCCGGCACCTGATCGAGCGGGGACGGCGGCGAATCGCGTTCCTCGGCGACGCGTCGAGCCGGTATCCGGAGTCGCGAGACCGTTTTCGCGGGCTTGCCGCTGCGTTGCAGGACGCCGGATTGCCCGTCGATCCGGGGTTGCAGGTCGACGCATTGTCGAGCGAAGCGTCGGGCTATGACGCTGCCAGCCGGCTGATCGGGAGGGGCATCGCGTTCGACGCGATCTTTGCCGCATCGGACATGATCGCGCTGGGTGCGGTCCGCGCGCTGGCGGAATCGGGGCGAAGCGTTCCCGATGATGTCGCGCTGGTCGGTTTCGATGATATTCCCGCCGCGTCGCTGGCCCAGCCACCGCTCACCACCATCCGACAGGATTATGCCCGCGCCGGCGAATTGCTGGTCGATATGCTCATCCGGCAGATCGACCGGCGCGCGACCGCCCCCACCCTATTGCCGCCCGAACTGGTCGTTCGAAAATCGACCTGAGCCCCTTGCGGTCGATGATATAAAGTCACATTTGCGTCGGCATGCAACGTTCGACCTTTCTCGACAGCGCCGCGATCGGTGCGTCCCTGCTCTGCCTGATCCATTGCATCGGCCTGCCGATCCTGTTCGCGCTGTTGCCCGCGCTGGCGACGATCGGTCTGCCGTCGTCGGAATGGCTGCATCTCGCGCTGCTGCTGACCGCGATACCGATCAGCGGACTGGCACTGGTTGGCGGATGGCGGGTGCATGGCGCGGTGGTCCCGCTGCTGCTGGGCGGCGTGGGCCTTGCCGGGCTTGCCGCCGGACTGGCGTTCGGCAGCATGCCCGGTGCGGAAACCGCGCTGACCGTCGCCGGCAGCCTCGCGCTCGCCATGGCGCATATCGGCAACTGGCGACGGCTGCGGACCGCCTGACCGGGTCAGATTCCGACCGAAATTTCCTGCCCGGCCACGCCCGGCACGTCGACCTCGAAGCGGAACAGATTGCCCGCCAGCGGCTGCGCCGCGGCCTGATCCGCATCATGATGCTTGTTGGCCGTCGTCGCGAAGACCGTCTTGCGATCGGATCCACCGAACGCGACCTTGGTGACCGCGTCGACCGGCAGCCGGATCGTTTCCAGCAACTCGCCCTTGGGCGAATACCGGCGGATGCCCCAGCCGCCGTACAGGCTGATCCACACGCAACCCTCCGCATCGACCGCCGGTCCGTCGGGATGGCCTTCGGCATTCGGGATCGTCACGAACAGTCGCCTGTCGGTCAGCGATCCGTCTGCGGCGACGGTACAGGCATAGACATGCCCGCCCAGCGTATCGACGTGATACAGCGTCCTGCCATCGGGGCTGACCGCCGGTCCGTTGGTGATCGCGACCTGCGGGCTGGACGCGATGGCGGTGCCGTCGGCCGCAAGGCGATAGATCGCACCGGTCGCAGCACGCTCGCCATCGTCCATCGTCCCGAACCACAGCTGACCGTTCGGCGCGACCGTAGCGTCGTTCAACCGGTTGCCCGGCAGATTGGGTTCCGGATCGACTAGCAACGCAAACGCGCCGGTCGTCGGATCGAAGCGGTGCAACCCGCTTTGCAGCCCGGCGATGAACTTGCCATCGGCGGAGGGCAGCACGAACCCGCACTGTCCCGGCGCGGCCCAGCTGCGCCGCTCGCCGCTGGCCGGATCATAGCGGTGGATGCGCGGCGTCTTGATACAGACGAACCACAGCGCGTTGTCGCGGTCGACCCAATTCGGCCCTTCCAGCAACGGTGCCGACAGATCCCAGACGCTGACCGGTTCGGACTTCTGTACCTTCGTCATCCTATCGCCATCCTGCATCAACGAAAAAGCTGTGCCCGGTTACCAGCCGCGCATCGTCGGAGGCAAGGAACAGGATCATCGCAGCGATGTCACCCGCGACCAGCCGCCCGTTCAGGCACTGCGCCTTCACGATCTCGGCCTCGCCCTCGGGCGTGTACCATTTCAGCTGGCGCGGCGTGCGGACATTGCCCGGAATGACGCAGACCGAGCGGATGCCGTCGCCGCCCAGTTCGCGCGCGAAACTGCGGGTGAGCCCCTCGATCGCGGCCTTGGCAGTCTGGTAGAGGGTCAGTTCCTCCAGCGCCAGATGCCAGCTGATCGACCCCATGTTGACGATCACGCCCTTGCCCTTCGCCTTCATGCCCGGGATCACCGCCTGTGCCGCGAAGAACAGGTGGCGCAGGTTCACGCCCATCCGGTTGTCCCAATAGGCTTCGTCGACCTGCTCGATCGTGTGGCGATCGTCGCTGGCAGCGTTGTTCACCAGCACGTCGAATTCGCCACCCTCGGCAATCGCATCGGCAATCGCCGTCTTGAGCGCGGTGATATCGGTCAGGTCGACCCGCTTGAACTTCGGGGTCGGACCGACGTCCGCCAGTTCCGCGATCAGCTGCAGCGAATCCGCTTCGGCAATGTCGAAGAAGGTGACGTGTGCGCCCTGCCGCACGAACCCCTCGACCACGCCCGCGCCGATCCCCGACCCGCCGCCGGTGATGAGTACACGCTTGTTGCCAAGCGAAGGAAACGAGGCGCGAGCTTCGGGCGCGATCGGGTAGGCGAAATCGTCAGGCGACATGGGTGCTTCCAGCAAAGAGGTGTCAGGCGGCGATCAGGCCGCGGCGCGCAAGGTTGCGCATCAGGTCTCGGATGCCGAAATTCCATGGATCGGCAGCCTTCGACGTGGTGACGGTGTTGGCCAGCTCGCCCAACGACGGGGTCGAGATCCGCACGACATCGCCCGGCTTGTGGGTGAAGCCTCGGCCCGGTTCGTCACGGTCCTGCACCGGCGCGAACAACGTGCCGAGGAACAGGACGAAGCCGTCGGGATATTGATGTTCGGACAAAGCCTGCCGCACCAGATCCTCGGGATCGCGGCTGATCTCGCGCATCGTGCTGGCGCCGGTCAGGACATAGCCTTCGGGACCGTCGATGCGCAGGTCGACCACGGCGTTGCGCACCGTATCCATCGTGAAATGGTCGTCGAACAGGCGGATGAACGGGCCGATCCCGGTCGAGGCGTTATTGTCCTTCGCCTTGCCGAGCAGCAGCGCCGAGCGGCCTTCGAAATCACGCAGATTGACGTCGTTGCCCAGCGTCGCGCCGACCGCCTTGCCGTCGCTGGTGGCGACGACGACGATTTCCGGCTCCGGGTTGTTCCACGACGAGTCCGACCGGATGCCGACGTCGCCGCCCCATCCGATCGTCGATAGGACGGGAGCCTTGGTGAACACCTCGGCATCGGGGCCGATCGCGACCTCCAGATACTGCGACCACATGCCCGCGTCGATCAGCGCGGCTTTCAGTTCGGCGGCTTCGGACGAACCCGGCTTTACCGAGCGGATGCCACCGCCGATGCGCGCTTCCAGATCGCCGCGAATACCCTGCGCCGCATCGGCATCGCCGCGCGCGCGTTCCTCGATCACCCGCTCCAGCGCGGAAACGGCAAAGGTCACGCCCGCCGCCTTTACGCATTGCAGGTCGATCGGCGACAGGATCGGCGGATGCTCGCCCGCCGGATCGGCCAACGCCGCCGCATCGCACACGACCGGACCGTCGAGCAGCGCAATATCGCTCCGTTCCAGCAGGTCGGCGACCGTCGCGGCGTGGGCCGATACGTCGATGACCTTGCCCCCCTTCACGACGACCGGCGTCGGGCCATCGGCCAGTTCCATCCGCCCGACCAGCAGCGCCTGATCGTGATCCACCGGCAGCATCCGCGCGGCATGTTCGCTCTTCATGTCCGTTTCCTCAGTGGTTGTGGCGCGGCGTCGTTTCCGACGTCCGGCGATATTTCAATGCAAGGTCGAGCACGCCGCCGTCACCAAGCTGGCCGACCTTCTCCCGGTAGATTTCCTCCCATGGCGTCTGGCTGGCCGGGACCGGGGGAATACCGTCGCCCTTGCGCCGCGCGATCTCTTCGTCGGTCACCAGCATGTCGCAGCGACCATGGTTCAGATCGATGCGGATGGTGTCGCCGGTACGCAGCCAAGCAAGTCCCCCGCCGACCGCGCTTTCGGGGGAAGCGTTCAGGATCGACGGGCTGTCCGACGTCCCCGACTGCCGTCCGTCGCCGATCGTCGGCAGGCTCTGGATACCGCGTTGCAGGAGTGCGGCGGGCGGTTGCATGTTGGTGACCTCGGCCGACCCCGGCCATCCGATCACGCCCGCGCCGCGAATAACGAGGATGCAGTTTTCGTCGATATCGAGCGCCGGATCGTCGATGCGGTGGTGATAATCGTCCGACCCGTCGAACACGATCGCCCGCCCCTCGAAACAGCCTTCATTGCCGGACTGCGACAGATAGCGCGCCCGAAAATCCGGGCTGATGACGCTGGTCTTCATGATCGCCACGTCGAATAGATTGCCCGACAGGACGAGGAAGCCGGCCTGTTCCTTGAGCGGCTGGTCGTAGGGTCGGATGACCTCGCGGTCGGTGGCGAAGCGGTTGACGACATTCTCGCCCAGCGTTCGGCCGGTGACGGTTGCGACATTGCCGTCGATCTTCCCCACCGCGATCAGTTCGGACAGCACCGCCGGCACGCCACCCGCGCGGTGGAAGCGTTCGCCAAGGAAGCGCCCGGCCGGCTGTACATCGACCAGCAACGGCAAGTCATAGCCATAGTCCATCCAGTCGGACGGCTTCAGCTCGATATCGGCATGGCGCGCCATCGCGTGGAGGTGCGGATGGGCGTTCGACGATCCGCCGATCGCGGTGATGAGCGCGATCGCGTTCAGGAACGACTGGCGCGTCAGGATTTTCGAGGGGCGCAGATCGTCATAGGCCATGTCGACGATCCGTCGGCCGGTCTCGTAGGCGATCTGTCCGCGTTCGCGATAGGGTGCCGGGATCGCCGCGCAGCCGGGCAATGACATGCCCAGCCCTTCGGCGATGGCGTTCATGGTCGATGCGGTGCCCATGGTGTTGCAATGGCCCGCCGACGGTGCCGAAGCGGTCGCCGCCTCCAGAAACTCTTCCTCGGTGATCTCGCCCGCCGCCAGCCTGCGGCGTGAGCGCCAAATGACCGTGCCCGACCCGACCAGATCGCCGTCGTGCCAGCCGTCGAGCATCGGTCCGCCCGACAGGACGATCGCAGGAATATCAACGGTCGACGCCGCCATGATCGCCGATGGCGTGGTCTTGTCGCACCCGGTGGTCAGCACCACCGCGTCGATCGGATAGCCGTTCAGGACCTCGACCAACCCGAGATAGGCGAGGTTGCGGTCGATCGCCGCGGTCGGGCGGCGGCAATTCTCGAAGATCGGATGGGTCGGGAACTCCATCGGGATGCCGCCCGCCGCCTCGATCCCGGCCTTCACGCGCTTGACGGTTTCGAGGTGAATGCGGTTGCATGGCGTCAGGTCGGACCCCGACTGGGCGATGCCGATGATCGGCCGCCCGCCGGTCAGTTCCTTTGGCGTGATGCCATAGTTCATGAACCGCTCGAGATAGAGCGCGGCCATGTCGAGCCGGCCGGGTGCGGCGAACCATTCGCGCGATCGGAACGGACGGACGGGAGTGCGGGTCATCGGTTCTTCCTGATGCCCCTTCCGCTTGAAAGCGCAAGGGGCGGGTTACGGTCGGGAAAAGGCCGGGCTCAGCCCCGCATTTCCTCCAGTTCCTTGCCGTTCGTTTCCTGAATGAAGCGCAGGACGAGGAAGAAACTGATCGCGGCGAAGGTGGCGTAGAAGCCGTAGGTGATGGTCAGGCCCAGCCCGGCGGCCATCACCGGGAAGGTCCAGGTGATGACGAAGTTCGCGAACCACTGCGCGAACCCGCACACTGCCAGCGCCGACCCACGGATCTGGTTGGGGAACATCTCACCCAGCATCACCCACATGATCGGGCCCCAGCTGACGTTGAAGAAGACGACGTACAGATTGGCGGCGATCAGCGCGGTGGTCCCCAGCCCGGCCGACAGTTGCAGTTTGCCCGCCGCGTCGAGCGTACCGTTGTGGAAACAATAGACGAGCGCGAACAGCGTGACGGCCATGCCCGCCGATCCGATCAGCAACAGCGGCTTGCGGCCGATCTTGTCGACCAGTCCGACGGTGACGAAACACGCCGCGATCGAGACGAGACCCGACACGATATTGATCTGAAGCGACTGATCTTCGGTAAAGCCCGCGAGCTGCCACAGGGTCGCGCCGTAATAGAAGATCACGTTGATACCGACGAGCTGCTGGAACACCGCCAGCAACAGCCCGGCCCATACGATCGGGCGGATGCCGCCGCGTGCCGGGTCCTTGATGTCGGACAGCCGGGGCTTGTGGTCCTTGTCGAAGCTTGTGGCGATCTCGCCGATCTTCACTTGCGCGGCGGCCGGTCCGAACAGGCGGGTCAACACGATGCGCGCTTCGTCCAACCGTCCCTTCTGCACCAGGAAGCGCGGGCTTTCGGGAATGAAGGTCAGCGCGACGAGGAATACGGCGGCGGGAATCGCCTGCATCCAGTACATCCAGCGCCACGCCTCGTATCCGCCCCACCACATCGCGGTCGACGAACCGGCGGCACCAGCCAGATAATAGTTCACGACGAACGCAGCGGTCAGGCCGGTGATGATCATGATCTGCTGGATGGTGGTCATCCGCCCGCGGATATTGGCGGGGGCGACTTCGGAGATATACGCCGGCGACAGCACCGACGCTGCACCCACCGCCATGCCGCCCATGAACCGCGCGACGATAAAGATGATCTGCAGATGGCTGAAACCCTGAATGATCGCGCCGACCAGGAACAGGATCGCGGCCAGCATCATCACCTTGCGCCGGCCCATCGTGTCGGCCAGCTTGCCAGCGAGGAACGCGCCGACGAAACAACCGACCAGCAGCGAACCGACGGTCAGGCCAAGGCCGTTTTCAGTCAGGTTGAAGGCGGACTTCAGCCCTTCCTGCGTGCCGTTGACCGCACCGCTGTCATATCCGAACAACAGCCCCCCGATCGTCGCCACTGCGACGATCGCGATGACGAGCGCGATGTTCACGCGCTCCCCCGTCGCCTCTACCATCCCCATCCACTCCATTTTCTCGCCGCAGTTAGAAACGGCGTGTTAGCGGTAACGGTGGCGAATTATTAAGACAAATGCAAGCGTCCGCGACGACGGCCCGGCGCCTTTTACGCCGGTGAATGCCACTATATCGTTCCCGGACGAACGGCCACCCCCGGCACCGGCCCCGACGACTCGCGTACGATCAGTTCATGGTCAAGGACGCGGTCCTCGCCAGCGGCGGACCCCTGACCCATGCGACGATCGCGCAGTTGCCCCAACAGTATCTCGACCGCGGCCTCCGCCATCGCCGCGATCGGCTGGCGAATCGTGGTTATTTCCGGCCACGTCGTTGTCGCCAGCGACGTATCGTCGAACCCGACGATGCTGAGATCGTCGGGGACGTGCAACCCGCGCCGATGCGCGACGCTGATCGCCGCCGCGGCCATGTCGTCGTTGCAGGCAAAGATGGCGGTTGGCCGGTCGGCGCGATCGATCAAACGCTCACCGGCGTCGATCCCCGATCGAAAGGTGAAATAACCCTGCTCGACCGGCATGTCGTTCAGATCGAGGCCGGCTGCTTCGATGGCGGCGACGAAGCCGCGCCACCGCTCGGCGCTCGATCCGTTGTTGGGATCGCCGCGCACGAAACCGATACGGCGATGGCCGAAGTCGATCAGATGCTGGGTCATTGCCCGTGCTGCTGCGCAATCGTCGATCCGCACCGACGACCGCCCCGATTGCGCCACGCCGACCGCGACCGCGACCGACGGCGTGCCCGCCGCGTCGAGTTCGTCGCGCACCGGCACCGAATCCGATAAGGGCGGCGGCAGGATCACCCCCTGCACGGCCGTCGATGCGAAGCGCCGCGCGCCCTCCGCCTGTGCTTCGGCACTGTCGCCATCGCACGGTTCGAGAACCAGATGACAGCCGACCTTGCGCGCACCCTCCAGCGCCCCAATCAAAAAATTGGACAGATAGGCGAGCGACGGGTTGGCGTAGAGTAATCCGATCTGCGCTGCCTCTCCGGCGGCCAGACTTCGCGCGGCGCTGTTGGGCCAATAGTTGAGCTGCTCGATCGCCGCCATTACCGCTTCGCGCGTCGACTGACGAACATTCACGCCGCCATTGACCACGCGCGAAACCGTCATTGCCGATACGCCCGCCAACCTTGCGACGTCCTGCACGGTCACGCTGCCACCGCTACGACGACTTGGCTTTTCCATGGATGAAAACGGCTCCCTTGGTGCAAGGCTTATGGCGCGGAACGAATGAATGCAATTGGCACGATCGGTTGACGAATTTCCCAACCCAAGATAGCTGATAGCGCTACCAAATAGCGGCGGCGGGTGAACCGGATGCCGAATGTCCTGGGAGAGAGATCTTGACCCTTCGCGCCAAGCCCGTACGCCTTGCGCTTGCCTGTCTGCTGGCGACCGCCGCGACCGGTACCCTCGTCGCACAGACCCGCCCCAACCGTCCGGTATCGGCCGAACGGCTGCTGTACAAGGACGCGTCGCAACCGGTTGCTGCCCGGGTCGAGGACCTGCTGCGCCGCATGACGCTGGAGGAAAAGGTCGCCCAGATGATCGGCGTATGGGAAAAGAAGGGCGCTATTCAGGACGCGAAGGGCAATTTCTCGGCGGCGAAGGCATCGCGCGTCTTTCCTGATGGCCTCGGCCAGATCACCCGCCCCTCCGACAAGCGCGGCGTGACCGCCAGCAACAACGCGGCCGGCGTCGCCGCCGACGCGGTCAACCGCACCGCGCAGGAAACTGCCGACTATATCAACGCCGCACAGCGCTGGGCGGTCGAACGGACCCGGCTCGGCATCCCGATGATCATGCATGAGGAAGCGCTGCACGGCTATGTCGCGCGCGGGGCGACCAGCTTTCCGCAGTCGATCGCACTGGCATCGTCATGGGACCCGGCGCTGGTCGAGCGGGTTTTCGGCGTTGCCGCGCGCGAAATGCGCGCCCGTGGTGCCAACCTTGCCCTCGCTCCCGTCGTCGACGTCGCGCGGGACCCGCGTTGGGGCCGGATCGAGGAGACCTATGGCGAAGACCCGCATCTCGTCGGCGAAATGGGCCTTGCCGCGATTCGCGGGTTCCAGGGCTCGACCCTCCCGCTCGCGCCGACCAAGGTCATGGTCACGCTCAAGCACATGACCGGCCATGGTCAGCCGGAGAACGGGACCAATGTCGGCCCGGCCAATATTTCCGAACGGACGCTGCGCGAGAACTTTTTCCCGCCGTTCGAACGCGCAGTGAAGGAACTGCCGGTACAGGCAGTAATGGCGTCGTATAACGAGATCGACGGCATCCCCAGCCATGCCAACAAATGGCTGCTCGACGACGTGCTGCGCCGCGAATGGGGGTATAAGGGGTCGGTGGTCAGCGACTATTTCGCGATCAAGGAACTGAACGTCCGCCACCATCTGTACGGCACCGACATGGCCGCCGCCGGGCGCCGCGCGCTGGATGCCGGCGTCGATATGGAATTGCCCGACGCGGAGGGCTGGTCGACCCTCGCAGCGATGGTCAAGTCGGGGCAGGTCCCGCAGGAACAGGTCGACAATGCCGTCCGCCGCATCCTGACCATGAAGTTCCAGATGGGCCTGTTCGAAAACCCCTATGCCGATGCCCGCACCGCCGAGGCCAAGACCGCGACGCCCGACGCGATCGCGCTGGCCCGCGAGGCCGCCGTCCGGTCGATGGTCCTGTTGAAGAACCGCAACAACCTGCTGCCGCTCGACCCGGCCAGGGTCGGCAAGATGCTGGTCGTCGGCACCCATGCGCGCGACACCCCGATCGGCGGCTATTCGGACGTACCCAAGCATGTGGTTAGCGTGCTGGAGGGCATGCAGCAGGCCGCAAAGGGCCGCTTCTCGGTCGATTATGCCGAAGGTGTTCGCCTGACCCGCAGCCGGCAATGGGCCGCCGACAAGGTCGAACTGGTCCCGGCGGCCGAGAATGCCCCGTTGATCGAGGAAGCGGTGCGAAAGGCGGCGCAGGCCGACACCATCCTGCTGGTGTTGGGCCAAAACGAACAATTGAGCCGTGAGGCATGGGCAGACGCGCATCTCGGCGACCGGCAGAAGCTCGACCTGATCGGCGAGCAGAACGAACTGGCCCGCCGCCTGTTCGCGACCGGCAAGCCGGTGGTGGTCGTGCTGCTGAACGGCGGCCCGCTCGCCGCGACCTATCTGGAGGCGAACGCCCCCGCGATCGTCGAAGGCTGGTATCTGGGACAGGAAACCGGCAACGCCGTCGCCGATGTCGTGCTCGGTCGCGCCAATCCGGGCGGCAAACTGCCGGTATCGGTCCCGCGCAGCGAAGGCCAGCTGCCGATCTTCTACAACCACAAGCCGACCTCGCGGCGCGGGTATCTGTTCGACACCACCGCCCCGCTCTACCCGTTCGGCTATGGCCTGTCCTATACCAGCTTCGACATCGGTGCACCGCGCCTTGCCAAGGCGACGATCGGCCGCGACGACACGGTGCGCGTGTCGGTTGATGTCGCGAACACCGGCCGCCGCGTCGGTGACGAGGTCATCCAGCTTTACGTCCGCGACGACGAAGCGACCGTTACCCGCCCGGTACTCGAACTGAAACACTTCCAGCGCGTGACGTTGCAGCCGGGTGAAAAGCGGACGGTTACGTTCGACCTGAAGCCGGCGGACCTCGCCTTCTGGAACGTCGCGATGCACCGCGTCGTCGAACCGGGCACGTTCACGATCAGTGCGGGCAACAGCTCGACGGCACTGAAGACGGCGACCCTGACGGTTCGCTGAGCACCAGCGCTGCCGCTATCCGCGTCATCCCGACAATTTTTCGGGGTAACGCGGGTAACGGTGACGTGGTGACTGCCGATAATGTGTTCAGTCACCGAAGCGCAGACGCCGCTCGGGTCAAGGCTTGCGTACAGCAGCCCACTAACCCCGATCTAAATTCGATCAAAATATCTTTCGCCAAGCTTGAACGCCTGGTGCGAAAGGCTCGGGAACGCAACGGTGAGAGCGTTTGGAACCGCATTGGGTCACCCCTCGAAGGCTTCCCGCCAACACAATGCTCAAGCTGCGCTCGCTGGCGCTACGGTATGATCGCCACTGGCTTCACGTTAGAACAACAAAACGCCGTCGGCTTAAGCCGACGGCGCTTTCTTGTTCAGCATGGCCAGTCGACGCAAACCACGTCAACCAAGAGGCATACGGCCTAGCACCTAACCTTATGGGTCATCGGGCGGTCAGTTGCTGCGTACCGGACCGGTCGAGCATTCGAAGTCCGCGGCGGGCTACGTCATGTGCGCGCGCGACCTGATCCGACTGCATCAGCAAGGACGCATCCTCGCCTGCCAACACGCGAGTGTATAAAGCGCGAGCTGCGTCGGGACGATCCGTCATCGCATACACAGCCGCCAAGTTCAGCAAAACCTGTGGTTCACGGCTGCCGGCGCGGGTGTCGCGTTCTAGGGCGCGTTCGGCTTGTGGTAGTTTGCCGGCCTCTATTGCCGCGTGCGCGTATTGCGCATCCTGGGCGTTCGCGCTGGCGGCGAAACCCATGGCCGCCAGCGCCGGGGCAAGCAGTACGAGCGTTCCGATTCGCATGACATCATCTCCTGTTTGTTACATCGTGATGACATCAATGTTTCACTTTTACGACGGCTCCGCAAGCCGGGCACAAAAAAAGGGGCGGCCGAAGCCGCCCCTTTGCGAGACAGTAGTGCGCGCGATCAGAAGTCGGCGCGGTACTGTTCGTTGCCGACGAAGCCGAGCTTCGTCACGTTCGCCCGCTTGATGATCGCAAGCACCCCGTCGACCACTTCGTACCGCGCATTTGCGTCCGGCTGGAAATGGAGTTCGGGCTGCGGGCTCATCGCCACCGTCTGATCGAGAAACTGGGTCAGCGTGACCTCGTCTACCGGCGTACCGTTCCAGAAGGTCTGGCCCTGCGCGTTGATCGCGATCTTGTTCTTGACCGGATCAGGCTGGTTCTGCTGGTTCGGGTTGGGCTGCGGAAGATCGACCTTCACCGCGTGGCTCTGGATCGGGATGGTGATGATGAACATGATCAGGAGCACGAGCAGCACGTCGATCAACGGCGTGGTGTTCATGTCCATCATGGGTTCGTCGTCTGAGCGACCGCCACTGCTCATTGCCATGTCAGGCTACTCCTATTGACGCGCGCGCGGCGTGGTATTGGGGTCCGGTTCGGAAATGAACCCGACCTTCGCAAAGCCCGCCGACTGCATCGTGTAGATCGTACCGCCGATGCAGCGATACGGGGTGTTCACGTCGCCACGGATGTGCACTTCGGGCAGTTCCAGCTTCGGATTGCCGATCCCGCCCTGACGGGCGATTTCGTCTTCCAGCTTCTTGACCGCGCGGGTGCGCAGCTCGTCAGCGTTGACCCGGGTCAGACCCCAGTACACCGCACATTCGTTGCCGAGGCCCTGTACCGAAAGCGATACGTTTTCAGGCTTGGTCGTCGTCGGTTCGAACACGACCTTCGGGACCTTCAGACCGCTCACCTGCTGCACCACGACCGGAACCGCGATCAGGAAGATGATCAGCAGCACGAGCATGACGTCCACGAGCGGCGTGGTATTGATGTCCGAGAGGGGGGCTTCTTCGCCGCCGCCGCCAACACTCATCGCCATGAGGCTATCCTATCCACTTTTACTCAATCGAACCGGCGGGATCGGTTACGACCCCGCCGGTGTCAGCGTCCAATCAGACGCGCGGTGCGGTCGGCACGCCACCGGCCTGGCCGGCGGTGGTGCTGCCGACTGCCGGCTTGGCGACAGGCGCCGGGCCGCGAGCGGCAATGGCCGGACGAACCGCACCGTTCGACGCGAGGAAGCCCAGCACGTCGTTCGAGAAGGACGACAGATCCTTCTGGATCGACTTGTTGCGGCTCTGCAGCCAGTTGTAGGCGAGCACGGCAGGAACCGCGACGACCAGACCGATGGCGGTCATGATGAGCGCTTCACCGACCGGACCGGCGACGTCGCCGATGGCGGCCTGACCGGCGGCACCGATCTTCACCAGCGCGCGGTAGATGCCGACGACGGTACCGAACAGACCGACGAACGGCGAGGTCGCGCCGACGGTAGCGAGGAACGGCAGGCCGCTGTTCAGCTTCGAGTTGATCGACGCTTCCGAACGGGCGAGCGAACCGTGCAGCCAGTCATGTGCTTCGACCGGGTCGGTCAGCTTGCCATGCTGTTCCTGCGCGGAAAGGCCGTCGTCGACGATCTGGCGATAGGCCGAGTTCTTGTCGAGCTTCGCGGCGCCTTCACGCAGCGAGTTCGACTGCCAGAACGACGCCTGAACGCGCTTCGCCTGGTTCATGATCTTCTGCTGTTCGAACAGCTTGGTGAAGAGAATGTAGAACGAACCGACCGACATGATGACGAGAATGACCAGCGTGCTGATCGCGATCGCGCCGCCCTGCTGCAGTGCTTCGTAGAAGCCGAAGTTCGGAGCCCCGGCGGGTGCGCCGGCAGCAAGAATCGGAATGAGCATCGAATCGTTTCCTTAGATCTGATATGTTCTTGAAGAATATGCCCCGGTATTGCCCCGCGTCGTTTTCGCCGCGAGGCACCCGGTCTTACCGATCGGCAGGCAGCTGCCAGCGAACGCGACGCGACGAACTCGAACGGATCGCGTTACCCGACTGATCGAGTGCCGGCGAGTAGCGGGCGCGGCGTTGCAGGGCCGAGCACGCGGCCCGATCCAGCGCGGCCGAACCGCTCGACGAGGTCACCCGGCAGTTTTCGACGCGGCCCTGGGCGTTGATGTCCCACGAGATCGCCGTGACGCCTTCGTCACCGCTGTTCAGTGCCGACGCAGGATAATCTTCCTGCGTGATCCACTGCGACGGATCGCCCTTTGCACCAGCAGCCTTGCTGATGACCGGTGCCGGCGGCGCAGGCGGCGCAACCGGTGCCGGCGGCGCAGGCGGGCCAGCGGTTGGAATCGGCGCATATGTCGGCGGCGGATTCGTTTGCGTCTGAATCTGCATCGGCGGCGGATTCGGATTCTGGACGATCGGCGGCGGCGACACAACCGGCGGCGGCGACTGCGGCTGCGGCTGATCCGGCGGTGGCGGGGGAGGAGGAATCTCCTCGGGCGGGGGTGGCGGTTCCTCGACGTCGAACGTCTCGGTATCCTCAGTCACCTTCTTCACATATTTATAGGCAAGACCGGAAATGAACGCCCATCCGATCAGCACGTGGAGCAACCCCACGATGATCAGCGCGACGATCCGGCCATTACCTGCTTTTTGATCAGCGTAAGCCATTCAGCAACCAAACTCCTCTAGCCCGGTACATTGGGTCGGTCCGTCCGGCGAAACCGGCGCGCAACGACCGTCGTGTCCGGGGCTACGCGGCATTCCGGACGCGATTGTCTATCGCGGCCTTTTAAACGACGCAAACGCTTTGTCGGACGAAACAATCGTACAATCGCGCCATTACCGAAATAAGTCTGTAACCCAGCATTTCCGGCGATTATGACCGGCAGGATGAAGCGCATTTTCCTAGCCGCGACCGGCATGTCTCTGTTTCTGATCGGGTGTGGCCCGGTCGTCGCGCGTCAGAATGGCACGCCGGATGTTATCGCTACCGAATCATCCGGGCCATCCTACGCGCAACTGGTCAGCCTGTCGCTCGACGGTGATATCGTGCTGGATGCGACGATTCGCTCCGCCGCGCGCATCCCACCGGCCGAAGCGGCCGGACTGGCACCGGGGCATGTCCGGTTCTACGTCACCGTCGATGTCGGCGCGCTGATCCGCGCGAACGGACCGTTGCCGGCGCGCGTCGGCTATCTGGTCGACGTTCCGTTCGATCCGCGCGGCCGAGCGCCCAATCTGAAGCGCCAGCGTGTCATCGCGTTCGCCCGTGTCGTGGCGGGACGTCCCGATCAGATACAATTGCTGACGCCCGATGCGCAATTCGCGTGGAGCCCCGCACTCGACCAGCGGGTGCGCGGTGTCGTTCGCGACGTGCTTGCGCCCGACGCGCCGCCGGCGGTGACCGGGGTCGGCAATGCGTTTCACGTTCCCGGAACGTTGCCCGGCGAGGGCGAAACGCAGATCTTCCTGAAGACCGCCGATGGCAATCCGGTATCGCTGCTGGTCCTGCGCCGGCCGGGCGAGGCGAAGCGCTGGGCTTTGTCGCTGGGCGATATCATTGACGAGGCGGGCGGCGCGCCGCAGCGCGATACGCTGGCATGGTACCGGCTGGCCTGTGGTTTGCCGGACGCCCTGCCCGAGGGAAGCCTGCAAGCGCAGGAAGACGACAATGCGACGATCGCCCGCGAGGATTATGCGTTCGTGCGCGAGCAGTTAGGCCCCTGCAACGACGGTCGCCGCGGCTGAGCGATCAGCGACCGAGGTGGACGAAGTCGCGTTCGAACCGAACCAGCCCCGCCCCGCCGTCGACGAACAGCACCTGACCGGTCGATGCGGTAGCGCCGGCCAGGAAGATCACGGCATCGGCGACCTGATCGGCGGTCGGCAGGCGTTCGAGCGGCATCATTGCCGCCAGTCGCTGCAGTTGGTCGGGATCGTAATCGTCGGTCGCGATGGTCAGCCCCGGCGCGACGCCATTGACGCGGACCGACGGTGCCAGCGCGAGGGCAAGGGTCCGGGTTGCTTCCGCAAGTGCCTGTTTTGACAGGGTATAGGCAAGCTGGTCGCGATGCGGATGGGCGATCCGTTGGTCGAGAATGTTGACGACCGCCGATCCGCCCTGCCCCGCCAATGCCGTGGCGAGCGCGAACGGCGCGGCGGCGTTGACCGCGAAGTGCGCGTTCAGCGATTCGGGCGCGGGATAGCTGTCATCGTCAGCGCGGAAGCACGACGCGTTGTTGACGAGCAGATCGACCCGCCGCCCGAAGCGATCCGCAACCGCCGGAATGAGCGCGACGACCGCCGCCGGATCGGCAAGGTCCGCGGCGAAGGTGGCGTGGCGAGCATCCTCCAGACCCTCGATAATCAAACGATCGGGTTCGCCCGCGCGACTGGCGTGGAGCGCGACGTCGTATCCCGCCTGCGCCAGTCGGACGGCGATCCGGCCGCCCAGCCGGCGATAGCTGCCGGTGACCAGCGCCAGCGGGCGGGTCACCGCCGGTGCCGGACCATCGTGATGCCGATCGATTCGCCGGCTTCGGCAATGGCCAGCTTCACGATGCGGATCTTCACGCGCTGCACGCGCGGATCGGACAGGATGAGGGTGTCGACGATATGGTCGGCCACCCCCTCGATCAGGGTGAAATGCACCCCCGGCGGCAGTGCGTCGGTCGCGGCGTGCTTGAGGTCCATATAGCTTTTGGAGGCCGATAGCGGCGTGTCCGGCGTGAAGCGTTCGGGACAGTCGAGATCGACCGTCATCGAGATCCGCAACGGTTGCGGCAGGTGCGTTTCCTCGGAGTAAATGCCGGTCAGGACATTCACTTCGACATCATGGACTTCCAATTGAAGTGAATCGCGCACTCTGCACCTGTCATCATATGGGAATATCGGCGCGATAGCAGAAGGCGCCGGTAGCGGAAGCGGGGACCGGCGAATCTTGGCCCTTGTGCCTGTCCGTCGCGGCGGTACAGGCGCGCATTCCGTTTCGATTGGACCCGTATTGCCCGACTTGCGCCCCCTCGCCTCCGTTCCCCCGGCCGATGTCGAAGCACTGCTCGATGCGGCGTTCGGGATCGATCGGCATCGGCGAACGGCGTATCGGGTGCGCGAGGGGCTGCAACCGATCGGGGCGCTCAGCTTCGCCTGGGTCGAGGACGGGCGGCTGACCGGATGTATCCAGTGCTGGCCGGTACAGCTCGACACCGATGATGGGCGGGCGGTGCCGATGGTCATGGTCGGCCCGGTCGCGGTCGCGCCCGACCGGCAGGGGACCGGGATTGGACACCGGCTGATGGCCGAAGCGATCGCGGCGGCGGGCAGCGACGCGCCGCTGATGCTGATCGGCGACCTCGAATATTATGGCCGGTTCGGCTTTGGTGCGGAGCGGACCGGCGGGTGGCGGATGCCGGGTCCCTACGAACAGCGGCGGTTGCTGGCGCGCGGCACCGTGCCCGACCATGGCGGCATGGTGGGTCCGCGCATCATCCTCGCGGCGTGAACCCCTTGTGGTGGGCGCGCGGTCCAAGCTAACGGACGCCCATGCCGATGCAGCCCCCCGCCGATTTCGCCTCGCTCTCCCTCGCCGAGGTCGCTCGCCTTGCCGCCGAAGCGAAACTGCCGCCGGTCGATCGCTGGAACCCGACGCATTGCGGCGACAGCGAGATGCGGATCGCCGCCGATGGAACATGGTATCATCAGGGGAGCGCGATCACGCGGGCCGAGATGGTGCGGCTGTTCTCGACGATCCTGCGACGCGAGGCCGATGGATCGCATGTGCTGGTGACGCCGGTCGAGAAGCTGTCGATCGCGGTCGACGATGCGCCGTTCGTGGCGGTCGAGGCGAAGTTGTCGGGTGAGGGCGCACAGGGGCGGATCGCGTTCCGACTGAATACCGACGAGCTGGCGGTGGCCGATGCCGGGCATCCGATCCGGATCGAAGGGGATGCCGATGCGCCGCGCCCCTATCTGCGCGTGCGCGGCGGTATGGATGCGCTGATCGCGCGTCCGGTCTTCTACGAACTGGTCGAGCTGCTGGCGACGGGGCCGGACGGGCGGCGCGGGCTGTGGAGTGAGGGCGCGTTCTTTCCGTTCGAGCCGGCATGACGCTGGCCGACCGGCTGCGCGCGCGGCTGGCGGACCCGGTCGAGGGGTTGCTGACCGGCGATCTGAACGGCGCGGCGCCGATGCCGGAGGGCGGCTGGCGGGCGGCAGCGGTGCTGATCGCGGTGACCGAGCGGGCGGAGCCGGGCGTGTTGCTGACGCAGCGGACCGGCGACCTGCGCACCCATGCGGGTCAGGTGGCGTTTCCGGGCGGCAGCATCGATCCGGCGGATGGCGGGCCGGTCGCGGCGGCGCTGCGCGAGGCGGCGGAAGAGATCGCCTTGCCGCCGCAGACCGCGACCGTGGTGGCGACGCTCGACCGCTATCACACGGTGACCGGGTTCGAGGTCGTACCGGTCCTCGCCACGGTGCCGGCCGACCTGCCGCTGATGCCGGCTCCGCTGGAGGTCGATGCGATCTTCGAGGTGCCGCTGACCGTTCTGCTCGACCGCGCGAACTATCAGGTCGGCAGCCGCTGGCATGAGGGGACCGAGCGATTCTATTACGAACTGATCTTCGGCGAACGGCGCATCTGGGGTGCGACGGCGGCGATGATCCTGAATCTGGCACGACGACTGACATGGCCCTGACCGAACTCCTTCCCCCCGCCCACTGGATGCAGCGCCCCGGGCTCGACCGGCTGGCCGACGCGCTCGACGCCGATGCCGGGGCGGCGCGCTATGTCGGGGGGGCGGTGCGCGATACGTTGCTGGGGCTGGACGTGTCCGACATCGACGTCGCGACGATCCATCCGCCGCAGGAAGTCGTGCGGCGGCTGGAGGCAGCGGGTATCAAGGCGGTGCCGACCGGCATCGCGCACGGCACGATCACCGCGGTCGCCGACGGAACGGTGGTCGAGGTGACGACGCTGCGCCGCGATGTCGCGACCGATGGCCGCCATGCCGAGGTCGCCTTTACCGATGACTGGCAGGCGGATGCGGCGCGGCGCGATTTCACGATGAACGCGCTCTATGCCGATATGCGCAGCCACCGGCTGCACGACTATTTCGACGGGATCGCCGACCTGCGCGCCGGGCGGGTGCGGTTCATCGGCGATCCGTTGCGGCGCATCGCCGAGGATCATCTGCGCATCCTGCGATTCTTCCGCTTCCTCGCGCGGTTCGGCGATGCGCCCGATGCCGACGGGCTGAGCGCCTGTATCGATCGCGCCAACGACCTGATGGCATTGTCGCGCGAGCGGATCGCCGATGAATTGCTGAAGCTGCTGGTCGCGCGCGACGCGGTCGCTGTCCTGCGATTGATGGTCGGGCACGGCATCTGGACGCCGGTGCTGCCCGAGATCGATGCGGCGGCGGTCGAGCGCCTTGCCGCGCTGGCCGCCGGCGAAGCCACTGCCGGAATCGCCCCCGACCCGATCCGCCGGCTTGCCGCGCTGCTCGACACCGGTAATGCCGAGGGCGTCACCGCGCGGCTGAAGCTGTCGAACGCCCATCGCAAGCGGATCGCCACGGCATTGGGCCGCAACGACGCACGGCAAGCGCAGGAGACGGGATACCGGCTGGGCGTCGAGGGAGCGATCGACCAGTTGCTGCTGGCAGGCGAGCCGGAAACAGCGGCGAGCCTGATCGGCTGGACCCGCCCTGCCCTGCCGCTGTCGGGCGGTGCGCTGGTCGCACGCGGCCTTGCGCGCGGACCCGATGTCGCAAAGGCATTGAGGCTGGTCGAGGATCGCTGGATCGCGGAAGGATTTCCCGGCGCCGCGCGGACCGGCGCCATCGCCGACGACGTCGTCGCTCAGGCGTTGCGCGCCACCAGCATCGCATAGGCCGCATCGGCGTCGATCGGCTTCGAATAGAAATAGCCCTGCCCGAACGCGCAGCCGAGCGCGACGAGCGTCTGTTCAAGTTCCTGCGTCTCGATCCCCTCGGCCGTGGTGCGCATGCCAAGCGCCTGGGCAAGGCTGAGGATCGCACGCACGATCGCCACCTTGTCGCGATCGGCGAGCATGCCCGACACGAAGCTGCGGTCGATCTTGAGCTTGTCGATCGGCAGCTTCTGCAGATAGGCGAGGTTCGAATAACCGGTGCCGAAATCGTCCATCGCGATCGTGGCATGCATGGCCTTCAACGCCAGCATCGTCTGCAGCGTGCTATCGGGATCGACGATGAACGCGCTTTCGGTCAGTTCGATGGTGAAGCGATCGCCCGTCAGGTCGTGGCGCGACAGCACTTCGGCAAACATCGCGGCGATATCGTCGCGCTGAAGCTGCACCGCCGACAGGTTGACCGCCATCCTGGCACCGCAATGCCCGCCGGATTGACGATCCCAAAGCGCGAGCGCCCGCGCCGCTTCATCCATGGCCCAGCGGCCAAGCGGCACGATCAGGCCCGATTCCTCGGCGACGGGGATGAAATCGACCGGCGAGATGTGCTGCCCATCGGGCGTCTGCCACCGCGCCAGCGCCTCGAAACTATTGATGCGGCCGTTCGACAGGTCATAGATCGGCTGGAACGCCAGCCGGAGCTGCCGTTCCTCCAGCGCGGTGCGCAACCGCGTCTCGATCGAAAACTGGCTGCGGACGATATCGAACAGATGCGGGCGATAGATTTCGGTCTGGCCGGTCCGTTTCGACCGCTTCACCGCGAATTGCGCGTGGCGGATCAGATCCTCGGCTTCGTCCTCGGTATCCTCACCCAGCGCGATACCGATCGAGCAATCGACACTGATGCTGAAATCGGACAGCTGGAACGGCTGGACGAGTGCCTGTTGCAGGCGACCGGCGACCAGAATCGCATCGTCCGGCCCCCCACGCAACGTCAACAGCACCGCGAATTCATCGCCACCCGTGCGCGCCAGTACGTCGCAGCCGCGCAATACGCCTTTCAGGCGGCGCGCGACCGAGATCAGCAATTCGTCGCCCGACAACGACCCCATGCACGCGTTGACGCGGCTGAACCGGTCGAGATTGATCGCCAGCACCGCATAGCGCGCGCGCTTGCCGTCCGCGATCCGTTCATCGACCAGATCGCCAAAGCCCATACGGTTCGCCAGCCCGGTCAGCGAATCGGTATTCATCTCCCGCCGCAGGCTGGCTTCGGTCCGCTGTTCGGCGGTCTGATCGAGCAGCGTCATCAGACAGCTGGCGACCGAGACCCTGTCGGGACAGCGGGCCAGCGTGACGTCGTAATAACGGCTGTCCACCGAATCGCCGATTTGCAGCGGGACGGAACATCGGGTTTCGGCCGAGGTCAGAAACGTCGCGATCCGATCTCCGATCGCGTCGAGCAGCGCCGCTTCCCCGCCGCAGACGAAGCCCGCCGCGCGAAAGGCCATGTTGTTCGCGATGAACACCAGTCGCCCGTCGATCAGATCGACGATCGCCGTCGGCGCGGGGATCAGGTCCAGCATTGCCGTGTCGGCATCGAACGACGAACCCGGTACTTTCGACGGTTCAGCCCGAACGGCGACGGAGTCGTCCGAAACCGGATGCGTCCTGAACGCGGAAAGGAACTGCCGACCGAAAGCCATTTGCATCGCTGTACCGCGACGATGGTTAAAAGCTTCTGAAGCCCGGCAAGCTATTCGAACGGATATGCACGTCGCCCGTCAGAAGCGGTTGTCGCGAGGGAAGCCGTTGGGTGGCATCCGCCCGGCCGCACCGCGTGCGGCGCGCCACGGCGTCAGATCGCCCTCGGTACGGACGCGCCCGGTCTCTCCGCCCATCGTCCAGGTCAGCCCGTCGCCGAACCGCAAGGTCCGCGCATCCGACAGGCCGCCATCGCGGAACCGTTGCAGCTGAACCCCCTGCCCACGGGCCATTTCCGCGAGTTCGGACAGCGGAAAGAGCACGAGCTTGCGATTGTCCCCGATCGCCGCGACATAATCATCCTCCGGCGCGATGGGCCGGACGATCTTCAGCTTGGCACCGGGGCGCGGTGCCATCACCTGCTTGCCCTTGCGGGTTTCGGCAAGCACGTCGGCGATCCGCACCGCAAAGCCGCGACCATCGGTCGCCGCCAGCAACAGCCGATCGGATGTCGCCGCGCGGAACAGCCCGACGATCCGGGCATCGCCGTCGAGATCGATCATCGCCCGCACCGGCTCGCCGAATCCGCGTCCGCCGGGCAGCTTGTCGGCACCCAGCGTGTAGAAACGCCCGCCATCGGTGGTCAGCAACAACTTGTCGGTCGTGTGCGCGTGAAAGGCGAAGGCCGGACCGTCGCCTTCCTTGAACCGTGCGGTATCGGCGGAGGCGAGGTCGACATGCCCCCTGAGCGCCCGTACCCAGCCGCGTTGCGACAGGATGATGGTCAGCGGCTCGCGCTCGATCATCGCCTCTGCCGGGATTTCGCGTGCCGGGGCGGCTTCCTCGATCGAAGTACGGCGGGCGCCGAGCGCGGTGTCGCTGCCATAGCGGTCGCGCATCTTCGACAGGTCGCGCTTCATGCGGGTCCGCTGCCGGGCCTCGCTGGACAGCAGCAGCGTCAGTTCGGCCTGCTCCTTTTCCAGCTTCGACCGCTCGCCGCGAATCTCCATTTCCTCTAGCTTGCGCAAGGATCGCAGCCGCATGTTGAGGATCGCTTCGGCCTGTCGGTCGGTCAGGGTGAATTCGGCGATCAGCACCGGCTTTGGTTCATCCTCGGTGCGGATGATCGCGATCACCCGGTCGAGGTTGAGATAGGCAGCCAGATAGCCGTCGAGCAATTCGATCCGGTCGGCGATTCTGGCAAGCCGGTGCTCGCTACGCCGGCGCAGGACGACGAACTGGTGATCGACCCATGCCTTCAGTGCCTCGCGCAGCGACATGACGCGCGGGGTGCGATCCTTGTCGAGCACGTTGAGGTTGAGGGGGATGCGCGATTCGAGGTCGGTCAGCCGGAACAGCCCGTCCATCAGCACCTGGTGGTCGACGGTGCGGCTGCGCGGTTCGAGGACGATGCGGATCTCGGCATCCGATTCGTCGCGAACGTCGGTCAGGATCGGCAGCTTCTTGTCGTTGATGAGCGCGGCGATCTGTTCGATCAGCTTGCCCTTCTGCACGCCGTACGGAATCTCGGTGATGACGATCTGCCAGCCGCCGCCTTTCTCCCGTTCGATCGTGTGGCGCGCACGGACGCGAAAGCCACCACGACCGGTGGCATAGGCTTCGCGGATCGCGGCGGGGGTATCGGCGACGATACCGCCGGTGGGAAAATCGGGGCCGCGCACATAAGCGAGCACGGCGGCGTCATCCGCATCCGGCCGGTCGATCAGCACGATCGCGGCCTCGTACAATTCGGCGGCGTTGTGCGGCGGTACGCTGGTCGCCATGCCGACGGCGATGCCGCTGGCCCCGTTGGCGAGCAGATTGGGGAACAGGCCCGGAAACAGTTCGGGCTCCTGCTCCTCGCCGTTATAGGTCGGGCGGAAGTCGGTAGCGTCCTCGTCGAGGCCCGCCATCAGGTCGATCGCGACCTGCGTCAGCCGCGCTTCGGTATAACGGTAGGCGGCGGCATTATCGCCATCGATGTTGCCGAAATTGCCCTGTCCGTCGACCAGCGGATAGCGCAGCGCGAAATCCTGTGCGAGGCGGACCATCGCGTCATAGACCGACTGGTCGCCATGCGGATGGTATTTGCCGATCACGTCGCCGACGACGCGCGCGCATTTCTTGTACCCCGATGCGGGATCGAGCTTCAGCAGCCGCATCGCCCACAACAGCCGGCGATGCACCGGCTTCAGCCCGTCGCGCACGTCGGGCAACGACCGGGCCGTGATCGTCGACAGCGCGTAGACGAGATAACGCTCGGACAATGCGCTGTCGAACGGTGCATCGAAGATGCCGATCGGCGTCGAAGGGTCGGTCAGTTCACTTGCCATCACAACCGCGATAGCAGGCGAACCCCGCCTCTGCGATAGGCGAAATGGAACGAACCGGGATCAGGCCGCCTGTCGCCCGTCGGATACGCGCACCGCACCCGGTTCACCATCGGCCAGCGCCACCACATCGGCGACGATGCCCTGCCATTCGGTGTCGCTCATTTCGATCAGGCCGAACAGCCGCATGAGGAACGCCCCCTCCATCGCGAGGAACGCCAGCCGCAGCCGGCGACCCGCGTCGGTGGTGACGTCGATCAGGTCGATCCGCTCACGATACCATTTGCGCACCAGCACCATATGCTGCGGCGAATTGAGGACCGAGACCAGCAGGCTGGGCGCCCCCCGCCGCGAACGATCGTTATAATCGGCGGCGTAATCGATATGGACCCGGGCCGGGCAGGTGCCATCGGCGGCACCCAGTTCGGCGATGCGTTCGGCATATTCGTCCTGCCACCGCTCGAACATCGCGGCGATCAGCGATTCCTTGCTGCGAAAACTGTATTGCACACCGCCGTTGGTGATGCCCATATGCTCCGCGACGGCGGCGATGGTCAGGCCGACCGGGCCCTTTTCCAGCGTCACCGACTCGGCGGCATCCAACAGCTTGTCACGCTCGATCGTACGAGTTCTTCCCACTTCCACGCCCCTTTGCAGCCGGCATACCGCCGGCCAAACCCTTCCCCGCGGCCCCCTTAGCGCAAAATTATCCGCCCGCGCGATTTTTATTATACGATTCATCATTATGGGTACGGTTGCGACACTCGGTGGATCGGACTGCAACAATGGCTGAATGCGTCACGTCATGGACCGCAATGTGTTGGCCCGACCTGACCCGGCGACCGCGCCCCGATCCGGACCGGACGTTCCACTACGGGTCGGACCGGTTGCAGGTGGTCGACCTGTGGTTGCCCGCGGGCGATCCCGCCACGTGCCGGCCGATCGTGCTGATGGTGCATGGAGGATGCTGGCAGAGTTCGATCGCCGACCGGCGGCTGATGGACTGGATTGCCGCCGATCTTCGCGCGGACGGCATCGCCGTGTGGAATATCGACTATCGCGGGGTCGACCGCGATGGCGGCGGTTATCCGGGGACGTTTCTCGACGCGGCGGCGGCGGCCGATGTGCTGCGCGACCATGCCGGGACGTACGCCCTCGACCTGTCGCGGATCGTCGCGGTCGGACATTCGGCGGGCGGGCATCTGGCGCTGTGGCTCGCCGCGCGGCATCGCCTTCCCGGCGATAGTCCGCTGGCGACCGACGATCCGTTGCCGATCGCGCATGTCGTCAGTCTGGGCGGTCTGCCCGATCTTGCCGCGGTCGAAGCCAGCCCGGACAATGGCTGCGGGACGGAGGTCGTCGCGCAACTGGTCGGGGGGGACCGGGTCGATCGCTTCGCCGATACCTCCGTCGTCGAGCTGCTGCCGGTCGGGGTGCCGATCGACCTGATCGACGGCGCGCAGGACGAGATCGTTCCCGCCGCGATGGCACCGGCCTTTGCCGAAGCCGCCCGCGCCGCCGGAGACCGGGTGGTGATGCAACGGATCGCGGAAACCGGCCATGTCGAGCTGATCGCACCGGAAACGCCGGCATGGGCCGCGGCCAAGGCCTCGATCCGGCGCGCCTTGTCGAGCGCCACCCCCTTCGAATAGCGGCGGATTGCATCCGCCTTATTTCTGCCCTATTTTAGCCACGAATAAGGCAGGAGTTGTCGATGACCCGTTCGCGTTCGACCTTGATCATCATGGCCGCCGTCTCCGCTGCGCTTGCCGGTTGCGGCCGACCCGATACCGCCGACGAGACGGGATCGACCGATCAGGATGCCCCGCCAGGCGTCGAGGTGACCGCTGCGCCGGGCGTCGCGTTCCGATACGACTACGCCTTCCGCCTGCCAGCGCAGCGGATCGCCGCAGCACAGGAACGCCATGCCGAGGCATGCGAGCGACTAGGTCCGGACCGCTGCCGGATCACCGGGATGCGCTATCTCCGCTCGCCGAAGAACGACGTCACCGCCGATCTGCAGTTCAGCATCGTCCCCGCCCTTGCGCGCGGCTTCGGCCGCGATGCAATCGGAGTGGTCGAACGCAGCGAAGGCGGCGTGCGCAGCGTCAATGTCAGTGGCGAGCACGTTGGCGCAACCATCGACGCCGCCAGAACCGCGCGCAACGCTGCCGCCGCCGAACGCGCCACCGTCGAGAAGCGGATCGCGGACGGCAATCGTTCGACCGCGACCGAACTGGAACGGCAGCGCGCCGATCTGGCGCGGACGATCCGGGACGCCGATGCGCAGGCCGCCGGGCAACGCGCGCTCCTGAATGCGACGCCGGTCGCGTTCCATTACGAATCGGGCAAGGCCGCCCCGGGCTTCGAAACCCGGTCGCCGCTGGCACAGGCGGGCGAACTGCTCGGCTGGTCGGCGGGCGTAACGTTCAGCACGGTGCTCAATCTGCTTGGGCTGCTGCTGCCACCGATGTTGCTCGCGGCGATTCTGGCCGGGCTGTTCGTTGGCGGGCGGCGGTTCGTGCGACGGCGGATCGCGCCCGCGGCGTGATTGCGCGCCCGGCCCCCTTGGGCTATGCGGCGGCTTTCTACACCGGCCACGGGCATCCCCCGGGCCGGCCCGTTTCGTCGAAGGGAATCGCATGGCTCGCCGCCGCCAGATTTACGAAGGCAAGGCAAAGATCCTGTACGAGGGTCCGGAGCCGGGTACGCTGATCCAGTATTTCAAGGATGACGCCACCGCTTTCAACGCCCAGAAAAAGGGCACGATCAACGGCAAGGGCGTGCTGAACAACCGGATTTCCGAGCACGTCTTCACGCTGCTCGGCAATATCGGGGTGCCGACCCACTTCATCCGCCGGCTTAACATGCGCGAGCAGTTGATCCGTCAGGTCGAAATCGTGCCGATCGAGGTCGTGGTGCGCAACGTCGCCGCGGGTTCGCTGTCGAAACGGCTGGGCATCGAGGAAGGGCAGCAGCTGCCGCGCACGATCGTCGAATATTATTACAAGGACGATGCGCTGGGCGATCCGATGGTATCGGACGAACACATCCTGTGCTTCGGCTGGGCCGCGCAGGACGAATTGCACGAGATGGCCGACATGGCGATCCGCGTGAACGACTTCCTGTCCGGGCTGTTCGCCGGGATCAACATCCGGCTGGTCGACTTCAAGCTCGAATTCGGTCGCATCTGGGACAATGATTTCAGCCGGATCATCCTGGCCGACGAAATCAGCCCCGATGGCTGCCGCCTGTGGGACATGACCACCAACGAGAAGCTCGACAAGGATCGCTTCCGTCGCGATCTCGGCGGCGAAGTCGAAGCCTATCAGGAGGTCGCGCGCCGGCTGGGCCTGATGCCCGAAGGCGCGGACTCGGCGGTCCTCGACCTCGAGACGCATCGCAAGAAGCGCGAGAAGTAAGACTCCACCCGACCAGAACGTCATCCCGGCGAAAGCCGGGATCCACGGACGGGGTGTCGCCAATGGCGCTTGCCGTCGCTGCCGTCGCGCATCCATGGGTTCCGGCTTTCACCGGGATGACGGTTCTGACGGGTGCCCCTACCCCCGCGCGAACATCGCCGGGTCGAGCGCCATCACCGCATCGGCCCCGCCTTCGACCTTGCGCCGCAGGGCACCGGTGTCGGGGATGATGCGTTCGGCATAGAAGCGCGCGGTTACCCGCTTGCCCTCGACGAACGTCGGATCGCCTTCGCCCGATGCCGCCAGTGACTCAGCCGCGGTCAGCATCCGCAGCCACATCAGTCCGGTCGCGACGATCCCCATGATGTGCATATACGAATGCGCGCCCGCCCCGACATGGTTCGGGTTCTGCATCCCGTTGGCCATGAACCACATCGTCGCCGCCTGCAGGTCCTTGAGCCCGCGCTCCAGCCGCTCGGCGAAGTCGCGGGTCGCATCCGCGCCCTTCGCTGTCGCGATTTCCTCGGCTGTGATGCGGAAGAAATGCTGGATCGCACGCCCGTTATTCTGCGCCAGCTTGCGCCCGACCAGATCCATCGCCTGCACGCCGTTGGTGCCTTCATAGATCATCGCGATCCGGGCATCGCGGACATATTGCTCCATGCCCCATTCGGCGATGTAGCCGTGCCCGCCATAGACCTGCTGCGCATTGGTCGCGACGTCATAGCCCTTGTCGGTGCCATAGCCCTTGATGACCGGAGTCAGCAGCGACACCAGATCGTCGGCCAGCTCGCGCGTCGCCGCATCCTCGCTCATATGCGCCAGATCGACCTGCAACGCGCCCCACAGGCACAGCGCGCGCAGCCCCTCGGTCAGCGCCTTGCCCTCCATCAGCATCCGCCGTACATCGGGATGGACGAACAGCGTATCGGCCTTTTCCTGCGGTTGCGCGGGGCCGGTCAGCGCCCGGCCCTGTCGCCGGTCGCCGGCATAGATCACCGCATTCTGATAGGCGGTTTCGGCAACACCCAGACCCTGCAACCCGACGCCGAGGCGCGCCGCGTTCATCATGATGAACATCGCGGCCAGCCCCTTCATCTCGTCCCCGACCAGCCAGCCCTTTGCGCCGTCATAGTTCATGACGCAGGTCGAATTCGCGTGGATGCCCATCTTGTGCTCGATCGAGCCGCACGTCACCGGATTACGCGCGCCGAGCGACCCGTCGTCGTTCACGAGGAATTTCGGCACAACGAACAGCGAAATCCCCTTCGAGCTTTCCGGCGCACCCGGCGTCTTGGCAAGGACGAGGTGGATGATGTTGTCGGTCAGGTCATGCTCGCCCGACGAGATGAAGATCTTGGTGCCGGTGATCGCCCACGACCCGTCGTCGTTCGGCACGGCGCGCGTCTTGATAAGACCGAGATCGGTGCCGCATTGCGGCTCGGTCAGGTTCATGGTGCCGCCCCATTCGCCCGACACCATCCTGGGCACATACATCGCCTGCTGTTCGGGGTTGCCCTTGACCAGCAAGGCGGCGATCGCGCCGTGCGTCAGCCCGGGATACATGGCAAATGCCATGTTGGCGGAGATCAGATATTCCTCGAACGCGGTCGCGACGACATGCGGCATCGCCTGCCCGCCAAACGCCTCCGGTGCCGACAGCGTGCCCCAACCCGATTCGACGAACTGGCGATAGGCCTGCTTGAACCCGTCGGGCGTGGTCACGCTGCCATCGGGATGGCGAGTGCAGCCCTGCAGGTCGCCCGATGCGTTCAGCGGAAACAGCACTTCGGCGACGAAGCGACCGCCCTCCTCCAGCACCGCCTCGACCGTATCGGGCGTGGCATTGGCGAAACCAGGCAGCGCGGCATGATCGCCGATCCTGAGCACATGATCGAGGATGAAGCGGGTGTCGCGGACCGGCGGGGTATAGCTGGGCATCGGGTCAATCCTTCTCCGGGGAGGCGCCCTCTGACGGGGCGGTCTGGTACGGCAGCGCTTCGATGGTCGTCACGAAGTCGCTCAGTTCGGCGATCGCGGCATCGATGTCGCGCCGCTGGTTTTCGAGCAGCGCGATCCGGTCACGGCATTTCTGGACGGTGACCTGCCGCTGCACGACGCGGCCGTCGCCGATATCGTACAGGTCGATCATCTCGCGAATATCGGCAAGGCTGAACCCGACCCGCTTGCCGCGCAAGATCCACGCAAGCCGCGCCCGATCACGTTGTGAATAGATGCGGGCGAGGCCGCGCCGTTCGGGCGCGATCAGCCCCTCATCCTCATAAAAGCGCAGCGCGCGCGCGGTCACGCCGAATTCGTTGCACAGGTCGGTGATCGAGAAGCGATCGGCTTGCCCGGGCGAGGGAGGGGACAAGGAGGCTGCGAGTTGCATGACCCGCAAGCTACTTTACGTTGACGTGAACGTCAACCTTCCTCGCCGGACGCTGGTGCCGGTGGGCAGTCGACCCGTTTCGCCGGCTTGCGCCTGACCGCGGTCGTCGCGAATTCGGCGGCGTCGAGCGCGCCGTCGCGGCCCTTGTCCGCTGCCGCAAACTTCGTGCTGGTTTTGATCGCCCATTCGTCGAAGGTCAGACGCCCATCGCCATTGGTGTCGAGCTTCGCATAGGCCTTGCGCCGCGAGGTCAGATACTCGTCGCGGGTGATGCGGCTGTCGCGATCCTTGTCATAGCGGTCGAAACGCTTCTGTTCGCGCGTGCGCGGCGATGCGGCGGGCGGTTCGGGGATTTCGGCGTCCGCCGTTTGCGCCGTCGCGGACGGTGCCGGCGGCGGCGGCAGTTTCTCGGTCGCCGCAACCCCGCGGAACAGGAACAGCCCCGCCGCGACCAGCGCCAAGGCCGACCCTACCCCCGCCAGGAACCGCCACATCGCTTACCCCCCCCGATTGCCGGTGCCCGGTATCGGTCAGCCGCTATCGCCCGGCAAGTCCGAACCACGCCAGTCGCGCCGCCCGTTTCGACCCGCCGGGTGCCACCCGTGCCAGATCGAGCCGCGCCGACAACGCCAGCATGCCGAGCGGCCGGGCGACCCTGCGCAGCGGCGTCGCCAGCGCCTCACGGGCCAGCGCGCCGGCGGTTTCGGCGGTCGCGGACTCGTCGACATGGTGTAACAGGTCGGCCAGCGCCCACCCCTGCCCCAGCATCGTCGCCCGGTCGACATCGCCGCCGAGGATCGCGGCCGCCAGCGCGAACAACTGCCCGCCCCGTTCCGCCCCGAACCGGCGCAACGCCTTGCGATCGAGCGTTTCCTCCTCGATCAACACTTCCCAGCCCTCGACCACCTTTGCCAGCGCCGCGCCGGTAACGCCGCGTGGCAGCACGGTTTCGGCGAGCGCGGTTAGGACCGGCATGGCGGGCGGCGGGGCGTGGTCCAGCTTGGCCAGTTGTTCGCGCCACCACGCCAGCCGGATCTGGCCGAT
This sequence comes from Sphingomonas sp. Leaf67, assembly GCF_001421965.1. Classification (GTDB taxonomy): domain Bacteria; phylum Pseudomonadota; class Alphaproteobacteria; order Sphingomonadales; family Sphingomonadaceae; genus Sphingomonas. Next base: position 187,066 of record NZ_LMLP01000024.1, read on the forward strand.
CGCCGGCTGGGTCGTGGTCCGGACGACATCGGCCAGCGCGGCGTCGAGCGCCAGCAGCGCCAACAATGCCGCGCGCCGTCCGTCGTCGGGGGCATAGGCCAGTGCGAGGCTGCGTTCGGGATCGGGATCGATGTGCATCGGTCCCGTCAGCGCAGGTCTTTACAGTCCGTCAACCCCGATCTGGCAAACAAGCCATCGATTGCGCGACTTTGGCGCTGGGATGGACGGGCAATGATCGGACGCGGACGGGATCGGGGACGATCGGGCGGCTTTCTCACGCGGCTGGTGCACGATCGTGGCGGCAATACGCTGGCGATGATGGCGGTCGCGATGATCCCCCTCCTCGGCATGGCGGGATCGGCGATCGATACCGCGCGGGTTTATTACGTCAAGGTTCGCCTGCAACAGGCGTGCGATGCCGGCGCGCTGGCTGGCCGGAAGTTCATGAACGGCAACGACTTCAACGACGCGGCCAACTCGCAGGCGCGCGCCTTCTTCGCGAATAATTTCCAGACGGGATCGATGGGATCGGAGGCCCCCGTCTTCACGCCGGTCAAGACCGACGCGGGACAGGTCGCGGCGACCGCATCGGTCACCGTGCCGATGACGGTGATGCGGATGGCGGGATTCGAACCGGTCACGGTCTCGGTCGCCTGCGAAGCCAGGCTCGAAATTCCAAATCTCGATATCATGTTCGTTCTCGATACGACCGGATCGATGACGGAAACCAATGTCGGCGACAGCGCCGACCGGATCACCGGCCTGCGTCAGGCCGTCATGAACTTCTACGATACGCTAGACCGCGCCAAAAAGCCCGGAACGGAAATCCGCTATGGCGCGGTACCCTATTCGGCCAACGTCAATGTCGGCATGTTGCTGCGCCCCGAATGGATGGTCGACAAGGCCGATTACCAGTCCCGCCGCTATTTGGGTCCCGAGACGACCAAGGCTCCGGATACGGTGGACAACGCCGACTGGGTAACGACTGCCGGATCATGGCAGAAAAAGAGCGGTTCGATCGTAACGAGCAAAAGCTTCGGCAGGCCGGAGGATTGTAGCCCGTCGGCAAGTACCGTGAACACATCGCAAACCGACACGACGTGGAAGGATGCTGGCAAGGGGAACGGCAGCCAGACGATCACCTATACCCGGACCCGTACCGGTAGCGCCTATTCGACGAAAGTCGTCAATGCGCGTTGTGAGATCACCGAAACGTCGTACCGCAGTTACGTCGAAACGCGGACCGATACGCGCGTTCCAAACCCGAACAAGGGCCAGACCAAAGCCGGTGCCACGACAACTACGTATTGGTGGTCGTACGAGTCGGTCAACGTACCCGTTTCGAGGTTGAAGGGCACGGGTGCGCGCATCAGCGGCGGATCGATTTCCATGAACATCGCCGCACAGGGCAAGTCGCGAACGATCACCTGGAATCAGCAGAATGGCTGCATCGAGGAGCGCAAGACCGTCCGGCAGTCGACCTACGATACCATTCCATCCGACGCGTACGACCTGAACATCGACATGGTCCCCGATCCCTCCAACGACGACACTCGTTGGAAACCATGGCTGCCCGCCGCGGTGTTCGCCCGGGAAAGCTTCACCAAATGGTCTGTCCCCGCAGTGCGCTCGAACCTCGACTTCACGAACCTTCAGGACGTGAATAGCGGCCAGAACGCTCCTTGCCCTTCGCCGGCAAAGCTGTTGCAGGCATTTACGCGTACCGACCTGCAAAGCTACGTCAATAGCCTGATCGTCGGGGGCAAGACCCACCATGATATCGGCTTTCTGTGGGGCCTGCGCCTGATGTCGCGCGACGGCATCTTCGGGGACGTCGTCAACACCGGATTGAACGGTGCGAAAAATGCGCAGCACCTGATCTTCATGACCGACGGCGAAACCGATACCGATAACACGGTGTACGAGGCCTATGGCTTGTCGGGGCTGGATCGTCGCCGCACGACGAGCTTCACGACGAACGACGCGCAGAATAACGAACAGGACACCATCGTCGCCAATCGCCTGCTGGCATTGTGTCAGGTCGCGCGGCGCAAGGACATTACCGTCTGGGTCATCGCGTTCGGCACGACGATGCCCGCGCTGCTCAGCAACTGCACGACGGAGGGGCGTTCGTTCGAGGCGAGCAACACCGCCCAGTTGAACGCCGCGTTCACCAACATCGCCGCGCAGATCGCCAAGCTGCGGGTGTCGAAATGATCGTGCGGATCGCGCGCGATCGGCGCGGCGCGACCATCATCGAATTCGCGTTGCTCGCCCCCGTCCTGCTGCTGTTGCTGATGGGCCTGTTCGACCTGTGCTACCGGTCGTACGCCCAGGCAATCCTGACGGGCGCGCTACAGGCCGCCGCGCGCAAGGGCACGCTGGAGGGTAATGCGACCACGTCCGCCTCCCAAGCCATCGACGAAGCGGTTATTCAGCAGGTGCGACCGGTCGCGCCGAACCTGACCTGGATCAGCAAGCGACTGCATTATCGCAACTATGACGGCGTCGAAGCCGAACCGTTCGACGACGTCAACAGCAACAATCGCCGTGATCCCGGGGAATGCTTCACCGACACCAACAGCAATGGCCTGTGGGATTCCGATCCGGGTACCACCGGTCAGGGCGGTGCGAACGACATCACCGTCTATACCGTAGAGATCACCTATCCCCGCCTGTTTCCGCTGACCGGACTGATGGGCTGGTCCTCCGATCAGACAATCTCGGCGTCCAGCGCACTCAAGAACCAGCCCTATGATACGCAGAGCGCGGCCACACCGGAGCGGATATGCTGATGATCACGGCCCGCCGACTGCACGATCTGCACCATGCCCGGCGCGGCGTCGCCCTGCTGGAATTCGCGCTGGCATTGCCCGTCGTCCTTACCATAGGGCTGTGCGCGGTCGAATTGTGCAATTTCGGCGTCCAGCAGCTTCGGCTGAGTCAGGCGACGCAGACGCTCGCCGACAATATCTCGCGCGTCGGCGTCGACACCAACGCTGCGACGCAACAGCTGCGCGAGGCTGACGTGAACGAGGTGATCGGCGGGCTGCGCCGGCAAACCGAAGCACTGGGCGTCACCACCAACGGCCGGGTGACGATTTCCAGCCTCGAGACGAAGGACGGCGCGCAGTGGATCCACTGGCAGCGCTGCGTCGGGCTGAAACGTGGTCCGGGCTATGATTCGAGTTTCGGCCGCGAAGGCGATGGCGGAACATCGGGCAGCCCGTTTCGGGGAATGGGCGACCCGGCCAAGCCGGTGCAGGCACCCGATCGCGCGGCAGTGATCTTCGTCGAGATCAATTTCGACTATCAGCCGCTGCTACCGACCTTTTTCCTCGGCAACCCGAAATTGCAGCAGACCTCCGCCTTCATCGTGCGCGACAATCGCTTGCTGGAGGAGGGCGTGCGCGATCCGGTGCCGCAGGTGAAGCAACGCATGACCTGCGACCGCTACACCGTCTGAGGGTCCATCCGAAATTCACGCGAAGGCGGATTTGAAGGCCGTCCGTTCCGGAAACCGGTAGCGTGATCGGCACGTCGCGGGTCCGGCACATTCCCGAACCGACGCGGCGACCAGTCGCCGCTGCGGAGGATACCGCAGCGGCGCCGTGGCTTACTTGTACGTGACCTTCTTCACCGCCGCGACGACCTTGTCGCTGGTGATGAGCGCCAGCTTTTCGAGATTGGCGGCATAGGGCAGCGGCACGTCTTCGTTGGTGACGCGCAGCACCGGGGCGTCGAGATCGTCGAAGCCCTGCTCCATGACCACCGCGGCGATTTCCGACGCGATCGAGCAGGTCGGCCAACCTTCCTCGACCACGACCAGCCGGTTGGTCTTCTTCAGCGACTTCAGCACCGTCTTGGTGTCGAGCGGGCGCAGCGTGCGCAGGTCGATCACTTCGGCATCGATGCCCTCGCCCGCCAGCTTCTCGGCGGCTTCGAGCGCGAGGCCGACGCCGATCGAGTAGCTGACGATGGTGACGTCCTTGCCCGGCTTCATGATCCGCGCCTTGCCGATCGGCAGGACGAAATCGTCGAGCTTCGGCACGTCGAACGAGCGACCGTACATCAGTTCGTTTTCGAGGAAGACGACCGGATCGGTCGATCGGATCGCCGCCTTCAGCAGACCCTTCGCATCCGCCGCGTCATAGGGCGCAATCACGATCAGGCCGGGCACCGAAGCGTACCACGGGCCATAGTTCTGCGAGTGCTGCGCACCGACGCGGCTCGCCGCACCGTTGGGACCGCGGAACACGATCGGACAGCGCATCTGGCCGCCCGACATGTAATTGGTCTTGGCCGCCGAATTGATGATGTGGTCGATCGCCTGCATGGCGAAGTTGAACGTCATGAATTCGATGACCGGACGCAGGCCGCCCATCGCCGCACCGGTACCGATGCCGGCAAAGCCGTACTCGGTAATCGGCGTATCGATGACGCGACGATCGCCGAACTCGGCGAGCAGGCCCTGCGTGACCTTGTACGCGCCCTGATATTCGGCGACTTCCTCGCCCATCACGAACACGCGGTCGTCGGCACGCATTTCCTCGGCCATCGCGTCGCGCAGTGCGTCGCGGACCGTGGTCTTGACCATTTCGGTCCCTTCCGGAATTTCCGGGCTGGTGTCGCCTTCCTGATCGGCGGCGTCGAACAGCTGGCGCGCGCCGGTCTCGGCATGCTGCTGCGTCGTGCCCTCGGGCGCTGGCGGTGCCTTGTCGTCGTTCTTCTCGTCGGCCTTGGGCGTGGCAGCGGCGGCTTCGCCGGCACGCGCTTCGGTCGGCTGGGCCGACTTGGCGGCGTCGACATCCTCGCCCTCGCCGGCGAGGATCGCGATGACGGCGCCGACCTTTACGTTATCGGTGCCCTCGGCGATCAGGATCTGCGCGATCGTACCTTCGTCGACCGCTTCGAATTCCATCGTCGCCTTGTCGGTCTCGATCTCGGCCATGATGTCGCCCGACTTGACCGTGTCGCCCTCCTTGACGAGCCACTTGGCCAGCGTGCCTTCTTCCATCGTGGGCGACAGCGCCGGCATCTTCAGTTCGATCGGCATCTCAGTAGGTCTCCACCAGAACGTCGGTGTACAGTTCCTTGGCGTCCGGTTCGGGCGCGCTTTCGGCGAAATCGGCAGCCGCGTTCACCACCTTGCGGATTTCAGCCTCGATCGCCTTCAGCTCGTCCTCCTGCACGCCGGCGGCGGTCAGCTCGCGCTTCAGCCCCTCGATCGGGTCCGAATTGTCGCGCATCGCCTGCACTTCGTCGCGGCTGCGATACTTGGCCGGGTCGGACATCGAATGGCCGCGATAGCGATAGGTCTTCATCTCGAGGATGATCGGCCCCTTGCCCGCACGCACCCATTCGAGCGCGGTTTCGGCGGCACCACGGCACGCCAGTACGTCCATGCCGTCGACCTGGATGCCCGGAATGCGGAAGCTTTCGCCGCGGCGATAGAGCTGGTCCTCGGCCGACGAGCGGTTGACGCTGGTGCCCATCGCATACTGATTGTTCTCGATCACGAAGATGATCGGGAGCTTCCACAGCTCGGCCATGTTGAACGATTCGTACACCTGACCCTGATTCGACGCACCATCGCCGAAATACGTCATGCAGACGCCGCCGTCGTTGCTGTACTTGTGGCCGAACGCGAGGCCCGCGCCCAGCGACACCTGCGCACCCACGATGCCGTGGCCGCCATAGAACTTGTGCTCGGTCGAGAACATGTGCATCGACCCGCCCTTGCCGCGACTGATGCCGGCCTCGCGCCCGGTCAATTCGGCCATGATGACCTTGGGATCAATGCCATAGGCGAGCATGTGGCCATGGTCGCGATAGCCGGTGATCACCGAGTCCTTGCCGGATTCGAGCGCCGACTGAAGCCCGACGGCGACGGCTTCCTGACCGATATACAGGTGGCAGAAACCACCGATCAGGCCGAGGCCGTACAATTGACCCGCTTTCTCCTCGAAACGACGGATCAGCAGCATCTCCTTGTAGAAGGAGAGCAGCTCCTCTTTCGACGCCTCGTACCGCGTTGGCTCACCCGGCCGTTCGCGATTGGGAATGACGGGTTCGCTGATGCGGCCTGGCGCCGGTGCTTTTGCCACGGTTCGGATGCCTCGTTCCTGAAAGGATGGGAAGGAAGCGCCGCCTATGGCGCGAATTATGCCCTCGTGCAACCGAACCTGCCCGTTCCGGTCCGGATTCAGTCGTCGATGCGGATCCCGCAGCGGCTTCGCGCCGCCGCCTCGCCGGTGATCGGCACGATGAATTCATCCGGGTGGGCGACGTTCAGCTTCCGCCGGACCAGTTCGTCGACCATGTCGGGATCGGCATGACGCGGATCGAGCAGCTCGACCCGGTTGCGCAGCTCGGCGCGCACCTTCTCCAGACACGCATATTGCGCCTTCCGCACCGCCAGGTTGCGCTGATACTCGCGATACGCCAGCACGCCGTTCGGCCCCAGCACCGCGTGATAGGCGAAGAAGCCGATGACGAGGATCACCAGCGCCGGCCATCCGGCACGTTTCAGCATCTGACGAAGGGGCGAGGGGCGCGACATGGCGCGTATGTCGGTTATAGCCTGCGCCCACGCAAGCCACCAACCGGTGCCAAGGAGCCGATATGCACCTGCTGCACGATCCCGCGACCCTGACCGACCCGACCGACTTCGACACGTTCCTGAAGGTCGATATCCGTGTCGGCACGATCGTCGCCGCCGAACCCTATCCGCAAGCGCACAAGCCCGCGATCAAGCTGATCATCGATTTCGGCCCGGTGCTGGGCCGCAAACGATCGAGCGCGCAGATCACCGAACGGTATGATTGCGACGGGCTGCTCGGACGACAGGTCGCGGCGGTGGTCAATTTCCCGCCGCGTCAGATCGGCAAGTTCGTGTCCGAGGTACTGACGCTGGGCTTTCCCGACGAAGCCGGCGCGGTCGTCCTGTTCGCGCCGGACTGGCGGGTGCCGGACGGCGGGCGGCTGTTCTGACCGGCGCGCGGGCACCGGTCATGGCGGGTGCATCCGCCGCGCATTGCCGATACAGGCCATATCCGGGGGCGGCGAACGCATCCCGTTTGAAGGAAGAAGGATGAGCAACGCAACCGCCACCGCATGGGACGCAAGCCGGGTCCGCCTCTGGCTGGAGAGCCGCCTGTCCGCCGCGAAGCTGGAGCAGGCAGCGGCGGACCGGCGCGGCTACGAGGCGCAGGGCGACTATGACAAGGCCGCAGCGGAGGAATGGGTCAGCCGCGCGTTGCTCGCCACCGATTGCACGACGGACCAGGCCGCCTTGGCCGGCCGCGTGAAGGCGTTGCTGGCGCAGGACGAATACCGGATCACCGGCATCTACGACGACCGGCGATTCGACCGCGGCGTCAGGGCGCAGCTGCGGAAAATCGCGAAGATGACCAAGGCGAACGAAGGGTTCGCGAACCTGTTACGCTATCAGGATTGAGAAGCACGTCGGCAACGGCGACCGAAGTTAGGTGGATTGGCAACGACATGGCCCGCAAGAACAACCGGCACGATCCCTATCCGCAGACGGATGACAGCGACGATGCACCGGCCCCCGCCGTCCCCTGCTGGCTGTGCGGCCGGCCCACCGGCAAGACGATCGTCTGGCACCATCCCGTCCCCAAAAGCCGGGGCGGACGCGATGTCGTGCCGATGCATTCGATCTGTCAACAGACGTTGATGGCCAATTTCACCAATTCCGAACTGCAACGCGCCGGCATGGATGTCGACACGCTGCTCGCGAATCCGAATGTCCGCAAATTCGTCGACTGGGTGGCGAACAAGGACCCCGACTTCACTGCGACCATCGCGAAAAAGCAACGCTGAGCCACTATCGAAGGACTTCCGGCGGCCCGGACCACAATACGCCGACGCCACCCCGCGCAAAAGGGGCGCCGGTTCGCACCGACGCCCCCTTCGCTGACGGACGATCGGCTCAACGCAGGATCGAACGCCCCGCATAGCGCGCGGCACCGGCCAGCTCTTCCTCGATACGGATCAGCTGGTTGTACTTGGCAAGCCGGTCCGAGCGCGCCAGCGAACCCGTCTTGATCTGGCCACAGTTGGTCGCGACCGCGAGGTCGGCGATCGTCGCGTCCTCGGTCTCGCCCGACCGGTGCGACATCACCGCGGTATAGCGGTTGCGCTGGGCGAGGCTCACCGCCTCCAACGTTTCGGTCAGCGTGCCGATCTGGTTGACCTTCACCAGCAGCGAGTTGGCGAGGCCCTGTTCCAGACCCATCGCCAGCCGCTTCGGGTTGGTGACGAACAGATCGTCACCGACCAGCTGGACCTTGTCGCCGATCTTGTCGGTCAGCGCCTTCCAGCCTTCGAAATCATCCTCGCCCATGCCGTCCTCGATCGACAGGATCGGATAGCGCGCGGCGAGATCGGCGAGGTAATCGGCCATTTCGTGCGGGGAAAGCGACTTGCCCTCTCCGACCATCTCGTACCGGCCGCCCTTGAAGAATTCGGTCGCCGCGCAGTCGAGCGCGAGCATCACGTCCTCGCCCGGTTTGTAACCCGCGCGCTCGATGCTCTGCATGATGAAGTCGAGCGCGTCGATCGTGCTGCTCAGCGCCGGGGCGAAGCCGCCTTCGTCGCCGACCGAGGTGGCGAGACCCTTTTCGGACAGGCCCTTCTTCAGCGTGTGGAAGATTTCCGAACCGCACCGGACCGCTTCGGCGATGCTGTCGGCACCGACCGGCATGACCATGAATTCCTGGAAATCGATCGGGTTGTCGGCATGTTCGCCACCGTTGATGATGTTCATCATCGGCACCGGCAGCAGATGCGCCGACACGCCGCCGACATAGCGATACAGCGGCAGGCCGCGGGCATCCGCCGCCGCCTTGGCAACCGCCAGGCTGACGCCGAGAATCGCGTTCGCGCCCAGCCGGCCCTTGTTCTCGGTCCCGTCGAGCTGGATCATCGCTTCGTCGATGTCACTCTGGTCTTCGGCATCCATGCCCAGCACCGCTTCGGCGATGTCGCCGTTCACCGCCTCGACCGCGCCCAGCACGCCCTTGCCCAGATAGACGCTCTTGTCGCCGTCACGCTTTTCGACGGCTTCGTGCGCGCCGGTCGACGCGCCCGACGGGACCGCGGCGCGGCCGAAGCTGCCATCCTCCAGCAGCACATCGACCTCGACGGTCGGATTGCCGCGGCTGTCGAGGATCTGGCGGCCATGCACCTGAATGATTGCGGTCACGTAACGACTCCTTCTATGTCCGTGCGAACGGCTTGGTCGCGGCCCCTCTATCCATTCGTCCCGCCGCTCGCAAATCCTCCGCACGACGGAACCCGACCATGGCCGCATGGTTATCGTTCCGAAACGAAGAAAGGATTCGTTATGACCGACTTTAACAGGACCGGGGGTTCGCCGGCCACCAGCGACACCGCTGTCGACTTCAATGCCGATCTCAAGCCAGCTTCCGGCGGCACCGTCGAATTTACGCCGGCCGCCACGACATCGTTCGATTCGGAAGCAACCTCGACCGGCAGCACCACCCAGACGCTGAAGGACGAGGCGTCGAAGCTGTCGGTGAAGGCGACCGAAAAGGCGCGCGGTCTGGCCGACGAAGGCAAGGCACGGGCCACCGGCGCGCTCGACGAATTCTCGAAGCTGATGGAAGATGCCGCCGGTACCGTCGATGAAAAGCTTGGCGAACAATATGGCCAATATGCCCGCTCGGCGGCCAAGGCCATTTCGGGCTTCTCGGACAATCTGCGCGGCAAGGAAGTCGACGATCTGATCGCCGACGCCAGCGATTTCGTCCGCAAGAGCCCGGCAGTCGCCATCGGCACCGCCGCAGCACTCGGCTTCCTGCTGGCGCGCATCGTGAAGGCCGGCACCGATGCCGACACCATCCCCTCGGTAAAGGGCTGACCCCGATCATGGGGGACGAGGGGCTGGGAACGGTTGTCGGCCGCGTCGTTGAGGACGCGAAGGCCTATGCCAAGGCCGAGGTGACGCTGTGGAAGACGGTGGCCAGTACGCGCGGGTCGCAGGCCGGCATCGCCGCAGGCCTTGCGGTCGGCGCGGTGGTCATCGCGCTGTCGGCGGTCACCGCCTTGCTGGTCGGGGCGATCCTGTCGCTGCGGCCGATCATGGGGCCGGGCTGGGCCACGTTGCTGGTCGTCGTCGTGGCGCTGGTCGTGGCGGCGATCCTCGCCAAGGTCGCGTTGTCTAGCTTCAAGCGCGTTGTCGCGCCGTTGGGAGACAGCTGATGATTCCGCCAACCCTCGCTGCCGCCCGCGCCGACGCGCTGATCAAGCGTGCCCGGTTGCAGGCCAGCCTTGCCGAAGCGAAGCATCGCCTGTCGCCGTCGACTATCGCCTCGGGCGTGGCCGACGACCTGAAAGACAAGGCAGAGGATGGCGTCGCCCTCGTGATGGAACGGCCGGGCGTGGCCGCCGGTATCGCGACCGGCTTCGTCGCCCTGCTCGCCCGCAAGCGCATCGCCCGGCTGTTCCGCAAGGCTCCACCCCCGCCCCCCATCGCCCCGCCCCCGCCCGTCCCGAACAAGGAATGACATCATGAGCGAACTCAAGACCGTCCCGCACGAAACCGCGGGCACCATCGACACGCTGAAGGAAAAGGCGTCGACCGCCGCCCACGCCACTAGCGACGCCGCCCACGACGCCGCAAAGCGTGCCTCGGACGCCGCGCACGAAGCCGCCCAGCGCGCGTCGGAAGCAGCGCATGACGCCGCCAAGCGCGCATCGGACACGATCGAGACCAATCCGCTCGCGGTCCTCGCCGGTGGCCTTGCACTCGGTGCCGTCGTCGGTGCCTTGCTGCCGCGCACCGCGCAGGAGACGAAAACGCTCGCCCCGCTCGGCAAGAAGCTGGCGGCGGCAGCCACCGCCGCTGCCGCAACGGCACGCGACGTCGGCAAGGAGCAGCTGACCGCCGCGCTGCCGAGCAAGGACGGTGCCAAGGAACAGCTCCGCGCTGCGTTTGGCACGGTGGTGCAGGCCGCCAAGGACAGCGGCAAGGCCGCCGTCAAGGGCTGACCTCCGCCACGAATCCCAGTTTATGGGTTGAAGGGTACGCTCCGTCCGCTATGCGACGGGGCGTATCTTTTTTTGCACTGCGGGAGCGATCATGAGCAAACTCCACCTCGTCTTCGGCGGCCGCGTCGCCGATCCGCGCACGCTCGATTTCGCCGACCTGAAGGCGATCGACGTCGTCGGCATCTTCGGCGACTATGCCAGCGCGGAAAAAGCATGGCGCGCCGCCGCACAGCGGACCGTCGACGATGCCGAGATGAAGTATGTGGTGGTCCACCTCCACCGCCTGCTCGAACCGGAACTGCCGGCGGCGTAAGGGTCGCTTACTAACCCGTTGGCTTCGAGCGGAGGTTCGAGCTTGTCGAGAAGCGTCCGTCGAGAACTTGCCCACTCGGGGCACCGTCTTCTCGACTGCGGTTCTCGACAAGCTCGAAGCCAACGGGATCGACGTGAGGAACGGGGACCGATACGAACTCGGCTCAGTCGGTCTCAGCCACCCGCCACACCCCCCAGCGCCACCGCAACAACGGCCGCAGCAGCACCATCCCGGCGATGAACCCGCCGGCATGTGCCGCCCCCGCGACCGGCATGTCGCTGCCGGCGCTCGACCAGCCGATCGCCAGATTGAGCAGCGTCCAGCTGGCTCCCAGCCATAGCGCATGGACGACGTGCGCCGGCACAGGCCCGATCGCCTTCGCCTTGCCGCCACCGAACAGCAGCGCATAGGCCCCGATCAGTGCCGAGATCGCACCGCTCGCCCCGATCATCGGCGCGGGCGAGGTTGGTCCGGCCAGCCACTGCGCCGCCACCGACGCATAGGCCCCGACCAGCAACAGCACCAACACCCCACGTAGCCCGACCGCGCGCTGCGTCGGGGTGCCGACGATGGCGAGAGTCAGCAGATTGAAGCCGAGATGCAACCACCCGTCATGAATGAACGCGGCGGTAAGCGGCGTCAGCCACACCGGCACGAACGGCGCAAACCCCTCGATCGACGCGAAATTGCTGGTCATTCGCAGCGGCACGAAGCCCGCCGTGATCGCCGCGCTCCACACGCCACCGGTCAGGATCAGCCACGCGCTGACGCACGCGATCAACCCGCCGATCACCAGGATCGACGGGGAAGGACGCCGTTCGAACATGAGCGTTTAGATGAACTCGATCTTCGAGATCTGGTAATACCGGTCGCCCGACGGCACCGTCACCTCGACATCGTCGTCGATCTTGCGCCCGATCAGCGCGCGTCCCATCGGCGAGTTGTACGAAATGCGGCCCGACTTGGCATCGGCCTCGGTCTGGCCGACGATCTGGTAGGTGACCGCCTTGTCGTCCTCGTCGAGCAGGGTGACGGTCGCGCCGAACACGACCTTGTCGCCCGACAGGTCCTTCGGATCAATGACCTGCGCGCGGGACAGCTTGTCCTCGATATCGGCGATCGACGCCTCGATCTGGCCCTGCCGTTCCTTCGCCGCATGATATTCGGCGTTTTCCGACAGATCGCCATGCGCGCGCGCTTCCTCGATCGCGTCGATGATCTGCGGCCGTTCGACCTTCAGTTGCTTGAGATGCACCGTCAGGCGATCATAGCCTTCTTGCAGCATCGGCATCTTTTCGACCGTCGCCATCGCGCGCGCGTCCCTTTTCGTAAGTAGCCCCCTCACACGGCCGGGCCTCCCTGCCCGTCCGTGCGCAACTATTCGCTGATGGGGATCAGTTGTGCGATCAAGAATAATAGGACTGCAACGGCCGCACTTCAAGGGAGCGGGCCGCCAGTGCCTGAATGGCCTGCGCCACCGCCACGCTGGCGGGAGCGGTCGTGAAGTACGGCACCTTCTGCGATTGCGCCGACGCGCGGATCGATTCGGAGTCCTTCAGCGACTGCCAGCCTTCGGTCGTGTTGAAGATCATCGCGATATCGCCGTCGAAGATCTTGTCCACGATATGCGGGCGGCCCTGCGCCACCTTGTTCACGCGTTCGACGGGCACGCCATGTTCGGCCAGATAATCGGCGGTGCCGGCGGTCGCGACGATCTTGAACCCCATCTCGACCAGCAACTGCACGCCGGGCAGGATCACCGGCTTGTCGCCCGACTTCACCGATACGAACACCGTGCCACTGGTAGGCAAGACGATGCTCGCCCCCATCTGCGCCTTGGCAAAGGCGGTCGCGAAATCGCTATCGATTCCCATGACTTCGCCGGTCGACTTCATTTCCGGTGACAGTACCGGATCGACGCCGGGGAAGCGGCCCCATGGGAACACCGCTTCCTTGACCGCGACATGGTCGATATGGCGGTCGATCATCGGCAGGTCGGCCAGCTTTTCGCCCGCCATCACCCGCGCCGCGATCTTGGCGACCGGGGTACCGATCGCCTTGGCGACGAACGGCACCGTGCGGCTGGCACGCGGATTGACCTCGATCAGATAGACGTTGCCGTCCTTGACCGCGAACTGGATATTCATCAGGCCCTTGACGTTGAGCGCCTTGGCCAGCGCCACCGTCTGCCGCTCGATCTCGGCAATGACCTCGGCGGTCAGCGAATAGGGCGGCATCGAACACGCGCTGTCGCCCGAATGGACGCCCGCTTCCTCGATATGCTGCAACACGCCCGCGACGACGACATCGTCACCATCGGCGATCGCATCGACATCGACCTCGATCGCGTCACGCAGATACTGGTCGATCAGGACCGGCGAATCGCCCGACACCTGCACCGCCGTCTGGATATAATCGTCGAGCTGCCCCAGCGAATCGACGATCTCCATCGCCCGCCCGCCCAGCACATAGCTCGGCCGCATCAGCACCGGATAGCCGATCCGCTCGGCGATCACCGCCGCTTCGTCGCGGCTGCGCGCCAGCCCATTGGCCGGCTGGAGCAGGCCGAGCGAGGTGACCAGATCGGCGAACCGCTCGCGGTCCTCCGCCAGGTCGATCGAATCGGGTGTGGTGCCAAGGATCGGGATACCGGCCGCTTCGAGCGCGCGGGCAAGGTTCAGCGGCGTCTGCCCGCCAAACTGCACGATCACCCCGACCAGCTCGCCCTTCGACGCTTCGACATGCAGGATTTCCAGCACGTCCTCAGCGGTCAGCGGTTCGAAATACAGCCGGTCCGACGTGTCGTAATCGGTCGATACCGTTTCGGGGTTGCAGTTGACCATGATGGTTTCATAGCCGGCGTCGCTCAGCGCGAAGCAGGCATGGCAGCAGCAATAGTCGAACTCGATCCCCTGCCCGATCCGGTTCGGACCGCCGCCGAGGATGACGATCTTCCGCGCGTCCGACGGCGCGCTTTCGTCCTCCGGCTCGCCGAACGTCGGCGCTTCATAGGTCGAATACATATAGGGCGTCTTCGCCTCGAACTCGGCGGCGCAGGTGTCGATCCGCTTGAAGACCGGCCGCACGCCCAGCTTGTGGCGATGTTGACGCACCTCTTCCTCGGTCACGCCGCCGGTCATCATCTTGACGACCTCGTGGATCAGACCCGATCCGCGTGCGATGCCGCGATCCATGCCGCGCAGATTGGCCGATTGCAGCGCCAGCCACGCCAGCCGCTTGTCGCTGAACCCCATCGATTTCAGCCGACGCATTCCCGCCGCGTCCTGCGGCAGACCGTTGGCGCAAACTTCGGTTTCCGCTGCGACGATTTCGGCAATGCGTTCGAGGAACCACGGATCATATTTGGCGATGGCGTGGACTTCGGCGACGGTGAAGCCTTCGCGCAGCGCCTGTGCCGCGACCAGCAGCCGGTCGGGCGTGGCGACGGCCAGCGCCGCCTCGATCTCGGCACGCGGCGCACCGGCAAGGCGTTCGACGGTGTTGAAGCCCGACAGTCCGGTCTCCAGACCGCGCAGCGCCTTCTGCATCGATTCGTGGATATTGCGGCCGATCGCCATCACTTCGCCGACCGACTTCATCGCCGTCGACAGCACCGCCTGCGACCCCTTGAACTTTTCGAAGGCGAATCGCGGGATCTTGGTGACGACATAGTCGATGGTGGGTTCGAACGATGCCGGCGTCGCGCCGGTAATGTCGTTGGTGATCTCGTCGAGCGTATAGCCGACCGCCAGCTTGGCCGCGACCTTCGCGATCGGGAAGCCGGTCGCCTTCGACGCCAGCGCCGACGACCGCGACACGCGCGGGTTCATCTCGATGACGATGAGACGGCCGTCCCTCGGATTGACCGCGAACTGTACGTTCGAACCACCTGTTTCGACACCGATTTCCCGGAGTACCGCGATCGATGCGTTGCGCATGATCTGATATTCCTTATCGGTCAGCGTCAGCGCCGGGGCGACGGTGATCGAATCGCCGGTATGGACGCCCATCGGATCGATATTCTCGATCGAACACACGATGATGGCATTGTCCGCGCGGTCGCGGACGACTTCCATCTCATATTCCTTCCACCCGAGCAGCGATTCCTCGATCAGCACCTCGGTGGTCGGCGACGCGTCCAGCCCTTCGCGGACGATCTTCAGAAATTCGTCGCGGTTATAGGCGACGCCGCCGCCGGTCCCGCCCAACGTGAACGACGGGCGGATGATCGCCGGCAGCCCGACATGCTCCAGCCCCGCCAGCGCCTCCGTCTCGCTGTGCGCGATATGGCTGCGCGCGGATTCGAGGCCGATCTTGTCCATCGCGACCTTGAACTTCTGGCGGTCCTCGGCCTTGTCGATCGCCTCGGCATCGGCGCCGATCATCGTCACGCCGAACTTTTCGAGCGTCCCGTCATTGGCCAGCGCCAGCGCGGTGTTCAGCGCGGTCTGCCCGCCCATCGTCGGCAGCACCGCATCGGGGCGCTCCTTCTCGATGATCTTGGCGACGATCGCGGGCGTGATCGGCTCGACATAGGTCGCGTCGGCCAGATCGGGATCGGTCATGATCGTGGCGGGGTTGGAGTTGACGAGGACGATGCGATAGCCCTCCTCCTTCAACGCCTTGATCGCCTGCACGCCCGAATAATCGAACTCGCAAGCCTGACCGATGACGATCGGCCCCGCGCCGATGACGAGGATGGACGAAATGTCGGTGCGTTTTGGCATGATTAACGATCGATTCGAGTTACGGAATGGGCCATGATCATTGTGACTACTTCCCTTGCTGCCTTGAAGGAAACATCATCCACTTGATCTCGTATGGACCGAATATGTCTGATTGCAGGCGCCCTGCGAGAAGCATTGCTTCTGCGGGACTTTTGCCGGTGGTATATATTCGAAGAGCAAAATGACCATCGACCTTCCAGGGCGGCGACGTCGACCAACCCTCTCTGATTAAATTTTCTCGCAGCGCCTCGAGTGTTCTATTGGATCCTTCGACGATCCACCCAACCAACACCATTGAGCGACCCTGAACCTGAAGGCAGGGATCCGTTTTACAAGAGGGTTGCTCGACCTGTGTCGCCCGCTGGAGAATAATGGGCGGCGGGTTAGGGACAGTCGCCTGCACGACTATACTTTCCTCATGTCCGCGACGAACCGCTCGAACAGATAGAAGCTGTCCTGCGGCCCGGGCGACGCCTCGGGGTGATACTGGACCGAAAAGGCGCGACCGCCGTCCACTTCGATGCCGGCATTCGACCCGTCGAACAGCGACACATGCGTCTCGCGGACATTCGCCGGCAGGCTGTCGCGTTCGACCGCGAAGCCGTGGTTCATGCTGGTGATCTCGACCGCCCCGTCCGACAGCCGCTTGACCGGATGGTTCGCGCCGCGATGGCCCTGGTGCATCTTGGTCGTCTTCGCCCCCAGCGCGAGGCCGAGCAACTGGTGGCCAAGGCAGATGCCGAACAGCGGCTTGCCGGTCTCCAGCAACTGGCGGATCACCGGCACCGCATAGTCGCCGGTCGCGGCGGGATCGCCCGGACCGTTCGACAGGAAGATGCCGTCGGGGTTGGCCGCCATGACCTGTTCATAGGTCGCGGTGGCCGGTAGCACGGTTACTTCAGCACCGGCGTGAACAAGATTGCGGAAGATATTGCGTTTGCTACCATAATCAATCGCAACGACATGCGGACGCTTGTTCGCCTGCGTGGCAACTTCGCCAACTTCCACGCCCGTGCTGTCGTCATAGCCCTTGCCCAGATGCCATGCCCCGCCGGCCCAGCCATAATGGGTCTCGCACGACACGGTCTTGGCAAGGTCCATGCCCTCCAGCCCCGGCCACGCCTGCGCCTGTGCCAGCAACACGGGAATATCGAACTCGCCGGTCGCCGAATGCGCGATGACGCCGTTCGGCGCGCCGCCCTGCCGGATGCGGCGGGTCAGCGCGCGGGTGTCGATTCCCGCGAGGCCGATCCGGTTGTGCCGCGCCATCCACGCATCGAGATGCTCGTTCGACCGGAAATTCGACGGCTCGGTCACATCCTCGCGGACGATCATGCCCAGCGCATGCGGATCGTTCGCCTCGACGTCATCGACATTGGTGCCGACATTGCCGATGTGCGGAAAGGTGAAGGTGATGATCTGCCCGGCAAAGGACGGATCGGTCATGATTTCCTGATAGCCGGTCATCGCGGTGTGGAAGCACACCTCGCCCACCGCTGCGCCTTCGGCACCGAAGCCACGGCCCCACAGCACGTCGCCATTGGCAAGGACCAGAACACCCGTAGCTCCGTCGGGCATGGCGAATGGCTTGGCGTCGGCCATGATGGGCGGGCACTCCTGGGTAAATCTGATGATGTCGCTAAGCGGTGGCGGCTAGTCCCAACCCCGCCCCCCGTCAATCCTGTGATCGCCGGACGATTGCGGCTAAGGGTGATTGCTTACCCGAACGAACGACATTGGAACCCGCATGATTCGCGACACCATCAAGGACGCGCTGGTCACCGCCATGAAAAGCGGCGACAAGGAAGGCACGGCCACGATCCGCCTGATCCAGTCCTCGATCAAGAACCGCGATATCGAGGTGCGCACCGGCAAGGCTCCCGACAGCGACGACGCACTGGTCGTCGAGGTGCTGCAGAAAATGGTCAAGCAACGCCGCGAATCGATCGAGATGTACGAAAAGGGCAACCGCCCCGAACTGGCCGCGGCCGAAGCGCGCGAAGTGACCGTCATCGAACGCTTCCTGCCGCAGCAGATGGACGAAGCACAGACGGCGGCGGCGATCGAGACGATCAAGGCCGATCTGGGCGCGACCGGCATGAAGGACATGGGCCGCGTGATGGCCGAGCTGAAGTCGCGCCACGGCAGCGAGCTCGACATGAGCAAGGCCAGCGCGGCGGTGAAGGCGGCGCTGGGCTGACGCATAAGCGGTTGCCGACCCCGTTCCGTTCGGGGCATAAAGAGGCATGACCCTTTCGCCCCAGTTCCTCGACGAGTTGCGCACCCGCACGACGCTGTCGGCGCTGGTCGGCAAGTCGGTGAAGCTCCAGCGGTCGGGCAACGAGCACAAGGCCTGCTGCCCGTTCCATACCGAGAAGACGCCGAGCTTCTGGGTCAATGACGACAAGGGCTTCTACCACTGCTTCGGCTGCGGCGCGCATGGCGATGCCATCCGCTGGATGACCGACCAGCGCGGCCTGCCCTTCATCGACGCGGTGAAGGAACTGGCCGCCGCCGCCGGCCTTGAAATGCCGGCGCAGGATGCACGGTCAGCCAGGCAGGCGGAACGCGCCAAGGGCCTGCACGAATTGATGGCCGATGCGCAAACCTGGTTCGCCGACCGGCTCGGCGACGAAGGCGGCATCGCCCGCGACGCGCTGGTCAAGCGCGGCATCAAGGCGGAAACGGCGCGCGCCTTCGGCATGGGCTTCGCGCCCGATGCGCGCGGACGGTTGAAGGCGGCACTGGCGTCGTACGGCGATCCGATGCTGGTCGAATCGGGGATGCTGATCTCGGTCGAGGGCAAGGAGCCGTATGACCGGTTCCGCGGGCGGCTGATGATCCCGATCCGCGATGCGCGCGGACGGACCATCGCGTTCGGCGGGCGCATCCTCGGCGATGGCGAGCCGAAATATCTGAACTCGCCCGAAACGCCGCTCTTCGACAAGGGGCGCACCCTCTACAATATCGACCGGGCACAGACGGCCGCGCGTAGCCGCAAGCGCGTCATCGCGGTCGAGGGCTATATGGACGTCATCGCGCTGGCGCAGGCCGGTTTCGATGAGGTCGTGGCCCCGCTCGGCACCGCGCTGACCGAGCATCAGCTCGAACGGCTGTGGCGGATGGCGGACGTGCCGATCCTGTGTTTCGACGGCGATGCCGCGGGAATTAAGGCGGCGCGCCGTGCGGCCGAACGCGCGCTGCCGTTGCTGCAACCGGGCAAGAGCATCTCGATCGTCACCATTCCCGACGGCATGGACCCCGACGATCTGGTCCGCGCGGAAGGGCCGCAGGCGTTCGAGGATTTGCTCGCACGCCGCGAATCGCTGTCCGATTTCCTGTGGCGGCTGGAACTGGCGACATTGCCGCCCGGGGCGGGTCCCGATGAGCGGGCAGCGTTCGAGCATGAACTCGCGCGCCTTGCCGGCACGATCACCCACGAAGGCATTCGCCGCGAATATTTCCGGACGTTCAAGGACCAGTTCTTCGCGTTGTTCGGTGCCAAGGACCGCCGCCTGCGGATCGTCGCCAACGACATGGCGGCGGCGGCGAACGTCAAGGAAGTCGATCTGGTCTTCGCGTTCCAGCGTGCGGTGCTGATGGGGCTGATGCAGCATGTCGACGTGCTCACCCGCTATTGCGAGCTGATCGCCCAACTGCCGATCAAGAACCAGCAGTTGCAGCGTTGGCGCAACCACTTGATCGACCTTGCCATCTATCGCAGCGACCTGAGCGAAAGCCTGCTGACCGACACGATTGCCGCCGACCGGCAGCTGGTCGACATGGCGCGGCGGAACAGGGAAACCGACCTCGCCTTCACCTTCTGGCTGCGCGACGCCGAGCGGGAAACGGCCGAGACCGACCTGTTGCGCGTGATCCAGATCCTGGTCGACGAGCAGGCCTGTCGCCGTGCCGAGAATGCGGCCGCCGAACGGTGCCGACAGGAAACGACCGAACGGACCTTTGCCGAGTATCAACAGGCCCGGTCCGACCATGCCGCCGTGCAGGCGCGTATCCGCAGCTGGATGGAGGAACTGGACGAGGCGGCTTGATCCCTCGCCGCCGTTTCCCATATCGCCGTCTTAGAATTGCCCGAAATCCACGATCGAACCGCCGGAATGCGCGCTCTTGGCTTGCAAAAGGTACGGTGTCGGACGAAGACAACGGGTAAAATAGCGCTGGGCAGACGCGCTGCGTAAATTTCTGAGGGTTATTGATGGCCAAGGCGAATGGTGGCGGCGACGACACGATCGATACCGGCGACGCGCCGCTGATCGACCTGAACGAAGGGTCGATCAAGAAGCTGGTCGCCCGCGCGAAGAAGCGCGGCTACATCACCGTCGACCAGCTGAACGAAATGCTGCCGCAGGATCAGATGACCTCGGAGCAGATCGAGGACATCATGTCGGCGCTGAACGACATGGGCGTCAACGTCGTCGAGAATGAGGACGCGGGCGAGGACGGCGAAGGCGAGGAACGCGCGAAACAGGAAGACGACGACGCCGACGACAGCGCCGCCGAACAGGACGAGGCTTCCGCAGCTTTCGAACCGGTCAAGAAAAAGGAAACCGTCGACCGCACCGATGACCCGGTGCGGATGTATCTGCGCGAGATGGGCGCGGTCGAACTGCTCAGCCGCGAAGGCGAAATCGCCATCGCCAAGCGGATCGAGGCCGGTCGCGACACGATGATCTTCGGCCTGTGTGAATCGCCGATCACGTTCAACGCGATCATCGGCTGGTCGACGGCACTCAACGAAGGCACGATGCAGTTGCGCGAGATCCTAGATCTCGACGCCATGCTGTCGAAGGATCCCGCCCCGGAATCGCTGTCCGACGACGAGGACGCCGACGACAATGGCGAGATTTCGTCGAAGAATGCCGGTCCCAGCTTCAAGGAAGAGGAAGAGCCCGAGGAACCGTCGGTCGACGAGGACGAGGATGGCGAACGCCGTGCGCCCCGGCCGAGCGACGACGACGAGGAGGACAACACCCTCAGTCTCGCCCAGATGGAAGAGCAGCTCAAGCCTCAGGCCCTGGAGAAGTTCGCCAACATCACCGCGATCTTCAAGAAATTCTCGAAGATGCAGTCGCAGCGTCTCGACGCGATGGCGACCGGCGATGGCCTGAGCAATGCCGAGGAGCGCAAGTATCAGAAGCTGCGCGAGGAGCTGACGGCCGAGGTCGAAAGCGTCCAGTTCCATCAGGCGAAGATCGAATATCTGGTCGATCAGCTATACGCCTATAACCGGCGCCTGACCGCGCTGGGCGGGCAGATGCTGCGTCTGGCCGAGCGTCACAAGGTGCCGCGCAAGGCGTTCCTCGACAGTTATGTCGATCACGAACTGGACGAACAGTGGCTGACGTCGGTCGCGACGATCGACAAGAAGTGGAAGGCGTTCGTCGACAACGAAGGCGCTGCGGTCGATCGCATCCGCACCGAGATTGCCGAGATCGCCCAGCAGACCGGCATGGCGCTGGGCGAGTTCCGGCGCATCGTCAACATGGTCCAGAAGGGCGAGCGCGAGGCGCGGATCGCCAAGAAGGAAATGGTCGAGGCCAATCTGCGCCTCGTCATCTCGATCGCCAAGAAATACACCAATCGCGGCCTGCAATTCCTCGACCTGATCCAGGAGGGGAATATCGGGTTGATGAAGGCGGTCGATAAGTTCGAATATCGTCGCGGTTACAAGTTCAGCACCTATGCGACGTGGTGGATCCGGCAGGCGATCACCCGCTCGATCGCCGATCAGGCGCGGACGATCCGCATCCCGGTGCATATGATCGAGACGATCAACAAGCTGGTGCGCACCAGCCGCCAGTTCCTGCACGAACAGGGCCGCGAACCGACGCCGGAGGAAATGGCCGAACGGCTGTCGATGCCGCTCGAGAAGGTTCGCAAGGTGATGAAGATCGCCAAGGAGCCGATCAGCCTCGAAACGCCGATCGGCGACGAGGAAGATTCGCATCTCGGCGACTTCATCGAGGACAAGAATGCGATCATCCCGGTCGATGCCGCGATCCAGGCGAACCTGAAGGAAACGGTCACCCGCGTCCTAGCCAGCCTGACCCCGCGCGAAGAACGCGTGCTGCGCATGCGTTTCGGGATCGGCATGAACACCGACCACACGCTCGAAGAGGTCGGACAGCAGTTCAGCGTGACCCGCGAACGTATTCGTCAGATCGAGGCGAAGGCGCTGCGCAAGCTGAAACATCCGAGCCGTAGCCGGAAAATGCGGTCCTTCCTCGACCAGTAGCTTACTCCGCCCCGACGCTTCACCAGCGCCGGGGCGTTTCGTTTCGGCGGCAGACCGAAGCCGCATAGCGGCGTTAAGCGCGGTTAAAGTGCTGGAAACCCTGTTCCTACGCGCTTGAGTTATCTCTTGCGGGCATACCATCGGTCGAGCGGGGGATTACCCGGTCAGACGAGAATGGGGGCCGTCGGTGATAGTTGCGATTGCGAACGACACGAATGACAGCGGGGTAGCCTATAAGCTCGCGCAGATCGTTCATGCCGATGGAAGCAGTACACACGCCACACCGGAACGGCTGGCGCATGCCGGCGTCTCCGTACGCGACATCGCCGATGCGTTGCATCAACTGTGCACGTTGCATGGACGGCATCCGGGCGTGGTCGATCTGGCGAGCAGCGCCACCAACAACCCGGCGGCGGAAGACTGGCTGGCGCATGCCGGCGCTGCATTCGTCGAGGAACGCGCCTATCTGATCCGGGTCGCCGCCGCTGCGGGACCGCCGCCGGGCACCCCCGGTCAGGCCGCGACGGAGGCGGCGCTGGCGACGCAGCGCAACGCTATCGACCTGCTGTCGCGGTCGGTTCGACCCGGCTGCGCGCTGGGCGCCGCGATCGCGGTCACCCTCGACTGGCCGGTGATCCGCCGTCCAATCGATGCCGCCGCCGAGCGGATGGGGATTGACGTCATTCCCTGCACCCTGCCCTCGCCTGCGCAGACCCGGCAGGTGATCGAAGCGGTCGCCATGAACGCAGCGGTCGAACGCGCGATGACCTTCGGCATCCAGCAATTGCTGGCACAGCATCGCGGCCTGTGGGATCTGATCGCCGCGCGCGCGGAAAGCCGCGGCTAGCGTTCGACAGCATCTGTCCGTAACGCTTGGCCATGAGTCATGAACAGGCGATGCGGTTCGAGGGAACCAGGGGCTATGTCGCGACCGACGATCTGAAGGTCGCGGTCAATGCCGCGGTGATGCTGCGCCGGCCGTTGCTGGTGAAGGGCGAACCGGGCACCGGCAAGACGGTATTGGCGCAGGAGATCGCCCGCGCGATCGGTGCCCCGCTGATCGAATGGAACGTCAAGTCGACTACCCGCGCGCAGCAGGGGTTGTACGAATATGACGCGGTGGCGCGGCTGCGCGACGGACAATTGGGCGATCCCCGCGTCCACGACATCGCCAACTATATCCGCCACGGGAAATTATGGGAGGCGTTCGTCAGCCCGACCCTGCCGGTGCTGTTGATCGATGAGGTCGACAAGGCCGACATCGAATTCCCCAACGATCTGCTCCATGAACTCGATCGAATGGCGTTCGACGTGTACGAAACCGGCGAGCGGGTAACGGCCCGCGAACGGCCGATCGTCGTCATCACGTCGAACAACGAGAAGGAACTGCCCGACGCATTCCTGCGCCGCTGCTTCTTCCACTATATCCGCTTTCCCGACCGCGTGACGATGCAGGCGATCATCGACGTGCATTTCCCGGGGATCCAGACGTTGCTGGTCAACCGCGCGCTCGACCTGTTCTTCGCGGTACGCGAGACGCCGGGATTGAAGAAGAAACCGTCGACCAGCGAACTGCTCGACTGGCTGAAGCTGCTGCTGCACGACGACATGCCGCTGGAAGTGCTGGCATCGCACGATCCGGCCCGGGCGATCCCGCCGCTGCACGGCGCACTTCTGAAGAACGAACAGGATGTGATGCTGTTCGAACGGCTGGCGTTTCTGCATCGGCGCAAGGGCGGCTGATCGCGCAGGGGGTTGCGTGGCCTTGACGATCCGGTAACCATGTTCGCTCATCAATTGGCGACCATCGTTCGGCAGGATCGTCATCATGTTCGGTTCGCTTCTCCGGGGCACGCTGCTCCTCGCCTTTGCCGCCATCGTCAGCGTGCCGGTCGGCGCGCGTTCGCTGCTCGACTATGTCGGGCAATGCGTTCCGTTTGCGCGGGCGGCGTCGGGCGTCGAAATCTATGGCGACGCCTGGACGTGGTGGGATCAGGCGG
Source organism: Sphingomonas sp. Leaf67 (assembly GCF_001421965.1). GTDB lineage: Bacteria > Pseudomonadota > Alphaproteobacteria > Sphingomonadales > Sphingomonadaceae > Sphingomonas. The sequence goes on from NZ_LMLP01000024.1 coordinate 211,399, forward strand.
ACGGCCGCTATCCGCGCGGGCACAGGCCGAAGGTCGGTGCCGTTCTCGCCTTCGCCAAGACCGACCGCCTGCCGCTCGGCCATGTCCTCGTCATCAGCCACGTCGTCGAACCGCGCGTCGCCATGGTCACCCATGCGAACTGGTCGCGGATCAACGGCGTGCGCGGCGGCGTCGAGCAGGATGTCACCGTGTTCGACGTTTCCGCGAAAGGGGACTGGACGCGGGTGAAGGTCTGGTATCGGGATACGCAGGAACTGGGTGGTTCGGAATACCCGACGCACGGCTTCATCTACGGCCCCCGCCCCGCTGCCGAACTGGGCGGCAACGCACCCGATTATGTCGGGTCGCTGATCGACGCCTACGGCCGTTGAGCGCGTCGCGCCCGCGATGACGAGCGGGGAGCAGCGCGGCGTCTGGACGGCGGTCGCGCTCATCACCATTGCCGGCCTGATCCTGCGCATTCTCGCCGCGCGGGGCGGCTTGTGGCTCGACGAGGCATGGTCGGCGGTGACCGCGCAGGACGTGGGGACCCCCGCCGGGGTGTTCGTCGGGATCAACCACGACAACAACCATCATCTCAACAGCCTGTGGCTGCAATGGGTAGGTAGCGGCGCCCCGCCACTGCTGCAGCGTGCCCTGTCGATCATCACCGGGAGCGCAACCATTGCGCTGGCCGCCGCGATCGCGCTGCGACGGGGCCGGGCGTCGGCAATTCTTGCCGCGGTTGCCTTTGCCGTTTCGCCGTTTCTGGTGACCTTCGGATCGGAAGCACGCGGCTATGCGCCGATGCTGCTTGCCTGGGTCGCAGCGATCGGCGTCGCCGACCGCTGGCTAGCCGATCCTGCCGCCCGACCACCGACGACCGCCATCGCGCTGGCGGCGATCTTCGGGTGCCTGTCACAGGCGACGATGTTCTTCGCCCTCGCCGCGCTCGGTCCATGGGTTGCGATAGGGCGTTGGCGCGCGGCGGGGTGGCGATGCGCGGTACGCGACACCGCCCGCCTGTTCATCCCGGCCGCGATCGCGGTCATGCTGCTGATCGCCATCGCATGGACGGCTGCCGCGACCAGCAGGACCGGGTTCCAGTTCGGTGCACGCGAACCGCATGACGACTGGAAGATGCTGACCGGCCTCGAACAGCTGTGGACATGGAGTTGCGGGCTGTGGGTCATCGCCCCGGTGATCGCGATCGCCGGCTGGTTCGTCCGCGACCGGTTCACCGGCCTCGTCCTGCTGACGGCAATCGCACTGCCGTTGACGGTTGCGCTGCTCGCGCTGCCGAACAGCGGCGCGTCGCGTTACTATATCGTCGCCGTTCCACCCTTGCTCCTGTCGGCAGCCAGCACCCTGCCCGTCCTGTGGGCGAGGCGGGGCGTATGGCGTCTGCCCGTGCTGATCGCCGGCGCTCTCTTCGTCTGGACAGCGATAGAACGGGACGGCGCGCTGGTGGCCAATTTGCGGGGAGACCCCGGTCAGGCGGTTTCGAAGCTGATCGAGGTGGGACCGGGCGGGGCACGGGTCTCCGTCGCACTGTCGCGTTCGACCGCGATCCTGATCGCCGCCGCACGGTCGCGCGGCTATCGACTGACCATCGACGACAGCCGCTGCGCCCCGTTTCGCTTTATCGAACGCGATGGCGGCAACCGCTTCCCCGATCCGCTCGTCCATTGCGGCCGGCAATTCGAGGAGATCGCGCGCGGCGACCCGAACGGCGTGTCGGGCAGCCACTGGCGCCTTTACGCCCGATCGCGCTAGAGCATGACCGGACCATGTTGGATCATCGGCACGGCGGTGATTTCGGCGTGCGGCAAGGCGCGAGGAGGGAGCGATGCCAAAGCATCGTAACCGACGAGCAACGCAGCATCACGTCGACAGCAGCCCGCCGAGCAGCGGTCGCCCGCAGGGCGATGACGGTGGTTCAACATGGTCCGGTCATGCTCTAAGACATCGACCATGTTCCATTCGTTCGTCGAGGCGCTGCGCACTGCCGGCATCGCGGTCAGCATCCGCGAGCATCTGGTCCTGCTCGAAGCGATCGAGCGCGGCGTGATCGACCGGACGCTGGACAGCTTCTATCACCTTGCCCGCACAACCTTCATCAAGGACGAGAGCTTGATCGACCGGTTCGACCGGGTGTTCGGACAGGCCTTTGCCGGTATCGATGGCACGGCCGGCGTCGGTCCGGTCCCGCTGCCCGACGAATGGCTGCGGCGCATCGCCGAACGCTATCTGTCACCCGAAGACATGGCGAAGGTCGCGGCGACCGGCGACTGGAACGCACTCATGGACCGGTTGCGGCAACGGCTGGCCGAACAGCACGAACGGCATGAAGGCGGATCGAAATGGATCGGTACCGGCGGCACCAGTCCGTTCGGCCATGGCGGCTATAATCCCGAAGGCGTCCGGATCGGCGGAGAGAGTCGCCATCGCCGCGCGGTCAAGGTTTGGGAACGGCGCGAGTTTCGCAACCTCGACAACGCGCGCGAACTCGGCACCCGCAACCTGAAGGTCGCGCTTCGTCGCCTGCGACGCTTCGCCCGCGAAGGGGCCGCCGACGAACTCGATCTCGATGCGACGATCGCGGGAACGGCGCGACGCGGCTTTCTCGACGTTGCGATGCGGCCGGAACGGCGCAATGCCGTCAAACTGTTGCTGTTCCTCGATGTCGGTGGATCGATGGACCCGTTCGTCGAGCAGGTCGAGGAGCTGTTCTCCGCCGCCACTGCCGAATTCCGGCATCTCGACTTCTTCTATTTCCACAACTGCATTTACGAAGGCGTCTGGCGCGACAATCGCCGTCGCTGGACTGAACAGGTCGCGACCGCCGACCTGCTGCGGACCTATGGCCCGGACTACCGCCTCATCGTGGTCGGCGACGCGGCGATGAGCCCCTACGAGGTCCTGCAACCCGGCGGATCGGTCGAACACGCCAATGCCGAAGCCGGCGCGGTCTGGCTGCAACGCCTGACCGCCCATTGGCGATCGGCCGCGTGGATCAATCCAACGCCGCTGGATCATTGGCAATGGTCGCACTCGACGCAGTTGATCCGCGACCTGTTCGCCGATCGGATGTACCCGCTGACCCTCGACGGGCTGGACGCCGCCATGCGCGAGTTATCGCGCCGGCGATGAGCGTTAGAGGCTGTTTGAAAACGCGCCGCAGCACGTTTCCAAACAGCCTCTAGACGGGATCGACATTCAGTTCGCTGGGCGGAGGAATAGCGTTCCATTACCTCTCGTCACTCCCGCGCAGGCGGGAGTCCATAGACGCCAGCGTCGCGGATCCAGCCAAACCGTAGGCGTCTATGGATTCCCGCCTGCGCGGGAATGACGAAATTCCGTGGTTCTCGCTGAAGGTCGATCGGCCCTAGGCGGTGTCTGCATTTAGCGCAGCCAGATCATGGCGCACGCGAGATGAACGAAGCCCATGAAAGCGGTGATGGTTTTCTCGCAGCGCAGGGCG
>NZ_LMLP01000025.1 GCF_001421965.1 Sphingomonas sp. Leaf67
ATGACGTGACCCCCTGATTTTCCTCCACGAACGATTAGAGTCTGGCCTGAAGGAAGGACAGACGATGAAGCGTGCGAGGTTTTCAGAAGAGCAGATCATTGGGGTGCTGAAGGAGGCAGAAGCGGGCGCGAAGACCGCTGATCTTGCCCGGCGGCACGGGGTGTCTGAAGCGACGATCTACAACTGGAAGGCCAAGTATGGCGGGCTGGAGGTATCCGAGGCCCGGCGACTGCGAGAGCTCGAGAGCGAGAACGCCAGGCTCAAGCGGCTTCTGGCCGATGCGATGCTGGATCAGGCTGCGTTGAAGGATCTTCTGGCAAAAAAGTTTTGACGCCCGCCGCGAAGCGGGAAGCTGTCGCTCATCTGCAGGCGTGCCACGGGATGAGCGAACGGCGGGCGTGTCGTGTCATCGATGCCGATCGCAAGAGCGTGCGCTATCGTTCCACCCGGGACGATGACACTGCTCTGCGCGAGAAGCTGCGCGGGCTAGCCAACCAGCGTCGCCGGTTCGGCTATCGTCGTTTGCACATCCTGCTGCGCCGGGAGGGCGTGATGATCAACCGCAAGAAGACCCAGCGGCTCTACAAGGAGGAAGGTCTGGCGGTGAGGCGGCGACGCAGCCGCAAGCGTGCAGTCGGCACCAGGGCACCTGCTCCGGTGCTGGCCATGCCGAACCAGCGCTGGAGCCTGGACTTCGTTCATGACCAGATGACTTCTGGCAGGCGGTTCCGGGTGCTCAATGTGGTCGATGACGTGACCAGGGAGTGCCTGGCGGCGGTGCCGGACACATCGATCTCGGGGCATCGTGTCGTGCGCGAGCTGACCCAGCTGATCGCACAGCACGGCAAGCCGGGGATGATCGTCAGCGATAATGGCACCGAGCTCACCAGCAATGCCGTGCTCGCATGGTGCGGCCAGAGCGGCGTGGAGTGGCATTACATCGCTCCGGGCAAGCCGATGCAGAACGGCTATGTCGAAAGCTTCAATGGCCGCATGCGCGATGAACTGCTCAACGAGACGCTGTTCATGAACCTTACCCATGCCCGGGTCGAGATCGCTGCTTGGGTCGAGGATTACAACCGGGAGAGACCGCACTCATCCCTTGGTTATGCAACCCCGGCGGCGTTCGCCGCCGAACTGAATAAGCAATGGCCTGCTTCGCTACGCCCTACGGGCTCCGCTACGCAGCCCATTGCTTCAACCGCGCTGATGCGCAAAACAACCGCCCGGCTCTAATCTCAGCTGGAGGAAAGCTGGGGGTCACGTCACACGGGCTCCGCTACGCAGCCCATTGCTTCAACCGCGCTGATGCGCAAAACAACCGCCCGGCTCTAATCTCAGCTGGAGGAAAGCTGGGGGTCACGTCAAATACGATACGCTACGCGAAACCCGATATGCGATGTCGGAACATCCTGTTCCTGTGCCTGGAAGGCGGCGGGGCGGAAGTTTGCGCAATAGTTTGTGGCGCACAGGAAACTGCCGCCCTTGACGATGCCGACCGGTCCGCTGCCCGAAACCCATTCCCACACGTTACCTACCATATCGTACACGCCGAAGCCGTTGGCCGGAAACCGCGCGACCGGGGCGATACCGGCATAACCGTCTGCGCCAGTATCGGCGATCGGGAAGATGCCTTCCCAGACATTGGCCTGCGCCTTGCCGTGGTCGAATGCCCATGCCATCGGATCGCGCGGGGTCATCTGTCCACCGCGCGCGGCGCGTTCCCATTGTTGGGCGGTTGGCAGGACGCCGCCCGCCCATGCGGCATAGGCAGCGGCATCGGCGCGGTCGACATGGACCACCGGGTCGTGCCAATGTCCGTCTATGGCGCTGCCTTGTCCCTGTGGATGGCGCCAGTCCGCTCCCTTCACGAACCGCCACCAGCGGGCGGCGTTGTCGAGCGGGATCGGCTCGGTCGGCGCGATGAACACTGCCGAGTCACCGTCGCGTTCGGCACGCGTGCGATAGCCGGTGGCAGCGACGAAGGCGGCGAACTGGCGATTGGTCACCTCATGCGCGTCAATGCGGAAAGCGGCGATCCGGGTCGCAACGCCCGGCCGCCCTGCGCCATCCTCGCCCAGCAGCACCACGCCCGCAGGAATGGCAACGCAGCGATCGGTCGCGTTGCATCGCGCGGCGGGATGTTGCGCGCCGGCCGATGCCAACCCCGCCGCCGCCAGCAGCAGCGCCGTCGCCCCCCTCACGGTTTGGCGACCACAGCGGCCTGAACCTCGGCGATGGGCAGCGGCACCACGCCCTTCTCCTTGGCATAGGCGTCGTAGGCGGCGACCAGATCGGCGAGGCGGGCCGGTTCGGCTGCTGCCAGATCGCGCGTCTCACCGGGATCGCGCGCGACGTCGAACAACTGCCAACGGCCTGTGCTGACTCCCTTGCGGGTGTAGCGGTTGGTGCCGGCAGGCAGGTACACGATCTTCCAGTCGCCTTTACGCAGCGCCTGGCGATAGAAGAGTTCGTAGCCGACCGCTTCGTCCGCCGTCCGCACCGCCGGTGCAGCGGCGGTCAGGACGGGGCGCAGGCTATGCCCCTGATGCGGCAGGATCGGCCGGCCGGCAAAGCTCGCCGGCTGCTTCAGCCCGGCATAGTCGAGCAGCGTCGGGGCGATGTCGCGCACGTCGAGATTGGCGGTGGCGATCCGGCCGCCGCCGGCCACGCCCTTGCCCGCGGCGAAGGCGCTGACGCGGATGCCGCCTTCGGCAGGATAGCCTTTTACCAGCCATGACGGCGTCGAATTGGCCTGTGCCCATCCCGGGCCATAGCCGATGTAGCTGGTCGCCGCGCCGATATTGGCAAGCCGATTGTCGATGCCCAGCGACGGATCGACCGGCGTCGGGGCATCGGGATCAACGGGCGGCGCCTTCGGGTCAGCCTCCTTGAAGCGAGGGGAGGGCGCTTCGATGACATTCCCTTCCGGGCCATTGTCCGACAGGAACAGGATGACGGTGTTGTCAAAGCGGCCCTGCGCCTTCAGCGCGGCGATGACGCGTCCGACATTCTGGTCGAGCCGGTCGATCATTGCCGCATAGACCTCCATCTTGCGGGCCTCGATCGCGCGCTCTTCAGCGGTCAGCGAGGCCCATGGGCGGACCTGTTCGGTGGTGTGGGCGACGGCGTCGGCGGGGACGAGGCCGAGTTGCTTTTGACGAGCAAGCCGTGCCTCGCGCAGCACTTCGTAGCCGGCATCGTAGCGGCCCTCGTATTTCGCGATCGTTTCGGAGGGAGCCTGGAGCGGCCAGTGCGGTGCGGTGAAGGGCAGATAGGCAAAGAACGGCCGGTCGTCGCCGGCCCGCTTCGCCTGATCGAGATAGCCGATCAGCCGGTCGGCCAGATAATCGGTCGAATAGCGGCCCGCCGGGAGCGAGGCGGGTTTACCGTCGTCGCGATAGCTGGGGGCGAGGCCGGCCTTTTGCCACGCGGCATTCTGGTCCGCGCCGAAATGGTTCGACAGGCCCTGTAACAGCGCGAAGCTGTGTTCGAAGCCGCGTGCCGCCGGTTCGCGATCGGGGGTGAGGCCGAGATGCCATTTGCCCGCCATCAGCGTCGTATAGCCGCCGGCGCGGAGCAGTTCGGCGATGGAGGCGACACGGTCGTTGAGATAGCCTTCATAGCCCGGCCGGCCGCGCGTCGCGTCGCTGAGCAATTCGGCCATGGTGCCGAGACCCGCCTGATGATTGTCGACGCCGCTCATCAGCATCGAGCGGGTCGGGGAACAGGTCGGGGCGGTGTGGAAGCCGGTGAAGCGCACCCCCGACAGCGCCAGTGCGTCGAGGTTCGGGGTGGCGATCTCTCCGCCGAACGCGCCGAGGTCCGACCAGCCGAGATCGTCGGCGACGATCACCAGGAAATTGGGGGCGTCCTTGGGCGCGACGGCCTGCGCGGCCGGGACGGGCGGGGTGTCGGGGGCGGCGGCGGCGGGGAGCGCGAACAGCAGTGCGGGCAGGGCGGCGGCGATCAGGGGCTTGGCCGGCATGGGCTCTCCGAAGGTGGCGAAGGTTACACGCACGGGCATAGCGCCGTGCTGCGCCACAACAATAAAGATAATCTACCAATATAGTAGGATTTAGTGCGTTCGTTTCGTTGGCGTCCCTATCCTAGCCATGCGCGGTCCGGCGAACGCCGCCGCCATTCGTCACCAAGGGACCATCGATGCCGATTTCGCCAGCCCGTGCCTGCCGCCTGTTCCTGCTTGCCGGAGTGGCCCTGTCCGCCACGCCGGTGATGGCCGATCCGGTGCCATCGGCCGACGAAATTGCCATCGATGCCCCCGAAGACGAACCCGGCGGCGAGGATATCGTCGTCACGGCCCGCCGCCGAGCGGAGCGGAGCCAGGACGTGCCGATCGCGATCAACGCATTCGGTGCGGAACAGATCGAATCGACCCGCACCTATAATCTGCGCGACCTGCAACAGCTGACCCCCAGCCTCGTCGTCACCAACACCAATCCGCGCAACACCAGCATCAACATTCGCGGCCTCGGCAACAACGTCGCGGTCTATAATGACGGGCTGGAGCCGGCGGTCGGCGTCTATGTCGATGGCGTCTATCTGGCGCGACCCGGCCAGAGCGTCTTCGACCTCGCCGATCTGGAGCGGATCGAGGTGCTGCGCGGCCCGCAGGGAACGCTGTTCGGCAAGAATACCTCGGCCGGTGCGGTGGTGGTGACGACCAAGGCGCCGACGTTCGATGTCGAGAGAGGCGGCGACGTGTCGCTCGGCAATTTCGGGTTCCGCCAGCTCCATGCCTATGTGTCGGGGCCGATCACCGACAGCCTTGCCGCGCGGTTGTTCGTGTCCAAGACCGACCGCGACGGCTTTACCCGCAACCGCTTCGACGGGCGGTTCGGGCAGGATTTTCACGACCTGAACCTGCGGGGGCAGTTGCTCTACAAACCGACCGATACGCTCACGCTGCGGGTCATCGGTGACTGGGGGCGGCAGCATTCGTTCACCGCCGGCAGCATCCTGCTCGGCGCGATCCGCGCCTATGACAACGGTACTACCTTCGCGAACAACTATTACGATCGCGCGGCGCGGCTGGGCTATACCCCGGTGCCGGCCGACCCTGCGTTCCGCATCACCGATGTCGATGCCAATCCGCGCTATGCGATGAACCAGCACGGCATCAACGTCACCGCCGACCTCGACCTGGGGGCTGCGACGCTGACGTCGGTCAGTGCCTATCGGGCATGGAACTGGTATCCGCACAATGACGGCGACAGCACCAGCATGGATGCGGGAGCCGATTTTCATCAGAGCAACGAACAGCGACAGGTCAGCCAGGAACTCCGCATCGCATCGAACGGCGACCGTCCGGTCGATTATGTCGCTGGCCTTTATTATATCTATCAATCGATCCGGGCGGAGGCGGTGAACCGATATGGCAACCGCGCCGCCGACTGGTTCCTGCCGCCGACGACCAACGCGGCGGTCGGGGCCGCAGCGCTGAACGATTACAACGTCGTCAGCCAGTCGCGACCGGTGACCGACAGCTATGCCGCGTTCGCACAGACGACGTGGCATGTCGTACCGGGCGTCGATCTGACGACCGGCCTGCGCTATACCTATGAGACCAAGACCGGCTATTTCGATCAGGTCGCGACCGGGCGATCGCTGGCCGGGCTGACCACAGCGCAGCAGGCGGCGGCACAGACGATCCGGTCGCGCTATGGCGTCGCCAATCGTTACGATGCGGAGACCAGCGCCGGGCGGCTGTCGGGACAGGCGACGTTGTCGTGGAAGGTCGTCGACCCGGTGCTGGGGTATGTCACCTATGCGCGCGGCAACAAGTTCGGCGGGCTGAACCTCGCCAACATCACCACCACCGGGCAGTTCGCCGCCAACCCGGTGATCGCGCCCGAGACGATCGACAGCTATGAAGCAGGCCTCAAGACGACATGGTTCGGGGGACGGCTGACCGCCAATGCCGCTGCGTTCTGGACCGATGTGCAGGATTATCAGACGACGATCATCGATATCGAACGCAACGGCGTCAGCTTTTTCACCAACGCGGCGAAGGTCCGCACGCGCGGGTTCGAAGCGGATGTGCGGGCGGCTCCGACGCGGTGGCTCACGCTGTACGGCTCGGGCACCTATGACGATGCGCGCTATATCTCCTATTCCAATGCGCCGTGTCCGATCGAGATCACCGGGCAGACGATCTGCGACCTGTCGGGACGCAAGCTTCCCGGCGTGTCGGAATGGGCGGCATCGGCGGGCGGCGAGGTCCGCGCGCCGATCGCGAACATGACGGGCCGTGCGGGCGAGGTCTATTTCGGGAGCGATTACAGCTATCGCTCGAGCACCAACACTACCGCCAGCCTCAGCCATTATTCGGTGATCCCGGCCTATGACCTGTTGAACCTGCGGCTCGGCTTCCGGACCAACGACGGGCTGTTCGATATTCAGTTGTGGGGTCGAAACGTGACCGACGAAACCTATTTCCTGTCACGCGCCGCAGCCAATACCGGCGCGATCACGGGAACGCTCGGTGATCCGCGGACCTATGGGATTACCCTGCGGACGCGGCTGTAGTGATATTGGTGCCGAATGATTTCCGAGCGAATGACCGGTATGCAGAAGCTGTAGATGCAGGTTGGACGTTCGAAACCGGGGCAATGTTACGGCATCGCAGCCAACATCGGCACCTCGCAGTCATACGTTGGGCACGGTTCGATTTTTCCTGCCGACGCGTTGGGCTTGGAGGCCGTTCGAGAATGTTCAGGGATGGGCGATCCGGCGGAGTGAGCAGCCCCCACCGGGTCACCCGGCGATAGCCGTAGCGCCCGTACTGCTCTGGTAGGGGTCCGGTGTTCTTGGAACTTCGTGTGCGATCGAACGGAGCGTGGATGGGCGCATCTTCCCAGCTAACGCGAACTGCACGTCAACCACGAAAGAAAGAATCTAAGAACACTTCGCATTAGCATTGACTCTGCGACTTACTCGCAATAGCTGCGTTTTCCGACAGGGGGACGACATGATCGAAAAGACGAGTTTTCTGGCAATGACCTGCGTTGGGTTCATTGCCACCGCGCCGGCACTCGCTGCGGAGACGGCGCCCCGTCCCGTGGCGGCGCCGTTGACGGCGCAGGACCAGGTCGACGATCGCGATGTGATCGTCGTCAATGGCCAGAAGGCTGCGGATGCGAAGGTGGAAAGTCCGAAGGCAACGTCGGCGTTGCGCGATACGCCCCAGACGATCACGGTCCTGAACGATCAGACGATCCGCAAACAGAATCTGCAGACACTGCGCGACGCGCTCCAGACCATTCCCGGCATCACCTTCGGTGCCGGCGAGGGCGGCGGCGGATATGGTGATTCCATCAACCTGCGCGGCTATTCGGCGGCGAACGACATCACCGTCGATGGCGTACGTGATTCCGCCCAATATAGCCGTACCGACCCGTTCAACCTGCAACAGATCGAGGTCTATAACGGCGCGAACACCGTCTTCAACGGATCGGGATCGGTCGGCGGCACGATCAATCTGGTGTCGAAGGTGCCGAGCGTACAGGATCTGTCGATCGCGCAGCTATCGGTCGGTACCGACGATTACTATCGCGCGTCGATCGACGCCAACCAGCGCGTGTCCGATCTGGTCGCGGTACGGCTGACCGGTGCCTATCACCATAACGGCGTGCCCGGCCGCGATGTCGAGAAGTTCGAACGCTGGGGCATCGCGCCATCGGTGACGATCGGCATCGGCGGTCCGACCAGCCTGACCCTGGCCTATGTCCATCAGGAAGACCGCAACACGCCGCTCTATGGCGTGCCGTATTTCCAGAGCCCGATCGGCGGCGGCGTCCTGCCCGGTGTTGATCGCGCCGACTATTACGGCATCGCCAATCTGGATCGACAGGACCAGACGGTCGACCGCTTCACCGCGACGTTCCGCCACGCGATCAACGACAGTCTCTCGGTCCGCAACCTGACCCGCTGGCAGCGCGTCGCGCAGGACAGCATCACCAGCGCGCCGCAGGGCACCTATTGCCTCGCCACCACCGGATTGCAGCCGGTCGGCGCGAACGCGGCGGCGACGGTCGGCATCGCCTGTCCGACCGGTCTCGCGCGGGGCAACTGGCGGCCTTCGGGTCCGCGCGGGCTGTCGCGCGATCAGGTCAACGACCTGCTCTACGATCAGGTCGATCTGCGGCATGAGGCGGGCGAGAAGGGCGGCCTGCGCAACGTCGTCAATATCGGCGTATCGGGCGGAATCGAAAGCTATCACATCACCAGCGGCAGCCTGTTGCGTACCGCGGCGGGTGTCGCGGTGACTTCGCCCGACCTTTCCATTTCCAATCCCGACACGCGCTGGACCGGCCCGGTCAACCTGACCGTCACCGCGCAGTCGCGGGCGGAAACCCAGAATCTTGCGGTCTATGCGTTCGACACGCTGGAGCTGAACCGCTGGTTCGAACTGAACGGCGGCATCCGGTGGGAGGTGCAGGACGCCCGGTTCCGCAACCTGCCGCTGGCGATCGTTCCCCCGGGCAGCACGCAGCTGACCCTGGCGCAGCAAGCGGTGCAGCGCTCGAACGAGCGGTTGTTCTCCTATCGCGGTGGCGCGGTGTTCCATCCGGTCGAGGCGGTCAGCATCTATGCCGGGTACGGCAAGTCGAAGACGCCGTCGTCGCAAACGGTACGTCTGGGTTGCGGCGTGGTGTCGGCCACGCCCAACGCGGCCGGTGCCGCCGACCCGTGCGCGGTGGCCCCCGAAACCGCCGAAAATATCGAGGCGGGGGTGAAGGCCGCGCTGTTCGGGCGCAAGCTGGAGCTGACCGCCGCCGTGTTCCGTAACGAACGCACCAATTACCGGGTGCCGTCGAACGATCCGGCATTGCCCGCCGGGTTGCAGGTGCTCGACGGCAAAGCGCGTGTCGATGGTATCGCGGTCGGGCTGTCGGGATCGATCCTGCCGGCGTGGACGATCTTTGCCAACTACACCTATCTCGATGGCAGGGTGCGGCAGTCGATTTCCGACCGGGACCTGAATGCCGGTGTCCGCGATCCGCAGGCGGGGGCGACGCTGGTGCAGACACCCGAACATTCCGGGTCGCTGTTCACCACCTACAAGCTGCCGTTTGGCCTCGAACTGGGCTATGGCCTGACCTATCAGGGGTCGATCGCGCTGAACGTGCCGAATGCGTTCCAGCCGGTGCAGTTCCGTGCGGACGATTATCTGATCCATCGGGCCTATCTGGCCTACACGATCGCGGAGCGGGCGACCTTGCAGCTGAACATCCAGAACTTCACCGACGAGCGCTATCTGACCGGTATTCGCAGCAATGTGAACGCGACGACCGGCGCGGTGACCGGCGGCTGGGCGATGCCCGGCGACCGGCGGCAGGCGGTACTCAGCCTCTACTACAACTTCTGACGGGGACGGGCCGGGGCGGATGCTGATCGCTATTCCCGACGTGCTGGACGAAGCCACCCTCCACCGCGTTCGCGCGCTGATCGAGGGTGGCGAATGGGTCGACGGCAACGTCACCTCCGGCCCGCAATCCGCGCTGGCCAAGCGCAACCGCCAGTTGCCCGAGGACAGCGCGGCCGCGCGCGAGGCCGGTGGCATCGTGCTCGACGCGCTCGGCCGGTCGCCGCTGTTCATCGCCGCCGCGCTGCCGCTGAAGGTCTTTCCGCCGCTCTTCAACCGGTATGAGGGCGGGGAGGCATTCGGGCTGCACGTCGATAACGCCATCCGCATGAAGCGCGGAACCGATTTCCGCATCCGCAGCGACCTGTCGGCGACCTTGTTCCTCGAAGACCCCGCCAGCTATGACGGCGGCGAACTGGTGATCGAGGAGCGCTTCGGTTCGCAGACGGTGAAGCTGCCGGCCGGGCATATGGTGCTGTATCCCGCCTCCAGCCTGCACCGGGTGACGCCGGTCACGCGCGGCGTGCGCACCGCCGCCTTCTTCTGGCTCCAGTCGATGGTCCGTGACGACGGCGAACGCCGGCTGCTGTTCGACCTCGACCAGTCGGTGCAGGCGCTGGGTGGCGATCGGGGGCAGGGGGATGCGGTGGTGGTCCGGTTGACGGGCCTGTATCACAACCTGTTGCGCCGCTGGGCCGACGCATGAGCGTTGCCGCCAAACGCCGGCGCAACTGGCGCGCATGGTGGGCGAAACAGCTGATCGCGTGGCACTGGATCAGCGCCGGCATCTCGCTGGCGGCGATGCTGCTGTTCGCGGTCACCGGCATCACGCTGAACCATGCTGCGACGATCTCGGCCGAACCCGTCGTCGCCGAACGGCAGGGACAACTGTCTGCCAGCCTGCTGCGTCCGCTCGGCAAAGCGGCAGAGGCAAAGGCGACCATTCCGCCGGGGGTCGCTGCCGATATCGAACGACAGGTGGCGCTGAACGTCGCTGCGCATCCCGTCGAATGGTCGGAGGGCGAGGCCTATGTCGCGCTGCCGCGTCCCGGCGGCGATGCATGGGTCAGCATCGACCTGACCAGCGGGGCGATCCGCGCCGAGACGACCGATCGTGGCTGGATCAGCTACCTCAACGACCTGCACAAGGGGCGTAATGCCGGCATCGCATGGTTCTGGTTCCTCGACGTGTTCGCCATCGCCTGTGTCCTGTTCTCGATCACCGGGCTGTTGCTGCTGCAACTCCATGCCAAGCGGCGGCCGTCCACCTGGCCGCTGGTCGCGGCAGGGGTGGCGTTGCCGGTGATCCTCGCCTTGTTCCTGATCCATTGAATGTCCGGGGGAAATAGTCCGATGCGCATCCTGTCACTCGCGGTTCTGGGCGGTGCGACCGTCGCTGCCGCACCCGCGCCGCCCGCGGGGACGATCACCGTCACCGTCCCGCGCCTGTCGGTCGCCGAATATCACCGCCCCTATGTGGCGGTGTGGGTCGAACCGGCGGGCGGCGGCGCGGCGCGCACGCTGGCGCTGTGGTATGATGTCCGCAAGTCCGGGGCGGAGCCGGGGACGAAATGGCTCGCCGACCTGCGAGCCTGGTGGCGAAAGGGGGGCCGCGGCCTGAAACTGCCCGCCGACGGTGTCAGCGGCGCGACCCGCGCCCCCGGTGCCCACACGATCCCGCTTCCCGCCGACCTGCGCCCGGGCAGCTATGTGCTGAACGTCGAAGCCGCCCGCGAAACCGGTGGCCGCGAACTGGTACAGGTACCGCTGACCGTGCCCGTCAGGGCCGCCCGCGCTAGCGGATCGCACGAACTGGGCGCCGTGACGCTCGCCGCCCGCTGACCCTTCGAAGGATGATGCCCATGCCCCGTTTCGCGCGCCACCTGCTTGCCGCCGCCGCCCTGCTTTCCATTCCCACCGTCGTGTCCGCGCATCGCCTGTGGATGCTGCCGTCGGGAACGGTATTCTCGGGCACCGATAGCTGGGTGACGGTCGATTTCGCCGCATCGAACGACCTGTTCTATGCCGACCATCAGCCGGGACGTCTGGAGGGGGTCACGATATGGCAGCCCGACGGCAGCGCCGGGCAGTTGCAGAACGGTGCGACCGGCCGGTACCGGTCGGTGTTCGACGTAAAGCTCGACAAGCCCGGAACGTGGAAGATCGGGACCGAGATGTCGGGCCTGATGGGCAGCTTCAAGGTGAATGGCGAGGAAAAGCGCGTCGGCGGTCGCGGCGGGCCACCGGGACCGGATGGCGTGCGCCGTCCGCCGCTGACCGTCGCCGACATTCCCGCCGATGCGACCGACGTGAAGCTGACCGAAACGACCAACCGCAACCAGATCTTCGTGACCGCCGGGGAGCCGACCCGCACGGTGCTCAAACCGACGGGCAAGGGACTGGAGATCGATTTCCTGACCCATCCCGACGAACTGGTTGCGGGAGAGGCGGCGCGGTTCCGCTTCCTCGTCGACGGACAACCGGCATCGGGATTGAAGGTGACGGTGGTGCCCGGCGGCAAACGCTATCGCAACGCCGAGGGTGCGCGTGAGCTGACGACCGGCGCCGACGGGGTGCTGGCGATCGATTGGCCGGCGGCGGGGATGTATTGGCTGAACGCATCGCACGAGGATGCGAAGCCGAGCGTCGCGCGCGCGACCGCCCGGCGCATGGGCTATGTCACCACGCTGGAGGTGATGACGCCCTGAGCCCGCCGCCGCGCATCGTGCTGCCGACCGAACCATCGGCGGCGGCACTGACAGATCACGATCCGGGCGCAGCCGTCGCGACCCTGTCCGGGGTTGCGATGGGGACGCGCTGGACGGTTACGTGCGCGCTGTCCGAAGGGGCCGACGCGGACGGGCTGCGCGCGGCGATCGATGCCCGGTTGCGCGACCTCGTACTGCAGATGAGCCATTGGGAGCGGGGGTCCGAACTCTGCCGGTTTAACGCGCTGCCTGCCGGGGGCTGGGCCGATCTGTCGCCGGACTTCGCGGCGGTCGTCGACCTGTCGCTGCGGGTGGCCCATGCCAGCCACGGCGCGTTCGATCCCGCGATCGGCCGTCTGGTCGATCTGTGGGGGTTCGGGCCGCCCGGACCGCAGCCCGAACCCGGTATCGCCGCGATCGCCGCAGCGCAGGAGACTGGCGGATGGCATCGCCTGCGGCGTGATCCGGCGGGACGGCGCCTTCGGCAGCCCGGTGGTTTGGCGCTGGACCTGTCGGGCGTGGCGAAGGGCTATGCCGCCGATGCGATTGCCGACCTGCTGGCCGAACGGGCGGTACGGCATTGTCTGGTCGAAATCGGGGGGGAATGCATCGGGCGGGGGATGCGCCCGGATGGTGACCCATGGTGGGTCGACCTCGAAGATCCGCTCGACACGGGGCACCCGCCGTTGCGCCTCGCGCTGCACGAATGCGCCGTCGCGACCTCCGGCAACTATGTCCGCGGTGACCATTCGCTCGATCCCCGGACGGGGCGTCCGGCGACGAACGGGGTCGTGTCGGTCAGCGTCGTTGCCGGGACCGCAGCATTCGCTGACGCCCTGGCAACTGCGATCCTGGTGGCTTACCCCGATAATGGTTTGGTCGAAGAACAGAATATCGCGGCACGTATTTTGGTGACAACTGGTACTTCTGTGAAAGAAATTCTGACGCCGCAGTTTGCGCGTATGATCATTTAAAATTTGTTCGGTAAATTACGTAATAATATTCATAATTCTATAATAATGATCGCACGTGTCTCGAAGAAATTTCGTATTGACAGAGCGCCATTTTAGCGGTCAGTGGTGTGGAAGTGTGGCGCGGCTGCCATAAAAAAGGTGAGTCTGTGTCCGATGGTGAGCGGGGTTTAGCCAAATGTAAACGTAGGTTTCTGGATCCGGTCAGGCGGTCAACCGCTGACCGCTCTCGGATCTGCGACGGCAATAGCGGAAATTCTATAAGGAAGTTGTTAATCTAAATATTTCAATCGACCGGTGATTTCTAACGGCCGGATTACGAGCAGGAAACGGAAATTTATCTTCAGGAAACTTATCCGCATTTTATATCGACGATATAACCTTCGCCGTCCACGATCAGGTTGATGCGATCCTGCACGAAATCCATCGTCGCCATGTCACCCGGCCGCAGGATACGCACTCGCGAGTTGTTGGCAGCCGCCCGGCGGACATTGTCCGAAAGCTTTGCACCGACCTTCACGTTCGCGAGGCCGCATAAGGCCAGTGTAGGACCAAGATCGATGCCGGCACTACGCCCGGCCGGTGTTCCCGGTCGTGGCGGCGGCGATGCCTGAACCGTCATCGCGATCACTCCTGCCCAGATGAAAATCGACATATATCCCTCGATCGACACCGGTGCAGGCAACGCGCCTGCACCGGTGCTGCGTGGTATCAGGCGTACGCGGCCGGCAAATGGGTGCCGTCGTTCATGGCATACACGTAATACCCGTCCTTCATCCCCATATAGACGAGACCCTTCGTCGCGTCCAAGCCGTCGATGGCGACCCGGTCCCCGCTGTTGCCCATATCGAGATTGAGGAGCTTGTTCGTTCCCAAACCGATATAGCCATCGCGGTTGCCGTCGCGGATCGCGCGGGTCGTGTACAACCGGTCGTCCGATGCGAAGTCGGTGATGCGGTCCATTCCAGACGTACGGGCGTTGTCGAAGAAGAAGATGTCCGCGCCTGCCCCGCCGGTAAGGATATCCGAACCGGTGCCACCGTCGAGCCAGTCGCGGCCCGCTCCGCCGTTCAGCGTATCGGCACCCGCCGCACCGAACAGCTTGTCGTCGCCGCGCATGCCATGGAGTTCGTTGGCAAGGCTGTTGCCCGTCACGTTGTCGTTACCGTCACCGGTCACGGCATTCTCGATCACTGTCTTCGCGCCCAGGGTGAATGCGACCGTGCCGTCGAAGCTGTTCTGACCGCCCTTGGCGAGATTGATCGTCGCATCGCCGGAGATCGCCGCCGCGTTGATCCAGTCGGTGCCACCATTCGTATCGATCAGTGCGCCACGCCCGGACTCACCCGCAATCGCCGCCATCGCGAAGAATTCATCGGTGTACGTGTAGACGTCGTTCGCGTCGGCCTTGGCACCATACAGGTCCAACTTGACGCTGTTGATGGTCGTGACCGCCGATGAATAATGCTCCTGAAACTGAAGCGTCCAGGTACCCTCGGTTTGGACGCCACGGAACCCGGCGAAGCCAAACGTAAAGGACTGATCACCCGCAACCGGCGAAGCGAACGCGTTCAGCGTATCTACAAACGCTTCGGTACCGTCGGGCGCGATGAGCTTCAGCTTGAGCGTGCCGAGCGACCCGGGAATGGCACCCCGTCCGGTAAAGTCATACAGGCTGCTGTAATTGATGGACATGTCGACGTGTTCGAGGTCGACATTGCCGTCGATCTTGAAACTGAACGACGTCGGCTTGGTCGAGAAATCGTTGTTTAGAGCGTCTCCGGAATAACTGTCGCCAGCCGCAGCAACCAGATTGACGGCAAGGGTCGGCGTCGACAGCTTCACCTCGTTCGCCGACGTGCGCGCCTCGCCGAACAAACCCCATACTTCCGACATGCGCACCGCGTTATAGGCGTTGACCCCGCCGAAACCGTAATCGGTGGAGTAATGATACGCACCACCGTTCCAGTTGGCGTCGTCGCCGGCCAGCTTGAAGGTCGAATCGTTCAGCACGAAGTCGGTACCGCCAAACTCGTACGTGGTGCGCGGCGTATCGAACGGGACCGGCATCGTCGCCGATGCGGCCAGAATGTTGGAAACGTCGCGCCAACCCAGATCCGGGTTCGCATCGAGCATCAGGGCGACGACGCCCGTCACCATCGGTGCGGCTGCCGACGTGCCGCCGAAATCGTCGGTATAATCGAGCTTGCCGCCCGGATCGCCAACCAGATTATACCCGTCGCGACCCAGAAGATCGGTAGTGACCACGCCATTGCCACCGAGTTCAACAAAGTCGCTCGAGGGTGCGGAAACCAGCAGATGAGCACCGCGTGTGCTATAATAGGACGAGCTGCCGTCCAGATCGCGATAGGCCCCGACGGCGACGACATGCCGATCGGTGGTCGAACCCTGCCCCTCGCCGTCGATACGGTTGTTGCCGGCGGCCTTCACGCTGATCGTGCCCAGCCCGTTGCGCCCTGCTTCGGCAACATAGGCGAACGTCTGTGTTAGCGTATATTCACCCGTATTCTCCGTACCCCGATCGCCGCCGGTGCCATAATAGGCTCCGCTGCCCCAGCTATGATTGACGACGTCGAACTTTGCCGCCTGGTTCATTGCCTGGTAGAAAAGCGTCAGATCGTTGGCATTGACGAAGATGCCCTGATCGAGCTTGCCACCGGAATAGGGGTCGAAGATGTTCGCGCTGCCGATCGTCGCCTCATAGGCGATGCCCACGGTGCCTTCGCCATTGCGTTCCGCGGCGATGATGCCAGCGACCGCGGTGCCGTGCCCCCCCGAAGCCGGACGATAGTCGCCATCGAACCGCTTGCCGTCGATAACGATATCGAGGCTCTTGTCATAGTTGCCGTCCAGATCGGGGTGATCATATTGTACGCCGGCGTCATAGCCTCCGACTTTCACGCCCTTGCCGGTATATTCCTGCCACACCGTATCGAGACGACCAAGCTTGGCCAGATGCCATTGTTCGGCGGCGATGGGGTCGGTAACGCCGCCGATGGCGGCAGACGGCGTATTGGATGTCGATACACCGCCGGTACCGGTCGACGGCATCAGATGATATTTGCCATCTCCCGACCCGATGATCGCGAAATCGGCGTTGTCGGAGATCGTGCCGGGAAGCCCGTAACGAATATTGGTGCTGGCTGTCATGCTGTTCGCCCCCATGGAAGTTTTCAACGGCCGCCAGCTTCGTCCCACGACGAACCTCACTGGCGTAATCGGACCGCAGGTCGGCCCGGACGTCGCACCGAAGCGATGAGGTACATAGTGAAGGCTACTATTAGTATGTCAACATTTTTGTAACCATTTTGTGGGGCGGATGCGAAGGGGTAGGGCACATCGTCCTTTTGGATGTCGCCGATCGTGCGGCGGTTTGAAGCGTCCCGGGTTTTTGGAAGGCTCCTATCGATGAGCAGGCGCGGGGATGGGTGCTGACGTCGATCGCCGGGAAGGTCGGTTGCACGACCGGAACACCGCGCCGTTGGTGCCACGAGCAGGCCAGCCGGCGAGCGGGACCAGCGGCGCAAGCCGCCGATGACCGGGAACGGCTCAGATTACCGGAGCGGGAGGCGAAGGACCTGCGGCGGGCGACCTCTACAAGGCGGAGGGGATCCACAGGTGAGGAACGCCTTAGCAAAGGTATGTACCGAGCAGCGCGTCACGTCGTACGATGCCGAACATCATTCGGCCGTGAACCGCGTCTTCGTTGACGATGTTCAACACCTAGACGCTGCGGGGGGCCATGTGTCGTTCCTGCCTGACGAGCAGTTCAGGCTGGAAGCGGACGGTATCTGCAAACGACCATTGTCTTGCGGGAAAAGAAGTGTGTCAGACCGCTCCGCAGGAAAGAAGGCGACCGGCGCCTCGCCGCTGCGGCCTGCCGCGCTTTTGCGACGTGGCCGCAGGTGAAGCGCCAGCCGGCGTTGCAGTTCAGCTGCTGCCGATCCTGTGTCGCTACCAGTACGACCGTAGCCGGGCCGACTCCGGTCTGCGTGATGGCGGGCGTGGCGATCGAGCTCCGGCAACAACAGCGGGTTGCCGGCGTTCGCCCGCCATCGATCGGCACCATGGCGGGAAGGTTCGCTCCTCGTTTCGCTCCCTCAAAACCGCCGATGCCGTTGGTCAGGCATTTCTCAGATCACGGCGAAATCAAGCTGGTAGGATCGGCCCGCCTGCGCGGTGAAGACCGTCCACGGTCCATCCCGGCGCATCCGGATCGTTGTCCCGCCGTCGCGGATCGTCGTGATCCGCTGCCCCGGCGGCGCGAGAATCGCCTGATCGCCGGTCCGCGATGCGGTCAGCACGGCGTCTTGCACCGCACCCGCGGTCCAGCGCAGGTCGACCGTCGCCCCGCCGCGCGCGCGCAGTCCGGTGACCGCACCGTCCTGCCATGCAGGCGGCAGCGCCGGTGCGAAAGCGATGCCGCCGTCATGGCTCTGCACCAGCATCTCCGCGATCGCGGCGGCGATGCCGAAATTGCCGTCGATCTGGAACACCGGCCGCGGATTGGCGGGGTGGGTGTCGAACAGGTTGGCGGCAAGGCTCTTGCGGACGAACTGGTCGACCGCATAGCCGGCGTGTTCGCGGTCGCCCAGCCGCGCCCAGATGCATGCCGACCATGCCCGGGCCCACCCGGTCTGCGCGCCACCGTTGGTTTCGCGCCGCTGCATCGACACCTGCACCGCCTTCGCCCATTTCGGTGTCTGCCGCGGCGTGAACTCGCCACCGGGGTACAGCGGATAGAGGTGCGAGATATGACGCTGGCCCGGCTCCGGCTCGGCGAAGTCGTGCGACCATTCCTGCAACTGTCCGTACCGGCCGATCTGATAGGGGGCCAGCGCCGCCACCAGTCCGGTCAGCCGCCTGGCGAACGCCGCATCGGTCTTCAGAATCGCAGCCGCCGCCACGCAATTGGCGAACAGTTCGCGGGTCAGCGCCAGGTCCATCGTACATCCGGCGCTGACCGCCGCGCGCTTGCCGTCGGGGGTGAGGAACATGTTCTCGGGCGAGGTCGACGGCGCGGTCGTCAGGTAACCGGTGTTCGGGTCCTTGATCAGCCACGCCGCGCAGAACTCCGCCGCGCCGCGCATCAGCGGATAGGCAGTATCGCGCAGATAGGCGACGTCGCCGCCAAAGGCATAATGTTCCCACAGATGCTGCGCCAGCCACGGTCCGGCCATCGCCCAGTTCGCCCAATTGGGGTCGCCTTTGCCCTCGCCCACCGGATTGGCGATCGCCCACAGGTCCGAATTGTGGTTCACGCACCAGCCCGGCATCCCGAAATAGCCCGACGCGACCCGACGCCCGGCACGCGCGACATGGGTGATGAAGTCGATCATCGGACCATGGCACTCCGCCAGATTGGCGGTCTCCGCGTGCCAGTAGTTCATCTGGATGTTGATGTTGGTGGTGTAGTTGCAACTCCATGGCGGCCGGACCATGTCGTTCCAGATGCCCTGAAGATTGGCAGCCTGCGTGCCCGCACGCGAACTCGCGATCAGCAGGTAGCGGCCGAAGTTGAACAGCAGCGCCGCCAGCGCCGGTTCGGGCACCCCGTCATTGTCGCTGCGGCGGCGGTTGGTCGGCACGTCGTTGCGCGGCACGCCGATCGCCAGCCGGGACCGACGGTACAGGCGGCGATGGTCGGCGACATGCGCCGCCTTCATCGCGTCGAATGTTCTGGTCCGCGCGGCATCGATCTGTCGGGTCGCTGTGGCGACGATCTCCTCGACCGGGCGATCCGGAGCGACGTCGAACGAGCGGAAGCCGGTGCCGGTCGCGATCCGCAGCACAATCTCGCTGGCCCCGGTCACGGTCACGCCGTCGCCCTGCGCGACGAGCGTGCCGCCGGTCGCCGCGACATCGACGATCGCGGCGAACGCCATGCCCTTGCCGGGTGCCGGGTCGTAGATCACGGGGTCGGGCACGTCGCGATATTGCGGCTGCGATACCGTCGGCGCCTTGCCGGTCAGCACGACACGCGAACCCGTCGCGGCCACCGTCCCCTGCAACGGCGTCTTCAGTCCCACGCGGCAGGAGAGCGACCCCGGCCGGTCCGCCGACAGCCGGATCACCATCACCTGATCGGGATGCGACACGAACATCTCGCGTCGATGGCGGATACCGCCCTGCGTATAGCCGACGCTGGCCACCGCCGTATCGAGATCGAGCGCGCGGCGATAGTCGCCGACCGCACCGTTGCCGGTGATGTCGAGGATCAGGTCGCCGAGCGGCTCGTACGCGTTGCTGAACGGGCCCTGCATCTGCTTGCTCAGCCCGTCGGCGCGGACATAGTCGCCCGCGAACACCGCCTCGCGCACCTGCGGCAGCACCGCGAGCGCGCCGGGATTGTCAGGGTTCGACGGCTGACCCGACCACAGGCTATCGTCGTTGAGCGACACGATCTCCCGCGCGACGCCACCTTGGACCATCCCGCCGATCCGGCCGTTGCCGATCGGCAGCGCCTCGATCCATCCATCCGCCGGCGCATCGAACCAGATCAGGTCGTGTTCGCCGATCGTGGCGGGGCCGTCCGCCGGTGCCGGTGCGGCGACCGCCTCTACGACGGTACCGGCCGGTCCGACCATCGCAGCCATGCCGCTTTTCAATAGACCACGCCTGCTCCAACGTATCATGACGTACCTTCTTTCAGAACGATCGTATTTTCATCGAATGCGACAGCTACGCACCAAAAATTAGAATCCGACCTTGTTTCGCGATATATCGTCGATGGACATCATCCGTACGAAGTGCCCGGCGGTGATCGTTTGATATCATGCCGCGCCGTCTGCGCGCATCGTCACCGACATTGCCCGGCCGTTATAGGGTACGTCCCGCGTCGCCTTTTCGCCGGACAGCACGATGTGAAGCTGTCGCAACTGCACCTTTGCCATACGCGAACCGCGCGGCGCGGAGATCGACAGCGTCCGGTCGCGGTCGTTCCACGCGAAGTCGACCCAGGCGAACCGGCCCTCTTCGTACTCATAGCTGGTGCCGTCATCCTCATACAGGCTGAACCGGCCATCGGCGCCGGGATAGATGCGCAGTTCCAGGTCGGCGTTGGTCGCCTGCACCGTCGATTGCGCGACCGGCCCGAGGGGCACGATGCTGCCCGCGCGCGCGTGCAGCGGGACACGGTCGATCGTCGCCGCGACGCGGTGTTCGGTGCCGCCGGCGCGGCGCTCGCCCGTCCAGAAATCGTGCCAGCCGCCCGCCGCCTCGGGCAGGTAGACCGGCCATTCGGTGACGTCGGGCGCCAGCACCGGCGCGACATGGAACGCGTGCCCGAACATATAGGCGTGGCGCTGCGCCATCGCGCGGCCGTCCCGGGGGAAGTCCATGACCAGCGGCCGCAACATGCTGGAATCGCGGTGGGTCACCAGCGCCGCCTCGCTATAGACATAGGGCAGCAGGCGGTATCGAAGCTCGATCAGCGCACGCGCCAGCCCCTCGACCTTCGGGCCGTAGCGCCAGAATTCGGTGTCGGTCTGATAGCCATGGACCCGCTGCATCGGCAGGAAGGTGGCGTACTGGAACCAGCGGATCAGCCGCTCGTGATAGGCGGGGTCGGTATATTGCCCGGCGCCCGGCCGGAAGAACCCGCCGGCATCGACCGTCCAGTACGGCATCCCGGCGGCGGCGAAGTTCAGCCCCGCGGCGACCTGCCGCGCCAGCGTGTCCCAGTCGTTGCCGACATCGCCCGACCAGGTGATCGTGCCATAGCGTTGCTGCGCCGGCGCGGCCGAGCGGGTCAGCGTCAGCACCCGCTTGCCCGGGGCGTCGCGGCGTTGCCCCTCGTATACCGTTCGCGCGACCTGGAGCGGATAGATGTTGCGCACCGTCTCGCCGATCCCGGCCGCGGTCGTGTGGCCGGCCAGCGCATCGTTTTCCGGTTCGACCGCGTCCTGCCAGAAACAGTCGATGCCCAGCGACAGCAGCTTGTCGCGCTCGTTCTTCCAGTAGAAGGCCGCGGCCTCGCCGTTGAAGAAGTCGATCCATTCGGTGCCGGGCACGTAATAGCCGTGCGCGGTCATCTGCTTGCCCAGATCGGTGTCCAGCCCGACCTTCGGCCAGACCGACAGCATCAGCTTCATGTCCAGCGCGTGCAGGTCGCGGACCATCGCGGCGGGATCGGGATAGCGATCGCGGTCGAACACCATCGCGTTCCAGCCGTGCTTGCCCCAATATTCCCAGTCCTGCACGATGATGTCGATCGGCAGCCGCCGCTGCCGGAACTCGCGCGCGTTGCTCAGCAATTCTTCCTGCGTATGGTAGCGTTCCCGGCTGTGGACATAGCCGAACGCCCAGCGCGGCGGCATCGGCGCGGTGCCGGTCAACTGGCGATAGGTCGACACGATCCCGGCGCCGTCGTCGCCCGCGACCACGACGTAATCGAGCGCCTCCGCCACCGGCGACCGCAGCACCGTGTCGTCCTGCGCCGCGCCGAAGAACAGGACGGGCGCGTTCCGGGCATCGCCGATCACCCGCACCCGGTGCCGGCCGGGCGCCAGATCGGCGAACAGGCTGGTCGTCGGCGGCAGCCAGTGATTGGCGAAATCGACCAGCACCGTGCCGTCGATCTCCAGATGATAGCGGTTCGCCATCTCGCTGCCGACGTCGAGCAGCAGCGCGTGGCGGCCGGCATGGGTCGTCTCGAAACTGCCCTCGAACACATTGTCCTGACGGCGCTGCGTGCTGGAGCCGGCGGCGGTCGTCACCGTCTCCTCGCGCCCGGCCCCGGCCGCGGCGGCCTTGGGCAGCGCGACCGAATGCGGCAGGGGGTTGAGGTCGGTCAGCCCGTAATTGTGCCACAACACGCCGTAGCCGGCGCTCGACACGAAGAAGGGCAGGCTGACCTGCGTGTTCACCTGCGTCATCCGCCGCGGCAGCCGCTTGACGTCGAGGAACCCGTCCTGGAACTGGCCGCCGCCGAACAGCGTCTCGCCGGCCGGGCCGACGAAGGTCTGTTCGACCGCCAGCGTCGGCTGGCCCCGTACCGCCGACGGCGCGGCGCGGCCGGCCGGCGCGCGCAGGATCTCATGCCCCCGGGCGTCGGTGAAGGCCAGGTCCCCGGTCGCGTCGTCCAGCGAACAGGTCAGCCGGGCCAGCGACAGGGTCGATGTCCGCTTCGTCCGGCGCACCCGGCAGCGCGGCATCCCGGCGGGCAACAGGAACTGGCTGGCGGGCGCTTCGGCGCCGTCCGGCGACAGGCGGATACGCACCGCATTGTCGCGCAACGGCATGACGCTCAGCACCCCGCCGGGGACGCGGACCTGTAGCGGCGGTGCGGGGGCCTGGGTCACCGCGGCAGCGAGCGGCGGGCCAAGGCCGACGCTGCCACCCACGCCGGCGATCTGCAGAAACGAGCGTCGGTCAACACGGTATGACGGGCTGTTCATATTCCGACCTTCTGGCACAGGTTGCCGCTTATCATCGGCGGCTTGGCCAGGCTATTCGTTATCTGCGGAAGGCGCTCAGGTAAACGCACGCATCGTTCAGCGACCGCCAGAGCCGTTTCCACCGTCAATGCGGCCGCGGCGTGCGGCGACGAGAGTGCACGTGAACCTGTACCGTGGCAGGTTGCCGCCGACCCTCGACGCCGACGAGCAGGATGGCGACATTCTTCGGGAATGGAATGGCGGCTTTTCGATGCGATCGCGTTGCGCCGGGATGGGTGGGACCCAGCGGCCGCTGACGCCGAATGGGCCGATCCATGCCCGGCGGTTCGGGGAAATGCCCAGGCAATGTTGCGCGCGACCTGACCCGCCGGACCTGGTGGACGATCTTCGTCGCGCCGGATCGACCAAGCGCTGCCCGCCCGGAACACGGACGGGGAACACGGCCACGATACGATACGCCGGCTTATTTGGGGAAATGGATCCCGCAAAGCTTGTTGCCGTCGGGATCGCGCACGTACGTCAGTTCGATCGTGCCCATGGACGCCGTGTTGCGCGGCCCCGGCGGCGCTTCGATCGAGGTGCCGCCATTGGCGACCGCGATATCGTGGAACTGCTTCACCTGCTCGGGCGAATCGCACGCGAAGGCGACGGTACTGCCGTTCGCGACGGTTGCCGGTTCGTCGTTGATCGGCTGGCTGACGATGAAGTTGGTCCCGTTGCCGTTATTGTAGATCAGACGGGTATGCCCGCTGTCTGCGATGTTGAGCGTCGCTTCGCCAACGCCCAGGGTGCCGAGCACCGTGTCGTAGAAGCGCTTCGATCGCTGGATGTCGTTCGATCCAATCATCGTGTGAAACAGCACTTTATTCTCTCCTGCTCGGGGTATTTTCCAAACGAACCCGAACCGCGTCCGGTTGCACGGTTGCTGTGGGCGGCCATCCAGTTCCTGCACGCCGCTGCTGCGGTCGGCATAGGCGAACCGGGCGGGAGCGAAGTCAGGGCACGCGCCATCGATGCAGCGGTCGCGGGCGCACAACTTTTCGCGAGGGGCCGATCGGACATCGCGCTCTTCGATGCCACGATTGCCAGCTACCGGGCAGTCGGGCTTCTGCCGGTTTGATTGCAGCTGGGGATTGCTGATCGACAACGTGTTATATGCACGGTGCCGGAACCCGGGTTTGTGCCTGTGCGGATTTGGTGTGCTACAGGCGGGATCATGTCGAAATCCCGAATGAACGCCGGAACCGTTACCGTCGATGGTGCCAGCTATGACTGGCACCTGCACAGCGAACCCCACCAGTCGGATGACGAGGGGTGGAAGGGCATGACGATTGCGCTCCTCCAGCAAGATGCCAAGCGCGAAGCGCTGGTCGAATTTCCGCCGCCCAAGCGGCTGTTGAAGGGTTTGCCGCGCGGTCGGCTCCAGCTTGACGATGCCACGATCGCGCGCTGCGTGCGCTCGGCGGTGTCGGCCGGCTGGGAGCCGATGTCGCGCGGCAGGCCGATCGTGGTCATGGTCGACGCCGAAGGTAATTAAGCCACCTCGTTGCCCGCCAGGAAAGGCCGCCGCACCGGGATTTGCCTTGTCAGGAACTGTCGGGCGGGCCAACCTAATCTCCACATGAAGTTACCACCAATTTCCGATGAATATGCCCGCGGACGACGCGATGGATTGCGCATCGCGTTGTCGATCCTCGAAGCGGAGGAAGCGAAGTGGGAAGCGCGGCTCGGTGAGAGCCCATCCTGGCGGACGAACGCGATGCGGGTCATCCGCCACAAGGCGTATCAGGTCGCACGCAAACGCGTGGAGACGGCGCTTCACCGGCTGCTGCCCAAGTCGGAGGCCGCCTTGCCGGGTGAGGTCGCGGAGATGATCGAACAAGCCGGCCTGTAGGTCGATCCGCCACCTTCTCACGTCGGAACGGGGAAGCAAGAGGGAGGCGTACCGGTTCCGGATCGACGCCCTATTCAGATGCAGACCGCGTACAGGGCGTGGTGCGCGAGGATGTAGAGCGTGCGACGGTCCGGTCCGCCGATCAGCAACTGGAGCGGACGTTCCGGCACGTCGATGCGGCGAACCTCACGACCGTCCTTGTCATAGACCCAGATCTGTCCGTTCGCGACGTAGAGTTCGCCATCGGCACCGCGTGCCACGCTTTCGCCGCCGCGCGGCGCGACGACGCGAAGATCGGTCAGCGCCCCGCCGCGCGTCACCGCGCCGCTATAGGTCAGATTCTCGGACGCGTTGGTCAGGTAGACACGCTCGCCCACGCGCGCGGTTACCAGCCCGTAGCTGTCGAGCGTATCGGACCAGCGCCAGCCCTGATGATCGTCCGGCCCCTGATTCCACACGCGGAATGCGGGGATCGCGACCGACCCGTCGGGCGATACATAGGCCTGCCGCTTCGCTTCGCCCATCTTGTCGGTGAAGAAGGACGACAGGGGCGGGAACGCGTAGGTCTTGCGATCGATGCGGTCGGCGAATTCGCCGTTCGCCCAGACATTGACCGGCAACGCCATCGCGCTGCCCGCGCGCGGCGCGGTGGCGGCGATCGTGCGGACGGCGTCGGGTGCCTTGGGATCGATGCTGTAGACGGTGCCGTCGCGCCCGGCCCCCGACAGCACCAGCAGCCGCCCCGACCGGTCGACGGTCAGGTTCACCGGGTCGAGGCTCGTCTGGCTGACGGTGGTCAGCCCCTCGGACGGCGACCAGCCATGAATGCGTTGGTGGAAGCGGTCGATGAAGTAGAGCTTGCCCTGTGCATCGGTTGCGCCCCCGGCGATCGAGTAGAACCCGTCCGCCAGCTTGCGCACGCCGGGCGTTACCGGAACTCCGACGACGGCAGCCGGGCGGGCGGCGGCGGGCACGTCCAGTTTCGCGAACTCCCGCTCACGTACTTCCTGTCCGGTCGTCAGGTCCTTGATGGCGTTCTCGAACGGATATTTGCTCGCCCGGACGAACGTGCCGCAGCCTTCGGTGTCGCAATGGGCATAGGCGCTTTCGGCATTCACATGGACGTTGCGGAAGCGGATGTCGCCCGAATTGAACAGCCGGACGGCGGTGTCCATCGGCTTGGCGGTGCGGGTGACGCGATAGCCGTGATAGTTGGCGAACAGGATGTTGCGGCTGTCGTGGAACTCGGTCGACACCGCGTAGACGCCGTCGCGGACCTCCTGTTCGGTCTGGGGGGCCAGAAACTCCCAATTCTCGACGTTGCGCAGCACGATCTCGTTCTTGAAATGATGTTCGGCCGACAATTCGTAGACGTGGCCGGGGGTTTTGGTGTCGCTGACATAGAAGCCGGTGGAGGCGAGGCCGTTCGGGGTCCAGATCGCGTTGAACGTGCCGCCGCCGCCATCGGTGACCCAGATGCTGGCCTGCTGCCCGTCCCAGCGCGCTTCGGGATCGATGCCGCCGCCACTGGCCTTGCCCTGATTGTAGATGACCGGGCCGTGGATGCGGACGTCGTTGACCATCGACCGTTCGCCCGCGCGCCAGATCAGGTTGGACGCACGCGGGTTCACGCCCCCGGCATAAAGGCCGAGCCCATAGAGGATCGCGCTGCCGCCCCGCGCACTCTCCACCATCGCTTTCGCGTCGCCGATGCCGGCGAAGCGTGGCGCGTTGTCGGGCAGGTAAAGCTGCGTCTGGTTCGGGTGGAGCGCGATCAGGACGCTGTCGGGGCGCAGCTTCAGCGTATCGGTGATGCGGTAGCGGCCGGTCGGGAGATAGACGACGCGGTGGGCATCGACCGCGCGTTGCAGCGCGGCGGTGTCGTCGGTCTGGTCGTCGCCCTTGGCACCGAGCGTTCTGGCGTTCGCCCATTCGCCGACGGGCGGCAGCAGCGGCAATGCCGGCGCGGGGCGTGCCGGGGCAGTGGCGAGCGGCGTCATGCTGATATCCGTTGCGATCTTGCCCATCTCGCCGACCTTTGCGAGCGTCAACCCGTGCGAAAAGTCGGCGACGCGCCACTGCGCGCCTTGCCCGCGGATCGTCCGGCCGCTCTCGCGGAACTGCGCGAAGACCGGCGTATTTACTCCGACCGCATTGTCGAACCCGATCTGGGTGAAGACGCTTTGTTCGCTGGAGATGACGACGCCGGCGCGGCTGACATTCTCGAACCGGACGTTTTTGCCCCATAGCGAGTCCGAATAGCCGCGATCGATCTCGATCCCGACCGGCGTATCGCGGATCGCAACGTTCACCAGCGTCAGGTCGACCTCATGCTCGCGGATCGCCGCGTCGCGCTGGCCCGAAAACTCCGAATCGATCAGCGTGAACTGCCATGCCGGCGACGTCTTTTCAGTGACGATGCCATAGCGGCCACCGAAGAAGCGCAGATTGTCGGCTTCGTTGCCCGCCTGATAGACGCCGGCAAAGCCCGAGCCGAGGCGGAAATCGATATGGCGCAGAAACCCGTGCTGCGCGACGCGGGAACGTACCGCGACGGCACCGGCATTGCCGTTGCCGATCTCGAAGTCGACATTCGCCAACGCAGAGTAGAAGGTCGTCGAGGTCGCATCGAACACCGCGTCATTGGCCGGAACGCTGGTGGGCGGCGGCACCGGCGGCTTGCCGGCGCTATACTGATCCTCGCCGGTGAAGCTCAGCATGGCCCCGATGCCGGTCGCATAGCCCGGCGTATTGTCGCCAAGGACGAAGACGGGACGTGTCGGTCCGATGCCGAACATCCGCACGCCCGACCGCAGGAACACGGTGCGCGAGATGCGATAGCGGCCGGAGGGCAGGAAGACGACGCCGCCCCCGCCGCGCTGCCGGTCGGCGGCGACCGCGTCGATCGCCTGCTGGATCGCGGCGGTGTCGTCCGCGCGTCCATCGCCGACGCCCCGGACCGTCACCGCGCGCGGATCGTCGGGGGCGGTCAGGAACACCGAGGTTGACTGCGCAAGGGCAGGAACGGGCGCGAGCAGGGTCGCGGCGAACAGCAGGCCGTACACCTTCATGGGGGAGGCTCCGTCAATATGGGGTTCCGGGGCGGGTGCCCCGGACAAGGGTCAGGCGGGGTGCGGCACCAGCGACTGTGCCGCGATCGCGACCTGCGTGCGGTTCTGCACGTTCAGCTTGCGCATCAACGCCGTCATGTGCGCCTTCACCGTCGCTTCGGCGATGCCGAGGTCGTGGGCGATCTGCTTGTTGAACTGTCCCGAACGGACGCCGCACAGCACCTTCACCTGTGTCGGCGTCAGTCGCACCGCCGAGCCGATGTCGCAGCTTCGCGACCTCGTCGTCGTGCGCGCTTCCATGGCTGCCCCTTTCATCGCACTCTCCCAAGTGACATTGCCCCGTGCTGCCGCGTCGGGCGGTCGCAGGGCGGGTGTGTTTCGTTCCGGTTTGCCCGGAATCGGTTGGACAGGTTTCAGTATGTTCGACTATGACGATCATATTCAAGCGGTTTTTTCCGAAAAACCGGTATGATCTGTTGGACAACTCGCACGGCATGACCGCAGCGGGTGCGCTTTGGGGGAGGGTGTCGATGCCGCAGCGAAACATGCTTGGGGTCGCCCGATGACCGGTGTCAGCGACCTGCGGCTGGTCGCAGCCGCGATCGCCGGTATCGCGCTTGCGATCCTGATGATCGTGCGCGGCCGGCTGCACCCGTTCATGGGGTTGCTGTGCGGTGCCTTTGCGGTCGGACTGCTCGCCGGACTGCCGCTGATCGACACCGCAAAGGCCGTGCAGAAGGGCGTCGGCGACATTATCGGCGGCACCGGGCTGGTCGTGGCCCTCGGCCTGTCGCTCGGCGCGATGCTGCATCTGTCGGGCGCGGCGTCGGCGCTGGCCAACAGCGCGCTGCGGCTGACCGGGCCGCGGGCGGCGCCATGGGCGACGCTGGGTATCGCCATCGTGATCGGCCTGCCGCTGTTCTTCGAAACCGGGCTGGTCCTGCTGCTGCCGATCGTGGTCGCGGCGGCCAAGGCGATGGCGGACGGCGCGACACCCGAAGCGCGCGACGCGGCAAAGCTGCGCCTCATCATGCCCGCGCTCGCCGGGCTGGGCGTGGTCCATGCGCTCGTCCCGCCGCATCCCGGGCCGTTGCTCGCGGTCGAAGCGCTGGGGGCCGATCTCGGCCTCACCATGCTGTATGGCGTGGTGATCGCCATTCCGATCGCGGTCCTCGCCGGACCGGTGCTGGCGCGGTTCGTGACCCCCGGCATCCGCCTGACCGAGCCGGTGCTCAGCGATCCGGTGATCGATCTGGCTACGCCGTCGCGGGGGCGGGCGTTGTTCATCGTTCTGCTGCCGATCGTGCTGATCGCGTCGGGCGAACTGGCCAAGCTGGTGCCGGCCCTTGCCGACTCGGCGATCCTTGCCGCCGCCGCCAATCCGGTGCTCGCGCTGCTGATCGCCAACCTGATGGCGTTGCCGCTCCTGTTCGGGCGGCGGTTGAGCGAGGCGGCGATCCAGGAATCGATCTGGCACGAAACCATGGGCGCGGCGGGCGCGATCCTGCTGGCGATCGGTGCGGGCGGCGCGTTGAAGCAGGTGCTGGTCAGCGCCGGACTGTCCGACCTGCTCGCGCGGGTGGTCATGATGTATGCGATCTCGCCGCTGCTGCTCGGCTGGCTGGTCGCAGTCGGTATCCGGCTGGCCGCTGGCTCCGCGACCGTCGCCACCATCACCGCCGTCGGCGTCATGCCCGGCGTCGTCGCCGCATCGGGGGCCTCGCCCGAGCTGGTCGTGCTGGCGATCGGTGCCGGGTCGGTGTTCTTCAGCCATGTGAACGATCCGGGCTTCTGGCTGGTAAAGGGCTATATGGGCACCAGCACCGCCGATACGTTCCGGACCTGGTCGCTGCTGGAAACCGTGATTTCGGTCGCCGGCCTCATCATGGTCGCGGGACTGAGCTACATCGTCTGACTCGATCAGCGTGACGGAGAGGACGGGCAGCCGTGACGGGCGAGAGACTGGCGGATCGCGCCTATACGGCGATCGTGCGGATCATCAACGAAGAGCATTTGGCTGCGGGCGACCGGCTGCCATCGGAAGCGCGGCTGGCCGAGATGTTCGGGATGTCGCGCACCATCGTGCGCGAGGCGCTGGTCCGTCTTGCCGCCGATGGCATTACCGAGGCGCGTCGCGGTGCCGGTTCCTATGTGAAGCGCCGCCCGTCCGAACGGCTCGGCGCGCATGTGCCGCTCGACGGGCTGGCGGCGACGCTCGGTACCTACGAAGTGCGTTTCGTGGTCGAGGCGGAGGCGGCGCGGCTGGCGGCGCAGCGCCGCTCGCACCATGACCTCGACGTGATCGAGAAGCGTCTGGCGGCCCTGCGCGGCGCACTCCTTTCGAGCGCACCGGCGCATGACGAGGATTGGCAGCTCCATCGGGCGATTTCCGAGGCGACCGGCAACGACGCCTTCGTCGCAATCTTCGACCAGTTGCAGGACGGGGTAATGCGGATTCTGCGCGCCGGGGTCGACATCTCGCGCGCTCGCCCGCCGCAGGTGATCGAGGCGATGATGGAGGAACATGACGCGATCGTCGACGCCATCCGCACGCAGGACGGCGACGGTGCGGCGCTGGCGATGCGCTGGCATCTGTCGCAGGGACGCAAGCGGCTGATGCCGTAGCGATCGATCGCGGCAGTCGACCGGATCCGACGGGCAGGGTCAGCCGACCGGCTTACGCGTGAACGTACCGCAGCACGGCCGCCGCCAACCGTTCGACCGGCCAGCAACAGGGCAACACCAGCGCGCGCTCGTCCGGCGCGGGGCGTTCTAGCGTGGCGAACTGGCTGTCGAGCAGGCTGGCGGGCATATAATGCCCCGCGCGCGCGGCCAGTCGTTCGGCGATGGTCGCCCGTTCGCCGTCCAGCAGCACGAACAGCAGCGGCACACCGCTTACGCGACCGAGGTGCTGGCGATAGCCCCGTTTCAGCGCCGAACAGGCCGCGACGGCGAGGCCATCGTCCCGCACCGCCGCCCCGATCGCCGCGCCGAGCCGGTCCAGCCACGGCCAGCGATCCGTATCGTCGAGCGGATGACCGGCACGCATCTTCGCGACATTGGCGGCCCCGTGAAACGCATCGCCTTCGAACGCGGCGCAGCCCAGCCGCGTCGCGAGGTGGTGCATCAGCGTCGTCTTGCCGCAACCGCTCACCCCCATCACGACGATCGCGCGGTGGGCAAGGGCGGCGGGGGGCGATGGTGCGGGCAGGGGGTTCGTCCTTGCTCCCGATCCGGCCGATGTGGCCGGGGCGGTTCGTGCGCGGTTCCTGCCCGTATCTTCCGGTACTTACCATCGCGACCTTGGTCGTGGTCGTACCCATAAACCGCGACCATGGTCGTAGATGTTACCGCGAACATCATCCGCTATGACCGCTGCAACGGTTCGCGCCCTCGACGGGTGACGGATCGATCAAAAAGCTTTGGGGGATGGATGATGGATCGCTTTTCGCCTGATCGCTGCCGTCTGGGCACGAGCCTGTTCGCGCTGGCCTGTGCGCTGGGTGCCGCGCCGGCCTTCGCGCAGACCACGCCTGCCGTGCCGGCCGCTGCGCCACAGGACGCGGCGCCCGAACGCGAGCAGGATGCGGCGGACATCGTCGTCACCGGCAGCCGCATCGTCGCCAACGGGTTCAACGCGCCGACGCCCACCACCGTCATCGGCGAAGAGCAGATCGCCAACAACGCCCAGCCGAACATCTTCAACACGATCCAGCAGCTGCCGTCGTTGCAGGGGTCGACCGGCGCGTCGACCGGGACCTTCAGCACGTCCAGCGGGACGCAGGGGCTCAGCTCCTTCTCGCTGCGCGGACTGCAACCGATCCGCACGCTGACGCTGCTCGACGGCCAGCGCGTCGTCGGTGCCAATGTGACCGGCGTGCCGGATATCAGCATGTTTCCGCAGCTGCTGGTCAAGCGCGTCGACATCGTCAACGGCGGTGCGTCGGCATCCTATGGATCGGACGCCGTCGGCGGCGTGGTCAACTTCATCACCGATACCCGGTTCAAGGGGTTCAAGGCCAACGTCCTCGGCAGCATCACCACCTATGGCGATGACGAGACCGCGCTGGTGCAGGCCGCCTATGGCACGTCGTTCATGGGCGACCGGCTGCACCTGATCGTCAGCGGCGAATATGACCATGAGGGCGGGGTCGGCCCTGGCAATTACGGCACCGACCTTGCCGGCCGCCGCGACTGGCACCGCGCGTCGACGCTGCTGAACTCCGGGATCACCAGCGGACCCGGACCGCAATTCACCTATTCCGATTTCGCACAGCCCTATCAGTACGCCAAATACGGCCTCATCAACAACGGCCCGTTGCAGGGCATCGCCTTTGATGCGAACGGTACGCCGGTCAATTTCAACTACGGATCGGGCGGCACGCCGCTCGGCAATGGCCGCGTGTCGAACTGCTATCCGGGCAATTCTTTCTGCGTCGGCGGTGACCTGTCCGGTGCGCCGGGGTCGAGCGCGTCGCTGAAATCGAAGCTGGAGCGCATGAACGGCTATGGCCGGATCGGCTTCGATCTCGATGCCAGCAACGAGATTTACGGCACGGTCAACATCGCGCAGGTGAAGACCAGCAACCAGCCGAGCCCGGGATATAACCGCCCCAACCTGACCGTACAGTGTGCCAATCCGTTCCTGCCGCAGCTGATCCGCGATCGTTGCGCCACCGCCGGCATCACCTCGTTCAACTTCGGGTCGAGCAACGGGCAACTGCCCAACCAGCTCGTTCAGACCGATCGCGACCAGTATCGCTTCGTCGTCGGGGCGAAGGGCAAGGTCGCGGTCGTCGGGACCGACTGGACCTATGACGCCTATTATCAGCACGGCACGACGAAGGTCGCGATCGATGTCGACCGGATCGTGCTGCAACCGCGCTATGTCGCGGCGACCAATGCGGTGGTGCTGAACGGCGCGATCGTGTGCGCCGATGCGCGCGCCCGCGCGCTGGGGTGTCAGCCGATCAATATCTTCGGCGATTTCCGCCCCAGCCAGGCCGCGCTCGACTATCTCATGCCGCAGGCCGGCCCGCTCCAGCGCACCACGCTGAAGCAGGATGTCGCCAGCCTCAACTTTTCCGGCCAGCCGGTCGATCTGTGGGCGGGGCCGCTGTCGGTCGCGTTCGGCGGCGAATATCGCCGCGAATATTACCGGGTCCGGGGCGACGCATACGGCGCGGGCGTGGCCGACGTCAGTCCCAACAGCGCGCTGTACCCCGCCGATCCTTTGCTGAACGCGGCGCAGGGCAGCAACTGGGCGGCCGGCAACTACAAGAACGGGACGGGCAAATATGACGTCCTCGAAGGGTTCGTCGAGGTCAATCTGCCGCTGGTGGACAGTGACGTGGCCGGTCGCGCCAATCTGAACGCCGCCGCGCGCCTGACCGATTACAGCACGTCGGGAACGATCTGGGCATGGAAGGTCGGCGGCACTTGGGCCACGCCGTTCGACGGGCTGACGTTGCGCGCGGTCACGTCGCGCGACGTGCGTGCCCCGAACCTGTCCGAACTGTTCGCGGCACCGACCGTCACCACGCTGCCCAGCTTCAACGATCCGTTCCGCAACGTCGCGGTACAGGTGTTCCAGAACACCGTCGGCAATCCGAACCTGCGGCCCGAAACCGCGCGCGATACCGAACTCGGCATCGTCTATGCGCGTCCGTCGTGGCTGCCGGGGCTGAGCCTGTCGGTCGACTATTATCAGATCAAGCTGAACGGCGTCGTCTCGAGCCTGTCGCCCGACCAGATCGTGCGCTTCTGTTTCGAAGGGGATCAGACGTTCTGCGGCGGTTTCCAGCTGGACGGGCCGCAGGGCAGCAACTTCGTCAATGTGCAGCCGTTCAACCTCGCGTCGTGGAAAACCAGCGGTTTCAATCTGGAGGCCAGCTATCAATGGCGCCAGCCGCTCGGCCTGCCGGGCAATTTCACGATCCGCGCGCTGGGCACGCATGTCCGTGAATTCATCGTCGATGCCGGAATCGCGGGCGTCGCCAAACGCGACGACGCCGGTGCCAACAGCGGTGCCATCCCCGACTGGAAATGGCTGGCGACGCAGACCTATGACAGCGGTCGGCTGACGCTGACCGTGCAGGAACGCTGGTTTTCCGATGGGGTGTTCAACAACAATTATGTCGTCTGCCAGACCGACTGCCCGGTTTCGACCGGCAATTACAACACCGTCAATTTCAACCGGATGAAGGGCGAATTTTACCTCGACCTCGGTGCGTCGTTCAAGATTACCGACAACGCCGTCCTGTATGGCAAGGTCGACAACGTTATGGACAATGATCCGACCCCGTCGCCGCAGACCAACACCGGCCTCGACGTAAACCCGGCGCTCTATGACACGCTGGGCCGTACCTACCGGGCGGGCCTTCGTTTCACCTTCTGATCCCGATCGGCGTCCGCAATCGCGCGTTCTGCGGGCATGATCACGCCGGTGACGTGACGCAGGTCGATCTGGTGGCCGTACCGGGTTGCGCGGCGACCGGCATCGGCGCGGCGACCGCCTCGCCGATCAACAGCAGCGCGGGGTCGCTGTCGCTGATCGCGTCGACCAGAAAGGCGAGCGCCGACAGCCGCCCACGGATGATCCGTTCGGTCGGCAGCGACACGTTGACCGCGACCATGACCGGCGTGTCGGCGGCGCGGCCGGCGGCGATCAATTCGCGGGCGACCTCCAGCGCGGCGGCGCGGCCCATATAGACGGCCAGCGTCGCATCGGCGGCGGCCAGCGTCTGCCAGTCGAGGTCGAGCGCCTCGCCGGCACGGGCATGGGCGGTGACGAAGGTCAGCTTGCGCGCAAGACCGCGCAGCGTCAGCGAAACGCCGCCCGACGCCGCCGCCGCGCTGGCGGCGGTGATGCCGGGGCAGATGCGCGTGGCGACGCCGTGCGCCGCCAGATGCTCGATCTCTTCGGTCGACCGGCCGAAGATCGACGCATCGCCGCCCTTCAGCCGCACAACCCGCTGCCCCGCCAGCGCGGCGTCGGCGAGCAGGTCGTTGATCGATCGCTGATCCTTCGAATGGCGGCCCGAACGCTTGCCGACCGGGACCCGTGCGACCTGCGCCGGGATCAGGTCGAGCACGCCCGGCCCGACCAGCGCGTCGTAGAAGACGATGTCGGCGGCAGCGATCAGCCGCTCGGCTTTGCGCGTCAGCAGGTCGGGGTCGCCGGGACCTGCCCCGACCAGCCAGACCATGCCGTGCGGGAAATCATGCGGCATGGGTCGATCCTTTCTGGAGCAGCAGCTTGGCGAGCGCGGGGCGACACGAGCCGCAATTAGTTCCCGCACCGATGGCCTTGCCGATCGCAGCGACGTCGGTCAGCCGCTGGTCGGCGATGGTGGTCAGGATGGTATGCAGGCCGATGTCGAAGCATGCGCAGACGATCGGACCACGGTCGACCTGCACCCCCGGCGCACGGCCGGCGAGCAGGGTCGGCGCGGCGCTGGCTTCGGCCAGTTGCGCGACCAGCCAGTCGCGCGGCGGCAGCGATCCGTCGCGGGTGACGAACAGGGCGGCGGCCAGTCGTCCGTCCTGCAGGATCGCGGTGCGACGGGTGCCGCGCGCGCTGTCGATCGCCTCGATCCGTTCGCCACGCGGGAGCAGCACGTCGAGCCGGGCCGCATCGCCGTCGCCAGCCAGATCCCAGACGGTGCCGCAGGGGACCGCGATGCGCGTCGCCCACAGGCAATTGGGTCGCGCCGCTGCCTCGCCGCGCAGGATCAGGAAACCGCGCCAGCCGCACGCGACGGCGGTGATGCGCGCCGGGGTCGCCTTGAACCCCGGCTGGCCCGATACCGGATCGGCCAGCGGGCGGGGCAGGCGGCCGGAGCGGCCACCGGTCGAAGTGCGGTCGGTCCAGTGGATCGGCACGAACAATTCGCCCGGCCGCTGGGTCGGCGTGACCTGCGCGCGGTACAGGCTGTCGCCCTGCGGCGTTGCGACCCGGGCAAGGCCGCCATCGGCGATGCCGAGGCGCTGCGCATCGTCGGGATGGACCTCGACCAGCGGCTCCTCGCGGTGGCGCGCCAGTTTGGGGCTCAGGCCCGTGCGGGTCATGGTATGCCACTGATCGCGATAGCGCCCGGTGTTGAGTGTCATCGGCCAGGCGTCGAGCGTCCCGGCGACCGGTTTCTGCGCGACCGACACCATGCGGGCGCGGCCGTCGGGGGTCGAGAAACGGCCATCGGCGAACGGCGTCTCGTCCCAGCGGAACGGCTGCATCGCGTCATAGTCGGTGTTGCCGCGTGCGGCGTGCCCCGGCAGCGCGAAGCGGCGCGCGCCGTCATTCTGATAGGTCGACAGCCGGCAATGCTCGCGCCAGATGTCGGCGGGCCGATCATAGGCGAAGGCACTGTTCCAGCCCATGCGCTGCGCGACCTGCGATATGATCCACCAGTCGGGCCTGGCGTCGCCGGGCAGGGGCAGGAAGGCACGCTGGCGGCTGATGACGCGTTCCGAATTGGTGACGGTCCCGTCCTTTTCGCCCCACGCAGCGGCGGGCAGGCGGACATGGGCATAGGCCGATGTATCGGTATCGGCGATCACGTCGGACACGACCACGAACGGACAATCGGCCAGCGCGGCGCGGACGCGATCGGCATCGGGCATCGACACGGCGGGGTTGGTCGCCATGATCCATACCGCCTTGACCCGGCCTTCGCCGATGGCGCGGAACAGGTCGACCGCCTTCAGCCCCGGCGCGGTCGCCATCGTCGGCGCGGCCCAGAAGCGGCCGACCCGGGCCACATTGTCGGGCGCGAAATCCATATGCGCGGCGAGCGTGGTGGCGAGGCCGCCGACCTCGCGCCCGCCCATGGCGTTGGGCTGGCCGGTGATCGAAAAGGGCGCGGCACCCGGCTTGCCGATGCGGCCGGTGGCGAGATGGACGTTGACGATTGCATTGACCTGATCGGTGCCGGTCAGCGACTGGTTGATCCCTTGGCTGAACATCGTGACGGTGCGCGGGTTGGCGGCGAACAGCTCGTAGAAGCGGCGCAGGTCGGCGGCGGGCACGTCGCAGGTTTTCGCGACCGACCACAGGTCATAGCCCTCGGCCACCTTGTCCCAGAAACCATCGGGCACCGCGACATGGGCGTCGAGATACGCTTCGTCTAGCGCCCCGGTATCGCGGCACCATGCGAGCAACCCGTTCATCAGCGCGACGTCGGTGCCGGGCTTTACGGGCAGATGCAGGTCGGCTTCGTCGGCGGTCTCGGTCCGGCGCGGATCGATCACGACCAGCTTCGCCCCGGCGTCGCAGCGCGCACGGATGCGCTGATACACGATCGGGTGGCACCATGCGGTGTTCGATCCGACCAGCACGATCAGGTCGGCGACGTCGAGGTCGCTGTAATTGGCGGGAACGACGTCCTCGCCGAACGCGCGCAGATGTCCGGCGACCGCGCTCGACATGCACAGCCGCGAATTGGTGTCGATGTTCGCCGAACCGATGAAGCCCTTCATCAGCTTGTTGGCGACGTAATAGTCCTCGGTCAGCAACTGGCCGGAGACGTAGAAGGCGACGCTGTCGGGGCCGTGCTGCGCGATGGTGTCGCGGAAGCGTTTGGCGACGAGGTCGAGCGCCTTGTCCCACGTCGCCTGCTTGCGGCCGATCATGGGGTGGAGAAGGCGGCTGTCGAGGCCGATCGTCTCGCCCAGATGCGTGCCTTTCGAGCAGAGGCGGCCGCTATTGGCGGGGTGTTCCGGGTCGCCGGCGATCGTCGCGGTGCGTGCGCCGGTCGGCGTGGCAAGGATGCCGCAACCGACGCCGCAATAGGCGCAGGTGGTTCTTATCATAGCCCTCTCCCCCTTGGGGGAGAGGGTTGGGAGAGGGGGAGTGCGAGGCAGTCGTTGCTATGCACGACCCCCTCTCCCCGACCCTCTCCCCTAAAGGAGAGAGGGAGAGTCACGCTGCCACCTTCAGCGCACTGGCGCGACAGAGCAGGACGCGGCCGCCGCTGATCCTGACCGGCACCGTCGGGGTGCAGCCCTTGTCCTCGCCCATCGCCTCGCCGGTCGCGAGCGCGATGCGCCAGTTGTGGAGCGGGCAGGCGACCGCACCGCCATGGACGATGCCCTGGCTCAACCGGCCGCCCTTGTGCGGGCAGCGATCGGCCAGCGCGAAAACCTTGCCCTCGCCGGTGCGGAACACCGCGATGTCGTCGCCGCCGGTGACCTGTACGGTGCGGCTGCCGCGCACCGGGATTTCATCGACCCAGCCGATATCGAGCCATTCGCCGATCATGCCATTTCCTCCGTCGCGCGGGTGGGGGTGAAGGTCGCCATCGGCGCGTGATGTTCGCGTTCGGCCCCGGCGACGCGTGCCGCCCACGGATCGTCCTGCATGAACTGCTGCGAGAACGCGAAGCGTTCGGCCAGCGCGTCACGGCCCGCCGCATCGTCGGCGATCCGCGCACGGACATAATCGACACCGACCCGCTCGATCCACGGCGCGGTCCGCTCCAGATAGCGCGCTTCCTCGCGGTACAACTGGATGAAGGCGGCGCAATACTGCATCGCCTCTTGCTCGGTCGCGACCTTGCACAGGAAATCGGTGGCGCGGACCTTGATCCCGCCATTGCCGCCGACCGACAGTTCATAGCCGCTGTCGACGCAGACAACGCCAAAATCCTTGATCGTCGCCTCGGCGCAATTTCTCGGGCAGCCCGACACCGCGATCTTGAACTTGTGCGGCATCCACGATCCCCACGTCATCCGCTCGACCTTGACCCCCAGCCCGGTCGAATCCTGCGTGCCGAAGCGGCACCATTCGGACCCGACACAGGTCTTCACCGTGCGCAGCGACTTGCCATAGGCATGGCCGCTGACCATGCCGGCGGCGTTCAGATCGGCCCAGACGGCGGGCAGGTCCTCGCGCTTGATGCCGAAGATGTCGAGCCGCTGGCCGCCCGTCACTTTCACCATCGGTGCGTCATATTTCTCGACGACATCGGCGATCGCGCGCAATTCGCGGGGGTTGGTCAGGCCGCCCCACATGCGCGGTACCACCGAATAGGTGCCGTCCTTCTGGATGTTGGCATGCAGGCGTTCGTTGACGAACCGGCTCTGCTGGTCGTCCTTGTAGACGCCCGGCAACGCGCACAGCAGGTAATAGTTGAGCGCGGGGCGGCACGACGAACAGCCATCGGGCGTCGACCAGTGCAGCTTCTGCATGACGTCGGGGATCGAGCGCATATCCTGCGCGACGATCTCGCGCCGGACATCGTCATGGCCGAAACTGGTGCATTTGCACATCGTCTTGGGGCCGGCCTGCACCTCGTCGCCCAGCGTCAGCGCGAGAATGGTTTCGACGAGGCCGGTGCATGATCCGCACGATGCCGACGCCTTGCAGGTGGCGCGCACCGCGTCGAGGCTGTGCGCGCCCTTGGCGATGCAGCCAACCACCTGCCCCTTGGTCACGCCGTTGCAGCCGCAAATCTCCGCATTGTCGGAGAGCGCCGCAACGGCCGACTTAGGGTCCGCCTGCGCCCCTCCCGAAGCGAAGGCCTGTCCGAAAATCAGCAGGTCGCGGATCGCGCCGATATCCTCGCCGCGCTTGAGCAGGTCGAAATACCAGTTGCCGTCGGCGGTATCACCGTACAGCACCGCCCCGACGATGCGGTCGTCCTTGACCACCACCCGCTTGTAGACGCCACGGCTGGCGTCGCGCAGGACGATGTCCTCCGCGCCCGCGCCGCCCGAAAAGTCGCCTGCCGAGAACACGTCCAGCCCGGCGACCTTCAGCTTGGTCGAGGTCACCGATCCGCGATAACCGGTATGTGCGTCGGTCAGGCCATCGGCCAGCGCACGGCACATGTCCCATAGCGGCGCGACGAGGCCATAGACGTTGCCGTCATGCTCGACGCATTCACCGACCGCGAGGATCGCGGGGTCGCTGGTGACCATATGGTCGTCGACCTGGATGCCGCGCCCGACCGCCAGGCCGGCCGCGCGGGCCAGTGCCACCGACGGGCGGATGCCGACCGCCATCACCACGAGGCTGGCGGGGATCAGTGTCCCGTCCTTCAGTCGGACCGCTTCGACATGATCGCTGCCGACGATTTCGGCGGTGTCGGCCCCGGTCAGGATGGTCTGGCCGCGTGCTTCGAGCGCGGATTTGAGCAGCCAGCCCGCCGCTTCATCGAGCTGGCGTTCCATCAGCGTCGGCATGATGTGCAGCACGGTCACTTTCATGCCGCGCAGCGACAGGCCGTGCGCCGCCTCCAGCCCGAGGAGACCGCCGCCGATCACCACCGCATCGCCGCCCCCATTCTCCTTGGCGCGCTCGGCGGCGGCGAGCATGTGGTCGACATCCTTCATGTCGCGGAAACCGATCACGCCGGACAGGTCCTTGCCGGGCACCGGGATGATGAACGGATCGGAGCCGGTGGCGATCAGCAGCCGGTCATAGCCGGTGACCCGGCCCGATCGCGCCGTCACCGTCTTCGCCGCACGGTCGATGGCATCGACCGGATTGCCCGCGACCAGTTCGATCGCGTTCTGCGCGTACCAGTCGGCATCGTTGATGACGATCTGTTCGAACGTCTTTTCCCCCGCCAGCACCGGCGACAGCATGATCCGGTTGTAGTTCACATGCGGTTCGGCACCGAAGATGGTGACGCGGTACCGGCCGGGGTCGCGGGCCAGCAGTTCCTCGACCGCGCGGCATCCGGCCATGCCGTTGCCGATCACGACGAGGTGTTCGCGCGGGTCGCCGCCGGGGATAATCGTTTCGTGTTTCATGACGGTGATCCGTGGCAAGGGGACAGGGTTCAGATCCGGACGCCGTCGGCGGCGGTCCAGTCGCGCCGCCAGCGGCGCTTGACCATGGTCAGTGCGGCAAAGGCGATCAGCGCGAGCGTGGCGAAGATCAGGAATCCGCTCTGGAAGCTGCCGGTCAGCTGCTTGGCGAGGCCGAGCGAGGAAGCGAGGTAGAAGCCGCCGATACCGCCGGCCATACCGACCAGCCCGGTCATCACCCCGATCTCGGCGGCGAAACGCTGCGGCACCAGCTGGAACACCGCGCCGTTGCCGGTACCGA
Source organism: Sphingomonas sp. Leaf67 (assembly GCF_001421965.1). GTDB lineage: Bacteria > Pseudomonadota > Alphaproteobacteria > Sphingomonadales > Sphingomonadaceae > Sphingomonas. The sequence continues at coordinate 40,506 of NZ_LMLP01000025.1, forward strand.
GCGCCAGCATGGCGACGACGAACAGGGTCAGCGCCGCTTCGACGCTATCGGCCTGACCGACGCCGGCCAGCGCGGCGGCGGCGATGACGAACACCACCGACAGCGCCTTCACGCCCCCGACCTTGTCGGCCAGCGCCCCGCCCATCGGTCGCACCAGCGATCCGGCGAAGACGCAGGCGGCGGTGCAATAGCCGGCGGTGATCGTGGTCAGCCCGAACCGGTCGGTGAAGTAGATCGGCAGCGAGGCGGCGAGGCCGACGAACCCGCCGAAGGTGACGGCGTAAAAGCCCATCAACCACCATGCATCGCCTTGCTTCAGCGGACGGAAGTACTCGGTCAGCTTGCGCGCCGGGGGCGCGTTCGGCGCGTCCTTCGCCATCACCATATAGGCGACGAACACCAGCGTCAGCGGGATGCAGGCAAGACCCAGTACCGCGTTCCACCCGAACAGCTTGGCCAGCGTCGGCGCGAACAGCGCGGCCAGCACCGTGCCCGAATTGCCCATGCCGGCAAGGCCCATCGCCTTGCCCTGATGCTCGGGCGGATACCAGCGGCTGGCAAGCGGCAGGGCGATCGCGAAGCTCGCCCCGGCGAACCCGAGGATGACGCCCAGCGCCAGCGTGCCGGCAAAGCTGTTCACCCCCAGCGTCCATGCGCTGAACAGTCCGGCGATGACGATGATTTGGCTGATCGCGCCGGCGCGCTTCGGCCCGATGCGGTCGACCAACAGGCCGTTGACGACGCGCAGCAGCGCCCCGGCCAGCGTCGGCACCGCGACCATGAGGCCCTTTTGCGCCGGGGTCAGCAACAGCGTCTTGGCGATGTCGGGCGCGAGCGGGCCGAGCAGCACCCACACCATGAAGGCGAGGTCGAAATACAGGAATGCCGCGATCAGCGTCGGCGTATGTCCGCTGGACCAGAAGCTGTCCGGTTTGGCGGCGGTATCGTCTTTCCAATAGGCGGTAGCCATGGCAGTTCCCCGAATGCGATGGACAAAAAAAAGCCGCCCCGACGCGGCCCTTGTCGGGCGCATCGGAGCGGCTTCGTTGCCGTGTGGCGATCATCGATCGCCCGACGCTATCGGTCCCGCCATTGGAACCGTTTCGCGCTTATCTCGTGCCCGACGCCATTGCCGGACGCGCACAAGATGACCGATTCGCGATCATCGTGCAAGATGGTTTCGCAGTGCAGCACGATTTGCGACGAACGGAGTGTTAACTCGGTTCGTCGCACTTTTCCGACCTCGGCGACACGCGACACGTGCAACCTTTGCAAACTTCCGGCCATCCGCGCGCCAACGACTCAAATCGTCAGGGCAGGGTGCGCAGATATCCCGCGATATCGTCGGGATCGAACGACCGCCCGTCGAAGAACGGATCGCTGCCCAGCATCAGTCGCCCCTGTGTCGACCCGGCGGCGACGGTGCCGCCGATCGCGCCTTCCAGTTTCGAACTGGCCCCGGGCAGGGGGGCACCCGATCCGGCCAGCGCCGACCGGTAGAGGTCGGGGCGGAACACACCCTGCGCGATCCAGGCTTCGTCCGCCGCGACAGGCGCGCGGTCCCAGCGCACCATCTGCGAATACAGCCACGCCGCCTGGCTGCGCCACGGGAAATTGGCTGCCTCGCGATACTGGAACATGAAGTCGGGGACGTGGAGCGGCTCGGCACCCGCCACCACCCGCACCCGGTCGCCGATGGCACGCGCGATCGGATCGACCGGCGCATCGAGATAGTCGGGACGGGCGAGGATCGCCGCGCTGGCATCGCGCGTCGCCGGATCGATGAAGTGCGCGGCGGCGGCGTGGAGCGCGCGGATCAGCCGCTGCACCACCTCGCCGCGCTCGCCGACCGTCTCCTCGCGCAGCGCCAGCACCTTTTCCACGCCGCGCCGCCAGATCTGGGCGGTGACCAGCGCGATCCGCCCGACGCCGCGATCGACCGCGACGCTGTTCCACGGTTCGCCGACGCAGATGCCGTCGACCTCACCCACCGCCAGCGCATCGGCGGCAAAGGTGGGGCCGATGGTGACGATCTCGACATCCATGTCGGGCCGGATGCCGACCGCCGCCAGCCAGTAGCGCAGCATGTAGTTATGGCTCGAATAGCGATGCACCACGCCGAAGCGCAGCGGCCGCCCCGCCGCGAGGCGCGCCGCCGCCACGACCTTCAGCCGCGCGCCGAGCGTCACCGGATCGCCAAGGCTGTCGCCATCCAGCACCTGTTCTGCAAGCGGCAGCGCCAGCGTGATCGCATTGCCGTTCAGCCCCAGCACGAACGGCACCGCCAGTGGCACCGCCGGCCGCCCGCGACCCAGCGCGGTGGCTATCGCGAGCGGCGCGACCATGTGCGCGGCGTCGGTGTGACCGTACAGCAGCCGGTCGCGTACCGTCGCCCACGTCGTGTCGCGGATCAGTTCGATCTCCAGCCCCTCGGCTTCGGCAAATCCCTGTTCGCGCGCGAGGATGGGCAGCGCGGCATCGACCAGCGGCAGGAAACCGATGCGGATTTTGTCCCGTGCCATCACAGCCCTCCCATCAATGCGTCGCTGGTCAGGATCGCGTCGGCGATCTCGGCGATCCGCCGGTTCGACCGCATCGCCTGTGCGCGCAGCAGCGCATAGGCGGCGGGTTCGTCGATCCCGCGTCGTTTCATCAGGATCGCCTTCGCCTTGTCGATCGTCGTCCGGTCGGCCAGCGCGCTCTTCGCCTCGACCAGTTCGGCCTGCAACCGCGCGAACGCCTGAAACCGGCGGATGGCGAGGTCGAGCACCGGCTTGATCCGCTGCTTGGCGAGGCCGTCGACGATATAGGCCGACACGCCGGCATCGACGGCGGCGGCGGTCGATTCGGCATCGCTCTGATCGACGAACATCGCGATCGGACGCGAAATCGCGCGCGACACCGCAAAGAATTCCTCCAGCTCGTCACGGCTGGGATTTTCGAGGTTGATCAGGATGACCTCGGCGGCCGCCGCCTCGACATCGGCGACCAGCCGGCGGGTGCCGTCGATGACGACGATATCGTCCAGCCCCGCCTCGCGCAGCCCCTCGGAAATGATCGCGGCGCGTGTGGTGCTGGTGTCGATGATCGCGATCCGCATGATCCCGCTACCCCCGAAGCTGACGCGCGGCCTGTGCCCCGCGCCCGCCCGGCGCGTCAAGCTATAGCGCGGTGAAGCGGAAATCGCGGAAGCGCGCGGTGCCCTGTCCCGCCGAATAGAGGCCGGGGCGCAGCATCAGAAACCCGCCGCGCACATTGTGGTGATAGCCCGACACCTCCATGCCGCGGTCGAAGCGTTGCCACGTCCGGCCATCGTCGCTGCTGGTGTGATAGGCGACGATGTGCCGGTCGTTGGTGACGCGCATCCGCATCCGGCGGCCATGGCGGTTGGCGGGCCGCCCGCGCTCGATGCCATATTGGTGGGTGACGAAGCGCTGTTCGTCGAAGCCCAACCCGCAATACAGCTTGTCGTCGTAGAACAGGATCAGCCCGGCCGTCCCGCCCGGTGCGATCTCGATATCGCATTCGAAGCGATAGCCGGTATCGCCCGCGATCAGCAGCAGTGGCGCGCCGTCCGACGGCGCCTTGCCCTTCGCATCGAGCAGCAACGCGCCGTCCTGCACCCGTACCCGCCCGCGATCATCGGGCGCGGGGCGAAAGAAATTCCATTTGGTGCCGAGTGCCAGTGTCGCGAAATCGTCCGACAGCGCCTGCCCATGGCGCACCGCGCTGCCACCCTTGGGCTTGGCGATCGGTTGCGACAGGTCGCCACCGGTCATGCGGAACCAGCCATCGGGCGTCCACTCGACCGGGTCGAGCAATGCCTGTCGCCCCAGCGTCCAATAACCGTTTTCATAGCCATGATAGACGGACCACCAGCTGCCGTCCGGCCCCTCGACCAGTGTCGCATGGCCGCGCGACCACCATTTTTCGGCAAGCGAGGAGGTACGGACGATCGGGTTGCCGGGATGATGCTCCCACGGGCCGTGGATCGACTTCGACCGCGCGGCGATCACCATATGCCCGGTCGGCGGCCCCGCCGTGCCGCCAACGGCGGTGACGAGGTAGAAATAGTCGCCATGCCGCGTGACCTTCGGCCCTTCGGGGCTGAACCCCTCGACATCCCACGTGTCCGGATAGCGCCATGGATCATAGACATGCTCGACCTTGCCGACGGTGCGCAGGCCATCGTCGGACAGGCGGATGCGGTCGCCGCCCGACAGGAACAGCCAGCGCGACCCGTCCTCGCCGACCGCATGGCCCGGATCGATATGATCGGGCAGCTTCAGGTCGATCGGTTCCGACCATGGCCCGTCGATATGATCGGCCCAGATCACCCAGCTGGTCGTCGGGTTCTTGGTGGGCACGTAGAGGTAATAGCGGCCCTTGTGCCTGGTCAGTTCGGGTGCCCACACCGCACCGATATTCGTCGTCAGCGCGGCGGTGCGCGGGGTCCAGTTCACCAGATCGCGCGAATGCCAGATGACCAGCCCCGGATAGGAATCGAAGGTCGAGAAGGTCATGTAATAATCGCGACCATCCTTCAGGATCGTCGGATCGGGATGATCGCCCGCCATCAACGGGTTGAGGAAGCGCCCGTCGCCCAGATCGGCGATACGCTGGTTGTCATACCCGCGCCGATAGGGCGGGGCAGGGGCAGGCACCGCCGCACCCGCCGCGGGCAGCGTGGCGAGCGCGCCGCCCAGCGCCGCCCCCGCCATCACCCCCCGGCGCGAGAAACCGCTCACATCTTCACCCGCGCGCCGACCAGCAGCGTGCGCCCGAAATGGTTGTTCTCGTAATTGCGGCGTGCATCGACGTCGACGATCCGGCGGCGATAGGCGTCGGTCAGGTTCGTCCCCTCGATCGACAGTTCAAGGAAGTCGGTCAGCTTGTACCGGATCGACGCATCGACGTTCGCGATCGAGTCATAGCCTTCGAAGATATTGCCCGTCCCCGATCCGCCATCGACATAGGGACCGCGATACGCGACCGATGTGCGCGCGCTGAACTTTGCGTCTTCATAATAGAGCGTCGCGTTGAACTGACGCTTCGACACATTGTACAGCGTCTCGGTCCGGGTGATCGTCGGCAGCGCGCCGCCGGGCACGGTCGCCGGACCCTGTTGCGTGTAATCGGCGTCGGACCGGACGAACGTCGCGTTCACGATCCCGCCGAAGTTGCGCAGTACGCCGGGCAGGAAGCGGAACGGGGCCTGCAACGCGATCTCGATCCCGTCGAGCGATGCGCCCTGACCATTGCCGGTGGTCGAGATCGTCCAGATGTCCTGCGACTGGAGCGCGGGGTTCAGCGCGGCGGGCGATGATGACACCAGCACCGATGGCGACAGGCCGGTTTCGGTGAAGGTGCCGCTGCGCGAGATCGCGACCGGGAAGCTCGCCACATCCTTGCGGAACACCGCGACCGAGAACGCGGATTGCGGCGCGAAATACCATTCGGCGGCCAGATCGTAATTCGTCGCGCGGAATGGATCGAGGAACGGGTTGCCGCTGGTCACGCGGAAATTGAACCCGTCGGCCGATCCGCCTGGCGTCAGGTTGCCGAGCGACGGGCGGGTGATGACCTTGGCAATCGCGCCGCGGACGATGATGTCGCTGGTCGGATACAGCGCGACGTTCATCGACGGCAGCCAGTCCTCGTAATCGCGCTTCACCGTCACGTTGACGCCGCTGTTGATGCCATAGGACGACTGGTCGGTCCGGACATAGCGGATGCCGGCATTGGCGGCATATTCGAGACCGAATACCGTGCCCTTGGCATCGAATTGCAGATAGCCGCCCTTCGTCTCCTCGACCACGCCGCGATTATTGCCGACATCGAGCGCGAGCGGGCGGTTATACAGGCCGGTAAAGTCGGTCACCGCGTCGAAATTGGGGATCAGCCACTGTAGCGACGTGCCCGACGGCGCGTTCGATCCCTTCAGCGTGAACAGGTCCGACAACGCATCGGTCGCCTGGAACCCATATACCGCGGTCGGGCCGAAGGCGGTGCTGGCCGAACAGGTGATCGTCCCCAGCACCAGATCGCGTCCGCCATTGCCGCACACCGCCGTATCGCGGGTGAAGGCGGTGATGTCATAGTCGTAGCGCCGCCACATGCCGCCGGCGCGGACCTGAAACCCCTCCGCCACGTCCCATTCGGTGCGCAGTTGCGCGGTCTTGAACTGGTTCACCACGTCCGATGGTCGGTCGCGGATTTCGGCGAGCTGGAAATTCGCCGGATCGGTCACGCTGGTGCCGAAGGCGAGCAGCGGCGAGTCCCGGTTCGAATAATCGTAGCGATAGCCCTGCGCATCGCGATCGTCGAACACCAGCGTCGTTTCGACCGGCACGCTGGCGTCGGACTTCGAATAGCCGCCGAGCAGGGTGAAGCGGAACTTGTCGCTCAGGTCCTGATCCCAGGTGCCGCCGATCTGGTAGAATTCGGTCTGCGACTGGCGGAAATAATGCTCGGTGCGAACCCATGCGTCGTTCAGCGTTGCCGACACCATGTTGTTGTTATCGTCATAGGTCGGGTTGAGCACGTCGGTCTGCCGCTCGTTCGACCGCAGCAGCACCTCGCCCCATTTCTCGCGACGGTCGGCGCGGAAGCGCGAATACAGGCCGTCGATCGACACCTTGGTCGCGTCGGTCGGCGACCATTGCACGCTGCCGGTCAGGCCGAGACGCTCGCGGCTATGCTCGACCTCGCCATAGCGCGGGATACGCGGATGGAAGGAGAGGGCGGCACGGTCGCAGGCGGCCCCGGCGATATACGTCCCGCCGCGATTGGGGGCGGTCCAGCAAGGCGTGCCGTCGACCGAATCGAACCGTGCCTGTGCCCAGCGGACGGTATTGTTGCCGATCTCCTTGGTCCGCGTGTCCTGATACGCGGCGGAGATCGATGCGCCGAGCGTCCCGTCGGGTGATTTCCAGCCGACCAGCCCGGCAAAGCGCGGGCCGACCGTCTTCGACAAATCATTGTAATTGGCGACCGCCGAAGCGGCGACGGTCAGCCCGGTCTTGCCCGCCAGCGGGTTGCCGGTGTTCAGGTCGACGACCGCGCCCAGCGACCCCTCGTCGAGATCGGCGGAGGCGGTCTTGTGGACGACGATCGAGCTGAACAGTTCGGATGCGAACACGTTGAAATCGAACGACCGGTCGCGATTGGCCGACGCACCGTCGCTCGACGTCGTGACCGTCTCCAGCCCGTTGACCCGGACACGGGTGAATTGCGCGCCGAGACCGCGGACGGTGATCGCGCGGCCCTCGCCACCATCGCGCTGGATCGCGATGCCGGGAATGCGCTGCAGCGATTCGGCGAGGTTCTGATCGGGGAATTTGCCGATGTCTTCGGCGACGATTGCGTCGACCGCGCCGACCGACTGGCGCTTCACGTTCAGCGCGGCGTTCAGCGACGCGCGAAAGCCGGTGACGACGATCTCGGCTTCGGCATCCTCGGTGGCGACCGGTGCCGGATCGGTTCCGGTCGGGGCAGCATCCTGCGCATGGCCGGTGCCGGCCAGCGTGACCAGCGAGGTGGCGGCCAGCAGTGCGCGGACGATCTGGCGGCGGTGACGAAATTGCATTGCGAACCCTCTCCCTATCGCGATGACACCGGGCGCAATCGTTTCACGCCTGATGTCATCCTCTGGTCGGCAAGGCGGAAAAATCGTTCCGCCGCGCCGTCGAACTCTTTCCGGGACGCCTGTCGGGTCCCGGAAATCCGGTTTTGCCGTTTTCGGCTTGAGAAACCGGTGTCAACGCGACATTGTGCCGACACGACGAAGCTGTCAAGAAGCGCGCGGAGAGGAAAATTATGAACCGACTGACCTGCTTGGCCCTTGGCGGCCTGCTGTCGATCGCGAGCGCGGTGCTGCCGGCGTCGGCGCAAACCGCACCGGCATCCGCGGCCATGACGGCCTTTCCGGGGGCGCAGGGTTGGGCGGCGGTGACCCCCGGCGGACGCGGCGGACGCATCGTCCGGGTGACGACGCTGGCAGCGGACGGGCCGGGATCGCTGAAGGCGGCGCTGGAGGCGAAAGGGCCGAGGATCGTCGTGTTCGAGGTCGGCGGGGTGATCGATCTCGGCCGCACGACGCTGACCATTACCGAACCGTATCTGACCATCGCCGGACAGACCGCGCCGTCGCCCGGCATCACGCTGATCCGCGGCGGCATCGACATTCGCGCGCATGACGTGATCGTCCGCCACCTGCGCGTGCGGCCGGGTCTGGACGGGCAACCCAAGCGATCGGGGTGGGAGGTCGATGCGATGAACACCGTGTCGGCGCACAATGTCATCGTCGATCACTGCACGATGACCTGGGCGCTGGACGAAAACCTGTCCGCGTCAGGGCCGCGCTTCGACGGGGCGACGCCCGACGACTGGCGGCGCGGCACCAGCCACGACATCACCTTCAGCTACAATCTGTTGGCCGAGGGGCTGGCCGATGCCAGCCATCCCAAGGGCGAGCATAGCAAGGGGTCGCTGATCCACGACAACGCGACGGGCATCCTGATCTGGCGCAACGTGTACGCCCATAATGTCGAGCGCAGCCCGCTGCTGAAGGGCGGGGTACAGGCGGCGGTGGTCAACAACCTGATCTACGACCCGGCCAGGCGCGCGGTGCATTACAACCTGATGGCGCTCGAATGGGCGGGCCATGCCTATCAGGAGGGCAAGCTGTCGGCGGTCGGCAATGTCATGCGCGGCGGGCCGTCGACCGACGAAGGGCTGCCGTTCCTGATGCTCGGCGGCGATGGCGACCTGCGCTATCACGGGCGCGACAATGTCGCGGTCGACCGGCACGGCAATCCGCTGCCGATGGTCGGGCGCTATGGCGTGACCCGCGCGAAGCTGATCGAGGTGAAGACGCCGCCGGTCTGGCCGGCCGGCCTGCCGGTGCTGCCCGCGCAGGATGTCGAGACGCATGTGCTCGCCCATGCCGGGGCGCGGCCATGGGACCGCGACGCCGACGATATCCGCGTGCTGTTTTTCGTCGCCGAGGGGCGCGGAAAGGTGATCGACGACGAACGCGAAGTGAGTGAATATCCGCATCCGGTGCCGACCACGGCACCCTTTGTCGAACCGGAATGGGATCTTGCGACGATGGAGCCGAAATCGGGACGCTATCCGGGGCAGAAGGGGCCGATCCAGGAATCGCTGTCGGCCCGCGATCGGGCGATGCGGCAGTGATCCGGCGGGTCGTCGTCGCGGTGGTGGCGCTGCTGTGCGCCATGCCCGCCATCGCCGCGCCGCGCGTGCTGCTGTTCCACCGGGCGACCGGGTTCGTACATGACTCGATCCCGACCGCCGTCGCCGCGCTCGATCGGCTGGCGCGGGAGCGCGGGCTGGAGCCGGTAGCGAGCGACGACCCGGCGGTGTTCGACAAGGCCGTGGACTATGCCGCGATCGTGCTGGTGTCGACGACGACCGATCCCAAGCGTCCCGAGACCGAATGGTTCGTCGGGCCGCGCCGCGATGCGCTGCAACGCTATATCGAGGGCGGCGGCGGGGTGGTCGCGATCCATGCCGCGGCGGACTCGCACTATAACTGGCCATGGTATGCCAAGATGATCGGCGGCCGCTTCGCCCAGCATCCGCCGGGTGTGCCGGAGGCGGAGGTGAAGCGGTCGGCCGGGCGCCACCCGGCGATCGATGCGCTGCCCGACCGGTTCCGGATTCCCGACGAGTGGTATGGCTTTCGCGATTTGTCGACCGATCTCGATTCGCTGCTGACGTTCGATCCGCAGTCGATCGGCGCGAGCGACGTGAACCCCAAGCCGCTGGCATGGGCGCATCGTGTCGGACAGGGGCGCGTTTTCTATACCGGGCTGGGCCATCGCAAGGAAAACTGGGCCGATCCGCGGCTGCTGGCGCATGTCGCCGGCGCGCTGGACTGGGCGACCGGGCGGGCGAGGGCACCGGCGATGATCGTGATCGACGAAGCGTCGACGCGCGTGCGCGAGGCACCGCCGCATGGCGCGATCGGAACCGGCACGGCGTGGCGGATCACCGACCGGGTGCCGGGGCGGACGATGGAGTTCCGTCGCCGGACGCTAGACAAGGGCGCTGCGATCGGGCCGCACCGGATCGACCATGACGAGGTGTATCAGGTCGTAACCGGCGAAGGCGAGGTGACCAGCGACGGCGTTACCTGTCGGGTTGGCGCGGGGACTACGGTGTATCTGTACAGCGGGGCGTCGGTCGGGATCGCCCAGCGTGGCACCAGGCCATTGGCGCTGGTCGTCGCCTATCCGTTGGCAGCGCCGGTGCGTTAGGTCCCCGGCTGGATATAGGGGAACCGGGCGAAGAGTTCGCGTTCCCAGCCGCGGGGATTGTCGACGACGCGGCTGACGGTATCGAACAGCATCGTCTGGCGGCGGGGCAGGGTGTAGCGCGGCCAGTTCGCCCCAGGGTTGCCGTGCCGTGCCAGCGATGCGAAGGCGGCCTGCATCCGCCGGGACAGCGCACGGGCGGCGGGGCCGGTGCCGCTCATCGATCCGGGCGCGTCGAGCGTGCCGAAGACCAGCGGAATGTCGTCGGTATGTGCCGCGCGACCGCCGGGCCGGACGGGCGAACTGTAATCGAGCTGATAGACCCAGGCGGCGGCACTGGCGGCGGCGCGGGTCTCCGCCTCGATCACCTGCCCCGGCCAGCTGCGCCCGGCGGTGGTTGCGCGGTACAGGACGTCGTTCGGCGTCATCGCCGGGAATCGCGCGCAATACTGCGCGACGACCCATTCCGGCGGGGCGTCGACGCGCAGCTGTGGGGCGATGCGCGCCGCCAGATTGGTCCAGTTCAGGTCGGGCGGCGGCGCGATGAAGGCGCGGGTTTCCTCGCGGGTATTGCCCAGAATCAACGGAATAGCGCGACCTTGCGGGTGCGCGTCGGGCCAGAAGGGATGGCGGTGCAGCGACCGCATGTCGAGCACCGGCCCCATATACACGCCGCCGCCAAGGATCGGGTCTTCGGCATCCAGCGCGTCGATCAGGCGGGCCACGGGAAGGGTTGCGGCTTGTGCCGGCGTGGCTTTCAGGCGGGTCAGGAACGCTTCAGCGCGGCGGGTGGCGTTGAGGGGGCCGGAGGCGGTGACCTGTTGCCCGCTCATGGTCGCGGCGGCGTGGAACAGGCCTTTGGCATCGGGCATCGCCATGAGGGTCGCGATCTTCGCGCCGCCGCCCGACTGGCCGAACAGCATGACGCGGTTCGGGTCGCCGCCGAAGTTGGCGATGTTGCCACGTATCCATTGGAGTGCGAGCAATTGATCGCGTTGTCCGACATTGCCGCTGTCGGGAAAGCGCGGGTCGAGGCGGGCGAGATAGAGATAGCCGAGCGCATTCAGCCGGTGGTTGACCGTCACCACCACGACGTCGCCCGATGCCGCCAGATGATGGCCGTAGACCTGCGGTTCGACGACGGTACCGTTCGAATAGGCACCGCCGTGGAGATAGACCATGACCGGCCGGTTCGCACCGGCGCGGGCGTCGGGTGTCCAGACGTTGAGGAACAGGCAGTCCTCCTGCTGGTCGCCGATGTTGGCACGTTGCGGACAGGAGGGGCCGAATGCCGTTGCCGCCTGTATGTCGCGCAGGGGAGCGGGGGCGGTAACCGGCTGGAATCGCTGGTGGCTGGCGTCTGTGCCGTAGCGGATGCCGCGAAAGACGTGGATGCCAGCTTCGGCCGTGCCGCGCCAGCGGCCGGCGGGGGCGGTGACGACCGGATCGGCCGCGGCAGCGCGGGCCGGGCGAACGAGCGCGAGGGCGGCGGCACCGGCGATCACGTCGCGGCGAGTGGTCGATGGGGTCATGGGGCCTCTCCTTCGTCCGAAGCCCGGGACCGTTGTGGCGGTGCTTCGATACGGGTCTTCGACTTCGCTCAGCCCCTACTCAGCACGAACGGGGATCGCGTTCAGATGCAGGGTAATCGGTGTCATTCGTCGCCGCAAGTCATGGCTGCGGCTTGCCGACCGAGGCGCGGCGGATCAGCGTCGAGACGAACATCGTCGGTTCGGCGGGTTCGGCAGGATCGGTGGCGTCCTCGTTGTCCTCGCCGATCAGTTTCAGGGCAGCGGCGCGGGCCATGGTCGCGATTGGCCAGCGGACGGTGGTGAGCGGCGGCCAGAGGTGCGAGGCGATCGAAGTGTCGTCGAAGCCGACGATCGACAGATCCTCGGGCACGTCCAGCCCGCGCTGGCGGGCGATATGCAGCGCGCCCGCCGCCATTTCGTCGTTGGAGGAAAAGATCGCGGTCGGGCGCGGCGACAGGTCGAGCAACCGTTCGGCGGCGCGCATCCCCGATTCGAACTGGTAATTCCCCTGCGCGATCCACGTCCGCTGCACGCCGAGACCGGCGGCCTCCATCGCTTCTTCATAGCCCTGCTGCCGTTCGAACGCCGAGCGGAAGCCGTGCGGGCCGGCGATCATGCAGATGCGGCGATGGCCGGCGGCAAGCAGATGTTCGATCGCGCCCCGCACCGCCTCCCGATCGTTCGACGACACCATATGCGCGGGATCGTCGAATGCGGCCGAGCCCATGCGGACATAGCGACAGCCGATCTGCGTACAGAGTTCGGCCAGCGCGTCGTTTTCGGAAATGGGCGGCAGCAACATCACCCCGTACGGGCGCTGCCGTTCGAGAAAGCGGCGGATTTCGTCGCGCATATCGGGCGCGCCGCGATCGACCGGGTGGACCAGCAGTTCGAATTCGGTGTCGCGCAGCACCTCCAGCAAACCCTGCTGCACGCGCAGCACCATTTGCGCATTGGGATTGTCGTGGATCAGCGCGATCAGGAAATTGCGGCGCAGCGCAAGGGCGCGCGCCTGCGGATTGGGGATGTACCCCAGTTCGGCGATGACGGCCTGTACCTTTTCGCGCGTATCGTTGTTCAGCAGCGGCGACTGGTTGATGACCCGGCTGACCGTCTTTTTCGAGACGCCGGCTAGTCGGGCGACGTCGTTGATCGTCGGTTGGCCGCTTTTCTTCATGTGCCAGCGATAGCGGGGGCCGGGGCATCCGCCAATGTCCCGCCCGGACGATTCTTCCCGCTTGTGACTGACACCGGTTTCCATTACGCCTTTGGCAGCAACAGGAGAGGCAAGTCGCATGGATAATCGCGATCGGATCGCGCACGCTTTCGTTGGCGCGCGGCAGCAGGCACAGGGCCTGCCGACCTATCCGGGCGAGCGGCCGACGACCCTGACCGATGCCTATGCCATTCAGGACCGGGCGATCGCGATCGATGGCCGGCAGATCGTCGGGTGGAAGGTCGGACGGATCAACCCGCCGCTCGACGCGACGCTGGGGAGCAACCGGCTGGCCGGACCGATTTTCGCCGAACAGGTGGTGGGCACCGAGACCGAGGCATTGCCGGTGATCGCCGATGGCTTTGCCGCGGCGGAGGCGGAATTTTGCGTGCGGATCGGCCGAAGCTCGGCGGGGCTAGGCCGGCTGACGCCCGAACAGGCGCTGGAACTGGTCGACGCGGTGCATGTCGGGATCGAGATCGCCAGCTCGCCCTATCCGGGGATCAATGCCGATGGGCCGTTGGTGACGATCAGCGATTATGGCAATAATTTCGGGCTGTCGATCGGTCGGGAAGTCCCGGGCTGGCGCGACCTGTCGTTCCTCGACTGGCCGGTAGAATCGCGGATCGACGGCGCGGTCGTCGGCCGGGCGACGGCGCGGACGATGCTCGACGGGCCGATCGGAGCGGTGGCGTTCCTGATCGATTGTCTCGCGGTGCGCGGGTTGACGCTGGAACCGGGACAGTGGGTGTCGTCGGGCGCGGTGACCGGCGTGCATGCGATCGCGCCGGGGCAGCGGTTCGAGGCGGATTTCGGCCAGCTGCGCGTTGCGTGCGGGATCGTCGCGGCCGGGGTTCGGGCAGTGGCAGGGTGAGATTTGTTGGCGGGATGCCGCTGGACGCAAACGCTTCAATACCCCGGATCACGTCGGGGCCTTTACGAAAGTCGTGTGCTTAGCCACCAATCCGCCGTATCCCCGCCTTCGCGGAAGTACGGCAAGGAAGTCGAAACGCAAAACGCCGGTCGTCGGCCGTCGAACCAATGGAATGAGACCCTTTCCAGAGGGCGGAACAGCAAGGTCGACAAGGATCGGCCACCGGGAATGTGGAGGCGAGGAATGGAAGGTGACGGCATCGAGCGCGCGGTACGCCGGGCGGGGCGGTATCGCTGGGGGATCGTCGCGCTGTTGTTCATGGCGACGGTCATCAACTATGTCGATCGGCAGATGATCGGCGTGCTGAAGCCGACGCTGTCCAAGGATCTCGGCTGGACCGAGACCGACTTCGCCAACGTCATCTTCTTTTTCCAGATGGCCTATGCCATCGGCTATATCGGGTTCGGGCGGATCGTCGACGTGATCGGCGCGCGCATGGGCTATGCCGTCGCCTTCGTCATCTGGCAGGTCGCGCATATCGCCCATGGCGGGGCGTATAGCGTGACCCAGTTCGCGATGGCGCGGTTCGGGCTGGGCATCGGCGAGGCGGGCAATTTCCCGGCGGGGATCAAGGCGGTGACCGAATGGTTTCCGGCCAAGGAGCGTGCCTTTGCGATCGGGGTGTTCAACGCCGGCGCGAATGTCGGCGCGATCATCACCCCGCTGGCGGTGCCGGCGCTGACCGTCGCCTATGGCTGGCGCATGGCGTTCGTCGTGACCGGCGTCGTCAGCTTCGTGTGGCTGGTCGCGTGGCTGGCCTTTTATCGTCGCCCTCGCGAGCACCAGAAGGTGTCGTCGGGCGAACTGGCATGGATCGAACAGGACCCGGCCGATCCGGTGCAGCCGCTGCCGTGGCGACGGCTGATCGCCAAGCGCGAGACATGGGCCTATGCGCTCGGCAAATTCTGTATCGACCCGATCTGGTGGTTCTTCCTGTTCTGGCTGCCCGGCTATCTCGGCGACCGCTATGAGCTCGACCTCCTAAGCTTCGGGCCGCCGCTGGTCGCGATCTATCTATTGTCCGATCTGGGCAGCGTGGCCGGCGGGTGGCTGTCGTCGCGACTGATCGCGCGCGGGCGGACCGTCAACTTTGCGCGCAAGGTGACGATGCTGGTCTGTGCGTTCGCGGTGTTGCCGGTGCTGTTCGCGCAGTCGATCGACAATCTGTGGGTGGCGGTGCTGGTCATCGGCATCGCGACGGCGGCGCATCAGGCGTTTTCGGCGAACCTCTACACGCTGCCATCGGACCTGTTTCCGCGCGCGGCGGTCGGATCGGTGGTCGGGATCGGCGGGACGGTCGGCGCGGTCGGCGGCATGTTGATGGCGAAATATGCCGGCTATGTGCTCGACGGGATCGGCAGCTACGCGCCGTTGTTCTTCGTCGCAGGGTCGGCGTATTTCGTGGCGCTGGCGTTGGTGCACCTGCTGTCGCCAAGGTTGGCGCGGGTGGAGGGGGCGTAACGATCCGCTGCGGATCAGTCCCATCCGTTCGTCCTGAGTAGCCGCTGAGCTTGTCGAAGTGGCGTATCGAAGGACCGGGGCAGGTGCTTCGATACGAGCCTTCGACAAGCTCGAAACTGCTCGAACCGAACGGAAGGGCCGGGGGTGAGCGGGCCTATTCTCCCGCCAACCCCATTACCACCTCCCACTCCGCATCGCTGACCGGCGACACCGACAGCCTTGACTGGCGCAGCATCGCCATGTCCTTCAGCGCACCCTCCGCCTTCATGGTCGCCAGCGTCACCGGGCGGGGCAGGGGGTGGTCGGGCTCGATCCGCACCGACACCCAGCCTTCGTCGCCATCGGGCTGCGCCGCGCGCGCGATGCGGGCGATGCCGACCGCCGCCTTGTCCTTGCCCGAATGGTAGAAGAGCGCGCGGTCGTCGACCGCCATCGCGCGCAGGTGCTTCGCGGCGGCATGGTTGCGCACGCCGTCCCATTCGGTGCCGCCGTCGTTGACCAGATCGTCCCAGCCATAGCTGTCGGGTTCGGATTTCAGCAGCCAGTACGCCATGTCGGACCCCCACGATAAACCGCGGGTGAATATAGCATTCCGCGTGCGTTCAGTCGCTGCCTGCCATGACCCGATCATCGGCGCAGGTGCGTCGACGTGGACAGGGGCGGCACGGCCCCACGCACTGGAGGAGATTGGCATGAAGACCTTGCTGACCAAGGCGGGCCTGGGGCTGTCGCTGGCGGCGACCGCGCTGACCGCCGCTGCTGCCCCGGCCGAGGCGCAGTGGCGTCGCGGATATGACCGTGGATATGACCGGGGATATGATCGCGGTTGGGACCGTGGCCATGATCGCGGGTGGAACCGGGGCTGGAACCGTAATCGCGGCAATGGCGGCACGGCCGTCGTCGCCGGCATCGCCGGCCTGGCGATCGGCGCGGCGCTGGCATCGAGCGCGAACGACCGGCGCTATCGCGAGCGCAATTATCGCGATCGCGGCTATGCCTATAATTACGACGATCGGTTCTATCAGCAGCGCGGATTTTATCCGAACGACGGCTATTATGCCCAGCGCTACGATGACTATCAGCGGTGCTGGGTCGAACGGCGCTACGACCCCTATTACGACCAGATGGTTCGCGTCCGGGGCTGTAACTGATCGCGGGGGCGGGGGGCAGGCCCTTCCGCCCTTCCGCCCTTTGCACTTGGCGCGCGGGGCGTTTTGCGGCATGGGCCGCGCCCATGACTGATACGCCCCCCGATCGCCTCTCGATCAATCCGCGCAGCCCGCATTTCAACCAGCCCGTGCTGGAGCGCGGCATCGGCATCCGCTTCAAGGGTGCCGAGCGCACCGATGTCGAGGAATATTCGATCTCCGAAGGCTGGATCCGCGTCGGGCTGGGCAAGAAGGTCGACCGCAAGGGTCAGCCGCTGACCATCAAGCTGACCGGGCCGGTCGAAGCCTATTTCCAGACGCCGGCCGAGGGTGAGGAAGCCGCGACCGACGACGCCGCGGCGGAGGACGACAAGGCCGACGGGGCGGCGTAACCTTCGCCGATGCCCCTTCCTTGACGGGGAGGGGTGGTCAGCCGTCCGGCTCCATCCGCTTGCCGACATGCTGTTCGCCGCGTTTGGCGGCCAGCGTCACCTGCCGGTGGCGTTCCGCCTTGGCCGCGAGCGTCGCTGCGTCGCGGGTGCCGGCGCAGGCAGGGCATTGCACGCCTTCCTCGAACAGCGGCGAGGCGCGGTCCTCCGGGTTGACCGGCATCCGGCAGCCGCGGCACAGGTCGTGGGTGCCCTGCGTCAGGCCGTGGCCGACGGCGACGCGTTCGTCGAAGACGAAGCATTCGCCCTGCCACGCGCTGGCGTCGGCGGGGACTTCTTCCAGATATTTCAGGATGCCGCCGTCGAGGTGGTAGACCGCGTCGACGCCTTCGCTTTTCAGGAAAGCGGTCGATTTTTCGCAGCGGATGCCGCCGGTGCAGAACATCGCGACCTGCGTCTTGCCGGCCAGCAGCTCGGTCCGATTGGCGCGGAACCATGCCGGAAAGTCGCGGAAGCTGTCGGTCTGCGGATCGACCGCGCCGGCGAAGGTACCGACCTTCACCTCATAGGCATTGCGGGTGTCGATCACGACGGTCGACGGATCGGCGATCAGCGCGTTCCACTCGGCGGGCGCGACATAGGTGCCGACGATTCTGGTCGGATCGGTGCCGGGCACGCCCATCGTCACGATCTCGCGCTTCACGCGCACCTTCAGCCGGTGGAACGGCATCGTCTCCGCCGTGCTGAACTTGGGGCTCAGGTCGTCGCAGCCGGGCAGCGCATGGATCACCGCCAGGGCGGTGTCGATCCCCTCCGCGCTACCGGCGATGGTGCCGTTGATCCCCTCGGACGCGATCAGCAGCGTGCCGCGAATGCCGGCGCGGTCGAGCACCTGCTCCATCGCATCGCGGAGCCCTTTCGGATCGGCAATCGAAACAAAGCGGTACAGCGCCGCGACGGTAATCCTGGCCATCAGTGGACGAAGCGCGCCACCACGTCGCGGTACGACCGGCTGACCTTCACCTGCGCGCCCGATTCGAGGATCAGGAAACATTCGCCATTGGTGTGCGGCTTCACCTGCTTCACCAGATCGAGGTTGACGATGGTCGAGCGGTGGACGCGCTGGAACCGGCGCGGGTCGAGGCGCTTTTCGAGGTCCTTCATCGTTTCGCGCAGCACCAGCGAATTGTCGCCGGTGTTGATGACCATGTAGTCGCCCGCTGCCTCGATCATTTCGATCGTATCGACATCGACGCGGAAGATCTGGCCGCGATCCTTGATGTTGATGAGCTTTTCGAAGCGATTGGCCCCGTGCGCATCGTCGCCGCCACCATCGGCCGCTTCCATTTCCGCCGCGGTGTCGGGGGCGACTTCGGCGAGCACTTCCTTGAGCTTCTCGACCTCGGCCTGCCCGCGCTTTTCGGAGAGGCGCTGGCGCACCCGGTCGAGCGTGTCGGCGAGGCGCGATTCCTCGACCGGCTTCATCAGATAATCGACGGCCTGCGCCTCGAACGCGCGGATCGCGTGGTCGCTATAGGCGGTGACGAACACCACCAGCGGCGGTTCGACCTCCATCAGCCCCTGCACCACCGAGAAGCCGTCGAAACCGGGCATCTGGATGTCGAGGAAGACGAGGTCGGGCTTGTGGGTCTTGATCGAACGGATCGCCTCGCGACCGTTCTGGCATTTGTCGATGATTTCGACATCGTCATGCGCCTGCAACCGCAGTTCGAGGCCCTGAATCGCCAACGATTCGTCGTCGACAAGGATGGTACGGATGGTCATGCAGCCTCTTTGGTAACGTCTTGCGTCTGGAACGGCAGTTCGATCTCGACCACGAATCCGCCCCCGTTGCCCGAACGGGTGTCGAACCGATGGTCGGGGCCATAGGCCTGCGCCAGCCGGTCCCGGATATTTTGTATGCCGACACCGGTGGACAGCGTCGGCCGCTTCGGTCCGTCGATCAAGCCGGGGCCGGTATCGGAAACGGCGATCTGCACCCGATCCCCGGCCAGTCGAGCGGTGATCGCGATATCGGCCCCATCCTCCTGCGGCGTCACCGCATATTTGATCGCGTTTTCGACCAGCGGCTGGAGCAGCAGCGAGGGCAGCCGCGCGTGCATGACGCGGGCGTCGATATCGAATTCGGTGCGCAGGCGATGTTCGAACCGCATTTTTTCGATATCGAGATACAGTTTCAGCGTTTCAACCTCCTGCTCCAGCGTGACGTGCGCGGTCGGCTCGTTCGCCAGCGTGTACCGCAGGAACGAGGCGAGGCGGCTGAGCATCACATTCGCCTTCTCGGTCTGTTTGAGCAGCACCAGCGTCGAGATCGAATTGAGCGTGTTGAACAGGAAATGCGGGTTCAGCTGATAGCGCAGCATGGCCAGCTGTGCCGACGATGCCTGCATCTCCAGCATCCGCATCTCGTCGACCTGCTGTTCGACGACCAGATAGAAATTGATGCCGAAATAGGCGGCCGACCAGCCGGCCAGCACGGTGAAATTGATGAACAGCGTACCCAGCACCAGCGAGAAGCTGACATCGGGCGACACGTTGCGGATGAAGGTGAAGACGAACGCGTCGATCAGCGAATAGGCGAAGGTCGCCGCCGACAGGGTGCACAGCGTCAGGAAGATCGCCGGCACGCGCGGCAGCGAGCGGTAATAGCCGTAGAGCACGCTCATCAGCAGCGTCAGGCAATAGCCGACGATGACCTCGACGATATTTGCCAGCACGCTTTTGAGCGACGCGGCGTTCGACAGCGTCGAGACCGAGCGCAGGATCAGATAGCCGGTCCAGCCGGCGGCCTGCAGCAGCCAGAAGGCGCGGTTCTTCTGTTCGAAGAAGGGGCGCGAGAAAATGGCGGGCTTAAGCGTCATGCGCTCCGTCGCAACTATGGCCCCTTGTCGCCGTCATATCGCGGCGGGGCCGGGATGGAAACCGGGCTGTAGCGCAAAGCCGCCCCAAACGAAAACCGCCGCCCCGTTGCCGGGACGGCGGTTCGCGTCGGTTGGTCCGGTTGGGCTTAGAAGCCGAACTTGATCGAACCGATGACGGTGCGCGGATAGCCGACCGACAGGTTCGGGTTGCCGGACGATGCATCGACCTGCGTGCTGATGTTGCCGAAATACCGCTCGTTGAAGAGGTTGCGGACGTTGAGCGACAGGTTGGTCTTGGCGAGGCCGTACTGTTCGAGGCTGAAGCGCGCGTCGAGATCGACGAGCGTATAGGCACCGACCACCACGTCGTTCAGGTCCGTCAGGAAGCGTTCGTCGACCCACTTGCCCTGCACGCCGACATTGACCGGACCGTAGTTGAATTCGGCGCGACCGCCGAACTGCCATTCCGGAGTCTCCGGCACGGCCTTGCCCTTGGTCTGCGCAACGGCGGTACCGGTGGTCTGCACGTTCGAGAGGAGCTCGGTATGGGTGTACGATGCGATCGCCGTCAGGCCCAGCCACGTGGTCGGACGCACGGTGACGGTGCCGTCGAAGCCATAGCTGTCCACGGCGCCGATGTTGCGGTCGAACGAGATGCCCTGATCGAAGTCGAAGGACGACACGATGCGGTTCTTGTACTTGATGTACCAGCCGGTCAGCTGCGACTGCACCATGCGGCTGTTGTAACGCAGACCCAGATCGAACGAGTCCGTCTTTTCCGGCTGCACGCCGATGAACGGCGCACGATACAGGTTGTCGGTGCGCGGTGCGGAGAAGCCCTTCGCATAGCTACCGAACATGCTGACGTTGGTATCGACGAAGTTATAGGTGAAGCCGGCGTTCGGCAGGATCGCGTCGTACTTGTAGGTCGTCGCGAACGGCGCATAGTACGGCGTAGCCCCCGTGGTCGGCACGACGGCGTCCGGCGCGATGATGCGCAACGACGTGAGCGGCTCGCTGGTGCAATAGGCGAAGCCCGAACCGCGTGCCTCGATCGGGCAGTTGGTCTGCAGGTCGCGCTTGAAGAATGGTGCCCGCAGACCGACCTGCAGCGTGAAGGCGCGATCGAAGAAGCGACCGATATATTCGCCCGACACCTGATTCAGGAGCGCGGTCGATTCACGGTCACGCTGGCTAATGGTGAAGCCATCGGCGGTCAGTACCGGACGACCGTTACGACCCGAGAAGATGTCTTCGGGCATGCCGTTCGAGAAAAGGTTGCCCCATTCTCCGGTCTGGCGGTGGTTGGCATTGTCGTAGGTATAGGCGACGCGGACGCGCTGGTCTTCGGTGATGTCGTAGCGCAGCGATGCGATGCCGGTGTAACGATTGGTGTTGGTGATGTTCGGCGAGAAAAAGCGGACGGTGTCGAGGACATCGCCGTCGCCGTTGAAATCAACGCCCGCCGACGTGGTCAGGCCGCCCTTTGCACGCGCCGAATTCTCGGCCAGCGTCGAGGTGCCACCGCCATGGGCCAGCGTATACTGGTACGAACCATCGAGCGTCAGCGTCAGCTTGTCGGACAATGTGAAGCGCGAGTTGGCGCGGATGTTGCCGGTGTTCGACGGGTTGACGCGAATGCCGTAATAATTCGAGCAGTTCGCGGCGTCGCCCTGCGCCTCGTTCTGGGCGGTGCCGCGAACCGGGGTCGGACGGTTGCAGAACTCGTTGTTCTCGAAATTGTTGACAGTTTCGAACTGCTGTTCGTTCAGATCGATGCGGATCGGATTGGCGGGCGACGCGCTGGCGTTCGCCGGGATCACGCCGGTGCCGAACAGGGTGCGCATGTCACCCACCGATACCGCACGATAGAAGTTGTTGCGGTTCTCGTTGTAATGGCCCGACACCCGGATGAAGTCGCCATTGTCGCCAAGCGGCTGATAGATGCCGGCGTTGAACTGCTGCTTGCGGATTTCGCCGGGGCCACGGAACTTGTCGTTCGACGCGGTCGACGCCGACAGGAAGGCGCGGGTGCCGAACGAGGTCAGGTTGCCGGTTTCGATCAGGCCGAACACGCGGTGGAAATCGAAATCGCCGTACGATGCGACCATCGTCGCCGACAGCGTTTCCGACGGGATCAGCGTGCGATAGTTGATCGTGCCGCCGGCCGCCGATGCGGTCGGGCTGTCGATGTCGGTCGCGCCGAGGTTCACGTTAATCTCGTCGACCAGTTCGGGATCGAGCTGCTGGTTCGAATAGATCGCGTAGTTGCCTGAATCGTTCAGCGGGAAACCGTCGAACGTCAGCGAGACGCGGTTGCCGTCGAAGCCGCGGATACGGATGTTGCCGCCCGACGAACCGAACGGATCGCTCTGCGTGAAGTTGACGCCGGGAACGATGTTCAGTGCGTCGAGCACCGTGTTTCCGGGGGTCTGCTTGGCAAGAAATTCCTGATCGAGCACGACGCGTGCCTTGGGGCCGTCGGGGATCTTGATGCCGTCGACGCCATTGTCGGTGCGGCTGCCGGTGACGACGATGTCTTCCGATTCGAAATCGGTCGAACCGGTCGATTGCGCGAAGGCCGAGGCCGGGAGCAGGAGCGCGGCAAAGGCCACGCCGGCATGGAGCTTGGTGTTCATAGGTCCCCTTGGAATCGCAAATGGGTGGCGCGACTCTCTCGCTGGTTCAGGCGGTGCGCTTCACCGTCCCGGCGCCAATGAACGTCCCATATTTCTATTTTGCGACAACCGGAAGCGGGGGCATCAGTCTGTTTTGATGCGTTGCAAAAACATCACGTCGTCGCGCCGGATACGATCGCCGACCATGCGGCTTCGTCGATCACGCGGATACCCAGTTCCTCTGCCTTGGCCCGTTTCGATCCGGCATCGGCACCGACCACGACCAGATCGGTCTTCTTCGACACCGACCCGGCGACGCGGGCGCCCAGCGCATCGGCCTGCGCCTTGGCCTCGTCGCGGCTGAGGGTTTCGAGCTTGCCGGTGAAGACGACGGTCTTGCCGGTCAGTTCGCTCTGCGTCGTCGCATGGGCGATGTCGTCGGGGCGGACCTCGCGCAGCAGGTCGGCGACGACGTCACGATTATGTTTTTCGGCAAAGAAGGCGAGCAGCGCGTCGGCGACTTCGGGGCCGATCCCCGCCGTCTCGACCGCGGCGACCAGCGCGCGGCCGCGGCGCAGCGTGAATTTGCGGTCGTTCTCGCCGATTGCCGGCTGGGTGATGCGGCGGACATGGAGCGCGCGGCGGATCATCGCGGCGAAGTCCTTTGCCGAAGTCCAGCGGCGGGCGAGGTCGCGCGCGGTCACTTCGCCGACATGGCGGATGCCGAGCGCGAACAGGAACCGGTCGAGTCCGATCGTGCGGCGCGCGTCGATCGCCGTCAGCAGCTTGGTCACGACGAGGTCTGACATGCGCTCGCGCTGGACCAGCGCTTCGCGGTGGGTGTGCAGGCGGAAGATGTCGGCGGGCGAGGCGATCAGCCCGTCGCGGAAGAATTCCTCGACCCGGACCAGCCCGAGTCCCGCAATGTCAAAGGCGTGGCGCGAGACGAAATGGATCAGCCGTTCGACCCGTTGCGCCGGGCAGACGAGGCCGCCGGTGCAGCGCACCACGACTTCGCCCTCGCCGCGCTCGGCGAGCGAGCCGCATTCGGGGCATTCGGTCGGGAACGCCCAAGGATCGCGGACGTCGTCGCGGGTCAGGTTGTCAACGATCTGCGGGATGACGTCGCCGGCGCGCTGCACGACGACGCGGTCGCCGGGACGCGCGCCCAGCCGCTCGATCTCATCGGCATTGTGCAGCGTGGCGTTGGTGACGACGACGCCGCCGACCGTCACCGGCTCCAGCCGCGCGACGGGGGTGAGCGCGCCGGTGCGGCCGACCTGGATATCGATCGCCTTCAGCGTGGTCTGGGCGCGTTCGGCGGGGAATTTGTGGGCGATCGCCCAGCGCGGCGCGCGGCCGACGAACCCCAGCCGCTCCTGCCAGTCGAGCCGGTCGAGCTTGTAGACGACGCCGTCGATATCGAACGGCAGGTCGGCGCGGCTCCCCTCGATCGCGCGATAGACGGCCAGTGCTTCGGTCGCGCCGTCGCAGCGCTGAAAGGCGTCGGCGATCGGGAAGCCCCAGTCCTTCAACACCGCAACGACACCGGCTTGGGTGTCGGCGGGAAGCGCGGTGATTTCGCCCCAGCCATGCGCGAGGAATTTGAGCGGGCGCGCGGCGGTGACGGCGGCGTCCTTTTGCCGGAGCGACCCGGCGGCGGCGTTGCGCGGGTTGGCGAACTGGCGCGCCTTGGCCGGGTCGACCGCATCGGCCAGCAGGCGCGCGTTGAGCGCGGCGAAATCGTCCTTCGCCATATAGACCTCACCGCGCACCTCGAACACGTCGGGGGCGGCGGCGGGCAGGGTTTGCGGAATGTCGGCGATGGTCGCGACATTGGCGGTCACGTCCTCGCCCACCGCGCCGTCGCCGCGGGTCAGTGCGCGGACTAGTTGGCGGCCTTCGTAGCGCAGCGATGCCGAGAGGCCGTCGATCTTCGGCTCGGCAGTCAGCGATACGGCTTCGTCGTCGGACAGGCGCAGGAAACGGCGGATGCTGGCGACGAATTCGGCGACGTCCGCATCGGCGAAGGCGTTGTTGAGGCTGAGCATCGGGCGGGCATGGGCAACCTTTGCCAGATGCCCCGACGGCGCGGTGCCGACGCGCAGCGAGGGGGAGTCGGTGCGGACCAGCGTCGGAAACGCCGCCTCGATCGCGCGATTGCGCCCGGCCAGCGCGTCATAGTCGGCATCGGTCAGCACCGGCGCGTCCGCCCCGTGATAGGCGGCATCCGCCTCGGCGATCCGTTCGGCCAGTTCGGCCAGTTCGGCGGCGGCTTCGGCTGGCGTGGCGGGCAGGGGGGACGTGGTCATGTCCGGATCGCTACCCGGTCGGCGGGCCGGCGATCAAGGGGAAGGGGCAGTGTCGGCGTGCTTCATTCCTTGCGGCGGATGGTTATGCGGCGTTCGACCACGATCGGGCGGTCGAAATGGAGGCCGGCGCGGCCATCCTCCGCCCAGCGGATCGTCGCGGCAGCCCAGTGGCCGCCGCCGGTATCGATCCGGACGACCGATCCGATCGCGGCTTCGCCGAAATCGACCAGATCGATCAGCGCGCCGGTGGTCGACAGGTCGCGGATGCGCGCCGGGCGGGTGCGACCACCCAGTTCGATCGTGGTCGATCGCAGCATCCGCGTCCGTGCCGCGCGTTCCGCCTTTGGCCCCTGTGGGGTCAACGCGCCGCCTTCGTTCAACAGTCGCGCGGCGGCGGTGGCACCGTCGAGCGGCGCGCCATAGACCAGGCCCTGCACGTCGGTGCAGCCAAGGTCGCGCAGGACCGCCAGTTCGTCATGATATTCGATGCCCTTGGCCGTCGTGACGATACCGAGCTGGTCGGCGAGCGTCACGATCGAGCGGACCACGGCGGCGTTGCGTCCTTCGGGATCGCTGACGCCGCGCACGAACGACCGGTCGATCTTGATCCGGTCGAACGGCAGGCGGCGCAGGCAGGTCATCGACGCCTGTCCCGCCCCGAAATCGTCGAGCGCGAGGCGGATGCCGATCCCCTGCAACGCGGCGAAGGTCGCGACGGCGGCCCGCATGTCGCGAAGCACGCTCGCCTCCGCAATGCTTAATTCCAGCCGTTCGGCGGGCAGCCCGGAGCGCGCGACGGCGTTGGCCAGGATGGCGGTCAGCGCCGGATCGGCGAGTTGCGCGCCCGACAAATGGACCGACAGCCGCGTGGCTTCCGGCCAGGACGCCGCATCGTGACAGGCGGTGCGCAGGACCCATTCGCCGATCTGCCCGGTCAGCTTGCATTCCTCCGCCACGCCGAGGACATCCTGCGGCGGCACGGTGCCGCGGGTCGGATGGTCCCAGCGTACCAGCGCCTCGAACCCAGTGATCCGCCCGTCTTCCAGCGCGACGACCGGTTGATAGACGATGCGCAATTGGTCGCGCGACAGGGCGACGCGCAGGTCGTCCGCCATCTGCTGGCGCGATCGCGCACCTTCGAGCAGCGTATCATGGAAGAAGCGGTGGACCCCGCGTCCGGCATCCTTGGCGGCATACAGAGCGAGATCGGCGTGGCTGACCAGCATGTCGGGGGTGGCCCCGTCGTCGGGCGATACGGCGATGCCGACCGAACAGCCGATCGATACCGTATGGCCGTTCAGGAAATAGGGTTGCGACAGCGACGCGATGATCGCCTGCGCCAGCGTCGCCATCTGCGTCCGGTTGCCCATGCGCGGCAGGACGACCTGAAATTCGTCGCCGCCCAGCCGCCCGACGAGCCCGGCATCGTCGACGACGCGGAGCAGCCGTTCGGCGACCTGTTTGAGCAGCGCGTCGCCGACCGGATGGCCGAGCGTGTCGTTCACCGCCTTGAACCGGTCGAGATCGAGCAGGAACAGCGCGGTGCCGTCATAGCCCGGCTGCGCCAGCGTCTGTTCGAGTGAAATATGCATCCGCTGGCGATTGGCTAGGCCGGTCAGGCTGTCGAACAGCGCGAGGCGGGTGATCTCCGCATCCGATTCGCGCACCGCCGCCATGTCGGTGCCGGTGCCGACGAACCCCTCGAACCGGCCGAACGGATCGGTGAACGGGCTGCCCGATACGCTCCAGCTCCAGTTGCACTCGCCGGTGATGGCCGGGGTGACGGCGTAACCGGTGAACGCGGTGCGGGCCGACAGGTGAAAGGCGAGGGTGCGTTCCGGATTATCCGGTGCGGTTTCACCCCCGGCGATCCGCAACAAATCGGTAAGCGCGGAGCCGACCGGGTCGATGTCGGCTGCGGCGAATACGCCGACGATCTTGTCGCTCAGATAGGTGACGCGGCCGTTGCGATCGGTCTGCCAGAACCAGTTCGGGCCGTGATCCTCCGCCTCGCGCAGCAGCCGGACGGCACGCTCGGCGGGCAGGCCGGCCGAATCGTCCGGCCGCTGCACCCACGATCGCAACGTTGCCTTCATTCCGCCGATCGCCAACTGTCCGTCCCTTTCCGTATCGGGGCGATGATAGCGGCGCATCGTGAACGAATTCTTTGCAACGGGCCGCTTCCTGCCTGTAGGGCAGTATGGAAAAATGACCGATATGGACCCTGCGATGACCATCACCGAAGCCGATCTGATCGACAGCGTGGCCGATGCGCTGCAATTCATCAGCTACTACCATCCGATGGACTATATCCGCGCGCTCGGGGAGGCCTATGCCGCCGAAACCTCGCCGGCCGCCAAGGACGCGATTGCGCAGATCCTGACCAACAGCCGGATGTGTGCCGAGGGGCATCGCCCGATCTGTCAGGATAC
Organism: Sphingomonas sp. Leaf67; assembly: GCF_001421965.1. GTDB lineage: Bacteria > Pseudomonadota > Alphaproteobacteria > Sphingomonadales > Sphingomonadaceae > Sphingomonas. The sequence continues at coordinate 67,710 of NZ_LMLP01000025.1, forward strand.
CGGCATCGTCACCGTGTTCGTCAAATGGGGCCAGAATTGCCGGCTCGACAGCGACCGGTCGTTGCAGGAGGTCGTCGACGAGGGCGTGCGCCGCGCCTATCTCCACCCGGAGAACAAGCTGCGCGCGTCGATCCTCGCCGATCCGGCGTTCACCAGGCGCAATACCAAGGACAATACGCCGTCGGTGCTGCACGTCGAAATGGTGCCGGGCGACAAGGTCCATGTCGATGTCGCGGCCAAGGGCGGTGGCTCCGAAAACAAGTCCAAGTTCAAGATGATGAACCCCAGCGATTCGATCGTCGACTGGGTGCTGGAAATGATCCCGCAAATGGGCGCGGGCTGGTGTCCGCCGGGGATGATCGGCATCGGCATCGGCGGCACCGCCGAAAAGGCGATGGTGCTCGCCAAGGAATCGCTGATGGCCCCGATCGATATGGGCCAGTTGAAGGAACGTGGGGCCCAGACCGATATCGAGGCGCTGCGGATCGAATTGATGGACAAGGTCAACGCCCTCGGCATCGGCGCGCAGGGACTGGGCGGACTGTCGACAGTGCTCGACGTGAAGATCCTCGACTGGCCGACGCACGCCGCGTCGAAGCCCGTCGCGATGATCCCCAACTGCGCCGCCACCCGCCACGCGCATTTCACGCTGGATGGCAGCGGTCCGGCCTATCTCGAACAGCCGAACCTTGCCGACTGGCCCGACGTCAACTGGACCCCGGACAAGGCCGCGATCCGCGTCGATCTCGACACGCTGACCCCGGACGTCGTCGCAACGTGGAAGCATGGCGACCGGCTGTTGCTGAACGGCAAGATGCTGACCGGCCGCGACGCCGCGCACAAGCGGATCGCCGACATGCTGGCGAGGGGCGAGGAACTGCCCGTCGATTTCCGCGGTCGCGTGATCTATTATGTCGGGCCGGTCGATCCGGTCGGCGAAGAAGTAGTCGGCCCGGCCGGTCCCACCACCGCGACCCGCATGGACAAGTTCACCCGCATGATGCTCGACCAGGGCCTGCTGGCGATGGTAGGCAAGGCCGAACGCGGTGCCGACGCGACCAAGGCGATCGCCGAACGCAAGTCCGCGTACCTGATGGCGGTCGGCGGGGCGGCCTATCTGGTCGCGCGGGCAATCAAGGGGTCGAAGGTCGTCGGGTTCGAGGACCTCGGCATGGAAGCGATCTACGAGTTCGAGGTGCAGGACTTCCCGGTCACGGTCGCGGTGGATAGCGAAGGGCAGAACGTCCACCACCTCGCGCCCTTGGTGTGGCGCGAGAAGATCGCGAAGGAGCGGTTGCTCGAAGGGGCGTGATCGTCTTCGGGTAGCGCTCCTTTGCCCTTCCCGCGCAGGCGGGAAGGGCAAAGGAGCGGGCGGCGTGTCCTCACCCATTCCGTCATCCCGGCGAAGGCCGGGATCCAAGGTTCCGCAAACCCCGAACCCGGCGATCGTGCGGCACGGTGGATCCCGGCCTTCGCCGGGATGACGAAAGGGTCAGCACGTTGCTTTCCTTTCACTACGTCACCCCGCACTTGATCCGGGGTCCCTTTTCTTCTGCGCAACGTCAGCGAACGACAGGATCCCGGCTCAAACCCGGGCAGCCGGCTCAGCCGTCATTCGTCTCCGCCGTCAGCGCATCGATGAACCGCTTGCGCCACCAGATGACATCCTCATTGACGACATTGTCGATCATCCCCTGCCACCGCTCGATCCGTTCGGCGCGGGGCATGCGCAGCGCCTTGTCGATCGCGTCGGCCATGTCCTCGGCGCTGTACGGGTTCACCATCAGCGCGCCGACCGCCAGCTGCTGCGCGGCACCGGCAAAGCGCGACAGGATCAGCACGCCGGGATCGCGCGGGTCCTGTGCCGCGACATATTCCTTGGCGACCAGATTCATGCCGTCGCGAAGTGGCGTCACCAGCCCGATACGGGCGGCACGATAGATGCCGGCCAGCACTTCGCGCGGATAGCCCTTGTTCACGTACCGGATCGGCACCCAGTCGGTATCGGCATACGCGCCGTTGATCCGGCCCGATTGCTGTTCCAGCGTGTTGCGAATGTCGCGATACGTCTGCACCGCCGTACGCGACGGCGGCGCGATCTGGAGCAGGTAGACAAGCGCGCGGCGATCGGGATGGTTCTGCAGGAACCGTTCATAGCCGGCGAAGCGTTCGGGCAACCCCTTCGAATAATCGAGCCGGTCGACCCCGACGATCAGGCTGCGCCCGACCGCGCTTTCGAGCTGGTTCAGCTGCGCCGCGCGCGCCACCGGGCCGGAGGCACCGGCGATGAAGTCCTTCGCCTCGATCCCGATCGGGCAACTGATCGCACGGATCGTTCGCCCGCCGACGGTGACCGAATTGCCGTCGATCGAACCACCCATTTCCTCGCGGACATAGTTGAAGAAACTGTCGAGCCACTCCTCGTTCTGGAACCCGATCACGTCATAGGCGAACAGTGCCTCGACCATGCGCCGATGATCGGGCAGCGCGGTCAGCAACCGGCGCGGCGGCCACGGAATGTGCAGGAAGAAACCGATCCGGTTGGTGATCCCCTGTTGCCGCAGCACCCAGCCCAGCGGGATCATGTGATAGTCATGGACCCAGATCAGGTCGTCAGGCTCGATATGCGGACCGATTCGCTCGCCGAATACCCGGTTGACGCGCTCATAGCCGCCCTGGAAATCGCGTTCGAACTCGGTCAGGTCGAGGCGGTAGTGGAATAGCGGCCACAGGGTGCGGTTGGCATAGCCGTCATAATATTCCTCGACGTCCTGTTCGGACAGATCCATCACCGCGCTGGTGACGCCGCCATAGGTCTGGAACCGCAGCTCGCGATTGTCGCCGGTCTCGCCCGACCAGCCGAACCAGATGCCGTCCTCTTCCGCCAATGCGGCGTTGAGCGCGACGGCAAGGCCACCCTGCGCCCCGCCGCCGGTGCCGGGCTGGGGAGCCTGCACCCGGTTCGAGATGACGATCAAACGGCTCATCGTACGACATTCCATGACTTGCTCAGCAGGACGGCGGAATTGATCATGCCGACCAGCGAGTAGGTTTGCGGGTAATTGCCCCAGAGTTCCCCGGTTTCCGGATCGATATCCTCCGACAACAGCCCGGCGGGGGTGCAGCGCGACAACATTTCCTCCAGCAATTCGCGCGCATCCTCGTCGCGGCCGGTCGCGTGCAGTGCCTCGATCAGCCAGAAGGTGCAGACGTTGAACGCGGTGTGCGGCAGGCCGAAATCATCCTCGATCGCATAGCGCAGCATGTGGCTGCCGCGCCGCAGCCCCTTTTCCACGGCCTCCAGCGTACCGATGAAACGCGGGTCGCTGGGTTCGAGGAAGCGCAGGTCGAGCAGCTGGATGATGCTGGCGTCGAGATCGTCGCCGCCGAAGGTCGCCGACATGCGGTTCGTCTCCGGCCGCCATGCCTCGCGCTCGATCTTGGTCCGCATCGCGGTCGCCCGGTCGCGCCAGAAGGTCTCGCGGTCGTGCAGCCCCAGCGTTCCCGCGACATTGGCCAGCCGGTCGCACGCCGCCCAGCACATCGCGGCGCTATAGGTGTGGACATGGCTTTTGGTGCGCAATTCCCACAGGCCGGCATCGGGCTTGTCATACGCGGCCCAGGCACGTTCGCCGATCGGCTCCAGCGCCTCGAAATCGGCTTGCTTGCCGACCCGGAACAGCCGCTGGTCGAAAAACCCCTGCGCGTTGGACAGGATGATCTGGCCGTACGCGTCATGCTGAACCTGTTCATAGGCCTGATTGCCGACGCGCACCGGCCCCATGCCGCGATAGCCGTCCAGCCCCTCGGCCTCGCGCTCGACCAGCGTCGCCTCGCCGCCAACGCCGTAGAGCGGCTGGATCTGCCCGTCGGCGGCATTGTCGACGATGTTGCGCAGATATTCGAGATACCCCTCCAGCACGTCGAGCGCGCCGAGGCGGTTCAATGCCTGCACCGTATAATAGGCGTCGCGAATCCAGCAGTAGCGATAGTCCCAGTTGCGCCCGCTATCGGCATGTTCGGGGATCGACGTGGTCAGCGCGGCGACGATCGCGCCGGTTTCCTCATGCTGGCACAGCTTCAGCGTGATCGCGCTGCGGATCACCGCCTGCTGCCATTCGACCGGCGTGGCGAGGCCGCGGACCCAGTGACGCCATTCGTCGATGGTGTTCTTCAGCATCCGTTCGATCGATGCCGGGATTTCGTCCGAAAAGCTCTCGTCCGGGCCGAGGAAGAAATGCAGCGTGCGTTCGACGCGGAACAGCCGTTCGTCCTCGATCCAGCCGACCGGTGCGCTGGTCGTCAGCCGGATCGCCTCGCCGTCGAGCAGGTAGCGGATATGGTTCGATCCGCGGGTACGCGGGGCGGGGGCGCTGCCCCAGTCGATCGACGGGCGCAGGCGCATGCGGATGCGCGGGGAGCCCGACAGCGGCCGCACGATCCGGCAAAAGGCGACCGGGCGATACATCCGGTCGTGCCGTTTGAAACGCGGACAGAAGTCAACGACCTCGACCGCATTGCCCGCCGCATCGGTATGGCGGGTGACCAGCACCGGCGTATTGCGGATATAGCTCTGCTCGGTCTCGATGCAGCCGTCGAGGTCGACCTCCCAAAAGCCATAGGCGCCGTCCGATCCGCGCCGCCGGTCGTCGAGCAGCGACGAAAACGCCGGATCACCATCGACGCGCGGCAGGCATCCCCATACGAACCGCCCGTTGCGGTCGACCAGCGCCGATACCTGACAATTCCCGATCGGCCACAGGTCCATCGTCGCGGTCATGCGTTATTCTCCAGCCAGTCGAGGAAGGAAGCGACATCGTCCAGCCGATAGGTCGCAGCGGTATCGCGCATGGCTCCGATCAGGATGCCGGCTCCGCCATGGTGCGCCGCAACGACCATGCCGGGTTCATCGGTCAGGTCGTCGCCGACGAAAATCGGCGAATGCCCGGCAAATGGCGCAGTCTCGCACAGCGTCGCGATCGCCGTGCCCTTGTCATGGCCGTCCATGCGCAATTCGATCATCATCTTGCCGGCCTGCGTCGTCAGCCCGTCGCGCTGCGCGAAGGCATCGACCAGCGCATGTGCCTCCTGTTCGACGTCGGGAGCGCCGCGATAATGAATCGCGACGCCCAGTGTCTTGATCTCGATCACGACGCGCGGGTCGTCGCCGAAGCGATCGGAAAAAGCACGCTCGGCCGCAGTCAGACTGGCCGGGCGATCGGGCAGGAGGGTGGTGCCCCCGGCGGGCCGGATTTCGGCGCCATGGCTGCCGACTACCGTATAGTTGGCAATGGTCCGTCCCAGAAAGCCGTCAATCTGCTCAACCGACCGGCCACTGACGATCGCTACCCGCCCGTCCAGCCGTCGGGCCAGTCGCTGCAGCAGCACGTGCAGATCGTCGCCGACCACCACCCCGTCGGGGCGATCGGCCAGTTCGACCAGCGTGCCGTCGAAATCGAGGAACAGGCCGGCATCGTCGAGCAGGCCGGCAGGCGGAGCGGGAAGGTCTTGGTACGGCATCGTGCCGATGAACGCGGCGTGACCGTGAATCGTTTCGCAGGTGCGGTGTATTTTGGTTCGATGATGCTGGCCGGGGGGCCATTCCGGCTGGCAGTCGCGCGGGCTACGCGTTCCTCAAACCGTTTGCCCATTCCGCCCGACGTGCGGCGAAACCGCTACACCCTGCGCTTCGGCAACGGTCGTCCGGGCGACCGTTGCCGATCTTCACCCTATTTCCAGATTTCCCGCCGGGCATGGTCGAATACCCGTTTAGCCCCGTACCGCGTTATATGGTTCTGATCGTGGAACAGCAGTTGACCGTTTTCCTCGAACCGGCACCCCTCACGCGAGCAGAACGGCGCCGCTGCGTCGACCGTCGATGTGTTCGGTGTTCGAGCCAGCCTGTCGAACGTAGCTTTCAGGGCGAAATCCTGCCTGGCCTCGCTGTCGAACCCTGGCTTTTCCAGATTGCCACCGATCACTTCGGCAATGATTTTTCTCGCGGCTATCGCCTCGATCAACGTCGCCCGAACCGGGTCGAGGGAGAGGGAGGGAACATCCTGGACCAGGATCGTCGTCTTGCCCGCCTGCGATAGCCGTCGGGTCAGCGCGGCGAGGCCGGCATCCAACAAGCGAATACCAGAAAGCCCCTTCGTGGCGTCGCTCGTGCTGACATATCGGGTCGGACTGGATTCCTGAAGCGGAGAGCTCCAGAGCCCGGCAAGAATGACGCGTTCGATCGAGGTATCGCTGGTCAGGCGCTTTGTCGCCGCTTCCAGAAACGCACTGCATTTGCGCGTCAGGTCGGGTTCCTTCTGTCGATACACCGACACGCCGGTCAGTGGCCGGCAATTCTGTTTGGTCAACACCGTGGTGCCCCAACCGCGATCGGAGGCCAGCGCGGTTCCTGTCCGGCCAAGCGCTGCAGCGTGGCTATCCCCGAAGATAGCGATATTGGGACCCGTTGCTTTCGTTTCGTTGCAAAGCGGTAGCGTGCTCGGGGTAACCGCGCTGGCGTTGACGAGGCAGGGGTAGCCCTTGTCCGCGGTTGCGTCCGCGTCGATCCGCCGGACATGGTCGCTCAACCGCAGGGGCGAGTCGGAAATCTGGTGAAGGCCGAGCGAAACAGCGACCACGGCCGCAATCCCCGCCGCATAGCGCTTTACCGTTTTGGCGTCTTCGAACCTGCGCACCCGGAACGGCGTTTCGATGTACCGCCACGACAGAAATCCGAACACTACCGACAGCAGGACGGCACCAAAAATAGCCTCCTGCGACGGCGCGCGCGCGGAACAGAGATATACCAGGGCGATCAGCGGCCAGTGCCACAGATACCAGGAATAGGAAAATTTGCCGATTGCGACCGGCAAACGGGTCGATAGCCACCGGTTCGCCAAGCCGCCTTGCGTCATGATGACTAGTGTTGCCCCCAAAACGGGAGCAGCAACCAGCCAGCCGGGAAACGCCATCGCCTCCGTATAGAGGAACATCGGCAACAAGATCGCCGCCATCCCCAGAATGCTCAGCGGCGTACGGAGCCTGCCCGGCAGGCGACTATTGCCGTTCGCCTGCCAAACGGCGAGCGTCGCGCCAATGCTCAATTCCCAGGCACGCGGCGGCAGCAAGTAGAAGGCGGCGTTGGGAGAATTTTCGGTCAGGACCAGGTTCAATACAAACGATATCGCCGTGATCGCCAGTAGGACGCCCAGAACCGGAATTCTCTTCAGCTTCAGTGTGGCGATAATGACGAAGGGGAACAGAAGATAGAATTGTTCTTCGATGCCAAGCGACCATGTCATCAGCATGGGGTTGTATTGCGCGTCCTGCGAAAAATAGTCGTTCACGGACCAGAAACGGATGTTCGATACGCCGAGCAGCGCGCTCAAGGTGCTCAGCGATGCATCGCGTGCCTCGCTGGCACCAAGGATAAGCGCACCTCCCGCGAGAACCGCCATGCTGACGGCGATCAGGGCGGGGGCGATCCGCCGGGCGCGGTGCGCGTAGAAGCGCGCGAACGAGAAGTGCCCCTTGATCGCTTCGCGATAGATCGTGCCGCCGATCAGGAAGCCGGAGATGACGAAAAACACGTCTACGCCGACGAACCCGCCTTGCAGAAACTGCAGCTTCGCGTGGAACAGAACCACGCCCAGAACTGCGATCGCCCGCATTCCGTCGATGTCGGCGCGATAGGCTACCCGTGCGTCGCCGGCCGAATGGTTTGCCGATGATGGGTCGGGACGTTTCGTTCGTTCCGCAGGCATCAAGGTTAATACTGACATGGTCGGTTCCCCCCGGAATTATTCGCTTGCTAGTTGCAAATGGCGCTACTGTCCAGCGTCGGTGGTTCCGTGAAATTGGCAAGTGCATCCAGGTTCAGGACTGTATGGTTAAGAAACGAGTACTGCGTGGGATTTTCGGGGAACGCGTGCATCGCCTGCATGAATAAGGTAATCCACCATCAATTCGATACTGTTGTCGCAGGGCGACGATCCAGTAGCGAATCCGCCGGTGGCGAACCTGGCGCGACGGGACCCGTAATTGCTATGGGGTCGTTCTGATCGGGTCAAAGCGGGGGTGGCGAACCCGATCCGCACCCATTATGCACACCGTCATGACAGCCCGGATCATCGACGGAAAAGCCTTCGCCGCCCAGTTGCGTGCGCGCGTCGCTACCCACGCCGCTACGTTTGCGAAGAGCGCCGGGCGATCCGTCGGCCTCGCCGTGGTGCTGGTCGGCGAGGATGCCGCCTCTGCCGTCTATGTCCGGTCGAAAGGGAAGGCGACGCGCGAAGCGGGTATGGCCAGTTTCGAGCATCGCCTGTCGGCGGACGTGTCGCAGGACGAACTGATCGCGCTTGTCGAGCAACTGAACGCCGATCCGGCGGTCGACGGTATTCTCGTGCAATTGCCGCTGCCAAAGCACCTCGACAGCGATGCGGTGCTGCTGACGATCGATCCAGACAAGGATGTCGACGGCTTTCACCCGGTCAATGCCGGGCGGCTGGCGACCGGGTTGCCGGGGATGGTGCCGTGCACGCCCTATGGCTGCCTGCTGCTGCTGCGCGATGAACTGGGCGACCTGTCGGGCAAGGAAGCCGTGGTCGTCGGCCGGTCGAACATCGTCGGCAAGCCGATGGCGGCGTTGCTGACCGCCGAAAGCTGCACGGTCACCATCGCCCATTCGCGGACCCATGATCTGCCGGGGCATGTCGCGCGCGCCGATATCGTCGTCGCCGCGGTCGGACGCGCCAATTTCGTCAAGGGGTCGTGGCTAAAGCCCGGTGCGACGGTGATCGACGTCGGCATCAACCGTACCGAAGACGGGCTGGTCGGCGATGTCGACTTCGCCGCCGCGCTGTCGCTCGCGGGCGCGATCACGCCGGTGCCGGGCGGGGTCGGGCCGATGACCATCGCCTGCCTGCTGCGCAACACACTAGTCGCCGCGCATCGGCGCGAGGGCCTGCCGTTCGACGACACCGCGCTGTGATCGAGCTGTTCGTCTCGTCGCTGATCACCTTCTTCGTGGTGATCGATCCGCCGGGCTGCGCGCCGATCTACGCCGGGCTGACTACCGGCGCGTCCGACGTACAGCGTCGCGCGATGGCGATCCGCGCGGTCGGCATCGCCACCGCGATCCTCGTCGTCTTCGCGCTGTTCGGGCAGGCGCTGCTCAAGGCACTGGGCATCAGCCTCGACAGTTTCCGCATCGCGGGCGGCATCATGCTGTTCCTGATCGCGCTCGAAATGGTGTTCGAAAAGCGCACCCAGCGCCGCGAGGACCGTGCGCAGAAGATCATCGAGACGCACGAGGTCGAGGACGTGTCGACCTTCCCCATGGCGATGCCGATGATCGCCGGGCCGGGATCGATCGCGTCGGTAATGCTGCTGATGAGCCAGGTCGGCGACTGGACCGCGCGGGCGGTGGTGCTGGGCGCGCTGGCGTCGATCCTGCTGCTGACGCTGATCGCGTTGCTGGCGGCGGGACCGCTGATGAAGCTGCTCGGCGCGCGGATCGAGGCGGTGATCACCCGGCTGCTCGGCGTGCTGCTGGCGGCACTCGCGGCGCAGTTCGTGATCGACGGGCTGCGGGCCAGCTTTGTGTAGAAATTAGAAAGTGTTGCGGAATAGTTACAGCTGACATGTAATTTCCGATATACGTACACCTGTATTTGCAAAACCTCTTGTATCGACGGATACTTGACCGTGTTCGAGCCGCCCGTTGCGCGGCGCGACTGCTTGGAACGCCCGTCAGGGTTTAAGGGGATTGCTGCTTCCATGATTGCTTTGTCGATGCGCCCGTCGTTGCGCCGCGGAACCGCTTTGTCCGCGCTCGCTGCCGCCAGCGCCGGTCTGTTCGCCGTGCCGGCTTCGGCACAGGAAGTCGCACCGGCTGGCGCCACCGTGCCAGCGCCGGCGAATCCGACCGATGATACGTCGCAGGACATCATCGTCACCGGCTCGATCCTGCGCGGCACCGATAGCGGCATTTCGCCCGTCACCACGCTTACCACGGAAAACCTTGACGCGCGCGGCATCAACACCGTGCAGGACGCGATTCAGCTACTGTCGTCGAACAACGGCCCGGCGCTGACCAACTCGTTCACCGCCAACGGCGCTTTCGCCGGCGGTGCATCGGCCGTGTCGCTGCGCGGCCTGTCGACCAGCTCGACGCTGGTCTTGTTCGATGGCCTGCGCGCCGCTTACTATCCGCTCGCCGATGACGGTTCGCGCAACTTCGTCGATCTGAACACGATCCCTGACGACATCGTCGAGCGCGTCGATGTGCTGCGTGACGGTGCTTCGTCGAGCTACGGCGCCGACGCGATCGCGGGTGTGGTCAACATCATCACCAAGCGTTCGTTCAAGGGCATTGGTGGTCGGGTCGAAGCCGGCATTTCGGAAGACGGCATCGCCGCCAACCAGCGCCTGACGCTGACCGCCGGTACCGGCGACCTCGATGAGCAGGGCTACAACGCGTATATCAGCGGCTTCTATTTCCGCAGCGAAGGCGTCGCCAACAAGGACCTGCGTGGCGTATTTGCGACCGACGACCAGCGCAGCATCGGTGGTCCCAACGGCATTCTGAACGGTGAAGATGAGAATGGGCAGATCAACGGATTTTCCGTCACTACGCCTGGCAGCACTTTCTATGTTCGTCCGGGTACGACTGGCCGCTACCAAATCCTGAACCCAGGCGCAGGCTGCTTTGCCGGCCGTTCGTTCACGCCGACCGCCGCCGATCTGGTTCGGACGAACTCAAACGGGGATCCTGTCAATCCAACGTTGCCGACTAGCAACGTCTGTCAAGAAGATCTGACCTATAATTACGGCAACGTCACCCCGGATATCGAACGTTTCGGCGGTTCGGCACGCTTCACGGCGAAGGTGGGTGACTCCTCGGAAGCATATCTGTCGGTCAACTTCCAGCAAACGACGTCGAGCTACTATGGCACGCCCGGTGTTATCCGCGCCAATGCGCCGACCGGCATCCTATTCCCGCAATTTTCGACTGCATCGGGCGCTGCCCGCTTCGCTGCCGGTTCGGCGGTTTTGACGCTTCCGGTTTTCGTCTGCGCCGCACGTGTCAATTGCAATGCGACCAACGGCACGCGGAACCCGAACAATCCGTTTGCGGCCGTCGACCAGACAGTCGAAATCGTTGGCCGCAACCAAGAGCGGACGTATAACGAGACGCGCAGTCGCGTATATCGCGCGGCGTTCGGACTGAACGGCACGATCCTCGGCGACGTCGATTACAACTTCAACGCAACCGCGATGCACACCGACCTGCGCCGCAAGCAGGATGGTTACGTCTTCATCCAGAACCTGTTGAACGTCATCGCCGACGGTTCGTACAACTTCGTCAATCCGGGCCAGAATTCGCAGGCGGTTCGCGATTACGTGACCCCGGTGAACATTACCGACACCTCGTCGGATCTGTATCAGGCACAGGTCACCTTCTCGAAGGAACTGTTCAACCTTCCGGGCGGTCCGGTCCAGCTGGGTGCCGGCGGCTCGATCTTCTACGAAGCGGTCAACGCGCCCAGCGCCAACCCCGACACCAATGGCCCGACGCAGCGTTATTTCACGATCAACGCTTTCGGGACCGAGGGTAACCGCACCGTCAGCTCGGCCTTTGCCGAGATCCAGGCGCCGGTGTTCGATCAGCTCGATGTCAATGCGTCCGGCCGCTACGATCATTATTCCAGCGGACAGAGCAACTTCTCGCCGAAGGTCGGTGCCCGGTTTACGCCGATTCGCCAGATTTCGATCCGTGGAACATGGTCGCGCGGTTTCCGCATCCCGAGCTTTGCCGAAGCCAACGCGTTGCCGACGACGGGCTATGTAGCGCAGTCGATCGCCGCGGTTCCTGCCAGCTTCCGCGCACAATATGGCACGGCTTGCGCAAACGATTCGACCGCGGCGACTGCATGCCCAGCCTATCTGACCACTTATTCGATCGGGTCGACCACGCTTGCCTCGCCCAATCTGCAGCCTGAAAAGTCGCGCAGTTATACCGCCGGCATCCAGTTCTCGCCGGTGCCGAACTTCACGTTTACCGCCGACTATTTCAACATCAAGAAGACCGGCGCGATCACCTCGCCGTCGAACGCGGCCGCGATTGCCGCTTATTATGCCGCTCAGCCGATCCCGACCGGGTTCAACGTCATCGCCGATGCGCCCGACGTCAACCTGCCCAACGGGCGGCCGCGTATCGCCTTCGTCGAATCGCAGCTGATCAATTCCGACACGATTACGTCGGAAGGTATCGATTTCGGCCTGACCGGTCGCGTCGACTTCGGCGGTTTCCAGTGGCGCACCGCGGCCAATGCCAGCCTGTTGCTGGAACTCAGCACGACCTTCCCGGACGGTTCGAAGGAAACCTATGTCGACACGCTCGGCAACTTCAACCTGACGGCGGGCAACGGTACGTTCAAGTGGCGCGGCAACTGGGCGAACACCTTCTCGTTCGACAAGGTCGACGTCACCGGCACGGTGAACTACGTCTCGGGCTATGACCTGTCGGCAGAAGATCAGGGCGGCAGCTATCGCGACTGCTCGCTGGCACCCGAATATGTCGACTGCCGCGTAAAGAGCTACATCACGGCCGACCTGAACGTCAGCTTCAACGTCAACGACAAGTTCACCTTCTACGTGAACGCGCTGAACGTGTTCGATCGCCTGCCGCCGATCGATGTCGTCACCTATGGCGCGCATCTCTACAACCCGGTGCAGGGTGGCAACGGCATCTTCGGCCGCAGCTTCCGTGCAGGCGCGAAGTTCGGCTTCTAGTCGCTTCCGTCGTCTCGTCGATGGGCCGTTCCTCCACCGGGAGGAGCGGCCCATCTTGTTTGCGAGCTGCCGCTTGCTGATGCGACCGTGATTCCGTGTTGGTGTAACAGGCTTTACGGCCGGTTGCCGGCACCGTTCCGACGGAGGGCCAGTCACGACCCGGGGACTGTATCGATGTTGCAATACACCACTTCACACAGGGCGAGGTCATATCGATTATCAGTTAAAGCACATGAGAGACATTACTGTAGGAATACATCTGTAACCGTAAATGACGCCGTTTATCAGTAATTTAACCTGATCGGTCTCTACGAAATCCGTGGATATTGTTGCGACTGTTACCGAAAAGTCACTTGGCGACGATTTCGTTACAATAGTGATTCGGTACGATTGCTTCGAAACTTGCGCACCCGTTAGTCTCGAATTGTTGCGCCACTTTTACGAGCGCCGATAAGACAGGGGCAAATATGAAGCTTAATGTAAGAACTGCGTTGCTCGCCTCGACGCTGATGGTCGGCTTCTCGACCGCCGCGATGGCGCAGGAAACGACCACCGGTGTGGTTTCCGGCCCCGTGCCGCAGGAAGCGCCCTCCGAGGATATCGTCGTTACCGGGTCGCTGATCCGCAATCCGAACCTTGTCCAGTCGTCGCCGGTCAATTCGGTCAGTTCGGAAGAGCTGGAACTGCGGCAGACCAACGTCGCCGAACAGTTCCTGCGCGAATTGCCAGGCGTGGTTCCCAGCATCGGCTCGGCCGTGAACAACGGCAACGGCGGCGCGTCGTTCGTCGACTTGCGTGGCCTCGGTGCCAACCGCAATCTCGTGCTGCTCGACGGATCGCGTATCGCGCCGGCAGGTCTCAGCGGCATTACCGATCTGAACAATATCCCGCTTGCTCTGCTGGAGCGCACCGACATCCTGACGGGTGGCGCTTCGACGACCTACGGTGCCGATGCGGTATCGGGTGTCGTCAACTTCATCACGAAGCGTGACTTCGCGGGAATGGAAGCGACCGTCAGCGAACAGATCACCGAACGTGGCGACGGCAACATCTTCCGCGGCGATCTGACCCTAGGCGCGAACTTCGATGACGGACGTGGCAACGCCGTGTTCAGCATGGGCTATCAGAAGGCGAAACCCGTCCTTCAGGGTGATCGCGACTTCTCCGAATTCAATATCGATTCGTACAGCGGTGCACAGGGTGGTTCGGGTACGACCGTTCCGGGCCGCTTCACCGGTCTCGGCCTTGGCAGCAATAACCAGATCGACGTGGCGACCGGCCGTCTGGTACCGACCTATGCGCTGTTCAACTTTAACCCGCAGAACATCTTCCAAACGCCGTTCGAGCGTTACAATATGTTCGGTGCGGCGCATTACGAAGTCACCGATAATATCGAAGTATATGGCCGCGGACTGTTTTCGAAGAATACGGTTCAGACCGTCATTGCCTCGTCGGGTACGTTCGGCAACTCGCTGACCATCCCATACTCGAACCCGTACCTTCCGGCCGCAGCGCGGAGCCAGATTTGCGCCGCAAACGGACTGACCGTCGCGCAGTGCAGTGCGGCTGCACTCGCAACGACGACCAGCGACCCGAACTATCGTACCTTCACCAGCAACGTCTCGCGTCGTTTCGTCGAAGCCGGTCCGCGTCTGTCGACGTACACGACCACCCTGTTCGATTATCGCTTCGGCGTTCGTGGTGACATCACCAGCAATATCCAGTTCGATCTTTCCGGCGGATATGGCGAAAGCGAGAATGCGCAGCGCCAGAGCGGGAATGGTACACGCACTCGCCTGCGTCAGGCGGCGTTGGCGACCAACACCGCCACCTGCGTCGACAACAGCAATGGCTGCGTTCCGATCAACCTGTTCGGTGATGCCGGCACGATCACTCCCGACCAGCTCGGCTTCCTGCTGGGCGTGACGAACGGCACGACCACCAAGACCACGCTGGCACAGGCCCGCGGCGTCCTGAGCGGTGATCTTGGCTTCAGCAGCCCGTTCGCATCGGACGCGGTTTCGTTCGCGATCGGTGCCGAGTATCGCAAGTACACCGCAGCGGTTGTATCGGACGAACTGACGCAGCGCCCGAACGAAGTGCTCGGCAACGGTGCGGCATCGCCTGATGTGGCAGGCCAGTATGACGTGAAGGAAGGCTTTGCCGAACTGATCGTGCCGCTGGTTGCGGATCGTCCGTTCTTCCATAGCCTGACGGTCGAGGCCGGTGGTCGCGTGTCGTCCTATTCGACGGCGGGAACCAACTGGACGTGGAAAGCCGGCGGTACGTGGGAACCCGTTGAGGCAATCAAGGTCCGCGGAAACTACCAGAAGGCGGCTCGCGCACCGAACATCAACGAGCTGTTCGCGCCTTCGGTTACCGACCTCAATAACTCCGCTTCCGACCCATGTGCCGGTAGCGGCGTCACCGCCGGGTCCGCGCTGGGACAGGTCTGCGCCGCGCAGATCGTGGCGGGCGGCGCCACTGCCGCTCGCGCTCAGCAACTGATCGGCGCGATTCCGCTGCCTTCCGCCGGCCAGGTCAACGTCTCGACGGGCGGTAATCCAAACCTGAACGTCGAAAAGGCGACGACGTGGACGATCGGTGCCGTGCTGCAGCCGGAATTCCTGCCCGGCTTCAACGCCAGCGTCGATTATTACAATATCGGCGTTCAGGACGCGATCACCGCGCCGACGATCGGCGACGTGTTCGCCAGCTGCTATTCGCCGCTGCAGGCAGCATCATCGGCGGCATGTCGTTCGATCGGTCGTGATCCGGTGGATGGCAGCCTGAATGGTGAAGCGACCGGCCTTGCGTTGCCGCTCTCCAACCTTGGCCGCATCCAGACCGACGGTATCGACGTCGCGTTGAATTATCGGCAGAAGTTCGGCTTCGGCGCGCTCGCCCTGTCGTTCATCGGCAACTGGACCAACAGCAACAAGTTCCAGGCGACCCCGACGTCGATCAATCGTGAATGTGTGGGCTATTACAGCGTCAACTGCCCGTCGATCCAGCCGGAGTTCAGCTTTAATCAGCGTACGACGTTGACGATTGGTGCGGCGGATATCTCGTTGCTGTGGCGGTATATCGATGCCGTTTCGTACGAGCCGGCGGCACTTGCCGACGACATCGCCAATGGTGGTGGCCCGCTGGAAGAATTCCGTCGCATCGGAGCCGAACATTATTTCGACCTGACGACGCGGTTCGGCGTGACGGACAATTTCGACTTCACCATCTCGGCGTTGAACCTGTTCGACAATCAGCCGAAGCTGGTCGGTGCGTCGATCGGCGCAACCGCCTACAATAGCGGTAACGTTTATCCATCGACCTATGATGCATTGGGCCGTCGCTTCGCAGCGAGCGCCCGCCTGCGCTTCTGATACGTAGATCAATGCAGTAGTAAAGATTGTGAGAAGGGGGCAGAACCACGGTTCTGCCCCCTTTTTAACTGTTAGCGTAACGTCCGATCCGAGCTAGAATGCCGGTATCGCCCGATAGAAAGGAATGTTGATGCTGATGTTCGTAACTACCATGCTGGTCGGACTCGCCGGTCAGCAGGCAACGGCACCACCACCAGCTGCAGCTACGCCTAAACTCATCTGCAAGCGGACGTTGGACACTGGATCGAACGTTCGCGGCAAGAAGGTCTGTCTGACCGCCAAGCAATGGGACCAGGTAGCACGTCAGGGCCAGGAAACCGGACGTTCGATGCTTCCCTCGCTCGTCACCCCGAACCAATAACGCACCGGCCGGGGTGACGGGTGCGGTCCTGTCACCCCACGCTCAACGTCAGCGCGCCATCCCCCTCATCGACGCGCACCGTCGACCCGTCCTTGACGCTCCCGCGCAGGATCAGGTCGGCGAGCGGATCTTGTAGATAGCGCTGAACCGCGCGCTTCAACGGCCGGGCGCCGTAGACCGGGTCATAGCCGACCCGACCCAGCCATGCGCGGGCGGCATCGGTCATCTCGACCTTCACCTTGCGCTCGGCCAGCAGGCGTCCGACGCGGCCGACCTGGATGTCGACGATCGGGGCCATGTGATCCGCCGCCAAACGGTGGAACAGGATGATCTCGTCCAGCCGGTTGAGAAATTCTGGCCGGAAATGCGCGCGCACCACGTCCATCACCTGCGGCTCGACCGTCTCGACGTCGACACCATCGGGCAGGTTGGTCAGATATTGCGACCCGAGGTTCGACGTCAGGATGATGATCGTGTTCGAAAAATCGACCGTGCGCCCCTGTCCGTCGGTCAGGCGGCCGTCGTCGAGCACCTGCAACAGGATGTTGAAGACGTCGCCATGCGCCTTCTCCACCTCGTCGAACAGCACGACCTGATAGGGGCGGCGGCGGACGGCCTCGGTCAGCTTGCCGCCTTCCTCATAGCCGACATAGCCCGGCGGCGCACCGATCAGCCGTGACACCGCGTGCTTTTCCATGAACTCGCTCATGTCGATCCGAACCATGGCATTGGGATCGTCGAACAGGAACTCGGCGAGCGATTTGGTCAGCTCGGTCTTGCCGACGCCGGTCGGCCCGAGGAACAGGAAGCTGCCGAGCGGCCGGTTCGGGTCCTGCAAGCCAGCGCGCGAGCGGCGGACGGCGGTGGCGACGGCACGCACCGCCTCGCGCTGGCCGATGACCCGCTTGCCCAGCGCGTCCTCCATCGCCAGCAGCTTCTCGCGCTCGCCCTCCAGCATCCGGTCGACCGGCACCCCGGTCCAGCGGCTGACGACGCCGGCGATATCGTCGGCGGTCACTTCCTCGCGCAGCATTGCGCCGCCGGCGTTCTGCTGCGCCGCGACCAGCTGCTTTTCCAGCGTCGGGATGGTGCCATAGGTCAGCTCGGACATCTTCGCGAGGTCGCCCGAGCGCTGCGCCTGTTCCAGCGCGACGCGGGCGGCGTCGAGCTGTTCCTTCAGCTTCGCCTCCGACGCGATTTTGTCGCGCTCGCCCTGCCAGCGCGTGGTCAGCTCGGACAATTGCTGTTCGAGATTGGCGAGTTCCGCCTCCAGCGTGTCGAGCCGGTCGATGCTGGCGGCGTCGCTTTCGCGGCGCAGCGCCTCGCGCTCGATCTTCATGCGCAGGATGCGCCGGTCGAGGCTCTCGATCGCTTCGGGCTTGCTCTCCACCTCCATGCGGATGCGGCTGGCGGCCTCGTCCATCAGGTCGATCGCCTTGTCGGGCAGGAAGCGGTCGGTGATGTAGCGGTTCGACAGCGTCGCCGCCGACACCAGCGCACCGTCGGTGATCCGCACGCCGTGATGAAGCTCGTATTTTTCCTTCAGCCCGCGCAGGATGCTGATCGTGTCCTCGACGGTCGGCTCGCCGACGAACACCGGCTGAAACCGCCGCTGGAGCGCGGGGTCCTTTTCGACATGCTTGCGATATTCGTCGAGCGTGGTCGCGCCGATGCAATGCAGCTCGCCGCGCGCAAGCGCGGGCTTCAACAGGTTGCCCGCGTCCATCGCCCCTTCGGACTTACCGGCACCGATCAGCTGGTGCATCTCGTCGATGAACAGGATGATCTGCCCGTCGCCGGCCTTCACCTCGTCGAGCACGCCCTTCAGCCGTTCCTCGAACTCGCCGCGATATTTGGCCCCGGCGATCAGCGACCCCATGTCGAGCGACATCAGCGCGCGGTCCTTCAGCCCCTCCGGCACGTCGCCATTGGCGATGCGCAGCGCGAGGCCCTCGGCGATCGCGGTCTTGCCGACGCCGGGTTCGCCGATCAGTACCGGATTGTTCTTGGTCCGGCGCGCGAGGATCTGGATGGTACGACGGATTTCCTCGTCGCGGCCGATGACCGGGTCGAGCTTGCCGTCGCGCGCGGCGGCGGTCAAGTCGCGGGCGAACTTCCTGAGCGCGTCGTAGCGATCCTCGGCCCCGGCGGTGTCGGCGGTGCGCCCGCCGCGCAGCTTGTCGATCGCCGCGTTCAGATTCTGCGCCGTCAGCCCGGCGGTGGTCAGCGCCTTGCCCGCCGGACCCTGTGACAGCGTCAGCGCCAGCAGCATGCGCTCGACGGTGACGAAGCTGTCGCCCGCCTTGGTCGCGATCTGTTCGGCCTGATCGAGCAGGCGGACGCTGTCATTGTCGAGGCCCGGATTTTGCTGCGCCCCCGATCCTGATACCGCCGGCAGCTTGGCCAGCGCCGCATCGATCTCGGCGATCGCCCGGCGCGCGTCGCCGCCCGCTGCCGTAATCAGCCCGGCAGCCATGCCCTGTTCGTCGTCGAGCAGCGCCTTCAGGATATGTTCGGGTGTCATCCGCTGATGCGAATTGCGAATCGCCACCGTCTGTGCCGCCTGCAGGAAACCTTTTGCGCGGTCGGTAAATTTTTCGAGGTTCATATTGCTCCCCTGTGATGTTGCCGGCGATATGGTGTGGTAAAAGGGCAACACAAGAGGGGATGCATCGTTAGGCACGACGTGGCGTTGGGACCCGATGGTAACGGGCGTTCGCAGGGCAGGATGGGGGCTGGTGTGGATCGTCGCGATCCTGTGCCTCGCCGTGACGATTGTGCCGCGCTTCCTCGACCGCATCTATTATCGCGGGGTGGCCAGCGACCATTTCGACGGCGCGCGCTTCGTCAATCCCGATGGCGACGATACCGCCGCGCCACCGGGCGGCAGCCGCAGCGGGTTCCTGTGGCGACAGGCGACCGGCAGCGACGGGCGTCCCGCATGGCCCACGCAGGTCCCGGTCACCCCCGCCAGACCCGCCGAACTCCTGCCCGCCACGACCCGCCCGGCGCGCGATCCGGCGCAGACCCCGTTGCGCGTCACCTGGGTCGGCCACGCGTCGGCGCTGATCCAGACGCCGGGCCTCAACATCCTGACCGACCCGGTGTGGAGTGACCGCGCCGGCCCGTTCGGCTTCGGTCCGAAACGGGTCGCGGCACCGGGTATCGCGTTGGACGATCTGCCGAAGATCGACCTGATCCTCATCAGCCACAATCATTACGACCACCTCGACCTGTCAACGCTCAAGCGGCTGTACGACCGCGACCGCCCGGCGATCGTCACTGCCCACGGCAACGACGCGATCCTGCGCCGCGCGGGAATGCAAGCGACCGCGCTCGACTGGCGACAGGCGGAGCGGGTCGGCGGCGCGACGGTCCATGTCGTGCGCAACCATCACTGGTCGAGCCGCTGGTTCGTCGACCGCAACCGTGCCTTGTGGTCGGCGTTCGTCGTCGAACTGCCCGGCGGCAATCTGTTCTTCGCGGGCGATACCGGCATGGGCGACGGCAAATGGGTCGAGGAGGCGAGGGCGGTCGGCCCGATCCGCCTCGCGCTGATCCCCATCGGAGCGTTCCGGTTTCAGCCGGGGCAGATGGCCAGCGGCGCGCATATCGGCCCGGTCGACGCGCTCGACGTGTTTCGGCGGCTGGGCGCATCGCGCGGCATGGCGATCCATTGGGGCACGTTCCGCCTGTCCTATGAAGGCTATACGACCCCGCCGAAATTGCTGAGCGCGGCAAAGGCCTGTGCCGGCGTCACCGATCGCCGCCTCGGCGCGGTGCCGATCGGTCGGCCGGTCGATATCGCGCCGATGACCGCCGCTGCCGCACCGCCATTCGATCGGGACGCCGTGCTTCGCTGTCTCGATGGTCCGGCGGGCAACGCCTTGCGCTAGGTCTCGAAACGGTGAGACTGCGCGGATGACCCGCACCGCAAACCGGTCCGTTCGCGACAGATGGATGGCGCAAATCGTGCTGACTATGCTTTCGAGCGCGCTGTTGACCTACGCCATCATCGTTTTGAACCTTCCCCCAAGTTCGTGGCATGCGCTCTGGATGATTATCCTGCCGGCCCTCGTTGGCCTCACGTTCAATCAGGGTGCCAGACAGCTTGTGATGGCGTTTGCGTTGCCCCTCGCTTCCATCGTCGCGGCTGCCGTCGTCGGCAATGCCATAGGCGGGATATAAGTCCTTCAAACCGGTTAAGAGTTCACAACCGATCACAATCGTCCTATCGGTAACAACAGATACGATCCGGCAAAGACCGGACCATTGGAGAGAGACATGCTCGATTTCGCGCTCGGCGAGATGGCCGATGCCATTCGCGAGACCACGCAGCGCTTCGCGGCCGATCGCATCGCGCCGATCGCCGCTGCCATCGACGCCGACGATCGCTTCCCGATCGAACTATGGCCTGAAATGGGTGCGCTCGGCCTGCACGGCATCACCGTCGGCGAAGACGATGGCGGCCTCGGTCTCGGCTATCTCGAACATGTCGTCGCGTGTGAGGAAGTCGCCCGCGCCTCGGCCTCGGTCGGCCTGTCCTATGGCGCGCATTCCAACCTGTGCGTCAACCAGATCGCGCGCTGGGGCAACGCCGAGCAGAAGGCGAAGTATCTGCCCAAGCTCATCAGCGGCGAGCATGTCGGATCGCTCGCCATGTCCGAAGTCGGGGCGGGCTCCGACGTCGTGTCGATGAAGCTGCGCGCCGACACGGTCGATGGCGGCTATCGCCTGAACGGCACCAAATTCTGGATCACCAACGCCCCCTATGCCGCGACGCTGGTCGTCTATGCCAAGACCGCGCCCGACGCCGGATCGAAGGGGATCACCGCCTTCCTGATCGAACAGGATTTCGCCGGTTTTTCGATCGGGCAGAAGATCGACAAGATGGGGATGCGCGGGTCGCCGACCGCCGAGCTGGTCTTCAACGACTGTTTCGTTCCGGCCGAGAACGTCATGGGGCCGCTCAACGGCGGCGTCGGTGTGCTGATGTCGGGCCTCGATTACGAGCGCGTCGTGCTGTCGGGAATCCAGCTCGGCATCATGCAGGCCTGTCTCGATACCGTCCTGCCCTATGTCGCCGAGCGCAAGCAGTTCGGCAGACCGATCGGCGCGTTCCAGCTGATGCAGGGCAAGATCGCCGACATGTCGGTCGCGCTCAATTCGGCGCGCGCCTATGTCTACGCGGTCGCGAAGGCCTGCGACGCCGGCCGCACCACCCGCCACGATGCGGCGGGCGCGATCCTGCTGGCGTCCGAGAACGCGGTGAAGGTCGCCAACGACGCGATTCAGGCGCTGGGCGGGGCGGGCTATACGAAGGACTGGCCGGTCGAGCGCTATTTCCGCGATGCGAAGCTGCTCGACATCGGCGCCGGAACCAACGAAGTTCGCCGGATGCTGATCGGTCGCGAATTGCTGGGCGGGGGGACGCGCGCGCAATGACGGTGCTGCCGACGCTGATCGATCGCGGATCGGACGGGTTCGCCGCCAACGCCGCGCACAACGCTGCGCTAGCGGGCAACCTGCTCGACCGGATCGCGAAGACCGCGCTCGGCGGGCCGGAGCGCAGCCGCGAACGCCATGTCGCGCGCGGCAAGTTGCTGCCACGCGACCGCATCCATCGCCTGCTCGACGCCGGATCGCCGTTCCTCGAAGTTGGCGCGCTGGCGGCGGGTGGCATGTATGGCGACGAAGCCCCGGCGGCGGGCGTCATCGCCGGCATCGGCCGCGTCCATGGCCGGCAAGTGATGATCGTCGCCAACGACCCGACGGTGAAGGGCGGCGCGTATTTCCCGATGACGGTCAAGAAGCATCTCCGCGCGCAGGAGATCGCTTGCCAAAACCATCTGCCGTGCATCTATCTGGTCGACAGCGGCGGCGCGAACCTTCCCCACCAAGCGGAAGTGTTCCCCGACCGCGACCATTTCGGCCGCATCTTCTTCAATCAGGCGCAGATGTCGGCCAAGGGCATCGCCCAGATCGCCTGCGTGCTCGGCAGTTGTACCGCCGGCGGTGCCTATGTCCCTGCCATGTCCGACGAAACGGTGATCGTGCGCGGGCAGGGGACGATCTTCCTCGCCGGCCCGCCGCTGGTCAAGGCCGCGACCGGCGAGGTCATCAGTGCCGAGGAACTGGGCGGGGCCGACACCCATGGCCGCAAATCGGGCGTGGTCGATCATGTCGCCGACGATGACGAAGCGGCGCTGCTGATCGTCCGCGACATCGTCGCGACCCTGCCGCCGCCGCGCCGCGCCGAACTGGCGCTGACCGACCCGCGCCCGCCGCTCCACGATCCCGCCGACCTTGCCGGGATCGTGCCCACCGATGTCCGCGCGCCCTATGACGTGCGCGAGGTGATCGCCCGGCTGGTCGACGGATCGGAACTGCACGAATTCAAGCCGCTCTACGGCACGACGCTGGTGTGCGGCTTCGCGCGCATCTGGGGAATGCCGGTCGCGATCCTTGCGAACAATGGCGTGCTGTTTTCCGAAAGCGCGCAAAAGGGGGCGCATTTCATCGAACTCGCCTGCCAACGCCGCACGCCGTTGCTGTTCCTTCAGAATATCTCCGGCTTCATGGTCGGTGGTAAATATGAGGCGGAAGGCATTGCGAAACATGGCGCAAAGCTGGTCACCGCCGTCGCGACGGCACAGGTGCCCAAGCTGACCGTGCTGATCGGCGGCAGTTTCGGTGCGGGAAATTACGGCATGTGCGGCCGGGCCTATTCGCCACGGTTCCTCTTCACCTGGCCCAACAGTCGCATCTCGGTGATGGGCGGCGAACAGGCGGCGAGCGTGCTGGCGACCGTCCACCGCGATGCCGACAACTGGACGCCGGAGCAGGCCGAAGCGTTCAAGACCGCGATCCGCGACCGCTACGAGGCGGAGGGCAGCCCCTATTACGCCACCGCGCGGCTGTGGGACGACGGCGTGATCCTGCCCGAACAGACCCGCGACGTGCTGGGGCTGGCGCTGTCGGCAACGCTGAACGCTCCGATTGGCGACCGTGCACAGTTCGGCATCTTCCGGATGTGACGCGGATGTCGCCCACCTCCCACCCGTACCCCCGCGCAGGCGGGGGTCCAGGGTTTCAAGCGCAAGCCGTTGTTCTGCTTGGCTCTGGACCCCCGCCTGCGCGGGGGTACGGCGAGTTTTTGGCGAAGCTCGCGACATTCGCAAAGGTCTCGCCTGCGCGGAGGAACGGCAGCGCGCGCGTGGAGGGTGCCGCATGACCACCATCCCCAACCTCCCCCCGATCCGCCCGACCAGGCTCACCGAACCGGCCTTCACCCCGGCCAAGACCCCGTCCGCTCCCCCGTCGGGCTTCAACCCCGGGCCCAATACCGGCATCGACAGCGTCGCCTATGACGCGATCCTCGCCATGGTCACGCGCGCCATCGCCAGCCTGCCGCCCGGCACTGCGCTGTCGAACTTCCTCCACACCGTCGCCCGCGTAACGGCGGAGGTCGAGGCGCAACTCGCCGCCTCGCCGATGCCGATGCGCGATGGTGGCACCCTGTCGGCCGAGGCGAGGGCGACCACCGCCCATGCCGAGGTAATCGCCCAGCGTCTCGCCGCCGCCTTCGCACCGGATCCCGTCGCCGCCCGTGCCGCGATCGCCGACGCCTTTCAGCCAAATCCGGTGGCCGCGCTGGAGGTCAGCGCGCGCGACCTCGCCTTCGCCGCGGCCGCCATGCTCGCCACCCGCGCCGATCCGGCGCTGCAACCGCCCGATCCTTTGCCGACCACCGTCGATCCCGACGCCGACTCCCTGCTTTCGGAACATCCCATGCGCGACCGCCTGTACCTGCTCGACCCGCAGTTCGACGATCCGGCCTTGCCCGGTCGCAGCTTCTACTGCCGCGACTGCATCGCCATCGACGGCCTGCTCGCGCGCTTCCCGGAAAAGGCTTCGGAACTGGACGTCATCCGCGTTCCCTATCCACGTCCCCGCGACGCGGTGATCGCAGTGGCGGGGGAGGCGCACCAGAACCTGCCGCTGCTGGTCCTTGGCGCCGGGGCCGATGCGGGCCTGTCGGACGGCCGGTACGGCGACACCCGCTTCGTCAGCGATTTCAAGCGCCTGCTCCATGCGCTTCACATCCGCCACGGCTTTCCGGAGGCGCATCCATGACGCTTTCCTACACCGGCGGCCCGACCTATCCTGTCCCGCCCGCCGGGCGCGCTGCCGCCGGCCTGCGCAACGCATCGCACCGTGGCACCTTCGCCAACTTCCGGGACCGGCCATGATCGAATCGCTGCTGATCGCCAATCGCGGCGAAATCGCCCGCCGCATCCTGCGCACCGCCCGCCGCCTCGGCATCCGCACCATCGCCGTCCACAGCGACGTCGACGCCGGCCTGCCCTTCGTCGCGGAAGCCGACGAAGCCGTCTGCATCGGCCCGGCCCCGGCCCGCGAAAGCTATCTCGACGGCGCGAAAATCCTCGCCGCCGCCCGCCGGACCGGTGCGGCGGCGATCCACCCCGGCTATGGTTTCCTGTCCGAAAATGCCGAGTTCGCCGAAGCCGTTACCGCCGCCGGCCTGATCTGGGTCGGCGCACCCGCCGCCGCGATCCGGGCGATGGGGCTGAAGGACGCGGCCAAGGCGCGGATGATCGCCGCCGGCGTGCCCGTCACCCCCGGCTATCTGGGCGAGGACCAGTCGCCCGACCGTCTGGCCGCCGAAGCCGACGCGATCGGCTATCCGGTGCTCATCAAGGCGGTGGCCGGTGGCGGCGGCAAGGGCATGCGCCGCGTCGAAGACCCCGCCGCCTTTGCCGAGGCCCTCGACAGCTGCCGCCGCGAAGCAGCGGCGGCGTTCGGCGACGACCGTGTGCTGATCGAGAAATACATCCTGTCGCCCCGCCATATCGAGGTGCAGGTGTTCGGCGACACCCATGGCAACGCCGTCCACCTGTTCGAACGCGACTGCTCGCTCCAGCGTCGCCACCAGAAGGTGATCGAGGAAGCGCCCGCGCCCGGCATGGACGCCGCGACCCGCGCCGCCGTCTGCGATGCCGCCGTCCGCGCCGCCCGCGCGGTCGACTATGTCGGGGCGGGCACGATCGAGTTCATCGCCGACGGATCGCAGGGCCTCTCCGCCGATCGCATCTGGTTCATGGAAATGAACACCCGGCTTCAGGTCGAACACCCGGTGACCGAGGCGATTACCGGCACCGACCTCATCGAATGGCAGCTGCGCGTCGCATCGGGCGAGCCGCTGCCGCTGCTGCAGGACCAGTTGTCGATCGACGGCTGGGCGATGGAAGCGCGCGTCTATGCCGAGAACCCGACGACCGGCTTCCTCCCCTCTACGGGCCAGCTCACCCACCTCAAGCTCCCCGATGACGTCCGCGTCGATGCCGGCGTGCGACAGGGCGATGTGGTGACGCCGCATTACGACCCGATGATCGCCAAGCTGATCGTCCACCGCCCGACCCGCACCGCCGCCGCCGCCGCGCTGGCGAGGGCCGCCGCGTCGGTACAGGTCTGGCCGGTCCGCACCAACGCCGCCTTCCTCGCGCGCTGTGCCGGTCATGCCGATTTCGTCGCGGGCCGGATCGATACCGGCTTCATCGAACGGCATCTCGACGCGCTGGTTCCGACCGGCACCCCGCCCGACACGGTGATCGGCGGAGCCGCCGCCGCGTTGGTCGCTACCAACCCCGCCGATCCATGGCACGCGCTTGCCGGCTTCCGCCTCAACGCCGCACCCGACCGGAACGTCGCTGTTGCGATAGGCGGCATCACCCATCTCGCAGAGGCTCGTCCCGCCGGCGAGGTCGCGCAGGTCGGCCCCGACCGTGTCCTGTTCGCGGACGGCGAAGCCTTTCCCTTCGCCGCGCCGGTCGCGGGGCAGGGTGGGGCGGCAAGTGCCGGCGACGGCGCGATCCTGTCCCCCATGCCCGGCCGAATCGTCGCGGTGACGGTCGCCGCGGGGGATCGCGTCACCGCCGGACAGCGGCTGGTGGTGCTGGAAGCGATGAAGATGGAACAGGCGCTGCTCAGCCCGTTTGACGGCATCGTCGCCGATCTGTCCGCGCGCGAAGGCGCACAGGTCGCCGAAGGGGTGCTGCTCGTCCGCATCGCGAAGGACGACGCATGACCGGCCGCTTCTACGACGACTGGCAGATCGGCGACCGGATCGACCATCCGATCCGCCGTACCGTCACCGAAACCGACAATCTGCTGTTCTCGGCGATGACCCACAATCCGCAACCGCTGCACATCGATGCCGAAGCGGCGAAGGCGTCGGAGTTCGGTCAGATCCTCGTCAACGGCACCTTCACCTTCGCGCTGATGGTCGGGCTGTCGGTCGGGGAGACGACGCTGGGTACGCTCGTCGCCAATCTCGGCTACGATCAACTGGTGATGCCCAAGCCGGTATTCCTCGGCGACACGCTGCGCGCCACCACCGAAGTCACCGCGCTGAAGGACAGCCGCTCGCGCCCCGATGCCGGGATCGTCACCTTCACCCATGAACTGCACAATCAGCGGGACGAGGTCGTCTGCCGCTGCCTGCGCAGCGCCTTGCTGAAGCGCCGGCCATGAGGCTGCGGTCGCTGCTGTTCGTACCCGGCGACCGGCCCGATCGCTTTGCCAAGGCGGCGGCGAGCGGAGCCGACGCGCTGATCCTCGATCTGGAGGATGCGGTTGCCACATCGGCCAAGGACAGCGCCCGCGCCGCCGTCGCCGACTGGCTGCGCGAACCGGCCCCGGTTGCGCGCTTCGTACGGATCAACCCCGTCGATGGTCCGTGCGCGCTCGGCGATCTCGATGCGCTGGTCGGCACCGGTCCTGACGGCATCGTCGTGCCCAAGGCGGAAGGGGTGGCGACGATCCTCCGCGTCGATGCGCTCCTCGCCGATCGCGGTCTGTCCGACGTGCCGTTGCTGCCGATCGCGACCGAAACCCCGGCGGCGATCTTCCAACTCGGCAGCTATGGCACGGTCGCGCACCGCCTCGCCGGACTGACCTGGGGTGCCGAGGACCTGCCCGCCGCGATCGGTGCGGCGACCTCGCGCGAGCCGGACGGGCGATATGCCGCGCCCTATGAACTCGCCCGCTCGCTGACCCTGTTCGGGGCGCACGCCGCCGGGGTGGCGGCGATCGATACCGTCTATCCGGCGATCCGCGACGCGGCGGGACTGGCCGCCTATGCCGCGCGTGCGGCACGCGATGGTTTCGCCGGCATGATGGCGATCCACCCGGCACAGGTCGCCACGATCAACGCCGCTTTCACCCCCGATGGCGATACGGTTGCGCGCGCACAGGTGATCGTCGATGCCTTTGCCGCACAGCCCGATGCCGGGGCGCTCCAGGTCGATGGCCGCATGGTCGACGCGCCGCATCTGAAGCAGGCGCTGCGGGTGTTGGCGTCGCGGGACAGCACGGTCGACCGTTCGTCCTGAACGGCGGCGGCAAGTCCCTATTCGACCGGAAGCGAGGGCGGCGGCGCGGCCAGCTTGCGCAGGGCGGCCCGTCGTTCGCGCTCGACCAGCGCCCGATCGGTCGTCAGCCGCTTGCGCACCGCGAGATAATGCAGGGCGGCGCGCCGGTCGTCCTCCGACAGCGGCGTCGTTGGCAGGTCGGCAGCGGCTTCCTCCAGCGCGGTCGCGCTCGGCGTCGGCGTTGCATGGGGCAGGCCGGCATGGCCCTGCGACGCGATATCGTACCAATAGGCCGCCGACCGCGAAAAGCCGGGCAGCGCCTGCGCCACCGCCGTGAACTGTTCGATCGCCATCGCGTGCCGCACCAGCTCGGCCTCGATCGGGATCAGCGCGCGTTCGGCCAGCAACATGCGCAGCATCGTCGCGTCGCGATCGAACCGGCCCCATGCCGCCTGGTTGAAATTCTGCTGGGCGTTCTGCAGCGTCAGCGCCTGCAATATTTCGCGCCGGTCGGGACGACGCCAGAGCCAGCCGACCCCCTGGATCGCGAACCACCCCCATCCGATCAATGCGAACCCGGCCATCGCCAGCAACAGCACCCGCCACAGCGGTTCCGCCGTCGATCCGGCGGCGATGCCGACCGCGATCGCGGCGATCGTCGCTGCCGCAAGTCCCCATCGCGGGTCGCGATACCATGTCTCGCGCACTCCGCGCCTCCTCTGCTCGCTCAACGTCGGCGACCCTATCACCAATTGCGTCATCGCCGCCACCGCGCGGTCATGCCGCCAGTTGCAACCGGTCGCGGCCCTCCGCCTTTGCGGCGTATAGTGCGCGGTCGGCCGCGCGCAGCACCGCCGCCGCGCTGCTGCTGACGTCGATCGATGCGATGCCGGCGCTGACCGTCAGTCGAACCGACGCCTGCCCATGGCGCAACTGCGTCGCCGCCACCGTCGCGCGCAGCCGCTCGCTCAAGAATTGCGCCTGGGCGATGTCCGCGCCGGGGAAGAGGACGCCGAACTCCTCACCGCCCAGCCGGGCAACGACATCGGTCTCGCGCAGTACGCCGCGCGCGATTCGCGCAAAGGATTGCAGGACGTGGTCGCCGGCATCATGGCCGAACCGGTCGTTGACCGACTTGAAGTGATCGAGGTCGAAGATGGCGACGCAGCCGCCCCGGTCGCCCGCCACAGCGGCATCGATCCGGTGTGCGAGCGCCGCATCGAATGCGCGCCGGTTGGCAAGGCCGGTCAACGGATCGGTCGATGCGGCGCGCGACAATTCAGCCTCCAATGCCTTGCGATGCGTCACGTCGCGGACCATCGAAACCGTGCCCGACACCACGCCATGGTCGTCGGTCACCGCGCGCGTATGCGCTTCGAACCAGTGCAGCGCGCCGCTGGTCACCCGCATCCGGCATTCGACGATCTGCGTCCCCTGCGGCGCGAGGATCGCGTCCCGGTGTGCGACCAGCACGATGTCGCGGTCGAGCGAATGGACCAGCTCCAGCGCGCGCGATCCCAGCAACGCCTCCGGTGTCTTGCCAAGGAGCGGCTCGATCGATGGCGAGAGATAGCAGACCCGTCCGCTGCGATCGACGCTGAGCACGATGTCGGTCGAATGATCGGCCAGCACGCGATAGCGCGCCTCGCTTTCCCGCAACCGCCGGTACAGCGATTGGCGACGGCTGAGGTCGGCTGCGACCGGAAAGGCGGTCAGGACGGTGCAGGCGATGTAGAGTTGCAGGAATTCCAGCCTCAGATTCAAATTATCGCTGACATAATTGGCTGGCCCCATGCCGTGCAGCGTCGCATAGCCGCCGATCATGGCCAGCACGATGATCGCGGCTGCCGCGCCGATCAGACCGAGACGGAAGGTCGTAAGCATGACGGGCAGAATCGGCAGGAACAGCAGCGGCAGCGTGTTCTGGCCGAAGACTCCCGCTGCGATGATCGCCGTCGTGGTCAGCAGCACCATCGCCTCGCCGCGCGTCCGTCGGGCCGCGCCGCGCCACCACCGCAGCGTGGCACCCGAAAACAGCAGCGACAGGAGCGGGGTCAGCGCGACCATGCTCAGTCCGTGACCGACGAACCAGGTTCGCCACTGCCCGGCAAAGGACAGGTCGTAGCGCATGGCGGTAACCCCTGCCGCGATCGTCGCGCCCAGCGCGGGAGCGACGATGCCGACCGCGACGACATAGCGCCAGATGCGATCGAGCGAGCCGAACGACCCGCGCCGGACGTTCAGCCGGTTGAACAACCCGATCGCCACGACGACCTCCCCGATCTTCGCCGCTGCCATCGGGATGGCGTTGACAACGCCGAAGCCGAACAGGCTCGACGCCAGCAGGCTGCCGATCGTCGCACCGATCAGGATCGCCTTCCATTTGCGACGCGAACGGGCGAGCAGAAGCGCCAGCAGAACCGGAGTAGCGGGCCAGAACGTCGCGACGCCGCTGCTATGGACCGGATTGATGGCGATGGCGGACAGCACGAAGTAGAGCAGCCCGCTGAACAGTCCGATCCGAAGTCTGGAGGTGCCGATTGCCATCGTGCAGCTTGTGGGTGCGATCGGTTAATACGGCGTATAGAATTACGTCAATCTGATCCAGTATGGTCGAATTTATCGCGTTTGCGCTGCCCGAACAGCAACTTACGTTCGAGATGGCGACGGAGGTCGCCATAATATGTTTCGAGGAAAGCAAGGTCGGCGCCGTCGTCGGCGCGGTCCAGCTTGCGACGGATCGCGTTCGCCACCGCGAACAGGTCGGCGCGGTCGTTCCGACGCAGGACGTCCTCCAGCCGCTGCAACTCGAACGCGCCATAGGCGTCGAGTTCGGCGGCAGTGAACGGCGTAATGCGGCTGCGGTCCTTTTCATGAGCGGTCTGGATCAGCAGATCCTCACCCAGTTTTCGCACCTCGCGCTCGACGACCCACGTTCCGGCGATCAGGTCGCCGGCGCGCAGACGGTCGCGATTGAACAAGGGCAGGAACAGCAGGATCAACGCCCAGCCGAGCGCCAGCACGGCCGTCCAGCGTGACGCCATGCCCTCGGCAAAGGCGAAACCGAGGAACATCAGCGGCAGGAATACCTCGATTTCGCGCATCAGATTGCGTGCCAGCACCGCCGCGCCGGTCAGCCGCGCGCCGTCCCGCGACACGACGCGCAGCTTCATCAGCCGTTTGCCGGGCGTCGCCGCGCGCCGGCCGGCTTCGTGCAGGACGAAGTAGAAATTGCGCAACACGAAAAAGCCGAGCAGCCAGACGATTGCGTAGAGCGATTGCGCGCCCTTCGGCCCACCGATCGCCAGCGCGGCGATCAGCAGCGACGTGCCGATCAGGATCAGCAGCATGATGATCGCGTCGATCGTGAACGCGCCCGCGCGCGCACCGGCCGAACCCAGGCGCAGGTTCAGCGGTACCCCCTCCGGCGTGACCAATTGCCGGTCGAGCGTGCGCGGCTGGCGGGGCTTGCGCGGTCGTTTAGCCACGACGGCCACCAAAGCTGAAATAGACAATCCATAGCGCCAGCATCCCGCCGCCGATCGCCAGACGGGCGCTGTCGTCGTTGACCAGCTGCCGGGCGAACCCCTCCAGCAGGCCGGCGATCAGCAGCATCAGGATGACGCCGATCATTATGATCGCGCCGCGCTGCCCGGCCTCCGCCGCCGCGGCCATGCGCGAACGATCGCCGGGAAAGGCGACGGCACGGCCGATATGGATGCCGGCGGCGCTGGCAAGGGCGATCGCGGCAATTTCGGTCGTGCCGTGGATCATGAGCCACGCGAACAGTCCCCAGCCGAGACCGTGCGGCACGAAGGCGGCGAACATCGCTCCGCCCATCGCGCCATTCTGCACGGCGAGGATGATCGTCGGGATGGCGAACAGAAAGCCGAGGGCGAAGGCAAGGATCGAGACCTGCGAATTATGGGTGAACAGCGATGTCGCGAAGATTTCCAGCGGAGCCTCGCCGGGTTTGCCATAGAGCGACTCCCGCAGCGTCGCGGCGGTGGCATTCATGTCGCGGCCGTTGGCGAGTTCGGGAGAGATCATCGCCGAATACCATGCGGGATCGGTGCGGACGAGGTGGTAGGCGGCAACAGCGCTGAGCAGCAGCAGCGCGGTCGACAACAGCAATTCCCACGCGATCGCACGGACTGCGCGCGGCCAATGCGTTGTGAAAAAAGCCTTTACCTGCCGGCCCCAGGGTTCGCGGGCGGAGTACAGCGCGAAATAGGCGCGGGTCGACAGCGCCTCCAGATACCCGACCAGCGATGCGTCGAGCGAGGTGGCGCGGGCGATCGAAAGTGACGAAAGTGTCGCGCGGTAGAGTCTCGGGAGGTCGATCAGGTCGGTGTCGGACAGGCGGCGGGGGCTCTTTGCCTCGAGTTTGTCGAGCAGTTCCTCAAGGCGCGCCCAGTCGGCCTCGCGTTCGGTGCGGAAATGATGCGCGCCGAAGTTGACACTCATCGTCTGCGCTCCCGGTGGCTGACATAGCGTTCGACCAGCGCGAGCGGCATCGCATCCGCCGCCGCCTCGATCACGTCGATGCCCATCCGGCGCAGCCGTTCGACGACGATCGCCCGGTCGCGCAGCAGCAGATGCGCGACGTTGGCGCGGACCAGATCGTCGGCGGTGTCGGGCACGGCATCGCGCAGCCCCTCCAGTTCGAGGTCGCGGAACAGCACGAACAGCACGCGGTGGCGCTTCAACATCCGCTGCGCCGCCGCGAGCAACAGTTCGGCGCTGGTCGTGTCGGTAAATTCGGTGAACAGCACGACCAGCGCGCGCCGGTCGAGCTTCTGGTCGAGGGTGACGAGGCCGAGCGTGTAATTGCTTTCCTCCACCCCGTAATCGATGTCGGCGGCGGCATGGTGCAACCGTGCGAATCCGCGCGTCCCGCCGGCGATGCTGCCGCTGTCGACCTGCGGCCGGGCAGCGAAGGAATAGAGCCGCACCCGGTCGCCAGACTTGAGCGCGACGAAGGCGGCGAGCAGCGCCGACGATACCGCGCGGTCGATGCGCGGCATGTCGCCGACCGGATCGGTCATCGCGCGGCCGGCGTCTACCGCGAAGACGATCATATTGTCGCGTTCGGTATGAAATTCGCGCGCCAGCAACGATGCGTGGCGGGCCGATGCCTTCCAGTCGATCGAACGGCGTTCCATGCCGGCCTGAAAATCGGTCAGAACCTGAAAATCCTGTCCGTCGCCGTGATCGCGGCGCAGCCGGTTGCCGACCGAAATGCTGTTGAGATACTGGCGCATCCCCTGATCGCGGACCGGGCGGATGTCGGGCAGGATGGCGATGGTGCGATCGGTCTTGCGACTGACCTGCCGCCATGCCAGCCCCATGGGGCCGATGCGGCGCGTCCACAGGCGGTGCAGCCGCGCCCGGCCGCGCCGGACCGCCCGATATTCGCCGGGACTGTTGCGTTCGACCGGACCGTCGATCGCGGCGGCAAGATCCGCGCTGCCCAGCCGGAACGTCTCGCCGATGTTCAGCGTCGCTGGCAGGTCGGGCAGGGTCGTCACCGGCCGTTTCGCCAGCCATGCGTCGGTGACGACCAGCGCCAGCACGCCGATGATCCAGACCGGCGCGGCGATCCACGCCGCCGGGGCCAGCACACCCAGCGCGAGACCGACCGGCGCGGCGAGCGCGGTCAGCTGGATCGCACGGGGGCTGGGGACGATCATCGCGGTGCTTCGACCGATGCGATCAGGCCGGCGACGACATCGTCGATGCGGCGGCCGTCGATCTCCGCGCTGGGCGACAGGATTAGGCGGTGGCGCAGCAGCGCGGGGGCGAGTGTCTTCACATCGTCGGGCAGGACGTAATCGCGCCCGTCGAGCGCCGCGCCGGCACGCGCCGCCGCCGCCAGCGCCGATGCGGCGCGCGGCGAGGCACCCGACGACAGGTCGCCATGTTCGCGGGTCGCGCGGATCAGACGGACGATATAGTCGATGACCTCGTCGGCCAGTCGCACCTGTCCCACCGCATCGATCGCGGTGGCGATCGTCCCGGCGTCGGCGACCCGTTCGACGCCCGAATCCTGCGGGGCGGGAGTGCCGATGCGCGTGCCATATTGGGCGACGATCGCGCGTTCGGCGTCGAGCGTGGGCCAGCCGATCGCGATCTTGAACAGGAACCGGTCGAGTTGCGCCTCGGGCAAGGGATAGACGCCCTGTTGCTCGATCGGGTTCTGTGTCGCGACGACGGTGAAACGGTCCGACAGCTGCTCGGTGCGACCGTCGATGGTGATGCGGCGTTCCTGCATCGCCTCCAGCAGCGCCGCCTGCGTCTTGGGCGGGGTGCGGTTGATCTCGTCGGCGAGCAGCACTTCGCAGAACACCGGCCCGCGGGTCAGCGCGAATTGCGACGTCTGGAAATTGAAGAGGTTGGAGCCGATGATGTCGCCGGGCATCAGGTCCGGCGTGAACTGGATACGCCCGAAATCGAGGCCCAGCGTGCGCGCGAAACTCTGCGCCAGCAGCGTCTTGGCGGTGCCCGGCGGTCCTTCGAGCAGGACGTGACCGGCGGAGAACAGCGCGATGGTGAGCAGGCGCACCGCGTCCGCCTGTCCCACGACCGCTTTCTGGATCTCCCGGTCGATCGCCGATCCCAGCGACCGTACCTCGTCGAGCGTCATGCGCCTGTTTCCTTCTTCCATATGTGCAGGTCTCTCGCCGCGACCAATGCCTCGTGTTCGCTGCGGGCATCGCGCAGGCGGCGGTCGATGTCGGAATAGCCGGGGTGGATGCGGTCGAGCCGTTCGGGCGAGGGGATTTCCCCGGCCAGCAACCGCCGCGACGTCACCTCCAGCATCGTGTCGGCATAGCGTTCGCCGGCCTGCGCGGTACGCCGGGCCAGCCGGGTCAGCGCGACGATATTGTCGATCAGCGCGCGCTTGCCGAGTGCCAGCCCACGCGGATCGGCGACCGGCGGGCCGAAGCGCCCGGCAGCGGCGATGCCGGCAAGGATCGCGGCGGCGATCAGGGCGAGGGTCACGCCGAGGAACGGGGGCAGGAACAGCAGCTTGACCAGATTGCGGTCGCCACGCGTGTAATGCAGCGACCGGTCGAATACGGCGCGGCCATCATGTTCGGGATCGATCGCGCGCAGCATGGCGAGCGCGGCCTTCGCATTGCGTTCGTCCGCCATGGCGCGGTTGTTGACCAGATCGGGATCGACCAGCACGAAGGTGTCGCTGCTGCCGACCTGACCCAGCACCGCCGCGCCGTCGCGCGCGACGATCAGCGGTTCGACGGTAGCGCCCTTTACCGCATATAACGGCCGGTCGGGGACGGCGAACGAGCGGATTTCGGGATAGTCGGCGCTGACGCCGACATTTTCGCGGTTCTCGACATGCCAGTCGACGTCGGCGGGAACCAGTTTCTGGATGCGCGCCATGTCGACCGTGCCGATGCGGCGGACCTTTCCGCCCGCCAGCGGGATCGCCTCCGTCTGCCATTTCGGCAGGACGATGAGGGTTGGATAGCGGTCGAACGGTTCGTCGTCGCCGCTGTCTTCCATCGCCGCGTTGGCGAGCGAGATACGGCGGTCGACGATCGTCTTGACGTCTTCGGGACGGGTGGTGTTGGTCGGTGTCAGGATGACGATGGCGGGATTGTTGAGCGTATCGGCATCGTTGCGGCCGGGCGGCTGTACCGCATCAACCAGCCGCTTGAACGCGTGATAGCCCGCGCCGTCCTTGCGATCGGCGGCCGGGGCATCGCCAACGGCGCGCGACAGTTCGTCGCCGAACCCCGACATCAGGATCGACGCGAGCAGCAGCAGCGCGCCGCCGATGACGAGGAGGATGACGGTACGGACCGCGAAGGGCGACGACGGGTTCACTTGGCCCCCCGCAGCGCGAAGCCGGCATAGTCGGCGCGCGCCTGTCGCCAGTCGCCTTCGCCAAGAGCGCGGCCGCCGAACAGGCTGCGTTCGACCGCCGCGACGATCCCTGCGAACACGCCGCGCGCGGCCGGGGGCAGCGCATCGGCGCGGGCGATGTCGCGGCTGGTATCGGCCGGGCGGACCACGTCGCCGCGCCATGCCGTGATGTCGTCGATGCTGCGGAAGAGGAGCAGGTGGACGGCTTCGTCGAACCGCCCGGCGGCGGCGAGCGCGTCGGCATCCTCCAACAGGGCGCGGGCGCGGGTCTCGGTCGGGGCCCATTGCGGTTCGTCCACCGCCGTGGCCGTGGCCGTGCGCCCGAAGCGTTCGCGCACCCAGTCGCGAAGGCCGGGGAACAGCGCGAAGACCAGCGTAACGGCGATGACGATGCCGATGATCCACAGGATCAGCCGCCATCCGCCGCCGACCCACTCGATGAAATCACCGATCGCGCGCAGGACCGGTTCCAGCCAGCCGGGCGGCGGATCGCGCGGCTCGAGCGACTTTTCGGGTAGGTTGAACTGGATCGACGGATCGGCGCGGATCGTCCGCCACGCCGCGGCCACCCGGTCGGAATCGATCGCGGGCGGTGCCGACGCGGCATTGTTCACGCTATTCGCGATCTGCCCCCGCGCCACGTCCGTCCTTTCGGTACGCCCCCGCGGCGTGTGCCCTGCTTGGAGCAAATCGCCGATTTACATGCAACGCTTTTCCACCCAGACTTTGGGTCGACGCCGGGGGCGGCGTTGTGGGGGGATGTAACGAATGCTGGCATTCGGGGTGTTGGTCCTGTTGCTGCCGGTGATATTGCTGGCGATCGCGCTGGGCGGGGCATGGATGGAGGGGCGGCGATCGCCCCACAGTTTCGGTATCGGGCGGGTGATCTCGAACGCGTTCGGTGCGATCGGCGGTGCCCCATTGGCCTTGCTGGCGGCCAGCGCAGTGCTGAACGCGCCGATGCAATTCCTCCTGCCGACGATGGCACAGCGCATGGGCGACACGGCAGCAATTCAGGGGCTGGCCTATTCGATGGCGCCGCTCTGGTTGATCTGGTTGTTCGTCTATCCCTTCATCAAGCTGTTCATGATGGGGATCGCCCTCGATACGCTTGCCAGCCGGCCGATCGAGTTCGGTGCGATGCTGCGCATGGCGCTGCGGCGGACGCTGCCGGCGCTGGCGCTGCTTATACTGTTCGGCATCGCGCTGGCGGTCGGCTTCGTGTTGCTGGTGGTTCCGGGCATCATCCTCGGGCTGACGTGGTTCATCGTCCTGCCGGTCATGGCCGGCGAGGGGCGCGGCATCTTCGACTGTTTCGGACGGAGCGCCGACTTGCTGCGCGGGATGCGGTGGCGGCTGTTGCTGCTGATCCTGATCGCGGTCGTCCTGTGGATGATGGCCAGCGGCCTGACGCAGGGGATCGCGCTAGCCGCCGGCGGGGCGCAGAATCTGTGGCTGGTGGCCGGTGTGCAGGCGGTGTTCGCCACGCTGATCGGCGTACTGACGACGACCGGCACCGCCGCCGTCTATCACGAAGTGCGGACCGCCAAGGAGGGCATGGGCAGCCATGACCTCGAGGCGGTGTTCGCCTGACATATCAAAAGGGGAGTAAGGCGTGATCCGAACAATGACGATGGTGGCGCTCGCCGCCGGGCTGGTCGCCTGTACCGGTGACAAGGGCGAGGTCCGCTCGGCTTCGGCCGATGCGCCGGCGGGCAAGGGCAAGGGGCCGGGCGCGGGCAAGGGATATGACCATGATCCCTATCCGTCGACCTATCACGCCTATCCGGGGCGGGCGACGCTGGTGACCAACGTCACCATCTATGACGGGGAGGGCGGGCGGATCGATCGCGGTTCGGTGCTGTTCCGCGACGGCAAGATCGTCGAGGTCGCGCAATCGATCGCCCCGGCCGAAGGCGTGAGCGTGATCGACGGGCAGGGCAAATGGGTGACCCCCGGCATCATCGACGTGCACAGCCATCTGGGCGATTATCCCAGCCCCGGCGTCGAGGCGCATAGCGACGGCAACGAGATGACCGGACCGGTCACCGCCGATGTCTGGGCCGAACACAGTGTCTGGCCACAGGACCCCGGTTTCTCGCGCGCGCTGACCAATGGCGGGGTGACGACGCTGCAGGTGCTGCCGGGCTCGGCGAACCTGATGGGCGGTCGGTCGGTGACGCTGAAGAACGTCTATGGCCGCACGATGCAGGCGATGAAGTTCCCCGGCGCGCCCTATGGCCTGAAGATGGCATGCGGCGAGAATCCCAAGCGCGTCTATGGGTCGAAGGGGCGGATGCCGTCGACCCGGATGGGCAATCTGGCGGTCGATCGCGCGACGTGGCTGCGCGCGAAGGAATATGATCGCAAATGGGACAAGTATGAGGCCGATGGCGGTGAAGCGCCGTCCCGCGACCTTGCGATGGACACGCTGCGCGGGGTGCTCGACGGCGAGATCCTCGTCCACAACCACTGCTACCGCGCAGATGAAATGGCCATCGTCATGGATATGGCGCAGGAGATGGGGTACAAGGTTACCGCGTTCCACCATGCCGTCGAAAGCTACAAGATCGCCGACCTGTTGAAGGCGCGCGGCGTGTGTTCGGCGGTGTGGGCCGACTGGTATGGCTTCAAGATGGAAAGCTATGACGCGATCGGCGAAAATCTGCCGATCCTCGACCGGCAGGGCGCGTGCGCGATGATCCATTCGGACAGCGAAAACGGCATCCAGCGGCTCAATCAGGAAGTGGCCAAGGTCATGGCGTCGGCCAGGCGTGCCGGCATGGCGGTGACCCCCGAACATGCGTGGACGTGGCTGGGCATCAATCCTGCGCGGGCGCTGGGCATCGACAAGGTTACGGGCTCGCTGAAGGCGGGCAAGATGGCCGATGTCGTGCTGTGGAACGGCGATCCGTTCAGCGTCTATACCCGCCCGCAGATGGTGTGGGTCGACGGGGCGCTGCTGTACGACGCCGATGATCCGCGGCTGCGGCCGGTGTCCGATTTCGAACTTGGCCAGCCCGGCGAAGGGGATGTGAAGTGAAGCGCCTGATCCTTGCCACGCTGCTGGCCGGCTGCACCGCTTTTCCCGCCGCTGCGCAGGACGTGACGATCACCAATGCCCGGCTGGTGCTGGGCGACGGATCGGCCCCGGTCGAGGGCGGCACCGTCGTCATTCGCGGCGGGCGGGTCGTGTCGGCCGGACGCGGGGCTGCCGCTGCCGGGGGCAAAACGATCGATGCCGGTGGGCGCTATGTCACGCCGGGCATCGTCGCGGGCTTCACCCGGCTGGGCATCGTCGAGGTCGACGGCGTGGGACCGACCAACGACGCTTCGGCGCGCGAGAGCGTGTTCAATGCCGGGCTGGACGTGACCGCCGGGCTGAACCCGCGCGCGACGCCGATCGCGATCAACCGCACCGACGGTGTTACCCGCGCAGTCGTCGCGCCCGACAATGGCGGGTCGATCTTCGCCGGGCAGGGCGCGGTCATCGATCTGGGCAACGACATGGACGCGGTCACCCGTCCGCGCGCCTTCCAGTTCATGGAATGGGGCGAGGCCGGCGCGCGCGCGGCGGGCGGCAGTCGCCCGGCGGCGATGGCGATGTTCCGCAACGCGCTGTTCGAGGCGCAGGCCTATGGCCGCAATCCGGCGAGCTTCGCCGATCGCGGCAAGGAAGCACTGCTGACGCGTGCCGATGCGCTGGCGTTGCAGGACGTGCTGTCGGGGAAGGTGCCGCTGCTGATCCATGTCGAACGCGCATCCGACATCCTCGGCGTGCTGGCGCTGAAGCGCGAGTTTGCGGGGCTGAAGCCGGTGCTGGTGGGCGCGGCCGAAGGCTGGACCGTGGCGCAGCAGATTGCGGCGGCGGGCGTGCCGGTGCTGGCCAGTGCGCTGGCCGACCTGCCGGCCAGCTTCGAACAGCTGGCGGCGACCCAGTCCAATATCGGCCGGATGAAGGCGGCGGGCGTCACCGTCGGCATCGGCATGATCGGCGACGATGAATCGCGGCAGGCCCGGCTGGTGCGGCAATATGCCGGCAATCTGGTCGCGCTGTCGAAGATTCCGGGTGCGGCCGGGCTCGACTGGGGCGCGGCGTTCGCGACGATCACCTCGCTGCCGGCGCGCGCGATCGGCATGGACGCGGAAATCGGGAC
This sequence comes from Sphingomonas sp. Leaf67, assembly GCF_001421965.1. GTDB lineage: Bacteria > Pseudomonadota > Alphaproteobacteria > Sphingomonadales > Sphingomonadaceae > Sphingomonas. The sequence continues at coordinate 107,686 of NZ_LMLP01000025.1, forward strand.
GCTGGCTGCCGGACGACGCGGCGACGTGGTGATCTGGGACGGCGATCCGCTGGAAATCGGGTCGGTCCCGACGCAGTTGTTCATCGACGGAGTGGACCAACCGCTGACCAACCGCCAGACACGCCTGCGCGACCGCTATCTCGTGCCGCAGGAACAAGGTCTGCCCAAGGCGTATCAACGCTGAGCCGGGAACCGTCGGCGCGGTCGTCGATTGTCCGAAACGGACAGTGGCCGCGCCGGCGGTACCTTTGGGAGATAGACTATGCGTGCGTTGCTCGTGATGCTGGGTGGATCGCTGATGCTGGCGGCGTGCGGACCGAGCGCCGAGCAGCAGGCGGCGGCCAATCAGGCTGCCATCGCGAATTCGCAGGAAGCGCAGGAAATGGCCGCAAAGGTCAATGCGCTGGCACCCGGCCAGCGCGAAGGCGTGTTCATCCGCGCGATCCGCGACGCCGGGCTGCCCTGTCAGGGCGTGACGGCGTCGGAACGGGGTGAAAAGCCGGGCAGCTGGGTCGCGACCTGTCAGGAAGGATCGCGGCATATCATCACCTTCGGAGCGAACGGGATGGCGAACGTGACCAGCTTCACGCCACAGCCGGTGATGGCGCGGTAGATTGGGCTGACGTGGCGGCGTTGTCTTTGCCGGCGACCCCGGATCGGGTCGAGTCGTCTGTGAAAGTCGCGCACTTAGCCAGAGAATGATCGTACCCCCGCGCAGGCGGAGGTCCAGAGCCAAACAGAACAAGGACTTGCGCTTGGAACTCTGGACCCCCGCCTGCGCGGGGGTACGGCAAGGGGAGGGAGTCGGGACTTTTGCAAAGGTCTCGGGCAAGTCCGGGGTGACGATGATGAAACGGGCTTCGGTTTCGCAAATACAACGGCTCCGCAGGAGCAACGGACCGGTTCGTAACCACCGCCTGCCCGTATCGCATCCGGTTCGGAGGTAACGCCGCTCCGAAAGGGACGCGGTTGTCCTGTCCCAACGCTAAACGCTGCGGCATCAGCGTCGCATCGCGGGCTGGTGGGAACGGGCATGACGGGGTTGGTGGATTCGGCGACGGCGGTGATGCGGATGGCGCAAGCCCGGCTGGATGTCGCGGCGCATAATATCGCGAACGTGGCGACGCCGGGATACAAGCGGCGGATCGGCTTTGCCGATACGGTTGCGGCGCGCAGCGAGGTCGCGCTGGCGACGCGGATCGATGGCGCGCAGGCGTCGCTGACCGAAACCGGCAATCCGTTCGATCTGGCGATCAGCGGCGACGGATATTTCCGGGTCCGCGATGGCGAGCGCACCCTCTATACAAGGCAGGGGCAGTTCCGCCGCGACGTCGACGGGCTGCTGGTCACGCCGCAGGGCTATGTCCTGCAACAGGCGGGCGGCGGCGATCTGGTGCTGGACGGCGCGAAGATCGACCTTGCCCGCATCGCCGTCGAACGCTGCGACGATCCGGCGGGGCTGACGGCGGTCGGCGAAAGCTTCTTTGCCGGGCAGGCGATGGTCGAGACCGACGGGGCCGAAGTGCGGTCGGGGATGCTCGAAGCGTCAAACGTCACGCTGGGCGACGAAATGACCCAGACGATGGTCGCGATGCGACAGGCCGAAAGTGGCGCGCGGCTGATCCAGCTGTACGACGAATTGATGGGCCGCGCCGCCGCCACCTTCGGAGGCAAATGATGAGCGACGCCTATCAGATCGGCGCGATCGGGTTGCGCACCCAGCAACTGGCGCTGGACGTGATCGCCAACAATATCTCGAACATCAACACCGCCGGGTTCAAGCGGTCGGAAGTGCGCTTTGCCGATGTCGTCGCCAGCCGGCCCGACGCTACGTTGCTGCCCGCCGACCTGCAATCGGCGGCACCGACCCTGGCCGGGGTGGCGCTGGATTTGCAATTCATGCTGAACGATCCGGGCGAGTTGCAGCGCACCGGCGCGGCGATGGACGTGGCAATCGATGGCGCGGGTTTCATCGAATTGATGGGGCCGGACGGGCAGAGCGTGCTGTGGCGCGGTGGCCGGCTGAAGGTCGGCGACGATGGTGCGCTGACCGGGGCGGGCGGGTTTGCGCTGAAGGCCAACATCACCGTGCCCGACGATGTGACCGCGCTGTCGATCGCCGCCGACGGCACGGTGCGGGCGCAGGGCGCGGACGGTGCCGCCCCGGTCGAACTGGGGCAGATACGGCTGGTCCGGCTGAACGACGCGGATGGCGTGACTCGATTGGACGGCGGGCTGTACCGGATCGCCGATGGCACGCGGCTGGAGGAACTGGTGCCGGGCGAGGATGGCGTCGGGCAGGTGGTTCAGGGCGCGGTCGAGCGGTCGAACGTGCAGCTGACCGAGGAAATGGTGCGGATGATGCTGGTCCAGCGCGCCTATGCGGCGAATGCGCAGATCCTGCAGGCGGCCGACCAGATGATGGGGATCGCGAACACGCTGCGGCGCTGACGCGGACACGGGGAACATGCAATGCTGATGACGGTGGCGGCCGGGCTGATGCTCGTAGCCGAGGCGAAGGTGCGCGTGCGCGAGGTGAGGCTGGCCGATCTGGTGCAGGGCGCCGGGGAGGCGGGGCGGCAGGTCGTGCTGCGCCTGCCGACCGGGCGCCGGCAGTTGACGCTGCCGGCGGTAACGGTCGCGGCGATGGTGCGGCGGGCGACGGGGGTACAGGTCGGCGGGACCGGCAACGTCGCCATCACGTTTCTGGCGCCTGCGCCGGTGCGGCGCGACTGGACGCCCGAGCCGGCCCTGCCGCGCTGCAGCGAACTGACGCTGCGGTCGGTGGCGGGGCCGGTCGCGATCGAGCGGCCGGTGACGACGCTGCAGCCCGGTCGGTCGGGACGCTCGGTGTTCGTGCGCGATCGCCAGGGGCAGGTGTTCGCCGCACCGCTTGCCGTTGGCGACGACCTCTATCGTCCGGGCGGCTGGGGGGCGCTCGCCACCGATCAGCGTGCGGCACAGGTCGGCGATGCGCTGACGATCGTCGTCTACCAGAGCGCCGATGCCAGCAATTCGGCACAGAATGCGACGCGCAAGGCGAACGACCTGTCGGCATCGATCGACGCGGGACCGGTCGGCGAAGGCGGTCGCGCGGCATTGGGCGGCGGCTTTACCGGGCGCGGCGAAGCGCGACGCAGCGAGCGGCTGGTCACGCGGCTGAGCGCGACGGTCAGCGCGGTGCTGCCGAATGGCGACCTGATCGTCACCGGGCGGCAACGCATGGCGATCAATGGCGAGCGGACCGAAGTCGGGGTGCGCGGGCGTATCCGCGTGGCGGATATTGGACCGGACAACAGCATATTGTCGTCGCGCATTGCCGATGCCGAGATCGATTATGGCGGGCGCGGTTTCGTGTCGCGCGGCAGTCGGCCGGGACTGCTCAACCGCCTGTTCGGCGCGTTGGGGCTCGGCTGATGCGGTTCGCTGGTCTTCTTGCGCCGCTGTTGCTGTTGGCCGGGCCGGCGGGCGCGCAGTCGGTGCCGATCAAGGCGCTTGGCCGGTTCGATGGCTGGCGGCAGAATGCGCTGGTCGGATACGGGCTGGTCGTCGGCCTGTCGGGTTCGGGCGATACGCGGCGCAGCGTCGTTACGCGACAAGCGCTGCGCAACGTGCTCAACCGGTTGGGCACCAATGTCGCCGAGGCGGAGATCAGCAGCCGCAACGTCGCGGTCGTGATGGTGACCGGCATGTTGCCGCCATCGGCCAATGTCGGCGACCGCATCGACGCGACGATCGCGTCGATCGGCGATGCGCGCAGTCTGGCCGGCGGTACGCTGGTGATGACGCCGCTGCTGGGACCGGATGGCAAGCCCTATGCGCTGGCGCAGGGGCCGTTGCTGGTCGGGGGGCACCGCTTCGACAGCGATCTGAACCGCGAGCAGCGCAACTATCCGACCTCGGCGATCCTCGAAGGGGGCGCGACGATCGAGGCGGCGGTCGACAGCAACATCCTGAAGCCCGGCGGCGAGGTGTCGTTCCTGCTGGCCGACCCGAGTTTCGAGACGGCCGAGCGCGTCGCGGCGGGGATCGTACGCCGCTTTGGCGCGGGCGTGGCGTGGGCGCGCAATGCTGACGAGGTACGGGTGCGCTATGGCGGCGGCGCGGCGGGGCTGACCGGCTTTCTGGCGGCGATCGAGAATGTCGGGGTCGAACCGGCGGCGACGCGGCGCGTGGTCATCAACGAACGCACCGGCACCGTCGTGGCAGGGGGCGACGTGACGCTGTCGTCGGTCGTGATCGCGCAGGGCGACATCAAGGTGTCGGTCGTCGCGGAGAATTTCGCATCGCAGCCCGATTTCTATGCGGGCTTCGCGAGCGACGTCGAGGCGGGTGCGGGCGTGCGCAGCCTGATCGTCACCAATACCAAGCTGGACGTGCGGCAGGGCAGCGGCGACGCGACGATCCGCTTCGGCAACACCACCATCGCCGATCTGGTGCAGGGATTGTCGCGCGCGCGCGTCGATACCCAGCGGATGATCGGCATCTTGCAGGCCATCAAGGCCGCCGGCGCGCTGCACGCCGATTTGATCGTGAAATGAGGAAGCTGTCATGGATGCGCTGACATCGGTCATCATCGCGAGGGCGCTCGACGGGCTGACCGCCCGTGCCGAGGCGACAGCGGCGAACATCGCCAACGCCAATTCGCCGGGATACCGGCCGATGCGGGTCGATTTCGAAACCGCGCTGCGCAGTGCCGCCGGGCGAGGCGCCGATGCGGTCGCGACAGTGCGGCCGGCAACGTCGTGGGGCGTGACGCCGGCGTTCGGGACCGAGGCGCGGCTCGACCTCGAACTGGCGACCGCGTCGGAAACGTCGCTGCGCTTTGCCGCGCTGATCGACGTGCTGGGACGCGAGATGGGGTTGATGCGCGCCGCGATCGCGGGAGGACGCTGATGGACGCCGCCCGGATCAGCCGCACCGGCCTCGACGTCGAATGGCAGCGGTTGCAGGTCATCGCCGCGAACATCGCGAACGCCAACACCACCGGGTATCGCGCGCAACGGCTGCTGACCGGGCCGGCTGGCGGCTTCGGGGCGCTGGTGCGCTCGGGGGTCAGCGTGATGGGGGTGCAACCGGTCGCGAACGGGGTTCGCCGCGTCCACGAACCCGGCCATCCGCAGGCCGATGCCGAGGGGTTCGTCAGCTATCCCGACATCGACCAAGCCGGCGAGATGGCACTGATGATCCGCACCGCGCGCGCCTATGAGGCGAACCTGACCGCGATGGGGATCGCGCACCAGCTCTACGCCCGCGCGCTCGAACTGGGGAAGCAGGCATGAGTGGGGCGATACCGCCGCTGGCCGGCGTGACCACCGCGCCGCTGGCGCTGCAACTGGGGCCGGTCGCCGCGCCGCCGCCGGCACAGGGGTTCGGGGCGTTGCTGCTGTCGGGGCTGCACGGGCTGGATGCGAAGCTCGATCAGGCCGATGCACTGGTTCGGCGCTTCGCGGTCGATGACAGCGTGCCGGTCCATCAGGTGACGATGGCGCTGGAGGAAGCGCGGCTGTCGGTCGAACTCGCGATGCAGGTCCGCGCGCGATTGGTCGAGGGGTACCGCGACCTGATGAACATGCAGCTATGAGCGACGTCGCTGCTTCGCCGCGCCGGCAATGGCTGTTGATCGGTGGCGTGTTCGTCGTCGTGCTGGGATTGCTCGGCGGAGCCTATTGGACCTTCCTGCGCGATGGCTATGCGACGCTGGCCGACCATGTCCGGCCGGGCGAGGCGGCGGCGATCGTCGCCGAACTCGACAAGCGCGGCACGCCCTATGAACTGCGCGACGGCGGTACGACGGTGCTGGTGCCGAGCGGCGAGGCCGATGCGACCCGGCTGGCGATGGTGCGGGCGGATGTTGGTGAGGTCGGGTTCGAGTTGTTCAACAAGTCGGACATGGGCCTCACCAATTTCGCCCAGAAAATCAATTACCAACGCGCATTGCAGGGGGAGCTGGTCCGCACCATCGCGCTGATGGACGGCGTGGAAAGCGCGCGTGTGCACCTTGCGTTGCCCGAACGGACGCTGTTTCGCGACGACCGGATCGAACCGAGTGCGGCGGTGACGGTGCAGATGCGCGGGAGCGTGGTGCCCGATGCGGCACGGGTCGCGGGGATCCAGCGGCTGGTCGCCGCCGCCGTGCCCGACCTGCCCGCCGACCGCGTCGTCGTGCTCGACGCCGATGGCCGGATCGTGAGCGCCAGCGCCGCGCCAAAGCCGGTCGAGGGCGACGCCACGACGGCGGTCGAGAATTATTACAAGGCACGCGCCCGTGCCGCGATTGAGGGCGTCCGGCCCGGATCGCGTTACGACCTGCGCGTCGAAGCGGTGGCGCAGGGCGATACGATTATCGACCCGGCGAACTGGACGCCGGGCGAGGCGGAGGGTGCGCGCAATTTCCGGCTGCACATAACGCTGGTGACGCCGCAGCCGCTGGATGCGGGGGAGCAGGCGGCGCTGGCGGCGGCGATCCGGCCGGCGGTCGGGCTGGACGATGCACAGGGCGATCTGTTGTCGTTCGAAACGGGCATGACATCGCCGCAGGCCGCACCGGTCGTCCCGCAAACGCCGACCTATGTGCCGCCGATCGTGGCGAGCGAACCGGTTGCCGCGCCGTCATGGTGGCCCTGGGCGCTGGCGGGGATGGGCGTGGTCGTTCTGGTGATCGTTGCGATGCGTCGTTCGCGGGCGACGCGACTGTCGGGCGCGGAACAGGAAGCGTTCGCGGCGCTGCTGCGGCGGCGGATCGGGCAGGATGGGGGCGACCATGTCGCCGGCTGACGATGTGATCGCACAGTTGCGGGCGTTGCCGCCGGCCGATCGCCGTGCAGTGCTGGCGCGGCTGACTCCGGCGGAGCGGTTGCGCGTCGAGGCGGCACCTGTTGCGACGCCGTTCGCGGCGGATATCGCGGCGCGGCTGGCCGATCCGGGTGAGGCGATGACGTCGGCCGGGCGCGCGGCGCTGGCAAAGGCGGCGGAGGCGTTCGCCGCGCCGGTCCAGCCGGGGCCGGGGCCATCGTTGCTCGCCCGGTTGCGCAGTGCGATCGGGGGAGGCTGACATGGCGGTACTCAAACACGCCGATGCGGCGGTGGCCCGCGCGCTGATCGCGCCGTCGATGCCGGTCGCGCCGGACGAAACCGTCCTGCTGCGCACCGAAATCGCCGCCTTGCGCGCGGATGCCGTTCGCGCGGCGGAGGCGGCCAAGGTCGCCATCGCCAAGACGCGTGAGGCGGGTCTGGCCGAAGGGCGCAAGGTGGGCATCGCGTCGGTCGACCGTAGCGAGCGCGAGCGGGTCGACCTGCTCGCCAAGGGGCTGGCCGAAGAAGCTACGCGCCTGTCCGACCGGTTGCAGGCGCTCGACGGGCTGGCGGCGGCGCTGGCGCGGGCCTGTCTCGACCGGGTGTTCGCCCGGCCCGAGGCGATGGCGGCGATGGTCGGCAATGCGCTCGACCATCGGCTGGCGCTGCTGCGCGATCGGACCGGGCTGACGGTGCGGGTCAGCGGCGCGGACTTCACCGATGCGGCGGCGCTGGCCGGACGCGGCGAGGTGACGATCGACCCCGACCTGCCGGCGGGGGCGTGCCGGATCGGCGTGCGGCTGGGGCGGATCGATCTGGACGTGCCCGGCCAATGGGCGGTGATCGCTCGCGCGCTCGACGAAATGGCTGGAGCATGACCGCGCACCCGTTCCTGACCCGGATCGCCGACCTCGATCTCGCCTTGCCCTATGGTGAGGTGCGGCGGGTCATGCCCGGCCGGATCGAGGCGAGCGGGCCGACGGCGACGGTCGGTGGGCTGTGTCGGATTGGCGGGCAACTGGCCGAGGTCGCGGCGGTCGATGCCGATACGCTGGTACTGGTGCCGGTCGAGGACGGCGGACCCATCGCGATCGGCACGCGGGTCGAGCCGGTGACGTATGACGGCGTCGGGGTCGGCGACGGCTATGGCGGACGCGCGATCGATGCGCTCGGGCGACCGATCGATGGCGGGGCAGCGATCCGGCCGGACCAGCGCGTCGCCCTGCGCGGGATCGCGCCGGGGCCGCTCGATCGCGTAGCGCCGACCGTGCTGATGGAGACCGGCGTGCGCGCGATCGACGGGCTGCTGACGCTGGGGCAGGGACAGCGCATCGGCGTGTTCGCGGCGAGCGGGGTCGGCAAGACCAGCCTGATCGAACAGATCGTCGCGCAGACCGCCGCGACGCGCCGCATCGTCTGTCTGGTCGGGGAGCGCGGGCGCGAGGTGTCGGGCTTCTGGCAGGCGCTGTCGTCGCGCGGCGAGGCCGCGACGCTGGTCGCCGCCACGTCGGACGAGAGCGCGGCGATGCGCGCGCGGGCGGTGTCGACCGCGCTGTGCCTGGCCGAACATTGGCGCGACCGGGGCGAGCATGTCCTGCTGGTCGTGGATTCGATCACCCGGCTGGCGATGGCGCTGCGCGAAATCGGGCTGGCGGCGGGCGAGCCGCCGACCGTGCGCGCCTATACGCCCAACGTCTTCGCCGCCCTGCCGCGCATCGTCGAGCGGTGCGGCGCGGTGCGCGGTGGCGGCGCGATCACGGCGGTGCTGACCGTGTTGAGCGAGACCGACGAAATCGACGACCCGATCGTCGAGACGATGAAGGCGTTGCTCGACGGGCATATCCTGTTGTCGCGGACGCTGGCCGATCGCGGGCATTTCCCGGCGATCGATCCGATCCGCAGCATCAGCCGACAGGCGGTGCGGCTGATGAAGCCTGCCCATGCGCAGGCGGCGCGCGGGGTGACCGCGAACCTCGCCACCTATGACGAGGCACGGGTGATGATCGACAGCGGGCTGTATCAGGCAGGAGCGAACCCCGCGATCGACGCGGCCACCGCCGCGCGCGACGGCATCAACGCGTTTCTGCGGCAGGAGCAGGGTGTCACCGTGCCTTTTGCCGAGACGCTCCGCCATCTGAGCACATTGGCGCAGGGGAAGCGGCATGGCTGATCGGATGGGCCGGGCGTGGCGGGCGCTGCGGACGATCGCCGCGCTGCGGATCGATCGGGCGCAGGCCGAACATCGCCGGACCTCGCTGACAGAGCGCGACGCCGAGCGTGCGTTGGCGGCGGCCGATACGGACTTGGTCGAAGCGGCGGACGCGTGGCAGCGGCAGATGGCCGAACGCTTCGATCCGGCGTTGGGTGCTGCCTATGCGGCGGTGCTGACCCGGCGAGCCGATGCGCTGGCGGCGGCGACCGCAGCGCACCAAGCGGCGGGGCAAGACACCGAAGCGGCGGCGGAGACGGCGCGCCGGGAACAGGCAAGGGCCGACGCCGTCGCGACGCAGGTGGATGCCGCCGCACGCCTCACGCGCCGCCATGCCGACGAACGGGCGCTGATGGCGATCGCCGATCGCGCGGCGCTGGCTTGGGTGCGGCGATGATCCCGCCGCTGACCGACCTGCCGACCGGTTTTGCTGGCAGTGAATCGTTGGTGGCGGGCGTGCCGATGGCGGCCGGCCCGACGCTGCGCTTCGCCGACCTGCTGGCGGTGGAGCCGTTGCCGGCGGCCAAGGTCGAGGCTCAGGCCGAGCGGTTCAATCAGGACGGATTCTTCGGCACGTCGGTCGCCGTGCCGGCGGCGTCGGTCGCGGCCGTCTTGCCAGAAGCTTCGGTGGAACCGGTTGCCGACGTGCCGAGGGCATTGGTGGTCGAGGGACCGGCGACCCCTGTCGCGGTGATGCCGGTAACTCTCCAAAACGTTGCGATGGCGGTCGCGCTGCCTGTCCGGCCGACCTTCGCCAAACCGACCGGGGCGCAGCCGATCGCACCCATGCCGATAGCGACATCCGTCGCTCCGCCACGTCCACGGCCGGCCCGGTCGGCGGTGGTCGCGACCGTCCTGCCCCGGCCCCCGATCCGCCAGCGCCCGGTGCCGAGCGGGTCGTTCGTGGCGGTCGCGGTGCACGCCGTCGCCCATGGGATCGAGGTCGTCGCGCAGGTCGCCGGCTTGGACGAACGCGACCGCGCGGCGCTCGCCGACGAGGTCGCCGCGCTGCTCGCCGCGCATGGCTATGCGCCCGCGCACATCACCATCACCGCCCTATCCGGCGCCCGACAGGAAACCCGCTGATGCAGACCGCCCCCGTTTCGTCCGTCACCCCCGGCGGCGAGCAGAGTCCCACCCAGAGTGCGACCAGCGCCTTCGGCCTCGGCTTCGATGCGCTGCTGAAGATCATCCTGACGCAGCTGACCTATCAGGATCCGCTGAAGCCGATGGACAATTTCCAGTTCGTCTCGCAGCTCGCGCAATTCTCGCAGGTCCAGCAGGGGCAGACCGCGAACGAGCGGCTGCAGGCGCTGACCGCGATGCAGGCGACCAATCAGGCGACCGGGCTGCTCGGCAAGCGGGTCGATATCGCCGCCGGGTCGGCGACGCTGACCGGCTTGGTCACCGCCATCGCGCTGTCGAGCGGCGCGCCCAGCATCACCATCGAAACCGACGACAAGCGCACCATCGCCGGCGTCGCCATCGGCAATATCGTCCAGATCCGGGAGAAGAATTGATGTTCGGCGCGATCTATATCGGCCTGAGCGGCCTCAACGCCTATTCGAAGGGGTTGCAGCAGGTCAGCAACAACGTGTCGAACCTGAACACGACCGGGTTCAAGGGGTCGACGGTCAGTTTCCACAACCTGTACGCGACCCCCGATCGCGGCGGCATGTCGCTGACCGGGCAGGGCGGCAGCGACGGCTATGGCGTGGCGGTCGATGACGGCACGCTGAATTTCAAACAGGGCGAGTTGCGCAGCACCGACCGCGATCTCGACCTGTCGGTCGACGGCAACGGCTTCATGGTGCTGCTCGACGGCGACCGGACGCTCTACGCGCGGACTGGCAGTTTCGAGGTCGACCCGGCCGGATACATCGTGCTGAACGGCACGAATTACCGGCTGGCCACGCTGGACGCGAACGGGCGCGCAGTCAGCCTGTCGGTCGATGCCCGGCGGACCAGCGCGCCCAAGGCGACGACCGCCGTGACCTTTGCCGACAATCTGTCGTCGACGGCGAGCAGCTACACCGTCAGCGACATCCGCGTGTTCGACGCGAGTGGTGCCGCGCATGTGTGGAAGGCCGGTTTCGCCAAGGGCAGCGACGGGTGGAGCGTCACCGTCACCGACGACAAGGGCGCGACGGTCGGCACGCAGACGTTGAAGTTCAACGCCGGCATCATCGATCCGGCGACCGCGAGGCTCGACTTCACCGATGCCGCCTCGGGACTGACCGTGCAGTTCGATTTCTCGAGCGGGGTCACGTCGTTTTCGGGGGGCGAGGTGTCGACGCTGCGCGCGGCGAAGGTCGACGGCTATGCGGCGGGCACGATCACCGGCATCGCCGCCGATGGTGCGGGCAAGCTGCAACTGTCCTATTCGAACGGGCAGAAGGTCGATGGCGGCGCGATCGCGCTGGCCGATTTCCGCGATCCCACGCGGCTGGAGCAGCGCGACGGGCTGTTCGTCGAGCGCGAGCCGGGCCAGTCGATGCTGCTCGCCAGCGACGATCCGCGCGTGGGCCAAGTGCGGTCGAAACGGCTGGAGGCGTCGAACGTCGACCTGTCGCAGCAGTTCGGCGACCTGATCCTGATCCAGCGCGGGTTTCAGGCATCGTCGCAGATCGTCAGCGTGTCGAACGACATGATCCAGCAGCTGTTCGGCATCCGGGGGCAGGGTTGAGCGCGGTGGCGTGGTTGCCGGCAGATACGCAGCCGCCCGCCGCGCTCGATGCGCTGTTCGCGGGGGCAGTCGCGGCGTGGGAGGCGCAGTGGTTCGTCGGCGGGGCGGGGCAGGCGCACCGGTTGCAGCGTGGTGGCGGCGCGGGCTGGCGGCGCAATGCGGCCGGGCTGGCGATCGGGACCGCGCCCGATACCGCGCTTCGCATCGGGGCGCGGATCGTCGGGGTCTCGGCGGATGGGCGTCATAATGCGGACCGGGCGGTGCTGGAAGGGGTTGCCGAACCGTGCCTGCTCGATCTGCGCACGCGGCTGATCGCGGTGACGGGTGGCGATGACGGGTTCGTGCCGGTGCCGGCGTCCGACCGGGTGGCGATGCTGGGCGACGGACTGGCATTCGGTCTGTCCGACGCGCTGTTGGCGGTGCTGGTCCGGCGCGTGCTGCCGCCGGTCGTGCTGCCGCGACCGGGGTCGGGCGTACAAGCGCTGGCGGCGATTTCGGTCGAAGTCGGCGCTGCCGTCGGGCGCGCGGCGATGCGGCTGGCCGACCTGCGCGCGCTGGAGGTCGGCGATGTCGTGGTGCTCGACCGGGCGCTGTCCAATCCGGTGCCGATCGCGCTGAACGGGCGGCCCCTGCCGCGCGGGCGGGTGCGGGTCGTGCCCGCCGAACCGATCCCGTCTCTCCAAATCGTCGATGTTGCTGCGTGAGTGTGCCCATGTCCGAAACCAAGCCTTCTCCACGCGTCAGCACGACGCTGATAGATAGTGTCGCGGTCGAACTCGAAGCGTTGCTGGGGCAGGCGAAGATGACCGTCGGCGCGCTGACCGCGCTGAAACCCGGCGCGGTCGTATCGCTGGAGGCGGCGCTGAACCGTCCGGTCGAGTTGCGGCTGGGCGAGGTGATCGTCGCGCGCGGGGAACTGGTCGCAGTCGACGACAGGTTCGGCGTACGGTTGACGGAGATCGCACAGTGGCCGGAATGATCCTTGCCGCCGCCCCGGTGCGGCTGGGTGGCGGTGCGGCGCTCGACGTGTCGTTGACGCGGATCGTCGTGGCGCTGCTGCTGTGTCTGACGCTGGCGGTGCTGGCGGTGGTGCTGGTGAAGCGCGGCGGCGGGCGGCTGACCCTGCCCACCCGTGCCGAACGGCGGATCGCAGTGATCGAGAGCCGGCGGATCAGCCCGCACGCCGACCTCTGCCTGCTGCGCTGCGACGGGCAGGAATATGTAATTCTGTCGTCCGCCGCCGGGCAGCAGGTGCTGCGACAGGGGCCGGTGGCATGAACGCGATGCTGGCCGGCGGCGCGATCGGCAACGATGTCGTGCGAACCGCGCTGATCCTGACGCTGCTCGCGGTCATCCCGGCGGTGGTCATCAGCATGACCAGTTTCGTGCGGACCGTCATCGTGCTGTCGATGGTGCGCCATGCATTCGGCATGCCGGAAACGCCGCCGACCCCGGTGCTGGTCGCGCTGTCGATGTTCCTCACCGCGTTCACCATGGCCCCGACGATGACCCGGATCAACGCCGATGCGCTGCAACCGCTGCTCGCCGGGCGGATCGGGGTGGAGCAGGCGATGACCGCCGGTGCCGCGCCGCTGCGCCGCTTCATGCTGGCGCAGACGCGCGATGCCGATCTGGAATCGATCTACGCGATCAGCCGCACGCCGCTCCCCCGCCGGGCCGAGGACGTCGAGACGCTGAAGCTCGCCCCCGCGTTCATCCTCAACGAACTGCGCGTGTCGTTCACGATCGGGTTCGTCATCCTGCTGCCGTTCCTGCTGATCGATCTGGTGGTTGCCAGCATCCTGCTGGCGCTGGGCATGATGATGGTGCCGCCCGCGACGATATCATTGCCGATCAAGATTTTGATGTTCGTACTGATCGATGGTTGGGGGCTCGTCCTGCAAGGGGTGCTCGGCAGTTTCCGATGATGCGCCGGGTGGGGTTCGACCTGTTGCTGGTGCCGCCGCGCGTCGAGGCGTCGCTGTGGCGGCGGCTGCGTTTCGAGAACGAGAAGCGTTGTCGCGAGCAGATCTTCACCCGCTATCGCCTGCTCGCCCGCGCCATCGCCCGGCGGCAGCATGGCCGACGCCCGAAATATGGCGCGGATCTGGGGGATATGGAGCAATTCGCCTATGAAGGGCTGTTGCAGGCGATCGATCGCTATGATCCGCTGCGCGGCATTCCGTTCGGGGCCTATGCCCGGCGGCGGATCGTCGGCAGCATCGCCGACGGATCGGCGCGGATGAGCGAGAGCGACGCGACCTTCTCACAGCGTCGCCGGGCGGAGACCGATCGCGTCCGCTCGCTGCGGCGGGGCGAGGAGGACGATCCAGTCGCCGCGCTGGCGGCACTGGTATCGGGCCTCGCCATCGGATTGATGCTGGAGGGCAGCGCACTGGTCGTCGGTGCGGACGGCATCGACCCGCGGCCCAATGCGTATCAAAGCCTCGAATGGCGCGAACTTCACGCGCTGCTGGCCGGCGGCATCGCCGAATTGCCCGAGCGCGAGGCGGTGATTATCCGCCAACATTATGAAGCGGGCGTCAGTTTCGCCCAGATCGCGGACCTGCTGAACCTGTCGAAGGGGCGGGTGTCGCAACTGCACGCCGCCGCGCTCGGCCGGTTGCGGCGACGGCTGCACGGCTATCGGAGATAGGATGATGTGCGAAGACGATGATATCCGCCAGTTGCTTGCCGTGGCGGCGGCTTCCCCCGGCGACGCGCTGCCGCTCGCCGAACGATTGATCGCGGCGCATCCCGACGACGCGCGGCTGCATTTCTTTCGCGGATCGATGCTGGCCGGCAGCGCCCGCCCGATCGAGGCGCATGCGGCGCTGTCGCGAGCAGTGGCGCTGGCACCCGACTTTGCGCTGGCGCGGTTCCAGCTCGGGTTTTTCGAGCTGACCTCGGGCGAGCCGGCGCGGGCGCAGGCGACGTGGGAAAAGCTGTCGACGCTGCCCGACGACCATTATCTGCGGCAGTTCGTGACCGGGCTGATCCACCTGATCCATGACCGGTTCGCCGAGGCGATTGCAGCGCTGGACGGCGGGATCGCCACCAATGCCGAGACGCCGCCGCTGAACCACGACATGCAGCTGATCATCGACCAGTGCCGGCCGCTGCTGAACCCCGCCGCCGAAGCGGAGGAAGCGTCGCCGACCTCGTTCCTGCTGGGGCAGCTGGGGCGGGGCAGCCTGCATTGAAGGTCGCGGGCACCGACCATGTCCTGTTGCTGTTGCGCGCGAAACTGGCGCGATTGGCGCGCGACCGGTCGAGCCGGGCGGCGGGCAGGGGTGATCCGCGTCCGATCGACCGGTTGCGCGCGATGGCGGGGTTCGACGCGCTGGGCGAGGACGAGCGCCGCCGCGCCGTGGTCCACGGCCTGCTGACCGAGGAACTGGGCGAAGCGGTCGCCAACGACGCGGCATTCGGTGGGGTGCTCGACGACGTCTTGCGGATGGTCGGCGAGATGCCGGGCGGGCATGAACTGATCGACCGGGCGGCGGCAGCGATGCGGGGGCGGTAGGGTCGATGACCCATCGTCGTCGTTCCGGCATAGGCTGGGAGTATCCGCCGCTACCCCCGCCCACCCATCCGGGCCAGCGCCTGCGCGATGGTGGTGCCGCGATCGTCGAGGGGAGTGGAGAGCGCGAGCTTCACGATTCGCCCGGCCGTGGCGACGTCGCCGTCGCCCGCCGCCAGCATCGCCGCTGCCAGTCCGCCGGCGAAACTCTCCCGGTCGAGCCGTAGTGCCACCGCCGTGCGCCGCCGGGCGGCGTCGAGGTCGCCGGCGAGCAGGTCGAGCACCGCCAGCGATCCATGGCCTTCCGCGAAGCTATCGTCGATCGCCAGCGCC
Source organism: Sphingomonas sp. Leaf67 (assembly GCF_001421965.1). Classification (GTDB taxonomy): domain Bacteria; phylum Pseudomonadota; class Alphaproteobacteria; order Sphingomonadales; family Sphingomonadaceae; genus Sphingomonas. The sequence continues at coordinate 123,232 of NZ_LMLP01000025.1, forward strand.
CGGTCGAACCGCGACCGCGCCGTCGCTGCATCGCCGGCCAGCAGATGCGCCCAGCCGGCGGCGATCCATGACCCGAGATGCGATCCGAACCCTTCCGCCCCGCGATCGAGATCGGCGGTGGCGGCGGCGGCATCCTGCCCCGATAACGCCAGCAGCCCGCGCCCGACCCGCGCGCGCGGATGGTCCGGCTGCACCGCCAGCACCCGGTCGAACAGCGCCCCCGCCGCCGCCGGATCGGCCGCCTCCATCGCCAGTGTCGCCTGCGTCACCAGCCCCTCCGGGTGATCGCCCGCGCGCCCGGCGGCTGCGCGGGCAAGGTCGAGATCCTCGAGATCGATCGCCAGCGTCGAGATCGTGGCGTTGACGCCGGCATGGTCGGGGAAGCGGTCGAACGCCATGCGTGCGACCGTCTCGGCGCGGTCCATGTCGCCGCGATCATGGAGCAGGCCGATCAGCAACTGCGCCGCCTGTGGCAGTTCGGCGGCAAGATCGTCGTCGAGCAACGCCACCGCATCGTCGGTTTCGCCCTGCATCGCCAGCGACCGGGCAAGATTGTAGCGCACGCCCGGCGCGTCGACGCCCGCACCGGTCAGCGTGCGGAATGCGGTGGCGGCTCCGGCCCAATCCCGTTCCGTCATCGCCGCCAGCCCGGTCAGGTGCTCGATCGCCGGCGACGGCCCCTCGATCGCGCGCAGCCGCTCGATCAGCGCGCGCGCCTCTGCCGGACGGCCGGCGGCGATGGCGGCGTGGGCGGTGTCGGCCAGCAGCGCGACATTGGCGGGATCGACTGCGAGGAAGCCGGCAAGCTGGTCGTATTCGGTCATCATGTCCCCTGGTCCAACCGGACGATATCGAAGGATTTGAGCGTGATCCGCATCGGAATTTCGGCGACCGACAGGACCGACAGCGTCGGCAGGCTCCGCCGCGTCAACGCCTTCAGGTGGCGGCGCAGTTCCGCCCCGCACAGCAGCACCGGCGCGCGGCCTTGCTGGAACATTGCTTCGGTCAACGGCATCAGTCGGCGGATCAGTTGTTCGGCGAGGCGTGGTTCGACCGCCATCGACCCGCCGCCGCTCGCCGCGCCGATGCTGGCGGCCAGCTGGTTTTCGAGGCGCGGGTCGAGGCTCAATACCGCGAGATCGCCATGGCGACCGCGCAACTGGTGGCAGATCGCATAGCTCATCCGCTGGCGGATGAGTTCGGTCAGTTCGATCGGGTCCTTTTGCGTGCGGGCAAGGTCAGTCAGATGCTCGACGATCAGGTCGAGATTGGCGATCGACACCCCTTCGGCCAGCAACGCCTGCAACACCCGCTGCACGTCCGACACCGACAGCGTTTGCGGCACCAGTTCCTCGACCAGCCCCGGCTGCCGCCGCCGGACCCCGTCGAGCAGGCCGACGACGGTTGCGCGGGTCAGCAGCGTGCCGACCTCTCCCCGCACGATCTCGCCGAAATGGGTGGCGAGTACGGTCAGCGGGTCGATGATCGTGCAGCCAGCCGCCTTTGCCGCATCGGCCTGTGCGGGGTCGATCCACCATGCCGGCAGGCCGAAGGCGGGGTCGGTGGTGGCGATGCCGTCGATCGCAGGCTTCTGGCCCTGTCCTGCAACCGCCAGCACCTGATCGGGATGGATGTTGCCCGCGCCATAGCGTGCGCCGAACAGGCGGATTTCATAGCCATGGCTGCCAAGCCCCGCGCTATCCTCCAGCCGCACGGCGGGAAAAGGCAGGCCGAACTGTTCCTCATGCACCCGGCGCAGTCCGGCGATCCGGTCCATCACCAGCGCGCCATCGCCGACCCATGCGCTCGACAGCGCCTCGCCCAGCCGGATTTCGAGCGCGGGGGAGGCGGTCGATTCCGCCGCGACCTCCTCGTCGACCGGTTCCGCCGCGGCCTCGGCAGCCGCCTTGCGGATACTTCGCCAAGCGACGAAGGCGAGGGTGCCGATGACGATGATCGGCCATTTCGGCATACCGGGCAGCAGCAGCAAGGCACTCAACACCGCCGTGACGATCAACGGGATGCGCGGCACCGATCCCAGCTGCCGGAACACCTCGGTCGACAATTCGCGGTCGGAGGCGGAGCGGGTGACGATGATCCCGGTCGCGATCGAGATGATGAGCGCGGGCAGTTGCGTCGCGATGCCGTCGCCGATGGTCAGCAGCGTGAAATGGCCGAGCGCCTCGCTCCATTCCATGCCCATCTGCGTCACGCCGACAATCCAGCCGGCGATGATGTTGATCAGCAGGATGATGATCCCGGCGATCGCGTCGCCCTTTACGAATTTCGACGCACCGTCCATCGCGCCATAGAAGGACGCTTCCTTTTCCAGCCCCTTGCGCCGCGCGACGGCTTCGTCGCGGTCGATCAGGCCCATGTTCAGGTCGGCGTCGATGCTCATCTGCTGGCCGGGCATCGAATCGAGCGTGAAGCGCGCGGCGACTTCCGACACGCGCTGCGCGCCGCTGGTGATGACGACATATTGCACGACGACGAGGATCGCGAACACGACCAGCCCGACGACGAAATTGCCGCGCACCGCGAACGCGCCGATCGACCCGATCACCGCCCCGGCATCGCCGCCGGTCAGGATCAGGCGGGTCGCCGCGACGTTCAGCGACAGGCGGTAGAGCGTCGCGACCAGCAACAGCGACGGGAAGGTCGAGAACTCGACCGGCTTGCCGACATAGAAGGTCAGCAGCATGATCGTCAGCGCCAGCCCGAAATTGGCGATGATCGCGAGGTCGAGCAGCGCCGGCGGGATCGGCGCGAACAGGATGACGAGGATGCCGATCGTCGCGGCGACGAGCGCCAGATCGCGATTGGCGGCGGGGAATGCGGAAAGGCGCGGCAGGATGCCGGTCGACATAGCGGGTCAGCCCAGTGAGACCGCGCGGGCGCGGCGAAGGTCGATATACAGGTCGGCGACCGCGGCGTAGCGGTCGGGCGGAATGGCGCTGCCCACCGTACCGGCGCGGAACAGCGCGCGGGCGAGCGGCGGGTCGGCGATGATCGGTACGCCTCGGCGGATGGCGTCCTCGCGCAGCCGCAGCGCGTGCAGGTTGCGACCCTTCGCGGCGACTTCGGGCGCGATCATCGCGCCTTCGTCATAGCGCAGCGCGACCGCGAAATGTTCGGGGTTCACCACCAGCAGGTCGGCCCCGTCCAAACTGCCCTTGCCCTGCGCCGCCATTTCGCGGTGCAGTTCCTTGCGGCGCTGTTTCTGGCGCGGTTCGCCCTCGCGTTCGCGGGCCTCGCGCGTCACCTCGCGGCGGCTCATCCGCATCTGCCGGGTGAACTCGCCGCGCGCGAGGATCTGGTCGAGGATCGCGATGGCGACCGCGACGATCAGGAACGCGAACACCAGCCGCAGTCCGGCGGCTTCCATGGTCGCGACCAGCCGGTCGCCATCGGTCGCATTCTCCGCCAGATGCGCCACCGCCCAGCGCGCGACCATCCATGTCGCGGTCGCATAGAGCGCGAATTTCAGAATGCTCTTCAGCGTTTCCTTGAGCAGCTTGAGCGAAAACAGCCGCTTAATCCCCTTGGCCGGGTTGAGTCGGCTCCAGTCGGGCTTGAGCGGGTGGAAGGTCAGCAGGAACCCGCGCAACTGGATGAGTTCGAGCAGGATGACGATCCCCGCCATCGTGCCACCCAGCAACGCGACCGGGGCGATCGTCCGGCGACCGAGTGTGCCGAGCATCTCCGCGGCACCACCCGGCTCGCTCGCACCGGCAAATCCGCCGGCCAGTGCGATCCGCATCGCCTGCGCCAGCGTCGCGATCAGCGCCGGCCCGGCGATCAGCGCATAGGCGGCGAGCGTCAACAGGCTGGCAAGGAAGCCTAGTTCGATGCTGCGCGCGACATTGCCCTTTTCGCGCGCCTTTTGCAGCTTGAACGGGGTGGGTGCCTCGCCGCGATTCTGGTCCTGTTCGGCCATCAGCCGATCCGCGCCATCGTATCGAACGCCGCCGACAGGACGGTAACGAACAGCGACCCCGACAGCGCCAGCGCGATCGGCAGGACGATCATCGTTGCCAGCGTCTTCACCTGAAAGCCGAGCAGCAGGACGTTCATCTGCGGCAGCGTGCGCGACATGAACGCGATGGCGAGGTCGAGCACCAGCAGCACGACCAGCAACAACCCCGCCAGCCCCAGCGCGATCAGGAACACGCCCGACACATAGCCGATCAGGATCTGAGGATCGGTCGCCGTCAGCGCGCTGCCCATCGGTGCCCGTTCAAGCGACGCCGCCCAGATTGCCAGCAACCGCGCCGGGCCGTCGGTGGCGAAGAAGATCGCGCCGGCGGCATAGGCGAAGATCGTGCCGACCAACGGCAATTGCGCGCGCGTCGCCGGATCGACCAGCACGGCAAGGCCGTACCCCGCCTGAATATCGATCGTCTGCCCGGCGACCAGCAACGCCGCGAACGCCAGTTGCAACGCCAGCGCCAGTGTCGTGCCGAACAGCAATTCGCCCGCCGCCAGCGCGATCAGCCCGCCGGCTGGCGGCGCGGCCTGCCACGTCGCCGCCGGATTGCCCGCGACCAGCCATGCGGAAAGCGCGATGGCGAGGCCGACCCGCACGATCGCCGGAATGCGGATCAGCGTGAACGGTTGTGCAAAGGCCAGCGTCGGGACGATGCGTAGCGACAGCAGCAGCGTCGCCACCGCTTGCGGAACAAGTGACTCCATCAGTTCACCAGCGTCGGGATGGCAAGGTACAGGTCGCGCGCGAAATCGGTCATCCGCGTCATCATCCATGGGCCGAGCAGGATCAGCAGCCCCGCCGCGACCAGCAGCTTGGGCACATAGCTGAGCGTCGCTTCTTGGATCTGCGTCGCGACCTGAAACACGCTGACGACGATGCCGATCGCCAGCGTCGCGATCAGGATCGGCGCAGCCACCATCAGCGACTGCCACAGCATATCGTCGAGCAGATTGAGCGCCCGGTCGGCTTCCATCGATCATCCCGCCTGTCGGCGAAGCCCCGGCTCCGCCCCCGTCGTCCATCTACCGCGACGCCGTCGATCGTGCCCGTCGAACTTCGTCCTAAACGAACGAAAAACCTCCCCGACAAAGCTTTCAAGAGCGGTTGGCCCACGCGCCGGCCGCGCATTTTCTTGGGGGATTTGCGACCATGGTGGCCATTTTCACGGGCGCGGGAACGGGGTTCGAGCGCGGGTCGGGCAATGTGCTGGGCGGGGCGGGAACGCTGGGGCAGGCGGCGCTCGGCCGCTCGGGCGAACAGCTGTTGCTGAACGCCGCCAACGGCAATCTGATGCTGATGCAGCAGGACGAATTGCTGCTGGGGCGGGGGCCCGACGCGGCGATCAGCCGGACCTATAACAGCCAGGGCGATCTTTCCGACGAAAATGGAGATAATTGGCGTCAGAGCACCGATCGCAGCCTGTACGGGCTGACCGGAACGGTCAACACCTTCGGCTCGACCGTGAAGCGCGCTTCCGCCGACGGTTCGGTGTTCACCTATGTCTGGAACGGCACCGCCTATCGCACCACCGATGGCGCGGGCGCACACGACACGATCACCTACAGCACCGCCGATGGCTGGAAATGGACCGATGGCGACAGCCAGGTCGTCGAAACCTATGGCTATAACTACCGCAACCACAGCTACATTTCCGAACAGCGCGATCCGAGCGGCAATGCGCTCACCTTCGCCTATGCCGATGGCAAGCTGACCGACCTGCGCACCGCCAACGGCGAACGCATCCAATATGGATACAGCGGCAATGCGATCACCGATATCCGCACCTTCACGATGCAGGGCGGAGTCGAGCGGATGCAGACGCGCACCCGCTACGCCTATGACAGCCTCGGCCGGTTGGGTAACGCGACCGTCGATCTGACCCCGGCCGACAACAGCGTCGCCGACGGCAAGAGCTATGGCAGCGCCTATACCTATATCGGCGATACCCGCCTGATCGCGTCGGTCGCGCAGACCGACGGCACGCGCGTCGATTTCGAATACGACAAGTACCGGAGGGTTACCGCGGTCACGCAGACTGTCGACGGTTCGGCAACGCGCGTGACGCGATTGAGCTATAACGCGGACAATACCACCATCATCGATCCGGCGGGGCAGATGACGCGGCTGGATTTCGCAGGCGGCGACTTCGCGCTTGCCGGCGGAACGTGGGACAGCGGCAATCTGACCCGGCAAGCCGACACCATCAATGGTGCGGCGGCCACGCGCTATATGGTCCAGACTGGCGGTCAATGGGCTGGTATCTCACAAGGTTTTCCCGTTACCGCCGGGGAAACGATGACCTTCGGCATCAGCCTGAAGGCAGTTGGCGACATCACTACCCAGAATTTGGGTTTGTATTCGGACCAGACCGGCTGGGGTGTTCCGGGCATTTCCGTCGCGCGGATCGTATCGGGTCCGGGGACGATCGAACATATCAATGGCGGCTTTTGGCGCGTTGTCGGCCTGTCGCCGACGGAAGGCACGCGGGTCGAGATCACGCGCACCTATGACAAGACCGGATCGGGCGGCGCGTATTTCTACGTCGACGAAGGCAGTAATTACCGCGCCGGAACCTCGCTGATCGCCGGGGGCCAGACGCTGGTTCGCAGTACCGACGCGTCGTCGCTCGACCGGATGAACGCGACCAAATGGACCGCGAGCAACCTGAACCGCGCGACCGAACCCGCCATCAACGGCGCGGCGGCGTATAAATTCACCGTCAAGACCGCATCCACTGCCGCGAACCTGCAACGCACCTTCACCGCCAAGGCGGGCGAGACGTACAGCTTCCTCATCACGTTGAAGGCGACCGGCTTCGATCAGGGCCATCATCTGGGGCTGGGCGGTTCCACGTCGGCATGGGGGCCGGATGACCTGTCCAGTGCGCGGGTGCTGTCGGGGCCGGGAGCGGTCGATCCACTGTCCGGCGGCTTCTATTCGGTGCGGGGCCTGTCCGCGACCGAGGCGACCACCATCCTGGTCACCCGCACCTATGCCCGCGACGATTCCGCCTATGCCCGGTTGTTCGTCGCGCTGGGGGCCGATGAGCCGGCCGGGGCCGGGGTCATCGTGGCCGGCGTCAACCTGATCGGTCCGGTCGACGAGCCCGAAACGTCGCGCCTGCTGACGAAGATCACCGTACCCGCGACCGAAGCGGGCGCGGCGCAACAGATAACGCAGTTCAGCTACAGCAGCACCGGCAACGTGGCGACGGTCACCGATCCGTCGGGCGGCATCACCAGGATGGCGTATGACGCGGCCGGCAATCTGCTGACCACCACCGACCGGCTCGGCAACGTCGTCACCCGCACCTATGACGCGAAGAACCAGTTGCTGCGCACCTCCGCCAGCGCCGTGTCGGCGGGTGCCGCCGAAACGGTCGCCAGCAACAACGTCTACGACAGCGCCAATCGCCTGCGATACACGGTCTCGGCCGAACGGCGGGTCACGCGCTATACCTATACTGCCAACGGGTTGCTGATCCGCACCGACAGCTTCACCGCCGACATCCCGTCGACCTCGGTGGCGATGACCGAGGCCGCGCTGAACAGCTGGGTAAGCGGACTGTCGGCCAAATCGGCACGGATGATCGTCCGCTACGAATATGATGCGCGCGGTGAAGTGTCGCGGATCGTGCGCGACGGTGCGGCGGACGCCAGTGGCGAACCGCTGACGACGCAGGGCTATACCGAAACCGTGTTCGTCCGCGACGCGTCGGGCCGGTTGCTCGAACGCGTCACCGGCGGGCAGCGCGAGCTGTTCGTCTATGACGGGCTGGGGCGCATGATCGGGTCGACCGACGTGCGCGGCGGTCAGACGTCGATCGCGTTCAACGATGCCGGCGCGCAGACCGTCGTGACGCTGGCCAGCGGCGCGGTGCAGACCTCGACGTACAACCGCGCGGGCGATCTGGTTTCGGTCAGCGAAGCGGGCAGCTATAGCGGTACCGGCACCACCGGCTATCGCTACGATCGCACCGGCCGGGTGCGCATCGCGACCGACAGTTTCGGCCAGAACCGCTACGTCGTCTACGACCGGACCGGGCGAAAGACGGGCGAGGTCGACCCGCTCGGACAGCTGACCGAATATCGGTATGACCAGAACGATCGGCTGGTGGCGACGGTCGGCTGGAGCACAGCACTGTCCGCCGAACAGATGGCGCGGCTGGCCGATCCGGCGGTCGATATCGATGTCGCCACCATCCGCCCGGCGGCGGGTGCGGCCGATCGCTGGGACTGGATCGTCTACGACCGCGAAGGCCGCGTGTTGCAGCGGATCGACGCCACCGGGGCGAGCGTCATCTATGACTTTGACGCGTCCGGCCGGCTGTTGCGCGAAACCGGCTATGCCAACCGGGTCGCAGTCGATGCGCTGAAGACGACGCTGCCGACCACCGTCACCCGTCCCACCGCCGATGCCGCGCGCGACAGTGTGAGCCGCACCTTCTACGACCGCGACGGCAACGTCATCGGCGCGCTCGACGGGGAGGGGTATCTCAGCCGGTCGACCTATGACGCCGCCGGGAACCGCGTGTCGGCGACCAGCTTCGCCAAGCGCGTGACCGATACGCTGCGCACCTCCGCCAGTTTCACCGCGCTGCTGTCTGATGTCGGCACCAACCCGAACGATCGCACCGTCCGCTACGTCTATGACGGACAGGGGCTGCTGCGCTTCACCGTCGATACCGTCCAACGCGTCACCGAATATGTCTATGCCGGCGCACGCGCGGGCGATGCGACCGGCAAGGTCCGCCAGACGATCGTCTATGCGCGGCCGATCGCGCCGCTCGCCAGCTACAGCATGGCCACGGTCGTACAGGGGCTTGCCACGGTCGGCGCGACCGACGACCCCGCCAATCGCCGCAGCTTCGCGGTCTATGACGACCGCGGCAACCTAACCTTCGCGATCGACGCGGCCGGGTCGGTCACCGGCTATGGCTATGACGGCAGCGGCAATGTCGTGAAGACGACACGCTTCGTGGCGAGCTACGCCACCACTACCCTGCCGACGCACGAGACGATGGCCGCGTGGGCGACCGCGAATGGCGGCCATGGTGATACCCGCGTCACCCGCAGCTATTATGCCGCGCGCGGCGAACTGCGCTTCACCGTCGATCCGATGGGCTATGTCAGCCGCTATGATTACGACGCAGGCGGGCGGGTCGTCGCGGTCGTCCGGTTCGACACGGCGATGGCCGGCGCCACCGACGCGACGACGATCGCCAGCGTCGCCGCGTGGCAAACCGGCACCAGCGTCGTCACCACCACGAGCTATGACGCGGCCGGGCGCGTGTTCGAAACGACCGATGCCGCCGGCACGGTCACCCGCTACATCTACAACGTCAACGGCACCGTCCAGTCGACGACCAAGGCCTATGGCACGGTCGATCAGGTCCGCACCCAGCTCGGCTACGACGCCGCCGGCCGGGTCGTCACCCGGATCGCCGATGCCGACGGTCTCCAGTCGACCACGCGCTATACCTATGACGGGTTCGGCAACCTGCTGACCCAGGTTGCGCCCGACGGGACCAGCACGACCAGCTTCGCCTATGATCGTGAAGGGCGGATGCTGACGCGCACCAACGCGCTGGGGCAGGTCCAGGCCTACGACTATGACTCGTTCGGACAGCGGGTGCGGATCGTCGACGAACGCGGCGGGGCGACCTACAGCTATTACGATGCCGCCGGCCGCGTCGTTGCGGTTCGCGATGCCGAAAATTACGTTACCGAGACCAGCTACACCGCGTTCGACCAGATCGCGACCGTCACCCGCCGCAAGCAGCGCGCGGGCAGCGCCGCCGCGATCGGGACGCTGCCCACCGTAGCCGCCGACGCGAAGGACGCGGTCACCCAGTTCGTTTACGACAAGCTCGGCCGCGTCGTGCGGACGATCGATGCGGAGGGGTTCAGCGAGAACAACCGCTACAACAGCTTCGGCGAAGTGGTGCAGGCCACGAACAAGCTGGGCGGCGTCACCTTCCGCTTCTACGACCGCCGTGGACAGGTATTTTCGGAGAACGTAGCGAAGACGGCATCGGACGCCACCGGCTTTGCCCGGGCCAAGACAGCGAAGATTTCCGAATTCGATCCGGTCTATTACGCAAATACCTATGACGATCTGGCCGGAATCGCCAATGATCCGATAGCGCTGCGCGCGCATTGGCAAAATTCCGGTTGGCGGGAAGGCCGCAATCCGAACGCCGACTTCGACACGCGCTATTATCTGGCGAGCAATCCCGACGTCGCCGCTGCCGGTATCAATCCGCTGGAACACTACGCCAATTATGGCGCGGGCGAGGGACGTGCGCCCAACACCCAACTCGTCGCCGGTGCACAGGAGGCGGGCGGCGTTGTCACCCACTACGAATATGACGCGCGCGGCAATCGTACACGGATGATCGAGGCGTGGAGCCTGACCGAACAGCGGACCACCGACTATAGCTATGACGCCCTCGACCGCCTGATTGAAAAGCGCGGCATGGCCGTCGATTACGGCGTGCCCGGCTCCAGCACGAACGCCGGTACCGCACAGCCGACCGAGAAATATCTCTACGACCGCCACGGCAATCTCACCCGCCGTACCGACGCCCAAGGGCGTCACAGCTGGTTCTATTACGACGCGCTCGACCGCAAGAATGGCGAGGTCGATGCCGCGGGAGCGTATGTCACCTATGCGTACGACAAGAATGGCGGGCTGATCCGCAGCCGCGCTTATGCGACCGCGGTCACCACGTCGCAATTGACCACCGAAACCCGCCCGGCCGCGACCGGCGACTATCGCGAGACGACCTACGCCAACGACGTGCTCGGACGGCGGTTGTCGAGCAGCATGGCCAATATCCGCACCGGTGCGTGGGATGCGGCCATCGGCACCTATGTCTACGGCTTCGGCACGGTGACGCAGAGCGTCACCTATGATGCGGCCGGCAATGCCGTGCGCAGCACCGATGCGACCGGCGCATCGATCCTGTCCTATTACGACGCACTGGGCCGCAAGACAGCGCAGGTCGATCAGGAAGGGTTTCTGACCGAATGGACCCTCGATGCCGAGGGTAACGCGCTTGCCGAACGCCGGTACGCCGTGGCGGTTACCGATGCGACCGAAGCCAGCCGGCCGCAGGGGACCGTCAACGCCGACGACCGCGTGACCGAATTCAGCTATGACCGCAACGGCCGCCGCCTGACTGAAACGCGCAAGGACGTTGCGGCGTGGAGCGTCGATCCGACGACCGGCGCACTGACCGACGTCAGCGGCGATGCGCGGATCACCTACAGCTATAACGGTCTCGGCCTCGTCACCTCGAAGCGCGAGGCGACCGGCGATACCACCCTCTACACCTATGACCGTATCGGCCGGCTGATCGGTGAACAGCGCCCCAACCTCATCAACAGCACCACCGACGAAGCGATCCCGCAGGTCACCTATTACTACGACGGCAACGACAATCTGGTTCGCACCGTCGAGGGGGTCGTCGGCAGCACCGATCGCGTCACCACCAACCGGTATGACGCGGTGGGTCGCAAGGTCGCGATGACCGACGCGATGGGGTCGACGCGCTTCTATTTCTACGACCGCGTCGGCAACATGGTCGCGGAGGCCTATTCGCGCCGCAACAGTGCCGGTTCGGTCCTGCGCGAAGGGGCCATCTATCGCTACGACAATGTCGGTCGATTGCGCGGACAAATATCCGCCACCAACTGGACGCAGTCGAGCGCCGGTTTCACCAGCCTGACCACGGCCGGCGCGCCGCCGGAAACGACGTTCAGCTACAACGTCTTTGGCGAACTCGTCTCCCGCTCGATCGGCAACTCGGTGCAGGAGCAGCATGAATATGACGATGCCGGACGCGCATGGCGCAGCACCGGCGGCGACGGAACGTGGCGGTATTTCCTGTATGACGGTGCCGGCCGCCAGACGCTGACGCTCGCAAGCGACGGCAGCGCCAATATCCAGAACCTGTCGCTCGGCAATGTCCTGCGAATCTCGACCCTCGACGGACGTGCGCTCGGCGATCCCGCCAACGGCGTCGTGGCGACCGCCACCCAATATGACGCGCGCGGACAGGTGGCCCGCGTTCACAGTCTGCAACGCGAACTGGCCAGCGGCGTGACCGGCGGTGCCGATCTGCGCACATCGCGCAGCTACACCGCGTTCGGCGAAGTCGCGAGCGAGACCGACGCGCGCGGTGCCACGACCTATTACGGCTATAACCGGATGGGTCGGGTAACCTCCATCGCCCGCCCGGTCGTGCTGGGTGCCGATATCGACGGAACCGGCATTTTCGAATATCGCTATTACGACCTGTCGGGGCGGCTGGCCGGCGCGAAGGACGGCAACGGCAACATCGCGACCCGGCGGCTGGCGGGGGGCACGGGCTATGGCGGTGCCGCCGAACTGGTCACCGCCGAATACCATGCCGATGGCGGCCGCGTATTTCAGCGATACGACGATGCCGGCAATCTGGTGAAGCGGACCGACGAACTCGGTCGCGCGACCTATATGAGCTATGACAAGCTCGGGCGGCTGTTGAACACCAGCAACGTCGACAGCCGCGACATCGCCCACAGCTATACCTATGACTCGCTCGGTCGCCGCCTGACGCACAGCCAGACCGGCCGCGCCACGACCGACCGCGAGACCACCGATTACGACGTGGCCGGACGGGTCACGACCAGCCGCGCCTTTGGCGGGGAGGTGACGACCAACGCCTATGCGTGGGACAGCACCATCAACAGCGGTCTGGGCGTCACCGGCGGCTGGCGGCAAACCACCACCTTCTCCAACAGCAAGCAGACGATCGAGTCCAAGGACACGTTCGGCCGCCTGACGTCGCGCACCGACATGGGCGGCAACGTCGCGACTACCAGCTATGATCAGGCCGGGCGGGTGGCGACGATCATCGGTCTCGAGACGCAGACCTTCGCGTGGCTCAACACCGGCCTGCTCGCCACGCAGACCAGCGACATGGGGTCGGGCACCGTTCGCTCCGTCGCCACCTTCGGCTATGATCAGGTCGGCAATCGGCTGACCGAGACCTTCACCCGCGACAATGTGGTGTACCGCCGGTCGGAAGCGATCTTCGACATGCAGAACCGGATGCGCAGTTGGGCGGATACCAGCGATGCGCTGCCCGCTGCATCGATGGGCTGGGCCTACGACCGGAACGGCAACATCCTGCAGACGATCGCGACGCGCGCGACGCTGAACCAGTTCGGAGGCGTCGCGTCGACCAAAACCGAGGAACGCTGGTTCCGTTACGATGCGATGAACCGGGTGACGCTGGACGGCGGTCGCATGGGTGCGAGCGGCATCGAACGCGGCAGCGGCACGGAAATTACCTACCGCGTCGATGGCAGCCGGGCGATGGCGCTGACCAGCTTCACCGGCTATGCCTTTGTCCGCGACCCAAACTACGGCGGCGGTAATGACCCCCGCGCGATCCGCGCCGCCGCGTTGCCCGGTGGCGACCGGATCATCCGCGTCGCGTATGCGGCGGAACGGCGCGAAACCTATTCTTGGCGCAATGATGGACAGGTTTCGACCGTCCTGTCCGAACAAACCGGCTATTACGAAAATGAGGACGGGACGGTCACGCCGGACGAGATTTTTACGATGGTCGGAGCGGCCGGCTACGAATATGACGTACTGGGCCGGCTGACCCGTCAGACCGACCGGCGCGGCGGTAATGAGGCGGTCTACGACCGGATCGTTACTTACGACGGCAGTGGCCGGGGCCAGATCGTCGCTGAAACGACCGTGACCAAGCAGGGCACGGACACGATAAACACCAGGACGAGCACCGACTATGGCACAGGCACCGACTATGCGCTGGGCGCGGTAAAGAAGGTCACGGCGACCACGACCGTCAACGGTGGCAGCAGCACGACGACGACGACCACCAACAGCTACGAATGGCGCGATGCGGCGCAGCTGACCGGTACCGTCACTACCAAGACGAACGCCAACACCGCCTATACCAGCTATACCTATAGCGGCGTCGGCCAGCTCGATATGGTGTCGATCGGCGGTGATCGTTCGCGCACGGTGACCTTCGTCAACGACCTCGCCGGGCAGGTCATCAAGCGCGACGAGGCGGACAGCAACGCCACCACCGGCGACCCCCACGAAATCTGGTACCGCCATGGTGGCCGCGAGATGGGCTATGTCGGCAATAACGGCAGCGCCTCCGACAGTTATTTCGAATCCATCGGCCGCCGCGCAACCAAGCCGAGCGAAACCTCGACCTTCTCCCCCCTTGGCGGCCAGTCGCACGGAAGCGATTTCGCCGAGACGATCGACCGCATCAACAGCTATGAGACCGGCAGCGCCGGGCGCAGCTATACGGTGCAGGCCGGGGATACGCTCAGCGGCATCGCCGATCAGGTCTGGGGCGATGCATCGCTCTGGTACAAGCTCGCAACGGCCAATGGGCTGGGTGCCGACAGCGCGCTGGTGGCCGGTCAGGTCCTGACGATCCCGGCAGGCGTCGTCCGCTCGACGTACAATGCGGATACGTACCGGCCCTATGATCCAACGGACGTCCTCGGCGATCTGAACCCGAACCCCAAGGCGAAGAGCAACAACAAGTGCGGCGGGTTTGGGAAGATTCTGCTCGTCGCTGTCGCGGTCGCGGCAACAATCTTCACTTCGGGCGCTGCGATCGCCGCGCTCAGCGGGTCGGTCGGTTCGGTTATGCAGGGCGTTGGGACGCTGCTTGCGTTGAAGGGGGCCGCCACGGTCGGCGTCAGCACGCTGATTGCCGCTGGGGTGGCCGGCGGCGCGGTCGGCAGCGCGGTCAGTCAGGGTGTCGGACTCACGCTCGGGATCCAGGACAAGTTCAGTTGGGCCGGAGTAGCGATGGCCGGCCTCAGCGGAGGCGTCGGAGCCGGGCTTGCAGCGGCACCGCTGGGCAGTGGCATCCTAGGTGCCACGACGAGAGGGCTGTTGGGTAACGTGATTACCCAGGGTGTCGCAATGGCAACCGATCAGCAGAAGCGGTTCGATTGGGTCGGCCTAGGCGTGGCGGGCGTGAGCGCTGCCGTTGGCCAAGGCATTGCTGGTAACAGCAAGTCATTTTGGGCGCAGACCGGCGCTGGTGCGGCGTCCAGCCTCGCGGGAGCCGCGACCCGCAGCATCGTCACTCAAACTAGCTTCGGCGACAACATCTTGGCGGTTTTGCCGGATGTCATCGGTTCGACTGTCGGGCGGATTACGGCGCGGGGGGTGGCTCTCACGTCACTCTCGCCCAACAGTTCCGTCAGCGGCACAATGGGACCATATACTGGTCTTCAAGAACTTATAAGCCGTTATCCGGGCGGCGGAGATCTCGTTAACGCCGGTTATCAAACTCCACCTTCGCCAGTTGCCGAGGAACCGGAAATTGTTGTTATCGGTCGACGCCTAGCTGACGAAGCGGCAAAGGCGGGGCGGGGAATATTGGATCGGATTGATCGATTCTTCGATACCAACCTTTTCGGACACAACTCTCACAAAAATACTGAAAATTCCCGTTCGATTATAACGCGATTTTACGAATCTAATTTCTTCAGGCCCTCATCGGACGAGGAAATCGCTCGCGTAGTACGTGGGAAATCGCCGGACGCACCTTTCAATGCTAGTCAGCCAGAGGTCGTTCGGTCATGGGTTCTGCAGCGGCGCTTGTTCGATGGTGTGGC
Source organism: Sphingomonas sp. Leaf67 (assembly GCF_001421965.1). Classification (GTDB taxonomy): domain Bacteria; phylum Pseudomonadota; class Alphaproteobacteria; order Sphingomonadales; family Sphingomonadaceae; genus Sphingomonas. Next base: position 138,898 of record NZ_LMLP01000025.1, read on the forward strand.
TGGTTTCGTTAACAGCAACTTCGGCCGTGGGAGCGTTTTCGACCGATATGTCGGAACGCCAACGGCCCAAGGCCTGGCATTTACGAACCGCTATGTGGTCGGCCCGGGAACCCCTGTCGATACGCTGGTCAACAAGCCTTTCTACTCCGCCATGGACGCCGTAGCGGCGACGCCGCTGGGTGATCCCGGTGTTATAATGAGCCTGGAGTCCAGCGGTGCATTTGCTGCTGTTGGAGCGTTTGGATCCGGTGTTCGTTCGATAAGCATAGCGCGAGCGGAAGCCGCTGGGACAATAGTCCCAAAGGTTGGCATCCAAGCGAATAGGGCAGCGGGAGATGCGGTCCGGGACTTGATTGCCGCGCGGGAAGCGCCATCAATCGTTGAGCAGTCATTCACTACGGTCGGGGGTGTTCGTCGCGTTGACGTGCTGAAGCTCGGTGATGAGACCTTAGCGATCGAGTCGAAAGTCGGACGGACCTCCTTGGGGAGCCGCGAGAGGCAAGAATTAGCTCGTGATTGGTGGCTTCAGCGCCAAGGCCAAGTTGGCGGCGTAAGGTGGGAATTTACCCCAAGCGGCGTTAACGGGGGCATTGGCCCCAGCCCAGCCCTGCAGCGAATGTTGGATAAACTCGGCTTCCAGACTAGGATAAATCCATGAGCAGCGAAACTTTGATTGCCTACTTCGGTTTGCGTTTTGATATCAGCCTCAATGAGGTAGAAGCACTAGAGGAACGGACTGATGCGCGTGTTACCGCTGCACGTAACTCGGGTATACAATACTATTGGGGAAACTTTGGCGGCCTCCAAGAAAAATATTTGCTATTCGTAGGGGAGGAAATCGGTATATTCGGTCAAGAAAATATTTCTGATATTAGCATACCCTTGAGTGATGCCCGACTTTCGTTTGAAGTTGTCAAGAAAAGACTTGAAAATGCCGGAATTTTTGGCGTTCCTGAGCTTCATCTTAGCTGGCAACCTGACGTTTAGGTAGTCACAAAGGTCATTGGGATGGCAGTGGCGTGGGAATTGGATTTGAAAACCGACATACAGTTCCTCAAACCAACCCCTTCAACCGATACAACGCCTCCATCGCCTCCCGCGGCGACATCGCATCCACGTCCATCCCGCCCAGCGTCTCGCGCAGCGCATCGACCGGCACTTCCTCGACCGCCGCGACGGCGGCGAACAGGGGCAGGTCGTCCAGTCCGGCGGCGATCCCGCCGGTCTTGGCCTTGCCGGCTTCCAGCTTCGCCAGCACCGCCTTGGCGCGGTGCAGCGTTGCGGGGGGCAGGCCCGCGAGGCGCGCGACGGCGATGCCGTAGCTGCGGTCGGCCGGGCCGTCGGCCAGTTCGTGGAGCAGGACCAGATCGCCCTTCCACTCGCGCGCGCGGACATGGTGGAGCGACAGCGCGTCGCAGCGTTCGGCCAGCCGGGTAAGCTCGTGATAATGCGTCGCGAACAGGCAGCGGCAGCGATTGTCTTCATGAATCGCCTCGACAACCGCCCATGCGATGGCGAGGCCGTCATAGGTCGAGGTGCCACGCCCGACCTCGTCGAGGATGACGAACGATCGCGGTGTCGCCTGCGCGAGGATCGCTGCCGTTTCGACCATCTCGACCATGAAGGTCGATCGCCCGCGCGCCAGATTGTCCGACGCGCCGACCCGGCTGAACAACCGGTCGACCAGCCCCAGCGTTGCCGACGTCGCCGGCACGAAACTGCCCGCCTGCGCCAGCACGACGATCAGCGCATTCTGCCGCAGGAAGGTCGACTTGCCGCCCATGTTCGGCCCCGTGACCAGCCATAGCCGCGAGCGTTTCGACAGGCGGCAGTCATTGGCGACGAACCGCCCACCGCTCTTCGTCACCGCGCTTTCGACCACCGGATGCCGCCCGCCGACGATCTCCAGACAGGCATGATCGACCAGCACCGGCCGCGCCCAGCCACCCTCCGCCGCGCGTTCGGCCAGCGCGGTCGTCACGTCGATCCGCGCGAGCGCATCGGCGGTCGCGGCGACGGCTTCCCGGTTCGCCAGCGCAGCCTCGGTGAACGCCTCCAGATGCGCGGCTTCGGCGGCGAGCGCGTGGGCCCCGGCCTGCGTCACCTTCAGCGCTGCTTCGTGCAGGTCGGGCGCGTTGAAGCGCACCACCCCGGCCAGCGTCTGGCGATGGGTGAAGCCGCTGTCGGCCGCCATCAGCTTGTCGGCGGCGCGCGCCGGCACCTCGACATGATAGCCGAGCACGCCGTTATGCCGGATCTTGAGCGCGGTGATGCCGGTACGCTCGCGATACTGCGCCTCCAGCGTGGCGATCGCCCGTCGCCCGCCCGCGCCGGTATCGCGCAACGTATCGAGCGCGGCGTCGAACCCGCTGGCGATATAGCCGCCCGCGCCGACATCGATCGGCGGCATCGGTACCAGCCCGCGCGTCAACAGGTCGATCAGTTCGCCATGCCCGCGCAGCCGCAGCGTCAGTCCGGCGATCAGCGGCGGTACCTCCGCCAGCTTGTCGAGCCGTTGGCCGAGGGCCCACGCCGCGCTCAACCCGTCGCGCAACTGGCCGAGATCGCGGGGCGACCCGCGCCCCGCCGCGATCCGCCCCAGCGCCCGCCCGATATCGGGCAGCGCGCGCAACGTGGTGCGCAGTTCGTCGCGAAGGCCCGGATCGTCATGCGCCCAGCCGACCGCCGCGTGGCGGCCCTCGATTGCCGCCCGGTCCATCAGCGGCGCGGCGATGTCCCCCGCCAGCATCCGCGCGCCCGCGCCGGTCACCGTCCGGTCGACTTCGGCGAGCAGACTCCCCGCCCGCGCCCCGGCGGCGGTGCGGGTCAGTTCGAGGCTCTCGCGCGTCGCCGCATCGATCGCCATGCACTGGCCATCGGCGGCGCAGACCGGTGGGCGCAGGAACGGCATCTGACCACGCGCATTATGGTCGAGATAGGCGATCAGCCCGCCCGCCGCCGCCAGCGCCGCACGCGAAAACTGCCCGAACCCGTCGAGCGTGGCGACACCGTGCAGCGCCTTCAGTCGCGCCTCACCGGCCGCACTGTCGAAATCGGCCTTGGCGCGCAGCAACGTCGCGACCTCGGCAAAGGCGCTGGTTTCGGCTGCGACCACCTCGACCGGCTGCAACCGGGCGAGCGTGGCGGTCAGGCCGGCGGCGTCGGTTTCGATCACCTCGAACCGTCCGGTCGACACGTCGGCGGCGGCGATGGCGACGCCGCCCGCCGCCTCGCCGATGCCGACGCACCAGTTGGCGGCGCGCGCGTCGAGCAGTGCTTCCTCGGTCAGCGTCCCCGCCGTCACCACCCGGACGATCGCGCGCGCCACCAGCGCCTTGGAACCCCTTGCGCGTTTCGCTTCTTCGGGGCTTTCGACCTGTTCGGCGATGGCGACGCGGTGTCCCGCCTTGATGAGCCGCGCCAGATAGCCCTCGGCGGCATGGATGGGCACGCCGCACATCGGAATCTTCGCGCCCTCATGCTCGCCCCGCGCGGTCAGCGCGATGTCGAGACAGGCGGCGGCGATTTTCGCATCGTCGTGAAACAGTTCGAAGAAATCGCCCATCCGGTAAAAAAGCAGGCAGTCGTCGGCCTCCGCCTTCAACGCCAGATATTGCTGCATCATCGGGGTGGGGGCGGGGGAATCGTCCGCCCGAGCCTTGGTTGCCATCGCGCGGCGATACCGTCCGGCCGGTGCCCCGCGCAAGCGGGTCAAAGCGGTTCGGCACCGACCTTCACCCTTGCCCGATCCGTCTTCCCCTGCGTAAAGCCGATCCAAACGGGAGATCGCCAGTGTCCGAAACCACCGACCAGTTTTCCGAGCGCGAGGCGCTGCTGTTCCATTCGGAAGGGCGTCCGGGCAAGATCGAGATCATCGCGTCGAAACCGATGGCGACGCAACGCGACCTCGCACTCGCCTATTCGCCCGGCGTCGCGGTGCCGGTGAAGGCGATCTACGACGATCCCGCCTGCGCGTACGACTATACCGCCAAGGGCAATCTGGTCGCGGTCATCTCCAACGGCACCGCCATCCTCGGCCTCGGCAATCTCGGCGCGCTGGCGTCGAAGCCGGTGATGGAGGGCAAGGCGGTCCTGTTCAAACGCTTCGCCGACGTCGATTCGATCGATATCGAATTGAAGACCGAGGATGTCGACCGCTTCATCGACGCGGTCGAGCTGATGGAGCCGAGCTTCGGCGGCATCAACCTCGAAGACATCAAGTCGCCCGAATGCTTCATCATCGAACAGACGCTGCGCGAGCGCATGAACATCCCGGTGTTTCATGACGACCAGCACGGCACCGCCATCATCTGCGCCGCCGGCCTCATCAACGCCTGCCTGCTGACCAATCGCAAGCTGTCCGAGGTCAAGGTCGTGGTGAACGGCGCGGGCGCCGCCGCCATCGCCTGCACTGAATTGATGAAGGCGATGGGCGTGGCGCACGCCAACGTCATCATGTGCGACCGCACCGGCGTGATCTACCAGGGCCGCGACGACGTGAACCAGTGGCAGTCGGCCCACGCCGCCGCCACCGACCGCCGTACCCTGACCGAGGCGCTGCGCGGGGCCGACGTGTTCCTTGGCCTGTCGGCGGCGGGCGCGCTGAAGCCCGAAATGGTCAAGGACATGGCCCCGTCGCCGATCATCTTCGCGATGGCCAATCCGGAGCCGGAAATCCGTCCCGAACTCGCCAAGGCGGCGCGCCCCGACGCGATCGTCGCTACCGGCCGGTCGGACTATCCGAACCAGGTCAACAACGTCATCGGCTTCCCTTTCATCTTCCGCGGCGCGCTCGACGTGCGCGCGACCGGCATCAATGACGAGATGAAGATCGCCGCCGCCAACGCCATCGCCGAACTGGCACGGCAGCGCGTGCCCGAGGAAGTGGCGCTGGCCTATGGCACGCAGCACAGCTTCGGTCCCGAATACATCATCCCCGCGCCGTTCGACCCGCGGCTGATGGAACTGGTGCCGTCGGCAGTGGCGAAGGCGGCGATGGATTCGGGCGTGGCGACGCGGCCGATCCTCGACATGGACGCCTATCGCCAGCAGCTGCGCGCACGGCTCAATCCGACCACCTCGGTCCTGACCATGGCCTATGAGGGCGCGCGCGCCCATCCGAAGCGCGTGCTGTTCGCCGAGGGCGAAGAAGAAGTGGTGCTGCGCGCCGCGATCGCGTTCAAGGAAGGCGGCTATGGCATCCCGGTGCTGGTCGGTCGCGAGGACGTGCACGACCGGCTGCGCGCGCTGGGCGTTGCGAACCCCGAGGATTACGAAGTCCATAACAGCCGCACCAGCGAGATGGTGCCGCAGATGGTCGACTTCCTCTACGAACGGCTCCAGCGTCGCGGCTTCCTGAAGCGCGATGCCGAACGGATGATCAACCAGGATCGCAACACCTTCGGCGCGGTACTGCTGCAACTGGGCGTCGCCGATGCGATGATCACCGGTATCACCCGCACCTATGCGCAGACCTTCCGCGACGTCCGCCGCGTGATCGATCCGGTCGATGGCAAAGTGCCGTTCGGCATCCACCTGCTGGTCGGGCAGAGCCACACCGTGTTCATGGCCGACACCACGATCAACGAACGGCCGAGCGCCGAGGAACTGGCCGACATCGCCGAACGCACCGCCGCCGTCGCCCGCCGCATGGGCCACGAACCGCGCGTCGCGTTCCTCAGCTATTCGACCTTCGGCAATCCGTCGGGCCAGTGGATCGACAATGTCCGCGACGGCGTGGCGGCGCTCGACAAGCGGCAGGTCGGCTTCGAATATGAAGGCGAAATGGCCCCCGACGTCGCGCTGAACCCCAAGCAGATGGCGAACTTCCCCTTCGCCCGTCTGTCGGGTCCGGCCAATGTGCTGGTCATGCCGGGGCTGCAATCGGCCAATATCTCGGCCAAGCTGCTGCGCGAACTGGGCGGCGACGACGTGATCGGCCCGATGCTGATCGGCATGGAAAAGCCGGTCCAGATCGCGCCGATGACCAGCACCGCGAACGAACTGGTGACGCTGGCGGTCCTCGCCGCCGGTGGCATGGTGGGGTGATGGGCAGGGGGGCGTCGCGATCATTCGCGGCGCCCCCCGCTTCCGTTAGACGCGCTGGACGAGGCGCTCGATCGTTTCCGGCTCGGCGCCGATCAGTGCCAACAATATTCGGGCCGGGGCATCGGGCTGGCTCCGGCTCTGCTCCCAGTCGCGTACCGTTCCGATGGGCAGGCGATAGGCACGGGCGAACTGGTCCTGCGTCTTGCCGGTCCGTTTGCGGATAGCCGCCACGTCCAACGGGGCAGCGACCCGACCACGGGCCTGATCGCCTTCGGCATAGGCGATGGCATCGCCAAGTCCCGCCGCGATCTTGTCGAACGCATTCTTCATCGCTTGCTCCTGAAACTGTCGGCCAAGGTTTTCGTCAGTAACGCCAACGCGTTGCGCTCCGCCTTGGTCAGGTTGGTCTTCTCGTTCTTGCCAAAGACGGCGAGCAGGAACGTCGGCATGTCGCCGCCACCGAAATAGGTAATGACGCGGTAGCCGCCAGACTTGCCGCCGCCCGGTCGCGCCACCCGCAATTTGCGCGCGCCGCCGCATCCCGGCATGATGTCGCCCGCCTGCGGGTTGGCCGCGATCAGGTTTACCACCGCTTGCTGCTCGTCGCTGCTCATGCCGACATCGCGCGCCGCGGCAAGATAGGCGTTGGTCTCGACGACAGTTTGCACAATGACAAACTACGGATTACCCGTACCGAGTCAAGGGGTGCTGGCTCTTTTGACTGATGCCGGCGTTTACTCCAGCCTGACCAACCGCTGTATCCGGAGATAGACGATGGCGACCGCCCTGATCATCGGCGCAAATGGCGGCATCGGCGAGGCGTTGGTCGCCGCGCTCGTCGCTTCCGACCGCTACGACCACGTCATAGCCGCCGCCCGGAGCGAGCCGTCGTCGCTGCCCGACAACGTCGAATATTGCCCGATCGACATCGCCGACCCGGCGTCGATCAAATCCGCCGCCACCGCCACCGTCATCGACGCGCCGCTGACCCGCGTCATCGTCGCCACCGGCATCCTGCACGACGAAGCCGGTGGCCCCGAACGGTCGCTGCGCGACCTCGACGCCGATCGCCTCGCGCATCTGTTCGCGATCAACACGATCGGCCCGGCGCTGGCGCTCAAACATTTCGCGCCGCTACTGGCAAAGGACCAGCCGTCCACCATCGCCTGTATCTCCGCCCGCGTAGGCAGCATCGCCGACAACCGGCTCGGCGGCTGGTACGGCTATCGCGCATCGAAGGCGGCGCTGAACCAGATCGTCCGCACCGCCGCGATCGAGCTGGCACGCAGCCGGCCACAGACGGTGTGCGTCGCGCTCCATCCCGGCACCGTCGATACGGGCCTGAGCAAGCCGTTCCAGCGTGGCGTCCCGGCGGAAAAGCTGTTCACCCCCGCCTACAGCGCCGAACGCCTGCTCGCCGTCCTCGACACGCTGACCCCGGTGCAGAGCGGCCGCATCTTCGCGTGGGACGGGGCGGAAATCGCCCCCTGACTTTCCTACACGGATGCTGCCTGTCAGGGTCAGTCCGTTCTTTCGCATCGTCCGCCGCCCCCGCGATCGCCGTCCGGTATCGGCGATGCGACCCGCTGTGTGCACGTTGCCCGCGAGTGTGACCTTTGTGACCTTTGGCGGTTATCCGTCGATCGCGCCGCCCATCGACGCGTTCACCAACCCGCCATCGACGGTGATCGTCTCCCCCACGACATAATCTCCGCCGCGCGACGCGAGGTAGATCGCCGCCGCCGCCATATCCTCGTCCACGCCGATCCGTCCGGCCGGGATGCGCTTCGCCACCCCGTCGCCATGGTCGCGCGCCGCCTTGTTCATCTCGCTGGCAAACGCCCCCGGCGCGATTGAGGTGACGTGGATCGCGTCCGCCACCAGCCGCGCCGCCATCCGCCGGGTCAGGTGAATCAGCGCCGCCTTCGACGCCTGATAGCTGTACGTCTCCCACGGATTGACCCGCTGTCCGTCGATCGAGGTGATGTTGATGACCTTGGCCGGCCGTGCGCGCGATGCCGCCGCCTTCAGCATCGGGTGCAGCGCCTGTGTCAGGAAAAAGGGCGATTTGACGTTCAGGTCCATGACCTTGTCCCAACCGGCTTCGGGGAACGTCTCGAACGCCTCGCCCCATGCCGCGCCGGCATTGTTGACCAGAATGTCGAGCCGTTCGGTCTGCGCCGCCAGCCGATCGGCCAGCGCCCGGCAACCGTCGATCGTCGATACGTCCTGCGGCAGCGCGATCGCGCCGATTTCCGTTGCCGTCGCGATACAGGCATCGGCCTTGCGCGCCGAAACGAACACCGTGGCCCCCTGTGCGACGAATCCGGCGGCGATCATCCGCCCGATGCCCCGCGATCCACCGGTGATGAGCGCAACGCGTCCGTCGAGGCGGAACAGGCTGTCGGTGTCCATAAACGCTCCTGCGGCAAACCGGATCTTCGAATCGCCCGGTTCGCCAGGATGACAGGCGATACCCAGTGTTGCAATTGGGGTGTGCTCCGCAAGCCGGTATCCCCGCGCAGGCGGGGATCCAGAGCCACCATCGCAAACCTTCGGTCTGCCTGCCCCTTGGATCCCCGCCTGCGCGGGATACCTTAATGCGAAGGGCGCTCCCTCAGATCCGGCCGAGCCGGTGGTACAGATGGGCGAACTTGCTCGATTGCGGCTGGTCGGCGATCGTCTGGATATGCGTCGCCAGCGCTTCCTTCAAAAGCCGGAAATCCTCGGTCGAGAAAACGGCGCGGCTGCGGGTCGGTTCGGGCATCGAGTATCTCCTCTAAGTGTAAATCAGGCGGCCTTGTCGAACTGGGCCGTTTCGGTGGATTCGCCCAGCGCGGTGGTCGAGCTGCTGCCCCCGGCCAGCGTCGTGGCGACGAGGTCGAAATAGCCGGTGCCCACCTCGCGCTGGTGGCGGGTCGCGGTATAACCATTGGTTTCGGCGGCGAATTCGGCCTGTTGCAGCTCGCTATAGGCCGCCATCCCCCGGTCGCGATATCCGCGCGCCAGTTCGAACATGCCGTAATTCAGCTGGTGGAACCCGGCCAGCGTTACGAACTGGAACTTGTAGCCCATCGCCCCGATTTCGCGCTGGAAGCGGGCGATATCGTCCTTGTCGAGATTCTTCTCCCAATTGAACGACGGCGAACAATTATAGGCGAGCAGCTTGTTCGGGAATTTCGCCTTGATCGCCTCGGCAAACCGCCGCGCATCGTCGAGGTTCGGCTTGCTCGTCTCCCACCACAACAGGTCGGCATGCTCGGCAAAGGCGAGGCCGCGGGCGATACAGTGATCGACGCCGGTGCCGTCCTTCAACCGGAAGAACCCCTCGGGCGTCCGCTCGCCGGTCAGGAACGGGTGATCGCGCACATCGATGTCCGAGGTGATAAGCCGCGCACTCTCGGCATCGGTCCGCGCGCAGATGATGGTCGGCACCCCCGCCACATCCGCTGCCAGCCGCGCCGCGTCCAGATTGCGGATATGCGCCTGCGTCGGGATGAGGACCTTGCCGCCCAGATGCCCGCACTTCTTTTCCGACGCCAGCTGGTCCTCGTAGTGCACGCCCGCCACGCCGGCAGCGATATAGGCCTTCATGATCTCGAAGCAGTTGAGCGGCCCGCCGAACCCGGCCTCGGCATCGGCGACGATCGGCGCGTACCAGTCGCGGATCGCACCGCCCTCCATATGCTCGATCTGGTCGGCGCGCCCCAGCGTCGCATTGATCCGCCTGGCCAGTTCCGGCCCGGCGTTCGACGGATAGAGCGACTGGTCGGGATACATCTGCCCGGCGGTATTGGCATCGGCCGCGACCTGCCAGCCCGACAGATAGATCGCCTTCAGCCCCGCGCGCACCATCTGCATCGCCTGATTGCCCGACAGTGCCCCGAGCGCATGGACATAATCCTCGCTGTGCAGCAGCTCCCACAACCGGTTCGCGCCACGCCGCGCCAGCGTATGTTCGACCGCGACCGATCCGCGCAACTTCGCCACGTCGGCGGCGGTGTAGGGGCGGGTGATGCCGTCGAAACGGCCGGGCGGGGCGGGGACCAGATCGGCGATATCCATTGTCATGTCCTTTACAGCATGGGTTTCGTTGACACCGATATGCCGCCGGCGACGCACTCCTGTCAGCCGCTACGTGCGAACATTACAGTTGCAATGTCGCGCTCGCCGATGTTCTGGTTGTGCTATTGTCAATTCGTGACAAGGGTGGGCCATGGAATCCAAGCTGTTCGCCGGCCACGCCGTCCGCCGCCTGCGTCGCGGGCAGGCGCTCACGCAAGCCGCGATGGCTGAACTGCTCGGCGTCTCGCCCAGTTATCTGAACCTGATCGAACGCAACCAGCGCCCGCTGACCGCGACACTGCTGGTGGCGCTGGCGGAGCGTTTCGGCTTCGACGCCCGCACGCTGGCGGCGAGCGAACCGGCGGGCGGGGCTGACGCGCTGCGACGGCGGCTGGCCGACCCGATGTTCGCCGACCTCACGCTCGATCGCGGCGATATCGCCGAATGGCTGGCCAGCGCGCCGGGCGGTGCCGAAGCCTTTGCCCGTGCCTTCGACCGTCTCGGCAGCGGGGCAGGGGAGACGATAACGGCCGATCCCGCTGTCGAAGCCCGCGCCGCGATCGAACGCTGGCGCAACCATTTCCCCGACCTCGATGCGCAGGCCGAGTCGCTCGCCGACGAGCTGCGCCAGAGCGGCGGCGACGCAGCGGCGGCGATGGCCGATCGTCTGCGCGTCCGCCACCACCTGTCAGTCCGGCTGTTGCCGGTCGAGGCGATGCCCGACCGCCTCCACCGCACCGATCTCCACGCCCGCCAGCTGCAACTGTCCGAACGCCTCGACCCCGCCTCGCGCAGCTTCGCGCTCGCCCGCGCGCTGGGCCATGCCGAGGGGCGCGCCGAAGTCGACGCGGTCGTGCGCGGCGCGGCCCTGACCGATCGCACCGCCGAACTGTGGCTGCGCCGCCACCTGCACGACTATTTCGCCGCCGCCGTGATGATGCCCTATGCCCGGTTCCTGCGCGCGTGCGAGGCGACCGGCTATGACATCGCGCTGCTCGGTCGCCGCTTCGGCGCGGGGTTCGAACATGTCGCCCACCGCCTGACCACGCTCCACCGCGTCGGCGCACGGGGCCTGTCCTTCTGCCTGCTGCGCATCGACCGCGCCGGCCAGATTTCGAAACGCTTCGCCGGGGCCAGCCAGTCGCCGCTGGTCGAGGGCGCGCCATGCCCGCTGCTCGGCGCCTTCGACGCCTTCGCTCGCAGCGGCGAGGCGATCGTGCAACTGGTCGAACCCGAAGCCGGCGGCCGCTGGCTCACCATCGCCCGCACCGTCACGCCCCCCGGCGCGCTCGCCGGCGAAGTCCGTGCGCGCTTCGTCGTCATGCTCGGGCTGGCGGCGGAGCAAGCCGGCGGCCTCGCCGCCGCGCGCGGCCTCGACCTGACCGCGCGCGGCGTGGCGGTGGGAGCAGGGTGCCGCGCCTGCACCCGCGGCGACTGCCCGCAACGCTCGGCCCCGCCCGCCGGCCGCGCCATGCGGCTCGACGATCGCGACGGCGGCCTGACCCCCTTCGCCTTTGCCGGGGATTAGCGGTAGGATACCCCGCGATTACATCTCCGTTAACCAGGTTCGGGCATAGATCGGCCATGCGAGTCCTCCATATCCTCGATCATGGTCTGCCGCTGCACAGCGGGTACACCTTTCGCACCCGCGCGATCCTGACCGCGCAGATGGCGCGCGGGTGGAGCGTCGCGGCGGTGACCGGCGCGCGACAGGGGGCACGCGAAGCGGCGCGCGAAACGATCGACGGCATCGATTTCCACCGCACGGTGCCGCCGCGCAGCCTGCCCGCACCGCTTGGCGAACTGGCCGAAATCCGCGCGTTCGCCGCCCGCATCGATCAGGTCGTCGCCGACGTCCGGCCCGATATCCTCCACGCCCATTCGCCGGTGCTCGACGCGCTGGCCGCGCTCAAGGTCGCCCGCAAGCGCGCCCTGCCGCTGGTCTATGAGATCCGCGCGTTCTGGGAAGACGCCGCGGTCGGCAACGGTACCGGCACCGAAGGCTCGCCCCGCTACCGCGCGACTCGCGCGCTCGAAACCTGGGCGGTGCGCCGCGCCGATGGCGTCGCGGTCATCTGCGAAGGCCTGCGCCGCGACCTGATCGCGCGCGGCATCGATCCGTGCAAGATCATGGTCTCGCCCAACGGCGTCGACCTGACGCTGTTCGGCGATCCGCCCGCGCCCGACGCCGCGCTCGCCGCCGAACTCGACCTGACCGGCAAGGACGTACTCGGCTATCTCGGCAGCTTCTATGACTATGAAGGGCTCGACACGCTGATCGCGGCGATGCCCGCGCTGGTCGCCGCGCGCCCGAATGTCCGCCTGCTGCTGGTCGGCGGCGGCCCGATGGAAGCGACGCTGCGGGCACAGGCCGCGGCGTCCAGTGCGGCGCACGCGATCCGCTTTATCGGTCGCGTGTCGCATCACGAAGTCGAACGCTACTATGGACTCGTCGATCTACTCGTATATCCCCGTAAGGCGATGCGCCTGACCGATCTCGTCACCCCGCTCAAACCGCTCGAAGCGATGGCCCAGCGCCGGCTGGTCGTTGCATCGGACGTGGGCGGCCATCGCGAACTGATCCGCGACGGCGATACCGGCACGCTCTTCCCCCCCGACGATCCCGCCGCGCTGGCGACGCGGGTCGCCGCGCTGCTCGCCGACCGGTCGGGCTGGGATGCGATGCGCGATCGCGCGCGCGCCTTTGTCGAGGCGGAGCGTAACTGGGCATCGAACGTCGCCCGCTATCAGCCGCTGTATCAGCGCCTGATCGGCCGCACCGCGCCGGCACCCGCCGAGCCCGCCCGGCCGTTGGTCGACGCATGAAGCGCGCCCACGCCCCGATCGTCGCGATCTTCACCGCGCTGACGGTCGCGCTCATCATCGCGCTGCTGCCGGTCTGGCGGATCGAGGCGGCGGTGGAGGCGAGTGGCCTGCCCGCGCTGCTGCCCGCCGCCGCCCCGCCGCTGGGCATGACCGCCCGGGTCGCGCTGATGCTTGCCGCCGCGACGCTGATCGCCGGGCCGCTGTGGATCGGTCTGTGGCTACTGCTGCCGGCGAAGCGCAGGCGCCGCCCGATCGATGCCGAGCCCAGCGTCCGCCGGGCCGACGCGCATCCCGACGCGCCGCCGCGCCCGCCGGTGCGCGCCGCACGCGATCTCGGCAAGCCGTTCCTCGATCCGCTCGACCCGGTGGAAACCGAGATGGACCTGCCGCGTGACCTGAACATTCCGATGGCGGTCTTCGACCCTGCCGCCGTGCCGCAGGTCCCCGCCGCCCCGGCACAGGCGGTCCGCCCGCTGTTCCGCCCGACGCCCGCGCCCGCCGACGACGCCACGGTCGATCCTGCCGCTTTCTTCGAACCCCCGGTTGCGGCCGCCGCTGAACAGGAGGCACCCGTGCCGCCGACCCCGATCGAGCCAGCCACCCCGGCCGAACCGACCGTCGAACTGCCCGACGACGTCGCGCCGCCCGCACCACCGGTTGCGACGGTCGAACCCGAGCCGGCAGCCGATCCCGAGCCCGAGTCCGATCCGGAGGTGGCTCCCGAACCGGAAATCGCTCCCGAACCCGAAGCCGTCACCCACCAACCCGACATCTCGCCTGCCGAAAAGCGTCCGATCGAACCGGCCCCGCTGCCCAGCCTCGACGCGTTGCTCGATCGCCTCGACGAAGGCCTGCAACGCCGCCGCTCCGCCGAGATCGAACGACAGGAAGCTGCGAAGGCCCAATCGACCGGCCTCGCCTCGGCACTCGGTGCGCTGCGTCGCATGGCCGGAGGCGAATAACCCCATACCCCTCTCCCCGGACAGGGGAGAGGGATACCGAAGCTTGCCAGCTTGCTGGCTAGCGCAGGTTGGGAGAGGGGCGAGCGAGCCTGCAGGGCTCGCGCGGTCGCGCAAGCGAGCGCATCTCTTTCCCTACCGGCAGAGGAAAACAAACTCACCGTTCCTCGACGGTCAGTACCTCCAGCACCACATCCTTGCCCGTCCGCGCCACCACCGCGACATCGGCGACCAGATGCCCGCGCAGCGGCAGGTCCGCTTCGGGCAGCGCCGCTAGCCACGCGTCGAACGCGACCCCCGCTCCGCTGAGCGTCAGGCGATGCCGCGCCCCGACAAAGGTCGCGCTCGCCCAGCGCGTCCAGCCGGCTTCACCGACCGACACCACGGCCCCCGCCGCCTCCGCCGCGATCCGCAGTCGCCGTTCGAGCAGGGTCGCCGCATCGGGACCGCCGCTCAATGCCGTTGCTCCTGCGCGTCGATATAGGCCTCGATCCGGGCGAGCAGTGGCGGGCGCGGCTGCCGCCCGTTGCGCAAATCGCCCACCAGTCGCGGATCGCCCGCCGCCCGTCGGCCGAACAGCGTTTCCGGCGTGCCGGTCTCCTGCAAATGCCGACTGATCCGCTGCAAAATCGTATGCATCCATACCTCCCGTCTACCCCTTCGACACAGTGTCTGTTCCTGATCTGTTCTTTGAAATCCAACTTGTCTAGGATAAATCCTACGGCTAGGGTTCTGGGATGGAATCGAACGATATTCGGTCCGCCATCGCGCGGCTGGCGGGGGAGCGCGGCGTCAGTCTCGCGGAATTGTCGCGCGTGCTGGGACGTAACCCCGCTTATATGCAGCAATTTATCGAACGTGGTTCGCCACGCCGGCTGGCGGAGGGTGATCGGGCGACGCTGGCCCGCTATCTCGGGGTGGCCGAACCGCTGCTTGGCGGCCCGCCCGAACATCCATTGATCGCGATTCCCCGCATCGACGCCGCTGCCTCGGCCGGGCCGGGGGGACTGGTCGAGGACGATCGGGGCGACGGCGCGATGCGCCTCGATACCGCGTTGCTGCGCCAGTTGCGGGTGCGGGCCGGCAACGCCTCGATGATTACCGTCGCCGGCGATTCGATGCAGCCGACGCTATCGGATGGCGACGCGATTCTCGTCGATCGTGGCGACCGGCGCGGCGTATCGGGGGCGATCCATGTCGTGCGGCACGACGGCGTCCTGCTGGTCAAACGCCTCGCCCGCACCCGCGACGGATGGGAACTGGTCAGCGACAACCCCGCTTACCCCCCGATCACGCTCACCGGTCCGCCCGACATCATCGGCCGCGTCGTCTGGCTGTCGCGCTCGCTGTAGCATTTCCTACAGGACCCGCATTTGTAAAGGTCGCGGCGTCGTCGAAAGGGTCAGAACCGAACAGGCGCCATCCGTCAACTTATCCGCCGCCGGTGGCACCTAACCCGTTGTTAGCAAGCCAAAACACCCGCCGTGCAACCATGGCATAGTGTCACCTTCGTCAACTTCAGATCCGGTCGCGTCGCCAGATCCACAGCGCGATTCCAACCCCCAGGGCCAATCCGACCAGCAATCCGGCGGTCGCCTCGCCGAACACCGCGCCGATGATGGCACCGCCCAGCGTGCCGAGCGCGATCGGCATCCCGCCGGCCTTGGGATTGTGCGAAGGTCTGTTCATCGCCGATCTCTGCCACAGTCGCGCCACCCGCGCCACCGCGTCCCGCCCGTACCGTTCCGGCACGGGGGACGTCCCGCGCCGGGACCGGCCGTGGCATGGTAACCATCGTCCCCCGCTGCCACCGCGCTTGGTACGGTTCCGGCACGAACCGTGTTACAGACGGGGCCATGCTCGATTCGATCGCCTTGCCGCCCTATATTTCCGACGCATCCGATCTGGTGACGGCGCATGAACTGATCACCGATTTCGGCACCCGCGCCGCCGATGAAGCCGTTTCCCGTGCCGCCGATGCCCGCGACAACGACAATGTGATCCAGTTCTGCCGCTGGCGACAGGTCGCGCGGCTCGTCACAATGCTCGCGCGGCCCGGCGTTTGGGGCACGATTCACTAAGCTTGGCCCTTGGCGGGGGGCGTGCTGCTCCGCTAGGACCGTTTCATGTCGAGCTGCCGGCTTGCCGTGCTGTTGAGCGCCGGATGGCTCGCTTTTGCGGGCCCGGCGGCGTTCGCTCAGGAAACGTCGCTCGATCCGACCTCGCCGATGGCCGACCTGCCCGATATCGGCGTCGCCTGGCCCGACCTGTCGACCGCACCGGCCGATCCCGATGCGACCGCCGGTCCGCAGCGGGCCGGCGGCGAATTTCGCTATAATTACCGCATTACGGGCATCGACGGCATCAATACCGACCTGTTCCGACAGCGGTTCAACGAATTGTCGACGCTGCGCGCGAATGAAGGCGACCCCGCCAACGCCGCGCAGATCGACCGCCGCGCCCGCGAAGACGCGCGGCTCCTCGACGAACTGCTCCGCAACGAAGGTTATTTCGACGCCCGCATCGCGACCAGCGTCCGCCCCGAAGGCGACCGGCTCATCGTCTATCTGGAGGTCGAACCCGGCCAGCTCTACCGCTTCGCACAGGTCCGTACCCCCGGCATTGCCGCCGCGGGCGACAAGGCTCCGGAGTTGCGAGACGCCTTCGCGGTCAAGCCCGAAACCCCGGTACAGGGCGATACGATCGTCGCCGCCCAAGGCAAGCTGACCGAAACGATCGGCCGCGAGGGCTTTCCCTTTGCCAGGGTCGGCGAACCCGAGATCACCGTCGACCACGCCACCCGCACCGCGACGCTCGACATTACCGTGGCACCGGGTGGCGAGCGTCGCTTCGGCCGGATCGTCACGACGCCCAACCGCATCTTCGATGGCGATCATGCGCAGGACATCGCCCGGTTCAAACCTGGCGAGACCTATGATTCGACGCTGGTCGACGATCTGCGCCGCGCCATCATCCAGACCAGCCTCGTCTCGCAGGTCCGCCTGACCCCGGTCGAGGGGACCGCGCCCGGCACCGTCGACCTCGACCTCGCCATGGAGCCCGCCCCGCCGCGCACCATCGCCGGCGAACTCGGCTACGGCACCGGCGAAGGCGCGCGGGTCGAGGCGAGCTGGACCCACCGCAACCTGTTCCCGCCCGAAGGGGCGCTGACGCTGCGCGGCGTGCTCGGCACCCTCGAGCAGGTCGCGGCGGTGACCTTCCGCCGCAACAATTTCCACGGCCGCGACCGGGTGCTGACCGCGCAGGTCGCCGCGACCCATCTGGTCCGCAACGCCTTCGAAGCGAACACCGTCTCGTTGTCGGCCGGGCTGGAACGGCAGACCAATATTTTCTTCCAGAAGACATGGACATGGTCGCTCGGCGGCGAACTGGTCGCGACTGACGAACGCGACGTGATCGTCGCCACCGGCGAACCCCGCCGCCGCACCTATTTCATCGGCGCACTGCCCAGCAGCCTGAATTACGACGGCTCGGACGACCTGCTCAATCCGACGAAGGGCTTTCGATTGGGCGGCCGCATCAGCCCCGAATTGTCGCTACAGGGGCAGGTGTTCGGCTATACCCGTGCCCAGATTGACGCGAGCGTCTATCGCCCGGTCACCGGTCGCGTCGTCCTTGCCGGGCGCACCCGCATCGGCTCGATCCTCGGCGCGCCGCGCGATGCGGTCGCTCCCTCGCGGCGTTTTTATGCCGGTGGCGGCGCATCGGTGCGTGGCTACGGCTTTCAGGATATCGGCCCGCGCGATCCGAACAACGATCCGATCGGTGGCCGCAGCCTTGCCGAATTTTCGCTGGAGGCCCGCGTTCGCGCGTTCGGCAATTTCGGGGTCGTGCCGTTCCTCGACGCCGGCAATATCTATACCTCGACGCTGCCGCGCTTCACCGGCATGCGCTACGGCGCGGGCATCGGCGTGCGCTATTACAGCAACTTCGGCCCGATCCGCATCGACGTCGGCACCCCGATCAATCCGCAGCGCGGCGACCCACGCGTCGCGGTCTATGTCTCGCTGGGGCAGGCCTTTTGACGCAGGTGTCGGACGAACCCGTACCTGCGCCCCAGCGCCGGATCGGCTGGGGCCGGCGGCTGGCGCAATGGCTGCTGCTGATCGTCATCGCCATCGCCGGGTTGCTGGTCGTCATCGATACCGGCCCCGGTCACCGGCTGATCGCGAACCGGATCGCGACGCTCAAACCCGCCAACGGCATGCGGTATCGCATCGGGCGGATCGACGGGTCGATCTACAACCGCGCGCGGCTGATCGACGTCCGCATCTATGATCCCAAGGGGCTGGTGCTGCGCGCGCCCAGCGCCGAACTCGACTGGCGGCCATGGGAATTCTGGTCGAACCGGTTGTCGATCACCAGCCTGCACCTCCCGCGCGCGATCCTCGCCAAGCTGCCGCAGCCTGCCCCGACCGGACGGCGTGGCCCGATATTACCCGGCTTCGACATCCGCATCGGCCGGTTGAGCGTCGAGCGGCTCGAACTGGCCAAGGCGGTGACCGGCACCGCGCGGGTCGGTCGCCTCGCCGGACAGGCCGATATCCGGTCGGGCCGGGCGCTGGTCGACCTCGCGCTCGATATCGCCGACAGCGACCGGCTCCGCCTGCACCTCGATAGCGAACCCGATCGCGACCGGTTCGACGTCGATCTGCGCGTGCGCAGCGCCGCCGACGGGTTGCTCGCGACCGCCAGCGGCATCCGCCGTCCGCTTGCGATCGAAGTCGCGGGCGACGGCCGCTGGTCGGCATGGGATGGTCGCGCCGTTGCCGATGCCGGCCGCGCGCGCATTCTCGACCTGACGCTGGGCGTCCGCGCCGGCCGCTATACGCTGGGCGGGACGCTCGCCCCGGCCGCCTTGTTGCAGGGCAAGCTGCAACGGCTGACCAGCCCGCAGGTCCGCGTCAGCGGCAGCGCGACCTTCGCCGATCGCCGCATCGACGGCATGCTCGCCCTGCGCAGCCCGGCGCTGGCGCTGGAAGCCGACGGCATCGTCGATCTCGGCACCAGCGCGTTTCGCGACCTGCGGCTGCGCACCCGCCTGCTGCGCCCCGCCGCGTTGTTCCCCAACATGACCGGCCGCGACATCGAACTGCGCGCGATCCTCGACGGTGAATTTTCGACCGCGCGCTTCGACTACCGCCTGCGCGCGCAGCGGCTCGCCTTCGACCAGACCGGGTTCGAAGGCGTCGTCGCGGCCGGGCAGGGGCGCTTCTCGAAAGCACCGGTCATCGTTCCGATCCGGCTGGCGGCGGCGCGCGTCACCGGGGTCGGCGAAGTCGCCGGCGGCATCCTGCGCAACCTGTCGGTCACTGGCAAGCTGGCGGTCGGCACGCGCACCCTCGTCGGCAACGACCTGATCGTCCGGTCGGACAAGCTGAACGGCCGGATCATGCTGACGCTCGAACTGGCGACCGGACGGTACGAGGTCGGAATCAGCGGCGCGCTGCAACGCTATCTCATCCCCGGTCTCGGGCTGGTCGATGTCCAAACCCGCCTGACCGCCGTCCCCATTCCCGGCGGCGGCACCCGCATCGTCGGGCGGGGGCTGGCGCAGGTTCGCCGGCTCGACAACGGCTTCTTCCGGTCGCTGACCCAGGGGCTGCCGCGCATCGAAACCGGGCTGGAGCGCGGCCGCGACGGCATCCTGTATCTGCGCGGGGCACGGCTGACTTCGCCCGGCCTCACACTCACCGGCAACGGCTATCGCCGCCGCGACGGCACCTTCCATTTCGAAGGCAGCGGCCGACAGGCGACCTATGGTCCGGTGCAACTGGTCCTCGACGGCAATATCTCGAAACCCACGCTCGACCTGCGGTTCGCGTCGCCCAATGCGACGCTCGGCCTTGCCGATGTGGTCGCCCATCTCGACCCGACGCCCGACGGTTTCGCCTATCGTGCCGCTGGTGGTTCGCGGCTCGGCCCGTTCACCGCCAACGGCCGCATCCTGCTGCCCAGCGGCGGCACCGCGCGCATCGCCGTCGACGCACTCGAGGTCAGTGGCACCCGTGCCAATGGCGGAATCGACATCGTGCCGGACGGTTTCCTTGGGGCACTGACCGTCGATGGCGGCGGCATCACCGGTACCATCGCCTTCCGTCCGCAGGGCAGCGACCAGCGCATCGACATCGCCCTCGACGCCGCCCGGGCACGGCTGGGCGCGGTAGGCACGGTCCGACGCGCCCGGCTGGAGGCGGGGATCGTCCTGGCGGACACCGGCACCACCCTCGACGCGACCGTCACCGCGCAAGGCTTCCGTCGCGGCCAGTTGTCGATCGCGCGGCTGGCCGGCAGCGCGAAGCTGGTCGACGGTGTCGGCGAGGTCCGCGCCGCGATCGCCGGATCGCGCGGCCGCGCCTTCGCGATCCAGAGCGTGACGCAGGTCGCCGCCGACAGCTACACGATCGACGCCGAAGGGACGCTCGACCGCCGCCCGCTCAAGCTCGAAACCCCGGCGGTGCTGCGGCGCGAAGGGGAGGGCTGGCGCCTCGCCCCGACCCGGTTCAGCTTTGCCGGCGGTACCGCCACCGTCGGCGGGGCGTTCGGCGCGGGTGCCAGCGAACTGACCCTCGACGTCGCCCGCATGCCGCTTGCGGTGCTCGACATCGGCTATCCCGGTCTCGGGCTCGGCGGCACCGCATCGGGCAAGATCGCCTATGCGCTGACCGGTGATACGCCCAGCGGCCGGGTCGACATGACGATCCGCGGCCTCAGCCGGTCCGGCCTTGTGTTGTCGTCGACCCCGATCGATGTCGGCATCGCCGCCGTGCTCGACGCCAATCGTGCCGGGATGCGCGCGGTGATGGCCAGCGGTGGCAAGACGATCGGTCGCGCGCAGGCGCGGCTCGCGCCGCTCGGGCAGGGGGACCTCGCCACCCGCATCGCCAACGCGCCGCTGATCGCGCAGCTTCGCTATGGCGGCCCCGCCGACACGCTGTGGCGGCTGACCGGTATCGAATTGTTCGACCTGTCCGGCCCGGTGGCGGTCGGTGCCGACGTGACCGGACGCCTTGCCGACCCGCGCATCCGCGGTGTCCTGCGCTCCAGTGGCGCGCGGATCGAAAGCGCGATCACCGGCACCGTCCTGACCGGCGTCGAGGCGCAGGGCCGGTTCGACGGGTCGCGGCTGGTTATCGATCGGTTCGCCGCCAGCGACGGACGACAGGGGCGGGTGACCGGCACCGGCGCGTTCGAATTCGCGGCGGTGCGCGGCTTCGGCATCGACCTGTCGCTGAACGCCGATCGTGCGCGGCTCATCAACACCGATTCGATCGGTGCGACCGTCACCGGTCCGATCGCGGTCCGCAGCGACGGCGCGGGCGGCACGATTTCGGGGCAGGTCCGGATGGACGGTAGCCGCTACCGCCTCGGCCGCGCCACCGCGACCGCGCCGCTGCCGCGCCTTAAGATCCGTGAGATCAACCGTCCCGATGGCGACGACGAAGCCGCCACGACCGTCGTACCGTGGAAGCTCGACCTGAAGGCGCGTGCGCCGGGCGGGCTGATCGTCACCGGCCTCGGCCTGACCAGCGAATGGTCGGCCGACCTCGCCATCACCGGGGAGCCGACCAATCCGATCATCAACGGCCGCGCCGATTTGGTCCGCGGCGATTACGAGTTCGCCGGCCGCGAATTCCGCGTCGATCGCGGTGCGTTGCGCTTCAACGGCGAAAGCCCCGCCGACCCCGCGCTCGATATCGTCGCCGCCGCGGACACGCAGGGCCTGAACGCGACGATCCGCGTCGCCGGTACCGCGACGCGCCCCGAGATCAGCTTCCAGAGCGTACCGGCCTTGCCCGAGGACGAATTGCTGTCACGGCTGTTGTTCGGCACCTCCATCACCAACCTGTCCGCCCCCGAGGCGCTGCAACTCGCCGCCGCCGTCGCCGCGCTCCAGAATGGCGAGGGCGGGCTGAACCCGATCAACGCCGTCCGCCGCGCCGCCGGCCTCGACCGCCTGCGCATCCTCCCCGCCGATCCGCAGACGGGTCAGGGCACCTCGGTTGCCGCCGGCAAATATCTGACGCGGCGTTTCTATGCGGAAATCGTCACCGACGGGCAGGGCTATTCCGCGACCCGGATCGAATTCCAGGTGACCCGCTGGCTGTCGCTCCTCGCCTCGATCTCGACGATTGGCCGCCAGAGCACCAACGTCCGCGTCTCGCGGGATTATTGACGCCCCCTTAAAAAAGCCGTTCGGTTCGAGCAGCTTCGACCTTGTCGAGAAGCGTCCGTCGAGAACCCTCGTCCCGAATCGCAACGGCACTTTCCTACACGCCGGGAACCGGTCAGGATGTCGCCGCTCTTTGACCTGTTCAGCCCACCCGCCACGCCTTCCCGATGCCGTTCGAAACAACCGGCTGGGACGCAACGCGCACAACACTGCGCAAGTGTGACCTTTGTGACCTTTGGCGGATTTACGCCATCGAGCGCACCGGTACCGATGCATTGTACAGGCTCTTGCCCGCCTCATCGCGCAGGTCGAACGACAGCAGGTCTCCGGCCACTTGCACCATGCCGAAGCCGGCGGCGGCGCGGCAGAAGCGGGTGCCCTCGACCGCCTGTACCGGGCGCGCCTCCATGCCGCCGCCGCACTGGATCATGTCGATCCCGTCGCGGCGGATATGCTGCAGGTCATGGTCGTGGCCGGCGATATACGCCTGCACGCCGTGCCGGTTCAGGATCGGCAGCACCTGTGCGATGATCTCCGGCTGGTCGCCATGGCCGCTGCCGCCCGACCGGATCGGATGATGGCCGGTGACCAGCTTCCACTTCGCCCGCGACTGCGACAGTGCATGGTCCAGCCACGCCAGTTGCTGTTTCGTGTCCTGCGACAGGGTGTTGCGGCCGATCGGCTTGTCGGCATCGGCACGATAGCGTTCGACGAACGGCGACGTGTCGATCGCGAACAGATCGGCGTCCGCCCGCGTCAGCGCGGCATCGGCCACCTGATAATAGCGCGCCGGCATCCGCCACCGCGGGCTGCGCGCCGCATAGTCGATCTGCGCCTGCGGATTGCCGCGATAGTCGTGATTGCCGAGCAGCGCATACCACGGCACCTGCAACGCCGGATGGGTATAGACGCCCTCGAACACCGACTGCCACAGCGGGTCGTCGACCGACGCCACCCCGTCGCTGTAGAAATTGTCGCCGATCGCCAGCACGAAGTCGCTCCGCGCCGCCGCCGCCGCCCGTCCCATCGCTGCCGCGACATGATGCTGTTCGGGCGTATCGCGACCCCAGTCGCCGAGGACGGCGAAAGTACAGCCACCCCGCTGCTCCCTGCGCGCCGCCGCCGGCGGCACGGTCAGCCCCGCCGCGCCAATGGCGAACCCGCCCAGCAACGTCCGGCGATCGAGAAGGATGGTCATGGGCGCGGTGTTCCTGATGGCAAGCGGGTGGTGCGGATTGAGCATGGCGATGTGACGATCGTGTGTCGGGGGCGGCGTCGCGACGGTGGGTCGTCGCACCCGCTTTTGCGATCAGGACGTAACCTACGATGCCGGCTCGGGTCCACCTTGGTAGGTGCGACGAGCCGTTAGCGGGAAATGCCAGCCTCAGTTCGGATGACGCTTGTGGTGACGAGTACCCCACCCACCCGTCACCCCGGGTCAAGTTGAGAAGTCGCGAAAGTTGCAACCTTTGCCAAAATACGCCGTACCCCCGCGCAGGCGGGGGTCCAGAGCCAAGCAAAACAACGGCTTGCACTTGGGGCTCTTGGCCCCCCGCCTGCGCGGGGGTACGGCCGGGGGCAGGGATCGTTACTACCGCAGGGGTCTCGATCAAGTTCGGTGTGACGGCGATAGCGTTGGCTTTCCCCGACGTGACGTAGCCCAACCGCAGCGATAATCGCCCGATCCACCCCCAAAAGGAAAAGGCGCTGGGATCACTCCCGACGCCTTTCCAATCCCGCGCGACGTGGCAAAGCCACGTCGTCGGTCCTCGACGAGCGAGGCCGGCCGACAGCGCGGATGTGCCCGCTGGCACACCGGCGCGGTCGTCGCCGCGCCTTACGCGCTGTAGTACATATCGTACTCGACCGGGCTCGGGGTCATTTCCCACCGTGCCACTTCGCCATACTTGATCTCGACATAGGCTTCGATCTGATCCTTAGAGAACACGTCGCCCTTCAGCAGGAAGTCGTGGTCGGCGGTCAGCGCCTCGAGTGCCTCACGCAGCGATGCGCAGACGGTCGGGACCTGCGCGAGTTCTGCCGGCGGCAGGTCGTACAGGTTCTTGTCCATCGCTTCGCCCGGATGGAGCTTGTTCTGGATGCCGTCGAGACCGGCCATCATCAGTGCCGCATAGGCGAGATACGGGTTCGCCATCGCGTCGGGGAAACGGATTTCGACGCGCTTCGCCTTCGGGCCGGTGCCGTACGGAATGCGGCACGATGCCGAACGGTTGCGCGCCGAATAGGCGAGCAGCACCGGCGCTTCATAGCCCGGGACCAGACGCTTGTAGCTGTTGGTCGACGGGTTGGTGAACGCGTTCAGCGCCTTGGCATGCTTGATGACCCCGCCGATGAAATACAGGCACATGTCCGACAGCCCGGCATAGCCGTCGCCGGCGAACAGCGGAGTCTTGCCGTTCCAGATCGAGAAGTGCGTGTGCATCCCCGACCCGTTATCTTCCTTGATCGGCTTCGGCATGAACGTCGCGGTCTTGCCATAGGCGTGCGCGACCTGATGCACGACATACTTATAGATCTGCATGCGATCGGCGGTCGTGGTCAGCGTGCCGAAGGTCAGGCCCAGCTCGTGCTGCGCGGCGGCGACTTCGTGGTGGTGCTTGTCGCAGGGCAGGCCCATTTCGATCATCGTCGAAACCATCTCGCCACGGATGTCGACGGCGCTGTCGACCGGTGCGACCGGGAAATACCCGCCCTTGGCGCGCGGGCGGTGGCCCATGTTGCCGGCTTCATATTCGCGGCCCGAATTGCCCGGCAGTTCGATGTCGTCGATCTTGTAATAGCTGGTCGAATAGCTGTTTTCGAACCGGACGTCGTCGAACATGAAGAATTCGGCTTCCGGCCCCACATAGACGGTGTCGCCGATGCCGGTGGTCTTCAGATACGCTTCGGCACGCTTCGCGGTCGAGCGCGGATCGCGGGCATAGAGTTCGCCGGTCACCGGATCGACCACGTCGCAGAACACGACGAGCATCGGCGTCGCCGAAAACGGGTCGGTGTAGACCGCGTCCAGATCGGGGCGCAGGGTCATGTCCGACTCGTTGATCGCCTTCCAGCCCTCGATCGAGCTGCCGTCGAACATCAGGCCGTCGGTGAACTCGTCTTCACCCAGCAGCGACGCGACCATGGTCAGGTGCTGCCATTTGCCCTTGGGATCGGTGAAGCGCAGGTCGACCCACTCGATCTCTTCTTCCTTGATCCGCTTCAGGATGGTGCTGGCGGTAGTAGCCATCGGAAACTGCCCTTTCTGGATGAAACTCCACGTTCCGGCGCAATCAATCGCCCCGGCACGCCCCATGATTCGAAATAATGCTGCGTTGCGTCAGATCGCGTCGTCGTTGCGCTCACCGGTGCGGATGCGCAAGGCGGTCTCGACCGGAATGACGAAAATCTTTCCGTCGCCGATCCGGCCGGTCTGTGCGGCCGCCGCGATCGCCTCGACCACCCGCTCGGCAAGGCCGTCCTCGACCACGACTTCCAGCTTCACCTTCGGCAGGAAGTCGACGACATATTCCGCGCCGCGATACAGTTCGGTGTGGCCCTTCTGCCGGCCGAACCCCTTGGCTTCGGTCACGGTGATGCCGCTTACGCCTACTTCGTGCAGCGCCTCTTTCACCTCATCCAGCTTGAACGGCTTGATGATGGCCTCGATCTTCTTCATGCGCCCTGCCGATCCCCTCGGACGTGACGACCCGGACGGGCCGTTATCATCTCGTTAAACAATTACCGTGCCAACCGGCGATTCGCCTTGGATACGATCATCGGGGATTTGGCCGGGACTGTCGATATTGCCCGGCGAAGGAGCAGGGTGCCGCTTTTTCGGGCAGCTCATCTGCTCGCTTGGCCGGGAGGAGATCACAGATAGGGCGGCTTGGTGAACCCTTTGGGGCTGAGCGTGAAAATCTCGCAGCCCTCCTCGGTAATCCCGATCGAATGCTCGAACTGCGCCGACAGCGACCGGTCGCGGGTCACCGCCGTCCAGCCATCGTCGAGCATCTTCACGTCGGGCCGCCCGATATTGATCATCGGCTCGATCGTGAAGAACATGCCCGGCCGCAATTCGGGGCCGGTACCGGGACGACCGGCATGGATCACTTCCGGCGCATCATGGAACAACCGCCCAAGGCCATGCCCGCAGAAGTCGCGCACGACGCCATAGCGGTGCGATTCGGCATGGCGCTGGATCGCGTTCGCGACATCGCCCATCCGGTTGCCGGGTTTGGCATGTTCGATACCGATCATCAGGCATTCATAGGTCACATCGACCAGCTTGCGCGCCTTGATCGGGACATTGCCGACCAGATAGGTCCGGCTGCTGTCCCCGTGCCAGCCATCCAGCAAGGGGGTTACGTCGATATTGGCGATGTCGCCGTCCTTCAGCGTCCGGTCCGACGGGATGCCGTGGCATACGACATGATTGATCGAGATGCAGGTCGAATGCGCATAGCCGCGATAGCCGAGCGTCGCCGGCACCGCGCCGCCCGCGCGCATCAGGCGAAAGATGATCGCGTCCAGCTCGGCGGTGGTGACGCCCGGCGCGACATGCGGCGTGATCTCGTCGAGGATATGCGCGGCGAGCCGGCCGGCGCGGCGCATCCCTTCGAACCCGGCGGCATCGTGCAGCTTGATCGCGCCGGTCCGGGCCAGCGGCATGTCGGTGGTGACGGTCTGATATTCGGTCATACGCTGCATATAAGCGAGGAAGTGGTGCTAGGCGAGGGCGGGGCGTCACGCTATGTCCGCGGCCATGACCGACCGTATCTGGACCGCCGCATTGATCGTCATCGGTGACGAAATCCTCTCCGGCCGGACGCAGGACAAGAATATCGCCCAGCTCGCCACATGGCTGAACGTACAGGGCATTCGGCTCGGCGAGGTCCGGGTCGTCGCCGACCGCGAGGAAGCGATCGTGGAGGCGGTCAACATCCTGCGCGCGCGCAACGATTATGTCTTCACCACCGGCGGCATCGGCCCGACCCATGACGACATCACCGTCGATTCGATCGCGGCGGCGCTGGGCGTGCCGGTGATCGTCCATCCCAAGGCGCGGGCGATCCTCGAATCCTATTACGAGACGCGCGGCGGACTGACCGATGCCCGGCTGCGCATGGCGCGGGTGCCGGAGGGCGGCGAGCTGATCGAAAACCGGATGTCGGGCGCGCCGGGCATCCGCATCGGCAACATCTTCATCATGGCGGGCGTGCCCCATATCGCCGCAGCGATGCTCGACAGCTTGACGGGTACGCTGGAGGGTGGCCTGCCGGTAGTGTCGGCGACGCTCGGCTGCTGGGTCGGTGAGAGCGAGGTCGCCGACATCCTTGGCGACGTCGAACGCGCCCATGACGGCGTCGCGATCGGCAGCTACCCGTTTTTCCGTGAAGGTCGCACCGGTGCCAATTTCGTTGTGCGTGCCACCGACACCGCGGCCGTCGACGCCTGTATCGCCGACCTTGCCGACCGCCTGCGCAGGACCGGCCGCGAGCCGGTGACCGGCGGGATCTGACGCAAGTCCAGTTGCAACGCAGCGGTCCGGTTGATATGTCCGACTAATAAACTGACAGGAGAGAGCGACGTTGGCTAACGCCCCGACCCGCATCGCGTTGGCCGGTATCGGCAAGATCGCGCGCGACCAGCATATCCCGCATATTGCCGCCAGCCCCGATTTCGAACTGGTGGCGGCCGTCACCGGCCATACCGCCCCCGAAGGTGTACCGGGGTTCAAGACGATCGACGAGATGATGGCCGCGATGCCCGATGTGCAGGCGATTTCGATCTGCACGCCGCCGCGCGGTCGCCTGTCATTGATCCAGCAGGCGCTCGACCACGGCCTCGACGTCATGATCGAAAAGCCGCCCGCCGCGACGCTGTCCGAGGCGCAGGGCTTTGCCCGCGCCGCCGAAACCGCCGGCAAGGTGCTGTTCGCGACGTGGCATTCGCGCGAAGCCGCCGCCGTCGAGCCCGCCCGCGCGTGGTTGGCGCAGCGCAACATCCGCCGCGTCGAGGTGAACTGGAAGGAAGACGTCCGCGTCTGGCATCCGGGGCAGGCCTGGATCTGGGAACCGGGCATCGGCGTGTTCGATCCGGGGATCAACGCGCTATCGGTTATCACTCGCATCTTGCCGCGTCCGCTTCTGCTCGATGGGGCCGAGTTACGCTTCCCGTCGAACCGCGACGCGCCGATCGCCGCCGATCTCGACTTTATCGATACCGCCGGGGTGCCGGTGCGCGTCGAATTCGACTTCGATCAGACGGGGCCGCAAACCTGGGACATCGACGTCGAAACGGATGACGGCCATCTGACGCTGGCGATGGGCGCGTCGCGCATGGCGGTCGACGGGGTTGCGGTCGATGTCGGCGACGAAGCCGAATATGCGCGGCTCTACCGCCGCTTTGCCAAATGCCTGCGCGACCGGGTGAGCGATGCCGACCTGTCACCCTTCGTCCATGTCAACGACGCGTTCCTGCTGGGGCGCCGCACGACCGTCGGTGCATTCAGCGAATAGCCGTTATCTTCTCCCCTCCCTTGTCCGGGAGGGGAGTCATTCACCCCATCGCGGCCACAATCGCGTCCCGCGCCCGCGCCGCCACCGCCTTGCGTCCCAGACCCGCCGGATCAAAGGCCGGCAGGAAATGGATGGTCAGCCCGATCTGCCCCGGCCGCGCAAGCACACGCGCCGCATTCGCGGTCCCTGCTTCGTCACCGACCCACGCCACCTCGCGCGCATCGCCGTAATCCAGATAGACCGGCTGTACGCGCAGCCCTGGTGGCGGGGGATCGATCGCGCCGAGCAGTGCCGCCTTGAACGGCAGCAATTCGCCCGGTCGTGCGGTCGTACCCTCCGGAAACACCGTCACCGGATGATCGGCGAGCAGCGCCTGCCGCAGCGTATCGATCTGCCGCGCCACCCCCAACCGGTCGCCGCGATCGATGAACAGCGTGTGGTTGAGCGTGCACAGCCACCCGACCAGCGGCGCATCGCGCAACTCGCCCTTGGCGACGAATGCGCTGCCGCTGGCCCCGGCGATGGCGAGAATGTCGATCCAGCTCTGATGGTTGGCAAGGTACAGCACGTCGCGCGCGACCGGCGTGCCGACCACCGTCGTCCGCACCCCGATCGCACGGGCCAACGCTCCCAGAAACCGCGGGGGCCATGGCGAGCGCAGCCGGACCAGTCGCCACGCACCGTGCAGGAGCAGGTAGCGCAGCAGCGTCGCGAGCATGGCCGCCGCACGCACCATCAATCGCAGGCGCGCACCAAACGGCATGGGATCAGCCCTTGCGTTCGAGGCTGACGCCGTAGAGTTCCATACGGTGATCGACGAGGCGGAAGCCGAGCCGTTCGGCGATCTGCTTCTGCAGCAATTCCAGTTCGGGATCGACGAATTCGATCACCCGGCCGCTTTCGACGTCGATCAGATGATCGTGATGCGCTTCGGGGGCGGGTTCATACCGGGCGCGCCCGTCGCCGAAATCATGCCGATCGAGGATACCGGCCTCTTCGAACAGGCGGACCGTGCGATAGACCGTGGCGATCGAGATACCCGGATCGATCGCGGACGCGCGCTCATACACTTTTTCGACATCGGGATGGTCATCGGCTTCGGACAAGACGCGCGCGATCACGCGGCGCTGTTCGGTGATGCGCAGCCCTTTTTGTTGGCACAGTGCTTCGAGGTCGATCTTGCGGGGCATGCGGTCCTGTACGTCCAGAGGATATGGCCCGACACTAACGCGCCCTGCTGCCGAGCGAAAGCCGCTAAGTGGCGCGGGTGCCGCCACCGGTGCAAACCGACGCCGACGCCGGCACCCGCACCGTCAACGGACGCGACGCTGCGTACCCAGACCAATCTTCTTGGCCAGCGTCCGGCGCTGTTCGGCATAATTGGGCGCGACCATGGGATAGTCTGCGGGCAGGTTCCACTTGGCGCGATACTGCTCGGGGGTCAGATTATAATGCGTCATCAAATGACGTTTGAGCATCTTGAGCTTCCGCCCATCCTCGAGACAGACGATATAATCAGGCTTCACCGACGACCGCACCGGCACAGCCGGTTCGGCGGGCGGGGCGGCGGGTTCGGCCGGCGTGCCCAGATCGTTCAATGCGTCATGTACGCTGCGGATCAGGACGGCGATATCGCCGACCTCGACATGATTATTCCCGACATGGGCGGCAACGATGTTCGCCGTCAGGGCAATGAGCGTGTCGTCGCGCTCCGCAAGAATGGTCATGCTCTTCCTTCGTTACACGGCCGCACCGGCGGCCCATCGTCGCTATCGGACCAGAATGGGCAAGGCGCAACAATATTCCCGGCTTTTTTAGAATACCGCCGACGTCATTCGACCTGCGTCAGGCTGGCTGCTGCAACGGGCGGAGGAAACGATCGGACATAGGTATGAGCGTCGAATCGCTGACCGCTGCGTCCGGCATAATAGTTGCGGCGTTCCCCGCATTTGACGAAACCGGCGCTGGCGTAGAGCCGGGTCGCGTCGTTGCCCGCCCGCATTTCAAGGCACAGGCGCGCGGCACCCCGCGCCTGCGCATCGGTCATTGCGCGTTGCAGCAGCGCCAGCCCGACCCCACGCCCTCGATCTGCCGGATGCACCGCCAGCAACAGCAGTTCGGCATCATCAGCGACCGCGCGGGTCAGTGCAAAGCCGATCACCCGCCCGTCGTCACTTGCCAACGTCAGCCAGACGCCCGGCAGCGACAACATGCCGAGGCACTGCGACGGGGTCCACGCCTCACCGAAGCGCGGATCGAATGCTGCCCGCATCACCCGGTCGACGGCTTCGATGTCGGCGGCGCTTCCGGTTGCCAGCGCGATATCGCTGCGAACGTCGCTCATGCGCGCACGCTTGGCACCGCATCGGGCGCACGGCCATAGAGCGGGGCAGGACGCAGGTTGCGCTGTTCGGCACTCAGCAAGACCGCATCGGCAGCGTCGGGCAGTCGGTCGCAGTCGGGCAGGGCGGCGTCGACCGTGCGGAGCCGGGCAAGGCCCTGACCAACGACGCGCCGTCCCTGCAACGCCGCGACCGCATCGGCGGGCTTGCGCGACACGGCGGGACCGTCGGCGACGAGCGCACCGTCGAACCCCTGTTGGAACACCTCGCCATGGCCGCCGTCCAGCACCACAACGATCGCCTCACCCGGCTGTTCGGACAGCGCGGCGGCGGCGATCGATGCCAGCGACGAATAGCCGTGCACCGGCACGCCCCAACCGATGCCAAGCCCGCGCGCCGCCGCCAGCCCGACCCGGACGCCGGTAAAGCTGCCAGGCCCGCAATCGACGAGGATCGTGTCGGCCCGCCCCTGATTGGGCAGGGCGGCGATCATCGGCACCAACCGCTCGGCATGACCGCGCCCGACGACGACATGGTCGCGGGCGATCACCACGCCGTCGTCGATCAGCGCGACCGAACAGGCGGCAGTGGCGGTTTCGATGACGAGCGTTCGCACGTGATCGTCAGACGACCCGGTTGAACTTGGCGAAATCCGGACGCGGCGACCGCGGATACAGCGTCTCGCGGTCGCCATAGCCCAGCGTGGTGATGAAGTTGGCGTGGACTGCCGGCGTCTCGGCGAAGAACGCCTTGTCGACCGCTCCGGCATCGAAGCCCGACATCGGCCCGGTATCGAACCCCAGCGCGCGCGCGGCAAGGATCAGATACGCGCCCTGCAACGACGAATTGCGGAATGCCGATGCCTGCCGCAACTCCGCATTACCGTCGAACCACGACTTCGCATCGGCGTGGGGGAACAGTTCGGGCAGATACTCGTGGAATTCGGTGTCCATGCCAATGATTGCGGTCACCGGCGCGGCGCGGATCTTGTCCGGGTTCGTACCGGTGGCACAGGCCGCCAGCTTTTCCTTGGACTCTGTCGAGGTACACCACACGATCCGCGCCGGCAGCTGGTTGGCGCTGGTCGGGCCCCATTTCATCAGGTCCCAGATCGCGGCCAGATCGGCTTCGGTTACCGGCTGGTCGGTATAATGGTTGAACGTACGCGCGCTGCGAAACAGCGTATCGAGTGCCTGATCGTCGAGTTTGGGCATCAGACTGCACGAACCTCCGTGACTTCGGGAACATAATATTTGAGTAGCTGCTCGATCCCGTTCTTCAGTGTCGCGCTGGAGGACGGACAGCCCGAACAGGCCCCCTGCAACTGCAGATAGACTTTGCCCTGGTCAAACCCGCGATAGACGATGTCGCCGCCGTCATTGGCGACCGCCGGGCGGACGCGGGTCTCGATCAATTCCTTGATCTGTTCGACGATATCGGCATCGGCCGGATCGTCGGTGAAGCTAGGTTCGTCGGACGCGACCGAGAAGCCTGCGCTGCCCGTCGGGTTGAACAACGGCATCCGCCCGCCGAAATGATCCAGCATCAACGCCAGCACATCGGGTTTCAGGTCGGCCCATTCGCTGCCCGGCGCCTTGGTCACCGACACGAACTCGCGGCCGAAAAACACGCCGACGACATCCCCCAGCGCGAACAACTGCGTGGCGAGCGGCGACGCCTCGGCCTCTTCGGGACTGGCGAAATCGCGGGTGCCCGCGTCCATGACGACCTGCCCGGGCAGGAATTTCAGGGTCGCCGGATTGGGCGTCGATTCCGTTTCGATCAACATGCCGCCCATTTGGCGACCGGCGGACGGGGGATCAAGGGCGTAGCGCGAAACGCTGCGTTCACCGTTGCCACCGCGCGTTGCCTCGATTGTTACGCTCCTGTACGACCCGGGCAACGACAGAAGGGGAAAGTGCCGGTGATCGAGACGCATATGGCGAAATTGCGCGCCCGCGACACGATTTCGGCGGAGGAAGAGCGGGTTATCTATGACTCGCTTGGCGAGGTGCGGTCGCTGGCGGCGCATCACACCTGCATCCATGCCGGCGAACGCCTCCATTCCAGCACGCTGCTGCTCGAAGGACTGATGTGCCGTTACAAGGATTTGCCGGGCGGCGAGCGGCAGATCACCGAACTGCACGTCGCCGGCGACTTCCTCGACCTGCACAGTTTTTCCCTCAAGCAGCTCGATCATAACGTCATGACGCTGACGCCGTGTCGCGTCGTACTGGTCCCGCATGCCAAGCTGAAGGACATCACCGAGACCCAGCCGCATCTGGCGCGGGTCTACTGGTTCCTGACTGCCCTCGACGCCGCGATCCATCGCGAATGGGAATTGTCGCTCGGCAGGCGAAACGCGATCCAGCGCATCGCCCATTTGATCTGCGAACTGCGCGTCCGGCTGGCACTGATCGGCCAGGCCGACGACACCGGTTTTGCTCTGCCGCTGACGCAGGCCGACCTGTCCGACTGTACCGGTCTGACCCCGGTCCACGTGAACCGGACGCTGCGCGAAATGCGCGAACGGGGTTTGGTCGATCTGCGCGGCAAACGCGTGACGATCAACGACATGCCTGGATTGAGGGCAACGGCCGAGTTCGACGATTCGTATCTGTATCTCCGGCGCGAGGATCGCTGACGGCAAGCTGACCCGAAGCTGAACCGGGCGACCGAAACAGCTTTATCTTTCGCGCCGTGTGTCGATACTGGTCGGGGCGTTGCGACGACGCTACACCCCGACTTATGGTATCTCCGTTCCGTCTGGCCACGGGCGCGTTCACGACCCTGGCCCTGATCGCCGCGCCGCTTGCAGCGCAGACCCCTCCCGCATCGCCGGCCCCGATCCGTCAGCTTCCGCCGCTCGAACCGGTGGCGCAGGGACCCGACACCCCGTGGCTGTTCAGGGGCAGCGACATTCCGCCCGACCGGACATGGACGTACGGCGTCCTGTCCAACGGACTGAAATACGCCGTGCGCAAGAACGGCGTACCACCGGGGCAGATCGCGATCCGGGTTGCGATCGGCGCTGGGTCGCTGATGGAAACCGACAGCGAACGTGGCTTTGCCCATCTGATCGAACATCTGTCGTTCCGCGGTTCGGTCCACGTCCCCGATGGCGAATCGAAACGGGTGTGGCAGCGTCTGGGCGTCACCTTCGGGTCGGACAGCAACGCGTCGACCAGCTTCACCCAGACTGTCTACAAGCTCGACCTGCCGTCCGCGACGCCGACCGGCCTCGACGAAAGCATGAAAATCCTGTCGGGCATGATGACCGAACCGACGCTCAGCCAGGCGGCGCTCGACGCCGAGCGCCCGGTCGTCCTGTCCGAACAGCGCGAGCAGCCGGGGCCGCAGGTGCGGCTGGGCGATGCGACCCGCGCGCTGTTCTTTGCCGGACAGCCGCTCGCCGACCGTTCGCCGATCGGCAACGTCGAAACGCTGCAAGCCGCCACCGCCGCCAGCGTGAAGGCGTTCCACGACCGTTGGTACCGGCCCGACCGGGCGATCGTCGTC
Source organism: Sphingomonas sp. Leaf67 (assembly GCF_001421965.1). Classification (GTDB taxonomy): domain Bacteria; phylum Pseudomonadota; class Alphaproteobacteria; order Sphingomonadales; family Sphingomonadaceae; genus Sphingomonas. The sequence goes on from NZ_LMLP01000025.1 coordinate 173,372, forward strand.
ATCGCCGGCGACGCCGATCCCGCGATCCTCGAAGCGATGGTGAAGAAGCATTTCTCCGCCTGGACCGGCACCGGCCCGGCCCCGGCCGAACCAAAGTTCGGGTCGCCCAAGGCCGACGAGCCGGTCGCGGCGACGGTCAGCGAACCGACCATCCCGACGCTGTTGCAGATGGCGGTGCTGCGGCCATGGACCGTCGGCGACGACACGATCCTGTTCAACCAGGAGCGGATGGTGGACCAGATCGGGTTGCGGATACTCAACCGGCGGCTGGAGAGTCGGGCGCGTAGCGGCGGGAGTTTTATCTCCGCCGGTGCCAATCTCGACGACGTATCGCGATCGGCGAACATCACGCAGGTGTCGATCCTGCCGCTGGGCGACGACTGGGCGGCGGCGCTGCGCGACGTGCGGCAGGCGATCGCCGACGCGATCCGCACCGCGCCGACCCAGGCCGAGATCGACCGCGAGGTCGCCGAAATCCGCGCGGGCATGGAGAACGAGGTCCGCACCGCGCCGGTGACGGCGGGGGCGCTGCTCGCCGACAACCTGATCGCCGCGACCGACATTCGCGAAACGGTCGCCGGTCCGGAAACGTCGCTGCGCATCTTCGAAGGCGCGGTGACCAAGAAGTTCTTCACCCCCGCCCGCGTACAGGCAGCGACGAAGAAGGTGTTCGAGGGCACCGCGACCCGCGCGCTGGTCAACACCCGGTCCCCCGATCCGACCACGCAGGCGAAGCTGACCGCCGCGCTGACCGAGAAGGTCGCCGGCACCGCCGCGCGGCGTGGCGGACAGGCGGCGATCGGGTTCGACCGGCTTGGCCCCCTCGGCAAGCCCGGCACGATCACCACGCGCAGCATGGCGCTGCCCGATCCCCCGGTCGAGCGCGTCGATTTCGCCAATGGTTCGTCGCTGCTGCTGTTCCCCAATGAATCGGAGACGGGCAAGGTCTATGTCCGCGTCCGGTTCGGCCGGGGGCTGAACGCCTTGCCGACCGATCGCCGCACCCCGGCGTTCGCCGCCGATCTCGCGCTGGTCGCCTCGGGCATCCAGACGCCGAAGGGCGTGCTGGGGCAGGAGGAACTCGACCGGCTGACCGGCGGGCGGCAGATGGGATTGTCGTTCGGCATCGACGACGACGCCTTCATCCTTGCCGGCACCACCACCGCCGCCGACCTGTCCGATCAGTTGAAGCTGATCGCGGCCAAGCTGCAATCGCCGGCATGGGACCCGAAGCCGGTGGCACGGGCGCGGGCGGTGATGCTGGCCAGCTACGACGCGCTCGGCGCATCGCCCGACGGCGTCATGGGCCGCGATCTCGAAGGACTGCTCCACGCCGGCGACGCGCGCTGGGTCAGCCCCGACCGCAAGGATATCGAGGCGCTGACCCCGGCCAGCTTCAAGGCGCTCTGGCAGCCGCTGCTCGCCACCGGCCCGGTCGAGGTGCAGGTGTTCGGCGACGTGCCGCAACAGGCGGCGATCGACGCGGTCGCCGCGACGATCGGCGCGATGGCGAAGCGTCCGGCGGATGCCACCCCGCCGCCGCCGGTTCGCTTTCCCGCGCACGTCGCGCAGCCGGTGACGCGCACCCATGGCGGACAGCCCAATCAGGCGGCGGCGGCGATCGCGTGGCCGACCGGCGGCGGCAGCGCCGGCCTGACGGAAAGCCGCAAGCTGGAAGTGCTCGCCGCGGTGTTCCGCGACCGGCTGCTCGACCGGCTGCGCAGTCAGGCGGGGGTCAGCTATTCGCCGAACGTCGACAATAACTGGCCGGTCGGCCTGCCCGGCGGCGGGCGGATCATGGCGATCGGGCTGGTGCCGCCCGATCGCACCGGCTTCTTCTTCGACCTCGCCCGCGAACTCGCCGCCGATCTGGTCAGGACGCCGGTGCCCGCCGACGAACTCGACCGCGCCAAGCTGCCGGTGATCCAGTTGATCGCCCGTATGTCGAGCGGCAACATGTTCTGGATGAACCAGACGCAGGGCGGCACGGTCGACCCGGCGCGGCTGGCGGCGATCCCCGGCATCATCAACGACATTCGCGGCACTACGCCTGAAGAATTGCAGGCGCTCGCGGCGAAATATCTGGTGCCGTCGAAGGACTGGTCGATGCAGGTCCTGCCGGAGAAAAAATAAAGCTCCTCCCCGGCACGGGGACGGGGACCGCCGCGAAGCGGTGGTGGAGGGGGGTGTCCACCGACGCTCCCCCTTCGAAAGAAGAACCGGTTCACGCGAAGGCGCAAAGCGCAAAGGCGCAAAGAAGGTGTTTCACGCGGGGGCGCAGAGACGATCGTCCCGCGATCGGGCGACTTGACGCAACGCGATGGCCGGGCATCGAAGTCGCTGGCGCGGGTGACGGAGCGGCCGACGCAACCCCTCCGCGCCTTCGCGCCTTCGCGTGAACCAACTCTTCTTCTTAAACAGCCACCCCCCGCCGAACCGGCGCGCCGGCCATCACCGCCAACCCCCAGATCGCAAACCCGCCCAGCGCCAGCGCCGCGCCGACCAACCCGGTCGAGGTCCAGCCATAACCGGCCGCGATCGCGAGCCCGCCGGCCCATGGCCCGATCGCATTGGCGGTATTGAACGCCGAATGGTTGAGCGACGCGGCAAGGCTCTGGCCGTGTTCGGCGATATCCATCAACCGCGTCTGGAGCACGGTGCCGAGCGCGCCGCCGATACCGATCAGGAACACGATCGTCAGCATCGACCATAGCTGCCCCGCCGCCAGCGGATAGAGCGCCAGCGTCGCCGCGCTCCACAACAGCAGCGCCCCGGCGGTCGGCATTAGTGCCCGGTCGGCAAAACGCGGCACGACCAGATTGCCGATGGTCATGCCGATGCCGAACACCGCCAGCACCACCGGCACCATCGCCGGTCCCGCGCCCGTCACCTCGATCAGCGTCGAGGCGAGATAGGTATAGACCGCGAACATGCCGCCAAAGCCGATCGCGCCGATGCCGAGCGTCAGCCACAACTGGCCCGATTTCAGGACGCCCAGTTCGGCAAGCGGGCTGGCCGAACGGTCCGGCCGATCGTGCGGTGCGACCCATGCCACCATCGCCATCGTCGCGGCGGCCAGCACCGCCACGACCCCGAAGCCCCAGCGCCATCCGATCGCCTGTCCCAGCGCATTGGCCAGCGGCACCCCGACGATCGTCGCGGTCGTCAGCCCGAGCATGACCCGCCCGATCGCCTGCGTCCGCTTCTCGGCGGGCACCAGCGAGGCCGCGACCAGCGCCGCGATCCCGAAATAGGCGCCATGTGGCAACCCGCTGAAAAACCGTGCGACCAGCATCGCTTCGTAGGTCGGGGCCAGCGCACTCGCCGCATTGGCGATCCCGAAGCACGCCATCAATGCGATCAGCACCGTCCGTCGCGCCATCCGCGCGGTCAGCACCGCCAGCAGCGGCGCGCCGACCACGACCCCCAGCGCATAGGCGCTGATGACATGCCCCGCCGTCGGTTCGTCGATGCCCAGCCCCGGCGCAAAGAACGGCACGAGGCTCATCGTCGCGAACTCGGTCGTCCCGATCGCGAAACCGCCGAGCGCGAGCGCCAGATGAACGAGGGCAGGGTTACGGGTCGGGGTCACGGTCACGCTCCTTGCTGCGATGCAGCATTTCGAGCGGGCCATATGGGAAGATCGGCTGCGCGTTCAACCGTCCGCGGGATTCAGTCGGGCAGCGACGTCATCGAGGCCTGGGTCGCCGCACCACCCTGCATGGTCTTCATCCGGCGAGCGACTTCCATTGCAACCTTCTGTTCGGCCTCGACCCGTTCCTTCGGCGGTAGCGCCTCGATCGCCTCCTCGGTCAGGTCCATGATTTTCAGCACGTCCCGCCGAACCCGTTGCGCCGGGGTCAGCGACAACTCCTTTTTGAACGCCGCCACCGCCTCGTCCAGCCGTGCGCGGTCCGCGTCGTCGGTCGCGATCTTTCCCTCGTGTCGGGTGGTACCGCCAGTGGCGGGTTCGTCGTGCCCTGCCAGCACCGAGCGGAACGCAGCGGCAAACCCTGTGCCGCCGGACGGCAGGGCGGTCGTTCGCGACGGATTGGCAGCCGTCGAACGGTTCGTGATCGCATCCAGCATCTTCCGGCCCCTTCGCATCATCGGCAGCATGAAGGCTGGCAGAAGATGGTTAAGACTCTCCTACAGCTTCGGTCCCATGGCATCGTCGGCAACCGCTCTTTCCCGACGTCGATCCGGCCTGCGACTTCCGACCGGGGGCCACCGGACGGTAGCGACCCCGGACGGGGAAGATCGCGCATGGGAAGGCGGGTCGGGGTGCGCTCCCCGACCCGCCTTCCCGCCGGGCCGCGAGGACCGCCGGACATTGGAACAACCGCGTACGAGTGTGACCTTTGTGACCTTTGGCCGCCCGGCGTCACACGAACCGCGCCATGCGCTTGGTCAGCAACGCCATCAGCGCCGGGTCCATGCAGGCATAATTGTCCGCAATATCAAGGCATATGACCCGCTTGCCGCCCAGATGCCGGCGGAACCGCCGCTGGATGCGCGTTCGATGCACGCGCTCCATGACAAAGATCGTGTCGGCCCATTCGATCAGTTCGCCGGTCAGCGGATTGTCGGCATCGGGACTGGTGCCGGCCGACGCGGTCTCCGTGCCGGGCAACTCGCTGAACATCGCTTCGGCGGTCGGGCTGCGCAGCCGGTTGCGGCTGCAAACGAACAGCCAGTTCCTCACCCCCGGTACAGCGCGTCCAGCCGCTCGCCATACACGTCCTTCAACACATGCCGCCGGATCTTCAGACTGGGCGTCAACTGCTGGTTCTCGATCGTAAAGGGTTCGTCGGCGATGATGAAGCGGCGGATGCGTTCGGTGACCGACAGGTCCTTGTTCACCCGCTCGACCGCCGCGCCCAGCGCCGCGCGATAGCCGCTGTCGTCGCGTAACCTGGCGAAGTCGCAGCGCGCGCCGCCCTTCGCACAGAATTGCTGGGTCCATTCGGCATCGGGCACGATCACCGCAACCATGTACGGCCGACGGTCGCCCGCGATCATCGCCTGCGCGATCTCGTTTTGCAGGGTCAGCATCCCCTCGACCTTTTGCGGGGCGACGTTGTCGCCCTTGTCGTTGACGATGATGTCCTTCTTGCGATCGGTGATGCGGATGCGACCCTTGCCGTCGATCTCGCCGATGTCGCCGGTATGCAGCCAGCCGTCCTTCAGCACGCGCGCCGTCTCGGCCTCGTTGCGCCAATAGCCGTGCATGACCAGCTCGCCGCGCACCAGGATTTCGCCGTCCTCGGCGATGCGGACTTCGGTTTCGGCCAGCGGCGGTCCGACCGTGTCCATCTCGATCCCCGCCGCCGGGCGGTTGCACGAAATGACCGGCGCGGCTTCGGTCTGGCCATAGCCCTGGAGCAGGCACACCCCCATCGCTTCGAAGAAATGGCCGACATCGGGATTGAGCGGCGCGCCGCCCGATACCATCGCCTTCAACCGTCCCCCGAACCGCTGCGCGATCTTCGGCTTGAGCAACTGATTGACCAGCAGCCTTGCCGGATAGTCGGTCAGGCGCGGGCCGTTTGGCCGGCTGCCGATCTCGATCGCCCGGTCGAGCAGCCATGATGACAGCCGCCCCTGTTTCTGCACGCCCTTGGTAATGCGCGTCCGCAACACCTCGAACAGGCGCGGCACGACGACCATGATCGTCGGGCGCACTTCCTCGATATTGCTGGCCAGCTTGTCGAGACCTTCGCTGTAATAGATTTGACCACCCAGCCCGATCGGAAAAAACTGGCCACCGGAATGTTCGTACGCATGGCTGAGCGGCAGGAACGACAGGAATATTTCGTCGCTCCAGCCGAAATCCTCGGCGATGACGGTGACGCACCCGTTGACGTTGTGCAGGATCGCGCCGTGGTGTTGCATCACCCCGCGTGGGCTACCCCCGGTGCCCGAAGTGTAGATAATGCAGGCCAGATCGTCGCGGGTGAAGTCCGCATCCGCCGCGACCTGTGCCGGATCGGCAGGGTGACGGGCGATCAGATCGTGCCAGTCGTGAAATTCCAGACTGCCCTGCTGCGCGGTTCGCATGGGTTCGATCGTGATGATCTTTTCCGACGAATTGGTGGCGCGCAGCGCGGCGGGCAGGACGATGCGCGCCAGCTTTTCGGTCGACACGATGATCGCGCAGGCACCCGAATTCTCGATGATATGGCCGTGGTCGCGGACGGTGTTGGTGACATAGGTCGGCACCGTCACACACCCCGCCGCCATGATGGCGAGGTCGGAAATGCACCATTCGGGGCGGTTCTCGCTGACCAGCATCACCCGGTCGCCGCGCTTCAGCCCGATCGCCTTCAGCGCGGTCGCCAATGCCGCGACCTGCCGCGCGGCTTCGGTCCAACTCATCGACGCCCACTGGCCGCTGGCCTTGGTCCACAGGAACGGCGCGTCGCCACGCTCGCGCGCCCTCGTAAAGAACATCGCGACCAGATTGGGGAATCGTTCGAGCTGCCGGGCCATTCGTCGTCCTTCTCCTGTGGCCAAGGTGTAGGCAGGCGGCACCGGCTCGGCAATGTCCGAACGCGGGTGACGCAGCGGATCGTCTTGGGTAGACACGGCGGCCATGAGGAAACTGACGATCGCCGCCGCCCTGCTCGCCACCGTGTCGCTGGGGGGCTGCAACCTGTTGTCGCGCGGCAAGCCCGTCGTGGCGACCCCGGCCGCGTCCGCCGCTCCGGTGGCGGGCGCGCAGCAGAAGTTCGTCGTGACGGCGAACCCGCTGGCGAGCGAGGCGGGCATGGCGGTGCTGCGGCGTGGCGGCAGCGCGGTGGACGCGGCGATCGCGGTGCAGGCGATGCTGTCGCTGGTAGAACCGCAAAGCTCGGGTATCGGCGGCGGCGCGTTCATGACCTATTTCGACGCGACATCCGGCAAGGTCGAGATCTATGACGGACGCGAGGTCGCTCCGGCGGGCGCGACGCCGACGATGCTGCTGGGGCAGGACGGCAGGCCGCTGCCCTTCGGCGAAGCGGTGCGGGGCGGTCGCGCGACCGGCGTGCCCGGGGCGGTGCGGATGCTGGGACAGGCGCATGCCGATCATGGGGCGATGGCCTGGGGACAGCTGTTCGACGATGCCGAGCGGACCGCGCGCAAGGGCTTCGTCATTTCGCCGCGCCTCGGCCGGTTCCTGACCGGTGGCTTCCCGCAATTGCAGGCGGAGGATGTCCGCCGTTATTTCAAGGGCAAGGGCGGGGCGCTCGCCACCACCGGCGACCGGATCACCAACGACGCCTATGCCGATTTCCTGAAGCGGCTGGCGAAGCAGGGGCCGGACGCGCTCTATACCGGTGAGACCGCCAAACGCATCGTCGCGCGCACGACCAGCGGCACGCTGCCCGGCACGATGACGCTCGCCGACCTCGCCGCCTATCGCGCGGTCAAGCGCGATCCGCTGTGCGCGAACTGGCGCGTGTATATCGTCTGCACCCCGCCGCCGCCCAGCAGTGGGATCGGGCTGATCGAGCTGCTCGGCATTCTCGGCCGCACCGATATCGAACAGCGCGGGCCGAACGATCCGCAAAGCTGGTTCCTGTTCGCCGAGGCGAGCCGGCTGATGTACGCCGATCGCGACCTGTATGTCGGCGATCCGAAGTTCGTGAACGTGCCGGTCGCCGGATTGCTGGCGCCGGCTTATCTGTCGGAACGCGCGAAGCTGATCGGGGTGACCGCCGGTCCGGCACCCGCGGCTGGTGTCCCGGCGGGCGTGGTGACGGCGGCGGCGGACACCACCCGCGAACCGGCGGGGACGTCGCACTTCATCGTCGGCGATGCGGCGGGCAATGTCGTGTCGGTGACGACGACGGTCGAAAGCATCTTCGGCAGCGGGCGGATGGTCGACGGCTTCTTCCTCAACAACCAGATGACCGATTTCGCCTTCTCCCCCATCGATGCGCAGGGCCGCGCCGCCGCGAATGCGGTCGCGCCCGGAAAGCGGCCACGGTCGTCGATGACGCCGCTGGTGATGATCGACCGGCAGGGCAAATTCGCGGGCGCGCTGGGGTCGGCGGGCGGCAATGCGATCCTCGCCTATGTCGGCAAGTCGCTGATCGGCGCGGTCGAATGGAAACTGCCGATGCAGGACGCGCTGTCGCTGCCCAACCTCGTCGCGCGCGGCGACAGCTTCCAGGGCGAGGTGACCAAATTCTCACCGCAGATCCTGAGCGCGCTGGCGGCGAAGGGCATCCGGTTGCAGCCGGGACAGGGCGAGGATTCGGGACTGCACGGCGTGATCGTGCGGGACGGGAAGATCGATGGCGGTTTCGATCCGCGGCGCGAGGGTAAGGTGATCGTCGAGTAGAAGGTCGGTTCACGCGAAGGCGCGAAGGCGCAAGGAAGAAACAGGAGGGGTTCGCGCGGAGGCGCGGAGACGCTGAGAGGGGCGCGTTACAGGCGCCCCTCTCAGCGTCAGCGGCCTACTACATCGTGGCAACGGGAGATAAAGTCTGCCGATGGCCGCCGGCTCGCCCGCTGCGCAACCTCCTCCGCGTCTTCGCGCCTTTGCGTGAAACCCTAATTCTTCCGCCGTACCCGCGCGAAATGCTCCGCCCGTTCGAGCAGCAACGTCAGATCCTCCCGCGCGATATCGAACGCATCCGGCGTCTCGGCCAACGCCGCGTCGATATCCTCGACCCGGATCCCGTCCGGTTCGACCGCAGCGGCGATCGCGACCGGGGACGCGGGTTCGTGCGGATAGGTCAGCGCGGTCATCCGGTGATAGAACATACCGATCGACACCAGCGCGATCGAATTGATTCCGACCGGCGCGAAGGCAAAGGCATAGCCGGCGTCATGGATGCCCGCACTGCCGATCACCGCCGTCAGCGCCGCCGCCCCGCCCGGCGGATGCAGGCAACGGCATAGCGACATGACGAAGATCGCGCAGCCGACCGCGACCCCGGCGGCGACGGTCACGGTCGGGATCGCCTGAAATGCTGCCACGCCGACCAGCGTCGACAGGATGTTGCCGCCGACCACTGGCCATGGCTGTGCCAGCGGACTGGCCGGCACCGCGAATACCAGCACCGCCGATGCCCCGAGCGGCGCGACGATGATCGGCAGGTCGCCTTCGATCCACGGCACCTGCGCGCAGACGACCATGGTCAGCGCGATGCCGATCGCCGCGCCGATGCAGGCGATGATCCGCCGCCCGAACCCGGCATTGGCGAGCAGCGGCCGGAACAGCCGCATCACAATCCGGCGACGATCCGCCGGGCGAGGCCGGGGCCTTCGTAGACGAGCGCGCTGTACAGCTGGACGAGGCTGGCCCCGGCATCGAGCCGCCGCCGCGCCTCGTCCGCCGATCCGACGCCACCCGCCGAAATCAGCGGGATCGCGCCGCCCGCGATCTCGCGCGCCTCGACCAGCTTGGCGAGCGCCAGCCCTGCGAGCGGTGCGCCCGACAGCCCGCCGGTCTCGTTCGCGTTCGCCGACCGCAGCGTGGTCGGTCGCGAGATGGTGGTGTTCGACACGATCAGCCCATCGACCCCGCCGTCGATCGCCGCGCGGACCGCGACCTCCATTCCGTCGCGCGACAGATCGGGCGCGACTTTCAGGAATAGCGGTACGCGCTTGCCTCCGACATGGCGGGCGGCGTCGCTGGCGGCGATCAACTGGCCCAGTTCGGGCTGCGATTGCAGGTCGCGCAGGCCCGGCGTGTTCGGGCTGGAAATGTTGATGGTGACATAATCGGCCAGCGGCGCCGCCTTCGCGACCGCGGTCCCGTAATCGGCGATGCGATCCGCCGAATCCTTGTTCGCGCCGACATTGATGCCGATGATGCCGGGACGGGGGGTGAGCGCCGCGACCCGCGCCAGCGCCGCGTCGATCCCGCCATTGTTGAAGCCGAGGCGGTTCACCACGCCCCGGTCCTCGGGCAGGCGGAAGATGCGCGGTTTCGGATTGCCCGGCTGCGGTTTGGGGGTCAGCGTGCCGACCTCGACGAAGCCGAAGCCGAGGCCAAGAAAACCGGTGACTGCCCGCGCATCCTTGTCGACGCCTGCCGCCAGCCCGATCGGGTTGGGGAAGCGGATACCGGCGACCGTCACCGCATGGGCGACGTCGGTGCCGGGTGCCATCGGCGTCCCGGCTTTCCCCCACGCTTCCAGCATGGCGATCGTCAGTGAATGCGCGCGTTCGGCGTCAAGGGCGAAGAGGAGCGGGTGATACCATGCCATGGACGGCGCTGTATCGTTGGCGGGCGGCGGAAGGAAGATTCGGTTTCACGCGAAGACGCGAAGGCGCGAAGGCGCGAAGGCGCGGAGAAGAAGAATGGTTCGCGCGGAGGCGCAGAGACGCGGAGGGTGTTGCGGTCGCTGCTTGTCTCGCGTCAGCGAGGCTGTCTTCCTTTGAGCACAGCCAGTAGCATGAAGGCCGCTGGCGCAGCTGACCTATCCGCAGGCACAACAGCCTCCGCGCCCTCGCGCCTTCGCATGAAACCGAAAACTTATCCGACCCCGACAATCGATCACAGCAATCGAAACATACCCGGTTGACCTATCGCCCCGCCACGACCACATGCCAATCCGACCGGAATGATCCGATTAAGGAAATCATGCGCCTTTCCAGCCTTGCCGACTATGCCGTCGTCCTGCTCGCCGCTACCGCGCGGCGGGGTGGGGATGCGCGCGCGACGGCGACGATGCTGGCGGAGGAGACCGGCCTGCCGCTGCCGACCGTGCAGAAACTGGTCAGCCGGCTGTCGGCCGCCGGGCTGATCGAGACGGGACGCGGCACCGGTGGCGGCTTCCGCCTCGCGCGGACGCCGGCCACGATCGATCTGGCGCAGATCATCGAGGCGATCGAGGGGCCGATCGCGCTGACCACCTGCGTCGATGCCGCGCGCCATGATTGCGCGGTGGAGACGAACTGCATGATCCGACCCCATGCCGGCACGGTCAACGCCGTGGTCCGGGGCGCTCTGGCGGGCGTGACGCTCGCCCAACTCGCGAACACCGGGGCGATGCCCCAAGAGGTAGTGTGATGGCCACGAAGAATGCCGAGGCGCTCGCCGCCGCGAACAAGAAGTACGAGTGGGGTTTCTCCTCGGACATCGAACAGGACTTCGCGCCCAAGGGGCTGAGCGAAGATACGGTCCGCTATATCAGCGCCAAGAAGAACGAGCCCGAATGGATGCTCGACTGGCGGCTGAAGGCGTATCGCCTGTGGCTGACGATGGAGGCGCCCGACTGGTCGAAGCTGAACATCGATCCGATCGATTATCAGGACGCGTATTATTACGCCGAGCCGAAGGCGAAGCCGAAGCTCGGCTCGCTGGACGAGGTCGATCCCGAAATCCTGCGCGTCTATGAAAAGCTCGGCATCCCGATCGAGGAGCAGAAGGTGCTCGCGGGCGTCGAGGGATCGCGCAAGGTCGCGGTCGACGCGGTGTTCGACAGCGTGTCGGTCGCGACGACCTTCCGCAAGGAACTGGAAGCTGCGGGTGTCATCTTCCGCTCGATCAGCGAGGCAATCCGCGAATATCCCGATCTCGTCCGCAAGTGGCTGGGCAAGGTCGTGCCACAGCGTGACAATTTCTTCGCGACGCTCAACAGCGCGGTCTTTTCGGACGGGACGTTCGTCTACATTCCGGAGGGCGTGCGTTGCCCGATGGAGCTGTCCACCTATTTCCGGATCAACGCCGAAAATACCGGCCAGTTCGAACGCACGCTGATCGTCGCCGACAAGGGCTCTTACGTCAGCTATCTCGAAGGCTGCACCGCGCCGATGCGCGACGAGAACCAGTTGCACGCGGCGGTGGTCGAGCTGGTCGCGCTGGACGATGCCGAGATCAAATACTCGACCGTCCAGAACTGGTATCCCGGCGACGAGAACGGCAAGGGCGGCATCTACAATTTCGTGACGAAGCGCGCGCTGTGTCAGGGCAAGAACAGCAAGGTGTCGTGGACGCAGGTCGAAACCGGATCGGCGATCACGTGGAAATATCCGTCGTGCGTGCTGGCGGGTGAGAACAGCGTCGGCGAATTCTATTCGGTCGCCGTCACCAACAATCGCCAGCAGGCCGATACCGGTACCAAGATGATCCATCTGGGCAAGGGGTCGCGCTCGACGATCGTGTCGAAGGGGATCAGCGCCGGACGCAGCGACAATACCTATCGCGGGCTGGTGCGCGTCGCCCCCTCGGCGGAAGGGGTGCGTAACTTTACCCAGTGCGACAGCCTGTTGCTGGGCGACCAGTGCGGCGCGCACACCGTGCCGTATATCGAGGTGAAGAACCCCTCGGCACAGATCGAGCATGAGGCGACGACCAGCAAGATTTCCGAAGACCAGATGTTCTACGCGCGGCAGCGGGGGTTGGATTCGGAGGCGGCGGTCGCGCTGATCGTCAACGGCTTCGCCCGCGAAGTGCTGCAACAGCTGCCGATGGAATTCGCGGTCGAGGCGCAGAAGCTGCTCGGCATTTCACTGGAAGGGTCGGTGGGGTGATCCTGCTCGCACTGGCGCTACAGGCGGTCGCGCCGACCGCGCCCTATGCCGACTGCCTGTCGGAGCGGATCAATACCGATCCGCGCATGGCCAAGCCGCCGACCGAAGCTGCCGGTCGCGTCGCAATCTTCGACGATGCGGCCAAGGCCTGCGCCCCGGTGCGGGCGAAGGTGGCGAAGGCACACGGTCCGATGCTCGACAAGATCGATGCGTCGATGAAATCGGTGCTGACCAACCCGGATGCCGCCGAGGCCGAGTTCGGCACCGAACCGGTCGCGGGCACGACGCCCTAAGCTTTTGAGATACGCGGGTCAGGCCCGCACGAACAGGACGGAACATGCTGAAGATCGAAAACCTCCACGCCGAAATCGACGGCAAGGAAATCCTGAAGGGCCTGTCGCTGAGCGTGAACGCGGGCGAGATCCATGCGATCATGGGACCGAACGGCGCCGGCAAGTCGACGCTCGGCTATGTGCTGGGCGGGCGTCCGGGGTACGACGTGACCGAAGGCAGCGTTACCTTTGGCGGTGAAGACCTGCTGGAGATGGAGGCCGATGCCCGCGCCGCCGCCGGCCTGTTTCTCGGCTTCCAGTATCCGGTCGAGATCCCCGGCGTGTCGAACGTCCAGTTCCTGCGCGAAAGCCTGAACAGCCAGCGCCGCGCCCGTGACGAAAAGCCGTTGTCGGGTGCCGAGTTCCTGAAGCTCGCCCGCGCGCAGGCCGATGGCCTCGGCATGAACATGGACATGATGAAGCGGCCGGTGAATGTCGGCTTTTCGGGCGGCGAGAAGAAGCGCAACGAGATGGTGCAGATGGGCATCCTCGACCCGAAGCTGGCGATCCTCGACGAGACCGACAGCGGCCTCGACATCGATGCGCTGCGCATCGTCGGCGACGGCATCAACCGCATCATGCGCCGTCCCGACAAGGGCGTGATCCTCATCACCCATTATCAGCGCCTGCTCGACTATGTGCAGCCCGACTTCGTTCACGTCCTCGCCGACGGGCGCATCGTGCGCTCGGGCGGCAAGGAACTGGCGCACGAGCTGGAACGCGAAGGCTATGGAGCGGTGGCGGCGTAATGGCGACGCTTCCTACGAACTCGCAAGAGGCGTTCCGCTGGACCGACCTTGCCGCGCTGACCGCCGCTGCGGCATCGGTGCGCGGCGTGGCGGCGAGTGCCGATGGCTATTGGCTCGACATTGCCGGGCCTCGCATCCTGTTCGTCGATGGTATGTATGCGCCCGACCACAGCACGCCCGGCCATGTTGCACTGTCGCCGTTGACCCTCGATACCGCGCACCCGCTGGGCGTGCAGGCATCGGGTGCGGCGGGCTGGTCGATCGACCTGTCGGCGGCCGAGATCGCGGACCCGGTCCAGATCATCCATATCGCGACCGGCGCGGAGAACCATCTTCCCGCGCGCCTGACGCTGGATGAGGATGCGGTCGCGTCGGTCGTGGAAACCTATGTCGGGACCGGCTGGACCAACCGCCTGACCCAGATCGACCTCGAACGCGGCGCTCGACTGATGCGCAGCGTCCGCCTGCTCCAGTCGGATGGCTTCGTGTCGATCCGCGACGAAGCGGTGGTGGGGGAGGCGGCAAGCCTCGTTACCCAGTTCCTCGGCGCGGGTGGCATGGGCAGCCGCATCGACGCGCAACTGACGCTCGATGGGGACGCCGCGTTCGTCGATTATGGCGGCGCGCTGCTGACCCGCGAACAGCAGCGGCAGGAATGCGCCGTCGCCGTCCGCCACGCCGCGCTCAACGGTTCGAGCCGCCAGACATGGCGCGCGGTCGCCGCCGACCGCAGTCAGGCGAGCCTTGCCGCCCGCGTCGAGGTCGCGCGCGGTGCGCAGAAGACCGATGGCGAACAGTCGCTGCGGGGCTTGTTACTCCAACGGACGGCGACGGTGAACCTGAAGCCCGAACTCGAAATCTTCGCCGACGATGTGAAGTGCGCGCACGGCGCCACGGTCGGCGAGCTCGACGCGAAGGCGCTGTTCTACCTGCGCAGCCGGGGCGTCAGCGAGGCCCGGGCCAAGGCATTGCTGACCAGGGCGTTCGTTGCGGACTCGCTCGACCGGATCGGTGAGGATGTTGTGCGGGAAGCCTTCGCGGCCGATGCCGATGCATGGCTGGAGGCAGCGCTTTGAGCGAAACCACCCCCCTCGACCGCGTCAGCGACTTTCCGGCGATCCCTGCCGGCTGGTCCTATCTCGATACCGCCGCGACCTCACAGAAACCGCAGTCGGTGATCGATGCGATCACGCGCGGCTACGATACGACCTATGCCACGGTGCATCGCGGCGTGTATCAACGTTCGGCCGACATGACGCTTGCCTATGAGGCCGCGCGTCGCCGCGTCGCGTCGTTCATCGGTGCCGCTGTCCCCGAGGAATGCGTGTTCGTGCGTGGCGCGACCGAGGGGATCAATCTGGTCGCGCAGGGCTGGGCCGAACGCCATCTGAAGACCGGCGACCGCATCTTGCTGTCGATGCTCGAACATCATTCGAATATCGTGCCGTGGCAGTTGATCGCCGAGCGGATCGGCGTCGCGATCGACGTCGTGCCGCTGACGCAGGACGGGCGGATCGATCTCGACGCGATGGCGGCGATGATCCGGCCCGAACACAGGCTGGTCTCGCTGGCCCATGTGTCGAACGTACTGGGATCGATGCTCGACGGTCGCCGCGCCGCCGACATCGCCCATTCGGTCGGTGCGAAGCTGTTGCTCGACGGGTGTCAGGCGGTGCCCCGCGTTGCGGTCGACGTCGCCGCGCTGGATTGCGACTTCTATGTCTTCTCCGGGCACAAGCTGTACGGGCCGACCGGCATCGGCGTGCTGTGGGGTCGCGCGGAACTGCTGGAATCGATGCACCCGGTGCAGGGCGGCGGCGCGATGATCGACCGTGTGACCTTCGAACGCACTACCTATGCCCCGCCGCCCGCTCGGTTCGAGGCGGGGACGCCGCATATCGTCGGCGCGTTGGGGCTGCACGCCGCGATCGATTATGTCGAGAGCATCGGGCTGGAAGCGATCCACGCGCATGAAACCGCACTGGTCGCCGCGACCCGCGGAGCGCTGGGCCGGATCAACTCCGTCCGACTACTCGGGCCGGACGATGCCGCCGGGATCGTCAGTTTCGTGGTTGAGGGGGTGCATCCGCACGATGTCGGCACCATCTTGGATGAGGAACGCGTCGCGATCCGCGCCGGCCATCACTGTGCGCAACCGCTGATGGACGTGCTGGGCGTCCCCGCCACTGCGCGGGCCAGCTTCGGCGTGTATAACGGACGGGCCGATGTCGACGCGCTGATACGCGGACTGGAACGAGTGAGCAGGATTTTCGGATGAACGACGAACGCAGCTTCGACGTCGAGGAAGTGACGGCGGTCACGCCGCCACCCCGCGCCCGCGTAACCGATGCGGAGGAAGCCCCGCCGCGTCGCCGCGACTATCTCGACGGATTTCTGGCGCAAAAGCCAGAACCGCAGCCGACGGGCGAGCCGGGCGGCGACGTATATGAAGCGGTCATCGCATCGCTCAAGGAAATCTTCGATCCCGAAATTCCGGTCAACATCTATGACCTCGGCCTGATCTACGGCGTCGACGTCGCGGACAACGGGCATGTCGCGGTGACGATGACGCTGACCACGCCGCATTGCCCGGTGGCGGAATCGATGCCGGCGGAGGTCGAATTGCGCGTTTCGGCGGTGCCGGGCGTCGCGACCGCCGACGTCAATCTCGTCTGGGATCCACCATGGGATCCGCAGAAGATGTCCGACGACGCCAAGCTCGAACTGGGAATGCTGTAATGGCTACGCGCCTCCGCCCCGCCGCGATCAACCTGACCGCCAATGCCGAACGGCGAATTGCCGACCTGATGGCGAAGGCGCCTTCGCAAGCGATCGGCGTAAAGCTGTCGACGCCCCGGCGCGGCTGTTCGGGTCTTGCCTATTCGGTCGATTACGTGACCGCCGCCAACCTGATGGACGAACGCATCGAAACGCCGGGCGGGACCTTCTTCGTCGACGGCGGATCGATCCTGTACCTGATCGGTTCGACGATGGACTGGGTCGAGGACGATTTCACCGCGGGCTTCGTCTTCGCCAATCCGAATGCCAAGGGCGCGTGCGGGTGCGGGGAAAGCTTCACGGTCTGATCGTCCCATCGGGGGACAGGTGTGAAGCGTTTTTTGTGGGTGTTGGCCGCGTGGCCGGGGGCGGCGGCAGCACAGGACGTTCCGGAAATCGTCGTTACCGGGCGCGGTCTGGCCGATGCGCCGGGCGACCGTGTCTATGACATCGTCACGATCGACCGCGACCGTATCCTGTCCTCGGCCAGCGGACGGGTCGAGGACGTGCTGCGCGACGTAGCCGGTCTCCAGCAATTTCGCCGGTCGGACTCGCGCACCGCCAACCCGACCAGCCAGGGCATCACCCTGCGCGGCCTTGGCGGCAATGCGTCCAGCCGCGCGCTCCTGCTGCTCGACGGTGTACCACAGGCCGATCCGTTCGGCGGCTGGGTCGCCTTTCCCGCCTATGCCACCGACCGGATCGGACGGGTCCGTGTAACGCGCGGCGGGGGGAGCGGCGTCGCGGGACCGGGTGCGCTGGCCGGCACGATCGAACTCGACAGCGTGACGCCGGACGACCTGTCGCCGTTTGGCGGCTCGCTCAGCTATGGCAACCGGGAATCGATCGACGCGCGCGGTTCTGCCGGACTGACGCGGAGCGGCGGCTTCGCGACCCTGTCGGGAGCCTATGCCCGTGGCGACGGCTTCGTGCCCATCGTGGCCGGCAGTCGTGGCCCCGCCGACCGTGCGGCCCCGTTCGAACAGGCCAGCGCCGCCGCCCGCGCGGTGGTGCAGGTCGGTGCGGCGACCGAGTTGCAGGCGAATGTATCCGGCTTCACCGACCGTCGCGACCGCGGTCTCGATTTCACCGACAATCGCAGCGAAGGGGCCGATGCCAGCGTCCGGCTGGTCGGGCGTGGACCGACCGGCTGGTCGCTGCTCGGCTATCTCCAGACCCGTGCCTTTGCCAGTCGCTTCGCCAGCGTCGGGACCGGCCGCGCGACGACCGCGCCGACGCTCGACCAGTACAACGTCCCCGCGACCGGGATCGGCGGCCGGGCGGAGATCGCGCCCGATTTCGGCAGCCTGTCGTTCCGATTGGGGGGCGACGTGCGCGTCGTCAGCGGCAAAACGCAGGAATTATACACCTATGTCGCGGGCAACCCTACCCGGCGGCGGGTCGCGGGTGGACGCAATACTACCGGCGGCCTGTTCACCGACGCCAGCCTTGCTAGCGGCGATTTCGTGCTGAGTGCAGGCGGCAGAATCGATCGCTGGACGATCGCGACGGGACGATTACAAGAGGTATTGCTGACCGGCGCGACGCTCACCGATCAACGCTTCGCCACGCGCAGCGGCTGGCAGCCAACCGGACGGGCAGGGGTCGCATGGATACTCGACCCGGCGCTGACGGTCCGGGCGGCAGGCTATCGCGGTTGGCGGTTGCCGACGCTCAACGAGCTCTACCGTCCGTTCCGGGTTGGTGCCGACGCTACCGCCGCCAATGCCGCGCTGTCGCCGGAGACGTTGTGGGGCGGGGAGGTCGGACTCGAACTTCGGCCTGCTGCCCGCACCCGCATCGCCGCGACCGGCTTTGCCAACGACCTGCGCGATGCGATCGCCAACGTGACCGTCGCCAATGGACCCGGCACCTTTGCGGGTGTCGGCTTCGTTTCAGCCGCCGGCGTCTTTCGCCGCCGCGCCAATCTCGATCATGTCCGGGTGCGTGGTGCCGAAATCGATGCATCGACCGGCTGGGGTGCTTGGGATGCGCGCCTGTCCTACGCCTATACCGATGCCCGGATCGTTGACGGTGGCGTACTCGATAGTCTGCGCCCGGCCCAGACGCCTGCCCATAGCGGCTCGGCAACGCTCGGCTGGCAGCGAGCCGGCTGGCGGGCGGCGGCAACGCTCCGCTACGTATCGGACCAGTATGAGGACGATGCGAACCAGCGTCGTCTTGCCGATGCGACCACGCTCGACGCGGTCGTATCGGTACCGCTGTCGCATGGGTTATCGTTGCAGGGGCGGGCGGAAAACCTCACCAACGCCCGGATCGAGGCGGCTGTCGGCGGCGATGGCGTCATAGAACGCGCATCGCCACGGACATTATGGTTGGGGGTACGGTTTGGCAGCTGATCGAACGGCTGCCTGCGCGGTCAAGCCCCGGTCTGCGAGGCCATGCTTCCGCGTGGCTCGACGATCAATGGCACGGGGCCGGTCGCGGGACGAAGTCCTTCACGCTCGGACGGCGATACAGGTGCAGTCGGATCGGGGCGAAAAGCCTCTGGTGCCCGGTCGCTGGCAGCGCGCGGCTTGTCCAGTGCCAAATCGGGAGCGGCATGTCCTTCGCTCGGTACCTTGCGTCGTGCAAGCAGTACACCGAACAAACCGACCGCGATCCCCGCGACCCCCAATGCCACGGTGCGCAGTGTCGAGACACCCGCCTTGCGGGATTTGGGCTTTTGTTTCTTGTGCTTGGCCATCAATCTTACCTCTTGCCTGTCAACCGGTCCAACGACCGGGCCACACGCAGGTTCAATCGTGGGCCAGCGTTTCCGACCGACGTACCGTCGCGGCTTCGCGGATCAGGCGCTGCTCGGTGGTGCGCTCGGCGCGCTCGGCCATTTCGGTCCACGCATGCTCGGCACGACGGCAACGGTCACGGACATTGTCCAGCGTCGCGGCATCGGCATTGGCGCGTTCGACGGCGGCACGGGCGCGGTATGCTTCGGAGGTATCAGCCAAGGGGGCGGGACCTTTTTACTTGCTGGAGGAAGGTGCGGGCAGACGATCCGCCCGCACCCACGAACCGATCAGTCGGCGGCGGTCAGGTTCACCGCGCTCACGCGACCGCGGCGATCCTCTTCCAGCTCGAATCCGACGCGCTGGTTCTGGTTCAGCGTCACCATCCCGGCGCGCTCGACGGCCGAGATATGGACGAAAGCATCTTCGCCGCCATTATCCGGCGCGATGAAGCCATAGCCCTTGTCCATGTTGAAGAATTTTACGGTGCCAAGCGTGGCCATGCAGGTTCCTTTCGATTTGCAGGCGACGGAACGCCCATCACCCGCGCCGTAGACAGCAGGGAAAGAAGGAACATGCCGCAAAGCAGGACACCATCGATTTGCGACTGTAGCAAAGGCTAAATGGGGATTGACCCGCCCCCTTGCAAGGGAGCGGGTCGATCGAACATTCAAACGGTCGTCGGAGGTCAGCGGCAGCGCACGTTGTTGCGATCGATGGCCTGACCACCTGCCGCCCCGGCCGCCCCGCCGAGCAACGCACCCAGCAACCCCGAACCGCCCGGACGCAGTGCCGATCCGAGCACACCACCCGCAATGCCGCCGATGATCAGGCCGGTCGTGCCATCGGTGCGGCGGCAATAATAGCGGCCGTCCTGCCCGACATAGACGCGGTCGTTGCGCGACAGGCGACGCTCGCGATAGCGCTGATCGTCGCGGTAATAACGCGCGGCATCATAGCCGTTATACGATGGATCGGGCCGGTCATAGTCATAGCGGCCATAGCCGGCATCGGCATATCGCGGACCACCGCCGCCCATGCCGTAATCGGAGCATCCGGAAACAAGGGTGGCAGCGGCGACGAGGCCGAGGGTAAGCGCACGCATGTCGACAGGTCCTTCGCTTGATATCGATCAAGTCCGAATGCCGCGCGGAAAGGGTTGTTCCGTCGATCTCGTCCGTGTCGCCGGCTTTACCAGCGCCCGCCCGCCGCTTCGATCGCGGCCAGCAACGTGCGCTTGCTGTCGGTTCGGTCGTTGCCGGGGTTGCGCGGCAGTTCGGGATTGCCGAGCGCGGCGCGGCGTTCCGTTAAGGCCGTAGCGCATCCGGCAGGGTCCATGCGCGGAGCCAACCAATCCTCGCCATTTGGGCTACAACTCCCGGATGCCCTAATCGCCTGCGCTTTCGCAGCGTGCCCGCCGGTAAATATCGTCCCGGTCGACGCCGGGATGAGAGCGAAACAACAGCCGGGCCTGTTCGATACCTGTGCGCGCGCCTCGAACGGCGCGCGCACCGGTCACTCTGCCGCCTGCGCCCTTACCGGGTCAAGCAACGGCTTGAGATACTTCCCCGTGAAGCTCCCGTCGACTGCCGCGACCTTCTCGGGCGTGCCTTCGGCAACCACGCGACCGCCCTTCACGCCACCCTCCGGTCCCATGTCCAATATCCAGTCGGCGGTCTTGATGACGTCGAGATTATGTTCGATCACCACCACCGTATTGCCTTGCTCCACCAACTGGTGGAGCACTTCCAGCAATTTGCGCACGTCCTCGAAATGCAGGCCGGTGGTCGGTTCGTCGAGGATGTACAGCGTGTTGCCGGTCGCGCGGCGGGCCAGTTCCTTGGCCAGCTTCACTCGCTGCGCCTCGCCGCCCGACAGCGTCGTCGCCTGCTGCCCGACCTTGACGTACCCAAGGCCGACTTCGGCCAGCATCGCCATCTTGTCGCGGATCGGTGGCACCGCCTTGAAGAATTCGACCGCATCCTCGACCGTCATGTCGAGGACGTCGGCGATGCTCATCCCCTTGAACTTCACCTCCAACGTCTCGCGATTGTAGCGCGCGCCGTGACACACGTCGCAGGTCACATAAACGTCTGGAAGGAAATGCATCTCGATCTTCAGCACGCCGTCGCCCTGGCACGCCTCGCAGCGGCCACCCTTGACGTTGAAGCTGAACCGGCCGGGCTTGTAGCCACGCGCCTGTGCCTCGGGGAGCCCTGCGAACCAGTCGCGGATCTGCGTGAACGCACCGGTATAGGTCGCCGGATTGGACCGCGGCGTGCGCCCGATCGGCGACTGGTCGATGTCGATCACCTTGTCGAGATGTTGCAGCCCGGTGATCTTGTCATGCTTGCCCTGCACGATCCGCGCGCCGTTCAGCGTGCGGGCGGCGGCGGCATAGAGGGTGTCGATCGTGAAGCTCGACTTGCCCGATCCCGACACGCCGGTGATGCACGTAAAGGTGCCCAGCGGCAACGACGCGGTGACGCCGGTCAGGTTGTTGGCGGTGGCGTTGTGCACCGTCAGCTTCTTGCCATTGCCCTTGCGCCGCTTGTCGGGCAGCGGCACCGACCGGGTGCCGTTCAGATAGTCGGCGGTGATCGATCCCTTCGACTTCAGCAGCTGTTTCAGCGTTCCCTTGGCAACGACCTCGCCACCATGGACGCCCGCGCCCGGCCCCATGTCGATGACATAATCGGCGCTGCGGATCGCATCCTCGTCATGCTCGACGACCAGCACGGTATTGCCAAGGTCACGCAGCCGCCGCAGCGTCGCGAGCAGCATGTCATTGTCGCGCTGGTGCAGCCCGATCGACGGTTCGTCGAGCACATACAGCACCCCCGACAGCCCACTGCCGATCTGTGACGCGAGGCGAATTCGCTGGCTCTCGCCGCCCGACAGCGTGCCGCTGGTCCGGTCGAGGTTCAGATAATCCAGCCCGACATTGTTGAGGAAGCCGAGCCGCTCGACGATTTCCTTCAGGATCGACTGGGCGATCGCCTTTTGCTGCGCGTTGAAATGCTCGGGCAGCGATTCGAAGAACCGCAGCGCATCGACCACCGACAGGTGCGTGGCATAGGCGATGTCCTGCATCGCCACCTTCACCGCCAGCGCCTCGGGCTTCAACCGCGCGCCGTGGCAGGTCTCGCACGGCTGCGACGCCTGATATTTGGCCAGTTCCTCGCGCATCCACGCGCTTTCGGTCGACAGCATCCGGCGGTTGAGGTTCCCGAGCACGCCTTCGAACGGCTTCTTGACGTCATACGCCTTCTTGCCGTCGATGAAGGTCAGCGTCACCGGCTTGCCGGCGGTGCCGTGCAGGATCACCCGCTGCGCTTCTTCGGGCAGATCCTTCCACCCGGTGTCGAGCGAGAAGTCGTATGCCTTGGCCAGCGACCCCAGCACCTGCATGTAATAGGGGGAGGGCGGGTTGGACTTCGCCCACGGCACCACCGCACCCTTCTTGATCGACAATTCGTGGTTCGGGACGATCAGGTCCTCGTCGAACTCCAGCCGTTCGCCAAGGCCGTCGCACGCCGGGCAGGCCCCTTGCGGTGCGTTGAAGCTGAACAGGCGCGGCTCGATCTCGCTGATCGTGAAACCGCTGACCGGACAGGCGAATTTTTCGGAAAAGACGATGCGGTTGTCGGGGATGCCGGCGCCCTTCAGCTTGCCGGTCTGCGGCGCGGCCTCGGTCGCGCGGTCGCCCTGTTCGCTGGCGATCGGCGGGTTGCCCGGCTGCGCCTCCGCCACCGTCGTTTCCAGCAGGTCGACATAGGCTAGGCCGTCGGCCAGCTTCAGCGCGGTCTCGAAACTCTCGGCCAGCCGCGTCGCTGCGTCGGGGTTCACGACCAGCCGGTCGACCACGACTTCGATGTCATGCTTGAACTTCTTGTCGAGCGCGGGCGCATCCTCGATCAAATGGACTTCGCCATTGATCCGCACCCGCTGGAACCCGGCCTTCTGCCATTCGGCCAGTTCCTTGCGATACTCGCCCTTGCGCCCGCGCACGACCGGCGCGAGCAGCAGCAGCCGCGTTCCCTCGCGCAGCGCCAGCACCCGGTCGACCATCTGGCTGACCGTCTGCGCACTGATCGGCAGGCCGGTGGCGGGGGAGTAGGGCACGCCGACCCGCGCCCACAGCAACCGCATGTAATCGTAGATTTCGGTGACCGTCGCGACCGTCGATCGCGGATTGCGGCTGGTCGTCTTCTGCTCGATCGAAATAGCGGGCGACAGCCCCTCGATATGTTCGACGTTCGGCTTCTGCATCAGTTCGAGGAACTGGCGCGCATAGGCCGACAGCGATTCGACATAACGCCGCTGCCCTTCGGCATAGATGGTGTCGAAGGCAAGGCTGGACTTGCCCGAACCCGACAGGCCGGTGATGACCGTCAGCGTATCGCGCGGGATGTCGATATCGACACCCTTGAGGTTATGCTCCCGCGCACCGCGGACGGAGATATGGGTCAGGCTCATGCGGTCCGTTCTATCTTCGTTCTTGTGGAATTGCCAGCGGATGACATGGGGGTGCCGCCTGCCGGTTTCGAGGGGGCCTTGCCACGCCAGTCGAGCGAGCGGCGGTTCAGCTCGGTCAGGTCGACCAAGCCGGCAATCACCGCTTCGCCCAGCGCGACCGCGCGCGCCAGCGCCGCCGGATCGGCATGGACATAGGCCGGACGCGCGCTGACATGATCGTACCATACGCCGCCGAACGCATTGTCGAGCAGGATCCGCTGGAAACAATGATCGACCCGCACCGGCCAGCCGCGTGTCCCCGCCAACCCCGGCAGTTCGCGCCGTGTCAGGTCGAGCCACCGCGCCTGCATCGCATCGGGGATCATGCCGGCAAATCGACCGAGATCCGCCGCCAGCGCGCCTCGACGAAGCTGTAGATGCCGAAGGCAACGAAGCCGAGACCGGTCGCGGTCAGCAGCCACCGCCCCCCGGTCTGGCTTTGCAGCGTCGCCAGCGCATGGGCCATGCCGCCCGCCTCGTCGGCATCGGCGGCCCACGCCGCGCTGACGAAGAACAGGGCGATTAGCGCGAACACCAGCCCCCGCGCGCCATAGCCGATGCGGCCGATGGTGCAGACATGCTGGGGCACCGGCGTCCCCCCTGACATTTCGCGCGCGAAGCTGCCGTCCCACGCCTTCTTCGCCTGTTGCAGCGCCGCGCCGATCAGCCCGGCGGCGACCAGCGCCACCAGCACCCGCCCCAGCGGCTGGCCAAGCAGCCATGCCGTCCAGTCGCGAGTGCTTTCCTCGCCACCGACCCGGCCGCCCGCTTCGCGCGCATGAACCGCCAGTTTCGCGGCGGTCCATGCGAGGATGACGTGGGCGATGCCGCTGATCGCATGGCCGGCGCGCTTGAACGCACCCTTGGCGGTCGTGCCCTGCGCTTGCGGATCGGTGATCGCCTCGGCCAGCCGCCACAGCGCATAGCCGGCAAGTCCCGCCGCCATCGCCGCCAATATCCATTCGCCGAACGGTTCGTCCGCAAGGCTGGCGATCGCACCCTGATTGTCGCCGACCTTGCCCCCGCGCAACGCCGCATCAATCGCGAACCAGCCGACGAGGCAATAGACGATACCCCGCGCCGCAAAGCCCAATCGGGCAAGGAGCGTGGCGCCGTGTCGGGTGGTCATCACGCAAGCCTTTCAAATCGTTTC
This sequence comes from Sphingomonas sp. Leaf67, assembly GCF_001421965.1. Taxonomy (GTDB): domain Bacteria; phylum Pseudomonadota; class Alphaproteobacteria; order Sphingomonadales; family Sphingomonadaceae; genus Sphingomonas. The sequence continues at coordinate 198,123 of NZ_LMLP01000025.1, forward strand.
GCCGCGCCAACCATTTACGAAGGGGTGCGGTTCCGGTCCGCACCGACGCTTGCGCTGTCACGGCACCGCTGTCAGCTTTGCGGCAGGGAATGGGGGAGTGGGTAATGCGACTGTTGCTGTCGGCTGCGCTGTTGATCGGGCCGGGGAGCGCGACGCCGCCACCATTGGCACCGGCCAGCCGCTGGACCGTCGAATATGCCGAGAAGATGTGCGTCGTCAGTCGCGGCTATGGCGACCCCGCGCATCCGGTGATCGTCGCGTTCAAGCCAACGCCTTTCAGCGATCAACTGCAATCGGTGATCCTCGGCACCCGCGCGCAACTGGGCAAGGAAGGATCGCTCAATCTGGCATTGGAGGCACCCGGACGTACCTTCGACAAGAAGCAGCCCGGAACCCGCGTCTATTTTCCGGACGGCGACAGAGCCGTGCTGACCTATTACATCAGCCGCGCCGAATTCGAAGGTCTGGTCGATGCCCCGACTTTTACCGTGCGTCCGAAAAGCGGGCCGGTCATTTCCGTCGCGCTGGCACTGAACAAGCCGCTGCTGGCCGCACTGGAGAAATGCGAAGTCAATTTGATGGAGCAGCTCGGCTATGATCCCAAGAAGCTGGCGGCCGTCGTTACACGTGCCACAAGCAATAGTCCGGCCGAATGGATCACGCAGGACGATTATCCCGCATCGGCGCTGATGAAGCACGAACAGGGCATGGTGGTCATCGCATGGACGATTTCGACCGCCGGCCGCGTGACCGACTGCAAAATCCTGCAATCTTCTGGATCGAACGATCTCGACAAGGCTGCCTGCGGTGCCATTCTCCGGCGCGGCCGCTACAGCCGCCCCGCGCTCGACGCCGCGGGCAATCCGGTGGAGTCCTATTCGACCCGGCGCGTCATGTGGCTGTTGCCGCACGGATAGCCATCACCGCCCGAACGGCAACAGCGCCTCATATACCTCCAGCGGCGGCTTGTCCTTCACCGCCATCCCCTGCCGGAGCAGAAAGGCGTGGCGGACGATCTCCGCCTGCTGCTCGATCCCGTATGCCGCGAACGGCTTTCCCGGCACGATGGCATAGCGATAGGTGCACAGCGGATGCCGCATCAGCGGCAGCCAGTATCGCCCGCGATGCTGGGTCTGATGAATATGCATCATCTCGTGCAGGAACAATGCCGCCAGATCGCGACCGGCGCTTGCGAAATCGTTGCGGTAGAGCGTGCCGCCCGGATGGAAATGGATGCAGCCGGTCGGCGCCATCGCGACCTGTTTCGGCTGAAAGAACGCCCATTTGGCATTCGCCACCCGCGCCCGGTCATACTCGATCGCATTGCCGAACATCGTTCGGGCAAGCTCGACTTCGGAAGGGGTCAGGGGTCGTTTCATCAGGGTGCCGGATCGCCCGCGGCGACCAGTCGGGCATCGACCGTCACTTTCGTCCCGTCGTCGAACCCGAAGGTCAGCGGGACCGTGCCGCCCGCCCGCAGATCGTTCGACAGGCCGAACAACATGATATGTTTGCCGCCGGGGCCAAAGCCGACGGTCCCCTTGATCGCGACCTTGGCGAGCGGTTGCATCGCCATCATGCCGCCATGGCTCGCCATGCTCTCATGCAGTTCGGCCCGCGCGACCGCCGGGCTGGCGACGCTGGTAAGTACGTCGTTTCCGGACGATCCTCCCCGAACGATCGCATAGCCCGCCGCCGGCCGTCCCGGCACGGCGGGCAGCCTTACCCAGGCGTCCCGAACGCTCGGCCCTTGCTGGCATCCGGCCAGCAGGATCGCCGCCATCAACGCCATCCACCGTGTCTTCACGCCCACGCTCCCGATCCGATACGGTTCCCTATGCCGCGCATAATCTTGCGGCAAGCCGAACCCTGCCTATATCCGCCTCCGGAACGACCCGCTTGGCACCTCCCCGTGCCGGTCGGGCCAGACATTATTTCAACCCGGGGGCCAATGAGGGACCATGGCTAAAGTTATCGGTATCGATCTGGGCACGACGAACAGCTGCGTCGCGGTAATGGAGGGCGGTAGCCCCAAGGTCATCGAGAACGCCGAAGGCGCGCGGACCACGCCGTCGATCGTCGCTTTCGCCAAGGATGGCGAGCGTCTGATCGGCCAGCCGGCCAAGCGTCAGGCAGTGACGAACGGCGACAACACGATCTTCGCAGTGAAGCGCCTGATCGGCCGCCGCTTCGACGATCCGGTCACTAAGAAGGACACCGAACTGGTTCCCTACACCATCGCGCGCGGGCCGAACGGCGATGCGTGGGTGAAGGCGGGCGGCGAGGAATATTCGCCGTCGCAGATCAGCGCGTTCATCCTGCAGAAGATGAAGGAAACGGCGGAGTCGTATCTCGGCGAAACCGTGACGCAGGCGGTCATCACCGTGCCGGCATATTTCAACGATGCGCAGCGTCAGGCGACCAAGGACGCCGGCAAGATCGCCGGTCTTGAAGTCCTGCGCATCATCAACGAACCGACGGCGGCGGCGCTCGCCTACGGCCTCGACAAGGACAATAACAAGACCATCGCGGTCTATGACCTTGGCGGCGGCACCTTCGACATCTCGGTCCTCGAGATCGGCGACGGTGTGTTCGAGGTGAAGGCGACCAACGGCGACACCTTCCTCGGCGGCGAAGATTTCGACGCGAAGATCGTGCAGTTCCTCGCCGACGAGTTCAAGAAGATCGAAGGCATCGATCTGACCAAGGACAAGCTGGCGCTCCAGCGGCTCAAGGAAGCCGCTGAAAAGGCGAAGATCGAACTGTCCTCGGCGCAGACGACCGAAGTCAACCTGCCGTTCATCACGGCGGACGCGACTGGTCCGAAGCACCTCGTCAAGTCGATCACCCGTGCCGACCTCGAACGTCTGGTCGAGGATCTGGTGAAGCGCACGCTCGAGCCGTGCAAGAAGGCGCTGGCCGATGCCGGCGTGCAGGCGAGCGCGATCGATGAGGTCGTGCTGGTCGGCGGTATGACGCGCATGCCGCGCGTCCGCGAAGTCGTGAAGCAGTTTTTCGGCAAGGAACCGCACACCGGCGTGAACCCCGACGAAGTCGTGGCGATCGGTGCCGCGATTCAGGCGGGCGTGCTGCAGGGCGACGTGAAGGACGTGCTGCTGCTCGACGTGACCCCGCTGTCGCTGGGCATCGAGACGCTGGGCGGCATCATGACCCGCATGATCGACCGCAACACCACCATCCCGACCAAGAAGTCGCAGGTCTATTCGACCGCCGACGACAATCAGGGTGCGGTGACGATCCGCGTGTTTCAGGGCGAGCGCGAAATGGCGCAGGACAACAAGATGCTCGGCCAGTTCGATCTGGTCGGCATACCGCCCGCGCCACGCGGCGTGCCGCAGATCGAGGTCACGTTCGACATCGACGCCAACGGCATCGTCAACGTGTCGGCCAAGGACAAGGGCACCGGCAAGGAACAGCAGATCCGCATCCAGGCATCGGGTGGTCTGTCGGACAACGACATCGACCAGATGGTGCGGGACGCCGAACAGTTCGCGGAAGAGGACAAGAAGCGTCGCGCCTCGGCCGAAGCCCGCAACAACGCGGAATCGCTGATCCACACCACCGAGCGTCAGCTGGCCGATAACGGCGACAAGGTCGACGCGTCGCTGAAGTCGGAGATCGAAGCCGCGGTCGCCGAGACCAAGGCAGCGGTCGAAAGCGGTGACAGCGACCGCATGACCGAAAAGAGCCAGGCGCTGGCGCAGGTTGCCATGAAGCTGGGTCAGGCGATCTACGAAAAGCAGCAGCAGGCCGAAGCCTCGCCCGCTGCCGACACCGCGCAGGAGAAGAAGGCCGACGACGACGTCGTCGACGCCGAATTCTCGGAAGTCGACGACAGCCGCAAGGCGTAAAACGGAACGCCCCTCCTTCTCCCCTTCAGGGGAGAGGGCCGGGGAGAGGGGCAGTCGCGGGGCGGTTTCGGTTTGAAACCCCCTCTCCCAACCCTCTCCCCTGAAGGGGAGAGGGCTTTTTGATGACCACCGAAGTCGATTTCTACGAACTGCTCCAATGCGAGCGTACCGCGGATGCGGGAACGATCAAATCGTCGTACCGCAAGCTCGCGATCAAATATCATCCGGACAAGAATGCCGGCTGCAAGGATTCCGAGGCGAAGTTCAAGGCGATCAACGAAGCCTATGACTGCCTGAAAGACCCGCAGAAGCGCGCGGCGTACGACCGCTACGGCCATGCCGCGTTCCGTCAGGGCGCGGGCGGTGCCGGTGGCGGTGCGCAGGACTTCAACGGCTTTTCCGATATCTTCGAAAGCGTGTTCGGCGAATTCATGGGCGGCGGGCGGCAGGGTGGCCGGGCCGGCCCCCGGCGCGGCGCCGACCTGCGCTACGACATGGAAGTCACGCTCGAAGAGGCGTTCCACGGCAAGAACACGCAGATCACCGTCGACCTCTCGACCGGTTGTGCCCCGTGCGGCGGCAGCGGCGCGTCGCCGGGCACCAAGGCGCGGACGTGTCAGACCTGCGCCGGCCATGGCAAGGTACGGGCGCAGCAGGGCTTTTTCGTCGTCGAGCGCGCCTGCCCGACCTGCCACGGCGCGGGACAGGTCATCGCCGATCCGTGCCCGGTCTGTAACGGTGAGGGCCGGGTCGACCAGACCAAGACGCTGGAGGTCAACGTACCCCCCGGCGTCGACGAAGGCACCCGCATCCGTCTGACCGGCGAGGGCGAGGCAGGGGCACGCGGTGCGCCGGCCGGCGATCTCTACATTTTCCTCCATGTCAAACGGCATGCGCTGTTCGAACGCGAGGGCACCGCGCTCCATGCGCGCGCGCCGATCAGCTTCACGACGGCGGCGCTGGGCGGCTTGATCGAGATTCCCGGTCTCGACGGGCAGAAGCACAGCATCCGTATTCCGGCGGGCATCCAGTCGGGCAAGGAACTGCGCCAGCGTGGTGCCGGCATGCCGGTGCTGCAGGGGCGCGGCCATGGCGACATGGTCATCCATATCGAGGTGGAAACCCCGACCCGTCTGTCGACGCGGCAAAAGGAACTGCTCGAAGCATTCCGCGAGACCGAGACCGGCGACGAATGCCCCGAATCGAGCGGTTTCTTCAGTCGCTTGAAAACCGCGCTCGGCGGGTAGGGGCTGCCGTCTTCCCGTCATCCCGGCGCAGGCCGGGATCTGCGGACGGCAGGCCGTCGCATAATATGCGTGAACACCCGACACAATGGATCCCGGCCTGCGCCGGGATGACGGAGGGTTGTAATGCCATCCCGACACCGACCAAGGACGAAACAGCCATGACCGCCCAGTGGCGTCTCGCCCGCGCCGACGACGCGCCGCGCATCGCCGCGCTCGCGTGTGCCGAACTGGGCGAGTATGGCGAGGCGACGGACCTCTACGCCGAACGCATCGCGCTCAGCGCCGAGGGCTGCTGGGTCCTTGCGGCCGACGACGGCACGGTCGTTGGCCATTGCATCAGCCATCCGTGGCACCGCCTCGCGCCGCCGGCGATGCACACGCTGCTGGGCGACCTGCCGCCCAGCGCCGATTGCTGGTATCTGCACGATGTCGTCGTCGCCCCGGCCGCACGCGGCACCCGCGCGGTCGAATGCCTGCTCCCGATCCTTGACGACATTGCCACGCGCCGCGCTATCCCGGTGCTCGCGCTGATCGCGGTCGGCGGGGCCGATGGCTATTGGGCACGACAGGGCTTCATCGCCGCCCCCGGCGGCGCGGCGGGCTTCGGCGCGGACGCCGTCTATATGGAGCGGCCGGTCGCCTGCCCGGTCGATGGCACGCGAACTTCCGGTGGTATCGCCACGGCGCACCCGAACCCGACGACGCGATAGCCGCAACGCGCGATCCGGCGGCGGCGGGATCATCGCACCCGCAACGAGCGGCTCGGCCTCTACCCCGCCTGCTGCATCCCCGCCGGACCGATGCCCGGCGGGGCGCTTCGATCACGCTTCGCCGAACACCCGGGCGAAGATCGTGTCGACATGCTTGTAGTGATAGCCGAGATCGAACCGGCTCTCGATCTCCTCCGCCGACAGCGCAGCGGCGACGTCCGGATCGGCCTTCAGCAATTCGAGCAGCGACAATTCGCCGTCCGATTCCCACACCTTCATCGCGTTACGCTGGACCCAGCGATACGAATCCTCGCGGCTGGCTCCTGCCTGCGTCAGCGCCAGCAGCACCCGCTGCGAATGGACGAGGCCGCCCATCTTGTTCAGGTTCTTCTCCATCCGCGCCGGATAGACGACCAGCTTGTCGATCACCCCGGTCAGGCGCGCCAGCGCGAAATCGAGTGTGATCGTCGCGTCGGGGCCGATATAGCGCTCGACCGACGAGTGCGAGATGTCGCGCTCATGCCACAGCGCGACATTCTCCAGCGCCGGCGTCACATAACCACGCACCATGCGGGCAAGGCCGGTCAGGTTTTCGGTCAGCACCGGATTGCGCTTGTGCGGCATCGCCGACGAACCCTTCTGCCCCGGCGAGAAATATTCTTCCGCCTCCAGCACTTCGGTGCGCTGCAAATGGCGGATTTCGGTGGCCAGCCGCTCGATCGATCCGGCGATCACGCCCAGCGTCGCGAAATACATGGCATGGCGGTCGCGCGGGATGACCTGCGTCGATACCGGCTCGACGCTCAACCCCATCTTCTGCGCGACATGCTCCTCGACGCGCGGGTCGATGTTGGCGAACGTTCCGACCGCGCCCGAAATCGCACAAGTCGCCACTTCCGCCCGCGCATTGCGCAACCGGGTGCGGCAGCGGTCGAACTCGGCATAGGCCTGTGCCAGCTTCAGCCCGAACGTCACCGGCTCGGCATGGATGCCATGGCTGCGGCCGATCGTCGGGGTCAGCTTGTGCTCGCGCGCGCGCCGCTCGATCACCGCCAGCAGCTTGTCGAGATCGGCGAGAAGGATGTCCGATGCCCGCGCCAGCTGCACCGCCAGACAGGTGTCGAGGACGTCAGAGCTGGTCATCCCCTGATGCAGGAAGCGCGCTTCCGGCCCGGTCCGTTCCGAAACATGCGTCAGGAAGGCGATGACGTCGTGCTTTGTCTCCGCCTCGATCGCGTCGATCCGCGCGACGTCGAAATCGGCGTCGTTCATCGCCCAGATCTTTTCGGCAGCTGCCTTTGGCACCACGCCCAGTTCGGCCAGCGCGTCGGTGGCGTGTGCCTCGATCTCGAACCAGATGCGGAATCGCGACTGGGGCTCCCACAGCGCAGTCATTTCGGGGCGGGAATAGCGCGGAATCATGTGTGGGCCTTTCAAAACGGGCGAACGGTTTGCCGCGCCCTAGCAACAAGTCGGGGACGAATCGAGCCTGTCCTGCGATAGACGAGCTGCGAAAGGGGGTTCAATCTACCCCGAAACGACCTAGATAAGCTTCATCATCGCACAGTCGTTCGAGCGAACATCGGACCGGCTGGATGAAAGACCGAAGCAATCCGAAAGGAAAAATTCGATGATGAAGCGTATTCTTCTCGCTAGCGCCGTCCTGATGTCGACCCCGGCATTTGCACAGGATGCAGCACCGGCGCAAACGACTGCCCCGACCGCGCAGACGGTCCCCGCTGATCCGGCCGCGACTGCTGCCGACCCCGCCGCATCGGCAACGCAGGCGGCCGCGGCCGATCCGGCGACCCAGACCGCGCAGACCACCGCCGAAGCGGGACAGCCCGCCAGCGGCACGCAGATCGCGCAGATCGTCGAGGCGGAGTTCCCGAAATATGACAAGGACGGGAAGGGCCAGTTGACCGAGAAGCAGTTCGGCGAATGGATGGTCGCCCTGCGCTCGGCGAGCGAACCCGGCGTAACCGCTGAAAAGCCGGCGGTGAAGACGTGGGTCAAGCAGGCCTTTGCACAGGCCGACAAGGACAAGTCGAAGGCGGTGTCGAAGGCCGAGCTGACCAGCTTCCTGAGCCAGAGCGCCTGACCGCCTGCCAACGCCGATATCGATACGACCGCCGGGAGCGATCCCGGCGGTTTTTTCTGTTGGTGGGCGCGCCGCCTTCCCAACCCTGAACGTCACCCCGGACTTGATCCGGGGTCCCGCTTCTTCTCCTGCAACCGCAGCCCTCCGCAGGAAGAAAGAAATGGTTCACGCGAAGGCGCGAAGGCGCGGAGGGGTTGCGCACCGGGCGGACCGCCCGCATTCGGGAGACCATGTCGCGGGCCGGCACGAAAGATGCAGCCGCTGACGCGGAAGACGTCGCGACAGATGCAACCCCTTCGCGTCTCCGCGCCTTCGCGTGAACCCGCTTCTTGCTTCTACCGAACCCGCGCCGGATTCCCCGCCACCGTCGCCCCCGCCGGCACATCGCGCGTCACCACCGACCCGGCACCGATGATCGCATCTTCGCCAACCGTTATTCCCGGCAGCAACAGCGCACCGCCACCGATCCATACATTCGCCCCGATCGTGATCGGCCGCCCGAATTCCAGCATCTGCGCCCGCACCGCCGGATCGCGCGGATGGTCGGCGGTCAAAATCTGCACCCCCGGCCCGATCTGCGTCTTCGCGCCGATCGTCACCGCGCATACGTCGAGGATGACGCAGCCGAAGTTCAGGAACACGCCGTCGCCGAGAGTGATGTTGTACCCGTAGTCGATATGGAAGGGCGGGCGGATGTTGACGCCGTCGCCGACCGATCCCAACCCGTCGCGCAGGATCGCCAGCCGCTCGGCCGGGTCCATCGCCAGCGTCGCGTTATAGCGCTCCATCCACCGTCCCGCCGTCGCGCAATCGGCGACCAGTTCGGGATCGCCCGCGTCATACAGGTCGCCGGCGATCATCTGCTGTTTGTTGGATAAGGTCATAGCATTCCCTGTGCGCGCAGGCTCGTATGCCCCTTCGCGCCGATGATCAGGTGATCGTGGACGGTGATGCCCAGCGGCTTGCCCGCCGCTGCGATCTGCCGCGTCAGGTCGATATCGGCCCGACTGGGGCTATGGTCGCCGCTCGGATGGTTATGGACCAGAATCAGCGCCGCCGACCCCAGATCGAGCGCGCGGTGGATTACCTCGCGCGTATAGAGCGGCGCTTCGTCCAGCGTTCCCTCCGCGACCAGTTCGTCGCGGATCAACAGGTTACGGGTGTTCAGGTGCAGCACCCGGATACGCTCGACCGCCTGATGCGCCATGTCGGCGTGGAGATAGTCGAGCAGCGCCTGCCAGTTCGACAGCACCGGCCGTGCCAGCACCTGCGCCTGCAACATCCGCGTCGCCGCGCATTGCGCGATGCGGATCGCGGCGACGGCGGTGTCGCCCATGCCCGCTACCTTGCCCATCGCCGCCGGATCGGCCGACAGCAATCCGCCGATCCCACCGAATTCGTGCAACAATGTCTTTGCCAACGGCTTGGTATCGCGCCGGGGAATGGCCAGCGCCAGTAGATACTCGATCAGTTCGTGATCGAGCAGCGCCGCCCCGCCATGCTCCAGCAACCGCCCCCGCAGCCGCGCGCGGTGTCCGGTGCCATCGGTTTCGGGCGGGGTGTTCATGGCGCGGTCGTAGCCGATCGGGCAGGGGCGGGCGAGGGGGTGCGTTCCGTTGACGAAGCGAAGACCAGCATCAACCCTCTCGTCATCCCCGCGCAGGCGGGGATCCCTACACGCTACCCTGTCGGCGCTACCACAGCCGACAGCGCCAATGGATTCCCGCCTTCGCGGGAATGACGAAAGCTAACCCTGCACCTCATCCCGCCGCAACGTGAGGACCTCGACCCCGTCCGCCGTCACCGCGACGGTATGCTCGAACTGCGCCGACAATTTCCTGTCGCCGGTTACGACGGTCCAGCCATCGTCCTCGGTCTCGACCCGGCGCGTGCCCTGATTGACCATCGGTTCGATGGTGAAGGTCATGCCCTCGCGCAGCCGCACGCCCTTGCCCGGCTTGCCGAAGTTCATCACCTCGGGCGCTTCGTGCATCTCGCGGCCGATACCGTGGCCGCAATATTCGCGGACCACTGAATATCCGTTCTTCTTGGCATGGCGTTCGATCGCAAAGCCGATATCGCCCAGATGCGCGCCGGGCTTCACCTGCCGGATGCCCTGCCACATCGCCTCCTGCGCGACCTTCACCAGCCGCCGCGCGGCGGGCGCGACCGCGCCGACCAGATAGGTCTTGCTCGAATCGGCGATGAACCCGTTCTTTTCCAGCGTGATGTCGAGGTTGATGATATCGCCGTCGCGCACGATCGTGTCGGCATCGGGCACGCCGTGACACACGACCTGATTGATCGAGCAATTCAGCACGAACTTGAACCCGTACTGCCCCTTGCTGGCGGGCCTTGCGGCAAGGTCGTGGGTGATGAAGCGCTCGACCAGATCGTTGATCGCCAGCGTCGACATGCCGGCCAGGTTCGTGTCGTCGAGCATTTCGAACACACGCGCCAACAGCCTGCCCGAAATGCGCATCAGCGCCAGTTCGTCCGGGGTCTTGACCATGTCAGGCGGCGATCGCGTCGACGGGCGGGACCTGCACGGCGGCCAACTCTGCACGGACGATGTCGGTGAACGGCAGCGTCGGGTTCGCTTCAGCCAACATCCCGATCTTCATCCAGAATTCGGCCTGCGCATTGATCGACCGGCACATCACCGCGCTCGCCCTGCGAACTTCGGCATGCAAATCGTCGTCGATCTTCACGATCCCCATGGTTGGCCTTCCTCCTGATGCTCGATACGAAACATATATGGTCCATATGCTATCGGGTCAACTCAGGTCGCCCGCTACGTGTAACCTTCGCCAACTTCCGTTGCGCAGCCGGAACCGTTTGGCGCCTCTCGCGCTTGACGCCGGCGGGCCGAACCGCGACGAACGGGGCGAAACAGCGGAGTGGGTGGTCTGGGCGTTGACGACGATCGGGCGGAGCAGGCCGAAGCGTCGCCGCGTCGCGCCGGTCGCCGGCGGCGGCGTTTCGTGCGGGTGCTGCTGGTCATCTGCCTCCTCGTTCTCGCGCTGGCGGCCCTGCTGTGGACGCAGCGGCGCTCGATCGCCGACGATATCGTCCGCCGCGAACTCGAACGCCGCGGCGTCACCGCCCGCTACCGCGTCGCCGAAATCGGCTTCGGGCGTCAGCGTCTGGTCGACGTCGTCCTTGGCGATCCCCGCGCCCCCGACCTCGTTGCCGACTGGGTGGAAGTCGATACGCGGGTCGATCTGAACGGCGCACAGGTCACCGGCGCGCGCGTCGGACAAGCCCGCCTGCGCGCGACGCTGCGGCCCGATGGCACGGTCTCGTTCGGACAGATCGACCGCCTGCTCCCGCCGCCCTCGGGCAAACCCTTTGCGCTGCCCGATTTCGACGTCGCGGTCGATGACGGCCGCGTTCGTCTCGCCACCCCCTATGGCCTGATCGGTGCGAAGCTCGCCGGGCGCGGCAACCTCGCCAACGGCTTTGTCGGGCGGCTGGCGGCGGTGTCCGAACGCCTGTCGTTGAACGGCTGCGGCGTCGACCGTTTGGCGCTGAACGTATCGCTCCGCACCGCCACGACCGGACCGTCGCTGACCGGCCCCGTGCGTGCGCGGCAGGCGGCCTGCGGCGAGGTACGGCTGGGTTCGCCGGTCATCCGCCTCGACGCAAAGCTCGCGCCGGCCTTCAACGGCTGGCGGGGGCAGGCCGACGTCTCGGCGGCGGCGGTCGCCGCGCCGCAGACCCGCGTCGCCGATCTTTCGGGCCAGATCGGCTTCGAGGGCACGGCGCAGGGCACGCGCGGAACGCTCGACCTTGCGTCGGGCGCATTCGACCTGCCGCAACTCGACGGTGCCGGCCTGTCGATCGCCGGCCGCTATCAGGTCGGCGGCGTTCCCGCCTTCGAAGGGCGGGTCGGCGCGCGCGGCGCAAGGCTCGCCGACGCGATGGTCACACAAATCGAGGGATCGGGTACTGCCGCTAACGGTCTGCCGGTCGCACCGCTGCTGCGCGCCGCGTCCCGGGCGGCGGGGCAGGCGGCGCGCCGCTTCGACCTGTCCGCCGACGTCGCCGCCCGCCCGCTCGCCGCCCGGCTCGACCGGCTGGCGTTCACCGCCGCCAATGGTGCCCGCGCGACGCTGCGCGACGGGCCGGTCCGCTGGGTATCGGGCAAGGGCGTGACGCTGAACGGTACGCTGGCGACGGGCGGGGGCGGGCTGCCGGTCGCGAGCATCCGCCTGTCGCATGCCGGACCCGGTGCGCCGGTGACCGGCACGGCGATGGTGCAGCCCTATGCCGCCGGTGACTCCCGGCTGGCGCTTGCGCCCGTCCGGTTCCGCACTGCCGGCAACGGAGCGACCCAAATCGAGACACGCGCCGAACTGAGCGGGCCGCTCGGCGATGGTCGGGTCGAACGACTGGCGGTGCCGATCGATGCGCGTTGGGACGGGGGCGGGCGGCTGACCGTCAATGCCGACTGCGTGCCGGTCGCCTTCGATCGGCTGCGCGTTTCGGCGCTTGTTCTAGACGCCACCCGGTTGCGGCTATGCCCGCAGGACGGGGGGATGCTGCGGCTTGCCCGTGGCCGCGTCGCTGGCGGGGTCGGCATAGGTGCGACGCAATTGCGCGGCACCCTCGGCGGAACGCCGCTCGCGCTCGCCGCAAGCGGCGGCCGGTTCGGCTTGGCCGGCATGGCGTTCACGTTGGACGGCGTGAAGACCCGGCTGGGTAGTCCGGAACGGGTCAGCATCCTCGATATCGGGACGCTGACCGGCCGTATCGCCAACGGCGCCGTCACCGGCGGGTTCGAGCGGGGCGAGGGGCAGATCGGCAACGTTCCCCTGCTGATCCGTGAGGCGTCGGGCGGCTGGAAACTGGCGGGCGGCGTGCTGTCGCTGAACGGCGATGTCGGCGTCCGCGACGCCGCGCCCGAACCCCGGTTCGAACCGCTGCGCAGCGACGATTTCCGGCTGACGCTGAACGGCAATGACATTCGCGCCGGTGGTACGCTGAAGCACCCGACCAAGGGGGTGAAGGTCAGCGACGTGACCATTGCCCATGACCTTGCCACCGGGCGCGGCGATGCAGTGCTCGACGTCCCCGGCATCGCCTTTGGTGACGCGTTCCAGCCCAATGAACTGACGCGCCTGACGTTCGGCGTCATCGCCGATGTGAAGGGCAGCGTGTCGGGCCGGGGCAAGATCGGGTGGAGCCCCGAGGGCGTCACCAGTACCGGCGTGTTCCGCACCGCCGGAACCGACCTCGCCGCTGCCTTCGGCCCGGTCACCGGCCTGTCGGGCGAGATCCGCTTCACCGACCTGCTGGGGTTGGTCAGCGCGCCAGGGCAGGTGGCGACGATCGCCGAGGTCAATCCGGGTATCGCCGTAACCGATGGCGTCGTCCGCTATCGCCTGATCGAAGGGCAGCGGATCCAGATCGAGGGCGGCCGCTGGCCGCTGGGCGGTGGCGAGATGATCCTCGATCCGACCATACTTGATTTCGCCGAGGACCGCGAACGGCGCATGACGTTCCGGGTGAAGGGAGTCGATGGCGGGCTGTTCCTGCAACAGTTCGCCTTCGACAATCTCAATGCGTCGGGCACGTTCGACGGCGTGCTGCCGATGATCTTCGATGCCAGTGGCGGCCGCATCGAAGGCGGCAAGCTGCAGTCGCGTGGTGCCGGCAACCTGTCCTATGTCGGCGAAGTGTCGAAGGAGGATGTCGGCTTCTGGGGCAATCTTGCCTTCCAGGCGCTGAAATCGATGAACTATCGTGGCCTGACGATCGAGATGGACGGGCCGATCGCCGGCGAGATGGTGACCGCGATCCGCTTTTCCGGGGTCAGCCAGGGGAAGGGGACCTACAGCAATTTCCTGATTCGGCGGCTGGCGCGGCTGCCCTTCGTCTTCAACGTGCGGATTAGGGCGCCCTTCCGCCAATTGATCGATTCGGTGCAGAATTATTATGATCCCAAGCGGCTGATCGAACGCAACCTGCCCGCGCTGCAGGCCGAACAGCGCCGCCGCGAACAAGGCTTGCCGCCGGCACCGCTCGATACCACCATTCAGCCTTCCGAAAGCGAGACCGTGCCATGACGCGAACCGTGACGATGCTGCGATTTCTGACGATCGGTGCCGCTTCCTGTGCGGCGACCGGGTGCGTGAACGTCTCCGCGCCCGATAAGCCGATCGTCATCAACTTGAACATCAACATCACGCAGGAAGTGGTGTATCGTCTCGACGGAGAAGCGAAGACGCTGATCCAGGACAATCCGGGGATATTCTGACCATGCATGCTTTCGTGAAATACGGCCTCGCCGCAGCCGCCATTGTCGCGGTCGCCGGGTTTGCCGGCAGCGCATGGGCGCAGCGCGATCCGGCCTATCAGGCTGCTCGCGCCGCGGGTCAGGTCGGTGAGCAACCCGATGGCTATCTTGGCGTAGTCGGCGGCGGCACTCCGGAGCTTCGCGCGCTGGTCGCGAACATCAATATCCAACGCAAGGCGGCGTACACGCGCGGCGCACAGGCGGGTGCGACGGTCGAACAGTTCGCGTTCGTATCAGGCTGCAACCTGATCGCGCAGACCAAGCCGGGCGAGAAGTACAAGACGCCGGGCGGCGGCTGGGAAACCCGCGGCAGCGGTGCGCCGGAGCGCGACCCGCGCTGTGTGTGAGGGTTGAAGATCGGCGACCTATACGTTATGTATTGATCGCTGAGTCAGAAGTTCGTTGAACTCGTCTCCGACCCCGGTTGTGTCCGCAACCGGGGTCTTTTCGTTTGGGAGCCGAGTGTCCGCTCAGCCCCCTCCCGTCGCTACCTAGGTGTTTGATCCCGCGGTTTGATGGTGCGATCCTTTCGTTGGAATGGAAGGAAGCCGTATGGGACAGGTTCGTCACGGGAGCGCCACGACCACGCACGCCGTCCGAGCAGCAATACAG